>NZ_JBZVDY010000001.1:622305-2222351 GCF_058408345.1 Plantibacter sp. MDV22-iso1
CTGGTACGGGTTCTGCTGCCCGCCATACGGGTTCTGCTGGTACGGGTTCTGCTGCCCGCCATACGGGTTCTGCTGGTACGGGTTCTGCTGCTGGCCGTACGGGTTCTGCTGCTGCGATCCCTGCCCGTACGGCGGCTGCTGTGGTCGCCCGCCGTATGGCTGCTGCTGCTGACCATACGGCTGCTGCGGCTGCTGACCCGTCGGCCACTGCGGCGGGCGGCCGTCAGGCTGCTGCGGGTCGGGAGGCGGTGCATCGGTCACGGGAGTGGCCTTTCGACGGAACGGCGGGCGGAGCGGGTGAACTGCCCGGCCGCGCGCCTGCAGTTCGTGCCGTCAGCCTATCTGCGACGGACCGACGCCGGTGGGCACATCCTGCACCAGAATGGTGACGTGTCCACCGCCCCCACCACACCCCGCACCCGCAGCGAGCGCCTCGACGCGCTCCCGTTCACCAAGGCCCACGGGCGACTGCTCGTCGGTTCCGGCGTCGGCTGGGCCCTCGACGCCATGGACGTCGGACTCGTGTCCTTCGTGCTCGCCCAGCTCGCCGTCCAGTGGCAGCTCGGCAACACCGAGCTCTCCTGGATCGCCTCAGCCGGGTTCCTCGGCATGGCCATCGGTGCGACGCTCGGCGGTCTGCTCGCCGACCGGGTCGGTCGACGCCACGTCTTCGCGATCACCCTGCTCGTGTTCGGCATCGCGACGGGCGCGTCGGCCCTCGCCTGGGGACTCGGCGTGCTCATCGTGCTGCGGTTCATCGTCGGCCTCGGACTCGGCGCCGAGCTGCCCGTCGCCTCGACCCTCATGAGCGAGTTCGCCCCGCCACGGATCCGCGGGCGGATCATCGTGTTCCTCGAGGCGTTCTGGGCCGTCGGGTGGATCGCCGCCGCCCTCATCGGCTACCTGGTCGTGCCGACGAGCGACGACGGGTGGCGCTGGGCGCTCGCCATCGGTGCATTGCCCGCGGTCTACGCGGCCATCGTGCGGACGCGTCTCCCGGAGTCGGTGCGCTTCCTCGAGTCGCGTGGGCGCCACCGCGAGGCAGAAGCGGTCGTCCGCGAGTTCGAGGCATCGGCCGGCGTCGCCCACCCGGAGACCGCTGATGAGACCACCACCGACACCCCTGTCAGCACCGGCCCCTCCGCCGGCGAGCGCCTCCGTGGACTGTGGGTGGCCACGCACCGCCGCGACACCGGTTCGCTCTGGATCGTGTGGTTCTGCGTCAACTTCTCCTACTACGGCGCGTTCATCTGGATCCCGACGATCCTCGTCGACTCCGGGTTCTCCCTCGTCCGGTCCTTCGGTTTCACCCTGATCATCACCCTCGCCCAGATCCCGGGCTACGCCGTCTCGGCGTGGTTGATCGAGGCCTGGGGCCGGAAGCAGACCCTCGCGACCTTCCTGGCGGGCTCCGCGGTGTCGGCGGTCCTGTTCGGCACGGCGACGACCGAACCGATGATCATCGTGTTCGGCATGTGTCTGTCCTTCTGCAACCTCGGCGCCTGGGGCGCCCTGTACGCGACGACCCCGGAGCTGTATCCGACGGCGCTCCGTGCGACCGGGGCCGGGTGGGCCGCCGGTATCGGCCGCATCGCCTCGATCATCGCCCCGCTGTCGGTTCCGGTGCTCCTCCTCGCAGGACAGGCCCTGCTCTTCTCCGTGTTCGCCGCCTTCTTCGTCGTCGCCGCGGTCGCCGCACTGTTCCTCTCGGACATGCGCGGCCGCCCGCTCGACTGAGCCGCGTCCCACCGCCCGACCCGCACCGCCAGTCGGCCGGGTCGGTCGGCTTCGATGCGACAGAATGGGGCCGTGACCGAATCCACCAGCGCCGTGTCCCCGTCCGCCTCCGTCGACCGACGTCCGATCTCGGGACGACGGGTCGATCTCGAGCACGGTGCGTACACCGCGTCGATCGCCTCGGTCGGCGCCTCGCTGCGGTTCCTGCGGCACGACGGCCGAGACCTCGTGGTCCCGTTCGACGCCGAGGAGGTCCGTCCGGCGTTCCGCGGTGCGATGCTCGCCCCGTGGCCCAACCGCGTCGTCGACGGCCGGTACACCTTCGCGGGGATCGACCACCAGCTCGCACTCACGGAACCCGCTCGCGGCCACGCCCTCCACGGGCTCGCCGCCTGGTCGGAGTGGGACCTCGTGTCGTCGAGCGCCGCGTCGGCTGCGTTCCGCGTGGTCATCGAGGCGCAGGAGGGCTATCCGTTCCGTGTCCAGGTCACCGCGACCCACACGCTCGACGACGACGGACTCCACACCGACGTCGAGGCGCTGAACCTCGGTGACGTCGACGCGCCCTACGGCACCGGACCGCACCCGTACCTCGTCGCGGGTGAGGGCCACGTCGACGACTGGACGCTCGAACTGCCCGCCGCCGAGGTGCTCACCGTCACACCGGACCGGCTCATCCCGGTCTCGCTGGAGCGGGTCGACACGGAGGCGACGGAGCACTTCGACTTCCGCGCGCCCCGGGTCATCGGCGACACCTTCATCGACCACGCGTACACGGCGCTCGATCGCGACGTCGACGGCCGGGTCACGGTGCGGGTGACGACGCCCTCCGGCAGCGGCGTCGCCATGCACTGGGGTGACGGTCTGCCCTGGGTCCAGGTGCACACGGCCGATCAGCCCGTCGCGGAGCTCAACCGACTGGGGCTCGCCGTCGAACCGATGACCTGCCCACCCGACGCCTTCTCGACCGGGACCGACCTCGTCGTCCTGGCTCCCAATACACCACACCGGGTGTCCTGGACCATCGCAGCACTCTGACAGTCGTCGGGGCTAGGCTGGCGACATGTCACAGACTCTTGCGAAACTCACCGGCGGCCCGCTCGACAGCGAGATCATCCCGCTCGAAGACGGTCAGGACGGCGAGCTCGTCCTGCCCTACGGCGAAGGCCAGCTCATCTACCGTCCCGTCGGCGAAGCGACGAACACCGGCGACCACGACGGCCCGACGACGACCGACTACGAGTACGTCGAGTCGACGGAGGACATCTCCCCGACGAACCGCAACGGCAACGGTGACGACGACTCGATCGGCTGAACCGAACCACCCTGTTCCACCTGAACGCCGGTAGTTGAGCCTCAGCTGCCGGCGTTCGGCGTTCACTCGCCCTGGTCGTCGACCGTCACCGTGAAGGTCTGGACCCGGAGCGGGAGCACGGGTGTCATCCGGACCTCCAGGCGGAGGCGGCCCTCCGTCCCCTCGACGAACCAGACCAGGTGGTCCGGCGAATCGCAGATCGGCGTCGCACGTCCCGAAGCCACCTCGGCGATGCCACCGACGGCGGTGACAGCGGCGTCGACCGCCTCGCGTCGCTCGTCCAGCGGTCGGTCGAGGGCGACGTTCTCGGCGAACAGCGACGCGGCGACGCGGTCGTCCCAATGCGACAGCAGCCCGGTCGCGGTCATGGACGCCACGAGGGTCTCCGGCCAGGGGCGGATCGCCGGTTCCAGCAGCTCGCCGGAGGCCTGGGCTCCCGCGATCGCCAGCCGCAAGGCCTGTTCGGCGGGCTTCGCCACGGCCGCGTAGCCGGCGTTCTCGAAGGCGACGACGCCGAACCCCGATGTCGGGTGCCACCGCATGTGGGCACTGTAGCCGGGGTAGCCGCCCGAGTGCGAGACGAGCGTCCCGAGGTCGGCGTCCTCCTCGACGAAGAGGCCGAAACCGTAGCCGAGCGCCAGTCTCGGCGGCACGCCGTCGAGGGTGGGCCGCGACGGAGCCAGCCGGTGCAGCTGCTGCATCTCGCGGCGGCTGGCGCTCGACAGCGGTCCGGTCTCGTCCCCGGTCCACGCGCCGTCGAGCCAGCGTCCCCATCCGATCAGGGTGGAGGCCGAGGCGAAGAGCCCGCCGATCGAGGAGAAGACCCCGGGCCCGGAGAACGGGACCTCGACGAATCGGCCGTCTTCATCGACGGCCCGTTCGCGGCGGACACGATGACCGGTCGCCGTGACCACCCCGTCGCCCTCGGGTCGCTCGAACACGGCGCCGAGCCCGAGCGGCTCCAGCAGGAGTGAGGTCACCGCGTCGATGTAGGAGCCACCGGTCACACGCTCGATGACCTGCCCGAGCAACGCGTAGCCGAGGTTCGAGTAGGAGAAGGCCGTCCCGGGCGTCGTGACGCATCGGACGCCGCGCACGAGCAGCCGCCGGAACTCGTCCACGGTGATCGACTCCTGGCGGTCACCCCACGGATCGTCCGTTCCGAGCCCACCCGACATCGTCAGGAGCATCCGTACGGTCGGACGGACGGCGATGCCGTCAGGGAGCACCGGCGCGAACTCCGGCACGAACCCGTCCACTGGCGCGTCCAGGTCGAGGCGGCCGGCGTCGCGGAGGATGAGGAGCACGGCGGCGGTGAAGCTCTTCGTGCAGGAGGCGATGCGGAACAGCGTGTCGGCGTCGGGCACCGGACCGCCCACGGTGACTCCGCCGAACCCCTGCTCGAACCGGACCCGCTCGCGGTCGAACACGGCGACGTAGGATCCCGGGGCGACGCCGGAGGTGATCCGGTCCTGGAAGACCCGCGTGATGTCCGTCTCGGTGCTGTCCTCGACCAGGTGCATGCCGCCTCCTCCTCGACGGCCCTCGGCAGCCGTCCGCGATCTCGTCGCGCTTCGAGCGTACGACCATTCCGCGCCACCGGGCGCCATCGCACGGGGTGCCGGGCGTAGGGTGCTCCTCCGCCAGGACGAAGTCAAGGGGCACCGATCGGCGACGTCCGATGCCCGCCGCGGGAGTAGCGTCATCTCCCGGATCGACCGTCGACGGGACGGCCGTGGAAGGAGTCATTCCATGTCGAACACGTCGACCTCCGGGCAGCCGGCCCCGGTGCGGAGCCTCGTCCCTGCCAGGATGGACCGACTGCCGTGGACCCGGTTCCACTGGATGATCGTCGTCGGTCTCGGCTTCTCGTGGGTGCTCGACGGCCTCGAGATCCAGATCGTCGCCTCCGCCGGATTCCAGAAGTCGTTGGGGCTGTCGGCGGCGGACGTCGGCCTCCTCGGGACGATCTACCTGCTCGGCCAGGTGACGGGAGCGCTCGTCTTCGGCCGCATGGCGGACCGCCTCGGCCGCAAGAAGCTCTTCATCCTGACCCTCGCGATCTACCTCGTCGCGAGTGGCATCGCCGGCCTGTCCCCCACGTTCTGGTTCCTCGCCATCTTCCGGTTCTTCGCCGGCATGGGCATCGGCGGCGAGTACGCGGCGATCAACTCGGCCATCGACGAGCTCATCCCGTCCAAGTACCGCGGACACGTCGACATCGCCATCAACGGCACCTACTGGGGCGGCGCCGCCCTCGGATCGGCCGCGAACCTCTTCCTGCTGAACACCGACTACTTCGCGGAGGACGTCGGCTGGCGCATCGGGTTCTTCATCGGGCCGGTCCTCGGCCTCGCCATCATCTTCCTGCGACGCCACATCCCCGAGAGTCCGCGGTGGCTCATGACGCACGGTCGGGAACAGGAGGCCGAGGCCACGGTCGACGACATCGAGGCGACCGTCCGCAGGCAGGGTGGGACGATCGAGCCGGTCGACGAGTCGAAGGCGCTCACGGTGCAGGCTCAGGGCCACATCCCGATCCGGACCATCTTCGGCGTCCTCTTCTCGAAGTACCCGAAGCGCACCTTCGTCGGCCTCGCGATGATGATCACGCAGTCGTTCCTGTACAACGCGATCTTCTTCACCTACGCGCTCGTGCTGCAGAACTTCTACGGCACGAGCCCCTCGTCGACGCAGTACTACTTCTTCCCCTTCGCGATCGGCAACCTGCTCGGCCCGCTCCTCCTCGGCAGGCTGTTCGACACCTGGGGTCGTCGCCAGATGATCTTCCTCACCTACGGGGTCTCGGGGGCGGTCCTGGCCGTGTCTGCGGTGCTCTTCAACGCCGGTGCGCTCGACGCGACGACGCAGACGATCTTCTGGTGCGTCTCGTTCTTCTTCGCCTCCGCCGGCGCGTCCAGCGCCTACCTGACCGTGAGCGAGATCTTCCCGCTCGAGCTCCGCAGCCAGGTGATCGGCTATTTCTTCGCCATCGGACAGATCGCGGGTTCGGTCGCGCCCCTGCTGTACGGGATCCTGATCGGCGACGGCACCGACCGCGGGCCGCTCACCGTGGGCTACTTCGTCGGCGCCGGCGTGATGATCCTCGGCGGGTTGATCGCCCTCATCTTCGGGGTCGACGCCGCGCGGAAGTCCCTCGAGGACATCACGGAACCCTTGTCGATCGTGCGCGAGGGGAAGGGTTCGGGAAGCTGAGCCCGGTCCGCGCTCAGTCTTCGTCGGAGACGTAGACCCCGAGCGTCTCGGCGAGGCGCTCCCGCTCCACCGCCCGTCGGCCGGCGCCCTTGGCGCTGGCCGTCGTGAGCGTGGCGAGGACGTGCAGGGTGAGCGCGATCCCGATCGAGGAACTCGGGTGCCCGTCCTCGGCACGGCCGAGCACGATCGTCTCGTCGGCGTACGGGGTCAGCGGGGCGTCCGGCGCGTCGGTGATGAGTACGAGACTGCCTCCCGCCTCGGCGAACGGGACGACGGAGTCGATCGTGTACTTCCGGTACCGCTGCAGTGACACGGCGATCATGACGTCACTCGTCCGCACGTCGCTGAGGACGTCGAGGGGACGCACGATGGTGCCGTCGATGAGTGTGACGTTCGCGAGGCCGTAACTGAGGTCCGCGGCGAGGAGCGACGCGTAGGTGAACGACTTCGACGCCCCGATGAGGAAGCGTCGCCGGGCGGAGACGATGAGGGCCGCTGCGCGTTCGAGGGCGCCGTCCGTCTTCGCCGAGGCGAGGGACTCCTCGAACTGCTTGCGTTCCTGCTCGAGGAGTCGGTGCTTCAGAACGGACGCGGAGCGTCGTTCGAGACGCTGCTCCGGGCGTTCGCCGGGGACGGCGGTGTCCTCATCGGTGAGGAAGAGGGTGTCGTCGTTCACGCGCGGTCTCCTTCGCATGCCGTCGCCGGGGTTCGGGCCGGCGCCGTCCGTTCACGTCGGCAGCAGCGCCGACGGCCCGCCGGCAGGTCACCCGGCGAGGTTCCCTTGATGGTAGCGATGGGAAGCGCATACAGGATCGCCGGAACGACAACGATTCGGTGCACACGCGTCCGGCCGCGCGACGGTCAGCGTTCGGGTTCGTCGTCCAGGTCGGGCAGGGTGATCGACGACGTGAAGAGGCTCGCGCGCTGTTCGGCCTCGGCACTGCCGCTGAACAGCCCGACCGGCTCGGTCACCGGACCGCCGCGCTTCGGCTCCGGACGAGGCTCCTGCTCGACCATCTGCACCCGGTTGCGCGGGATCGCCGACGGGTTCTGCGCCAGGATCCACTCGACCATCTGCTCGCGCACGAGGCACCGGAGGTCGAAGAGGGTCGGTGCGTCCACCGCGGTGACGAGGATGCGGATGCGCACGTAGCCGCCGACGGCGTCCGTGACCTGCAGCACCTGCGCCCGGCCGTCCCAGAGGTCGGTGCGGTCGAGGATGCGCTCCAGCTCGGTCCGCATGACCGCGGGGCTCACCCACCAGTCGAGGTCGAACTCGACCGATCCGAGCAGCTCGCTCGTGTTCCGCGTCCAGTTCTGGAAGGGCGTGGAGGTGAAATAGGTGGAGGGGAGCACCATGCGGCGGTCGTCCCAGATGCCGACGACGACGTAGGTGAGGGTGATCTCCTCGATCCGGCCCCACTCCCCCTCGACGATGACGACGTCGTCGACGCGGATCGCGTCACTGAAGGCGAGCTGGATCCCGGCGAAGACGTTCCCGAGGACGGATTGCGCGGCGAGGCCGGCGACGATGCTCACGACACCGGCGGAGGCCAGCACGCTCGCTCCGACGCCCTGGACGCCGGGGAACGTCAGGAGGATCGAGGCGACACCCACGATGACGACGACCGCGATCGCCAAGCGACGGACGAGCGCGAGCTGCGTCTGCATGCGGCGGGCGACCTTGTTGTTCGGGACGTCGATGCGGTACCGCGCCTGACCGAGCCCGATGACGAAGGCGAGCAGTGCGGCGACCAGCCATGTGGCCGCGGCGATGACCGCGATCCGGAAGGTCTGGTCGATGAACCCACGGGCGGTCTCATCGGGAAGCGTCGCCGCAACCGCGGGCCACACGGCGACCAGGATCACGAGGGCCCGGAAGGGGTGACGGGCACTCCCGGCGAGCGCTCCCGGCCACTCGCTCCGTCGCGCCGCCATCCGGAAGGAGACCGACACGATCACGATGACGACGAGCGCTGCGATCAGCGCTATCCCGGCCGCTGCGGCGACACCCCACCAGCTCTGCCAAACGAACATCCATGCCTCCTCGAGTCGGTCGTGCACCATGTGTTCCTCCGCCGACCGATGCCGTACGGCGCAAGCGTCCAGCGTAGGGGCGGGTGCATGCCGGGCTCGACCGCTTGCGCGGCCTGCCACGAACCTCTCAGGCCGTGCAGCCACTCGGGAGTGCCACGCCCGAGCGCCCTTCGACAGGCTCACGGGCCCGGAACACCCAGGCACGCCTCGCCCGGTCGCTGAGCCGGCGCGACCCGGCTGCCCTTCGACAAGCTCAGGGACCAGAGCCTTCCGGACTCACCCACACCCGGTCACTGAGCCTGTCGAAGTGCGGCGCAGCTCAGGGACCGGCGGGGGTCAGAACGGTGCGGGGTCCGGTTCCGTCCGGTACTGCTTGCCGTCAGGTGTCGTCCACTCGAGGACCCCACCCGGTCCGTGGTCGAGGTTCCACCCGGGGAGGTGCTTCAGGCGGTGGTGATGTCGACACAGGAACGCGAGGTTCCCCACATCTGTCGTGCCTCCGTGTTCCCAGGCGACGGAATGATCGAGTTCGCAAGCCCGGGCCCGTCTCCCGCAGCCAGGTGCCCGACAAGTGCCGTCCCGCAACCGCACTGCCCGTTGGAGGTCGGCCGGAACGCGGTATTGATGCCGCCCGACGGACAGAACCGCACCCGTTTCCGGCTGGACCAGGATCCGGGTGAAGCTCGGAGCGTTCACCGCGATGCGTGCGGCGGTCTCGGGGTCGATGGGCCCGTAGCCGTCGAGGGTGGCCGGGGCGTCTGAGACACCGGCCATGCTCAGTGCCGGGACCGTGATCTGCACGGTCGGCTTGATGTGCTCCTGGACCTCGATCGGGTGCGGGAGCACCGGGCTCGACATGACGTCGTCCGGTGTGACGCCGGTGAGCGCGAGCGCCGCGAGTGCGTCGGCCTGCAATTGTGCGCAGGTGCGGATGTCGCCCGCTTGGCGTGACTCGGCGGCGGCCGCCTCAATCCGCTCGACGATGCCCTGCGCGATCGGGGCCGTGGTGAAGAGATGCACCCAGGCCATACCATCCGCTGCGGGTTCGAACTCGACGCGGCGGTCGGCCTCGGAGCGGATCGCTCGGGCGGTGATGGACTCGGGGTGGAGTCGTTCGCGCAGGACGCGGGCGCGCCTGCGGAGGTTCGCGTTCGTGGACTCCTCCGCGACCGGTAAGACTTCCGAGAGGAACACCGCCCGCCCTTCGATCGGGACATCACTGAGTTGGTCGATGATCGTCTGCGCGTGCCGCGCCGAGATACGACCGGCCTCAAGGGAGGCAAGCACGGCCGGCGCTTCGTTCACCAGGCGCTCGGCGTCGTTCGTCGCACGCTGCACGATCCGCTCAGGGGTGCGGGTCGCCATCGCGAGGGCCGCGCAGGTGGAGCGGCGCGAGAGCGCCAGGCGCTCGGCCGGAGGGAAGGCCGTCGGGATGACCGAGTCGGCGTAGGCGTCCGCGTAGGCCGCTGAGCGGGCGAGGAGCCGGGCCTCTTCAGCGTCCAGGTTGGAGCGACGCCGCTGGATGTCCGCGTAATGGTCCGAGAACTCCGCGAGCTGCGCGGCGTACTCGTCGCCGACGCGGGTCGCGGTGAGGGTGGTCTCGGTCATGGGACAAGTCCACCATGGACCACTGACATTCCAGATGCCGAGTGAGGGTGAGTGTGGAAGTTGTTCGTGTGCCCTTCGACAGGCTCAGGGACCGGAAGGGGTCCCTCAGTGACCGGGGAACGATTGCTCGAGGACCCGAGGGTTCCGGGCGGACCACCCCCGGTCACTGAGCCTGTCGAAGTGCCCGCGAGAGGCCTCCCGGGCGCGGTGCCTCCGTCAGTGGTTCACCGAGAGGCCCGCCGCGGCCCGCTGCTTGAACGGTCGGCCGAGAACCGATCAGCCCGGGAGGACCTCGTGCGGGTACTCGGCCGAACGGTGCTGGAACTCGGTGATCGCAGGGTTGCGGATGACGCCGTTCTGGATCTCGACGGCCCGCTGGACGGTCAGGCTGTCGACCCAGGCGGCCGGGCCGGCCAGGACGGTGGGCAGGAACGGCAGCAACGCCTCACTGTTCTCCCAACTGGACGAGTTCCACAGCAGCGAGGGGCTGTGGTCGACCGCGTAGTAGTTGATCTCCCCGGGCCCGACGGTGAACATCGGGTCGTCGAACCCGGTGGTACGCGCCCATTCGAACGCCATCCCCTCGTCGCAGGAGACGTCCACGATGAGGCTCCCGGGCCGGAACGCGCCGAGGTCGTCCTCACGGAGATAGAGCAGTGGTGCGTTCGGGTCCTGCAGCGTGCAGTTGACGACGATGTCGCTCTCGGCCAGGAAGGGCGCGAGTGGTACGCGACCCTCGTCGGTGATGACCTCGCTCAGGTACGGGCCGTCATCGTGGTCGAACTGGATCATGCGGGCGGAGTGGATGGGCGCCGCGACCGCCGCGACCCGGCGGTTGGTGAGCACGCGCACGTCGTGGATCCCGTGGGCGTTGAGCGCGGTCACCGCACCTCGGGCGGTCGCGCCGAAGCCGATGACCACAGCGGTCAGGCGACGGCCGTAGCTGCCGGTGGAGCCGCAGAGTTCCAACGCGTGGATCACCGAGCTGTAGCCGGCGAGTTCGTTGTTCTTGTGGAAGACGTGCAAGCCGAAGCTGCCGTCGGCGGCCCAGTGGTTCATCGCCTCGAAGGCGATCAGCGTGAGCCGTTTGTCGATCGCGAGCTGCGTCAGCGCGGTGTCCTGGACGCAGTGCGGCCAGCCCCAGAGTGTCTGCCCGTCGCGGAGCTCCTGGACATCCTCGAGCTGCGGTTTCGGCAGGAGGACGACGTCGGCCTGCGCGATGACCTCGGCGCGTGTCGCGAACGAGCGGACGTAGGGCGCGATCTCCTCGTCGGAGACACCGAACCGGGCACCGTAGCCGTGCTCCACGACGATCCGAGACCGGAACTCCTCCGGGATGCGCTCGAAGTGCGCCGGGTGGATCGGCACGCGTCGTTCGTCGGGCTTCAGCGAAGTGCCGATCACCCCGAGGACGGCATCGTGCTGCACGGTCGGTTCGGATGGTGCTGGCATGACTGCTCGTCCCGTTCACGGGAACCGAAGCGGCGCCGTGCCCCTGACCGTACAGGACGCGGGGCGGATCCCCTGAGGAGATCCCGACACGATTTACCTCTCACTCTCAGCCCGTTGGAAGCTCCGAATGGCGCGGTTCAGTGCTGCAATGCCTCCCCACACAATCGCGAGAGCGACGAGCAGCCCGAGCACGATGAGCTGGTACGTCTGAGGATCGCGCCTACCCCACAGCATCACGGCCATGACTGCGAGCTCTCCCGACGCCACAATCTGCCAGGGATAGAGGGCACGGAGTCCGACGCACCACGCGGCATCGGACTCACCGACGCAGTGTCGACGCATCCCGTTGATCATCGACCGCGCACGGCAGATTACCGCCCAGCTCCTCGCCGCCGGCGTGCCCCTCACCGAAGCGATGTCCGTCGCGGCCCCCGTGTCGGCGCTCCTGAACTGGGAAGCGACGACCGGGCTCTACGCGAACCTGCTCGCGCGCGGCCGCCTCACCTCCGCCGAGGTCATCGCCCTCACCGAAGCCCTGGAGGCGCACCCGTGAGCAACCGAATCACCGGACCCGTCAACACGGGACCCATCGCGCCCGGCAGCAGCCGCGGGGACCGCCCCGCGAAGCCCTGCAAGCCGTCGTGCTGCAAGACCCCGCACGGCCACTCGACCGTGCGCGACAACATCCCGAGCTGGCACCGCGACGCGTGCCGCTGCCACCGAGAGGACGCCGCATGACGCTCGTCTGCATCACCAACGACATCCACGACCTGCGCCCGGGCACCATCAAGGGCGAGGACCACGCCAACTGCGACGGCTTCGAGTGGCGCTGGAACCGCGACGACCTCCGCCACGAGCGCGCCGCGGAGACGATCACATGGAATTTCGCCAGCCGGATGCACGAGCGCACCGACAAAGCCTGCACCGGCTGCATGCCCCGCCCGGCCGAGCACGGCATGCTGTGCTGGTCGTGCCGGAAGAAGGTCGAAGAGGCGCTGTCGATCGCGTACGACATGATGACTCACCTCCGGTCCATCGCTCGAGCGCAGCAGCAGGACACGTCCGGCGTCCGCACAGCGTCCAGCTGGGTCATCCCGGTCCCGAACACGTGGCGCATGGCCGACGAGCTCCTCATGCTCATCGGCGGACCCACCGAGGGGTTCCCGTCGACGGCCAACGTGTTCGAGGTCGACGCGATCACCGAGCGGTACCTCGACCAAATCGACCCCGACCTGTGGGTGGCGCGCGAGGCCGGCGCCGAGGATGCCGTCCGGTTCGCCCAGCTCATGCAGTCGGCCATGGCGCAGCACCCCATGGCCGAGTACGCCCACCGCATCACCAACATCCGATGCCCGAAGTGCGCCCTCCGCACACTCCTCTGGAAGCCGCCGCTCTCGTTCGAAGGCGAGATCTCGATCACCTGCCTGAACCCACGGTGTACCTCGTCTTCAATCACTCAAACGGACTACGAAGCGCTGTCCTCGGCGGCCGCGTCGGCTAGAACAGCACCCGCTGCGTCGGATCGAGAGCAACGGAGGCCGCGTGACCTTCTCACTGCGGAACCAAGCGAGCGTGATTAAATTCCGAATAGTTGACAGCCGAGAATTTATACCCGATACTGGGGTCATGCTCGAAGATATCCTGGCCCTCCCCGATGCGGAAGCCATCCTCGCGCCCCACCTCGATGCGATCCGGGAGGCCGTCACGCAGGGATGGTCTGACTGGCATGAAGCTGTACGTCAAGCACCGAAGCTGGCGTCGTCGAGACCCACCACGCGCGCCAATTTTGTCTACGATCGCATCACTCTGTACGCCGAGGCCTACTTTGACGCGCAGGGTGTACCGACCGAGCGGAAGAGTCAGTTGCTGACCGTCTCCTTAGATGACGGCCGAATCATCCTGCGTTTCAAGAAGTTCCGCGGACGCACCTTGAAAACCTCTGGCGTGCCAACCCAGCAGAGGCTCGAGTTCGAATACCAGCAAGTTGTACTGGACGGAACAGCGTCGACCTACGTTGTCGCCGGCTATCTTCCCGACGAGCTTGGCGACGGCCTCGATGTCGTTGCGCTCGCATGTACCTTTGGCGGCGACGTCCTCTGGAGGATCGACTTGGACGAGCACCTGTCTGCTACGGTCGCACCGGTACGAGCAGAATCGCCCGCCGGCCCCCCTGTCCGCAGCACCCGCCCGGCCGCACGTCAGGAAGACGAAGGATAGATCGATGAATCCGCAGATGCTCACCCTTCTGCGCGAGTCCCGGGGATACAGCGGCGCCCAACTGGCGAAGCTGTCTGGCATTCCACAGCCGACGCTCTCGAAAGTGGAGAACGGCCTGGCGGTGCTCGACCCGGCCAGACTCGAGCAGCTGGCAATCGCACTCGACTACCCTGTTGAGGCCTTTAGCTGGTCCGACCCGATCTACGGCTTCGGAAGCGCAGCCTTCTACCATCGGAAGCAGCAAGCGCTTCCGCAGACAACACTGAGGAAGATCCAAGCGCAGGTGAATCTCACTCGGATGCGCCTCGACAAACTGCTCCGTAGCATCGAGATTGGCACCCAGTACGTCGTGCCGTCCCTGGAAGTGGAGGAGCACGGCAGCCCGGCAGAGGTCGCGCGCGCTGTCAGAGCTCTATGGCGCATGCCCATGGGCCCGGTTCGCGACATGGCAGCAGCTCTGGAACTTGCCGGCATTATCGTGGTCAGAAGCAACCTCGAGTCGCCCAAGATTGCGGCGATCAGCCTGGACAACGTCGGCACCTATCCCGCACTGATCATTCTCAACACGGGCCTTCCAGCTGACCGCGAACGATTCACCCTGGCGCACGAACTCGGGCACCTCGTAATGCACTCAGTCCTTGTGACGACCGACGAAGCAGAACGCGAGGCGGATGCCTTCGCGGCGGAGTTCCTCATGCCGGGGGCCGAGATCCGCACCGAGTTGAAAGGCATCACGCTCGCTCGCGCGGCTCAACTCAAGGTCGTCTGGCGAGTGTCTATAAGCGCGCTCGTCCGCAGAGCCCGCGACCTCGGCGTCATCGATGAGACTCGATACCGAAGCTTGATGGTATCGATGTCACAGAAGGGCTGGCGGAAAGCCGAGCCCGTGGAAGTCTCACGCGATCATCCGACGGTCGTGTCATCGCTGATCGATGTCCACCTCGCCGACCACGGATACACATTCGACGAACTTGCCCAGGTCGTCGCACTGAACCGCGACGAGTTCACGATGCGCTTCGAGCCTCGCTCTGCGGCCAATGGTGACTCGCGCGGCAACCACCTACGAGCATTGAAATGAGTCGATGATGGCAATTCCCTTCGTGCTTCCCTCCAGGATCTTCAAGAGTCGAACTGCAGCCAAGAACTTCATCAGAGATGAAATACTTCATACCTACCCCGTGAGAATGCCCATCCCACCAGGAGCTCACGACCAGCTACTCAGGGAGGTGTTAGAGCTTCACTCCGACGCTGAAGAGAAGATGGGCCCCGGTGTCGATCACTTCTATGTCGAGGAAACGTGGAGACTGCCGGGGAAGGAGGCGGTGGGACGGAAGCAGCGTGCGATCATCGCAGTTCACACGGACGGTGACGAACGGGACTGGAGCTACCACCACGTGATCGACCAGCCCACCGTCGCCGCCAATGTGAAGAGCGCCCTAGCATTTGCTCTTGACGATGGAAGGCTGCGACGTCGCGATGCCGACTTCGCGAGTGGCCAGCCGCCGGTGCACTGCGCCCTGACCGGCGACGTGATCGAACAGAAGCACCAAGCGGACACTCGCCACCTCGACCCCTCGTGGGGCGAGCTGACTCAGCAGTTCGCTTCTGAACACGGCGGGTGGGAAGCGATCGAAACGCACAGCGGAAATGGGTTCATCTTCGTCGGTCGGGACGTTGAAGACGAAATGCTACGGAACGCCTGGCTCGATTTCTACGCAGCCAATGCGAATCCTGTCTATGTGAAGAACGAACTCCCTACGCGCCCATGAGGATCTGCTGCGCGAGACGAGAAGCGCACACCCGTCGGGCCATGAGCAGAAAAAGCATCTGTCACTCGTGAGCACGGAGCTCGCACCCTCACGATCGACGGCGAGCAGCGGGTCGGCATCCCCGAGGCCGCCCACCTCGTCGGCCGTACAACCCGCACCATTCGACGATGGCGCGACGCCGGCTGGATCCGGGTACACCGTCCAGAGCATCACGTCTAAGTGCCCGTGGCGGACCTCGAGGCGACCAACCGGGCTCTTCTGGGCGGACTGCTCCCGCAGGATCGATCAAAATGTGAGTGAAATGATCATTCTGCGCACAATGTGTGCGACACTTGATCGAACACGTGTCACAATTTCATGCAACGGCAGAGGTGTCTGTTAATCCAGACAGACCTCAACCGCGCCCCGGCAGGAGCGAGCGAGCCCCCACGGCACCCTCGCTTCGCCGGGGCCCTTCTGCTTCTCGGGGGCGTTTACGCGACGGAACAGCGCGAAGGATGCCCACAATCGCTCAGCCTCCGGGGGCGAGGTACACCTGCGCCCTTGAGGGTCACTTCAGGATCTCGCGGAGTCGCTTGATTCGCCACGCCCGCCGGCGGCGATAGCGCATGATGCCAGCCGCTACGGAGAACCCTATGACGAGCAGTTCGAGCAGGACGTGCTGGACGACCAGGTCAAAGTCCGGTTTTCCGACTATGGGCACGGCAACGAGGAACGCCGCGTTGACGAAGACCATGATTGCGAAGTATGAGCTCCACAGGAGCAACGCGACCTCCCGCGGAGCCGTCTCGGCCAAACCGACTCGCAACGCGAGGTCATCCTGGACCAATTGGAGGGCGCGGCGCGCCCGCGACGGATCGTCCATGCTCTCGACTAGTGGCGCGACTCGTTCGAGCCTTCGTAAGGGGGCGCGCTCTCGGAGCATTGCCACGACTGCGGCGAGTATTGCGAGCGGCACTCCAGCGATTGCCGCGATTCCAGCAAGGTCCACGTCAGGGTTCCTTCCGGGGCTTCGGCATTACGCCGCCATTGAGGCGCTTCGCGGTGTTTTGGACGGCGACGATCGAGAGACCAGCGGCAGCCGCGATCGCCCCCCACTGGTAGTCGTCGAGACGAGCTTCGAGGATGAGCGCGTCGCGGCGCTGGGTGTTCGCCACGGCGAGCTGTGCGGCCTGGGTCAGCTCGGAGAGATTGTCCATACGCACAAGGTATCAATGAACAAGTGACTTGTTATGTATGTCCCTGTAAATCAACCTGAATGGAGCTATGCACAACAAGTCGCTTGTTATGTGTTTGCAGCATGACCACCTCATCCAACTGCCCCTGCATCCCGCTGCTGGATGCCATGGTCGCCCGGAGCATCAGGGGCGGCGGCACAGAGCAGGAGGCTCGCACCGCCCTTGCGCGCATCCTCCGCGAGCACACCGGCGACAACCTCGCCTTCGCGCTCGTCCATGAGGGCTTTGCGACCGAGAACAAGGCCTATGCGTTCCTCCATTCGATCCCGCGCCCGCTCGGATGGGCCGTCAAGGGTTTGAGCGCGAAGGACCTGTGGGAAGACCGCCACATGCGCGACCCCGCCCACCGCGTCGCCCAGTCCGCCGGTGGTGCCGAATGAGGCAGCTGAAGGTCGGCGACCGCGTGTCCGCCATGCGGCACCTGCCCGGGACCATCGCTCTCGACTACTCCGGCGTCGTGACCGCCGCCTATGACCGCAGCCGCACCGAAGAGCGAATCTCCGTTCGCTTGTCCGATGGCGCCGAAGAGACCATGTCGGCTCACCCAGACTTCGTCGAGGACCTCACCCGGCCGTTCGCGGCCGCCCGTGAGTTCCGCCGCCTCGCCCCCGACCTGGAGCCCAGTCAGGAAGTCGTGCAGTCGGTGCTCGCGGATGCGCGGCCGGCGTTCACCTGGTGGGACATCCGATATGCCCTGCATCTGCTGCAGTACTCGCCCGCGGAGGTCGCAGCGTGAGCACGTTCCCGGAGGCGGCCGCAGTCGTCGCGGCGCTCACCGCCGCTCAGGTCGCCGCCGAGGGTTTCGCGTTCCCCGCCCTCATCGAGGCCGAGGTCACCGATAATGGTGAGACCTACCGGACGCTCCGGTGCCCGTGGTGCGACTCGCTCATCACCGGAGACGCTGACCTCGCTGCCGTGGACTACGCCGAGCGTCTGTCCTACTCGAACCTGATCGGTGATGCCGAGTTCGACCGGTCCAGCGTCTCGTTCGACCACTCGGGGGATGCCGACTTCGGCGACACCCTGTACTACCAGACCGAGTGCTGCGACAACCCCGTCGCGCTCCCTGAGGGGTGGAGGGAGAACGCATGACCACCATCATCAAGGGACAACCGACCTCCGCCGAGATCCGCACCCAGCTCGCCGCCGAGGGGTGCACCGTGCTCGTCGCGTTCTCCGGCGGGAAGGATGCGATCGCGACCGAGCTCGCCCTCCAGGATGCCGACGTTGAGACCCGTCTCGCCGCGCCCTACTACATCCCGGGCCGCGAGCCCGGCCGCACCCTCCAGTTCGTCGAGGACGGCTACGCACGCCTCGAGGACGCCCTCGGAAAGCAGATCCACCGCTACCCGCACCCGTCGCTCTACCGGTGGCTCAACAACTTCGTGTTCCAGCCGCCCGAGCGCTGCGAGGTCATCGAGGCCGCCCAGCTCCCCACCGTCACCTACGAGGAGATGTGGTCGTACATCCGTGAGGACCTCGGCCTACCCGCTGACACCTGGGTTGCCGATGGCGTCCGGGCCGCCGACAGCATCGTCCGCCGCGCCTCACTCTCGAAGCACGGCGTCATGAAGAAGCACCTCCTGAACGTGTCACCCATCGCCGACTGGCTGAAGGCGGAAGTACTCGGCCGCATCACTGCCGCCGGCATCCAGCTCCCCGTCGACTACGACCCGGACATGTTCGGCCGCTCGTTCGATGGCATCGACTACCGGTTCCTCAAGCCGATCAGCGAGCGCTTCCCCGAGGATTACCAGCAGATCCTCCGATGGTTCCCGCTGGCTGACCTGGAGCTGTTCCGAGCCGAGATGGCCCGCTGATGCTCCGGACCAGTGCGAGACAGCACCTCACCATCGACGAGCGCATCGAGGCCATCGGCTGGGATGTCGTGGAGCGTTGCCCCGACCTCGGTCCCTGCCATGAGTGGCGCGGCGGCAAGCACGAGAGCGGATACGCGCTCCTCCACGTGCGCCCCCGAATGATCAAGGTCCACCGGCACATCCTGGAGTGGTCACTCTGCCGAGAGCGGGGCGAGGAGTTCGCGCTCCACCGCTGCGACAACCCGCCGTGCATCCGTGAGGAGCACCTCTACCCGGGCAATGCGAGCCGCAACCTCCGGGATGCGCTCGACCGAGGCCGGTTCCAGCCGTCCACCTTCGCCCGCGGCCCCCGGAAGGAGACCGCAGCCGTCGAGGCGGCCATTCGCGCAGACCTCGCAGCAGGCATGACCCGCAATGCGGTCGCGAAGGCCCATGGCCTCTGGTGGCCCACCATCGACACCATCGCCCGCCGAGCGGAGAACCCAGCATGAACACCAACAACCTCGATGACCTCCTCGGAGGCTCCAAGCTCGACGACCTGCTCGGCGGCCCCGTCGACGTCGGCCTGGACATCGACACCGATGATCTCCTCGGGGAGGCCCCGCTCGGCGAGGTCGAGTACTCAGGCGACCTCGCCCAGGATGCCGCCGCCGAGCTGACCGCACTCGAGCAGGGCTACCGCGATCGCGCGAAGCAGGAGAGCAACCGCTTCCGCGATGCCACCGACTCGGAGTACTGGTTCGCCGTGTGCTTCAAGACCCGCGCCGAGAAGGAAGCCTTCCTCGCGAAGTACCAGCTCGACCAGCTCGGCGACAAGTACCTCGACGGCAAGAAGGTCGAAAAGATCCTCGACCGGCGCTGACCGTCCATCCGAGCGACCTGAGGGGGTGAATCCATGCGCAATGTCATCTCCCGAGCCCGCGCCGGTGTCGGCCGCGTCCTGAGCCGTCTCCGCGGCGGCCGCCGTGCAGCATCCGCCGCCGGCGTCCGCACCAGCGGCTCCTAGCTTCACCCGAGCGCCCGGGGGCAGGTCACCGACCCTCCCGGGCGCTCCCCGATTGCCTTCGGACCTACTCGCCGGACTGCTTGGACGCTTTGGACGCCTTCGACTCCGCGTCAGCGCGGACACCGCTGGGGATCATCTCGTAGAGAGCGTCAGCCTCCCGTGGCTGGGTTATGAGCTCTTCGACGACCACATTCATCGCCCCGAAGTACGGCTCTGCGACGGTCGCTCCTTCACCATCAAGGAAGAGCGCCACCAGTTCCTGCCCGCTGTCGCCGTGCAGCGTCGCGTTACCAAGGTGACGGAGTGCGGTGAGCACCTTCCACAGCCGCACCCCAACCTCTCCTTGCAGGCTGGCAATCAACTCGTCCAGGCGCTTCTTCGAGCCGCCTCCAGTGATCTCGCGCAACAAGCTCTCAAGGGCCGCCCGCGCCAAAGCTGCAGACGCTCGTCGGGAGTGAGGGAAGACGGCCCGCGCTTCCTTGTAGAGAGCAGCCGCTTCCGCAGGCATGTCGGGATGCGGTTCTTCGATGGGTGACACGCTCGGAAACACGAGCTGGTCCCCGCGCCAGACGGAAGATCCCAGGCAGGACACGCACAGGCTCGCCCTCCACTCGGGACCTGACTTCGCCGTAGAGAACCACTCCGTGCCCCTCACTTCGAAATCACCTTCGAAGTCCCTGAAGGTCATGATCGCCCGACTCTCCAGCCACACCGACAACGGGCGCCATGCCTGATGGCTGAACGTGTTGCATCGCGGGCAATTGAAGCGTTCGAGTCCCACAGACGGGGCGACGTATTTCTGCATGAGCGAAGCCTAGCCACCGTCCACTCCTTTCGATGCAGGAGGAAACCCCATGGCGCAGGAAACGGATCCAGCCCAGAGCGCCGCCGAAGTTGCGGAGGCCGCTGCCCTACGTGCGGCGAACGCGCTGAAGCTCCGGAAGCTCCGCGTCTCCTACGACGACATCGCGAAGCAGCTCGGCTACGCGAACCGATCGGGCGCGTACAAGGCGGTCCAGAAGGCGCTCCAGGACATCACGCGGGAGCCCGCAAAGGAACTGATCGAGCTGGAGCTCGACACGCTCGACATGATGCAGGCCTCCCTCGCGAAGCGCATCCAGCAGGGCGACGACATCGCGATCAACACGGGTCTGAAGATCATGGGCCAGCGGGCGAAGCTCACCGGCCTGTACGAGGCGTCCGAAGACACGAGCAACCTCGCTGAGATCAGAGCTGCACTCCTCGGCTTCAAGGAGAAGCTGGGGGAGGCGGACCTCGGCGATGGCAGCAACGACAGCGGTTCCCACGCTCCTCGCGTCGATGAGCCCGAAGCAGGCGCGGTCGGTCCGTGACTGCACGGGCACGGTCAACCTCTGGGAGGGGTCGATGCGGTCCGGGAAGACGTACTCGTCGATCCTCGCCTGGCTGATCTACATCGCTGACGCCCCGACCGGCGGCGAGCTGGTCATCATCGGGAAGAACCGCGACAGCATCTACCGCAACGTCTTCAAGCCCATCGAGGAAGCCGACGGCCTGAAGCTGTTCGCCCCGCAGGTCTCCTACCGCAACGGCGCGACGACGGCGATCATCCTCGGCCGCATGGTCCACATCATCGGCGCGAACGACGCCAAGGCCGAGTCGAAGATCCGAGGCATGACCGTCGCCGGCGCCTACGTCGACGAGGTCACGGTCCTCCCCCGCGAGTTCTTCATGCAGCTCACGGGCCGCATGTCGGTCACCGGCGCGCAGATGTTCGCCACCACGAACCCCGACAGCCCGGCGCACTGGCTGAAGACGGACTACCTCGACAAGCTCGGCTCGCTCGAGCACTGGCGACGCTTCCACTTCACGATGGACGACAACCCGTCGCTGTCCCCCGAGTTCATCGCCCAGCGCAAGGCCGAGTTCACGGGCCTCTGGTACAAGCGCTTCATCCTCGGCCTGTGGGTATCCGCCGAGGGCGCGATCTACGACATGTGGGACCCCGACCTCCACGTCGTCGAGTGGCAGAACCTCCCCCGCATGCGCCAGCTCATCGGCGTCGGCGTCGACTACGGCACCACGAACGCGACCGCCGGCCTGCTCCTCGGTCTCTCCGACGAGAAGCAGTTCGGACGGCCCGCGTCGCGGCTCTACATGATCGACGAGTTCCGCTACGACTCCCGCGCCACCGGCCAGCGTCTCTCCGACGCCGACCTGTCGCTGCGCTTCGGCCAGTGGCTCCGGCAACCGCACCTGCCGTACCGCACGGACCTGGAGATCGAGAACATCTTCCTCGACCCGTCCGCTGCCTCGTTCCGCCAGCAGCTCTGGAACGACGACATCCCCACCCGCAAGGCCGTCAACGACGTCAACTAGGTTATCGGTCTCACCCCCGCCCTGCTCTCGCAGCAGCACCTCGCCGTCGCCGACCGCTGCAACTGCTGGATCACTGAGGCCCCGGGCTACGCCTGGGACTCGAAGAAGTCCGGCCAGGGGCTCGACGTCCCTGTCAAGGTCGCCGACCACTCCCTCCACGGCGGCCGCTACGTCCTCACCTCCGCCGAGATGCAGTGGCGCGACGAGATCACCTGGACCTCAACGCTCGCCCTGGCGGCCTGACCCGGAACACCTACGAACCGAAGGAGGCATCGTGCCGCTCCCCCTCGAAGGCACCCCATGGCCCCCTGTCGAACTCTCGCCCGCGTTCGCGCGCTACGACGAGTACGACGCCTGGCTCGTCGGGGACATCAACCGCCTGCAGCAGATCTACTCGCAGCAGACGGCCGCCCCGACGCACACCCACGACGGCGTCCCTCACCGCGGCGGCGCATACGGCGTCATCGCATCCGGGTTCTCACGCCTGTTCTGGAGCAAGCGGGTCCAGACCGAAGCGTCACGCACCGTGCTGCACGTGCCCATGGCCGCCGACGTCGCCACGATGTCCTCCGACATGCTGTGGGCCGAGCCTCCGACGTTCACCGCCGCGATCGAAGACGAGAAGGGCAAGCGGTCCCCCTCTGAGGACCAGACGCAGTCGCGCCTCGACGTCATCATGAACAGCCCGGACGCCCACGAGATGCTCAACGAGTCCGGCGAACTGACATCGGCGCTCGGCGGCACGTTCCTCGCCTGCGAATGGAACATCGCCGCCCGCGAGCACGTCTACGTCCGCGCCTACGACGCCGACACCGCCGTCCCCGAGTTCTCCGCCGGCCGCCTCACCGCCGTCACGTTCTGGACGTCCCACTGGGACGCCGACGGGCAGCTCTACCGGCACCTCGAGCGCCACGAGGTCGGTGCCGTCATCCACGCCCTGTACAAGGGCGAGGAGGGCGAGATCGGCGAACGCGTCCCGCTCGACACCCTCGACGCCACGGCGTGGCTCCTCGAACCGGCGAACGGCAAGATCGTCAGCCCTGCCGAGGTCACCCTGCAGACGGGCATCCGCCGCCTCACGGTCACGTACCAGCCCAACGTCCGCAAGAACCGCGAGTGGCGGAAGGCCGGCGGATCGCTGGCTATGCTCGGACGCTCCGACTTCGCAGGCATCGAGCCCGAGATGAACGCACTCGACGAGGCATGGTCGTCGTGGATGCGGGACCTGAAGGTCGCCCGCGCCCGCCTGTTCGTCGACGAGACGGCGCTGAAGAACCGCGGTCGCGGCCAGGGCGCCTACTTCGAGGAGGAGCAGGAGGTCTACACGACCCTCCGGTCCCTCGCGTCGACCGACACCAAGCAGATCGAGGCGCAGCAGTTCGAGATCCACGTGGACGAGCACGAGCGCACCACGGCCGCTCTCGTCCGCGTCATCCTCCGCAACGCCGGCCTCGGATCGCGCGACTACGAGGAGAAGGCGGGCCAGGTCACCGCGACGGGCGAGCTGCGCCGCGACAAGCGCGAGGAAACGGCGCGCGACAAGAAGAAGCGCTACGCCGCCGCCGCGACGAGCTACATCGCCTCCGTGGCGCTGGAGCTCGACGGCATCCTCTTCCCAGGCAAGGGCGGACGCCCCGGCATCGAGGTCTCCGCGGAGTTCCCGTCCGAGTCGCAGGTCGACGACGAGAAGGAAGCCCGCGTCATCGGCCTCCTAAACACGGCCCGGTCGATCAGCCTCGAGACGAAGGTGCGCCGAGCGAACTCCGAGTGGGACGACGGCCGCATCGCCGAGGAGGTCACCAAGATTCGCGCCGAGGAGAACCTGCGGAACCCGCTGCGACTCGATCCGGACGACGAGGACGACGAACTCGAAGCCGACGACCAGAAGCGCGCCGAGGCTGAGCGCGCCGAGCGAGAGGCCGCAGCGTGACTTACGACGAGGCGATCTGGCTGATGGGCGGGGCAGCGATCGTCTGCGCGCTCATGCTGGGCGGCCTGTTCTGGCTCAGCCGCCAGAACGGGCCGCGCGGCTAGACATAGCTGTACGAGACAGTCGCGTCGCTCGTGCGCTTCTTGCCTCCAGCGTCTGTCCACTCGACGCGCGCGCGTCGACCCTGCCAGAAGGCAGGGTCCCCGATCGGGTAGTCACCGATGGGCACAACCTGCAACTTGTCGTGTCCATGAAGTGGCCCGCTGCCGCTGAAGTACAGATCCTGCGGGTGATCGGGGTGCAGCACATGCACCGACGGGTCGAGGACGGTCGCCTCGCCGCTGTTGTAGAGCGTCCAGACGGGCTGTATCTCGTACTGCTTCTCCTGCGACCCAGAATCGCTGATGCCTACGCCGACGAAGGCAGGAGGGTTGGCGGCCCGCTCCGCTTCTACGCGAGTCGTGGACGCGACGAGCTGCAACCACACTCGGCTCTTATCCGCCCGGTTCAAGTAGTTCACGCGCCAGTTGAGGAGAGAGATCAGCAGAGCCGCTCCGGAGACGAATAGGGCGATCCATGGCAGCCAGTCGAATGCCGCGGAATCGGCGGACATCGGGACGGGTGAGGGCGACATGTGCTGAGCCTACCGACGGGCCTCTATCACGTCGGCGGCATCGTCGGGTCGAAGTACGGTGCGTGGGTTCGCCGCAGGCGTCTACCGTCGTTCCAAGTGACCGTGACATCGCTACCAGACCAATCGCCCTCAAGCGGGGCTTCATTTCCCGGGGCGAGGTAGACAACGAGCGATCCCCCGCCGACCAAGGGTCCGCTTCCGCGGAACTTGGTCCTTCGACCGTCCCGCGCCTCCACCACTACGACGGGCAGCATCACCGTCGCGTTCCCACCATTGTGGAGGGTCCATTCCGCGGAATACCCGACGTAGGTGTTCTGCATGAGAGTCGTCGCGGACTTCCGCGTTCCCCTCACGAGCGACAGCATGACGATCTTCGCGTCAGCGCGGTTTCGGTAAGCCACCAGCGCTGTGATTCCCGAGAACGCGAGAGCGCACAACGAAACGACCAGAGCCGCGATCGGTATCCACTGGGGGACACCCGCCGCTCCGACGATCTCGGGAATGGGTGACGGTGTCATCCCGCGAGCCTACCGACCCACCACACTTCCCGGCACAAGGTCGAAGCGGCGATGACCGTGATGGCCATCGCCGCTCTCGGCACGATCCGCTACCGGATCACCTGCGACGCGGATGAGTGGCTGCGCATCGAGCACCGCACGAAGACCGGTGGCTACTACGGCCACTCCACGCACCTCGACTCGACGATCTGGCTCAACCCGGAGTCGAGCCCCGATGTGCTCCGGCTCACGTTCTGGCATGAAGCCCTGCAGGCCGTGATGGAGGCCGCCGCAGGCTGCCCCGACTGGACAGAGCTCGGTGAGGACCGCAACGCCCGCGAGGAGACGGTCATCCGCCGCATCGAGTCGCCCACGCTCGCCCTCCTCCGCGACAACCCGGAGCTGGTCGCTTACCTGACCGTGTGAGGTCAGGCGTACGTCTGCGCGACAGACGCGACCGCTGTCCGCTTCTTCCCGCGTGAGCCCACGTATTCGACCCGGGCCCTCCGGCCCTGCCAGTAGTACCGGCCATCCGTGTGGGAGTTTGGCATGGGGTAATCGCCGACGGGTACGACCTGAAGGCTTCCGTTGCCAGGAAGGACACCGGCCGAGGTGAAGTGCGACTCATGCCCATGCTCGTCGGCCTCGACGATCACTTCGGGGTTCACTGCCGAGGCCTCACCCGCGTTCACCAACGTCCACTCCGGGTTTCCTAGCTCCCAAGCTCTCGACGGGTACTCGACCATCTGAGTCCGGCCGACGAGCACGAACGACACGTTGCGCTTGTCGGCCCGATTGCGCCAATTCACCCAGGCGTTCAGGACGCCGATCAGCAAGGCGAAGCCAGAAATCACGAGGGCGATGTCCATTCGCTGATGCTAGCGCGCGTCGAGGAAGTGTCGGGTGCACCTGTACATCCCGGACTCCGACGCCGACCCGACGCAGCTCGTCGAGGATCTCGCCCGCGCGCTGACGAACATCTACAACGGCATCGAGGTGCGGCTTCAGCAGGAGATCGCACGCCGCCTGTACCGCGGCCTCGACATCTACGCCGACCTCTTCACCCGCCTCCGCGCGCTCGGGGAGCTCGACGACTTCACCGCCGCCGTGCTCGCCGAGATCAACACGGACGCCCTGGCCCGCAACCTCATCGCCACGGCGTTCAAGGCCGGCACCGCGGCCGCCGTCTCGCAGCTCGGCCTCGCCCGCCACCTGCCACGCGAACTCGGCATTACGACGACCGCGCAGAACGCCGCGGCCGCGCTCGCCATGGACCTGTCGAACAAGCTGGAAGACCTGCACCTGCGGATCCTCCGGTACCCGCAGGACGCGTTCCAGGCGATCGTCGCCCAGTACACCCCGCAGGTGCTCGTCGGCGGCGCCTCGCTCCGCACGCTCGAGCGCGCCACGGTGCAGGCGTTCCTCTCCGAAGGCATCACCGGGTTCGTCGACAAGCGCGGCCGACGATGGCGCATCGGCTCCTACGCGGAGATGGCGACCCGCACAGCGACGATGCGCGCCTGGCAGGACGCCGGCGTCGAGCGCATGCGCCAGTCCGGCATCACCGCCGTCGACGTCGTCATCGGCCGATCCGGGTGTGAGCGATGCTCGGCCTGGAAGGGCAAGACGCTATCCATCGCATGACTGCTCGTCCCGTTCACGGGAACCGAAGCGGCGCCGTGCTCCCGACCGTACAGGACGCGGAGCGCAGCCGAAACGGCACAGGACGCTGCCGACACCCGGAAACACGACAACCCCGCACCGTGAGGTGCGGGGTTGTCGTTGCAGCTGGTGGACCCAAGGGGATTCGAACCCCTGACCCCCTCGATGCGAACGAGGTGCGCTACCGGACTGCGCCATGGGCCCAACTACTCGACCAGGCTAGCAGAACCGACGACCCGTTTCGAACCGGCCGCGCTAGTCCTCGTAGGGGTTCGGGCCGTCGTCGACCGGCATGCTGCCGTCCTTCGGGTTTGCGGCGATGAGGGCAGCGAGGTCGAGATCGCGGAACCAGCGGAGCCGCTGGCTCCGGGCACGCCGATAGTGCTCGTCGACGACCGGCTCGTCGAGGACCCGGTCGAGCTTCGCCTGGATGGCGCGCTCCAGGTCGCCCCACGCACGCTCACGAGCGGATTCCGCGATCGCCGCGACGAACTCCTCGTCCTTGCTCACCCGACGGAGTTCGGTGGCGAGGCCCGAGTACACCTCGCGGCGACGGGACAGGGCGCTCAGGTCGCCCGCGCGGTAGTCGTGCTGGTGACGTGCACTCCCCCGACGCTGGAACGCCGTCTGGCGCGCCTCCCGTGCGAGGTCCGCGTACTCCTCCTGCTCGTCCGCCATGCGCCCCAGCTCGCGCCGGACAGCCGCCTGCGTCGCCTCGGCGTCGTAGGACGCGCCGTCGCGGAGTGCGCGCTCGATGATCCAGTTCGTGACCTCGACCACGGTCCACGACCGCGCGATGAGGAGGCCTTCCTCGACCGCGTGCTCGACCGGCGGCGGAGCCACCTCAGGGGGCGCGACGTAGGGCTTCATCGGCTTCCGCCGGCTCTTCCGCCACACGCCCATGGTCACCTTTCGCGTTCCAGGGCGTCGACAAGAACCGAGCGACGAACCCCCTCGACGAGTCTATCCGTCGCCGGTGACCGGTTCATGAACGACCGGACGGGCGTGCGCTCGACTCAGCCCGCGGCGCGGCGACGCTGCAGCAAGGTGGAGCCGCCGGCGGCGATCTCACCCTCGTCGATGACACCCATCGAGGCGAAACGACTCGGGGCCGACTGCGGTTCGACGCGCTCGGGCTGCGGAGCGGCGACGGGCTCCGGACGACGGACGATCGTCGGCACGACCGGCGCGAGGCGCTCGGCGCGAGAGGCGATGGCCTCCTGCATGGCCGCCTGGCGAAGGCGGTCGTAGGCGTCGGCCTTGGCCAGCTCAGCGGCAGCCGACGAGCCCTCGGAGAGGTGCAGCGGTTTCGGGATGGACGTCGGCGTCCAGGTCTGCGCCTGCGAGGCCGCCTTGACGGGCTCGTTGTACTCGAAGAGCGCCGACTCGACGCGCCTGGTCGTGACCGCGACCGCCGGTACCGGCGCGACGGCACGGTGGGCGATACGTGACATCCGAGAGAGAGCAGAGAGCGCGAGCAGCCCGACGACCGTGGACGTGATACCGAGCACGAGACCGCCACCTGCGAGGAACGCGGTCACACCGGAGCAGAAGCCGATGATGGAGGCGACCAACACGGTGGTCGCGAGCAACCGCGACCGACGACGGCTCCGCGCGAGCTTCGCCGCTCGGGCATTGCGCTGGACCGCACGGGCTGCGGCAGCGGCGGCGCGACGAGCATCCTCCGCGGCACGGGCGGCGGCTTCGGCCTGCACGGCCCTGGCCTCCTCCTCGCGACGGATCCGATCGGCTTCGGCGAGTTCGACACGTGCCGCGGCCTCGGCCGTCGCCTTCGTCCTGGCCTCGAGCTGCTTGAGGAGCTTGCGCTGCGCGGCGACCTCACGCGACGTCGCCTCGAGCCGGACGGCCTCCGGGACCTCAGCCGTCTCGGCGAGCACACGGAGCGTCTGCTGCAGCCGGATCGCGTTGCGCTCGCTGGCCGAGAACTGACTGTCGCGCACCCACGACGGCACCAGGTACACCAGCCACAGCATCGCTGCGACCAGAATGATCACCCCACCGCTCAGGAATCCGCCGTCCATGTCCCTGACCGTAGCGGGTCGATGACCTGAGACCGATCAACAGGTGGGTGTGTCCCCGGATGGAGGGGGAAAACGGCTACCTGCTCAGCGAGTGGGGAACGGCGACGCGGCCGCGAGACGGTCGGCTTCGGGGATCACACACGCGTCCTTCGGGACCTGGCCGTCCAACCACCGGTTGAGGACGCCGCCCGGGACCTCTTCGCGGACGAGGCCGAAGCAGAAGTGGTCGCGCCAGTCGCCGTCGATGTGGATGAAGCGGCGGCGCAGACCCTCGTACCGGAACCCGAGCTTCTCGACGACCCGCAGGCTCGGAGCGTTCTCGGGCCGGATGCAGATCTCCAACCGATGGAGCTGCAGGGCGGTGAAGCAGTGGTCGGTGGCCAGAGCGGTCGCGATCGGTGTGGCACCGAGACCCGCGAACCGCTGGGAGACCCAGTAGCCGATCGACGCCGAGGCCAGCGATCCGTACGTGATGCCGGAGACGTTGAGCTGGCCGGCGAACTCCCCGTCGACCTCGATGACGAACGGAAGGCCCGCGCCCGAGCGCGCATGGTTCTGCAGCGACCGGATCGCCGCACGGCTGTCGGCCGGGACCGGGCCGTAGGGACTCGTCGCCTCCCAGCGGCGCAACCAGGCTCGGTTCTCCGCGAGCTCGCGCTCGAGCGGCCTCGCGTCACGGACCTTGATCGGCCGGATGCTCACTCGCCCACTGCTCAGAACGGGTACGACCTGCGCCACCGTGCCACCCCTCTCGCGTTCTGTGGTGAGCCTAGTGGAGCGCTCACCGATGCACCGACACCACGTCGTCGACAGCATCGCGCCCCGAGATCCGCTGTTGCGGACCCGGGGCGCGGCGTGTGTCGTCGGCTGGAGTCAGTCGAGGTCCCCGGCGAAGTCCTTGAGCCACGGACGCAGCTCGGGACCGAGGTCCTCGCGGTCGACCGCGAGCTGCACGATCGCCTTGATGTAGTCGAGGCGGTCGCCCGTGTCGTAGCGACGGCCACGGAAGATGACGCCGTAGACGCCGCCCGTGCCTTCGACGTCGGCGGCCATCTCCTGGAGCGCGTCGGTCAGCTGGATCTCGCCGCCCTTGCCCGGCTCGGTGCGCTCGAGGATCTCGAACACCTCGGGCTTCAGCACGTAGCGGCCGATGATGGCGAGGTTGGACGGGGCGTCCTCCTTCGCGGGCTTCTCGACGAGGCCGGTCACCCGCACGACGTCGGGATCGTCGGTGGCCTCGACGGCTGCTGCACCGTACATGTGGATCGAATCGGGGTCGACCTCCATGAGGGCGATGATCGTCGCGTTCCGCTTGTCCTGCTCGTCGAGCATGCGCTCGAGGAGCACGTCGCGGGCGTCGATCAGGTCGTCGCCGAGGAGCACGGCGAAGGGCTCGTGGCCGACGTGGCGCTTGGCCCGCAGGACGGCGTGGCCGAGGCCCTTCGGATCTCCCTGACGCAGGAAGTGGATGTCGGCGAGCTCGCTCGACTCGTTGACCTTCTCGAGGCGCTGGGTGTCGCCCTTCTTCGCGAGGTTGAGCTCGAGCTCGGTCACGCGGTCGAAGTGGTTCGCGAGCGCGTTCTTGTTGCGGCCGATGATCATGAGCACATCGGCGAGCCCGGCGCTGACCGCCTCCTCGACGACGTACTGGATGGCCGGCTTGTCGACGACGGGGAGCATCTCCTTCGGCAGGGCCTTCGTCGCCGGAAGGAACCGGGTGCCGAGACCTGCTGCGGGGATGACTGCTTTGGTAACACGAGTGGTCATGAGGAAAAACCTATCGTGTGGAGTCGGTGAAGTACCCGAATACCCCCTCGATCGAGGGTGAAATCCCCCGAACCCCTGGACGAGGCGGCAGATGTCGAGTAGGGCGTCGGTCAACGAGCCGTGCGCGACGACGAGCCGTTTAGAATGGGTCGCATGACGAGCCCCGCCGAACACGAGAAACGAGCGCTGCGCGCCGAGCTCCGTGAGCGGCGGGAGCTGCTCACCTCCCTCGAGAAGGAACGGTCGACCTCCGGCCTCACGGACAACCTCCGAGCCCTGGTCTCCCGATTCGGCGCGAGCTCGATCGCCTGCTACCTCTCCTCCCCGAGTGAGCCCGACACCAGGCCCTTCCTGCAATGGGCGCAGGAGTCGGGCATCCGCATCCTGTTCCCCATCACCCGCACCGACGGGCTCCTCGACTGGACGATCGGCGAAGAGGGCATCGAGACGGTGGGCTTCGCCGGCACCCCCGAGGTCGTGGGTACCACCCTCGGCCCCATCGCGATCAACGACGTCGACCTCATCCTCGTCCCCGCGGCCGCCGTCGACGCCCACGGCATGCGCATGGGCTGGGGTCGCGGGTACTTCGACAAGACGCTCGGCTCGATGGAGCGCTGCCCTCCCGTCTACGCCGTGCTGTACGACACCGAGATCCTCGACGAGGTCCCGAGCGAGATCCACGACGAACCCGTCGGCGGTGCCGTGACCCCGAGCCGCATCCTCGACTTCGACCAGGTCCGACCGCGCCGCTGAGCGCGCCGACCCACCACATCCCAGGAGACCCCGTGCCCACCTACGCCTACCGCTGCACCGAGTGCGGCAACGCCTTCGACGTCCAGCAGTCCTTCACCGACGACTCCCTCACCGAGTGCCCGGCGTGCTCCGGCAAGCTGCGCAAGCTGTTCAGCGCGGTCGGTGTCACGTTCAACGGCTCCGGCTTCTACCGCACGGACTCCCGCGCCGGTGCAGGCAAGGGCTCGAGCTCCATCCCGGCCTCCTCGAAGTCCTCGGAGGGGTCGTCGAGCTCGTCCTCGTCGGACACCACGGGCGGATCCTCCTCTTCGGGCGGCTCCTCCAGCTCCGGCTCCAGCGCCACACCGGCCTCCGCCGGGAGCGCCGCGTCCTGAGCCGGTAGCGTAGCCAGGGTCCTGTCCATCCCCGATCCTCAGGGAGACCCCATGCTCAAAGGCTTCAAGGAGTTCATCCTCCGCGGCAACGTGATCGACCTGGCAGTGGCCGTCGTGATCGGGGCCGCGTTCACCGCCATCGTCAACTCGCTCGTCGAGAACATCTTCAACCCGCTGCTCGGGGCGCTCTTCCGGGCGGAGAGCCTGAACGACGCGTTCAACGTCTCCATCCCGACGGTCGACGGCGACCCTGCCGTCATCCACTTCGGCGCGTTCATCGGCGCGACCATCCAGTTCCTGTTGGTCGCCGCCGTCGTCTACTTCGTCATCGTGCTGCCGATGAACCACTTCAAGCGCGTCACGACGAAGCCGACGATCGCTGATGAGCCGGCAGCACCGAGCGAGCTGTCGCTGCTCACCGAGATCCGTGACGTGCTGAAGACGGGCACGAGCGCTCCGCTGCCGCCCGCACGCGACGACACGACCGACGGGCGCTAGTCCGGCCCATCCCGCACCGTCGACGTCCCGTCCCGCTCACCAGTGGGGCGGGACGTTGCGTTGCAACTCGTCGTCGTTGCCACCGCCGCCAGCGGGTTTGGCGGCTCCGCCCCAAGCGGCGTCGGTGTCCTCCGCAGCCTTGACGGGATCGGCCGGCAGCTGCGGCGCGGGATCCGTGCCGGGAGCACCGGGGCGGATCGCCCGCCTCGATCCTCGGGGACGGACGATCCGTGGCTCCTGATCGTCCTGCATGATCAGTGTCCGACCATCAGTGGCGTGGGACCTGCACGGCGATCGGCGCGGTGTCGAGGTGCTCGGTCGTGTTGAGCCCGAGCACACCGGCCACGCGCTGCGCCACCGCCTCGGCGTCGGCGAAGAGGTCGAAGCTGTGCACGCGGACGTAGTGCCAGCCGAGACGGCGCAGGACGTCGGGGCGGAGCCGCAGCGACTCCCGGAGGCTCGCGTCACCCAGCTCCTCGTCGCACTCGACGACCACGGCTCGGCCACCCCACGAGGCGACCAGGGCGAGCTTGCCGCGGTAGCCCATGTCGACCCGCATCCCGAGTGTCTCGAGGCGCGTCGCGAGGTCGACGAGCATCGGCTCGGCCTCGTGCGTCGCCTGATCCTCGGAGGCGCGGCGCGACGTGTCCGTGAGGATGCGTGCGAGCGCGAGGATGCCGTGCTGGATGCGGTTCTGGTCGAGGTCCTCGGGGCGGACACACGAGACGATCACCATGGACCGCCGTGCGCGCGTCATGCCGACCGCGAGCAGCCGGTCGCCGCCGGGCTGACCCAGTGCGCCGAAATCGGACAGGACCCGTCCGTGCGGAGTGAGGCCGTACCCGATCGAGAAGATGACGCGGTCGCGGCTCTCGGCCACGGACTGCTCGAGTGTCAGGACGGTGAACGGTTCAGCCCGCTCGCGCAGGAGGAAGTCGGAGAGGTCGGCACGACGGGAGAACGCTGCGAGGACCGCCTGCTGGACCCGGACCGCGTGCTTGTCGCTCGCGGTCACGACCATCAGGGATTCCTTCGGGCGGTTCGAGGCGTGCTCGAGGACGAGTTCCACGACCCGTTCGACCTCGACGTCGACACTCTCCACCGCTCCGGTGACCGGGTCGGGCATGCCGAGCCCGCCGGGCACGTAGTCGAGGCTCAGGCTGCCGTGGCCGAGGAACGAACCCGCCCACGGCAGGGAGTCGATCTGGCCGCCGTAGAACCGCTCGTTGACGAGTTCCGCGAGGTCCTCGCCTCCCGCGCGGTAGGAGCGCGTCAGCATGAGGGTCGGCAGGACCGAGCTCAGCTGTTCGAGCGCGGACTCACGGTGTAGCTCGGCGATGTCGGCGTGCTGCTCGGGCGTCGCCTCCTGATCCGTCAGACGGATCTCGAAGGGCGAAGGACTCTGCGTCACGGGGTCACCGAAGGCGACGACCTGACGCGCACGACGGATGGCGTCCACGTTCTCCGCGAGGAGCGTCGCCCCCGCGTCGACGAGGAAGACGGCGTCGAAGGACGCGCTCTCGGGGATGCGGGGCACCTCGTACGGCGAGACGAGCCAGACCGGCGCGAGGACGCGGGACAGCGTCGGAGCCGCCTGCTCGAGCTCGGCCGCTCGGAGCGGTCGATCGCGCTTGAGGAGCGAGCGGAGCGCCATACCTTCGGTGGCGTGGTCGACGAGACCGATCTTCCAGGTGTCGGCCAGCAGCGAGGCGAGGAGCTGCCCGGACGCGGACGCATGCGCCTCGTCCACCAGCCGGAAGTCGGACTCGAGGCGCTCGACGACGCTCGTGTTCGCGCCGAGCAGACCGCGGTCCTCGGTGAGCACGAGTTCGAGCATCGACTGCCACCAGGCGAGTTCGAGCTCGTCGGCGAGGCGCGTCCGCGGCACGTGCCGCTGGGACAGGTCGACGATGAGTTCACCGAGGCCCTGCTCGCGCAGGCCGGCGAGGATCGCGGTGCGCTCCTGGAGGTTGTGGAGGACCTCCGACTCGGCAGCGAGCTCGGAGATCGTGCGGACGAGACTCGGGATCGCGAGGCGGCCGAGGCGGTCCGGGGTGTCGGCGATGCCGAGCGGCTGGTCGACCAGCTCGAGCTTCGCGGCGACCGTCTGGTACGCCTGCTCGACGTCCGCGATGCCGAGCGGCACCTCGGGCGGCGCACCGGTCGTCACGTAGCGCTGCCACAGGGTGCGCTGCTGCTGGATCCGACGGAGCGCGGCGTTCATGTCGGGCACGTGTGCGCCGGGCCGCAGGTACTCCTTGGCCAGCGCCTTGAGTCGCCGGCGGCTCGCCGACGACATCGCGGCGGAGTCCTTCCGCGGGCTCGTGGCGACGATGAGGTCGGCGAGCGACCGGTCGAAGACGTCCGGCTGGAAGCGGTCGAGCGTCTCACGGATGTCCGCGAGGAGTCGCAGGTAGATACCCAGCTCGTCGATGGACTCGAACGGCCGCATCTGCGTCTGCCCGATGAGGCCGTACGCACGCTCCAGCAACTGCGGCAGGTCCTTGCGGTGCAGGCGCTTGGCGAGGTCGTGGGTCTCCTGGGCTTCCGCGGTCGTGTCGAACGACGCGCCGTACCAGGGCGAGTCGCCCGGTCCGTAGCGGAACTCACCGAGGGCGGCCGCGCCTTCGAGCGCCTCCGCCGCGCGGGAGCGGCCAGCTGCGAGTCCGACGAGCGTCTGGCGGTCGAGGCGGACCAGGGTTCCCGGAGGGTGCGGCAGCTTGGAGAGCTTCGAGAGCGCTTCGAGTGCGTCGATGACCGAGACCCGCAGATCGGGGTCCTTCGCCTGCAGCGAGGTGCGGTAGTCGATGAGGACCCGACGCAGCCGGACGAGCGCGTCGTCGACCTCGCCGACCTGCGGCGGGATCGCCCGCTCGTTGCGCGTGATCGCCTGGATGAGGTCGCGACGGAGGGTCGACGGCGACGCGCACAGGCCCGGCAGACCGACCTTGGTCAGGCGGTGGCGGATGCCCTCCAGCGTGGAGCGACGGGGGCTGACGACGAGGACTCGCTTGTGCTGCGAAGCGAGCACGCCGATGGCGTTCACGATGGTCTGCGTCCCGCCGGTGCCCGGCAGCGTCGTGACGACGAGCGAGTTGCCGGCGCCGATCTGGGCGATGACGTTCTCCTGCTCGACGTCCGCGTCGAGCAGGAGGGTGTCGGTCGACGGCGGGCGGTCGTCCTGGCCTGGCGCGTCGACGGGCGTGAAGCTGCTGCGCACGAGGCCGATGGCCCCCTCGTCGCCGGCGACGGCGTCGAGGATCGGGTGGTCGAGCTTGGCGGCGTCGTCGAGCAGCGAGTGACCGACGGCGGCGAAGGAGGAGACGAGCAGACGCGGCTGGACGGTGAACCATTCGAGCCCGGCGGCGAGCGAGCGGAGGCGGTCGATGACGGGCTGGGGCTTGAACACGCCACCCGATTCACTCAGTGCGACGAACTCGTCCGGATCGAGGACGATGCCGAACTGCTCGCGGAGGGCGCGGACGAGCTCCGGGTTCGCGGTGGTGGCACCGCGCAGCTTGACCTCGAAGTCGCGACCGTACCGGCGGATGGCCAGCGGTCGGAGCAGGACCGGCGCGCTGAAGTCCTCGCCCTGATGCGTCCACTGGGCGAGACCGACGGCGAGGTGGACGGCGTCGATGCCGCGGACGGTGGAGAGCTCGATGCCCTTCGTCGTGATGCGATCGGCGGCGCGCTTCGCTCCGCGGAGCGCGATCTCGTCGCGGATGAGGTTCGACAGCAGCGTCGACTTGCCCGAGATGAACTGCGGCAGACCACCGGGATGCGTCGAGCTGAGCTCCACCCGGGTCGTCGGGGCGTCCACGAAGTGGAGCAGCGGCGAGGGGCCGCCGACCGTGCTGAGCTGCTGACGCCAGGCGTGCAGCGCCGTGTCGACCACGCCTGCCGATGCCGCCACGGGACCCTCGCGGAGTTGCGCCTCCGCTGCTTCCCGTTCGACTCCGGACGTCACGTCGCCGTCATCCCGTCTCTTCTCTAGCCGCCACACACTTGCACCATACGTGCCCGGTAGTGGAAACACCGGGAAGCGGTGCGGTTTTTCGCCGAGTCCGCCGAGGAAATGTGCGACGCGCGCGTCGTCCGAGGGTCAGGAGACGCCGAGGAGGCCGGAGAGCACCATCACCGCGGTGCCCCGCAGGACGATGTCGGCGCCCTGCTCGCTCATCCGGATCTGGACGCCGCCGTGGAACTCGGTCATCGTGCGCGCCCGCACGGTCTCGATCGCCGCGTCGAGGAGCACGCCGGCGAGCAACTCCTCCGGGCCGCTCACCACGATCTCCGAGAGATTCAGCGCACCGACGATCGCGGCGAGCGAGACACCGAGTCGCTCCCCTGCCGCGCGCAGGATCTCCTCGCGACGCTGCTCGACCTCCGCGGTCGGAAGATCGCTCGCCTCGGCCGCCGCGAGGAGCTCGCGCAGGTGCGGCACGGCGAGCCAGGCCTCGAGGCACCCACGCTTCCCGCAGGCGCACAATGGTCCACCGTCGGTGCCGACGACCACGTGGCCGATCTCACCGGCTGCGAACCGGCTCCCGAAGAGCGGGTGACCGCCCACGAGCAGCCCCGCCCCGACGCCGTTCCCGACGCTCACGAGCATGAGGTCGCCGTCCGCCCCGCCGAAGCTGTACTCCGCGAGGACGGCGGCATTGGCGTCGTTCGCGACGAGGACGGGTACCTGGGCGACCTGTTCGATCGCCCCCTGGAGGTCGACGTCGGTCCAGCCGAGGTTCGGCGCGCTGCGGACCGTGCCGGTCATGTCGACGATGCCGGGCGAGCCGACCCCGATGCCCAGCACCTCGACCGTCGCCTCCTCGACGAGATCTGCGGCGAGCGCGACGGCCTTCGCGATCGCGTCCGCCCCCATGGCGCCGTCGAGCGGCACCTCGAGCATGGTCACGACCTCGCCGTCGAGCGTCAGCACCGCGCCTCGGAACACCTCGGTGTCGGAGAGGTCGAGGCCGACGATCTGGAACTCGTCGCGGTTGATGTCGATGAGCGTGGCGGGCTTGCCCGGGCGAGAGGTCTCGCGGAGCCCGACCTCGACGATGAGGTTGTCCGCGATGAGCGAGGCGACGAGGTCGGAGATGCTCACCCGGGTCAGGCCGGTGGCTCGGGCGATGTCGGCCCGACTCATGGCCCCGCTGGCGAAGAGGGTCTGGAGCACGAGCGCCCGGTTGTGGCCGCGGGCGTGTTCCGGCAGGACCTTCGCGTTCGGCCGCAGCCGCCGCGCCGGGGTGTACGAGAAGGATTCGATCCGCTCCGACGCGCTCCCGCCGCCGCTTCCGAATCCACCAGCACTCATGCGATAAGTAAAGCAGGCTGCGCCTCATCGTGCGGCACCGCGATGTCACCCGATGGTCACCGACACGTCGCCCGCCGGGCACCGCTGCGACCCGTACGACGCGGAGCATCATGGGTGTGAGGATCGCAATCGTGACCGAGTCGTTCCTGCCGCAGATGAACGGCGTCACCCACTCCCTGCTCCGCATCATGGAGCACTTCGCGGACCGAGGGGATGAGGTGCTCGTCATCGCCCCCGGCGCCGGAGCCTCGACGCCGCGGCTCCACGAGGGCTTCCGGGTGGACGGCGTCCCGTCGATCCCGCTCCCCCGTTACCGGAACGTGCGGGTCGCCGCCGGCGGGGTCGGCCGGATCACGGAGCTCCTCCGCGGCTTCCGCCCCGACGTGGTGCACCTGGCCTCGCCGTTCGTCCTCGGCTGGCGCGGTGTCCAGGCCGCCGAGCGCCTGGGCGTCCCGACCGTCGCCGTGTACCAGACCGACATCCCGGCCTACGCCGGACGGTACGGGTTCCCGGTCGCCGAAGCGCTGCTGTGGCAACACGTCGAGCGCCTCCACGGCCGGTCGACGCTCACGCTCGCGCCGTCACGGCAGTCGATCGCGCAGCTGGAGGCGCACGCCATCCCGCGGGTCCGCTTGTGGGTGCGGGGCGTCGACGCCGTCCGGTTCTCCCCGGAACGGCGCAGCGAGGCCTGGCGTCGGTCCATCGCTCCCGGCGGCGAGCGCATCGTGGGCTACGTCGGTCGACTCGCAGCCGAGAAGCAGGTCGAGGACCTCGCGGTGCTCGGCGGACTCCCGGGCGTGAAGCTCGTCATCGTCGGCGAGGGGCCACTGCGTGCCTCGCTCGAACAGCGACTTCCGAACGCGGTCTTCACCGGATTCCTGGACGGCGAGGAGCTGGCGGTCGCGATGGCCGGGCTGGACGTGTTCGTCCACCCCGGCGAGTCCGAGACCTTCTGCCAGACCATCCAGGAGGCGATGGCCTCTGGCGTCCCCGTCGTCGCGACCGGTCGGGGTGGGCCGGTCGACCTCGTCGACTCCAGTCGCACCGGGTGGCTCTATGAACCCGGCAGGCTCGAACAGCTGCGCGGGTTCGTCCAGGACCTCGTGGGTGACGAGGTGAAGCGGGCTGCGTTCGGTGCCGCAGCTCGGGCAGGCGTCCTACCGCGCAGCTGGAAGAGCGTCAGCAGCGCCCTGATCGGGCACTACAGCGACGCCATCGAGTTGCACGAGGGTGCTCGGGCACGACGGATCGGTCTCGACCCGCGTGTTCAGGCGCCTCGGGTCATTCGCCCGGGTACCGGACGCCGATCTGGCGCCTGACCTCGTCGAGGGTCTCCATGATCGCGACCGTCTCGGCGAGCGGCATGATGTCACCGGAGAGCTTGCCCTCGGAGGCGAGCCGTTCGAGCTCCCACGCCTGGAAGTGCATCCCGCGGCCGTCCACCTCGGAACGGTAGGTCTCCACGACCTCGCCGTCGGTGCCGAACACCCGGAACGTCGTCGCCGTGTACCAGACGCGGTCGAACTCGATCCAGCCGTCGGTCCCCACGATGGCCGCGCGGTTCGGGCCGACGGTGTTGCTCGCCGACAGGGTGTTCGCCACCTGGCCGTCCGCGTAGCCGAAGAGGGTCGCGACCTGCATGTCCGCCCCCGTGTCGCGGAGCGCGGCCGTGGCCTGGATCGTCGTCGGGGTCCCGAAGACGGACGACGCGAAGGAGACCGGGTACACGCCGAGGTCGAGCAGCGCGCCGCCGCCCAGCTCGAGGTTGTTCATGCGGTGCTCCGGGTCGTCGGAGAGCAGCTGGGTGTGATCGGCGACGAGGCTACGCGGCTGTCCGATGACACCGTCGGCGAGCAACTCGCGGAGCCGGACCATGTGCGGGAGGAACCGGGTCCACATCGCCTCGAGCACGACCAGGCCGCGCTCCGCGGCGAGCGCCACGACCGCCTGCGCCTCGGCGGCGTTGAGAGTGAAGGGCTTCTCGATGAGGACGTGCTTCCCGGCGTCGAGCGCCAGCACCGCCTGCTCGGCGTGGAACGGGTGCGGGGTCGCGATGTAGATCACGTCGACCTCGGGGTCGGCGGCGAGCGCCTCGTACCCCACGTGGACGTTCGGGATGTCGAACTCGGCGGCGAACGCGGCTGCGGTCTCGGCAGATCGCGAGGCGACGGCCCGGACGTCGAAGCCGTGCCGTCGGAGGTCGGCGGTGAAGCTCTTCGCGACACCGGCAGGGCCGAGGATGCCCCATCGCAAGCCGGTGGACGGTCCTGCCGCGGGGGTTCCCGTTCCGGTCCGGTCGATGTCCTGCTCCGTCATGGCTCTCCTTCGATGCGCGTTCCAGCAGCCTACTGGAGGGCCCCCGCGCTCGGGATTTCGGGGCTAGCCCTGCTCGGACTCGCCGCGCCTCGCCGTAGGCTGAGGGTTCGACCGAGCCCAGCCGACCGCGTTGCGGGCCCGGTCCATCCTGGGGGGATGCGCTGTGGGGCCGAAGGAATCGACCGGGCGTCGACGTGCGCTGCCGTACGCCCGGAACCTCGCGATCGGCGTGGCCGGTCTGTTCACCCTGAGCGGCTGCGTCTCGCAGCCGGCCCCGCCTCCGGTGACGGTGGTCGTCACCCAGCAGCCCGACCCGTCGCCCTCGGTCGCCCCGGTGCCCACCTCGACCGCGCGCGACGCCCTGCCTCCTGAGCCGGCACCGATCGTGCCGAACGCGCCGGCGGAACCGGCGGAACCGCTTCCGGAGGGCCCGGCGTTCGACCTCGGGCCGCGGGACGGCGCGCTCGGCCCGGTCGCCACGGATGCCGAGGGCAACCCGCTCACCTACACGGTGGTCGCCGGCGACGTGTTCTTCGACATCGCGCAGCGTTTCGACCTGCCGCAGCAGCAGCTGCTCCGCATGAACCCGTCGATCCCCGGCCTCGGACTCGACATCTACATCGGCGACGTCGTCAACCTCGACTGGACGACCACGCGTTGAGCCGCGGTGCCCGCCGGTGTCAGCCGAACGGGATGGTGCCGACGAGCACGCCGACAACGAGCATCACAAGCGAGACGATCGCGGCGCGCCACAGGACCTTCTTGTGGTGGTCGCCGAGGTTCACGCTGGCGAGCGAGACGAGCAGGAGGATGGCCGGAACGAGCGGGCTCTGCAGGTGGACCGGCTGACCGGTGATCGACGCGCGCGCCATCTCGACCGGTTCGATGCCGAAGGTCGAAGCGCTCTCGGCCAGCACCGGCAGGATGCCGAAGTAGAACGCGTCGTTGCTCATGAAGAACGTCATCGGGATGCTGAGCACCCCGGTGATGACCGCGAGGAACGGACCGAGCTCCGTCGGGATGATGTCGACGATCCAGTCGGCCATCGCGGAGACCATGCCGGTCCCGTTGAGGACGCCGATCAGCACACCGGCCGCGAGCACCATCGAGACCACGCCGACGATGCTCGGGGCGTGGGCGACGATCTCCTTGGACTGCTGCGCGAGTCTCGGGAAGTTCACCAGGAGGGCGATGGCGGTGCCGACCATGAACACGTAGGGCAACGGGACGAGGTCGAGCACGAGCAGCGTCATGACCGCGACCGTGAGCACGAGGTTCACCCAGATGACGCGCGGGCGCAGCGTGTCGCGTTCGGGGTCGAGCATCGTGTCGGCCATGGCCGTGTCGTCGGGGCGGACGAGGGTCGCGAGGCGCCCACGGGCACTGGTCGAGAAGGTCGTCGACATGCCGCCGGTGAGCGGGTGGTCGGCGGGCCCGGAACCCGAACCCGGTGCGGCGACGCCGGAGGCACCGTCGCCGAGGAGGTCGACGCCCGCGAGGCGCTTGCGCTCCCCCAGCCCGAGGAACCAGGCGAAGGCGAACACGAGGACGAGGCCGGCGGCGAGCGACGGCAGCATCGGGACGAAGATCTCGGTCGGCGAGACACCCAGGGCCGAAGCGGCGCGGACGGTCGGCCCACCCCACGGGACGATGTTCAGCGTGCCGTTCGCGAGCCCGGCGACGCAGGTGAGGACGACCGGGTTCATGCCGAGCCGCAGGTAGATCGGCAGCATCGCGGCGGTCGTCACGATGAAGGTCGTCGACCCGTCGCCGTCGAGTGACACCGCGCCCGCCAGGAGGGCCGTACCGACGACGATCTTCGCTGGGTCGTTGCCCAGCGCACGGACGATGAACCGCACGAGCGGGTCGAAGAGCCCGACGTCGATCATGATCCCGAAGTACATGATCGCGAACATCAACAGGGCGGCGGTCGGAGCGAGGCTGCCGATCGCCTCGATGACCATGTCGCCGAGCCCGAGTCCGGCGCCGGCGAACAGCCCGAAGACCGTGGGGACGATGATGAGCGCCACCATCGGGGTGAGGCGCTTCGTCATGATCAGCACCATGAAGGTGAGGATCATCGCGAATCCGAGAATGACCAGCATGTCGACTCCTTCGTCTGCGTGCACCGCGGTGTGCACGATGGGACGTCACGCGGCGACACGGGCGATGGACCGAGCGCGGCGGGCGTTCCCGGAACCGTACGGGAGTGGCACGGAACTGTCTCGCTTGTGGGCGTTCGGCTCGGATCTGCGGGTTACACGACCTTCTGCGCATTCTGCTCATCACGCGGTCGACACCGCCCATCGCCCCGGCGACGTACGATCGGAGCCATGATCGGCGAGGAAGCGGAGCTGCCAGGTCGACGACGGGCCGGGCGCTCCAGCTTCGCGGCGCAGGTGCTGGTGCTGCAGCTGGTCGTCGTCATCGCGGTCGTCGCCGTGTGCACGGGCGTGTTCGCCTGGATGAGCAGCGAGCGCCTCGTGCGCGAGGCCCAGTCCACCGCCCTCGCGATCGCGCAGAGCGTCGCGAGCGATCCCGACGTCCGGACCGCCGTGACGCTCGAGGCACGTACCCCGGGGACGCCGACGGCGGCCGACCTCCGGACCGGTCCCCTGCAGGAGCTCGGCACGGAGGTCGGCACACGGACCGGGGCGCTCTTCGTGGTCATCACCGACGAGCGCGGGATCCGTCTGGCGCACCCCGACCCCGACCAGCTCGGGCTCCGGGTGAGCACCAGTGCGGAAGCGGCCCTGGCCGGGACGGAGTCGGTCTCGTGGGAGACCGGCACCCTCGGGCCGTCCGCCCGCGCCAAGGTGCCCGTCTTCGCCGCCGAGTCCTCCGACACCGGTGGGGCCGTGGTCTCGTCCGGCGCCGGCGAGGTCGTCGGCGAGATCAGCGTCGGGTTCGCCCCGCAGCGCGTGTTCGCCGACGTCGTGGGCGAGACCATGCTGGTCGCGGGCGCAGCGCTGCTCGCGCTGACGATCGGTCTGATCGCTTCGATGCTCATCCGGCGGCGGCTGCGGCGGCTCACCCTGGGCCTCGGACCGGAGGAACTCGCCGCGCTCGTGCAGAACCAGGCTGCGGTCCTCGGCGGGGTCGGCGAAGGCGTCCTCGGTGTCTCGCCGGACGGCGTCGTGACGGTGTGCACCGAGCAGGCGGCCAGGCTCCTCGACATCGGGTCGGTCATCGGGCGTCGGTTCGACGACCTCGATCTGCCCGAGCGACTGGTGGACCTCGTCGCGGACGACGCCGCGAGGCCGACCTCGGCCCAGCTCGTCGTCGGGTCCCGCGTCCTCTTCGTCGACGTCCGGCCCGTGTCCCGGGACGGCGTCGACCTCGGGCGAGTGGTCGTCGTCCGCGACCGCACCGACGTCGAGGCGCTCACCCGGCGGCTCGACGCGGTCGCGACGATGACGACCGCCCTCCGCGCGCAGCGGCACGAGTTCGCGAACCGGTTGCATGCGATCTCCGGCCTCCTCGAGACCGGGCAGGACGCCGAGGCCCGCGAGTATCTCGCCAACGTGCTCGACCACGGACCGCTGAAGTACCCGGTGCAGCACGCGGACCGCCTCACCGAGCCCTACCTCCAGGCCTTCCTCGGTGCGAAGGGGGTCGAAGCCGCGGAACGCGGGGTACTCGTCACCATCGGCTCCGAGACCCTCGTCACCGGCTCCCTGTGCGATCCTGAGGACGTGACCACCGTCCTCGGCAACCTGCTCGACAATGCGGTGAACGCGGCCGTCTCGGGCCGGGTCCGACCGGCCTGGGTGGAGGTCGAGGTCCTCGACCACGGCACCGAGCTGCACTGCTCCGTGATGGACTCGGGTGACGGCGTCGCGGCGACCGGCCAGGACGACGCGCCAGCCGCCGCCCCGACCATCGGCCTTGGCGACCCGGACGACATCCACGGCCACGGGTTCGGTCTGCCGCTCTCGCGCGACGTCGCGCGTCGTCGAGGAGGCGACGTCTGGTTGGCGTCCCCCGGCGTCCGCGGCGAACACGGAGCGGTCTTCTGCGCACGGCTCCCCGGGACGGTCGAGCCGGCGCAGTCCCTGGCGGGAGAGGGATCGTGACGGCCGATCTCACCGTGCTGGTCGTCGACGACGACTTCCACGTCGCCCGCCTGCACTGCCGGATCGTCGACGAGGTCGACGGCTTCCGCGCGCTCAGTCCTGTCGGGTCGGCCGCCGAGGCCGCGCGGAGCATCGCCACCGAGCCACCCGACCTCGTGCTCCTCGACGGCTATCTGCCGGATCGGAACGGGCTCGAGCTCCTCGTGGACCTCCCGATCGACACCATCGTCGTCTCCGCAGCGTCGGACGGTGCGTCCGTGCGCCGAGCGCTTCGCGCCGGGGCCCTCGGGTACCTGGTGAAGCCGTTCGCGCCGCAGGTGCTCCAGGACCGGCTCGCCGCCTACGCCCGGTTCCGGAACGTCCTCGGCGAGGCGGTGAACGCCGACCAGGAGACGATCGAGCGCGCCCTGCGCATCCTGCACTCCGGCGACGCCGGGGCGACGACCCGGTCGAGGTCCGCCACGGAGACGGCCGTCCTCGAGGCGGTGTCGGAGGCGGACGGCGAGCGCTCGGCCGCCGAGGTGGCCGAGCTGGTCGGCGTCTCACGCGCGACGGCGCAACGGTACCTCTCCGCGCTGGCCGCTCGAGGTCTCCTGACGACGCAGCTGCGGTACGGGACCACGGGGCGTCCAGAGCACCGATACGCGCCGCAAGCCATCGGCCGCTGAGGCGTCCACACGCCGTCGGCTGGGCGATCCCCCCACGACATCGCCCAGCCCGGCACGTGAACCAACTCTTCGCCGATGGAACGCGGAATGCCCCCGCACACCGTGATCCATCCGTCGTCGCACGACGATCAGCAAAGTGAGTTAATCACCCGATTCAGTTTAGGGTGACCTCACGGCGCGTGCGTCAGGGCTACCCCCTAACGTGCACCCGACCGCTCAGGCGTCCTGCGCGTCGAAGGCGGCGTCGAGGACGGCGAGCACCTCGGCCTGGCGGTCCGCGACGATGACCGCCGCGATGAGGATCCGCCACATGGTGTCGACCGCGTTGAGGAGGTCGGTCCGACCGGCCAGCAGGTTCGAGATGAGCTGTGTCCCGGTGAAGAACGCGACGAAGGACCTCGCCAGTTCCGCCGGCTCGAGCGGAGACTGCAACTCACCGAGCTCGATCGAGGCCCGCACCCGCTCCTCGACGCTCGCGATCCACTGCTCGTGGAACGCGGTCGTCGGAGCCTGGATGACGCCCTGCTCGAGGGACAGCCGCAGGCCGGCGCGGGTGATGGGGTCGGTGAGCAGCTGCTCGGTGATGGCGCGGGAGGCCTGGACCAGCCCGCCGAACGGCGAGGGCGCGGTGGTCGGCGCGGTCAGCGCAGCGATCGAGCGCGTGCTCTGCTCGTTGATGACGGCGATCGCCAGTTCCTCTTTCGAGGGGAAGTAGAAGTACAGCGAGCCCTGCGTCGTCCCCGCCTCGCGGGCGATGTCCGACAGGCTCGCCTGTCCGTAGCCGACCCGGTCGAACATGCGCGCGGCACCTTCGACGACGGTCTGGCGTCGTTCATGACCTCGTTGCTGCTGTGGTCGTCGTTCGGGCATGTGCGTATCCTGCTTCTGTCATCCCCCGATTCAGGGATAAGCGTACCCACTCCGAGCTGAGAACACGGTGTCGAACGCGGCAGAAATCCGGAACAAGTCGACCGACTTGATCGGGAGAAGATCCCGGTCGGGTCGCAAAAGGGCGTGTGGAGGGTGTCATCACCAACCGGCCCCGAGCGGACTCACTCGCGTCGTGTGACCAGGGCGAACCGCTCGCGGAGCTCAGGCGCGTCGGCGAACGGCCGCCAGCACAGGCCGTCGCCCTCCCGCATCGCGGCCACCGGACGGAGGGCGACGAGTCGCTCACCGAAGCGCAGGGCGTCGAGGAACAGCGTGTCGTTCCCCGCGTCGATCGTCAGGGAGCGCGGGTACCAGCCGCGCGCCGCGAGCGCGCCGGCCAGCCAGGCCGAGTACGCCGGGTCCTTGCCGGGCTCGGGACGAAGCAGCTCCTGGTCGGCGAGATCGGACCACTCGATGACGTCCTTCGCCGACAGCGGGTGCGCCGCTCGCATGACGACCCCGAGCGGGAGTGCGGCGATCTCCTCGGCGGCGAGCTCGTCCGGCAGCTCGATCGGCAGGCGCACGATGGTGGCGTCGAGACGACCGGTGGTGACGAGGTGCAGCTGCTCGACCGGCTCGATCGTGACCGCGATCGCCGGGACGTCGATGCGGCGACCGGCCTCGGAGACGACCGCGTCCCACGTCGTCGGCGGACGGCCGACCCGGATGTGCCGCGCCGGTGACGCCGGGTCCATGTCGGCGACCACGTCGATGAAGGTGCGGACCTTGAGCAGGAAGCGCTGCCCCTCGCGCGTCGGGCGGTACTCCTCCCCCAGGACGCTGAACAGCTCGACCCCGAGCGCTGCCTCGAGCCGCCGCAGCTGCTGCGCGAGGCTCGGCTGTGCGACCCCGAGCAGGTTCGCCGCGGCGCCGAGCGTCCGAGCATCCGCGACGACCACGGCCGACCGCAGCTGACGAAGAGTGATGGCGTCGCGTTCGAGTTGGCGGTGGAGGTCGTGCGTCATGCTTCGAGCCTACGGCGTGCTCGCAGCCCTACCCGACATGCGAAGCCGTGCTCGCCTGGACGGCCGCACCTCGGACAGTGCCCCTGGAGGGACTCGAACCCCCAACCCTTTCCTTAGGACGGAACTGCTCTTCCATTGAGCTACAGAGGCTGACCCGTCGAGTGTAGCCGGTCGCTCAGGCGGCAGGCGCCAGGTACTGCTCCCAGTCGGGCTCCGAGCGCTCGACGCCCCGCACCATCCACTGCGAGCCGTGCGGCGTCCGCGGCGAGACCCGGAGGCTCCAGTTCATCTCCATCGGCGTGCGATCGCCCTTCACGTTGTTGCAGCGCAGGCAGCAGGCCACGAGGTTCTCCCAACTGTCCACACCCCCGCGCGAGCGCGGCTGCACGTGGTCGATCGTCGTCGCCGCCTTCCCGCAGTAGGCGCAGCGGTGGCCGTCGCGGCGCAGCACGCCGCGGCGGGTCACGGGCACCCGGCGGGCGTTCGGGATCCGGACGTATCTGGTGAGCAGGATGACCGACGGCCGGTCGAACGATCCACTCGTCGCCACCACGGGATGCGAGGAGTCGATCTCGACGACGGTCGCCTTGTGATGCATCACGAGCACGAGGGCCCGCTTGAACGAGACGATCGCGAGCGGCTCATAGCCCGCGTTCAACACCAGTGTGCGCATGCACGTTCCCTTCCGAAGGGCCACGACGGCTGCCGCGACCGGTCGACGATCATCACCTGCTGCGTCCCTGACGCGGCGGATCGAGTCGTTTCCGGGGAACAAAAAAGGGCACTGTCATGACGACAGCACCCTCTTGATCCACGGCGGAGCCACGGCACGCTTGGCTGGAATGCCGCAGCACGTAGAGGCCGCGACCATTCGCGACCACGTGGCGACGTATAGCGTGCATCAGCTCCTGAACCTCTCCGAGTTGCAGAGCACCAGATTAACCCACACCGACCGGATTTCCGCACGTTGCAGGAGAATTCCCCTCCGCGCCACCTCGGCTTCGGACGACGGACACCGCTCGGTCGCGAACGGTCACCGCCTACGACGACGAATCGCGTCCCTCCGACGGAGGGACGCGATCCAGGTCGAGCGGGTCGGATCAGCCGACGCCCGGCGGGTAGAGGTAGAGCGCCACGGCGCTGGCCGCGATGGTGCGCGTGTTGTAGCTGTGCCGTGCGGATCCCCAGTTGTACTCCTCCAGGGTGACCGTCCCGTCGGCGTTGACCGACTGCACATAGGCGACGTGGTTGTAGTTGAACCAGGCGACGGAGCCGGCGATGGCGTTGGTCCCCTTGTTGTACTGCCACGAGTCGGCCCAGCCGTAGGCGCTGCTCGGCGGCAGGCCGTTGCCCCAGGTGAAGGCCCAGTTCCCACTCGGCGTACCCGCGTCGCGGTTGAGTCGCCAGGCGACGAAGTCCACGCACTCGCGGTAGTAGTACCGCAGCGGCGAGAGCCCGCCGCCCTCGTCGTCGGTCGCCTGGTCGAACCAGGGGTAGTCGTCGCCGGCCTGACGTGCGCCCACGGTGATCGAGTAGGTGGCGTTGCTGGCAGCTGCAGCGGCGTCGAGCTGCCGCTGGCGCTCGGCGAGCTCGTCCGGCGTCGTCGCGCTGTAGAGGTCGCGGGAGATCGGTGCGTCGGCCACCTTGTCGGAAGCGACGACGCTCTGGGCACCGGAGGCCTTCAGCTGCTCCGAGGCGGACGTCCCGTACTCGGTCTGCGCACTGCTGCTCGCCGCATAGGCTGGGAGGGCGACGGTGGCGACCAGTGCCGGCACGAGGAAGGCCATGGTGGCGACGCCGCGGACGGAGCCGGGTCGGGCTCCGGACGGCTTCGGCTTGCGCACGGCGACCGTCGACGCGGACGGCTTGACCGGGGGCTTGTTGCGGGCGACGCGATCCGCACCGGTGCGGAGCGGAGCGACGGTCGCGAGCGAGGCGTCGGTGGCGGACGTCACGGTGAAGGACTGCGGGGCCGTCGGCTCCGGTGCGGCGGGCTTCGTCAGCGGCCGCTGGTCGACACGGACCTCACCGGTTGTGACGGCGGCGTCGACCTCCTCGACCACGGCATCGTCGAGGACGATCTCGGGGTGGTCGACGGTTGTGTCCGGAGCGACCTCGGTGACGAGCGCGTCGTCTGCTTCCGTCTGGGACGGGGTGGTCGCCTCCGCCTGCTTCGCGGCCTGCTCCTGGAGTCGGAGCTGCTTCCGGGTGAGGGGGACGTTCGGGGTCGTCTCGGCCTGGTCGGGGCCGCTCTCGCCAGCTGCAGTCAAGTGGATTCCTCCGGCACCCCGCATGAGCGACGACGATCGCGGTCGTGCGATCGGCATGGCGCAGCCCCATCCGACGATTGATGTCGGTTCGTGTGGCCGAGGGACGGGCTAGGGGGTGCCTCGGTCGTCTTCCTTGAGCCAGATCATGGCCTTCAGGACGAGTGACAGCCTACGGGTTACCCCTCAGAAAGTCACGTTTCGATCACGGGAAAACGGGCACATGAGGGAATCCTCATACGCGTCTCATGCTCACGCGGCAGGGGTCTCCACGAAGATGTGCGTCGCGAGCTCGTTGGGCAGCTCGAGGCCGCCCTCGACACCGTCGATGGTGACGAGCACGTAGCCGCCCGCTGCCGCGAAGGTTCCCGCGCGACCCGGCATGACGCCGGCTTGCTTGAGCTGCAGGAGCAGCTCGGGGTCGACCTGCGCCGGTTCGCCGAGACGTCGGACCGTCGCCGTGACCGGCTCGGAGCGTCCTTCGACGAGACCCACGATGTTGATGACGCCCTGCGAGAAGGCGACGGCGGGGCTGTCGCCGAACTCGTCGAGTCCGGGGATCGGGGTGCCGTACGGCGACTCGGTGGGGTGGTTGAGCATGTCGAGGAGCTTGCGCTCGACCTGCTCACTCATGACGTGTTCCCAGCGACAGGCTTCCTCGTGGACGAACTCCCACTCCAGGCCGATGACGTCGCTCAGGAGGCGCTCCGCCAGGCGGTGCTTCCGCATGACGTGGACAGCCTTGCGACGACCCGGTTCGGTGAGCTCGAGGTGCCGGTCCCCCGACACGACGACGAGTCCGTCGCGCTCCATCCGACCGACCGTCTGCGAGACCGTCGGTCCGGAGTGCCCGAGGCGCTCGGAGATCCGCGCACGAAGCGGGATGATGTTCTCCTCCTCGAGCTCCAGAATGGTGCGGAGATACATCTCTGTGGTGTCAATCAAATCGGTCATCGACGCCCTCCCTGCCCGATTGCACGTTCCCGGTAAGCCTAGTGCGCAGCGGCGACGTTCCCGCGCCAAGCCACTCCGCCCCGCGTGGACGCATCCGGCTGCGTGGCACGACGCCATGAGGCCCCCGCCTCTAGAATCGCCGTATGCCGGAGATCACGATTCCCACGTCCCTTCTGCCCGCCGATGGTCGATTCGGCTGCGGCCCCTCCAAGATCCGACCCGAGCAGATCGCAGCGCTCTCGGCGGCCGGCCTGTCCCTCCTCGGCACCTCCCACCGACAGGCTCCCGTCAAGCAGCTCGTCGGCCGTGTCCGCGCCGGCCTGGCCGAGCTGTTCCGCGCTCCCGAGGGCTACGAGATCATCGTCGGCAACGGCGGCTCGACCGCGTTCTGGGACGCCGCCGCCTTCGGCCTCATCGAGCAGCGCAGCCAGAACCTCGTCTTCGGTGAGTTCGGCGGCAAGTTCGCCAAGGCGGCCGGCGCCCCGTGGCTCACCGCCCCGGACGTCCGCGAGGTGCCGGGTGGATCCCGCATCGATCCCGAGGTGGTCGAGGGCGTCGACGTGTACGCCTGGCCGCACAACGAGACCTCGACCGGTGTCATGGCCCCGGTGCGACGCGTCTCCGGCGACGCCGGTGCACTCACGGTGATCGACGCGACGAGTGCCGCCGGTGGTGTGGACTTTGACGCGAGCCAGGCGGACGTCTACTACTTCGCACCGCAGAAGAACTTCGCATCCGACGGCGGCCTGTGGTTCGCCCTCTGCTCCCCCGCAGCGATCGAGCGCATCGAACGGATCGCCGCCAGCGGGCGTTACATCCCGGAGTTCCTGAGCCTGAAGAACGCGGTCGACAACTCCCGACTCGAGCAGACGCTCAACACGCCTGCCTTGTCGACGCTCGTGCTCCTCGAGGAGCAGATCTCGTGGATCAACGGCAACGGCGGCCTCGCCTGGGCGTCGGCACGGACGGCCGAGTCCTCAGGCGCCCTGTACGAGTGGGCCGAGCGCACCTCCTACACGACGCCGTTCGTGACCGACCCCGACCACCGCTCCCAGGTCGTCGTCACGATCGACTTCGACGACGCCATCGACGCGGCGCTGGTCGCGAAGACCCTGCGGGCGAACGGCATCGTCGACACCGAGCCCTACCGCAAGCTCGGTCGCAACCAGCTGCGCGTCGCGACCTTCACCGCGATCGACCCCGCAGACGTCCGTCAGCTCATCGCGAGCATCGAACACGTCGTCGGCGCACTCTGATCCGACACCCCACTGCACGCCGAACGGGCGGTCGAACCCTCTCGAGGTCCGGCCGCCCGTTCGTCTGTCGCGTGGTGGGCGAGTGCTACTCGTCCTCGAACCGGTCGTCGTCCTCGTCGGAGTCGTCGTCCTCGTCGGAGTCGTCCTCGTCGTCCTCGTCGGAGTCGTCGTCCGATTCATCGTCGTCGTCGGAATCGTCCGACGCCGCATCGACGTCGTCTTCGTCGTACTCGAGCTCGATGCCGTCGCGGTCGCGGTCGCGGGGATCCCCGGACAGCGCGACGTCGTCGTCGAACTCGTCGGTGTCATCAGCGTCGTCGAGCGCGTCGTCAGCCGCGGCAGCGGCCGCGGCCTCCTGCGCGGCGCGGTAGTCCGCCAGGCGCTCCGACCACGGCACCCACTGCGGAGCCAGCAACGCGCCGTCACCGGGCATCAGCTCCGTCTCGAGCACGTTGGGCGCGGCGTCGTCGGCGGTCCGCGAGAGCGTCACCGTCCAGAACCATCCCGGGTAGCCGGCCATCGTGTTCGCGAACAGCAACGAGACGACGTGATCGTCGACCACGACGTGCCCGGCCGGCTCACCCACCGTGCTCGCGGGCGTGATCTCCTGCAGCGCTTCACGCGCGAGCTCGACGGCCGCGATCAGGGTCTCGTCCGGCACGGGTGCCGGGGTCGACTCGCCGTCGGCGCCGTCGTCCGAGCGGTGCTCGTCCGACGCGGGTCGGGCGTCCGTGTCCGCCGTGACGTCGCGATCCTCGGCCGGTGTCTCCTGGCCCGCGTCAGGCATCCAGCTCGTCCGCGACCTTGCGCAGCACGGCAGCGATCTTCTTGCTGTGGCTGCTGTTCGGGTACTTGCCGCGGCGCAGGTCGCCACCGATGCCGTCGAGGAGCTTCACGAGGTCCTCGACGATGATCGCCATGTCGTCGGCCGGCTTGCGCTTCAGCTTGACGAGGCTGGGAGGAGCCTCGAGGACGCGCACGGACAGCGCCTGGGCGCCGCGCTTGCCGTCGGCGATGCCGAACTCGAGCCGCGTCCCCGGCTTCACGCCGGCCGTGCCCGCGGGCAGTGCGGAAGCGTGCAGGAAGACCTCCTGGCCGTCATCGGAGCTGATGAAGCCGAAGCCCTTCTCCTCGTCGTAGAACTTGACCTTGCCGGTGGGCATGGGAACCTCGCTGTGTGTCGTGCGCAGAAATGCAGCGCCGTGCGGTGATCGCGCAGGACGCGCGATCGAGAGGACCATCGGTCCTCGGCCCCCAGCCTATTCGGTGCAGCAGCCGCGTGCCTCTATCCTGGGAGCGTGACTGATGAGCAGACGCCGAGCATCTCGCGGCCCGAACGGATCCTGGCCTACATGGTCGTGACGATCGTCGCCGTGTCGATCGCCGCGTTCGTCGCGGTGATGGTCGGCACCGCCACCGGCCTCGAGCAGGGCGACTTCGCCGTCGGCGCCTGGCCGGTCGTGACCATCCTGCCGCTCGTCGGACTCCCGATCGCCTTCCTGATGCTGATCACACTCATCATCGTGGGTGCCGTACGACGGTCCCGCGAGTCCCGCGGTCAGTCACCGCGCTGACGACCATGGGCGAGGCCTTCGCGATCGCGCGCCGCCTCCGGGAGCTCCCGGACGACGCGCTCCGCAGGCTGACGCCCGACCGCAGGGCCTCCTCAGCCCGCATCGCGGACTTCTTCGACTTCGCCGAGGCCCTGTTGGACGACGCGAGCGTCGCCCGCCGGATGGCCCTGCTCGACCGGGACACCCTCGCCGTGCTCGCCGCCGCGCTGGACGGGATGGAGCCCCAGTCGCTCGCGACCACGCTCGGACGCGACGAGTCGGAGGTGGATGCCGCCCTGGAGCGGCTGGAGCACGACATCCTCGTGCTGGACGACGGTGCCGGTCCGATCAGGCCGGTGAGCGCGGTGGCCGCGGTGTTCGAGGAGTGGGCGGCGAGCGGGAAGCCCGGCCGGGCCGAACTCCAGCTTCCGGCTGAGGCGCCGACGTCCCACGCGACCCGGCCCTCGCCCGACACGGACGCCCTCGCGAGTGAGCGTGCGGCCGGCGCCGTCGGCATCGTGGGCGAGAGCCTCCACGAACTCGACCGCGAGCCCGCCCGTCTGCTCGGCCGTGGGGCCCCGTCCATGCCCGACCTCAAACGGCTCGCGGCCGCGGCGGCGAGCACGCCCGAACAGATCGAGCTCGCCCTGTCCGCGGCGTCGTCGGCCGGGCTCACCGATGCGATCGGCTCCGCCATCCGCCTGAGCGAGGTCGGCGAGGCCTGGCTGGCGTCGGCCACCGCGGAACGCTGGCTCCGCCTCGCGACGGCCTGGCGCGACGCGATCCCGGCCACGGTCCGCGACCACGTCCTGACGGCGTACCGGCGCGGTTCCGTCGACCTGGTCGAGGAGCTCAGCTGGTGGTACCCGTTGGCGGAGGATGCCGTCGTGGCACCGACGCGGGCGGTCGACGCGGTCGCCGAGCTGCTCGGGATCACCGTCGACGGAGCGACCAGCGGGTTCGGACGACTCCTCGTCGAGGACCACGCGGCCGACGCGGCCTCGACGCTCGCGTCCATGCTCCCCGCCGAGGTGTCGCAGGTCGTCCTCCAGGACGACCTGACGATCATCGCGCTGGGTCCCCCGACAGCGGAACTCGACGTCCGTCTCCGATCCCTCGCGGAGCCGGAGGGGCGCGCCCAGGCGTCGAGATACCGCATCACGACCTCGAGCGTCACCCGCGCCCTCGCCGACGGGGACACGGCCGAGGACCTGCTCGCCTACCTCGAGTCGATCTCCCTGACCGGCGTCCCCCAGCCCCTGCGGTACCTCGTGTCCGAGGCCGCATCCCGATTCGGCCTCGTCCGCGTCGGGACGATCCGCGCGTCAGCCGACGCCTCGGCCGATCCCGGACGCAGCAGCTACATCCGCTCCGACGACGCCGGCCTGATCGCGGCGATCTCGGTCGACCAGAGCCTCGTGGCGCTCGGTCTCCGGCCGAGCGACGAGCACCGGCTCACCAGCCGGATCGAGGCGGCGACGGTCTACTGGGCCCTCCACGACGCGCGCTATCCGGTGGTCGCGGAAGACGACGACGGCGCCCCGCTCCGGATCCGCCGGCAGCCGGTCATGCGCGCCGCGGTCTCCGCTCCGGCCGCCTCGACGGAACCGGACCTGGTGGCGCGGCTCCGCGCCGACGACCGCGGGGACACCAGCTCCGCGTGGTTGTCCAAGCAGCTGGAGATCGCCGTCCGCGACCACACGCCGGTCACCGTGCAGCTGCAGCACGGCGAGCGACGATCCACGTTCACGATCGAGCCGGTGAGTCTCGCCGGTGGTCGTCTGCGCGGTCTGGACCGGACGGCCGACGTCGAACGCACCCTGCCGCTCGCGATGATCACCGAGGTCCGGATCGCCGGCTGAGCGCCCACTCAAGGGGGTTGCGCACCGGATCCGCCGGTAGACTCGACCGTTATGTCTGATGGACCGCTGATCGTCCAAAGCGACCGCACCGTGCTGCTCGAGGTCGCCCACCCGCTCGCCGAGGACGCCCGCCACGATCTCTCGGTGTTCGCCGAGCTCGAGCGTGCGCCGGAGCACATCCACACCTACCGGATCACCCGTCTCGGACTCTGGAACGCGCGGGCCGCCGGGCACGATGCCGACCAGATGATCGAGACGCTGGAGCGGTACTCGAAGTTCTCCATCCCCGCGTCCGTGACGATCGACATGCGCGAGACCGTCAACCGCTACGGACGGCTCGTGATCGAACGCTCCGAGGAGGGTGAGCTCGTCCTCCGCTCGACGGACCTCCCGATCCTGACCGAGGTGGCCGGCGCCAAGAAGATCGCGCCACTGCTCATCGGGCATCCGACGCCGGACACCTTCCTCGTCGAGCCGTGGGCACGCGGCGCGCTCAAACAGGAACTCGTGAAGCTGGGCTGGCCCGCCGAAGACCTCGCCGGATACACGGCCGGCACGCCGCACCGGATCGACCTCGTCGAGGACGGCTGGCACCTCCGCGACTATCAGCAGCAGGCGGTCGACAACTTCTTCTCCGGCGGTTCCGGCGTCGTGGTGCTCCCCTGCGGTGCGGGCAAGACTCTGGTCGGCGCCGGAGCGATGGCGACGGCGTCCACCAACACCCTCATCCTCGTCACGAACACGGTCTCGGCGCGGCAGTGGCGCGACGAGTTGTTGAAGCGCACCTCCCTCACCGCCGAGGAGATCGGCGAGTACTCAGGGCAGGTGAAGGAGGTCAAACCGGTCACGATCGCGACCTACCAGATCCTCACGGCCAAGCGGAAGGGTGAGTACGCGCACCTCGCGCTGCTCGACGCCATGGACTGGGGCCTCGTGGTGTACGACGAGGTGCACCTGCTCCCGGCCCCCGTCTTCAAGCTCACCGCCGAGCTGCAGGCGCGGCGTCGCCTCGGCCTGACGGCGACGCTCATCCGCGAGGACGGTCGCGAGGGCGACGTCTTCTCGCTCATCGGCCCGAAGCGGTTCGATGCCCCGTGGAAGGAGATCGAGGCGCAGGGCTTCATCTCCCCCGCCGCGTGCTTCGAGGTACGCGTCGACCTTCCCCAGGCCGACCGACTCACCTATGCCGCATCGGCCGACGACGAGCGGTACCGCCTCGCCGCGACCGCCCCGGCGAAGCTCGACGTCGTCCGACAGCTCGTCGAACGGCACCGCGGCGAGCAGATCCTCGTCATCGGACAGTACCTCGATCAGATCGAGGAGCTCGCCGAGACGCTGGGAGCCCCGCAGTTGACGGGGGCGACGCCGGTCGACGAGCGCGAACGGCTCTACCAGGCCTTCCGCGACGGCACCGAGCAGGTGCTCGTCGTCTCCAAGGTCGCGAACTTCTCGGTCGACCTGCCCGAAGCGACCGTCGCCATCCAGGTGTCGGGGTCGTTCGGTTCACGGCAGGAGGAGGCGCAGCGTCTCGGCCGCCTGCTGCGCCCGAAGTCCACGGGTCTCACCGCGAGCTTCTACACCCTGGTGTCGCGCGACACGGTCGATCAGGAGTTCGCGCAGAACCGGCAGCGGTTCCTCGCTGAGCAGGGCTACAGCTACACGATCCTCGACGCCCACGCCCTCCAGAACGCGTGAATCCGGCTCTCAGAAAAGTCTCAAGAAACGTGCAGATAATGGTGTCATGACCGGACCCCGCATCCTCATCGTCGACGACGAACCGAACATCCGCGACCTCCTCACCACGAGCCTGCGATTCGCCGGCTTCGCCGTCCGTGCCGTGGGCAACGGCGCAGCCGCCATCTCGGCGGTCCTCGAGGAGGAGCCAGACCTCATCATCCTCGACGTGATGCTGCCGGACATGAACGGCTTCGGCGTCACCAAGCGCCTCCGCAGCGCCGGTTACACGGCGCCCATCCTCTTCCTCACCGCGAAGGACGACACCGAGGACAAGATCACGGGCCTGACGGTCGGCGGCGACGACTACGTCACCAAGCCGTTCAGCCTCGACGAGATCGTGGCACGCATCAAGGCCATCCTCCGCCGGACGATGCAGGCCGACGAGGACGCGGTGATCCGCACCGGCGAGCTGACGATGGACCAGGACACCCACGAGGTCCTCGTCGGTGACACCCCCATCGACCTCAGCCCGACCGAGTTCAAGCTCCTCCGCTACCTCATGCTCAACCCGAACCGCGTCCTGTCGAAGGCCCAGATCCTCGACCACGTCTGGGAGTACGACTTCAACGGCGACGCCGGCATCGTCGAGAGCTACATCTCCTACCTGCGCCGGAAGCTCGACCAGTTCTCCAGCGAGCCGCTCATCCAGACCAAGCGCGGATTCGGCTACATGCTCAAGGCCGGAAAGGCGTAGCCCCCACCCGATGGCCGATTCCCTGTCCACCTGGTGGAGCAGCGTCTCACTCCGGACGAAGATCACCGGGGTGACGGTGCTCGTCCTCGCCTTCGGTCTGCTCGTCGCAGGCATGGGGACGACCCCGCTCCTCAAGGAGGTCCTCACCCAGCAGGCGAACGACAGTCTGGTCACTGCCGCCAAGGGCAAGATCGTCGGTGAGATCTCCGAGGACGGTCAGCTCCAGCTCGACGCCCCCTCGACGCTGTTCGTCGCCGTGTACGACACGAACGGCGAACTCCGGGCCTCCTCCGGCTGGGACGACAGCATCGCTCCCGAGCACCCGGCGCACCTCAGCGCGAACGACGTCGCCGCGAGCGGGACCCAGATCTACACGACCACCAACGCGAGCGGCACGATCGTGTACCACGCGGTGTCCGTCCCGGTCACCCTCGACGGCTTCCGCACGGGAGCGGCATGGGTCGCCATCTCGATGCAGGGCACCGACAACACCATCGCGACCTACCTCACGATCTTCTTCGTCCTCGGCGTGCTCATCATCGTGGTCGGGGCACTCCTCACCCGGTGGCTGGTGACCGGGACCTTCGAACCGCTTCGCCAGGTGGAACGGACGGCCGCCGCGTTCGCCGACGGCGACTTCAGCCAGCGACTCGCGGGCTCGACGCCGAACACCGAGGTGGGGCGACTCAGCCGATCGCTCAACACGATGCTCGCTCGCATCGACCGCGCCTACTCGGATCGTGGAAAGACCATCGAGCAGATGCGGAATTTCGTCGGCGACGCGAGCCACGAGCTGCGCACCCCGCTCGTCTCCGTCCGCGGCTACGCCGAGCTCTACCGGATGGGCGCCCTCCAGACGCCGCAGGACGTGGCGCAAGCCATGGAGCGCATCGAGAAGGAGGCCATCCGCATGGGTGCGCTCGTCGAGGACCTCCTCCAGCTCGCCCGCCTCGATGAGACGCGACCACTGAACGTCGCCCCCGTCGACCTGCTCCCGATCGCACGCGACGCCGCGCTCGACACCACCGCCCAGGCCCCCGGGCGCACGGTCCAGGTCGTCCGCGACGAACGCATGGTGCGAGCGGCCGACGACGACGCCGCCCAGGCGACGAGCGAGTCCCCGGCCGCTGCCGAGGCACCAGCCCAGACGGGCTCGACCGGGCCGATCTTCGGCGCGACGTTCAACCGCTTCCGGCGTCGGCCGAAGCCCTCCGGCGACGCCACCACGCCCGACACGAAGCCCATCGCCGAACCACTGACCCTGGCCGTGCCACCGATCGTCCTCGGCGAGGAGAACAAGATCCGGCAGGTCGTCACGAACCTCATCGGAAACGCCCTGCGCTTCACGCCCGCCGACAGTCCGATCGAGCTCGCGGTCGGCACGGACGCCCGCGCCGGGACCGCCAGCATCGCCATCGTCGACCACGGCGAGGGTATCCCGCCACAGATCCGCGAGAAGATCTTCCAGCGCTTCTGGCGTGCCGACAGTTCGCGGACCCGCGAGACGGGCGGCAGCGGCCTCGGACTGGCCATCGTCGCCTCCATCGTCGCGGCGCACGGTGGCACGGTCGACGTGACCGAGACCCCCGGCGGCGGCGCGACGTTCCGCGTCATCCTGCCGCTCGCACCGTCAGCGGCCACGAGCCCCATCGTCATCGCGGGCCCTCCGGCCTGACCCGCCGGCGGGCTGGCTCGACCCTCCTCCACAGGCTGCGGCCCGCTCCGGACTGCGCGCCCGAGGCCATTCTCGCCGGTTCCGGCCGGTGGCGAGCACCTACCGTCTCGGTAGCGGCGATGACAGGCATCGCCCGGACGAACGGAGTTCCCGATGGCCACTTTCCAGGTCGACAGCGACGCGGTCGAACGCGCTTCCACGGCGGCACGCGTCACGATCGAGCAGATCCAGAACGAAGTAGCCCGCCTGCACACGCAGCTGGCGGCACTCGACGGCCAATGGACCGGCGCGGCGGCGGCCGCATTCCACGGTGTCGTCGAGCGCTGGAGAGGCACCCAGCGTCAGGTCGAAGAGAACCTCGGCGAGATCAGTCGAGCACTCGCTGTCGCGGGTACACAGTACGCCGAGATCGAGCGGGCGAACGCCAGCATGTTCAGCGGGTGAGCGGCTGACCGCCGACGCGGTTCACGGACCTGCGTCGGCGGGCTCCCGCGACCTCCGGCGACGGTGCGGCTCAACGGCCGCTCAGGACCCCGGCCGCGGCAGCCTGAGCATAAGCCGTCGCTTGTGCGCCGAGCTCGGAGACCCCGTAAACCGGATCGGCCGAGCTCTCGTTACTGACATCGATGCGCAGCCAATGACCGTCGACCGTGAGGTGGACGCTGCACGACGAGAAGATCTCCGTCCGGCACTGCAGGAAGGCGTCGCGCGATCCCAAGCCGTCGAGCGCCAGGAAGCTGATGTCCGCACCGTCCTTCATCCGCGTCTCGACCAACTGCTCATAGGCCCACTGTCCACGGGGCAGGGCGGTGAGCAATCCGCGAGCCGAATCGCTGTCAGGGAGCCCGAAGATACAGTCCGGGACGCCCAAATCGTCGGCGGCCCCTCGACTGGCCGAACCGCCCTTCTTCGGCGCCGACGTGTACACCAGTTGCTGGCCGAGGAGGTCACTCATCGTCGCCTCGGGCACGAAGCCCTCGCACTCGGTCGGCAGGACAGCTGGCCCGGCCGTCGTGTCGCCCCAGTCGAAACGTGGCGCACTCGCCGTCGGCTCCAATGCGGTCCTGATCGATTCGACGAACGGCATGACCGCGTTCAGCGCCGCTTTGTCGGACTCGGCGACATTGTCGGCCGGGCCGTCGATGAGGACCTCCACCCAGCTGTCGCCGACGAGGAACTGCATACTGCACACATCGAGCACACGTCCGTCACCGGTGAAGCAGGAGAGCGGCGTGGAGTTCTCCCAGGGGCCGGGCTCGCCCGACGTCCAACCTTCGAAGAACGGCTGCCAGCGGGCCGACGCCTGAGGGAGCACCAGCACCTGCGCCCAGCGCTCGGTCCCGAGCGGAGAGCCTCCCTGCAGCCGACTGCGGGGCTCCCCGTTCCCCCAGCTGCACTGCAGTCCTCCGAGCGCCACGGGCGCCGTATTGATCGGTGTCGCGTTGACGTCATCCGTGAACGGGGCCTCGAGCACGACGGAGGGCGCGAGTGCCGAGCTGACGATGTCGGCTGGGACGAGGTCCTTGCATCCGAGTCCGTACGAGCTGACCGGGGTGGTGGGCCCAGGGGCGGTGGTCGGTGTCGCGGACGGCACCGGTGTGGACGTCTCCGTCGGCTTCGGTTCGGCCGGCGTGCACGCGCTCAGCCCCAGAATCACTACGGCGGCGATCGCCGCTCCCCCGATGCGTCTCATAGCTCGATCATAGGAAATGCCACACGCGTCGATATGCCGTTCCGATCACGTCTCTACAACGACTGACGGGCCCATGCGGGAACGGGCATACAGGTCGAGGGTCCTCCCCGATGCGGCATGGCGAAACGACGCAGGGCGCCTCCCGAAGGAGACGCCCTGCGCAGGTGTTGCTGTCGGACTTAGAAGTCCATGCCACCGGTCGGGTCGCCGGCCGGAGCCGGGTTCTTCTCCGGCTTGTCGGCGACGACGGCCTCGGTGGTGAGGAACAGGCCGGCGATCGACGCTGCGTTGAGCAGCGCGGAGCGCGTGACCTTCACCGGGTCGTTGATGCCGGCAGCGAGCATGTCGACGTACTCACCGGTCGCGGCGTTGAGGCCGTGTCCGACGGGCAGGTTGCGGACCTTGTCGGCGACGACGCCCGGCTCGAGGCCTGCGTTGAGCGCGATCTGCTTGAGCGGAGCGTCGATGGCGACCTTGACGATGTTCGCACCGGTCGCCTCGTCACCGACGAGCTCGAGCTTCTCGAACGCGGTCTTGCCGGCCTGGATCAGGGCGACGCCACCACCGGCGACGATGCCCTCTTCGACGGCGGCCTTCGCGTTGCGAACGGCGTCCTCGATGCGGTGCTTGCGCTCCTTGAGCTCGACCTCGGTCGCTGCACCGGCCTTGATGACCGCCACACCGCCCGCGAGCTTGGCGAGACGCTCCTGGAGCTTCTCGCGGTCGTAGTCGCTGTCGGTGTTGTCGATCTCCTTGCGGATCTGCGAGACACGACCGGCGATGGCGTCGGCGTCGCCGGCACCCTCGACGATGGTGGTCTCATCCTTGGTGATGACGACCTTGCGGGCACGGCCGAGCAGGTCGAGGGTGACGGTCTCGAGCTTGAGGCCGACCTCCTCGGAGATGACCTGGCCACCGGTGAGGATGGCGATGTCCTGCAGCTGAGCCTTGCGGCGGTCGCCGAAGCCCGGAGCCTTGACGGCGACGGACTTGAAGATGCCACGGATCTTGTTGACGACGAGCGTCGCGAGAGCTTCGCCGTCGACGTCCTCAGCGATGATGAGGAGCTGCTTGCCCGACTGGATGACCTGGTCGACGATCGGCAGGAGGTCCTTGATCGCGGAGATCTTCTGGTTGGCGATGAGGATGTAGGGGTCCTCGAACACCGCTTCCTGGCGGTCGGGGTCGGTCACGAAGTACTGCGACAGGTAGCCCTTGTCGAAGCGCATGCCCTCGGTGAGCTCGAGCTCGGTGCCGAAGGTGTTCGACTCCTCGACGGTGACGACGCCCTCCTTGCCGACCTTGTCGATCGCCTCGGCGATGATCTCGCCGATGGTGGTGTCGCCAGCGGAGATGGAAGCGGTCGCAGCGATCTCCTCCTTGGTCTCCACCTCCTTGGCGTTGGCGATGAGCTCGACCGTGACGGCCTCGACGGCCTTCTCGATGCCGCGCTTGAGGCTGATGGGGTCGGCGCCTGCGGCGACGTTGCGGAGGCCCTCGCGAACGAGCGCCTGTGCCAGCACGGTCGCCGTGGTGGTGCCGTCGCCGGCGACGTCGTCGGTCTTCTTGGCGACCTCCTTGACGAGCTCCGCGCCGATCTTCTCGTACGGGTCGTCGAGTTCGATCTCCTTGGCGATGGACACGCCGTCGTTGGTGATCGTGGGGGCGCCCCACTTCTTCTCGAGGACAACGTTGCGACCGCGCGGCCCAAGGGTGACCTTGACCGTGTCAGCAAGAATGTTCAGTCCACGCTCGAGGCCGCGACGGGCCTCCTCGTCGAAAGCAATGATCTTAGCCATGTGTGTTTTTCGTCCCTCCCGGACGTCATGAACGTTGTTAGCACTCAATGAGTACGAGTGCTAAGTCGATTCTGGCACTCAGGGGGTGGGAGTGCAAGTGAGCACCGGAGCCCTGAGCGAACTCCCGGGATCCGCCCCGGAACGACGAACGACGCCGCCCACCGGAGTGGACGGCGTCGCAGGAATCGCGTGCCTGATCAGCGGCTACGCCAGGCGCACACCTTCGGCCTGGGGCCCCTTTGCTCCCGTGCCGACCTCGAAGACGACCGCCTGGCCCTCTTCCAGGGACTTGTAGCCGCTCATGTCGATCGCCGAGTAGTGGACGAAGACATCCTGTCCGCCGCCGTCGACCGTGATGAAGCCGAAGCCCTTCTCAGCGTTGAACCACTTGACGGTTCCGTTCGCCATTTCATACTCCCATTGCTGCGTGCTCTCGGCGCCCGACTGTTGCCGGACCCGGACCTGCCATCCGGGATCGGGATCCCGGCGGCCACCCTGCGCCGAAGCGGACCCGGGGGCGAGTCGAGACGGGACGGGATGAGCGGCCAATTCCAGATACTAATCCGGGGCGCCGCGCGGATTCACCCCGAAATCGGCAAACGGGGCGGAGTGATACGACAACTCAACATGGAGGAAACACTCCGGAAACACGGCGAGCCGGCGACCTGACCGATCGACCTGCTCCAGCCGCGCTCAGGCTGCCGGCTGGTAGTCCGCGCCGACCACGACGACGATGCGGAGGACCGGCGCCTCGCCCTCCTCGACGGGGATCGCGTACGTGTCCGTGATCTGGATCGGAATACCGCCGAGTGCGTTCGCGATGGCGCGGGCGACGCCCTCCTGCGACGGATCCTGGTAGTAGACGCCGCTCGCCGTGACGTCCTCGGTGCTGGCGTCGCTCGTCGGGATCTGCTGCGTGAAGCCGGCGGCCGTGATCGCCGCCGCCGCCGATGCGGCGAGGCCGGCAGTGGGTGTGCCGTTCAGGACGAGGATGCTGGCCGCGGGGTCGACGACGGGGGCCGCCTCGGTCGGGGTGGGGGTCGGCGTGGGCGTGGCGCTCGGGCTCTGCGAGCCGCCGAAGAAGTCGATCCGGTCGTTCAGTCCGAACAGGGCGAAGGTGCCGATCCCCACAAGGACGAGCGTTGCGACGACGGCGACGAGGAAGGCGATCCAGCCGCGTCCCTTGGGCGCAGGGGCACGGTGTGCGCCGACGCGCTTGAGGTCGGGGACCTCGTCGAAGCGGTCGGGCGGGAAGGATTCAGCCATGGTGTGGTCTCCGGGAGCTGCTCAGCCGTCGGTGCGGGGAGCCGAGGCTCCTCGCGCCGAGAGTCGGGCGTCGCGGGTGCGCTGCAGCCGCTTGATCAGCATGGGGTCGTGGGCGAGGGCGGACGGCGAGTCGATGAGCGCGCCGAGCAGTTGATAGTACCGGGCCGGGGACAGGGCGAAGCGGTCGCGGATGGCGGCCTCCTTGGCCCCGACGTGCTGCACCCAGTGGGACTCGAACTCGAGGATCTCGAGCTCGCGCGGCTCGAGGCCGCCCGTCGGCGTCGACGCCTCGTCATCGGCAGGCGTGCGCGACGCTGACTGCATGCTCGTCTCCTGCCGATCGGTGCCGATGCGGCGACCTGGAGTCGTGCTCCGGTCCGCCGTGCTCCAAGTCTATTCAGCCGATGGCCGCCGGGCCGCATCCACCCCGGCGAGGGCCGACGTTCACCGGGAAGGATCAGGCTCGGTGCAGTGTTATGGAATACGTCGGGAGCCGCATGCACGAGGCGGCCCCGCACGTAGGATGACCGAGACGAATGGAGCAGCATGACGTACGACGTGTCGAAGACCGATGAGCAGTGGCGCGAGGAACTCACGCCGGAGCAGTATCAGGTCCTCCGCGGAGCGGCGACCGAACGGGCCTGGACCGGTGAGCTCCTCGACGAGTCACGCGCGGGCCTCTACACCTGTGCCGCCTGCAACGCCGAGCTCTTCAAGAGCGGTACCAAGTTCGATTCCGGCTGCGGATGGCCGAGCTTCTACGAGTCCGTGAACCCCGAGGCGGTGCAACTCATCGAGGACCGTTCCCTCGGGATGGTGCGCACCGAGGTCCGCTGCGCCAACTGCGGCTCGCACCTCGGTCACGTGTTCGACGACGGCTTCGGGACGCCCACCGGTGACCGCTACTGCATGAACTCGATCGCGCTCAACTTCGCCGCGGCCGACACCGCCGAGCCGACGGAGTGACCGAACCGATCGAGCGCCCGGTGCTGGCCGCCGTCGCCGGGCGCCGTTCGTGGTCGAAGGTCACCGACGTCGCTCCGAGTGACGCGGAACTCCTCGAGGTCCTCGGGGCGGCCGGTCGAGTGGCCGACCACAGCGCCCTGCGTCCGTGGCGGGTCATCACCCTCCGGGGCGACGACCGGGTGAAGCTCGGTCGGGCGCTCGCGAAGGCGGAGGGCGACTCGAAGCCCTCGACGAAGCCGCTCCGCGCGCCCCTGCTGCTCGCGGTCGTCGTGAGTGTGAAGAAGTCGAAGGTGCCCGCCTGGGAGCAGGAGGCGGTCGCGGCAGGAGTGGCCCACATGGTCAGCCTCCTGCTCGACGACGCCGGTTGGGGCGTGTTCTGGCGCACCGGCGGCGCGACCCGGGCCAAGGCGGTCCGGAAGGCGCACGGTCTGAAGAAGGGCGAGGAGCTCCTGGGTTGGCTGTACGTCGGAGGGAAGCCCGGCAATGCCCGCACGGGGCGTCGCAAGACGATCAACGCGAAGGCGCACCTCAGCTCCATGCCCTGAGGACGGAGTCGCTCACGACATCCGACCGATGACGGCTCGACTCAGTCGGCGGACGACGATGCCGCGGGACGACGCCTGAACCGCGCCGATGCGATCGCCACGGCGGCGAACGCGAGGAGCGTCCCGATGACGGTCGCGACATGCACGCCGCCGTCGTCGGTGGGCAGGAGTACGTCCAAAGCGAGCGCGCTCAGGGTCTGACCCGCCACCGTGCCGAGCCCGAGGATGAGCACGCCCGTGTGCTGGACGAGGAACGCGGCCACGGCGATGAACACGCATCCGATCGGGCCGCCGAGGTAGAGCCACCACTCCCCCGGGAGCGGACCGGGCGGCGCGACGATGATCGCGTGCAGCACTGCGGCGACGACCAGCACGACCGTCCCGACGATGAAGTTGATGAACGTCGCGGCGAGCGTGCTCTGCGCCCGCATCTTGACTCGACCGTTGACCGCCTGCTGCCAGCCGATCCCGATCCCGGCGAGCAGCGGCAGGATGAGGAGTCCGAGCGGGATGCTCCCCCCGAGCTCGCCCGAGACGGCGACGCCGACCGCGACGAGGGCGACGACCGCCCCGAGGACGCGCTGGACGCTCAACCCGACGACGCCTCCCGGGCCGAACCCGATCCGGTCGAGTACCAGCCCGCTCGCGGTCTGGCCGGCGACGACCGCGACCGTGAACAGGGCGACGCCGAGCGCGGCGGCGGTGAGCCCCTGCGACAGCACGAGGAAGGCGCCGGCGCAGCCGCCGAGCACCGTCCACCAGGGCATCTCCCGGCGTCGGACGGCACCGATCACCGTGGCGAGCCCGCGACGGCCGGTGCGGGAGACGGCGAGTCCGACCGTGAGGATGATCAAGCCGCCCCCGAAGGAGATCGCGGCGGCGGTGAACCCGTCACCGAGACGCGCACCGAGCTCGCCGTTCAACCGGGCCTGCACCGCGATGAAGGCGCCACTGACGACGGCGATGAGGAGCGCGAGCGGTGCTGGGAAACGGGTCACGGGAGGGTTCCTTCCAATGAGGAACCGCCCACTCAGCAGGCTGAGCGGGCGGTTCTCGGCTGGAGCCGACGACGGGACTTGAACCCGTAACCTACGCTTAGCAGGCGGGCTCTACGTCTAGCTCGTTGTAGTTCGTTCTTTCTCTACCTGACCAGCCAATTTCGCTTGCCTGATCGGTCTCCGATTTACGACAGTCTACGCGGGTTTCGGTGCCCTTCTGCGCCGAAAACCACGAGTAAGTCATGAGCTACGCGGCTGGTCGGCCCCTCATCCGGCCTGCCGCGATAGAGCCATGGTCACTCGAACGCGAGGCACTCGTGGGAGGGCCGTGCCCGCCGGGCGAGCCGCATCAAGGTGAAACCTGTCCATATCTACACGAAACCTGTCCATATGCGAACTTGACTTTGACCAGGAGTTTCAGTCCGCATAGTGTCTTTTCAAGTACGGGAGGCACGCATGCGAGCTAAGGGTGAAGGGTCCATTTTCCAGGACTCGCGCGGTTACTGGTGCGCGATGTTGGAACTCCCACCTCTCGACGGGAAGCGTCGTCGGAAGAAGATCAGGTCGAGAGATCGTGCTACCGCTGAACGGAAGATGGTGGAGTTCAAGACGGCGTTGCAGGCCCGTGGTGAGGTGGCGATGCCCGACCCGACTGTCGAGGAGTGGTTCCGCTACTGGATGACGACGACGGTGGTCCCGAACGTGCGACCGACCACGCGGCTCGGGTACGCGAACATCATCGAGAAGTTCATCGTGCCCGTACTTGGGAGGACGAAGCTCGACAGTGTCACAGCGGCACAGGTTCGCCGTGTGGGTGCTCGTATGGTCGACGAGCTCGGCCTGGCGCAGAGCTACAACCTCTACGCGTACCGGGTGATGTCAGCAGCGTTCGAAGACGCCGTTCGCGAGCGCTACATAACCTTCAATCCTGCGAAGATGATCCGTCCACCGCGGAAGCCGCATGTGGAGCTCGAAGCACTGGACGCCAACGAAGCTCGCGCCGTGTTGCAACGGCTGAAGCACGACGAGACGTGGGGTGCGCGCTGGGCGACGTCGATCTTGACGGGAGCGCGACGCGGCGAGGTCATCGGTCTCGAGTGGGATCGAGTCACGGACGTGCTCGACCTTTCCTGGCAGTTGCAGCGCTTCCCGCTCGACCACTCGACCACTCCCCCGAAGCTGATCGCGCCGGCCGACTTCGAGTACCGACAGCTGCGCGGCGGACTCTTCCTCACGAGGCCGAAGTCGCGAGCAGGATGGCGAATCATCCCTCTGGTCGAGCCACTGAGGTCGATCATCGAAGCACACCGAGAGGCCTCGCCACCGAACAAGTACGGACTCGTCTTCTCCGACGAAGGCCGTCCGATCGACCCCGATCGTGACTCGAAGCGCTGGCGAGAATCCCGAGCCGGCTACGGCATCACGAAGAACGTTCGCCTCCACGACCTTCGCCACACCGCAGTTGACCTGATGTACGAAGCTGGCGTCCCAGAGGACGTGATCGTTGAGATCATCGGGCACTCCGCGCGGTCGATGAGCCGCGCCTACAAGTCACTCGGGAACAGGCCGCGGCTCACTGACGCGATGGAACGATACTCCGAGCAGCTGCGAGACGAGGCGAGAGATGCGGCTCCGCGGTGCGACTCCTGCGGCGGACCGGTCATTGAAGCCGGAAGGGCTTGGCGATGCACTAGCTGTTCCTTGAGATATCTCCACGCGCCCACAGCATAGACAGCCGACTCCGAACATCTGAAACCGGCAGCTGCCAGATTGAACGTGGCTCAGTTCAGCGCGCGAATTCTCACGTGCGTGGAGTAGAGCGCCGCACCAACGGTAACTGCGGCTAGCGGTGGTATCACCCATCGGAGAACGTCCGCGGCGGGGCCGATACCAGCGCCCAACTGCACCCCCGCAACGAAAGCCGCACCGAAGGCCAGAATGCACAGGATCAGCACCGTTCCGATCGCGACCTTGGTGAATGTGTCGGTCCTCGAGCCTGTCGCACGCAGACGGTTGAAGATCATGCGGTCCTGGCCTGTCAACAACTTCGCAACTTCATTGTCTGCGATATCTCGCTTCCGAGCGAGGACTTTCATCTCAGCCCAGTTGAGCGACGCGATCAGGGCGAGAAGCCACACGACGAGAGCGACAATTACGGCGAGAACCGGCGCCTGAAGTGCCTCTAAGCCGGCGGCCAGAAGGCCTCCCGCGACTGCGGTGACGCCCAATGTCGCTGCATTCTGGACAAGATGCCCGGCCGCGCGGGCGCGGCCCTCCATCTCAGCACTCTGAGCCTGCCAGAACGCTACCCTCGCCTCATCGTCCATCAGGGCCTCCGGTCCTCGCGGTCGCTGGAGGCACAACGCCCACTCAGTCCAACGCTGACGAAACCATACAGCGGCACGACAATGCTCAGCTCATGCACCCTTCGCAGCGCTGAATCTGCCGTCTACCCGCGTCGCTGACGAGAACGGGTCCGTGCGATCCGTCTACCGGCCTCCGTGTACGGCTGCAGCGCCTCGCGGAGAGCAGCAGCGTTGTCGTCGCTGAGGTCGATCTCGTATTCGCGCCCATCAATGCTGAAGCGGACCGTCTCGCCGAGCCCGCGGGGAAGGTCGGTTCCGTCGAGATCGTCGACCAGGGTTGTGATCTTGCGCTGAGCCATGCAGTCATCTTGCCAGCAAGGCTCCTCTTCTACAGTGGGGTAGCGGCAGCCACCGCCGCGCCAGCCGAAGGAGGACCAATGATAGCCGGACACGATTTCCCCCAAACCGCGAAGGAATTTGCCGAGAACGCCGCGGGCCACGCCGACTCAGCCGTTCGAGTCATGAACGACGCCGAACTCCCCGAGTTCCGGGACCGCGCTTTCGAAGAAATGTGCTTCGCTATCAACCAGCTTGCGCTCGCCGTCGCCAGCCTCTCGGAGAGCAAGAAGTTCTGATTCGCGGATCGCTTTTCGTGATGACATGGGCGCTCGATTGAAAGACGAACATGCCCGGCGAGAGCTTCTCCGATGGGCCATTTCTTGCGAAGTTGCTGTGACGGAGATCGAGCCAGATTTGATGTAGTGGGGGCCATCCCTTGGGTGTCCGACCGAGTTGCCTCGGTAGAATGATGCGGTGCCCACAATCCCATCCAACGACGGATCCGACTCCGTGTGCACCCGACCGGCGTTTGCGCCCGTCTATTACCACTGGTACCGCATGGACCCCGCTCGTCCACTGCTCGCAGAGGTTCGGTTTCAGGCACTGGCGGCCGGAGTGCCGCCAGACGACGTCGACCGCTTGGTCGGAGAGTTCCGCGCCAGAGGTCGAGCGCTCGTCCAGGGAAAGCTCACGCCCATCAAGCACATCAAGGGACCGATGTCGACCGTGAAGGACATCGACATCTACGAGATCCGAGCAGGTGTTGAGTACGGGGAGGGGCTCGAGATTCACGCACGGGCCTATCACGTTGAGCCGAGGAGGTTGCGGCGCAAGCCTGGGAGTACAGTCGTCGGCCTGCATGTGCATGTCAAGGACCTCTCCGGCACATCTAGAACGATCACCCGCCGTCAGAACGCCGAACTCCAAGAGGCGCGGAAGCGGTTTCACGACGGACGATCCGACAAGTGGGGTGGGGCAGCCTTGGTGCCCCCTTCGCAGTGAGGTGGTATAGAGTGCCATCTATGTCCGACTTTTTCGAGCGGTCAGCTCACGAAGACACCCCTCCCACAGACTTTTACGACGAGTTTGGCCTAGACGACGAGACTCCCGCAGAGAAGCTCGCGCGCGAACTTGCTGAGGCTGATCTGGAGTTGATCGACACACTGCGACGAGTGCGCGAACACCGCAACCTGAGCCAGACCCAGCTCGGTGCGATGATGGGCGTCAGCCAGGCGACCGTCTCCAGTTTCGAGAGCTGCAGCGCGGAGCCCAAGCTTTCTACTGTGCGACGCTACGCGCACGCCTTGAACGTGCGGATAGTTCACCACGTTCTGCCTATCGACACGTCCTTGAACGAACTGTTCACATTCAGCGTCGAAGCGACATTCGTGCCGCGAACGCGATCCGCAGCTCAGCCCAAGAACTACGCGATCACAAACTCCAAGAGGACGGACTTTGCTCTTGGCGCATGACGACAGCGCTCGTGCGGTCACCGACGTCGTAGAACTCGTGAACCTTGTCAGCCTCGATGACGTTTACGTCCATGAAGAGCGTGGACGACGCATCGATGTCACCGCACCGGCAGATGAGGATCTGGGACCCGAGGATGATGGAAGTCCTCGGATTACCAACCTGCTGGGCGTCAGCGAGTTGAATGGCGACGACCGGTTTGGCATCGGGTTCCGATTTCGGATCGTTTTCGACGATCGGGCCGGGAACGAGTTCGTGTCAGACATCGAGGCCAGGTATGGACTCGAGGAGCGCTGCGCGATAAGCGAAGCCATCAAGGCCGAATTCGCGGAGCAGGTAGGTTTTTTCGCTGTGTACCCATACCTGCGGGCGTCTATCCAAATGACGGCCTCACGTATGGCCGCGCCCGCACCAGTGCTCGGAATTGTTCGACGCGGCGAGTTCGAACTCGGTGTTCGCATGACCGACGATCAGACTCGATCCCAGTTCAAGGACACCACGCCTGAAGTGTAGCGACGTCCACACTCGGGCCCCGGTCTTATGCTGAACTGCGTCGGACGTCGTAGCTAATCTGATCTGCATGCCCGCGTGGTCCCGCCCTAAACCGATCCGGTTCGATCAAGACACTTGGCTCGTGATGCGCAACGACCCCGAAACGCCGAAAGCGGTGCTCGAGCGTCGGCGTGACGGCCGCGGCGAGGACGTGTTCTTCGTCTCTAAGTGGGCGCTCGACCCGTCAGACCGCGTCCTAATGGGGACGACGCCGACGCTTGAGCGCGCGGACCTGATGGTGCGGTGGGACCTCCCGGTGAAGCGGGACGGTCGGGACGGACCACCGAACGGGATCGACGGCGACGGGGTGCAGCGGCGACGCCTGTAACGACGAGAAGCCCCGCCAGAGGCCACCGAAGTGATCCCTGACGGGGCTTGTGTCACAGTCGGGTGCTGAATGACCAGTCGTCGAGGCGAGCACTTGCAGCACCCGTTCCGGTGACGAACCAGCCGAAGCTCGTCGCGTCGGTGAACTCGGTCACGGTGCCGTTGTAGCGTTCGGTCCCGTTGATGCGCACGATGATGCTCGAGCCATCGAGGACGATCTCGAACACGTCGCCGGTAGCCGAGTCGACCGCGAACTCCGCGATCTGCGTCTGCGCGCCGGCGATGCGCTTCAGCAGTCGGTAATGGAAGTTCGTTCCCGATGTCCTGGACGCGATCGTGAGCTCGTTCGACGCATCCTTGTACCGGAGGACGATGCCGCCCTCATGGGTACCGCTGTACGCTGCGAGCTTTAGGCGGAACGTACCGTTCGCCACCCCGGGATTCACCAGCAGGCGCGTCAGCGACGTCGCGCCGGTGAGTGCCCCCTGGTTCGACACGATGACGCCGCTTGCAGCGCCCTGCACGGTGTACGGCAGGCCGCCGACCGCGGTTGACGTCAGTGGCCCGTCCGCGCGGTTGAAGTCGTCGGAGAACACCGTGTACTCCGTGGGCGTGGTCACGGCGTAGTTGTCGCCGATGTGTGCCTGGTCGTACGCTGCAAGGCTCGAGGATCCGGTGGGCTGATCGAGGAAGGTGTTGCGCTGGATCCGAGGTCCCACGAGCAGCGCCGAGAGAATTGACATGCCGATGGTCTGCAGGCCCGTCTTGAACTGGTCCGAGAACGTGTTTCCGCAAATGCTCGCAGCGATCGCCGACGCAGCGAGGTAGAGGCCGGCGCCGGTGTTGCCGTCGAACTCGTTGTCGTTGATCATGGGCGCTGTAAGCGGCAGGCCGGTTCCCTCGATGCGGACGCCGCCTCCCAGGTTCCGCAGGAACGCATTCCCACGGATGGTGAGCGCGCCCTTCGAGAACGTCGCTGAGAGCGCTCGGATGCCTGCGCCGCCGTTCTCGATGAACTGGTTCTCGAGCATGCGGTACCCGCCGCCCTGCGCGTTGCCGTAGAACTCGATCGCATCGCCGCTGTTCTGCCAGAACCGGCAGGCGACGACCTGTCCGTCGCGTCCGCCGACGACGGACGAGTTGCCGGCGCGGACGAGCCAGCCGGTGCCGTTGCGGCGGAAGTCGACACCGTTCGCGTTAATGCCGCCGGTGCCGCAATCGTTCAGGCCGATCGCGTTGTCCTGCGAGACGCCACCGATGATGGAGACATTCGGGGACGAGTAATGCGCGTCGCGGGTGTCGAGTCGCTCGAAGAAGTAACCGGATCCGAGAGAGCCCTCCACGACGCAATTGACGTACCGGTAGGACTCGTTCGCGAACCGGCCGGTACCGACCGCGAAGCCGGATCCAGTGCCGTGCGCGTTCGGTGGGATCCCGCGGCCGGAGTCGCGGGAGTAGCAGTCGATGTGCTCGGCCTCGACCATGAAGTCGTTGCCGAACTGCGACGCCCACGAGCCGACGCAGTTCACGCGGCGGAACTTCGGCCGGAGCAGGTTCTGCATGTAGAACGCCTTGATGGCGGCGTTGTAGGCGACGTCGGTCTGGTCGTAGCAGTTGACGGTGAAGTCCTCGAACACCTGGTCGACGAGCAGCGGCGCGGTCGGCACCGGTGTGCCCCCGAACCCGCCACGGAGGAAGCAGGCCTTGCCCTGCGGGTAGAACACCGTCTGCGCGACACCGACGCCCTTGAACCCCACGCCGGTGCGCGGGACGATGTCGGTGTCGAGGCGGTAGCGGCCGGTGGGGACGTAGATCTGCTGCGGCACACCGGTCGCGTCGAAGATGTTGCCGGCGTTCGTCATGGCGCGCTGCACGATCGTGGACATGTCTGCGCTCTTGTCCTTCACCAGGCGCTCGCCCGGGAGAAGCGCGGATTCGATGTTGTAGCCGCCGATCTGCGCGACGACACCGGCACCGATAGCTGCCGTCAACGCTGTCGCGGTCTGAGACGACGGGTTGGTGATCGCGTCCCGAATCGCCGTGTCCGTCGGCAGAACGTTCGACCCGTTCTGTCCTGGAGGGCCAGGCACCGTGGAAGCGGCGCCGGGAGCGCCATCCACTCCGTCCCTGCCTGGTTCGCCCTTGATGTTGCCGAGAGGAATGCGTCCCATGGTCAGGCTCCGATTCTGTAGAGGTTGCCCGTCGAGAGGACGAGGATCAGATCACCGGGCAGAGCTCCGGCAGGGTCGGGGTCGGTTTCGAGTTCGATGGTCCACACCTCGCCGAGATCCAGCCGCGTCGGCAAGAGGTCCATGTAGGCGATGGAAGCCTGATCCGGGACCATGACCTGCCGGACAGCAGCACGCCCCCGCAACGCTTCGACGATCACAACTGACGTGCCGGTCGGGTTCGGCGGCAGACTGAACGTGCCACCATCGGTGGCGAAAATCTCACCACCGCGAACCTCAGCGATCGCCAACGCCTGAGTCGCTGAACCAGACGTCGTGTTGAACGCGGTCACCTGCCGGAACTCGAGGCGCCCGTCTGCTGGTTGGCCGGCGGAATCCGGGACAGGCCCAGTGATGATCGTTGCCACAGTGGGCCTCCTAAGCGGTACCAGCAGCTGAAATGGACGGGGAACGGAACTGGGCGTTTGCGTTGTACGCGTAGCACTCGAACCGTGCGATGAGTGGCGTGTTGACCGGCAGCCCACCGATCACGTCGAAGCCCGAACCTCCGACAGCGCCGAGGACACCGTTCGTGAAGCCCTTCCACGCATCCCGGCGGCTCTCACGCGAAACGACGGGAGCGCCAAGGTTCGTGTAGATGCCGAACGTTGCGATTGCTGCGTCACCGGCGGAGAAGAGCATCGCTTGGACGTCGATGCGTGCGACACCGGTTGCGGTGACGAAGGTGACAGAGGGCTGGTCGGTAGTCGCCCAGCTATTCGCACCGACGGGTTGCAGGCCGTTGCCTCCGGAAGCGGACGTTGGACGCGTTGAGTTGAGGATCGCGAGCTGAGCCGCCTGCTGTGCCTGTACGCCCTCAACCTCAGCCAGGGCCTCCTGAGCGGCAGCTAGAGCCGCCTGCACCTCCTGCAGGGTCAGGTTCCGCTCCGTGCCCGTGGACCTCTGAGCGTCACGCAACTGCCGCTGCTGATCCTTATGCAGACCAGCCTGATACTGCTCCGGCGGAACATACCGAGGACCATCCATCAGAACTCCTCCGCCGTCACAACCTGCAACCACTCCGGATCAGACGTGCCACCAGACATCGACACCACCCGCAACCGCTTCTGACCGTTCTCAAGGAACACAGACCCCTTGATGTCGAGGGTCAACCAGTCGCCCTTACGCATGCCCACCGCGGCGGACTTGCGAACGTCGAACGAGTAGAACTTCCCGATCGTGCGCCCCTGAGCGACCCGTGCGCGGGCGTACGAGTCCAACGTGGACTGTTCCTTCACTGACGAATGCGACGAGTCCAGAACCTCCGAGAACGGGAAGCCGCGGTCGGTGAGGTACGAGTCATCAGCGCGGGCGACCAACATGCGGTCGTCCGTTTTCCCGCCCGTGAACCACGCCCGCGACGTCATGTACGTCGGCAACAGCTTGAACTTCAACTTCCGTGCCGTCGGGTTCTTCCCCCGAATGGAGAAGTCGAACTCCGACTGCGAGGTGATCAACCGGTCAGCGTCCGTCGCCGTCCGCAACAGGGTCTGCATCCTTCCCACCACGTCGGTCCGCCAACGCGACACGTAGTCGACCTCGACACCACCCTCGAGCTTCGTGATGTCGTCGATCAGCTCGAGCAGGTTCTTCATGTCGGCCGCTTCAGTGTTCTTCTCCCGCGACCCGACACGGTCAGGTTCGAACACCCACGGCAGACCGAACCCGGGCATCCCCATCGCCTGCTGCACCAACTTCTTGATGATGGTGCCGTACTCCCAACCCTTCAGGTTGGTGTCGTACGTGGTCACCGGTTTGCCGTCCGAGCCGATGATGTTGCCGACGTTGAACGGCAGCACCAGCCGATCTCCAAGAACCGACTCCACACCGTTGCCGGGGATCGACAGGATCTTCGTGTCCTCATCCCATTCAGGGATGCCCACCCGGCCGGCAGCAACGAAGTCAGCCCAACCGTCTTCCTGCACAGCCACCACGGTTTTCTTCGGGGTGACCAGGTTCGACAGCACCTGACCGCGCATCGCCTTCGTGTAGGCGGGCACGTCGAACTTCACACTGTCGGGCGACCCGATTGTCTGCGTCCACGTCGCATCGACGACATCGAGGTCAGCGAGGTCTTCGCCCGTGAGCAGATCGAACAGCAAACACTTCACGGGTCACCAACTCTCAGAGCTCAGAGGTGCGGGACTGTTCGCGGGCTGCAGCAGCCTCACGGTCAGCGTTCGCCTGACGGGCCAAGGAATCGACTTCGGACGCGGGCACGGAACCCGCGCCAATGTTCGTCAGCCAGTCGTTGACGCCCGGGAGCGCCATGATCTTCGCCAGCGCACCCTGGATCGCGACACCCAGTGCAAGGGATGCTGCCAGCCACTCGGTAGGCCACGTGTCGTTCAGGATTCCGACGATCGCGACGACCGTCGGGAGGGCGCCGATCACACCCTGAATCACAGTACGGATCACGCGCTGATTCGGGTACCAGACGGGCGGGGTAGCGGCGTGCTTGCTCATGGGATTGCCTCCTCAGGCGTAGGGATCTCAGGAAGAGTTGTGGTGTTCTGGCACATGTTCGGGACGACGATGATCGACATGTCCGAGAACGTGAACTGTCCGTTGCCGTCGTCGAGGCACTGGATGCTGATGACAGTTGGCGCATTCACGCCCGCGGGACCGGATGGCCCCTGAGGGCCGGCTGGGCCGGGGGCGCCGTCTGCCCCCGGCGCACCATCCGCACCGTCTGAACCTGACGCGCCCGCCTCGCCCGCGGGACCGACAGGCCCGGCAGGCCCGGTCTGGCCTGGGACGCCCATGTCGCCCTGCTCCCCCCGTTCACCCCGCGAACCTGCCTCACCAGCAGGCCCACGCTCGCCAGCGATGTCGCTCGCGTCGGGGATTAGCGCCGGCGGGACGGTGTCAGTGGTGCAGTCGGCGGCGTCGTAGCAGTCACGGGTCACCTGTGTGTACTCGGACAGCAGGTTGTCGTATGCGGCCTGCTGGTCCTGGATGACCGACTGCCGGTACTTCGCCAGCGCCGTCGCCTCGTCGCCGCGGATCTGCGCCTGAACGAACACGACACCCACGAGCGTCAGTGCCAGCGCGAGCAGACCCAGGAACAGCACTAACCACAGACGTGGGCGGGCAGGCTTCACGTGCGTCACAGGAACACCCCCACGATCGCGCCAATGACGGCGAGCAGAATCGATGCGCCGAACTGGTACTTCCGGGCCTCGAGGCGGTCCTCGACGAGCTGCAGCCGGTTCGCGACCGCCTGCACCGCCGCGGTACGCGCGGTGACCTCCTGGGCGAGCGCAACCTCGATGCGCCCGAGCAACGCATGCGTGTTCGAGTGGTCGTCCTTGGTCGCCATGGTCGACTTGATCTCGCTGACCGTCGACTGGACGTTGCTGATCCGCTCGACGATGACAGCGATGGAAGGCTCTTCGGCCATAGAATCCCCCTCCCGGGATGGAAGGTGGGCTACTTCTTCACGCTGACGAGCGCCTGCACGCCATTCACCGACACCGAACGGGCAAGGTCGAACTCACGCTCCGACGCGAACACGACCGGTGCACCCCACACGGCGAGAGCGAGCGGCAGCTCCTCGGGGGTGAGTGACTTGTAATAGCCGGCACCGACGACAGCGATGCCACGATTGGTCTGCTGGATGAGTCGCATTTCCTGTACTCCTTGGGTTGTCGGTGTGACGGTGCCCGCTTGGGCGCTGCCCGAGACGTACAGCCACGGGTTCTGTCGGTTCCCCTGCGGGTCGACGAGGTTGTAGTGCACGTGCGGTTGACCGGGGGCGCCGGACTCGCCGGAGTAGCCGATGAGCTGCCCCTTGCGCGCGAACCCGTTGACGAGGTCCACGTAGCCCGAGAGGTGCTTGTAGTCGAGGATCCAGCCGGGATCGCGCTCGAGGTGCAGCCGGGCGACGTTCCCGGCGGTGCCGTTGTTCGGCTGCCGGGTGACCGTGCCGTCCGCCCACGCGTACACGGGCGTCCCGACAGGGGCGACAACATCGACGCCGCCGCGGCCGGGACCAGCGTCACGGAGATGCCGAGCCCACGACTGACCGGCGTCACGGTTGTCCGCGAGGATCACCGTCGACGGTGAATGGATACTGAAATCGTGAAGCGCCATGCTCACCACCCCCAAGCTGACCAGTTGAGGCGGAATGCCCCAGCGAATGCAGCACCGGAAGGGGTACGCACACGAACACCGAACTGGGTCGCTGACACAGAACCCTGAATCACACCCACCGTGTACCCCTGTGTTGCGTCAGGATCACCGTTGTTCACACTGATCGACAGCACACCATTCGGCCAGGCGGCGGGGAATGCGAGGGTGAACCCACCCGATGCGGACGTTGTGAACGTCTGATTACCTGACTGCATGTACGGGGCATCAGTTGGCGCCGAGCCGAACAGAGTCCCGTTCGTACCGAGTAGTCGCACGCCAACGGGCTTCCACTCCGACCCGGACCGCACGTAGGGTCCGTTGTTCGCCGTCGACTGGTCACCGAAAACCGACGCCGGCTGTCCCGGTGTTGCTGTGGTCCACGCGTCAAGAGCTGCGCGAGTCCGGAACAGCACCGTGGAGTTGGCCGCAGCAGTGAACGGGTGCAACGGTGTGATGACCACACCAGACGAGTTCGTCGCCGTCGCCGTCGAAGGAACCGCCACCCGGGCGATCGGGATAGCCGCATCAGGCAGCGCCGGATCGGACGGTGTCGCAGACGGTGTGCCCGGGATCACCACGAACTCCGACGTTGATGCGACACCAGTGATCTGCTGATCGGTGCCCACGTACGCGACGATGTTGTATTGCGTGTTCGCAGACGGCGGGTTTGGGATCGCCACGTCGATCGTCTCCGTCAATGCCGCGAACCGTGCCCCCTCCTTCACATGCACAAGCTCCATCGGGAGGACGTTCACGCGCATGTCAGGGCGCGCCGTCACCAACGCGTTCGTGTGACGAGGCAACACCCCAGCGCGAGGAACACCCGAAGTGTTCTTCGCCACCAGGCCCGCGAGGATCGCCGCGTGCTCATCCGAAGCGAACTGCACCCCAGTCGTCGGCCAAAGATCGGTCTGCATCGGTACTCCTACCAGGAAGCCGCACGCATGCGGGTAATGAACTTCGGATCACCAGTGACCGTCCCCAACGGACGCACCGTGACAGTGGTTGAACCCTCAGGAGGCACCGAGAACCAATCCCGGGCCGTCACCAGACGAGAAGGGATCGGGGACGTGCCGTCGAGGAACACGCGCTGCTCGGCGGTGTCGAACACCAGAGACTGTGTGTCACCGATCGGACGCTCCACCCGCAACCGGCCACGACCGTTCACGATCAGTTCCACACCCTGCGACATGCCACCCGTCACCTCGAGCAACGGGTACCCGTCAGCTGACCCCGTGTTCGGGATCACCAACCGCCCAGAATCGGACGACATCGCATACGTGTACGGGTACGAGTACGGGTACGAATACCCGCCCGAGTTGTCCGGCATGCCCGTTGTGATCAGGAATTCAGGGCCGTACCGGATCGGATCATGCGCGAGGACGTCAATGGAGAACTCGACATCGTTGCCGCCGTAGTTGTCCTTCGGGGTAGCAGCGCGGATCGACACCATGCGCGTCCAGGACCCGTCCTGCGCGTGCACTGTCATCGGCTGTGGGGTGCGGAAAGCACCCCACGCCGTGATGCGCGCCTGAGCAGCCAGAGCATCGGCTGCATCCTCCCCCAGGAAGAACGCATCGAACGCGACCGCCAACGAGCTCCGCAGAATCTCGCCCGGGGTGAAATCGCCATCACCGAGCGGGTTCGAGTCGGAAGGGTTCTTGCTGTCAGGCAGGCGGCGCCAGTCCTTCAGCCCGCTGAAGCCCCAACCAGTGGGGACGTCAGTGGTGCCGTCGAACCAGATGCCGCCGAGCTCGATTCCGTACGCAACGTAGTCGTCCATCAGGCCCCCTGCATCGCGTCTTCAAGCAAACGGCCGGCCTGACGGAACAGGATCTGCGGATCCTCGGTGCGCTGCTCGAACACGTTGTTCTGAGTGACAGAACCCGAGCCGCCGCCGATCTGGCCGAGGATCTGCGGGCTCAACGGGATGACCGCTTCGTCGTAGCGACCCTCACCGATGACCGCCGGCATGCCGCCAGGACGGGCGGCGATGATGCCACCCTTCGCGAGCTTCGGAAGCTCACTGACCGTCAAGTCGATGGTTCCGCCGGACGCGTCCTTGATGCCCTGGGCGACGTTGTTGATTCCGCCGATGACCCCGTTGATGAGGTCGATGACCCCGTTCACGACGCCTTTGACGATGCCGACCATGCCGTTCCAGATGCCTGCGAAGATCGACACGATCCCGTCCCACGCCATCTTCCAGTTGCCCGTGAAGACACCAGTGATGAACGTGATCAGACCGCCGAGGGTGTCGGAGATCATCTGGATGACCGGCACGAGGATTCCGGAGATCGCGCTGACCACGGAGGTGATCATCGGGATCAGGAACCCAAGGGCGATTTGCAGACCCATGACTCCGGCGTTGATGAGGAACGACAGCAGCTCGATCAGCGGCGGAAGGATCACCCCGATCAGGTCGAGCAGCGGGGTGAGGAGCGCCAGGATCGGTGTCAGCAGGGGCGTGATTGCCCCAACCAGCTGCATGAACACTGGCGCCAGTGCTGCGACCAGGGTTGAGAGAAGCGGGAAGATCATCTCCACGATCGGCATCAGAGCCGAGATGAGGGTGGAGAAGATCGGGACCAGCATGCCGATCAGCGGTCCGATCAGGTTGAACGCCGGCAGAAGTGCGGTGATCAGCTGACCTACCAGCGGCAGGACCGCGGCAAGCAGCTGGCCGAACACCCCTGCAAGGGTGACGATCAGCGGCAGAATCTGCGGGAGCACCGCGGCGAGGACGCCAGCGAAGATGTTCGCGAGCAGGACGATCTGCGGCAGTAGGACGGTTACTGCGGAGCTGAATGCCCCTGCCAGGACGGAGCCGATCTGCGAGAACGCGTCGAGAAGAACCGGGAGCACCGGCGCGAGAAGCTTGAGTGCCAGTCCGAGCGGCGACACCAGCGACAGCAGTTCTGCGAATCCGCCGATGTCGAACCCGCCGTTGAGCATGTCCGTGATGCCCTGCAGCGCAGGCCCGACGACGGAACCGATCTTGTCGCCAACACCTGCCGCGAGATCCTCGATCGGACCAAGCGCGGACGTAACAGCGGAAATCAGCGGAGCGATGTACGGGTAGATGCCGCCCAGCAGGCCGGCACCGATACGCCCAAGCGAGGCGAGGAAGTTCGAGGTGGCGCCGGGGATGGTCTTACCCATCTCCTCAGCGACCGTGCCCGACGCGGACGTCATGGCCGCTTCGAACTCCGCGAACCCGATCTTCCCGGCCGAAGCCATGTTGAAGACTTCCTCAGTCGTCACACCAAGGTTCTGCGCGAGCGCCTGGTAGATCGGGATACCCCGGTCGGCGACCTGCTGCAGGACGTCGTTCTGAGCCTTCCCCAGCGAAGCAACCTTCGCGTAGATCGAACCCATGTCGCCGATGCCCACACCGGCAGCCGAAGCGCTGTTCGCAACAGACTTCAGGACACCCTGCAGCTGCTCACCAGGCTTGATGTTCGCAGCCACCAGCGACGCAGCAGCAGTAGCAGCGTCACCGAGGCCGAACGCGGTGCCCTTCACGGACGCTTTCGCGTTATCCATGATCTGGGTGATGTTCTCGGTCGTCTGACCCAGACCGGTGAGCTTCTTCTCAGCGGTGTCGATGGCCTCGAGGCGACTGAAACCCTTCGCGAGGGCGACGCCGAGACCTGCGGCCGCAGCAACACCGAGAGCGATCGCACCGCCCTTGACGATCTTCCCCAGACCAGCGGTGAACGAGCCACCTGACCGCTCGCCAGCCTCGCTGACAGCGCCCTGCACGTCCGACGCGCCAAGCGACCGTCCGATGTCACGGCTGACACCGGGCATGCGCGTGTACAGGGCGATATACGCGTCCGCGATCTCGGTTGCCAAGCAGACCACCTCCGGGGATGACGAACACCCCCGGAGGGGCTACTGGGTGGGCTGTTGACGACGCTGGCGAGCAGCGCGTTGACGTTGCGCGTGAGCGTCCTGAACCGCGACCTCGCCCGCGTACGGCGGAGTCTCAGGTGGCTTGGGAGCGTTCCGAGGCGGCTTCTTCTGCGCATCCTCGCTCTGCATCCACGCGAGACGCCGCATCTGGTACTCGACGAGACTGAGCATGTGCGTTTCCGCAGACCATGCGAGCGGCCCACCGATGGCACGCCACAGCGAACAACCGGGTGGGAGCTCAGCGACGAGGTCGCTCATTTCCATCAACGAGCGGTCTCGCAGGCGGAGTCCGTATGCGGATTGGATTGATGCCAGCAGAGGCCCACGATGTGAGATGTAGGCCTCTGCCAGCAGCATCAGTTTGGGTTGATGGCTCCGAACAGATCCTTGATGAACGTGCTGCCGTCAGCGATCGACACGCGCTTGGTCTTCGGGTCGCGCAGCACGTCCATGACGATGGCGTACTGGGTGTCCGAGATCAGCCGTCGCAGGATCGCGGGAAGCCTCGCCGCGTTCGAGTCGACGTCCAGCGAGCGGAGGTCGTCGAGGAGCTCGAAGTCGTTGATCGCGTCGTCGGAGACGAACACGGACAGCGGAATCTTCTTGCCGTTCTCGGTCAGCGTCAGCTTCGGGAAGGTGACCGATCGGCCACCTTCCACGTCTGTGGCCTTCGGCTTCTCCGACTCGGGTTCCTTGTGGTCCTGGGGCTTCTTTGGTGCAGCCATGGTGATGACTCCTTCGTAGTGTGGTGACAGCTCATGAGAGTGACCGGGTGGGGCGAGCCATCACCAAGGGATTCCCCACCCGGCCACATCGTTACGGCGTCGTCGAAGCCACAGCGTCCGGGTCGGTACCGCCGGTGAGGGCGGAACCATTCGCTGCGAGCGTCACCGCGGACGGGAACGTGATCACAGTCGGCGAAGTACCCGTCGCGGTGATCCCCGACAGCCCAGTCACACCCGCGAGAGCGTTCAGAGCCGCAGCGACCGCCGAAGCGGCAGCGTTGTAGACAAGAGGTGCCGTCGAGAAGTCATTCACCGACAGCGCGTACGTGCCACCAGTCGGCGTACCCGTGACGCTCACGTTCCACACCGTGTCCGTTGCCAGACCGGACGACTCGAACGTGATGTAGTCGCCGATGATCTCACCGAGGAACGGGAACCCCGCGATGTCCGAGTTCGTGAACACCCGGTCACCGTCAGGGACGATCTCGAACCGTTCGATGACGTAGCGCTCCTTCACCGTGATGTCATCAGCGTCGAACACGTCCACGACAGCAGCGCGCGCGGAGACCTTCTGACCGGCGCCACGGCGAGCCTTGCGGACACCGTTTGCGACAGTGACTTCCTTCTCGTCATATCGGAGGCTCTTCGTCTGAGCCTTCGACTCGAGCGCGTGGAACCCGATGGTGGTACCAGGCGTTTCGATGCGTGTACGCACCACACGTGCCCCCTGGTGGCCGCGGATCTCAGTCTTCGAGCCGGTGAAAGCTTCAGAGATACCATCCGAGTGCAGCCATCCGATGTCCTCGAACGCAGGGTCGAGCACGGAGTCGATACCTGTCGGAAGCGGAGTTCCGAACGGGGCCAGATGGATCGCGTCGGCATCAGAACCGAAGATCCGGGCAAGGGATGAGTTGACGGTCATATCGGTGTTGTCCTTTCAGAACGCCGGACATGACCGGCATGAGAAGACCCCCACCAGGACGGTGAGGGTCGAATGAGTGGTGATGGTCAGCGGGCGGCGCGAATGGTCAGCGACATTGTGAAGCGGTAGCGATCAGCGCCAGTGGCGGGATCAGGTGCGTAATACAACCCACCGGTCTCCGCAACGTTTCGAACGAGCGGCATGCGCATGTACCTGTTGAGGAACTCTCCACGACACCGGGACGCGAGGTCGAAGGCAGCTGTGGAGCTTTCCGCCTCGACCTCGACGGTGATCTGAGCTCGCTCGAGCACCCTGTTGATGGCGGACCCGCCGGTGCGATAGGCGCGCACGAATCGCTTTGGCCGAGGGTTGGGAACCTTCGTACCGACCCGTTCAGGCGCGGCAACAGGTTTCAGGAACGCGACTGCCATCGCTTCCGCGTCCTCGAACCTCATCGCACCGACCCCATGGCACGCTCGAGCACTGCGCTCTCAGCCTGACGTTTGGCGCCATCCCGGTTCGCGGTCTGTACGTACACGCGGCCGGTGAACTCTTGTGGTCGTTCGACCATCTCGAAACCGGCGCCGGCAGCGTCAGCGATCTGCTTCCCGATCTCAGCAACCGTAGGCTGCGCATCGCGAAGAACCTTCTGGATGCCGCGCATCTTGAGTCGCACTTGAACCTTGGCCATGTCAGCCCTCCACTCGTCGGATCGTGACGACGTTGCCGTAGTGCTCAGCGCCTTCTGGGTGCTCCCAGATGCGCGTTTCGCCCTCGACCTCGTACTGCCGGCCGTTCACGGTCACACGATCGCGTGCGCCGAAGATCGTCCCGGGATACAGGTACAAGGTGGGTTCGACGATGACTCGGTCATGGCCGGCCTCGCGCGGCTCCGAAGTGGAACCGGGATCGAACGCCATGATCTCGACGTCGGCTGGGTTCCCCCAGGACTCGCCCTCGTTGCCGTGTGAGTCTTCACCAGTGCCGGCGAACGTTTCGCGTTGCACGATCATGCGCGCATCACGATCGTGCCGGACGTGCGCGGTGCCCTGAAGCTGTTCGCGATCGCCACATCATCCGGCGACAGCAGCAGCTGCCCACCCACCGAGTAGGTGGAGAACGTCTCAGCCTCGGTGAATGGCCCGGTGGTCTTCGACCGCTGCGTGACGCCTGCAGCAGCTCGAGGGTCGATGCGGAGGACACGAGCAGCGATCTCCGCCACCGTCACTTTCACCAAGTCAGCGACTTCGTCAGAGCCGTGCGAGTACGAGACGCGCACGAACTGGTGAGACAGGCGGTGCAACGTCAGCACTTGGTCGAACCGAGTGAACGGTATCACCGCACCACAGTCGTCGACCACGCTCTCCACGCTGGTGACCGGTGACTGCGGGAGCCGCACGGTCCCGGCGTTCACCTTCAGCCGCACCGTCGAAGTGCCTGGGGTGAACAGCTGCCCCGACCGGAGCCGGAACAGTTCCGACGCTTTCGTCAGCATCGCATCGACCCGCGTGACCTCCTCGGAGGTGAGAGCACGCCCGAGCGCCTCGACGACGTCCTCTTGGGACGCCAGAGTTGGGTTGGACATGATCTCACCTCCTGGGTGGTTACGCGACCGCGATGGCCGGGCTGGTGCCGCCGGTGAACGCGCCGGTGGCGGTGACGGTGGCGCGCTCCTTGAGCGTGACCGTCTTCGCGTTCGCGGGGAACGCGCCACCGGTGACGGTGGCACCCGAGACGCCGGTCAGCTCGTTGATCTCCGAAGCGATCGTCGCGCTTGTGGCGTTGTAGGCGATCGGGTCGGTGGTCTGACCGTCGACCGTCAGGGTGAACGTTCCACCGGTGGGGGCACCGGTGATGGACACCGTGTAGGACGCCTTCTCGGCCCCGCCCGCACCGAACGTGACCTTGATGGCACGCTGGAACTTGAGGACGACAGCGTCGTTCTCGTCGCGGACGATGGAACCGTCCGCAGCCTGCTCCGGGTCGGTGACTGCGGTGGCTCCGGCGAACGCGTGCACGATGGAGCGATCCTTCATGTACGTGCTGTCGTAGTCCCACAGCTGCGTGACGGCGAGACCGTTGCCGGCCGCGACGCCGCCACCCTTCGCGACACCGTTCGGCACTGCCGGGGCGACGTTCGCGATGGCGACTGCGGTCTCGTGGACGAAGTACGACTCGTCCTCACCGAGCGCGTCGAGCTCGACGATGGTCCAGCCGGCGAGACGTCCGACGACACCTTCGCGGAGAGCCTCGGGGAGGCCAGCAGTGTCGACGTCGAGGAGCTTCTCGTAGGAGGCGACAGCCTCGGACACGTTCGCGCCGACGAGCCAGTACCGACCGGTGAGGGGCCAGTGCGCCTGCTGGGCGAGCTTCCGGGCGCGGATCGCGACCTTCCGGGGGTCCGACTCGACCGCGCTGCCCGATGCGGGGTTGAACGTGACGCCGAAGACGAACGACGCGGCACGGAGGGCACCGACGACGATGTTCTCGAAGAAGTCGAGGATCGCGTTGACCTGCGGGACCTGCACGTCGCGGACGTAGTCGATCTCGTCGAGGGTCTCTTCCTCGGGCGACAGGGCGACCGCGGAGTAGATGTGACGGTTCAGCGCCACCTGGATCTTCGAGTTCGCGAGACGGTCGACGACGATCGCGTCGTCACCACGCCACGGCTTCTCGCGTGCGACGAGGACGGCGGGGCGCTTGATGTTGACGACGTCGCCCTCAGCGCCTCGGAAGTCGGCGATGCCGAACTTGAAGGTGAACAGCGAGGGCGCCTTCACCTGACGACGGAGCAGGCCCAGCGCGGTCTGCGCGAGCTTCTGCCCCTTGACGAAAATGTTTGCCACGATGGCTTCCTTCCAGAGTTGATCGGCCATCACGGACGTGATGAACCGGGGTGCTACCTGGCGGTAGCGGCGGCGACGATGTCATCTGGTGACAGCTCGCCATCACCGATGGGCTTTCCGGTGTCGCCCTGACCCTCGGAACCAGGTGCTTCGGGTGGGGCGGGGAGAAGAGCGAGGATCTCGTCGGCGTGCGCCTCGAGTTCCTCACGAGTGGCACCACGGAGCGCGGTCGCGGGAATCTTCCGATCCTCGAAACCTTTCTCCTTCGCGATCTCCTCACGGAGCGTCGCAGCAGTGGTCTTCGCGTCGATCTCGGCGAGCTTCGCTTCCGCAGCCTCAGCGCGAGCGAGGAGTTTCTCCTGCTCGGTCTGGTTCGCGGCTTCGAGCTCGTCCAGCTGCCGTGCCTTGTCGGCGTTGGCCGTGGCACGCTCTTCGTTCTTGCGTGAGAGCGACTTCCACTTCTCGGCTTCCGCCTGAGCGGCAGCGAGCTGTTCCTCGATCGTCTTCGACGCGTTCGCGGCCGTTTCGGCGGCTTCAGCGGCGATCTCTTCTTCGGTTTTCGGCATCAGTGCATTCCCCGTTTCGGGTGTTTGGATAGCCACCGTTTCGGTGACTCAATCCCGCGGTTGCGGGAAATCAGTTGAGGGCGTCAGGCCCGGTGAAGTGCTGCTCACGCCATGTCAGCGTCGGCCCGTATTCGCCGTGCTCGTGGACGGTCACAAGGTCCAGGAGGTCGGAGCGGCTGTTGCCGCCGTCGAGGTAACGTGCGCCACGGTCGGTCCCGCCGAACTCGTTCTCGATCGCCGCGTGGATGGTCTCCAACCGTTCCGGCTCGAGCACCTGCCCCGGATCCGAACCGGCCTCGACCGTGTCGACACCACAGTCACAGCCCGGGTGGATCGGCATCAGGTTCTGCACCCGGTACCGCTGGGTGGAAGCAATCGCACACAGGGCGCAGTTCTCGCGACCCGTCAACGTGCGACGCATGTACGTGAACCCGCGACCCGTGAGCGACGACCGGGCCTGCGACGTCTTCGCAAGCTGATGGTCGGTGCCCACGAGCGACACGAGCCGGTTGACTCCCTGCTCGATCGCATCCTTGACCTGTGCGCCGTTCGACAGCGCCGTGTACATCGTCACCGCTGGCCGGCGGTACACGTCCTCAGCAGGCACACCACGCGCCGTCGTGACAACGTCACGCGACACCAGCGCAGGTGCGACCCGTTCGCCCGTCCTGACGGTCTCCAAAGACGCCAGATACGCGGCCGTGAGCTGCGCGGTGAGCACCTGCCCGGCCTGCACGCGCGGGACGATCAACCGCACCAGACGGTCAATGTCGTCGTCACGCCACGACCCGGCGCCGAGCCACGCCAGCCGGGCGAATGTCTCCACCCGCTGCCTGACGGCGTGAACGGCGTCGTTGTAGCCGACGATGACCTGCTCAGGCGTTGCCACTGCCAGCACCGATCAGAACAGCCGCCGACAGCTGCTCAGCAGCCCTCGCGGTCTCCTCCTCAGCGATCTCGTCCGGTGACATGCCCCAGATGTGCTGATCGATCCACCGCTGCGACTTGCCGGCGGTCTTCGCCTGCGCTGCAGCTGCGGACTTCTCCGACAACGACACATGCTCCGGCGGCTCCCACAGCACCTGAACCGTGGAACCGTCATCGAGACCGAGGATCCGCAGCGCCGAGAGGAGAGCACCCTCCATGGGCGCCGTCATCCGTGCGATACGGTCCTTGGCCTTCATGATCTCGCCCTTGTGGACGTTCGCCGCACCCGTCGCTGACTGATTCTGCCCGTCAGGGATGAACACGTCGATCGGTGACTGCGTGACAGCGGCGAAGTCCCGGAGGTCGGTCTTCTCGCCGTCCAGCAGCGGCCGGATGTCAGTGGACTGCGACTCCCACACGTCAATGCCCTCAGGAAGATCCCACAGGGCGCCAGGGGCCGGCTCGAAGAGCTTCGCCCAGTCGATGTCGTTGCCCTCTTCGTCCTTGTCGGGCAGGCCGCCCTTCATCGCGCGCTGCTTGTACGCCTGCATCGCGGTGACGACGAGACGCTGCAGCTTGCCGAGGTTGATGCGGTCGATGACGTCGATGTGCGGTTCGAACTCGGACATGCCGCCCTTGTTCGCAAGCTCGAACACAGGGATCGGGCCGGCGTACTCCTCGAGCTCGCCCAGCGGCTCCCAGTCGGGTCCTGTCGCAGACTCACGGATGGAACCGTTCGACGTCTTCGACGACCGCGTGTACAGCTGACGAGTGCCCGGCAACCACAGCAAGGCGTAGTCCCGACCAGCCTCGTCGTCACGCCAAGCCTTCAGTGCCGCCTGTGCCCGCCACGGCTGCACCGGGTCAGGAGCGATGATCATCTGTTCCGGCTGCTCCGACGTGATCACCGGGTCGCCAGTGCGAACACCAGTCACCAAGTAGCCGTACGACGTCGACAGGGCGTTCCAGATCGCATCCGCGAACACCACCGGTAGGCGGTTGTCGCGCCACACGCGCCGCAGGGCGTCAGCTGCCGGGTTGTTAGCCGTCTCGCCTACACGGACACCGTTCGGCACCATGCGACCGCTCAGAGACGAGCACAGCAGCCCGCCCATGTCGGTGCGGGCACGCTTCTGGAACGCCACCCACGACGCACGCGTGTTCTTGCCCATCTCGGGCATCGGCGCGTCACCGGTTGAATACTTCCGCATCAGAGCGATCCGCGGCTGACGGGTATCAAGCTTCAACGTGAGGCGCTTCAGCCATTCGTCGGGGGTGGTAGCCATCCGTTCCCCTCCCAGGTCAGTAGATGCGTCGGGCAGGGCCCTTGCGGTTGTTGGTGACGCCCTTACCGAGCGCCTCGAGTCCAGCTGCGAACGCGAACATGGCGCCCCAAGTGGCGTCGATCTTCGCGTAGTCCTGATCGTCGTCCGGCTTCTTCAACACGTACCCGGCGCGACGAGCGTCACGGCGTGCGTTGAGAAAGTGAGCTGTAAGCTCCTTGGAACCGTCGAACGTGATGTCACCGGACACGATCGCCGAGTGCATCTGCTCGAACGCCTCGCACGTGCGCGAGACATCCTTCTGACGCCACCGGATGGGTTCGTTCGCGGTCAGTTTCACCTTCAGGCGACGGTTGTAGTCCGCCTCCCACGTCTTCACCTGACCAGCCCAACCAGCAGACGGGTCAGCGAAGAAACCCACGACGTTGTACTTCCGGAACGCATCCTTGACCGCCTGCTCGATCTCGAGCTGCGGTGGACGCCATCCCTCGCCGGCAGGACCGTCCGGTTGCTCCCACACACCCACCTTGAAAAGGTGTTTCTGCGTGACCGAGTAGCCGATGAGGACCGTGGAGTCCGCGATGTGCGAATCCTTGCGCCCCTCAGAGCCATCGAACCCGAGCGTGATCGGCTCGGTCTTGCTGATGGTCTTCAGCGGATGATCGTCATCCCGCCCGTCAGCGATGATCGCGCGAAGTTCAGGCTGCGACACATACGAGTCGGACGCGTGGGTGATCTGGTTCAGGAAGTCGGCCCGCATCTTCTGCGGATCGTTCGACGTGTCGAAGAAGTCCAGCGCGGTGCGCTCGATCGGAGCCCAACCAGGCTCACACGGCGGATCGTGGAGGACACAACCGTCCGCGTGATCCGAACTGTCCCCGTACGACACCCGAAGACCAGCCACCAGCGACTCATACGACGACGTGTCAGTCTCAGCCGGCGCCTCACGGTGGTCATAGACCAGAGAACGCACCCGCTCGAGGTTCTTGTACTTCCCCGACCGGATCTGATCCCAGAACTTCGCCGAAGCCTCAGCCACAGACCGTTCACCCGGAGTGAAAGCGTTCGGAGACTCGATAGTCAACCCGCCGACCTTCGTCGCGTTGTTCCGCAACGTCTGAGCCAACGAAACGCCACCGTTGCCGGGAACCCACTCCTCCGTCTGGTCCATGATCGCTGCGACCTGACCCGGGATGCCCTTCGCAGACCGCGCTGACGACGTCCGACGCTCGATCTTGCCCTTCGGCAGGTTCACGAACGTGTCCAACACCTCAATGTCGAACTCATCCGCTGCTGGCCCCTCACGGAGCATCTCAAGCAACGGCTTCCAAGTGTTCCCGACCTGATCGTCAGAAACCGCGGTCACAACCACAGTCGGAGTGAGGATCTCACGCCACGGCTTCGCAACGGGCTGCCCTGAAGCATCCCAGCCATCGAAGACGACCTCGAACAGGCCCTCAGCGATACCGATCGCAGCGAGGAACGGAGACTTACCCCAACCTCGAGGACGCTGAATCACCGCACGGTGCTTCACGCGCCGGCCAGTCGAAGGATCGAGCTCGTACAAACGCACCAGGAACTCGAGCTGCTCCCTCGTCACCTCGAACGGCGAGTAGTCCATCTTCGCGGGCGCCGCGAGGTACTCGGACATCTGGTCAGCGACATGCCAGCCCAACGACGGGAACATTTCCCCGTCCAACGGACGCCACGGCATTACGCTTCCAGCTCGTCACGGACTCTCATGCCAGCGAAGCGTTCCCGCGAGCTCCGAACCTTCGAAGCCACCGAAACCTCAGCCTCAGTAGCCTGAGCGAACTGGATCCGAAGACGCGCCCGATCCTCAGGAGTGAACCCGTACTTTGCCTCACGCAGACGAAGCTCCGCAGCGAGGGACAGCTTGCCCATCCAGAACTCAGCGTGCAGACGAGCGGTCTCCATCAGGTACGACCAGTCGGTCTCGATGAACTCAGCCGCCAACGGGTGATGAGCGAGCATCGCCCACCAGTCCTGCGTCATCGCCGGCCACTCGAACTCCTGCGTCACCAACTGGTCATCGACCGTGACCATGATCGAGAACGACGGCAACTCGGGCTGCTCCACCGGCTGAACCTCAACCACCCGAAGCGGAATCACATCCTTGTTCGTGCGAGCACGCTTCGAAGGATCCTTCGGCGCTGGACCTCTACCTGCCATGGGGTGCCTCCCGTTTCGGGAAATCGGCCGATACCCCGTTTCGGGGAGATCAGCGGGACTGCGTGGTCAACGTCAAACGCTCACCAATGACCTCAGCGAGGTCGGGATATAGGAGGTGGAAGTAGGTCGGGTCGAGGTCTGACTTCAGGCCATTACAGAAGGCGTGAGCCGTTTGCCAGTTCCCCAAGGAATGCTCGCCGCCAAGCGACAGCGGAAGCGCATGGTCGATGACCGCGAAGTCCCAGTCGGGATACACCGCTTCTCGTCGCGTCGGATGTCCGCACAGCTGGCACACCCAGGCATCCCTTTCGAGAACCTCAAGCCGCCGTCCACGAGAGACCTTCGCGCCCTTCTCCAGCGCCCTCCGACGAGCGGTGTAGTCAGCAGCACGTCCATCAGCTTGACGGCGCGCGCCATAGGCCTTGTTCGAGCAGCTGCGCGAGCAGTAGAGCTTGTTCATCCGACCCTTGAACGGCGATGCGCAGACCACGCAGGCCAGATCATGCTCGACTGGGACGTAGACGGCACGGCTGCGTTCGGCGCTCTTGCGCTTTTGCTCCGCCGCAAGTTCCGGTTTCGAGCTGTAGTAGCTTCTAACGCGGCAGCTTTCAGAGCACCACTTCTTCGGATTCCTCTGTCGCGGGTGATGACTCAGCTTCGAGCCGCACCCGACGCACTTCGTGTAGGAAACAGCGGGAAGCATGATTTCTCCTGGTACGGGTCAAAAGTGCCCAGTCCCGTCGCCAGCCTTGATTACAGCAACTCTCCGCGCTCCTGTGCCCCGGGGGGAGGGGGTGGTCGGGGTGGTCGCCTGCCCTTTTGGGTCAGGTCAGGCCGGGATGTTGCTCTTTGGGGTGTCGTGAGCTGCCGCGTTTGCGTCGTGCTGCTGCTGCTTGGGCTTGTGTCTCTCTGTTGTGGTGCCAGTGGCAGAGTGTGCGGACGTCGTCGACGGTGATGCGTTCGCTTGGTTGCCATTGGTTGATGTGTGCTGCTTCGAGCTTCGTTGTCTCGGTGCACCTGGTGTTGTCTCGCATGATCGCGGTGCATCTGTGGTTGTCGCGGTTGAGGCAGGCGTCACGGATGCGTGGTGGTACGTGGGTGGGGCGGCTGTTCTCCCATGGCATGCGGTACCCCCGGGGTGTCTATGTGTGGAGGGGGTGGTCCTTGCTGGCCGGCGCCCATCCTTCGGTCATCCCAACCAGGTTGGTGACTGCAGTGTCCTGCGCGACCCCGGTGATCCCTGCGCTTTCGAGTCCTGCTCGTGCGTGTGCTTCTTGTTCAGCGTTCATCGCTGGTGTCCTCGGGTGGGAGTTGGTGGGCGTACAGGGGTTCACCGTTGATGGTCCAGGTGCTCGGCTCAACGTCAGCGAATGCGGCGCCTTGGATGGGCGCGTCTGCTGGTAGCTCGCTCATTGGTCATACCCGAGCTCGTGGATTCGAACCATGAGGCGCTCCAATAGGTCGCTGTGCAGATGCGCGAAGGTTTCGTTCCAGTGGGTGAGATGCTCGCTGGCTAGGTCGCCGTGTTTGACCATGTCCATCCGGTAGATCGCGGTCGCCGCGTGAAGAATTTCGTGAGCGATCATCGCGGTGCCGAGGTATTCGGCGCTGATCCGGATGAGTACCGCGAATGGGTTTCCGTGCTGGTCTTGTCGGGCTTGGCAGAGTCCGAGCGCATGCGGCACCGGTTCGCCGTTGTATGCCTCTCCTGCTGCGCGCATCTCTTCAAGCGTGTTGTACAGATGCACGCGGAGGATGCGACGCTTTCCTGTTGCCCTACTGGAGATACGAATGATCCGGGCAGCCATTCGCACCTGCTCTCGCAAACGCCGAAACCCTCTCCATTTGCAGGGAGAGGGTTTCGGTGGAAGTTCAACTGTGTTGCCTAGGCCGTTGAACTTCCGAAGAGAGGTCGCTCTTTGTTCGGGTTCTACGTTACCTGATAGGCCGCCATTTTGGGTGACGGTTCCACGTGTGTCGCGTTCCTGTCTTCGAGCGTGTTGGCTGTCACTTGCTGGCCTGTACCCTCGTCCGGGCTTGCCGAGACACTGTCTTCGGGCTGCCGGGGGTGTCACTGGCCGCTTCTCGCATGGTGGTGACGCTGAGACTGGAACGCGAGTCCGTTACACGCACGGGTGTCAGTTGCCGACAGGCCGGCCCGGTGGGATGCGTGGAGAGGTCGACCTAACCGATAGTCTCTGGCGGCGTGCGGCGAGCCATCATGTCAGCACGTCGCGCATCCGCGACGTAAACGTCGTCGAGCACGAAGCGCGCGATGATGAGGGCGTCATCCGCGTCTTCTTGCGTTGGAACCTCGCCAATGTCTCCGTGGGCCATGTCGTTGCCGAGAATCCGGAGAGCGTGGGCCATGTCCTTGGTCCCACGCCTGATGTGGCCTTCCTCATCGAGCTTGTTGATCTTCTGGACGAGCGACCCGGTCGTCACACCTTTATCTTTGGCTGTCGCCTCAATGACGCTGCGTACGAGTAGTAAGACAGCACGCCAGGCGCTGATGCTGAATGCATCGTGTGCTTCCTTGAAATAGCCTGCAACGCCGTCAGGAATGAATGCTGTATCGACAGGGCGCATAGGGGGCGGCGACCACGAGTCGATTGTCATCGCTTCACCTTCCGAAACTGCCTCGCTCGCAGAGAGAATCCGCCCTGCATCGAACGTGCGATTGGCGAAGCGCGTGCGGCCCTGCGCTGAGTTGAACCGTTGACATGCGTCACACGTCGCGGCGACTTCAACACCGTAGGCGTACTGGCGAAGATCGTCTCGCTGGGGGCCTGCCCCGTCCACTCTCCCGGTTCGGCCGGTGAAGTGCGTTTGGTTGCCGCAGAAAGCGCAGGTGCCTGAGAGCATGCGCTAATCGTACCGAGGAAACGAGCGGCGGAGCTCGAAGTGGTGCAACAACCGGGAAACGCGAATGGCCCCTCGCACCGGCGGGTGGGAAGGACCAAGTACGTCTAGTATACAGATTCGAGAACCGGGCGCACTGTCAAGTCATTCCGGCGTGTCTACGACACCGAGGCAGCTTGCATTCCTTTCGTAGAGAGGCGCAGTTATCCCGTTCACGCAGAATCCACTGCTCGCTCCAAGATTGCCGAGAATCCCATCGTGTCAGCAAAGTAGTTCGGGTACGCGGCACGGAGGTTTGCGACTGATCCAACGGAAACAAGGACGTAGTCAACACGCTTGTCTGCAATGGCTTCGACCTCGCCGTAGGCCGCTGTCGCCTCGTTGAGGTCCGCGAAGGACTGGACAGTCAGCTTGGCATTCTCGATCTCAAGCTTCATCAGGATGTACTTACCCGCGCCAAAATCGCCCAGCTCGACGAGTGTCAAGGCACCCGCGTAGGCGCGCAAGCGTGCAAGAACGCCCAGCTTGCCCTCGAGCTCGCGGATGCGTGCGCGGCGCCGTTCCCCCGACGGCGTCCCCGGGACGGTCGGCTGATCCTCCCGTTCTGCGATCTCGGCGCTCATTAGTGCGAAGAGTTCGAGCCACTCCTCACCCCCTTGGCTGGACTTAAGGGCCTGCTTGGTGAACAGCCCGACCGTCTCGACTGCCGTTGCCCACGCATGCTGGAGCAGGGTCCTGATCTGGACCTCAATGAGGTGCCCGTTCCACTCAGAGTTAGCCGAAGATGCGTACCGATAGATGAGATGGATCCCGCGGTAGCCCGATGCCTTAGGCGACTCGATGTAGTTGTTTTCACGCACCAGGACGTGTTTGTGCTTCGAATCGATGAACCGGCGCCTCACTTCCAGCACTCCGGCGACGTCGCTCATTACCGCCCGACACCCGCCGAGGTCCTGCATTGTCGAAAGCTGGACGGAATCGAAGCGCTCAAGTTTGTTCTCGATCGACGGCAATCGTTTGATTCGCTGAGCGACCAGCGCTTGAGCGTCCACGGCCTGAGCCTTGTTTCGAAGACTGACCTGCAGAGTGTTCAGAGGGAAAGCATGGGAGGAGCGCCAGTTGTTGACAACCTTGAGTGCCGCCTGTCGCTCTGTCTCACTGGCATGCGGGTTGACAATCACTTTGCCCGCAGCTTTGACCGCGCTCTTCGAGTACTGCAGTCTTGTCCAATTGCCCACGGCGCCACAGTATCCCAAGCCGGATGCGTCATAGCCATCACATTGCAGCATCAGTGACCCGCCGTTCGAGCAATCCCCATGACAGCGCTGACGCCTCCAAGCTCCTCGACCGTCTGCGCTGCGAGCAGCAGGTGCAGTGCGCACAGGCTCATCGGAATGTCCGGGACGACGGGGCGTAGGCACTCGTGGTTGCCTTTCCCTCCCCCGGTGTTGACGACGCTGCGATCGCGGGAACCGTTGTTCGTGGTCAGTGCACTGCACATCATGATGCGTGCCCCACGATCTGTCCGTACTTCGCGAGAAGACGCTTCCGCACGTTCGCTGCACTGTTCTGCTCCCGAGTGGCCCGGGCCGCCGCAGCTTGGCGTGCTCGCTTCCCCTCCTGCTGGTCCACCAGGTAGGCGTGGATGGCCTCTTCGTACTCGTCGAGTTCGAACTGGTAGCCGCACTTCTCGCACGCCGCGTAGACCTCTGTGCCCGGGAGCCCGGCCGGCCATACCTTGATCTGTCCGTTGCAGATCGACAGCTGCACGTGCGGCATCGGAGACGTTCGCGGACGCTCGACCATCGGCCACCGAGCAGCGATCGAACCGATCGGCGCCAGGGCTTCGATGAACTCGTTCACGGACGCCTGGTCGAAGGCGAAGATCTGCGGCAGGTGAATGAGCAACCAGTCCGACATGACACCGGCGGTCTGCCGAGCATCCGCGGGCGAGATGCTCGCTGGCAGGCCAAGGACGTATCCGTGCTCATCACGCCACGAGCGACGGGCCGGTGCTGGCGGGCTGACGGCCATCGCCTTCGCCCAGTGGGCCGAGTACACGGCGAGCGCCGAGTAGATCGCGTCAGCATCCACCCAAGCCTGCTCCGAGAAGGCGCCGAGCGAGCGTTCCGACGTGCCGCTCACTCGGACGTCGTCGGACACCTTCGTGATCGTCCCCGGGAAGTTGGAGACCACGTGTTCGACCAGGTCTGGGACTGCTCGGAGGGCTCGTTCGGCTTTCCCGAAGCACCGGAGGCAGAACATGCCCCGCTTGGCGACGAGCGGCTCCGGGTGGTCGGTGTCCTCGGTGCCCTTGCGGAGGCAGCCGTTGATGCAGGGCAGGGCGGGGGCGATGGTGGTGTCGGTCATGTGCTGTCCGTTCTGTGAAGTGTTCATGAGTTGGCGTATCCCGCCGGGCTGTAGTCGTCGATGCGGGCACGGTCTCCACGCCACCCGAGGGTGACGACCGCTTGCGCGCCCTGCCGGTACTTGGCGATGTCGAGGATGATCTCCTCGCCGAACTGCTGCTCCTCACGCGACAGGAGCACGACCATGTCCGCGTCCTGCTCGATCGACCCGGACTCGCGGAGCTCGGAGATCAGCGGGCGCTTGTCCATGCGCTTCTCGGAGTCGCGGTTCAGCTGCGACAGGGCGATCACGGGGACGTTGAGATCCTTCGCGAGTACCTTGAGCTGCCGGGAGAAGTCCGTCACCTTCGCCCGCCGGTCCGCGTTGCCGCGTACGTCCATGAGCTGCAGGTAGTCGACGATGATCGCGGACAGCTCGCCGCGCCTGGACACGGTGCGGGCGAACTGGCGGACGTGCGCCGGTCCGACCATGTGCGCCCGGTCGTCGATCGCGACGCGACTCTGGAACGTGCGCCGGCTGGCCGCGACCATCGCGACCTGATCCGGGTTCAGCGTGCGGCGTTCGATGGCTTCGATGTCGACGTCGGCGTGAGAGGCGATCGCCCTGCGGGTCAGCTCGTCGCGACCCATCTCGAGCGACGAGTAAGCGACGGTGCCGAAGTTGCCGAGCTTCATCGCGATGTTCAGCGCGACAACCGTCTTGCCGACACCAGGGCGGGCGCCGAAGATGTACAAGCCACCGCGGCGGAACCCTCCCGTCGCAGCATCGAACGCTGGCCACGGCGACGGCAGGAACGAACCCACCGTGCCCTCCACGTCCGGCTGTAGCGCCTCATCCCACAGCTCAGGCATGAACTCCACCGGGCGGGTCGCCTGAGCGCCCACAGCGGCGTCTACCTTGCCGCGTGCGTACTCGACGAGCTCGTCCGGCGTCATGGTCGTGTCGAGACCAGACAGCCCCGCCCCGACAGCCCGCAGACGACGCACGAGCGACTTGTGCGACAGGATCTCGGCGTAGTGATCCACCGACACCGACGCGGCGTAGGCCGAGTCGAGCGACCAGATGGTGTCAGTGTGCTTCGGGAGTCGCAGGCTCAGCGCCTCTTGTGACACCGTCCGCCCAGCTGCGCGCATCTCGAGCATCGCCGAGTAGATCGCCTCGTGCTCGACCAGGTCGAAGTCGTCGGCCGTCAGCGTCAGGTCGTCGAGCGCTCGTCCGCCAGAGCTGAGGACGGCGTGGAGGATGCGGGTAGCTGCGGTGCTCTGCGCGTCATCCATTGCGACCACCGAACCGTCGCTTGTTCGCCCATGGATCGGGCTCAGTCGTCTCCGGCTGCGGTTCGTCGTACTCGTCTGTCCACCGGCTCTTGTTGAGCCACGACGGCGGCAGGGCAATGAACTTCTTGTCCTCGCCTGCGACGGCCTTCGCGTACGCAATGCAGCCCGCCAGGATCGTGTCAGCGTCCGCACGCTCGAGCGCCTTCCGGTACGACTCCTCAGCGTCGATCTTCTTCTCGCGGCGCGGGTACACCTTCCAGAACTCGTCGAACGAGTTGGACACTGGGACGTCCAGTTGGACCTCTTTGGACACTGACGGTTCTTGATGAGTAGGTATAAGGAGCAGATTCCCCTCCTGACCCCGGTCATGCCCACTGGTGTCCCCGGGGTCAATTTGACCCCGGTCATTCTGACCCCGGTTCAGCATGGTCACCACATAGCGGTTACCGTGTCCTGCGCGACGCTCGACGGTGAGTTCACCGAGCTTCTCGAGCTCGACAATCTGCCGCCGAGTCGTCTTGGGGCTGAGCTTCGACTTGCCGGCGAGGTGATTGATGCCGGGGAACGCGAACCCCTCGTCGTCAGCGATGTCAGCGATGGCGAGCAAGACGAGCCTGCTGCTGCCCGTGGCCGCTGAGTGGCGCCACACCCAGCTCGTAACGTAGACACTCATCGGGACTCCTTCCAGTGGCCGTACAGCGCTTGCGCGACCGTGTGGGCGGCTTCGATGACGAACACAGACGCTTCGTCCTGGTGGTCCTGCTCGAGTGCGGTGGTGAGGGTGCCGTGCAACGCCTGGGCCATGTCGAAGGTGCCGATCCCCAGCCGGTCGATCATGGAGCGGTCATGCTCGGGTTCGAAGAGCGGCTCGATCGCGATGGTCAGGAGGGCGACACCCAACTCGATCTCCTTGATCTGTCGCGGGGTGATGCCGACTTCCTCGCTCATCGGGTCACCCCCGCGATGCGATGAGCGATGCGTCCGCCGATGATGCCGACGGACTGCACGATGATGCTCGGGTCGACGTCGCCGCGAACGGCGTGGGTCGCAGCGTGGAGCAGGTTGACCAGATCCCGGGCGACACGTTCGTCTGAGACGCCGACTGCGGCGAGCGCCTCAGCGTCGAACTCCCACTCTGCGAGGCCGGCCATGACCTCGACGTGCTGGCTGGCGTTCGTCGGTTCTGCGGCGGCGTTGAGCCGCTGCACGGCGGTGTCGATGTTGTCGATCGTTTCCGCCCCGGTCCAGTTTCCAGACGGCTCGGAACTGGGGTCGGGTCCGGGCGCGTCTCCAGGCAGTGATGTGACCGCGTGCAAGTGGCGCCCCTTCCCATCGTTGGAGAGCGCGAGCATGCGCTGGGCGTGCTCCTCCGGGGTGCCGTCCCGGCGCGGGTAGTAGTAGCTGACGAACCCGCCGTGATCCATGAGCTGCCAGATAGGCGTCCCGTCGTCGAACGTCTGCGCGGCCTGCCGTGCTGCATCGTTGTCGTACGAGCGCATCGCGACGTCCTGGTTCCAGCTGATGCCGGGGATGTGTTCGGCGAGCGCCTTCGTGAGCTCCATCGAGATGGAGCCGGCGATCGTGTACGCCTCGTCGTCATCGTCGACTCCGTACTTCCCGCCGAAGTCGTCGATGATGATGTCGAGCAGTTCCTCGACGAGCTTGGCGGTCTGCTTCAACGTGTCGAGCGGGGTCGACTGGACCGGTGCGGTCATGCTGCATCTCCTGAGGGTGTGGTGTTGGGCTGTTCAGGTGTCTCATTTGGTTCACCTGAACAGGTGGGGCATTGCCAGTTGGTGAGGTCGGCGTTCACGGAGCCGACCGAGCGGCGGATGTTGTGGCGGTCAGCGAGCGCGGCGACGACCTGCCGGTGGGTGAGTCCGGAGTGGGCGAGGACGTGCACGAGCTGGATGACGTACAGGCGCTCCGACCGTTTGTTGCGGGACGGGTAGACCTTGCCGTCGAGGCCCATCACGTAGCCCGCCTGCAGTGGCTCAGACGTCCTCGGCGGTGCGGAGGAGGCGACATCCTCGGGCGACTGGGGAAGTTCCCCATTCGGTTCCTCGCCGAGTGCGCGAGCGAACACGGAACGGATCTGGGCGATGAGAGCTTCACCCTCGTCGTCGCGCTCCCCCGGCTCGTGATCGAACCGGCGCTGCAGCTCGGCGCTGAGCTCGGTGAGGATCACGTCCACCTCGACGGCGAGTGCCTTCAAGACTTCCCGGCCGGCGCTCACGCGGCGACGACCTTCGCCTCGAGGAGCTTGCGGCGAGCGGCCTGGATCCAGGCGATGTCGTTCGCGAGCGCGGCCACTTCGGTCGCGGTGTCGAGTCGGTAGGTCGACAGCGACACCTCGGGCACCCAGCCGCCGTAGCGGAGCACCAGGCGAACCCGGTATCCCTCGGCGCGGATGTCCTCTGCTACGTGGTCGGCGCTGTGGTTCGGTCCGACGTGCCAGCTGCCGAAGGACAGGCAGCCGACAACCGTGCAGCGGGTTCCGTGCACGCGGTAGCCGACGGTGGTCTCGTGCACCGTCCCTTGTCCGGGAAGATCCCGCGGAGAGCAAGCGTCGAAGGACTGCGCGCTGTCGCGCATCGCGATCGCATGCGCCCACGCCTTCCGGCGGTCGTCCTCGTCGGTGCCGGGTGCGAAGTGGACCCAGACCTCTGACTGGATCGGTACGAACACGACGACGGCGATGTACTCCCACACGTCACCCTCGTCACCAGAGCTGAGCGGCACGACGTGCTTGCTCTTCACCCGCTCCGGCGGGTCGACCTCGCGCACTTTCCACTGCGCGTACGGACTGCCGTCGACTGGCGTCTTGCTACCGGCCTTCCACTGCCTACCCACGGGGCGCCTCCTTGAGGAGCACGCGCCGGCGTCCGTCGACCAGTTCCTCGCCGAACCACGTGAACATGCCGTAGTACACGAACCCGTACCCGTCCCGGCGCCAGGCGTAGCCCGGCGAGCGTTCCGACAGTGGCGTTGAGGATGTGTCGTCGTAGGTGACACGGAAGTGGTCGTCGTAGCCGGCCTCGACCATGCGGACGATCGGAGCGGGCTCCGTCCAGTCGTCCTCAGCCGAGAACCGGCCGTCGTCGGGAACTGACACGACTCGGCCGTCGGCGTTGAGGATGCAAGCTTGACGGGCTGCTGCAGCGATCGCGACGGCGTACGCCGTCGCTCTACCTGCGTCCGCGTGTTCGATGCCATTGTTGCACTCCACGATCCAAGGGCCGACGCAGCCGCTGTACGGGACGTCGTCGCTGACATGAACCATCTCGAAATCGGGATCAGGTGCTGGCAGTTCATGCCCGATGACCCGATCACTCGGGCCATCCATCTCGTCGAATACGTCGATTACCTGAGACCGCAGCTGTGCTGTGAGGTCGATCAGTTGGCTCGCGGAGGACTCCTCGATCAGCCTCTGGTTCGCAGCCTGTGCTTGTGACATAGTGGTGGTCATAGATCTGCTTCTTTCTTGCGAGGGTTGCGGTTTCTGCCTCGGGGCTGTTGGCGCAGCTTCCGAGGCATTTTCTTTGCGGGTCATTGCTGGTCGGAGCTCGCGGCTCCGACGCCTAGCCACTCATCGAGGTCGGCGACCAGGTATCGAACGAGCGATCCGACCTTGATTCCGGGTGGTCCCTTCTTCTTCCACCGCCAGTCGTAGAGAGTGCGTTCGCTCACCCTCAGGTAGGCGGCTGCTTCCGGCAGGGTCAACATGGGGCTCGGGCGTGCCATGGGGTTCCGTTCGGTCTGGCCCGATTGAATGTGGACGCTCAGGCAAGCAACGTCCTTGTGTCAAAACTGCACATTCAACTGGGCGTTAGTGCGGTTACTGCGCTTGTGCAGTCACCATACGTCCGGTCACGAGAAAGTGCAACACCGACGCACCGTATCGATGTAGAGTGCAGTTATGACACAAGATGAGGCTCCAAAGAAATCGGTTAGTCTCGTTGGCCGGCGCCTCGCCGCGGTTCGACGGTGGCGCGGCATGACGGCAGAGCAGCTGGCGGAAGCGATCCCTAGCTCGGACATCACGCGTGGTGTGATCGCCAACGTCGAGAGCGGTCGGAAACGAGACCTCACTGCCACCGAACTTGCCCTCGTTGCGAGCGGGCTTGACGTCTCCCCCATCGCCCTTCTCGTGGATATGTCCAGCCCCTTCGAGCCGGTCGCTCTGGAAGGTCTTGCTGACGGATACGCCGGCCTGACGAACGTCGAGTACCTGTTCGCGACTTCGATTTACGCGCCCGAGAACGCATGGCACGGGCTTCAGATCCCCAACGACGCGCGCGCGTTGATGACGTCTCTGCTCAGAGCCGAAGGCTCACTCAAGCAGGTGCAAGCGATCGAGGATGCCAGATCAGATAGAGGCGCATTTGCTGCCAAGGCGGCGGAAGATGCTCGGGGGTCCGTTCGGCACTCCGACGGCCCGCTTCACAGCTTTGGCGTCACTGCGGAGATGCTAAGCGACGACTTCTACCGCGCGTACGTGCAAGACCTCATCGACGACTACCGGGACCTCTTGCAGCGCGTGCCCGGCGGCATGTGGGATTGGAACGGCCTGAGAGTCCCCCCGAACGTCGAGGCACGGATCGAGGAAATACGCCGCCGCGTGGTCCTTGCGCTGGAAGACGACCCCACGCTCGACCGGTCATCCAGCCGTCGACCTGCCAGCGAAGACCCCAGGCGAGTCGCACACACAGTTGTGGGTCCGATTATCGATGAGTCAGGGGCTCCAGTCGGTTCGAACCATCGCTCAAAACTCGAGACTGGCGAAGACGGCAAGACGTACCGCCTGATCTATATGGAGGGCGACCCAGACGCGGGTGACGACGGCAGCGACGTCGAAGAGTACCGGGGCGAGTGATGGCTCGACCCCCATTAGTGCTCGAAACGTGGGGCCGGATCCGCCGCACAACTGTGGGAGGTAAGCCCACTGCCGTCGCTTACTACCGAGACAGCGACGGCGTAACTCGTCCGATGCAGCGCCAGGGCTCCACACCAGCCGCCGCGGAACGCGCTCTCGTGCAGGCACTCAAGGATCGACTAGCTCCGGCCGGCGATGACCTTACGGGCGAATCCCGCGTCGCACTCCTCGCGAAGCTTTGGCTCGCGGAGACCGCGGAGCGCGACCTCTCCCCCGGAACCATCGTCAAGTACCGCGAGATTGTCGCAAAGCACATCGTGCGCGGGCTCGGCGACGTGCGCCTGAACGAGGCAACAGTGCCGCGACTCGACCGGTTCCTGAAGGCGCTCGCAAAGTCCAGCGGGCCGAGCACGGCCAAGCTCACGCGCGTCGTTCTGTCCCAGATGTTCGCGCTTGCGACCCGTCATGGTGCAGTCAGATCAAACCCCGTCCGCGACGTGGGGACCATCGAGATGACCCGGAACCGCGTGGCAGCACCCACCAGCAGCGATGCTCAAGCCGTGCTCGCCCATCTCCAGGCGTGGGACGCCGGCGTCGATGGCCGCGGCGCGCGACGGACAACCGACCTGTTCGACGTCGCGCGCATGCTCGCTGCCACGGGCGCTCGAACTGGTGAGCTCTTCGCGCTCGAGTGGAGGCATCTGGACCTCGCCGCCGATCCCCCTACAGTCTCGATCGAACGAACGGTCGCGCTCGGGCTCGATGGTCGACTCGCGGTTCAGGAGTGGCCGAAGTCGGAAACCTCTCGCCGGGCGCTCAAGCTGCCGCCCTTCGCTGCGGAGATGCTGCTAGAGCGGCGCCTGAACTCGCACTCTGAGTTCGTCTTCCCGTCATCGACGGGCACCTTTCGGTCTCCGAACAACTTCCGCACCCAGTGGCGAGGATCCCTTCAGGCGACCGAGTGGGCGGATGTCACGCCTCGCGCGTTCCGCAAAGCCGTGGCTACCGTCCTCAGGGATCAGCTCGGCGTGGGTGCCGCCAAGGATCAGCTCGGTCACTCCTCGGAACAGGTGACCAACAGTCACTACGTCCAGCAACGCCACGAGGGGCCTGATGCCACTGAAATCCTGCAGTCCTTCGTGATGAAAACCACGAGTAAATAGCGAATGACCCCGCGATTCCCGAAGCTGATTGCTCAACTTCCGCGGAATCACGGGGCCAAATGGAGCCGACGACGGGACTTGAACCCGTAACCTACGCTTTACAAGAGCGTTGCGCTACCAATTGCGCCACGTCGGCCGACAGGGGCTGGCCCCGGTCTCGTCCATCCTACGATGGCGGCGGATCAGCCGTTGGTCACAGGCGACTCGCTGGCACCCGGGGTCGGCGTGCCGGTGGAGTAGCTCTCGCTCGAGACGGCGAGGACGAACGCCGCGAACTGCTCGGCGTCGGTGAGTGAACCCGTGTACTGCTTGCCGTTCACCAGGATGGTCGGCGTGCCCTCCACCTTCTTGACGTCCGTCCCGGGCAGCGGGCCGCTGCGCGCACGGTCGGTCGAGTCCTTCACCCAGGACTTGTAGGTGCCGTCGTCGATGCAGGCGTTGATCTTCTTCTCGCCGCCGGAGATGACGCCCTTGGCGATCGACTTCAGCTCGGCGTCGGTCAGGCCCTCGGTGTTCTCCTTGGGCTGGTTCTCGAACAGTGCGGTGTTGAAGGAGAAGAAGTCGTTCGGCGAGTACTCCGCGACGCAGGCCGCCGCGTTCGAGGCGCGCAGCGAGTACTGCGTCCCGAGCGAGAGGTTGCTCAGCGTTGCGAGGGGGTGCACCGTGTAGGTCGCGGCACCGGCCTCGAGCCAACCCTTGACCTGCTCGGCGTTCGTGGTCTCGAACTGACCGCAGTAGGGGCAGAGGAAGTCCTGGTAGACGGAGATCTCGACGCCGTCGGCGGCGGGGGTCTCGGTGGCTGCCGGCGTCTCGGCGGGGGCGGGCTCCGCGGGGGCGGCCGGATCGGTCGCGCTCGGCGTGGGCGTCGACGCACTGGCCGGGGCTCCGACCAGCTGCAAGCCGGCGGAGACGGTGAAGCCGTCGTTCTTCGCCGCGGTCGGGACCGGTCCGGCGGGCTTGATCGACGTCACGATGATGACCGCCACCACCGCCACGATCGCGAGCGCGCCGAGCACGATGCCGCCCTGGAGCAGCACCCGGTTGCGGCGGTCGCGGCGCTTCTGCTGCTCGCGCAGCACCCGCGCCTTCTCGCGTGCCGCGTCGCGTCGTTCGTTCTTGGTCGGTCGGTTCTGCGATCCAGCGCCAGACATTGATCCTCGTTTCGGGGGGCTCGCGCTGCGGAGACGAGGCAGCGCCAAACAGAGTAATCGTAGACCTGCCGCCTGGGAGAGGCCCAAACCAGGCCGGGAGCCGGCTGTGCGTCCACCGGGAGATCCGCTGGCTGCTGGACCTTCCATTCACAGGAGGTCGTGGCATACTGGGACGGCGAACCGGCCATCGATGACGGGTTCGCGTCCATTCACAACGGATCGTCCGGCACGTACCTGCCGGTGAAGGAGAACAACCATGGCGTCTGTGACGTTCGACAACGCAACCCGTTTCTACCCGGGTGGCACCCGCCCCGCGGTCGACAAGCTGAACCTCGAGGTCGCCGACGGCGAATTCCTCGTCCTCGTCGGCCCGTCCGGCTGCGGCAAGTCCACCTCCCTCCGCATGCTCGCCGGCCTCGAAGAGGTCAACGACGGCCACATCTTCATCGGCGACCGCGACGTCACCGACGTGCCGCCGAAGGACCGCGACATCGCGATGGTGTTCCAGAACTACGCGCTCTACCCGCACATGACCGTCGCCGAGAACATGGGCTTCGCGCTCAAGATCGCCGGTGTCGGCAAGGAAGAGCGTGCCACCCGCGTGCTCGAGGCCGCCAAGCTCCTCGACCTCGAGGACTACCTGACCCGCAAGCCGAAGGCGCTCTCCGGTGGTCAGCGTCAGCGCGTCGCGATGGGTCGAGCCATCGTCCGTCAGCCCCAGGTCTTCCTCATGGACGAGCCGCTGTCGAACCTCGACGCCAAGCTCCGCGTCCAGACCCGCACCCAGATCGCGTCGCTGCAGCGTCGTCTCGGCGTCACCACCGTCTACGTCACCCACGACCAGACCGAGGCGCTCACCATGGGCGACCGTATCGCGGTCCTCAAGGACGGCATCCTGCAGCAGGTCGGCACCCCGCGCGACCTGTACGAGAAGCCGAACAACGTCTTCGTCGCCGGCTTCATCGGCAGCCCGGCCATGAACCTGTTCGAGGGTGAGATCGCCGATGGCGGTATCAAGCTCGGCGGCTTCATCATCCCGGTCGAGCGCGAGATCACCGACGCCGCTCCGTCGAAGAACGTCACGGTCGGCGTGCGCCCCGAGGACATCACCGTGTCCAGCAACTCGGGCTCCGGCATCGAGGTGACCGTCGACCTCGTCGAGGAGCTCGGCGCGGACGGCTACCTCTACGGCCACACCGAGGTCTCCGGCAAGCGCACCGACATCGTCGCCCGCGTCGACGGTCGCAACCACGCACACATCGGCGACACGGTGTTCCTCGCGCCGACGCCGCACCACGTGCACGCGTTCGACTCGGCATCGGGTGAGCGTCTGGGCAACAAGCCGGTCGTGTCCTCCTCGATCTAGTTTCCCGCCGACGATGGTCGAGCGGTCGGTCTCCGATCGCTCGGCCATCGTCGTTTTCGCTTGTCCAGTCTCAGCACGACGATCCCCGAGGAGCGCTCCGCACCATGTCCGGCGCATTGAACATCACCGCTGCCACCGTCGACCCGGCGCTGCTCGACCTCCCCTGGGAGCTCCCCCTCGAGAACTGGCCGAATGAGGCCATCGCCTCGCTCCCGAAGGGCATCTCGCGCCACCTGGTCCGGTTCGCGAACCTGTCCGGCTACGTCATCGCCGTCAAGGAGACGACCGCGGAGATGGCGAAGGGTGAGTACGACATGCTGCGCACGCTGCAGCGCCTCGACATCCCCTGCGTCGACCCGCTCGCGGTCATCACGAACCGGAGCGACCGCAAGGGCCGTGAGCTGCCGAGTGTGCTCGTGACACGGCACCTGAAGTTCTCACTCCCCTACCGTGCGCTCTTCCAGGGCACCCTCCGGCCCGACACCGCGACCCGCCTCGTCGACGCGCTCGCCGTCCTCCTCGTCCGCCTGCACATCGTCGGCTTCTTCTGGGGCGACGTGTCGCTGTCGAACACGCTCTTCCGGCGCGACGCCGGCGCCTTCGCGGCCTACCTCGTCGACGCCGAGACGGGCAAGCTCTACGAGGGCGGCCTGTCGAACGGGCAGCGTGAGAACGACCTCGAGATCGCCCGGGTGAACATCGCCGGCGAGCTCCTCGATCTCGAGGCCGGCGGACGCGCCGACGCCGAGCTCGACCCCGTCACCGTGAGCAACGGCATCGTCGCCGCCTACCGGTCCCTCTGGAAGGAGCTCACGGGCTCCGAGTCCTTCGACGCGTCTGAGCGCTGGCGCATCACCGAGCGCGTCCACCGTCTGAACGAACTCGGCTTCGACATCGAGGAACTCGCGATCAAGACGACCGACGAGGGCTCGACCGTGCGGATCCAGCCGAAGGTCGTCGACGCCGGGCATCACCAGCGCCGCCTCCTGCGGCTCACCGGCCTCGACGCCGGTGAGAACCAGGCGAGGCGCCTGCTCAACGACCTCGACGCCTACTCGGCCTCGTTCGGGAAGGACGGGTTCGACGAGGAGATGGCGGCGCACGAGTGGCTCATCCGCGTGTTCGAACCGGTGGTGAAGGCGATCCCCCGCGAACTCCGCGGCAAGCTCGAGCCCGCCGAGATCTTCCACCAGCTCCTGGAGCACCGCTGGTTCCTCGCGCAGAACGAGGGTCGCGACATCCCTCTGGCGGAAGCCGTCGGTTCCTACGTGAACACCGTCCTGCGCCACCGCCGCGACGAGGCGACCATGATCGTGCCACCGACCGAGGCGATCAGCATCCCCGCCGCCATGACCGGACCGGTCGACTGGCGAGACCTCGTCTGATCGGGTCCGACACCTCGGCTGACGACAGACAGGCCCTCGGAACGGAGATCCGTTCCGAGGGCCTGTCCTCGTTCGCGCGGCGCGAGCGCCGGTCGCCTACTCGGCGTTCCGGCGACGCGCGATCTCGTACAGCGTCACGCTGGCCGCGATCCCGGCGTTGAGCGATTCGGTCGAGGCCGAGATCGGGATCGACACGACCGCGTCGCAGGTCTCGGTGACGAGGCGGGACAGACCCTTGCCCTCGCTGCCGACGACCACGAGGATCGGCTGGTCGGCGAGTTCGAGCCCGGGAAGGGAGACGTCGCCGTCGCCGTCGAGACCGATCACGAAGACGCCGCGCTCCTTGAACGCCTTGAGCGTCTGAGTGAGGTTGGCAGCCATCGCGACCGGCGTCCGAGCCGCCGCGCCGGCCGAGGTCTTCCACGCGGAGGCGGTGAGGCCCACGCTCCGGCGCTGCGGCAGGATCACGCCGTGACCACCGAAGGCTGCGGTCGATCGGATGATCGCACCCAGGTTCCGGGGGTCGGTGATGCCGTCGAGGGCGATGAACAGCGGGTTCTCGCCACGGGCGATGACCTGGTCGAGCAACTCCATGGGGTGCGCGTACTCGTAGGGCGGCACCTTGATGGCGAGGCCCTGGTGCACGCCGTCGAACCCGGCCATGCGGTCGAGCTCCGGACGCATGACCTCGAGCACCGGGATCCCGCGCCGGGTGGCGATGCTGAGCGCCTCCTTCACCCGGTCGTCCATCTCGATGCGGGTCGCGACGTACAGCGTGGTGGCGGGGATCTTCGCGCGGAGCGCTTCGAGGACGGAGTTGCGGCCGGTGACGACCTCGGACTCGTCGCTCGACTTCTGCTTGGTCCGGCCGTTCGTGGACGGGCGTCCGTTCTGGCCGGCCGCCTGCCTTGGCTTGCCGGTGCCGCCGGAAGCCGCGTAGCGCTCCTGCGCGGCCTTCCGCTTGCCGGCTGGGTGCCAGGCGCGGTCCTCGGCCTTGGGGGTCGGTCCACGACCCTCGAGCGCCTTGCGGCCGAGGCCACCGGTGCCCTTGGTGGGACCCTTCTTCGCTTTCTTCGGCCCGGTCGGGCGGGAAGGCTTACTTGCCACTGATACTCCAATGTGCTCCGGACGGGGTGTCTTCGATGGTGATCCCAGCCGCTGTGAGTTCGTCGCGGATCCGGTCGGCCGCTGCGAAGTCCTTGGCGACCCTGGCGTCCGCGCGATCGACGAGCAGACGCTCGACGAGTGCGGACAGGGATCGGTGAGTGACGGGGTCGGTGCCCGACGACCACGAGGGGTCGGTCGGGTCGATGCCGAGCACCCGGGTCATGTCGAGGACGGCGACCGCACGCTCGCGGGCTGTCGCCAGGTCGTCGCCGCCATCGAGGGCGGCGTTGCCGACGCGCACGGCGTCATGCAACACGGCGAGCGCGCGGGGGATGTTCAGGTCGTCGTCCATCGCCTCGACGAAGGCGGCCGGGAGCGTCGCTCGACTGGCGGCCGTGGTCGTCTCGGTGAGCAGGTCGGCGCGGGCGGCACGATCGAGGAAGCCCTCGACACGTCCGAGTGCGGCTTCGGCCTCGGCGAGTGCGCCCGGATGGAACTCGAGCGTCGATCGGTACTGCGCTGCACCGAGGTAGTAGCGGACGACGAGCGGCCGGGCTGCTGCCAGGAGGTCGGCGGCGTAGACGGAGTTGCCGAGGGACTTCGACATCTTCTGCCCGCCCGTGACGGCGACCAGCCCGTTGTGCAACCAGTACCGGGCGAAGGGGTCGCCGGCTGCGCTCGATTGGGCGAGCTCGTTCTCGTGGTGCGGGAAGCGGAGGTCGAGTCCGCCGCCGTGGATGTCGAACTCCTCGCCGAGGTACTTGGTCGACATCGCGGAGCACTCGATGTGCCAGCCGGGACGTCCCTCGCCCCAGGGCGACATCCAGCTCGCCGAGCGAGGCTCCCCAGGCTTGGTGCCCTTCCACAGCGCGAAGTCGCGAGGATCGCGTTTGCCGCGCGGGTCGGCGTCGGTCGCGGCCTCCATGTGCTCGGCGCTCTGCCGCGTGAGTTCGCCGTAGCGGCTCCATGAGGCGGTGTCGAAGTAGACGTCGCCGGAGTCGTCGGGAGCAGGGTACGCGTGCCCGGCGTCGATGAGCCGCTCGATGAGCTCTTGCATCTCCGGGATGCTCGCCGTCGCGCGTGGTTCGTAGCTCGGGGGCAGGATGCCCAGGGCACGGTAGGCGGCCGTGAACTCGAGTTCGTACCGGTAGGCGAGCGCCCACCACTCCTCACCGGGCTGGGCGAACCCGCCCTCGACGCCGGCGGCGGCGTTCGCGAGGATCTTGTCATCGATGTCGGTGACGTTGCGGACAAGTGTGACGCGGACTCCGGAGGCCGTCAGCCAGCGCCGCAGCTGGTCGTAGACGAGCGCGCTGCGCAGATGTCCGATGTGCGGAGAGGACTGCACGGTCGGTCCGCAGACGTACAACCCCGCCTCGGCTTCGCGGAGCGGCACGAAGTCCCGGAGGGACTGCGTTTTCGAATCGTAGAGTCGGAGGGCCACGAGACCAGACTAGCCGCCGTCGTCCGGGCATGATGGTCCCATGACCACGGGACACGGCGACCAGCAGGTTCTCCGCGCGCGACTCGCGGCCCAGCTCCTCGACGGAGCCGATCACCGCTCCCCCACGGCGGTCGTCTCGCGGCTGCTCGCGGTCCAGGCGCAGGACCTCGCTTCGTCGCTGTGGGCGGTCGGCGTCAGGTCGAGCGGCACCACGAAGGCCGAGGTGCTCACGGCGCTCGAGGACGGTTCGATCGTCCGGTCCTGGCCGATGCGCGGCACCCTGCATCTCGTCGCCGCCGAGGACCTCGGGTGGCTGCTCGGACTCGGTGTCCCGCGGGTCCGCTCGACGATCGCGGCCAGACACCGTCAGCTCGGGCTGGACGCCGAGACCTTCTCGCGCTCCCGTGCACTCACCGAGCGACTGCTCAGCGGGCATCGGCGCGTGACGAGGGATGCGCTGCTGACGGCCCACACCGACGCCGGGATCCCGATCGACGGACAACGCGGCTCACACCTCATCATGGAACTCGCGATGTCGGGCGTGGTCTGCTGGGGACCGCCCGCTGGAAGACAACAGGCACTCGTCCTGAGCGAGGAGTGGATCCGTGCCCCGCGGGTACTCGAGGCCGACGAGGCGCTCGGCGAGTTCGTCGTCCGGTATCTCACCGGCCACGGCCCGTCGACGATCGCCGACCTCACCTGGTGGTCGAAGCTCACCGTCGCCCAAGCGAAACGCGGCGTCGAGGTGGCCGCCGGACGGCTGGTCTCAGAGTCGCGCGACGGGGTCACCCGCTGGTCGACCGCCGAGGGCATCGGACCCTCAGCTGCTCCACGACCACCGCGGGTGCTCGCGCTGCCCGGATTCGACGAGCTGCTCCTCGGCTACCGCGACCGCGAGTTGACGCTCCCGGCGGCGTTCGCAGACCGCATCGTGCCCGGCGCGAACGGCATCTTCCTCCCGATGATCACCGTCGACGGGCGCGTCGTCGGCACCTGGCGCCGACGGACGAGTACGACCGGCGTCGTCGTCACCCCGACGCCGTTCCAACCGCTGTCACAGCGGGTGCAGGCGGGGTTCCGACGAGCCGCCGGCGAATACGGGCGGTTCCTCGGGCTCGGTGCGTCGGTCGACGAGGGCACGTCCGCCGACTGAGGACCGACCTGTCAGCGGCGCTCGATGAGGGCGGTGGCGATGGCCGTGACGCCCTCGCCGCGGCCGGTGAACCCGAGCGCATCCGTGGTCGTCGCCGCGACGCTGACCGGTCCGTGGACCAGCGCGCTCAGCACGCCCTCCGCCTCCGCCCGACGCGGCGCGAACCGCGGGCGGTTGCCGACGAGCTGCACCGCGACGTTGACGACGACGAAGCCCGCAGCGTGCAGCCGTTCGACAGCCGCCCGCAGGAAGACCTCGCCGCTCGCCCCGGCGAAGCGGGGGTCGTCGGTGCCGAACATGGAGCCGATGTCGCCGAGGCCGGCAGCGGACAGCAGGGCGTCGACGATGGCGTGGGCGACCGCATCCCCGTCGCTGTGTCCGGCCAGCGGCCGTTCCCCCGGCCAGCTGAGGCCGGCGAGGCTCAGCTCGCCGTCGTCGGCGAAGGCGTGGACGTCGATGCCGATGCCGGTCCTGATCGAGGTGGTCGTCCGTGCGCCCACCTCGTGCTCCCGGTCCCGCTCCCGGTCCGCCAGAAGTCGCTCCGCACGCTGGGCGTCCCACGGGGTCGTGATCTTGAACGCCGCCTCCGAGCCGCCCACGGTGAGCACGGGGTGTCCGGCGTCCGCGTAGAGCGCCGCATCGTCGGTGGCCGCTGCCAGGCGGTCTTCGGCGACGCGGAAGGCCGCGACGAGGGCATCACGCGGGAACGCCTGCGGTGTCTGGACGGCTCGGAGGGCGGTCCGATCCACGGTCTGCTCGACGAGGTCGCTCGCGTCGACCCGCTTGATCGTGTCGGTCACCGCGAGCCCCGGCACGATGCCCCACCCCGTCCGCTCCGCGGCCTCGATCACCCGTTCGAACTGGCCGGTCGGGGTGAGTGCCCGTGCGGCGTCGTGGACGAGCACCGTGCGGACTCCCGGCCACAGGGCGGCGAGTCCGGCGAGGACGGAGGACTGTCTCGTGTCGCCTCCGGCGACGACACGGAGGTGGTCGGCCGCCTTCCCCGCCGCGCGACGACCGATCGTCTCAGCCTGACCGACGCGATCCGCGGGGACCACGACGACGACCTGGACCGCGTCGCGCAGGCGGAAGACCGGGGCGAGCGCGTGTTCGAGCACGGTGCTGCCGGCGAGCGACACGAACGCCTTGGGGATCCCGGCACCGAGGCGCGTCCCACTGCCCGCCGCCACGACGATCACGCCGACGGCCGGGCCGTCCAGGGAGGGGTCGGCAACGGCACCCGGTTCGTCGATCGCAGTCATGCCACGAGCCTACTTCTCGGGCGCCCAGCCCGAACGGACGGTCGGCTCAGGAGGCGAGGACCTCGTCGAGGACGGACGACGCCTGCTCCTCGTCGGTCTGCTCCGCCAATGCCAGTTCAGAGACCAGGATCTGGCGGGCCTTCGCGAGCATCCGCTTCTCTCCTGCTGAGAGCCCTCGGTCCTGGTCGCGACGCCACAGGTCGCGGACCACCTCGGAGACTTTGATGACGTCGCCCGAGGCCAGCTTCTCGAGGTTCGCCTTGTAGCGGCGGGACCAGTTCGTCGGCTCCTCGGTGAACGGCGCACGGAGTACGTCGAACACGCGGTCGACCCCCTCGCGTCCGATGACGTCGCGCACCCCGACCAGGTCGACGTTCTCGGCCGGGACCTCGATCATGAGGTCGCCCTGGGTGACGCGGAGCTTCAGGTAGAGCTTCTCCTCGCCCTTGATGATCCGGGTCTTCACCTCGGTGATGGTCGCGGCGCCATGGTGCGGGTAGACGACGGTCTCGCCAACTTCGAAGATCATGGGTCTCGGTCCCTTCAGCGTCTCCCAGAATACCACGGGACCCCTGATCAGAGCCGGGTACCGGGCGCCCAGCGGACCGGGTGGTGAACCGATCGATCACGGGTCGGCGACCCGGCCACGCCCCTCCGCAGCCGTGGGCTAGACTCGAATCCGGATCCCGGGACACCTGTCACTCGTCTGCGCCCGGGGCCACCACATCTTGGAGGGTTCTGTGAAGGCGCGTCTCATCGCTTCCATCGTCGTCGCGGGTGCTGTCGCACTCGGCATGAGCGGTTGCAACCTCATCGCGCCGCAGGCGACCCTGAAGCAGTACGACGCCTCGGACGGCGTCGGTGTCACCGTCGGCTCGGTGGCCGTCCGCAACGCCATCGTCGTCTCCGACGACGGCGAGACCGGCAACCTCGTCTTCAGCGTCGCGAACCGCGACGACCGCGCCCACACGGTGCTCATCGAGATCGAGGGCAAGGACGAGCAGTTCCAGGTCCTCGCGGAGCCCGGCCTGACGACGTTCGACGGCTCGGGAGCCAACGACCCCCTGCGCATCGAGTCCCTCGGCGTCCAGCCCGGAGCGATCGTGGACGTCTTCTTCCAGTACGGCGACGAGACGGGCGCCACGGCGAGTGTGCCGGTCCTCACCGGTGAGCTGCTCGAGTACTCCACGCTCGTCCCGACGCCACTGCCGACGGATGAGCCCACCGAGACGCCGACGCCGCTCGCGACGCCCACCACGGAGCCGACCGAATAACGCTCCGTCGCCCCACACGACCGAACGCCCCGCACCTCTTCAGAGTTGCGGGGCGTTCGTCCGTCCTGGACCTGCGTCAGGCCTCGAAGCGGTAGCCGAGCCCACGCACGGTCACGAGCATCACCGGTTCCGAGGGGTTCGCCTCGATCCGGGAACGGATGCGCTTGATGTGGACGTCGAGCGTCTTGGTGTCGCCGTAGTAGTCGCTCCCCCACACCCGGTCGATCAGCTGACCACGGGTGAGAACCCGTCCGGCGTTCCGTAGGAGCAGCTCGAGCAGCTCGTACTCCTTGAGCGGCATCGGGATCGGCGCCCCGTTGACCTCGACGACATGACGCTCGGTGTCCATCCGGACCGTGCCGGCCTCGAGCAGCACCTCCTCCTGCGCCTGGTCCGCCTCGACACGGCGTCGCAGCACCGCCCTGATCCGCGCGAGCAGCTCGCGGGTCGAATAGGGCTTCGTGACGTAGTCGTCGGCGCCCAGCTCGAGCCCGACGACGATGTCGACCTCGGAGTCCTTCGCGGTCAGCATGATGATCGGCGTGCTCGAGACCGCGCGGATCTGACGGCAGACCTCCGTCCCGGGGATGCCGGGGAGCATGAGGTCGAGCAAGACGAGGTCCGCGCCGCGAGCCGTGAAGGCCTGGACCGCCGAGGGACCGTCCTCCGCCACCTCGACCTCGTACCCCTCCCGTTCGAGCAGGTAGCTCAGTGGTTCACTCAGAGACGCTTCGTCTTCGACGAGCAGGATGCGGGTCACGGGGTACTCCTTGCCGTGCCGGTGGACAGGTCCTCCGGCGGGGTCGTTGCTCTGGGAAGGCGGATGGTGAACGTCGAGCCACGGCCCAGCTGCGACCAGACCTTCACCTCGCCGCCGTGGTTCTGGACGGTGTGCTTGACGATGCTGAGGCCGAGGCCGGTGCCGCCCGTGTGGCGGGACCGCGCCTGGTCGACGCGGAAGAACCGTTCGAAGACCCGGTCGCGGTCCTCTTCGGCGATCCCGACGCCCTGATCGGTGACGGCGATCTCGACGACGTCGTCGACCGCGCGGACGCCGACACCCACGTGTGCGCCGGTGGGCGAGTAGTGGATGGCGTTCGAGATGAGGTTGTGCACGGCGACGACGAGCATGGCCTCGTCACCGTACACCTCGAGGTTCTTACCGCCTTTGAGGGAGAGCGCCACCCCGGTCGCCTCGGCCGGCACACGGTTCTGGTCCACGGCCGCGGCGATGACCCGATCGAGGCGGACGAGTTCCGGCTGATGGAGGGCGTCGGCCGCCTGCAACCGCGAGAGGTCGATGATCTCGGCCGTCATCCGGGTGAGTCGCTGTGATTCGGTCGAGAGCCGGCTGGCGAACCGCTTCACCCGTTCCGGGTCGTCGGCCGCCGTGTCGAGCGCTTCCGAGAGGAGCCCGATGGCGCCGATCGGCGTCTTCAACTCGTGGCTGATGTTCGCGATGAAGTCCCGGCGGACCTCGTCGAGTCGACGCGCCTCCGTGTGGTCCTCGGCCAGGAGGAGGATGAAGCGAGACCCGAGCGGCGCCGCCCGCACGCGCAGGTGGCGGGTGGCCTCACCGAAGCGCCCGAGCGCGAGTTCCAGATCGCTCGTGACGGCTTCGCCGGTGCGTCGGACCTCGAGCGCGAGGTCGATGAGCTCCTGGTTGTCGAGCACGCGGTCGCGCACCAGCCCGAGCGCGAACGCCCCCGGGGAGGCCTTCAGCACGTTGTTGGACGGGTCGACGACGATGCCCGCGCTGTCGAGGGCTTCGAGCACCTGGTCGACCCCGTCTGGGACGACCGGGTTGACGACCGTCGCGGCGCGCTCTCCGCGGTGGAAGGCGACGGTGATGAGGGCGACGAAACCGCCTCCGACGATGAGGCCGAGTGCCAGGGCGATCAGCACCAACCACATGGTGTCCATGGGTACTACGTTACTCAGTCCGTCGAACGGCGAACTCGCGAATACCCCGCCACTTCGACGACTGTTCACGCTTGGGCCCCCAACTGTTAACCTTGGTTCGGCATCATCGGCGGAGCGGGCGTCTGCCTGCCCACCGCCAGGTCACGGAAGGACGGCACCCAGAGCCATGCGCGAGGTATTCCAGCAGTCACTGCGAGAGGTCCAGGATCGCCTGGTCGAGATCGCCGAACTCGTCACGATCTCCATCGAGAAGGCGACGCAGTCCTTCGGCAACTCGGACGTCGCGGTCGCCGAAGAGGTCATCGCCAACGACAACCGCATCGACCAGCTCGCGATCGAACTCGACGAGCTCGCCATCGACATCCTCGCCCGTCAGCAGCCGGTCGCGCGCGACCTGCGCATCGTCGTGAGCGCGCTGCGGATCAGCGCGTCGCTCGAGCGCATGGGCGACATGGCCGAGCACATCGCCCAGCTGTCGCGGTACCGCTTCCCCGACAAGGCGGTGCCGAAGGGTCTGCGGACCACCTTCGCCGAGATGGGTCGACTCGACGTCTCGATCGCCCGCAAACTGACCGAACTGCTGCGCACCCAGGACCCGCGCATCGCCGACGAGATCCGCAACGACGACGACGACGTCGACGAGCTGCACGCCAGCGTCTTCGAGAAGGTCCTCGGCGACACCTGGAAGGGTGAGCCCGTCGCGACCGTCGACGCCACCCTGGCCTCGCGGTACCACGAGCGCTTCGCCGACCACGCCGTCTCGATCGCCAAGAAGGTCCAGTACCTCGCGACCGGCGACTGGATCCCCGAGGCGACCACGCCGGTGCACCACTGACCAGCTGATCCCGGACACCCCGACGAGCGGTGTCGACCCGAGACCGGGTCGGCACCGCTCGTCCGTTCGTGCGGGACTAGCTCATCCGACGACGGGTGATCGCGCCGCCTGCCAGGAGCAGGAGGCCGAGGACCGTGGCGAGGCCGGCGAGCGGCAGGAGCTGGCCTGCAGCGCTGCCGGTGTCGGCGAGCGTCGGCTCAGCTGAACGTGCGGCCGAGGCCGTGATGACCGAGCCGGTCGAGGACGCCGCCGTCGCGGTGGTGATCACCGTGGCGGGGACCGTAGGCACGACGGGGGTCACCGGGGTGGTGGGGTCCGTCGGGTCGGTCGGGTCCGTGGGGTCCGTGGGGTCGGTCGGGTCCACCGGAGTGGTGGGATCGGTCGTCCCGGGACCTGCGGTCTCGCTGTCCCCGATCACGGAGATCGCGTTGCCGCCGATCGTGATCGGCAGCTCCAGGCCGAGGTCGATCTGGTTCCCACCGCCGAGGCTGTCGTCACCATCCGTGGTCGACGAGCCTCCGCCGGACGATGCCGGAGCGGAAGCCGAGGTGCCGGTCGACTCGGAGTCGCCGATCACGCTGACGGCGTTGCCGACCACGGAGATCGGGAGACCGACGTCGCCGAGGACCTGGTTGCCACCGGCGACACTGTCGTCACCGGTGGTGGTCGACGGCGATGCCGGAACAGCCGCGCCACCCGACGTGGCAGGCTCACCCGCCTGCTCACTGCTCGAATCACCGAACAGCGAGATGGCGTTCCCACCGACCGTGACCGGAACGGTCACCACCGGAGACACCTGGTTCCCACCGGCGACACTGTCGTCACCGGTGGTGGTCGACGGCGATGCCGGAACAGCCGCGCCACCCGACGTGGCAGGCTCACCCGCCTGCTCACTGCTCGAATCACCGAACAGCGAGATGGCGTTCCCACCGACCGTGACCGGAACGGTCACCACCGGAGACACCTGGTTCCCACCGGCGACACTGTCGTCACCGGTGGTGGTCGACGGCGATGCCGGAACAGCCGCGCCACCCGACGTGGCAGGCTCACCCGCCTGCTCACTGCTCGAATCACCGAACAGCGAGATGGCGTTCCCACCGACCGTGACCGGAACGGTCACCACCGGAGACACCTGGTTCCCACCGGCGACACTGTCGTCACCGGACGTGGTGGCCTCGTCGGTGACCGGCGAGGCGGACTCCCCCGCCGCCGGTCCGGACGTCGAACCCGACTGCTCGGCATCGCCGATGATCGAGATCGCGTTGTCCTCGACCGTCACCGGGATGGAGACGGGCAGCTGGACCTGGTTCCCGCCCGCGACACTGTCGTCACCACTGGTGGTGGCGGCCGGGGCCGGCTCCGGTGCGGGCTCCGGTGCTGGTGCGGGCTCCGGTGCTGGTGCGGGCTCCGGTGCGGGTGCCGGCTCAGGCGCGGGTGCCGCCTCCGGTGCGGACGTCGCCGACGAATCGCCGACGACGCTCACCGCGGTGTCGACGATCTCGACGGGGGCCTCGAGGACCACGTCGACGAGGGTTCCGCCGAGGATGCTGTCGTCCCCGGACGTGTCGGCGTTGGCCGCCGTAGCGCCGAGGAACGTGAGTCCCGCGACGAACAGGCCACAGTAGAGGCCTTTCTTGACATACGAATTCATGATTCCTGCTCCTTGCAGAGTGACTGATGTGCTCCCGTGGTCGGGAGGCTTCGGACCGTTGAACCGCCCAGTGGGCGGGCCTGCGCCGCGAACGGCAGAGTGATCCGGGGTCAGTCAGGAGAGGTATCGGAGGGGAACGTGGGTGAAGCCGGGAGGTCTTCGTCTCGCGCGGGTCCGCGACGGTCGTCGCCGGGCGCAGGGAGGATGACGGAGATCGACTGTTCGGCCGCTGCGGGACCGCCGACGGCACCACCGGAGCCGGAGGATCCGGAGCCACTCGGCGTGAAGGCCCAGCGGCCGTCGGCGTCCGGCAGCAGCGGAAGGTTCGCAGGAGTGGCGGGGAGACTGGACGATCCGACGGCGGCGGCGGGCACGGCCGTGGTGAACGACGTGTCTTCGTGATCCTGGCCGCCCGACACGAGCGTCGAGTCGCGCTCCTGGACGGACGGCGGTCCGAGGACCGTCGTCGGGAGGACCGCGCCGACGGCGGTCGAGTCCGTGGCCGACACGTCCTCTGCCGGGCCCTGCGGAAGCGCTGGGACAACCGGATCGACGATCGGCGTACTGGGGACCGGGACCGCGGCGACGACGTCGGCGACGCCGGTCAACGTCTGGTCGACTGTTTGCACGACCGGATCGACGATCGCGGCGACGGGTGCTGTGCCGACGGTCTCCTCGACGACGTCGTTCACGACCGGTACCGCTGCGACGGTCTCGTCGACGACGTCGACCACCGGTTCGAGCACGGTGGTGTCGACGACGTCGACGACCTCGACGACAGCACTGACGGGGTGTTCGAGCGAGCCGACGACCTCGGTCACCGCGCCCAAGAGCGACGGATCGGTGGCACCGTCGTCGGCATGCGCGGAGGACGGCGACCCGAAGAGGGCTATCGCCGTGAACGCCGCGGCGGCGAAGCCACCGAGCGCCAGGGCGCGCCACAGGGGGAAACGGGTGCCGTCGGTCGACTGCTCCATGCGTATCCCCCCAATCGGGTTACAGTGCAGTCACTGTACGCCCAACCCCGAGGCGGTTCAACCCCTTTTTTGCGACATGGAAAACCCCGGTCAGGAGGACGTTCGGCGACGATGTCGCCAAGCCGTGCTCCCGACCGGGGTGGTGGTTTGGTGGGGTTTCCGCTACTTCTTCCCCTGCGCCGCGACGGCGGCGGCGCCTGCTGCCGCGGCCTCGGGATCGAGGTAGCGAGCCGGGGCGACCGGACGGAAGTCCGCGTCGAGCTCGTAGACGAGCGGGATACCGGTGGGGATGTTCAGCTCGGCGATCTCGTCGTCCGAGATGTCGTCGAGGTGCTTCACGAGGGCGCGGAGCGAGTTGCCGTGCGCCGTCACGAGGACGGTCCTGCCGGCAGCCAGGTCGACCGTGATGTCGGACTCCCAGTAGGGCAGCATCCGGTCGATGACGTCCTTCAGGCACTCGGTGCGGGGCAGTTCGCCGTCGATCCCGACATACCGGGGGTCGTCGGCCTGCGACCACTCGTCGTCATCGGCGATCGGCGGCGGCGGCACGTCGAAGGAACGACGCCAGGTCTGGAACTGCTCCGGACCGTACTCGGCGAGCGTCTGCGCCTTGTCCTTGCCCTGCAGCGCTCCGTAGTGACGCTCGTTGAGGCGCCAGCTGCGCTTGACCGGGATCCACATGCGGTCGGCGGTCTCGAGGGCGAGGTTCGCCGTCTGGATCGCGCGGGAGAGGACCGAGGTGTACAGCACGTCCGGGGTGATGCCGGAGTCGGCGAGCAGCTCGCCCGCACGCTTGGCCTCGGTGACGCCGAGTTCGCTGAGTCGGACGTCGACCCAACCGGTGAACAGGTTCTTCTGATTCCAGTCGCTGTTGCCGTGGCGCAGCAGGACGAGGGTGTAAGTCTCAGGCATGCCCCCAGCATACCGACGGCGCATGACCGCGAGGTGGACGATGACCCCGCTCCGTGAGGGAGAATGGGTCCATGCCCGTCGGATCGATCACCCGCGGGACGACGGGTACGAACCGGCTCCGGCGGGTGGACCGCTGGATCGCGATCCACCCCTCGCTCAGACGGACGACGAACCCGCTGGTGGTGGACCTCGGCTACGGCGCGAGCGGCGTCACGGCGTTCGAACTGCACGACCGACTGCTCGCCGTACGACCCGACGTACGGGTCATCGGATTCGAGATCGAGCCGGGGCGCGTCCGCACCGCCGACGCGCAGCTGCGGCAGGTGCGAGCGGGCACGACCCGGTTCATGCCGACGGCTGCGGTCTCCTTCGCGCGCGGCGGGTTCGAGGTGCCGACCGGCGACGACCGCCCCACGGTGATCCGGGCGTTCAACGTGCTCCGGCAGTACGACGAAGTCGAGGTCGCGGGGGCCTGGCGCCTCATGGCGTCGCGGCTGCAGCCCGGCGGTGTGCTCGTCGAAGGGACGTGCGACGAGATCGGACGGGTGTCCAGCTGGATCGCGCTCGACGACCAGGGGCGTGCTGAGTCGTTCTCCATCAGTCTGCGACTCGCCGAGCTCGAGCTGCCGTCCATCGTGGCCGAACGACTGCCGAAGGCGCTGATCCACCACAACGTGCCGGGCGAACGGGTCCATGCGCTCATGACGGACCTCGACCGCGCCTGGCGGATGCACGCACCCCTGGCGGTCTACAGCCCGGTCCAGCGCTGGTTGGCGACCGTCGGGACGCTCCGGGACAGCGGGTGGCCGGTGCTGGCCGGCCGCAGCCGCTGGCGCCTCGGCGAGCTGACACTGCCGTGGTCGGCTGTCGCCTCGAATCCCTCCCCGACGGACTGAGTGTCGGGGAACGCAGCCGTCAGAGCGAGGGCAGCGCCGCCTGCGCCTCCGGCGTCGGCAGCCCCGTCGCCGTGAGCAGGTCGACGAGGTACGGCCGGAGCACGAGCACGAGCGCCTGCTCGGAGACCGAGGCGTCGGGGAGGACGGCGACCGGCTCGAGGTGCTTCGCGATCTCCAGCAGGGACTGCCTCGCGACCGGCTGCTGGGCGATGTCACCGATCGACTGCGACAGGATGCCGAGCGCGACGGAGGTGCGCGCGAGCAGGTCCGCGAGCTCGGGACGGCTCGTGGCGTCGCGCGACACGTAGTCGATGCGCCGGGCGATCACCCGGAGGTTGCGGGTCGCGAGGTCCATGCCGTCGAGCATGGTCCGCTGCCGTTCCAGGTCGAACACCGCCTTGCGGAGGAACGGCGAGATGCGCGCGATGGCGAGTCCTGAGTCGAGGGTTCCGCGCCACGCGTCCAGGGCCGGCTGGGTGGCCCTCGCCCGTGCGAGCGCGCGGTCCGCCTCCTCGAGGTCGCCGAGACGGAGGGCGGCGACGAGCGAGGCGAGGGTCCGGACGTGTTCGTCGATGAGCCGCTGGCCGTCACGGCGAGCACTCCGGCGCGGGTCGCGCGGGATGAGCGCGGTCGCGAGCAGGGCGAAGACCCCGCCGATCAGACCGTCGAGGGTGCGCACGAACGGGCCCCCGTCGGGCACGGGCAGGAGCATGACGAGGACGGACTGCACCGCCGCCGCGATCGCGAACGACGCCGCCGGCGACAGGAACCGGGCGACGAGCAGCGTGAGCACGAGCGCGACCGCGAGTTGCCACGTCCCCTGACCGAAGCCGAGGAGCAGGATCTCGGCAAGCGCGATCCCGACGCTCATCCCCACGGCCGTCTCGAGCACCCGGATCGGGCGGGCGTCGCGAACGAAGCCGAGACTCGAGATCGTCACGGTCAAGGCGAGGAGTGGCACGGCGTGCCCGAGTACGTAGTGGGAGAACGCGTACGCGCCGATCGCCGTGGCGCTGACCTGCAGCACGGCCGGCACGGATCCGACCAGACGATGCCAGGCGTCGCCGAGCGCGATGCGGCGACGAACCGCGGCGGTCCATCGGTCGACCCGTACGCCCGGGTCCGAGGCGCCGTCGCTCCCCACCGGGGTCAGCGCCGGACGGCGCCGAGTCGCGGCAGCCGCGGCACGTTCGCCGTGGCCCCGGCATCCGCCGGCACGACGATCTCCTGCGACGCCGCGACGTCGATGCCGTCGGCCTCCACCGTCAGCACGGCCGCCGGATCCGCGGAGCGCTTGACGATCGCCAACGCCACCGGGCCCAACTCGTGGTGGATCGCGCTCGAGGTGATGCGTCCGACGGGTTTCCGGATCGCGTCGTCGCCGTCGCCGACGAGCACCACGTTCGAACCGGCCGGCGGCAGGACCGCGTCGGAGCCGTCGAGGAGGAGCATGACGAGACGCCGCGGCGGATGCCCGAGGTTGTGCACCTTGGCGACCGTCTCCTGACCGCGATAGCAGCCCTTGTTCAAGTGGACGGCAGAGCGCAGCCAGTCGAGCTCGTGCGGGATGCTCCGTTCGTCGACCTCGGACTGCAACCGCGGGCGCCACGCGGCGATGCGCAGGGCTTCTGCGGCCAACGAACCCGCGGCGGAGAACGCCCCCACGCGGATCTGCTGCACGAGCGACTCGAGCTGCTCGCGCGCGACGATCGTCTCGGTCCACGTCCACGCTGCACCCGGGTGCTCACCCGTCGCGTACTGATGCCCGCCGACCGCGACCTCGGACCACGGATCGTGCCAGACGAGCGGCATGCCGTTCGGCTCCGCGGCCTCGACCGTGAGACCCGCCGCCGCACCGATCACGGCGTACCGCTCGGTCACGATGGCCACCTCGACGCGCAGCATGAACCGCATCCGATCGAGCCAGGCGTGGAGGGGCGCAGCATCGTCGGCCTCGGTGACGAGCCACGTGGTCGTCCCGTCGTCGAGCAGCTTGACCGCGTGCTCGATCCGGCCGCTCTGGTCGAGGAAGAGGGTCTCCGTGGAGATGCCGGCGGACAGCGACCGCAGCTCCTGGCTCGTGATGGAGTTGAGCCAGCTCAGCCGATCAGGGCCGGTGACCGTCACGATGCCACGGTTCGACAGGTCGACGATCGCCTTCCCGCTGGCGATGAGGCGCTGCTCGATGTTCGGGCTGCCGTAATGGGAGGGGACGCCGTGGTCGACGGCGTCCGCCTGTTCGACGGCACCCGGCAGCGTGAGGAAGGGCGAGCCCGGAATCGCTTCCGGCGTGACCGCTCCGGTGGGATCGGTCACGTCAGTCGGCTTTGGCCAGGCGCGCCGAGGCGTGCGTCCGGAGATCCTGCCCCAGGGCGGCGATGTCCCAGGCCCAGAGCAGGTGGTTCTCCACGAGGCCGTACAGGCGGGTCGCGGCGGCGTACTCCTTGGCTCCAGCGGTCCGGACGACGGCGTCGGTCGCGAGGTCGATCCGCGGGCCGTCGATCTGACCGAGGTAGAGCTCGCTCACACCGTTCGGGTGGACGATCGAGACCTGTAGGGGGAAGGCGCCGGTCGACGTACGCAGCGTCTCGACCGATTGCGCCGTGCCGAACGGGCGGGGGCCCTGCCCTGGGAGCATCCCCGGCCCGGGATCGCCTTCGATCAACGGGCGCTCGAGGCGCCAGTAACCCGTCTCGGTGACGAGCGGCTCGGGCACACCGGACTCGTCGACCGGGTGCGCCTCGGGCGCGACGTCCGCAGCGGTGTCGTCCGACAGGGCGTCCTCGTCCGTGGACGAGGCCCCCTCGGCGTCACGAGGGGGCTGCTCGGGCAGGAGCCAGGTGTAGGAGTTGTAGTTCAGGTACGGCAGGCCGTCGTGGCTGAAGCTCACGCGCTGACCGAACTCGCGGGTCACGGTCTCGTCGCCGACCCGGTAGTCGATGACGCCGGTGCCCTCCCAGACGCCGATGAGCCATGACAGCGGGACCAGTTCGCTCGGCAGGCCGCTCGGGATCTCGATCATCGAGGGACCCGGACTAGCGCTGACCGCGGTACAGGTTCTTCAGCACGACCACCGCGGTGAACGCGATGGCGAGACTGGCGAGGACGAGCAAGCCGATGAAGAAGATTTCGAGAGCGAGCAGCATGGGGAAAGTCTACCCCGAGGCCAGGGCGATGAGGCCATACACGGCACCGCCGATGGCGAGGATGAGGACGGCGCCGGTGACGCTCGTCGACATCCGATCGACGAATCCCACCTTCTGACGCGTCAACAGCTGTGCCGAGAACGCGGCCAGCGTGCAGAGGCCGAGCGTGGCCGACAGCCCGAAGAAGGTCTCCCCCGGACTCCAGAGCAGGCCGGACACGACGACACCGACGAGCGCGAGCGCCCAGATGGAGACGACGCTGATCCAGCGCAGCCGGGGGGAGAGAGTGGTTTCGCTCACGGACCCATTGTCACAGAGCGGACGCCATCGGACCACCAGCGGGCGCCCGGTGCGACGTGGGGTGCGGTCGTTCGCCTAATATGGTTCCAAACTCAGTCGGGAGGATGCGCGTGGCGCAAATTTTGGTCTTGACCTCCATGGTCGGCACCGAGGTCCTCCCATCCCTCGGGCTCCTGAGCCACCGCACCCGGCAGATCCCCGCCGACCCCGCACAACTCGTGAACGCTCCGAGTTCGGATCTCGTCCTCGTCGACGCCCGCCAGGATCTCGCGAGCGCCAAGTCGCTCTGCAAGATCCTCGGTGCGTCCGGGCTGTCGGTCCCACTCCTCCTCATCCTGACCGAGGGCGGCCTCACGGCGGTCAGCGCCGACTGGGGTGTGAACGACGTCATCCTCGAATCCGCCGGGCCGGCCGAGGTCGACGCGCGGATCCGGCTCGCGATCGGCCGCGCCTCGCAGGAGCACTCGGCGAGCAAGATCCAGGCGTCCGGCGTCGTCATCGACGAGGCCAGCTACTCCGCGAAGGTCCACGGCAAGCCGCTCGACCTCACCTTCAAGGAATTCGAACTGCTCCGCTTCTTCGCGACCCACCCCTCCCGGGTGTTCACGCGCGAGCAGTTGCTGAGCGAGGTCTGGGGCTACGACTACTTCGGCGGTACGCGAACCGTCGACGTCCACGTCCGCCGGTTGCGCGCCAAGCTCGGCGACCTCGAGCAGCTCATCGGCACCGTGCGCAACGTCGGCTACCGCTTCAACGTCTACGAGGACGATCATGCCCCGGCTGACGCTGTCGGTTCGTAACGTCGACGACGCCCGCACCCGGGATGCGCTCGAGCGCGTCGTGCGCACGGCGTCGCTCGTCGACGGCCAGCCGCCGTTCAGCGATCAGTCGCTCATCGACGCCGCGTCCGGCGCCCGGACGCTGATCCTCGCCGTCGAACCACAGGACCCGCCGGTCGACCCCGACGACTTCGCCGTCGTGGGTGCGGCCATCCTCGGACATGGCGAGCTGGAGTTCGTCGTCGAGCCCGAGTGGCGGGGCCACGGCTACGGTCGCGCCGCACTGCGCGGCGTCCTCGCCAACTGTCCCCCGCAGGTGCGCATCTGGGCACATGGCGACCACCCCGCCTCCCGGGTGCTCGCGCAGGAGTTCGGCTTCTCGCCGATCAGGACGCTGCTGCAGCTCCGCCTGATCAAGACGCCCACGAGCCGTGCGCGACCGGCCACCGCCGGGCACGCTGATGTCACGGTCGGCACGTTCCGGCCGGGAGCCGACGAGGAGGAGTGGCTCGAGGTCAACGCGCTCGCCTTCGCCGACCACCCCGAGCAGGGACGCATGACCCTCGACGATCTCCGCGCCCGGGAGGCCGAGTCCTGGTTCGACGCCGACGACTTCCTGCTCGCACGAGGCTCCGACGGCGACCTCCTCGGGTTCATCTGGTTGAAGGTCGAGGACACGGTCGGCGAGGTCTACGCGGTCGGCGTGCACCCGGCGGCCAGTGGCCGAGGGCTCGGGCGGCTCCTGATGGAGGCCGGCCTGGCCCGCCTTCGGGATCGACGGGTGGAGGCGGTCACGCTGTACGTCGAAGCCGACAACCTCCCTGCGGTGTCGCTGTACCGATCGCTCGGATTCACCGACCACACCATCGACGTGCAGTACGCGAGAACCGACGCCTGATCCCCTCCACAGCGGTGTGGCGCTGCGGCATTTACACAGTGTTCACCGCAGTCGTCGCGACCACCCCCGCCACGGTGTCATGATGAAGGCATGCCAGCAGACCCAACCGTGCTCGATGTCGGCCTCGATGGAGACGAAGAGGACTTCGACCCCGCCTTCGAGCGGAACGATCCCGCGCTGCCCGAACACCGCTACCTCGACCGCGAACTCAGCTGGCTCGCCTTCAACCAGCGTGTGCTCGAGCTCGCCGAAGACCCCGCGCTGCCCGTCCTCGAACGCGCCAACTTCCTCGCGATCTTCGCCTCGAACCTCGACGAGTTCTTCATGGTGCGGGTCGCCGGCCTGAAGCGCCGCATCCTCACGGGCCTGGCGGTCCCGACGAACGTCGGCAACGCGCCGGCCGACGTCCTGTCCGAGATCTCGCAGCAGGCGCACGTCCTGCAGGAACGGCACGCCCGCGCCTGGCACGACCTCGTCCGCCCCGACCTCGCCGAACGCGGGGTCACGGTCGTCACCTGGGACTCACTCGACGCAGCCGACCGCGAATACCTCAGCGAATACTTCAGCAACCAGGTCTTCCCGGTGCTCATGCCGCTCGCGGTGGACCCGGCCCACCCGTTCCCCTACATCTCCGGCCTCTCGTTGAACCTCGCGGTCCGAGTGCGGAACACCCGGACCGGGCGCGAGGAGTTCGCCCGGCTCAAGGTCCCGCAGATGATGCCGCGCTTCGTCCGCGTCGGTCCGGCGGAGCGCCGTTCCGCGTCGCTGGACACCGCCCCCAGCGTGCGCTACATCGCCCTCGAGGAGGTCATCGCCAACCACCTCGGCCACCTCTTCCCCGGCATGGAGATCGTCGACCACCACGTCTTCCGCGTCACGCGCAACGAGGACATGGTGATCGAGGAGGACGAGACCGAGAACCTCATCCAGGCACTCGAGAAGGAGCTGCTGCGCCGCCGGTTCGGGCCGCCCATCCGGCTCGAGATCACCGACGACATGGACGACGTCACCCTCGGACTCCTCGTCCGCGAACTCGACATCACCGAGCAGGAGGTCTACCGCCTGCCATCGCCGCTCGACCTCGGCGGCCTCTTCAGCCTCGCCGGCATCGACCGTCCGGACCTCCAGTACCCGAAGCGGGTACCGACCACGGCGCTGCAGTTCCAGCCCGACGAACCGAACGGCAAGCCCGACCTCTTCCGGTCGATCGCCCGTGAGGACGTCCTGGTCCACCACCCGTACGAGTCCTTCGCCACGAGCGTGCAGGCGTTCATCGAGCAGGCCGCCGCCGACCCGCACGTGCTCGCGATCAAGCAGACCCTGTACCGGACCTCGGGCGACAGCCCCATCGTGGAAGCACTCATCGACGCGGCGGAGGCCGGCAAGCAGGTCCTCGCGCTGGTCGAGATCAAGGCCCGGTTCGACGAGCAGAACAACATCTCCTGGGCCAGGAAGCTCGAGAAGGCCGGCGTCCACGTCGTCTACGGCCTCGTCGGACTGAAGACGCACTGCAAGCTCGCGCTCGTCGTCCGACAGGAGCGCGGGGTCCTTCGCCACTACAGCCACATCGGTACGGGCAACTACAACCCGAAGACGAGCCGCATCTACGAGGACCTCGGTCTCTTCACGGCCGACGACCAGGTCGGCAAAGACCTCACCCGCCTCTTCAACGAGCTGTCCGGCTACGCGATCGAGAAGAAGTTCAAGCGCCTCCTCGTCGCGCCGCGCCACCTGCGCAAGGGCCTCCTCAAGCACATCGAGCAGGAGCGCACGAACGCCGAGGAGGGCAAGCCGTCCGGGATCCGCATCAAGGTCAACTCGATGGTGGACGAGGCGATCATCGACGCGCTCTACCGAGCCAGCCAAGCGGGGGTCCCGGTCGACCTGTGGGTCCGCGGGATCTGCGCGCTGAAGCCCGGCCAGCCGGGGATGAGCGAGACGATCCGCGTGCGCTCCATCCTGGGGCGCTACCTCGAACACTCTCGCATCTTCTCGTTCCACAACGACGGCGACCCGCACGTGTTCATCGGCAGTGCCGACATGATGCACCGCAATCTCGACCGCCGCGTCGAGGCGCTCGTCAGGCTCACCGACCCGAAGCACCTCGAAGCGACCGCCGCGATGTTCGAGCAGGCACTCGATGAGCAGACGTCGTCGTGGTGGCTCGACGCCGACGGCGTCTGGACGCGCCACGCGGTCGACGCTGACGGACGACCGCTCACGGATCTGCAAGACTCCCTCATGCTCGAGACCGCGGCCCGCCGCCGGCCGAGGAACCGTCGCTGACGACTCCGCAGCGCGACCCACCCGAGCACCACGACACGACGAGGCAGTGACTATGACGACGACGGCAATCTACGCAGCCGGTGCCGTGTGCTGGCGCCTCATCGACGGCAAGGTCCACCTCCTCGTCATCCACCGGACGGTGTACGGCGACGTCACGATCCCCAAGGGCAAGGTCGATCCCGGGGAGACGCTCGCGCAGACGGCCGTGCGGGAGATCAAAGAGGAGACCGGCCTGAGCGTCCACCTCGGTGTGCCGCTCGGCGTCTCCACGTACCCCCTGTCGAGCGGTCGCGAGAAGATCGTCCACTACTGGTCCGCGGAGGTCACCGACCAGGCCGTCCGCGAGAGCACGTTCATCCCGAACGGCGAGGTCGCAGCTCTGGAGTGGGTCACCGTCAAACGGGCACGGAGCTACCTCAGCTACGAGCGCGACGTGGAGATCCTCGACGCCTTCGCCGCGTTGGTCGACGAAGGCGTCACCGCGACCTTCGCCCTCATCGCGATGCGCCACGGGAAGGCCACGTCACCCTCGGAATGGTCCGGCGAGGACGCGACCAGGCCACTGGCGCCGCGCGGGGTCAAGCAGGCCGCGGGGAACGTCCCGACCCTGCTGGCCTTCGGCCCCCGCAAGATCGTGACGAGCACGGCCGTGCGCTGCGTCAGCACCGTCAGCCCGATCGCCGCGGCCGCGGGCATCGAGCCCAAACGCTCCGACCTCATCAGCCAGGACGCCTACGAGCGGGGCGAATCCGACGTCCGCCGGGTCGTCGGTCGCCGTGTCCGGGCGCTCAAGACGGCCATCCTCTGCAGCCACGGGCCGGTCCTCCCCGAGATCCTGCACGAGATCGCGCTCGCCACCGGGTCCACCCGAGGCTCCTACCTCGGGAGCGCCGCCGCACTCGAGACCGGGGCGTTCTCCATCGTGCACCTCTCCCGAACGAATCCGAGCTCCGGCATCATCGCGATCGAGACGCACGAACCCCGCGTCTGACCCATCCGATCGCCCCCCTGAACAGGGGCCGTTCGTGGTGCACTCGCGGCGTCGCCACGTCGGACGCCATGAATCCGTCGATATCCGTTCACCCGTTGTTTACCATCACGGGGGATGCTCGTCATGCCGCATGGTTAGCGTCACTGACGAGCCAGCACCGGCTCGCACCCACACCAATGAATGGACATCCCTGTGAAGTTCTCACGTTTCGGCCGCGTCGCGGTCGTAGCAGCAGTCGCAGCCGTCGCACTGACCTCCTGTGCGGCCAACGAAGGCGGCGCCACAGCCACGAGCGCAGCCGCCAGCGACCTCAAGGGCAGCCTGGCCGGTAGCGGCGCATCGTCGCAGGGCAGCGCCCAGGAAGCCTGGGTCGCCGCCTTCCAGACGGCCAACCCGGACGTCACCATCAACTACTCCCCCGACGGCTCCGGCGCCGGCCGCAAGGCGTTCATCGCCGGCGGTGTGCAGTTCGCCGGTTCCGACTCGGCGCTGTCCGACGAGGAGCTCACGAGCACCTTCGCCGCATGCGCAGCGGACACCAAGGCGATCGACCTCCCGGTCTACATCTCCCCCATCGCGGTCATCTTCAACATCGAGGGTGTCGACGAGCTCAACCTCGACGCCTCGACCATCGCGAAGATCTTCGCGGGTCAGATCACCAGCTGGGACGACCCGGCGATCGTCGCTCTGAACCCCGACGCGAAGCTCCCCTCCACGGCCATCACCGCCGTCCACCGTTCGGACGACTCGGGTACGACGAAGAACTTCGCCGACTACCTGGGCAAGAACGCGCCCGACGTCTGGACCGCTGAGCCGGCCGACACCTTCCCGTTCCAGTCGGGTGAGGGCGCCAAGGGCACCTCCGGTGTCGTCGACACCGTCAAGGGCGGCACCGGCACCATCGGCTACGCCGACGCGTCGAAGGCCGGCGACCTCGGTGTCGCGAAGATCAAGGTCGGCGAGGAGTTCGTCGAGTACAGCGCCGAGGGTGCTGCCGCCGTCGTCGAGGGCTCGCCGCTCGTCGAAGGCCGCGAGGCGAACGACATCGCCATCAAGCTCGACCGCGAGACCACGGACGCGACCCACTACCCGATCGTGCTCGTGAGCTACCTCATCGCCTGCCAGGAGTACGCCGACCCGAAGGTCGCCGACCTCGTCAAGGCGTACGCCGGCTACATCGCCAGCGACGCCGGCCAGGAAGAGGCTGCGAAGTCGGCCGGTGCTGCGCCGCTCTCCGCCGACCTCGCCAAGAAGGTCCAGGACGCGATCGCGTCCATCAAGTAGTCCAACGGTCGAGCGTGCCGGGCCCTGCCCGGCACGCTCGACCTGCGTCACCAGTACTCGCAACACCCGCAGTAGCCGCTCCCCGAGTCCGTCGAGGGGCACCACCATCGCATCGAGAGAACGGGAACCCATGGCTGTCGAGGCCCTAGCTGCGAGACCCAAAGCCAAGCAACGAGTCGGCGACCGCGTCTTCTCGACGCTCTCCCTCGTCTCCGGATCGCTCATCCTCGTCATCCTGGCGGCGGTCGCGATCTTCCTCATCGTCCAGGCGTTCCCGGCCCTCACGGCCGACTCCTCGTCGTTCACCGGTGCTCCGACGAGCTTCTGGGCCTACGTCGGCCCCTTCGTCTTCGGAACCATCTGGGCGGCCATCCTCGCCCTCGCGATCGCCGTGCCGCTCTCGCTCGGGATCGCGCTCTTCATCACCCACTACGCGCCGCGACGACTCGCGGTCGCCCTCGGCTACGTCATCGACCTCCTGGCCGCCGTGCCGTCGGTCGTCTACGGCCTCTGGGGCGCGCTCGTGCTCGCGCCGTTCGTCCAGCCCTTCTTCGCCTGGCTGTCCGAGAACCTCGGATGGATCCCGCTCTTCGGTGGCACGGTGTCCGGCACCGGTCGTACGATCCTCACCGTCGCCCTCGTGCTCGCGGTCATGATCATCCCGATCATCACGGCCATCTCCCGGGAGATCTTCCTCCAGACCCCGAAGCTCCACGAGGAGGCCGCACTCGCGCTCGGCGCGACGCGCTGGGAGATGATCCAGATGGCGGTCCTGCCGTTCGGCCGTCCCGGCATCGTGTCCGCCTCGATGCTGGGCCTCGGACGAGCGCTCGGCGAGACGATGGCTGTGGCCCTCGTGCTCTCCCCCGCCGCCGTCTACTCGTTCTTCCTGCTCACCTCGAGCAACCCGAACACCATCGCGGCGAACATCGCCCTGAACTTCCCCGAGTCCTTCGGCATCGACGTGAACAAGCTCATCGCCACCGGCCTGATCCTGTTCATCATCACCTTCGTGGTGAACTTCATCGCCAGACTCATCGTCAACCGTCGTAAAGAATTCTCGGGAGCGAACTGATGACCGCCACGACCGACCGCCGTCAGGCGTCCATCGCCACGCCGTTCTCCAACTCGCTCACCGCGGGCAAGCTGCCGAAGTTCGCTCCGCTCACCATCCTCGCGGGCAGCCTCATCGTCAGCGGAGTCATCTTCCTGCTGCTGCAGCAGTCGACCGCCGACAAGAGCTACAACGTCCCCGGGGCCGTCGTGCTCGGCGCCGCGCTCTACGCGGTCACCGTCTACGTCGCGTCACTCATGGTCGAAGGTCGCCGGAAAGCCAAGGACCGCCTGCTCACCACCCTGGTGACCGCGGCCTTCGTCGTCGCCCTCCTGCCGCTCGTCTCGGTCGCCATCACGGTGATCTCGGCCGGCGCCGCCCGGTTCGACCTCAACTACTTCTCGCTGTCGATGCGGAACGTCGTCGGTGAGGGCGGTGGCGCGCTGCACGCCATCACCGGCACGCTGCTCATCACGCTGGCCACGTCGATCATCTCCATCCCGATCGGCATCCTGACCGCCATCTACCTCGTCGAGTACGGCCGTGGACGGCTGGCACAGGGCATCACCTTCCTGGTCGACGTCATGACCGGCATCCCGTCGATCGTCGCCGGCCTGTTCGCGTTCGCCCTCCTCGCGATCTTCTTCGGCCCGGGCGTCCGGCTCGGCATCGGCGGCGCCATCGCGCTGTCGCTGCTCATGATCCCCGTCGTCGTGCGGTCGAGCGAGGAGATGCTCAAGCTCGTTCCGAACGAACTGCGCGAGGCCTCCTACGCGCTCGGTGTGCCGAAGTGGCTGACCATCCTCAAGATCGTCCTCCCGACCTCGATCGCCGGCATCATCACCGGCGTGACGCTCGCCGTCGCCCGCGTCATCGGTGAGACCGCGCCCCTCCTGATCATCGCCGGCTTCACCCAGAGCATGAACTACAACCTCTTCGACGGCCCGATGATGACCCTCCCGGTCTTCGTGTACACCCAGTACGCGAACCAGGGCACAGACGGGGCCTCCTACGTGGACCGCGCCTGGACCGGCGCGCTCGTCCTCATCCTCATCGTCATGGCGCTGAACCTCATCGCCCGACTCATCGCCAAGATCTTCGCCCCCAAGTTCGGCCGCTAGGCCGCGAGCAAAGGAACCCCGTGTCCAAGAGCATCGAAGTCAACGACCTCAACGTCTTCTACGGCAGCTTCATGGCCGTCGAGGGCGTCTCCCTCCAGATCCAGCCCCGCACGGTCACCGCGTTCATCGGCCCCTCCGGCTGTGGGAAGTCGACCTTCCTCCGCACCCTGAACCGCATGCACGAGGTGATCCCCGGCGCACGCGTCGAGGGTGAGGTCCTCATCGACGGCAACAACCTCTACGGCCCGGGCGTCGACCCGGTCCTCGTCCGTCGCCAGGTCGGCATGGTCTTCCAGCGCCCGAACCCGTTCCCGACGATGAGCATCAAGGAGAACGTGCTCGCGGGCGTCAAGCTCAACAACCGGAAGATGTCGAAGTCCGACCAGGACGCGCTCGTCGAGCGTTCGCTCCAGGGCGCCAACCTCTGGAACGAGGTGAAGGACCGCCTCGACAAGCCGGGCTCCGGCCTCTCCGGTGGTCAGCAGCAGCGTCTCTGCATCGCCCGCGCCATCGCCGTCTCCCCCGACGTCGTCCTGATGGACGAGCCCTGCTCGGCCCTCGACCCGATCTCCACGCTCGCCATCGAAGACCTCATCGAGGAGCTCAAGCAGGAGTACACGATCGTGATCGTGACGCACAACATGCAGCAGGCGAGCCGCGTCAGCGACAAGACCGCGTTCTTCAACATCGCGGGCACCGGCAAACCGGGCAAGCTCATCGAGTACGACGACACCACGACGATGTTCTCGAAGCCGTCCGTCCAGGCGACCGAGGACTACGTCTCGGGTCGCTTCGGTTGATCTGACGCCGGCATCACGACAGCCCCGCCCGGGATTCCCGGGCGGGGCTGTCGTCGTCTGCAGCACGTCCGCGAGTCTGTCGAGGTGAAGCCTGCCGACAGGCTCTCGCGGACCGGAGGGAACGGACTACGCCGTCTCGATGACCATGATCGGATCGGTGGTGGGCTGCTTGGAGCCACCCTGCGGCTCGACCGTCACGCCGACCTTGTCCCCCGCACTCATGGCGCCGTCGAGGACACGCCAGGTGGTGCCGTTCGCTGCCGAGAAGGTGCCGGCCGAGACCGGGCCTCCCTCGCCGATGTACCAGAGTTCGTAGACCTTGTCCGACGGCAGGGACCCGAGTCCGTCGACGAGCAGGGCGGACTTGCCGAGCTCACCCGACCAGACGAGGGTCGCCGTCGCATCGTCCATCGACACCTTCGCGCGCTGGACGTCGGACGCCGCGTTGATCTCCGCGAGCGCGACCGTCTGCGTGAGGGATCCACCACCGAAGGTGTTCGCGAGTCCGACACCGCCGAAGATGAGGCCGACCGCTGCTGCGGCGCCGACCACCATGCCGACGACGCTGCGACGCCACCGTGAGGCGGCCTTGCGTTCCGCCGCACCGACCACCGGGGTGGTCGCTGCTGCAGCGGGCGGCGTGGTCGTCGGTGTCGAGACCGGCGTCTCGTCGACCTCCGGGACCGCGGTCGGAAGCGCCTGCACCTCGGCGACAGGAGCATCGACGGGGGCGTCAGCGGACAGCTGCGGCAGGTTCTGGATCGCGGCCATGAGCGAGTTCTTGAGCGCTGCCGACGGCTGCACGGGAGGTGCTGCGAGGTCGAGCATGGCGACGGTCTCCTCGAATTCCGCCGCTTCCTCGCGGACGGACTCGTGTTCGGCTCGCAGGCGGTCGAACCGCTCCTGCTCGCGCGGGGTCAGGGTGTGCAGCGCGTTTCCGGCTGCCAGGTCTGTTGCATCGTCTCGCTCGGTCATGTACGCACCCCCAACTCGTCTCGAAGTCTGATCATTCCGTCTCGCAACCTGGTCTTCACCGTGCCGATCGGCACGCCGAGCAGGTTCGAGATCTCGCTGTGACTGTAGCCGCCGTAGTAGGCGAGCGAAACAGCCTCGCGTTGCAGCTCGCTCAACCGGACGAAGGCCCGCTTGACGCGTTCGTGCTCGATCCGGATCTCGACCGTCTCCTGCACGTTGTCGACACGCTCGTCGAAGTCGCGGATGCCGATCTTGAGATCGCGGTCGCGTCCGGCCTGTGAGGCGCGCACGCGGTCGATCGCACGACGGTGGGCCATGGTGAGCACCCAGGTCGTCGCCGTGCCCTTGCCCGCCTCGAACTTCTGGGCGTTCTGCCAGACCTCCAGGAACACCTCCTGGGTGACCTCTTCGGACTGCGCGTGGTCGACGAGCACCCGCTTGACGAGTCCGAGGACCCGCGGGGCGATGTGGTCGTACAGCTCGCTGAACGCGACCTGGTCGCCGCCGGCCACTCGGACGAGGAGCGCGTCGAGCACGTTCGCCAATGACACCTGCGGTGCAGCGTCGGCTTCCGGTCCCGTGGTCACAAGTCTTAGCTTCTCACGGACACCGGCCATTTGCGCGACGCCCACCCGAGGTCGGGTCTGCGTGTACAGTGCGGCGGTCATACACGGAGTTCGGTGCCGACCCGGGATCCGATTGGAGGAATCGACGCGATTCGACACCCCAGTTCCGGTGTCATCACGGAATGGGCGGCAGGAGGGCGAAGACCTCCGGAGAAAGCAAGTGCCAGGCCGCAGAAACGCCTCTCGGCGCAAGGCCGCTCGAAGCGGCGATTTTTGGAGCCCGGGGTTACTGCGGCCCGGCTGAATCAGTGTAGCAAGTGATCGGCGATGGATATTCCCAGGTACCGGGCCTTGACCGGACGGGTCGCGTCAGTCCAGGGAGTCGGTGCGCCACAGCCGCGCGCAGCCGGCGAGTTCCTCGGCGATGGTGCCGAACCGCGCGGCTTTCGTGGTGAGTCTAGCGGCGTCTGCGGGGTCGACGGCGTCCCGGTCGTCCGCGAGGGAGGTGCAGCCGACCGCGTTGATCCGGCAGAAGGAGGCCGCCCGCTCGAGGGCGATCGCGAAGTCACCGGTGTAGAGGCCACGGAGGATCTGGTCGGCGAGGACGATGATCTCCTCAGGCCCGGTCGGTTCGGCCGCGCCGGCGATCACGGGGTCGACGGTGGTGATGAGCTCGGTGCCCCGCTGGAAGCTGAAGCTCGTCCCCACCGGGTCCTGCCGGATGAGCAGGCGCAGTAGGTAGATCCGCCAGAGGGCTCCTGGGAGACTCCGCGGACTGGCGTGCGACCAGAGTTCCGCGATGGCGTCGATCCCGTGCTCGTCCGTGTACGTCACGAGGCGATCCACCACGGCAGGGTCCGGGTCCGCCCGCACCCGGGTGAGGAGTGCGACGGCCGTCTCGTGCGTGATCCTCGACACGGCCTCCGGGTCGAGACCACCCTGGATCGCTTCGAGCATCGACGGCGGCAGCTTCGTCGGACGATGGAATCCCTCGGTCATGCCTGCTCCTCCCTGCGACGCGCTTCGCGCACCCGACAACGGTACTCGTCCCGGCGGGCGATCCTCCCCCCGTCGCCCGGACCCGCGCGTCAACGGGTGCCGTCGAAATCTCGTAGAGTAGAGCGCGTATGGGCCTGTAGCTCAGTTGGCAGAGCATCGGACTTTTAATCCGCGGGTCGTGGGTTCGAGCCCCACCGGGCCCACCACGGACGCGGTTGTCGACCGTGTCACGTCGGGATGTCCGGTCGTCGCCCGTCCAGCGTGGATCGCTACATCGACGCGGCAGGTCGTGCCGGGTGCTCATCGCCCGCAGCGCCGAACGAGTCCTCCCGGATCTGCGTCGCCGCTGCCCGCCTCGTCTCGGGGACGATGGCGTCGATCGCGAGCCGCCACATGCGGTCGACCGACGCTGCGATGTCCGAGCGACCGACCGTCGCCTGAGCGGTGAGCTGGACACCGGTGAAGAATCCGATCAGCGTGCGGGCCAGGTCCGGTGCCGACATCGAGCTCACAAGGTCGCCGGCCTGCAGCGCCAGGTCGAGCTGAGCGGCCGTCCCCGAGATCCAGTCCTCGTAGAACGCGCCGGCCGGTTGGCTCAGCGAACCCTCATCGAGCGTGAGTCTGATCCCGGCGCGGACGACCGGGTCGTTCTCGAGTTGGTCGACCATGGCGCGAGAAATGCGGATGAGCCGCTCGAGGACTCCGTCGTACTGTTCCGACACCCGTGCCATGAGCGGCATCGACCGGTCGTGCTGCTCGTGGATGACCGCGAGGGCGATCTGCTCCTTCGACTTGAAGTGGAAGTACATGGACCCCTGCGAGATCCCGGACGCCTCCGCGATCATCGACAGACTCGCGTTCCCGTAACCGATGCGGTCGAAGACGGTCGCGGCACCCTCGACGATCGCGTCCTGCGTCACCTGCCCGCGCTCCTGCGTCGGCGTTCGTCGCGTCCCCGGCATCCTGACCTCCTCGGACAGCCTGTGTTCCGACTCCGATCCATCGGCGCCGTATCCGTCGACCGTGGCCGGTCGGGGCCTCAGCCTAGAGGCTCGGAGCTCACACAGCCGACGTCTTTCTCTAACTGGTACGAACGACTTATTCGTGTCACACTGATGGAGGTGATGCCGACGCAGTCCACGCGTCAGTGGGCTGTGTGCTCGCGACAGGGGTGCGCGACGCTCATCGCCTCGACCGGTGGGTCGCGCAGGGATCGGGGGATCCAGCGCTGCGTGATCCACCCGGTCTCACACTCGATGTGATCAGCGCGCGAGCAGCTCCGGGAGGCCGATCGCCGTCGCCTCGTCAGCGAGGCTCGCGTCGATCGACACGAACGACAAGACGGTGATCGCGACCCCGACACGTGCAGCTGCTTCCAACTTGTGGTGGCCGTCGAGGACGAAATGCACAAGACCGGTGTGGGCGTCGAAGCTGTCGAACGGCTGCGTCCGGTCCAGCACGGAGACCGCGAGCACGGTCGCCGCTCCCCCGGCTCGAAGCCGCTCCTCGTACGAGGCCACGCGCTCGCGGTCGTTCCGACCGGGCTGCACCATCGGCACCAGGAACTCGAAGAGGGTCTCGTGCTCGCCGGTCGTACGGGTCGAGCCGCGGTAATACGCGGTCGCCGGGTCCTCCGGCGCACCGAGCGTGGGGTCGATACCGCGATGCACGACCTGTTCCCGCGAGAAATAGTCGTGATCGTCACCCGGAGCGACCAGGACGGGCTCGATGGACAGCAGGAGCGGCAGGTAGGTCCCCTCGGGCAGGATCGTCGACACGAGGTCGCGTAACGAAGGATTGTCGATCGCGGGCACGCCCTCGTCCAGGTGATCGTGCAGTGCGTCTGCGGCGAGCGCCCGAGCAGCCTCGTCCAGACGACGGAACAGCAGCGCGCAGCTTCCGCACGGGAAGCTCAACTCGAACGCCTGCGCGCCATCGACGATGAGGTGGCGTCCACCGGGCTCGCGGAAACCAGTGAAGCGCAGTGGGGCGTCCGGTGTCCCGAGGTGGACCGGTGCCGCTCGATCGAGCAGCCCGGTTCGAGATCGGGCGGGTCCGTCGGTCATCGAGCTACTTCCGGACGGCCGGGATGATGACGCCGTCGATCACCGAGATGAGGAAGTCACGTGTCACCGGCTCCCGCAGCATGAGGACGCGATAGCTCACCATCGCCTGGCTGATCAGCGCAAGGGTCTCCACATCGGCGTCCGCGCGGATCTCACCGCGGTCGATCGCGCGCTGCAACAGGAAGCGGTTGACCGCCATGCGCGGCTCCACGATCGCCGCATGGATGGACTCGGTGAGCTCCGGGGCATCCGAGATCATCGACATCACGCCGGCGAACACACGCATCTTGCGCTCGCCCTCGGCGATGGACGGCGCCTTGATCATCGCGACGAGGTCGCCGCGGAGTGAGCCGGTGTCGGGCAGCTTCGAGAAGTCGGGATCGATCTGCTTCATGCAGGCGACCGCGTCGATCACGAGTTCGGACTTCGACGCCCATCGGCGGTAGAGCGTCGCCTTGCCGGCCTTCGCCCGCGCGGCGACCATATCGACCGTCATCCCGGCGTAGCCCGTGTCGGCGAGGACGTCGAGCGCCGCCTCCAGAATCTCCGCGTCGCGGGAGTGGTCACGCTTGCGTCCGAGCTTCGGGGCGTCGATCGGAGTCTCGAGCTGCGTCATCGCGGCCCACCTCCCTTTCGTCTCCCGGAACAGCATAGTTCAGGAACTTCATAGTTCTGGAACTGTTTGGTTTCGAAACTCCTCGGTTCCGTATATGCTCCTGGTCATGACTTCGAACAGTACTGCCGGAACCCCGGCCGTCTCCTCACGCCGCTGGTGGACGCTCGTCACCGTCGGCCTCGCCCAGCTCATGGTCGTGCTCGACGCCACCGTCGTGAACATTGCGATGCCCGCCGCCCAGGCAGACCTCGGATTCTCCGACGGCGACCGCCAGTGGATCGTCACTGCCTACTCGCTCGCCTTCGGCAGCCTGCTGCTCCTCGGCGGACGCCTGTCCGACCTCATGGGCCGGAAGCGGGCGTTCATCATCGGGCTCGTCGGGTTCGCGATCGCCTCGGCCCTCGGAGGCGCCGCCGATTCGTTCGGCACCCTCGTCGCCGCACGGGCGCTGCAGGGCGTCTTCGCCGCCCTCCTCGCACCGACCGCGCTCGCGATGCTCACGACCACCTTCACGATCCCGAAGGAGCGCGCCCGCGCGTTCGGCGTCTTCGGTGCGATCGCCGGCGCGGGTGGCGCGGTCGGACTCCTCCTCGGCGGATTCCTCACCGAGCAGTTCGACTGGCGTTGGAACCTGTACATCAACGTCGTGATCGCCGTGGTCGCCATCGTCGGGGCGGTCCTCTTCATCACCACCCCGAAGACGACCGGCCCCCGCCCCAAGCTCGACGTTCCGGGCACCGTCCTCGTCTCAGGTGCGTTGTTCAGCCTCGTCTACGGCTTCGCCAATGCCGAGACCGACGGCTGGGACTCGCCGCTCAGCTGGGCCTTCCTCGCTGCCGCAGCCGTCCTCCTCGTCGCGTTCGTCCTCTGGCAGCGCCGGGCCGCGCACCCGCTCCTCCCGTTGTCGATCGTCCTCGACCGCAACCGCGGCGCCGCGTTCATCTCGGTCATGATCGCCGGGGCCGGGATGTTCGGCATCTTCCTCTTCGTCACCTACTACCTACAGGCCTCGCTCGGGTACTCACCGCAGCAGACGGGCTTCGCCTTCCTCCCGATGATCGCGATGCTCGTGCTCGCCGCACAGCTGGGGACCAACCTCCTCGTCCCGCGGTTCGGGCCGAAGGTCATGGTGCCGTTCGGCATGACGCTCGGGGCGATCGGCATGCTCCTCCTCACCCGACTCGACCTCGACAGCTCCTATGTCGGCAACGTCATGCCCGCGCTCATGGTGCTCGGCTTCGCGATGGGATCGATCATGCCCGCCTCGATGCAGACCGCGACGCTCGGTGTCGACCGGGCGTTCGCCGGGGTCGCCTCGGCGACGGTGAACACGAGCCAGCAGGTCGGAGGGTCGATCGGTGTGGCGCTGCTCAACACCCTCGCGGCGAGCGCCGCCACGGCGTACGTGACCGACAACGCGCCGCCCACCCCCGAGGTGCTGGCGCAGGCCGCGATCCAGAGCTACCAGACCGCGTACTTCTGGGGTGCCGGGTTCTTCGCGGTCGGTGCGGTGACGGCGGCGCTGCTGTTCCGCCGACGCAACCAGGGACTCGCCCTGCACCACGCCCCGGAGGCGTCCGCGGAGCCGGTGCTCGCGCACTGATCCGACCGGGTTCCGAGCACCGGGCCGTCGCGCACTCGCGCGGCGGCCCGGTGCGTCATCGGAGGGTCTCGCGTTCGGCCGTCAGGCGGAGGTGCGGAGGATCGAGGTCATCTTCTTCCCCTTCGCGACCTCGTCCACGAGCTTGTCCAGCTGACGGACGCGCTGCATGAGGGGGTCCTCGATCTCCTCGACGCGGATGCCGCAGATGAGGCCCGTGATGAGCGACGCATCGGGGTGCATCGCCGGCGCGTCGGCGAAGAAGGTCTCGAAGTCCGTACCGTCGGCGAGCACCCGTTCGATCGCGGCGTCGTCATAGCCGGTGAGCCAGGTGATGACCTGATCCACCTCGGCCTTCGTACGGCCCTTCCGCTCCACCTTCGCGACGTAGAGCGGGTACACGCTGGCGAAGCTCGTCGTGAAGATGCGATGTCCGGCCATACCGGTCAGTCTCCCACCGTCGAGCGTTCGAGACCAGGTCTATCACTGGGTATCCGTCGCTCGTCGTCCATCGCTCGGGGGACGCGTGCTGCCGCGACGGCTGCCTACCCTGGCAGCATGACGAACCCTGGACAGGACCCGCAGACGCCTTCGCCATCACCCTCGACGACACCGGCCTCGACGTCGGCCTCGACGCCCGTCGATCCAGCAGTGCCTCAGCGGCAGCTCGCGACGTACGACCACGCCCTCCGCGCCGCACCAGCCTGGTGGCGTGGCGCACTCGCGCTCCTCCTGCTCGTCGTCGGGTTCCTGATCCTCTCGATCGCGCTCGGCGGCATCGCGCTCATCGTGGACGTGGCCACCGGGGCGTACACGCTCGACGACGTCGCGAATGGCCTCATGACGCTGACGCCGGTGACGATGCTCGCGAACAACCTGTCGCTCGCCGCGCTCATCCCGGTGTCGATGCTCATCCAGTGGGCGATCTTCGGTGTCCGTCCACGGTGGCTCTCCTCGGCGGAGGGGCGCTTCCGCTGGCACTGGCTCGGGCGTCTCGCGCTCATCATCGTCCCGGTGTGGATCGTGTACGTCGGCGCGTCCGTCCTGCTCTCCCCGCTCGAGCCCATCGTGGTCGACGGCACCATGATCGCGATGCTCGCCGTCGTGATCCTCACGACGCCGCTGCAGTCTGCCGGCGAGGAGTACGGGGCCCGCGGCCTCATCCAGCGCTCCGTCGGATCCTGGTTCAGTCGACCGATCACCGCGTTCCTCGTCGGCACCGTCGTCTCCGGCGCGGTCTTCGCCTCGGTGCACTTCGCGGGCGACCCCTGGCTCATCGCCTACTACTTCGTGTTCGGCGCCTCGATGTCCTTCGCCGCCCGAGGGACCGGCGGCCTCGAGGCTCCGGTGCTCATCCACGCGACGAACAACGTCCTCCTCCTCGTCCCCACAGCCCTCATGTCGCAGACCGACCAGGTCTTCGAACGGGGCGAGGGCGCCGGCGGACCGTTCATGCTCATCCCGATGGCGCTCTGTGTCGCGGCAGCCGTCGTGAGCACCTGGTGGGGGCGCAGGAACGGCGTGACCGCGACGGCTCCGCTGCCGCCGAGCCGGGTGACGAAGCAGCAGGGGACGCCGCCGAACGCCATGGCCGCTCCGGTGGCTACATCGACGCAGCTGCCGACGACCCCGCAGGATCCTTCGGCGGCTCCACCGCGATGATCTGCCCGCCGGTCACTCGCACGAGCTCCTCGAAGGTCGTCGGGAACACCGTGTGCGCATGGCCGGCTGCGGCCCAGACCTCCGGGTAGGCGGCGAGCGCCTCGTCCACGTAGGTGCGGATCGGTTCCGGGTGACCGACGGGCGCGACGCCGCCGATGACCTGTCCCGTCGCCGCCCTGACGACCTCGGCGTCAGCACGCTTCAGCCGTCCACCGAGCCGCTCGCCCACCCAGACGGTGTCGACACGATGGGCACCGCTCGTGAGGATCAGGGTCGGCTCGCCGTCGAGCGTGAACACGAGGGAGTTCGCGATCGCCCCGACCTCGATCCCCAGGGCCTCCGCTGCTTGCGCCGCGGTTCGAGCAGCATCGTCGAGCCAGGTGATCTCGCCCTGGGCCCCGCGATCACGCAGCGTCTGCTCGACGATGGACACGGCAGGATGCGCTCGATCACTCATGCGACCATGCTGCCGCACCGGGCCGTCGGCGCGCGAGTGCCGGGGCGCAGCGGCACGCGGCGCGAGGTCAGTCGCCGAGTGGGACCAGCGTCACCGCGAGTCCCGCTTCCCGGAGGAGTGCGATGGTTTCGGGCGCGGCCCCGTCGTCGGTGAGGAGGGCGTCAAAAGCCTCGAGGCCGGCGATCCGGCCGAGCTGCCGCACACCGAGCTTCGAGGCGTCGGCGACCACGACCACCCGCTCGGCGGCGCGAACCATCCTGGCCTTCACCTCGGCCTCGGGCAGGTTGACGTTGGTCACGCCATGGCCTGCGTCGACACCGTTGCACCCGATGAAGGCGAGATCGGCGTGGACCTGGCCGAGCAGCGAACCGGCGAGCGGATCGACGAGCGAATGCTGGAGCGGCCGAAGCGATCCACCAGTGACGATCACCGAGAACCTCGGGATCTCCGACTCGAGTTCGAGCGCGATGGTCAGGCCGTTCGTGATGACCACGACGTCGGCGAGGTCGCGGCGAGCCTTGAGCGCGCGGGCGAGGGCGAGGCCGGTGCTGCCGACGTCGACGATCACGCTCTGACCGGAGCGCACCATCGCGGCCGCCGCCTCTCCGATCCGCTGCTTCGCGTGGGCCGAGGTCGCGGTCGCGAGTTCGATCGGCGACTCGACGGCGCCGCGTCCCTGCACGGGCATCGCACCTCCGTGCACGCGGACGGCCTCGCCCTGGTCGACGAGGGTGTCGAGGTCCGTCCGGGCGGTCACCCGGGAGACGCCGAAGTCGTCGGAGATGTCGGCGACGCGCACGAAACCGCGCTCATCGAGGAGCTCGCGGATGCGGTCGCGTCGCAGTGGGGCGGGCAACTGCGTCGGCTCGTCGTCGGACATGCTTGAATCTTCGCTGACTTGCCTATACTTTTCAAGGCGAAACGTTGTACGTTTCCTTTCGACAACCCGTTCTGAGGATCCCCATGCCCCCACTCGACGACACCTTCGTCATCGACCCGGCGATCGCGAGCTCGACCCAGCGCCTCGCCGACGGTCGCGAACTCATCTACTTCGACGACGTCGACACGACGCTGCCCGCGGAGCGCCTGCCCGACGCTCGCGAACTCGCCCCACGTCCGCCGACCGCGTCCATGCGCCAGGACCCGCTGACGGGTGAGTGGATCTCGATCGCCGCCGCCCGCCAGAACCGGGTGATGCTGCCACCCGCGAACCTCGACCCGCTCGCGCCCGCGAGCCCCTCGAACCCCTCCGAGATCCCGGACCAGTACGACGTCGCGGTCTTCGAGAACAAGTCGCCGTCCTTCGGACCGCTGCTCGAAGACGAGAACGCACCGGTCGACCTCGCCGACCTCGAGACGATCGGGATCGGCCGGACCCGCACCTCGGTCGGGCGATGCGAGGTCGTGAGCTTCAGCCCGTCCAGCACCGGTTCCTTCGGCTCGCTGTCCCGCACCCGGGCGCGCACGGTGATCGAAGCGTGGGCCCGCCGGACGCACGCGCTGTCGCAGATCGACTCGATCCAGCAGGTGTTCCCCTTCGAGAACCGTGGCGAGCAGATCGGTGTCACCCTCCACCACCCGCACGGGCAGATCTACTCCTACCCCTACGTGACCCCGCGCACGCAGCGACTCATCGCCGCGAGCGAGGCCTACGGTCCCGGACTCTTCGCCGACGTCCTCGCCGCGGAGCAGGCCGACGAGCGCGTCGTCCTCGCCGGCGAGCACTGGACGGCGTTCGTCCCGTTCGCTGCGCGCTGGCCCGTCGAGGTGCACCTGCTCCCCCACCGGCACGTGCCCGACTTCGCCGCGACCTCGCTCGAAGAACGGGACGAGCTCGCCGGTCTCTACCTGCGGCTGCTGCGGGGAGTCGACGCCCTGTACGACACCCCGACCCCGTACATCGCCGCCTGGCATCAGGCCCCGACCCGTGTCCACCGCGACGAGCTCCGACTCCACCTGCAGCTCACCTCCCCACGTCGTGGAGCCGACCGCCTGAAGTACCTGGCCGGCTCCGAGGCCGCCATGGGCGCCTGGATCGGCGACGTCCCGCCCGAGACCACCGCCACCGCCCTGCGCGCCGCGATCGCCGCAGCCGATGAGGAGAACCCCGTATGACCGACCTGCAGCGCACCGCCACGAGCGGATTCGAGAACGCCTTCGGCAGCGAGCCGCATGGCCTCTGGACCGCGCCCGGCCGCGTGAACATCATCGGCGAGCACACCGACTACAACGACGGCTTCGTGTTCCCGATGGCGATCGACCGCCGCACCGTCGCAGCCGTCCGTCGTCGCGACGACGACCGCATCCGGGTCTCGAGCAGCTTCTCACCCGAGATCGTCGAGGTCTCGATGCGCGCGCTCGATCCCGACGCACTGCACGGCTGGTCCGCCTACCCGCTCGGCGTCGCGTGGGCGCTCGGCCAGTTCGGGGCACCCTTGCAGGAGCTGCCCGGTGTCGATGTCTACATCGACTCCGACGTCCCGGTCGGGGCCGGCCTCTCCTCCTCCGCGGCCATCGAGGCCTCGGTCGGCGTCGCACTGAACGAGATCTGGCACCTCGACCACGACCGCCGGACGCTCGCGAAGATCTGCCAGCTCGCCGAGAACCGAGCTGTCGGCGCACCGACCGGCATCATGGACCAGTCGGCGTCGCTCCTCGGCCGGCGTGACTGCGGCGTCTTCCTCGACTGCCGTTCGCTCGAGACCGACGTCATCCCCCTCGGCTTCGAGGAGCACGACCTCGAGCTGCTCGTCATCGACACGCGCGTCGAGCACGCCCATGTGTCGGGCGGGTACGCCGCACGTCGGGCGTCCTGCGAGGCGGGGGCCGCAACGCTCGGCGCCGACTCGCTCCGCGACGTCACGGTCGGCGACCTCGAGCGCGCTCGTGAGCTGCTCGACGACGAGACCTTCCGCCGCGTCCGTCACGTCGTGACGGAGAACCAGCGTGTCCTCGACACCGTCCGGACCCTGCGCGAGCACGGGCCGACGTCGATCGGCGAGCTGCTCGTGGCCTCTCACGCGTCGATGCGCGACGATTTCGAGATCTCCGTGCCGGAACTCGACCTGGCCGTCGAGACATCGATGGCGGCGGGTGCGATCGGGTCGCGCATGACCGGTGGTGGCTTCGGGGGTGCGGCGATCGCACTGGTCCCCGTCGCCCTGGCATCGGCCGTGGCCGAGGCGGTCACGGCGGCCTTCGCCGAGGCGTCCTTCGCCGCCCCGACCATCTTCCCCGTCCGCCCCGCCGCCGGAGCCACCCGAGAGTCCTGACCTTCCCCACCCCTGCCCGCGAACTGTCAATTCCGGCTAGTCCCGGCCGCTCGGACTAGCGTCGAGTGACAGTTCGCGGGCTGGGTGTGGAGAACTTCCGACGCTGAAACACCGCAGTCGGCACCGTGGTGGGATGGTCCGCCGACGTCCCCTCCCCCTCGAACTCAGCAAGCAGCCGTTCTCCATGGCCGAAGCCGACGAACTCGGCGTGCCTCGATCGCGGCTACGAGCGCGCGACCTCGCCACGCCGCACCGAGGCGTCCGGGCACCGCTCGACCAGCCCACGGACATCCCCGGACGCTGTCACGCCTATGCCCCGCTCCTCCACGATGGGCAGTTCTTCAGCCACGTGAGCGCGGCGGCCTTGCACGGCCTCCCCGTGCCCACCTGGGAACACGAGGCACCACTCGACGTCGCGTCCATCGCGCCGGCACGCGCGCCTCGAGGATCGGGCGTGCGTGGGCATCAACTCGACGGGGACCACTGGGAGGTCGTCGCCGTCGAAGGGCTGCCGGTACTGACCGCCGTCGACGCCTGGTGTCAGCTCGGAACCCGACTCCCCTTGGACGACCTGGTGATCGCCGGCGACGTGTTGCTCCGCCGCAAGCGACCACTGGCATCGGAGCAGCAGATCGTCCGCGGGCTGGCACGGATGAACGGCCGTCGCGGCGCGAAGCGGCTGCGGCTCGCGTTCTCGATGATGCGGCCTCGGACGGATTCGCCGATGGAGACCGCATTGCGCCTGCTGATCGTCCGCGCGGGCCTTCCGGAACCACTCGTCAACGAGGTCATCTCAGACGCCCCCGGACGGTTTCTGGCCTTGGGCGACCTGGTGTATCCCGAACAGCGGGTCCTCGTCGAATACGACGGCGGCACCCACTTCTCGGATGAACGGCAGATCTTCCACGACATCGATCGCCTCGACCGAGTCATGGCAGCGGGCTGGCGGGTCATCCGGGTGAATCGCTCGCACCTGACGGACCCGTCGCCCATCCTCACCGCCCTGGCTCGCGAACTGTCACTTCCGGCTAATCGCGGGGCGCCGGACTAGCGTCGAGTGACAGTTCGCGGGCTGGGTTAGGGGGTGGCCATGCGGACGACGTTGGCGAGGAGTCCGACTCTCGTCATGGGACCGACACCACCGGGGTTTGGGCTGATCCACGAGGCGACCTCGGCCACGTCAGGGGCGACGTCGCCGACGACCCGGGACTTGCCGGTCTCGGGGTCGGTCTCGCGGCTCACACCGACGTCGAGGACGATGACGCCGGGCTTCACGGCATCGCGCGTGACGATCCCGGGGACGCCCGCCGCGGCGACGATCACGTCGGCGGTGCGGAGGATGTCGTCGAGTCCGACCGTTCCGGTGTGCGTCAGCGTGACCGTCGCGTTGTATTCGCGACGGGTGAGCAGCGGGCCGATCGCGCGACCGACGGTGACCCCGCGGCCCACGACGACGACGTGCTTGCCCGCCCAGCTGATCCCGTGACGTTCCACCAGCTCGATGACGCCCTTCGGCGTGCACGGCAACGGCGTGTGGATCGGGCGGTTCACGTTGAGCACGAGACGACCGAGGTTGGTCGGGTGGAGCCCATCGGCGTCCTTCTCGGGATCGATGCGCTCGAGGATCGCGTCGGTGTCGATGTGCTTCGGCAACGGCAGCTGCACGATGTAGCCGGTGCAGCTCTCGTCGGCGTTGAGCTCGTCGAGGACGGCCTCGAGCTCCTCCTGCGAGACCGTCTCGGGCAGGTCGCGTCGGATCGACTCCATGCCGACCTCGGCACAGTCGCGGTGCTTGCCGGCGACGTACCACTGCGAACCGGGGTCGGAACCGACGAGGACGGTGCCCAGCCCGACCGAGATGCCGCGCTCCTTGAGCGCGGCCACCTCGATCGCGAGTTCGGACTTGATGGCGGCGGCAGTGGCCTTACCGTCGAGGATCTGTGCGGTCATGTGCCCGCCCCTACTGCTGGAGGCCGGGGTAGAGCGGGAAGCGCTCGGCGAGCGCCGTGACGCGCTCCCGGAGGGCTCCGGCCTCGGCACCGTTGCGCAGCGCGAGAGCGATGATGTCGGCGACCTCGGCGAACTCGGTGTCGCCGAAGCCACGCGTCGCGAGTGCCGGGGTCCCGATCCGCAGACCGGAGGTGACCATCGGCGGGCGCGGGTCGAACGGCACCGAGTTGCGGTTGACCGTGATGCCGACCTCGTGGAGGAGGTCTTCGGCCTGCTGGCCGTCGAGCTCGGAGGTGCGGAGGTCGGCGAGCACGAGGTGCACGTCGGTGCCGCCGGTGAGGACGTCGATACCGGCGGCCTTCGACGCCTCGGAGGTGAGCGCCTCGGCGAGGAGCTTGGCACCGCGGAGCGTCCGCTCCTGGCGGTCCTTGAACTCCGCCGTGGCGGCGAGCTTGAACGCGGTCGCCTTGGCGGCGATGACGTGCATGAGCGGCCCGCCCTGCTGGCCGGGGAACACGTTCGAGTTGAGCTTCTTGGCGAGCTCCATGTCGCGGCTCACGATGAAGCCGGAGCGCGGGCCGCCGATGGTCTTGTGCACGGTGGAGGAGACGACGTCGGCGAACGGCACGGGCGACGGGTGGACGCCTGCGGCGACGAGGCCGGCGAAGTGCGCCATGTCGACCCAGAGCTTCGCACCGACCTCGTCGGCGATCGCGCGGAACGCGGCGAAGTCGAGCTGGCGCGGGTAGGCGGACCAGCCGGCGATGATGACCTGGGGCTTGTGCTCGAGTGCTTTGTCGCGGACGACGTCCATGTCGACGAGGAAGGTCTCGGGGTCGACGCCGTAGGAGACGGCGTTGTAGAGCTTGCCGGAGAAGTTGAGCTTCATGCCGTGCGTGAGGTGGCCACCGTGGGCGAGCTCGAGACCGAGGATGGTGTCGCCGGGGGTGGCGATCGCCGAGAGGACCGCGGCGTTGGCCGTGGCGCCCGAGTGCGGCTGGACGTTCGCGTACGCGGCTCCGAAGAGGCTCTTCGCCCGCTCGATCGCGAGGGACTCGGCGATGTCGACGAACTCGCAGCCGCCGTAGTAGCGACGACCCGGGTAGCCCTCGGCGTACTTGTTGGTGAGGACGCTGCCCTGCGACTGCAGGACGGAGACGGGCACGAAGTTCTCACTCGCGATCATCTCGAGGGTGTTGCGCTGGCGACCGAGCTCCTGCTCGAGGACCGCAGCGATCTCGGGATCGACCTCGGAGAGTGGCGCGTTGAAGGTGTCGGACAAGACTGGCTCCCTTTTGTGACAGAACGGATGTCGGTGATGTGCCGTTTCGGCCCAGGCGTGCGGCCGAATCCGCCCTTGTCTTCAAGGTGCAGGGTCGCTCCCCGATGGTGAACCATCTGAGGCGGAGCGGAACTCCGTCTATACGCCAGTTGCGACTGCTAGCAGCATAGCAACGGGACGCCCGACGCGCACCGTCCTGTGGAGGGGGCGGGCAGCGGTGGGGGCCGGTGTGTCAGGATGGCCCGACGCTTGTTCACCCTCCGAACAAACCCCGTTCCGACCCCCACGATCCCGGGTCGCCGACGCTGAAGGAACCACGCATGAGCCTGCTGCCCCGCCCCATGTCGCAGACCACGGACGCCTCCGCTCCCCCGTTCCGGTTGTCGGCGGATTCGGTGATCCGTACCGACCCGTCGGCGGCGACCACGGCTCGGATCCTCGCCGAGGCCCTGCGCGCCTCGACGGGCTTCGACCTCCCGGTCGAGACCACCGGCACGGAGGAGGTGGCGGATTCGGCGGGTGCGGACATCGCATTCTCGGTCGACCCCCGCCTGTCGACGACGAGCGGGGCCTACCGATTGACCGCCGCGGCCTCCGGTGTCGAGATCGTCGGCGCGGACGCCGACGGGGTCCACCATGGCACGCAGACACTCAGGCAGCTCCTCCCGCCGAGCAACTGGGCGTCGACGGCCGGCGCACAGGACTGGATCATCGCAGCGACCGTCATCGACGACGCGCCGCGCTTCGCGTACCGCGGCGCGATGCTCGACGTCGCGAGGCACTTCTTCACGGTCGCGCAGGTGCAGCGGTTCATCGACCAGATCGCCGCACTCAAGCTCAACCACCTGCACCTGCACCTCACCGACGACCAGGGGTGGCGCCTCGAGATCGCCGGGTGGCCGGAGCTCACCGGGATCGGTGCGGCGACCGCGGTCGGTGGTGGTGCGGGCGGCTCGTACAGTGCCGACGACTACCGGGCGATCATCGAGTACGCCGCCGACCGCCGCGTCACGATCGTCCCCGAGATCGACGTCCCCGGACACACGAACGCGGTCCTCGCGGCGTATCCCGAACTCAACCCGGACGGCGTCGCCCGCGAGCCCTACACCGGCACGGAGGTCGGCTTCTCGAGCCTCGACATCCATGCCGAGTCCACCTACATGTTCCTCGACGACGTCTTCACCCAGCTCGCCGCGATGACTCCGGGTCCGTACCTCCACCTGGGTGGCGATGAAGCGCTCGCCACCACTGACGCGGACTTCCTCCACTTCGCCCGTCGGGTGTCCGAAGTGGTCGCCACGACCGGGAAGACCGCGATCGCCTGGCACGAGTTCGGCGCGTCTCGGGACCTCGCCCCCGGCACCATCGGCCAGTACTGGAACTACGTCTCCCCCGAGGACGGCCACGCCGACAAGCTGCGCTCGTTCGTGGATCAGGGCGGGCAGGTCCTCATGTCTCCGGCCGACGTCGCCTACCTCGACATGCAGTATCCCGGCGTCGCGACGGCCGGCCTCACCTGGGCGGACGGCCCCACGAGTGTCGAACGCTCCGCCGTCTGGGAGCCGACCGAGATCGTCGAAGGTGTCGGAGAGCAGGACATCCTCGGCGTCGAGGCCCCGCTCTGGACGGAGACCGTGGCCGATGTGCAGACGCTCGAGTTCCTCGTCTTCCCTCGGATCGCGTCCATCGCGGAGATCGGCTGGTCGGAGCGACGCACGCCGGACTGGAGCGACTTCCGAGACCGGCTGGCCGGCCTCGCTCAGGGCTGGTCGGCCGCGGGCATCGCCTTCCACCGCTCCCCCGAGGTCGGCTGGCTCGACTGATCCGGGCGACGGACGGGAAGGCGGCCGGGAGTGGCGCTCGCCCCCGAGCACCACTCCCGGCCTGTCGACGGGTACGCACGAAGGCGCCCCCTCCCGTCGAGATCTGCAACGTTTCGGGTCCGTTGCCCGATGCACGCCGGCCGTGGCGCGCATCGTGGCCGTCCGAGGACGACCCAGCCGGGTCCCCGTCGCCGGGAATCCTGCTGTTCATCCTGAGAGAGTGCATCCCGAACAGGTCATGACGCGGTTTCCCAGAACAATCGGAACGGATCTTCCTCGGCGCCAGCGGCTGTCCGCGAGACACCTCGTGCCAAGATGAGGGATCGGCGTCATGATCCCGCTCCACCCGACTCTCTTGGGCGGGCACGGTGCCCGGTAGTGCGCAGCTCGCAGACGGAGGCATCATGAGCCTGGACACATCCCCGGCTTCATCGCTCACCGAGCGATCGGATGCCGAGCTCATCGAGCACACCCGCACGGGCTCGCAGGACGCCTACGCGGAGCTGTGGCGACGACACTCGAACGCCGGACGGACCGTCGCCCGGTCCGTCACCTCGAGCCTCGATCCCGACGACCTCGTCTCGGAGTCCTTCGCCCGCATCTATCAGGCGGTCCGTCGCGGGAAGGGACCCACCGGCGCCTTCCGCCCCTACCTGTTCACCACCATCCGGAACACGGCGGCCGCGTGGGGCCGATCGCGTCGGGAGACCTCGCTCGACACCCTGGACTCCTTCGAGGACCCGGACACGAACGAGGCCTCCTCGATCGAGGCCCTCGATCGCAGCCTGAGTGCCCGAGCGTTCCGGAGCCTGCCGACCCGATGGCAGGAGGTGCTGTGGTACACGGAGATCGAGGCGATGACGCCTGCGGAGGTCGCGCCGCTCCTCGGGATGAAGGCCAACTCGGTGTCCGCGCTCGCCTACCGAGCACGCGAGGGGCTGCGCGAAGCGTGGATCCAGGCGCACCTGCAGGCCGTCGACGACGACTCGGAGCACGCCTTCACGATCAGCAGGCTCGGATCGTACGCGCGCGGGAACCTCTCCGCCCGGGACACGGCCAAGGTCGAGTCGCACCTGGACGCCTGCCAGCGGTGCACCATCGTGGCCGCTGAGGCGAAGGAGGTCGGCTCGCGCATGGCGCTCGTCCTCCTCCCCCTCGTCGCAGGCGCCGCCGGTGCGGCCGGCTACACCGCGTGGTTGCAGGCGAACGGCCCGTCGGCGACCGCGGTCGCCGCGATGCCTGCCGGTGTCACCGGTGGGGTCGCAGTGACGGCGCATCTGGGCACCTCGGTGGCGGCCTCCGGTGGGGTGGCGGCCTCCGGTGCAGCCGGTTCCGGTGGCGCCGCGTCGGGTGCCGGCGCCGCGTCGGGTGCCGGCGCCGCGGGTGCTGCGGCGGCGGGTCTCTCCGGCGGGATCATCGCCGCGATCGGTGTCGGCGTCGTCGCAGCGGTGACCGCCGCCGCGCTCGTCCTGGGTCCGGTGGTGTTCCCGCCGACCGCCGACACGCCGACCTCCGGCACGGCTGCTGGGCCCACCGATGCGCCCGCCGCCCCGTCCCCGGATGCGGCCCCGATCGCCGGCCCGACGCCGACACCCTCCTCCCCGGCGCCGGCGCCGGCACCGAGTCCGAGTCCGACTCCGACTCCGAGTCCGAGTCCGAGTCCGAGTCCGAGTCCGAACGAGGACGGGACGCCGGATCCCGTCGTGGTCTCCCCGCAGGTTCCGACGCCCGCTGCCCCACCGGTCGCTCCGCCCGTCACCCCGGTCGATCCCGTCGACCCGACCGAACCCACAGCGCTCCCGGTGCCGACCATGGTCGCCGACTCCGGCGGTGGCTACCTGTGGCCGACGTTCAGCGGCACGGGAGCGGCCGGAGCCACCATCGACGTCCTCGACGGCGACCTCGTCGTGGCTTCGACGGTCGTGCCGGGGTCCGCGCAGCGGTCATCGGTCGCAGCCGCCCCGGTGACCGGGACCTGGTCGACAGGACCGGTCGTCCTCAACCGGTCTGGGACGTTCACCCTCACGGTGCGCCAGACCCTCGGTGACCAGGTCACCGTGTCCGCGGAACCTGCCGGCATGACGATCTCCGGGCCCTCGATCTCCGGATTCGAGACGATCCTGTCGTTCCGGATCCTCGAGCCGGACGCACCGATCGTCATCAGCGGCGCTCCGAACGGCGCGATCGGGTACACCCTCGACGGTGGTGACGAGCAGCGCGTCGCGCTCGATGCCGACGGTCGGGCGACGCTCACCGGCGCCGCCGTGGCCGGCGGGTTCCACGAGCTCAGCGTCTGGAGCGTCGACCCCGCGGACCCATCGCGCGTGGGACCTGCGACCTCCGTCGAGTACCTCTCGCTGACCGGACTCCTGAGTACCGAGTCCGCCGTCGATCCGGCGACGGCCCCGCTCCCGGAAGCGGTTCTGGACACCGCACCGGAGGCGGTTCCCGCTCCGCTCCCTGTTCAGGCCGTCGTCGAACCGATCGCGGACCAGATCCCGGTGGAACCGGCTCCCGCGACGGAGCCGGACATGCCGAGTACGACCGAGCCTGATCCGGCGACGGAGACGGAGACGCCGGTGGAGACCGCGCCCGACATCACCGCGCCGCCCGATGGCGCAGACGCCTCACCGGCGCCGACGACGGACGAACCGGCGGTACCGTAAACGGTCACGCTGAGCGCGTCCGCAACGGCTCGTGCTCGATCAGACGGATTCGCGCCTGCGGGTGCGCAGCACGTCCGCGGCGAGGAGCGAGGTCGCGACCACGGCCAGGCACACGTACACCCACGGCAGCACGCCGAGACCGATCTCGGCGAGGAGCAACGCGCCGAGCGCCGAACCGCCACCGATACCCGTGTTGAACGCGGTCGTGTAGAACGCGTTCGCGGTGTCGCGGATGCGCGGGCTCGCCGCGTGCAGGAGGCGCGTCTGCATGAGCGGCGGCAGCATGCCGAAGGCCGTCCCCCAGAGGAAGAACGCGACGAGTGCGCCCGGAAGCCACCCTGCTGAGAGGGCGAGGACGCTCACCATGGCGGCAGACACGGTCAGGGCGACGAACAGGCCGGTGGTCGCACGCCTCGCGAAGACGCTGCCGGTGAGGATGAGGCCGATCGCGCCCGCGACGCCGTAGACGAGGAGGAGGATGCTGAGCTGGCCGGCCGGGACACCGACCTCGCCGATGAGGAACGGTGCGATGTAGGTGTAGAACGCGTAATGACCCGCCATGATGACGCCGACCGCGATGCAGACGATCGCGACCGGGATGACGCTCGGATCACGGCCCGTCGCACCCGAGGCTGCCGCGTGCGACTCCTCCCGACCGACGGGCGGCAGCTTCCACCACACGACGACGGCGCCGAGGAGCATGGCTGCGGCGAGCACGCCGAACGCGAGGCGCCAGCCGAGCGCGTGCCCGAGCGCGGTGCTGAGCGGGACGCCGAGGACGAAGGCGAGCGTGCCTCCGGCGATCGTCACGGACACGGCACGGGCGAGCTGTTCCTTCGGGACCAGGTGACCGGCGTACGCGCCGACGACCGCCCAGAAGACACCATGGGCGAGCCCGCCGAGCACCCGGGTGGCGACGAGGAGTTCGTAGTTCGGGGCGAGCGCGCCGAGACCGGTGCTCACGCCGAGGACGACGATGACGGCCACGAGCAACGCGTGTCGCGGCACACGCCTGGTGAGGTGGATGAGCGCGGTGCTGGACAGCACCACCGTGAACGCGAACACGCTGACGAGGAGCCCGATCTGCGACTCGGTGACGCCGAGCGAGGCGCTCATCTCCGGGAGGAGGCCGGTCGGGATCATCTCGCCGGTGACGGAGAGGAAGGTGCCCGCCGCGAGCGCGATCAGGCCGACCCAGGGGAACGGCGGTGACGACGGCTTGGTGGGCTCGGCGGCGCGCGCCGAGGAGGGCGAAGAGGAGGTCATCGGATTGCTCCAACGATGGCGTTCACTCGTCGGCGGACGTGGCGGACGAGTTCGTCTACGCGCTGATGTGCGCGCCCAGGGTCAACCGACATCCGGCGACCGCGGACGAGTCTACCCGAGGCCGGGAATGCGGAGGGCTCGATCCGACGTTGCAGCTGACGTGAAGGTGACAGAGAGGCCGCTCATGCGCATTGCAGAACTCGCTGAACGAACGGGTGTCCCGGCCACCCGGCTCCGCTCCTACGAGGAGGAGGGACTCCTGGCGCCCGTGCGCGCGTCGCACGCGCCCGACGAGTACGAACCGTCCGCGATCGACCACGTCGTCACGGTCGACAACCTGTTCGACGCGGGGCTCACGACCCGTCTCGTGCGCGTGGTCCTCGATCTCGACGACGCGCGCACCTCGCGTGCCGTGCCCGACTGCTCCCGCGCGACGGCCGAGTCGCTCCATGCGCAGATCGCCTCGATCGACGCCCGCATCGACTGCCTGCGGCAGAGCCGTGAGACGGTTCGGTCGTACCTGCGGCAGTCCTCCCACGCCGACCTCGTCGACGAGCGGTCCGTCCCTGCGGCGTGAGCGGTCGGGTCCCGGTAACCTGAGTCGGTGACGAACTCGACCGATCCCTCCGCTGTGCCATCGACCACGCACGAGCGCTCCGTCCACTGGGTGCTCTCGATCATCTGCGAGGACCGGCCCGGTATCGTGCATGCGATCAGCGGTGCGATCGTCGAGGCCGACGGCAACATCACCGAGAGCCAGCAGTTCTCGAGCGATGACACCGGGCGGTTCTTCATGCGGCTCCAGGTCGAGGCTGCGGTCTCGCGCGAGCGCTTCGAGGCGGCCATCGCACCGGTCGTCGAGCGGTACGGCCTCCAGTGGCGGCTCGACGTCGTCGGTCGCCCGCTCCGGACGCTCGTCCTGGCCTCGACGGCGGCACACTGCGTCAACGACCTGCTCTTCCGCCAGCGGGCCGGCCAGCTCCCGGTCGAGATCCCCCTCGTGCTCAGCAACCACGGTTCGCTCCGCGATCTCGCCTCCTTCTACGGCGTGCCCTTCGAGGCGCTGCCCGTGACGGACGCAGCCTCGAAGGCGGCGTTCGAGGCCAGGGTCGTCGAGGCCGTCGAGGAGCACGACATCGAGCTCGTCGTCCTCGCGAGGTACATGCAGATCCTGTCCCCCGAGCTCTGCGAGCGCCTCGCCGGTCGCGCCATCAACATCCACCACTCCTTCCTGCCCGGTTTCAAGGGCGCGAACCCGTACAAGCAGGCGCACGCGCGCGGCGTCAAGCTCATCGGTGCGACCGCGCACTTCGTGACGAGCGACCTCGACGAGGGACCGATCATCGAGCAGAACGTCGTCCGCGTGGACCACTCCCGCTCCCCCGCGGAGCTCGTCGCCATCGGTCAGGACGAGGAGAGCCGCACCCTCACCCAGGCGGTGAAGTGGTTCGCCGAGGACCGCGTCCTCCTCGACGGGGCGCGCACGATCATCTTCCGCTGACCCGGAGCGGGCTCTCGGCCACGCGCCGTAGAATCGTGTGGTGTCTGAACGAACTCCCGCCGACGTGAAGATCGGCCCCAACGAGATCCTGCGGTTCTTCCTCGAACTCTTCGCCTTCTTCTCGCTCGGCTTCTGGGGCGTCGCGATGTGGCCGTTCCCCCTGAACGTGGTCGTCGGGATCGCCGCGCCGGTCGTGGCGATCATCCTTTGGGCGCTGTTCCTCTCGCCGCGCGCCGTGATCCGCATCGACCTCTACGGCCAGGCGGTCGTCGAGCTCCTCATCTTCGCGGCGGCGGCGCTCGCCTGGTTGCACCTCGGGCAGCCGATCATCGCGACCGTCTTCGCCGTCGTCGCCGTCGCCAGTGGTGTCATCCGCGGCCGGAAGCAGCTCGCATGACCGAGCTCCTGATCCACTCCGCCACCAAGGTCGACGTCGACGGCCACCAGGACGCCTTCTGGCTGCACGCGGTCGACGGTGTCATCCGCTCCACCGGTACCGGCGACGACTGGCGGTCCCTCACCGTCGGCGACGACGCATCCGTCCTCGACGCACACGGCGGCCACCTCACGCCGGGGTTCATCGACCTCCACGTCCACGGCGGCGGCGGTTCGTCCTTCGACGACGGACGCGACGCCATCGGACGCGCGCTCGCGGTGCACCGGGCGCACGGGACCACGAGGACGCTCATCAGTCTCGTCTCGAACCCGGTCGACGCCCTCGTCGCGAGTCTCGAGGGGATCGCCGACCTCGTCGCCGAAGATCCGCTGGTCCTCGGAGCCCACCTCGAAGGTCCGTTCCTCTCACCGGCCAAGAAGGGCGCACACGACCCCGGGGCGCTCATCGACCCGAGCCCGGCCGTCGTCGAACGCCTCATCGACGCGAGCCGAGGCACGCTCCGGCAGATCACGATCGCCCCTGAGCTGCCGAACGCCCTCGAGGCGATCCAGGTCCTCGTCGAGGCCGGCGTCATCGTCGCCGTGGGTCACACCGACGCCGACGAGGCACTGACGAAGACGGCGTTCGATCTCGGTGCCCGACTCGTCACCCACGTGTTCAACGCGATGAACGGGATCCACCACCGTGCGCCCGGACCGATCATCGCCTCCTTCGCCGACGAGCGGGTCACGGTCGAGCTCATCCTCGACGGCGAACACGTGCACCCCGACGTCGCGAAGCTCGCCTTCGAGCAGGCCCCGGGCCGCGTCGCACTCATCACCGACGCGATGGCCGCAGCCGGTTCCTCCGACGGCCGTTACCTGCTGGGAGCGCTCGAGGTCCAGGTGACCGACGGTCTGGCGCGGCTCGTGGAAGGCGACTCGATCGCCGGCTCGACGCTGACGCTCGACCGGGCGCTCCGACTCGCCATCACCAGCGGTGTCGCGGCGGACGCGGCGGTCGGTGCGCTCACGAGCACCCCGGCCCGTGTCCTCGGCCTCGCCGACCGCTTCGGACGACTGGCCCCGGGATACGCCGCGGACGCCGTCCTCCTCGACCACCAGTGGAACGTCCAGGCGGTCTGGGCCGACGGATCAGCCCTGCCGCGATGACGACGCCGACCGTCCTCGACGCGCTCCGTGACGCCCTCGGCGACGCGGTCTCGACGACGGACGCCGTCCTCGCGGACGCACGGTCCGACAAGTCGGGTCACGTGTCCGACGCCCCACCCATCGCCGTGGTCTCCGCACGCTCCATCGAGGACGTCCAGACGGTCATGCGGATCGCCACCGCGACGGGGACGCCGGTCGTGACGCGCGGCGCCGGTACCGGACTGGCCGGCGGCGCACTCGGCGGCGCGGGCGAGATCGTCCTGTCGACGCTCGAGATGCAGCGCGTCCTGGAGATCAACGAACCCGACCTCCTCGCGGTGGTCGAACCGGGCATCATCAACGGCGCCTTCAACGACCTCCTGCTCGCCAGGGGGCTCTGGTTCGCGCCCGACCCGGCGAGCCGCGCGATCTCGACCGTCGGTGGGAACATCGCGACCGGTGCCGGTGGCCTGCTCTGTGCCAAGTACGGCGTGACGCGCGACGCTGTGCTCGCCCTCAAGGTCGTCCTGGCCGACGGACGGCTCATCAGCGTCGGGCACCGGAGCGTGAAGGGGGTCACCGGCCTCGACCTCACGAGTCTCATGGTCGGATCCGAGGGCGTCCTCGGCGTCATCGTCGAGGCGACCGTCCGCATCCGTCGCGTGACGCCGGGCACCGTCGCGACCATCGCCGGGTACTTCCCCAGTGTCGTCTCGGCCGCGGAGGCCACCGCCGCCGTCACCGCGTCCGGTATCCAACCGTCGATCATGGAACTCCTCGACCCCGTCGCGCTCGTCGCCGTGCACCGCTACCTGCAGTTGCCGATCCCGAACAGCGGAGAGGCGCACGTCGTGATCCAGACCGACGGCCCGAACGCCGAGGCGGAGGCCGCCGCGATCCTCGAGGTGCTCCACGCCGGCGGCGGGCGTGCTGAGATGTCCACCGACCACGCGACGGGTGAGCACCTGTTGGCCGTCCGCCGTGCCCTGCACCCCTCGCTCGAGCAGTTCGGCACCCCGCTCATCGAGGACGTGTCGGTCCCCCGCAGCCAGTTGGCGGCGATGTTCACGGCGATCGGCGAGATCGAGCGCCGCTACGGCATCTCCATCCCGACGGTCGCGCACGCGGGCGACGGCAACCTCCACCCGAACTTCGTCTTCGAGGGTGTCGAGGTACCCGACCTCATCTGGCAGGCCGCCGACGACCTCTTCACCACGGCGCTGCGGCTCGGCGGCACCCTCACCGGCGAGCACGGCATCGGCCTGCTCAAGAAGCGCTGGCTCGGCGACGAGCTCGGCGAGGATCAGCTCGCGCTCCAGCACGGGATCAAGCGGCTTTTCGACCCCGAGAACCTCCTCAACCCGGGCAAGATGTTCTGAGGCCCTTCGACAGGCTCAGGGACCGGAGGAGGTCGCGCTCAGGGACCAGGGCGAGGCGTGCTCAGGGGCAGGGAGACGGCGACAGGCCCAGGGCCCGGACGGATCCGGCCCCTGAGCCTGTCGAAGGGCACTACGCGAGCGAGGCCTGTCGGGCGACGACCTGCGCGAGCACCGCGGGAGCCAGCGGGTGCTCGGGAGCGAGGCCGGTGACCTCCTCGACGAAGGTGCCCGGCGCGAGCTCGTGGAGCTTCGCCTGCAGGTGGACACTCTGCTCGTCGTCGGCGACGTCGAACTCGAGCGCGGCACCGATGGCCGAGACGAGTGCGTCGTGGGCCATGCCGCGCTCCGCCAGTTCTGCGGCGGGCCCGATGAACCGCTCGGTCCGGCTCAGCTTGCGCAACGGCTGCCGACCGACGCGCTCCACGGTGTCGGGCAGGTGCACGTTCGCGAAGCGACGGAGGATCGTCTCGCGGTACTCGCGTTGCGCGTCGACGTCGAGCCCGTGCTTGGCGACGAGCAGCGCGGAGGTCTCCTCCAGCACCGCACCGACGGCCGCGGCGATCGACGGCTCGGCGAGCGCTTCGGCGATGGTCCCGATACCGGCGCGCGCACCGAAGTAGGCGACGGAGGCGTGGCCGGTGTTCACGGTGAAGAGCTTCCGCTCGATGTACGGCGCGAGCTCCTCGACGAAGTGGGCACCGGGGATCGACGGCAGGGAGCCGTTGAACGCCGGGGTCTCGATGGCCCACTCGTAGAAGGTCTCGACGGTCACGTCGATGCCCTGCCCGGCGGGCTGGCCCGGGACGATGCGGTCCACGGCCGTGTTCGCGAACACGGCTCGGGCCGACAGCGACGCCCAGGCCTCGTCGCCGACCGCCTGGCGCACCTCGGTGGCGAGGAGGTCGGTGGCGTTGATCGCGTTCTCGCAGGCCATGACGGCGAGCGGAGCGGCGTCGGCCGGACGCGCGGCGATCCCACGCGCGATGACCGGAGCGACGAAGCGCAGGATGGTCGGCCCGACGGCGGTGGTCACCACCTCGGCGGCGGCGATCTCCTGGACGAGGGCCTCCTCGTCGGTGGCGCTGTTGATCGCGCGGAACCCGGTGACGACCGTGTCCTTCGCGCCGTCGCCCACCTCGTGCACCGTGTAGCTGTCGGCCGCGGCGATCGCATCGATGAGCTCGGCGTTGACGTCCGCGAAGACGACCTCGTAGCCGCCCTCGTGGAGGAGCAGACCGACGAAGCCGCGCCCGATGTTGCCGGCGCCGAAGTGGACGGCTCGCATCACTCGTTGACCTCGCTCAGGAGCGCGTAGAGCTCCTCGGGCGTCTCGGCTGCGAGCAGCTTGGCGACCTCGTCGTCCTCGGAGAAGATGATGGCGATCTTGGAGAGGATCTCCATGTGCCCGCCGTCCTTGCCGGCGATGCCCACGACGAAGCGGACCTCGTCGCCGTCCCAGTCGATGGGCGTCTCGTAGCGGGTGAACGACAGGGCGGAATCACGGACCGCCTCCTTCGCGTCGTTCGTCCCGTGCGGGATCGCGAGGAGGTTGCCCATGTAGGTCGACACGGACTGCTCGCGGGCGAGCATGGCCTCGAAGTACTCGTCGGTCACGGCTCCGGCCGCTTCGAGGGCGTCGGCAGCGCGGCGGATGGCCTCCTCCTGCGTCACCGTCCCGGTGACGATGGTGATCCGGTCCTGGGTCAGTACCTGCGACATGTCTTCCTCTGCATTCGTCGTGCGGGGCTCCGCCGGTGCGGTCCGGAGCCGGGTGAAGGGCGGTGGATGGAGCCCCGGGGCGCACGCCCTTCGCGTGCGCCCCGGGATCGTTCCGTTGCTAGTGTGCTCCCTCTCCGCGGAGCAACTCCACCACTTCGTCGTACTTCGGAGAGTTCATGAAGTTGTCGACCGACATGTGCACGGCACTCGGGGTCTTCTCCTTCGCGCGCTCCGTCAGCTCGCGCTGGGTGATGACGAGGTCGACGTCGTCGGCGAGGTTCGCGATCGCCTTGTTGGTGACGGTGATCTCGTCGATGCCGGCCTTCTTGATCTTGTTGCGGAGCACCGAGGCACCCATCGCACTCGAACCCATACCGGCGTCGCAGGCGAAGACGATGTTGCGGATCGGGCCGCGCTCGAGCGTCGTGACGACGCCCTCGTCGACGACGTCCGCACCGGCTGCGGCGCTTCCGGCGGAGAGGTTGCCGAGCACGCTCGACTTCTTGCCCTTGGCGGCTTCGGTCGCGGCGACGGCGGCCGAGAGGTCGCCGGCGTTCTCGTTCTCGAGGTCGCGCTTCCGGCTGGCCCGCAGGATGATCGCGGAGATCGCGAACGAGACGGCGGCTGCGACGATGACCGACAGGATCACGCCGACGTAGCTGTCGGGAGCCGTCTGGATGAGCACGGCGATGATGCTGCCGGGCGAGGCCGGGGCGCGGAGACCCGTATTGAACGCGACGTTCGTCGCCACACCGGCCATACCGCCACCGATCGCGGCCAGGACCAGCATCGGCTTCATGAGCACGTACGGGAAGTAGATCTCGTGGATGCCACCGAAGAACTGGATGATGACCGCGCCGGGGGCCGACGCCTTCGCGAGACCGATGCCGAAGAAGCAGAACGCGAGCAGGATGCCGAGGCCCGGGCCGGGGTTCGCCTCGAGGAGGAACAGGATCGACTTGCCGGTCTCCTCGGACTGCTGGACACCGAGCGGGGTCAGCACACCGTGGTTGATGGCGTTGTTGAGGAAGAGGATCTTGCCGGGCTCGATGAAGATGCTCGCGATCGGCAGGAGCGAGTTGGCGACGAGCCAGTCGACGATGCCCTCGAGGAAGCTGCTGAGCGCGGTGACGATCGGTGCGATACCGAAGAAGCCGCCGATGGCAAGGAGGGCCCCGAGGATACCCGCGGAGAAGTTGTTGACCAGCATCTCGAAGCCGGCCTTGATCTTGCCGTCCCAGATCCGGTCCACCTGCTTCATGAGCCACGCGGCGAGCGGGCCCATGATCATCGCACCGATGAACATCGGGATCGCGCTGCCGACGATGACACCCATGGTCGCGATGGACGCGACGACGCCGCCGCGCTCACCGTAGATCATGCGGCCACCGGTGTTCGCGATGAGCAGCGGGAGCAGGTACGTGATCATCGGGCCGACGAGGCCGACGTACTGCGGGAAGGTCGTCCCGTCGTCGGCCTGCGCGAGCGCCGTCGCGGCACCCTGCCAGCCGATGAGGTCGGCGTTGCCGAAGCCGCCGAGGATCCCGTTCGGGAACCAGCCGGTCGCGATGAAGAACGCGGTGATGAGGCCCCAGGCGATGAAGGCCGCGATGTTCGGCATGACCATGCCGGAGAGGAAGGTGCCGAATCGCTGTACGCCGACTCGTGCACCTCCCGGCTTCTTGGGAGTAGACGTCGTTGTCATGATGATGTTGCCTCTTTCATTTCGGGAGTCGTTGCAGCGGTGGCCGCTGCCCTGGCTTCGGCCGCACCGTCGGCGGCCAGTGCTGCTGCCGCGATGCGCCGGGCATCGTCGAGCGTGTACTGCTGGAGGGAGTGACGGACGTCGGCGAGCGCCGACGGTGACATGGACAGGGTGGTGGCGCCGAGTCCGACGAGGACGACGGCGAGGAGCGGGTCGGCGGCTGCTTCGCCGCAGATGCCGACCGGCTTGCCGTGGTGCTGGCCGGCTTCGCCGACGAGCTGCACGAGGCGGAGGACCGCCGGGTGCCACGGGTCCTGGAACGCGCCGACGGAACCGAGCAGGCGGTCCGCGGCGAGCGTGTACTGCGTGAGGTCGTTGGTCCCGATCGACGCGAATCCGGCGTGGGCGAGGACGCGGTCGGCGAGGAGGGCGCTCGACGGCACCTCCACCATGACGCCGGGCGTCTTCAGACCGTACTCGGCGGCGATCGCCATGAAGTACTTCGTCTCCTCGACGGTCGACACCATCGGGGCCATGACCCAGAGGTCGGCGTCCGTCGCGGCGTCGGCCTGGGCGAGCGCCGTGAGCTGCTCGCGCAGGATGTCCTCGCTCGCCCGCAGCGCACGGAGGCCACGGAGTCCGAGCGCCGGGTTGTCCTCGTGCGCGTCGTTGAGGAATGCCAACGGCTTGTCGGCTCCGGCATCGAGGACGCGCACGACGACCTTCTGGCCGGGGAAGGCGTTCAGGAGCTTCTCGTAGTGTGCGCGCTGCTGCTCGACCGTGGGCGCGAGCGCCTGGTCGAGGAAGAGGAACTCGGTGCGGAAGAGGCCGACGCCCTCGGCGCCGAGCTCTGCGGCGGCGTCGGCGTGCTCGGCCGAGCCCAGGTTGGCGAGCAGCGGCACCGGTGTGCCGTCCGCCAGTGCACCGGGGACGACCGGTGCGTTGACGAGCGCGAGGCGGTCGGCGATGCGCTGCTCCGTGGCGGCGACGAGCTCGGGCGTCGGATCGACCGTGACCTCACCGGCTGCCGCGTCGACGACGAGCGTCGTGCCGTCGGTCAGCTCGGCTGCTCCGACGACGCCGACGATCGCGACGATCGACTTCTCGCGGGCGAGGATCGCCGTGTGCGAGGTCGGGCCGCCGTCGCTCGTGACGAGGCCGAGGACCAGGTCGAGGTCGAGTAGGGCGGTGTCGGCCGGCGCGAGGTCGCGGGCGACGAGGATGAACGGGTGGCCGGGTGAGGGGACGCCGGGTGCCGGCACGCCCATGAGGTCGGCGATGACCCGCTGTGACACGTCGTCGAGGTCCGCGGCGCGCTCCCCGAGGTAGCCGCCCATAGCGGCGAGCTGGTCGCGGAACGAGGCGAAGGCCGCGTGGACGGCCCACTCGGCGGTCTTGCCGTCCGCGAGCCGTGTGGCGATCTCCTCGGCGAGGGTCGGGTCCTCCGCCATCATCGCCTGGGCCTCGAGGACGTCACGGGCAGCACCACCGGCGGCGGCGCCCCGGGCTTCGAGCTCGCGGGCGACCGCGGCGAGGGAGGTGTTCGCGCGCTCGGTCTCGGTCGCGAGGTCGAGGGTGCTGGCGACGTCGGCGGGCGCGGGGAGCGGGTCGGCCATGCGGGCCACCGGGCCGACGGCGACGCCCTGACCGATACCGATGCCCTGGAACGCGGTCATCGGACTACTGCTCGTCATGGTCGGTCACCAGGAGCTCGGAGAGCGTGTCGAGGGTGCCCTCGGCTGCGGCGCCCTCGCCGTCGACGGACAGGGTCACGTAGTCGCCGTGCTCGACGGCGAGCGCGATCACGCCGAGGATGCTCGCCGCGTTGACGGGCTTGCCGCTGCCCTTCGCGATCGTCACCGGGACCCCGGCGTCCTTCGCAGCCTGCGTGAACAGCTTCGCGGGCCTGGCATGCAGGCCGTGCGACGAGCCGATGCGGACGGTTCGAGTTGCCATGGGGGTTACCTCCTGGTTGGTGATTGGATCGAGAGGACGAGTTCGAGGGCTCGCGCGCCACCCTCGACGCCGAAGACGTCGCCGGGCAGGACCGCGACCGCGGTGCCGGTGGGCTCGGCTGCAGCGCGCAGCGCGGCCTCGTGGTCGGCGAGGTGGGCGCCGACGAGCAGGACGTCGACACCGTCGAGGGCGATCGTGCCGCCGAGGACCTGCGATTCGGCACCGGCCGCGACGGAGACGTCGATCGATCGGTCGGCTGCCGCGCGACGCAGGCGTTGGGCCATGAACGTGCTCGACGCACCCGCGCCGCAAATCACCAGGATCTTCATCGAACCTTCTCCAGAACCGCCGATTGCCTACCAACCCATCATTCCGTCGCGCCCCTCGCGGCTCCACCAGAAGCTCTTCCGCCGGGGCGGAAAGGTCGTCGAACGCGCGGAAGCAGTCGGGAAGGTGGTTGACTCGGTGGAGCGGTTCGCCCGGACCGCGCGACGGCCGACCGACGGAGAGGGCATCGTGGCACGCGAGAAACACGACCGCATGCTCGGCTACCTCGCGGGACGGGACGGCTGGACGACGGCCACGGAGGTCGCGGAGGTGCTCGGCGTCACACCGCGGAGCGTGCGCAGCTACGTCACGGCGGTCAACACCCGCACGGCACCGCACGACGTCGTCGAGTCCGGGCCGAACGGGTATCGACTGAACGCCGACGGCTACGCGGTCTACCGGCGACGAGCCGCATCGGCGTTCGAATCAGAGACGCCCCGGGATCGGCTCTACGGGCTCGTCCGGTTGCTCATCAGCGCGCCCTCGGGAATCGACGTGCACGAGACCGCACAGCGGCTCCACGTCAGCGAGTCGACCGTCGAGGGCGACCTGGGCCGGGTCCGCGCCATGCTCGCCGACACCGCCCTCACGCTCGACCGTTCCGGATCGACGGTGACGATGGCGGGCGGTGAGACGGAGCGGAGACGGCTCCTCAGCCGCATGTTCCGCGACGAGACCGACCGCGGCATCGTCGAGCTCGAGGCGCTCCAGCGGGCGTTCGCGCCGAACGAGTTCAGCCCGTTCAAGGGCGAGCTGCTCGAGGCCTTGACCGCGCGCGGGTACTACGTGAACGAGTACGGCATCGCGAACGTGCTGCTCCACATCGCGATCGCCATCGACCGGGTCACGAAGGATCGTCTGGCGGAGCCCACAGACCATGCTCCGCGCACCCCGGAGGTCGAGGCGGTCGCGGAGGATCTGGCGCGGCTCGTCGACGCCCACTTCCACGTCGCGCTCGGCGAGGGCGACCTCGTGTACCTCAGCTACCTGCTCGTGACGCGGGTGGTGACGCCGGGCAGTGGGGCTCCCGCCGAAGTCCTCGTCGACGACTACGTCAACCAGGACGACCTCGCCGCCGTCCGTCAGGCCGTGGACCGCGCCGGCCGCGAGTACCTCGTCGACCTCTCCGACGAGGACTTCATCATCCGGCTCACCCTCCACGTCCAGAACCTCATCCGTCGTGCACAGGACCAGTCCTACTCACGCAATCCGCTGACCCGCTCGATCAAGACCTCGTACCCGATGATCTACGAGCTCGCGGTCTTCATCGCCAGCCAACTGCAGCGGCACGGCTCGATCATCATCAACGACGACGAGATCGCCTACATCGCGATGCACGTCGGCGCCCAGCTCGAGCAGAAGGCCCGCAAGGAGGCCCTCCTCGGCTCCACGATCGTCTCCGCCGGCTACTACGACATGCACGAGGTGCTGCGTCGACGCGTCGAATCGCAGCTGGGCGACGTCCTCGACGTCCGATCCGTCATCACCCGCACCGATGTCGACTGGGCCGCCATCGACACCGACCTCGTGCTCACGACGATCGAGCCACCGGCCCCTGCCGACGGCATCGTCGTCATCCAACCCTTCCTCACCGCGGCCGACGTGGAGCGCGTCCGGAGCGCGGTCAGCCGCGTGCGGAGGTCGTCCCGCTTGTCGGAGATCACCGACGAACTGCTGCAGTACTTCCACCCGGACCTCTTCCTCCGGAACGCGCACGCCGAGGACGAGGAGGGCATGATCCGCCTGCTCGGCGAGCGCATGATCGCCCAGGGGATCATCGACGAGAGCTACCTCACCGCCGCGATCGAGCGGGAGCGCATGTCGTCGACGGCGTTCACCGACACCTTGGCCGTGCCGCACGCCATGGCGATGACCGCGCACTCGACCGCCATCGCGATCGCGGTGAACGAGACGCCGATGGAGTGGGGCGGAGCGCGCGTGAGCGTCGTCGCACTCGTGGCGTTCAGCGAATCGGGTCGCGCCGCGTTCCAGACGGTCTTCGACCAGTTCGTCGAGGTGTTCTCGGAGCGCTCGAGCGTCGCCCGGATCATCCGCCGTTCCGAGGACTTCGCCGGCTTCATCGACGAGCTCGTGCACGTCATCGACGGCTGATCAGCCGTCGAGCCGCCCCGGTCGCCGAGTCGCCCTGGTCACCGAGCTGCCCTGGTCACCGAGCCTGTCGAGGTGCTCAGACGTGTTCGGTGACCACGACGGCGGTCGTGCCCGGCTCTAGTGCCTCGAAGACGTGCGGCACGTCCCCGGCGTGGGCGAGGTAGTCCCCCGGACCGAGTTCGACCTCCTCGCCGACGGGTCCGATGGACGCGCGACCGGTGCTGAGGATCCAGTGCTCGACGACGCCCGGCATGTGCGGCTCCGAGCGCCTCGGCTCCCCGGGTTCGACGACGATACGGTAGATGTCGCGTCGGGCGTTCGGCGGGCAGGCGGACAACACCGTCGCGACGTAGTCCGCCCCGGACGCGGCGAGGGTCGGCCCCTCACCGGCACGGATGACCTGGACCGGCCGTCGCGCCGGCTCGACCAGGCGGGCGAAGGGGACGTCGAGGGTGACGCTGAGCGCCCAGAGGGTCTCGAGACTCGGGTTCCCGAGCCCCGCCTCCAGCTGCGAGAGGGTCGACTTCGCGATCCCGGCTCGACGGGCCACCTCCGCGAGTGAGAGGCCGGTTCGCTGCCGCTCGCGGGTCAGCGCCGCCGCGACCGCGGCGTGCGGTGCTCCGTCGTCGGATGGTTCGACCTGCGTCATGCGTTCGCTCCAAGGTATTACGCGTTCGATTTGACGAACGCTTCGTACGCGTTCAATATAGTGTACGTGCGTTCGATATGGAGTCACCTCGGTCGGCCGACCACACGGGCCATCGCGCTGGTCTGCGTCGCCGACGGACTGGTCGGCATCTCCTACGGAGCCGTCGCCGTGCACTCGGGCATCCAGCCCTGGGTCATCCTGGCGCTCGCCCTGCTCGTCCTCGCCGGCGCATCGGAGATCCTGTTCGTCGGGATCGTCGCGGCCGGCGGGAGTCCGCTCACCGCAGCGCTGGCAGGGCTGCTGGTGAACGCCCGTCACCTGCCGTTCGGCCTCGCGATCCACGAGGTCGTCGGCACGGGCTGGCGCCGCGTGCTCGGTACACACCTCCTCAACGACGAGTCCGTCGTCTTCGCGCTCGATCAGGACACCCTGGAGCGGAAGCGCGCCGCGTTCTGGGCGTGCGGCCTCGGCATCCTCCTCTGCTGGCCGGCGGGCGCGGCACTCGGAGCCTTCGCCGGCACCGTGATCGAGGACACGGACGCCTTCGGACTCGACGTGATGTTCCCCGCCGTGCTGCTCGCCCTCATCTTCCCCGCCCTCCGCGAGCGCCGCACACGCCGAGCCGCACTCGTCGGCGCGGTCGTCGCCGTCGCCGCGACGCCGTTCCTCCCCTCGGGGATCCCCGTCCTGTTGTCGCTCGTCGGCCTCCTGTTCGGCTTCGGCCGGAAGCAGCCGAAGCCGGAGGTCACCGCGTGAACCAGTCGATGCTCGTGCTGGTCGGGGTCCTCATCCTCGCCGTGGGCACCTACACGTTCCGCCTGGCCGGGCCACTCCTGCGCACCCGCGCCGAGGTCTCGGACCGGGTCGAGACCCTGCTCGCGGACGCCGCCATCGTCCTGCTCATGGCGGTGCTCACGACCACGGCCCTGACCCAGGACCAGCACTTCGCGGGATTCGCACGACTCTCGGGCGTCCTGGTGGCCGGCGTCCTCGCCTGGAGGAAGTCGCCGTTCGTCGTCATCGTCCTCGCGGCGGCCCTCACCACGGCACTCCTCCGACTGGCGGGCGTCGCCTGAGCCGTCAGATACCTTGCCAGGCGGGCTTGTTGGCGTACGCGTAACGGTAGTAGTCGGCGTGCTGCAGCTCGGACGCCGCCGCTTCATCGAGAACCACCGTGGCGCGCGGGTGCAGCTGCACCGCCGAACCGGGGAGGTTCGCGGAGAGCGGTCCCTCGAGCGCAGCGGCGATCGCAGCGGCCTTGCCCGCACCGAAGGCGAGGAGGACGAGGTGCCTCGCACGGAGGATGGTGCCGAGCCCCTGGGTGATGCAGTGCATGGGGACGTCGTCGATCGAGTCGAAGAACCGTGCGTTGTCCCGGCGAGTCTGCTCCGTCAGGGTCTTCACGCGGGTGAGCGAGGCGAACGACGAGCCCGGCTCGTTGAACCCGATGTGGCCGTCTGTCCCGATGCCGAGGATCTGCAGGTCGACGCCACCGGCGGCCTGGATCGCCGCTTCGTAGTCGGCGCCCGCGTGCTGGATGGTCTCGGCCGCACCGTTCGGCACCTGGATGCGCTCGGGCACGAGGCCGAGCGGCTCGACGACCTCACGCGTGATGACGGAACGGTACGACTCGGGGTGCCCGGCCGGCAGGCCGACGTACTCGTCGAGGGCGAACCCTCGCACCTGCGAGAGGTCGAGGCCGCGGGACCGGGTCGCAAGGGCCTCGTAGACGGGGAGCGGGGTCGAACCCGTCGCCAGCCCGAGGACGGCGTCCGGACGTTCCTCGATCAGGGAGACGATCGCCTCCGCGACGAGGGCGCCTGCGGCACCACTGTCCCCCACGATCACGACTTCAGCCATGCGACGGTTCTCCTCTTCCCACGAGTGCTGCGCCGATCGCCGCGACGGGGGATCCCGTCGGCACGAGGCGCACGCGCTGTTCCAACTGCAATGATGCGACGAATCGAGACCCGGCCGCGGATTCGGCCAGAGCCTCGCGGATGACGGCGAGCAGGCGCTCGCCGAGAGCGGTGAGTCCTCCTCCGAGGACGATGTCGTCAGCGTCGACGGTGAGGGTCAGGATGCGGACGGCCGCGGCCGCACCGTGACCGAGGCGTGCGCGGAGGGCGACGGCCCGCGGGTCCCCGGCGTCGGCGTGGTCGAAGAGGTCGAGCACCGGCAGGGCCACGTCGGCTCCCCAGGCGGCGGAGACCGCACCGCCGGCGGCCATGGTCTCGACGCACCCCCGCTGTCCGCACCCGCAGCGATCACCGAGCGGATCGACGGACAGATGCCCGACCTCGCCGGCGACCCCGCTCGAGCCCTGCCAGAGCCGGCCGTCCGTGACGATGCCGGCGGCGACGCCCGTGCCCAGATTGAGGTAGGCCATCGTGCCGGAACCGTCGAGCAGCTGCCAGGCGCCGAGGGCGGCCGCCTTCACATCGTTCTCCACGGCGACCGGGACCCTGAGTCGCTGGGTGAGGATCGCACCGAGCTCGAGTTCCTCCACGTCGAGGTTGACGGCGTGGGTCACGCGGCCGGTGCCCGGGACGATGAGGCCGGGGATACCGACGCCGACCGACGTGAACGCGTCGATCGGACGCGCGACGGCGTCGGAGAGCCGACTGACTGCCTCGACGGCGGTTTCGACGACCGCGTCCGGGCCGCGTCCGGTGACCAGTCTGAGCCGATGCAGGAGCGCACCGTCATCCGTCACGACGACGGCATCGGTCTTCGTGCCGCCGATGTCGAGTCCCACCCTCACGCGGTTCGTCTCCGGAGGGCGTCGTGGCGCGTCTGCATGCTGTGGTTCCTTCGATCCGTGGAGCGACCCGCTCGCACCACCGGTTTGTTCGCCAAGCTTACAAATAAACGGGGCTCACGTCCATGTCGGCGACGACCACGCACCAGCGTCGGACGGCGTCCGCCTGCGGACTGCTGGCTCCACCGGGTAGCCTGGAGGCCGACCCGCAGCGCGCGGGCGGGCCCGCCACGGGCACCGAACACGGGGGAATCACACCACCATGAAGAAGAACGCAGCAGCATTCCTCGGCGCGATCGCCGTCTCGGGCCTGCTCCTCACCGGTTGTGCCGGCGGCGCCCAGAGCAAGGAGGATGCGTGCAAGCTCATCCAGTCCGAGGTGACGGGGTCGGCTTCGCAGCTGCAGTCGGGCCTGAGCTCGCTGTCCTCCGACCCCGAGGCGGCCGTCACCCAGCTCGACGACTTCTCCGGAACGTTCAAGGCGGCGGCCGACAAGGTCACGAACGATGAGGTGAAGACCGCGGCGAACGACTCGGTGAAGGCACTCAACGACTTCATCGACGTCGCGAAGACGGCTGTCGACGACCCGCAGAACGTCGACCAGACCGGGCTCACCGATTCGCTCACGAAGCTCCAGGACGAGTTCACCACGCTCGGCAACACCTGCAGCCTCTAGCTCGACACGACTGACGACGGGCCCCGGATCGACTGATCCCGGGGCCCGTCGCCGTCTCCGGACCGACGCCTACTTCACGGATCCCTCGGTGAGCCCGCCACGCCAGAAGCGTTGCAGCACGATCATCGCGATCGCCAAGGGGATGATCGACAACAGCGCGCCGCCGGTCGTCAGCTCGTAGAACTCCGGCAGGCGGTCGACCTGGCTCCGCCAGTTGTTCAGGCCCAGGGTGATCGGGTACAGCGTGCTGTCGGACAGCATGACGAGTGGCAGGAAGTAGTTGTTCCAGATCCCGACGAGCTGGAAGAGGAAGACGGTCACGAGCGCGGGCGTGAGGATCTTCAGCCCCACGGTGTGGAAGATCCGCAGCTCGCTCGCGCCGTCGATCCGTGCGGCCTCGATGAGCGAGTCGTCGATCGTCGCGTCGGCGTAGATCCGGCAGAGGAACAACCCGAACGGTGATACGAGCGACGGCAGGAGCACCGACCAGTACGTGTTCGCGAGTCCCAGCTGACTGAAGAGCAGGAACAGCGGGAGTGCTGTGGCCGTCCCCGGCACGAGGACCCCGCCGAGGATGGTGCCGAAGACGAGGTTACGCCCCCGGAACCGGTACTTCGCGAGCGCGTACCCGCCTGCCGCGGCGAGGTACGTCGCGATGAGGGCTCCCACGCCCGCATAGAGCACCGAGTTGCCGAACCAGCGGACGAAGATGCCGCCGTCGTAGGTGAGCACCTCGTGGAGGTTCGACCACAACGAGAACTCCGAGCCGAGGAGGAAGCCGTTGCTGCCGAACAGATCCTCGGTGCTCTTGGTCGCAGCGATCACCACCCAGTACACGGGCACCAGGAAGTAGACCGCGACGACGACGAGGATGCCCGTCACGAGCACCCGCATCCCCCTGGACCCACCCGGGCGCCCCTGCTGGTCGCTCAGCCGCTGGGCTCGCTTCGACGAGGTCGCGGTCGTGATGCTCCGGGTCTCGCTCATGATGCCCTCCTCGACGTCAGGCGCAGGAAGATGAACGACAGCGCGAACGCGACCAGGGCGATGAGCACCGCCTGCGCTGCGGCGACGTTGTAGTCGTTGTAGGCGAACGCGGTCGTGTAGGCGCTGAGGTTCGGCGTGTACTCGTTGTCGATCGCGGGCGACACGGTCTGCAGCACCTGGGGCTCGGCGAAGAGCTGAAGCGTGCCGATGATGGAGAACACGGTCGTGAGGATGAGCGCCGGCCGGATGAGCGGGAGCTGGATGCTCACCGCGACGCGGAACGGCCCGGCGCCGTCGACCTTCGCGGCTTCGTACACCTCGCCGGGGATGGCCTTCAACTGGGCGACGACGATCATCATGTTGTACCCGGTGTAGGTCCAGGTCACGATGTTGGCGATGGACCAGAGCACCGTGCCGGCGCCGAGGAAGTCGAGCTCGATCCCCATCGCCCCGGCGATGTCGATGATCGGGCTGAGTCCCGGGACGTAGAGGAACGACCAGAGGATCGTCGCGATCACGCCGGGGATGCCGTAGGGCAGGAAGTACACGGCCCGGAAGAACCCCGGCCACTTCGCGGAGGCGGACTCGAGGAGGAGCGCCAGCAGGGTGCACAGCGCGATCATGACCGTGACCTGCACGACGCCGAAGAGGAGCATCCGGCCGATCGAGGCGATGAAGTTGCCGTTCTCCAGGGCCTGGGCGTAGTTGGAGAACCACGCGAACTCGGTCGTGACGCCCTCCTCCCCGAAGACACCCTTCCGTGAGACACGGACGAAGCTGCTGCCGACCGCGACGATGATCGGCAGGATGAAGGTGAGGACGAAGAGCGCCAGGAACGGTCCGAGGAGCATCCATGGAGCCGCGACCGAGGTCCGGCGTCGGCGCTGCGATCCCGACCGGGACGGGTCGTCCGCCACACCCCGCGCCGGGCGTTCCGTGATGGCGCTCACGACGCCGCCTCGATCCGGAGGCCCTTGTTGCGGAACGCGGTGATGACGTCGCGCTGCCCCTGGACCACGGCGTCCACGAGGGTGCCGCCTGAGGCTTTGGCCCGGAACCCGTCGGCGAGGATGTTGAAGGTCTGCTGGGTGAGTGGCCACCACTGCCACTCGTTGTTCTGTTCCTTGGCCGCCGGCACGAAGACCTCCTCGTTGTAGTTCTGGCCACCGAAGAACTCGCTCGGCTGTTGTCGGCGGGCACCGATGTAGGCGTCGTTCGGCGACCACCCGATGCCGGAGTGCTCGATCATGGCGTCGATGCCGGCGTCGCTCGTGGTCATCCACACGGCGAACTCGAGCGCCTCCCTCGGGTGGGCGCTGTTCGCGAGGACGGCAGCCGTGGACCCGCCCTGGAAGGTCGAGCCGTACCCCTCGCTCCCCCACCGGGGCAACGGCGCGACCCGCCACTTGCCCTCGGCCCCCGAGACGCCCTGCAGGAGGGCGTCTCCCCAGCTGGCTCCGGCGAGCGACGCGATCGAGTCCTTCGCCGCAGCGGCGAACCAGGCCGGTGAGAACTGGCTGTAGGAGGTGGTCATGACGCCCTCGTCGATGGCCCGGTCGAAGAACCTGGCCGTCTCCAGGGTCGCGTCGTCCGTCATGTCCACGATCCACCGGTCGCCGTCGACACGGAACCAGGACGCGCCGGCCTGGGTCGCCATGGCCGCGAACCACGACGCGTCGTCGAGGGCGAAGCAATCCAGATACATGTCGGCGTCGCGCACCGCCCCCGCCACCTGGAACCACTCGTCCCAGGTGGCCGGGGCCTTCGCGCCCACCCGGTCGAGCAGGTCCGGGCGGTAGTAGAGCGCCATCGGACCGGAGTCCTGTGGGATCCCGTAGACCCCGTCGACGTAGGAGACCTGGTTCCAGAGGGTCTCGTTGTACCGCGACGCGACCTCGTCCGCGCCGTAGCGCCGGAGGTCGACCAACCCGTTCACGAGCAGGAACTCGGGGAGCGTCCGCATCTCGACCTGCGCGAGGTCCGGACCACCACCCGCGGCGAGCGCCGAGTAGAGCTTCTGATACCCGCCGTCGTTGCCTCCGGGGATCCACACGGCCTCGACCTGCACGTTCGGGTGGTCGGCGTTCCAGACGTCGGCGACCTTCTGGAGGTCCTTCAACCAGGCCCAGTACGTGAGCGTGATCCGTTCACCGGCGGCGGCCGGGGCGATCGTCGGACCGGTGTTCGGCGACACCGTCCCCGGGGTGGAACAGCCCGCCAGGAGTGCGGTCGCACCACCGGCTGCAGCCCAGGCCAGCAACTGTCTTCTCGTCATCGGTGACATCGATGGTCCTCACGTCGTCGTCGAGGTGGTCCATCGACGCTAACACGACCGTCCGGGCCGGCGTCGTGACCCGAACGACGGACGGGGCCCGGGAGCGTGTGCTCCCGGACCCCGTCCGTGTGGTGCCGGTGCCGGTCAGGCCGACGTCGTCAGGCCAGGCGCGCCTTGAGGTTCGCCGAGATGGTCTCGAGGAACTCCTCGGTCGTCTGGTAGGCCTGGTCGGGGCCGACGAGGAGCGCGAGGTCCTTCGTCATGGCACCGGACTCGACCGTCTTGATGACGACGTCCTCGAGGGTCGCCGCGAACTCGATGAGCTCCTGGTTGCCGTCGAGCACGCCTCGGTGCTGCAGGCCACGGGTCCACGCGAAGATCGAGGCGATCGGGTTCGTCGACGTGGGCTTGCCCTGCTGGTGCTGGCGGTAGTGGCGCGTGACGGTGCCGTGTGCGGCCTCGGCCTCCACGATCTTGCCGTCGGGCGTGGCCAGCACGCTCGTCATGAGGCCGAGCGAGCCGAAGCCCTGAGCCACGGTGTCGGACTGGACGTCGCCGTCGTAGTTCTTGCAGGCCCAGACGTAACCGCCCTCCCACTTCATGGCCGAGGCGACCATGTCGTCGATGAGTCGGTGCTCGTAGGTGATGCCGGCAGCCTCGAACCGCTCCTTGAACTCCGCGTCGAAGATCTCCTGGAAGATGTCCTTGAACCGGCCGTCGTAGGCCTTGAGGATGGTGTTCTTCGTGGAGAGGTACACCGGGTAGTTGCGGTTCAGGCCATAGTTGAGGCTGGCACGCGCGAAGTCGCGGATCGAGGCGTCGAGGTTGTACTGCACCTGTGCGATGCCGTCGCCGGGCGACTGGAAGACCTCGAACTTCTGCGGCTCCGAGCCGTCGTCGGGCGTGAACTCGACCGTGAGCTTGCCCTCGCCCTTGAATAGGAAGTCGGTCGCGCGGTACTGGTCGCCGAACGCGTGGCGGCCGATGATGATCGGCTTGTTCCACCCGGGCACGAGACGCGGGATGTTCGAGATGATGATGGGCTCGCGGAAGATGACGCCGCCGAGGATGTTGCGGATGGTGCCGTTCGGGCTCCGCCACATCTTCTTGAGACCGAACTCCTCGACACGTGCCTCGTCGGGGGTGATGGTCGCGCACTTGACGCCGACGCCGTGCTTCTGGATGGCGTGCGCGGCGTCGATCGTGATCTGGTCGTCCGTCTCATCACGCTTCTCGATGCCGAGGTCGTAGTACTCGAGGTTCACATCGAGGTAGGGGTGGATGAGCGAGTCCTTGATGAACTGCCAGATGATGCGAGTCATCTCATCGCCGTCGAGTTCGACGACGGTGCCTTCGACCTTGATCTTCGACACTGGTTGTCCTTTCTGATGCCGCCCTGAGCCGAGCGGCCTACGGAGGTGCGCACGCGGTGGAGTGCTCCGCATGGCATGGAGGAGACCGCATCCGAAAGGTGGACGGCACGGCCACGCCCTAGCTTACAAGACCTGCCAGGTCTCTTGACATCGAGACAGTTGGATCCGACGGCACCCGGACGCCCCGCTCCCCGCCTGTGGGTCGGCCGTGGATGTCGCCGCGAGGAGCGTGTCGGCGGTCCGACGGACTATCCGCGGTCCGCCGGACAGGTTAGCCTGGGCTCATGGCTGAGCTGCGTCTGGAAGAACTGTCCGCATCGACGATCGTGGCGGTCAACGCGCTCACCATGAAACCCGGGCAGGAGCAGTTCATCGCCCCGGTGTCCTACGCGGTCGCGGCCGCGGTCGTGAACCCCGCCACCTCCTGGCAGCGCGTCATCCTCGACGGCGACGAGGTCGTCGGATTCATCTCCGCCAACTTCGACCACGAGTCGGCGCAGGAGGAGTTCCGCTCCGCCCTGTGGCGCATCAACGTCGACGCCGACGACCAGGGCCGCGGCGTCGGCCGGTTCGCGGTGGCCTCGCTCATCGAGGAGGCCAAGCAGCGCGGCTTCGACCACGTCAACGTCATCTACGAGCCCGGCGACCTCGGTCCCGAGGCGTTCTTCCTCCGCGTCGGGTTCTCCCCTGTCGGCGAGACCCAGTACGGCGAGACCATCGGCAGCATCAGCCTCTGAGACGGTGAGCGGGTCGTCACCGACGGACTCGGCTGAGGCGTTCGCTGAGGCCGTGCTGGCCGTCGTCGCCGACATCCCCGAGGGCTGCGCCCTGAGTTACGGCCAGGTCGCGTCCATCATCGGGTCGAAGTCGGCGCGCGGCGTCGGTCGCGTGATGGCGCAGTACGGGCACGCCGTGCCCTGGTGGCGGGTCGTCCGGTCGGGCGGTCTCCCTCCGACGGGGCACGAGGATCGCGCCCTCGAACACTACGAGGCCGAGGGCACACCGATCGTCCCGATGAGCGGCGGGCGGTACCGCCTGGGTCGCGAGGCACTGCTGTACTGACCGGCTTCGCACCCGATCAGCCGGGCAGGTGGATCGAGACGACCGTCCCGGCACCGATCGGACTCTCGACGCGCATCGTCCCGCCGACGGCGTCGACCCGGTCCGCCAGACCGCGCAACCCGCTTCCCCGCGCGGGGTCGGCACCGCCCACCCCGTCGTCCGCGACCACGACCCGGAGCCCGCCGTCCGGATCGTCGGAGACGACCACCTCGCAGCTCGACGCCCCGGAGTACTTCGTGACGTTGGCCAGGCACTCCGAGACGACGTAGTAGACCGTCGACTCGATGAGCTGCCCGGGCCGCTCGCGGAGCTCGACGGCGACCTTGGTGACGACGGTGCACCGGCGCCCGAGTTCGGCGATCGCCGGCGCCAGTCCGCCCTCGGCCAGGAGCGCCGGGTGCAGACCTCGGGCGAGTTCGCGGAGCTCCTTGATGGCGCTCGCGAGCTGATCGATGGTGGTCTCGAGGCCGTCGGCCAGGGCGAGTTGGCCGTCGGCGCGTGCAGCGTCGCTCGCCATCCGGAGTCGCAGCGCGACGGAGAACAGCTGCTGCTGGGAGCCGTCGTGCAGGTCGCGCTCCGCCCGCCGTCGCGCTTCGTCGGCCGCCTGCACGATGCGCAACCGCGACCGGCTCACCTCGCGCAACGAGTGGCGGAGTTCAGCGGTGAGTCGTTCGTTGTCGATCATAATGCGCAGCGACGCCGACACCGACCGGAGCAACTGCGGATTGTCGAGCAGAGCCGCGTCGTGCTCGATGTACACGAGCGGCGCGTCCGCGTCGCCGACGCTCGACATCGCCCGACCGCGTGGGTCCCGGTCGGTGGTCCGCTGCGATCCCGGCCAGACGAGCCGGGCGGTGCGGTCCCCGAGGACGGTCTTCACCGCACCGTCCCAGCGGTCGTGACCGGTCTCGCTCAGCTGTCCGGTCTGCACGAGGTCGACGGCCCTGGCGCGGATCGTCCGCATCCGGATGAGACCCGTCGCGTACGCGGCAGGGACGAGCACCACCGAGAACGCGTTGAGGTCCTCGACGACGAGCCGGAGGTGCTCCGGCCATCCCCCGAGGCGGACGAGGGACCACGCGACCCCGATGACGAGCCACAACACGAACGCCACCGGCATGATGAAGGCGACCTGTCTGGCCGCTCCGCTGCTCCGCGCCCACCGCAGGAGCACGACACCCGCGACCACGACCGCGAAGGCCCCCATGACACCCGCGTGGACCCGACCGAGCGCGTCGGCCACGTCTCCGGTCGCGAGGACGGCGTACCGACTCCGCTCATGGCTCGCGTCGAGCACGTGGTTCGGGGTCACCAGGAGCGTCACGATCGCATAGGTGACGAGGTAGACCGAGGCGGTGATGACGAGCCGCCGATCGAAGCCGCGCCGCAGCCGGCCCGCCGGGAAGGCCAGGGCCAGCCACACCAGCGCGACCCCCGGGAGCACGGAGATCGACATGAGGAGCGGCCAGAGCCAGCCCGCGTCGACGCCGTACGCCCACATGTAGGCCGTCTCGGCCAGCGCGTACCCGACGATCACCCAGCCCGGAGCGGCCGTCGGAGCCAGCCACCAGATCAGCCCTGCCGCCACCAGTGCCGCGAGGTGGCCCACCAACCAGGGCAGACCGTTGCCGTCGGCGATACCCGGCTGGACGACGCCGAACACGACCGACAGGACGCACACGAGTGCGGCGGCGAGCAGGATGCCGAGTCGCAGCGGCCACGGCAGGCGCCCGCGGCCGGCCGGTGCCGGGATGGGCAGCGAGGTCGCCCGTCCGTGTGGGCGACCGTCAGCCATCCGTGTGTTCCAGCCATCGCACGACCGCGAGGACGCGGCGGTGGTCCGCCGGTGAGTCCTCGAGTCCGAGCTTGGCCAGGATGCGGCTGATGTGTGCTTCGACGGTCTTCAGACTGACGACCAGCGCCTTCGCGATGCCGGAGTTCGATCGCCCCTCGGCCATGAGGGTGAGGACTTCGCGTTCCCGCTCCGTGAGGTGGTCCAGGCCGTCGGACCGGGTCCGCTCCGCGACGAGGAGGGAGACGACCTCGGGATCCACGACGGACTCACCCGCCGCCACGCGCTCCACGGCGTCGACGAGCGTCCCGGAGTCGGCGACGCGGTCCTTCAGCAGGTAACCGGTGCCACCTCCGGAGCCGAGCGCGCGGACCGCGTAGGAGGGCACCGCGTACGTGCTCAGCAGGAGCACCCCGGCTGCGAAGCCCGACGCCCGCAACTGCTCGAGGGCGACGATGCCCTCGTCGGTGTGGGTGGGCGGCATCCGGATGTCGAGCACCACGGCGTCGAGCTGCAGCCCCGCGTCGATGCGGTCGACCAGGTCGACCGCCGACCCGAACGATCCGACCACGTCGTGACCACCCGCCTTGAGGATCTGCGCGACACCCTCACGGAGGAGCACCGCGTCGTCCGCGACGGCGACACGCAGCGAACGCGGTTCCTGACTGGTCATCCGCTCATTGTGGCAGGTCGACGAGACGAGGTGTAGTGCCCACGGGGTCACTCCGTCACCTGAGGACCCCGTGGACACGCCTGCGCGGCCCGGGTCAGCCGACCGAGGACCGCCAGGCGGCGTGCATCGCGGCGAACCGACCCGTGCCGCCGATGAGCTCCGCTGGCGCGCCGTCCTCGACCACCCGGCCGTGCTCCATCACGAGCACCCGGTCGGCGATCGCGACGGTCGACAACCGGTGCGCGATGATGATCGCGGTGCGGTCCGCGAGCAGGGTCTGCAGCGCGTCCTGGACGAGTCGCTCGCTCGGGATGTCGAGCGATGCGGTCGCCTCGTCGAGGATCAGCACGGCCGGATCCGCGAGGAACGCCCGCGCGAACGACAGGAGCTGCCGCTGTCCGGCCGAGACCCGACCACCGCGCTTGTTCACGTCGGTGTCGTAGCCGTTCGGCAACGCCTCGATGAAGGTGTGCGCGCCGACGGCCTTCGCGGCGGCGGTGATCTCCTCGATCGTCGCGTCGGGCTTGCCCAACGCGATGTTGTCGGCGACCGAGCCGGAGAACAGGTAGGCCTCCTGCGTCACCATGACGATCGCCCGACGGAGGTCCTTCGGGTGGAGGTCGCGCAGGTCGATGCCGTCGAGGCGCACCGCACCGTCGGTCGGGTCGTAGAACCGACTGATGAGCTTCGCGAGCGTCGACTTGCCCGCACCGGTCGTGCCGACGAGTGCGATGGTCTGCCCTGCCGGGATCTCGAGGTCGAATTCCGGGAGCACCACCCGGTCGGCGGCGTACGCGAACGTCACGTCGTCGAAGGTGATGCGTCCCTGCGACGTCCACAGGTCGACCGGCGCGACCGGGTCGGGCACCCCGGGACGCTCCTCGAGCACGCCGGAGATCTTCTCGAGCGCCGCAGCGGCCGACTGGTAGGAGTTGTAGAACATCGCCATCTCCTCCATCGGGTCGAAGAACCGCCGCGTGTAGAGGAGCGCCGCGAGCAGCGCTCCGATCGCGAGCTGTCCGTCCGCGACCCGGAACCCGCCGACCAGGAGCACCACGGCGACGGAGACGTTGCCGATGAACACCAGTCCGGGATCGAACACCCCGAACAGCTGGATGACCCGGGCGTTGGTGTCGCGGTACTGCTCCACGAGCTCGCCGAACGCGCGCTCGTTCCGCCGCTCCTTCCGGAACGCCTTCACAGCACGGATACCGGTCATCGCCTCCACGAAGAACACGATGAGCTTCGCCGACCGGACCCGCGACTCGCGGAACATCCGCTGCGAGCGGAGCTGGAACCAGCGCGTGAGCACGAACAGCGGGATGAGTGATCCGAGGAGGACCAGCCCGCTCACCCAGTCGACGAGGACGAGGGCCGCCGCGGTGAACCCCATGTACAGCACGCCGGACACGAGCTGATTGATCCCGGAGTCGAGCAGCTCGCGGATGGAGTCGAGGTCGCTCGTCTGCCGGGAGATGATGCGACCCGAGGTGTAGCTCTCATGGAAGTCGAGGCTGAGCCGCTGCGTCTGCAGGAACACGCGCTTCCGCAGGTCGATCAGGATCGCCTGGCTGATCCGAGCGGCGAGCACGGTGTACCAGGAGATCAGCGTCGCACCGGCGGCGCCGGTCAGCAGGTACGCGCCGACCACGAGGAAGGCCGGCATCCAGTCGGCGCGTTCCAGGACGGCCGGGAGGGCGCGGTCGATGCCGAGGGCGATCAACGCGGGCCCGGCGACCTGGGCGGCCGTCGACACCACGACGATGGTCATGGCGGCGATCACGCGCAGGCGCAGGGGCGCGAGCAGCGATCCGAGCAGGCGCAGCGAACGGCGCCGGATGTGCGCGGACTCGTCACGGGTGAGGTCGTCGCGCTCCTCACCCTCCACTCCGTGGACGGTCGTCGGCGGGGTCACAGGTTCACCTCCTGGCGGTTTGACTCTCGTTCGTCGTCTTCCAGACTCGAGATCACGTAGCGGTAATGGGCGTTGTGCTGCAACAGCTCACTGTGGCGACCCACGGCGGTGATGCGACCGTCCTCCAGGAGGGCGACGCGGTCCGCCAGGGTGACGGTGCTCGGCCGGTGGGCGACGATCAGGGCCGTGGTGGAGGCGAGCACGCGGCGGAGTGCCGCTTCGACGAGCGCCTCGGTGTCGACGTCGAGCGCCGACAACGGATCGTCCAGCACGAGCACCTCCGGCCGCGCGGCCACCGCACGCGCGAGTGCGAGCCGCTGACGCTGCCCACCGGACAGGCTGAGCCCCTCTTCACCGACCAGCGTCTCGACGCCGTTCGGCAATTCGTCGACGAACCCGGCCTGGGCGATGTCGAGCGCCTCGCGCAGGATCCGATCGGCCTCCGCGGAGTCGAGGTCGATGTCGTCCCGCCCGAGGAGGACGTTCTCCTTGACGCTCGCCGAGAAGAGGGTCGCATCCTCGAACGCCATCGCGATGTGCCGGCGCAGGTCTTCTCGGGTGAGCGCACGGATGTCGACCCCGTCGAGCAGGATCCGCCCACCCGTGACGTCGTACAGGCGGGTGGTCAGTGCCGTGATGGTCGACTTCCCGGAACCCGTCAGACCGACGAGTGCCATGGTCTCCCCAGGCTCGAGCCGGAGGTCGACGCCGTCCACCACGTCCGCATAGCGGTCGGGTGCGTCCTGGTAGCGGAAATGCACGTCCTCGAACACGAGCTCGCCGCGCGGTTCACGGATGCGTACGGGGTGCTCGGGGTCGGTGATCGTGTTGACCGAGTCGATGACCTCGAAATACCGGTCGGTCGCCGTCCGGGTGTCGAAGGTCATCGCGAGCAGGAAGCCGATCGACTCGATCGGGAACCGCAGGATCGTGGCCGTCGCGAAGAAGGCGAACAGCTGACCGACGGTGAGTTCACCGATCGACGCGAGCCAGACCCCCGCCAACAGGCAGAGCGCGAAGGCGACGTCCGGCAACAGGACGAGCCAGAACCAGATCCCCGCGATGGCCTTGGCCTTCTCGATCTCGGTCCCCCGCAGGTCCTCGGCGCGCGACGTGAAGCTCCGCAGGGCGTGCTTGCCGCGACCGAACGCCTTGAGCACCCGGATGCCGTGGACGGACTCCTCGACGGCGGTCGCCAGGTCACCCGCCTGGTCCTGGCTGCGCCGGGCGATGACCGAGTAGCGCCCCTCGAAGGTGAACCCGAACACCCACACGGGGATGGCGAGCGCGATGAAGATGAGTCCGAGCAGCCAGTTCCAGGTGAACAGGATGACGGCACCGATGACGATCGTGACGCCGTTGACGATCAGGAGCACGAAGCCGAACGAGATCCACCGGCGGATGAGTCCGAGGTCGCTGACGGCGCGGGAGAGCAGCTGTCCGCTCTGCCACCGGTCGTGGAAGGTCACGGGGAGGTCCTGCAACTTGGCGAACAGCGCATTGCGCATCCGCGCCTCGACGTGGGTCCCGGGGGTCAGTACGAACCAGCGGCGCAGCGCGATCATGACCGCCTCGAGGACACCGAGGGCGAGGACCACGAGCACAGCCGGCCAGATCTGCGCGGAGTCGCCGGTCGAGAGCGGACCGTCGACGAGCGCCTGCAGCACGAGCGGGATCGCGAGAGCCACCAGGCCGGCGACGAGCGCGGCGACCATGCCGAGCACGATCCGCGGCATGGCGGTCTTCGCGAAGGGGTAGATCCGCATCAGGGCACGGAACGTGCTCTGGCGCGGTTGGACAGGACGGCGTTCATCGCCGAGCGGAGTCATGACGGGGATTCCTTGCGAGAGCGTCGGTGACGTCGATCACCGACGGGATGATGGTCGTGGAACGGCCGGACGGCGAGGTCGCTGTGCGAGGTCGCAGCATCCGGTGACGGGCCCGGACGAGGCCGGACGGATGGTGAGGTGGACTGCCTGGCGCTCGTGCTAAGCGTCGGCGTCCGCTGCGGCGGCGCGTCCGGCTGGCGCCGGGACGGCCACGGGGCGGCGGCTCGAGGCGGAGCGGGCACGATCGACCGTCGGCGCGAGCGCGGTGTGGTTCGAGAGCGTCATGGCATCCTCCTCATCCTGTTTGGCGAGAGCCGCGGGCCGGGTGTACAGGTCGCACTCGAACGCGGGCGGCGACCGATCACGGTGAACGAGGTTCGGCGCAGCAGACCAGACTATGGGAATCGGCCATCAGCCTGCAAGGGATCCATGCGGTTGCACGCACCGGTCCGGGTGGTCCCGTCGTCAGGAGATCGGTTCGTCGACGATGCCGACGAAGGCTCCGATGCCGTCGACCTCCCGCCGACGGGCACCCTCGGGCACCGGCGGCAGCTCGTCGGCGCCGTGCCAGGAACAGGTCACCATCGAGAACTCCGGCCACCACTTCTTCGGGCGGAGCGTCTCGCTGGTGCCGCAGATCGAGCACCGCAACTCCACCCAGACCGGCCGTTTCCCGGTCCGGTTCGCGCGGGACTGCACGTACCAGGCGGGCGGGTCGGCCTGGAACGCCGCCAACTGGTCCGCCGACCAGAACGGCGGAATCCCGTGGTGTCTGGCCATCTCGAGCGGGATGTCCAATCGCTGCGCGACGGTCCTCCGGCTCAGATCCCGACCGCCGCGCGCTCCAGCCTGCTGCTCCACGATCGGCTCAGCTGACCCGCACGGACAGGCAGGTCACGCAGCCCTCGAGCTTCTCGAACTCGCTGATGTCCACCTGGACCACGGTGTAGCCGCGGTCCTCGAGCAGCGCAGCCGTCTTGGGAGCGGCTGCGGAGATGAGCACGGTGTCCTCCGCGAGTTCGACGACCGCGACGCCCTCGCGCTCGGGCACGACGAGGTGGCGACCGAAGAAGGACGGGTCCTCGACGAGGTCGGGGTGGACGAGCACGGTCCCGTCGGGAAGCGCGGTGACCGTCGACTTCAGGTGGAGGGCGGTCGTGACGGGGACCGCCACGACATCGAACCCGAGCGGCGCGAGGATGGCTCGGAGCTGCCGGACGCCTTCGGCGTTGGTGCGGCCGCTGCGACCGACGTAGACGGTCGTGCCGACCCGGAGGACGTCGCCGCCCTCGAGGGTGCCTTCGCCCTCGATCCGGTGGATCCGGAGGCCGAGCTCACGGGCGGTGGTCTCGGCTGCGACGACCTCGGGGCGACGGCTCTCTGCGCCAGGTCGGGTCACGACGGCGACGTCGCCGATCACGATGACGGCGTCCTCGATGAAGACGGAGTCCGCGAGCTGCTCGGCCCAGGAGACCTCGGTGGTGTCCCAGCCGGCGGCGTCGAACGCGGCGACGTAGGCGTCCCACTGCTTGTCGGCGAGCTCGGCATCGATCGGCGTGCGCTCCAGGTGCGTCACGAGGCCTTCGGCGAGGTTTGAGGCGGGCATGCGCACGAGCGCGATCCGGCGTCCGTCGTCGAGCACGGCGTCCTGCGTGCGGACGACCATCCAGTACACGGGGTATCCGATGAATGCCGCGGAGAGCGCGACGACGACCACGAAGACGAGGTTGAGGCTGATGAGCGTCGCGACGATGCTGCCGAGCACGGTGCTGTCGATGGGCTGCCCCGTCGTCGCCACCTGGACGATGAGGCCGAGGAGCGCTCCGATGACGGCGAGGGCGGCGCCGCCCAGCAGGGCGAGGAGTCGGTACCGGTAGAGGCCGACGACGCCCACGATCAGCAGCAGCACGAAGGTGATGATCGTGCTCTCGAAGAAGTACGGGCTCGCCTGGGCGAAGATCGTCCCGGCGAACTGGTAGCCGACGAACGTGACGAACATGACCCCCAGGAAGCCCACGACGATGGTCGCGACGGCGGCGGCGGCGGATGCGATGAGCTTGCGGCTCCAGGTGGCAGTCATCCGACAACCGTAGCCCAACGACACAGCGGCGTCGGGCCATGTGGGCCCGACGCCGCTGGGAGATCACCAAGAGCCAGCCCAGAACCCCCACAGGGGCGGGCGGCACGGCCTAGTGGAAGAAGTGACGCTCCCCCGTGAAGTACATGGTCACGCCGGCGGCTTCGGCCGCAGCGATGACCTCTTCGTCGCGGACGGAACCACCGGGCTGCACGACCGCGCGCACGCCGGCGTCGAGCAGGACCTGCAGGCCGTCCGCGAACGGGAAGAAGGCGTCCGAGGCCGCGACGGAGCCCGCCGCGCGGTCACCGGCTCGGCTCACGGCGAGGTGGCAGGAGTCGACGCGGTTGACCTGGCCCATCCCGACGCCCACGCTCGCGCTGCCCTTGGCGAGCAGGATGCCGTTGGACTTGACCGAGCGGCACGCCTTCCACGCGAAGATGAGGTCGAGCAGGGTGTCGTCGTCGGCCGGTTCGCCAGTGACGAGCGTCCAGCCCTTGGCGGTGTCCTGCGGGTCGTCGGCGAAGCGGTCCGCGTCCTGGTAGAGCAGGCCACCGGAGATCTGCCGGACCTCGCGGTCCTCACGCACGAAGTCCTCCGGCAGCTGCAGGAGCCGCAGGTTCTTCTTCGTCTTGAGCACCTCGAGCGCGGCGTCCTCGAAGCCCGGGGCGACGAGCACCTCGGTGAAGATCTCCTTGACCGTCTCGGCCATGCCGAGGGTCACGACGCGGTTGGCTGCGATGACGCCGCCGAAGGCGGAGACCGGGTCGCACTCGTGCGCCCGACGGTGGGCCGAGGCGATCGGGTCGGGTGCCTTCGGGTTCGCGAAGGCGATACCGCACGGGTTCGCGTGCTTGATGATCGCGACGGCGGGGTTGGCGAAGTCGTAGGCCGCGCGGACCGCCGCGTCGGCGTCGACGTAGTTGTTGTACGACATCTCCTTGCCGTGCAATTGCGTCGCCTGGGCGATCCCTGCACCACCCGGACGGACGTACAGCGCCGCGGCCTGGTGCGAGTTCTCGCCGTAGCGCAGCACCGCCTCGCGACGACCGGTGACGGTCAGCGTGCTGGGGAAGGCGTCCACCTCGGTCGTCTCCGTGCTCGCGAACCAAGCGGACACCGCCGCGTCGTACGAGGCGGTGTGGTCGAAGGCCTGCGCGGCGAGCGAGCGACGCTGAGCGAGCGTGGTGCCGCCGGCCGCGACGGCCTCGGTGATCAGCCCGTAGCGTTCGGGAGAGACGACGATCGCGACGTTGGCGTGGTTCTTCGCCGAGGCGCGCACCATCGCCGGCCCACCGATGTCGATCTGTTCGACGACGTCGTCACCGGCGGCGCCGCTCGCGACCGTCTCGACGAAGGGGTACAGGTTCACGACGACGAGCTGGAACGGCTCGATACCGAGCTCGGCGAGCTGGGCCTCGTGGGATTCGAGGCGCAGATCGGCGAGGAGTCCGGCGTGCACCGAGGGGTGCAGGGTCTTGACGCGACCGTCGAGCGACTCGGGGAATCCGGTGACCTCGGACACGTCGGTCACCGTGTGGCCCGCACCGCGGATGGTCGCCGCAGTGGAGCCGGTGGAGACGATCTCGACGCCCGCTGCCGCGAGTGCGCCGGCGAGCTCGAGCAGCCCGGTCTTGTCGCTGACCGAGATCAGCGCCCGGCGGACGGGGACGAGGTCGCGTTCGCGGTAGAGGCTGTGGTCGTGGCTGGGACCGCTCATGACTGGGGTGCTCCTTCTGCTGGCGGGCGGGACGCCGTGGAGAGCGCCTCGAGGTCGATGGTTCCGGTGGCGAGGTCGCGGACGGCCTGGACGAGCAGTCGACGCTCCACCGGCTTGATCCGCTCGTGGAGGCTGTGCTCCGTGTCGTCGGGCAGGACCGGGACACGCTCCTGCGAGATGATCGGACCCGCGTCGACACCGTTGTCGACGACGATGATCGATGCCCCGGTCTGCGAGGCGCCTGCCGCCAGTGCGTCCCGGACGCCGTGCGCGCCCGGGAACTCGGGGAGGTACGCGGGGTGCGTGTTGATGATGCGCGGCGAGAGGGCGTCGACGACGACGGGCGGCAGGAGGCGCATGAGGCCGCTGAGGACGAGGACGTCCGGGTTCCAGACCCGGATCTGTTCGAGGAGCGCCGCGCCCCACTCCGCCCGCGAGTCGAAGGACGAGTACGGGACGGTGAACGACGGGATGCCGAACTCCTCGGCGTGAGCAAGGCCGTCAGCCTCCCGATCGGCACCGACGGCGATGACGCGAGCGGGGAAATCCGCGTCGCGTGAGGCTTCGAGGAGGGCGCGGAGATTGGATCCGCCACCGGAGATCAGCACGACGAGTGACAGCACCAGAGCATCCTATCGGTCGCGGGCACCCCGGCCGCTCGGCTGGGCGTACAGCTCCGGGAGGCGGTCCTCATCGGCCAGATGCGTCGGACCGGCCGCCATGCCGACCACGGCCGCGATCCCGACCGTCAGCGTGGTCCACAGGCCCGTCGCCCAACCGTTCGGGCCGACCTCGATGAGGCGACCTGGGCCTGCCGCGCCCGCCGAGAGGGCGGCGAGGACACCGACGATGATGCCCGCGGTGACCCCGACGCCGAGACCGACGACCGCCAGCCGTGCGAGCCCGCCACGCCCGTCGAGGTCGGCGAGCAGACGACGGCGCAGCACCACGGCGGCGGCGAATCCGATGACGACCGGGACCACGAGGACCGCGAAACCGAGTGGGCTCTCCCCCGTCGGGATGGCGCCGAGGACCGGCACGGCCGGCATGGGCCCGACGAGCGTGCCGATCGGTGAGATCGCCGTGCCGCTCCCGATGGCGAAGCCCGCGCCGGTGATCCAGCTCATGGCCCAGATCACGAGGTTCGGGAGGTACAGGAGTTCGGCGCCGGTGACGATCGCACCACCCAGGACGCCGAACTGCGCGCTCTCGTGCAGGGAGATGATGGCACCGTAGCCGACGGCGATGAGGATGGCGGTCAGGACCGCGGAGACCGCCACCAGTCCCGTGGCTGCGAGCGCTCCACCACGCAGCGCCGCGACGATCATCGACCAGGTCCCGTCCGGCATCCGGTCCCGCATCGCGCGGAGTCCGTCGAGGATCGGATCGGCCGCGTCCTGCTCACGGAATCGGACCCACAGAGCGGCGACCACGACCCCGCCTGCGAAGCGCACGGTCGGCGCGAGGGTCCCCTGGACGATCGAGGGACGCACCGCCGGGTGGAGGGCGGTGAGGGCCACGAAGAACGAGAGCAGGGCGAACACGAACACCGACAGCACGACGGCACCCTGCCACCAGGTGCTGCGCGCCGCGCGGGCCCCGGTGCGCAGACCGAACAGGACCGTGCCGATCGTGAAGGCGAGGGGCGCCAGGGAGACGAGGAACGGCTCCATCCCAGCGGGCAGTCCGAGTTGGGTGATGAGGGCCGTGTCGAGGGTGATGCGCATGCTCGAGCCGTTGCCGAGCGCCCAGATGTCGACGGCCCCCCGCCAGAGCGCGGCCGGGTCGACGTCCAACTGGAAGTGCAGGGCCCACAGGGCGAGGAGTGGGACGAGTGCGACACCGATGCCGATGGCCACGGCGAGGGTGGCATCGAGGGCGGCGAGGAGGGCGACGGTCAGACGGTTCATGCGCCTTCGACCCTACCTGGAGCCGCGCCCGCGGATGGTCAGGCACACGGCGTGCGTGGGCCGAAACGCCACGACGCGACGCCCGAACCGGGCGCCGCGTCGTGGTCGCAGTCGAGCTGCGGGTGTTACAGCGAGGCGATGATCTCACGCATGAGGTCGGCGGTCTCGCTCGGCGTCTTGCCGACCTTGACGCCAGCGGCCTCGAGGGCCTCCTTCTTCGCCTGCGCGGTGCCTGCGGAACCCGAGACGATCGCGCCGGCGTGGCCCATCGTCTTGCCCTCGGGCGCGGTGAAGCCCGCGACGTAGCCGACGACCGGCTTGGTGACGTTCGCCTTGATGAAATCGGCCGCGCGCTCCTCGGCGTCGCCACCGATCTCACCGATCATGACGATGGCCTTGGTCTCGGGGTCGGCCTCGAACGCGGCGAGCGCGTCGATGTGCGTCGTGCCGATGATCGGGTCGCCGCCGATGCCGATCGCCGTCGAGAACCCGATCTCGCGCAGCTCGTACATCATCTGGTACGTGAGGGTGCCCGACTTCGACACGAGGCCGATCGGTCCCTTGCCGGCGATGTTCGCGGGCGTGATGCCGACGAGGGACTCACCAGGCGTGATGATGCCGGGGCAGTTGGGGCCGATGATGCGGGTCTTGGAGCCCTTCGACTGGGCGTAGGCCCAGAACTCGGCGGAGTCGCCGACCGGCACACCCTCGGTGATGATGACGAGCAGCGGGATCTCGGCGTCGATGGCCTCGATGACCGCGTCCTTGGTGAAGGCCGGGGGCACGAAGGCGATCGACACGTCTGCGCCGGTCTCCTTGATGGCCTCGGCGACCGTGCCGAACACTGGCAGCTCGACGCCACCGTCGTGGGTGACGGTCGTGCCGGCCTTGCGGGCGTTGACGCCGCCGACGACCTGGGTGCCGGCCTTCAGCATGAGCGCCGTGTGCTTGGTGCCCTCGCCTCCGGTGATGCCCTGGACGATGACCTTGGAGTCCTTGTTGAGGAAGATTGACATGCTTGTGCGATCCCTTACTTCGAAGCCAGCTCGGCGGCCTTGTCGGCGCCTTCGTCCATGGTTGCGGCGAGCGTGATGAGCGGGTGCGCGGCGGCGGCGAGGATCTCGCGGCCTTCCGCGACCTTGTTGCCGTCGAGACGGACCACGAGCGGCTTGGTCGCTGCGTCCCCGAGGATCTCGAGCGCCTTCACGATGCCGTTCGCGACCGCGTCGCAGGCGGTGATGCCACCGAAGACGTTGACGAACACGCTCTTCACCTGGGCGTCGCCGAGGATGACGTCGAGGCCGGCTGCCATGACCTCGGCCGAGGCGCCGCCGCCGATGTCGAGGAAGTTGGCCGGCTTCACGCCGCCGTGCTGCTCGCCCGCGTAGGCGACGACGTCGAGCGTGGACATGACGAGCCCAGCGCCGTTGCCGATGATGCCGACCTCGCCGTCGAGCTTGACGTAGTTGAGGTCGTTCTCCTTGGCCTTGAGCTCCAGGGGGTCCTCGGCTGCGGTGTCTTCGAGTTCGGCGTGGTTCGGGTGACGGAAGGCGGCGTTCTCGTCGAGCGAGACCTTGCCGTCGAGGGCGACGATGCGCCCCTCCTCCGTGAGGACGAGCGGGTTGACCTCGACGAGCGTCGCGTCCTCACCCTTGTAGACGTCGTAGAGCTTCACGAAGACGTCGGAGACCTGGTCGACGAGCTCCTCGGGGAAGTTCGCAGCCTTCGCGATCTCGACCGCGGCCGCCTTGTCGACACCGGTGAGCGGGTTCACCTCGATGCGCGCGAGTGCCTCGGGCTTCTCGACCGCGAGCTGCTCGATCTCCATGCCGCCCTCGACGCTCGTGAGCGACAGGTAGGACCGGTTGGCGCGGTCGAGCAGCACCGAGAAGTAGAACTCCTGGGCGATGCGTGCGCCGGCCGCGACCATCACGCGCTTGACGACGTGACCCTTGATGTCGAGTCCGAGGATGGACTTCGCCGCCTCGTAGGCCTCGTCGGGGGTCTTGGCGACCTTGACGCCGCCGGCCTTGCCGCGGCCTCCGACCTTCACCTGGGCCTTGACGACGACCACGCCGCCGAGACGCTCGGCCGCGGCCCGCACCTCGTCCGGGGTGTCGGCGATGATGCCGGCGAGGACCGGCACCTCGTACTGCTCGAACAGGTCTCGTGCCTGATACTCGTAAAGATCCACGTGTCATTCCCATCCGCGCTTCGCGCGTTCTGCTGTGATTGTCGTGGCGATTTTCGGCCGCGCGTTATCTCGGCGGCGAGAGAAAAAGGGCCAGTGACGACTCTACCCCCAGCGCTGCGCCGCAACCGGACGTTCGCAGTGAACGACTAAGGTCGGGTCCATGACCGGCATGGCGGACCTCGCTCGCGAGGGCATCCTCGTCGCCGGCGCCGGACGGGCCATCCTGCTCCAGATCGCAGACCCCTCGGTCGCAGCCGGGGTGGCGCGGCACAGCGACTTCGGCTCCCGCCCGCTCGACCGGCTGCACGCCACCCTCACCTTCGTCTACGCGCTCGCCCTCGGTACGCCGGACGAGCAGCGGAGCGCGGCCCGGCGGGTGAACCACGCCCACGCGCCCGTCCGCGCTCAGCCGGGCGAGGCCGCCCCGGGGTACTCGGCCTTCGACCACGACGCGCAACTCTGGGTCGCGGCCACGCTGTACGACACCGCCGTCCAGGTCTACGAGCTCGTGTTCGGCCCGCTCGACGAGGAGTCGCGGGAGCGCCTGCACCGTGAGTACGCGATCGTGGGGACGAGCCTGCAGCTCCCGCCCGACCGCTGGCCTCCGACCCGGGCCGCGTTCGACGAGTACTTCGCAGCCCGGGTCGCGGGACTCCACGTCACCGCGGAGGCACGCCGCGTCTCGGTCGAGCTCATGACCGCGCGTGCGGCGCCCCTCCCCGTCCGGTGTCTGCTCCCCCTCGTCCGGCTCGTGACGGCGGGACTGCTTCCCGACGGATTGCGGAGCGCCTACGGGTTCCGTTTCACACCCCGGCAGCAGCGTCGCTTCGCGCGGCGGGTCGCCGCAGCGCGGGCCGTCTGGCCGCGTCTTCCGCAGCGATTGCGCGCGGCACCCTCCGCCTGGTACCTCCGGGCGATGCGAGAGCGGGATCGCACGGACGCGGCCCGCCACCTCGGCTGACGACGTTCCAGGACCGCCCTCCACAGCCCACTGGCGGAGCAGTCCCGTCCACATTCGGATCCTCGCCCGGCTGACCGAGGTACCGCGGTTCGCACGATGGGGGCATGACAACACACCACCTCCCCCAGACCGGCCGCCTCCTCGGCGGCAGACCGCGGATCCTCCGGCTCCTGGCGGCCGTCCCGATCCTGTTGACGCTCGTCCTCGGCATCGTCCTCGGCGGCGCCACCGCGTCCTCCGCCCTGACCGCGACCGGCGCCGCCTACGGCCACCGCGACGCCTCGAACGGCCGCTGGCTCGGCTCGTGGGCCTTCGACGACGGGACGGTCGGGTTCTGCATCAACCTCGACCTCCCGATCCCGCCGGGTCACGCCTACGAGCACGTCGACGGATCATCGCTCGGCTGGTTCACCCCTGAGGACGCCGCCCGCCTGGCCTACCTCTCGCGACACTGGGGTGCCAGCCAGGACGCCGACGAGGCGGCCGCTGGACAGCTCGCCACCTGGATCATCACCGGCCTGAACGGGTGGACACCGGCGCAGATCGCCGCTCGGGCAGGAGCGAGCGCCGACCGCGTGCTGGCACGGGCCCATCAGATGCTCGCCGAGGCCGACGGGCCCGGCGGCGCGAGTCGGGGAGCGAGCGCCACCATGTCCATCGAACGCGGCGAGGACGGATTCGACCTCGTCCGAACGGAACTCGCCGTCGACTTCGTCTCCTCCGGCGTCACCACCCTGCCACCGGGTACCCACACCGGGACGGTCACCCTCGACGGCGCGACCTTCGAGGACGGCACCTCCGAGCGGGCCGTCGGGAACGGTGAGAGCCTGCGGATCCTGCCGAGCACCGATGCCGCCGTCGTGGCGTTCTCAGCGAACGCCACCTTCGATGAGCTGCCCTACGGTGCCGGGCTCACGATCGCTCGAAGCGCCGCCAACGTGCAGAGCGTCCTCATCGCCCGCCCGATCACGGTCGCCGCAGGGGCGAGCGCAGACCGCGAGCGCCCGACACCACTCCCCTTCCAGCCGGTCGTCGTCACCACCACCTCGCATGCGACGGCGACACCGGGAACCGAGATCACCGACCGGCTGTCGGTCGGGATCGCGACCGACTCGGGCCTCGCCGCGGAGTGGGGCCTCATCGGACCGGAGGGTGGACCGTACACGCCGATCCCGGTGACCGTCCGCAGCCAGCTGCTCGGTCCGTTCGCGGAGCGCCCGGTCGAGGCACCAGAGGTCCCGCTCGGAGCACCGGTGGTCTGCGAGGTCGAGACGCTCGTGGATGCAGGCCCCGGCGAGTACACGACACCGTCCTGCGTCCTTCCCGAGGACGGCTACTACGTCTGGGTCGAACGCATCGAGCCGAGCGACACCCTGCCGGAGAACGGCGGCGCGATGATCCGCCCCTGGCGATCCGCCTTCGGGGTCGCGTCGGAGATCACACTCGCCTCGACACCGACCGTGCCCGAAGCGCGCCTCGCCGAGACCGGCGCCGACGACCACTCCCTGCTCACGGCCGGCTCTGCGGCGATCGGGGCGCTTGCGCTCGGCGGTATCCTGCTCGCTCTCCGTCGGCGGATCACTCCGAGTGGAGCGGGTGCGACGCTCAGCGCACGTCGAGGAGGGGTGCGAGCTGGGCGCGGTCGACGTCCAGCCACGGCGCCGCAGGGTTCACGATGATCCCGGTGATGCCCTCGTCGCTCCGGAGCGCAGCCGCCAGTTCCGCGGCGGTCACGGGATACGCGTCGTCGCCGCGGCCGAGCGCCGCGATCTCGATGGGCGAGGTGAAGACCTCGAGCAGGCGGCGGTCCCCGAGCCGGGTCTCCGCGATGCCGACGGTCTTGCGGTTACCCTCCTCGTCCATCTCTGCTCGTCCCGCCACGAATCCGCCGTGTGCGGCGAGTGCCGCCACCAGCTGCTGGAGGGCATCGGCGTCGCGAGGCTGGGCGAGCGCCTGCTTGGCGAGGTCGTTGTTCCGGCCGTCGCCGAAGAGGCGGGCGATGAGTGTCTTCGGGACGACGGCACTCGCCTTCCCGTCGGCGGGGTTGAGCACGATGCCGGCGTAGCCTTCGCCGGCCGCCTGACGCAGCGCCCACACCGCGTCCACCGCGACCCCGGAGACGGGGCCCTCGGCCGTCCGCGTCTTCTCGAGCTCGCGAGGCGAGGTGAAGGCGAGGAGGTAGACGGCCCCCTCCGGGTCGCGGTGGACGCCGAGCGGGACGCGTCCCGCGGCCTTGTCCTCCTCCGAGACACCGTCGAGGCTCGTGGACAGCAGGAGCTTGCCCTGGATGCTCTGGCGCAGGACATGCATCATCGCACGCTCGTCACCGCCTTCGGCCAGGGCCGTGAGCGCCTGGGCGAGGTCGACGTTCGTGTCGGGCTCCCCGGCCGCGGGCGCCGGAGCGGCCGCCGGGGCAGCCGGCACCGATACGGGGGACTCAGGTGTCCGTGCGGCGGAACTGACCGTCGTGACCGAGATGGGAACGTGCGGAACCGGTTCGGTGACCGCGGGGGTCGTGTCCTCCTCGGTTTCCCGGGCGGAGGTCGCTGCCTCCGCCGCTGCGGATCGGGCATCGGACGCGTTGCGCTTGGAGAACAGAGCCATGATGCCTCAGCCTAGAGGCTTCGCCAGGACTGGGGAACCTGATGCCGCCGGGGACTGCCGACGGAACAGGGGGTCACTCCACCTTCTCGATCGGGGCGATCTTGATCAGCAGCTTCTTGGCTCCCGCCGACTCGAACTGCACGTGGGCGATGCGTTTCGCGCCCTCGCCGGTGACGGCGTTCACCCGCCCCACACCGAAGTCCGCGTGGGAGATGCGGTCGCCGGGGACGAGCTCGAGATCGCCGTTGTCGCGGACCTTCGCCGTGATGCGGTTGGCCCAGGCCGTCTCCGGCTTGCTCGAACCGCCGGAAAACCGGGTGTCGCCCGCGGAGGCTCCTTCCGGGAGCGAGCGGACCGACCAGCGGTCGCTCGAAGGGGCGCGGCGGGCGTTCAGGGCGCGAGACTGGGTTCCACCACGACCGTTGACGTTGCCGGGCGACTGACGCCACTCGATCAGTTCGGCCGGGATCTCCTGCAGATAGCGGCTGGGCATGGCGACGGCCGTCTCGCCGTACTGGGCACGAGTCATCGCCAGCGAGAGGTAGAGGCGCTTACGGGCGCGGGTGATGCCGACGTAGAACAGGCGCCGCTCCTCCGCCGGGCCGCCAGGCTCGTTCGCCGACATCCGGTGCGGGAGGAGGTCCTCCTCGATGCCCGTCAGGAAGACCGCATCGTACTCGAGGCCCTTCGCCGTGTGCAGGGTCATGAGCGACACGCTGCCCGTCGCGTCGTCGAGGTCGTCGGCCGCGGCGACGAGCGAGACCTCCGTCAGGAAGTCGACGATGCCGCCGTCGGGGTTGTTCTTGGCGAACTCCTTGGTGACGGCGATGAGCTCGTCGACGTTCTCGGCGCGTGCCTCATCCTGCGGGTCGCGACTGTTGCGCAGCGAGTCGAGGTAGCCGCTCTTCGTCATGAGGAGCGACAGGACGTCGCCGACCGCGGTCGCGGACGCCGTCGGGCGGTCGGCCGCAGCGGCGTCGTCGAGCGCGGCCTGCGCTTCGTCGAGGAGCGCCGACAGCTGCAGGATCGCGCTCGTGACCTTCGGCCCGAGCCCGAGGGCGTCGGCACGCCGCATGGCCTCGCGGAAGGTGACGCCGTTGTTCTCGGCGAAGCTCGCGAGTGCCGTCTCCGTCGCCGGTCCGATGCCACGCTTGGGCGTGTTCAGGATGCGCCGCAGCGCCATGATGTCGGCGGGGTTCGCGACCGACACGAGGTAGGCGAGGGCGTCCTTGATCTCGGCGCGTTCGTAGAACTTGGTGCCGCCCATGATCCGGTACGGGAGGGCCGCGCGGATGAAGATCTCCTCGAGCGCACGGGTCTGGGCGTTCGTGCGGTAGAACACCGCGATGTCGCTGTAGGCCGTGCCGGCGTTCCGGAGCTTCTCGATCTCGTCGGCGATGAACTGCGCCTCGTCGTGGCCGGAGTACCCCGTGAAGCCGACGATCTTCTCTCCGTCGCCGACTGCCGTCCAGAGCTTCTTGTCCTTGCGGTCGAAGTTGTTGGAGATGACCGCGTTCGCGGCCGAGAGGATGTTCTGCGTGGAGCGGTAGTTCTGCTCGAGCAGCACCACCTTGGCACCCGGGAAGTCGCGCTCGAACTCGGTGATGTTCCGGATGTCGGCCCCGCGGAACGCGTAGATCGACTGGTCCGAGTCGCCGACGACGGTGAGCGAGGCACCCTCGGTGCGGGTGATGGCGAGCTGATCCGTGCCGGCCTCGGGCGCACGCGTGAGCTCCCGGATGAGCGAGTACTGGGCGTGGTTGGTGTCCTGGTACTCGTCGACGAGGATGTGGCGGAACCGCTGCTGGTACTGCGCGGCGACGTGCGGGAACGCGCGGAAGAGGAACACCGTCTGGCTGATGAGGTCGTCGAAGTCGAAGGCGTTCGCGTCGGCCAGCGCGCGCGTGTACTTCCGGAAGACCTGCAGGAAGACGAGTTCCTGCGGGTCGTTCGTGTTGATCGTGCGGGAGTACGACTCGACGTCCGACAGCTCGTTCTTGAGCTTCGAGATCTTCGCGGAGGTGTTGGACGGCGTGAAGCCGTACGCATCGGCCTCGAGCTCCTTGATGATCCGCTTCAACAGGGCGCGTTGGTCGCCGCTGTCGTAGATCGTGAAGTTCTTGGTGAAGCCGAAGTGCTCGGCCTCGCGCCGGAGGATGCGGACGCAGGCGGAGTGGAAGGTGGAGATCCACATGCCCTGCGCGGTCTGGCCGACGAGCGCCTGCACCCGCTCACGCATCTCGGCGGCGGCCTTGTTGGTGAACGTGATCGCCAGGATCTGGCTCGGCCAGGCCTCCCGCTGCTCGAGCAGCAGCGCCACGCGGCGGGTGAGCACACTCGTCTTGCCCGATCCGGCACCGGCGACGATGAGCAGGGCCTGGCCCCGGTACTCCACCGCGATCCGTTGCTGTGGGTTGAGCCCCTCCAGCAGCCGACTCCCGCCGGCACGCTCGTCGGAGGACGACTCGGGGACGGTTGCCGTGGGCCAGCCGACGATCACCGGTTGCACGGCGTCGGCGTTCGAAGAAGGAGAGCTCGCCATATCGCCTGCAAGTCTAGGCGCTGCCTCCGACATCGCTCGGCCGAGCACCGCCGTCGCGGTGTTCCACCCGCTCGCCGGCCGCGGACCGGGCGGCGACACCGAGGTCGGCCTGGTCGACGAAGCAGCCGTCGACCCCCGAGGAGAGCACCAGGACGAACTCCTCGAGCCAGCGGCCGACCGCCGCCGGATCGGCCCCGTCCCGGAAGGGTGGCGCGAGGAACCGGTTCTCGGGGCGGAGGGTCCAGGTGTAGACGCGCAGGCCCACCGCGTGGGCGCGCTCCACGAGGTCCGTCGGGTGGGCGCCGTCGTCGTCGAGGTCGATGAGCATCGCCTTGTCCACACTGATGGCGTCGACCTCGAGGGCGAGCGCCGCGAGTCCGGCGTCGGTCATCGCGTCGGCGTAGGACGGGGCCGAATCCCCCAGCCGGGCGACGAGGTCGCTCGGCCTGCCGGACCGCTCGATGAGGTACACGAACTCCGCCTGCACCCGACGGGCCTGCAACGCCGTGAGGACCGACTGCTCGAACGACTCGATGATGAGCGGTTCGGCATCGGGATCGGTGCCGAACCCCAGAGCGGCGAGCTCCTCGGCCAGGAGTCGATCGAGTGGGAGTCCGATCGAAGCGAAGTAGTCGGCGTGCTTCACCTCGGCCACGACACCGACGGGTCGTCGGTGCGCTTCGGCCGCACTGCGTACGACCTCGACGAGGTCGGCGAACCGCAGGATGCCCTCGGTGCCGTCGAATCCCGCACTCACCGTCCGCACCTCGGGGATCCGCTCACGCGCGGTCAAGGTCGACAGCTCGGCCCAGGTGAAGTCCTCGGTGAACCATCCGGTCAGCTCGTGGCCGTCGACGCGCTTCGTCGTCCGCCGGTCGGCGAACTCCGCCCGGGCGGCGACGTCGGTCGTCCCGGAGATCTCGTTCTCGTGTCGGACCACGAGGACGCCGTCCTTCGACGCGACGAGATCGGGCTCGACGGCGTCCGCACCCAGCGCGACGGCCAAGCGGTAGGAGGACTCGGTGTGCTCGGGGCGGTAACCGGGAGCCCCGCGGTGTCCGATGACGAGCGGGTTGGGCAGGGAGTCGATGCGCACGCCATCAGCCTAGGACGACGCTCCGGCATGCGCGCAGGGTGCCGGCTGTCAGCCCGCCGCGAACATCGGCGCCCGTTCGGGGTTTTCCACGCGCGACCCGGCTGATTCAAAGGGAACTCGGATACTCTGGGTGTCAGCAGCGCCGCTTGGCGCGACACAGCCTCCACGACTGAGAGTAGGAATCAGCCATGGCCCTCGACAATCCCGCGTTCTCGAAGAACCCGGCATTCGCGAAGCAGGGAGGCGGGACGCTGCAGGCAGCTCAAGCAGCGAACCCCTCGCTGACCGCCGAACAGCTCCGCAAGATGTACGAGCAGCCCACCGCACCGGCGGGTGTCGGCACCGCCGACCGCATGACGATCGAGAACACGCTCGTCAAGACGCTCGGCTCGTTCGCCGTCCTCGTCGTGTTCGCCGTCATCTCCTGGATGTGGACGACCTCCCTCCTGCAGGCAGGCAGCGGCTACGCCCTCCCCATGATCATCGGCATGATCGGTGGTCTCGGTCTCGGGCTCGTCAACTCCTTCAAGAAGGAGCCGGTCCCGGCGCTCATCCTCGGATACGCCGTCTTCCAGGGACTCTTCGTCGGCGGCATCTCGCGCGTCTTCGAGGCGAACCCGGCCTGGTCGGGCGTCGTCGTCCAGGCGGTCCTCGCGACCCTCGCCGTCGTCGGCGTGACCCTCGCGCTCTTCGCGAGCGGCAAGGTCCGCGCCTCCAAGAAGCTGACGAAGGTCTTCCTCGTCGCCATCATCGGCTACGGCGTCTTCCAGCTCCTCAACCTCGTGCTCATGTTCACGGGCGTCCTGAACAACCCGTTCGGCCTCTACGGCGCGACGATCTTCGGCATCCCACTCGGGATCGTCATCGGCATCTTCGCGGTGCTGATGGGCGCGTACTCGCTGGTGCTCGACTTCGACTTCATCCAGCGCGGCGTGCAGAACCGCGCACCCGCCAAGTACGGCTGGACCGGCGCCTTCGGCATCATGGTCACGGTCATCTGGATCTACGTCGAGATCCTGCGTCTGCTGGCCATCTCCCGCAACTAGCACCGAACGCACTGCAAGGCCCGTCCCGTTCGCGGGGCGGGCCTTCGTCGTTCGAGGAACCGGCCGGTCGCGCTACTGCCCTTCGACAGGCTCAGGGACCGAACCCCTCGCACCGGGCACCATCCCCGGTCCCTGAGCCACCCACCCCGGTCCCTGAGCCTGTCGAAGGGCGCGGACGACGGAAGGCCGCCCCGCGAACGGGACGGCCTTCCGATGCTTCAGGGAGCGATCACTCCCACTCGATGGTCCCCGGCGGCTTCGACGTGACGTCGAGCACGACGCGGTTGACGTCCTTCACCTCGTTGGTGATGCGGTTACTGATGCGCGCGAGGACGTCGTACGGCAGGCGGGTCCAGTCGGCGGTCATGGCGTCTTCAGACGAGACCGGTCGCAGCACGATCGGGTGACCGTAGGTGCGGCCGTCGCCCTGCACGCCCACCGAACGGACGTCCGCCAGCAGGACCACGGGGCACTGCCAGATCTCCTGGTCGAGCCCGGCCGCGGTCAACTCCTCGCGGACGATCGCGTCGGCGTCGCGAAGGAGGTCGAGACGCTCGGCCGTGACCTCACCGACGATGCGGATACCGAGTCCGGGACCGGGGAACGGCTGACGGCCGACGATCTCCTCCGGGAGGCCCAGCTCGCGGCCGATCGCCCGGACCTCGTCCTTGAACAGGGTGCGCAGGGGCTCGACGAGTTCGAACTGGAGGTCTTCCGGCAGGCCGCCGACGTTGTGGTGGCTCTTGATGTTGGCCGTGCCGGATCCGCCTCCGGACTCGACGACGTCGGGGTACAGCGTGCCCTGGACGAGGAAGCGGATGGGCTCGCCTTCGCTCTGGGCCTCCTTGACGAGGTCGATCTCGGCCTGTTCGAAGGACCGGATGAACTCGCGGCCGATGATCTTGCGCTTCTGCTCCGGGTCGCTGACGCCGGCGAGCGCCGTCAGGAACTGCTCGCGCGCGTCGACCGTGACCAGCCGGACGCCGGTCGAGGCGACGAAGTCCTCCTCGACCTGGCGCCGCTCGTCCTTCCGGAGCAGGCCGTGGTCGACGAAGATGCAGACGAGCTGGTCGCCGACGGCCTTGTGCACGAGCGCCGCGGCGACGGCCGAGTCGACACCGCCGGAGAGCCCGCAGATGACCTTGGCGTCGCCCACCTGGGAGCGGATGCGGTCGACCTGTTCGGCGATGACGTTGCCGCTGTTCCAGTCGGCCGGGATGCCCGCCGCCCGGTGGAGGAAGTTCTCGAGCACCTGCTGGCCGTAAGCGGAGTGCTTGACCTCGGGGTGCCACTGGACGCCGTAGAGGCCGCGTTCCGCGTTCGCGAAGGCGGCGACCGGAGTCGAGGCGGTCGAGGCGAGGACCTCGAAGCCCTCGGGGGCCTTGGAGACGGAGTCGCCGTGGCTCATCCAGACGTTCTGCTCGGTCGGGACGCCGTGCAGGAGGGTGCCCGGGACGTCGACGACGCTGGTCGCGTCGGTGGCGCCGTACTCCCGGAGACCGGTGTGTGCGACCTCTCCGCCGAGCTGTTTGGCCATGACCTGGAAGCCGTAGCAGATGCCGAAGGTCGGGACGCCGAGCTCGAGGATGCCCTCGTCGAGCGACGGAGCGCCCGGCTCGTACACGCTGGACGGGCCGCCGGACAAGACGATCCCGACGGGGTTCTTGGCGGCGACCTCGGCGGCGGACACGGTGTGCGGCACGATCTCGGAGTACACGCCGGCTTCGCGGACGCGACGCGCGATCAGCTGCGCGTACTGCGCACCGAAGTCGACGACGAGGACCGGTCGGGCGGCGGTCTGCTCCGCTGCGGCGGCGGGGGCGGTTTCACTCACTGCATGGACTCCACGGGTTCGGCGGCCGCTGCTGCTTCGCGGCCGGAGAGGTAGCCCTTCACTTCCCGCGGGATGCGGCTCTCGAAGAAGAAGGACAGGAACGGGATGATGCCGCCGAGCGCGAGCCAGAGCAGACGCAGGACGTTCCACCGCATGAGGCTCCAGAGCCGGAACGCGGCGAACAGGTACACGACGTAGAACCAGCCGTGGATGATGAGGATGCCCGTGCTCAGGTTGACCGCGGTGGCGGTGCCGGAGGGCACGAAGGCGAGGAAGCCGTAAGCACCGCCGAGTTCGAGCTCGAGGCCGAACGCGTACTTCATGAGCATCTCGGCGCAGAGCGACAGGAGCAGCACACCGGTGATGGGGGCGGCCACCTGGTAGAACTTCAGCGCGCCTCGGATCGCGGGAAACGTCGACGGTTTCGGCTGGAGGGGCATGCCCCCATCCTACCCGCGGCCGCCAAGCGACCGGACATCACGGACGGAGCGCTGCGGCCTCCTCCTCGGCGTCCTCGAGCTCCTCGATCTCGCGCTCCCAGGCGTCCTTGGCGAGCTGGAACCACAGGAACACGGCGAAGCACGCGAAGACGACCCACTCGGCCGCGTAGAAGATGTTCAACCAGTTGAGCTGGATCTCCTGGCTGGGCGCGGGTGACGAGATGGGCTCGAGTCCGTCGACGGCCACGTCGTCCACGACGAACGCACTGAACACCCGCAGGCCGTCGGCGTCGTTCCAGCGGTTCAGCAGCGCGGCGACCGACATGTTGTCGAGGTCGGTCGGTGCGGCGTCCGCTGCCGGTTCCTCCGGGCCCTCCGGCGGGTTCAGACGCCCTTCGAGCTCCACGGCACCGGTGGGGGCGTCCGCGTTCAATGCCTCCGCGACACGGTCGGCGGTCTCGCGATCCTTCGTCCACCCGAGCGCGACGGCGAGACCGGCCTGATCCGGGCGGTCGGTCGCGAGGTGGCCCGTCACCCAGTACCCGAGCGTGCCGTCGTTCACCCGGTTGCCCACCACGAGGTAGTCCTCCGGCACCCAGGTGCCCGAGACGCTCACCCGTTGTCCGGCGTCCGCCTCTCGGATGCCGACGCCCGGTTCGAGGACGTCCGCGAGTGGCCGGACCGATTCGGTCTCGGTCGGCACCACCTGCCCGGATTCGATGGCGCGTGCGAGCTGCCACTGCCCGAGCGCGGCGAACGCGCCCGCGACGGCGAGGCAGAGGACGAGGACGCCGATCCACCGGGGACGCAGCATGACGGAGCGGAGCGTCGGACGGACCTGTCCGTGGTTGTCGGGGCCTGGTGCCGACGGGGCGGTGCTAGTAATCGGGCTCTCGCTTTCGTGCTGGTGGTTCCTGGTCGTTCATCGCCTGTTCGACGAGTCGGTCGATGGCCGCCTGATCGGTGTCGACGTCCGTCGTGCCCTGGTCGTCGCCCACACCCTCGACGAGCGCGATGGCCTCCTCCGCCGACGTGTCCACCTGCTCCACTCGGCGCGCCTTCCGGCGACGCGGACGCAGGATGACGGCGCCGATCTGCTCGGACCGGCCGGCGACGATCGGGCCCATCACAGCCATGATGAGCACGTAGAGCCCGGCGAACGGTTGGATGAGCGGGTTGAGCCCTGCGCTCAGCGAGAGCGTCGCGAGGATGAGGGCGAATTCGCCGCGATTCTGCAGGATGACCGCGGCGTTGATCCCCGCTTGCGGCCCGAGTCCGTTGAGCCAGGCGACGAACTGACCGGCCAGGACGTTGAGGACCACCGTCATGAGGACAGCGAGGAGGACCGGGACGAGGACGCTGCCGAACTTCGTCGCGTCGAGCGCGAGGCCGAAGTTCAAGAAGAAGAACGCACCGAACACGTCGCGGAGCGGGATCGCGATCTGCTCGATCTTGTTGCGGAACCGGGTGGCCCCGAGGACCAGCCCGATGAGGAAGGCGCCGATCGCGTCGGTGACCCCGAGGAGCTCGCCGATACCGCCGAACGCGACCGCGAGGCCGAAGAACAGGATCGTGAAGAGCTCGTCGTCCTTCGTGCGGAACAAGCGCGACACGAATCGGCCGCCGAAGCGCGCGATCGCGAACATCACGAGGATGAACGTGAAGGCGATCGCGAGCTTGCCGATGACCGGCCACACCTCGCTCTCGCCGCTCAGGACGACACCGACGATGGCCAGGTAGATGGCGATGAAGATGTCCTCCACCACGGTGACGCCCAGGATCATCGGCGTCTCGTCGTTCGTCAGCCGTTTGAGCTCGATGAGGAGCTTCGTGACGATCGCGCTCGAGCTCGTCGCCGTGATGCCGGCGATGATGAGCGCCTCTCGCGTGCCCCACCCGACCAGGAACCCGAACACCAGCCCAGCGGCCATGTTGACGAGGATGTAGGAGCCACCGGACACGATGAGCTTCCCGGCGTTGCCGAAGAACTCGTCCTGATCGAACTCCAGACCGAGGTTGAACAGCAGGAGCACGAGGCCGAAGACGGCGATGAGTTCGATCTGCGCGCTGGCGAAGTCGAGCGGGAACCAGCCCGTGTACGGACTCGCGAGCAGGCCGACGAGCATGTAGACGGGGATCGACGGGAGGCCGATCAGCTTGCCGAGACGGCCGAGGATGTAGGCGATGACGAACAGGACGCCGAGGATGAGCAGATCCTGGCCGAGGTGGGGGTTTTCGGTCGCGGCGTGCAGCATGCCTACCCTCCGGGCGGAGCGTCGACGGCGACCTTCTTGACGGCGCCCGAACGGAAGTAGGCGAAGGCCTTGGCGACCTTCTCGGGACTGCCCGCGACGACGAGGGTGTCTCCCGGGAAGACCCGGAAGTCCGCTGCCGGGGCCGGGTTGGCGGAGTCGCCACGCACGACGGCGACGACGGTCAGCCCGACCATGCCTTTCTCGGCGGGGTTCCCGAGCGGCTGCCCGGCGATGTGGTCTTCGTAGTCGACGGTGAACCAGTCGATGCTGAGGCCGGGGATCTGGTCGAGCGCGCTGAGCGACTCGGTGATCCGTGTGCCACCGAGGAGTTCGGCCAGCGTGTGCGCCTCGTCCTCGTTGAGCCGGAGCGACACCTTGCCGGCATCGGCACCGTCTTCGTGGTCGGCGAAGGTGATGAGGTCGCTGTGGCCGGACCGGTGGGCGATGACGCCGACCTTGCCGCCGTCGTCCGTGACGAAGGTGTGGAGCACACCGACCCCGGGAAGTTTGACCCGCCGAACATCCACCATGGCTGTACTCCTCAGGCTTGTTGTGGCAGTCCTCCTAGTCTATCCGCCACACCTGGCCCGCCCGCCCGAGGCGCCCGCAGCCGTTCCGCTGCGGGCGATCACCGCAGGTTCAGGCCCCCGGGACGATGTCCGGTGCCTCCAGGCGCACGCGGTCCGCCGCTTCGTCGTTCGGCTGCTCCTGCGACGCCCGCTCCGCGGCGACGCGCTTCAGGTAGTAGGAGACCTCCTTTTCGATGCGCTCCTCGTCCCACCCGAGGACCCCACCCATGAGCTTCGCCGCGACCGGGGCCGCCGAGACACCGCGGTCCCAGGCCTCGATGGAGATCCGCGTCCGACGGGCGAGGACGTCGTCGAGATGGAGGGCGCCCTCGTGGGAGGCCGCGTAGACGATCTCCGCCCCGATGTAGTCGTCCGCTCCCGGCAGTGCTTCGGCGAGCGTCGGGTCGTCCTTGATGAGGTCGAGCAGCTCATCCGTCAGGACGCCGTAGCGGTTCAGCAGGTGCTCGATACGCGCCGTGTGCACCCCGAAGGCCCGCGCGATCTTGCCCCGCTTGTTCCAGGCCGCCTGATACCCCTCGGCTCCGAGGAGGGCGATGTTCTCCGTCGCGCTCGCCGGGATCTTGCCGTCGAGGGCGTCCACCGCGGCGTCGATCGCGTCCTTCGCCATGACCCGGTACGTGGTCCACTTGCCACCGGCGATGACCACCAGTCCGGGGACGGAGTGCGCGACCAGGTGCTCGCGTGACAACTTCGACGTCTGCTCCGACTCGCCGGCCAGCAGCGGACGGAGGCCGGCGTAGACGCCCTCGACGTCCTCACGGGTGAGCGGGACGGCGAGGATCTTGTTGACGTGCTCGAGCAGGTAGTCGATGTCCGCCGCCGTCGCCGCCGGATGCGCCTTGTCGAGGTGCCAGTCCGTGTCGGTCGTGCCGATGAGCCAGTGTCGGCCCCACGGGATGACGAAGAGGACGCTCTTCTCCGTGCGCAGCAGGAGCCCCATGTTCGATTGGAATCGGTCGCGCGGCACGACGAGGTGGATACCCTTCGACGCGCGGACTTTGAACTGGCCCCGCTCCCCCACCATCGACTGCGTGTCGTCGGTCCACACGCCGGTCGCGTTGACGACCTGCTTGGCGCGGATCTCGAAGCGCTCGTCGGTCTGCAGGTCGTGCGCCTTGACGCCCACGACGCGCTGACCGACTTTGATGAAGCCCTCGACCCGCACGCGGCTCGCGACGTGCGCGCCGTAGGCCGACGCCGTCCGCGCGAGGGATGAGACGTACCGGGCGTCGTCGACCTGGGCGTCGTAGTAGGTGAGTCCGCCCACGAACGCGTCCGACTTGAGACTCGGGATCGAGGTCAGGACCTGACGCTTGGACAGGTGCCGGTGGTGCGGGACGCCGGGCGGACGGCCGCCGGTCCAGCTGAAGAGGTCGTAGAGCAGCATGCCGGCACCGATGTAGAGGCGCTCGAAGACCGGCTTGTTGAGCGGGTACAGGAACCGGACCGGCTTCACGAGGTGCGGCGCGATGCGCTGCAGCAGCAACCCGCGCTCGATGAGCGCTTCTCGGACGAGTCGGAAGTCGAGTTGTTCGAGATACCGGATACCGCCGTGCACGAGCTTCGAGGACCGGCTCGAGGTGCCGCTCGCCCAGTCGCGCGCCTCGAGCAGACCGGTGCTGAGACCGCGCGTGACGGCGTCGAGCGCTGCACCGGTGCCCACGATGCCACCACCGACGACGAGGATGTCGAGCTCTTTCGACCTCAACGCTTCGATCGCGGCGTCGCGCTCCTCCATCCCCAGCTTGGTGGAACGTGACACGTTGTTGTGGGTGGTGGCCATCGTCGAACTCCGCTCGCTGGAACCGCCCTCGCGATGATCCTGCCGGAGGCAGGTGCTCGTCCACGAGGCTCTGCCTCAGAGGCTAGTCGGCGCGATGCGACCCGACAACCGCTTGCGGAAGCGGCTCGCTTCCGGCAGGGCTAGGCGCCCTGGTACGGCGCGACGACGACCTCGACCCGCTGGAACTCCTTGAGGTCGGAGTAGCCGGTGGTGGCCATCGAGCGACGGAGCGCGCCGATGAGGTTGGCCGTGCCGTCAGACTTCGGCGACGGGCCGTAGAGGATCTCCTCGAGCGTCGCGACGGTCCCCACCTCGACACGGCGTCCGCGCGGCAGGTGCAGGTGGTGCGCCTCGGCACCCCAGTGCCAGCCACCGCCGGGTGCGTCCGTTGCGCGGGCGAGTGCGGTGCCGAGCATGACGGCGTCGGCCCCCATCGCGACGGCCTTGACGATGTCGCCCGAGGTCCCGAGACCGCCGTCGGCGATGACGTGCACGTAGCGGCCGCCGGACTCGTCGAGGTAGTCGCGACGCGCACCGGCGACGTCGGCCACGGCCGTCGCCATCGGGGCGTGGATGCCGAGCGAGGCCCGCGTGGTGGAGGCGGCGCCGCCACCGAAGCCGACGAGGACGCCGGCCGCACCGGTCCGCATGAGGTGCAGGGCTGCGGTGTAGGTGGCCGCGCCTCCGACGATCACGGGGACGTCGAGTTCGTAGATGAACTTCTTGAGGTTGAGCGGCTCCTGGTTCTTGGAGACGTGCTCCGCCGACACGGTGGTGCCGCGGATGACGAAGAGGTCGACACCTGCGGCGACGACGGTCTCGTAGAGCTCCTGCGTGCGCTGCGGCGAGAGGGCTGCGGCGACGGTGACTCCGGCCGCGCGGATCTCGGCGAGCCGAGCTGTGACGAGTTCGGGCTTGATGGGCTCCGAGTAGATCTCCTGCATGCGCGCGGTCGCGCGGCCGACCGGCAACGACCGGATTTCGGCGAGCAGCGGCTCGGGGTCTTCGTACCGCGTCCAGAGGCCCTCGAGGTCGAGGACGCCGACGCCGCCGAGCTGGCCCATCATGATCGCGGTCGTCGGCGAGACGACGGAGTCCATCGGTGCTGCGAGCACCGGGATCTCGAACTGGTAGGCGTCGATCGACCAGGACACCGAGACGTCCTGTGGGTCGCGGGTCCGCCGCGACGGGACGACGGCGATGTCGTCGAACGCGTAGGCGCGCCGTGCGCGCTTTGACCGGCCGATCTCAATATCCATGCTCACCGCACCAGCCTACCGGTCGCCTGGTGGACGAACACCGGATCCCGTTAAAACTCTGTACGTTTAATTCAGAAATATCTATATTAACGACCAGGTTCGCACCACGGCGCACCAATCAGAGAAGGGATACCAAGTCATGCTCACCACTTCACGGGCCTTCAGTCTCGGAACAATCCTGGCTGTCGTCATCGCTCTCGCTGCGCCGGTAACAGCCAACGCTGCTCCTCCACCTGTTACCGCGACGCCCCTGAGCACAGCAGCTCAGCCCGAGATCACTCCCGAACAGCTTCGACTGGCCGTCGAGGAGTTGAAGGCAGCACAAGTCCCGTTCACCACACAGCAGGTAGGTGAGGACACGATCGAGACATTCGTATTCGAGAACGGGTTCAGCTTCTCGGTGGGACAAGGCCCTTCCGACACGCGTCTCGGCGGAGGGCAGGACTCCGGCGGAATCTATGTCCTGTTCAATGCCTTCGACCAAGGCCTCATCATCGGTGGAGGCGCGATGGCCCTTCAAGGAGCGTTGTGCCTCCTCCCAGGGGTCGGTGCCGCGCTGTGCGTCGTCTTCGGAGCCATCCTCTTAGTCGCATCCACCGCTCTCGCGACGAACGGCATCTGCCAAGGAGGACGAGAGATGAAGATCTACATCGGCGGCAACCAAGGCCGCTGCGTCTACGTATGAGCCCTGAGACCCACAACGTTCCTCCTAAGCGACCTCTACGCGTCCGCCAATCAGTCCTCGCCAGCACCATTGTCGGGATCGTCATCTGTGGCACGACGGCGGTCCGTTTGGGATTCGGCCTCGATGGCTACCTGCTATACGCCCTGTGGATCGGAGGCTTCGCCCTGGTCATGTGGGCGACGCTAACCGCTCTGAACAAACGTCGGATGCGCTGACCACACCTACGCCGACGGTCCGGCAGGCGGAAGCCTGCCGGACCGTCGGCGTTCGTGCGGGTGCCTACTTGCGGTAGTTCGGCGCCTCGACGACGATCTGCACGTCGTGGGGGTGCGACTCCTTGAGGCCCGCGGAGGTGATGCGGACGAACTTGCCCTTGGCCTTCAGCTCGCCGATGTTGCGCGCGCCCACGTAGAACATGGACTGACGCAGCCCGCCGATGAGCTGGTACGCGACGGCCGACACCGGGCCACGGTAGGGCACCTGGCCCTCGATGCCCTCGGGGATCAGCTTGTCGTCGCTCGGGACGTCGGCCTGGAAGTAGCGGTCCTTCGAGTACGAGGTCTTCTCGCCACGCGTCTGCATGGCTCCGAGCGACCCCATGCCGCGGTAGTTCTTGAACTGCTTGCCACCCACGAACACGAGGTCGCCGGGGCTCTCGTCGGTGCCGGCGAGGAGCGAGCCGAGCATCACGGTGTCCGCACCAGCGACGAGTGCCTTCGCGATGTCGCCCGAGTACTGCAGACCGCCATCGGCGATGACCGGGACGTTCGCCTCGCGCGCCGCGAGCGACGCCTCGTAGACCGCGGTGACCTGCGGGACACCGACACCCGCGACGACGCGCGTGGTGCAGATGGAACCAGGACCGACGCCGACCTTGATCGCGTCCGCGCCGGCCTCGATGAGAGCCTGCGCGCCGGAGCGGGTCGCGACGTTGCCGCCGATGACGTCGACACCGGCGAACGCCGGGTCGGCCTTGAGCTTGCGGATGATGTCGAGCACACCGGCGCTCTCACCGTTGGCCGTGTCGACCACGATGACGTCGACACCGGCGTCGAGCAGCTGGCCCGCACGGGACCAGGCGTCGCCGAAGAAGCCGATGGCCGCACCGACCCGCAGACGACCGGTGTCGTCCTTCGTGGCCAGCGGGTACTTCTCGCTCTTGTCGAAGTCCTTGACGGTGATGAGGCCCTTGAGCTTGCCCGCCTCGTCGATGAGGGGCAGCTTCTCGATGCGGTGCTGTGCGAGGAGCGCCATCACCGCGTTGCGGTCGGTGCCGACGGGAGCGGTCACGAGACCGGTGCTCGTCATGACCTCGCTGACGCGGGTCGTGGCCTTCTCGAACGGCGACACGAAGCGCATGTCGCGGTTCGTGATGATGCCGACGAGCACACCCTTGTCGTCGACGACCGGGAGGCCCGAGATGCGGAACTGGCCGCACAGCTCGTCGACCTCGGCGACGGTGGCGTCGGCCGTGGTGGTGATCGGGTTCGTGATCATGCCCGACTCGCTCCGCTTCACGCGGTCGACCTGTTCGGCCTGGTCGGAGATCGACAGGTTGCGGTGGAGGATGCCGATGCCGCCCTCGCGAGCCATCGCGATCGCCATGCGGGCCTCGGTCACGGTGTCCATCGCGCTCGACAGCAGCGGCGTGTTCACGGTGATCCGCTTCGTCAGGCGGGACGAGGTCTCCGCCTCGCTCGGGATGACGTCGGTGTGCCCGGGAAGCAGCAGCACATCGTCATACGTGAGTCCTACGAATCCGAACGGATCAGGCTGGTCCATTTATCCCTCTCATAGCCACGAACACACCGGAGAAACGCAGACCTGCCGGTATCACCATCGTAACCGAGCAGGGCGTACCCCTATTCCACGATCCCGACAAATCGATGCGGAGAAATACGCATGGGCGAAACATGTAGGCAATAATCAGGTTCTATCGTCGAACAGCGTTGTCCGACGCAGGAGAACGGTCCACGGAAGTGGCCCGGCACTGGAGGTGCAGTGAAGTTCGCTGGAACGACCCGAAACCCGAGACTGGCACGGAGATTCGTGCTCCTCATCGCCCTGTTGTTCGGGGCCATCACCCTCACGTCCGTCATGAGCGCCGTCCCGGCTCATGCTGACGAGGTGGGCGAGGAGTACGACTTCTACTTCGCTGGGAACGTCAAGTACGACGACAAACCACTCGAAGGCGTGAACATCACGGTCGACGGCAACGGCTACAAGGCCGATGTCGACACCGACGCCGACGGCAAGTGGAAGATCGGCGTCCCCGAGAAAGGTACGTACAAGGTAACGCTCGACGAGGAGACCCTCCCGAAGGGCGTCATCGTCGCCGAGGGCGGCTCGACCATCGAGGCCGAGTTCGGTCTCACCCAATCGAAGTCCGTGAACTTCTTCCTCGGCGAGGGCGTCCGCGTCACCGTCAGCTTCTGGGACCAACTCGCCGAACGACTCGTCAACGGCCTGAACTTCGGCCTCATGCTGGCCCTCGCCGCCATCGGAGCCTCCCTCGTGTTCGGCACCACCGGACTCAGCAACTTCGCCCACGCGGAGATGGTGACCTTCGGCGCGATCATGGCGCTCGTGTTCGGGGTGTTCCTGCAATGGCCGATCTGGCTGGCCATCATCATCGCCCTCGCCCTGAGCGCCGCGTTCGGCTTCGCGCTCGACGCGGGCATCTGGAGACCCTTGAGACGCAAGGGCGTCGGCATCGTGCAGGTCATGATCGTCTCGATCGGCCTGTCGCTGGCGCTCCGCTACGTGTTCCTCTACTTCATCGGCGGCGGGACGTTCCAGCTGCCCGGTTCCGGAGAGGAGAACATCAAGCTGTTCGGCACGGTCTCACTCAGCGTCACCGACATGATCAGCATGGCGGTCAGCGTCGTGGTGCTCCTCGGCGTGGCCTGGTGGCTCATCAAGACGAAGACCGGCAAGGCGACACGAGCCATCTCGGACAACCCGAGCCTCGCCGCGGCCAGCGGCATCGACGTCGACCGAGTGGTCCGCATCGTCTGGATCCTCGCAGCGACCCTCGCCGGTCTCTCCGGCATCCTGTGGGCGTACTTCCGACCGGGCATCAAGTGGGACATGGGAGCGCAGCTGCTCCTGCTCATCTTCGCGGCCATCACCCTCGGCGGGCTCGGAACCGCCTTCGGCGCCATGGTCGGCGCCCTCATCATCGGCATCCTCGTCGAGGTCTCGACGCTCTGGATCCCGTCTGACATCAAGTACGTCGGCGCCCTCGTGGTGCTCATCGCGGTGCTCCTCGTGAGACCGCAGGGCATCCTCGGACGTCGCGAGAGAATCGGTTAGGGGCACGCGCATGGACTGGGGAAGCATTCTCTCGAACACGCTCGCTTGGGTCATCAGCCCGGAGACGATCGCGTACGCGCTCGCAGCACTCGGCTTGGCCGTGCACTTCGGCTACGGCGGTCTGTTGAACTTCGGTATGGCGGGGTTCATGGCGCTCGGCGCCTACGGCTACGCCATCTCGATCCTGAGCTTCAACCTCCCGTGGTGGGCGGGCATCATCGTCGGCTGTCTGGCCTCGGTGGTCTTCGCCTTCATCCTCGGCATCCCGACCCTGCGACTGCGGGCCGACTATCTGGCCATCGTCACCATCGCGGCGGCCGAGATCGTCCGACTCCTCTTCACCACGCAGGTCTTCGACGAGTTCACGAACTCGGCCGACGGACTCGGCAACTACCACGAGGGCTTCCGGGCCGCGAACCCGATCCCGCCGGGCACGTACGGCTTCGGGCCCTGGGAACTCAACGCGAACCAGTGGTGGGTCCGGATCTTCGGCATCCTGCTGCTCGCCGTCGCCGCACTCCTCGTGTTCCTCCTCATGCGCAGCCCCTGGGGCCGCGTGCTGAAGGGCATCCGCGAGGACGAGGACGCGGTGCGCGCCCTCGGCAAGAACGTGTTCGCCTACAAGATGCAGGCGCTCGTCGTCGGTGGCGTGTTCGGTGCGCTCGGCGGGGTGGTGCTGGCGCTCCCCTCCGCGGTCGTGCCCAGCGTGTACGTCACGAGTCTCACCTTCTTCATCTGGACGATCCTCCTGCTCGGTGGAGCCGCGACGGTCTTCGGGCCGTTGCTCGGCTCGGTGATCTTCTGGGTGATCATGGCGTTCCTCTCGAACGTCCTCCCGGCGCTCGTGAAGGCGGACGTCCTGCCGTTCATGAGCTCGACGCAGGCGTCGACGCTCCGCTACGTGCTGGTCGGTGTCGCGCTCATGCTGATCGTCATCTTCAGGCCGCAAGGCATCCTCGGAAACAAGAAGGAGCTGACCTTTGTCAAGTAACAGCTCACCCACCTCGCGACCGGTCAAGACCACCGGCCTCCACGTCGGCGAGATCGTCCCGGGCGTCAAGAAGGTCGACCCGATCCTCGTCGCCGACCAGGTCACCCGGACCTTCGGTGGTCTGCAAGCGGTGAACGTGGAGCACCTGGAGGTGCCCCGCAACGCGATCACCGCCCTCATCGGCCCGAACGGTGCCGGTAAGACCACGCTGTTCAACCTGCTGACCGGCTTCGACAAGCCGAACACCGGGACGTGGAACTTCGACGGCAAGAGCCTCGGCGGCGTCCCGGCGTTCAAGGTCGCCCGCATGGGTCAGGTCCGGACCTTCCAGTTGACGAAGGCGCTCGGCCTGCTCACGGTGCTCGAGAACATGAAGCTCGGCGCGACCGGCCAGACCGGCGAGGGCATCTTCTCGAGCCTCGTGAAGCCGCTCTGGCGGAAGCAGGAGGAGGACCTCGAGGTCAAGGCGATGGACCTCCTGCGTCGCTTCAAGCTCGACACGAAGCGCGACGACTACGCGGCCAGCCTGTCCGGTGGGCAGCGGAAGCTCCTCGAGATGGCGCGGGCGCTCATGAGCGATCCGAAGCTCGTCATGCTCGACGAGCCGATGGCCGGCGTCAACCCGGCGCTCACGCAGTCCCTGCTCGACCACATCCTGGCGTTGAAGGACGAGGGCATGACCGTGCTGTTCGTCGAGCACGACATGCAGATGGTCCGGCACATCGCCGACTGGGTGGTCGTCATGGCCGAAGGGCGTGTCGTCGCCGAGGGCCCGCCCGACACCGTCATGGAGGACCCCGCCGTCATCGACGCCTACCTCGGGAGCCACCAGGACGTCGACCTCGGGGTCGTGACCGGCAGGATCGCCGGAGAGGACAGCGCTGCGGCCGAGGAGCTGCTCGCCGAGATCGAGGACGAACGGCTCGCGGCTGGTGCCGAGCCCGAGGAGGAGCGGAAATGAGCGACGTGAAGGGTGCGCCGGTCGGCGGCACCGCGGTCAAGACCGCCGAGATGGTCGTGGAGGTCACGGATCTGACCGCCGGGTACCTCCCCGGCGTGAACATCCTGAACAGCGCCAACCTGACCGCCCGGAAGGGCGAGCTCATCGGCATCATCGGACCGAACGGTGCGGGGAAGTCGACGCTGTTGAAGGCGATCTTCGGACAGGTGAAGGTGCGCAGCGGGCAGGTGCTGCTGAACGGCGAAGATATCACGGGGCTCCGGGCGAACAAGCTCGTGGCGCGCGGCGTCGGGTTCGTCCCGCAGACGAACAACGTGTTCCCGAGCCTCACCATCGAGGACAACCTCAAGATGGGGCTGTTCCAGAAGCCGAAGCAGTACAACGAACGCCTCGAGTTCGTCACCGGGATCTTCAGCGAACTCGGGAAGCGGCTCAAGCAGCGTGCCGGTTCGCTGTCGGGTGGTGAGCGCCAGATGGTCGCGATGTCGCGGGCCCTCATGATGGATCCGCACGTGCTGCTCCTGGACGAGCCGTCCGCGGGGCTGTCGCCGGTCCGACAGGACGACGCGTTCATCCGCGTCTCGGACATCAACAAGGCCGGCGTGACGACGATCATGGTGGAGCAGAACGCACGTCGGTGTCTGCAGATCTGCGACCGCGGGTACGTGCTCGACCAGGGTCGTGACGCCTACACCGGGACGGGCCGCGAGCTCCTCTCGGATGACAAGGTGATCGGCCTCTACCTGGGCACCCTCGGCCAGGACGAGGACTGATCAGGGCGATCCCCACTCGCGGGTCGGCGGGTACTTCGGTACCCTCGAACATGCTTGTCCCGGCCGCGTGCCGAGCGACGAGCCAGAAGCCACCGGATCCCGACCGGTGAACGAACCACAACTCCTCCCTCCCCCGAGGGGCACCGTCGTACCAAGACGGCCTCCTGAGACGGGGACGGAGGAGTTGTGCATTCTCCCTCCCCCCTTTCGCCAGCGCGGTGCGCTGACGCGAGCGCGGTCCTGGCGCGTGAGCGCGGGTCTCCGGAGGCACGCGCTCACGCGCTGGACCCGCGCTCACGCCGAGTCCCAGCCCCCGCAGCACAGCGACCCGCGCTGAGGCCGACCACCCGCGCTGGCGTCAGCGCACCGCGCTGGGTGCCACTCCACCCTCGCTCCACCGGAGGCTGGATGGGAGCAGTTCTCCACATCGCTTCCACGACACGAGCTACCGGCGGCGTCGAACGGGCACGGTGAGGCGATGGAATCCTTCGATCTCAACCTGCTCCTCCGCCCGAACGGACTCCTGCTCGTTCGCGACGCGCGCCGGGTCGGTGCCGAGCGCCTGGTGAGCGCCGCCCACCGCGACGGCGACCTGGTGCGTCTGCGGAAGGGCATCTACGTCCCTGAACCGATATGGAGTTCCCTGTCCCCCGATGACCGCTACCGGGTCCGGATCGATGCGGCGGCCGTTGCGCTCCGCAAGGACGCATTGTTCAGCCACTACTCGGCGGCGCGGTTGTGGGGACTCCCGATCGTGGGTCCGTGGCCTCCCGAGGTGCACACGCTGACGAGCGGTGATCGCGGAGGGCGTTCGGCCCCCGGCATCATCCGTCACACCACGCAGGGCTCCGTCACCCGACGGATGCGGTACGGGCTCGCGGTCACGGACCCGGCTCGGACCGTCGTCGATCTCGCCCGGATCGCCCGCCTCGAGGACGCCGTCGCCGTCGCCGACGCTGCCCTCCGGCTCAAGCTCACCGACGAGACGGCGCTCCGCTCGCTCGCACGAGACCTGCCGGGCCGACGGGGAGGACGCCAGGTGCGCTTTGCGATCGAGTTCGCGGACCCGCTCGCCGCGAACGGTGGTGAATCGAAGATGCGGGTCGTGATCGCGCGGCTTGGTTTCGCCCTGCCGGTGCTGCAGCAGGCCTTCTCCGACGCAGACGGACCGGTCGGCGTGGTCGATGCGGTCTGGCCGGACGAGCGCATCATCCTCGAACTCGACGGCCGACAGAAGTATGTGCGGGAGGAGTTCACGCAGGGACGGGACGTGGCCGACATCGTCCTGGCGGAGAAGCATCGGGAGGACCGTCTGCGCGCGCTCGGCTACACCGTCGTCCGCGCCACCTGGGAGGACCTGGTCCATCCGAGTCGGCTCGCCGCGAAGCTCGAGCGCGCGGGGCTGCAACGCCCGTTCCGTTGACCCGGGCGTCCGACTGGTCGCTGTCAGCGCGGTGCGCCGGCGTGAGCGCGCCCCGCTGCGCCGCATGGGCTCGGAATCGGCGTGAGCGCGTCGCAGACGCGTGAGCGCGGGTCTCCGGAGACCCGCGCTCACGCGCTGGACACGCGCTCGCGTCAGCGCACCGCGCTGGCGCCACCACACACGGCACAGCACACGCGGGGGGGGGCATCTACAGCTGCCGGACACGACGGAGGCCCCGGATCGCTCCGGGGCCTCGTCAGTCGCGTGGGCGACTAGTTGGTGCGGGTGTACTTGTTGTCGTCACCGTACTGGTAGATACCGATGGTCGCCTCGGTCGGGTCGCCGTTCTCGTCGAACGTGATCGGACCGGAGTTGCCGTCGTAGTCGATCTTCTTGCCGTCGGCGATGGCCTTCGCACCCTCTTCGAAGGTGGTCACCTTCTCGCCCTTGTCCTTGCCACCGGACACGGACTGGAGCTCGGCCGCCATGTCGGCGCCCTCGGTCGAGCCGGCCTGCAGCGCCGCGAGGGCGAGCAGGATGACGGCGTCGTAGGATTCAGCCGCGTAGCTGTAGTCCTTCAGCGGCTCGCCACCCTCGTCCTTCACGAACGACTGGAGGCGGTCGGTGAAGTCACCGAGCTTCGCGGTGTCGAGACCGGGCAGCGTGCCCTTGGCGCCCGTCAGCGTGCCCGGAGCGAAGTCCGCGCTGTAGTCGGCGAGGTTGCCGTCGACGAAGTAGAGCTTGTCCGACGGGAAGCCGGCGAGACCGGGGACGATCGTCTTGGTCTCCTCGAACGCGATGATCGCGATCGCGTCGGGGTTCTCCGCCTTGACCGCGCTGATCTGCGCGTCGAACGAGGTGTCACCCGTGTTGTAGGACTGCTCGGCGACCACTTCACCGCCGGCGCTCTCGAACGCCTCCTTGGTGAACTTCGCGAGGCCGGTGCCGTACGAGTCGTTCAGGTAGATGATGCCGAGGGTGGCGTTGCCGTCCTCCGCGATCAGGTTCCCGAGGACCTCGCCCTGCAGCACGTCGGACGGCGCCGTCCGCCAGTAGAGACCGTTGTCGTCCCACGTGGTGAAGTCCGCGGAGGTGTTCGCCGGGGAGAACTGGATGACGCCTGCGCCGGTGACTTCGTCGATGAAGAGCTTCGACACACCCGAGGACGCTGCACCGATGATGGCGGTGACGCCCTCTGAGAGCAGACGGGGGACCTCGGTCGCGTACGCCTTGTTGTCGGAGTCACCCGAGTCGCCGAGCGTCAGGTCGATCTTGATGCCGAGGTCGGCGTCGTTGACCTCCTTGACCGCGAGACCGACACCGGCCTCCTCGGGCGGGCCGAGGAACGCGAGGTTACCGGTCTGCGGCAACGCCGTGCCGAGCTTCAGGGTCAGGTCGCCAGCAGGCTTGCTGCTGCTGCCGCTGTCGCCGCTACCACTCGAGGCGCAACCGCTCAGGACCAGCGCGCTGGCTCCGATCAGTGCGATACCACCGAGAACGATGGAACGTGGGCGGGAGCGAGCGGCCGTGGCCTTCGAAAAGACGCTCATGGTACTCCTTGCTTGTCAGAAGAGTGGCAGCTCCAGGGGCTGCCGTTGAGTCAAGTTATCCGCTGCACGTGCGCTGGACAATGTCGTTGACGTTACAAGCGTGTAACACGACCAAATCGTTACCTCAGGAGGGGCTGTTTCGCGCTTTTCCTGCAGTGGTCGCGCGATCAGCGCTGGAATCCGCTGTTCAGACCCTCGTCGAGCGGCGTCGTTCGGCCCCGACGACCCGACGACCCCGGGTGGAGGCGACGAGCATGTCGACGGTGAGGATCGCGAGCGCCAGCCACACGAGACCGAAGCCCAACCAGCGCTCCGGCGGCATCGCCTCGTGCAGGACCGCGACACCGACGACGAATTGGATGATCGGTGCGAAGTACTGGATGAAACCCATCCAGGTGAGCGGGAGGCGGCGGGCCGCCGCCGCGAACAGCAGGAGCGGGACGGCGGTGATGACGCCGGCGCCGACGAGGAGCAGGGCGTGCCCGACGCCCGCGGTGCCGATGGTCAGCCCACCGGTCACGCCGACCGCGATGAGCTGGGCGATCGCGACCGGCATCAGCCACACGGTCTCGAGCGTCAACCCGGACACCGCGTCGACCGAGCCGCCCACGAGCTTCTTGATGTAGCCGTAGAGGCCGAATGAGAAGGCCAGGATCAGGGCGATCCAGGGGACGCTGCCGTGTCCGATCGCGAGGACCAGGACCGCGATCACACTCACGACCACCGCGACCCACTGGGCTGGACGCAACCGCTCGCGGAGGAAGAAGACGCCGAGGAAGACGGTCACGATCGGGTTGATGAAGTAGCCGAGCGACGCCTCGACCACTTGGCCGTTGAGCGCGCCGTAGACGTAGGTCTGCCAGTTGACGTAGATGAGCGCTCCGGCGAGGCCCATCGTCAGGACGATGCGGCGCTGGCGGAGGATGCCGAACAGCCGGCGCCAGGAACGGGTCGCCAGGATGAGGACGGCGCAGAAGACGAGGGAGAAGAGGATCCGCCACGCCACGACCTCGAAGGCGCCGGCCGGTGCGAGGGCGATGAAGTAGAGCGGGAGCGCTCCCCAGAGGCAGTAGGCGGCGACCGCCGAGAGCAGTCCGGACCGGCTCCCCTGCTGGGGCACGGCCACACTCGCACGTCGATCCCCTCCCCCGTCAACGGTGACGGAGTGGATGTCGACGTCGGCTGGATCGCTGGGGTTCTGCACTGGTCCAGGCTAGACCCGCGACTCCCCGCGACACCCTCCGGAAACGGACACAGCCCGAATGGCGAATGCCATTCGGGCTGTTGAGCGGCCTGAGCCGCCGGATCCGTGCGCTGGTGACTAGCGGACGACGACTGCGAGGACGTCGCGCGCGGACAGGACCAGGTAGTCCTCACCGGCGTACTTGACCTCGGTGCCACCGTACTTGGAGTAGATCACCTTGTCGCCGACGGCGACGTCGAGCGGGACGCGGTTGCCGTTGTCGTCGATGCGACCGGGTCCGACCGCCACGACCTCGCCCTCCTGGGGCTTCTCCTTGGCGGTGTCGGGGATGACCAGACCGGAAGCGGTGGTCTGCTCTGCCTCGACCTGCTTGATGACGATGCGATCCTCGAGCGGCTTGATGGAGACCGACACGGTTGACCTCTTTCTTGAAACGAAGACGTGGTTAGCACTCACACTGCGAGAGTGCTGATTCCAGTGTAGGCATCTTCTGGCACTCATGCAATGCGAGTGCCAATCAGCGGCTGCTACCGTTGCCGGATGCATCCAGCTCCGCCCGAGGCCCACTGACCATGGACCGTTCGGAACTCGTCGAGCTCCTCACGGCCGACGGCCTCAGGCTCCTCGACTCCCTGCCGCCCTACCCGACGAAGGACGAGGCCGTCCGCCTGGTCGGGCGCCTGCGCAAGGAGGGCCACTCCCCCGAGCTGGTCGCGGCGGTCCTCACGCAGTCGCGGCTCAGGCAGAAGGCCGTCGGCAAGTTCGGTCCGTTCGCCGGCCGCATGCTGTTCACCGAGGCAGGCCTCGAACAGGCCACGCGCCTTCCCGTCGCCGCGCTGCACGCCGGACGTTTCGCCCGGGCCGGCCTCACGCGGGTCGCCGACCTCGGCAGCGGCATCGGCGCCGACTCGATGGCCATGGCCTCGCTCGACCTGGAGGTCACGGCGGTCGACATCGACGAGGTCACCGCGGCCATCGCCAGCTACAACCTCGCCCCGTTCCCCACGGCGACCGTGCGGAACGCCGCCGCCGAGGACGTCTCGCTCGACGACTTCGACGCGGTCTGGTTCGATCCCGCGCGGCGCACCGCAGGACACGCCGACACCGCGCGACTGTCGAGTGCCGCCGACTACACCCCGTCCCTCGACCTGGTCTTCGGTGCGGCGACCAGCCTCCCCACAGGCGTCAAGCTCGGGCCCGGATTCGACCGCTCACTCATCCCCGACGACGCCGAGGCGCAGTGGGTGTCGGTCGACGGACAGCTCGTCGAGATGGCGCTCTGGTTCGGCCCGCTGGCCCGTCCGGACGTCCGACGGTCCGCGCTACTCCTCGCGGACGGCGTCCACCACGAGTTGCACGCCGAGGCCGACGCCGACGACGTCCCCGTGCGGGAACTCGGCGACTACGTGCACGAACCCGACGGGTCGGTGATCCGGGCCCGACTCATCGGCGACCTCGCCGTCCGCTTGGAGGCCGGCATGCTCGGCCAGGGCATCGCCTACCTGACCTCCGACACGGCGACGACCTCGCCGTTCGCCACGACCTTCCGGGTGCTCGAGCGGCTACCGATGGACGAGAAGGTCCTCAAGCGCACGATGCGGGATCGCGGGATCGGCGTCCTCGAGATCAAGAAGCGCGGCGTCGACGTCGACCCTGCGGCGTTCCGGAAGCGCATGGCGCTCAAGGGAGACGGCTCGGCCACGATCATCCTCACGAGGATCGCGGGCAAACACAGTGCGCTGCTCGTCGAACGGGTGACACCGGCCGCTGACGCCTGACCCGACGGTGTCCGCCGGACCGCAGCGTCCCGAGGAGGATCAGGTCGAGACGTACCCGATGATCACGACGACGCTGTAGGCGAGCCAGCCGACGGAGCAGGCGAGACCGACGAACCCGGTCACGAGGCCGGTGAGGGCGCGGCCTCGGCCCTGCGGCTCGCGACGCCTGGCCCCGAATCCGAGGACGATGGCCGCGATCGACAGGGGGAAGCCCCAACCGACGAAGACCGACACGACGAGCCCGACGAGACCGGTGATGAGCGACCAGGTGCTCCGTGAGGTCCCGGTCGACGCGGCAGTGGTCTGCGTCTGCGACTGCTGGTACGCGGCGTAGCCGCCCTGGCTCGGTGCCTGGTAGACCGCCGTCGGCACCGTCTGGAGATAGGTCGCGTGATCGCCCTGCCAACCCGCCGGTGGAGGGGAGGCCTGGCCCTGGGGCTGGTACGGCTGCTGAGGTTGGTAGGGCTGCTGCTGGCCCTGGGGCTGGTACGGCTGCTGGGGCGCGTACGGCTGCTGCTGGCCCTGCGGCGCGACAGCCTGCTGGGAGGGCTGCGGCGGCTGGTACGGCGACCAGGGCTGCTGGGCCTGCGGCTGGTGAGGAGGCTGCTGCCCCCACTGCTGCTGCGGCTGCCCGATGGGCTGCTCGGCCTGCGGCGGGCGCGACTGCCCGTCCACTGCACCGTCCTGGTGCTGAGGTCGTCCGTCGGGGTGCTCGTGCTGATCCATCGCCGCTCCTTCGATCCGTGACCGGGTACCGGCCAATCCTATGCGCCGACGTCCGCGCACCCGGTCGACGGCCGGGAGACGGCTGGTCGAGCGGTCAGTACACGTGGATCTCGGTGACCGGCAGGGTCGAGTCGGCGCCGAAGTCGAGCGAGGACGGCTCGTGCCCGGCGGAGATGAGCTGCGCGGCGAGTGCGGCGATCATCGCACCGTTGTCGGTGCAGAGTTGCAACGGCGGGATGCGGAGTTCGATCCCGGCCGAGGTGGTGCGTTCGGCGGCCACCTCGCGGAGCCGCGCGTTCGCGATGACGCCGCCCCCCAGCAGCAGGCGGGGCACGCCGAGCTCGGTGCACGCTCTGACCGCCTTCGAGACGAGCACGTCGACGACGGCCTCGCGGAAACTGGCGGCGACGTCCGCGACGGGGACCGGCTCCCCCGCGTCCTGCTTCGCCTCGACCCAGCGTGCCACGGCCGTCTTCAGGCCGGAGAAGGAGAAGTCGTAGCGATGCCGCTCCATGTCCTTCGGCAGGCTGAGTCCGCGGGGGAAGCGGATCGCCTTCGGGTCGCCGCCGACGGCCGCACGGTCGATCTGCGGCCCGCCCGGGTAGGGCAGGCCCAGAATGCGCGCGACCTTGTCGAAGGCCTCGCCCGCCGCGTCGTCGATGGTCTCGCCGAGCAGTTCGACGTCCGACACGAGGTCCCGCACGAGGAGCAGCGAGGTGTGCCCGCCGGACACGAGCAGGGCGATCGTCGGGTACTCGATCGCCCCGTCTTCGGAGTCGAGGACGTCCGCGCCGACGTGACCGACGAGGTGGTTCACGGCGTACAGCGGTTTGCCGAGGGACACGGCGAGCGCCTTCGCTGCGCCGACGCCGACCATGAGTGCGCCGGACAGGCCGGGGCCACTCGTCACCGCGACCGCGTCGAGGTCGGCCAGGGCGATGCCGGCCTCGGCGAGCGCCGCCGTGAGCGTGGGCTCGAGGGCCTCGAGGTGGGCGCGAGCGGCGACCTCCGGGACGACGCCGCCGTACCGCGCGTGCTCGTCCATGCTCGAGGCGATGGTGTTCGCCAGCAGGTGGTGTCCGCGGACGATGCCGATCCCGGTCTCGTCGCAGCTCGTCTCGATGCCGAGGACGAGCGGTTCTGCTCGGTTCACGCGATGCTCCCGGGGTGCTGGTCGGTCTGGTCGAGCGGGGACTGGCCGTGGGCGGGCATGGGCGGCCTCGGCTGGACCGTGAGTCGCATGACGATGGCGTCGACGTCGTCCGGCTGGTAGTAGCCGGGGCGGATGCCGAGTTCCTCGAAGCCGAGACTCCGGTACAGCGTGATCGCAACGGGGTTGTCGGCCCTGACCTCGAGGAAGACCTGGGTGACGTCCTGCTGCCTGGCCTGCTCGATGAGCGCCTGCATGAGGAGTCGTCCGAGTCCGCGTCCTCTGGCGTGCCCGGCGACGGCGATGGTCTGGATGTCGGCGTCGTCGGACCGGGACGGTGCGAAGAGTCCGCCGTAGCCGGCGAGTGTCGCGCCGTCGGCGTCGACCTCCGTCGCGACGAGGTAGTACCCGTGCGGCGACGACAGTTCGGCGCGCATCATGTCCGCCGACCAGGCGTCGTTCACGAAGACGGTGTGCTCGAGCTCCATGATCGCGTCGAGGTCGGTGACACCCGCGCGGCGCAGCGACCAGCTCACGCCGTCACCCGCTTGGCGCCCGCGGACATCGTGACGTCGGGCGAGCGGAGGTACAACGGCTCCTCCCCCGCGAATCCGCCATCGGTGGCGAGGAGTGCGGCGGCGACCTGCCCCAACGCCCCGGCCGGGACGACGAGCGCGTCGAGGCGCACGGATTCGGTGGTCGGGAGGTCGTCGGGTTTCGCGAGGGCCGGCCCCTGGACGCGGACCGGGAGGGCGGCTGCGTCGAGTCCGGCGTAGCTCGTCCAGTAGCGTTCGCGACGGCGGGCGTCGGTGACCACGAGGAGCGTCGCATCGGGTGCGGCGTAACCGGAACGGTAGGCGTCGAGCGCGATCGCATCGTGGCTCACCACGGGGTGCACCGGGAGGCCTGCGCCGATCCCGAAGCTGCGGGCCGCGGCGATCCCGATCCGGAGTCCGGTGAACGGCCCAGGGCCCATGCCCGCGACCAGCCCGGTGAGCGCGGCGACCTCGATCCCGGCGTCGTCGAGGCATCCGGCGATGAGCGTCCCGATGACTTCGGCATGCCGCATCGGGTCGTCGGAGGACCGTTCGGCCAACACCTCGCCACCCAGGGTGACGACGGCGACGCTCGAACCCGCGGATGTATCGATCGCCAACAGCACGTCGTCCAGCCTACCCGGCGTCGATGGCGGGGTGCCGCGAGAGCGTGAGGGTCCGGCGCTCGATCGGCTCCTCGCCGGCATCGTCCGTCGCGGGTTCGTCGCCGGCTCCGGTCGGACGCTCGATGACGAGCTCGAACCAGGTGGGGACCACGCCGTCGAGCAATCCGGCCCCCCACTCGACGACGACGACGGATCGGGCGAAGTCGATGTCGAGGTCGTCGAGTTCGAGAGCCGAGCCGAGCCGGTAGGCGTCCACGTGGACGAGCGGCGGACCACCGACGAGGCTCGGGTGCGTCCTGGCGAGCACGAAGGTGGGGCTGGTGACGGGGCCGCGGACCCCGAGGCCCTCGCCGATGCCTCGCGTGAGCGTCGTCTTGCCCGCTCCGAGCGGCCCGGTCAGGACCAGGAGCTGCCCTGCACGCAGTTCCATGCCGAGGCGGACGCCGTACGCGTGCATCTCCTCGGGCGTCGCCACCTCGACGGCGCCCGGTGCGAGGACGTGATCGGTCATGACCGCTCCCTGGTCGTCCGGACCACGCGCGGTCCGATCCGGGTGACGAGTTCGTAGTTGATGGTGCCGGCGGCCTCCGCCCACTCCTCGACGCGGGGTGCGCCGGACGCCGGGTCGCCGAAGAGCACGGCGTCGTCGCCCACGGCGACCGCGTCGTCGCCGACGTCGACGACGAACTGGTCCATCGCGATCCGCCCGCACACCCGGTAGCGGCGTCCGTTGATGACGACCGGACCGGCGTTCGAGGCGCTCCGCGGCACACCGTCGGCGTATCCGAGCGGGATGAGGGCGAGCGTCGTCGCCGTGCTGGTCCGGTAGCTGTAGTCGTAGGACACCCCGGCGCCCGGTTCGACCCGACGCACGGCGGCGACCGTCGCCCGGAGGGTCATGACGGGCCTGAGGCCGAAGGCGTCGGCCGAGCGGTCGGCGTCCTCGGTGGGTTCGAAGGGCGAGAGGCCGTACACCGCGAGTCCGAGGCGGACGGCGTCGAAGCGGAGGGAGGGCTCGCCGAGCGCTGCCGCCGATGCGGCGAGGTGCAGACTCCGTGGCGCGAGACCGGCCTCCGTGGCGAGGGCGACACCGCGTTCGAACCGGACAGCGGCGGCCCGGTCGTCGGCGGTGGAGGTGTTGGAGACGTGCGAGAACAGCCCGTCGACCCGGACGAGCCCCGCAGCCTCAGCGGCTGAGGCGGCTCGGAAGAGCTCCGGCCAGTCGGCTTCGGCCGCACCGTTCCGGCTGAGTCCGGTCTCCAGTTTGAACTGGACGACCGGCACGACGGACGGCCGATCCCGAGCGGCCTCGATCACGCGCTCGAGCTGCGCCACCGACGACAGACCGAGGTCGATCCCGGCATCGAGTGCGGCGCCGAACGCAACCTGCGGGCCGTGCAGCCAGGCGAGGATCGGTGCCGTGATCCCGGCGGCACGCAGCGCGACGCCCTCCATGATGTCGGCGACTCCCAGGCGATCGGCCCCGGCCTCGATCGCCGCGCGGGCGATCGCCTCGGCACCGTGCCCGTAGGCGTCGGCCTTGACGACGACGATGAGTTCACCGACGCCCGTCAGCTCGCGCAGGCGACGGACGTTGTGGCGCAGGGCGTCGAGGTCGATGATCGCCTCGCGGGTCGGGCGCTCGTCGACCTCGGACACGGGCGTCATCCTTCCCGCTCCGCGACGACGAACGCGACGGCGACCCCGGCGTCGTGCGTCATGGTCAGGTGCATGCTCGTGATCCCCCGCTCGGCCACCACACCCGCCGTGACGCCGGACAGCGCGAAATCGGGCTTCCCCTCCGGGCCGTTCACGATCGCCATCTCCTGCCACCGGATACCGTCCGAGGAACCCAGTGCCTTGATGAGCGCCTCCTTGGCGGCGAACCGTCCGGCGAGGGACCGCAGCGGGAGGTCGCGTTCCGACGGGACGAAGAGCCTGGCCAGCAGGTTCGGGGTGCGCGTGATCGCCCGTTCGAACCGTGCGAGGTCGACCAGGTCCACCCCGATGCCGATGATCATCCCTCTACTCTACGGCCGTCGTGTGCGGCCTGGAGGCTCGCTCGACGGGCCACCTCGGACCCCGCGGACCGTCCCTACTCGACCGTGACGGACTTCGCGAGGTTGCGCGGCTGGTCGACGTCGAGGCCCTTCGCCGTCGCGAGCTCCATCGCGAAGATGTGCAGCGGGATGACGGCGAGCAGGGGCTCGAACAGCGGACCGGCGAGCGGGATCGGGATGACCTCGTCGGCCGAGGGCAGGACGGCGGCGTCGCCCTGCTCCGCGATCGCGATGACCCGGGCACCGCGTGCACGGATCTCCTCGATGGTCGAGATGACCTTCGGGTGCAGGATCGCCGAGCCACGTGGGCTCGGGACGACGACGAAGACGGGCTGGCCCGGCTCGATGAGGGCGATCGGGCCGTGCTTGAGCTCGCCACCGGCGAAGCCTTCAGCGTGGATGTACGCGAGCTCCTTGAGCTTCAGCGCGCCCTCGAGCGCGATCGGGTACCCCACATGGCGTCCGAGGAAGAGCACGGCCCGGGAGTCGGCCATCCAGTGCGCGAGCTGCGCGATCTTCTCGGAGGCCCCGAGGATGCTGGCGATCTTGTCGGGCACGCCCTGCAGCTCCTCGACCTGCGACGCCAGGAACGCCGGCGTCTGCGTGCCGCGCACCCGCGCGAGGTGCAGCCCGAACAGGTACAGCGCCGTGATCTGGGCGGTGAACGCCTTCGTGGACGCGACCGCGACCTCGGGCCCCGCGTGGGTGTACACCACGGCGTCCGACTCACGCGCGATCGTGGCGCCCTGCGTGTTGCAGATCGACAGCGTCTTCGCGCCGGACTCGCTCGCGAAACGCACCGCCATGAGCGTGTCCATGGTCTCGCCCGACTGGCTCACCGAGATGACGAGCGTGCGCGCGTCGATGACCGGGTCGCGGTAGCGGAACTCGTGGCTGAGCTCCACGGTGACCGGGATCCCGGCCCAGCGCTCGATCGCGTAGGTGCCGACCGTGCCGGCGTAGGCGGCGGTGCCACACGCGATGATCACGATGCGGTCGATGTCGAGGAAGAGCTCGTCGAGTCCGGCGAGTTCGGGGATGACGACCTGGCCGCCCTCGACCCGCCCGCGGATCGTGTTCGCGACCGCGTCGGGCTCCTCGCTGATCTCCTTCGCCATGAAGCTCGACCAGCCGCCCTTGTCGGCCGCCGAAGCGTCCCACTGGATCTCGAACGGCTCGGTCACCACGTGGTTGCCGGAGAAGTCGGTGACCGTCACGTCGTCGGGCGTGATGACGACCATCTGGTCCTGGCCGATCGCGACCGCGCGCTGGGTGTACTGCACGAACGCGGCGACGTCCGACCCGAGGAAGTTCTCGCCGTCGCCGAGCCCGATGACGAGCGGCGAGTTCCGACGCGCGCCGATGACGACGCCGGGCAGGTCCTGGTGCATGGCGAGCAGCGTGAAGGCGCCGTCCAGGCGAGCGACGACGCGGCGGAAGGCCTCGGTGAGGTCGCCGGTGGAACGGTACTCGCGGCCGATGAGCACGGCGGCGATCTCGGTGTCGGTGTCGCTCTCGAAGGTGAAGCCGTCCGCGAGGAGTTCCGCTCGCAGCTCGGCGAAGTTCTCGATGATGCCGTTGTGGATGAGCGCGAGGCGCCCTTCGTCGCCGAGGTGCGGGTGCGCGTTGCGGTCCGTCGGTCCACCGTGGGTCGCCCAACGGGTGTGACCGATACCGGTCGAGCCCGGCGCGATGGGGTTCGCGGCGAGGTCCTCGGTGAGGACGGCCAGCTTCCCGGCGCGCTTCCGGGTGTTCAGTGAGCCCGTCGCGTCGAGCACGGCGATCCCGGCGGAGTCGTACCCCCGGTACTCGAGCCGCTTGAGTCCGCCCATGAGGACGTCCACCGTCTTGTCGTTCCCGACGTACCCTACGATTCCACACATGTAGAGCAGCATAATCGCGCGATTTTGCGAGGATCCTGCACCAACCTCGAGGCGCCGACGCTCAGCGTGGGAGCAGGACGATGCTGCCGGGATCCAGCGGTTGCCGGGCCTTTCCCCTGCCGCTGCTCAGAGCTTGCGGAGCAGCACCGAGGACACCGTGTGATCGGAGTCCTTCCGCAGCACGAGCTTCGCGCGTGACCGGGTCGGGCGGATGTTGTCGATGAGGTTCGGTTCGTTGATGGAGCGCCAGAACCCGCGTGCCTGATCGGCCGCCTCCTCGTCGGAGAGCTCGGCGAACACGTTGAAGAAGGAGTTCGGGTTCGAGAACGCGCCCCGCTTGAGCGCCATGAAGCGGTCGACGTACCAGGACTCGATGTCGCGCGTCCGTGCGTCGACGTAGATGCTGAAGTCGAACAAGTCGCTGATCGCGAGTCCGCTGGCCGTCGCGGCCGGTTGCAGCACGTTCAAGCCCTCGACGATCAGGACGTCGGGGCGCCGGACGACGACCTGCGCCGTCGGGATGATGTCGTAGCGCAGATGCGAGTAGAACGGTGCCCGCACCTCGGCGGCGCCGCTCTTCACGGCGGTGATGAACCGCAGGAGCGCCCGGCGGTCGTACGACTCGGGGAAGCCCTTGCGATCCATGATGCCGCGCCGCTGGAGTTCCTCGTTCGGATAGAGGAAGCCGTCGGTCGTCACGAGCTCGACGTGCGGGGTGTCCGGCCAGCGCGACAGCAGTTCGCGCAGCAGCCGCGCGATCGTCGACTTGCCGACGGCGACGGAACCCGCCACGCCGATCACGAACGGCGTCCGGAGCGCCTGGTCGCCGAGGAACCGGCTCGTCGCGCGGCCGAGGTCCTGGGTGCCCTTCGCGTAGAGGCTCAACAGTCGGCTGAGCGGCACATAGACCTCTTCGACCTCACGCATGTCGAGACGGTCGCCGAGGCCACGGATCTGCACGACCTCGGTCTCGCTGAGCGGTGTGGCCGTCTCCGGAGCGAGTCGCGCCCATTCGGCACGGTCGATCTCCACGTAGGGCGTCGGCTGCCCGGAGGCACCACCCGTCGTCGTCGAAGTCATGCGATCACTCTTCCACAGCTGAGGTGCCGACCCGCCGCCGGACGACTCAGATGGCGAGTCGTTCGCGGACGACGTCGGCGAGGCGGTGCGCCAGGCGGTCAGCGGTCGGCTGGTCGGCCGCCTCGACCATGACGCGGACGAGCTGCTCGGTGCCGGACGGCCGCAACAGCACGCGTCCGTCGTCTCCGAGCTCTGCTTCGGCAGCCTGTACGGCAGCATCGACGACCTCGTCGCCGACGAGGCGCGTGCGGTCGACACCCGTGACGTTGACGAGGATCTGCGGATACACCTGCATCACCGCGGCGAGCTCCGCGAGCGTCTTCCCGGTGCGCGCCATCTCGGCCACGATGTGCAGGCCGGTGAGGATGCCGTCGCCGGTGGTCGCGTAGTCGGCCATGATGACGTGACCCGACTGCTCGCCGCCGAGCGAATAGGCGTTCGCGTTCATCGCCTCGAGGACGTAGCGGTCGCCGACCCCGGTCTGGACGACGTTGATGCCGTGCTCGCGCATCGCGACGTGCAGGCCGAGGTTGCTCATCACCGTGGCGACGAGCGTGTCGTCCTTGAGCCTGCCTCGCTCCTGCATCGAGACCGCGAGGATGGCCATGATCTGGTCGCCGTCGACGACCTTGCCCGCAGCGTCGACCGCGAGGCAGCGGTCGGCGTCGCCGTCGTGTGCGATGCCGAGGTCAGCACCGTGCTCGAGGACCGCCTTGGACAGGAGGTCGAGGTGCGTGGAGCCGACGCCGTCGTTGATGTTCATGCCGTCGGGGTCGTTGCCGATGATCGTGACCTTGGCCCCGGCGTCGCGGAAGGTCTCCGGCGACACTCCCGCCGCCGCGCCGTGCGCGCAGTCGAGGACGACATGGATGCCGTCCAGGCGGTTCGGGAGACTGCCGAGCAGGTGGAGGACGTAGCGGTCCTCGGCGTCGGCGAAGCGGATGATCCGGCCGACATCGGCGCCGGTCGGGCTGAGCTTGGGGCGGTCGAGGTACTCCTCGATCCGGCGTTCCACCGCGTCGGGCAGCTTCGTGCCGCCGCGGGCGAAGATCTTGATCCCGTTGTCGGGCGCAGGGTTGTGCGAGGCGGAGATCATCACGCCGAAGTCGGCGTCGATGTCGGCGATGAGGAACGCCGTCGCGGGCGTGGGCAGCACGCCGGCCTCGAGCACGTCGACGCCCGAGGACGCCAGGCCCGCCGCGACGGCGGCGGACAGGAACTCGCCGGAGATGCGCGGGTCGCGTGCGAGCACGGCGACCGGGCGCTTCCCGGCGGCACGGCGGGCCTCAGCACTACGGCCTTGCCCAAGCACCACTGCGGTGGCTTGGGCAAGGCCGAGAGCGAGGTCTGCCGTCAGGTCGGCGTTCGCGAGTCCGCGTACGCCGTCGGTACCAAACAGCTGAGGCATCGAGCTTCGCTTGTCCTGAGAGCGCTTAGCGCTTCGAGAACTGCGGAGCCTTACGGGCCTTCTTGAGTCCGGCCTTCTTGCGCTCCTTGACGCGAGCGTCACGGGAGAGGAAGCCGGCCTTCTTCAGGGTGGCGCGGTTGTTCTCCTCGTCGATCTGGTTCAGCGAGCGAGCGATGCCGAGGCGCAGCGCGCCGGCCTGGCCCGAGGGGCCACCACCGGAGATGCGTGCGATGACGTCGTAGCCGCCGGCCAGGTCGAGGACGGTGAACGGGTCGTTGATGAGCTGCTGGTGCAGCTTGTTCGGGAAGTAGTCCTCGAGCGTGCGGCCGTTGACCGTGATGGTGCCGCTGCCGGGGACGAGACGCACGCGGGCGATGGCCTGCTTGCGACGGCCGACGGCTGCGCCGGGGACGCTCAGCACGGCGCGAGGCGCGGTGACTGCTGCTTCAGGAGCCGACTCGGTGGAGTAGCTCTGCGGGGTCTCTTCGATGGAATCTGCGATGTTCGCCACTGTGTAATCCTTTTTTCTTGTCCGGTGCTTACTGGGCGACCTGGTCGAGCGTGAACGGCTTGGGCTGCTGAGCGGCGTGCGGGTGCTCGCTGCCCGTGTAGACCTTGAGCTTCTTCAGCTGGTCGCGGCCAAGCGTGTTCTTCGGCAGCATGCCGCGGATCGCCTTCTCGACGGCGCGGATCGGGTTCTTCTCGAGGAGCTCGGCGTAGGTGACGGCCGAGAGCCCGCCCGGGTAACCGGAGTGGCGGTAGGCCTTCTTCTGCAGGAGCTTGGCGCCGGTGAGGGCCACCTTGTCGGCGTTGATGATGATGACGAAGTCGCCACCGTCCATGTGGGGGGAGAAGGTCGCCTTGTGCTTGCCGCGCAGGAGCGCTGCAGCGTGGCTGGCCAGGCGGCCGAGGACCACGTCGGTGGCGTCGATGACGACCCAGTCGTGCGTGATCTCACTGGCCTTCGGGGAATACGTGCGCGTCACAATAGTGCTGCTTTCTGGTCGGAGTTGGTCGTTCGTGAATCCCGCTCCTGTTGGGTGTTCCGAACGGAACGCCCGAGGTGGAGGGCTCAACTTCGGGTACCGCACCGCAGAAGGCGCAGGCACCAACGGGAGAGTCTACGCGACGACGTCCCGGCGGTCAATTCCCGCCGGGAACCTCACTCGGCGCTCGTTTCCACGTGCTCGTGGCTCCGCCGCTGGCGGGTCTCGGCGGCCCGCGCGTGCAGCAGCCCGGGCTCGGGATACCCGACCTCGACGAGGGTGAGCCCGCGCGCCGGCATCACCCGGAAGTCGATCTCGCGCCGCCCACCGTCGCGGAGCCGGACGACCTCGTCGAGCGACATGCGCCCCTCACCCACGGCGACGCAGGCACCGACGAGCGCCCGCACCATGCTGTGGCAGAACGCGTCGGCGGTGAGGCTCGCTACGAGCACGCCGGCTTCGTCCCGCTCCCAGCTGAAGGACTGCAGGGTCCGGATGGTCGTCGCGCGCGGCCTCGGTTTGCAGTACGCCTGGAAGTCGTGGAGCCCCACGAGCGAGGTGGCTGCCCGGTGGAGCAGCTCGACGTCGAGCGACGTCGTCGTCCAGCTCGTCGTCCGCCGGAGGATCGGGTCCTTCCGGACGGCGGCGTCCGCGAGGCGGTAGCGGTAGTGACGCCAGACCGCAGAGAATCGCGCGTCGAAGCCCTCCGGCGCCGGTTCCGCCGTGTGGATCACGACGTCGCGGTCCATCCCGAGCACGCCGTTCAATCGACGTGCCAGGAGGGAGCTCGCGGTCTCGTTCCGCGGCGTACCGTCGTGGTACTCGGCGTGGCGCCCCTGCAATCGGGTGATCTTCGCGAGCTGTGGCTCGGTGAGGTCGAGGTGCGCCACCTGACCGGCCGCGTGCACTCCGGCGTCCGTCCGTCCGGCCACCACGAACCGTGGCATCGGCGGGACGGCCTTGCCGAGCACGCGGTAGAGCGCCTCCTCCAGGACCCCCTCGACCGTCCGGAGCCCCGGTTGCTTCGCCCATCCGGCGAAGTCCGTGCCGTCGTACGCGATGGCGAGCCGGAACCGCTGGGTCGGGAGGACGTCCGCTGGCGCGACCTGCTCAGCGCTCACGGACGTACGCCAGATCACGCGTCGTCGCGACGAAGCCCTGTCGTTCGTACAGCCCGAGTGCACCCGTGGGGCTGGCCGTGTCGACCTCCAGCGTCGCCCGCTCGAGGCCGGCTGCCTGGATCCGACGAAGCGCCGTGGCGAGCAGTGCCGGTGCGAGTCGTCGGCCACGCCAGTCGCGCACGGTCCCGACGAGGGCGATGTACGCGCTGGTGAACCCTTGCGCGGACCAGCTGTCCTCGTCCACCTCGACCAGCGTGAAGCCGACGACCCGTCCGACGTCGTCGATCGCCACCACCGAGAGGTCGGCTCGGAAGTGGGACCCGCCGACGAACTGCTCCCACATCGCCGGGACCGTCTCCAGGCTGCCCCAGTGATCCCGGAACGAGTCGTTCCGAGCCTCTCTCGTGCGTTCGGCCACGTCCGGGTGGTAGGCCTCGAGCCGGACACCGTCGGGCACGTCGATCTCGTCGACGGGCGCGGAGAGATCGCGTTCCATGATCGTGAAGTACCGCGCCACGGCGAAGCCGAACCGCTCCAACAGCCGAGCCGCCCCCGGGTTCCGTTCGTCGACGTAGGCACGGGACGAAGCCGGGGCGTCAGTCTCCACGGAAGCCAGCTGCTGCTCGGACCGTTCCATCGACCACGCGAGCACCGCTCGGCCGATCCCCCGCTCACGCCATGCGGGATGCACGCCGCCGAAGACGTACGAATACACGGACACGTCTCGTGACGGCGACAGGATCACCATCGCGTAGGCGACCAGCGTGCCGTCGGCTGCGATCGCCAGCAGGCTGTCCGCAGCCATGTCGATCCACGCGTGGTCGAACTGGTCCGCGATCTCGTCGCGGCTCGTCACCCGGTGGGGGTTGTCGAACGGATCCATGGCGCGGCACAGCGCCACGATGTCGTCGATGTCCGCGCGGACCGCCGGACGCCACTGGTCGACGTCGGGGTGCTGTGGCAGGGCCGGCTGGCCGGCCGGAACGGCGGGAGTGGTACTCATGTCTCCAGCCTAGGACACCGTCGCAGCGCCGCCAGGAACGACGGAACCCCGCTCTCCAGGTGGAGAGCGGGGTTCCGTTCGTGTGTCGCTGAACCTACTTGGCGTCCTTCGCGGGAGCCTCGTCGGTGGTCTCGCCGGCGTCGACGGACTCGCCGTCGGTCTCGGTCGCCTCGACGGCTTCCGTCGCCTCTGCGTCGGCCTCGACCTCGGCGGGGGTCTCCTCGGCCGGAGCCTCGTCGACCGGCGCTGCGGCGTGCTTCGCGGACTGCTTGGCCGGCTTCGCCTTCGGCGTGACGGGCTCGAGGACGAGCTCGATCACGGCCATCGGAGCGTTGTCGCCCTTGCGGTAACCGGTCTTGATGATGCGCGTGTAGCCACCCTGACGGTCGGCGACGAGGGGCGCGATCTCCGTGAAGAGCTCGTGGACGACGCTCTTGTCGGTGATGGTCGCGAGCACCCGACGGCGGGCGTGCAGGTCGCCGCGCTTCGCGAAGGTGATCAGGCGCTCAGCGAGCGGACGCAGGCGCTTCGCCTTGGTCTCGGTGGTCTGGATGCGCTTGTGGGTGAACAGCGCAGCAGCGAGGTTGGCGAGCAGGAGACGCTCGTGGGCAGGTCCGCCTCCGAGGCGGGGTCCCTTGGTGGGAGTAGGCATTCTTGTCTCTCTTCAGGTTGGAAAGTCGTCAGGTGGATCGCGTGCTAGGAGACGGTCTCGTCGTCGTAGCCGCTGTAGAAGTGGGCGCCGTCGAACCCGGGAACCGAGTCCTTCAGGGAGAGGCCCATTTCGGTGAGCTTGTCGCGAACTTCATCCACCGACTTCTGTCCGAAGTTGCGGATGTTCATGAGCTGCGTCTCCGACAGCGCGACGAGCTCGCTGACGTTGTTGATGCCCTCGCGCTTGAGGCAGTTGTACGAGCGCACGGAGAGGTCGAGGTCCTCGATCGGGATCGAGAGCTCGCCCGGCAGCACGGCGTCGACCGGCGCGGGGCCGATCTCGATGCCCTCTGCGGCGGTGTTGAGCTCGCGAGCCAGGCCGAACAGCTCGGTCAGCGTGCGACCGGCCGACGCGATGGCGTCGCGCGGCGTGATGGCCGGCTTCGACTCGACGTCGACGACCAGGCGGTCGAAGTCGGTGCGCTCACCGGCACGAGTCGCCTCGACGCGGTAGGTCACCTTGAGGACGGGCGAGTAGATCGAGTCGACGGGGATCTGACCGGCCTCGCTGAACTCGTTGCGGTTCTGCGTGGCCGACACGTAGCCACGGCCACGCTCGATCGTGAGTTCGAGCTCGAACTTCGCCTTGTCGTTGAGGGTCGCGATGACGAGGTCCGGGTTGTGGACCTCGACGCCGGCCGGAGCCGAGATGTCGGCTGCGGTGACCTGGCCTGCGCCGGTCTTGCGGAGGTACGCCGTGATCGGCTCGTCGTGCTCGCTGGAGACGACGAGGCCCTTGATGTTCAGGATGATCTCGGTGACGTCTTCCTTGACACCGGGGATCGTGCTGAACTCGTGCAGCACGCCGTCGATGCGGATGCTGGTGACGGCTGCACCCGGGATGGACGACAGCAGGGTGCGACGGAGCGAGTTCCCGAGGGTGTACCCGAAGCCTGGCTCGAGCGGCTCGATGATGAACCGGCTGCGGAACTCCGAGATGGATTCTTCGGTGAGCGTAGGGCGCTGTGCGATGAGCACTATGGATTCCTTTCGGCTAAGTGTCCGCTATATGACACTTGCGTTGGCGAGGTAGTGAATGGTGTTCGCTGGCCCTGGTCACCAGGACCATGCCGTGATCCGTCCGCGGCGATCGGACGATCGCTACGGACGGATCACGGCCGGTGAACCGAAGGAATTAGACGCGGCGACGCTTCGGGGGGCGGCAGCCGTTGTGTGCCTGAGGCGTGACGTCGTTGATCGAGCCGACCTCGAGGCCCGCGGCCTGGAGGGAACGGATCGCGGTCTCGCGGCCGGAGCCGGGTCCCTTGACGAAGACGTCGACCTTCTTCATGCCGTGCTCCTGCGCCTGACGCGCAGCCGACTCGGCGGCGAGCTGTGCGGCGAACGGGGTCGACTTACGCGAACCCTTGAAGCCGACGCCACCGGACGAAGCCCAGCTGATGACCGCGCCCGAGGGGTCGGTGATCGAGACGATCGTGTTGTTGAACGTCGACTTGATGTGGGCCTGGCCCACGGCGATGTTCTTCTTTTCCTTCTTACGCGGCTTCCGAACGGCCGACTTTGGTGCTGCCATGAATATCTCCTGAGTCCTATGACGAGGCGACTAGGCGGGGCCTAGCGAGCCTTCTTCTTGCCGGCGACGGTGCGCTTCGGGCCCTTGCGGGTGCGCGCGTTGGTCTTGGTGCGCTGGCCGCGGACCGGAAGTCCACGACGGTGACGGATGCCCTGGTAGGACCCGATCTCCACCTTGCGGCGGATGTCGGCGGCGACCTCACGGCGGAGGTCACCCTCGACCTTGAAGGTGCCCTCGATGTAATCGCGCAGGGCGATCAGCTGGTCATCGGTGAGATCCTTCACGCGGATGTCTCCGCTGATGCCGGTGTCGGCGAGGGTCTTGAGTGACCGCGTGCGGCCAACACCGTAGATGTACGTCAGTGCAACTTCCACGCGCTTGTCGCGTGGGATGTCTACGCCGGCGAGACGTGCCATGGTGGCTTCTCCTAGGAGTTGTGGAGGTGTGGAGCAGTTCCGGTGCTCGGGCCTCCGACCCGAGGTGTCACCCGCGGCGCACGATGTGCTGCGGGATCTGGAACTGCCGTTAGAGGGGTGGTGCTGTGTTGCTCAGGGCTGCGTGCTGCAGGTCCTCTGAGATCAACCCTGGCGCTGCTTGTGGCGCGGGTTCTCGCAGATGACCATGACGCGGCCGTTGCGACGGATGACCTTGCACTTGTCGCAGATTTTCTTGACGCTGGGCTTGACCTTCATAGTTCTCTCTTTTCGCTGTCATCGTGCCGGGCCCACCACCGGGTGGTGGAGGCGCGTCCGGCCGTTACTTACAGCGCGACCTACTTGTAGCGGTAGACGATCCGACCACGGGTCAGGTCGTAGGGGGTCAGTTCCACGATCACGCGGTCCTCTGGGAGGATGCGGATGTAGTGCTGACGCATTTTGCCCGAAATGTGGGCAAGTACCTTGTGTCCGTTGGTCAGCTCAACGCGGAACATCGCGTTGGGCAGAGCCTCGACCACTTGGCCCTCGATCTCGATGACGCCGTCTTTTTTGGCCATAGCCTCACTGTCGCTCAGGTTGAGTCGCACTGGTCGTGCGGATGGATTGCGGTGCGGATGTCGGCTCGCCGAAGGCATGCAGAAAGCACCAAAGATCGATTCTATGCTATGTTTCCGGGTTTCGCCAACTCAACGTCGGCCACGACCTCTCAGTCGGTGCGGGAGAGCAGCGCGTCGTTGATCTGCGTCGTGAGACCGGCGTCCACCGCCAGCGCACGTCCGTCCACCGCATGCACCGGTGCCGCCAATCGGACGCTGGAGAGCAGCCACGCCGCTTCCGCGTCGAGCACGTCCTCCGGCGTCAGCATCCGGTACTCGTGCGCGAGCCCCTGCTCCTCGAGATGGGCCCAGAGAGCGAGCTGCGTGGTGCCGGGGAGGATGCCGCTCGACGGCGGCGGCGTCACGAAGGTCCCGTCGATCCGCACGACCACGGTGGAGGTCGGACCCTCGAGGACGAAGCCGTCGCTGCTGACGAAGAGCACGTCGTCCGCTCCGCGACGGTGCGCCTCACGGAGCGCGGCCATGTTGACCGCGTACGACAGCGTCTTGGCACCGGCGAGCAGCCACGGCGAACGCTGCTGCACGTCGCTCGGGAGGCCTCGGTCGAGCAGGACGACCTCGATGCCGTTCTCGCGCTCCGGAAACCCGTCAGCCGGCGTCGCCGAGACCCACGCGGTCGGGCGTCCGCCACTCCCCCGCGTCACGACGAGTCGGACGGCGCTCTGATCGACGTCGGGGAGTTCCGCGACCGCACGGGCGATGGCGAGCCGCCACTGTGCGTGGTTCGGCGCCGGCAGATCGAGGATCGCCGCCGACTCGGTCAGTCGATCGAGGTGCGCCTCGACCGACTGCGGGTGCCGGCCGACGACACCGATCGTCTCGAAGATCCCGTCCCCCCGCGCGGGGCCCAGGTCGAAGACGCTCAAGACGCCGGACCCGTCGCCGGCCGGCGTGATCGTGGCCGCGAGGTCGGCGTCGTCGACGACGGTGTCTGCGGGGAGGACGTCGAGAAGGAACACGATCGGCACGCTCATGCCGAGCAACTCTACCGGGACGTGCGAGGTCCGGACGGCGATCGGGCGGGCGGTCAGGCTGGACGGACCGGGGTGACGCCGAATGCGGCGAGGGCCGCGGCCCCGCCATCGTGAGCGGTCAGGACCCAGATGCCGTCGCGGTGCACGGCGACGCTGTGCTCCCAGTGCGCCGCCGAGCCACCGTCGAGCGTGGCGACCGTCCATTCGTCGTCGCGGACGAAGGTGTCGGGGCTCCCGGCGACCACCATGGGTTCGACGGCGACCACGAGTCCGGGTTTCACTTCGGGGCCGCGCTGGCGGACGCGGTAGTTGAACACCGGCGGAGCCTCGTGCATCGTGCGTCCGATGCCGTGCCCGACGTAGTCCGTGAGGATCCCGTAGGGCTTCCCCACGGGTGAGTGGTCCTCGACGTACTCCTCGATCGCGGCACCGACCTGGTTGAGGTGTCGGGCGGTCACGAGTTCGGCGATCCCGGCCCACAGCGAGCCCTCCGTCACCGCCGAGAGACGCTCGCGCTCGGTGACGAGCTCCGGGCGCGTGGGATCGGGTAGCACGATGGTCATCGCGGAGTCGCCGTTCCAGCCGTCGATCTCGGCGCCGCTGTCGATCGACACGATGTCGCCCGCCTGCAGCACGCGGGGTCCGGGGATGCCGTGGACCACGTCCTCGTTGACCGAGGTGCAGACCGTGTGGCGATAGCCGGGGACGAGCTTGAAGTTGGAGTGCCCGCCGGCCGCGACGATGGCCGCCTCGGCAGCCGCGTCGAGTTGCAGCGTCGTCACCCCGGGGGCGACGAGCGCACGTACCGCATCGAGCGAGGCCGCAGTGGCCAGCCCCGGCGCGATCATGGCGCGGATCTGGTCAGGGGTCTTGTAGATCGACTTCCGGAACACCGTGGTGGATGCGTCGGTGCGTCAGACGGCCGGAACGATGATGCCGCGAGCGGCGAGGGCCGCGTCGATCCGCGCAGTGACGTCGTCGACCTCGCCGAGACCGTCGACTGCCACGACGAGCCCCCGGGCCGTGAAGACCTCGATCAGCGGCGCGGTCTCGTGTGCGTAGAGGTCGAGCCGGTGGCGGATGACCTCCTCCGTATCGTCGGTGCGACCCTGCTCGGCGGCACGCTTGAGGAGTCGTGAGACGACCTCTTCCGTGTCGGCCTGCAGCTGCACGACGGCGTCGAGGCTCGCGTCGTTCTCAGCGAGCAGAGCGTCGAGCGCGACGACCTGGTCGGTGGTCCGCGGGTACCCGTCGAGCAGGAAGCCCTCGACGGCGTCGGGCTGGTGGAGCCGGTCGCGGACGATCTCGTTCGTCAAGGAGTCGGGGACGTACCCGCCCTCGCTCACGATCGCCTGGACCTGCTTCCCGAGCGCCGTACCCTCCTTGATGTTCGCGCGGAAGATGTCGCCCGTCGAGATCGCGGGGATGTCGAAGCGCTCCGCGAGGAAGGCCGCCTGGGTGCCCTTGCCGGATCCCGGAGGACCGACGATGAGCAGACGGGGCTTGCCGGCCGCCGCGCTCAACGCAGGAGCCCTTCGTAGTGGCGCTGCTGGAGTTGCGAGTCGATCTGCTTGACCGTCTCGAGTCCGACACCCACGATGATGAGGATCGAGGCCCCACCGAACGGGAAGTTCGCGTTCGCACCGACCAGGGCCAGCGCGATGAGCGGCAGGAGGGCGATCAACCCCAGGTAGATCGATCCGGGCAGGGTCACGCGGGTCAGCACGTAGTCGAGGTACTCGGCCGTCGGGCGTCCGGCACGGATGCCGGGGATGAACCCGCCGTACTTCTTCATGTTGTCGGCGACCTCTTCAGGGTTGAAGGTGATCGCGACGTAGAAGTAGGTGAAGCCGACGATGAGCAGGAAGTACATGAGCATGTACAGCGGGTGGTCACCCTTGGTGAGGTACTGCTGGATCCACAGGACCCAGGGCGCCGGAGTGCCGGTCGTCGGCTGGTTGAACTGCGCGATGAGGGCCGGCAGGTACAGGATCGACGACGCGAAGATGACGGGCACCACACCGGCCATGTTGACCTTGATGGGGATGTAGGTGTTGTTGCCGCCGTACGTCCGGCGTCCGACCATGCGCTTCGCGTACTGCACGGGGATGCGACGTTGCGACTGCTCGACGAAGACGACGAGTCCGACGATCACGAGGCCGACGGCGAGCACGAGGAGGAAGACCTCCGGGCCCTTCGCGGTCCAGATGGCGGCCAGCGAGCCCGGGAACGTGGCTGCGATCGAGGTGAAGATGAGGAGCGACATGCCGTTGCCGACGCCGCGCTCGGTGACGAGCTCGGCCATCCACATGACGAGGCCGGTGCCCGCGGTCATGGTGACGACCATGAGGAGCATGCCATACCAGGTGCCGCCCTGGGCGGTGATGAGGTCGGCGCAGACGCCGCCCTGGTTGCCGAACAGTGCACCGCTCTTGGCGACCGTGATGAGCGTCGTCGACTGGAGGATGCCGAGGAAGATCGTGAGGTACCGCGTGTACTGCGTCAGCTTGCCCTGGCCGGCCTGGCCTTCTTTGTGCAGCGTCTCGAAGTGCGGGATGACCACGCGGAGGAGCTGGACGATGATCGACGCGGTGATGTAGGGCATGATGCCCAGCGCGAAGATGGAGAGTTGGAGGAGCGCGCCACCACTGAAGAGGTTGACGAGCTCGTAGAGGCCTGATGCGCCGGCGGCCTGCTGGTTCGCGAGGCACTGCTGCACGTTCGGGAAGTTCACGAACGGAGCGGGGATGAAGGACCCCAGCCGGTAGATGGCGATGATCCCGAGTGTGAACCCGATCTTGCGACGAAGATCCGGGGTCCGGAAGATCCGGCCGATGGCGCTGAACAAAAGGGGCCTCCTGTGAGATGTTGCGGGGTCGGCCCGGGTGACCGGCATGATGCCGGCCACCCGAGTGAGCTCCTGTGCGGAGCCGGCCGAGGGCTACTTGACGCTGCCCCCGGCTGCCACGATCTTCTGCTCAGCTGAGCCGGAGACCTTGTCAACCGCGACATTCAGCTTAACCGAGATGTCACCGTTTCCGAGAACCTTGACCTTCTCGTTCTTCCGGACGGCACCCTTGGCGACGAGGTCCACCGTGGTGACGTCGCCACCCTTCGGGTACAGCTCGGCGAGCTTCTCCAGGTTCACGACCTGGTACTCGACGCGGAAGGGGTTCTTGAAGCCACGGAGCTTCGGGGTGCGCATGTGCAGCGGCATCTGCCCACCCTCGAAGCCGACCTTGACGTTGTAACGCGCCTTCGTACCCTTGGTGCCGCGACCGGCGGTCTTACCCTTGGACGCCTCACCACGGCCGACGCGCATCCGGGACTTCTTGGCACCGGCGGCGGGACGGAGGTGGTGCACCTTCAGGACCTGCTCGCGCTTCTCAGAGGGCTCGTCCTTCGCGGGCTTCTTGGCTGCGGTGGCCTTGGGGGCCGCCTTCGCCTTGGGCTCGGCCTTCGCGGCAGCCGTCTTCGGAGCTGCCTTGGCAGCGGCCTTGGGGGCCTTCTCCTCAGTGGTTTCGTTCTTCTCAGCCATTAGTCGATCTCCTCAACCTGTACGAGGTGAGCAACAGTGTTCACGTAGCCGCGGTTCTGCGCGTTGTCCGGACGGACGACGACAGCACCGATGCGACGGAGACCCAGGCTGCGAAGCGTGTCGCGCTGGTTCTGCTTCTCACTAATTCTGCCCTTGATCTGGGTGATCCTCAGCTGGGCCATCAGGCACCTACCTTCGCAGCAGCGGCCGCCTGAACGGCCTCTGCCTCTGCACGGAGCAGGCGGGCCGGAGCGACCTGGTCGAACTCGAGACCACGACGGGCTGCGACGGCACGAGGTTCCTCGAGCTGCTTCAGCGCCGTGACGGTCGCGTGGACGATGTTGATCGTGTTGGACGAACCGAGCGACTTGCTCAGCACGTCGTGGATGCCGGCGCACTCGAGGACGGCGCGGACGGGACCACCGGCGATGACACCGGTACCAGCGGCGGCGGGGCGCAGGAGCACCACACCGGCTGCTGCCTCACCCTGGGTGGGGTGCGGGATGGTCGAGCCGACGCGCGGGACGCGGAAGAAGTTCTTCTTCGCCTCTTCGACGCCCTTCGCGATCGCGAGCGGGACTTCGCGGGCCTTGCCGTAGCCGACGCCGACCATGCCGTTGCCGTCACCGACGACCACGAGGGCGGTGAAGCTGAAGCGACGACCACCCTTCACGACCTTCGAGACACGGTTGATGGTCACGACGCGCTCCAGGAACTGGCTCTTGTCGCTGTCGCGGCTACCGCGGTCGCGGTTGGGGTTGCGCTCACGGCCTCCGCGGCGCGCCTCGCGCGGCTCGCGGTCGCCGGTGGGCGCCGTCGATGCCGCGGTCTCGACCGGGGCCTCGGCCACGGTCGCCACAGGCTCTTGCTGCTGCTTGTTGTCTTCGCTCACAGGTTCAATCCGCCCTCTCGAGCACCATCGGCAATTGCTGCCACGCGACCTGCGTAGCGGTTGCCTCCACGGTCAAATACGACATCGTCGATGCCGGCTGCCTTGGCACGCTCGGCGATGAGTTCGCCGACCTTGCGCGACTTGGCGGTCTTGTCGCCGTCGAACGTCCGGAGGGTGTCCTCCATGGTCGAGGCGGAGACGAGGGTGTGACCCTTCGTGTCATCGACAACCTGCACGAACACGTGACGGGCTGAACGGTTGACGACGAGGCGCGGACGGACCGCGGTGCCCTCGACCTTCTTGCGCAGACGCGTGTGGCGACGGCCACGTGCGGCAGTCTTCGTTGGACGAGCCATGGTTACTTACCAGCCTTTCCGGCCTTGCGACGCACGATCTCGCCGGCGTAGCGCACACCCTTGCCCTTGTACGGCTCGGGCTTGCGGATCTTACGGATGTTGGCGGCGACCTCGCCGACGGCCTGCTTGTCGATACCGGCGACCGTGAGCTTGTTGTTGCCCTCGACGGTCAGCGTGATGCCGACCGGCGGCTCGACGGTGACGGGGTGCGAGAAGCCGAGCGCGAACTCGACGGCGCTGCCCTTCTGAGCGACGCGGTAACCGGTACCGACGACCTCGAGGCCCTTGGTGTAGCCCTGGGTGACGCCGATGATCTGGTTCGCGATGAGCGTGCGGGTCAGGCCGTGGAGCGAGCGCGAGTTGCGCTCGTCGTCGGGACGCGTGACGAGCAGCTGTGCGTCTTCGAGCTTGACCTCGATGGGGCTCGCGACGGTGAGCTGGAGCTCACCCTTCGGGCCCTTGACGGTGACGTTCTGACCGGCGACGTCGATGGTGACGCCTGCCGGGATGTCGATGGGGAGTCTTCCAATACGAGACATGACTGGCTACCACACGTAGGCGAGGACTTCCCCACCCACGCCCTTCTTCTCGGCCTGGCGGTCCGTGAGGAGGCCGCTGGAGGTGGACAGGATGACGACGCCGAGGCCGCCGAGGACCTTGGGGATCTCGTTCGACTTCGCGTAGACGCGGAGGCCGGGCTTCGAGACGCGCTTGATGCCGGCGATGGAGCGCTCGCGGTTCGGGCCGAACTTGAGGCTCAGTGAGAGCGTCTGTCCGACGGCCGCGTCAGCGACCTCCCAGCCGGAGATGTAGCCCTCGGACTTGAGGATCTCGGCGATGTTCACCTTGAGCTTGGAGTGCGGCATCGACACGGTGTCGTGGTGCGCCGAGTTCGCATTGCGCAGTCTGGTCAGCATGTCTGCGACCGGATCTGTCATGGTCATATCGAGTGTTTCCTTTGTTCACCAGGTTTCGACATCCTGTGCAAGGGTGCCGACCTGTGGTGGTTGAACCGTTCTGGGCAGGAGTGCCCCGAACGGGCGGAAGCCCGGTCCTCGACATACACCGAGGACCGGGCAGAAGCTCAGCCTACTTGGACTCAGCCGCCTTGAACGGGAAGCCGAGCGCCTTGAGCAGCGCGCGACCCTCGTCGTCGTTCTTGGCCGTGGTCACGACGGTGATGTCGAAGCCGCGGACACGATCGATCTTGTCCTGGTCGATCTCGTGGAACATGGACTGCTCCTGGAGACCGAAGGTGTAGTTGCCGTTGCCGTCGAACTGCTTGTCCGAGAGACCGCGGAAGTCGCGGATACGCGGAAGAGCGAGGCTCAGCAGGCGGTCGAGGAACTCCCACGCGCGGTCGCCACGAAGCGTGACGTGAGCGCCGATGGGCTGACCCTCGCGCAGCTTGAACTGCGCGATGGACTTGCGTGCCTTGGTGACCTGCGGCTTCTGGCCGGTGATCTTGGTGAGGTCCGAAACAGCGCCGTCGATGACCTTGCTGTCGCGAGCGGCCTCGCCCACACCGGTGTTGACGACGACCTTCACGAGTCCGGGCACCTGGTGCACGTTCGTGAAGCCGAAGTCCTTCTGCAGCTGCGGAAGGATCTCAGCGCGGTACTTCTGCTTGAGACGGGGCTGGATTTTGCCAGTCGCCACTTCTGTGTCGGTCATTACAGGTCCTTACCTGACTTCTTGGCGTAACGAACGCGGACCGTCTTGGTGACGCCGTCTTTCGTGACTTCCTCGTTGCGGTGGCCGACCTTGGTCGGTCCCTTGGTCTCCGGGTCGACGAGCGCGACGTTGGAGATGTGGATCGAAGCCTCGACGGTCTCGATGCCGCCGGTCTTCGTTCCACGCTGGGTCTGGCCGACACGGGAGTGCTTCGTGACGTAGTTGACGCCCTCCACGATCACCCGGTTCTTGTCCGCCAGGACCTCGATGACGCGACCCTGCTTGCCGCGGTAACCACCGCGGTCCTGCTTCGGGCCGGAGACGACCTGAACCAGGTCGCCCTTCTTGATCTTTGCCATGACTTAGATAACCTCCGGCGCCAACGAGACGATCTTCATGAACTTCTTGTCACGAAGCTCGCGACCGACCGGTCCGAAGATGCGGGTACCACGGGGGTCCCCGTCAGCCTTCAGGATGACAGCGGCGTTCTCGTCGAACTTGATGTACGAACCGTCGGAACGACGGGTCTGCTTGCGGGTGCGGACGATGACCGCCTTGACGACGTCGCCCTTCTTGACGTTGCCACCGGGGATCGCGTCCTTGACGGTCGCGACGATGGTGTCACCGAGGCCCGCGTAGCGGCGGCCGGAGCCACCGAGCACGCGAATGGTCAGGAGCTCCTTGGCGCCGGTGTTGTCGGCGACCTTGACTCGTGATTCTTGCTGAAGCATTGTTCGCTTTCCTCTCAGTAAGCCGCGAGGCCTACTTGGCCTTCTCGAGAATCTCGACCAGACGCCAGCGCTTGGTGGCGCTGGTGGGGCGGGTCTCGCTGATCAGGACGAGGTCGCCGATGCCGGCGGAGTTCGCCTCGTCGTGAGCCTTGACCTTGGAGGTGCGGCGGATGACCTTGCCGTAGAGCGGGTGCTTCACGCGGTCCTCGACCTCGACGACGATGGTCTTCTCCATCTTGTCGCTGGTCACCAGACCACGGCGGGTCTTGCGGTAGCCACGAGCAGCGGCGTCCTTGACGTCGTGCTCGGCCGACTCGTGACCCTCGGGGGCCTTGTCAGTAGCGGTAGCCATGTCTAGGCCTCCTTCGTGGTCTCGGCGTCGGCTGCAGCGGTGTCCTCGGACTTCGGTGCGGCCTTGGCCTTCTTGGTCTTCTTCTCGGCCTTGGCCTCGACGACCTCGACGGTCGGCGTGGCCCGGATGCCGAGCTCGCGCTCACGGATGACCGTGTAGATGCGAGCGATGTCGCGCTTCACGGCGCGCAGGCGGCCGTGGTTCTCGAGCTGCCCCGTGGCCGACTGGAAGCGCAGGTTGAACAGCTCTTCCTTGGCCTTGCGGAGCTCCTCGATGAGGCGCTGGTCTTCAAAGGTGTCGAGCTCGACGGGGGTGAGCTCCTTGGATCCGATCGCCATTATGCGTCGCCCTCCTCGCGCTTGATGATGCGTGCCTTGAGGGGCAGCTTGTGGATTGCACGGGTCAGCGCCTCGCGGGCCAGGGTCTCATCGACTCCGGCGACCTCGAACAGCACACGACCCGGCTTGACGTTCGCGACCCACCACTCGGGCGAACCCTTACCGGAACCCATGCGGGTTTCGGCGGGCTTCTTGGTCAGCGGACGGTCGGGGTAGATGTTGATCCACACCTTTCCGCCACGCTTGATGTGACGCGTCATGGCGATACGAGCGGACTCGATCTGACGGTTGGTCACGTAAGCGGGCGTCAGGGCCTGGATACCGAACTCACCGAACGACACCTTGGTGCCACCGGTCGCCTGGCCGGAACGGCCGGGGTGGTGCTGCTTCCGGTGCTTGACTTTGCGTGGGATCAACATGGTTATGCCTCAACTCCTGCGGCGGCGGGCGCCTCGGCAGCTGCCTTGGGGGCGCTGCTCGGACCGGCGTTCCGACGGGGGCGGTCGCCACCGTCGCGACGTTCCGGACGCGTCGACTTCTGGTTGGCCTGCTCGCGAGCAAGCTCCTTGTTGGTGATGTCGCCCTTGTAGATCCAGACCTTCACGCCGATACGGCCGAACGTGGTCTTCGCCTCGTAGAAGCCGTAGTCGATGTTCGCGCGGAGGGTGTGCAGCGGCACACGGCCTTCGCGGTAGAACTCGGAACGGCTCATCTCGGCGCCGCCGAGGCGGCCGGACACCTGGATGCGGACACCCTTGACGGTGGACGTGCGCTGAGCGCCCTGCAGGCCCTTACGCATCGCGCGGCGGAATGCCACACGTGCGGAGAGCTGCTCGGCGATGCCCTGCGCGACGAGCTGAGCGTCGGCCTCGGGGTTCTTGACCTCGAGGATGTTCAGCTGGATCTGCTTCTTCGTGAGCTTCTCGAGGTCGGCGCGGATGCGCTCGGCCTCGGCGCCACGGCGACCGATCACGATGCCCGGACGGGCGGTGTGGATGTCGACGCGGACGCGGTCACGGGTGCGCTCGATCTCGATGCGGCTGACACCAGCGCGGTCGAGCGAGGTCGCCAGCAGACGGCGGATCTTGACGTCTTCCGCGACGAAGTCGCTGTAACGCTGACCCTTCTTCGTGCTGTCGGAGAACCAACGCGACACGTGGTCGGTCGTGATTCCCAGACGGAAGCCGTATGGATTGACTTTCTGACCCATTACTTGCTCACCTTCTTGGCCTTGGCAGCGCCGGCAGTCTCATCAGGCGTCGAGAGCTCGACGGTGATGTGGCTGGTGCGCTTGAGGATGCGGAACGCGCGGCCCTGTGCGCGGGGACGGAAACGCTTGAGGGTTGCACCCTCGTCGACGTACGCCTTCGCGATGTACAGGTCCTGCTCGTCAAGGAACACGTTGTCCTTGTCGGCCGTGACGCGAGCGTTCGCGATGGCCGAGGCAACGAGCTTGTAGATGGGCTCGCTGGCGCTCTGTGGTGCGAACTTCAGGATGGCCAAGGCCTCCTGAGCCTGCTTGCCACGGATGAGCGCGACGACACGACGGGCCTTCTGGGGGGTGACGCGGATGTGTCGCACGCGGGCGATCGACTCCACCATTTCTCTTCCTCCTTCACGTCACCGCGTTAGCGGCGACGGCCCTTCTTGTCGTCCTTCACGTGTCCACGGAAGGTGCGGGTGGGCGCGAACTCGCCGAGCTTGTGCCCGACCATCGTCTCGGTGACGAACACCGGGATGTGCTTGCGACCGTCGTGGACGGCGATGGTGTGACCCAGCATCGCCGGGATGATCATCGATCGACGCGACCAGGTCTTGATCACGTTCTTGTTGTTGGCCTCGTTCGCCGTGACGACCTTGCGGAGCAGGTGGTCGTCGACGAAGGGGCCCTTCTTGAGACTGCGTGGCATCTTCTCTTACTCCTACTTACGCTTCTTGCCGGCGGTACGACGACGAACGATGAGCTTGTCGCTTTCCTTGTTGGGGTGGCGCGTGCGGCCTTCCTTCTGGCCCCACGGGCTGACCGGGTGACGTCCACCGGAGGTCTTGCCCTCACCACCACCGTGCGGGTGGTCGATCGGGTTCATCGCGACACCACGGACGGTCGGGCGGACGCCCAGCCAGCGCTTACGGCCGGCCTTACCCCAGTTGATGTTCGACTGCTCGGCGTTGCCGACCTCACCGATGGTGGCGCGGCAGCGCAGGTCGACGTTGCGGATCTCACCGGACGGCAGACGGAGCTGCGCGTACGGGCCGTCCTTCGCGACGAGACGCACCGACGCACCCGCGGAGCGGGCCATCTTCGCGCCGCCGCCGGGACGGAGCTCGATCGCGTGGATGACCGTACCGGTGGGGATGTTCTTCAGCGGCAGGTTGTTGCCGGGCTTGATGTCCGCGCCGGCACCCGACTCGACCACGTCGCCCTGGCTGAGCTTGTTCGGAGCCAGGATGTAGCGCTTGGTGCCGTCCACGAAGTGGAGCAGCGCGATACGCGCGGTGCGGTTGGGGTCGTACTCGATGTGAGCGACCTTGGCGTTGACGCCGTCCTTGTCGTTGCGACGGAAGTCGATCAGACGGTACTGGCGCTTGTGGCCACCGCCGATGTGACGCGTCGTGATGCGGCCCTGGTTGTTGCGACCACCGGACTTCGACAACGGACGAAGCAGCGACTTCTCCGGCGTGGTGCGGGTGATCTCCGCGAAGTCCGCGACAGACGAACCGCGACGACCAGGAGTCGTGGGCTTGTACTTACGAATAGCCATTTCTTATTCCTCTTCGTTCCCGGCCGTCTTAGCCAACAGCCGTGAAGATGTCGATGGAACCCGACTTGAGCGACACGATGGCGCGCTTGGTGTCCTTGCGCTTGCCGGTGCCGAACTTGGTGCGACGGGTCTTGCCCTGACGGGTGAGGGTGTTGATCGAAGCGACCTCGACACCGAAGATCTTCTCGATGGCGAGCTTGATCTCGGTTTTGTTCGAGCGCGGGTCGACGAGGAAGGTGTACTTACCTTCGTCGATCAGGCTGTAGCTCTTCTCGGAGACGACCGGCGCGAAGATGACGTCGCGGGGGTCCTTGTTGATCGCGGTCATGCCGAGACCTCCTCGGTTGCGGCCGTGTTGCCGGTCTTGCTGGCGACGAATGCCTCGAAGGCGGCCTTGGTGAAGACGATGTCGTCGGAGACGAGCACGTCGTATGCGTTCAGCTGGTCGTACGACAGCACGTGCACGTTCTGCAGGTTGCGGACGCTGCGGAGGCTGAGCTCGTCGTCGCGCTGGAGGACGATCAGGACGTGCTTCGAGGAAGCGACGTTCGTCAGGTACTCGGACACGGCCTTCGTCGACGGCTTCTCACCGATCGAGAGGGAGTCGACGACGTGCAGGCGGCTGCCGCGTGCGCGGTCGGAGAGGGCGCCGAGGAGAGCCGCGGCGATCATCTTCTTGGGGGTGCGCTGTGCGTAGTTGCGGGGCACTGGACCGTGGACGATGCCACCGCCGGTCATCTGAGGTGCACGGATGGAGCCCTGACGAGCGTTACCCGTACCCTTCTGCTTGAACGGCTTGCGGCCGGCACCGGATACTTCGCCGCGGCGCTTGGTCTTGTGCGTCCCCTGGCGGGCGGCAGCGAGCTGCGCGACGACCACCTGGTGGATGAGCGGGATGTTGGTCTGAACGTCGAACACCTCGGCAGGAAGGTCGACGGTGCCGGCCTTCTTGAGCTTGGTGTCGAGCACGTCGAGAGTAGCGATAGCCATGGAACTACGCTCCCTTCACTGCGGTGCGGACGAATACGATACGGCCACGAGCGCCGGGAACGGCACCCTTGACGAGCAGCAGGCCCTTCTCGGCGTCGATGGCGTGAACCCGGAGGTTCAGCACGGTGACGCGCTCGCCACCCATACGACCGGCCATGCGCATGCCCTTGAAGACACGGCTCGGGGTCGAGGAGGCGCCGATGGAGCCCGGCTTGCGGTGGTTGCGGTGAGCACCGTGAGATGCGCCCATGCCCTTGAAGTTGTGACGCTTCATGACACCGGCGAAACCCTTACCCTTCGAAGTGCCGACGACGTCGACCTTCTGGCCGGCCTCGAAGACACCGTCGACGGTGAGCTCCTGGCCGAGCGAGTACTCGGATGCGTCGGCGGTGCGGACCTCGGTGAGGTGGCGACGCGGCGTCACGCCGGCCTTGTCGAAGTGACCCGCGTCAGGCTTGCTGACCTTGCGGGGATCGATCTGGCCGTACGCGATCTGCACGGCGTCGTAGCCGTCGACCTCGGGGGTGCGAACCTGCGTGACCACGTTGGGCGTGATCTCGATGACGGTGACGGGGACGAGCTTGTTGTTCTCGTCCCACACCTGGGTCATGCCGAGCTTGGTGCCGAGCAGACCCTTGCTGGTCTTCGTGTTAGACATGTCTTCCTTCCGTCTCTACCGAGCTCAGAGCTTGATCTCGATGTTGACGTCCGCCGGCAGGTCGAGACGCATGAGCGAGTCGACGGCCTTCGGGGTCGGGTCGATGATGTCGATCAGACGCTTGTGGGTGCGCATTTCGAAGTGCTCCCGGCTGTCCTTGTACTTGTGCGGCGAACGGATCACGCAGACCACGTTCTTCTCCGTCGGAAGCGGCACCGGGCCGACGACGGTTGCGCCTGCACGGGTGACCGTGTCGACGATCTTGCGCGCCGAAGTATCGATGACCTCATGGTCATACGACTTCAGTCGGATGCGGATCTTCTGTCCCGCCATGTGTGACTCACTCTCTGTCTCGCGTCATGCGGATCGCTCCGTATTGGACGCATATCGTGCGCTTTGCAACGTTCGGTTGCTCCACGCCATTGGCACTACTGGTGTCGCACCACTGTTCTGCTGTCAACGACCACTCGTGTCTTGCAACCCTCGTGGTCATCCACCGGGTTCCACCCCGACTCGTGGTCGGCGCTGGGCGTAGCACTGCTACGACCTGGATTGCGATGAAGTGATTGGTGTTCTGCTACCCGCGGCCTAGGCTCGATCCCTGTCGCGTTGCCGCGTCTGGGAGCTCCTATGCACTACCTGGCAGTGATCCGCCGGAGCGCGCACAGGCACGCTCGTCCGAAGTACTGAACTGGACTAGTTTGCCACGGATCCACCATGCGTGCAACCCGGGCGTGTCGCGGGCGGCGGATGGTCAGGATCCGCCCAGTCTCGGGCGTCGTGAGCACGAGGCGCCGCTGCTCAGCAGGGCTCGACGACGTTGTCGACCTCGACCGGACGCACCCCCGGAGTGCCCAGGAACCGCACGGCGTCGACCGTCGCGCCGGACACGTCCGCATCGACGTCGAGCGTCACCGTCGCGCCCGGCGCGATCGTCACCACCATGTAGGCCACCGGGCGTCCGTCGTCCGATCCGGCCGTGTACGGGGCCTCGGTGCCGTCCACGCGAACCGAGCGGATGTCGGCACCGTCGGGCGCGTAGGCCATGACCCGCAGGCGCATCCAACCACGAGGGAGCCCCTCACGCTCGTGGAACCCCGCGATGTAGTCGAACGCCTCCGTGTCGAGCTCCGACTCCGTGTCGATCGTGTTCGAGAGTTCCGACGCGACCATCACCGTGCGCGTCCCGTCGACGTCGCACGAGCCCGCACGGACACGGACCTGCTGTCGGAGGTAGTACTCGAGCTTGGAGCCGACCGCGTCCGAGAGGTACAGACCGAACGGCACCGAACGGGACGAACGCTCGGGCAGGCCGCCGCCGACCCCGGCGAGCACCAACGCCCGTTCCTCGACACGGTCGGGACTCCAGGCGAGCAGACGCCGCTCGTCGACCGCCTGCACCCAGCCGCCGATCGCCCGGGGGACCGACATGGACCCCGCCTGCAGCTGCGAGGTGAGCGCCTGGACGACGGCCGTGAAGGTGGCGTCCTGCGCCCGGTTCGCCTCGTCGCTGAGACCGGGATGATCCCGGTACACGCCGTTCAGGAGTCCGTCGGCCACCGTGTCGCTCGACAGCTCCGTACCGTCGGCGAGGACCACGGGGCCGGTCGCTCGCAACAGGTGGGACAACGCGACCGGGTCGACGGCGAGCACCAGATCGGGCGTGACGCCCTGACTCTCCTGCCACAGCCGCGAGGCCGCCTGCGCACCGTAGGGGAAGTCCGGCCTCGCCGTCACCTCATGGATGGAGGTGCCCGCGGTAGCGTATCCCTCGGTCCGGTAGAGCGCGTCGGCATCGGCCGGGAGGGGCACCACCGGATCGGCGTGCGACACGAAGTCCGCGCCGCCGAGGGTCCTCGTCACGCTGAGCACCCCATCCTCGATGTGCACGAGCACCGAAGCTCCCGCGATGCCCCCGAGGGCTCGGCTCTCCGCCGAGTTCTGGAACAGGACGACCACGTCTCGCGGCCCGTCCTCCCCCAGGAACACGGGCAGCGCGCGAAGCACCGGTGCGAGCCGAGCAGCGAGCGGTGACGCCTCGCGCAGCGGACCGTTGAGCCCGACCAGCGCCGACGCCACCTGCGGGAGGAGCACCGAGTGGTCGAGGCGGTCGAGGCGCGCCACCTGCTCCTCGAGCCGCTCCAGCGCACGCGCCGAGGTGCGGGCAATGCTCCCCACCCGCGCCGTGTCCAGTCGACCGTCGACCGCCAGTCCGTCGAGGGACAGGCCGAGGACCGGCTCGACGACCTGGTCGACGACGACGTGCGCCGCCTCGACGGCCGTGCGCACCGCCTCGAAGTTGGCCCCGGAGACGGGCACGCGTTCCGCGAGCCACCAGTCAGGCCGCTGCGTCGACGCCAGTGCCCGCTCGACCGCATCGCCGGCACGCTGCACGCCGTCGGGATCGATCGCGTCGGTGCCGACGCCATCGACGCCCGCTCGGATCGCCTCGATCTCAGGCAGGACCGAAGCGAGCTCGTCCCGGACGGACATGGCCTCCACCGCCGCCGACACGGTGGCTCCGGCGATGCCGAGCAGCATGGACAGGACGAAGACGCCCGGGATCAGGACACGTGGGCGCGACAGACGACGCGGACGGATGGACGAACGGGACACGGTCACCTCGGGCGGCTCGATACAGAATGGGTCGCCCGATATCTTACATATGAGTCGCGGGGCGCTGATCGGCCGACAGCACGCACGACGAAGGGCCCGGAGCGGAATGCTCCGGGCCCTTCGTGTGGAACCGTGTCGACCCTGAGGTCGATCAGGGGTTCGCGTCAGCGGATGCTTACGCGAGCACCTTGGTGACGGTGCCGGCGCCGACGGTGCGGCCACCCTCACGGATGGCGTAACCGAGGCCGACCTCCATGGCGATGGGCTGGATCAGCTCAACGGTCATGTCGGTGGTGTCGCCGGGCATGACCATCTCGGTGCCCTCGGGCAGGGTGATGACGCCGGTGACGTCGGTGGTGCGGAAGTAGAACTGCGGACGGTAGTTCGCGTAGAACGGGTTGTGACGCCCACCCTCATCCTTGGACAGGATGTACGCGGTGCCCTCGAAGTTCGTGTGCGGCGTGACCGAACCCGGCTTCACGACGACCTGGCCGCGCTCGACGTCTTCACGCTTCGTGCCACGGAGCAGGAGACCACAGTTCTCGCCGGCCCATGCCTCGTCGAGCTGCTTGTGGAACATCTCGATACCCGTGACGATCGTCTTCTGCGTCGGGCGGATGCCGACGATCTCGACCTCGGAGTTGATCGCGAGCGTGCCACGCTCGGCGCGGCCCGTGACGACGGTTCCACGACCGGTGATCGTGAAGACGTCCTCGATCGGCATGAGGAAGGGCTTGTCCTTGTCGCGCACGGGGTCGGGGACGTTGGCGTCCACGGCGTCCATGAGGTCGAGGATGCTCTGCACCCACTTCTCGTCGCCCTCGAGCGCCTTGAGGCCCGAGACGCGGACGACCGGTGCGTCCTCAGCGAAGCCCTGCGAGGCGAGGAGCTCGGAGACCTCGAGCTCGACGAGCTCCAGGATCTCCTCGTCGTCGACCATGTCGGACTTGTTCAGCGCGACGAGCAGGTAGGGCACGCCGACCTGCTTGGCGAGCAGCACGTGCTCACGCGTCTGAGCCATCGGGCCGTCAGTGGCGGCGACGACCAGGATCGCGCCGTCCATCTGCGCAGCACCGGTGATCATGTTCTTGATGTAGTCGGCGTGACCGGGGGCGTCGACGTGCGCGTAGTGGCGCTTCGGGGTCTCGTACTCGACGTGCGAGATGTTGATCGTGATACCACGCTGACGCTCTTCCGGCGCGGAGTCGATCGACGCGAAGTCGCGCTGCACGTTGGTCGCGGACGGGAACTTGTCCGCCAGGACCTTCGAGATCGCCGCGGTGAGCGTGGTCTTGCCGTGGTCGACGTGACCGATCGTACCGATGTTGACGTGCGGCTTGGTCCGCTCGAACTTGGCCTTTGCCACTGTGAGTCCTCCTCAGGACGTTGTGCGGGACGCCGGGCACCATTCGATGCCCGACGCACTGCAGGGATGTGTATTCATGTTACGCGATCCGCCCGGGTGTTCGCACACCCGGCCGGACCGCGGTGAAGAGAGAGTGAGTGACTACTCGCCCTTGTTCTTCTGGATGATCTCGTCGGCGACAGCCTTCGGGACCTCCGCGTAGCTCTCGAACGTCATCGAGTACACGGCACGACCGGAGGTCTTCGACCGGAGGTCGCCGATGTAGCCGAACATCTCGGAGAGCGGCACGTTGGCACGGATGACCTTGACGCCGGTGGCGTCGTCCATGGACTGGATCTGTCCACGGCGCGAGTTGAGGTCTCCGATGACGTCGCCCATGTACTCCTCGGGAGTACGCACCTCGACCGCCATGAGCGGCTCGAGGAGGACGGGGTTGGCACGCGAGTAGGCCTCCTTGAGACCCATCGAGCCGGCGATCTTGAACGCCATCTCCGAGGAGTCGACGTCGTGCGCCGCACCATCGGTGATGATCGCCTTGACACCCACGACCGGGTAGCCGGCGAGGCCACCGACCTGCAGGGCGTCCTGGAAACCGGCGTCGATCGACGGGATGTACTCGCGCGGGATGCGACCACCGGTCACGGCGTTCACGAACTCGTAGGTCGTCTCCGGAGTGACGTCCATCGGCTCCAGATCGAACTGGATCTTCGCGAACTGACCCGAACCACCGGTCTGCTTCTTGTGCGTGTAGCCGTACTTCTCGACCTTGCGCTTGATGGTCTCGCGGTACGCGACCTGCGGCTTGCCGACGTTGGCCTCGACGTTGAACTCGCGCTTCATGCGGTCGACGAGGATGTCGAGGTGGAGCTCGCCCATTCCCTTGATGACCGTCTGGCCGGTCTCGGTGTTCTGCTCGGTGCGGAACGTCGGGTCCTCTTCGGCCAGCTTCTGGATCGCGGTGCCCAGCTTCTCCTGGTCGGCCTTGGTCTTCGGCTCGATCGCGACCTCGATGACGGGCTCCGGGAAGCTCATCGACTCGAGGACGACCTGGTGCTGCGGGTCGGACAGGGTGTCACCGGTGGTGGTGTCCTTCAGGCCGATGACCGCGTAGATGTGACCGGCGGTGACGAAGTCGACCGGGTTCTCCTTGTTGGCGTGCATCTGGAAGATCTTCCCGATGCGCTCCTTCTTGCCCTTGGTCGAGTTGATGATCTGCGCACCGGAGTCGAGACGACCCGAGTAGACGCGGACGTACGTCAGGCGACCGAAGAACGGGTGCACCGCGACCTTGAACGCGAGCGCGGTGAAGGGCTCGGTCGAGTCGGGGTGACGCTCCACGACCTTCTCCTCGTCGCGCGCGTCGTGGGCCTCGATGGCCGGGACGTCGAGCGGGGAGGGGAGGTAGTCGATGACCGCGTCGAGCATCGGCTGGACGCCGCGGTTCTTGAACGCGGAGCCGCAGAGGACCGGGTACATGGTGCTCGTGATGGTGAGGTGACGGATCGCGGCCTTGATCTCCGCGACGGTCAGCTCTTCGCCACCGAAGTACTTCTCCATGAGTGCGTCGTCGGTCTCGGCGACGGCCTCGAGGAGCGCGGTGCGGTACTCGGCCGCCTTCTCCTTGAGGTCTTCCGGGATCTCCTCGATGGCGTACTTGGCGCCCATCTCGACGTCACCCTTGGCGTCTCCGCGCCAGGTCAGCGCACGCATCTCGACGAGGTCGACGACGCCCTCGAAGTTGGACTCGGCACCGATCGGCAGCTGGATGACCAGCGGCTTCGCGCCGAGACGGCTGATGATCGTGTCGACGGTGAAGTAGAAGTCGGCGCCGAGCTTGTCCATCTTGTTGACGAAGCAGATGCGCGGGACGTCGTACTTGTCGGCCTGACGCCAGACGGTCTCGGACTGGGGCTCGACGCCCTCCTTGCCGTCGAACACCGCGACCGCGCCGTCGAGGACGCGGAGCGAACGCTCGACCTCGACCGTGAAGTCGACGTGGCCGGGGGTGTCGATGATGTTGATCTGGTTCTTGTTCCAGAAGCAGGTCGTCGCGGCGGACGTGATGGTGATGCCGCGCTCCTGCTCCTGCGCCATCCAGTCCATCGTCGACGCACCGTCGTGGGTCTCGCCGATCTTGTGGTTGACGCCCGTGTAGAACAGGATGCGCTCGGTGGTGGTGGTCTTGCCGGCATCGATGTGGGCCATGATGCCGATGTTGCGGACCTTGTTCAGGTCGGTGAGCACGTCTTGTGCCACGGGGTCCTCCGGGGATAGGTAGGGGTGAGCTGATTCACTCAGGTGTGCGAGGGCGGACGGATCGTCCGCCCTCGCATCGGGCGGCGACTACCAGCGGTAGTGCGCGAACGCCTTGTTCGACTCGGCCATCTTGTGCGTGTCTTCACGACGCTTGACGGCTGCACCGAGACCGTTCGATGCGTCGAGGATCTCGTTCTGGAGACGCTCGGTCATCGTCTTCTCACGGCGGCCCTTCGCGTAGCTCACGAGCCAGCGCAGGGCGAGGGTGTTGGCGCGGTGAGGCTTGACCTCGACCGGCACCTGGTAGGTGGAACCACCGACGCGGCGCGAACGCACCTCGAGGGTCGGGCGGACGTTGTCGAGCGCCTTCTTGAGCGTGACGACGGCGTCGCCCTGGTTCTTGGCGGTGACGCCTTCGAGTGCGTCGTAGACGATGCGCTCAGCGAGGCCCTTCTTGCCGTCCAGCAGGATCTTGTTGACGAGCTGGCTGACGATGGGGGCGCCGTAGACGGGATCGGCGACGACGGGACGCTTCGGAGCTGGACCCTTGCGAGGCATTACTTCTTCTCCATCTTCGCGCCGTAGCGGCTGCGAGCCTGCTTGCGGTTCTTGACGGCCTGCGTGTCGAGGGCGCCACGGACGATCTTGTAACGGACACCCGGGAGGTCCTTCACACGACCACCACGGACCAGGACCAGCGAGTGCTCCTGGAGGTTGTGGCCCTCACCGGGGATGTACGCGGTGACCTCGGTGCCGTTGCGCAGCTTCACGCGGGCGACCTTGCGCATCGCCGAGTTCGGCTTCTTCGGGGTGGTGGTGTACACGCGGGTGCACACGCCGGCCTGCTGGGGGTTGCTCTTCAGGGCGGGCGCCTTGGTCTTGACGACCTTGGGGCTGCGGCCCTTCCGAACCAACTGCTGAATGGTTGGCACTACTTGCTCCTTGATGATGACTGCACGGTGACAGTGGTACTGCAGCATTCGTGGACCGGTCTCCCGGACCACGAGGTCGTATGGACCCACCGGTGACGCGCGAGTGCACGTCACTGAGGTGGTGGGTATGCCGTGGGGGCGATCTGCAACCGGGACCAGCCCGGCGGGGATCAACCCGATGGTGCAAGACTGCTGTCCGCTCCCCCGAGCCAGGCTCCGGAGAACGTGGACAGCACGAGAGCGCACGACAGCGCGCACACCCAACCAAGACTAGCCCGCGGAGGGCCTGTGGTCAAACGACGACGACCCCCGGGAGCAGTGCTCCCAGGGGTCGTACAGCTGTCGGTCTAGGGGAAGGGGACGAACGTCGCGCCCTCGTCGGTGAAGCCCTCGACCGTGCCGCCGACGATGAAGTCGACCGGGTTGATGCTGTAGCCCGGGCCGGTCTGGCCGGTGGCCGGGTCGGTCAGCGTGCACGTCATCGACATGCGCCCGACGGTCTCGGAGTCGACGGCCCAGCCGCCGCCCGAGAACTCGCCGACCGTGAAGGTCGGGCGCGTGTCGAACTTCCAGGTCACGCCGGACGGCGTGAAGCCGGTGTCGTTGCGGATCTCGAAGGGGCACCCCTCGGGGGCGAGCTCCGTCGCGGCGCCGCAGCCGTCGATGTACGCGTTGACGGCCTCCTCGACGGCGGTCGTCCCGGCGTCGGTGAGGGCGACGGCGAGCGTCGCGGGTTCCGCGGCCTGACCGAAGCCCACGGCCGTCGTGGTGGTCGCCTCGGCGGTGTACCAGTCGCTCTCGCTGAGGGCGACGTCGTAGGTGCCGGGGAGTGCACGCAGCTGGTACGACCCCTCGGCGATCGGCTCGACGTCGGTGAGGTCGACACCGCCGACCGTCGCCACCGCGTCCTCAGGGGCGACCACGTCGACCTGGACCGTGCTGAGTTCCGGAGCCTCGAGCTTCCACTTGTCGAAGAGCACGGCGTCCTTGCCGACCTTGGTGAGCGTGAACTCCTGGTCGACGCTCTCGCCACCCTGGGTGAGGCGGGCTTGGACGGTCGCGGTGTTCCCGTTGGTCGTGGTCTTCCCGATCGTGTAGCCGGAGACCTTGCCGGACGCGGCCTTGTACGCGTCGTCCGTCAGGAGCACGTCGGCCGCCGACACCTCGGTGCCGGAGAGCTTGAGCGCCTGTTCGGCGTCACCCGACTTGAGGGCGTCGAGGTAGCTCTCGACCGTCACCTGCGGGGCGTGGAGCGCGTTGCCGACGGTGACACCGACGACGCCACCCACGATGATGAGGAGGAGGGCGCTGCCGCCGGCGATGATGCCGGTGAGCCCCTTCTTCGAGAGCTTCTTCTTCGGCGGCTGCTGGCCGCCGCCATACCCGCCGGCGCCCTGCGCGTAGGGCGCCTGGCCGTACTGCTCGGTGGGCTGCTGACCGTACTGTCCCGTGGGCTGCTGGCCGTACTGACCGGTGCCCTGCTGACCGAACTGCTCGGTCGGCTGCTGGCCGTACTGCGCCGTCTGACCGTACTGACCGGTCTGCTGGCTGTACTGGTCGGACTGCTGGCCGTACTGGCCCGTCTGCTGGCTGTGCTGGCCGGACGACTGCTCACCGTACTGGCCGGACTGCTGCCCGTACTGCCCGGACGGCTGGGTCGGCGACTGTCCGTACGGCGACTGCTGTCCGTACTGGCCCGCCTGCTGCTGGCCCGAACCCGACTGCTGCGGGCCGTTGCCCTGCCATCCCTGCTGCGGGTCGGGCTGGGCGGGCGGTCGCTGCCACTGGGGCTGCTGCGGGTTCTGATCTCCGGGATCGGTCATGGTGTTGCGCCCCCAATGAGCATGGATCGTGCTGATGACAAGTGCTCGAAAGTATAGTGACGGGTGTCGGACAGCACGATGGGGAGATCTCCCCTCCTGCGTCCGGGTGAGCCCCGACGACTACCAGGGCGAGGTGGGGGAATCGAGCTCGAGCGCGAGGTCGTCGAGGAGTGCGGCGACCTGCGGTTCGACGTACCGTTCGACGGCGTCGTGGATGGCGAGCCGGTGCCCGACGAGGAGTTCGCAGATGCGGCGCCCGGTCTCGTTCGCGCACTGGTCGGCGAGGGCGATCTCGGTGCGCAGCGCCTCCTTCGCGTCGTCGGACAACGGCGGGGGTGGTGGAACGGTCCTCGCCTGGGACTCGCCGAGCTCCGCGAGGGTGAAGAGGTAGGGCTGCTCCGGATCCGGATCGGGGTCGAGCTGCAGGCCGTCGAACTCCGGGTCGAGCCCCTCCCCCGGACGGTAGGAGCGCTGCGCCTCGCGCAGGTCGGCAGCGCGGAGTTCGGCACGAAGGACGGGGAGGTTCCGCTCGGTGTACTCCGCCACCGCGTGGTCGACGAGGGCCTTCATCCGGGTGGCGAGGCCGTGCTGCACCTGGTGCGGCACGTCGTCGACGAGGCCTGCTGCGCGGAGGATCGGGGATCCGATGCACCGGCGGCAGATCCGGGTGCGTCCACGGTGTGCGGCGGGGTGCCAGCGCGGCAACCACCGGAGCCAGGCGTCGACGGCCTGGCTCACACTGGTCTCGAGCGAGCGCTCCATACTCACCGAGGGTAGTGCCTCGGTGGCCGCAACGACCTCAGCGACTTCCGGTGGCGCGCTGGTCGCGTGCCGCTCGACGGGCGAGCGAACCGGACGGCTGCAGCCGACTCACGAGACCGCGTTTCGCGCGGTAGCGGAACCGGCTCCGCTGGCGGGCGAACCAGCCGAGCGCTCCCTGCGCCCGTGACGCCTCGGCCTCCGACCGCTGCCACAGCTCGTCGGCCGTCGTGTCGTCCACGTCACGACCGGAGAAGACGACGTCGTCGGTCGTCCCCGCGAGCGCGGTGAGCGTGGTCGCGCCCTCCGGTTCCTGGGCTCCGAGCACGGACGCCGTGGTCGACCGCGTCGCGGCCGCAGGCACCGAGTACCCGAGCTCGGCGTAGCGGTCGATCAGCTCGTCCCACGCACCGGCCGCACTGCGGTCACCACCGCCCGCGCGGCGACGCTTCGTCCGCCGACGCTTCGCACCCGAGATGGCGAGGAGCGGGATGACGTACAGCGACACCGGGACACCCACGATCAGTGCGAGCCACCACACCCATTCCGGGATCACGAGTCCGTCGTTCTTGTCCTTGTCGTCGCCGTCGTCGATCGAGGCCTCGGTGAGGAGGCTGTCGTCGAGGTTGTCGCTGCGCGGCGGCTGACGCACCTGCGGCTGCGGCTCGGTCTTCGGCTTCGGGTCCTGGTCCTGCGGGATCTCGGTCTCATCGGGGGTCGGCGAGAACGCGACCCAGCCGTAGCCCTCGAAAGGCACCTCGACCCACGCCGTCACGTCGTCCCCGACGACCTGCACAGAACCCTGGCCCTCCGTCACCTCCGGCGCGAAGCCCATGACGACCCGCGCGGGGTAGCCGAGCGATCGGGCCATGAGGGCGAACGCTGAGGCGTACTGCTCCTCGTCACCGACCATCGGTGTGCGGGTGAACAGCTCCGACATCCGGTCGGCACCGTGACCGGCGCGCGACGGAGAGCTGTCCGAGGCGAGCCCGTGGCTGAGGAACCCGGTGGTGCGGAGCGTCTGCTCGATCCGCCGCAGCTGGGCCATGGGGGTCGTCTCGGCACCGACGAACTCCGAGGCCTTCGCGACCACGATGTCCGGGATGTTCGTGACGGGCGGCAGCTCGACCGCTGCGGTCGGCGTCGTCGCGAGGGCCGTGTCGCTCGGGACCGCCTGCGTGGTGGTCCGCTCCTCGTAGTCGTCACCCGTGCCGATGCCCGAGGTGATGACGGCCGTGCCACTCTCGGCGTTGTAGCGGATGTCCTCGGATCGCTCCGCCGCCTTGCCGTCGAGGGTGAGCGCGCTCGGGTACCCGACGCTGGGCACCCAGATGTCGTCGTAACCGGTGATGTCGATTGACACCCGTCGGTTGCTCCCCGGTGTCATGAGCTGGGGTGCGGGGAGGTGGTCGCCGACGAGCTCGAAGGCACCGGAACCGTCGGTCGCCGTGGAGGGCCCGGAGACGGTCCACAGACGGCCGTCGTAGCTGTCCATGGCCGCCAGACGGATCCGATCCCCCGGCTCGAGGCCGGTCGCGGTGAAGAGCTTCGTCTCGGCGAGGTCCTTCGTGTACTCGCGGAACCCGGCGAGCGGGCTCGGGTACTCCAAGGGGTCGAACGGCGGGGTGACGACCTCGCGGAGGACGAACCGTGAGTCCGTGGGAGGCGAGGCGACGACGGCCGCACCGCCGCCGACGACGACCGCGACCGCGGCGAGGACCGCCGTGCCGATGATCTTCTTGCGACGGAGGACGGCGGTGGTCGACGCTGCCGCGTTCTCGCCACGACCGGCACTCGGCCGCCAGCCGAGCCAGAGGAGGGCGATGAGCGCGAACGCGATCCCGCGGACGGCCGCCAGGAAGGGCGTCTGCGTGCCGAGGAGGACGCCGAGGGCGTAGAGCACGGTCGGGCCGACGAGCACGATCGCGCAGCGCACGGCGACCTGCGGACGGCGCGGCAGCCAGCGGACGGCGAGCACGGCGGAGACGACGCCGACGAGCAGCCCTGCGACGTAGGGCAGGGTCATGATGTACGCGGGCGCGCTCAGCGGGGTCTGCAGAGTGACGAAGTCCTTCCACCCGAACACCGCGCCGATGCTGATCCCGCCCAGGGTCCGCAGGTTCGGGAGGGCCGCGAACGTCGCCACGGACGGCATCGCCAGGGCACTGCCGAAGACGTAGAAGACGAGGACGGTCGAGAGGCCGGTCAGGAGGGCGTTCAGCCGGAGGGCGTGGGAGGCGACGCCCACCGCCATGCCGAGCGCGAGGCCTCCGAGGCCCGCGAGGAGGAACCCGGTGCCACTGAGCGCCGCTCCGAAGCCGAGCAGGCCGAGGGCCGCGAGGACGAAGACGACCGCGAGGTCGATCCAGGAACGGCCGGGCAACGGCCAGGGCGCGGTGAAGGTCGGAACGATGCCCTGGACGTCGACGTCCGCCGCCGAGCCGGGAACGCGCCCGGGGCGCACCGTCGTGCGCTCGTCGACCCCGCTCACAGGGCCCTCGACATGACCTTGGCGAGGTCGCTCAGCGCCCCGACGGTCATGACGTTCATCCCGGCGACGTCCTTGATGCTGGCTCGAGCGCCGCGCTCGACGCGGATGCCGAACACGTTGACGTCGGGACCGAAGAGACGCTGGATCCCCCGGTACTCCTGTGCCTCGAGTCGCGAACCGGCGACGATGATGACGACGCTCGGTGCCGGCAGGCGCTTCGTGTTCTCCCGGGCGAAGGTGCGCGGGGTGTCGAAGGTGCCCTCGGCGAGCTGCAGCCGGCAGCTGTCGTCGAGGAAGGACGTGACCGTGTGGGTCCGGAGCGCGAGTCGATCGGTCACGACGCTGATCGGCACCTGGTCGAGGATCACCTGGGTGGCGATGGACGCGGTGAGCGACACCGCCAACTCGAACTCGTCCTCGTCCTCGGCGTAGTAGCGGGAGTCGGTCGTCATCACCATGGTGAGCTGCGACCGCCGCGTCTCCTCGAACTGCCGGACCATGAGCTGGCCGGTCTTCGCGGACGACTTCCAGTGGATGTAACGGCGGTCGTCGCCGGCGACGTATCCGCGGAGGGCGTGGAAGGAGATGTCGTTGTTGGTGATGGTCTTCGTGACGAGGCCCTCGAGGTCGCGGATGAGACCGGCGGCCGTCGGGTGGAGGCGCGTGGTCTCGGGATGCACGAAGAGCTCGACCGGCTCCGTCCAACGCACCTCGCGACGCAACAGACCGAGCTGGTCGCCGCGGACCGAGACAGCGGGCCCGGCGGGGATCACGGCTCGCCGGTTCGTCGGTACGGCGAACAACTCCTCGTGCTCGCCGTCCTTCGGGATGGCCGGGATCGCGAACTCCGCCAGGCCGTAGCCCACGGGGACCTCGAGGCGCGTGGGCGTCGTGGCACGGTTGCCGGGGTTGGCGATGAGGACCTGCCCGATCGCGCGCTCCCCGACGGTGACCCGGCTGGGGTTCAAGTGGATGGAGATGCGGAAGGTCGACCGTCCGAAGAGGTAGGCGACGGAGGCGAGCAACGCGGCCAGCGGCACGAAGCCGAGGAAGACGAGTTCCGCCCACCCCAGGATGAAGCCTGCGACGGTCGCGATGACGCCGATCGCCAGGACGACCCAGCCGAGGCCGCTGACCACGGCGAGCACAGGCTGCGCCGCCGTCCAGGCGACCCTGACCCAGGGCACGACGACGGCGCCCACGCCGTCGACGAGGCCGCGGACCGGGTTCGGCCGTCGGGCCGGGACCGGCCCACCGTCGTCGTGCGCGTCGGGGCCGTCCGGGCTCGTCTCGGCAGGCGCGCCGACCGTCGCCGTGCGGACCGGGTCGGATCCGTCCGGCGCGGCGGCGGCGCGCTGCTCGAGGGTCTCGCTCATGCTGCGCGGTACGCCGGCGGAGCGATGCTGACGAGGACCCGGGCCACGACGTCCTGCGCGGTCACGCCGGCGAAGTCGGACTCGGGGTCGATGATGATGCGGTGCGCGAGGACGGCCTGCGCGAGGTCGTTGACGTCGTCGGGGGTGACGTAGGTGCGCCCCTGCGAGATGGCCCACGTCTTGACGGCGCGCACGAGCGCGAGGGCACCGCGCATGCTGACGCCGAGGGCGACGTCCTGGTCGTCCCGCGTGGCCGCCACGACGTCCGCGACGTACTCGAGGATGCTGCCGTCGACGTGCACCTCGGTCGCGAGCTGCGCCATCGTGATGACGGCGTCGGAGCCGATGATCGGCTGCACCTTCGTCGCGCGGGCCCGGTTGGAGGCGTCGAGCAGCAGGTTCACCGAGGTCTGGCGGTCGGGGTAGCCGAGCGTCGTCTTGATGAGGAACCGGTCGAGCTGCGCCTCGGGCAGCTTGTACGTCCCGGCCTGCTCGATCGGGTTCTGCGTCGCGATGACCATGAACGGTTTGCCGGCCTCGTAGCTCGTGCCGTCGATCGTGACGATGCCCTCTTCCATGACCTCGAGGAGCGCCGACTGCGTCTTCGGCGAGGCGCGGTTGATCTCGTCCGCGAGCACGATCGAGGCGAAGATCGGTCCCTTGTGGAACTCGAAGACGCCCTTGCCCTGGTCGTAGATGGTCACACCCGTGACGTCGGACGGCAGGAGGTCCGGCGTGAACTGGATGCGCGAGCTCGTGCCGTCGAGCGTGTTCGCGAGGGCCTTCGCGAGCACGGTCTTGCCGGTGCCCGGGTAGTCCTCGAGGAGCACGTGGCCCTCCGAGAGCATGGCCGTGACGACGAGCTTGATGACGTGCTCCTTGCCGAGGATGGCCTGCTCGACGTTGCCGACGAGCTTGCCGAAGGCATCGGCGAACCAGGTGGCCTGTTCCTGCGTGACAGTCATGGGTGTGCTCTCCGTGAAGTGAAGGTCGTTGTGGTTCTAGAGGTTGTTCCAGGCCGAGCCGGACATCGAGCCGATGGTGAACGTCTCACCGGTGGCGTTGTTCCGGAACGTCGCGGCGATGGTCTCGCCGCCGGTCATGACGCCGAGATGGTTGTGGTGCGTGAAGCTCCCGTTACCACCGACGGTCACGTTCATGGACGTGCCGATCGCGCGTCCATCGCGGGTGATGTCCACGGTGTAATTGCCCTGGGGCACGTTCTGGTAGTTCACACCGACGTCGTAGCAGCCGGTGCCGCCACTCTGACAGGCATGCGCGCCCCCGGACTTGAACAGGGAGCCGCTGGGCTTCGGCGGCGGCGGATCCTTGACCGTGGCCTCCGCCGGTCCGCCCTCCGGGCCGGTTCCGCCGGGCCCGGTCGCGGACACGTACACCTGATAGGTGCCCGCGCCGATGCCGCCGACGGAATCGCTGGTGCTCCCCGTCGTCCCCGTCTTCACGGTGCTCGAACCGCTCATGATCCGCCAGCTGTAGCTCGTGACCTGTCCACCGTCATCCGCTGGCCTCGCCCACTGCATGGTGAGGGTCGCCGGGGCATCTCCGGATGCCCGCAGCGACACGTTCTGCGGCGCGGTCGGGACGCCGTAGGCGGTGGCCGTGACCGTCTCGGAGTCCGCGCTGTTGCCGACGGCATTGTGCGCGTAGGCGGAGAAGGTGTAGCTCTGCCCGTTCGTGACGTCGAAGGTGCAGTCGTTCCCCGGGGCGCACTGCTTCTCCCCGCCGCCGCTCCACTTCACCGCGTGGTACTCGATGGGCGCGCCGTTGCTCGCGGGCGAACCGCCGACGACGACGGTGATCTTGCCGCTCTTCGCGCTCTTCAGACTGAGCGACGGCGGATCGGGGACGTCCTTCACGATGACGGTGATGCGGCCCTGCACTCGTCGGTTGGGGTCGTTCGTCGCGTCCTGGACCGTGTAGATGACGCTGACGGTCCCGCTCTTGGACGAACCGGGCGTGACGGTGACCGAGCTCCCGGACACCGTGGCCGTCGCTCCACCCGCCGGGGCGCTCTCGACCGTGGCGTCGAGGATCTTGAGCGGCGTGTCGGGGAACGGGTTGTAGTCGTTGGCGAGCACGTTGATCGACTCGGCCTTGTTCTTCCGGCCCTCTTCCACGCGGTCGTCGATGGCACGCGGGAGCGGCCTCGTCGACGACACGACGCGGACGTTCACGGACCCCGGGACGGAGTACTCCTTGTAGTTCACGGTGAAGGTGAGCGTCGCCGAGGTGCCGGGCTGGGTGCCCTGCGGGGCGGAGATCGTCACCTGCGAGCCCGACAGGTTCCCCTGGACGCCCGCTGTGGTCCCGCCGAAGCCCTGGTAGGTGAGGGCTGCGAGGATCTTCGGGTTCGGGTGGTCGCTCGACGCCCGCAGGTCGACCGTGATGGGTGCCTCTCCGGCCTCGATCGTCACCGTCGGCGGCGTGAACGTCGGCGGGACGTCCTCGAGGTCGGGGTCACCCACCGTGATCGGCAGGGTGAGCAGTTTGCTGTCCCGGCCGTCGGTCGCCTCGAAACTCACCGACGCCGGTCCGCGATAGTCCTTGGCCGGGGTGAAGGTGATCGTGGCGTCGTCGACGTAGCTCGACGTGCCGTTGCTCCGGAAGTTCACGACACTGCCCTCGGAGGCGATGGTGACGGGCTTCCCGGACGGCGCCTCGGTGATCTCCGAGAGCTTCCAGGTCCGCGTCTCGTTGACCTTGACGATCTGCTCGGGCAGAGGGCTCTTGATCCGCGGCGGCTCACCGTCGGTCGCCGCCGGCACGATGATGAACGCCGCGCCGCTCAGCTGGGTGACGGGATCCGTCAACCGATAGGCGATCGCCTGGCGTCGGTCGGTGAGGGTGACCCGGATGGTGCCACCGTCGCGCACCTCGCCGGACGGGGCGTTCGCACCCTCGAGGCTCGGCTGCAGGTCGTCCACGAGCCCCCCGGGGTTCTGCGCACCGTCGAGCACGTCGATGTCGACGGTCTTCTTCCCGACGATGTCGGCGTCCTCGAGGACGTGGTCGTCGGCCTCGGGGAACTGGGGCTTCGCGTCCTTCGTGACCTTGACCTGGATGTAGGCGCTGTCGATCCCGCCCTTGCCGTTGGTGATCTGGTATCGGACGGTGAAGAAGGCCTCCTCGTCCGGCACCTCGATCACGACGCGACTCTTGCTGACCTCGGCGGTGAGGCCGTCGTCCACCGAGAGCAGCTTCGGTTCGAGCTTGAGCTTGTAGCCGTTCGGATCGGAGTCGTTGGAGAGCACCGGCACGGAGGCGACCTTGCCCGGGAGGACCTCGATGTAGTCGTCGACCGCGTTCGGTTGCCCGTCGACCTCGGGACGCCCGATGACGCCGATCTTGATCGTGCCCACTGCGACCGCGCCGTAGGTGTCCTTGACCCGGTACTGGAAGGTGTCGGTGCCGGAGGAGTCCGGGGCCGCCTCGTAGACGAACCAGGTGCTCCCCTGCTCGATGACGCGACCGAGGAGGGGCGCGGAGGCGATGTCGTCGAGGACCACCGAGTCGCCGTTCGGATCCAGACCGTCGAGCGGGACGTCCACGCGGACCGTCGCACCGGCGAACACCCGGGAGGTGAGCAGCTGCGGGACGGGCGGTTGGTTGTTCTTCTTGTCCTCGCCGACCACGTTGAAGGTCACCGTGGCCGTGTCGGCCTCGCCGAAGGTGTCGTACACGCGATACGTGGCGGTGTAGGTGCCGGGCTCGGTCGGCGCCTGGAACCGCACCTCGTCGTCGTCGACGAAGGCCAGGCCGGCGGTCGGCACGTCGACCAGCTCGCGGTCGACCAACATCACGGCCGCGTCGGGGTGGTAGTCGTTGTCGAGCACGGCGACGTTCGCGATGTCGCCGGCGCGCACCACGACGGCGTCGTCGCTCGCGACCGGCGCCTGGTGCTTCGGGAGCGGCGGCACCGGGACGATGGTGACCGCCGCCGTCGCCGAGGAGGTCCCGTCGGAGACCGTGTAGGTGAACTGCAGTTGTCCCTCGAGCGGTGCCGAGGAGGAGACGCGCACCACGGCACTGTCGAGGACCTCGACGGAGAGGGAGGCGGACTCGTCCGGCACGTCGACGGACTGGAGCGCCAACACCTGACCGCCCGGCGACTCGTCGTTCGCGAGGACCGGGATCGTGATCGTCTCGTTCGGTCGCAGGTAGCCCTCGTCCTTCACGGCGACCGGTGGCTGCACGTCGGTGGGCTTCTCCAGCACGTCGACGCGGATGAGCCCGATGCTCGAGGCGATGCCGGCACCGAGCGTGTACTTCAGGTAGTAGGTGCCCGGCTCGTTCGACGAGACGGTGACCGACTGCTTCTCGAGACTCGGCGACGACACGAGTCCGCCCTGCAGGGCTTCGACACCGATGAGACCGAGGGGCGCACCGCTCGGTGACTGGTCGTTCGCGAGTGGCAGGACCTGTGCGGACTCGCCGACGAAGGTCGAGACGAAGTCCGGTGTACCGATGGGGCTGAGGGCGCCGGCGGGTTGCACGTCGACCTTGAGCGTCCCCTCCGCCGAGGTGACGCCGTCGGACACGACGAATTTGACGTCGCGCGGGCCCATCTCGGGCGAGGCGTGCGTGAACGTCACGAAGCCGTCCGGGGTGAAGCGGACGAGGTCGCCGGACGCCGGCGAGGCCGACTGGAGGAAGATGTCGTCACCGTCGGGATCGCGCCAGTCGGCGAGCACGTTGTAGGTGACCGTCTGCCCGGCCTCGACCGACACGGCGGCCTCGCGATGGGACGTGGGCGGCTCGTTGACCTCGGGCGGTTTGATGGCGATGCTGACGTTCGCCTCGGCCACGCCACCCGGCCGTCCATCGTTGACCGAGTACCGGAACGACGTCGTCCCGGCCACGAAGCCCTCTGCGGGCGTGAACTGCAATGCCCGCTTGCCGTCGATGTACTCCAGCTTGCCGGTCTCGGGACCGATGTCGCCGAAGTTCTGAATGGTCAGGACGTCGCCGTCCGCGTCGGAGTCGTTGTCGAGCAGCGGCAGGACCGTCGCGCGGCCCGGGCGGACGCCGAACGCGTCGTCGCGGGCGATCGGCGGCCGGTTCTCCTCGGTCCGTTCGGCGAGGGTGTCCTCGAAGGACTGCTCTGACGCCTTCTCGTCGCCGTCCTCGCCGTCCTCCTCCTGCGGAGGCGTCACCTCGTCCCAGTTGTCGACGAGGCGCATGTTCGCCTGCACGAGCCAGGAGTTGCCGGTCTGGACGTTGTTGAGCGCGATCACCGAGCGGTTCACCCGGAAGACGAGCTGCTGCCCGACCGTCTCCGGGTTGATGTCGGCGATGACCGGCTTCTTGTCGGCGCACTCTGCGGCATACCGGCTGGAGGAGGCCCACGCACCGTGCATGCAGCCGTCGAGGTTGACCGGGGCCGTGACCTCGGCCGCACTCGTCGCCTCGGTGACGACGTCCGCGTCGAGCACCTCCGGGTCGCCGCCACCGAGCGGGATGCGCACGAGGGAGTCGCCGGTCGCGATGACGGCAGCGTCGTCGGAGGCCGACGGCTCCTGGATCTTCAAGGGCTTGCCGGGCAGCTCGACGATGGAGCCGTCCTGCTTCACGAGGTCGCCGGACTTCAGGTCGAGGATGACCGCCTGCTCACCGGCCGCACTGAGCTGGTACTCGTCGAGCTTCGGGAGCTTCGACTCGGTCTTCGTGCCGTCGGGCAGGATGCGGTAGAGGATCCCCTTCGCCGGTGCCACCGCGAGGATGGTGCCCGTCGAGGTGACGACCGCCTGACCGGCCTTGCCGATGGAGACGATCGGTTTCGTTTCCGTGGGGTCGAACCGGAGTTCCCCAGCGGCGTCGACGGACCAGAGCTTGCCGGTCTCCCCCGCCACGACCGAGAGTCGGTCGCCGCCGTAGTGCACCGTCGCGCCGGTCGGCAGCGAGACGCGCTGGATGAGACTCGTGAACGCCGGGTCGATGCGCTCGAGCGAGGAGAGCGCCTTGTCCTGGAGGAAGACGTCGTCGCCGTCCTGCAGCACGTCGGCGTTGTTGGAGGCCGTCGAGACCGCTCCGTCGAGTTCGGAGATCTGGTCGTTGAGGCGCCCGGCGAGCAGGGACTCACCATTGGTGACCCAGACGTCGCGGGACTCGAGGTCGACCTCGGTGACGGGGAAGCCCTGGTGGATGAGTGCAGCGGTCACCGGTACGGCGACGAGGACCGACAGTGCCGTGATGGAGGCCGCGGTCTTGCGCTTGCGCAGCCAGGCGCTCCAGTTGCTCACGATCCCCCAGGTGATGTTCGGTCAAGGCACGGTCCACGCACCGCGCTGCAAACGCGGAGTCACTCTAACAAACAAGTGCCGTCTGGAAAACGGTTGCGGGGGTCAACCTCAGGCTGGTCGTCCCCCGTCGACGCCCGCCTGGTCGGCATGGTCGAGGAGCGGCAGGTCGCTGGCGTCGACGAGCCTGGTCGAGACGGCGTACTCGACCAGTCGTGCGCGACGTCCGGTCGCGAGCTTGCCTGGTCCGCCGCGCAGCCCCTGCACCCCGAACTTGTCGAGCTTGTCGCAGACGTTGTCGAGCTTGCGGTTGAAGGTGGTCTGGCTCCAGCCGAGGCGGGCGGCGGCGGCCGCAGACGCCGGGATCTCACCGCGGCCGGGCGACGCCTGACGCAGGACGTCCTCGGCCAGGGCGACGATGAGGAGGCGCTGGCTGCTCGTCAGGTGGATCGGACCGACGGTCGTGGTCCCGGCGGTGGTCGTCGAGAGCTGCGACGGACTGAAGTACTCGAGATCCGAGGTGATCGTGAAGTCGTAGGTCGTCGTCCCCGCACTGAACAGCACCTGCAGCTCGGGGAACACGATCGGGAGCCGCGCGCCGGGCGCGAGCCACGCCTGCACGTTGCCGGTCGTGTCCGTCACCGTCGCGGAGAGGGTGTTCCCGATGTTCGTGAGCCACCAGAGCCCGGCGTCGAAGGTGACACTGAGGAAGGTGCGGTGCAGGAAGGGGTTCTCGTCGACGACGAGGTCGCCCTCGCGCCCGATCAGGAACGGCTTGCGTGCGTCCACGGCGTACTCCTCGCCGCAGAACTCGACGCGCACCGCCGTCTTCGTCGTCGTCGTGTCCGTCGCCTCGTCCATGCTCATCGCCCAGTCCCCCTGATATCTGTCATCGTGTCGCTCCCCGTGCGTCCGTCCCGCTACTGCTGCGAGCACATCTCGAGTGGATCGGGCGAGGTGACGCCGCCCCGGACGATCACCACCTCGATGCACAACTGCGCGCCCGGAGCACTCGGCTTCAGATCGACCGCGTACGTCGAGGTCGGTACCTTCGGCGAGTTCTTGCCGCTGCTCGTCACCTGGTAGATGTACGAGTCGCCGTCCTGCGGATCCGGGTTGTCCCAGATGAACGTGACGACGCTGCCGTCCTCGCTGATGTTCACCCCGAACGGCTTCGGCGAGGGGACGTCGCTCAGTTGGATCGGCGCCCCGGTCGCGGCGGCGGTCGGCTTCGGGTCGGCGGCCGCGCCCTGCCAGATGATCCCGGCCGCGATCCCACCGACCGCGAGCACCGCGACGCCGCCCACCACGAGGAGGCGGGTCAGTCGGCGACGTCCGCCTCGTCCGTCCGTATCAGCATCGGGGTCCTCCGCCGGACCTGCGGCGGCGGTCTCGAGGCGGTCGCGGCGGATCGTCTCGGAAGGCGCCGAGGCCGCTCCGACGGTGATCGGCGCCGACGGTTGGATCGGCTGCACGAGCGGTCCCGCCGAGCGGACCACCGTCTCGTCGCCGACCGGAGGCTGCACACTCGGCACGCCGGGACGTGGCTGGGCCTCGACCGTCGGGACCTGTCGGACCCGCGTCTCGTCCGACGCACTGCTGGACGTGTCCGGTCGGGGGGTCTGCGACTGCGGCTGCACGAGGTTCGGGATGTCGATGGGTGTCGGCGCGTACGCCAGCTCCATCTCGACGCGCTGCAACGCCCGCGCGAAGTCGACGGCGCTCTCGAAACGGTTGGCGCGGTCCTTCGCGAGGCCCTTCTGCAGCGTCGCGACGAGGGAAGCCGGTGCGTCGTCGCGCCCGAGCGGCGTGATGGTCCCGCGCTCGATCCGGCTGATGAGGTCGGCCGCACCGTTCGACTGCCCGGGGATCTCGAACGGCGTCCGCCCGGCGAGGAGCGTGTAGACCGTCGCCGCCAGGGAGAACACGTCGGACCGCACGTCCGGATGCGGCTCGTCCTCGAACATCTCGGGCGGCGACCAGGGGATGGAGAGACCGACCGTCTGCGTGCCCGAGGCACCGGTGGAACCGACGTCGCCAGGGCGCCCGGGGCCGGCGTTCGTCGGAACCTCGAGTTCGACGGCCTGTGAGATGCCGAAGTCGGTCAGCGCCGGCCAGCCGTACGCGTTGGTGAGCACGTTGGCCGGTTTGATGTCGCGGTGGAGGATGCCGGCCGCGTGGGCGGTCGCCACCGCACTGGCCAGGCGGACGCCGGTGCGCAGCGCATCGGCGACGGCGAACCGCCGCAGCTTCGCCTGCTCGGCGAGGCTCGGCCCCGCGCAGTACTCCATCGCGAGGTATGGTCGTCCGTCCGGGGCGACGTCCGCCGTGTAGATCGTGACGATGTAGGGGTGCGCGGAGAGCTGCGCCATGAGGTTCGCCTCGGCGACGAAGGCCTCACGGGTCTGCTCGCTGAGGTGCTCGGCGAGGAGCACCTTGACGGCGACCTGACGCCTCGGCAACTGCTGCTCGTACAGGAAGACGTCGGAGAAGCCACCCGCTCCGAGCTGTCGTTCGAACCGCAGCCCGGGGATGGCCGGCGGTTGCGAGGGTGAACGGCGCACGTCAGCCCTCTCGGACGCGCAGCGCGACGCCGCCGCCGAGGTCGATGACGGTCCCGACGATCACCGGTGTCGGCTCCCCTGGTCGGAGGGACTGCGGTGCCTGACCGGGCAGGACGACCTGCGTGCCGTTCCGCGAGTGGAGGTCGGTGACGACGACCGTGCCGCCCTCGACCGCGACGCGCACGTGGCTCCGCGAGATGTCGTCGCCAGTGAGCGTGACGAGTGTCGGGACGACGGACGCCGGGACCTGCGAGACGCTCGGCGCCCGGCCGAGGACGACGGGTGAGGCGAGCGATTGGCGAGTGCCGCCGGGGAGTTCGAGATACGTGAGTGGGGTCGCCGACGGCGTGGACGACCGGGCAGGCGGGGTCTCGGCCGCTCGACGCGCACGCAGCGCGGCGAGGTCCTCGGCGAGGATCGTGTGGCCGTCGTGGTCGCCGAGGTCCGATGGTCCGGCTGCCGCGGGTTCCGGCGCGGCGACCGCGGTGGCTGCCGCCTGCTGGTGCGCCGACTCCTCGGCCGCCGCGCGTTCCGCGTCGCCGGCCTCGTCGACCGCCGCCGCACCGACCGGTCGGAGCACGGTCTGGCCGAACAGGAAGTCATAGCCCTCGTCGACGGGCTCCTCCGGGGTGGAGGAGGTCTCGTCCGGGTCGTCCTCGTCGTGGAAGAACTGGGTGTCGGAGACGGACGGCACGACGTGGAGCGACTGCGCCGGCTCGATGTGCGCCACCGGGGTCGCCTCGTCGCCGTCCGTCCCGTCGTCCGCGTCGTCCGAGGTCGCCGCGGACGCAGCGGGCTCGGCGGGAGCCGGGACGGGCGGGGCCGCGAGCTGCTCCGCCGCCGTCGGCGCATCGGTGGACGATTCGGTCGACCGGCGCTCGTCGCTGGTCGGAGCGGCGACGGAAGCCGTGGACTCCTCGTCGAGGGTCGCCGTGATGGAGGTCGTCCAAACGGCTCCCGACCCGAGCGGGAGTCGCACGCCGGACGGGTTCGGCTGGTCGCTCCGGAGCGTGACGCTCACCGCGTCCGCGTGGTGTTCCTCGACCCAGGTGGTCGCGCGGGCGCCCAGGACCGTCTCGGTCCCGGCGGCGCTCGTCACGACGGCCGCGGCGAGCCCGCGCACGATGACCGTCGCTCCCGATCCGTCCCAGACGGCCGCGGCGAACGCGGGCGTGTTCGAGAGACCGCCGGCGGCGAGGCGGTCGACGATCAACGACAGCGACGCGTCGCCCGGGAGGTCTGCGGCGAATGCTGCAGCGGCGGTGTCGTCGCCCTGGGCGTCGACCAGCACCAGTCTGCCGGGCCCCGCCACAGCGAGCCAACGGCGGACCTCGGCCGGTTCCATTTCGTACGAGTACACGGCCACTCCTCTAGCCTCGCGGCATCGTCTCTTCAAGATACCCGAGACCACCCGCGTCATCGTAGCCGGGGCCGCTGGACATCAGCGAGGTCGACACGACGTCGACGACCAGTGCGGTCACGTTGTCCCGCCCACCGGCGGCCAGCGCGAGCTCCACGAGGCGGTCTGCCGCTCCCTCGAAGCCCTGCGACAGGACCTCGGCGATCCGCTCGTCGGACAGCTCGCCGGTGAGCCCGTCGGAGCAGAGCAGGAACCGCTGCCGCCCGACGACGGGAAGGAGCCAGACGTCCGGGTCGATGCCGGCCTCGACGCCGATCGCCTTCGTCACGATGTTGCGATCGGGGTGTTCGCGCGCCTCCGCCTCCGTGATGGAGCCGGCGTCGACGAGTTCCTGCACGGCCGAGTGGTCGACGGTGATCCGACGGAGTGCGCCGTCGGCCCAGGTGTACACCCGGGAGTCCCCCACGTTGAACACCATCCAATGGAGGTCGGTCTGCGGCGACAGCGCCACGAGCGCGAGGCCCGCGACGGTCGTGCCGATGACCCCGTTCGGCGTGGGGATGCCGCGGATGACCGCGTTGGCGGCGACGATCGTGGTCACGACCGCCTCGGTCGTCGTCGGGACACCGATGGGGATGCCACGTTCGAGCGCCGCCGCGACCTCACGGCTCGCGACCTCGCCGCGTTCGTGCCCGCCCATGCCGTCCGCGACGACGAAGGCGGGCGCGCCGGCGTAGAACGCGTCCTCGTTCAGGCGTCGGACCAGGCCGGTGTCGGTCCGCCCCTCACTGCGCAGGGTGTGCGTGGACCGCGCGGTCTCGATCGTCGTCATCCCTCTCCTGCCAGGTCGTCCGGAAGCGCTGGGACTTCGCCGGGCCAGGTGCCGTATCGGTCGTCGAGATCGACACCACGCAAGGAGACGACGTCGCCGCCGTAGGGGATCGTCGCGACACCGAGCGTCGTCAGGGTGTCCGTCACCCACGCCGTGTCGCGACCGGCACCGGTGACCCTGAGCGTCACGAAGCGCTCCGGGGCGTCCTCGGTCTGCGACCAGACCTGGGCGAGGACGAAGTCGAGCAGCGCCGCGTCGCGGTTCGCACGCCGCTCGGGGACGACACCGGCATCGTAGGTCTCATCCAACTCGAGGTTGACCGCGAGATAGCGCGTGGAACCGTCGTTGGCCGGCGAGATCCGCGCCGCCACACCGGTCACCTCCTCGATGGCCGCGATCGCCTCATCGGTCGATCGCGCCTGTTCGGACGAAGGCCCGGGCGCCCCGGTCGACGCGGGCCGCCGGGCGCCGGGCAGCAGCGCACAACCGGCGAGCAGGCCGGTCAGCACGACGGAGACGACCACGACACTGAGGATCCGATGCATCAGTTCCGCCTTCCGTGATAGTCCACAACGGTCTGTTCGCCGCTGAAGAATCCTCCCGCAGAATCGAGGAACGCGTCGACACTCGGATCACCGGCGCGGCTGACCTCGTCGGCGAACTGCTCGTACCGGCGCGAGCTGTGCGACGACGCGATGCCCGGCTCGTGCGGTTCCAGTTCGCCGCTCTCCGGATCGACGAGCCGGGGGGCGTCACCCTGGACAGACGTCCAGTTGGCGCTGTCCGGGTTCTCACGGCCGTCCAGGCGCGCGACCGGGTCCTCCTCGAACTCGAGCGACAGCACCTCGACGTCGTCGGGGATGTCGTAGCGCGCGATGGGCGAACCCGCTGTGACGACATGGGTGATGTTGAACGGCACAGACGGGTCGGAAGCGATCAGACCGGCCGTGATGCCCCCGAGACTGAAGCCCTCGAGCATGACCGGATCGGTCGGCGAGATGCCCTGGGCCCGCATCGCATCGAGGACCGCCGCCGCCAGCGCGGTCTGCTCACCTTGCATCGCGACGACGTCGGATGTCGAGTCGTTCGCAGCCGACCCGGCATCGGGGTTCCAGACCATCGTGCTCGGGATCTGGACGATGAACGACTTGGGTGGGCCGGCCGTCTCGACGATCCTGATGTCGCTGAACTCCTCGCCGCCGATGCTGTCGATGGCGCTGGACCCTCCCATGAGGTCACCGATGCCGCGGACGTCTCCGTGCAGGACCGGGATCCCCCGGGGGCTTCCATCGTGTCCGACCGACAGGCTGGCGGAGCCGTCCTCGAAGAGCCCGAACCGGTTCCCGCCGCCCGCGATCGCCGCCACCGCCTGCTCGTTGGTGAGCGGTGGCCAGACCTGCCCGGTGAACGCGGTCATCAGCCCGTTGAACCCGGGGATCACGTTGCCGACGAACGCGAGACCGGTCAGCAGGCCGGGTGCCCCGTCCGTGAGGACGTCGACGAGCCAGGCGTTCTCGCCGAGCACGGTGTTCCCGAGCGCCGCCAGTTCCTGGAGATTCTCGAGCGCCTCCGAGTAGGTCTTGGCCGTACGGTCGACCACGTCCTGCGGTGAGTACGCCGAGATCGAGTTGGTCGCGAAGAGTCCGGCTACACCGGCCGGCGAGAGCAGCAGCCAGGGGTTGTCGCCGATCTGGTCCATGGTCTGCTGCGCGCCGTCGACCAGCGACTCCACGCCCTCCAGGACCACGTTGCCACCGGCGACGCCGAGCATCCACGCCCCGCCGACCACTGCGGCGCCCGCCGCGACGACGACGCCGACCGGCACCGCCAGGACGCCGACGACGAAGGCGACACCGTTGTGGAGGGCGACCGTCGCTGCGGCGATCAGCTGGTCCGCGGTCTCGTAGGCGACGACGGCACCCTCGAGGAAGACGGCGGAGACGCCGGTCTCGGTCGCCACGAGGAGGAGGGAACCGGAAGCGAGGACGATGGCGCCTTCCGCGGCCGCCCCGGTGACCGGTGACAGGATGATCGACTCGAGGAGGTCGCCGTCGACCGCCTTCGCGGCCGCGGTTCCCGAGCGCCCGATCAGCTCGGTCGACAGCGTGGACAGCTGTTGTGCCTGCAGCCGCATGTCGTCGAGCTTCGCGCCGACGCCTCCAGTACCGCCGGAGACCGTGATCCCGCTCATGCGCGTGCTCCCTGGATGGCCGCGGCGATAGCCAACACCTCGGCGACGATGTCCGCGCGACGGACGGCCCGGATCGACACCCGGGTCCCCTCGGCGACGGTGGTCGGGTCCATACCCGCCGCTTCGACGTCCGGCGTGTCGACCGACACGGCGACCCAGCCGTCGGCACCGCGGAGCCACGTGTCCGTCCACCGTCTCATGGGCTCCCCGCTCCGGGAGAGCGCATCGAGCCGGAAGCCGCCGTCGATCCGCCGGGTGACGCCGCCGAGGAGCACTGCGGCCTCCGGGCTGTGGAGCTGTTCGACGACCGCGCCGACGACGTCCGGTCGGTCCTGGCGGAGCGCGAGGACGAGCGCCTCGGCGTCCGAGAGCGGGAGGACGACCACGTCGGTCGAACGACCCCGCACGTCCGGGACGTCGTGGAGCGCGGAGAGGGGCCGCAGGAGTTGCTGGGCCAGCCCGGCAGTGTCGAAGGCGCGGATCTCGACGGCGTCCTCGTCGCGCGCGGCCGTGCCGTGCTCGGCGACGGACGCGTCCGAGTGGTCGACCCGCTGCGTCCGCAACAGCGCCAGGGCGTGCGCGCCGATCACGGAGACGGACTGGATCGCCGTCCGGTCGAGGGTCCAGCAGGAGGCGTCGACGGCCGCCGTCGCGAACTGCGGCATCGACAGGAAGGCGGCGAAATCGGGATCGACGTCAGCGGTGAGGTCGTCCGGGAGGCTGTCGTCGCCGCGGGCGAGGAGTCGCCGCTCCCGGAGCCCCGCGACGGCTCGCTGCTCGCGCTCACGGACGTCGGCGGGCGACACCTCCGAACCCCATTCGCTGTGGAAGGCGGGTGGCAGCACGATGTGCGGGGTGCGGTGCTCCAGGACGTGGAGTTCGTCCGCGGTCAGCAGGAAGGCTGCCGCGGCCGGAGCCGGGCGGGTACGGGTCATGGGCATCAGGGGGTCCATCCTCGGCTGCGGTAGAGGTCTGCAAGGTCCAACCAGCTGCGGTCACCGGGGGTCGGCAGCGATGGCGTGGAGGCGACGATGTCCTTGGCCTGGTGCACGAGGAAGTCCGGAACCTCCTGGCCGAAGAACTCGAACACCTTCGCGGCACCGTCCTTCACGGTCTCGACCGCACCGGAGACGAGGTTCACCGCGTCGTTCCAGCGGTCGCCCACCCAGCGCGCGGCGTCCTCGATGAGCTGCTTCACGTGTTCGACGGCGGTCGCGTGCGCGTCGAGTTTGTCAGCGGCGTCGTCGAGCTGCGTCGCCGAGTTCTCGAGCGAGACCGCCCGGGTGCCGAGCTGCTCGATGAAGGTCTCCGCCGCGGTGGAGGTCCACGCGAGCTCGGCCGCCGAGCGGAGGTCTCCGGCACGGCCACCGACCTCGGTCGCGAGGGTTCGGAGCTCCGTCGCGCGGAGGCGGATCTGTTGGGTGTCGCCGTACACTGCTCGCTCCTCGTCGGGTGATGCTGCCTCGCTGTCGCCGTGGGTCGCCTTCGCCGGAAAAACCGCGCGCCCTCACCGACACGTGGTCGGGAGGGCGCGCAGAGCGAAGCCGACGGTGGTGACTACTGGCCGGCGCCGGCAGCGAGCGCTGCGTCGGTCTGCTCGAGCGTGGTCACAGCGTTGTTGAGGTAGCCCGACAGCTTGTCGAGGTGCTGGATCGTGACCGTCGCGCTCTGCGTGAAGGCCGTGTAGGTCTCGTTGAAGGTGCCGGACGCGGTGTCGGTCTGGAACCCGGAGGACACGAGGTTGTTGATGAGGGTCTGGAGGCGGTTGAGCGTGGTCTCGACCTCGCCCTTACCCGTCGTCAGGTTGACGGCGGCCTGCTTGATCTCGCTGTAGTTGACGTTGATGTTGGCCATGAGTCTTGCTCCTTCGTTGTGGTCACCGGCACCGTCGGTGCCTTCATCATGTAACCACAACGCCTCGCGGGAGCACATGGGGAGCACTCCCCATGCAGTCCCCATCCGGGGACGACGCCGCTCAGGCGACGGGGAACTCGGGCGCGATCGGCAGCTGCACGCGCGACAGCGCACCGCGGTTCGCGTACATTCCGCGCCCCTGCGGGAAGTCCTTGCGCGCGAGCCGGGGGAAGGTCGTCCGGAGGACGAGATCGCCCTCCATCTGCTCCGGCTGCAGCAGGATGCCCCGCCTGGCGCTCTTGATCTCACCCATGAGCGGCCAGGACGACGACCATCCCGACACCTCGTTCTCGGCGATCACGAGATGGTCGCTGCGCTTGATGGCCTTGATGAGCTCCACCAGCGGTGGGTCGGCGATGCCGTTGAGGTAGTCCGACAGCGTCTCGATGACGACGACCGTCCGGCCGGTCACCGTCTCGGCCGCGATCGCCGCGGACAGCGCCTTCGCCTGCTCGGCGATCGTCTCCGGGGTGACGGCCGACTCGTCGAAGCGAAGCTCCCGCAGCAGTTCCGAGCGCTTGGAGCCGAAATAGACGAAGCGCGTCGCCGGATCGAAGCGTCGCATGGCGCCGACCAGGGATGCGACGGCGTTCGTCCGACCGCTGCCGGGAGGGCCGCCGACGAGGAACGCGCCGGTCGGGTCGAAGCCGATCGGTGCGAGGTCGGCGTCGCCGATGCCGAGTACGGGGCGGTCGCCGACGCGCTCAGGCAGCTCGCGCGCCTCGATCTCCTTCGGCAGTGCGCCGATCGGCGGGGCCGTGATCGTGGCTCCCGCGCGGGACATGGCCTCCGCGAGCCGGACCGTCGCGACCGACTGGTCCGACAGCACCGGCGAACCGCCGAGGATCGCGACCTGGACCTCGAGGCCGTCGACGATCGCCCGGCCGGCGGGCGACTCGGGGCCGAGGATGTCCTTCGGCACCCCGAGGAGCTGGTAGCCGGTCTCGTCGGCGAGGCGCAGCACCACGCGTCGCTGCACACCGGAGCTGATGTTCGTCGGCACGGAGCCCGGGCGGTCGGCCGAGAACGCGATGTTCACGCCGAGCTGGCGGCCGTCGGTGATGAGCTGCTGGAACAGCGTGTACCAGGAGGACAGGCCGAGCGTCGTCTCGTACTCCTGCCGGAAGGACTGGAAGCCGTCGACGAGCAACAGGATGCGGCGCTCGTCGTTGCGACCCGAGACGCGGCGGTAGTCGGTGATGGAGGACGCGTTCGCCTCGGCGTACCGGACGCTGCGCTCGTCGACGATCTCCTTGATCCGGCGGAGCAGTCGGATGACGCGCTCCTGGTCGTCGCCGGGGATGATCGAGCCGACGTGCGGCAACGCCTCCAGCATGCGGAGGCTGCCCGCGCCGAAGTCGAGGCCGTACACCTCGATCGGACCACCACGCGGCGTGATGCCGGCCGCCGTCGCGAGGGTCCGCAGGACGGTGCTCTTGCCCGAGCCACCGGTGCCGAACACGGCGATGTGGCCGTCGACGTCCGGCCGGAAGTAGACCGGACGCTGCTCCTGCGAGTCCGGGAGGTCGGCGACACCGATGAGGAGTTCGGCATCGGACCGCTGACGGAGCTTGCTGAGGTCGTAGACGGGCGCGAGCTCGTCGAGCCAGGGTCGTCGCGGCGCCGGGATGGACGCACGGTCGGCTGCGGCGATGATGCTCGCGACGAGCCGCTGCTGGTCGGTGGGGCCGAGGTCGCGCTCCTCCTCGGCGTCGGCCGCGCGGGGCTCCTCCCAACGCGTCTCGCCGCCGAACCGGAGCTCACGGACCTCGATGTCGGAGCGCTTGGGCTCGTCGCTCGTCCAACCGCCCGCGTAGCCCGACTGGAAGATGCTCAGGCGGCCGGGGCCGGTCTTCGCGATGCCACGCCCAGGCACGCCCGGGTCGAAGTGCGCCGCGTCCTTGACGCCGACCACGTCCTGGCTGTCGGACTCGTCGGCCATGCGCAGTGCGACACGGAGGTTGGTGTTGGCGCGCAGGTTGTCCTTGATGACACCGGCGGGCCGCTGGGTCGCCATGATGAGGTGGATCCCGAGGGAGCGACCGCGCTGGGCGATGTCGACGACACCGTCGACGAACTCCGGGACCTCGCCGACGAGCGCCGCGAACTCGTCGATGACGAGGACGAGGGCGGGCGGCGAGTCCGGGTCGCCGCGCTTCTCGAGCTCGAGGAGGTCCTTGGCCTTCTTCCGGTTGAGCAGGTGCTCACGGAAGTGCAGCTCGGCCCGGAGGCTCGTGAGCGCCCGGCGGACGAGGTGCGGGCTGAGGTCGGTGACGAGTCCGACGCAGTGCGGGAGCGTCACGCAATCCGCGAAGGCCGAACCGCCCTTGTAGTCGACGAAGAGGAACGAGACGCGGTCGGGGCTGTACTCGGCCGCCATCCCGAGCACCCAGGCCTGTAGGAACTCGCTCTTACCGGCACCCGTCGTCCCGCCGACGAGGGCGTGCGGGCCCTGGGATCGGAGGTCGAGGTGCATGGCGTCGACACCGCCCGATCCGACGGTCGCGCGCAGCTGGCCCGCCCGGCGGGGCTTCGGCGGGAGCCCGGGCGTGCGGTCGTGGATCGAGGAGTTCTGCCGCCAGCGGTCGACCACGGCGTCGCTCGAGGTCGTGAGCTCCGGCCCGAGCAGCGTCACCATCGACACCGACCGCGGGAGGTCGCTCGAGTCCTCGACGAGGGCACCGGCGTCGATCACGGACGCCATGCGCCTGGCGTAGTCGAGGGCCGTCACGGGGTCGACGAACTCCGGGCGGGCGTCGTCGACGGAGTAGCCGAGGCGGACCATGCCGACCGTCGCGGGTGCGTCGACGCCGGCGCCGGCCTCCGGGACCTGCAGGAAGGTGCGGCAGGCGGCCGGCAGCGAGACGACGTCGTCGGCGATCCAGATCGGGAAGACACCCGCGTCCGCCGCGATCTCGGCGAGCTGGACGAGGCGTGCGCGGTCGACGCCGACGTCGTCGGAGATGAGCAGGACGATCGCGGGGATCGGGGACTTCGTGCCGGTGTCATTGGAGCTCTTGGTCCCGATCTCCGCGCCGCGCTCCTGGGCGGCCTGCTTCTCGGAGATGGCTCCACGTCGGGCGTCGCCGGCCCTGGCCGCCTGCAGGCGGGTCTGGACGAGTTCCTCGATCGCTGCCAGGAGCAGGTTGCCGCTCGACACGCTGTCGGCGAGGTGGCCGACGTCGAGCGGGCTGTTCGGCGACGACGCGTGCGGGAGCCACTTGACCCAGGAGAGGGCGTTCGACCACGCGGGCGAGACGATCGCCGAGACGACGACCTCGGCCGGCGAGTGGAGGGCGGTGAGCTGCACGAGGATGCCGTTCACCGCTCCCCCGGCGGTCTGCGGTGAACCGGCGATGCCGAGCGCGCCCGCGTCGTAGAGGTTGTCGATGATGGGGACGTCGGCGACGGTCGCGTACTGATCTTTGAGCTTCTCGAGCCGTTCCTGGAACTCCGGCAGGAAGCTGTCACGAGCCTTCGCCGAGACCTCGTTCCTCGACGGCATCGTGCCGACGCCGAGCCGGAGGTTCAGGAAGGACCAGTGCTCGGGGCGCCTGGTCCACAGCAGTGGCCCACGCGTGAGCGCGTGCTTGAGCGCCTCCGAGGTGGACGGTGCCTCGCGCATGCGGACGTCGTGCTCGATCTCCCGCTCGGCCGCGAGCTGCTTGCCGAGGGACTCGAGCCGCTCGTCGAAGATCTTGATCTGCTGCTTGAGCTTGCGCTTGTTGCGCCCGCGACCGGTGAAGTAGTTGCCGATGAGCATGAGCGGCGTCATGGCGATGAAGATGAGCGACAGCGGGTTCTTCGTGAAGAAGTACATCGCGCCACCGAGGAGCATCGGCGTCAGCATGCCGAGGAGCGGGAACGGCTGGTTCTCGCGCTCGGTCGGCGGCTCGGGGGCGGGGAAGGTCTCCCCCGCGTAGCGCTGTTCGACGCGCGGCGAGCGGTTGAAGTACACGGGCCCGGCCTTCGGGACGACGCCCGCACGGCCGACGGTCCCGGCGAACCCGATCTCGACCTCGGTGTCGCCGATGAGCACGCGCTCGGGTTCGATGACCTTGAGTCGGGGCACGATGCCGCCGTCGACGACGATGCCGTTGGCCGCGCCGAGGTCGACGAGTTCGATCTCGCCGCCGACCTCGAGGCGTGCGTGCCGCTTCGAGACGAGCGGATCGTCGAGGACGATGTCGCAGCTCGCCTCGCGACCGATGGTCCAGCTGCCGGCCGGCAGGGTGAACTCACGGCCGGCGTCATCGCCGGAGAGGACCCGCACCACCGCGACGGCCGGCGCCTGACCGGTGCGCGCCGCGGAGTAGTAGACGCCCGCGTCGGCGAGCTCGATGACGGCACCCGAACCGACCCACGCCTCACCGATCGGGGCCTCCGGCGGGAGCGGCAGGGTCTCGGTCGAGCCGGGAAGGCGGGCGTGCAGCGTGAAGTCGGCGTTCGCGGAGTCGGGCCCCTGCGGGTCGACGCGCGCGATGGTCGACGCGACCTCCGCGATGCTCGCCGCCGCGTCCGTCGTCACGACGATGTCGGCGGACGAGCCCGACGGCCTGGTCAACGTCAGCTTGATGCGCATGCAGGATCCCCTTGGAAGTGCGGGTCGCTGGGCGCGACCCCGATCAGCCTAGCGAGCGTCCGGTTCTGCCCTGACGATGTCGTCGATCGAGGTGACGCCGCTCGGCGTCGGCGCCGGATCGAACACCCCGACCGGCAACTCGGTCTGCGAGCAGTCCAGATCGGCGCCGGCGGTCGACATGACACGGATCGATCCACTTGCTTGTTCGAGGCGGTAGGTGATCCCGACCGCTCCGAACGACGGTGGCGGTGTTCCAGCGTCGTTCGCCCACTTTGTCGCCAGGCAGCCCGTGACCTCCGCCTTCCCGGATCCGTCCGCATCGACGACCACCGGGGTGAATGGCCAGGGACCTGGCAGGAGACGAGTCACCTCGCCGGCGCTCACGGTACGGACCGCTGATGCTGACAGTCGATCACGAAGATCCGGCCCGGTCGTGTCCACGAGCTGCTTGATCGTGAAGTCGTTGCGATTCCGGGCGACCGCCTGTGCCTCGAGCGAAGCACGGACGGCCATCACCCATTCCGAGTCTGCGAATTCGGTCGGGGCTCCACCGTCCCACCGCACGTCGGGATACGGCTGTGGCTGCTGTGGCGGAGGCGTACAGGCGGTCAAGGACATGAGGAGCGCCGCGAGCAGGGCGACACCGCCAAGACGACTACCGCTGGCCATGTGCGTTGAACGCTGCATAAGCATTCGAGTAGTCGCCCTGCAGTTCTTCGATGTCCCGATGAGACAGCAGCTCGTCGAACGCGTCCATGGTGTCGGGATCCGAGGCCCAAGCGAACTGCTCCTCAGGATCCATGGTGGAGGGATCCGGCATGCCGGCCGGTTGCAACGTGTCGTAGAGGAACAGACCGAGCGTGACCGCCGCCGCGCGCTCTCGCGGGATCTCGAGCTCGCCCTGCTGGTTGAGGAGTTGTTGTTCGGCCGCGCCCCACGTCGACAGCCCGACGTCCTTGGCCGCCCCGACGAGCTGACCGGTCACGTACCCTGATCCGCTGCTGACCAGGTGATCGATGACGGCATCGCCGGTCACGCCGACGAGCTTGTCCAGTCCGGGGATGGGGAGGAAGCCGACGCCCGTCTCGACCAGCCCGAGCGCACTCTCGACTGCGGCATCGCGATCCGCCGCTGCATCCAGGGCCACACCGTCCGTCGACCCGTCGAGGAGGCCCTGCAGCGCCATGATGCGCTTCGACGCCTCACCCGGGTCGGACAGCCCCGTCTGCACGGTCGCGCTCAACGTTTCCTGATAGTGGGCGACGACGGTGTCGAGGGCTGCGGCTCCGGCGTCGTTCTGGCCTGCGACACCGAACACCTTCGCCAGCGCCTCCTTGGACAGGTTCGCGTAGTCGAACTCGTCGAGTCCGTCGATGCCGAACATCGAGGAGGGGTTCGTGCTCGGCATGTCCTCGCCCTCGATCCCGATGGGCTCGCCCGCGATGGGACGCTCGATCAGACCGGGGAACTGATAGGACAACGCTTCGACGAGCTTGACCGCACCGAGGTCGGAGATGGAATTGCCGTCGAACGCGTCGTTCCCGGGCACGTACTCACCGACCTCCGCGTCACGGGGGTTGCCGACGAGGCGCTCGATGACATCGTGTGAGAGCGTGGCGACACGCGTGTACGCATCCGGGTCCGCACCAGCAGGGTCGGCGGGGCCTCCGGGGATCGACTCGGCTCCAGCCCACAGGGCGAGGACGCCTTCGAATCCGTCGAGTCCAGAGTCCCGGCGACCGAACCAGTACTCGAGACGGTTCGCGCCGAGCTCATTGCTCTCATAGGGCTCGTCCGGATACAGCGGCGCGTCGCGGTACGGGTCCTGCTCCGTCGAGGTCAGCCAGTCCATGGCGGCCTCGGGGTACTCACCCAGCGTGCTGAAGACCCGCGAGGTCCAGTCGCCCAGGCGGTTGACGTCGTAGCCGGCCTGCTCCGCCTCGGCGAGGCTGAGGAAGCCGCCGGGGCCCATGACGCCCTGGGCGGGTCCGTACATGCCCTCGTGCGCGCCGGGCAGACCGCGCTCCATCTCGTCGGCGATGTTCGCGAGACCGACCGTCGTCGTCTCTCCGATCGGGTTGTCCTGTTCATCGCCGAACAGGAACGCGAGGCTCGTCCAGCTCTCCGTGCCATGAACGGACGCGGAACCGTCGTAGAGCTCCTGCGCGAAGTTCTGGCCGACCGCGTCGGTCCAACGCTGGGATCCGACGGACAGACCACCGCGGACGGACTGTGCAAGGAGCAGCGCCGCTGCCGGGGTCATCCACCCGTTCGCACCGGCGTCGTCGATCCGGCTGATGAGCGAGATGAGGTCCTCGCCGCCGAGCGCCAGATTCATCTGCGCCATGACGGACGGGTCGTTGCCGTAGAGCGCGTACAGCGACTGCAGCTGTGCCGCGAGATCGGTCTCGAACGTGCCGTTCCCGAGTTCGGCCGCCATCTCCGCCATGCCGCGGGCGACGGCGGACGGGGTGAGGTCGGATGCGGAGGTGATGCCGATGGCCGCGAGGGCGGCCTGCTGCCGGTCCCAGTTGTCACCACCCGGTGAAGACAGCGCCGACGCGAGCGCATCGTCGGCGGCCTGGCGCTCTTCCGACAGGGCGTCGAGGAGGCGCTGCGCGCTCTGCCGATCGGCGACGGCCGCCTGGTGGACCTGGTCGCGCTGCATCTGCTGCTCGGGCGTCGGCCCACCCATCGGGTCGAGATAGGTCTGGTTGGCGGAGATGTTGGCCTGGAAGATCATCTCGGTGTAGCTCGTCGCACGGGTCTTGATGTCGTCGACCGTGGTCGTGTACGTGGCGATCGCGTCGCGCACCGCAGCCATCGCCGGGGTGATCGCGTCGATCTTGCCGATGGGGGTCGAGAGGGAGGACACCCAGGCGGTCGCGGCGTCGCCGCTCCAGATGGCGTCTGAGATGCCACCCTGAGCGGTGACCGCGACCGTGCGTGCCTCGGTCAGACTCGTCTCGGTCGTCTGGATGGTCGTCGCAGTGGTGCCGAGCGCGCCAGAGTCGATCCGCCCCGGATCGTCAGCAGTCCAGTTGGCCATCAGCCCTCTCCTCCGGGGTTCAGTTGTGCGTCGGTCTGCTCCCAGGCGGTCACGATGTCGCTCGCCGCGCGACCGGCTTCGACCATCGCTCCGCCGGCGAGGGCCACGTGCACGGAGATGTACATCGCGAAGCTCTCCGCCGCGGCGGTCACCGTGCTGCTGCAGCTGCCGGAGAAGTCGAGCGGGACGTTCTGCGGCAGGCCGGACCCGCTGGGTGTCAGTGGTGCGGCGACGGCCAGGATCTGGTCCCCGTCGACGACGAGTGGTTGCTCGCTCATCATTCCCCTTCGTGACACCGGCGCAGTGGACCTGCGCCGCCCGCCGATGGCTCCTCAGCGGGTACGTCGTTCAGCGTAACCGAGAGCGCGGGTGACGACGATGGGGAGCACTCCCCATGCCCCGGAGGCCCGTCAGCCGACCACGACGCGGATCGGGAACTCTCCGATCCCGATCGTCGAACCGGCTTCCACGACGTAGGCCTCGCCCGGCTGGCAGACGGTGACCGCGCCGGACGCATCGGTGATGGTCGTGCCGTTCGTGGAGTGCAGGTCCGTCACGCGGAGCGACCGCCGACCGGGGACGACGACCGTGTGCGTCTTCGAGACGGACATCCGCGGGTCGACGAGTGAGCGCAGCTCGGCGTCGGGCTGTTCGGGCCGCGCCGCAGGGTTGCGTCCGAGCAGGATCGGCCCGCGGAGCGGGATGCGCTCGCCGTCGGGGAGCTCCAGCGCGAAGTCCCCCGCTCGCAGCGATGCGGAGACGACCGTCGCGCCGAGGTCGGCATGGACCGGCTCCCGCTCGATGGCTCGCGCCGAGGCACCGGCGGGCACGTCGGGCGCTTCCGGGGCGATCGGAGCGCCGGCGATCAGACCCGGGGGCACGGTGATCTGCAGCTCGGGCGGGACGGAGGACGTCGACGCGGCCGGAGCGCGCGTCTGGGCGGGCGCTGCCTGCGGCTCACGGAGCGGTGCTGCAGGAGTCGGTGGCTCGACGACGACCGGCGACGGCACGGGCGCGGAACTCGACGGGGTTGACTGTGGTTCGGGAGCCCCTGTGGTGCGAGTCGGGACCCCGATCACCGGTGCCTCGGGAACGGCGGGTTCGGGGGCCGGAGGCTCGGCTGCCGGTGTGTCGGAGGCCGGCGCCGGATCGGCATCCCTCGGGATCGCGACGTCGGGAGCCGTGGCAGGGGACGGGGTCGACGCGTCGGTCACCGTCTGAGACCAGCCCGCGGAGACCGCTCCGCCCATGACGGGCATGTTCGCGAGTGTCGCCGCAGGCCCAGCGTCTGCGCTGGTCGGTGCTTCCGCCGGACGCGGAGCGAGCTCGGTGCGCGTGCCGTGCACGCGCAGGGTGGCGGACGCGCCGGGATCGGACTCTGAGACCAGCTCGGCGAGCGCGCGCAGGAAGCTCAGGAACGGCTCCTGTCCGAGCAACGAGCGCTGACGCCGGCGCTTCTGGACGCCGTGCTGCATGATGAAGGTCGCCGCCGCCGTACCGCGCGCGGACGGGGCGGTCGTGATCGCGAACGCGAGCAGTGGCGCGGGGTCGTCGACCGAGACGACCCGCAACCGGATGTCCGCGCTCGTCCCACCGTCGATCGCGACGTAGTGCCTGGTCTGCTGAGCATCCTCACCGGAGGCGGCGACCGCACGTTGGACGAGGGCGACGACGTCGTCGGCGGTCCCCGCGAGGTCGAGATCCAGACCGGTGTCGGTCAGGTCGGGTGATCTCATCGGTGGTTCCTCCCCAAGCGCCGTCGGCCGACGACGGCAACGGATCGATTATCGCCTACGCCGTCGCCCTCGTGGGGAGGGACGGGCGGTGCACCTCGCGAGCGGCCCCGGGTGGACGTCGCATCGGCTCACCGCGCGTCGTGCTCCCAGGGCCAGCGCGGGGTCGGGCGCCGCCCGGTCGACGACGTCGCGACAGCGGCGGCCGCGAGGACGATGACGAGCGCGAGCACACCCACGGTGACCGAGAACGGTCCGGTCAGCGTCGTCACCGCGAAGGCGGCGGCGTCCGCTCCGTCCCGGCTGGCGATCGCGTCGAACACGCCGCCGCTCACCCCGTAGGCGAGCCAGGCGAGTAGCCCGGCGAGGACCGCCGACCCGACCGAGACGCGCAGCGGTGTGCGGCGCGTCTCACGGATGATCGCCCAGAGGACCACGATCGTGGCGACCACGACCATGAGCGGACCGGTCAGCGGGCCGGCGTCCCGGTCGGTCACGACGTCGAGGTCCGCCAGCAGGCTGATGAACCCGAAGGCGCAGACGACGAGCGCCACGTAGGTGACCGCTGCGAACGGGGCGACCCACCAGGGGCCACGTGCTCCGTCCGCGTCACCGGTCATGCTCAGCGGGCGGTCGTCGGTCCGGCTTCGAGGACGCGCTCGTACTCGGCGCGGGCCTCGATGTTCGCCTCGCGCACCTTGCGTCCGCGTGCGGCGATCCAACCACCGAGCCAGACGGGGATCTCACGGGCGACGACGAAGGCGAGGACCGGCCCGAAGGTGAAGGCGACACCGGTGACCTCGGCGAGGATCTCGTCGATGCTGAGCGTCCACGCGCGCTCCTGGATCAGGAACCCGCCGACCCACGCGAGGAAGACGACCAGGCCGATGATGAAGCCGCCGAGCACCCAGTGCACCCAGCCGGAACGGTTCACGATGGTCGCGGTGACGACCCAGGCCAGGAAGAAGCCTGCGGCGGCCATGAGGAACGGCCAGCTGGTGGCGATCTGGATGAGGTTCTCGACGAACGTGCCGTCGCCTTCCAGCACCAGCTGGAGGCCCGCGACGGCTGCTGCGTAGAGGCCGGCGAAGATGATGGTGCCGAGGAGACCGATGAGGATGCCGAAGCCGCGGTTGCCGCGGACCTCCGGCTCGGACGGTGCCTGGACGTACAGCGGGAAGGCCTGCTGCTGCTCGGTCTCCGCGGCGGTGGCAGTCGCGGTCGCGCCGGAGCGGGCGACCGGCTCGTAGGCTGCCGCGGGGTACGGGTGGGCACCGGTGTCGGCCTGCCGGGTGGTCGAGGTCGGGGTACCGGCGGTGTCGTCGTCGTCGAAGTCGATGTTCGAGTACGCACGCTGCGGCGTGTGCGGCTGGTAGGGACGCGTCTCGCGCACCCCGGCGTCCGAGGCCGTGTCGGCGCGGTCTGCGACCCGGCGGTCGTCGACGACCGGGTCCGCCCCGACGCCGTCCGCCGTGGTGATGGTGTCCTGCTGCACGGTGTCCTCGGAGAGGATGTCCCGCTCGGCCACGGGCCGCTCGGCCGCGGGCTGTTCGGCCGCGGTCGTGGGACGCGCGGAGCCAGACGCGGTCTGGGCAGCCGCCGGAGTGCTCGGGTCGGTGGGCGATCCGGGCTCGGGGTTCTGGGTGCTCATCGCGTACTCCTTCGGCGGAAGCCAGTTCAGGAGCGCCCTCACGGCGCTCCGCTCGCCACGGTAGCAAGCCGGGACGCGGATGCCCGGCAACCTCGCCGGGACTCGCTCACTCCCGTCGACCCGATTCAGGTCCGATTCATATCCGGAGGAAACGGTCCCCTCAGCTCCGTGCGGTTGGGTGGAAGCTCGAACAGCCATCTGTCGGATCACTGCCGATCCCGCGACGCCGATCCCCCACGGCGTATCCCCCGGAAAGGCCCCATGCCCGAGCAACTCCCCCATGACCGTCACGTGGATTCCCGCTCCCCCTTCAGGCGGCTCTCCTCCCGCTACCGCGCCCTCCCCCTGCGCGCGCGACGCGTGGTCGCCGGCACCGCTGCCGGAGCCGTCCTCCTCCTCGCCACCGCGGTGATCACCCCGATCGCGCTGCAGCACTCCGACGCGACCGGATCCGAGCCGGCCGCGCAGGCTCTGGGCGGGACGACGTCCACGGTCCCGGCCTCCACGGTCAACGCCACGGCGGTCACCGCGATCTCCGCCACGACCGGATCCGTCGCAGGCGGGAGCACCCTGACCGTGAGCGGTGTCGACGTGGACGGCGTGACCCGCGTCGTGTTCGGCGAGGAGGAAGCCCGGATCCTGTCGGCGACGAGCACCGAGGTGACCGTCGCCGTGCCGGCAGCCACCGGCTTCTCCCCCGCCGACGTCGGCATCGCCGTCTACGCGGACGATCTCCGGGTCGACGGTGATGCGCTGAACTACAGCTACGACATCACGAGCCCCGTCGACGCGCAGATGGCCTACGTGTTCACGCACTGGAACGACTACAACCTGGCTGAATACGGCTCCCTGGTCGACACCGACTGCGCGAACTTCGCCAGCCAGAGTCTGCTGGAACGCGGGTGGACGATGGACGAGGACTGGTGGGCCGAGGGGACCGGAGACGACTTCGACTTCTCGAAGGCCTGGGTCAGCTCGACGTTCTTCATGAACTACGTCGAGGAGCACCCCGACCTCGCCACCGCTCTCGACGACACGCAGCGCGACCAGGTCAAGGTCGGTGACATCGTGCAGTTCGACTGGGACAACAGCGGGGACCGCGACCACACGGGCATCGTGTCGAAGGTCGAGACCACCGACGCCGGCACCCAGGTGTACTACGCGGGACACACCGACGACACCGACTACCGCACCGTGGACGAGGCGATCACCGTCATCCACCCCGGCGCCTCCGTGTACTACTGGAGCATCGCCTAGCTGGTCCCGCCCGGTTCACAACTCAGGGCAGCGCCAGCGCGCCGACCCGACTCACCGCCTCGTGGGCGGGACACACCGCGCGCGTCCTGAGTTGCGAACGGGAGGACCTGTCAGGCGGGGAACAGCGTCGAGACGATGGTCTGCGTCCACCCCGTGATGGCGACATTCGCCCAGCGGGTGGCCACCCAGGTGCCGTCACGCAGGAAATGGCGCTCACCGACGGTGTTCCCTGAGGGGTCCGCGCGTTCCGTGAAGCACATCGTCCCGCCGGTCTCCTCGGAACAGGTGAACCCGGCTTCGGACATCCTGGCCTCCGCCGCCGCTTGGACGTCCCCCTCCACCTGGGCCACGTTCGTGAGAATGAAGACCTCACCGGCACCGCTCGCCTTCGTGAGGTCACACGTGAGTCGGTCCGTCGGGGTGAGCAAGGCCACCAAGGCCTCGTCGTTCGACCCGAAACTCTCGGACAACAGCGGCTGCGACCAGGCGGGATTCAACTCGAGGAAGCCGTCCGCCGTCAGCGACTCGATGTAGCCGGCGGGGAAGAGCTGGGTGCATTCGGTCGGACGCACCGGCGCAGCGGGCGTCTCCGCGGCGTCGGTCGCGGTCGGAGCAGGAGAGGAGCCGGCGGTCGCCGTCGCACTCGGTGTACGGGTCGAGTCGGCGGCAGGGGTACCGCCCGGGCCGACGACCAGGAGGCCGATGACCACGACGAGCGCGATCGCCAGCACACCGGCGAGCACGCTCAGACCGATGACGACGGGATTGCGCTTCCGCTTGGGTGCCGGAGCACCGTAGCGGACGTCTGGCTGCGCCGGAGTCGCGTCCGGCTCCAGCGGCTGGAACTGGCCGGTGGGCTGCTCGGGCTGATCACTCATCGGACCAGCATGTCGTGCGGAGTCCCGCCACACAACTCACCGGTACTCGATTCGTTCGCCCATTCCTGGGCGAACGAGCGCTTGTTCGCCCAGGAATGGGCGAACGAACGACGGAGGGCCCGTCCCGATCGAGAAGCGATCGGGACGGGCCCTCCGGGTGAGTCGTTCAGCCCTAGTTGTAGTTACCGGGGGTGAAGTCGTCGGAGCTGAAGCTGTCGAAGTCGACGAAGCTCAGGTCGGACTCGTTGAACGCGCCGTCCTCACCGAAGATGCGGTTCGGGTAACGCTCCGCCTTCGCCTCCTCGGTGGCCTCGACCGTCACGTTGCGGTAGCGCGCCAGGCCGGTACCGGCCGGGATGAGCTTACCGATGATGACGTTCTCCTTGAGGCCGACCAGCGGGTCGCTCTTGCCTTCCATGGCGGCCTGCGTGAGGACACGCGTGGTCTCCTGGAAGGAAGCGGCCGACAGCCACGACTCGGTCGCGAGGGACGCCTTGGTGATACCCATGACCTCCTGGCGGGCCGATGCGGTGCGACGACCCTCCGACACGGCCGAGCGGTTGAGCTCGGCGTAGCGCAGGCGGTCGACGAGCTCGCCGGGCAGCAGGTCGGTGTCGCCGTGGTCGACGACGGTCACCTTCCGCAGCATCTGGCGCACGATGACCTCGATGTGCTTGTCGTGGATCGGGACACCCTGCGAGCGGTACACGCCCTGGACGCCACCGACGAGGTGCTTCTGGACCTCGCGGACGCCCTGCACGCGCAGAACCTCCTTGGGGTCGACCGCACCGACGTGGATCTTCTGACCGAGCTCGACGTGCTGTCCGTCCTCGACGAGGAGGACCGCGCGCTTCAGCACCGGGTAGACGACCGGCTCGTCGCCGTTGTCGGGCGTCAGGATGACCTTACGAGCCTTGTCGTTCTCGTCGATCGTGATGCGACCGGCGGCCTCGGCGATCGGGGTCGCACCCTTGGGGGTACGAGCCTCGAACAGCTCCTGCACGCGGGGCAGACCCTGCGTGATGTCGTCCGCCGATGCCGAACCACCCGTGTGGAAGGTACGCATCGTCAGCTGGGTACCGGGCTCACCGATCGACTGGGCCGCGATGATGCCGACGGCCTCGCCGATGTCGACGAGCTTGCCCGTGGCGAGCGAGCGGCCGTAGCAGGCTGCACACACACCGACGGTCGACTCGCAGGTCAGGACCGAGCGCACCTTGATGTTCTCGACACCCGCGGAGACGAGCTTGTCGATGAGCACGTCACCGACGTCCTCGCCGGCCTCGGCGACGACCTCACCCTTCGGGCCCACCGCAGCAGCGGCCAGCGAACGGGCGAACACGGAGTTCTCCACGTTCGGGTCGCGCACGAGCTCACCGGAGCTGTCGACGTTCGCGATCGCGAGCTCGAGACCCTTGGTCGTGCCGCAGTCGTCTTCGCGGATGATGACATCCTGCGAGACGTCGACGAGACGACGCGTGAGGTATCCCGAGTCGGCGGTACGGAGCGCCGTGTCGGCCAGACCCTTACGAGCACCGTGGGTCGCGATGAAGTACTCCGCGACCGACAGGCCCTCACGGTAGGAGGAGATGATCGGGCGAGGGATGATCTCACCCTTCGGGTTGTTCACCAGGCCTCGCATACCCGCGATGTTGCGGATCTGCAGCCAGTTACCACGAGCACCCGACGACACCATGCGGTTGATGGTGTTGTCCGCCGGGAAGTTCGCGCGCATGGCCTCGGCGACCTTCTCGGTGGCCTCCGTCCAGATCTTGATGAGCTCCTGACGACGCTCGGCATCCGTGGTCAGACCCTTGTCGAACTGGCTCTGGACCTTGGCGGCCTGCTTCTCGTAGCCCTGCACGATCTCGCGCTTGTTCGGCGGGGTCAGGACGTCGCTGAGCGCAACGGTCACACCGGAACGCGTCGCCCAGTGGAAACCGGCGTCCTTGATGTTGTCGAGCGTGGCGGCGACGACCGTCTTCGGGTACCGCTCCGCGAGGTCGTTGACGATCGAGGACAGCTTGCCCTTGTCCGCCACGTCTTCCACGTAGGGGTAGTCCGCCGGCAGCGCCTCGTTGAAGAGTGCGCGACCGAGGGTCGTCTCGACGAGTGCGACACCCGAGCCCTCGTAGCCCTCAGGACCCGTGCCCTCGGCGAACGTCACGTCGGTCAGACGGATGCGCACCTTGGCGTTGAGGTCGAGCGAGCCCTGGTCCTTCGCGAGGATGGCCTCGGCGACGGACGAGAAGGCACGGCCCTCACCCTCGACACCCTCCTTGAGGGTGGTCAGGTGGTGGAGACCGATGATCATGTCCTGCGTGGGCAGGGTGACCGGACGGCCGTCGGACGGCTTCAGGATGTTGTTCGACGCGAGCATCAGGATGCGCGCCTCGGCCTGGGCCTCGACGGAGAGCGGGAGGTGGACAGCCATCTGGTCGCCGTCGAAGTCCGCGTTGAACGCGGCGCAGACGAGCGGGTGCAGCTGGATGGCCTTGCCCTCGACGAGCTGAGGCTCGAACGCCTGGATGCCGAGACGGTGCAGCGTTGGCGCACGGTTCAGCAGCACGGGACGCTCGCGGATGATCTCCTCCAGCACGTCCCAGACCTCGGGACGGCTGCGCTCGACCATGCGCTTCGCGGCCTTGATGTTCTGAGCGTGGCTCAGGTCGATCAGGCGCTTGATGACGAACGGCTTGAAGAGCTCCAGCGCCATCTGCTTGGGCAGACCACACTGGTGCAGCTTCAGCTGCGGGCCGACGATGATGACCGAACGGCCCGAGTAGTCGACGCGCTTGCCGAGCAGGTTCTGGCGGAATCGACCCTGCTTGCCCTTCAGCATGTCGCTGAGGGACTTCAGGGCACGGTTGCCGGTACCGGTGACGGGGCGACCACGACGACCGTTGTCGAACAGTGCGTCGACGGCCTCCTGCAGCATCCGCTTCTCGTTGTTGACGATGATCTCGGGAGCCCCGAGGTCGAGCAGACGACGCAGACGGTTGTTGCGGTTGATCACACGACGGTAGAGGTCGTTGAGGTCGGAGGTCGCGAAGCGGCCACCGTCGAGCTGCACCATCGGGCGGAGCTCCGGCGGGATGACCGGGACCACGTCGAGGACCATCGCCGCCGGCGAGTTGCCGGTGATGAGGAACGAGTTGACCACGCGCAGACGCTTGATGGCGCGGATCTTCTTCTGACCCTTGCCCTCCGCGATCTGGTGGTGGAGCAGCTCGGACTCGGCCGCGAGGTCGAAGGACAGCAGGCGCTTCTTGACCGCCTCGGCACCCATGTAGGCCTCGAAGTACAGGCCGAAGCGGTCCTGAAGCTCGTGGAACACGGAGTCCTCGGGCTTGAGGTCGCCGACCTTGAGGTTGCGGAAGTCCTCCCAGACGCGCTCGAGGTGAGCGATCTGCTCGTCGTAGGACTTGCGGGTCTGGCTCATCTCCTTCTCGGCGGCGTCCTTGGTGCGGCGCTTCTGCTCGCTCTTGGCGCCTTCCTCCTCGAGGGCGACGAGGTCGTCCTCGAGCTTCTTCAGGCGGTCTGCGATGCGCGAGTCGCGCTGGTCGCCGAGGGTCTTGATCTCGAGACGGAGCTCGTTCTCAAGGCCGGGCATGTCCTGGTGACGTGCGTCCTCGTCCACATCGATGACCATGTAGGCCGCGAAGTAGATGACCTTCTCGAGGTCCTTGGGCGCCATGTCCAGCAGGTAGCCGAGGCGCGAGGGGACACCCTTGAAGTACCAGATGTGCGTGACCGGGGCGGCGAGTTCGATGTGGCCCATGCGCTCACGGCGCACCGACGACTTCGTGACCTCGACACCGCAGCGCTCGCACACGATGCCCTTGAAGCGGACCCGCTTGTACTTGCCGCAGGCGCACTCCCAGTCGCGGGAAGGACCGAAGATCTGCTCACCGAACAGACCGTCCTTCTCGGGCTTGAGGGTGCGGTAGTTGATGGTCTCGGGCTTCTTGACCTCTCCGTGCGACCAGGCACGGATGTCGTCTGCGGTGGCCAGACCAATGCGAAGCTCGTCAAAAGTTGTGACGTCGAGCAATGTATCTCCTATGAAAGGTTTCGTCAGTCTCTACAGTGGTCAGGCTTAGATCTCGTCGATGGACGACGACTCGAACCTGGAGGAAATGTTGATCCCGAGCTCCTCGGCGGCGCGGAACGCGTCGTCGTCGGTGTCGCGCAGGCTCACCGCGGTGCCGTCGGCCGAGAGGACCTCGACGTTCAAGCACAGCGACTGCATCTCCTTGATGAGCACCTTGAAGCTCTCGGGGATACCCGGCTCCTGGATGTTCTCGCCCTTGACGATGGCCTCGTACACCTTGACGCGGCCGAGGATGTCGTCGGACTTGATGGTCAGGAGCTCCTGGAGCGCGTACGCGGCTCCATAGGCCTCGAGGGCCCAGACCTCCATCTCACCGAAGCGCTGTCCACCGAACTGAGCCTTACCACCGAGCGGCTGCTGCGTGATCATCGAGTACGGACCCGTCGAACGCGCGTGGATCTTGTCGTCCACGAGGTGGTGCAGCTTGAGGATGTACATGTAGCCGACCGAGACCGGTGCCGGGAACGGTTCGCCGGAGCGGCCGTCGAACAGACGGGCCTTTCCGGAGGAACCGATGAGGCGGTCGCCGTCGCGGGTGACGTTGGTCGAGTCGAGCAGACCGGCGATCTCCTCCTCGGAGGCGCCGTCGAACACCGGGGTCGCGACCTTGGTGTTCGGCTCGGCCGAGTGCGCGGCAGCCGGGAGCTTCTTGGCCCAGCTGGGCTTGCCCTCGACGTTCCAGCCCTGCTTCGCGATCCACCCCAGGTGGATCTCGAGGACCTGACCGAAGTTCATTCGACCGGGGATGCCGAGCGGGTTGAGGATGACGTCGACCGGCGTGCCGTCCTCGAGGAACGGCATGTCCTCGACGGGCAGGATCTTCGCGATGACACCCTTGTTGCCGTGACGGCCGGCGAGCTTGTCGCCCTCGGTGATCTTGCGCTTCTGGGCGATGTAGACGACCACACGCTGGTTGACGCCCGAGCCGAGCTCGTCGTCGCCGTCCTGTGCGTCGAACACCTTGACGGCGATGATCGTGCCGGCTTCACCGTGGGGGACCTTCAGCGAGGTGTCGCGGACTTCGCGGCTCTTCTCGTTGAAGATGGCGCGGAGCAGGCGCTCCTCGGCGGAGAGCTCGGTCTCACCCTTCGGCGTGACCTTGCCGACGAGGATGTCGCCGGGGCGGACCTCGGCACCGATGCGGATGATGCCGCGCTCGTCGAGGTCCTTGAGCAGCTCCGGGCTGACGTTCGGGAGATCACGGGTGATCTCCTCCTTGCCGAGCTTGGTGTCGCGGGCGTCGACCTCGTACTCCTCGATGTGGATCGAGGAGAGGACGTCGTCCTTCACCAGGTTCTGGCTGAGGATGATCGCGTCCTCGAAGTTGTGACCCTCCCACGTCATGAAGGCGACGAGGAGGTTCTTGCCGAGCGCGAGCTCGCCGTTCTCCGTGGCGGGGCCGTCGGCGATGACCTCGCCGGCCTCGATGCGTGCACCCTCGGAGACGATGACGCGGTTGTTGTAGCTCGTGCCCTGGTTGGAGCGGTCGAACTTGCGCAGGTAGTAGGTCTGCGTGCCACCCTCGTCGAGCTGGATGGTGACGGACTCGGCCGACACCTCCTGGACGACGCCGGCCTTGTCGGCGGTGACGACGTCACCCGCGTCGATGGCTGCGTAGCCCTCCATACCGGTACCGACGAGCGGCGAGTCCGACATGAGGAGCGGGACGGCCTGACGCTGCATGTTGGCACCCATGAGTGCGCGGTTCGCGTCGTCGTGCTCGAGGAACGGGATGAGGGAGGTCGCGACCGACACCATCTGGCGCGGGGAGACGTCCATGTAGCCGATCTCCTCGGACGGGATGAGGTCGACCTCGCCGCCCTTCTTCCGGGCGAGGACGCGGTCCTCCTGGAAGTGGCCGTCGCTCTTCAGCGGAGCGTTGGCCTGCGCGACGATGTAGTTGTCCTCTTCCATCGCGGTCAGGTAGTCGATGTCCTCGGTGACCCGGCCGTCGACGACGCGACGGTACGGGGTCTCGATGAAACCGAACGAGTTGATCCGCGCGAACGATGCGAGCGAACCGATGAGGCCGATGTTCGGGCCTTCCGGGGTCTCGATCGGGCACATGCGGCCGTAGTGCGACGGGTGGACGTCTCGCACCTCGACGCCTGCACGCTCACGCGACAGACCACCGGGGCCGAGCGCCGAGAGGCGACGCTTGTGGGTCAGACCCGCGAGCGGGTTGTTCTGGTCCATGAACTGCGACAGCTGCGAGGTCCCGAAGAACTCCTTGATCGCGGCGACGACGGGGCGCACGTTGATCAGGGTCTGCGGCGTGATGGCCTCGATGTCCTGCGTGGTCATGCGCTCGCGGACGACGCGCTCCATGCGGGACAGACCGGTGCGGACCTGGTTCTGGATGAGCTCGCCGACGGCGCGGATGCGACGGTTGCCGAAGTTGTCGATGTCGTCCGTGTCGAGACGGAGGTCGACGGGCTTGCCGTTGCGGACACCCGGGAGGGTGGCCGTTCCGCGGTGCAGGGCGACGAGGTACTTGATCGTGGCGACGATGTCGTCGGTCGTCAGGACGGAGTCGCTGAGCGGCTTGTCGAGACCGAGCTTGTTGTTGATCTTGTACCGGCCGACCTTCGCGAGGTCGTAGCGCTTCGAGTTGAAGTAGAAGTTGTCGAGGAGCGCACGCGCGGCCTCGGCAGCGACCTGCTCGCCCGGACGGAGCTTGCGGTAGATGTCGCGGAGCGCGTCCTCCTTGGTGAGGATCGTGTCCTTCTCGAGGGTGAGCTCGATCGACTCGTAGCCCTTGAACTCCTCGAGGATCTCCTCGCTCGTCATGCCGAGCGCCTTGAGGAACACGGTGACGGACTGCTTGCGCTTGCGGTCGATGCGGACGCCGACCTGGTCGCGCTTGTCGATCTCGAACTCGAGCCAGGCACCGCGGCTCGGGATGACGCGAGCGGAGAAGATGTCCTTGTCGGAGGTCTTCTCCTGAGCCGACTCGAAGTACACGCCCGGGCTGCGGACGAGCTGCGAGACGACGACACGCTCGGTGCCGTTGATGATGAAGGTACCGCGCTCGGTCATGAGCGGGAAGTCGCCCATGAAGACCGTCTGCGTCTTGATCTCACCGGTGAGGTGGTTCATGAACTCGGCCTCGACGTAGAGCGGGGCCGCGTACGTCTTGCCGCGCTCCTTGCACTCGTCGATGGAGTACTTCTCGGGCTCGAGGTACGGGTTGGCGAAGGAGAGCTGCATCGTCTCGCCGAGGTCCTCGATGGGCGAGATCTCCTCGAAGATCTCGTCGAGGCCGCTCTTCGTGGGCAGGTCCTGTCGGCCGGCCTGGGTGGCTTCTGCGACGCGTGCCTTCCACACGTCGTTGCCGACCAGCCAGTCGAAGCTCTCGGTCTGCAGAGCCAGGAGGTCTGGAACCGTGAGCGTGTCGGTGATCTTCGCGAACGAGAGGCGGGATGCTCCGCGGCCGTTCTTGGGTGAGTTGGTGGTTGCGTTGCGCGCAGCAGCCAAGGGGATAACCTCCGGAGGCCTGTTGGGGGCCGAGTTACTGGTCGTCAGTGGAGTTACTCACCAGAAAGAGAACATGTGGCGGGTTGGACCCGCACACCAGCCGACCGCAATATGAAGGCATAGAGATTCTGGGAGCGCAAAGAACAACTATATGCCGGAATCTTCGGCGTGTCTACTGTTTCCTTGACGAGTTTTCGACTTTCCGGTATAACCGCCGCGTCGCCCCCGGTGTTCCCGTCAACCCGTGCTGAACCGCAGACGCTGACCGGGCCGGAGTTGCGCCAGGAGGTCTCGGTCCGCGGCACGCACGACCGCGACGACCGGATACCCGCCGGTGACCGGGTGGTCGGCCGACAGGATCGTCGGCAGACCGCTCGGCGGCACCTGGACCGCCCCGGCGACCATGCCCTCGCTCGGCAGTTCCCGACCGGGATCGAGTCGCTCGAGCGGCGGCCCGTCGAGGCGCATCCCGATGCGATCGGCGTCGGCCGTCATGGTCCACGGCTGCTCGACCAGGCGCCGCAGGGAGGCGTCGTCGAACCAGTCCTGGCGGGGCCCCGGCGAGATCCGCACGAGACGCTCCCCGGCGTCGGGCCGCGTCCACGGGGCGATGTCGAGCGGAGGGACGCGGCGGCGCGGGGTGGGGAGGACGGGGAGTCGATCGCCGGCGACGACCGGTGCCGGGCCGAGGCCGGCCAGGGTGTCCGTCGACCGCGAGCCGAGGAGCTGCGGGCCGTCCAAGCCGCCGCGGACGGCGAGGAAGTACCGGAGCCCGTGGGTCGCCGCGCCGAGTTCGAGCCGGGAGCCGGCCTGGACGCGGACGGCGCGGTGCCCGTCGGACGGCCTGCCGTCGACGGTGATCGGACCCCACGCACCGGTCACGGCGATCCAGAGGTCGACCTCGGCGACGGCCACGAACGGGCCCAGGACGACCTCGAGCGCCGCACGGCCCTCCGGGTTGCCGACGAGACGGTTGGCGAGGCGCAGGGCGCCGCGGTCGAGCGCGCCGGACGGGCTGACCCCGAGGGCCGCAGCCCCAGGTCGACCCAGGTCCTGCACGGTGGTCGCCGGTCCCGCCGCCTCTACGAGCAGCGTCCCGCCCATCATGCGACGACCTGCACGAAGCGCACCCGGCCGCCGGGGACGAGGAGGGCGGGCGGGTCCGCTGCATCGTCCCACAGGACGGCGTCGGTCGTCCCGATGATGCGCCACCCGCCCGGGGAGGCTCGCGGATAGACGCCGCTGAACGTTCCGGCGAGCGCCACCGAACCCGCGGGGACGGTCGTCCGCGGCACGCTCAATCGCGGGATCTCGAGTGGCCGGCCGATCGTCTCGTCCTCCCGTTCCGGGACGAGGTAGGCGAATCCCGGCGCGAAGCCGCTGAAGGCGACGGTCCATGCGCGAGCGGTGTGCCAGGCGATGAGATCCGCTGCCTCCATGCCGAGCAGCTCCGCGGTCTCGCGGAGGTCCGGTCCGTCGTAGCGGACGTGGATGACGACGTCCGGCCGCGCCAGCTCCTCCTCGACAGCGACCGTCGAGCCTCCCGCGCCGGGTGCGAGCGCCCGTTCAGCGGTCGCGAGCAACCAGGTACCCACCGCGGCGAGCGCCGGACCCCGCGCGTCCGTCACGGCGAGCACGGTCCGGGCGGCCGGGACGAGGTCGACCAGCCCCGCCGGGCGCGACGCGGCGAGCGCCCGGTGCACGAGCAGCACGTCCTCGAGCGATCCGAGTTCGAGGAGTACGGCCTCCTCCCCCATCGCTCGGAGCACGGGTCCCGATGAGGTGTCCGTGTTCACCACGGCGCGACCAGTGCGACGCCGGCGTCCAGCAGGGCGGTTCTGACCGCCGTGGCGAGCGACACGGCTCCCGGGGTGTCGCCGTGCACGCAGAGCGAGACCGCGTCGAGTTCGACGTCGGCACCGTCGACACTGGTGATGCGTCGGTCGAGGACGAGGGAGACGGCGCGGCGGGCGGCGGCGGTCTCATCGGTGACCAGTGCCCCGGGGGTATCACGCGGGACGAGCGAACCGTCGGAGCGGTAGCCGCGGTCGACGAAGGCTTCAGCGACGAAGCGGAGCCCGGCGGCGAGGGTCTCGCGTCCGATCACGGAGCCGGGCATCCCGAGCACGGGAAGTGGTCGCCCGAGCTCCTCGGAGGCCGTGACCACCGCCCGGACGACCGCCCGCGCCTGGACCCGGTCGTGCGCGATCCGGTTGTAGAGGGCGCCGTGCGGCTTCACGTAGGCGAGCCCCACGGCGGTCCCGTCGGCTTCGCCGACCTCGTCGACCGCTCGCTGCAGGGCGCGGAGCTGCTCCAGGACCTCCGCTTCGAGCACCTCGGCGGGTAGGTCCTGGTCGCGGCGCCCGAAGCCCGCCTCGTCCCGGTAGGAGGGGTGGGCTCCCAACGACACCCCGTGGGCCGTCGAGCGGCGGACGGCGTCGTGCATGGACGCGTCGTCCCCGGCGTGGAAGCCGCAGGCGACGTTCGCGCTCGTGATGAGGGCGAACATGGCGTCGTCGTCGGCGGTCGGCACGCCGCGCCAGACCTCGCCGAGGTCGCTGTTGAGGTCCACCTGCGCCACGGCCGCACCCCTTCCGCTCCGCCTCCCACTCCTGCGGGAAAGTCTAGGGTGGGGGTATGGACGAGGCACAGGTACGACTCGGCGTCAGCGGATACCTGGCCAGGATCGAGGCCGACCGCTTCGTGCCGGGCACCTATCAGCTGGTGGTCGACGGCACGCCGCAGTCGCACGTCAACCTCGATGAGCCCGAGGAGCTCTTCTTCGAGTACATCCAGCGCATCGGTCACATCATCGACGAGATCGCCGATCCCGGTCAGCCGATCACGGCGGTGCACCTCGGCGCCGGCGCGCTCACCCTCCCCCGCTACGTCGAGGCGACGAGGCCGGGCTCGCGGCAGCAGGTCGTCGAGCTCGAGCGCGAACTCATCGATCTCGTGCGCGAGCACCTCCCCTGGTCGAAGCGCGCCCAGATCCGCGTCCGCTACGGCGACGCCCGCGAGATCGTCGCGAAGCTGCCGCCGGGGCTCCGGGGCACCGTCGACCTCGTCGTCGTCGACATCTTCAGCGGCGCCAACACGCCGGCCCACGTCACGAGCACGGAGTTCTACGCCTCGGCGGTCGAGCTGCTGTCGCCGACCGGCGTCATCGTCGTGAACGTCGCCGACGGCCGCGGACTCGCCTTCGCCCGCGGACAGGCCGCGACGCTCGCCGACTCCGTGTCACACGTCGCCGCCCTCGCGGAGACGCAGATCCTCAAAGGCCGCCGCTTCGGGAACGTCGTCCTCGTCGGATCGAACACCGCGCTCCCACTCGACTTCCTGCCGAGGCTCCTCGCGGCCGGACCCCACCCCGCCAAGGCGGTGGCTGGCGCCGAGCTGCGCGCCTTCATCGCGGGGGCACAGGTCGTCACGGACACGACCGCCGTCCCCTCCCCGAACCCCGCCCAGGGCATCTTCCAGACGAAGGGCTGACCATGGCCACCACGCAGACGCCGCGACGACGGGGCCTGCGTGCGCCCGCCTCGCTCACCGCCCTGCTCGCCGCCACCGCCCTGGCGCTCGTGGCCTGCACCGACGGGGAGCCACGATCACCGGGTACGGCCTCCCTTTCACCCTCCCCCGCGCCGAGTGCGTCCGCATCGACGCCCACATCCGCGGTTCCCACCGGGCCGGTCGCCCCGACCGGTGAGGCCACCACGGTCGTCGGCGGCCTCGACGCGCCCTGGTCGATGGTCCGACTCGCCTCGGGCAGCACGCTGGTGAGCCAGCGCGACGCGGGCGACGTCCTCGAGGTCGTCAGCGGCGGCGCGGTGCGGCAGGTCGGCGTGGTCCCCGGGGTGGCCGCGGGCGGCGAGGGCGGGCTGCTCGGACTCGCCGTCCTCACGCCGACGGGAGAGGAGACCGCGGGAACCTGGCTCTACGCCTACCTGACGACGTCGTCCGACAACCGGATCGTGCGGTTCCCGCTCACGGGAGCGGCAGGGTCGTACGCGCTCGGCGGCGTCGAGGAGGTCCTCGTCGGCATCCCCCGGGCCGGGAACCACAACGGCGGACGCATCGCGTTCGGACCGGACGGCATGCTCTACGCCACCACGGGTGACGCCGGTGACCGGAGCCTGGCCCAGGACATGAGCAGCCTCGGCGGGAAGATCCTGCGGCTCACTCCCGACGGCGCGGTACCGGGCGACAACCCGTTCCCGGGGTCGCCCGTCTACTCCCTCGGCCATCGCAACCCGCAGGGCATCGCGTGGGATCGCGACGGCGGCCTGTGGGCGAGCGAATTCGGCCAGAACACCTGGGACGAGCTCAACCGGATCACCCCCGGCGGGAACTACGGCTGGCCGGTCGCCGAGGGCATCGCCGGAGCCCAGGGCATGATCGACCCGGTCGCGCAGTGGGCCACGGAGGACGCGAGCCCGAGCGGTCTCGCGATCATCGACGACACGATCTTCATGGCCTCGCTCCGCGGCGAGCGCCTGTACGGCATCACCGACGGCGTGCACGTCCCGGCGGGGAGCAGCGCGCTCGTGGGCGTGATCGACGCGGTGCCCTACCTCGTCGGTGAGTTCGGACGGATCCGCGACGTCGTGGCCGGCCCGCCGGGGACCGCCTGGATCCTCACGAACAACACCGACGGCCGCGGTTCGCCCGGGTCCCAGGACGACCGGATCGTCGAACTCCCCCTCGCCCCGCTCGCGGCCCGCTGAGGGCGACCGCCACACCGGTGGGTCATCCCGCTCCTGCGGTCCGGTGTCGGTCGCCGGGAGTACCATCCAGGCATGGCAGAACTCAGTCGGGTCACGGCGTGGGCACAGGCGCTCATCGTGCTGCACCTCGACCCGACGGTCTGGACCTTCGGCTTCGACAACGCCAAGCGACGCGCCGGCCTGTGCAACTTCACGACGAAGCGCATCACCGTCTCGCGCTATCTCGCGGCACGCTACGACGACGACGAGATCCACCAGATCCTCCTCCACGAGGTCGCGCACGCCCTCGCCGGGGCGCGCGCCGGGCACGGACCCAAGTGGCGCAAGGTCGCCGAGGAGATCGGCTACGAGGGCTCGCGTCTCCACGAGGGCCAGACGGCCGACGAACTCGCCCCGTGGGTCGGCACCTGCCCCTCGGGCCACGTCCTCTACCGGCATCGGCGCCCGAGCCGGGCCACCTCGTGTGGCAAGTGCTCGCGTTCCTGGGACGAACGTTTCCTCCTCAGCTGGGTGCACCGGGAGGTCACGCCGGCCATGCGGCGTCGGGCGGCGGCGTTCGACAGCTCCACCCAGCCCGAGCCGGGCATCGGGTCATGACCGGCGGCGCGGTTCCCGCCGACAGCTGGATCGCACTCCTGCGCGGGGTCAACGTCGGCGGCGTCACGATCCGCTCCGCGGACCTCGCCGAGGTGTTCCGATCGGCCGGGTTCACGGGAGTCCGTACCGTGCTGGCGAGCGGCAATGTCGTCTTCGACGACCCGGAGCACGAGCCCGGCGAGACGGCGCACGATGCACGCGGCGCGCTGAAACGGCGAATCGAGCGGGCGCTCGCGGAGGCCTTCGGCTACGAGGCGTGGATCGTGCTCACACATCAGCACGCACTCGCCGACGTCGTCGACGCCTACCCCTGGACGGAGGCCGACGAGGTCCAGCCGTACGTCATGTTCTCCTCCGAACAGAGCTCGCTCGACGCACTGCTCGCGTTCTCGGCGGCAGCCGGGGAGCAGCCCGACCGCGTCGCACCCGGCGACGGCGTCCTCTACTGGGAGGTCCCGAAGGGGTCGAGCACCGACACCGCCTTCGCAAAGGAGTCCTCGAAGGCCCGGTTCAAACCGCACGTCACCACGCGCAACCTGCGGACGCTGCGGAAGCTCCTCTGAACAGGCGGATCCGCGGCGTCGGCGCAAGCCCCCGCGAGGTGCCCGACGGTGGCGTACGCTGAATTGATCAGCTAGCTGCACAATTCTGGAGGCACGCGTCATGACCGGCATCGATTCACCCACCACCGCGGACCGCGTCCGGCAGATCGCCGTCGCCGTCAGCGCGGTCCTCGCGATCATCGGCTCCTACATCGGGTCGGGAGCCGCCGGGGGCACGCAGGTCCAGAACGCGGCGAACGGCGCGTTGAGCGCCTCCTCGACGCCGATCGCACCGGACGGACCCGCGTTCTCCATCTGGAGCGTCATCTACCTCGGGCTCGTCGCCTATGCGGTCTGGCAGTTCCTGCCCTCGCAGACGACCCGCGAGCGCCACCGTCGTCTCGGCTACTGGGTCGTGGCGAGCCTGTTGCTGAACGCGGCGTGGATCCTCGTGGTGCAAGCGGGCTTCCTGATCCTCAGCGTGTTCGTGATCGTCGCCCTCCTGGGTGTCCTGGCCCGCATCTTCGTGATCGTGCTCCGCACCAGGCCCGCCGGGATGGTCGACGCCATCATCACGGACGGCACGATGGGCCTCTACCTCGGGTGGGTGTGCGTCGCGACGGCGGCGAACATCACCGCGGCGCTCGTCGGATCCGGGATCGGGAGCGCGGACGGCCCGGCCGCCGGTGTCTGGGCGATCATCGTCCTCGCGGTCGCCGGGGCGGTCGGGATCCTGCTCGCGGTCGTCGGACGTGGGCGCATCGCCCCCATGCTGTCGCTCTGCTGGGGGCTGGCGTGGGTGGCCGTGGGCCGCTTCACCGGCGAACTGCTGTCGACCGAAGCGGGGGTCACGGCGCTGATCGTCGCGGTCGTGGTGGCCGTCGTCACCGTGGTCGTCCGCGTCTCACGGGGACGCGACCGCGCAGCACTCGTGGGCGCCTGACGCTCGGCTCGCTCGACGGCCGCGGCGCTACTCGCCCGTGCGGCCGTCGAGCTGTTCGCGGAGGACGTCGACGTGCCCGAGATGCCGGGCCGTCTCCTCGATCATGTGGAGCTCGATCCACCGCAGTGTGAACCGCTGGTCGTTGCCGAGGCAGACGTCGTCGAGCTGATACCGCGACGCCACCTCGCGGGACTCCGCACAGGCCGCCTCGTAGTCGGCGATGATCTCGGCCAGACTGTCGTCGGCCGTGATGCGCCATTCGCCGTCGGGGTCATCGTCGGTCCACCGTGCCGGGACGTCCGACTGCCCGTCCATGTCCTCGCGGAACCAGCTGCGCTCGACATCGGCGAGGTGTCGGATGACGCCCGAGACCGTCGTGATGCTCGGCAGCAGCCGCTTGGCCGCGAGCTCGTCGGTGAGGCCGCGTGCCTTCCAGACGATGCTCGCGCGCTGCAGATCGAGGAAACCCTCGATCGTCTCGCGCTCGCCACCGCGCTCAGGCGGCTGCGGGCGGTCGCCCCAGTCGGCCATCAGTCGACGACCTGGACCTCGTTCCCGAAGGCGACGTAGCCGGAGAAGTCCTTGCCGACGCGGTCGAACGCGGTCGGATACGGGGTCGGGTACGACCAGGCCACATCGGGCTTGACCTCGCCACCGTCGGTGACGCCCCAGTACTGGGCGTCGCCCTTCCACGGGCAGTGGTACTGGGTGTCGGTCTCGACGAAGCGCTCGCGATTGAGGCTCGACGGCGGGAAGTACCAGTTGCCCTCGATCTTGATGAGCTCCGACTCGGGGGCTTCGGCGAGGACGGTGGTTCCGAGGAGTGCGCGCATGCGCCGAGACTACGCCCGGAACAGGGCTCCGTCCAGGACCGGGACGACGCTTGACACGTCGACCTCGCGTGCCGCCTGGACGTGCTGCGTGGCACCCGCCTGCGCGAGCTGCTGGGCGGTGGCGGACGCGGACAGCAGGTGCCCGACGCCGTTGCGCAGGCCCTCGTACGCGGCGGCGGCGGCAGCGGCCTCCGGTGAGGTGAAGTCGATGCCGCGGAGCCCCAGCGCCTCGATCACGGCACCGGCCCCGAAGAGGTCCTCGACAGCGAACCGGGTCTCGGCCGTGTCGTCGAGTTCGCCGACCGCGATGACGACGATGCTCGTACGCCGACCGAGCTCGGCCTGCTTCGCGATGATCCAGTCCGCGACCGCCGACCGGTTGCGCAGGCACCCGGCGACGACCGTCGCACCCGCGTCGGCGAGCAGGGTCGCGATCTGAGCCGTCTCCCCGCGGTCGTCCAGTTCGGCGACGGCGACGGTCTCCCCACCGCTCACGCGCCGCTCGACGGAGGTCGTCGCGTGGAGCACGTCCACGACGACCGCGACGTCCGCCGCCTCGACCCGGCCGGCTCCTGCCACGCCCCAGTCGAACCTGACCTGGTACTTGGTCTGGGCGAGCGGCGGGTGGACGGGCGGCGGGGTGGCGGCTGCGGTACTCACCCGTTCATCGTATCCAGGCGCACCCACCCACCCCACGAGTGTTGCGTCCGAAGACCTCCGTGGGGGTGGTGGCCAGCGCGGTGCGCTGACGCGAGCGCGGGCCATCGGACGTGAGCGCGGGCCTCCGGAAGGGCGCGCTCACGCGCCGGACCCGCGGTGACGTCAGCGCACCGCGCTGGCGCAAGGACAGGAGGGGGTCAGCGGGAGGCGGTGGGGAAGCGACGGTCGTCGGGGTGGGGCGGACGCATCTCGTTGCGGATGAGCTCGAAGTCGTGACGACTCAGCTCGAGGAACCCACGACGGAGCTGGACACCCCAGTTCCGGGTGAAGCTCGTGAAGTCGAGGAGCGCGAGCATCGGACGGATGGGCGCCTCGACCGCGTCCGGGTACCAGTCGACACTCCGCCGCCAGGGCCGCCAATCGGCTCCGTCCGGTCGAGGCACGGCCGCCTGGTAGACGGTGTCGTCGGAGACCCGCCCGATCGCGGTGAACGCCTTGAGCGGCGCGCCGTCCGGGGTGCTGACCCTCGGCGAGTAGTACACGAAGCCGTCGGACTCGCGCATCTGGTCGAGACCGCCGCGCTGCCCGTGGTTGATCTGCACGAAGCCCTGCCGGACGCCGAGGACGACGTGATCCCGCTGGATCACGCCCAGCCAGTACCGGATCGCCATAGGCACAGTCTTCCCTACCGGCGCACCCCCTGCAGCCGCCGAGCCGCACATGCGACACTGAGGCATGCGCGTGATGCTGAAACTCGTCCTGGACTGTGATGTCGACGTCGCCTGGCGGGCACTCCGCTCCCCGGCGGTCCTGCGGGAGCTCTACAGCCCCGTCATGGGCCTCGAGGCGCTCGACGCCGACGGGTTCCCCACCATCTGGGAGCCGGGAGCGCACCGCGTGCGCGTGAAGGCCGCCGGCGCGATCCCGGTCGGCGACCAGATCATCGACCTCGAGTTCATCGAGCGCCGCGACGGCACCCGCATCCTCCACGACCAGGGCGACCCGGTCAGCGGGCCGCTCAGCAAGCTCGCCGGGTGGGACCACCAGATGGCGGTGGCCCGCGACAAGCAGGACCCGACGAAGACCCTGTACCGCGACCGACTCGTGATCACCGGCGCGATCGCCCCGCTCTACTGGTACCCGCTGTGGGCGACATGGCAGTGGCGCGGTGCGCGGATCAAGGCGCTCGCGCCGAGCTGGGCCTACGACCCGCCGCTCCCCGGCGACGAGGAGGACGACGAGGTCGGCGCCACGGTCGAGGGCGCCATCTGACGCCTCGCCGTCCGGGGGACCGGCCGGCCGCGCATCAGCGCTGAGCCGCCTCGCCCCAGTGCGTCGACTCGCCCGCGGGTGCGATCGTCCGCGGGACGCCGGTGGCCGACGACCGCAGCACCTCGGGCAGGAACCGGTCCGGCATGTTCTGGAACGCGACCGGTCGCAGGAAACGGGTGATCGCGGCCGTCCCCACCGAGGTGCTCGAGTCGTTCGTCGTCGCCGGCCACGGTCCGCCGTGCTGCATGGCGGGCGTGACCGCGACGCCGGTGGGCCAACCGCCGAACAGCACCCGTCCGGCGTGCGCCGACAGCTGCTGGACGAGTTCCACGAGGTCGTCGCTCGTCTCGTCGGCACCGGCGTGCAGGGTGGCCGTCAGGTTGCCCTCGCAGAACTCCGACACGAGCGGTGCGAGCGCCGTACCGGCCGGGACCTCGACGATGATCGACAACGGACCGAAGGCCTCGTCGAGCAGGGCGTCCCGACCGGCCCGCAGCGCGTCGAGTGGGACCGCGACGATCGTGGGGGTCGCCCAGCCCTCGCCGTCCTCGTCGACCCGGAGCGAACCCTCGGCGATGACCCGCACGCCGTCGGTTCCGAGGATCGTGTCGCGCCTCGCCTGGTACCCGGCCGTGATGCGGTCGTTCAGGAGTCGGTGCTCGGGGACCGCGGCAGCAGCCTCACGGATCGACTCGTCGAGCCCCGCGCCGTCCGGCAGGTAGACGAAACCAGGTTTCGTACAGAGCTGACCGGCCGACCCCGCGACGCTCGTGACGAACCCCGTCGCGATGGTCGCCGCGGACTCGTCGAGGGCCGTCTGCGTCACGAACACGGGGTTGACGCTGCCGAGCTCGCCGAAGAACGGGATCGGGACGGGGCGTGCCGCCGCGAGGTCGGCGAGGATCCGACCCGCCCGGAGGGAGCCCGTGAAGGAGCCGGCCCGGACGCGCTCGTCCTGCAGCGCGACGACGCCGGCCTCCTGGCCGATGATCGTCTGGAAGACGCCGTCAGGAGCCCCGGACGCCCGGAGCGCGGCCTCGAGGACGGCCGCCGTCGCGAGCGAGAGCCGCGGGTGCCCGTCGTGCACCTTGAGGATCACCGGGCATCCGGCCGCGAGGATCGACGCGGTGTCACCACCGGCGACGGAGAAGGCGAAGGGGAAGTTGCTCGCAGCGAAGTTCACGACCGGGCCGAGCGGCACGAGGACGCGGCGGAGTTCCGGGCGCGCGCCGAGCGCGAAGTCCGGGTCGGCCTCGTCGATCCGGACGTCGAGGTAGGAGCCGTCGACGATCGTCTCCACGAAGAGCCGCAGCTGCACGGCGGTGCGGAGGAGCTCGCCGCGGAGCCGGGCCTCGGCGAGCCCCGTCTCGACCATGCCGACCGGGACGAGCTCGTCCGCGTGGGCCTGCAGGGCGTCGGCGACGGCGACGAGCGCACGCGCACGGGCGTCCGCCGGCGTCGCGGCCCACGCGGGTGCAGCCGCGGCGGCTCCCCGGAGGACCTCCTCGAGCTGCTCGGGGGTGGTCTCCGCGATGGGGGCGTCGGGGGCTGGCGTGGTCGTCATGTGATCCTCCGGGATCGTGGTGTGGTTCAGAACTGGAAGCCGGTCGGGAACGGATCGGCGGGGTCGAGGAGGTAGGAGCCGATACCGGTGACCCAGGCCCGACCGGAGATGGTCGGGATGACGGCCGGCCGGCCGGCCACCGACGTCTCGGCGATCAGCCGGCCGGTGAACCGGCTGCCGATGAAGGACTCGTTGACGAAGTCCTGATCGAGTGGCAGCTCACCGCGGGCCCAGAGCTCGGCCATGCGGGCCGAGGTTCCGGTGCCGCAGGGCGAGCGGTCGAACCACCCCGGGAAGATGGCCATCGCATGCCGGGACAGCACGGCGTCGGATCCCGGCGCGATGAACTCGACGTGGTGGCAGTGGTCGAGGCCGGCGATCTCGGGGTGCACGGGCGGCGCCTGCTCGTTGATCGCCGCCATGATCCGCAGGCCCGTGTCGAGGATGTCCTGCTGACGGTCGCGGTCGAAGGGCAGGCCCACGTCGTCGAGGTCGACCATCGCGTAGAAGTTGCCGCCGAACGCGAGGCTGTACGGCACGGTGCCGAGGCCCGGCACCTCGATCGTGGCGTCGAGGCGGTCGACATAGCTCGGGACGTTCTCGATCGTCACGCGGTCGGCGTGCCCGTCGCTGACGTCGACCCGCGCGATCACGAGTCCGGCGGGGGTGTCGAGCCGGATCGTCGTGACCGGCTCGACCACCTCCACCATGCCGGTCTCCACGAGGACCGACGCGACCCCGATGGTGCCGTGCCCGCACATCGGCAGGCAGCCGGACACCTCGATGTACACGACGCCCCAGTCGCAGTCCGCACGCGTGGACGGCTGCAGGATCGCCCCGCTCATCGCCGCGTGACCGCGTGGCTCGTTCATGAGGAAGAGCCGCAGGTCGTCGAGATGCTCCATGAAGTGGAGGCGCTTCTCGTTCATGGTCGCGCCGGGGATCACGCCGACCCCGCCGGTGACGACGCGGGTCGACATGCCCTCGGTGTGCGAATCGACCGCACTGATCATGCGGGAGGACTTCATGGTGTGCCTCTCAGGACTGGTGGTCGTGGTCGGGGTGTCGCGTCGGCCACCAGGCTCAGCGTGCCGCGAGGTAGTCGAGCGCGCGACGCGTCTGCGTCGTGACCTGCTCCGTCTGGAGCGCGTTCAGCGGACCGCGCGGCGGACGCGTCGGACCACCGTAGCTCTCGCCGGCGATGTCGATCGAGAGCTTGATGGCCTGGACGAACTCCGTCTTCGAGTCCCACCCGAAGACGGGCACGAGCTCGCGGTAGAGGGTGCGGGCCTCGTCGACGCGACCGGAGGTGACGAGCGTGTACAGCTCGACGGCCTCGCGGGGGAAGGCGTTCGGGTAGCCGGCGAACCAGCCGACCGCACCGGCGACGAGGGACTCGAAGAGGAGGTCGTCCGCTCCCGCGATGACGTCGAGGTCGGTCTTGTCCTGGATCTCGAGCACCCGACGGATGTCGGCCGAGAACTCCTTCACGGCGACGACGTGCTCGAGCTTGGCGAGTTCGACGAGCAGGTCGGGCGTGAGGTCGACCTTGGTGTCGATGGGGTTGTTGTAGGCCATGATCGGCAGGCCGACCTCGTCCACGCGGCTGTAGTGCTCGATGACCTCGTCGTCGTTCGCCCGGTAGATGGTGGGCGGCAGGAGCAGGACGCCGTCCGCGCCGTCCTCCTTCGCGTACTCGGCCCACTGCTGGGCCTGGTGCCAGCCGACGCCGTGCACCCCGGCGACGACGAGGCCGCGGTCGCCGACGGTGTCGACCGCGACCTGGATGACCTTGCGCCGCTCGGCGTCCGTCAGTGACGAGTACTCACCGAGCGAGCCGTTCGGGCCGACGCCGCGGCAACCGTTCTCGATGAGCCAGTTGCAGTGCTCGGCGAAGCGGTCGTAGTCGACGGCGAGGCCTGCGGGCGCCGAGGCGTCCTCCTTGAACGCGAGGGTGGTCGCGACGATGACGCCGCCGAGGTCGAACTGCTTGGCCATGGGTGGTTCCTTTCCGAGGGAGTGGTGCGGAGACCGGTCGGTCATCCTGGGTGTTCGGCCGTCGGGGTCGACGGCGGTTCGTGAGGAGGGTGTCCCGGTGCCTGCGCGGCGAGTTCGCCGATGCGCAGCGGGGAGGCGATGGGCCGGCGGTCGCTCGAGACGCCGTCGATGAGGCCGCTGCCGCCGGTTTCGGCTCCGACGCGGTGGAGGAGCTCCTCGACGGTGCGACCGCATATGCGTCCCTGGCAGATCCCGAGTCCGGCGCGCGTGCTGAGTTTGAGGGAGCGCAGGCCGGTCGCGCAGGTGGCGGTCGCCGTCGTGCGCAACGAGCCGTAGTCGACCTCCTCGCAGCGGCAGATGGTGGTGTCGTCGTCGAGCCAGTCGCTCCAGCCGGCGCGGATGCCGTGGGCGCGTTCGAGCCGGTCGGCGAAGGCGAGGAACGTGTCGCGTCGGCTCACGGCGGCACGGATGCCGGAGGCGCCGGGGAGTCCGCCTGCGGCAGCGTGTCCCGCGATCGCGCCCTCGGCGAGCGCGGCGTCGACACCACCGATACCGGTGATCTCCCCCGCCGCGAAGACGGCCGGGACGCTCGTGCGCTGCTCGTCGTCGACCTGGACGAACCGGGCTTCGGTGAGCGCGCAGCCGACCGCGACGGGCAGCTCGAGCCGTGGGGTGAACCCGTGGCTGACGCAGACGGCGTCCGCTTCGACCGTGCGCTCGGTCCCGGGGATCGGCGACCAGTCGGCGTCGACGGCGGCGATGGTCACGCGCTCGACCCGGTCCGTGCCGTGCGCGGCGACCACCGCGTGGCCGACGCGGTACGGGATCCGGTGACGGAGGTGGCCGCCGACGTAGCCGAGCAGCTCACCGGCCTTCCCGGTCACGCCGAGCAGCTGCCAGGGCTTGGGGAGCCAGCCCCTGGCGAGTCCGCCGACGGTCGTGGCCTCGTAGACCCCGAGGACGCGTGATCCGGTCGCGGTCAAGGACGCGGCCACCGGCAACAGGAACGGTCCGGCACCGGCCACGACCACCCGCTGACCGACGGCGACCCGCTCGCCCTTCGCGAGGGCCTGGGCGGCACCGGCCGAGAACACGCCGGGGAGGTCCCAGCCGGGGAAGGGCAGCGTGCGGTCGTGCGCGCCGGTCGCGAGGACGAGCGCGTCCGGCCGGAGGGTGAGCGCCGTGCGGTCGGTGCCGTCCGGCGGTCCGACCAGGACGTGCAGACGCAGGCCGGTCGCCCCGGAGATGTCGTCGGAGCCGTGGTCGGCGGCGGCGCGGTCGACGTCGATCGCCCACACCTGCGCCTCGGTGATCACCGTGCAGCCGTCGTCGGCGTCGAGCGCCGCGCGCATCGCGACGAAGCGCTCGAACCCGTGATGCAGCGAGGCCTCGGCCGCGGACGGCCGGCTGGCCGGCAGGTGCCGCCAGTACTGACCGCCGAGCTCGTCCGAGGCGTCGAGCAGGGTGACGGACGCACCGAGGGCCCGGGCGGCGAGCGCGGCCTGGAGGCCGGCGGGACCTGCACCGACGACGACGACCTCCCGCTGCCGGGCGCTCATGTCCGGTCCCCGAACGGGTCGTTCACCGTCGTGGGTTCCGGGAGGGCGTCGTGCTGCGACTCGATGCGGTCGCCGTCCGCGGCGCGACGCTGGCAGGCACGGACGTCCCGCTGGCCGTTCACCGTGACGATGCAGTCGAAGCAGACCCCGATGCCGCAGAAGACGCCGCGCGGCTTCCCGGCCCCGCTGGTGCGGCGCCAGGCGAGGACGCCGGAACCCAACAGGACACCGGCGATCGTCTGGCCGCGGAGTCCGTCGACGGGCGTCCCGTCGAGGTCGATGCGCAGCGCGTCCTCCGTGCCGGGCAGGATCCGATCGCTCGTCGCGGGCAGTCGTCTCGAGACCATCAGGCCACCTCGGCCGGGCGGTCGACGTGCAGGTGCGGGGCGAGCCCCGGGCGGTCGAGTCGGAACGGGGCGTCGTCGAGGTCGGCCGATCCGCCGAGCAGGCGGGCGGCGATGAGCTCGGCCGTCGCGAGGGCCAGTCCGATGCCGGCGCCCTCGTGGCCCGTCGCGTGCCACAGGCCGTCCAGGCGGTGGTCGGGGCCGATGACCGGGAGGTGGTCGGGCATGTACGGCCGGAAGCCACCGTAGCTGCGCATGACCGAGGCGTCGCGGAGGAACGGGAAGAGGCGCAGCGACTTCGCCGCGACCTCGCGGAGCACGTCGACGTCGAGGCGCGCGTCGAACCCGATCTGCTGCCGGCTCGATCCGATGAGGACGGTGCCCGCAGCCGTCGACTCGACGACGCTCGAGGTCTGGAGCGAGGCGTCGCTCGACTGCGTGGCCCCGAAGTAGTCGCCGTCGTAGACCTTGTGGTGCACGCGGTGCGGCATGCGGGTGGTGACGAGCACCATGCCGCGACGGGGACGGACCGGGACGGGTGCCCCGAGCACCTCGCCGAGCTCGGCCGACCACGGTCCGGCGCAGACGAGGACCGCATCGCCCGAGACGTCGCCCACGGAGGTCCGGACACCCGTGAGGCGACCGGTCGCGCTCCGGACGCCGCCCGTCACGGTGACGCCGGTGCGCACGATCGCGCCCGCCCGCCGGGCCGAGGCGAGCAGGGCCTCCGTGGCGATGACGGGCTGGACCTGTGCGTCCTCGGGATAGTGGACGGCCGCCGTGGAGGAGCGGGTGATCGACGGCTCCGCCGCGAGCAGCTCGTCCTCGGTGAGGGGCCGGGCGTCGACACCGGCCGCGCGCTGGGCGGCGGCGAAGTCGAGCAGCGGCTGCGCGCCGGCCTCGGTGGTGGCGACCACGATGCCGCCCTTGCGCTCGAACTCGATGCTCGGGAAGGTCGGTCCGAGTTCGGCACTGAGTTCGGCGGTGACCACGGGCCAGAGGCGTGAAGCGTACCGGGCGAGGTCGAGTTCGGGGCCGGGCCCCTTGTCGGAGACGAGCAGGTTCCCCTCCCCCGAGCCGCTCGTACCGCCGGCGGCCGCCGAACGGTCCAATACGACGACCTCGGCGCCGCGGCGGGCGAGGATCCGCGCGCAGGCCGCACCGACGATGCCGGCGCCGACGATGACGATGCGGGTCATGGCGGTCCTTTCGGTCGGTGCAAGGAAGGGCTTTCAGTAATGTGTCACACATTCACTGAACAGGCAAGCGTGCGCGATCGCGGATCCTGGTCGAGGTCCGCGCACGCACGCCAGGGGCTACTCGGCGTCGGATTCCGGCTTGCCGGCCCACCAGCCGGTGGTGTGCCCGATGTGTCGGTGCATGAGCTCGCGAGCGGCGGCCCCGTCACCCCGCTCGAGGGCGTCGAGGAGCTCGTGGTGCTCCACGGCCGAGCGGTCGAGCTGCTGCGAATCGAGCATGGCGGCCAACCCCACGAGGCGGGTACGTCCGCGGAGGTCCGCGACGAGCTCGACGAGCAGCGGGTTGCCGAGTTTCGCGGTGAGCGCGAGGTGGAACGCCTGGTCGGCTTCGAGGTACCGGGTCAGGTCGCCGTCGCGGGCACCGGCCACGATGTCGTCAGCCTGCTGCCGGAGCTCGGGCAGCGACCCGTGGTCGAAGACCTCCGCCAGGTCCGCCATCGCGGGCGGCTCGAGGAGCTGGCGGATCTGCGCCGTGTTGCGGAGCGAGGCCTCGCTGACGACCGTGACACGGAACCCCTTGTTCCGGACCGCCTCCACGAAGTCGCGCTTCTCGAGATCGAGCATCGCTTCACGGACGGGCGTCGCCGAGACGTTGAACTGCACCGCCAGCGTCGGTACCGAGATCATCGTCCCCGGCGCGAGCTCGCCCGAGATGATCGCCGCGGACACCGCCCGCTCCACCTGCGCCCGCAGGCTCAGCCGTTCCTCGGCCGGTCGGATCGCCGACATGCTCATCGCGACTCCCATCCTTCGTCTCCCACCACGGTCCGCTCAGGTTACTGGGCGCGCATCCACGCTTCGATGCCCGACGCGTCGATGGGCAGCGCATCTGACAACACCTCGGCGCCGTCGGCCGTCACGAGGAGGTCGTCCTCAAGCCGGACGCCGATGCCGCGCAGTTCCGGTGGAACCGTCTCGTCGAAGGCGTGGAAGTACAGCCCCGGCTCGACCGTGAGGACCATGCCTTGGGCCATCGAGCCACCCTGGTAGGCCTCGTAGGAGGACTTCGCGCAGTCGTGCACGTCGAGGCCGAGGTGGTGACCGATGCCGCACACGAGGTACCGCCGGTGCTGTTGCCCGACCGGGCTCAGAGCCTCGTCGACGGACACCGGCAGGAGGTCCCAGTCGTGGAGTCCCTGCGCGATGACCTCCATGGCCGCGTGGTGGAAGTCGGTGAAGTCGCGGCCCGGGCGGACGGCGGCCATCCCGGCGCGGTGGGACGCCTCGACGAGGTCGTGGACGCGACGCTGCTCCGGACTGAAGGTGCCCGAGACGGGGAAGGTGCGGGTGACGTCCGCCGTGTAGAACGCACGCGTCTCCACGCCCATGTCGAGCAGGATCGCGTCCTCGGGGCGGACCGGGCCGTCGCAGCGCACCCAGTGGAGCGTGGGTGCGTGCGCACCGCTGCCGACGATGGTCGAGTAGCCGGGGCCGTTCCCCGTGGTGCGGGCGTGCCGGTCGAAAGTCCCCTGGAGCCAACGCTCACCGCTGCCGGCGAGGGCCGTCGGCAGCTCCCGGATCACGGCGGAGAACCCGCCGACGGTCGCATCGACCGCCCGCCGCAGCTCCGCGATCTCCCAGTCGTCCTTGATCATGCGCAGTTCCGAGAGCACGCGGCCGAGTTCCGGCGCGACCGTCAGGGGCTCGAGCGCACGATGCCGCGAGGTCAGGGTCCCCGCGAGGAGTGGTCGTTCGACGCCTCGGAGCGCGTCGGGCAGCGCGGCGAGCACCTCGACCCGGAGGTCGAGGACCGCGGACCAGTCGGCCGGCCCCGGCGCCGAACCGACCCAGAGTTCGCCGTGGTTGGCGTCGGCGAAGAATCCGGTCTCGCCCGGGTGTGCCGGTGCCGGGATGTACAACGTCGCGTCGTGACCGGTGCCGCTCGGACGCAGCACGATGACCGCGTCCTCGGCGGAGCAGCCGGTGAGCCAGAAGAAGTCGCTGTCGGGGCGGAAGTCGTAGTTCGAGTCGTTGGCCCGGACGGGCGCGCGACCGGCGGCGACGACGAGCGTCCGCCCGACGAACGCCTCGCTCAACCGACGACGGTGCTCGGCTGCGGCTGCGGCGATCCCGGGCTCGACCGGCGGCGTGCGGTCGGGGGTGCCCCAGCCGGTGCTGAGGAACTCGCGGAACGCCGGCACCTCGGCCAGACGGGGCAGCTTCGGGTCCGGGTTCGCCGGGCGCGGCATGGACGTGGCGGGTGCCTCCGTGGTCGCCGGCGCGAGGCCCGCCGTCTGCTCGGGTGTCTGCTGCTGTGTGTCGGTCATGCCTGCTCCTCATCCGCGCGACGGCCGCCGCGCTCGTCCACCATCGAGAACAGGCGGCGCACCACGGCGGCGTCCTGGATCCCGTCGTGCTCGTACTCGTTCGTGACCCAGGCGGTCGCCCCGCCGACCGCGTCGACCGTCTCCAACTGCAGCTGCGCGTCCACGTACATGTCGTCGTGGTACACGGCCGCGGCGAGCGGCACCGTGCTCGCTTCCAGGACAGCGGGGTCGTACAGCGGGTCCCAGTCGGTCTTGGCCGCCAGTCGCTCCACCGCGCCCTGGAAGGGCCGGAGCGAGCGGATCTCCTCGAACATCCAGGGGTAGACCATCTCCCCCGTGAACAGCAGCGGCCTGGCCGTCTCGGCGAACGCCGGCCGTGCATCGCGCTCGGCCTGCGCCGCCCACGCGGTCGCCCCCGAGCCGGCGGCACCGTAGATGCTCTCCTGCAGGGCGATGAAGAGGGGGTTGTCGACGTAGGACGTCCTCCCCCAGACCTGCGCCAGGAAGGTGTCGCTCAAGCGGTCGCCGCTGTCGAACGCCTCGTCGAGCAGCCAGTGGAGACGCTCGTAACCGGGCTTCATCCCGAAGTCGATCCCAAGGTTCTGGAAGCGCCGCACGGTGAGTCGGTCGCCGTCCGGCAGGAGCACCTCATCGGCGGCGAGTCGGTCGGCGATCCGCGCGACGGTGTCGACGTCCTGGGGGTACCGCTCGGCGAAGGCCCGGTTCTTGCGCTCCGTGCGCGGATAGGTGCGGCGGTAGACCTCAGCCGCCGACGGGTGGATGCCTGCCAGACCGCCCGTGACGTAACAGGCGGCCAGTCCCTCCGGGGCTCGCGAGAGGTAGGTGAGGGTGAGGAACCCGCCGTAGCTCTGACCGAGCGTCGACCAGCGACGGCCACCGAAGACGGTGCGGCGCAGGTACTCGGCGTCGTCGACGATCGAGTCGGCCCGGAAGCGTTCCAGGTACTCGGCCTGTGCGGCAGCGTCACCGACGGCCGCGATGGACCGGCCGTCGATCCTGGTGCTCCGGCCGGTGCCGCGCTGGTCGAGCAGCACGAGCCGGAAGGTGCGGAGGGCCTCGGCGACCCAGCCGTCCCTGGACACCGGACGCGGGCCTTTGCCGCCCGGTCCGCCCTGGAGGAACACGAGGACCGGGAGCTGCTCGTCGCGACGCAGAGGGTCGACGAGTTCGCGGGCGAACAGGCTGATCGTGCGGCCGTCGTCGGGGCGCCGCCAGTCGAGCGGGACGTCGACCGTGTGGTCGGTCACATGGATCCCCGGCAGTAGGTAGGTGGTGGTGCGGTGGGTCATGCCTCTGTCCTTCCGGCGGTCGATCCGTGCGTCCGCTCCTGTTCGAGCATGGTGGCACGCGCGGCCTCCCAGCTCGGGTCGATCGTGGGCACGGCGGCGAGCAGGGTCTTCGTGTACTCGTCCTGCGGGTGGTCGAAGATCGCCTCGCGGTCACCCTGCTCGACCACCTTGCCCCGGTGCATGACGGCGACGTCGTGGGCGATCTGCCGCACGACGGCGAGGTCGTGCGCGATGAACAGGTAGCTCAGGCCGCGCTCGGCCTGCAGGTCGCGCAACAGGTCGATGATGCGTGCCTGCACCGACACGTCGAGCGCCGACACCGCCTCGTCGCAGATGACGAGCTTCGGGGAGACGGCGAGCGCCCGGGCGATCCCGATGCGCTGGGCCTGGCCGCCGGAGAACTGCCGCGGGTAGCGCTGGAGGTGGTCGGGGTTCAGGCCGACGCGGTCGAGGAGGTCGCGCACGAGGGCGCGCTTGCCCTGCTTCGGGGTGATGCCCTGGTAGTCGAGCGGCGCCGACACGATGCGCTCGACGGTGTGCCGGGGGTTCAGGGAGGAGAACGGGTCCTGGAAGACGACCTGCACCTTCGTCCGGAACGCGGCGAGCGCCGGGCCACGCGCGGTGGTGACGTCCTCGCCGTCGAAGGTGATCGTGCCGGCGGTCGGTTCGATGAGCTTCGCGATCATCCGCGCGGTCGTCGACTTGCCGCTGCCCGACTCCCCGACGATGCCGAGCGTCTCCCCGGCGCGGACGGCGAACCCGACGTCGTCGACGGCGCGGAACCGGGTGGTGCGTGCGCGGAACGCCCCGTCACCCTTGGTCGTGAAGTCCTTCGTGAGCCCGGTGGCCTGCAGGAGCACTGGTGCGTCGTTCATGCCCGTCCCTCTCCGGTGGTGGCGGGTGCCGTCGGCCGCTCGGAGAACGGGTCGTCGATCCGCGGCAGGGCGTCGAGCAGTGAACGGGTGTACGGCGCCTGCGGGCGGGAGAAGATCTGCTCGGCGGTGCCCATCTCGACGGGGTCGCCGCCACGCATGACGAGCACGTCGTCGGCGACCTGACTGACCACGGCGAGGTCGTGGGTGATGAAGATCATGCCGGTGCCGGTCTCGCGTTGCAGTTCGGAGAGGAGGTCGAGGATCTGCGCCTGGACGGTGACGTCGAGTGCTGTCGTCGGTTCGTCCGCGATGAGCAGGTCGGGTTCCAGGCAGAGCGCCATGGCGATCATGATGCGCTGCCGCATGCCGCCCGAGAACTGGTGCGGGTAGTGGTCGACGCGCCGGGAGGCGTCCGCGATGCGGACCCGTTCGAGGGCTTCGATCGTGACGGCCCTGGCGGCCTTCCGGGAACCGCCGCGATGGGCGCGGTACGCCTCCTCGATCTGCAGTCCGACGGTGTAGTACGGGTTGAGCGAGGAGAGCGGATCCTGGAAGACCATCGCGATCCGGTCGCCGCGCACGCGGCGCATCTCACGGTCGCTGCGCCCGACGAGCTCGTGTCCGCTCAGTCGGACGCTGCCGGTCGTGCGCCCGCCGTTCGGGAGCAGTCCCATGATCGCGAGCGAGGTCATGGACTTGCCGGAGCCGGACTCGCCCACGATGCCGAGGGTCTGGCCGTGCTGGACCGTGAACGACGCCTTCCGCACCACGTCGACGTCACCGGAGGTGGTCGGGAAGGTGACCGTGAGGTCGTCGACCTCGAGCAGCGCCGCCCCGGGGACGGGCAGGGAGATGGTCCTGGTGACGGTGGGGCTCATGCGCTCTTCACTCTCACTCTCGGGTCGAGGAACGTGTACGCGACGTCGACCACGACGTTGCCGATGACCACGAAGAACGCGGCCAGGAGGGTGACGCCCATGATGACCGGCTGGTCGTTCTTCGCGATCGAGTCGGCGGCGAGCTTGCCGACGCCGTTCAGTCCGAACACCGTCTCGGTGATGAGGGCGCCACCGAGGAGGCCCGCGAAGTCCATGCCGAAGAGCGTGACGACGGGGGTGAGCGCCGGGCGCAGCGCGTGGCGGCGCAGGATGAGCGGCGCGGGCAGGCCCTTCGCCCGGGCGGTCCGCATGAAGTTCTCACCGAGGGTGTCGATGACGTTCGACCGGACGAGCCTCGCGTACATCGACGCGTAGCCGAGGGCGAGCACGATCCACGGCATGAGGTAGTTCTGGAACCAGCGCACCGGGTCCTCGGCGAACGGTACGGCCTGCGGGAACGGCAGGATCTGCAGTTGCACCACGAGGACGTACTGCAGGAGGAGCGCGAGGAAGTAATTCGGCAGGCTGATGCCGGCGAGCGCGACCATCATCGCCCCACGGTCCCAGCCGGTCCCCTGCTTGACGGCGCTGAGCAGGCCACCGCTGACGCCGACGAGCAGCCAGAGGACCGCCGCACCGATCGCGACCGTCGCGGTCACGGGGAAGCGCGCGGTGATCATGTCCATGACGGATTCGTTCGTCTGGAAGCTGAAGCCGAGGCACGGCGCCGCGCAGGAGACCGCCGAGGCACCCTCCCCGTAGCTCCGGCCCATGACGATCCCCCGGATGAACTCGAGGTACTGCTGCCAGAACGGCTGGTCGAGCCCGAGCTGCGCCCGGATCTGGTCGATGCGGTCGGGGGTGCAGGTCTTGCCGCAGATCTGCACCGCCGGGTCGGGCGACAGCAGGAAGAAGATGGCGTAGGTGAAGAGGCTGATGAGCAGCAGGATGCCGATCGCCGACGCGATGCGGCGCAGGAGGTAGAGGGTCATGAGGCGGCGTCTCCCGAGTCGAGGGCCTTGCGCAGGCGGTCGCCGAGCACGGTGAAGGACAGCACCGTGAGGAACAGGAAGGTGCCGGGGATCAGGAAGTACATCGGGTCGACCGCGTACCAGCCGACCGCGGTCGCGATCATCTGGCCCCAGCTCGGCGTGGGCGGGGTGACGCCGACGCCGAGGAAGGAGAGGCCAGCCTCCGTGCCGATGTAACCGGGAACGGCGAGGGTGGCCAGGACGATGATGGTGCCGCGCAGGTTCGGCAGGATCTCGCGGAAGACGATGCGGATGCCCCCGGCGCCCGACGCACGCGCCGATTCGACGAACTCGCTCGTCCGCAGCGACATCGCCTGACCGCGCACCACCCGGGCGGTGTACGGCCAGCCGAAGAGGCTCAGCACCACGACGAGCAGGACCGGTCGGTTGCCGGCGGGCAGGGCCGACAGGAGCGCGATCATGAAGATGAGCGACGGGAACGCCATGAGGAAGTCCATGACGCGGGAGACGACCTGGTCGACCCACCCGCCGTAGAAGCCGGCGAGCATGCCGAGCACCACGCCGAGCACGGTGGTGACGATGGTCGCCGAGACGGCGATCGACAGCGACACCTGCGCACCGAAGGCGATGCGCGCGAAGATGTCGCGTCCGTTCCCGGGTTCGACCCCGAACCAGTGCTCGGCGGAGATCCCGCCGAGGTTGCCGATCGGCACGCCGCCGAGGTCGGAGTCCACCGCCGACTTGTCGAAGGTGTACGGACCCCAGCCGCTGATCGCGGTGATCAGTGGGGCGAGGATCGCGAGCAGCACGACGAGCACGATGAACGCGACGCTGAGCAGCACCGGTGGGCTGGAACGGAGGGTGGCGATCACCCGCCGCGCGGGGGTGGGCGCACCGACCGGCGCACCCACCTCCTCGGCGACGGTGGTCAGCTCACTGGGAACGGACGACGACATCTGCGGCTACCGGCTTTCCGACTACTCGCCGGCCGAGGACAGGCCGACGGACACGTAGTCGATGCCACCGGAGTACCCGGCGTGCGAGTACGCACCCGCGACGTTGGCTCCGACGACCATGACCGTCTTCTCGAACAGCAGCGGCACCGTCGGTACGAGCTTCTGGATCTGCTCGTCGAGCGCACCCCAGGCGGCGTTGGCCTCGTCGGTGTCGGTCATCGCGCGGATCTCGGCGATGCGCTCGTTGACGGCGGGGTCGTTCAGCTGCGCGAGGTTCGAGTTGCCCTTCGGGAAGATCTGCGAACCGTCGAAGAGCGGCGGCAGGAAGGTCGAGCCTGAGGCCCAGTCCGGGCACCAGCCGGTGATGGCGGCGTCGTTCTGCTGCGACGTCGTGCCGATGACCTCGTAGTAGGTCGAGGTGTCGATGAGGTTGAAGTTTACCGTGATGCCGGCCTTCGCGAGCGCCTGCTGCACCGCCTCGGCCTGCGCCTGCATCTTGGGCTGGCTGCGGATGTCGAGCGTGAAGGAGAAGCCGTCGGGCAGGCCCGCCTCGGCGAGGAGTTCCTTGGCCTTCTCCGGGTCGCCGGCGTTGTCCTTGCTTGGGTAGAGGTCGAACTCGGTGTGACCGGCGACGGTGGGCGGCAGCATGGTGGTCGCGATGTCCGCGAGCTGCGACCCGCCCGAGGCGTCCTTCACCGACTCGCGGTCGATGGCGTACGCGATGGCCTGGCGGACCAGCGGGTTGTCCATGTTCGGCTTGGTCGTGTTCAGACCCATGTACGTGGTGCAGCCCTGGAGACCGGCGATGGTGCGTGCCTTGAGGGCCGGCGTCTGGATGCGGGAGATGGAGGCCGCCTGGACGGACCCGGCGATCGCGTTCGCGTCGTCACCCTGGCCGGCGATCATGCGCTCGTCGATGGTCGAGGCGTCGAGACCGAAGGTGAAGTCGAAGCCGTCCGGGTAGGCCTTGCGGACGTCGTCCGTCTTCGGGTCCCACGAGTCGTTGCGGACGAGCTTCAGCTGCGAACCGCGCTCGTAGCTGTCGACCTTGTAGGGGCCGGAGGCGATCGGCATCTTGTCGAGGCTCGTCGTCGTCACCCGCTCGGTGTCGGCGGGGAAGGGTGTGAAGCTGTTCTGCCCGACGACGCTCGCGAAGTCGGCGAACGGCTCCTTGAGCGTGAAGACGATGGTCTGGTCGTCCGGCGTCTGGATGGACGGCAGGTCACCCGTGATGTACGGGCCCTCATACGAGTCCGTGCCGGCGATCGTGAGGCGGGCGTAGGGCGATCCGACGGCGATGGCCGGGTCGAAGGAGCGCTCGACGCCGAACTTCACGTCCTTGCTCGTGATCGGCGTGCCGTCCTCGAACTTCAGGTCGTCCTTGAGCGTGAACGTCCACTGGAGGCCGTCGTCGCTCACCGTGCCGAGGTCGGTCGCGAGGTCGGGGACCATCTCGGTGCCCTTGGCGCCCTCGCCCGTGGACTGCGTCGTCAACGTGCGGTAGATCAGACGGTAGAAGTTGTTCACGCCGCCGTCGAAGCCCTGGACCGGGTCGAGGTGCGAGAAGTCCGCGTTCAAGAGGACGTCGACGGTGCCGCCCTTCACCGGGGTGCTGGACGGTCCGTCACCTCCCGAGCCCGAACCCGCGGAGGTACACCCCGCGAGGAGGAGGACGGCCGCCGCCGCGAGGGCGGGGATGGAGAATCGTTGCTTCATGACGCTCTGCTTTCGTGTCGATCGGGCGGGTCGCCCGCGGGTGGAGAGGGTGGAGCGGGGTCGGGGACGGGAGGAGGTCAGCGGGCGCGGAACCAGACGCGCATGGCGCCCGGTTCGCGGTTGCCCCAGAGGGCGTAGGGGATGAGGGTCGCGGTGGTCTGCGTCGCCGCGGCTGTCGTCGCGACACCGACGAGCGGTGCCGCGGCGGGCTCGGCCTCGGGCGCACCGGAGAGGACCGGGTAGAGCACGGCCGGAGCGGGAGCGTCGACGGCCGCCGGGACGAGCAGTGCGACGGCGTCGATCCCCTCCCGGGCCAGGATCCGACGGTGCTCGACGACCGCGAGATCCGCGTCGGCTCCGGAGAACCGCAGGAGGTCGAGGTCCGCCGTCGTGTCCTGCTGCTCGGCGCAGGAGACGATCGGTCCGCGGGCGAAGGCGATCGAGCCGCGGAGGGCGTCGACGGAGGGGTGCGCGCCGTGCGCCCGGACGGGCATCGGGAGGTCGAGCTCCAGGGTGTCGCCCGCACGCCACCAGCGCCGGACCCGGATCCATCCGTCGACGGGTTCGAGCGGCGCGGCCGATCCACCCACGCGGATGGAGCCGCCCACGACCCACGCGGGGATGCGGATCGCGAGCTCGACCTCGTCGTCGGCGGCGGTGTCCACCGTCACGGTGACCACTCCGTCCCACGGATACGCGGTGTCGACGGTGACGGAGAGCCGCTCGGTCGTGATCGACGCCGCGGTGAGGTGCGCGACTTCGACACCGGCGGGAGTCGACGTCGCGAGGTGGTCCTGCAGCTCCGCGGTCCAGCGCACGATGTTCGGCGGGCAGCACGGGCACCCGAACCAGCTCCGCCTGAGGAGTTCGCCGTCCGCTTCCGCCCCCGACCGCTGCAGGTGGTCGGGGCGACGCTGCAGCGGGTTGTCGTAGAAGAAGGCCGTGCCGTCCGCGGAGAGGCCGGCGGCGTAGGCGTTGTAGAGGACGGTCTCGACGGTGTCGAGGACGGCCGCCGACCCGGTCGCGAGGTACAGGCGCCAGCCCCACTGCATCACGGCGATCGCGGCGCACGTCTCGCTGTAGGAGCGTTCGGACGGCAGCTCGTAGCGGTCGCCGATCGCCTCGTCGGAGTGTCGGCTCCCGAGGCCGCCCGTGAGGTAGAGCTTCGTCTCCACCATGTCGTCCCAGAGCCGCTGCAGCGACGCGAGCAGATCCTGGTCGCCGCGTTCGAGGGCGACGTCGGTCGCCCCGGCGGCCAGGTACGCCATGCGGACGGCGTGTCCGGTCACGGAGTCGAGGTCGCGCAGCGGGGCCGAGTCCTGGAAGTACTCGGCGGGGAAGACCCGGAGCTCGACCGTGCCGTGGCCGCGGCGGTCGACGAACGCGGTCGCGAGCTCGAGGTAGGACCGCACGCCGGTCTCACGGAAGAGCTCCACCAGGGCCATCTCGACCTCGGGGTGCCCGCACACCTGCGGGTCGCCGTCCGGTCCGAACCGATCGACGGCGAGGTCGGCGAAGGCCCGGGCGACGTTCAGCAGACGGTCGTCGCCGAGACGGCGCTTCGCGGCGATCGCCGCCTGGATGAGGTGCCCGAGGTTGTACAACTCGTGGCCCCAGGCGAGGTCCTCCCAGGGTTCCTTCTCGATCTCCGGAGCCTGGAAATAGGAGTTGAGGTACCCGTCCTCCCGCTGCGCGGCTTCGATGACACCGACGGCCTCCTCGTAGAAGTCGCGGACATCGCCGGGTGCCGCGCCGACGACCTCGTCCTCGGCGAGCAGGTAGGCGAGGCCTTCCAGGGTCTTGAAGACGTCCGTGTCGAGGAACGGGTAGCGCCCGCGGAAGCGTGACGTGCCGTCGCCGGGGTCGGCGATCCGGGCCAGGTTGTCGAGGTTGCCGGCGAGGCGGAGCTGCTCGATCGAGTGCGGGACGGTGGCGCCCCGGTTCCGACGCTGCCACGCACCGAGTTCGCCGTCGCCCAGCGCGACCTGTCCGGCACCCAGCGGGATGCGGACTCCGGCGATCGGTGCGACGGCGGCGTAACGGCCTCCCGCGTGCACCGCGGTGCTCGCTGCTCGGGCGTCTTCGTCGAAGCTCATGGGCGACAGGCCTTTCTGTACCGTGTGACACAGTACACGGATCCGGGTTTGTGGTGGGTGACACATTACTCACCCGCTCCAGCGGACTGTCAAGCGCCGACGACCGATTCCAGGAGATGGAAACACAGCCGTAACGCGCCACTCCCAGCAGACTCCTCGCCGGATGCGCTACGCTGGAGGAACTTGCGTGCGATCGCGCCATCCGGTGCGGTACTCGCTTGCGTCGTAGAACGCTCCCTCTCTCCCCTGCACGGCACCCAGCGGTGCATGCCAGGGTCGATGACACTTCATACGGCGAACGGATGCGCGACCTGCGCCTTCGCCACCTCCCACCAGCGACGACGCCGACGGAAGCACGCCGTACCATCCACGTGAGTCATCACGTGCGTGGTCGTCCCGGCAGTGCCCGCTACCGCACACGAGTGCGCCGGCAGCCGTCATCGAAGCTCGTGGCCGTGCCTGAAAGAGACACACACCCATGACCGAAGCAACCATCACCTTCGACGCCCTCGGCGTCCCGGCACCACTCGTCGCCTCCCTCGCGAAGGACGGCAAGACGAGCGCGTTCCCCATCCAGATCGACACGCTCCCCGACACCCTCGGCGGACGCGACGTCCTCGGCCGCGGCAAGACCGGCTCCGGCAAGACCCTCGCCTTCAGCATCCCGATGGTCGCCCGTCTCGGCGGCGCCCTCGCCGGCGGCAAGCGCCGTCCGGGTCGCCCGCTCGGACTCGTCCTCGCCCCGACCCGCGAGCTCGCCACCCAGATCGCCGCGGTCATGCAGCCGCTGGCCGACGCCTACTCGCTGAAGACCACCACGATCTTCGGCGGCGTCTCGCAGAAGCGTCAGGAAGAGGCGCTCCGCGCCGGCGTCGACATCGTCATCGCCTGCCCCGGCCGCCTCGAGGACCTCATGAAGCAGGGCTTCGTGAACCTCGACGCCGTGGAGATCACCGTCCTCGACGAGGCCGACCACATGGCCGACCTCGGCTTCCTGCCGGTCGTCACGCGCATCCTCGACAAGACGCCTCGCGGCGGGCAGCGTCTGCTGTTCTCCGCGACGCTCGACAACGGCGTGGACAAGCTCGTCCGCAAGTTCCTGCAGAACGAGGTGCTCCACTCCGTCGACGAGGCGAACTCGCCCGTCGCCGCGATGACCCACCACGTCTTCACGACCCCCTCGGTCGAGTCGAAGAAGGACCTCATCCAGGCCCTCGCCTCGGGTAGCGGCCGTCGCATCCTCTTCATGCGCACGAAGCACCACGCCAAGAAGCTCGCGAAGCAGCTCACCGACTCCGGCATCCCCGCGGTCGACCTGCACGGCAACCTCTCGCAGGTGGCCCGCGATCGCAACCTCGCGGCCTTCAGCGCCGGCACCGCCAAGGTCCTCGTCGCCACCGACGTCGCCGCACGCGGTGTGCACGTCGACGACGTCGAGCTCGTCATCCACGTCGACCCGCCGACCGAGCACAAGGCGTACCTGCACCGCTCGGGCCGAACGGCTCGCGCGGGCAGCGCCGGTGACGTCGTGACCCTCGCGATCCCCGGCCAGATGGACGACCTCAAGAAGCTCCTCCGCAAGGCCGAGATCACCGTCACCCCGCAGGCGGTCACCGCGACCTCCCCGGCGGTCCTCGAGCTCATCGGCGACGTCGCCCCCTACGTGAAGCCGGCGCCGCGCGCGGCCGTGCAGCAGCAGGGTGGCGGCGGCGGTCGCTCGCAGGGTGCCAACGCGCAGCGCAAGCGTGCAGCCCGCGACGGCAACGGCCTCGGCAACGGTCACCGCGACCGCGACGGCGCCCGTGCCGGTGCGAGCCGCGACAGCGCTCCTCGCGAGGGAGGCCAGGGCGGCGGCGGTCGTCGTGGCGGTCGTCCCGCCGGCGGCAACGGTGGTCAGGGAGGACAGCGCTCCGGCGCCGGTCGCTCGGGCGGTGCCCGTGCGGGTGCCGCCACCGGTGGCAGCCGCACGCACTACAGCACCGGCTACGCCGCGAACTCAGGCGCTCCCGCCGAGTCCTCGCGTCCCCGGACCAACCGTCGCGCGTCCAGCGGCAACTAGTAGCGAACCGCTCGAACGAAGCGCCGTCCACCGCAGGGTGGGCGGCGCTTCGCCGTTCGCGGACCCGCTCGATTTCGCGAGACGGGGGCGCTCGGGATACGGTTCCACCATGAACGTCAACGCAGTCGTCCGCCCCGTCCGCGACGTCGATGCCGAGTCCCTGGGACGCGTCCACGCCACCTCCTGGCACGAGACCTACGACCACCTCATCAGCGCTGCGACGCTCGCGAAGCTGTCGCCGCGTCGCATGGCCGAGCTCTGGACCCACTGGGCGGCACAGGGCCCCGAGTACACGCACTTCGCGGCCCTCGTCGACGGTGAGATCGTCGGGTTCTCCGGTTCGGGTCCGGCCCGCGAGGAGGACGCACCCCGCGAGCGCGAGCTCTACTTCATCTACCTGCTGGACGCGTGGCACGGCACCGGGATCGGTCAGCAGCTGTTCGACGCCGCCATCCCCGACGGCCAGCCCTCGTTCCTGTGGGTCGCCGCGGACAACCCGCGTGCGCACCGCTTCTACCAGCGCAACGGGTTCGTCCTCGACGGTGGGGCGAAGACCGAGCCGTTCCTCGGCGAGATGATCGACGAGGTCCGCTACACCCGCTGACGCACCCCGGTCCCTGAGCCTGTCGAAGGGCTAGCGGAGCCGGCCGACGGAGGCGAGGGCCGCGCGGAGGAGCGTGCCGCGGCCGCCCTCCATCTCGGCGGCGATCGCGTCGGAGGACGCCGCCTCGGGCGTCATCCACGTGAGTTCGAGCGCGTCCTGGCGGGGTTCGCAGGTACCGGTCACCGGGACGACGTACGCCAACGCGACGGCGTGCTGCCGGTCGTCGGAGTACGGCGACAAGCCCGGCAACGGGAAGTACTCGGCCACCTGGAACGGCACGGGCGAGGCGGGGAGCAACGGGAACGCCATCGGACCGAGGTCCTTCTCCAGGTGACGGAAGAGCGCGTCGCGGATCGTCTCGCCGTACATGACGCGACCGGAGACGAGCGTGCGCGTCATCTCGCCGAGCGCGGTGGCCCGGAGCAGGACGCCCACCTCGGTGACGACGCCGAAGCCGTCGACGCGGACCGGCACGGCCTCCACGTACAGCAGCGGGAGCCGGCGGCGGATCTCCTCGAGTTCGACGTCCGACAGCCAGCCCGGATTGGAATTGCCGGGGAGATCGGGTTCCGGGTTGGGGTCAGGGGTGCGAACGCTCATAGCTCCTTCATACCGTATGGAGCCGAGCGGCGATCCAGCCGGGCGGCGGTTCGACCGGACACCGCGCCCGACGCCTGGCGGGATCATACGGGGCCACGCGACTGCGCGCGACGCCGGTCGCGGTGTCGGTGGGGTGCAGGATGATGGAACCCATGACCGAGGTGCTCGAGCGCTTCTCCCCCGCGACGCGCGACTGGTTCGAGGGGGCGTTCGTCGCGCCCACGCCGGCGCAGGCGGGTGCTTGGGACGCGATCTCCCGCGGCGCCAACGCCCTCGTCGTCGCTCCGACCGGTTCGGGTAAGACCCTGTCCGCGTTCCTCTGGTCGATCGACCGTCTGCTCTCCGAGGCCATCGCCGAACACGCCGTGCGGCCACGGTCCGGCGTCCCGCTCACCGGGCTCGAGGCCGACGAGGCGGAGGCCGCCGCCGCCCAGCGCGAGCGCTCCCGGGGCACCCGCGTCCTCTACATCTCGCCACTGAAGGCCCTCGGCGTCGACGTCGAACGCAATCTCCGCACGCCGCTCGTCGGCATCGCCCAGGCGGCGCGCCGCCTCGGCACCGAACCACCCACCATCAGTGTCGGCGTCCGCTCCGGCGACACCCCGTCCGCCGACCGCCGGGCGATGGCCAAGGAGCCACCGGACATCCTGATCACCACCCCCGAGTCGCTCTTCCTCATGCTCACGAGTGCGGCGCGGGAAACCCTCCGCACGGTCGACACCGTCATCATCGACGAGATCCACGCCGTCGCCTCGACCAAGCGAGGCGCGCACCTCGCGGTGTCGCTCGAGCGGCTCGACGCCATGCTCGAGAAGCCGGTGCAGCGCATCGGGCTCTCCGCCACGGTGCGCCCCGCCGAGGAGGTCGCACGGTTCCTCGGGGGCCGCGCACCGGTCGAGATCGTGGCCCCGCCGGCCGCGAAGACCTTCGACCTGCACGTGGTCGTCCCGGTCGACGACATGACCGACCCCGACGCCGGCATGCGGACGCCCGGCGAGGCCGACGACGACGGCAGCGGTGGCGGGTTCACCGGCTACACCCCGAACAGCGACGGCGGCGGAGAAGACCGCGTCGGCAGCATCTGGCCGCACGTCGAGGAGGCGATCGTCGACCGCGTGCTCGCGCACCGCTCCACCATCGTGTTCGCCAACTCCCGTCGTCTGGCGGAGCGGCTCACGGCCCGGCTCAACGAGATCAACGAGGCCCGACTCAGCGACGCCACCCTCACGACCCCCGGTGCAGGGCGTCCACCGGCGCAGCTGATGGCCCAGAGCGGACAGACCCGCGGATCGACGAGCGTCGCGGCCGCAGCGGCCCGGCCTGCCACCGAGGAGAGCGACGACGACATCCCCCTCCTCGCACGCGCCCACCACGGTTCCGTCTCCAAGGAGCAGCGCGCGGGCATCGAGGAGGACCTCAAGTCCGGACGCCTGCGCTGCGTGGTCGCGACCTCGAGCCTCGAGCTCGGCATCGACATGGGCGAGGTCGACCTCGTCATCCAGGTCGAGTCACCGCCGAGCGTCGCGAGCGGCCTGCAGCGGGTCGGACGCGCCGGCCACCAGGTGGGCGAGGTCTCCCGAGGCGTCCTGTTCCCGAAGCACCGCGCCGACCTCATCAGCACCACGGTCGCGACCGAGCGGATGGAGGCCGGGCTCATCGAGGCGATCGAGGTCCCCTCGAACCCGCTCGACATCCTCGCGCAGCAGACGGTCGCTGCGGTCGCGCTCGACGAACTCGGCGTGGAGGACTGGTTCGAGACGGTCAAGCGCAGTGCCCCGTTCGCCTCCCTGCCCCGCTCGGCCTTCGAGGCCACACTCGACCTCCTGGCCGGACGCTACCCCTCCGACGCCTTCGCGGAACTGCGCCCGCGGATCGTCTGGGATCGCGACGCCGGGGTGCTGACCGGTCGGCCGGGAGCCCAGCGCCTGGCCGTCACGAGCGGCGGCACCATCCCCGACCGCGGGCTCTTCGGCGTGTTCATGGTCGGCGAGTCCGGCGCCGGCGCGCGCGTCGGCGAGCTCGACGAGGAGATGGTCTACGAGTCCCGCGTCGGCGACGTCTTCGCCCTCGGCGCCACGAGCTGGCGCATCCAGGAGATCACCCACGACCGCGTGCTCGTGACCCCGGCGTTCGGTCAGCCGGGGCGACTGCCGTTCTGGAAGGGCGACGGCATCGGACGCCCGGCCGAGCTCGGTCGCGCCATCGGCGCCTTCGTGCGCGAGCTCGACACCACCGGCACGGGGTCCACCCCACGTCTCGAGGCAGCCGGCCTCGACGAGCGGGCCATCAGCAACCTCGTCGCCTACGTCCGCGAGCAACGCGAGGCGACGGGCGTCGTCCCCAACGACACGACCCTCGTCGTCGAACGCTCGCGCGACGAACTCGGCGACTGGCGGGTCATCCTCCACTCCCCCTACGGACTCCGTGTGCACGCGCCCTGGGCGCTCGCGGTCGGTGCCCGGGTGCAGGAGCGTCTGGGGGTCGACGGCTCGGCGGTGGCGAGCGACGACGGCATCATCGTCCGCCTGCCCGACACCGAGAGCGAGCCGCCGGGAGCCGAGCTCTTCGTCTTCGAACCGGAGGAGCTCGACGCCCTCGTCACGCAGGAGGTCGGTGGCTCGGCGCTGTTCGCCTCACGGTTCCGCGAGTGCGCCGCCCGTGCGCTGCTGCTCCCGAACTACTCGCCGCAGAAACGCTCGCCGCTCTGGCAGCAGCGCCAGCGCTCGGCCCAGCTCCTCGAGGTCGCAAAGCAGTACCCGACGTTCCCGATCATCCTCGAGACGCTCCGCGAGTGTCTGCAGGACGTCTACGACCTCCCGGCCCTCGACCACCTCGCGCGCGAGCTGCAGTCGCGCGCGATCCGCATCGTCGAGACCACGACGGATCAGCCCTCGCCCTACGCCCGTTCACTCCTGTTCGGCTACGTCGGCGCGTTCATGTACGAGGGCGACAGCCCGTTGGCCGAGCGCCGGGCCGCCGCGCTCGCGGTCGACAGCACCATGCTGGGCGAGCTCCTCGGCCGTGTCGAACTCCGCGAGCTCCTCGACCCGGGCGTCATCGAGCAGACCGCGCTCGAGCTGCAGCGTCTCGACCCCGAGCGGCGACTCAAGGGGGTCGAGGGCGTCGCCGACGCGCTGCGGATGCTCGGCCCGCTGACCATCGACGAGATCGCGGCCCGGACGACCTTCGATGGCGTCGCCGTCTCCGCCGACGGCGAGGCGAGTCGCGGCGACGACCCGCAAGCCTGGTCCCCGGATCCGGCTCGCTCGGCGGCCGCCGTCGCCGAACTCGAACGTTCGAAGCGCGTCATCCGCGTCCCGATCGCCGGCGAGGAGCGCTTCGCCGCGATCGAGGACGCCGGACGACTCCGCGACGCCCTCGGCACCCCGCTGCCCATCGGCGTACCGGTCGCGTTCACCGAGCCGGTCGCCGACCCGCTGGGCGACCTCCTCGCGCGCCACGCGCGCACGCACGGGCCGTTCACGACCGGACAGACGGCCAGGCGCTTCGGTCTCGGGACGGCGGTGGTCCAGCACACGCTCGCCCGGTTGGCCGACGCCGGACGCGTGGTCAAGGGCGAGTTCCTCCCCGCCGGCCGGCAGCAGGTGGGCGAAGGCGACGACGCCGACCGCGGCCCCACCGACGCGACGGAGTGGTGCGACGCCGGCGTGCTGCGCAAGCTCCGCATCCGATCGCTGGCCGCTCTGCGGCACGAGGTCGAGCCGGTCGAGCAGCAGGCGTTCGCCCGGTTCCTGCCGGTGTGGCAGCACCTCGGCGGGACGCTGCGCGGTGTCGACGGCGTCGCGACGGTCATCGACCAGCTCGCCGGTGCGCCCATCCCGGCGTCGGCCTGGGAGTCGCTGATCCTGCCCTCGCGCGTCGCCGACTACAGTCCCGCGATGCTCGACGAGCTCACCGCGACGGGCGAGGTCGTGTGGTCGGGCAGCGGGTCGATCCCCGGCAACGACGGTTGGGTCGCGCTCCACCTCGCCGACACGGCACCACTCACGCTGCCGCTCGCTCCGACGCCGCACACCCCCGACGCCCTGCAGACCGAGTTGCTCGCGACGCTCGGTGGGGGCGGTGCGTACTTCTTCCGGCAGCTCGCGGAGTCGGTCGGCTCGACGGACGACAAACTTCTCGTCGACGCCCTCTGGGAGCTCGTGTGGGCCGGGCTCGTCACCAACGACACCTTCTCCCCACTCCGCACGCTCGTCGGCTCCGGTTCGGGGAACTCGGCGCACCGGGTGCAACGGCAGACCCCGCGATCGAAGCTGTACCGCGGGCGCAACCTGCAACGTCCCTCGATGTCGACGCGGGCGAGTCAGACGCTCGGCGGACGGTGGTCGATCCTGCCGTTGGCCGAGCAGGACGCCACCATCCGTGCTGTCGCCACGGGCGAGACCCTGCTCGAGCGCTACGGCGTCGTGACGCGCGGCTCCGTCGTCGCGGAGGGGGTGACGGGCGGCTTCGCCCTCGCCTACCGCGTGCTCAAGCAGTTCGAGGAGAACGGCCGCTGCCGACGCGGGTACTTCGTGGAGCGCCTCGGTGGGGCCCAGTTCGCCTCCTCGGGCACCGTCGACCGCCTGCGCGGATTCATCCGGACCGATGACGAACCACCGCTCGACGCCGTCACCCTCGCCGCGACCGACCCGGCGAACCCGTACGGCGCCGCCCTCGGGTGGCCGGGGCAGGAGGTCACCGGGGTGAAACACCGTCCGGGTCGGAAGGCGGGTGCGCTCGTCGTCCTCGTCGACGGAGCACCGGTCTACTACCTGGAACGCGGCGGCAAGACGGCGCTCGTGTTCTCGGAGGACGACGACCAGCTCCGTGCCGGGGCGCGTTCCCTGGCGGCGACGGTGCGAGCGGGTCGCATCGAGAAGCTCGGCATCGAGCAGGTCAACGGCGCCTTCGTGCTCGGCACCCCGACGGGCCACGCCCTCCGCGACGCCGGGTTCGTCGAGACGCCACGTGGATTGCGGCTCCGGCGTGGGTGAACTTGCGCGCTACCGTTCCGCCACGGGTTGCGCCGGACACCCTGCCGGTGGCACCGTAGCCGGAACGGACGGAGCGGTTCATGCCAGAGGGTGACACGGTCTTCCAAGCCGCGCACCGGTTGCGGCAGGCGCTCGCCGGCGAGGTCGTCACCGGCTTCGACCTGCGGGTGCCCGCCTTCGCGACCGTCGACCTCCGGGGCGACGTCGTCCACGACGTCATCCCGCGCGGCAAGCACCTCCTGCACCACATCGGCGACCACACCCTCCACACGCACCTCAAGATGGAGGGGCTGTGGCACGTCTATCAGCCGGGCGAGCACTGGCGGCGGCCGGCCTGGAAGGCGCGCGCGATCGTGTCGACGCAGCACTGGGTGACGGTCGGGTTCGAACTCGGCCTCGTCGAGGTGTTCCCCTCCCGCGAGGACGAGGAGCGCTTCGGCTGGCTCGGTCCCGACCTCCTCGGTCCGGACTGGGACGAGGAGCGTGCCATCCACAACCTCGAGGCCGACGGCCGCGAGATCCACGTCGCGCTGCTCGACCAGCGCAACCTCGCCGGACTCGGCAACGAGTACGTCAACGAGCTGTGCTTCATCCGCGGCGTCCTGCCGACGCGACCCACCGCCGAGGTCGACCTGCCGGGTGCCGTCCGACTCGGTTACCGGCTCATCAACGCCAACCGCGACCGCCGCAACCGGGTCACGACGGGCGACACGAGGCCCGGCCGGAAGACCTGGGTATACGGGCGCGACGGCCAGCGCTGCCTGCGGTGCGGCACCCGGATCCAGCGGGGCAAGCTCGGCGCCGACCCGACCGCCCTCCGCGACACCTACTGGTGTCCCCACTGCCAGACCTGACCCGACGGCGTAGCGCCGGCCACCGAGCCGCCCCGCCGGTCACCGAGCGAGCCCACCACCACCGGTCACTGAGCCTGTCGAAGTGCAGCCCCGACGGACCCACTCCGCCCTTCGACAGGCTCAGGGACCGGAACGGACTCAGGGACCGGAACGGGCTCAGGAACCGGGGTCGGCCCGGTGCCGCCGACTGCCGATCCACCCGATCGGGATCGACAGCAGTAGGAGGTACAGCGCCTGGGCGCCGAGCCCCGGCACCGTCGCGGCCAGGACGCCGGCGAGCAGCATCAGGCCGGTCGGGAACCACACGAGCACCCATGGTTGGCGCGGCGCAGCTGCCGCTTCCTCGCTGAGCAGCCCGTCCCGCTCGACGACCACCTGCTGGAGTCGTACCGCGACCATCGAGACGAGCATCGTCGCGATGTAGAGCGTGGGGGCTCCGCGGTCGTCGCCCGTCCCGTCGAAGAGGAGCACCGTCGGCAGCGGCAGGAACACGATCCCGGCGAGCCAGACGAAGTTCAGGGTCACGAGCCGCGTCGAGTATCCGGCGGTGCGCTCGAACAGGCGGTGGTGGTCGCGCCAGAAGTTGGCGATGACGACGAAGCTCAGCGCGGCCGCGGCGAGGCCGGTCCAATTGTGGCCGAAGAACGCGACCACGGAGCCGTCGTCGTGTTCCTGGGCGAGGTCGACGAGCGGGAGGATGATCAGCGTGATCGCGATCGCGACGACGGCGTCGCTGAAGTTGACGACGCGGTCGAGCCCGCGCTCCGTCGTCGGACCGGGTCGACGGCGGCCCGTCGGACGTCCCTCGTCGCCGGCCATGGTCAGCTCACGTCGGCGTCGTCGGTCGCGGTCCCCTGCACCATGGCGACCCAGCGGGCCAGGAAGGCCGCGCCGGCCTCGTCGTGGATGAGCGTCGGGTGGGTCAGCACCGGGTAGGGCTTCTCGGGGACGCCGTCGGCGGGACGGACGTCCACGTGCGCGACCTCGTACCCGTGCTCGAACAACCAGTCGGCCATCGCGTAGTCGCTCCGGGAGTCGCCGACCGTGCGCCAGGCGAGTGGGAGCGCACCACCGTCGGCTTCGAGGAGTTCGAGCGCGCGCTCGGCGCCGAGGTCCTTGCCGAGCCGGACCGACTCGATGTCGGTGGAGATGATCGTGGGATCGATGCGGTACTGCACGAGGCCGGCGTCGTCCGGGTAGCGGCCGGGGGCGTGATCGACGCCGAACCCGCGTCGGACGAGCTCGGCTCGGGCGTCGTCGTCGAAGTGCTTCCGCACGAGGGCGTAGTCCGCTGCCGGCACCTCGACGTGCTGCTCGACCGAGACCATTGCGCGCTTGGTGTGGTCGAAGAACACCGTCTCGGCGTACCGTTCGTCGACGAGGCGTTCGATGGCGTCGCCGTAGCCCTCCGGCATCGCGACGTCCTGATCGAGGCTCAGCTCGTCGACCCCGGCCGCCGAGAAGCCGAACCACACGGCACCCTTCTCGCAGATGCCGTAGAGCCGGACGTCGTCCGCGAGCCCGGCGGCCAGGAGCGGTGGGACGACCACCTCGCGGAGGAACGCGTCGCTCCGCCCGGTGTTGAAGGCGATCGGGACCCCGGCGTTCGCGAGCGTCGCGAGGTCCTGCGCGATGCTCGGGAGGTTGATCGTCCGAGTGATCGGACTGGCGATGGGGCCGTCGACGTCGAGCAGGAGACCGAGGATGGGGCGGGACGCGTTCACGGGTTCAGCCTAACGAGCACCCGGCGTGGATAGACTCACTCCACCATCACCGGTGTTCGAAGGAGATCACTCGTGTTCACCAGCCCGCATCCCGACGTCGAGATCCCCGACGTGAGTGTCTACGACGCCCTGTTCGGCGGCATCGCCCCGAGCGACCTCGACCGCATCGCCCTCCGCGACGGCACGACCGGCGCCGAGACGAGCTATCGACAGCTCATCGGCCAGATCAACGCCCTGGCCGGCGCCCTCGCGGCGGCCGGCATCGGGGTCGGCGACGTCGTCGCCCTCCACGCGCCGAACGTCCCCGCCTTCGCGACCGTGTTCCACGGCATCCTGCGCGCGGGCGCGACGGCGACGACGGTGAACGGCCTCTACAACGCCGAGGAGATCGAGGCGCAGCTGCGCGACGCCGGCGCGACGATGCTGTTCACCGTCTCGCCGCTGCTCCCCCAGGCCTGGGCTGCGGCGAGCGCCTGCGGCATCCCCTCCGACCGCGTCGTCGTCCTCGACGGCGCCGAGGGGCACGCGTCGCTGAGCGACCTCCTCATGCGCCGCCTCCCCGCGCCGGACGTCTCGTTCGACCCGGCCACGCACGTGGCGGTGCTGCCCTACTCCTCCGGCACGACGGGTCGGCCGAAGGGCGTGATGCTCTCGCATCGGAACCTCGTCGCGAACGTGCAGCAGTCGATCCCGCAGCTCGGCATGGTCGCCGACGACCGGATCCTCGCGGTCCTGCCGTTCTTCCACATCTACGGCATGACGGTGCTGCTCAACCTCGCGCTGTCGCGGCGGGCCTCCCTCGTGACCATGCCGCGGTTCGACCTGGCTGAGTTCCTCCGGATCATCCAGGACTTCCGGTGCAGCTACGTGTTCATCGCCCCGCCGATCGCGGTGGCACTCGCGAAGCACCCGCTCGTCGACGAGTTCGACCTCTCGAGCGTCCACACGATCTTCTCGGGTGCGGCACCGCTGGACGCGACGCTCGGGCGGGCGGTCGAGGAGCGCCTCGGCTGTCGGATGCGGCAGGGCTACGGCATGACGGAACTCAGCCCGGTCAGCCACGCGATCGCGTTCCAGGCCGAGGGGGCGTCGCTCGACAGCGTCGGCACGACGCTGCCGAACATGCAGTGCCGGATCGTCGATCCCGAGACCGGCGCCGAGGTGGACTACCCGGCCGAGGGCTCGGACGAGGAGAGCGCGGCGGGCGAGCTGCTCTGCGCGGGGCCGAACGTCATGCTCGGGTACCTCGGCAACGAGGAGGCCACTCGCGAGACCCTCGAGACCGACGGCTTCCTCCACACCGGCGACATCGCGACGGTCCGCGGTGACGGCACCGTGCGCATCATCGAGCGGTTGAAGGAGCTCATCAAGTACCACGGCTACCAGGTGGCCCCGGCGGAGCTCGAGGCGCTGCTGCTCGGCCACCCGGCGATCGCCGACGCGGCCGTCATCGGGGTGCTCGACGATGAGGGCCAGGAGGTGCCGAAGGCCTTCGTGGTCCTGCAAGCGGGCCAGGACGTCACGGCCGAGGCGCTCATGGCGTGGGTCACGGAGCGGGTCGCCCCGCACAAGAAGATCCGGCGCGTGGCCTTCGTCGACGCCATCCCGAAGTCGGCGTCGGGCAAGATCCTCCGGAAGGACCTCCGGGCCGCGGAGGCCACCCCCGCCGGTCCCTGAGCCGCACCCGCCGGTCCCTGAGCTTGTCGACGGGCTCAGCGCCCGACGGCGGCGACCATCCGGTCGAAGGCCGCGTCGAGCTCCGGTTCGGCCGGCTGCCAGTGCGGGTTCGCGTCGTGGAACGCGACCATCTCCGCCGCGCCGTCCCAGAACGGGATGGTGGGCCGGAACTCCGGGACGAGACTGCGGATGCGCGTGTTGTCGAAGACCATCGGGAACGCCTTGTCGCCGAGGAGCGTCGGCCCGAGCGGTGGGTGGACCTCCGCGATGACGTCGGACGGCACGTGCACGATGTCGGCCTCCACGCCCGCCGCCTCCGCGATCCACCGGGTGATGTCGTTCCAGCTCGGTGCGTGGTCGCCCGTGATGTGGAAGGCCTCCCCGAGCACGTCGCGGCGACCCAGCAGGCCGACGAACCCGACCGCGAAGTCCGCGGTGTGGGTGATGGTCCAGAGGGTCGTCCCGTCGCCGTGCACGACCACCGGCTTGCCCGCGCGCATGCGGTCGAGGTCGGTGCGTCGGCCCATCGTCGGGATGAGCGTGCGGTCGTAGGTGTGCGACGGGCGCACGATCGTCGCCGGGAACCCCTCTTCGCGGTAAGCGTGGACGAGGACGTCCTCGCAGGAGATCTTGTCGCGCGCGTACTGGGAGAACGGGTTCCTGAGCGGCGTCGACTCGACCACGGGCAGGCGCTGTGGCGGCTTCTGGTATGCGGATGCGGAGCTGATGAACACGTACTGGCCGATCCGACCGGCGAACCGGTCGATGTCCGCCTGCACCTGCGGTGGCGTGAACGCGGTGAACTGCGCCACGACGTCGAACTCGCGCGAGCCGAGCGTCTCGGTCACCGCGTCGGTGTCGCGCACGTCCGCGCGGAGGAGCTCGACCTCCTCGGGGAGGGGGCGGACGTGGGACAGGCCGCGGTTCAGGACGGTGACGTCATGGCCGAGCGACACCGCTCTGGCGACCGATGCCGAGGAGATGATGCCACTGCCGCCGATGAACAGGATGCGCTTCGTCGTCATTGGTCCATCCTCGCGCACCGTCGCCCGACTCGCCCAGGCCTTCTCAGGATCGCCCCAGTCAGCGCTCGCGCTTGACGAACGCCATGGCACCGACGACGAGGGCGAGCAGCACCCCGGAGACGAGTCCCCACACGACAGGCGCCTCGGGTCCGAGGATCAGGAGCATCAGCACCGCGGCGAGGGCGAGGACCCCGGCGACGACGAGCGCCGTCGTCCATTCGTTCCATCGCATCCCACCAGCCTAGGCTCCCGTCACCAAGACCCGGGGACGCGGGAGCCGCTGCGGTGAACCGGCGGGACCGCTCAGCGGTGCTCGGCGAGCATCTCCTCGGTCCGTTCCCAGAGCCCGCGGGCGAGGGCGACGTCGGCGGCGAGCTTGTTCGTGCGTGCGGGCTTCCGCTTCGCGAAGTAGCCGCCCGAGGTCCAGTCGAGTCCCGGCTGACTCTCGGCCAGCCAGAAGAGCGTGTCGGCGCCCTCCTCGGGGGTGTTCAGCAGGCGACGCCCGAGCGGGTTCGCATAGAGGAACCGCATCGCGCCGTCGGGCGAGCTGGAGAAGTTCGTCGAGATGACCCCCGGGTGGAACGCCGCCGCGGACAGGCCGCGCGGGCCGTACCGGCGGTCGAGCTCCTTCGTGAAGAGGATCTGCGCGAGCTTCGCGTTGCCGTAGGCGCGCGTGGGCGAATAGGAGCGTTCGGCATCGAGGTCGTCGAGGTCGAGCTTCCCGAACAGGCGGTTGGCGACGCTCGAGGTGTTGATGACCGTCGCCTCGGACTCGACGAGGCGGTCCAGCAGGAGATGGGTGAGGAGCGCGGGTGCCAGGTAGTTGATCTGGAACGTCTGCTCATGGCCGTCCGTCGTGACCCGGCGGTCGGCACCGAAGATGCCGCCGGCGTTGTTGGCGAGGACGTCGATCCGCGGGTACTGCTCGAGGAGATGCTCGGCGAGGAGGCGAACCTGTGCCAGCTCGGCGAAGTCGCAGATGAACGATGCAGCCCCGATCCGTCGCGCGACGGCTGCCGTCTTCTCCGGTGACCGCCCGACCACCACGACCTGCTCGCCCGCGTCCGTCAACGCCTTCGCAGCCGCAGCGCCGATGCCGTCGCTCGCACCGGTGAGGACGATCACCCGATCGCTCACGCGGACGACTTCCGGGGGCGGGGCTCGCTGACGTTGGTCGGGCGCGCCCGCTCGTCGATGTCGGGGACCTCACGGCCGATCGCGAGGTCGCCGGTCTTGTTGGCGTCCTGCATCATCGACTCGAGCCAGCTGCGGTTGAGCTCGGGACGCTGCTCCTGGTCGAACTCGAACTGCAGCGAGATCGACGGGTGCACCCAGATCGTCACGCGTCCGCCACCGGTCTCGAGCGAGCGCGGCCAGGAGATCGTGAAGGACTCGTTGCGCCGCAGTTTCATGACCGCGATCGACTTCACATGCGCGAGCATCCGGTCGTCGAGTTCGAGCTCACGCGATGAACTCCCGTAGATCAGCTTTCCCACCAGATGTCTCCCTCTGTGCCGGTCGTCCTCGCGCACCCGGGAATCAGGGCGACGCGACGCCCGAGCACACCGGGCGTTGCCCCCATCGTAGGCGACCGAGGGATCGCCGTCGTGCCGGTTGACGGGCGGGCGGCAGCCCAGTTCAGGGGTCCGCGGTGTTGTCCCCCACGGCCTCGCGAGTACGTCAACTTCCGCAGAAAATCAAGGTATTTCGGCCCTGTTTCATGAACCTGGCAAAGCCCTGAGCTGCGGCCGCCTCGACCAAACCGCGCTTCCCACTGCCCCCGAACGGCGTGCATGACCGTGAAGCCCGAATCTTCCGTCGTGCACCCGAGCCAGCCGTCCTTTCCCGAACGATCCGTCGCTCCGGGAACACGTCCACGCCGTGCACGCCAGCCGTTGCGACTGCCCAAGCTCGTCTCCCAGCTGGTCACCTTCGGCCTCGTCGGCGGCACCGCGTTCGTCGTGGACGTCGGTGTGTACAACCTCCTGAGGTTCACCGTGCTCGACGACAAGCCGATCGGAGCGAAGGTGATCTCCGTCGCCGTCGCCACGGTCGTCGCTTGGCTCGGCAACCGGGCGCTGACCTTCCGGACCGAGCACCGCCGCGCGGTGTGGAAGGAGGGCGCCCTCTTCGCGCTCATGAACGTCCTTGGCCTCGGGATCGCCGCGGGCTGTCTGTTCGTCTCGCACTACGTCCTCGGCTACACCACCCCGCTCGCCGACAACATCGCGGGCAACGGCGTCGGACTCGTCCTCGGCATGGTGTTCCGCTTCCTCGCCTATCGGTTCGTCGTCTTCCGACCCGCCGATTCGGCGACCAGTCGCCGTCGAAGCACGACGTCGCAGGAAACCTCCGTTTCGAGCCCGGCCGCGCCGGCACCCGCCGCCGCACCGCGCACCACGACCACTCGTCGATCCGCACCGACCCACGCACTGCCGACCTCTGGAGGCCTGTCCTGATGGCACCTGCACTCGCACCGCTGCTCGAAGCGCTCGCGCTCATCCCCTCCCGACCGTTCGCATCCGCGGACGAGCCCGCTCCCCTGCTGACCCCCCAACCCGCGGCACCCACGGAACCGCTGCCGAACCGCGGCACCCTGGTGGACCCGGCGTCGGCGGCCGACCCCGGCTCCTGGAGCATCGGCGAATGGCTCGGCTACGGCACCATGCTGCTGTTCGCCGCCGCGCTGACGATCATCGCCGTGACCACGCTCTACTGGATGCTCCACGCCTGGCGGTCGACCGGCCACCTGAAGAACACCGGGTTCGCCGCGGTCCCGCTGCCCGCCAAGCACTCCTTCACCCTGCTCGTCCCCGGTCGGCATGAGGAGGAGGTCATGGGTCAGACCCTCGACCGCCTCGCCGAACAGGACCACCCCGACTTCGAGATCATCGCGATCGTGGGCCACGATGACCCGGGGACCGAGCGCGTCGTCCGCGAGGCCGCTGCACGGCACCCCGACCTCATCACAGTGGTCGTCGACGACAGCGTGCCGAAGAACAAGCCCAAGGCCCTCAACCGGGCGCTGCAGATCGCCCGTGGCGACGTCGTGGGCGTGTTCGACGCCGAGGACGAGGTGCATCCGCGCCTGCTCACCCTCGTGGACTCGCGCTTCACGGAGAGCGGCGCCGACGTCGTCCAGGGCGGCGTGCAGCTCATGAACTTCCAGTCCAGCTGGTGGTCGCTGCGGAACGTGCTCGAGTACTACTTCTGGTTCCGGTCGCGCCTGCACTTCCACGCGAACTCCCGCTTCATCCCGCTCGGCGGCAATACCGTGTTCGTGAAGAAGACCTGGCTCGACTGGTCGGAGGGCTGGGACGACGGCTGCCTCGCCGAGGACTGCGAGCTCGGCGTCCGACTCTCGAGCGCCGGCGCGACGGTCGTCGTGGCCTACAGCCCCGAGGTCGTCACCCGCGAGGAGACGCCCGGCACCCTGCAGTCGCTCTACAAGCAGCGCACACGCTGGAACCAGGGGTTCCTGCAGGTCCTGAAGAAGGGCGAGTGGCGCAAGCTGCCGACGTTCCGTCAGCGCATGTTCGCCCGCTACCTGCTGTCGATGCCGTTCCTCCAGGCAGCGACCGGCCTCCTCATCCCCGTCTCCGTCCTGCTGGTGTTGTTCGCGAAGGTGCCCGCGCCGATCGCCCTCCTCACCTTCATCCCGCTCGCGCCGACGATCGTCACCCTTGCGGTGGAAGCCTCCGGGCTCGGTGAGTTCGGTCGCCTCTACGGCCAGAAGGTCCGCCTCCGTGACTACGCCCGGCTGATCCTCGGCACCTTCCCGTACCAGATCTTCCTCGGCCTGGCCGCCGTCCGCTCCGTCTTCCGCGAGTGGAAGGGCGACCACTCCTGGGAGAAGACGGAACACACCGGCGCCCATCGCAGCGAGGAGGTCGCCGATGCCACCGAGGCCGCTCCCGTCTCCGTCGACCTGCCCGACCGCGCACCCGAGCTCGTCCTCCAGAACGGAGCAACCCGATGACCGGCATCCTCGAACGCCCGGCCGCCCCCGGCCGACCAGAGCTCCACCTGGAGAGCGACCGCCTCGGCTGGCTCGCCTCAGGGCCACCGACGAAGCGAGGCCCCGGCGTCGTGCGCCGCTGGCTCTCACGCCACGGTCGCACCCTGGCCTTCCTCCTGCCCGTGCTCGCCATCGCCGCCGTCGTGCAGGCGATGAACCTGGGCGGTTCCCCGCAGCGCATCGACGACGAGGGCACCTACACCGCCCAGGCGTGGAGTGTCCTGAAGCTCGGCGAACTCGCCCACTACACCTACTGGTACGACCACCCGCCGCTCGGCTGGCTGCAGATCGCGGCCTACACGGGGTTGACCGGTGCGTTCGACCGCTACGACATCGCCGTGATCGCGGCACGTGAGGCCATGGTCGTCGCAACGCTCATCGCCGTCGTGCTCGTGTGGGTCCTCGCCCGCCGACTGCACCTCAGCCGGGCCATGGCCGCCGTCGCCGCACTCGTGTTCGCCATCTCACCGCTCGCCGTGCAGTTCCACCGCACCGTCTACCTCGACAACGTCGCGGTGCCCTGGCTCCTCGGCGCCTTCATCCTCGCGACGAGCCGCAAGCACCAGCTCGTCGGCTTCGCGGGTGCCGCCGCCGCGTTCGGCATCGCCGTGCTGAGCAAGGAGACCTTCCTGCTCGCCCTGCCCTTCCTCGCCTGGACCATGTGGCGCGCGGCTCGGAAGGAGACCCGCCGGTACACGCTGCCGGTCGCCGCGACCATCGTCGTCGTCATCGGCTTCACCTACGTGCTCTTCGCCGCCATCAAGGGCGAACTCATCCCCGGCCCTGACCGGGTGAGCCTCCTCGGTGGCGTCTTCTTCCAGCTCGGATCCCGCGTCACGAGCGGGTCGCTGTTCGACCCGGAGAGCCTGTCGGCGAGGACCCTCGGCATGTGGTGGCAGTTGGACGCGGCACTCCTCGTCGCCGGAGCGGTGGCCGCCGTCGCCGGGCTCTTCATCTCGCGACTGCGTGTCATCGCCGCGATGACCGTCTTCCTCGGCCTGTTCATGCTGCGCCCGGGCGGCTACCTGCCGGTGCCGTACGTCATCATGCTGCTGCCGTTCATGGCGATCCTCATCATGGGCGTGACCGGCGCCGCCATCCGCCGGTTCCGTCGCCGCTCGACCGTCGAGGCCGGAGCGCAGCGCCGTCGTCTCCTCGGCGGACGTGCTGCCGGAGCCGTCTGGGTCGCCGCGGTGCTCGCTGCAGCCGTCGTCGCCGTCCCCAACACGACGACCCAGCTCCGCGGCTTCCTCCTCGCCGACCTCGACAAGCCGGTCCGGCAGGCCCAGCAGTGGGTCCAGACCAATGTGCCGAAGGAGTCCCGCGTGATCGTCGACGACGCGATGTGGGTCGACCTCGTCGAGAGCGGTTTCGATCGTGACAACGTCATCTGGTACTACAAGATGGACACCGACTCCGCCGTCCAGGCCCAGTCGCCCAACGGCTGGCGCGATGCCGACTACATCGTCACGACCGATTCGATGCGGACCTTCCCGACCACCTTCCCCGAGGTGAAGGGTGCGATCGACAACTCCGAGCTCGTCGCGACCTTCGGCTCCGGGACGCAGGCCGTCGAGGTCCGCCGCATCGACGCCGACGGTCTCGACGCGGCGGCCGAACAGGCTGCCGGGCGCACGGCGGCTCGGGCGGCCCTCGGTGCGCAGCTCCTGCTGAACCCCTCGCTCAGCGTCTCGGCGGAGGCCGCGCAGACCCTCAGCGACGGCCAGCTCGACTCCCGCGCCCTCCTGGCGCTCGGCCAGGTACTCGCCACGACGCCGGTCCGGCTCGAGAGCATCCCGGTGCTCGACGGCGAGACGGGCGACGTGCGTCGGACGATGGTGCTCCGCACCGGCACCGAGGTGGGCGACGGCCGTCTGGCCGACTCCATCCGCTCGATCCAGGGCGACTACGCGGCCGACCGCGTCGAGCAGACGGCGGCCGGCGTGCGGGTCACCTACTCGATCGTCGAACCCGACATCGTGCGCTGACCACCTTCCCGAGCACCGGCTCGAGCCGGACGCCCGGGCCACCCGAAACCCCGACCCACCCGAAGAACAGGAGTTCCACCATGCGAACCACCACCACCAGGCGACTCGCCCTCAGCGGCCTCGCCGCCGTCGCGACGGCAGCGCTCATCGGCTTCGGCACCACCGCCGCGAGCGCCGCCACCACCGAGGCCTCAGGCTCCGGCTGGATCCGCGTCGGCCACCTCTCGGCCGACACCAAGACCGTCGACGTCAAGCTGTCGGCACTCTCCGGCGGCGCGACCGTGTTCGAACTCGACGACGTCGCCTACGGCCAGGTCTCCCCCTACACCGATCTGGCCGCCGGCACCTACGTGGTGTCGATGGTGCCCGCCGGGTCGCCCGACAGCACGAAGCCGGTCATCAGCACCAACGTGACCATCACCGCCGGGGAGGCGGCCACCGTCGCCGCCTACGGTCCCAACAAGGACCTGCAGACGAAGGTGTTCGAGGACGACCTCACCGGTCCGGCCGAGGGTGCGGCGCGCATCCGGCTGATCCAGGCGTCGACCGACGTCACGAGCGTCGACGTCAGCACCTCGACCGGCATGCCGATCGCGAAGGGCGCCACCACCGGGACGGCGACCGACTACGCGAGCGTCCCAGCAGGCCCGTGGGATCTCGAGCTGACCGGCGGCAAGCAGGCGGCGGAAGCCTCCGTGAACCTCGCCCCCGGCACCGTGAGCACGCTCTTCGTGCTCGACAACGCCGCGGGTGGCGTCACCCTCATGCCCGTCCTCGACAGCTCAGCCGCCGGCGACGCCCCCGAGGGCCCGGTGGAGACCGGTGGTGGTGGACTCGCCGAGCAGTCGTCGACGCTGCGGGGCGTCCTCGACGACCTCGACACGAAGCTCGCCCGGCTCGTGCGCGACCTCGGGACGGCGGTGAGCTGACCATGAGTGCCAAGAAGACGATCGGTATCGCCGCGACCGCGGTCGCCGCGGCCACCGCGACCGCCGTGATCGCCTCCCTGGCTACCGGGTTCCCGGCGAACCTCCTCCAGGGCCCGACCGCGGCGTCACCCGGCGCGACCGACGCCGACGGTCAGCCTGGTCCGACCTCGACGGTCACGGACCGGACCACCACCGAGGCCGCCGACGCCTTCCTTACCGACTGGGTCGACGACGGCCGCGTCGTGCGCCGGGACCAGGGTGACGACACGGTCAGCGAAGGGCAGGCCTACGGACTGCTCGTCGCGGCCGGGGTCGGGGACGAGCAGTCCTTCACCGAGATCTGGGATTGGACCGAGCAGCACCTGCAGCGGCCCGACGGGCTGCTCGCCTGGCAGTGGCGCGATGGCGAGGTCGTCGACGACGAACCCGCCAGCGATGCGGACCTCGACGCCGCCCGCGCGCTCGTCGTCGCCGGCACCCGGTTCGACGAGCCGCGGTTCACCGAGGCCGGCGTCACGCTCGCCGGTGTGATCGCGGACCGCATGACCGCCGAGACCGCCGCGGGCCGGATCCTGCTGCCCGGTGTCTGGGCCGCTGCGACCGAGCCCTACGCGTACAACCCGTCCTATGCCTCCCCCGTCGCCTTCTCGGTGCTGGGTGCGGCGACCGGTGACCCGCGGTGGGCCGAACTGCAGGCGGGTTCCGCGGCGGTCACGACCACCCTGCTCGACGAGAGCCCGCTCCCGCCCGACTGGGCCCAGGTGCACGCCGACGGCACCGTCGACGCCATGCCGGGTGCGGCAGGGACCGGGCAGAGCGTCCGCTACGGCTACGACGCGGCCCGGCTCCCGATCCGCTACGCCGAGTCGTGCGACACCGCCGACCGGGCGACGGCCGCCCGCCTCGCCTCGACCCTCGCGCGCTCGAAGGAGCTGCGTGCGGAGACCGATCTCGGCGGATCACCGCTGACCTCGGACGTGCACCCGCTCGCCCTCCAGGCCCGAGCGGCCGCGCGCGCCGCCGTGGGCAACCTGCCGGAGTCGGCGGACGACCTCCGGGCCGCCGACGAACTCGCGCAGGAGGTGCCGAGCTACTTCGGCGCCGCCTGGGCAGCCCTCGCACCGATGATGCTCACGACCGGTGAGCTGGACGGGTGTCCACCGCTCACCGAGGGAGCCACCTCATGATCCGCGCACAGCGCCGTCGGATCGGCACGCTCGCCGCCGCCGCAGCGCTCCTCACGGCGCTCGCCCTCTCGGGCTGCGCCACGACGCACGCCGGGCAGACGCCGACCTCGCCGAACGCCGCCGACGGCCCCATCACCTCCTCGGAGGCGGCCGACCGTGGCGCCGCCGGCGCGAAGCAGGACCCGGTCGCCCAGGCGCCGGCGGCCGATGTCAGCGCGCTGAGCGTGAGCCGGGTGCAGATCCCGTCCATCGGGGTCGACGCGGCGGTCGAACCGCTCGAACGCGATGCGTCGGGTGTCCTCCTGCCACCCGTCGAGTGGGAGGACGCCGGGTGGTACCGCGCCGGCGTCATGCCCGGCCAGGTGGGGCCGGCGGTCATCGCCGGCCACCTCGACACGACCCTCCGCGAGGCGGTGTTCGTCCACCTCAAGCAGCTCGTGGCGGGCGACCAGGTGACGGTCACGATGTCCGACGGCTCGACCGCCACGTACGCCGTGGACCGCGCCATCGACGTCGAGAAGAAGACCTTCCCCACCGAGGAGGTCTACGGGCCGACGCCCGACGCGCAGCTCCGGCTCATCACCTGCAACGGCCCCTTCGACGACGCCGCGAACACCTACGCGAACAACTACGTCGTCTTCGCGTCGCTCGTCGGCACGACCCCGTAGCGCCGCTCCCTGCTCCGCGCGCCCGTCGCGGCGCGGCCCCGCTCCGAACCATTCCCACCGACCCGAAAGGAACCGACGTGAACCGCTCACTCGTCGTCATCCCCACCTACAACGAACTCGACAACCTGCAGCCGATCGTGAACCGCACGCTCGCCGTCCCCGGGGTCGACATCCTCGTCGTGGATGACTCCTCCCCCGACGGCACCGGGTTCCTCGCCGAGCAGCTCGCCGCGCAGCACCCGCAGGTGCACGTGTTCCACCGGGCCGTGAAGGACGGACTCGGCGGGGCGTACCTCGCGGGCTTCGCCTGGGCGCTCGCGCGCGGCTACGAGGTCATCGTCGAGATGGACGCGGACGGCTCCCACCACCCCGAGGACCTGCCCCGCCTGATCGGACTCCTCGACGACCACGACCTCGCGCTCGGCTCGCGCTGGGTCCCGGGTGGCGTCGTCGAGAACTGGCCCGCCCACCGACTCGCGCTGAGTCGCGGCGGCAACCTCTACACGCGACTCGCCCTCGGGATCGGTGTCGCCGACGCGACCGGCGGGTTCCGCGCGTTCCGCAGCGAGGCATTGCGCCGGATCGACCTCGCCGACGTCGCGTCGCAGGGGTACTGCTTCCAGGTCGACCTCCTCTGGCGGGCGCTGCAGCGCGGGCTCCGGGTCGTGGAGACGCCCATCGTCTTCACCGAGCGAGTGTCTGGCGAGTCGAAGATGAGCGGCGGCATCGTCTCCGAGTCGCTCAAGAAGGTCACGATGTGGGGCGTGCGTCGCCGCCTGCAGGAGGTCCGTGCGCTGCTGCACGGCCACCCGCTCCCATCCGTGCGTGTGCTGTCCACCCGCTGAGACCAGGTGGCGCGGGCTGCGGCGACCACGGGCTGACGAGGGCTGCACATCTTCCCAGGTCCTTCCGGTTCCGCCGCCCTCCCCGGAGTCGTAGCGTGAGGGCATGACCAATCGCACGCGCACCCCGCAGCACCCCATCGGTTCCGGCTTCGGCCACTCGAGCACCGCGGCGGAGGTGCTCGAGGGCATCGACCTCACCGGCAAGCTCGCCATCGTCACCGGCGGCTACTCCGGTATCGGCCGCGAGGCCGTCCGTGCCCTGGTCGGCGCGGGTGCCCACGTCATCGTCCCGGCACGGCGCCCGGAGACCGCTCGCGAGGAACTCGCCGGCATCGACGGTGTGGAGGTCGACGAGCTCGACCTGGCCGACCTCGCGAGCGTCGAGGCGTTCGCCGACCGCTTCCTCGCCACGGGCCGGGGCATCGACCTCGTCATCACGAACGCGGGCGTCATGGCGGCTCCCGAGACGCGTGTCGGTCCCGGCTGGGAACTCCAGTTCGCGACGAACCACCTCGGCCACTTCGCCCTCGTCAACCGCCTCTGGCCCGCCATCGTCAAGGGCGGTTCATCGCGGGTCGTCGCGTTGTCCTCCAGCGGCCACAAGCGCTCGGGGATCCGCTGGGACGACGTCCAGTTCGAGCACGGCTACGACAAGTGGGAGGCCTACGGGCAGGCGAAGACCGCCAACGCGCTCTTCGCCCTCCAGCTCGACACGCTCGGTGCCGAGGAGGGCGTCCGCGCGTTCTCCGTCCACCCCGGTGGCATCCTCACGCCGCTGCAGCGGCACCTGCCCCGCGAGGAGATGATGGCGCTCGGCTGGGTCGACGCCGACGGCAACCTCCTCGTCTCGGGGTTCAAGTCGCCCGAGCAGGGTGCCGCGACGGAGGTCTGGGCCGCGACCTCGCCGTCGCTCGACGGCCTCGGCGGGGTGTTCTGCGAGGACTGCGACATCGCCGGCCCGGCCGAGACCGCGGTCTCCCCGGCCTCCGGTGTCGCCGACCACGCGACCGATCCGGAGGAGGCGGCCCGCCTCTGGGCGCTCTCCGCCGAACTCACCGGGGTCGACGCCTTCGCCGCTCGCGACTGATAGGCCGACGCCACCCCTTGCAGCCACCCGCCCACGGACCTACCGTGAGAGCGGATCAGCGCGACGATGCGCGAGACGGAGACCGCCCAGGCGGATCTCGGAAGGAGCACCCCATGAGTGACCAGAACGCCGACATCAACAACCCGGGCCCGCACGACGAGGCCGTCGACGACGCGGCGGCCGAGCGCGTGGCGTCCACGACGAACCCCGGCCCGCACGTCACCGAGGACGACCCGGCGGCGAGCGGCGAGGCCGACATCACGAACCCCGGTTCGGAGACCGAACGCGACGCTGCGGCCGAGCGCGAGGCGGAGCGCGTCGCGAACATCACCAACCCCGGCCCGCACAGCTGACCGCACCCGGTCCACAACTCAGGACGCCCCCGGCGCGTCGCGTCGTCCCACCCATGCGGATGGCCGACGCGCCGGACCACTCCTGAGTTGTGGACATCAGCCAACCGCGCGCCCACAACCGAGTCCACCGTTCACAACTCAGGACGCCCCGGGTGTGTCCGCCCTCCCGTCCGGTCCGGACGGACGACACGCGGGGGCGCTCCTGAGTTGTGAACCGACGGGTCCCACTCGGTCAGTGGTCAGCGCGAGGCGGACGCAGGCGCGTCTCCTCGATGTCGAGCATCGTCTGCGCCTCGGCGAGGATGCGCGACGGGTACGCGCCGCGCGCCCGTGCGTCGAGGAGCCGCTCGCGTTCGGCCTGCACGACGGCGAGGCGGAGCTGGCGGTAGAGCCGGTGCGGTGTCTCTGCGTGCGTCTCACTCGGCGAGACCGACTCGCGCGAGCGTTCCCAGGCGGCTTCCGCCCGCAGGAACGTGGACTGTCTGACGCGTTCGAGCAGATCGGGGTCGATCTCCTCCTCGATGCCGACCGCCGAGGCCGGATCCTCCAGCACGCTGATGCCCGCGTAGCTGATCTCGTCGAGGAGGGTCGCGAGCTGGCGACGGTCCTCGGACTCGTCGATCCCCTGCACCTTGAGCAGCCGGATGAGCCACGGCAACGTACCGCCCTGGACGACGAGCGTCACGACGGCCACCGTGAAGGCGATGAGGACGAGCTGCTCGCGGTACGGGGTGCTCTGCGGCAGTGACTGTGCGGCGGCGAGCGTCACGACGCCGCGCATGCCCGACCAACTGAGGATCACGCCGTCTCGCCAGTCGATCTGCTCCAGCCGCAACTGCTCGAGATCGGCGCGCTGCCGCTCGTAGGCGCGCTCCCGACGCCGCCGTCGGTGCCATCGGCGGTTCTGTCTCGGGAACCGTTCCGAGTACCCCATCGACAGCCACCGTTGCAGGGTCTGGCGTTCCGCCCAGCGTTCTCGTGCACGGAGCCCGAGCACCAGCGGGCCCACCCACAGGAACCGCAGCGCGATGAGCGCGGCCGTCGCGACGAGACCGATCCCGATGGACTCCTCGACCGACAGGATCTCGGCGTCGACGGCGCCGATGAGGGTGCGGATCTCGAGGCCGATGAGGAGGAACACGGCGTTCTCGAGCAGGAACTGGATGGTCCGCCAGTTGATGCGGTCGCTGATCCGCGCCTGGGCCGAGAACGCGGCCGAACTCGCGTGTCCCGTGTACAGGCCGGCGATGACGACGGCCAGCACGCCGGACCCGCCGAGCGCCTCGGTGGGCATGAACGCCACGAACGGGACGGCGATGGAGATCGCGGTGTCGAGGACGGAGTCGTTGAGCTTCGACCGCAACCAGACGGTGACGTACCCGGCGATGAAGCCGACGACGATCGCCAGGACGACCGCGTAGACGAAGTCGCCGACCGTCGCCCACGGCGTGAGCATGCCGCCGGCCGCCGCAGCGCTCGCCGATCGGAGGAGCACGAGTGCGGTCGCGTCGTTCACGAGCCCCTCACCCTCGAGCACCGTCAGGAGGCGGGGTGGGAGGCCGAGACGGCGTCCGATGGACGTCGCCGCGACCGCGTCGGGCGGGCTGATGATCGCGCCGAGGGCGATGGCGGCGGCCAGGTTGAGGTCCGGCAGGAGGCTGAAGAGGAGGAAGCCGGCACCGAAGGCGGTGACGATGACGAGCACGACGGACAGGCTCGTGATGGTGGCGAGGTTGCGGCGGAAGTCCATGATCGGGACGCTGATCGCCGCGGCGTAGAGGATCGGCGGCAGGACGACGTCGAGCACGAGTTCCGGTTCGACCTCGATCTCCGGCACGCCCGGGAGGTACGAGAGCCCGACGCCGACGATCACGAGGATGATCGGCGCGGCGACACCGAGCTTGCGGGAGAAGGCCGCGACGGCCACGATCACCGCGATGCCGACGACCGCATACACCCCGAGTTCCATAGCGATCAGGCTATCGGTCGCTCGGCCGGCCACACCCCGACGGCTGTCGTGGGTGCCGGGAGACTATTCGAGCAGGCCCCGGATGTCCTCCGCGGTGAGGGCCTGACTGAACACCGCGTCGTCGTCGAGGACCGCGGCGAACAGCTCGGACTTCTTCGCCTGCAGCGCCATCACCTTCTCCTCGATCGTGTCGGCGGCGACCAGCCGGTAGACCATGACGTTCTCGGTCTGGCCGATGCGGTGCGTGCGGTCGATGGCCTGCGCCTCTGCGGCCGGGTTCCACCACGGGTCGAGCAGGAAGACGTAGTCCGCTTCGGTCAGGTTGAGGCCGAACCCGCCGGCCTTCAAGCTGATGAGGAACACGGGGGCGTCACCGGTGCGGAACCGGTCGATGACCTCACCCCGACGACGGGTCGACCCGTCGAGGTACTCGTACGCGATGCCCTGCTCCTCGAGCCGACGAGCAGCGGTACCGAGGAAGCTCGTGAACTGGCTGAAGATGAGCGCCCGGTGGCCCTCGGCGACGACGTCGTCGAGCTGCTCGAGGAGTGCGTCGAGCTTGCTCGAGGGGATGCCCGCGTGCTCCTCGGCGTCGATGAGACTCGCGTCGAGGCTGAGCATGCGGAGGAGGGTGAGCGAGCGGAACACGATGAACCGGTTGCGGTCGAGGTCGTCGACGAGTCCGAGGAGCTTCTGTCGTTCGCGCTGGAGGACGAGGTCGTAGAGCTTGCGGTGGGCCGGCGCGAGTTCGATCCGCAGCACCTGCTCCTGCTTCGGCGGCAGTTCGGGCGCGACCATCTCCTTGGTGCGTCGCATGAGCAGCGGACGGATGCGTCGGCGCAGGGTCTGCAGCCGACTCGAGTCGAGACCCTTGCCGATCGGCTTGACGTAGTGCTCGGTGAAGCGCGGCGCCGACGCGAACAGGCCCGGCGCGACGATCGACAGCAGCGACCACAGCTCCATGAGCGTGTTCTCGATGGGTGTGCCGGTGATCGCGAGCTTGAACGGTGCTCTGAGGTCGACCGCGCACTCGTGCAGCTTGGCGCGGTGGTTCTTCACGAACTGCGCCTCGTCGAGGATGAGCCCCGACCAGTCGACCGCCTGGTACGCCGCTGCGTCGAGCCGGAACAGCGCATAGCTCGTGACCACGATGTCGGCGCCCGCCGCGAGGTCCGCGATCGACGCGCTCCCCTTCGCCTGCGTGGCTGTGATGCTGCGGACGACGAGGTCGGGCACGAAGCGGGTGGCCTCGGCGACCCAGTTGGAGACGACCGACGTCGGGGCGACCACGAGGAACGGTGGTGCCGTGGTCCCGGTGGTCTCGCGCGCGTGGGCGACGAGGGCGAGGGTCTGCAGCGTTTTCCCGAGGCCCATGTCGTCGGCCAGGATGCCGCCGAGTCCGTGCTGCCAGAGGAACGCGAGCCAGCGGAAGCCCTCGACCTGGTAAGGCCGGAGGTCTGCGTGGAGTCCCGACGGCAAGGCGGTGTCGGGGACCGCTTCGATCGCGTTGAGTCCGGCTGCAGCCTCGCGCCACGAGACGGCCTGCTGGGTCTCGTCGGCGAGGTCCTCGAAGTCGGCCCAGAGGCTCGCCTGATAGCGACTGATGCTCGGCTTCGTCTCCCACTCCTTGAGCGCGGCCGCCTCGGTGAGCAGCTCGCGCAGGCGGTCGAAGGCGGGGTGCTCGAGCGAGAGGTAGGTGTGGTCGACCATGAGCAGCTTGGTGCGCCCCTTCGAGAGGGCCTTGAAGAGGGGCTCGAAGGGGACGCTGTAGTCGCCGATGTGGATGACGATCCCGAGGTCGAACCAGTCGCGTTGCTCCGTCTCCACCGTGGTGACCGAGATGTGGGGCGTGCCCGTGAGCTCCCGGTACTCGGGGCGGTCGCCGGACACCTCGACGAGGACGTCGTCGAGCGACTCGAGGACGGGGAGGGTGCGCTCGGTGACGAGTGCCGCGTCGAACTCCGTCAGGACCTGCGGCCGGGGCGGCCAGACGCCCGGGGTCGTGAGCTCGTCGAACGAGCCCGCGGCGAGCGCCCGGCGTTCCGGTTCCGCCGCGGCGGCGATGGCGGCGCCGACCCGGTCGAGGATGGCCCGCTCCGCGCGTTCGTCGCGGAGGACCTCCGCTGCGGCGGCGTCGGTGGGACCGCCGTGCGGCACCGTCGACACGAGTGGTCGTCCTGCGGCGAGCGCCGGGGTGCCGCCACCGATCGGGACGCGCTGCGCCGGGGCGTACTGCCAGAACCAGGCGAGGCGCAGGGTCTGCTTCGGTTCGAAGGAAGCCGTGAGGACGAGGACCGGCGGCACGATCTCGGGCAGGGCCACGGTGCCGTCCGTCGAACTCAGCGAGATGCTGCGGCGGAGTCGTGGGACGTAGTGCTCGAGGAACTCCGGCACCTCGGCCTCGGGGACGACGACCGGCTCGCCAGGCCCGAGCAGTCCGCGGGCCTCGTCCGTCAGCGGTTCGGCGAGCGGGGCGAGCACGATCGCCTGCTGGGGTTCGAGCGTGTAGTGGTAGAGCCCGTGGTCGCCGAGGGCTCCGCTCGTGGCCGCGTCGACGTCGGTGCCGTCGATCGTCACGACGGATCGGAGGACCACGCCCTCGTCGTCGTGCGCGGCGTCCAACCGGATGGCGGCGGTGGTGCCGAGGACGACCGTGCCTTTGCGCGTACCGACGAGTTCGATCCCGAGTTGGGCCGCCTCCTCGAACAGATGCCAGAGGACGGGACTGCCGAAGTCGTCGAGGACGAGCCAGTCCGAATCGCCGGCGCCGGCGTAGGCACCGGCCGGTGGACGGGTGGCACGCAGGAGCGCCTGGAACTGCGTGAACCACTGCTGGTGCGCCGGATCGAGCGACAGCCGGTGGCCCTGGTGCGTGAACGAGGTCCACGAGATCGTCGACTTCACGAAGCCGCCGCCGGCCTTCTTGACGACGGGTCGGACGGCGATCCGGCGGGGGTGCCGGGGCTCGGGCGGGCCTTCGGCCGTGCGGGAGGTCGGTCCGCGCCAGCGTTCGGCGGTGCGCGGGATGCTCTCGCGGACCTCGAACTGCAGCCCCATAGCCGTCGGCGCCGTGGCACGACCGGCATCGCCGGCGAGGGAGTCGAGTCGGTTCCGCCAACTGGGCGGTGCCGGCGGCGTCTGCGGACTCGGGGTCCATCGCGCTGCTCGTCGTTCCGCCTCCGGACGCCAGGCGTCAGGGAGGTCGTCGAGCTCGTCCAGGGCGTACATCGGCCGGTGCTCGGCCGGTTCGTCGAGCACGGGGTCGTTGATGGGCGCGGTCCAACGTCGGTCGGAGCGCCAGGACGCCTCCTTCCCGGAAGGCGGCCGTTGTGGTGCCACCCACCGGTCGGAGCGACCCTCGGCCCGGAGATGGGCCGCGTTGCTGTGCAGCAGGGTGGCGACGATGTGCTTGCAGTCACCGCGCAGGGGGCAGGAGCACGCGCTGCCTTCGATGCGAGCGAACCCACCGGTGTCGTCGCCGAGGTCGATGATGCAGGCGTACGGGACGTCGGTGGAGCCTTCGACGATCCCGTGGAGCCGACGCTTGTCGGGGTCCCAGTCGGCAGCGGTGACCCGGCCGTCTCTCGCGTAGACCCGGCCGCGGTCGAACGCCACCCGCCCGACGAGCCGGACGAGGTCGGCCACGTCGACCAGTGGTGCGGGCTCGGGAGTCATCGCCCCATGGTCTCACGCACGACGGACACCCCTCCCTCGAGCCAGCGCGGTGCGCTGACGCGAGCGCGGGTCTGCGACGTGAGCGCGCCCCTCCGGAGGGGCGCGCTCACGTCTGTGGGTCGCGGTCGGTCCAGCGCCCCGCGCTGACCACAGCTCCGACCGAGGCACGTCCGGCGGCTCGTAGAATGAGGTAATGACCTCTCTCCCCCACGACGAGCCTGCGAACCACGCTCCCGGCGACGACGCGGGCATCGATCCCACCGATCTCGAGGTCACGCTGCGCGTCCTCCAGACCATGGCGACGATGGACGAGGAGCACCCCGACTACCTCCAGGTGCGCCGCGCCACCGCCAAGATGTTCAAGGCGGTCAAGAAGGAACGCCGGCTCGACCGTCGTGCCCGGATCGCCGACGCCGACCGCGCCGTGATCGCCGCCACCGCGACGGGCGCCCCCGACCGCATCGACGACGAGACCCGGGGCATCCCGCTCGCCACCACCACGACGGCTCCGACCGCCGGCGAGCTACTGGTGCCGCGCAACTGCTACATCTGCAAGCAGCCCTACACGACGGTCGACGCCTTCTACCACCAGCTCTGCCCGCAGTGCGCGGCGATGAGCCACGCGAAGCGAGACGCCCGCACCGACCTCACCGGCAAGCGCGCCCTCCTCACCGGTGGCCGCGCGAAGATCGGCATGTACATCGCGCTGCGACTCCTGCGCGACGGAGCACACACCACCATCACGACGCGGTTCCCGCGCGACGCCGTCCGCCGCTTCAGCGCGCTCCCCGACAGCGCCGACTGGCTGCACCGGCTTCGCGTCGTCGGCATCGACCTCCGCGACCCGGCCCAGGTCATCGCCCTCGCGGATTCCGTGGCCGAGCAGGGTCCGCTCGACATCCTCATCAACAACGCCGCGCAGACGGTCCGCCGCACGAAGGGCGCCTACCAGCCGCTCGTCGACGCGGAGCTCGCCCCACTGCCCGACGGCCCGCTGCCCGAGCTCGTCACCTTCGGCCACACGAACGACGCACACCCGCTGTCGCTCGCGGCGTCGGTGTCCGCCCACCCGATCCTCGCCGCAGCGGCGGCCAAAGCCGATGCGCTCACCGAAGCGGCCATGACGGCCGGGTCATCCTCGCTCGAACGGCTCGCCGCCGGCACCGCGATCGACGCCGGCGGACTCGTCCCCGACGTCGACCACAGCAACAGCTGGGTGCAGAACGTCGACCAGGTCGAGCCCATCGAGATGCTCGAGGTCCAGCTGGCGAACGCGACCGCCCCGTTCATCCTCATCAGCCGCCTGCGTGCCTCGATGGCGGCGTCCGACTTCCCGCGCACCTACGTGGTCAACGTCTCCGCGATGGAGGGCGTCTTCGGTCGCGGCTACAAGGGCCCAGGCCACCCGCACACCAACATGGCGAAGGCCGCGCTGAACATGCTCACCCGGACGAGCGCGCGGGAGATGTTCGAGACCGACGGCATCCTCATGACGAGCGTCGACACCGGCTGGATCACCGACGAGCGCCCGCACCCGACCAAGGTGCGGCTGGCGGAGGAGGGCTTCCACGCCCCGCTCGACCTCGTCGACGGCGCGGCGCGGGTGTACGACCCGATCGTCCGCGGCGAGGCCGGCGAGAACCTGTTCGGCGTCTTCCTCAAGGACTACCGCCCGAGCTCCTGGTGAGCTTCGACTCGCGGTCGTGGTCGAGGACCCGGAGATGATCGGTCCGGCGGCCGTCCGCTTCCTCCGGGAGGCACCGCTCGGTTCGCGGGTCGTCGTGCGCTTCGCACTGCCCGAGGGCGCCGAGGCGGGTGCGACCGACGCCCTCGGCGAGCTCGTCGAGCGGTCGGACACGGGCTGCACGGTCGAGACCAAGCGCGGACCGGTCGTGATCGCCGACGCCGACGTCATCGCGGCGAAGCCCGTCCCGCCTGCGCCGGCACCACGGGAACGCCGCCGCTCGGCCTAGGCTGGGCCGATGAGCAGCGAAGTCACCCAGGACCCGTCGCCGACGCAGCATCGCGTCGAAGTGACGCTCCGACGTCCCTGGTACGGCGCGTTCCAGCGTCCGACGGTGGTGTTCGACGGGCGAGGCCAGCCGGCGCAGTGGGGTACGGGCAGCTGGCGGCTCGGCGGGACGGAGGTCTCCTTCGAGGTCTTCCTCTTCAATCGGGTCTGGCGGTACGGCGCGGCCCGGACCACCTTGACCGCCGGCGTCGACACGTCGCTCGTCTATCGCGCGCCGCTCCTGCCGTTCCTCCCAGGTCGGTTCACAGCGAGCTGAGCGGTGGCTCGGAAGCCCGTCGGCGGCCGCCCCTAGGCTGGCCGGATCACCCCTTCACGCACGGGCATCGGGAGAACACGGCATGGCGAAACGCACCGGAACGACGGCACCACGGCTCGACCCCGTCCGTCTCATCGGATTGACCGACGGCGACGAGGGCGCCCTCGACGCGCACGACAGTGTCGAAGGCCTGCGGTTCGCCGACCTCGACCTGTCGCACCGTGACCTCTCGGGCATCACGATCTCCGAGTCCCTGCTTGCCGGCATTCGAGCCGACCAGACCGACTTCAGGGCCGCGTCGTTCCTCGACTCCCGGCTCGAGCGGTGGGACGCGCCCATCCTCCTCGCCCCTCGAAGTCGCCTGCGCGACGTCGAACTGGAGGGGTCCCGGGTCGGTTCCGCCGACTGCTACGACGCGAACTGGCAGTCGGTGCGGGTCACCGGATGCAAGCTCGGGTTCGTGAACCTGCGCGGGGCTGTGCTGCAGGACGTCCTGTTCGAGGACTGCACGATCGACGAACTCGACCTCGCCGATGCGACGGCCACCCGGGTCCGGTTCGTCGACTGCACGCTCAACAGTCTCGACGTCACGCGGGCGAGGCTCACCGACGTCGACCTCCGGACGCTCGAGCTCCGTCGCATCGCCGGCATCGAGCACCTGCGGGGCGCGACGATGACGCCGTTCCAGGTCGGAGAGCTCGCAGCGATGTTCGCCGAGCAGTTCGGCATCCGAGTCGAGGACTGACCTCCCGGGTTGCGCCAGCGCGGTGCGCTGACGTGACCGCGGGTCTGGCGCGTGGGCGCGGGTCTCCGGAGACCCGCGCTCACGCGTGTACCCCGCGCCCACGCCGGTTCCCACGCACTCGCGCCAGCGCACCGCGCTGACGCCCGATGACCCGCGCTCGCGCCGGCGCACCGCGCTGGCACCCGCTCCACCGACGCCCGCTACCGGGGCAGACGGACCCCGATGCGCTCCAAGTGCGCGTTCGAGAAGGTTCCGGCGGGATCGAGCTCCTCGAAGAGGTCCCGCGCGTCGGCGAGTCGCGGCACGACCTCGGCGATGCGCTCGGCGGTCAGGAGGTTGAGCTTGCCCCAGTGCGGGCGGGCGTCGAAGGGTGCGAGCGCCTCCTCGATCGCGGGCAGCACCGCTCGGACCTCCTCGGGCAGGTTGCGCCAGGTGAAGTGCACGGCGAGCATCTCCCGGTGGTACGCGCCGCTCAGCCAGAGCTTGTCCGGCGCGGCCGTGCGCAGTTCGGTCACGAGCAGCAGCGGGGCGATGCGGTCGCCGAGCGCACGCAGGGCCGTGATCGCGGCGGGTCCGTCAGCGCGGTCGATGAAGTACTCGGTCTGGATCTCGTCACCGTTGCTCGGCGTCGACTCGAGCCGGAAGTGCGGCAGCCGCTCCCACCAGTCGCCGGGGACACCGCCCTGCAGGGTGAGGTTGTCGGGGTCCGTCTCGACGAGGTTGCCGGCGGTCAGGGAGTCCCGCTGCACACCGAGCCACGACTCAGGGACCACGGGCAGTTCGTCGTCACCGGCGACAAGGCGGGTCTTCCACCAGATCTGCTCGACGGTGTCGCCGAGCCAGTTGGTGAAGATGCTGACGCTGTAGGCACCGCCGGTGACGCCCTCGATGTCGGCGAGCACGGCATCCCACGGGACGTCGCGGTAGACGTCCTGACGCACGCGGTAGGCGGGCTGCACGTCGACCGTCACGCGCACCACGATGCCGTACGCGCCGAGCCCGACGACGAGGCCGTCGAAGCCGGGGTCCCCGCGACGCACGTGGACGAGTTCGCCCGTGGCGTCGACGTACTCGAGGCCGCTCACCGCTGAGGACAGGATGCCGTTGTCGTTGCCGGATCCGTGGGTGCCGGTCGCGATCGCGCCGCCGATGGAGATGTGCGGGAGCGAGCCCATGTTGTGGAAGGCGAGGCCCTGTTCGGCGAGCCAGGCGGCGGCGATCCCGTAGCGCGTCCCGGCTCCGATCGTCACCGAGCCGGCAGCCTCGTCGAACACCGGGTCGGCGGGGATGTCGAGCACCGTGATGAGCGTGCCGTCGGAGTCGGCGAGGTCGGTGAACGAGTGTCGGGTGCCGAGGGCGCGGACACGCGTGCCCGTCCTGGCGGCCTCGGCGACGAGTGCACGGACCTCATCGATCGAGGTGGCGTTCACGATCCGCGGCGCGGCGAAGGTGTGCGTGCCGGCCCAGTTGCGTTCAAGCGTCATGAGCGCAAGCTTGCCAGAGCCGGGACGACCCGCAGGCGTTCCCGAAACATTTCCAGTCAGGCGGGCGGAGCGGCGTGCTTGTTCTCGAGCAGGACACCGACGGCGACGAGCACGACCGCGCCGAGGAACTGCGCGATGATCCAGGGGATGCCGCCGAACGGGAGCGGGAGGACCGGGTTCCACACGATCGCGACGAGCAGCGTCGGGATCATCCAGAGCGGCTGCTTGGCCTGCCAGGCGAACACGGCCATGATGAGCGCGAGGATGCTCACCACGAACAGCACGATCGTGAAGGCGTCGAGCTCGAGCAGCGCGAGGCCCAACATGAGCGCGACCGCACCCATGATGCCCGGGATGAGCGCCGGGCGAAGGGCGAAGGGTGCGGGAGCGGGGGTCGGACTCGGCATCCCACGAGTTTACGTGGAGCGGCGGGGCGTCGCCGAGCGGTGCGGCGGGGACGATGCGGCACAATCACTGCATGGGCGTTCTCATCTACGGTGCCGGAAGTCACTACGACTTCGACGACCGCGTGCTCGCCCATCTCAGGGCGGCGATCGGGAACAAGCTGCGTCGTCGGGAGTCCTTCTTCGTCGAATGGACGAAGGGCGCTGTGGACGGCGGTGGGCGCGTGAGTCTCTGGATCACGAGCGACGTCCCGCTGCAGTTCCGGTTCGCGCAGGCGGAGCCGCCGGTCAACCAGGCGTGGGTGCGCGCCCTGCTCGACTCCTCCTATACGCCGGGCGGCATGATGCTCACGACCGAACCCGACGCATCGTCGGATGAGCGGGAGGGCTGACATCCGACGATGACGGGGTCAGTCGGCTGCGTCCTCGACGCGGGCGAAGCGCGGTCCCTCGTAGCCGTCGCGTGAGACGGGCTCGACGAACATCGCGAGCGGTCGCACCCACGATGTCGGCGGCGTCGTGGTCGTCCGATAGAAGACGTACGGCTCCTCGGTCTCGCTGTGGCGTCCGACGCCGATGACCTCGTACCGCGCACCTTTGAAGTGCCGGTAGGTGCCGGGCTCGACGCCGAAAGACTCGCCGTCGTCGGTGCTGGCCATACTGTCGTCGCTCATGTCGCGATTCTAGCCAGCGAGTTTCCGGACATATTGGCGGCACACGTACACGCGAGCGAAGCGTTCCCTGAGCTCCTGCTCGCGCTCGATGCTCGCATGGACGAACGCGCGAACCGGGCTGCTGAACCCGGGCGGCGTCGTGAACCCTTCGGCATCGTCCCCGTCTTCCAGGTGCACATGCAGGTACTGGAACGCCTCGGAGAAGCCATTGCGCCGGTACCAGCCGTTCGCGGCCGGGTCCTCCCGGGTCCACGCGTCGAGACTCGAGACACCCTCATCGGCCAGCCGCTCCACAGCTGCTTCGAGGAGTGCTGTGCCGATCCCCGCGCCCTGGTGACTGGGATGTGTCGCGATCGAATCGATCGTCGCGGCGTCAGCGTCGACGCTGACGTCCAGCAAGCCGATCACGCGCCCCTCCCCATCCACCGCGACCAGTCCGAACGACGGTGCAGACACGTCCGGGCGGCGAGGCCACACGTCGTCGTAGTACTGGGTCGTCAGAAAAGCGAGCACCCGGCATCGCACCCACGAGGATTCGTCAGACGCCTCGTAGGGGCGGATTGCGACTGCGGGCGAAGCGGGCATCGCGACGGGAGAGGGGTGTGGCCGCTGCTCAGGCCGAGCGGAAGTAGTCGGACGCGGCCTTCGTGTACAGGAGGATGAGGCCGATGACCGCGAGCAGCAGGCTGATGATCTGCGTCGCGACGTTGCCGGTGGTGACCATCGCGTAGACGGCGCTGGCGATCGACAGCACGAGGACGATCGTGGTGAGCACCCTCGCCACACCGCTCCCCCGCAGGAGGCCGACGCCGACGATGATGGTGATGATCCCGAGGATCAGCGAGACGAGACCGGCGACTTGCATCCCCTGGAGGTTGCCGTTCGGCGTGTTCGCGCCGATCATCAGGAGCGCGCCGCCGAGGGCGCTCAAGAACCCCTGGATCCAGACGATCACCGCGACGATGGTCACTCCCCCTGGTCGTTTCGCCATCCTGCACACCTCTCGTTCGTCGTTCGACGATCCCGGATCGGGACCGCCCCCGACCCTAGCGGTGTGCTACCGGAGACCGCCAGGGGTGGAGCGGAAGGCCCAGCGCGCGGTATTCGGCGGAGACGTCGAGAGGGCGACCGCATCGGGAGGCCGCGTTGCGACCCGAGGACCGCATCCTGGGAGCACCGCCGCAGTGACTCACCCGGCGGTCGGCACGACGTCCCAATGCTCGCGGATGAGCTTGTCGTCGACCCGGAAGATGTCCGCCGCCAGAACGGGGTCGTCGGCCTTCGCGCCGACGCTCTGCGAGAAGGTCCAGACGAGGTCGCCGTCGCTCAGCGAGATGACTGACTCCTGCGGCGGGAAGGTGGCAGACCCGGAGAAGAACGACTTGAGCGCCGCCGTGCCGTTCGGTGCGACCGGGTTGTGCTGGAGGTAGGCGGGGTCGAAGGCCTTGTCGAGGATCGAGACGTCCTGGTCGCGGAACAGCGTGTCGTACGCGCTCACCGCGAACGTCCGGTTCTGCTCCTCCTGCTTCTCCGACGGCGCGACCGCGGGCTTCGCCGGGTTGTAGAGGTCGCTGAACATCGTGTTGGTGTTCCCGCTCGCCGGCGTCCCGGTCGCGATGGGCTGGTCGAACGCCCAGCGCTCCACGACGGCGCCGTCCCGCACCCGGAACAGGTCGACGGCCGCCTCGCCCGTCCGCTCGTCGGACGGGTCGGAGGCGACCTGATAGTGCACGGCCACGAGGTCGCCGTCGGCCGCGGTGTGCTTCACGACCGCCTGCGCGCCCGGGACCCGCGTCCGGTCGGCGGTGAACTCGGCGAGGACACCGCTCGGACCGGACTTCTGACCCGAACCGTGCGCGACGGCGTCGGCCGCGACAAGCTTGTCGGTCGTGGCCACCGCCTTCGGCGAGGCGGGGTCGGGGAAGGCGGCGGTGTAGAGCTTGAGCACGGCGGCGAGGTTCTTCTGTTCGGTCTTCGAGTCGCTGCGGTCGCCCGTCGAGCCGCCGTCGGCGCTTCCCTTGCGCGCCGACGAGACCGAGGACGACGGATCGGGCGCGGCTGCCGAGGTGGCCTGGCACCCCGCGAGCAGCGAGACGCCGGCGAGGACGGCGGCAGTACGGACGAGGGGGACGACGAAGGCACGCGATCTGGTCATGACATCAGGGTGCGACGGCGTTCTGAACCTCAGGTGAGGTGTTTCTGGGCTTCGCTGGGAATCCGTGTCTTTCAGTTCTGCGGTGCCTCGTCGAGACTCTTCGTCTTCGAGGTTTCGATTCCGGCCTTCTATGCGTCAGGTGGCATACCGTCCACGCGACGATAGTCGGATGAAGATCTTGATCGTGGGAGCCGGCGCAACAGGAATAGCTGTCGGGGTTCGATTGGCGGAAGCAGGTCGGGATGTCACCTACCTGGTTCGACCAGTGCGTCAACGACGACTCGAGCGGCACGGGGTGACGCTGACCGAACCCGCCGGAAAGCACGTGCTCGATGCTTTCGCGGTCACTGCCGACGCGCTGACCGGTCCCTTCGACCTAATCATCGTCGCTGTGAAAGCAAGCGCACTCGCCGCGGTGGTCGAAGACCTCGCTCCCGCCGTCGGCCCAACGACGGTCATCGTTCCGCTCCTCAACGGGTTGCGACACCTCGACATCCTCTCCGATCACTATCCGGGACGGGTCGCCGGCGGCCTCATGAAGATCGTCGCCACCGTGGATGAGGAAGGCGGCGCCGTGCAGATGACCCCGCTGGCTGAGATCACGATCGGGTCGCTCTCCTCGGACTCACCGCTGGGACCGATCGCCACCCTGCTCGACGTGCCGGGCCTGACCGTCATCGACGCGGAGGACATCCGACTGCGTCTCTGGGAGAAGTGGGCGTTCATCGCAGCGGCCGGCATCATCACCTGCCTGTTCGACAACACCGTGGGTCGGATCCAGGAAGCCGGTGGACGCAGGTATATCGATGCGGCGATCGCGGAGACAGCGGCTGTCGCCATCGCGGCCGGCTATCCGCCGCGCGCGGCTGCTCATGCACAATCCCTCCAGATTCTGGCCGAACCCGGCTCGGCCTTCACCTCATCGCTGTTCCGCGACCTCAAGGCGGGGAAGTCGACGGAGGCCGAACACATCCTCGGCGACCTGGCCGACCGTGCACGCGATCTCGAGGTCCCGACGCCGCTGCTCGATCTCACCCTCGTGCGCCTCCGTGCGGCGGAAATCGACCGGCGGCACCCGGAGATCTGACCCGACACCGCGAGGCGTCGCGCCCGGTCGATCATCCGGGCCGTCGACTCCCGTGCCGCGGGTCAGCAACGAAAAACCCCCTCCGTCCCGGTGTTGCTCGGGGATGTAGGGGGCTTCTTCGTGGCGGTACCGGTGGGATTTGAACCCACGGTGCTCTTTCAAGCACACAACTTTTCGAGAGTTGCACCTTCGGCCGCTCGGACACGGTACCGGGGTCGAGTGTAATAGAAGAAGAGCGCCGACGCGAATTGAGCGATGCCGGTCATCCACCGGCGGCGCGGAGCGCTGGCGGTGTCGGCGGGCGCGCTTAGGCTGGCCGCATGGCCAAGGCACCCTCCCCCGCATTCCGCTGCACCGAATGCGGCTGGACCACCGCCAAATGGGCCGGTCGATGCGGCGAATGCCAGCAGTGGGGAACGGTCGTCGAAGCCTCGGCTCCCACCGGTGTCCTCGGCAAGCTGACGCCCATCCGCGCCACCGACGAGCGCGCCGCACGCCCCATCACCCAGGCCAGCGCCGACGAGGCACCACGCTGGTCGAGCGGCATCGCCGAGTTCGACCGGGTGCTCGGCGGAGGCATCGTCCCCGGCGCCGCGATCCTCCTCTCCGGTGAGCCGGGCGTCGGCAAGTCGACCCTGCTGCTCGAGGTCGCATCCCGAGCCGCGAAGACCGGAGCCCGCGTCCTCTACGTCAGCGCCGAGGAGTCGGTCAGCCAGGTCCGCCTCCGTGCCGAACGGACCGGGGCCCTCCACGACGACCTCTACCTCGCCTCCGAGACCGACCTCGCCACCATCCTCGGCCACATCGACCAGGTGCAGCCCAAGCTCCTCATCGTCGACTCCGTCCAGACCGTCTCCTCCTCGCAGTCCGACGGCCTCGCCGGACAACCCGGCCAGGTCCGCGAGGTCTCGGCCGTCCTCACCCGCATCGCCAAGGAACGCGACCTCCCGATCCTGCTCGTCGGCCACGTCACGAAAGACGGGTCCATCGCCGGCCCCCGGCTCCTCGAACACCTCGTCGACGTCGTCTGCCAGTTCGAAGGCGACCGCCACACCGCGCTCCGCTTCCTCCGCGCACAGAAGAACCGCTTCGGCGCCACCGACGAGGTCGGCTGCTTCGAGATGGCCGGCGACGGCATCGCCGAGGTCCCCGACCCCAGCGCCCTGTTCCTCAGCCAGAACGAACCCGTGGCCGGCACCTGCGTCACCATCGTCATGGAGGGACGCCGCGCACTCCCCGTCGAGGTCCAGGCCCTCATCAACAAGACGCAAGCGCCGAACCCCCGCCGGGTCACCAACGGCGTCGACCCGTCACGTGTCGCGATGATCCTCGCCGTCCTGCACGGCCGTTACTCCTACGACCTCACCGACCACGACGTCTACATCTCGACCGTCGGCGGCGTGAAGATCAGCGAACCGGCGGCCGACCTCGCGATCGCCCTCGCCCTCGTCTCCGTCATCCGCGACCTCGCCCTCCCCCGCGACCTCGCGGCCTACGGCGAGATCAGCCTCAGCGGCGAAGTGCGCCCGGTAAGCGTCGCGAAGCAACGCGGCTCGGAGGGCAACCGACTCGGCTACAAGCTGCTGCTCAACTCCGACGTCAGCAACGACCTCAAGTCGGTGCTGGGCATCGCGAAGACCGCAGCCGAGGCCGCACGGCCCGCCCGACGCGAACGCGAGCTCGACGCGGCCTTCTGAGCGCTACTCGGCCACCTGCTCCACGAACCAGGGTCGGGGGCGCTGTCCACAACTCCTGCGAACTGGTCCCGCAGGGCCCCAGAACGGGACTTGCCCGTGTTCGGACGACGACCTGCAGGAGTTGTGAACCGAGGACGCCGCCGAGCGCACGACCCGCAGACAGGGTCGAGCTATTCGGCGGCCGGCGCCTCGAGCTCGAGCACCCGCAGCAGTTCCTCCGGCGACGCCTGCAGCGAGTGCGGGCCGGCGACGTCGAAGAGCACCGTCTCGATGTCGTCACCGTAGGTGCGGAGGAAGCTCGCGAGCCAGACGCCGTCGTGCAGACCGACGTAAGGAGGCAGGGCGGCCGGTTTGTTCTTCGCATCGGAGAAGAGGAGCAGCGCGAGCCTCGCGGTCTCAGGCTGACGGAACATCCAGACCTCGCCGGTCTCCGTCGGCTTGTCGGGGTTGCCCGGCTTCATGAGCGGGACGACGAACCGGCCGTTCCGCAACGCGAGTGCCACGGCCACCATGTCGCCGGCGGCGAGGGCCGCGGCCAGGGGCTCGGAACGGAACTCGGGTCGCTTCTGCTTCGCCATACGTCCATTGTCGCAGGCCGGTGCGGGGCCACGGGTCGAGCACTTCGACAGGCTCAGTGACCGAGGGCGACTCAGCGACCGGGGGGGCGACTCAAAGACCGGGACGGCTCGGCGAGCAGGTTCGGTCAGTTGAGCAGGAACTGCGCGCTGTCAGCGGAGGCGAAGCCGCCGATCGAGGTGTTCAGGTGGTACGAGGCGCCGCCCGCGGGCACCGGGTCCCGCGGCTGGTCACAGGTGTCGGGCGCCGACCGCGTGCGGTCCCAGGTGATCGGCGGGTTCGACGAGACCGTCTTCCCCGGCTCGAGGAGCACCTGCTGGTCACTCGGTGCCGTCTGGCAGTCGGTCGACGTCCAGTAGGGCTCCTCGCCGCTCGAGACCGTGAACACCTGCTGGCTCGTACCGGCGTTCATCGTGCACGCGGCCGAGCCGGTGTTCGTCACGCTGAGCGAGAGCTGCGGGAGTTCGTCCGCCGCGAAGCTCGTGCCGTTCACGACCGCCTCGACGCGGATCTGGTCGGCGGTGCATGCGGCCGCCGAACCGGGGTCGGTGGTCGCGGCCTCATCGATCGGCGCGGCCGTCGACGCCTCAGGAGCCGGCGTCGGCGCGGGGGTCGCGGTGGGCGTCGGGGTCGACGTCGCGGCCGTGTTCTCGGTGCCCGGACCCGACGCGAGACGGACGATGAGCACGATGACCAGGACGATGACGGCGAGCAGGACACCGAACACGATCAGCCTGCGTCGCCAGTAGACGGCGGGCCGCTCCGGTCCGCGGGGATTCGTGAGGCTCGACATGCTCACAGATTAAGTGCAGTGGCGCGGAAACGCCCGATGCCCCGCCGTCGGTGCGGACCGTGGTCCGACCGATGACGGGGCATCGGGATGGTGCTGAGTGGTGCGAGCGCCTAGAGCTGCTGCGCCGAGCGACGACGGGCGATCACGAGCGCGAGACCACCGACGAGGAGCAGCGCGGCGAGCGCCGCGTTCCCCCACGGCTCGGCACCGGTCTTGCTCAGGCTGCCGTCCTGGCTTCCGCCGGCCGTTCCCGAACCGGTCCCACCGCCTGCACCGGGCTGGGTGCCCGGGTCGGTGCCGGGGTCGACCGCCGCGGCCTGCACGACGATGTCCTGCCAACCGATGACGTTGCCGTCGGCATCCTGGACGACCAGGCGGTGGGCACCGACCGGCGCGTCCTCAGGAACCGTGACCTGCACGTTGCCGTCCGCGTCGACCTGCACGAGGCCGTCGCTGACGAGGATCGGGTCGGAGTGCAGCCAGACGCTGACCCAGGTGCCGGCGTACTCCTTGCCGACGTGGATCGTGGCGAGCTTGCCGATGATGAAGTCGGTGATCGCCTTGATCAGGTCCTTGAGCGCCTGGATGAGCGCGGATTCCGGAGCGGGCGTCGGCGGCGTGACCACCGGCGGCGTCGCGACCGTGAGCGGCACCGTCAGCGTCGTCCCCGACTCGAGTGCCGTGAGGCGCACCGTCGCCGCGCCGTCAGCGGTACCCGCCGGGACGGTGAAGGACACCGTCGCGGCCCCCGCGGTGACCGGGGCCGTCCCGATCGGCGAGCCGTTCAGCTCGATCGTCAGCGAGGTGTTCACCGGGCTGCCGGTCGAGGTGAGGTCGAGCTTCGCGACGTCGAACGAGACCGTCTTCCCTGCGGCGACCGCGGCGGTCGGCGCGTTCGTGACCTGCACGCTCTGGCGGGCGAAGTCCGGGGACACCGGGCTGTTCGCCGTCAGGTAGGCGATCCACGCGTCGCGGTCGACGAGACCGGAGTCACGTGTGTCCGTGCCGTTCGCGAACTCTCGGAAGTTGTCGCCACCCTGCAGCAGGAAGCTGAAGGAGCCGATCCGGTAGCTCTTGCTCGGGTCGATCGGAGCGCCGTTCACCGTGATGCTCGTGATGCGCTGTCCCTGGGCCTTCGTGGGGTCGAACGTGTACTGCACGTTCGACGACAGTCCGAGCTGCAGGTACGGACGGGACGGCACGTTCCCGGCCGCGTCGAGCTGCCACTGCTGCTCGAGCACGGTCTTGAACTGCGCACCCGTGAGCGAGGTCGTCCACAGGTTGTTGAGGAACGGCAGCACCGCGTTCGCCTCGGCGTACGTGATGTCGCCCGCGAGGATCTCCTCACGCATGCCGCCCGGGTTGACGATGCCGATGTCGGCTCCGCCACGGTCGGCACTCGAGAGCGAAGCGCGGAGGGAGTCGGCGACGAGCGCACCGAGCGTCGACTCGGCGCCGCGGTCGTCCTTCACCCCGTTGTTGAACGCGCGGGTGATGTCGGCCGTCGCCTCACCGATCTTCTGGTTGCCGATCTCCGCCGCGACCGCGAGGGCCTTGTCGGTGATCGTCTTGACCGTCGCGACCGCGGGGAACTGCTTGACCAGGTCGGCCTCGGCCACCGTGGTGCGTGCGACGTTCTTCGCCGTGTAGGCGGTCACGTCACCCGACGCGCGGTCGACGGTCAGCGTGATCTGACCGATGAACTCGCCGTAGCTGCCGGTCTGGAGCACCGGGCGGGTCTTGCCGGTCACGCCGGGGATCGGAGCGTCCCATGCGTACTGCTTGTGCGTGTGGCCGGTGAAGATGGCGTCGACGTCCGCGCTCGTCGTGGTGACGATCTCGGTGAAGGCGCTCTCCTGGGCGAGCTCCTGCTCGAGGGTCGCGCCGTCCGGCGTGCCGGCTCCAGCGCCCTCGTGGTATTCGGCGACGATGACGTCCGCCTCACCGTTGGACTCGTCGCCGTCGGTCAGCTGAGCCGCGACGCGGTTCACGGCCTCGACCGGGTCCCCGAAGTCGAGGTCGGCGATGCCGGCGGGCGACACGAGGGTCGGCGTCTCCTGCGTGATGGCGCCGACGACGGCGACCTTCACCCCGTCGATGTCGAGGATCGTGTATTCCTGGAGCGCGGGCTGCTTCGTGCCCTTCTCGTAGACGTTGGCACCGAGGTACGGCCAGGCCGCGTTCTTCCCGTCGGCCATGACGCGGTCGACGAGGTCGCCGTAGCCCTGGTCGAACTCGTGGTTGCCCACCGCGGAGGCCTTCAGACCGAGCGCGTTCAGCACGTCGATCGTCGGCTGGTCCTGCTGCGCCGACGAGGCGAAGAGCGAGGCGCCGATGTTGTCACCAGCGGAGATGAACGCCGTCTGGTCGGGCGCGAACATCGCCTTGAGCTGCTCGATCGTGCCCGCGAACTTCGTCGTGTTGGCGTCGATCCGACCGTGGAAGTCGTTGATGTTGAGCAGGTTGACGGTCGCGGACTCGCTCGCGTCGGCGCTGATGCCGACGATCACGGGGTCGTGGTCGCTTGAGCGGAACATGTCCGGCACGTTGAAGTCGGTCACGTTCGCGTTGTAGCGGGAGTACTCGAGGGCGATCGACTCGACGGAGTTGATGTTCCACACGTCGGCACCGGTGACGCTCTGGTCGGCTTCCGGCGACGCGAAGATGTGGTCGAGGGATCCGACCGCGCCTTCGTACGCGTAGGTGTACTCGCCGGTCTTGGCCTCCTGGCTGATGTAGCCGGCGTCGCGGAGCACGTCCAGCGGGTCCTCGGCGTCGTAGGAGTTGAAGTCTCCGACGAGGAAGACCTTCTTCGTGCCGACGTCCTTCGAGACCGTGTCCGCGAAGGTCACGAGGGCCTTGGCCTGACGCGTGCGGTCGCCGGTGAAGGCGCCCTGCCCGGTGTTGGCGTTGTCACCGGTGGCCGCTGCCGAGGTGCTCTTCGACTTGAAGTGGTTGGCGATCACGAGGAAGGTCGCGGCGTCGTCCGCACCCTTGGGCTTGAACGCCTGCGCGTCGGGCTCACGGGCGTTGTCGAACGCGGGCGAGTCGAGCAGGATGCGCGATTCACCGACGGTCTCGACGGTGGCCGACTTGTAGATGAAGGCCGTGCGGATGACGTCCTCGTCCGCGGGGACCTTCGCGGGTGAGGGGACGAACGTCCAGGTGCCCTCGCCGGCATCGGCGTTGAGCGCCGCGGTCAGCGTCTTGAGGGCGTCGTCGCGGTCGAGCCCGATCGAGGCGGAGTTCTGGATCTCCTCGAGCGAGACGACGTCGGCGTCCAGGGCGTTGATCGCGGAGACGATCTTCGCCTGCTGACGGGCGAGGCTCTCGGCCGTCGCCGCTCCCCGGACGCCACAACCGGAGGCGTCGGAGTTGTTCACCGTGGTCTTGCCGCCCTGACGGTCGGTGTAGAAGGTGCACCCGGTGCGGGAGTCGCCGGTGGTGGCGAAGTAGTTGAGGACGTTGAAGGTCGCGAGGGACACGTCGCCACCGACACCGCGAGGTGAGGTGGAGCGGGTGTTCTCGAACGTGGCCGGCTGCACGGTCGCCGTGTTGGCACCGGTCAGCTGCTGCGTGGGCTGGAACTTCCAGTTGCTGTTGCGGAAGTCGAAGACGACCGGAGCGGTGAAGTCGACGGCGGCACCGACCCGGACGGGCGCGGTGGTCGAGAGGTACGGCAGCGGGGTGCCGGTGTTCTCCGCCTTCGAGAAGTCGACGGTCGCGCCGTCGTCGAGGACGACCTTCTCCGCCGGGACCCGTGCCGCGGCGGCGAGCGCTTCAGCGGAACCGGGCTTACCGAGGACCGTCGGCGTGACGAACGGCGTCGTCGATGCCGCGAGTGCGATCTCGCCGTAGCGGTTCGTACTGTAGTTGTCGGTGACCGTGTAGTCGCCGGCGGGGGCGAGCAGCATGCCCTCGAGGCGCTCGCGCTCCTCGTCGGTCGCCGGGAAGGCGACACTGGCGGCGGTCGGCGCGGCGACGCCGGTGGCGTCGAGTGCCGTGACGGCGGCCGCGTCCGTGACCTTCAGCTGCGTCAGTCCGTAGTACTCGTCCACGACGCCGGTGACCTGCAGGTACTGGCCGACGGCGACGGAGCCGACGGTGGCCGGCGAGTAGACGAAGACGCCGTCGGACGCGAGGTGCGTCGCGGGGTCGATCGCCCCGCCGGTGCCCGCGGTCTGCAGGTAGTAGCCGTTGAAGCCGCCGGTCGGGAAGCTCGCGGTGACGAAGCCCATGGTGGTGACCGTCTGGCCGACCATCGTGCTCGCGGCGCCGGTGCCCTGGATCTGGGCGATCGTCGCCGTACCGGGCTCGACCGGCGTGGTCGGGTCGGTGGGTTCAGGGGTCGGCTCCGGGGTGGGCTCGGGGTCGACCGGGGTGTCGCCGGCGCTGTTCTGCGGGGTGACGGTGTCGCTGAGCGTGAAGTCGGCGGCGTTGCTGTCGGTGTCGGCGAACGCGGTGCGCGCGATCGACTTCGGGACGCTGTTGCCCGACGGCGACGGTGAAGCGGCCGTCTCGAAGGTGTTCGACGTGCCGTAGCCGAGGAGGTCGACGATGGCGGGGTCACCCGTGACCGACCCGGTCGGGAGCGTGACCGCTGTGGTCGAGGCGACGAGCGCGAGCGTTCCGTTCTGGCCCTGGGGGCTCAGGGTGCTCGTGACGTCGGGGGTCGGCAGCGCGACGCCGTTGGCACCGTTGGAGGAGCCCGACACGAGGTAGTAGCCGCCGGCCGCGATGGAGCCGGTGAGGGGCACCACGGTGGAGGAGGCGCCGACGCCGTCGAGCTTGCGGTACTGGATCGACCAGCCGCTGACGTCGACTGCCGCGTCGCTCGGGTTGTAGAGCTCGACGAACTTGTTCAGGTAGGGCGCGTTCGCGCTCCCGCCCGAGAGGTAGGCCTCGTTGATGACGACGCCGAGGCCGTCGGTCGAGGCGACGGCTGGTGTCGCCACGAGGGGTGCGGCGACGAGCCCGGCAAGGGCGGCGAAGGCGGACAGCCTCCACGGGTGTTTGAACGACATGTGGCTCCGAATCGAGGGCCGTCCTCGTTCGGAGCGCGCGACAACGCACCCCCCATTCGAGGCACAGACGATGGGTAGTGCCTCACAAGCTAACCGACATGCGTGACGGAAGACCACCGCGAATGTGAACGGCACGTAAATCCGGGCCTGCTCATGTGAGCAGCGGGTTCGCGCCGGGAATCGGAGAAAGTGCTGATCAGCTCGGCGATGTGAACGGTCTCACCGGTCGCTCCGACGAGCGCCAACCTTCAAGCTGTGGTTCAGAGCAGCTTGAGCATCCGGGTGTTACCGAGCGTATTCGGCTTGACCCGCGCGAGGTCGAGGAACTCCGCAACACCTTCGTCCGACGAGCGCACGAGCTGTGCGTAGACCTCGGGTGGGACGATCTCCTCGCCGATCTCCTGATAGCCGTGTCTCGTGAAGAAGCCGGTTTCGAAGGTCAGGCAGAACAGGCGACGCAGGCCGAGCTCGATCGCGTCGTGTTCGAGGCGCTCGACGAGCGCGTGGCCGACCCCGGTACCGAGGTGGTCGGCGGAGACGGCGAGGGTGCGGACCTCACCGAGGTCCTCCCAGATGACGTGCAGAGCGCCGCAGCCGATGAGTTCGCCGTCGGGCGTCTCGGCGACGCGGAACTCCTGGACGGCTTCGTAGAACACGACGTCGTCCTTGCCGAGGAGGATGCGCTGCTGCACGAGTGGTTCGACGAGCGCCTGGATGCGGCGGACGTCGCTCGTGCGGGCCCGACGGACGACATACCCCTGCTGAGCCTGCTCGACCATCCCGCCTCCTCCTGTCAGAACCTCCGAGCAGTCTACTGACGCCAGCGCGGCGCTCCCGACCGAGCGCGGGTTGGTGGGCGCCAGCGCGGTGCGCTCGCGCGAGCGCTGCCGAAGCGGCGTGAGCGCTACCCAGCCGCGCGAGCGCGGGCCTCCAGAGGGGCGCGCTCGGTCCAGTGGGGCGCGCTCACGTCAGCGTACCGCGCTGGCGCCGGACGCCGGACACCGGAGTGACGACATCGGATCACGAGGTCGGGATCAGCGCCAGGACCTCGGACCCGCGGTGCCGGCCGGGTAGGTGTCGATCGACACCTCGTCCTTGCGCCACGCCTTGAGGACCGGCGCGACGATCCGCCAGCACTGCTCGGCGACGTCACCGCGCACCGACAGGGTGGGATCACCCTCGAGGATGCTCGACAGGACCTCGCCATAGGCACTGAGCTGCCCGGCCTGGAGTTCGGCGTGGAGGGCGACCGGGTCCAGCTCGAAGGGGTCGTCCTCACCGTTGATCATCAGGTCGAGGTCGAGCGACGCCGGCTTCAGGCCGATGCGGAGCCGCGCCGGGGTCTTCATCCCGTGCAGGCCGGACGGGAGGTGCGGCACCGGCTTGAAGGTGAAGACGATCTCCTGACGGGTGTCCGCCAGCGCCTTCCCGGACCGCAGCACGAACGGGACACCGGCCCAACGCCAGTTGTCGATCGCGAGGGTCATCTCGGCGAGCGTCTCCGTGTGGTGCGACGGGTCCACGCCCTGCTCGTCGACGTAGGCGGGCAGCTCGCGATCGCCGATCGTCCCGGCGCCGTAGCGTGCACGTCGGCTCTCCGTGCCATTCGTCTTCCACGGTCGGGTCGCCCGCAGCACCTGGGCCATGCCGCCACGCAGATCCTCGGCATCGACGCTCGCCGGTGGCTCCATGGCCGCGAACGCGAGGACGAGGAGCAGGTGACTCTGGATCATGTCGATCAGGGCGCCCGCGCGGTCGTAGTACCCGGCGCGCCCCTCGAGCGCCAGCTGCTCGTCGAAGACGATGTCGACACGTTCGACGTTGTCGGCGGAGAGGAGCGGTTCGAAGATGCGGTTCGCGAAGCGGAGGCCCAGCAGGTTGAGGACCGTCGACTTACCGAGGAAGTGGTCGACGCGGAACACCTGCTCCTCCGGCACCAGGTGCTGGAGCAGGCGGTTGAGCGAGCGGGCGGAGGCGTAGTCGGTCCCGAACGGCTTTTCGAGGGCGAGCATGATGCCCTTGGGGAGCTCCAGCTTCCGCAGCGCCTTGCACGCGAGCAGGGTGATCGCGGGCGGCAGGGCGAAGTAGAGGGCGACGTTCGGTCCGGCGGCCGCGAGGACGTGTTCCAGTGACGCCGGGTCGGAGACGTCGGCCTGCACGTAGGTGGTCTCGGCGACGATCGTCTCGGCGAGCTTCGACGGGGCGTCCGAGAAGGCGGTCTCGACGCGCTTCCTCCAGGCTTCGTCGCTCGACTCGGACCGGTCGACTCCGATGAGGCGCACCGCCTCGCCACGCGGGGAGGCGAGGAGTGACGCGAGTCCAGGCAGCAGGAGTCGGGCCGTGAGATCGCCCCCGGCACCGAGGATCACGAGGGTTCGAGGGGCGGAGGATTCCGAGGTGGCGGCGGTCATGCGGCGATCCTACGCGGTGCGCCGACGAGGTCGCGCGGCCTTGCGTCCTCCCGAGGTCCACCCCACCCCGGCCCAGCGCGGTGCGCCGACGCGAGCGCAGGGTTCTGGGCGTCAGCGCGGTGCGCCGACGCGAGTGGCGCGGGATCGGCCTCACCGCGGGTCCAGCGCGTGAGCGCACCCCTCCGGAGACCCGCGCTCACGCACTGGACCCGCGCTCACGTCAGCGCACCGCGCTGGCGACCGACCACAGCGGACGCGGGCGGGCAGGCAGTACTGTGAGCGCATGCGACTCGGAGTCCTCGACGTGGGATCGAACACCGTCCACCTGCTCATCGTCGATGCACACCCAGGAGCGCGGCCGATCCCCCAGTCGTCGCACAAGTCGGTGCTGCGGCTCATGCGATACCTCACCCCGGACGGATCGATCAGCGACGAGGGCGTCGCGGTCATCCTCGAGTCGATCGGTGCGGCGGCAGCGATCGCCCGCGAGAGCGGCCTCGACGAACTGCTCTCGATGGCGACCTCGGCCATCCGTGAGGCGACGAACGGGCCGGAGGTCCTCGCCCTCGTCGAGGAACGGACCGGCGTCGCCCTGCAGGTCCTCTCCGGTGACGACGAGGCGAAGCTCACCTTCCTCGCCGTCCGCCGCTGGTACGGCTGGTCGGCCGGCGAGATGCTCCTCCTCGACATCGGCGGCGGCTCACTCGAGATCGCAGCCGGCGGCGACGAGTACCCCGATGTCGCGATCTCCCTCCCGCTCGGCGCCGGCCGCTCCACCGTGGGCTTCCTCCACGACGACCCGCCGACCGCCGCACAGCAGGAGGCACTCCGCGTACACGCCCGCGAGGTGCTCACCGCAGCACTCCCCGCGTTCGCCGAGGAGCCCGACGCCCATCACGTCGTCGGGTCGTCCAAGACCATCCGCTCCCTCGCACGCCTCGCAGGATCGGTGGCCGACGGCATCGGTGGCACCGAACGGTCGCTGCTCCGACGCAGCCAGCTCGACGACTGGATCCCCCGGCTCGCCCGCATTCCGGCCGAGGCCCGCCCCGCGCTCCCCGGGATCACCGCCGACCGCACCTTCCAGATCGTCGCCGGCGGGATCGTCCTGTCCGAGGCGATGGCCGCCTTCCGCGTCCGCGAGCTCGACGTCTCCCCCTGGGCGCTCCGCGAGGGCATCATCCTCCGGTACCTCGACCGCCTCGGCTGACCGCCACCGTTCGCTTGCCCAGGTTCGGGCGCGCGAGACCCGGATCGCCCGAGGACGGGCGAACGAACACGTCCCGGCACGACGAAGGCCCCCACTCCGCGGAGTGGGGGCCTTCGGTGAATCAGGGCTATTCGCCCGTGATCGCGAGGTCCGGCGTGGCCGAACCCGTACCGAGCGACGCCTGCGCGTTGACGCCGGCACCGACCGACTCACCACGAGCCGAGGTCGTGAAGGCGAACGCGCCGTTCACGAAGTCGACGTGCACGTGGTCGCCGGCGTTGAGCTCGCCGTGGAGGATCTGCTCGCTGAGCTGGTCTTCCACCTCGCGCTGCATCGCACGACGCAGCGGACGAGCACCGAGGGTCGGGTCGAAACCGACCTCGATGAGGCGCTCCTTCGCCGGCAGCGTGAGCTCGATCGTCATGTCGCGGTCGAGCAGACGCTCCGAGAGACGCTTCGTGAACAGGTCCACGATCTGCAGAAGCTCCGGCTTCGACAGCTGCGGGAACACGATGATGTCGTCGACACGGTTCAGGAACTCGGGCTTGAAGTGCTTCTTCAGCTCCTCGTTCACCTTGCCGCGCATGATGTCGTACCCGGTCGAGGCGTTGCCCTCGATCTGGAAGCCGACCGGACCACCGGCGATGTCACGAGCACCGAGGTTGGTGGTCATGATGATGACGGTGTTCTTGAAGTCGACGACGCGACCCTGACCATCCGTCAACCGGCCCTCTTCCAGGATCTGGAGGAGCGAGTTGAAGATGTCGGGGTGTGCCTTCTCGATCTCGTCGAAGAGCACGACGCTGAACGGCTTGCGGCGCACCTTCTCGGTGAGCTGGCCGCCCTCTTCGAAGCCGACGAACCCGGGAGGAGCACCGAACAGTCGCGAGACCGTGTGCTTCTCGCCGTACTCCGACATGTCGAGGGAGATCAGCGCGCCTTCGTCGTCGAACAGGAACTCGGCGAGCGCCTTTGCAAGCTCAGTCTTACCGACACCCGTGGGGCCGGCGAAGATGAACGAGCCCGAGGGACGCTTCGGGTCCTTGAGGCCGGCACGCGTGCGGCGGATGGTCTTGGAGAGCGCCGAGATGGCCTCCTCCTGACCGATGACCCGCTGGTGCAGCGCCTTCTCCATGAAGACGAGTCGCGAGGACTCTTCTTCCGTGAGCTTGAAGACGGGGATGCCGGTCGCCTGGGCGAGCACCTCGGCGATCAGGCCTTCGTCGACCTCGGCGGTCGTCTTGACGTCGCCCGATCGCCACTGCTTCTCGAGGCGCAGACGCTCGCCGAGGAGGTTCTTCTCCTCGTCACGGAGCGAAGCGGCCTTCTCGAAGTCCTGCTCCTCGATGGCCGTCTCCTTGGCCTCGCGGACGCCGGCGATCTTGTCGTCGAACTCGCGCAGCTCCGGGGGGCTCGAGAGGATCGACAGACGCAGGCGTGCACCGGCCTCGTCGATCAGGTCGATGGCCTTGTCGGGCAGGAAGCGGTCGGAGATGTACCGGTCGGCGAGGTTCGCCGCCGAGACGAGCGCGCCGTCGGTGATGGACACCTTGTGGTGTGCCTCGTACCGGTCGCGCAGCCCCTTGAGGATGTTGATCGTGTGGGGCAGCGACGGCTCCATGACCTGGATCGGCTGGAAGCGACGCTCGAGTGCGGCGTCCTTCTCGAAGTGCTTGCGGTACTCGTCGAGCGTGGTGGCACCGATGGTCTGGAGCTCACCGCGGGCGAGCAGCGGCTTGAGGATGGAGGCCGCGTCGATCGCGCCTTCGGCGGCACCGGCACCCACGAGGGTGTGGATCTCGTCGATGAAGACGATGATGTCGCCGCGGGTGCGGATCTCCTTGGTGACCTTCTTCAGGCGCTCCTCGAAGTCACCGCGGTAGCGGCTACCGGCGATGAGCGAGCCGAGGTCGAGCGAGTACAGCTGCTTGTCCTTCAACGTCTCCGGGACATCGCCCTTGACGATCGCCTGGGCGAGACCCTCGACGACGGCGGTCTTGCCGACGCCGGGCTCACCGATGAGGACCGGGTTGTTCTTCGAACGACGGGAGAGGATCTGCATGACCCGCTCCATCTCCTTGTCACGACCGATGACCGGGTCGAGCTTGTTGTCGCGCGCGGCCTGCGTAAGGTTGCGGCCGAACTGGTCGAGGATCTGCGACCCGCCCTGCGCCTGCTGCTCACTCTGGTTGCCGCCGACCGGGGCTGCTTCCTTGCCCTGGTAGCCGGAAAGCAGCTGGATGACCTGCTGGCGCACACGGTTGAGGTCGGCGCCCAGCTTCACGAGGACCTGGGCTGCGACGCCCTCGCCCTCGCGGATGAGGCCGAGCAGGATGTGCTCCGTGCCGATGTAGTTGTGGCCGAGCTGCAGCGCTTCGCGCAGGCTCAGCTCCAGCACCTTCTTGGCGCGCGGCGTGAACGGGATGTGTCCCGTCGGCTGCTGCTGGCCGGTGCCGATGATGTCGGTGACCTGCTCGCGCACGGCATCGAGGGAGATCCCGAGGGACTCGAGCGCCTTGGCGGCGACTCCTTCTCCCTCGTGGATGAGGCCGAGCAGGATGTGCTCGGTCCCGATGTAGTTGTGGTTGAGCATCTTGGCCTCTTCCTGGGCCAGGACGACGACACGACGCGCACGGTCGGTGAATCTCTCGAACATGATCACTCTCCTCCGGCACCGGGCAGGGTGGTGATGCCGTTAGTAGGAGCGTAACGACCGCCGCAGCTCTCTTCGCCCCTGTTCGCCGTGGGCGTGATGCGCGGCCACCGGGAACGCCGCAGCGCACGTGCACCGGGCACGTGCGCTGCGGGTGTCGACTGATCGCGGCTCGGTCAGACCGGGAACCGGACGGTCGCCGCGAGGGCGCCCCCACCGGGGACGTCGTCGGCACGGACGGCGAGGATCCGGGCGTCGGAGAGCAGCGCCCGGCGGAGGATCTCGTCGATCACGCCGTAGTTCGTCGCGTCGGCGTCATCGGCGAGCGTGACGACACCGGTGGTCTCGTCGACCGTGCCCGGCAGGTTGCTGTCGATGTCGACGAACAGGGTGTCGACCGCGTTCGCCGTCGCGGCACGTGCGACGTCGCCGAGGTCGGTCACGGCACGACCGTTCGACGCGCGGGTGCCGAACTCCTCGCACAGCGCGTGCAGTTCGGCGGCGTACAGCTCGTCGAGGATCGGGCGGGCTGCTGCGGCGAGCTGCTCGTCGGAGCGCTCCTGCTGATTGCCCTCGATCTCGGGCTTCACGAGGTGCTTGTAACTCGAGACGGACCGGAAGATCCCCGTCATCGGTTCGGCGCCCGCGAGGATGAGCGGCTCCTTCGAACCGGCGAGCACGGGCGACAACGCCTTGTTGATCGCCTGCGCGTACTCCTGCATCCGGACCTTCTGTCCCTCGGAACCCTGGATGCGTCCCTGAGGGCTGCGTCCGTCGGAACCGCGACCCCTGATCGAGTCGACACCCGCGGCTGCGGCCACGTCGGCGGGGACACCCTCGAGTTCGATGCTCGTGGCCGGGAGATCACGCGAGACCGCGACGAGTCGCACACCGCTCTGCGCGAGCGCCAGGACGTAGGCCGACTGCGGGAAGGTGAGCGCACGCATCAACGGCTTGATGAAGAAGCGGTCCGAGACCTCCGTGCAGGACTGGAGGATGTTCGGGACGCGGAAGTAGCGCGTGAGACTCGGGCTGATGTAGAGCCCGAGGCTCGACGACAGGTAGCGGAGGAAGTCCGGATCCTCCTGGAGGTCGTCGACCGTCTGCGTGAACGCCGCGATCGCCGCCCGGTCTGCTCCCGCGGCCGTCAGCTGCTCGACCGCCACCTTCACCTGGTTCTTGAGGTCCAGGCGGATATGGCTCGTATCCGAGGGGTTGGTGCTCGTCGCGAGGATGATCGACACGCTGCCGGGCTCTCGAGCGGTGGCGAGCTCGACGATGTCGGAGCGGGTCGGAATATCGGTGTGGTGCACTGATGCCTCCTTCGATCGCGTCAGGCGAAGGGTCGACCGGGAGCAGGCGACGCCGTCGTGGGCCTGACTTGACCCCAGTATAGGGAGCGCCCACCCCTCGGTCCGGGGTCGATTCTGCGGACATTCGGAGCCGGGTCGGGCCGCGGGACATCGATCCCGCGGCCCGACTCACGGCCTCGTCACTCGGTCGTGACCGGGCCGTCCGTCGGCTGCTCCGATGCGACGAGCCGTTGCGTCCGCCGCAGGGCCAGGACGAGCAGACCGGCGACGACGAGCAGGCCGGCCGCGAGCAGTGCCCCGGTCGTGAGCCCGGCGCCGGTGACGGCGAGCGGACTCGCGGTGTCCCGACCGGTCGAGCCCTCCGATCCACCCGGCGTCACGCCCGGCCCCTCAGGATCCGGGCCGGTCCCGGGCTCGGTCGCGATGAGCCCACCGTTCCAACGGAGATCCTCGCCGTCGGCTCCGCTCGGCGACGGGTCCGCGATCACGATGTCCGGCATGACCCACTCCGCCGGGTCGATCGCGGAGTTCCGGAGATCGTCGTCGCCGACCCGAGGCGACGTGGCATCGGCCACCAGGTCGTCCGGGAGTCGCACGTCGATCCGGTAGGCACCGGAGCGGAGCGCATCGAACCGGTACCGCCCGTCGGCGTCTGTCGTGACGGCCCGGGTGACGGGCTCACCGTGCTTGTCGGTGCCGATCAGTTCGAGCTCGACGTCTGCGACACCAGGCCCCGGCGTCCCGTCGAGCCCGTCGTCGTCGAGCCCGTTCGCATCGAGATCCCACCAGATGCGTTCCCCGAGCGCCGAGCTCACCAACCGGGCCGCGACCTGCGGCGATTGTGCGCCGAGCGATTGCGTCGCGGAGTGCACGACGGCGTCGTTCACGAACCGGGCGTCGACCGCGGCACCGGTGGTCGTCAGCTCGTAGTCGACGACCACCGGCGCGAATGGCGCGAGCTCGGCGACGGTGGCCTCGATCGCGGTCGCCGCTGCGATGGACGCCGGGCACCCGGTCGTGCCGAACTCGTCCGCCGCGCACCACCGTGCTCCGTCCGGCAGGGTGCCGAAGCCGTCGTCGACGACGGGGTCGACGTGGCTCGCGACCGCATCACCGGGGGCCGCCGTATAGCGGAGGTCTGCGCCGTCCGACGTGGCCGGACCCGCCAGGACGCCCTGCCCGGTCGAGCCGCGTTCGTCGCCCGGGTACGGGAGGACGTCGATCATCCGGACCTCGCGCTGCACGGCCCCGGCGCTCATGTTCCCGAAGACGACGTCGACCTCGACCGCGTCGCCGAACTCGACGACGGACCGGGCGACGTGCTTGTCGATCTGCAGCCCCGAGGGGGTGCTGACCACCATCGACTGCCAGGAGTAGTGGGCGTCGAGTCTGCCGGCGTCCGCCGGGAAGTCCGACAGCGATCCGGGGTCGTCGGGACTCGCGACGATCGCGCGATTGAGGAACTGGCCCACCACGAAGCGATCGGAGATCGCGGTGTAGGTGATCACCGGCTCCGCGCCCCGCCTGATCCGACCGAGGTCCCAGGTGAGGAGCGTGCTCCCATCGGGCTGCGCCACAGCGGTCGTCGCGGGCGGCGTCGCCGATTCGGCGTCGAAGACGAAGCCGGCCGGTAGGGAGTCTGAGACGGTGACACCCGCAGCCCGGTCGGCCACGCCGTCCGGCGTGACGATCTCCGGCCGGACCTCGAAGGTGATCGGGGAGCCGGCGGCGATGGGGGCCGGTGCGCCGGGAGTGACCTGGGGCGAGGTCGCGCGCTTGTTCAGAGCGACCGCCGCGTTCGCGGCGACCAGCTGATCGCCTCGCGGGTACTGGGCGTTGTCGTCGGTGGCGCGATACCGTCCGTGCCACCAGCCGTCCTCGACCCAGGAGCTCGCCGACTCACGGTCCTCCCCATTGCCGGAGGACTTCACACTGTAGGTCTCGGTGAGACGGGTGCCCACCTCGAGGCCCGGCACCGCCTGGAGCTGTACCCACAGGGTGACGCCCGTCCGGGGCGGGAGCACACCGTCGACCGGACGGAGACGGACCCTGGTGATGTCCTCGGTGTCGACGAGCGACGGGTCCGAGACCCAGGTGTCGTCGGCGTCCTCGCACGTGGTCGCGTCCATCTGCGTCTGGCGCGTCTCCGCGTCGGCCGTCGTGTCGACGCTCGGCGTCGTGCCGTACTCGACGATCACGGGCCCACCGGTGGTCCGGGATTCGGCCGGGGCACCGCCTCCGGGACGCTCACCGACGCGCTGCGTGGCCGGGTCGAAGACCGCGCAGAGCACCGCTCCCGTGAGGGGGCTCGTCGTGGTGTTGTTCCAGGCGACCGTCTGTTCGAAGCGTTGTCCGCCGGCGACGGGCCCGTCTCCGGAGCCGGCCGTGCTCTGCCCCGGTACCAGACGGTTCTCCGTCCGGCGGTCGACGTAGCGCGTCGTGTGCTCGCCGCCACCGGTGCGCTGGGCGATCGTCGCGTTGGCCGTGTTGTCGGTGAGCGGTTCGGGGGCGTTCGGGAGGGGTGTCCCGTCGGCGGTGACACCCCGGACGTCGAGGTCGGTGAGGTCGAGCCGCACCGGCAGGGAGCCGTTCGACGGCACCACGGACTCGGGCACGAACACGCCGAACCGGCCGATCGCGAGGAAACCCTGCGCGGTGATCGCGGCGCCCGAGGCGGACCGGGTCGGGATGTGGTCGCCGCTCAGATCGGCGCCGCTGATGGTGACGAGCGCGGAACGACCATCGGGTTCGAGTTCGCAGGACCAGGTCCCGGAGTCCGTGACCGCGTCGGTGCCCCCGCCGCCGGCCTTCGGGAAGACCGCGGTGTCGAAGGCGCCGACGAGGCAGCTGTTCGAGACCGGTCGCCCCTCGGGGTTCACCGTGGCCAGGCGGGTGCCGGCCGGGTACCCGCCGAGGTCGATCCGGAAGGTCACGTCTTCGACCACGTTGCCGGAACCTCGGGCGCCTCGGCCCTCGTCGGTGCCGAACCCGGTGACCGAGAGGGCGGTGTCGTGCGCGACGTACCAGCCTCGCGTGCCGTCGCGCTCCGTGACGTCGGCGACGATCGGACCGCGCTTCACACCCACGTTGACGCGGGGAGCGCTGCTGACGACGAGATCGGGTGCGGTCGTGCTGGCACGGATCTCCGAGCCGTCGGCCGCGTCGATCGCGATGGTCTCGATCCCGCTCTGCGGCGCGGTGATGACCGTGCCGTTCGGCGGGGAGGATGCGAGCACGGCCGTGAGGTCGATCGCGCTCACCGAGTTCGGCAGGACGTCGGTCCGCACGCAGTCGACGACCGAGCGATCGTCGCTGACGGTCGAGCCCGCGGCACAGTACCCCGGGAGCTGGGCGACGGGCGGCCATCGGAGTCCCTCGGGTAGGCGCTGACGGACGACCACCCGGTCGTCCTCGGCGGCACCGCGCAGCTGCACCTCGATCGTGTAGGTGACCGCGTCGTGGGAACGCAGCACGGGGTCGTCCGGAGAGACGTCGAGCCCGGGCCCCGGCTCGGCGTCGAACGGGACGCTGCCGGTGGCGGTCCGCTGGAGCACGGTGGTAAGCCCGAGCGCCCGGTCCGAGACGTCGGTGGCGGCCGAGACGATGTCGGGCGCCGGCGCGGCCGCGGGTTCAGGCGTCGCGGCCGGGAGCAGCGCGCCCCCGGTCACGGCGGCGACGGACAGGGCGCCGAGCGCCCTGCGGAAGAGGATGGTGTTCACGTGGGTCCGACCTTCTTGACGAGAGGGGGCGGTCACACGTTACACAATGTGGTCGACTGATATCTGGGATATCCACAGGTCCGAACGAAGACGGGCAGCTGTCGGATGGTCGGGGCGTCGGTGCGTCGACGGGTGACGCCTACTGGAGCGCGGAGGTGAGCCTCGCGAGGTTGTCGAGCACCGTCGACCGCAGCGGCTGCTTCAACCATTCCGCGAGCGTCAGCTCCTTGCTGATCTCCCGGTATCCGTCTTCGACGCCCCGCATCTCCTGGACGAACTCGCGACCGCGGACCATCAGCGAGACCTCCAGGTTGAGGCCGAAGGAACGCATGTCCATGTTGCTCGATCCGATCACGGCGACGTCGTCGTCGATCGTGAAGTGCTTCGCGTGGAGGATGTACGGCGCCGGGTACTGGAAGATCCGCACGCCGGCCCGCAGGAGCGCCTCGTAGTAGGAGCGCTGCGCGTGCCACACCATCGCCTGGTCGCCGATCTCCGAGACGAACAGGTCGACCGGCACACCGCGCTGGACGGCGGTCGTGACCGCTGCGAGCAACGACTCGTCGGGTACGAAGTACGGACTCGTGATGACGATGCGCCGCTGCGCCGCGTAGATGAGGGTGAGGAACAACTTGAGGTTGTTGTCGCCGTCGAACCCCGGCCCGCTCGGTACGACCTGCAGTTCGAGGTCCCCAACCGGTCGGGCCTCGAGCAGGCCGACCTCGTGCGACAGGACGTCGCCCGTCTCGCTGTACCAGTCGCTCAGGAAGATCGTGTTGATCCCCGCGACACCGGGGCCCTCCACCCGCGTCATGAGCTCCTGCCACTGGAGACCCCGCTTGATGTTGCCCGGCTTGTTGTAACTCCGGTCGATCATGTTCTGCGAGCCCATGAACGCGACCGCGCCGTCGACGATCACCATCTTGCGGTGGTTCCGGAGGTCGGGACGCTGGAACTTGCCCTTGAACGGTTGGAGCGGCAGCATGAGCGCCCACTGGGCACCCATCGTGGTGAGGCGCTTCAGCGTGTGCTTGTAGTCGGGGGTCCGCCAGCTCGCGAAGTGGTCGAGCAGCACCCGGACCGTGACGCCGCGGGCCACCGCACGCTCGAGGGCGTCGAAGAACGGCTTCGTGGTGCGGTCGCAGGTGAGGATGTAGAACTCGACGTGCACGAACTGCTCGGCGCGGTCGACCTCCTCGGCCATGGCGTGGAGTGATGCCTCGTAGTCACCGATGAGACTCGCGGTGTTCCCGCCCTGCAGCGGCATCGATCCGAGATTGCGGTTGAGCGTCACGACCGAGCGGAACCAGGCCGGCGCGTTCGACGTCAGGTTCGCCTTGACGAGGTCGCGCGTCGTCTGGCGGATGTAGACGTTGATGTCGTACTGCTTCCGCCGGCGCGCCCGCGGGAGTTTCGGGTTCCCGATGAGGAGGAAGGCGATGACACCGACGTACGGGATGAGGAAGATCGCGAGCAGCCAGGCCATCCCCGCGGTGGGGCGCCGGTTGCGCGGGACGACGATCACCGCGATGACACGGATGATGAAGTCCAGGACGAGGGCCGTGATGCCCAGCCAGTTCCAGGAGAACTCGATCGTCATGTCGCCCATCCGCTCAGCTGCCGAGGCTCCAGCCTACTGACCATGCCGGACAGCTGTGGAGCGACCTCGCCACGTGATACGTGCGGGTCAGACCTCGCGGGGGCCGGAGGGCTCGACCGGTGGGAGACCGAGCTTCGCGCGCTGCTCCGCCTCGACCTGCGCGTACGCCTTGCGCTCGTTGCGGTCGGACCGCAGGATGGCGCGCATGACGACCCAGAAGATGATGCCGACGACCACGGTGGGCAGCAGCGACCAGAGCGCGTTGAGCCAGTAGTCTTCGATCACCCGTCAATCGTACCGCCCTTCGACAGGCTCAGGGACCGGAGAGCCGGCTCAGGGACCGGAGAGCCGGCTCAGGGACCGGAACGACGTGGTGGCGCGATCCCGAACGGGCGCGCAGCCGGCTCAGGAGCCTCCGGCGAGAGCGCCCCACAGACCGCTGACGACGAGGTACAGGCCGATCCCGCCGACCACGATCCAGATCGTGATGCGCGCCGTCGTCGGCCCCTGCTTCTTCGGGTCCTGGTGGTCGCCGGGGTCCATCATGCTCATCGTCGCGCCTGACTGTCGGTGGTCGTGCTGCCGGGCGGCAGCTACTTGACCAGGGGGAAGAGGATCGTCTCGCGGATGCCGAGGCCGGTGAGCGCCATGAGGAGACGGTCGATGCCCATCCCCATGCCGCCGGACGGCGGCATCCCGAACTCGAGCGCCCGCAGGAACTCCTCGTCGAGACGCATGGCCTCGACGTCGCCCTGTGCGGCGAGCTTCGCCTGCTCGATGAACCGTTCGCGCTGCACGACCGGGTCGACGAGTTCGGAGTAGCCGGTGGCGAGCTCGAAGCCGCGGACGTAGAGGTCCCACTTCTCGACGGCGCCCTCGATCGAGCGGTGGGCGCGCACGAGCGGGCTCGTGTCGACGGGGAAGTCCATGACGAAGGTCGGGCGCTCGAGGCCACCCTTGACGAAGTGCTCCCACAGCTCCTCGACGTACTTGCCGTGGATGGGGTGCGGGACCTCAACGCCTTCACGCTCAGCGAGCGCCTTGAGTTCCTCGATCGGCGTCTGCGGAGTGATCTCGACACCCGCCGCGGCCGACAGGCTCTCGAACATCGAGATGCGGTCCCACTCGCCACCGAGGTCGAACTGCGTGCCGTCGGCCCAGGTCACGACGTGGCTCCCGCTCGTCGCGAGCGCGGCGTTCTGGACGAGGGTCTGCGTGAGGTCGGCCATGGTGCCGTAGTCGCCGTAGGCCTCGTACGCCTCGAGCATGGCGAACTCGGGGCTGTGCGTGGAGTCGGCGCCCTCGTTGCGGAAGTTGCGGTTGATCTCGTAGACGTGGTCGATGCCGCCGACGACGGCGCGCTTCAAGTACAGTTCGGGCGCGATGCGCAGGTAGAGCTCGGTGTCGAACGCGTTCGAGTGGGTGACGAACGGGCGGGCCGAGGCTCCACCGTGCATGACCTGGAGCATCGGCGTCTCGACCTCGACGAAGTCGCGCTCCGTGAAGGTCTGGCGGAGGCTCGCGACGGTCTTGGCCCGGTCGAGCACGTTCTTGCGCGCCTGGTCGCGGGCGATGAGGTCGAGGTACCGGCTCCGGACCCTCGTCTCCTCGTTGAGCTCGTTGTGGAGGTTCGGCAGGGGCAGGATTGCCTTCGCCGCGATGGTCCACTCGGCCACCATGATCGACAGCTCGCCACGACGACTGGAGATGACCTCGCCGGAGACGAAGACGTGGTCGCCGAGGTCGACGAGCTCCTTCCAGGCCGCGAGCTGCTCGTCGCCCACGCTGGCGAGGCTCACCATCGCCTGGATGCGGCTGCCGTCGCCCGACTGGAGGCTGGCGAAGCAGAGCTTGCCGGTGTTGCGCAGGTGCACGACGCGGCCCGCGACGCCGACCGTGACGCCGGTCGCCTCGTCGGGCTGGAGGTCGCCGAAGCGGGCACGCACCGCCGGGATCGTGTCGGTGATGGGGAGGGTGACGGGGTAGGCGCCACCGGCACCCGACGTCGCCTCGTCGATGAGGCGCTGGCGCTTCGCGAGCCGGACGGCCTTCTGCTCGGAGAGCTCTGCCTGCTCTGCTGCGTCGTCGATCGGCTCTGGCGTCGTGTCAGTCATGCGGTGGGATTCTCCTCGTGCGGTCACTGGAGTTTACCGGGGACCGTGCGCGCCGTGCGCACGGCCGGCTTCCTATGAACCGGCTATCGACGGCCTGACAAGGGTCTGCGAACAACCATTCGGAGGACATCGCCGGGTACCCGGGCCGTGCTTGGCTCGAAGGACAGGAGTCCCGATCGGGGGCACCGACGCCGGAAACGAACTCGAAAGGCTCGTCATGACGACGCTCTCCGACCACCAGCACACCGACCACCGCGATGCCACCACCGTCCCACCGGTCCCGGCCTCCCCCGCCGCGACGCGCGGACAGGCGGGGATCGACGCCGGTCTCCTCCTCTTGCGCCTGGCGCTCGGCGTGGTCTTCATCGCGCACGGGCTCCAGAAGTTCCTCGTCGACTCCATTCCGGGCGTCGCCTCCGGGTTCGGCGGCATGGGCATCCCGGCTCCCGAGGTCGCGGCGGTCGTCGTCGCCGGTCTCGAGGTGGTCGGTGGCCTGCTGCTCATCGTCGGCCTCGGCACGCGCATCGTGGGAGCCCTGCTCGCGGTGACGATGGCCGTGGCGATGGTGCTCGTGCACCTGCCGGCGGGGTTCTACGCCGCCGACGGCGGCTTCGAGTACGTCATGCTGCTCGCACTCGCGTCGCTCGCGCTCACCCTCGCGGGCCCGGGCCGACTCGCGATCGACGCGCTGATCCGACGCCGCCGCAGCCGCTGACACGGGTCGGCTGACTCGGATCCGCCCGCCTGCCCCGACTCGGGTGGGCAGGCGGTGGTCCGTGCACCCGGCTAGAGCAGCTCGTCGACGTCGGGCGTGGTCGCACCGCGCAGGGCCTCGTCGACAGACGAGCGCACGAGCGACGACAGGAAGCCGCCGGCGTTCTCCACGCCGATGTCCTGGAGCAGACCCGTCGCCTGCTGCACGACCGCGCGGGAGAAGCTCGCGGCCGTCTCCACCGCTTCGGCGTAGGCCGCTCGATCGGCCTCGGCGATGATCACGGGCTCCGCGCCCATCTCGACCACGAGCGCCTGCCCGATCGGTTGGACCGGGGCCGGTGCGGTCACGGCGAACGACGTCTCGTGGAGCCGGGCGAGGTCGAGGCTCGTCCCGGTGAACACCATCGCGGGGTGCAATGCCAACGGGATGGCGCCGGCCTTCGCGGCGGGAGCGAGGACTGCGGTCCCGAACCGAGCCGAGGTGTGGGCGACGAGCTGACCCGGCTGCCACGCACCGACCGCCGCGAGCCCTTCGACCAACGACGCGAGTTGCGCATCCGGTACGGCGATGACGACGAGTTCACTCCGCTCGACCACTTCGGTCGGATCGAGCACCGGCACGTCCGGCAACAGGGCGTTCGCCCGTTCGAGGCTCTCCTCCGACACCGCGGTGATACCGACGATCGCGTGACCCGCTCCCCCGAGCGCCGCGCCGATGACCGGGCCGACACGACCACTCCCGATGATCCCGATGCCGAGCCTGGCGCTCCGTCGTTCCGCGCTCATGAGGTCCTCCGGTCGTGATCGGTCGTCGAGAGCGGGACGGACGGAGTCGGGCGCTGCTCCTGCCACGGCTCGGCGTCCGGCCGTGTCATCGACGCGGACTGCGCCGTCGGCTCATCGAGGTAGGGCGCCGTCGCCTGCGCCTCGGACGGCTGGTGATCGGGGTCGAAGCTCGCCCACCGGTGACTGCGGTCGGTCGACTGCGCGACCACGATCGCCTCCGACGCCGCATCGAACATCCGCACCGCCTCGTCGCGGGCCATGGCCGGGAGCTTGGCGATCACCGGGCCGGGGACCGTGTGCGCGGTCGCGGAGGCGAGGTCGAGCGCGCGCAGGAGCGGTCCCTGGTCGATCCGGATGCTCTGCAAGCGTGCGAGCGGCAGGATGTGGAGTTTGCGCCAGACCACCCCCTGCCGGAACAGCAGCATCCCGTCCCGCAGGGCGTAGCCGGTACGACGCCAGGAGAACCAGTTGATCCATCGCGAGCGACGGGGCGAGCCCACGAAACCGACGCCGTCGCGTGTGGCGAGGGCCGATTGCAGGGGCGCCCAGGCGCTGCCGTCGATGCGGCCCGCGAGCATCAACTCCACGACCTGCGCGGCGTCCACGAGCGACCCGACCGGCAACACCGTATTGCTCGTCGCACCGCGAGCGGCCTGCTCCAGGGACAGGCCGGCCTTGTTGATCCGCACCCGCCACCAGCCGAACGGGCGCCAGATGATGGGCTGCGACACCTCGATCGCGTGGATCCGGCCGGGCGGGACGGTGTCGTTGGTCGTCGAGAAGAGCCCGAAGCCGATGCGGACGCCCGAGGGTGTCGCGGCGATGCTGTAGCGCAACGACTTCGTCACGCTCGACCAGACGAAGGCCCCGAGACTCAGCACCATGGGGACGAGCCAGAACCAGGCCCAGTCCAGGCCGTTGACGAGGAGCACGACACCGACCACGACCGAGATCAGGACGATCACGGTGAACGGGCTGAGCAGCGTGGACCCGACCAGGCGCCCGAGCGTCAGGCGCACGACGGAGTCCGGCACCGCCTCCTCCGGGTCGAGTTCGGGCGAGATGAAGTCGTCGACGCGCTCGGTGACGAACCGGGACACTCCGCCGGCGCCGTCGGGCACCGATTGCGGCGGCAGGGTCGGGTCGGCCGGGTCGACGGCTGCTGCGGACTGCCGGCGTTCGGCGAGCTTCACCCCGCTCGCGAGCGTGAGTACGTCCCGGCGGAGGCCGTCGGCGTCGACACCGTATAGGTACTCGAGTTTGACGTTCGCGTCCTGGCCCGCGACGCTCACGTTGATGCGCGAGGCCCCGATGAGCCTGGCGAGGAGCGGCTTCTCGATCGAGACGCCCTGGATGCGGTCGAGCTTGGCTTTGCGGTTCGTGCGGAACAGGATCCCGCTGCGCACCTCCACCGCCTCGTCGGTGACCCGGAAGGTGTGCATGCGCCAGGAGAACCAGAACACGGCGATCACCACGATGAGCCCGACGGCGATCGCGAGGAGCACCCACCCGACGAAGCCGTGGTTGAGGATGTAGTCGATCGGGTCGGTCGGCTGCTCCATCCCGGGAGCGGGGATGAAGAACTCGATGAGTCGCTCGCGGAGGTTCGCGATGACGATGCCGAGGATGGCGACGAACGCGATCCCACCTCGGAGCAACGGCGTCGCCGGATGCAGCCGGTGCCACTGTCCGTCGACGAGACTCTGTCCGGCCACCCGTGGGACGATCGCCTCGGCCGTCGGCTTCACCCGAGGACCCGCGGCCGGAGCCTCGAACCGCTCCGGCGGTCCTGCCGCCTGGTGCTCGCTCACAGTCCGGTCCGCCGACTCTCCGCCACGGCGACGAGGTGGTCGCGCAGCCCCTCGGCCTCGGCTTCCGGCAACCCGTTGATCACCACACCGGTCGAGGCGGAGGCGGTCACGAACTTGAGGTCGGCGAGGCCGAACGCCCGCGAGAGGGGCCCGCGGTTGATGTCGACGAGCTGCATGCGCCCGTAGGGCACGGCGACGAAGCGCTGCCACATGATCCCCCGGCGGAACAACAGGTCGTCCGCGCGCAGCTGGTACCCGATCGATCGGATCCGGCGCGGGATGAATGCCGCGGCGATCAGGGAGATCACGGCGAACGCGGCGAACGGCCACCAGATCCAGGTCCAGTCCCAGACGAGCGCGACGAAGACCACGGCCGCCGTGACGAGCACGAGGCCGGCGCCCTCGGAGATGAACTCGACGGCGATGAGCTTGCGACTCACGCGGCGCCACTCGGCATCGGGCAGTTCCAGCCGCTTGCCGCTCTGCTCCGCAGGGCCGACCTGGTCCGCCTCCGGCGACGACAGCTCCTCCAGCGGCGTCTCGATCAGCGGCCGTTCAGCGGGCTGATCAGGTGTGGGACGGGGCTCCCCCGGGTGCGGCGTCGTCATCATCATCCTTCGGAACGGTGCAGAACCACTCGGCCACCAAGGCGGCGACGACGAGTGCGACCGATCCCACGATGGACGCGATCACCAGCCACAACGAGCCTATCGCGGGCAGGATCGGGCGGGTCAGGACGAAGAGCAGGATCCCGACGGTCGCCCCGGCCACCAGGGAGCCGGCATGGCTCGAGGCCTTCGCGAGCGCGGCGACCCGCATGGCGCGGAACGGATCGATCCGGCGGGTGGCGCGACCGGTCGTGCTGCGGCGGATCGGCCAGGACAGGGCGATGAGGATGATCGCGACCGCCACGAGCGAGACCGCGAGGGTGACGGGTGGGATGATCGACGCGCGTCCGCCGGAGACCATCGCGACCTCGACGAGGAAGCCGACGACGACGCCCACCCCGGCGAGGACGATGAGCGGTGTCGCGGTGGTGCGGCTCACGGGTGCGTGCCGTCGTCGGGGACCACGGAGCCGTCCTTTGCGGCCGCAAGGGTGTCGAGGCGGCCGACGCCGGGCAGCGTCGCGTCGGGGTCGAGGAGCAGCCAGGGCACGACGACGAATCCGCGCTCGGCGGCTCGCGGGTGCGGGACCGTCAGGCGATCGTCGTCGATCGTCTCGTCGTCATAGGCGATGAGGTCGAGGTCGAGCGTCCGGTCGCCCCAGCGCTCCTCGCGGACGCGGCCGTGCGCGAGTTCGATCCGCTGGAGTTCGTCGAGGAGCGCGTGCGGCTGGAGGCGGGTGCGGACGGCCGCGACACCGTTGAGGTAGGCCGGAGCCGACTCGTCGACGCCGGTAGGCTTGACGGCCGCGCTCGAGACGAGCGGCGACGGGCGCACCTCGAGCACCCCGTCGACGGCGGCGAGGTCTTCCACCGACTGTGCGATCGTCGCGCGGCGGTCCCCCAGGTTGGCCCCGATGGCCACGACGGCCCAGACGGCACGAGGCTTCGGCGGTCCGGGCCGACGGGCGGGGTCGTGGATCGGTGTGCGCGAGACCATCAGACGGCCCGCCCGGTCGCAGTACGGTCGGCCTGGGTGCGCTCGATCGTCACCGCCACGTCCGCGAAGGGCACCGTGATCGGGGCGCTCGGTTTGTGCACGGTGACCCGGACCGCTTCCGCGCGCTCGTTCGCGAGCACCACGTCGGCGATGCGCTCGGCCACGGTCTCGATGAGATCGACCGGGTCGCGCTCGACGGCCGCCACGACCGCTTCGGCGAGCTCCCCGTAGTGCATGGTCGCGCCGAGCTCGTCGCCGCCGGCGGCCGGGCGGAGGTCCAGCGACACGGTGACGTCGATGACGAACTCCTGTCCGGCCTCGCGCTCGAAGTCGAAGACGCCGTGGTGCGCGAACGCCCGCAGGCCCGTGAGGGTGATCGAATCAGTCATCGGCTCCACCTTGCCATGCATCGAGGGTATCGAGAGCGAGTCTGGTGGCGGCGACGTCGTGGACGCGCACACCCCAGGCTCCGGCCTGCGCGGCCAGCACGCTCACCACGGCGCTCGGCAGATCGCGCGCCTGCATCGAGGCGTCCTCGGGGAGGAGCGCTCCGATGAACCGTTTGCGGGACGCGCCCACCAGCACCGGGTACCCGAGCTCGCGCAGCAGGTCGAGTCGGGCGAGGATGCGCCAGTTGTGCTCGGCGTGCTTGGAGAACCCGAGGCCCGGATCGACGACGATCCGGCCGGGGTCGACGCCCTGAGCACGGAGGGTCGTCACCCGGTCGTCGAGTTCCCGAGCGACATCGACCGCCGCATCGGTGTAGGTGGCGCGGCTCGCCATGTCGGCCGAGTGCCCGCGCCAGTGGCTGATGACGCAGTCGAGACCGGACGCCGCCATCACGCCCGGCATCCGGTCGTCGGCGAGGCCACCGGAGACGTCGTTGATGATCGAGGCACCGGCGTCGGCCGCGGCACTGGCGGTGTCCGCGTTCATCGTGTCGATACTCACTCGCGCACCAGCGGCGGCCAACGCCGCGATGACGGGTGCGACCCGGTGCTGCTCCTCGCGGGTGTCGACCCGGGCGGCACCAGGCCGCGTCGATTCGCCGCCGACGTCGATGATGGTGGCGCCGGCCGCGATGAGCTCGAGCCCGTGGGCGACGGCGTCGTCGACGTCGAGGTACCGGCCGCCGTCGCTGAACGAGTCGGGGGTGACGTTGACGACGCCCATGATCTGGAACATGTGATCACCCCGCCTGGTCGGCGGACGCGCCGATCAGGACCATCAGCTCGGCCCGCGCGGCCGGATCGGCCAGGGCTCCACGGCTGGCGATGGTGACGGTGGTGCTCGTCGACTGGCGCGATCCGCGCATCGAGACGCAGCCGTGCGCGGCTTGGAGCACGACGAGGACGCCGCGAGGCGCGAGCCGCTCGACGAGGGTGTCGGCGATCTGCTCGCTCAGGCGCTCCTGGACCTGCGGGCGCGAGGCGAGTGTGTCGACGAGCTTCGGCAGGGCACCGAGGCCGATGACGAGTTCGTCAGGCAGGTAGGCGATGTGCGCCGTGCCGAGGAACGGGAGCAGATGGTGCTCGCACACGGAACGGAAGGCGATGTCCCGGACGAGCACGACATCACTGGTCGCGCCCTCCTCGATCGGGATGGGGCGGGCCAGGTGCACGCCGGCGTCCTGGCCGACGCCGCCGAAGAACTCCGCGTACGCATCGGCGACGCGCGAGGGGGTGTCGGCGAGGCCGTCGCGGGAGGGGTCCTCGCCGATCGCCTCGAGGATCTCGAGGACCGCTGCGGCGATCCGTTCGCGGTCCACCGACGACCGCGAGACCGAGCCCTGATCGGGCTCGGCCTGCGCGGCTGCGACCGCGTCGTCCGCGGTGTGCTCGCCGTGGGTCATGCGGGCTAGGCGGTCGCCGGTCGCGGCTTCGTCGCGCGGGTGCGCTTGGGCTTCGCGGGAGCCTCGGGCTCGGGCTCCGAGCTCACGCCACCATCGGCCGCACCGGAGTCGATGGGTGCGGTGAACGATGCGGAACCGACGGCCGAACCCGACCCGACGGGACGCTTCTTGCTGGACAGCCAGACGGGGCGCGGCGGGAGCTTCTTGACGTCCTTGAAGATCTCGGCCAGCTGGACGTGGTCGAGGGTCTCCTTCTCCATGAGCTCGGCGGCGAGGCGGTCGAGCACGGCCCGGTTGGTCGTGATGACCTGCCAGGCTTCGTCGTGTGCGGCCTCGATGAGCTCGCGGACCTGGGCGTCGACGCGCTGCGCGATCTCCTCCGAGTAGTCGCGCTGGTGGCCCATGTCGCGGCCGAGGAACATCTCGCCCGAGGACTGCCCGAGCTTGACGGCACCGACGTCGGTGGTCATGCCGTACTCGGTGACCATCTTGCGGGCGATACCTGTGGCCTTCTCGATGTCGTTCGACGCGCCCGTGGTCGGGTCGTGGAACACGAGCTCCTCGGCGACACGGCCGCCCATCGCGTAGGCGAGCTGGTCGAGCAGCTCGTTGCGCGTGACGGAGTACTTGTCTTCGAGAGGGAGCACCATCGTGTAACCGAGGGCACGGCCGCGCGGAAGGATCGTGACCTTCGTGACGGGGTCGGTGTTGTTCATCGCCGCTGCAGCGAGCGCGTGCCCGCCCTCGTGGTACGCGGTGATGAGCTTCTCCTGCTCGCGCATGACGCGCGTGCGGCGCTGCGGACCGGCGATGACGCGGTCGATGGCCTCGTCGAGTGCGCGGTTGTCGATCAGCTGGGCGTTGGAGCGCGCCGTGAGCAGTGCGGCCTCGTTGAGGACGTTGGCGAGGTCGGCACCGGTGAAACCGGGCGACTTGCGGGCGACGACCTCGAGGTCGACGCTCGCGGCGAGCGGCTTGCCCTTGCCGTGCACCTCGAGGATCTTCTTGCGGCCGGCGAGGTCGGGGGCGTCGACGCCGATCTGGCGGTCGAAGCGGCCCGGGCGCAGCAGCGCGGGGTCGAGGATGTCGGGGCGGTTGGTCGCGGCGATCAGGATGACGTTCGTCTTGACGTCGAAGCCGTCCATCTCGACGAGCAGCTGGTTGAGGGTCTGCTCGCGCTCATCGTGACCGCCGCCCATGCCGGCGCCGCGGTGACGACCGACGGCGTCGATCTCGTCGACGAAGATGATCGCGGGCGAGTTCTCCTTGGCCTGCTGGAAGAGGTCGCGGACGCGGCTCGCACCGACACCGACGAACATCTCGACGAAGTCGGAACCGGAGATCGAGTAGAACGGCACACCGGCTTCTCCGGCGACCGCGCGGGCGAGGAGCGTCTTGCCCGTTCCGGGAGGGCCGTACAGCAGGACGCCCTTCGGGATGCGCGCACCGACGGCCTGGAACTTCGCGGGCTCCTTGAGGAAGTCCTTGATCTCCTCGAGCTCCTCGATCGCCTCGTCGGCACCGGCGACGTCGTCGAAGGTCACCTTCGGCGACTCCTTCGAGACGAGCTTCGCCTTGGACTTGCCGAACTGCATGACCTTGTTGCCGCCGCCCTGCATGCCGGAGAGCATCAGCCAGAAGAAGACACCGATGAGGAGCAGCGGGAGGAGGAGTCCGAGCATCGACAGGAGCCAGCTGGGCTGGGGCACCTTGTCGTTGTAGCCACCGGACGGGTCTGCGGCGTCGACGGCCTCGACCACGTCGGCCGCACGGGCGCCGACGTAGTAGAACTGCACCTGCTTGCCGAACTCGTCGTCGGCCTTCGTCAGCGTGAGGTCGACGCGCTGGTCGCCGTCGGTGATGACGGCCTCCTTGACCTGCCCCTTCTCGAGGAAGGCGAGACCCTCTTGCGTGGAGACCTCACGGAAGCCGTTCATGCTCATCAGGCTGATGCCGATCCAGAAGACCAGGGCGGCGATGATGAGGTACGGGATGGGACCCTTGAAGAGACGCTTGACGTTCATAAGTTGAGAGGCCGGGGCTGGCCCGTTCCCTTTCTGCAGGAGGGGTCGACGGGCGGAGCCGCGTCGCGAATCAGGCTACCCCCTCGCCGCTGGATGCCTCCCCTGTGTTTGCCGTGGGCTTAACGGGGGTGCGGTGTGAGGTCGGTGGAGTGGTTCAGGCGTAGACGTGCGGGGCGAGGACGCCGACGTCGCGGAGGTTGCGGTACTTCTCGTCGAAGTCGAGGCCGTACCCGACGACGAAGTCGTTCGGGATGTCGAAACCGACGTACTTGCACTCGACGTGCACCTTGGCGGCCTCGGGCTTGCGGAGGAGCGCGCAGACCTCGATGGACGCGGCTCCGCGCGAGGCGAAGTTCTCGAGCAGCCAGGAGAGGGTGAGGCCGGAGTCGATGATGTCCTCGACGATCAGGACGTGGCGGCCGGTGAGGTCCGCGTCGAGGTCCTTGCGGATCTGGACGACACCGCTCGACTTCGTGCCGGCGCCGTAGGAACTGACCGCCATCCAGTCCATCGAGAGCGGGATGCGGAGTTCGCGCGCGAGGTCGGCCATGACCATGACCGCGCCCTTCAGCACGCCGACGAGCAGGACGTCCTTCCCGGCGTAGTCGGTCTCGATCTGCCGGGCGAGTTCGGCGAGCTTGTCGCGGATCTCCTGCTCGGTGACGAGGATGGTCGTGAGGTCGTCGGAAATGTCGCTCTGCTCCATGCGTCGAGTGTATGCGAGATGACCCGGACGCCCGTGCGCCTCCTGCTCGGGAGCGCCGTGATCAGCGGGCCGCGAAGACGATGCGTCCCGCGTGCCGGGACGCCGTCAGGCCGGGCAGGTCGATCGGACCCTGACCGGTCCAGTCGGTGACGAGCCGCGCGACCTCGATCGTCTGCGACCTCGTGAGCGAGACGCCGAACTCGCTCTGCACGATGTACCGGATGATCCTCTGGCGGAGCGCCGCCGGATTGGCGGCGAGTGCCCCGGCGCTGACGGAGATCCCGGCCTCAGCGTGCTCGACGAGCTCCTCGATGGTCTCCTCGATCATCTCCTCGAAGGCGTCCGCATCCTCCCGGGCGGCGTCGGCGGTGCGGGCGAGGGCCTCGGCGATCCCCGGTCCGAGCTCCGCCTCGAGCACCGGCAGGACCCGTTCCCGGACCCGGACCCGCGCGTAGGCGTCGTCGGTGTTGTGCGGGTCGTGCCACGGTTCGAGTCCTTCGGACGCGCACGCCTCGCGGGTCTGGGAGCGTCGGATCCCGAGCAGTGGCCGGAGAAGTGGACCGGAGACGGGCGCCATGCCCTGCAGGCTACCCGTGCCCGACCCGCGAGCGAGGCCGAGGAGCACGGTCTCCGCCTGGTCGTCGAGGGTGTGCGCGAGCAGCACCAGGGACGCACCGACCTCGACCCGGGCGGCGTCGAGCGCGGTGTACCGGGCCGCCCGTGCCGCGGCCTCCGGTCCACCCTCGGAGCCCACCTCGACGACGCGGACGAGGACGGGGTCGAGCCCCAGGGCACGCGCCTGGTCCGCGGCACGCGCCGCGACGTCGGCCGAGCCCGCTTGCAATCCGTGGTCGACGATCACGGCGCCGGCCCGTAGACCGACCTTTCCGGCTTCGAACGCGGTCGCGGCGGCGAGCGCGAGCGAGTCGGCACCACCGCTCAGCGCGACGAGCAGGTCGGCACCGGCGACGTCACGTGACGCCGCTGGCGCCGTGCCCGCGATTGCATCGCGCACCGCCTTCCGCAGGGCGGCGACGGACGGGTGGAGCGGGGGTCGGACGTCGTTCACGCGGACCACGCTATTGCACCGCGCCGAGCGCCTCCCCACACCGTTCGCTCCGGGACGCATCGGTTATGGTTGGTCCTCGTCGGCGACCGCGCCGACTCCACGTCATCCAACCGCGCAAGGAGCAGGCTTATGGCCGAGTACGACGCCGTCATCGAGATCCCGCGGGGCAGCCGCAACAAGTACGAGATCGACCACGAGACCGGTCGGGTCTTCCTGGACCGCGTCCTGTTCACGAGCTTCGTCTACCCCGCCGACTACGGCTTCTTCGAGAACACCCTCGGCGAGGACGGCGACCCGGTCGACGTCCTGGTCCTGCTCGACTTCCCGACCTTCCCGGGCGTCGGCATCAAGGTCCGCCCCGTCGGTGTGCTGCACATGACGGACGACGGCGGCGGCGACGACAAGGTCATCGCCGTGCAGTACAAGGACCCGCGCTGGTCGCACATCCAGGACCTGAACGACATCCCGCAGGCGACGCGCGACGAGATCGAGCACTTCTTCGTCCACTACAAGGACACCGAGCCCGGCAAGTGGGCGCGGATCGACGGCTGGGGCGACGCCGCTGCGGCCGAGAAGATCATCCTCGCGGGCTTCGACAAGCTCAAGGCGGAGGGTCACTGACCCCCTGCGGACCTCCGCACCCCGCATGACGAAGCGGCCGGCACCCTCGGGTGTCGGCCGCTTCGTCGTGCGGGTCGAGGTGCTCGATCAGCCGAGCGGCGCACCGCGGTCGGCCATGAACGGCTGCGCGTCGATCGCGCTGCCGTTGATGCGGACCTCGAAGTGCAGGTGGCAGCCGGTCGAGGCACCGGTCGTGCCGACGTAGGCGATGACCTGTCCGGCGGAGACCTGACTGCCGACAGCGACCTGGATGCCACCGTTCACGATGTGCGCGTAGCCGGTCGAGACGCCGGCCCCGTGCTCGATGAGGATGAAGTTGCCGTAGGTGCCGTACCAGCCGGCGTAGCTGACGGTGCCCCCGGTCGCCGCGTAGATCGGGATCCCGCAGCCGCCCGCGATGTCGGTGCCGCGGTGGAAGCTGCCCGAGCTGCCGCCGCCGGTGGAGATCGGGTCGCGGTAGCCGTAGGTGCCCGAGATGCTGCCGGAGGCCGGGATAGCCCAGCCCTGGCTGCTGAGCTGACCGCCGTCGGCGCTCTGTCCCCGCGCGGCGGCTTCGGCCGCGGCCTTCGCCTTCGCGGCCGCGACGCCCGCCTCGTAGTCCTTGACGGTCTTCGCCGTGGAGTCCTGCAAAGCGCTGAGCTGGGCGTTGAGTGTGACGATCAGTTCCTGGTTCTGCTCCAGTTTGTCGGCTGCCGCGGACGCAGCCGCCTGTGCTGCCTCCATCGCCACCTGGGCGGCCTGACGCAGGGACTCGCGCTCGTCGCGGGCGACACCGGCCTGTTCACCGAGCGCAGCCGCGGTGTTGCGTGCGGCGACCGCCTGCTCGTAGACGCCGTTGCTGTGCTCGGCGACCTGGTTCATATTGCCGAGCTTGGACAGGAGGTCGGTCGCGCCCTTGCTCTCGCCGTCGAGGAAGAGGCTCAGGCTGAGGTCGGCGCCGCCGGACCGGTAGAGCTGCGAGGCGACCCGACCGGCCTGCTTCGTGGCGGTGTCGGCCTCGGTCGTCTTGGCGTCGGCCTGCGACTGGATCGCGGTGGCCCGGGCGTCGGCCTCGAAGAAGGCCTCCTCAGCGGCCTGGAACTCCGTACCGCGTTTCTCGGCCTCGTCCTGGGCGACCTGCAGTTCGTCCTGCAGCTGGACGATGAAGTTCTTGATGTTCGTGACTTCGGCGGCCTTGGCGGCCTCGTTGCCCTTCGCGGCCTGGACGTCATCCCACGAGGGGTAGTCGGCTGCTGACGCCGGACCGGCGACGCCGAACGAGCCGACGATCGCGAGCGACATGACGATGGCGGCGGTGAGGCGTCCTCGCCACCGCACGGAGGACGCCGATCCGGCGTTGGTCGTCCGGCTTCGGCGCCAAGCGCCGGCAAGCTTCTTGCTCATGAAGTAGGGGCCCATCTCGGTTCGCTGCAGTCACATCGGTCACATCGGTACCACTGTCCACGCTAGCCCGATGGGGGTCGGGACTGGCTGCAGACACCCCCGTCGGCCGCGGCATCCGGGAGTGGTCCACGCCAGAGGCTAACCCCGGCCGGGGGCCGTGCAGTGGTCATTCGACGCCTGTCGCCACATCCGGCATGGAGTACCGATCGCGGCTCCGCGAACCCGATTTTGGATTCGGCGGTTTCATCCGTATGCTTGTCGCTCGGTAGTCATGAAGCTTCAGGGCTTCGCGGCCCTATCGTTTAGCGGCCTAGGACACCGCCCTTTCACGGCGGCAGCACGGGTTCGAATCCCGTTGGGGTCACCACCGACTACTGGAAAAACAGCCGCTCGGATTCAGGTATAGTGAGTCTGCGCGACTGCGAGAAGCACCGAGGAACACCAGCATCACCGCAGTTCGTATCACCAGCAATTCAACATGTATGGCCCTGTAGCGCAGTTGGTTAGCGTGCCGCCCTGTCACGGCGGAGGTCGCGGGTTCAAGTCCCGTCAGGGTCGCAAAAGGTCGGAAGCCCTCTCGCAAGGGAGGGCTTCTGCTTTTGAGACATCGTCGCCGTTCGTGCAGCTGATGTACTCGGCTCTGTAGCTCAGTTGGTAGAGCGCACGACTGAAAATCGTGAGGTCACGGGATCGACGCCCGTCGGAGCCACGGAACCCCCACCTAGCTTCTACATGGTGGGGGTTCTTTTTTTGCCCGGGTACCCGACGCCGGACCGCATGCCCCGCCCGAGTTGCCACTCCCCTGCCAGGACGGCCAGACTCGCAGCGTGGAATCGAGACCGGCACACCGAGCGACCGACCAGGTACCGCGGGCGACGTCCCGAAGCGCGTTCTGGATAGCAGCCTCCGTGCTCGCAGTCATGCTCGGCACGTCACTCGTCGCCTGCTCGGACACGAGGTACGGATTGCCGCGCGATGCAGCCGTCGGCACCTGGCGCAGCGGGGACACCCGGCTCGAGCTCGCCGACGACGGAACGTTCGAGGCCACTGCCTGGCCCTCGCAGGTTCAGTGCAGCCGTGACGACGACCCCCGTGCGGACGAGCCGATCGACTTCTCCGGGACCTGGATGGTGGACAACGAGGGAACCAATCGCGACCTGATCCTGGAGCCCGGTGGCGGTGCATGCGATACGTCCCGGATCACCTCCGACGTCCGGAGCGACGATGATCTCGCACGTCTCTGCGTCCACGCCCGCGGGTCCTTGTCCGGTCCGGCCGAGAACTTCTTCACCCTGTATCAGGGCGATCCTCCGGAGACCGAGGATCCGGATCGCTGCCTGAACTACTAACGCACCCGGGATGGGCCAGCCTCCTCTGCTCCCTGAGCGCCCCCTCCCGGTCCCTGAGCAACGAGGAACCTCCGCACCTCGACGAGCTCAGTGACCGGAAAGCACGCTCGGCGAAGTTCGACCCCTGAGCCCGCCGAAGGGCACACGCGCGACCTCCCGAGTCCGGCACCCTTCCCCGGTCCCTGAGCCTGTCGAAAGACACACGACGAAGCTCACGAATCCGGCGCTGTTCCCCCGGTCCCTGAGCTTGTCGAAGGGCACACGAGCGACAGCCACAACCGGTGCGACTCGGCATCTGGAATGTCAGTGGTCCATGGTGGACTTGTCCCATGACCGAGACCACCCTCACCGCGACCCGCGTCGGCGACGACTACGCCGCGCAACTCGCGGAGTTCTCGGACGAATACGCAGAGATCCAACGGCTGCGGGCAGCCCTCGACGCGCGTGAGGCCCGGCTCCTCGCCCGCTCCGCCGCCTACGCCGACGCTTTCGCAGACGCCACGGTCCCGGCGATCTTCCCGCCGGCGGAACGCCAGGCACTCTCCCGTCGCTCGACGTGTGCGGCACTCGCGATGGCGACCCGCACCCCTGAGCGGACCGTTCAGCGGGCGACGAACGACGCGGAAAGGCTCGTCAACGACGCACCGGCCGTGCTCGCCTCCCTCGAGGCCGGCCGCATCTCGGCACGGCACGCGCAGACGATCATCGACCAACTCAGCGATGTGCCGACCGCGGGGCGGGCGGTGTTCCTCGCGGAAGTCTTACCGGTCGCGGAGGATTCGACCAACGCGAACCTCCGCAGGCGCGCCCGCGTGCTCCGCGAGCGCCTCCACCCAGAGTCCATCACCGCCCGAGCCCGGCGGTCCGAGGCCGACCGCCGGGTGGAGTTCGAGCCCGCCGCCGACGGGATGGCGTGGGTGCACCTCTTCACGACGGCGCCGATCGCGCAGGGCATCGTCGAGCGCGTCGAGGCGGCCGCGGCGGAGTCACGCTCAACGGGTGACACCCGGACGTGCGCCCAGCTGCAGGCGGACGCCCTCGCGGCTCTCGCGCTCACCGGCGTCACACCGGACGACGTCATGTCGAGCCCGGTGCTCCCGCACCCGATCGAGGTGCAGGAGCACATCACACCGACCGTGCAGATCACCGTCCCGGCCCTGACCGTGGCCGGAGTATCTGACGCACCCGGCATGCTCGATGGCTATGGGCCCATCGACCCCGCAACCGCCGCGCGTATCGCGGTGAACGCACCGAGCTTCACCCGGATCCTGGTCCAGCCGGAAACGGGATCCGTGCTGTCCGTCGGGCGGAACCAGTACCGGGTCCCGGCCGACCTGCAACGCGCGGTGCGCCTGCGAGACGGCACTTGTCGCGCACCGGGCTGCGGCAGGCGAGCCAGAGCGTGCGACCTCGACCATTCCGTCGCGTGGGAAGACGGCGGGACGACGGACGTCGGCAATCTCGCCTGCCTGTGTCGACATCACCACCGGATGAAGCACCTGCCGGGTTGGAACCTCGATCATGGTCCCGGCGGGGTGCTCGAGTGGACGACACCCGACGGGAAGCATCACCGGACCGAACCCGATCCCGCCCCGTTCTGACCGCTCCCGGTCAATGAGCTGCACCGCACTTCGACAGGCTCAGTGACCGGCAGAGGTGTGTCCGGAGCGGTGAGGCAAGCTCGTAGGCACTTCGACAAGCTCAGTGAGCGGGGAGGACTCGCTCAGTGAGCGGGAAAAGTCCACCGGAGACGACCCGGTCCCTGAGCCTGTCGAAGGGCAGTCCGGTCGAGCCAGATCGATGCACGTCAGGACGTCCGCCGGCTCACATCGTGCACCTCCGTCCGCAAGCCCCAGACATCCTGGGCCGATCGGGACAGACTGATGACATGAGTTCTGCAGACGACCGCACCACCGACGGCCCCGACGACGCCCACCGAGTCCCCGCGGGGGTCGACGACGCCACCGTGGAAGCGGTCGGCAAAGTGACCGAGGCGCTCGAAGTGGTCGAGCAGGCGCGCGGCATGCTCTACGGCTTCCACCGCCTGACGGGTAAAGCGGACCTCGCGCTCGGCGAAGCCGCGGACGCCCTCCGCGAAGCCGGACACGACGCCCTCGCCGACCGGATCGACACCGAGCTGGTCGGACGCAACGTCATCGACGGACGCTGGACGTTCCAGATCGTCGAAGACTACGACGGTAACTACTGGGAGCCGTTCCGCACGCTCGAGGCGGAGGTCCGCAACGAGCTGGCGGGCGGCCGACGCCACCTCGCGGAAGCCGCGATGAAGGAGGACCGCCGCACGCACGGCACGCCCCACCACGAAGCCACACCGCCGACGGTCTGAGGCCGCGCGGCAGCAGGGCCGCGTGCCGTTAGGCTCGATCCGATGACCGATGCACCCGTTTCCCGGACCAAGTTCTCCCGCCAACGGGTGATCGTCGGAGCCGCCGAGTTCGCCGACACGCACGGAGCCGACGCACTCACACTCGCCGCCCTTGCCCGCGAGCTCGACACCTCGGCACCGGCCCTCCTCAAGCACGTCCGCAGCACCGAGGACCTCCGCGCCGCCGTCGCCCAGCTCGCCCTCGCCCAACTGGCCAGCGGGCTCGACATCGCGACGACCAGCCTGCGCGGGACCCCCGCCCTCACCGCGCTGGCCGACGGGTACAGGCGCTTCGCCCTCGCCTATCCCGGTCGGTACGCCCTCGCGTTCTCGATCGCGGACGTCCGCGCCGACACCGGCGAGCCGGCCGACCGCGAGCTCGTGATGCTCGTCGAGCGCGCCCTCGCGGGGCGCGGTCTCGACAGCGTGGCGATGACGGATGCCGGACGCATCGTCCGGGCGGCCCTCCACGGCTTCGTGTCACTCGAGCTCGTCGGCGGCTTCACCCGCGGCGCAGACCCCGCCACCAGCTACGCTGCCCTCGTGGAGCTGCTCGACCATTCGTCCGCACTCGGCTCACGCCACCCCCAGGAGACGCCATGACCATCACGACCACCACCCCCACCGTCCTTTTCGTCTGCGTGCACAACGCCGGTCGCTCCCAGATCGCAGCCGGCTTCCTCGGTGCCCTCGCCGGTGACCGGGTCGAGGTGCTGTCGGCCGGGAGCGAGCCGAAGGACCGGATCAACACCGAGGCGGTGGAGGCGATGGCCGAACACGGCATCGACATCACCGCGGCCGTGCCCCGCATCCTCACGACCGACGCCGTCCGGGCGTCCGACGCGGTCATCACGATGGGCTGCGGCGACGCCTGCCCGATCTTCCCCGGCAAGCGCTACGAGGACTGGGAACTCGAGGATCCGGCCGGGCAAGGCATCGAGGCCGTCCGCCGCATCCGCGACGACATCGAGGAGCGGATCGCCGCACTGTTCGTCGAACTCGTGCCCGCCGAGGCGTCCGAGTTCCCGGCCACCATCGGCTCGGTCGCCCACGAAGCACTCAGGGCGCACGGCTTCACCCGGTTCGAGCAGCTCACGAGGGTCTCCCCCGCCGCCCTGCTCCGCATCCACGGCGTCGGCCCGAAGGCCGTCGACCTCCTGACCGCAGAACTCACGGCCCGCTCACTCGCCTTCGCCTCCTGAGGACGCCTGCGGCGCGCAACCCCATCGCCCAGCGCGACACCCGTCGTATCGTGGTCGTATGAGCAAGCACGCAGCGAACGATGACAACCTCCCCGAGGACCACGAGACCACCGAGGACTCCATCGAGCAGGAGGTCGACGGCGAGGACACGTTCCTCCCCGTCGCCGAGCCGACCACCGGTCCCGCTCCCGCGCCGTAACCCGAGGCGCCTCTGGACGCCGCGGCTCAGGGTCCGACGAGCGCTTGGAGGTCATCCCATGAACCGTCGAAGACGTTCACGTCGATGAACTCCTCCTTGCCGACGTACCCGGGCATCCGTTCCCGGCTGGTGTACTGCCAAAGGTCCCACGCCCGCCCGTCCGTCAGGACCGGCGGCGTGACGACGGAGCGGATCCACATCGGGTTCCGCTCGTACGCACCCGCGAGGAACGCGTCGTAATACCGCATGGTGGCGTAGATGATCGGCGGCCGACCGTAGTGCTCCTCGAGTGCGGCGAGGAGCGGATCGAGCACGGCGGCGACCCGCTCAGCACTCGGTGGCGTCCGACAGTAGTCGGCGTAGCACTCGAGATCGATGGTGATCGGGAGAGCCCCCGCGGTGACCGGCACGGTGTCGAAGATGTTCTGCGCCTGCGTCTCGGCCGGGCTGTCGAAACTCAGGAAGTGGTACGCCCCGATGAGCAAGCCGCTCTCGTCGGCCGCCCGCTGCGCGCCCGCCCAGTTCGCGGCGAACCGTTCGTCCTGATCACCTGATCCCTCGGTCGCCTTCATGATCGCGAAGTCGATGGGCTGAGCCGCGAGGACGTCCCAGTCGACCTCGCCCTGGTACGAGGAGACGTCGACACCGCGCACCGCGTACGAGGCGGCCACGATCGCGTTCGGCCGCACGAGCCCCATGGCGACGAGTGCCGCGCAGATCCCGCCGATGGCGAGCGTGCCGGCCGCCCCGACGACGATCGGCCACCAGCGCCTCCAGAATCGGTTCATCGACTCACTCTGTCACGTCTCGGACGTGTCCCGGAGCAGGACGCCTCAGCGCGGGTAGAGGACCGCGGCCCGCGGGTCGACCACGAAGTCGACGACGTCCCCCGTCGACCACCCCGCGGCCGCGAGCTGCTGCACGGCGACGTCGGCGGTGATGACCGCCGAGCGGACCCGGACGACGTCACCGCGGGGTTCGAGGTCGGTGATCATCGCGCGGAGGGCGCCTGACGCACTCGGGCTGCCAGACCCGTCAGCCTCTCGGACCTCGACGCGGAACGGTCGGAACGCGCAGGCGACGGCGACCCCGCCCGGGATCGGGTCTGCCTCCGCGGAGGTGTCGACCTCGACCTCCGCCCCGTCCTGCAGACGGATCCCGCGTGCTGTGCGAACGCCCGACAACAGTTCGAGTCCCGCGAGGTCCGCGGTGAACGCCGTCCGCGGCCGCTCGAGCACCTCCGCCGTCGGCCCCTGCTCGACGATGCGCCCGGCGTCCAGGACGATCACCCGGTCCGCAAGCGTGTACGCGTCGAGCACCTCGTGCGTCACGAGCACGGTCGTCCGCCCACGCAACTGCTCACGGAGCATGCGGCGCAGGTGGGGCGCGACCGTCGCATCGAGCGCGGCCATCGGTTCGTCGAGGAGCAGGAGGGCCGGGTCCGGGGCCAGCGCGCGGGCGAGCGCCACCCGCTGCGCCTGGCCGCCGGACAACTCGGCAGGACGGCGCCCTTCGAGCTCGGACGCCTCGACGTCCGCGAGTCGTCGTCGGGCGATGTGCCGAGCCTCGCCGCGCGACGCACCGGCGACCAGCGGGCCGTAGGCCACGTTGTCGAGCACGGAGCGGTGCGGGAAGAGCAGCGCCTCCTGCGCCAGGAGCGAGATCCCCCGCCGGTGCGGCGGCGACCAGCGGTCCCGACCCGATCCACCGACCGCGAACAGCTCGCGACCGACGAGGGTCGCGTGACCCGTGTCCGGACGCAGGAGCCCGGCGAGGACGGCGAGCAGCGTCGACTTGCCGGCGCCGTTCGGTCCGAGCACGGCGACGGTCTCCCCCGCGGCGAGGTCGACGGCGAGCTCCCAGTCGCGTTCACGCAGCGTCGCTCGGAACTCCAGGGCCGCCCCGGTCATCGCACCACTCCGGCGACGGTCCGTCCACGGCGGATCGACCCCTGTGCCCCCGCCACGCCGACGACGAGCACGGCCACGACGACGAGGACGAGCGACAGCGCGACCGCGGCGGCGGGATCGGTCTCGCGCTGCAGGTAGATCTCGAGCGGCAGCGTCCGCGTGACCCCCTGCAGGCTGCCCGCGAACGTGAGAGTAGCCCCGAACTCGCCGAGGGCCCGCGCGAACGACAGGATCGCGCCCGACACGACGGCGGGTGCGAGGAGCGGCAGCGTGACGGTGCGGAAGACGGTGGTGGGACGTGCGCCGAGCGTCGCGGCGACGGCCTCGTACCGCGAGCCGGTCGTGCGGATCGCCCCCTCCAGGCTCAGCACGAGGAACGGGAGGGCGACGAACGTCTGGGCGAGCACGACGGCGGTCGTGGAGAACGCGATGTCGATCCCGGCGTCAGCGAGCGCCGGTCCGAGCAGGCCGAGCCGACCGAAGGTGTACAGCAGCGCGATCCCGCCGACGACGGGCGGGAGCACGAGCGGGAGGAGGACGAGCGACCGCAGCAGCCGCTGCCCCGGGAACCGGGTGCGCGCGAGGACGAGGGCGAGCGGCACGCCGAACACGATGCAGAGTGCCGTCGCGAGCGACGACGTCCGCAGACTCAGCCCGAGCGCCGCGACCGACGACTCCGAGGTGATGAGTGTTCCGAAGTCCGCCCAGTCCACGCGCAGGACGATCGCCACGAGCGGCAGCAGGACGAACGCCGCGCCGACCGTGGCGACGACGACGATCCAGCGGGGCACCCCCGAGCCGAGATCCCTCACGGGGTCACGGTGCGCCGAAGCCGGCGTCGGCGAGCACCCGCTGTCCTTCGGCGCTCACGACGTAGGCCGCGAACGCCGCGGCGACGGCGAAGTTCGCGCTTCCTGCCAGCGGCGCGATCGGGTAGGTGTTGACGGCTTCCGACGACTCGGGGAAGGCGATGCCCTGCACGGTGTCGCCGGCCGCGATGACGTCGGTCACGTAGGCGAGCCCCGCATCGGCCTCGCCCGAGGTCACCTTGCCGAGGACGTCGGTGACCGATGACTCCTCACTGACCGGGCTCAGCGCGACACCCGTGGCGTCCTCGACGGAGACCGTGGCCGCTCCACAGGGGACCTGCGGCGCGCACACGACCGTCTTGACGCCTGGACGAGCGAGGTCGGCGAAGGTCTCCACGCCGGCGGGATTCGACGGGGGCACGGCGATCTGTAGGACGTTGGTCGCGAAGTCGACCGGGTCGCCCTCGACGAGATCGGCATCGGTCAGCTTCGCCATGTTCTTCTCGTCCGCCGAGGCGAACACGTCGCCGGGAGCACCGTTCGTGAGCTGCGTGACGAGGTCGGAGGAGCCGGCGAAGGTCAGCTCGACGGTCGTACCGGGGTGCGCCTCCTCGAAGTCCTCCGCGAGCTCGGTGAAGGTCGTCTTGAGCGAGGCGGCCGCGTACACCGTGATGGAGCCGCTGAGCTCGTCCGTCATGGCCGAGGCGGTGGGTGTCGGCGTCGCCGCGGGTGCGGCGCACGCGGACGCGGCGAGCAGGACCCCGGTGCCGAGGGCCAATGCGCTGAGCAATCGGAGGGATCGGCGCGGTGCGGTGCGGTTCATGAGCTCGCCTTCGGGGTCTCGATGAGGACCGTCGTGGCCTTCACGACGGCGATGGCCGTGGATCCGAGTTCGAGGCCGAGTTCACGCACGGCCTCACTGCTCATGAGGGACACCACCCGATGCGGGCCGCACTGCAGTTCGACCTGCGCCATGACCGTGTCCATCGTGATGTCGGTGACGATGCCGACGAAGCGGTTGCGTGCCGAGCGTCCGATCTCCGAGGGGTCGACGGGGAGGACGGCGTTCTCCCTGGCCAGCCGAGCGAGCGACAGGCCGTCGACGACCGCTCGGCCCGCCTCGTCCTTCGCGCTGACGAGTGCGCCCTGGTCGATCCAGCGACGGACGGTGTCGTCACTGACCCCGAGGAACAGGGCGGCGTCTCGGATACGGATCTGCGGCATAGAGACAGGTTAGTGCACGCATTCGCGTTGATACGATGTAACCGTAACCGCATCCGCGTTCCGGACCTTCGGCAGTCGACCGGCGCTTCGGCCCTCCGCGACGCCCACCGCTCCGAAGCATCCGTATGAGATCACGACTGCTCGCCGCCGTCACCCTGCTCGCCCTCGCCACCGGCCTCACCGCCTGCGCTTCCCCCGGCTCGGGGACCGGCGGCGCCACGGGCGACGGACCGCTCGTCGCGTTCTACGGCGACTCGTACACCCTCGGCACCGGAGCGAGCGACCCGGCCAACCGCTGGTCCACCGTCGTCAGCGAGGAACGCGGCTGGCGGGAGTTCAACCCCAGCGTCAACGGCCTCGGGTTCGTGAACCACCGCGACCGCTTCGGCGACGGCAGCGGCAGCGGCGACCTACCCTCCCTCATCATCGCCGAGCAGCCCGACATCGTCTTCGTCACGATGGGCCTCAACGACGCGTTCAGTTTCGACGATGCCGCCGACCGGATCCACGAACAGATCACGACCGACCTGGATCGCCTCCGCGACGCCCTCCCGGAGGCCCGCTTCATCGTCGTCGAACCGTTCTGGTACACCGACGAGCGACCGCAGTCGATCGAGACGATCATCGGCTGGGTGGCCGACGCCGCGCAGGAGATCGACGCCGACACCATCCCCGGGGCGTCGCACTGGATCGATGGACACCCGGAGTGGATGGCCGCAGACGGCCTCCACCCGAACGACGAGGGGTACGCGGAGATGGCTCGCCGCATGGACGCCGAGCTCGAGCGCCTCGGACTCTGACGCCTCGATCCGGGACGCGGCTCAGCCGAGCCGGATGCCCCGGTCCGCCATGAACGGGACGGCGTCGACGCGCGAACCGCCGATCCTGACCTCGAAGTGCACGTGGCATCCGGTCGAGGCACCCGTCGTCCCGACGAGCGAGATGTTCTGACCGGCGGACACCCACTGCCCCTCCCCGACGAGGATGCTGCTGTTGTGCGCGTATCCGGTCATGACGCCGCCGCCGTGGTCGACGAGGACCCAGTTGCCGTAGGTGCCGAGCCAGCCGGCGTAGACCACGGTGCCGGCGTTCGCGGCGTAGACCGCTCGCCCGCAACCCGCTCCGATGTCGGTGCCCGAGTGGAACGGGTTGACGCCGGGCACGGGGCGACCGGGTCGCGGTCCGTAGTTGTCGGTGATCCGGCCGGAGATCGGCAGGGCCCACCCCTGGCTCCCGACAGCGCCCGAGGCACCGCCACCACCTCCTCCGCCGCCGCCTCCGCCACCGCCGGCGTTCGCAGCGGCTTCGGCAGCCGCCCGTGCAGCCTCAGCCGCAGCCGCCGCGGCTGCAGCAGCGGCGGCCGCGGCCGCCTTGACTTCCTCGCCCTTGCGGTAGTCGGCCTCGGTGGCTGCGCGGTTCTCCTTGAGGACCACGAGCTGGGCCTCGAGCGTCGCGAGGTACTCCTGCTGCTCGGACACGGCGGTCTCGGCGTCGGCACGGGCTGCGACCGCGTCGCCGAGCGCGGTCTCGGCTGCCGCGGCGAGCTCGCCGAGGGCGGCCTCGGCGATGGTCGCCTGCTCGGTGAGGAGCGACGCCGTGTTCGCATCGGTCCTCGCCCGGTCGTAGGTGCCGTCCGTGGACTCGCTGAGCTTCGTGATCGTGCTCAAGCGTCCGAGGAGCGACTCCGGCTCCTGGCCGTCGAGGAACGCGGCGGTACTGAGGTCGACGTTCCCCGACCGCAACCACGCGGCGACGAGCGCGCCGGCCTGGCGTTTGGAGGCCTGCGCCGCGGTCGTCGCTGCAACGGCCTGCTCACGGAGCGAGAGGGCACGGTAGCTCGCCTCGTCGACGGCCAGCTGAGCGGCCTCGTACTCGTCGGCACGGAGGACGGCCTCGGCTTCGGCGAGCGCCGCAGCGGTCTTCAGCTGCTGGACGAGCCCCTCGATCTGACCGATGGTCGACTGCTTCGAGGACTCGCTCGAGCGGGCCGCCTCGACGTCCTCCCAGCTGGGGTACTCCGCAGCGGCGGCCGGCTGCGCGAGACCCATCGAGAGGACGATGACTCCGGCGAGGGCCGCGGCGATGGAGGCGCGACGGCGCGCGGGACGGAGGCGTGGCATGGTGCCATCGTGGCAGTGCTCAGCCCCGTTCGGGGGGAGGCTCGCCCGCCTGGGAACGAACCGGCTCCGCCCGGTGGGCGAGCACGAGGTCGAGCAGCCGGTCGGCGATGCCGCGTTTCGAGCCGGCCGCCGCGCCGACCACCTCGCCGGCGCCGTCGATCACGACGACCTCGTTGTCCGGCGTGCCGAAGCCGTCGGTCCACCCCACGCGGTTGAGCACGAGGAGGTCGGCGCCCTTGCGCGCGACCTTGGTCCGGCCGAGGGCCAGGAGCTCCTCGCGGTCGGCGGCGGTTTCCGCGGCGAACCCGACGACCAGGCGTCCCGGTATCCGAGCGGCGGCGAGTCCGGCGAGCACGTCGGGGTTGCGGACGAGTCGCAGGGTGAGCTCGTAGCCGGTGTCGTCCTTCTTGATCTTCCGTTCGGCGATCTCGGCGGCGCGGTAGTCGGCCACGGCGGCCGCCATGACCACGAGCGTCGCGTCGGCCGCCGCGTCCTCCACGGCGACCGCGAGTTCCGCTGCGGTGCCGACCGGAACGACCCGCAGACCGTCGACCGCAGCCGCTTCGGCCGCGACGTCGGCGTCCAGGTGCGCCGCGACGAGCACCACGTCCGCCCCGCGCTCGGCGGCGGCCTGCGCGATGGCGAGTCCCTGCCGACCGCTCGACCGGTTGCCGAGGAACCGCACCGGGTCGAGCGGCTCACGGGTGCCACCGGCCGAGACGACGACACGCTCGGCGCGCAGGTCGTCCGGGTGCGCGTCCGCTCCACCGGTGCGTCCGGCGAGCAGCGCCAAGCCGGCGGCCACGATGTCGTCGGGCTCGCTCATGCGTCCCGGCCCCGTGTCGCCGCCGGTCAGCGCGCCGTGCGCCGGACCGATGACCGCCACCCCGCGCGATCGCAGGAGGGCGACGTTCGCGGTCGTCGCCGGGTGCTGCCACATCTCGGTGTGCATCGCCGGCGCCAGCAGGACCGGCGCCCGGCTGGCCAGGATGGTGGTGCCGAGGAGGTCGTCGGAAAGTCCCGCCGCGAGTTTCGCGAGGGTGTTGGCCGTCGTCGGTGCGACGACGATGAGCTCCGCGCGCTGCCCGAGGGCGACGTGCCGGACTTCGGCGACGCCGTCGTACAGCGAGGTCGTGACGGGGTTCCGGCTGATCGCTTCGAGCGTCGGCAGGCCGACGAACCGGAGGGCGCTCTCGGTCGGCACGACGTGGACGTCGAAGCCCGCGAGGACGAACCCGCGGACGACACCGACCGCCTTGTACGCGGCGATCCCGCCCGTGATCCCGACGACGACCGTGCGCCCCGCCGCCTCCCGCGATGCATCCTGCACACCCATGCCGCCTCCTCGCTTCCGGCGCTTCCGCGCCGGGTCCTCGTCTAGTCTGTCCTAGTCCGGCCGGCCCGAGGAGGAACCAGCGTGTGCACCGTCATCATCGACTTCGAGCCGGGGCGCGCGTGGCCGATCGCCGTCCTCGGGCTGCGAGACGAGCAGCCGGGGCGTGCCTGGGATCCACCCGGCGCGTGGTGGCCCGGACTCGGTGACGGCGTCCGCGGCATCCACGACCGCGAAGCGGGCGGCGCGTGGCTGGCGACGAACGACGGCGCCTCAGGCGGCCCCCGGGCGGCGGTGGTCCTCAACCGACGCGAGGACCTCGACATTCCCGCCGCCGGGTGGACCTCGCGGGGCGTCCTCCCCCTGCAAGCCGTCACGACCGGCGTCGACGCGGACGACGCCCGCAGTGCCCGGTCCTGGAACCTCGTGGAGCTGCGTCCTGACCGCGTCACCGTGACGAGCTGGGACGGCGCCTCGCTCCGGTCGATCGACGTCGCACCCGGTCTCCACCTCGTGACGCACGAAGGCCCGGACCACCTCGACGTCCCCCGGGTCCACCGGTGGCGGCCGGCCTTCCTCGAGGCCCCGTCGCCCATCGGGCCGCTGGACGGTGCGACGGCCGCGTCCTGGGAGCCGTGGTTGCGCACGTTGCGCTCCACGACGAGCGTCCCCGCCGACGCCGACGAGGCGATCGTCCGCATCGACGACCACGACGGTCTGCGCCTCGCCTCGCTCTCGGTGACCGCGCTCTCGCTCGGCCCCGACGGCGCGGTGCTCCGGAACGCCCGACTCGCCGAGCCCGGCCATCTGCCGGAGGAGCTCGTCTGGGAGTGAACCGGACGGTGACGGTCAGCACCCTCCGGGAGCCACGGGACCCGGATCGGACTGGGGCCCGTGTGGAGGGCGCCCTGGCGCGCTCGATACTGTTGCAGCATGGCCCTGAACCCCGTGCGACTGCGACTGCTCGAGGCGTTCGACCGCCTCGGTACGATCCGCGCCGTCGGCCGTGAGCTCGACCTCAGCCCCTCGACCGTCTCGCAGCAGCTCTCCGTCCTCGAGGCCGAGACCGGCGCCGCGCTCCTGGAACGACGTGGCCGGACGCTCACCCTGACGCCGACCGGTGCGCTGCTCGTCGAGCGCGCTCGGGCCCTCCTCGCGCAGATGGACGCCATCGAGGTCGAGCTGGCCGAGGTCGAGTCCGAGCCGTCCGGTCGATTCCGCATCGCCGGGTTCGCGAGCGTCATCGCCCCCATCCTCATCCCCGCAGCCCGTTCCCTCGCGCGGCAGTACCCGCGCCTCGAGGTCGAACTCATCGAGGTCGAACCGCACGAGAGCACCACGGCGGTCCAGCGGGGAACCTGCGACGTCGTGATCACCGTCGATCAGGAGGACGGGTTCCTCCTCGACCCCTCGGTGCACAGCGTGCCGCTCACCACCGACCCCCTCCTGCTCATCGCGCCGCTCGACCACCGACTGGCCGCACAGGAGCAGGTCACGTTCAGCGAGCTGCAGAGGGAGTCGTGGGCCCTCGACGCCCCGGGCACCTACCTCGGCGAACTCGTCCCACTGATCTGTCGTCGCGCGGGGTTCGAGCCGAAGGTGGCGGGACGGTTCACGAGCTACGAGGTCGTCATCGACCACGTGGCGGCCGGGCTGTCGATCGCCGTCCTTCCGGACATCGCGATCGGCTCGCGGACGGACGTCGTGCGGAAACCCATCGCCGGGATGAGCGAACGGAAGATCGTCGCGACGGCGAGGAAGGGCTCACTGCAGCGTTCGGCCGTCGCGGCAGCGCTCGCGGCGGTACAGCGTGCCACGGACGAGGCCGTCGCCCGCTGAGCCACGGCGGAACCGGCCGAGCCTCCTCCGGGGAGGATCAGCCGTGGTAGCCGGACTTGGCCATGGCGACGAGCGCTCCGACCAGGCCGATGCCGCCGAAGACGGTGATGAAGGCGATCACGCCGATGAGGATGTCGTTGACGGTCATGCACCCATCGTACTGAACCCGACGGACCCCACGACTAGGGTTGGTCCGTCCCCCGACACCACCCGGAGCAGCACCATGATCACCTCATCGAGCGAATCCCAGGCTGCCGCCTTCCGCGACGGCCGGATCCCTGCGACGGAGCACCTCGACGCCGACACGGTCGTCATCGCCGTCCCGACCGGCGACCCCGGCAATCCGTTCACCCTCTGCTCGGTGCTCTTCGGCACCGACGGTCGTGCGATCGTCGTCGACCCCGGAACCGACACCCCCGAGGGCCGCGAACACCTGCTGCAGGAGCTCCGCGGCATCGGGGTGACGACGCTCACGGGCGTCGTCGTGACCCACCTGCACCCCGATCATCTGGGCCTCGCCGGCACCCTCCGCGACGAGCTCGCCGCTCCGGTCCTCATGCACCGCCTCGAGGACGAGGCGGCCGGCTCGACCCCGCCGGGCCCGGCCGATCTCGCCGCAGCATTGGACGAGTGGGGCGTCCCGGCGGATGACACGACCGTGCGCCCCTGGGCCACCGGTGCGACGGCACCCGCCGGGCACCTCGGCGACACCCGTGCGGACCGGACGCTCGAGGACGGCGAGCTGCTGACGCTCCCCGGTCGCTCGATCAGGGTCCTGCACACACCCGGCCACACGACGGGCCACCTCACCCTCCGCGATGAGGACCGCGGCTACCTCTTCACGGGCGACCACGTGCTGCCGACGATCTTCTCCGGCCTCGGCCTCGGGGCGCGCACCTCGGAGAACCCGGTGACGGCCTACCTGTCGTCGCTCGACCGCGTCCGCGGCTACGACGGCGATCAGGTGGTCCCCGGACACGGCTTCCGGTTCACGGGACTCGCGGACCGCTGCGACGAGCTGGCCGCGCACCATCTGCGGCGAGCCGACGAGGTGCGCGCCGTCCTGGCGGACGACCCCGACGCGAGCGTGTGGACCATCGCCTCCCGCATCGGCTGGTCGGCCGGATGGGACGCACTGACCGGTCTCCTGCGCGTCTCGGCCCTCACGCAGACCGACTGGCACCGGGCGCGTCTCCAGCAGCTCGCCGGCTGACCGTCCGCGCTACCGCCTGAGACCGGCCCACCCGGCTCGACGACGCGCCAGCGCCCGTTCGAAGGCGTAGAGCCCACCGCCGGCCGCCACTCCGGCGGCGAGCACCGCGAACACGACGACCCCGATCGTCGAGGCGAGTCCGATGGGTGCGGCGATGAGGCCGCCGACGATCAGGACGAGGAAGGCCGCACCACCACCGGCGATCCAGGCCCGGTGGACCGGGCCCCGCTCACCCCAGTGGTCGAGGATGCCGAGCGCCAGCAGCGCGCCGACCGCCCCGACGGCGGCGAGCATCCCTCCGACGAGTCCGCCGACGAGGACGGCGATCCCACCGAGATCGGCCGGATGCATCGAGACGGTCCCGACCGCCCCGAAGAGCTCCGCACCGGCCGCGAGGGCCGCACCGGCGACCGCACCGACGCTGACGGCGAGGCCGAACAGCGGGACGACACGGAGGAGGGACCAACCCGGGTCCGCTGCTTCATCGAACACGTCCATGGCTTCGACCGCCTCCTGCGCGCCTCGTCGTCGACAGCGCTTGGCGCTCAGCGTGGCATGCGGGTGCAGGGTGCTCCAGGGCGTTGCGCGCGACGGAGGAGCGGGTGTAGGGCGGCGGCGTCTTCTACCAGCCGCGCGTGCCCGGGGCGCCCTTGAACGGCCCGACGATCCCCGGCGTGATCCATCCGCCGTAGAAGTCGCCTTCCTGCGCCTGCACCGGCACCCCGTCGACCTCGCAGGCGTCCATGCGTCCCGGATAGACGGCGATCATGCCGAACAGCGGCGCGTATCCCGGGCGTGGATCGGGGTAGGTCCACGCCGCGGCACCGGCGACCTCGTCGCCCACCCGCACGTCGAGGTAGTGGGCCTCGCCCTTGAACTCGCACATGGTCGTCCCGTCGACCGGCACCAGGACCCCGGGCGAGAAGTCTGAGGCCGGCACGTAGTACACCGGCGGGTGGCTCGTCTCCAGGACCCGGACCGCGGCCGTCGACTCCGCGATGACCGTGCCGCCGAACCGGATCACGACGCGCTCATCGCGCGGCTCGACCCGCGGCGGACGCGGGTACTCCCAGACGGACTCCTCACCGGGTCCGGGCTGGACGGGCAGGGGGCGGCGGAATCGCGAGGAGTCGGGCATCTGCCCATGCTGCCCGGTCCACCTGAGCGACGACCGCGAATCAGTCGGGCCGGCCCGCTGGCCGGAGCGCCAGCCAGAGCAACCAGGTGCCGGCAGCGGCGTAGCCGACCAACAGCAGCACGACAGCCGTCGACCCGAGGTCGTAGACGACGGGGATCACCGGGGAGCCACCGACGCCGGCATCCGTCGACTTCCAGTTCGCACTCAGGAGGGCCAGGACGAGCAGTACCGCGGCGCTCGCGAGGACTGGTCCGCCGGTGGCCCAGACCTTCTGCCTGGTGGTCCAGGCGCGCGACCGCCACAGCATGACCATGCCGGCCACCCAACCGACGAACGGCACGACGAGCCCGCCGAGCATCACGAACAGGGCCGCCGTGACCGCGAACCCGCGGCGTTCGAGGACCTGCTCCGCGAACGGCCGGTCGTCCTCGGGTGGGCGGGCACCCTCCTCGTCATCACGTCCGATCATGCGCTCCTCCTCGTCGACGTCGCGCGGACGTGCATCCGTTCACCCTGCTTGCCGAACAGGCTGAGGAACTCCACCCCTGCGGCCTCGGCCCGGCCGAACCAGTGCGGGACGCGGGTGTCGAACTCGGCGACCTCACCCGCGGTGAGCACGATGTCCTGGTCGCCGAGGAGGAGCCGCAACCGGCCGTTGAGGACGTAGAGCCACTCGTAGCCCTCGTGGACCTTCTGCGTCTCAGGCGTCTGCGGGCCGTCGCCGCCGTGGATGATGCTCTTGAACGCGTGGAGACCGCCGGATCGACGCGTCAGCGGCACGATCGTCTGGCCGTGCCGCTGGACGGGCTTCAGATGGACGCGGGGATCACCCGTCTGCGGAGCACCGACGAGGTCGTCCAGAGGCACCTGGTGCGCCTTGGCGAGTGGCAGGAGCAGCTCGAGGTTCGGTCGGCGCTGGCCGGACTCGAGCCGGGAGAGGGTGGAGACCGAGATGCCCGTCTCCGCCGACAGTGCGGCGAGGGTGGTGCCGCGATGCTGCCGGATGGCTCGCAGCCTCGGCCCGACGGCATCCAGGACGCCGTCGATGGACCGTTGCTCGTCGTGTGCATGCGCCATGGGTCGATTCTCGCGCGCACGTTGCCGTTTCAGCAAGGGTCCTTGCCATTTCGGCACCGCTCGGCGCACCCTGGACACCTCCCAGCACGCCGAACGAACGGAACGATCCATGAGCACTCCCGTCACCGCAGCAACCACCACCGACCTCGTCGACGCCGTCATCGTCGGCGGGGGCGCAGCCGGGCTCAGTGCAGCCATCATGCTCGGACGATCACGACGGTCCGTGATCGTCGTCGACGGCGGCGAACCCCGGAACGCACCCGCCGACGGCGTCCACGGTTTCCTGACCCGAGAGGGCACCCCGCCTCGCGAGGTCCTCCGCCTCGGCCGCGCGGAGGTGGCGTCGTACGGCGTCCGCGTCGTCGACGGTCAGGTCGTCGATGCCGGGCGCGACGATGACGGGTTCACCCTGACGACGGCGGACGGCGCGATCGTCCGAGGCCGCCGCCTCCTCATCGCCACCGGCACCGCCGACGAGCTCCCGCCCATCCCCGGCCTCTGGGAGCGGTTCGGCCGCGACGCCCTCCACTGCCCCTACTGCCACGGCTGGGAGGTCCAGGACCGCGTGATCGGTGTCCTCGGCACGAACGCGGAGGCCGCAGCCCACCAGGCGCAGCTGTTCCGGCAGCTGAGCGACCGGGTCGTCGTGCTCCGCAACACCGCGGGCGCCTTCACGGCGGAGCAGGAGGCGGCGTTCGCGGCGCGCGGCATCGAGGTGGTCGACGGCGTCGTGGAGCGGCTCGAGATCGCCGACGACCGGCTCGTCGGCGTGCGCCTGGACGACGGCCGCACCGTCCCCGTCGAGGCGCTGGCCGTCGCCCCGGTCAACCGGGTGCGCGCCGAGGCGTTCACCGGTCTCGGGCTCCACACGCGACCGCACCCCCGCGGAGCCGAGTTCGGCGACGCGATCGGCGTCGACGAGCTGGGTGCCACCTCGGTGCCGGGCGTCTGGGCGGCCGGCGACGTCACGAACCTGCGTACGCAGGTCCTCCAGGCGGCGGCGGCCGGATCGATGGCCGGCGCGATCATGAACGCCGACCTCGTCCAGGAGGACGTGCGGCGCGCCCTCGCGAAGCGGTAGAACCACCACTGTCGCGCGAGACTCGGACGTGGGACGATGACGGCACGGGGGCCCGACGGCTCCCGTGCCGTGTCCGTTCCGACGAGGAGAGACATGCCGGGTGCACCCACCACGATCGACGACTACCTCGCCGCGCAACCCGCCGACGCCGCGGACGCCATCGAGGAGATCCGACTCCGCGTCCACCGCATCGTGCCTGAAGTCACCGAAGCCATCCGGTACGGCATGCCGACGTTCATGCTCGACGACCGCTACCTGCTGTACCTCGGCGCCTGGAAACACCACATCGCCCTCTACTCGATCCCCCCGTTCGACGGCCCCCTCCAGAACGCCGTCGCCGACTACCGGGCGGCGAAGGACACGCTGCAGTTCCCGTTCAGCCGGCCGATCCCCTTCGACCTCATCGACCTCATCGTCACGGAGCTGTTGGAGCGACGCCGGGCGGCCGACGCGCGCCACGAGCATTAGGGCGGCGCTGGGAAGTCACGGCAGTACGGCGCCGGCACCCTGGGCCAGCCAGAGCCCGACGGTGGCGAGGGCCACCGTCAGCGGAGCGACCACGAATCCGAGCGCGATGAACCGACCCCAACCGAACTCGACGTCCGCCGCGGTGAGCCGCGCATGCCAGAGCAGGGTCGCGAGGGCGGCCCACGGGGTGATGAGCGCGCCCGCGTTCACGCCGACGAGCAGGGCGGCGAACCGCACGGGATCGCCGGCCACCGGCTCCAGTGCGAGGTACGCCGGGAGGTTGTCGACGAGGTTGGCGCTCGCCATGCCGACCCCCGCCAGCTGCAGGAGCGCCGGGAGGGAGTCGCCGGTCCCCGCGATGGACGCGAGCGCCCGCGCGAGCCCGAGGGCGTGAGCCGCCTCGACCACGAGGAACAGTCCTGAGGCGAGCAGGACGAGCTGCCACGGGACGAGCGCCGGACGCAACGCCGCCGGACGCCGGATGAGGAACACGACGACGAGGAACACCGCCGCGCCGACCGCCGACATCCACACCGGGATACCCGACACCAGCAGTGGCAGGAGCACCAGCACCACGAGCCCGGACGTCCACAGCAGCACCCGGTCGTCGTCCTGCGCCTCCACGTCCACCGTGTAGGCACCGGCGAGCTGACGGCGGTACACGATCGCGAGGACCACGCACGGGACCACGACCGCGATGATCGCGGGGACGACCATGAGCGCTGCGAAACCACCGGGACCGAGCGGGCCGCCGCCCGACGCCGTGGCGGCCTCGTCGATCGCGTGCTCAGCGAGGAGGTTGGTGAGGTTCGACACCGGCAACAGCAACGACGCCGTGCACGCCAACCAGACGGTGGTCAGGGCGAACGGCACCGGCGACAGCCCCGCGTGCCGCGCGAGCGTGATGACGACCGGCGTCAGGAGGACGGCCGTGGTGTCGAGCGAGAGGAAGACGGTGCTGAGCGTGGCCAGCGCGACGACGAGCAACCAGAGCAACCAGGTGCTCCCCCGACCCCAGCGCACGAGCCGGGAGGCGACGAGCGTGAACAGGCCGGCGTCGGCAGCGAGTTCGGCGACGACGGTGATCGCGACGACGAACAGGAGGATCGGCCACACGCGGTCGGCGATGCCGAGGGCCTCCGGGGCGGGGAGGACGCCGGTGAGGACCGCGATCGTCCCGATGACGAGCAGCACGACGCCGAGCACGGCACTGCGCACGAGGCCTCCTTCACGACCGGTCCGTCGGAGCACTGTCGCCCGCTCGGCAGTCGATCATACGTCCGCCGGCTCCTCGGCCACGGTCGTTCCGAGCAGCCCGACCTGACCGCCTTGCCCCGAATTGGGGGCGCCACCCGTCTTGGAAGACTCGCAGTGGACTGACAGCATCGGAAGACGTGCCGAAGCAGATGCGTGGTGCTTTGGCCGCCTCGCTCGTCCGGTGCGCCACCACCACCGGAAGAGGGGAACACCGTGGGTCGACTGCGAACCGAACGAGCCGACGAGTCTCGAACGCGGATCCCGAGGAGATGGGAGCGCGTCCTCATCGGCGCTGCGACGACGGCGACCATCCTGCTCGGCACGCTCGTCCCGGTCTCCGCCGCCGTCGCCGACAGTGTGCCTGTGGATCCTACCGATCCGCTCACCCCGACGACCGTGACCGCGGATTCACTGCCCGCCCCGCAGATCGACGGCGTCGTCTGGGACCAGGTCGTCGCCGGCGGTACGGTCTACGTCGGTGGACAGTTCACGACCGCGCGACCAGCCGGAGCCGCAGCCGGGGTCGCCACCGTCACCCGGTCCAACTTCCTCGCGTACGATCTCGCGACCGGCGAGCTGCGCTCGGACGTCTCGACGTCCTTCGACGGGCAGATCCGGGCGATGGCCGTGTCCCCCGACCAGTCGCGGCTGTACGTCGCCGGTTCCTTCACGAAGGTCGACGGCACGACCCGGTATCGCGTCGCGGCGTTCGACCTTCCGTCGATGACCCTCGTGTCGAGCTTCGCTCCGACCGTCAACGCGACCGTCGAATCGATCGCCGTCTCCGCGACGAGCGTATACCTGGGCGGCATCTTCACCTCCGTGCAGAAGAACGAGCGTCTCCGTGGGGCCGCGCTCAGCACGACGAATGCCGCGTTGCAGCCGTGGAACCCCTCGGTGCTCGGCGGCTCGGTCAAGGCGATCGTCGTCTCGCCCGATGCGTCGAAGATCGTACTCGGCGGCGGATTCACCTCGATCGGCGGCTCCACCGAGCCGGGCCTCGGCATGGGTGCGGTCACCGGTGACTCGGGTGTGGTCCTACCGTGGGCTGCCAACTCCATCATCCGGAACGGCGGCACGAAGTCCTCCGTCTTCTCGCTGTCCTCGGACGCCGACAGTGTGTACGGCGTCGGCTACCAGCACAGTCAGGGCGGGAAGGCCACCGAGGGGACGTTCCGCATGAGCTGGGCCGACGGCAGCCTCCAATGGTTGGCGGACTGCCACGGGGACAGCTACTCGGTACAGGTCGTCGGCGACGTCGTCTACACGGCCGGACACGCACACGCCTGCGACAACACCGGCGGCTTCCCCAACGCCGAGGGATACCACCGCGCGGTCGCCTTCTCGAAGGAGAGCGTCGGGCGGGTCGCACACAACACCCCGCCCGGAGGCTGGACCTACGGCAATTTCGAGGGCAATCCCGCCACCGAACTCCTCCACTGGTTCCCCGACATGAACGCCGGCAGCTACACCGGCCTGAGCCAGGGCCCGTGGGACGTCGCCGCAAGTGGCGAGTACGTGCTGTACGCCGGAGAGTTCACGACCGTGAACGGTGCGCCGCAGCAGGGTCTCGCCCGGTTCGGTACACGCGCCGTCTCGACGAACGTGCAGGGCCCGCAGCTCGGGGGTTCCAAGATGGCCCCGACCGTGACCGCGATCGGTGACGGCGCGGCGAAGGTCACCTGGCCGTCGAACGAGGACCGCGACAGCGAGGTGCTGCGATACGACGTCATCCGCGACAACGACACGGCATCGCCCGTGTTCACCGTGAATGCAGCGGCGTCCTTCTGGGACAGGCCCGACCTCACGTTCATCGACCAGGGCCTCACGGTTGGTCGCGACTACCGGTACCGGGTGAAGACGACCGACGCCACCGGCAACGTCGCCTGGGGGGACAACGTGACGTTCACGGCCGCAGGCGGCGCACCGATCGCCTCCACCGACCTGGACCGTTCGGTCCTCGCCGACAGTCCCTCGCACTACTGGTCACTCAACGAGGCGACGGGGACGACCGGCGGTGACTGGGTGGGGGCGGCCGAGCTGCAGCTGTCCGGCACGACCCTGGGCCGTGCTCAGCCCGGCGCGGAGTCCGACGGCGGCGGCACGTCGACGTCGTTCGGTGGTGACGCGCGCGGGGTGACAACGACGACCGAACCGTTCACCAACCGCTTCTCGCTCGAGGCGTGGGTCCAGACGACGTCGACGAGCGGCGGCCCGATCATCGGCGCATCCAACGGGACGGCGCTCGGCTCCGGTAACCGCGACCGCCTCGTCTACCTCGGCGACGACGGCCGCGTCCGTTTCGGTCTCTATCCCGGGACCGTCCGGACCGTCACCTCGGCCAGCGCGGTGAACGACGGCGATTGGCACCACGTGGTAGCGGTCCTCGGCAACACGGGCCAGCAGCTCTACATCGACGGCGCCCTCGAGGCCGAGGACCAGCGAACCGTCCGGGCACAGGACTACAGCGGCTACTGGACCGTCGGCGGCACCTCGCTCTCCGGCTGGCCGGACCGCCCCTCGAGCGACCACCTGAACGGTCGTCTCGACGACGTGGCCGTCTATCCGCGAGCTCTCACCGGCGCGCAGATCGCAGCGCACCATTCGGTCGGGGTCGACGGTGTCGCCCCCGACCCGGAGAACCAGGCGCCCACCGCCGCCTTCACGACGACGGTCGACGGGCTGGGTGTGACCGTGGACGGTACCACCTCGACCGACGGCGACGGCACCGTCATCGGATACGCCTGGGACTTCGGCGACGGTACGACCGCGAGCGGGGCCACCGCGAGCCACAGCTTCGCCGCCGCCGGCGATCACCCCGTCACGCTCACCGTGACCGATGACGATCAGGCGACGGCGAGCGTGACGCAGGTGGTGACGGTGACCGCACCGGTCGTCGAGCCGGAGCCGGGCGCCCAGCCGTTCGCCTCGGACACCTTCGAGCGTTCGGTGGCGAACGCCTGGGGAGACGCCGAGACCGGCGGCTCCTGGACCGTGGCCGGAGGGAAGACCGCCTTCGCCGTGTCCGGCTCGACCGCGACGATCCAGGCTCCCGCGGGAGGCACCCGGGCCGCCCGCCTGATGGGCGTCACCGAGGCCTCCGCGGACGTGCTCACCGACGTCACCCCCTCGGTCGTCGCCAACGGTGGGGGCGGGTACTACTCGGTGATCACCCGCCAGGTCGGCACCGTCGCGTACAGCGCCAGACTCTGGTTCCGTGCCGCGAACGACGTCCGCCTGCAGCTGCTGTCCGGCACGACGGTGCTGGTCTCGCAGAAGATCGACGGGCTGTCGGCGTCCGCGGGTGGGACGCTGCGCCTCCGAGCCGCCGCCGGCGCCCCCGTGGACGGGGCGACGAGCCTCACCGCCAAGGTGTGGGCCGGGTCCTCTGCGGAGCCCGCCGACTGGCAGGTGTCGGCGACCGACGCCGCCGCCGCTCTCCAGGCGCCGGGTGCGGTCGGACTCTCCGGTTATCTGTCGGCTTCCGCGAGCAATGGGCCCGTGACCTTCACGGTCGACACGTTCGACGCGGTCACCGCCGGTGGTCGTGAAACCGCAGCGCCCGCCCCCGACCCGACGGATCCGACGCCGCCCGCCGAACCGACGGACCCGACGCCGCCCGCCGAACCGACGGACCCGACCACGCCCACGGACCCGACGACGCCTACGGACCCGACCGCACCCGCCGACCCGGCACCGCTCGTCTCCGACGACTTCGCCCGCGAAGTGACCGGTGGCTGGGGGGATGCGCTCCTCGGCGGCGCCTGGACGCTCGCCGGCGGCCGGACCGGCTTCGCCGTCACGTCGAACCGGGGTACCATCACCGCTGCTCCGGGCGCGACTCGCACCGCCGTCCTCGCGGCGACGCAGGTCGGAGCGGCCGAGACCTCGGTGACGTTCTCGCTCGACCAGGCGCCGAGCGGCGGCGGTCAGTTCGTCTCACTCATCGTGCGGCAGGTCGGTTCCGAGCGATACGTCACGCGCGCTTGGATCCAGGCGTCCGGTGTCGTCCAGCTGCAGGTGCAGCGCAACGGCAACACCATCAGCGCACTGAACCTCGCCGGGACGTCGGTCGGAGCCGGCAGCGAGGTCCACCTCGTGACGCGGACGACCGGCGTCAGCGGCACCACGATCGAGGCCAAGGCGTGGACCGGAGACGTCGAACCGACGACGTTCCAGCTGTCCGTCGTCGACGACACCCCAGGACTGCAGGGTGTCGGAGCAGTGGGTCTGGGCCTGTACCTCTCGGGGTCCGCCACGGCGACGACGACCGTGTCGTTCCGAGACTTCCGGGTGCTGCCCCTCGGATGACCAGGTCCGGCGCCTGGCATCCCGGAGCATCCCGACACCTCGGTCAGGCCCGCACCCAGCGCCCGATCAGTTCGAGCAGGGCTGGTTCGGCGGCGGCCGCCGCATCGATGGTCGAGAAGGTGACGACACCGCGGTCCGGCGCAGCCCACACCACGAGACCGGAGGGGTCGTCGAACCGGAAGGCGTCGGTGTCGTCCCGCTGATGCACGCCCCGGTGCAGGATGATCCGGATACGGTTCGCCGGGTGCAGCGCGAAGGTGACGCGGTCCTCACCGTCGTAGACGAAGCTCGGCGCCTTCCACTTCAGGTGCTCCGAGAACCCCGTGTCCGAGGCCATGATCGCCTCGCGCAGACGGACGACCGCCGGTTTCAGCTGGTGCGTGAGGGACGCGAGGTAGGCGTCGACCTCGGCGGAGCTCATGGGATCAACCCGTCGGGCGACCGACGTAGGGTGCGACGTCGCCGGAGCCCCAGATGCCGCCGACACGGGTACCGGCCCGCTCGTTGGCCGCCTCGACGATCTGGCCGTTCCCCAGGTAGATGGCGACGTGGTAGTAGTCGTAGCCGCTCGACCAGAAGATGAGGTCGCCACGCTGCTTCTGGCTGTAGGGCACGAGGCGTCCCTGCGACTGCATCGTGTAGTACTGGTTCGTCGCCGAATGCGTCCCGATGCCGCTGCCGTAGGCCGCGCGGGTGAGCCCCGAGCAGTCCCAGACGTTCGGGCCGGAACCGCCGAGCTGGTAGCCCTTGCCGACCTGGGCGAGCGCGAAGGCGATCGCGGACTCGACGCCGGCGGAGTTCGGAGGTGCGACCGAGCCGCCGCCACCGCCACCGCCGCTGGACGCACCGCCGCCGCCGCCGCTCGATCCGCCGCCGCCGGACGAACCGCCGCCCGAGGCGGGAGGGGTGTTGGCCGCGGCGGCAGCCGCAGCGGCTGCCGCCGCCTCCGCCGCCTGACGAGCGGACTCGCCGGCCGCGTACCCGCGCTCGGTCTCGGCGGTGGTGTTCTTCAGGGAGGCGAGCTGCGCGTAGAGCTGGTCGGCCTGCTGCTCCTGGGCCGCCACGGCTGCGGATGCCGCCGCCGAGGCGCTCTCCGCCTCGTCGTACTTCGTCTGCGCTTCGCCCTCGAGGCGTTCGCGTTCGGTCTTCGCGACCTCCGCCTGGTCGGTCAGCCCGCTCGCCGCGTTGCGGTCGGTCACCGCCTCGGCGTAGCTCGCGGCGTTCCGCTCGCCCAGCTTGTCCATGACGGACAGTCGGGACAACAGGTCGTCGGACTTCCCCGCGCCGAGGACGAGGTCGAGCGAGACGTCGCCGCCGCCGCCGCGCGACAGCTGTGCGATGAGCGCACCGGCGCGCTGCTTCGAGACCTTGGCAGCGACCGCAGCGGCTTCGGCCTGCTCGCGCAGGGCCGACTCGCGGGCGGTCGCCTCGGTCACGGCGTCCTGCGCCTGACGATAGGCCTCGGCGGCGATCTGCGCCGTGCGGAACGCGGCGTCGGACTGCTCCTGCAGCGAGGTGATGAGTGCGGTGATGTTCGTGATCTCGGCGGCCTTCGCTGACTCACTCGACTTGGCCGCTTCGACGTCGGCCCAGCTCGGGTAGTCGTCCGCATGGGCCGGTAGTGCACCGACGGTGAGTGACGCCGTGACGACGCCGACGGAGAGGGCCATCGCCAGCCAGGGACGGCGGCGGCCGTACTGCGCACCGGGCGTTCGTGCGGGGGTCATCATTCTCCAGTCCGACGACACGATCACGGCGACCTCGGCGGGTCGCGGCCGTCATCCTGTCACAACAGTCACAATAGAAACTTTGATCACACTAGCCACTCTCGTCCCGGAGCACCAGCTCGAATCCCCCCGGACGGGGTACGGCTGTGCCTGGGTGTGCCTCTGAGCGGACACCCGAAGGGCAGCCCCGACTGGACACGCGCATCATGCAGGTTCCCCGTGGGCACTTCGACAAGCTCAGTGACCGGGGTGGGCGCGTCGGGCCACAGGTCAGGCGGGTTCGACGTCCTCGGGCGACCAACGGGCGGACTCGCCCGAACGGATGATCGCGAGCAGCTGGGACCGCAACGCCGCCTCGTCGGGGAGTTCCGGGAAGACGTCGGCCTCCAGCCGGTGTGCGGCGAGCCAGGCCTCATCACCCGCAGTCGTCCGGCTCACCACGTGACGGCGACGGTCGTCGACCGCGGCGATGCGCTCGATGTGGCCCGCCCGCTCCAGTCGGTCGAGCGTGCGCGACATGGTCTGGTTCTGCACGCGGGCCCGACGGGCGAGCTCCTTCTGACTGGCGGGCCCGCTGTCGAGCAGGTGCAGCACGATGAGCCCGGCGTGGGTCACCCCGATGCCGTCGAGGGCCTGCTGCCAGGTGTGCTCGATCAGTCGCGACGCCGTGGAGAGGAGGCGCCCGGTCGGCCAATCGGCCATGGGATCGCGGGCGGCGTCGGCGATCGCGCCATCGGTCGCGCGCGCTCCATCCATGGCACCAATGTAGTCGCTGAGCGTGCGGCCGAGCCGCCACCCATCACCGGCGTGACGTGGGCGGACCGTGCTGTCCCCCACCCGGCAGCGGCGAGAGCGACCGACGAGGTCCGTCGTCATCTCGGCCGATGACGACGGAATCGCGCGTCGGAGACCCCTGACACCCCCAGCATTGGGGGCGGTGACCCCCCTGGAGTGGGGGATCCGCCGATGACCCCCGCTTTCTACAGTTGAGGGATATCCAAGGGGGACGCTCATCTCGACCGGGTTCACCGGTCGATCGTGGGTACACGAGTGACGTCGCGTTCTCCGCGGGCGGCCCGAACCGCCCATGTGCACCGCACACCAGAATCGCACCCGAACCCCACCATCGGACAACACCCCATGACGACGTACCCGAACCGCCGTCGGTCCTTCCGACAGGCCGCTCCGCACGCGCGGACCGAGGCCTTCACCGCACTCCTCCCCGAGGGGCCGGTGCACGCGTGAGCGCGGAGATCAACGACAACCCCTTCCCGTTGAGCGCTCCGATCGCGAGCCCGATCGGCCTCCGACGCCGTCGCGCCGCAGCGGCCGGCGCGGAGTCCTCCACCGCCGCGGTGAAGTCCCTGACCCAGCGCGAGTGGTCGCGGCGCTACCGTCGCTGGCTCATCCTCACCGACAGCGTCATCGCACTCTTCGCCGTCTCCGCCGCGTTCGTCGTGCGGTTCGGCGACGACCCGGTCGGCCCCGAGGCCCAGCAGCTCTATGTCCTGCTGTCGGGCGTCATCGTGTTCGTCTGGCTCGCCTTCCTCGGCTTCACCAGGACCCGGGACAGCCGCATCATCGGTTCCGGTGTCGCCGAGTACAAGCGCGTCGTCAACGCCAGCGCGTTCGCCTTCGGCATCCTCGCCATCGTCTTCCTGATCCTGAAGATCGACATCGCCCGGGGCTACTTCATCCTCGCGCTCCCCGCGGGGACACTCGCGCTCCTCGCTTCCCGCTGGATGTGGCGCAGATGGCTGCTCAGCCGTCGTCGCGTCGGCGAGTACACCGCACGGACGGTCGTCGTCGGCCGGCGTGACGACGTCGCGTACGTCCTCGAACAGGTCGCCAAGCAGCACAGCATGAGCTACACCGTCGTCGGTGCGGCCGTGGTCGACCAGGAGACGGCAGAGCCGTTCTCGAGCCGGGGAACCTCCGTCCCGGTCATCGCGCACATCGACGGCGTCGCCCAGGCCGCCGCGAACCTCACCGCCGACGCGGTCATCATCGCCGGCCCCGTCGACGGCGGCAGCGACTACGTCCGCCGACTCGGGTGGGACCTCGAGGGCACGGCGACCGAGCTCGTGCTCGCGGCCCGACTCACCGACGTGGCCGGGCCCCGCATCCACTTCCGCCCGGTGGAGGAGCTACCGCTCATCCACGTGGAGATCCCGCAGTTCGAGGGCGGTCACCACATCATGAAGCGCGCACTCGACATCGGGCTCACGAGCCTCGGGATCCTCCTCATCTCGCCAGTGCTGGCGCTCGTCGCCCTCGCCGTCAGGCTCGACAGCCCGGGCCCGGTCCTCTTCCGGCAGGAACGCGTCGGCAGGAACGGTGAGCGCTTCACGATGTTCAAATTCCGGTCCATGGTCACCGACGCCGAAGCCGTCCTCCCCGCCCTCATGGCGCAGAGTGAGGGCAACGGCGTGCTCTTCAAGATGAGGAACGACCCGCGCGTCACCCGCGTCGGTCGCATCCTGCGCAAGTACTCCCTCGACGAGTTGCCACAGCTGTGGAACATCCTCACCGGCGACATGAGTCTCGTCGGGCCCCGGCCGCCGCTCGCGAGCGAGGTCGCCGAGTACGAGAAGGACGTCCACCGGCGTCTGCACATCAAGCCGGGCCTCACGGGCATGTGGCAGGTCTCCGGACGTTCCGACCTGACGTGGGAGGAGAGCGTCCGCCTGGACCTCTACTACGTCGAGAACTGGTCCATCACGGGCGACCTGATGATCATGTGGCAGACCGTCAAGGTCGTGCTCAAACCGGTCGGCGCGTACTGATGTCAGGACTTCTGTCGGTGATGCCCCCAAAGCGAGGGGTGTCCTGCGAAAAGAGGACAAATCCCCTTCCAGAGGGGGCAACACTTCGATACAGTCGTCACCATCACCGCCCGCAGTCGCACGGCGAGTCACCCGAAAACGGCTCGATCGCACAGCTGCTCACTGGCAAGACCCGCACACCCGAACCCGCCCGCGACGCACTGCAGCGACGACTTACCCGAGCCGTCGGCGCATCACGTCCGGCACCGTGCGCGCCTCGCCACGATTCCCGCGACCCGGTACCCGACCGGTCGCGGAACACCCGAACCCGGGCGCGCCTTCGTCGCCCGACCGCTCACGACCGCTCACCCGAATCAGCGATCGCCTGCAGCGCCCACATGAGAACACAAGGACCGGCATGACCCGAACTGCCCCCATGACTCAGCCCACGGAAGACCCCGACGTCGCCGAGCGGTACTCCGACATCGTCGCCCGTCTCGCCGGTGCACAGAAGAAGCGGACGCGAGGCGCTCCGGCGTACTCGATCTACGTCAACCGCAAGGCGGGTCGCTACCTCGCCGCGGCGGCGTACCAGCTCGGTCTCACGCCGAACATGGTCACCGTGATCAGTGCGGTCTTCACGTTCAGCGGCATCATCATGCTCGCGACCCTGCCGCCGAGCATCGGTCTCGGTGTCGGCGTGTGGCTCTGTCTCGCGATCGGGTACGCCTTCGACTCGGCCGACGGCCAGGTCGCGCGACTGCGCGGCGGCGGATCACCGTCCGGTGAGTGGCTCGACCACGTCATCGATGCGACGAAGATCTCGTCCCTCCACCTCGCCGTCCTCATCAGTGCCTTCCGGTTCTTCGAGCTGCCGACCCCTGCGCTGTTGCTCATCCCCATCGGCTACTGCGTCGTGGCGGCCGTCGCGTTCTTCGCGATCATCCTCAACGAGCAGCTCAAGCGCGTCTACGGTGCCGACCCGGCTCCTGAGAACGGCCACAGCACCATCCTGCGCTCGCTGCTCGTCATCCCGACCGACTACGGCTTCCTCTGCCTGATCTTCGTGCTCCTGGGTGCCCCGCAGGTGTTCTTCGCCGCCTACACCCTCATGTTCCTCGCCAACGCCGGCCACCTGCTGCTCGCGTCGGTGAAGTGGTTCCGTGACATGGAGCGGCTCGGCTCGGTCGGGACCGCGTCCGGCGGCCAGCCCGTCGCGCTCGGCCGGTGACCGCCATCGACGCATCGGAGACCACCCTGGACGCTCACGAGCTCGCCGACACCTCGGCCACCGATGCCGGACAGACGGTCCTCATCGCGAATCCGTCGGGTGACGTCTACGGGTCCGACCTGCAGATGCTCGAAAGCATCACCGCCTTCGTCGAGCGCGGGTACCGGGTGATCGTCGCCCTCCCCGCCGACGGCAAGCTGGTCCCGAAGCTGCTCGGCCGCGGCGCGGAGGTCCGGTTCGTCCCCTTCCCCGTCCTGCGTCGGGCCAACGCCTCGCTGGGCGGCGTCGCCTCGCTCGCGATGGACGGTCTGCGATCCGTCCGCTTCCTGCGCAAGGTCATCGAGGAGATCGCCCCGACCGCGGTCTACGTCAACACCGTGACGCTTCCGTGGTGGATACTCGCCGCACGCCTGACGCGCACACCGGTCGTCTGCCACGTGCACGAGGCGGAGACCGCGGACGGCAGACTGGTCCGCTTCGCCCTGAACTCGCCCCTGATCCTCGCCGACGCGCTCATCGTCATCAGCCGTGCAGCGGTCGAGGCGACCACCACGGCCGCTCCAGGACTCGCCGGGAAGGTCCGGCTCGTCTTCAACGGCGTCGCAGGCCCGGATGTCGATCCCCTGCCGGCGCCGATCGGTTCCGAGCCGCATCGACTCGCGATCGTGGCCAGGCTCTCCCCGCGGAAGGGGCCCGACATCGCGCTCGACGCGGTCGGGATCCTGCGCCGCGCCGGACGCGACGTGCGGATCGAGATCGCGGGTACGCCGTTCGAGGGGTACGAGTGGTTCGAGCAGCAGCTCCGGGACCGTGCCGACCGACCGGACCTCCGGGGCGCGGTCACCTTCTCGGGCTACGTCTCGCCGATCTGGCCGGCGCTGGAGCGCGCGCACCTCGTCGTCGCCCCCTCGCTCCGGGAACCCTTCGGCAACGCCGTGGTCGAGGCCCAGCTGGCGCTGCGACCCGTCGTCGCATCAGCAGCGCTCGGTCACCTGGAGAGCATCGAGGACGGCGCGACCGGCCTGCTCGTGCCGGCGGGTGACGCCGAGGCCATGGCCGCAGCGGTCGCCGAGCTCCTCGACGATCCGGACCGGAGCGCACGGATCGCCGACCGGGCCCGCCGCTCGGCGCAGGAGCGCTTCTCCCCGGAGCGCTATCGATCAGAGATCATCCAGGTGATCGAGTCCGTCCGTCGCGTCCGCGTCTGACGGCGAGGTCCCCGACGGGCAACGCACCGACCACACGAGGAACGGCCCCTGGCATGCCAGGGGCCGTTCCTCGTGTCAGCCGGACTCGTGCCGGATCACACCCCGAAGAACTCGTCGACCAGGCGTCGCGTGCTCTGGATGTTCTGCCGGCTGGAGGCGCCGAACACCATCGACTCGATGTTCGGCTGCTCGGAGAGCCATTCGATCGCCTCGCGCGGCGGGATCGCACCGGACGCGTAGACGGACATCGCGACGGCACGGAATCGGCGGCCCTCGAGCACCCGCTGGTAGCCCTCGATCCCTCCCGACATGCGGAAGCCGATCTTGTTGATGTTCGAGCACACGATCGGGTTGTCGAGGCCGGCCTCGTCCAAGGCGTCGAGCAGCAGGGGCAGGTTCATCGTGATGAACCCGGGCTGCGCGTGGTACTTCGTGCGCACGTGGTGGTCGAAGATGGCGAACGCGTCCTTGAACCCGAGACCGAGCAGGAGGTCGACGACGACGTTCTGCAGCCAGATCACCGGCGTCTCGACGCCTCGGAACATCGCCATCTCGGCGTCGATGAGCAGCGTGATGATGCCCTCGACGTCCTTCGTGGCGAACGCCTTGCCGCCACGCAGGGCGGCGTTCATCAGGCCCTCCTCAGGCAGGAAGCGCTTGAGCGCACCGAGCATGCCGTTCTCCGTGACGGCGTCCGCGTACTTGTGCGCGTACGGCATGCACGGTTGGAACGTGAAGTCGGCGTACCGCGTCGGGTCGAGCCGTACCCGCTCCGCGACCTCGGCGATCCGGTCGTGTGTGGTGCACATGAACGAGGTGATGCCCTCGTCGTACGCGACGTCGAGCACGTCCATGATCGCGCCGGTGTCCTGGAAGCGCATGGCCTGGGTGCGCGCCTTCTCCTCCGACATGTGGTTGACGCCGAAGAACTGGTTGTCTCCGAACAGGAGCCGGGGAAGCTTCGGGGCAGCTGTCGCGGCCGCGCCGGTCTGGGTCTCTACGCTCGTCGCCATGGGAGGAGGCCTTTCTTCTTCGCGACGGGAGCGGGTGCGGCCGTCGCGGCTCGGGTGGACGGGCCTGCCGCCGCGTCGATGGTGAGGAGTTCGAGGACGTGGTCGGTGGCGGCCGCGCTGGTGAAGGAGTTCGTCCCCAGCACGGCGCCCTCGACGACCCGGGTGACGAAGTGGTCCAGCTGTGCGCTGTACTCCTCGCCCCGCAGGTAGTACCAGACCTCGTCGGTGAGCTCGGTGGTGTACTTGACGTTCCAGCCGGTCTCGTAGCCCTCGATCTCGGGCGCGGTGTCGCGCAGGTAGACCTGGCATTCCTGGCGGTCGGCGTGGATCCGACCGGCGGTCCCGGTGATGGTGATCTGCGTGGTCATCTTGCGGTAGGACTCGTCCGACCAGTTGACGGAGAGCTGCGCGCTGACGCCGGCGTCGAAGAAGAGGGTCGAGAAGACCTCGTCCTCGGTGTGCTCGGAGAACACGCTGCCGAGGACCGTGCCCCCGACGCCGATCGGCTCGCCGGCGTACCAGGTGAGGAGGTCGACGGGGTGGGCGGCGTAGTCGTAGAGGCAGCCACCGCCCTCGTTGCGGTTGCTCCGCCAGGTCGAGCCGCGCGACTTCAGCACGACGGGACCGTAGGCCTCCGCCTGGATGTGCGTGACGCGACCGATGGCACCGAGGTCGAGCAGACGCTTGACCTCGCGGAACGCACCCACGAAGCGGTTGTGGTACCCGACCTGGGTCACGACGCCGCGACGCTCGGCGAGCGCCGCGAGCTCGTCGGAGTCGGCCGCGCTCAGGCTGAGCGGCTTCTCGCAGAAGATGTGGAGACCGCGCTCGAGCACCGACTTCACCATGGGTGCGTGGAACTTCGTCGGGGTCGCGATGATGACCGCGTCGAGCTCGACCGCGGCCAGCATCTCGTCCACCGAGGTGAAGGTCTTGAGGCCGGTGTACTTGCCGAGGACGTCGAGGATGTAGCCGGTCGAGTCGACGACCGCGTCGACGCTCACCCACGGGTGGGCCTTGATCATGGCGAGGTGGGAGAGGCCCATCTTGCCGAGCCCGATCACACCGACCCGCACGCGGGCCGTCTCGATGGGCACTTCCGCGGCCGGGGCGTTCGTTTCAGACACGTGCGACACGTGCACCTCCAAGATAGGTCTGCAGGACGGTTTCGTATTGGCCGGCGACGTGCTCCCAGGTGAACTCCTCGGCGTGCCGCGCGGACGCGGCGGAGGACAGGGCGGCACGGCGGGCGGGGTTCTGGAGCAGCTCGCCGATCCGTGCGGCGGCGTCACGGGCGGTGGTGAAGTAGAGGGCGCCGTCGCCGGCGACCCATCGGTTGTACGGGTTGTCGTGGGCGATCACGGCGTTCCCGGCGGCCATCGCCTCGACGAGCGAGGGGTTCGTGCCGCCCACGGTGTGCCCGTGGAGGTAGCCGAGCGCGTGGAATCGGAGGGCGGCGAGCTCGTCGGGGTCGTAGACCGACCCGACGAACGCGACCTCGTCGCTCGCGGCGTCGACGACGGCGCGGTGGTACGGGTCCGTCTCCGGGGTGTAGGTGCCGAAGACGGCGAGGGTGACGCCACGCCGTTCGGCCGAGAACGCCTGCACGAGCTCCAGGATCGTGTTCTCCGGGATCGGGCGGCAGATCAGCGTCAGGTACTCCCCCGGCGTCAGCCCGTGGGCCGTCAGCGGTGCGACGGGTGCCGAGTCGACACGGTGTGCGCCGTAGGTGATCGTCGTGAGCTTCGACCGCTTCGCCTTCTTCGCAAGGTAGGTCTCGATCTCGGGGTGGTCGGCGATGAGCGTGTTCCCGACCCAGCACGCGATGCGTTCGTTCACGTAGAGGATCGCCTGCTTCATGAACCCCCAGCGCGCCCGTGACCATTCGATGCCGTCCATGTTGATGACGTTCGGGATGCCTTTGAGACGCTGCAGGACGTTGAAGACGGCGGTGTTGTAGCCGAACGTGAGGCAGACGTCGTCGAACCGCGAGGCGTGTCCGATCGACTTCAGGTCGAACAGCGAGGTGCCCTTCCACCCGTCCGGACCGACGGGGATCGTCACGCGTTCGATGCCGCGCCAGTCGTCCTCGACGATCGGCCCGTCGCCGTCGGACTGGCAGTACACGATGACGCGCCAGCCCTGATCCCGGAGGAAGACGGCGATGTTCTCGGCTGCCGTCTCGAACCCTCCGTAGGCCGCCGGGATCCCGTGCGTGCCGAGGATCCGAACCGTCGGCTGCCCCTGACGCCGTGCAGCGTTGTCCCCCATCGAGCTTCTCCTCATCGCTCCAGGCGCCGTTCGGGCGACGCGGACACGGAGCGTGTCTCGGCTGGAATGCTGAAGAGCCTACCGCCCAACATTCGTCGGAAAACGGGAAAATCGCGCCCTGCGTACCCCCAAAGACAGGGGTAGTGATGACCCTCGAACCGCTACCGCGCGAGGGCTTCCACAGCGGCGCCGAACCGCTCGACCGAGCGCTGGACGGACCGCAGGGTCGCCCGGTGCGCCCGCTTGCCGAGGTTGTGTCCGTCGGCGATGTCGAGCGGGTCGACGTCGCTCCCGAATCGCGCGAACAGCCCGGTGCGCTCCGGCTTCGGAGCAGGAGCGAGACCTCGACGGGCGTTGAGCAGGGCCGCCAGGTCGGACAGACGCTGATCGGCCGTCGTGCCGGCACCGGGTCGCCAGGTGGCGATCGCCTGGTCGGGCGCTTCGGCGAGCGCTGCCGCCTCGCGGAGGGTGAAGACCTTCGAACGGGCCTCGGGAGAGAGTTTGGCGAGGGCGGAGCGCTCGGCGCGGCTCGCGGTCAGCACGAGCCCCGCACCACCGATCATCGACTTGGTGACGCGGCGTGCACGATGAGCTGACGCCTTCGGCCCCTCCGCCGGCAGGCCGAGGATCGCGGCCGCGTCAGCGCACATCTCGTGCCCGCGACTGACCTCGATGCCGGCGCTCGAGCAGACGAGGCGGTCGAAGCCGGGAATGGTCGAGAACCGGGCTTGGAGGAGCTGTTCCGCGAGCGGGGAGCGACAGACGTTGGCACTGCACACTACGAGGATCCGCGCCATGACGTCCTTCGGTTTTCGCTCGGGGGAAGAATTCCGACAATCGTAGCGTGAGCGCCACACCCCCTTGACCGACACCGAAGGAGACCGCCCTGAACCCCGTCGAACGGGGGTCATCCGCGGGGGTGGACACCCTCGGACTGGGGGTCATCAAACGGCCCGTACCCCCCTGAGTGGGGGCGTCTTTCCCCTGATAAACCGGGAAATCGTCGGTACGCTGAGGTGTTGGGTGTCAACAAACCAGGGGGAGTCAGATGGATCTCGGCGACTACATCGCAACGCTGCGCAAGCAGTGGATCGTCATCGTGGTGCTCGCACTCGTCGGCGCGACCGGAGCCTACGTCTTCGCACAGACGATGGCACCGCAGTACCGTTCCACGACGAGCGTGTTCGTGACCACCGAGGCCGGCAACTCCACGACCGAACTGGTCCAGGGATCCACCTACGTGCAGAACCTCGTGCAGTCCTACGCCGTCCTCGCGTCCTCCCCGATCGTGCTCGAGCCGGTCATCAACGAGCTCGGTCTCGACATGAGCGTCCAGGACCTCGCGGAAGCGGTCACCGCCGACGCGCCCCTCAACACGGTGATCGTCGAGATCTCCGCAGTGTCGACGAGCGCCGAGCAGGCGCAGAGCATCGCCGCCGCCGTGGCGAACTCCCTGTCCTCCGCGGTGGACGGCATCTCCCCGAGGGACGATCAGGACCGCCCGGCCGTCCAGCTCACGATCATCGCGCCGGCCAAGCTCCCCATCTTCGCCTTCGCGCCCAACACCAAACTCCTCGTCGCCGGAGGCGGACTCGGCGGCCTGCTCATCGGCGTCCTGTACGCGTTCGGCCGGGAGCTCCTCGACACGAGGATCCGGTCGCTGCGCGAGCTGCAGCAGGTCTCCGACACCCCCGTCCTCACCACGGTCGCCCGCACACGGAAGGGCGAGCTGCCGACGCAGGCCATGATGCGAAACCCGAACGGCATGATCGCCGAGGGCTTCCGGAGCCTCGCGACGAACCTCAGTTTCGCCGACGTCGACGAACGGATCACCTCCGTCATCGTCACCTCAGCACTCCCCGGTGAGGGCAAGAGCACCGTCGCGCTCGGTCTCGCCCTCGCGATGACCGAACGCGCGCCGCGCGTCCTCCTCATCGACGCGGACCTCCGCCGCCCCTCGATCGCCGGCTACACCCAGATCGAAGGCGAGGTCGGCTTGACCAGTGTCCTCGTGGGCGACATCACCCTCGACGAGGCCGTGCAGTCCTGGGGTCGCGGCAACCTCGACGTCCTCGCCTCCGGCGGGGTGCCGCCGAACCCGAGCCAGCTCCTCGCCTCCGACGCGATGCGCCAGCTGGTGGACCGCGCCAAGGAGTCGTACGACTTCGTCATCATCGACACCGCGCCGATCATCCCGGTCACCGACCCGCTCTGGCTCACGCACATGACCGACGGTGCGATCGTCGTCTCCCGCTACAAGTCGACCCGCCGCCAGCAGCTCCACCGCGCGCTCGAGACCCTCGACGGCGCGAACGCCCGCACGATCGGGCTGGTCCTCAACGGCCTCAAGCAGGACGAGACGAGTTCCTACTACCGCTACAACTCGTACCGCTCGGCTCCGGACACCGTCCCACTCGGCCCACCCGCTGCGGGAGGGGCCACCCCCGCCGCGAACGACGCGGCGCGCACGCCGTCCATGGCCGGCCGCTGAGCCGCTGCCCGACGACGCGCCCGAAGGGACCGAGGAACGATGCCAACACCCGCTCGCCTGAGCCACCGCCGCGCCAGGCTGTACGAGGTCGTCCGCACCGCGCACCTCGAACGGGCCCGTGAACTGGCGCCTGCGAGCATCGTCTACCGTCGCCGCCGCTACGACTTCGACCCGAGCGTCGCCCCGGGCGTCGAGCTCGTCCAGGCCGAGCCGATGGCCGCAGCACGGCTGCTCGTCCGCTCCGGCGTGACCGCGCTCGAGGTCAACGAGCCGCTCCAACTGTCCACCGCCATCGCCACCCTGAGCACCCTGATCGCCCTCGACCTGCGCGCACGCCTCCGTGGAACACGGCCGCTCGTGGTGACGTACGCCATCGAGAACCTCGACCCGATGTCCGCCCGCCCCGCCCGCCTCCGGTCGCGCGTCAAACTCCGGGCGCAGCGTTGGGCCGCCGGTCGGGTGTGGCGTCGTCTCGACCGGATCGTCTACGGGACGACCGGTGCCCGCGATCTGCACGCCCGGGTCCTGCCGGCGCGACGCGACCTCGAGTCCACGGTCATCGAAGCCCTGCCCGCGCCCATGCCCGAGCGGAGCGACATCGTCCGGAACCCCCTGCAGGTCGTCTTCCTCGGAGCCCTCGTCGAGCGGAAGGGCTTCCCCCTGCTCGTCGAAGCCTGGTCAACCGTCCTCCAGCGCGAACCGCGCGCCTCCCTCGTCATCCTCGGCTCCGGCGAGCTCGAGCCCGCAGCGACCGCGCTCAGCGACCGCCACCCGTCCGTCACCTTCCACCGCGACCCGGCACGCTCCGTGATCTTCGACACCCTCGCCGCGAGCCGAACACTCGTCCTGCCCTCTCAGCCACGTCCGGACTGGCGCGAGCAGGTCGGCCTGCCGATCGTCGAGGGCCTCGCCGCCGGCTGCCTCGTGGTGACCACGACCGAGACCGGCGTCGCGGGCTGGCTGGACGAGCACGGCCACCGGGTCATCGAGCCGGGGGACGACGCGGTGGCGCTCGCCGAAGCCCTGCTCGCGACGCTCGCCAGCACCCGGACCCCGGAGAACGTGCTCGCGGACCTTCCCGCCCGTGACGGCCGTCTCGCCGCCGACACCTGGCTGTTCCGTGACGCCGGCGGTGATCGCTGATGGCGCGCGGCAGGGGCGGCATCTGGGCCTCCGTCAGCCAGACGGCCGTCGCGAAGATCTTCGTGATGGGGCTCTCCGGCGTCCTCGGCATCTTCACGAGCCGGATGATCATCGAACACTTCGGCTCCGGCGCCTACGCCCAGTACGGGCTGCTGACGAGCCTGCCGGCCCTGCTGCCGTTCGCCGACCTCGGCATCGCCGCCGTCGTCATCAACGCCATCGCCGGATCCGACGACCCGAAACGCGACCTGCAGGTGCGGCGTTCGATCGTGACGGCGTTCCGGATCCTCACCGTGTCGGGCGCCGTCATCATGCTCGTCGCCATCCTCATCACCGTCCTCGACCTGTGGACGGCGATCCTCGGCAACGGCCTCGCACCCGACGGCGGCAGCGTCGCGGCGTTCCTCTGCCTCGCGACGTTCGGACTCGTCCTGCCGATGACCGTCGGTCAACGCATCCTCATCGGAGTCGGTAAGACAAGCACCCAGGTCGCGACGCAGGCGATCGCCGCTCCGGCGATCTTCCTCGGCGTGTGGCTCTTCGTCGTCACCGGGTTCGACGGCGGCTCCTTCGTCGCCGTCCTCTCCTACGCGGCGAGCGGCGTCGTCGCCGCCGTCTGCCTGGTGCTCGCCGCGCGCTCGATCAGGCCGCAGGTCTGGCAGGCGATGAAGGAGGTGCCCAAGCTCCGCAGCGCTCCGGGCGTCCCCGCGTTCGCCCTCGCCTGGCCGATGGTCGTCCAGATGATCGCCTTGCCCATCGCCATGCAGACCGACCGCTTGCTGCTCAGCCACCTGACGACCGGACCGGAACTCGCCCAGTACAACCTCGCGACGCAGCTCTTCGGGCTCGTCATCCAGACGATCGGTGCGGCCGGGCTGGCCCTGTGGCCGATCTATGCCAAGGCGCGGTCCGCGAAGCGCGTCGAGTCGCCGCTCGTCCCGACGCTGTGGTTCCTCGGCGGCGGGCTCGCCCTCGCGGTCGTCCTCGCGGCGATCTCCCCGTGGATCGCCGGGTTCGTCTCCGACGGCGAGATCACCCTCGGTTGGCCGATCCTCGTCTCCTACGTCGTGTTCGTCGCCCTCCAGGCCGCGAAGTACCCGGTCGGGATGTACATGACGGACGCGAAGGGGCTCCAGTTCCAGGTCCTCCCCATCCTGTTCATGGTGCCGCTCAACCTCGGCCTCTCCTGGGTGCTCATCCCCGTCCTCGGTGCCGCAGGTCCCATCGTCGGATCCGCGGTCGCGGTCGCGATCTGCCAGGTCGTCCCGAACCTCTGGTACGTCCAGCGCGACCTCGCGAAGCGACGCCGGCTCGCGACGGAAGCGGAGCCCGTCGATGTCGCTCGCTGACCCGAAGACGACGGCGGGCCCGACGGGGACCGCAAGCCCGCGGTGGCGTGCGGCCCGCCCGCGGCGCGTATCGCAGGGCACCGTCGGAGCACCCGCGGACGAGAGGCTCGAACCGCTCCCGGTCCTGCGACCGCCGGCCGATCCGACCATGGCGACGGTCCACCGCATCATCGCGATCGTGTTCCTCGTGCTCCTCGGCGCTCGCCTCCAGGTCTTCCAGGGCTTCACCGTGGGCTTCGGCGTGGCCCTGATCCTGCTCCCCCTCTGGATGGGCGAGCTCCGGAGGTACCGTGGCGGAGTGCCCCTGCTCCTCGGCGGGGTCGCTGCAGCGGTGTCGGGGCTCTGGCTCACGGCTGCGATGGCCGACGACCACCAGACCGGCCAGGGCGTCGCCATCGGTGCGACCATCGTGCTCCTCGGCCCACTCGTGTCGGTCGCGTGCATCGTCTGGACCCGGACGGTCTTGACGCCGTCGCACATCATCGTGTTCTACGGCCTCGGACTGCTCGTTCGTGCCGTCATCGCCGGCCCGGGCGGTACCGCCTACATGACGAACGTGTGGAAGTTCCAGTACTCGGTCCCGCTGACCGTGATCCTGCTCGGACTGGCCCTGGCGACCCGCCGCCGCTGGATCGAGGTCGCCGTCGTCGCCGCCCTCGCAGCCGTGTCGATCCTCAACGACTCGCGGTCGCTGTTCGCGATCCTGCTCCTGACCCTCTGCCTCGTCGCCTGGCAGATGCGCTCCGCCGGCAGGAGCCGCAAGGCGTCGACCGCACGGGTCATCATCGGGATCGGCATCGCCGCGGCGTTCGTGTTCAACGTCGGCCAGGCCCTGCTCCTCGACGGGGTGTTCGGCGCGGAGACCCAGAGTCGCACCGTCGCGCAGCTCGATCAGTCGGGATCCATCCTGCTCGGCGGACGACCGGAGCTCGCCGCGACCGCCGCCCTCTTCCTCCATCAGCCGGCGGGGTACGGGAGCGGCACCTACGCCTCTCTGAGCGACGTGCTGGTCGCCAAGACCGGTATGGCCTCCATCGGGTACGACCCGAACAACGGTTACGTCGAACGCTTCATGTTCGGCACCGGGTTCGAGGTCCACTCCACCATCGGCGACCTCTGGGTCCGCTTCGGCCTCATCGGGCTCGCCCTGGCCGTGCTGATCGCCTGGCTCACCATCTACGGCCTCGGGCACGGCATCGCACGGCGCAACGCGAGCGCCGTCGTCATCTTCCTGGGGGTGCGGACCTGTTGGGACCTTTTCTTCAGTCCGCTCTACAGTTCCGTCCCGACGCTCACCCTGTTCCTGGGGCTCGCCCTCATCCTGAAGGTCGGCACCGACGGCCCTGGTGCGGGACGACACCAGGCGACCCTCGCGTCCGAGCACCGTCGGGGGGACGCAGCATGACCGGACCCGTGCGTTCACCCGAGCGGATCGGCATCGTCGTCGTGAACTACGGCGACCCCGCACTCCTCGAGCAGCACCTCGCGACCCTGACCCGCGCCGTACCCGGCCTCCGGACCGTCGTCGTCGACAACTACTCCTCCCCTGCAGCCCGCGACGCCGTCACTCGGCTCGCCGACGCGGAACGCTGGGACGTCATCCTGCCCGACGACAACCTCGGATTCGGCGCCGGCATGAACCTCGGTGTCGCCCGGGCGATCGAACTCGGCGTCGAGCAGGTGCTGCTCCTCAACCCGGACGCGTCGCTCACGCCCGAGGCGCTCGACGTGCTCTCGCATCGTTGCGCCGAGCAGCCGATGACGATGCTCGCTCCGCGGATCGAGCGACCGGACGGCAGCCTGTGGTTCGACGGGGTGGACCTGTATCTGCACGACGGGACGATCCGATCGCGGAGACGACGCGAGGACCACCCCGGGGCAGCCGTGGCGCCGTGGTTGAGCGGTGCCTGCCTCATGCTCAGCACGGAACTCTGGGAGCGCACCGGCGGCTTCCACGACGCCTACTTCCTCTACTGGGAGGATGTCGACCTGTCGCACCGCGTCGTCGCCGTCGGCGGCTCGCTGGCCGTCGTCGAGGAGGCCACCGCCGTCCACGACGAGGGCGGCACCCACGACCGCTCGGACGCCGCCTCGGCGCGTGCCAAGTCGACGACCTACTACTACTTCAACATCCGGAACCGTCTCGTCTACGCGGCCGAACATCTCTCGCCGGCCGAGGTGCGGGCCTGGAGACGCTCGACCATCCCCGTGGCCTGGTCCGTGCTCCTGCAGGGCGGTCGTCGGCAGTTCCTCAGCACCCGCAGCCCCCTCCGTGCGGGCGTCCGCGGGGTCGTCGACGGGCTCCGGCTCTCGAAGGCCGCCGCGCGCGGACGCTGACGCACGCGGTCACGCAGCCAGGCCATCGCCTCGGCGTCGCCGCTGCGCGTGGACGCCTCCCCGCACGTCGAACGGCCGGCCGTCCCGAAGGACGACCGGCCGTTCACCCGCGGTGGACTAGACCGTCGGCTTGACGAGGTACTCGTCGAACCGGGCGATGATCGGCCCGTTGGTCGCGGTGCCCGAGATGTACTGGCTCAGTCCGACGGTGCCTGGAGCCTGCAGCGCCGCCGTCGAGTCGACGCTCGTCAGCTGCCAGTTCGTCGGTTCGGTCGTCCCGGCCGCCCAGACCTTCGCACGCACCGTGGTGGGCGAGGTGCCGAACACCTGCAGACGGACCTGCATCTGCTGGCCGGGGACGTACACCAGGTCGGCGATGTTCACGGCGGACAGGGTGGTGCCGCCCTGCAGGAGCTGCAGCTGCACCCCGCTGTTCGAGCGGATCCACACCCGCGCCGCGTAGTTCGCCGAGCCGACCTGACGGCCGATCACCGAGACGTAGTTGCCGCCGCCGGTCGGTCCCTGATCGAACGAGACCTTCACGCTGCTGTCGGAGCTCGTCTGGCTCACGCCGTTGAGCGTGGTGGCCCGGGTCTGGCCGGCCGGGGTCGTGATCACGGCCTTGCCGTCGGCGAGGCTGAACGCGGACGGGTTGTTCGCCGGCGTCCAGGCGCCACCCGCCTCGGCCGTCCCCCACCCGGCACCGGCCGGACGCTCGAAGGCGTCCTGCGCGGTGGCCGGGGTGACCGGGGGCACGACGACCGTTCCTGCCACGGTGACCTGCTTCTGGGTCGCCGCAGTGGCGCCGGCGTTGTCGGTCACGGTCAGCGTCACCGTGAAGGTGCCGTCGGCCGCGTAGGTGTGGCTCGCGGTCGCTCCGGTGGCGGTGGCTCCGTCTCCGAAGTCCCAGGTGTACCCGGTGACGGTGCCGTCGGTGTCGGTTGATCCCGATCCGTCGGTCGTCAGGGCGAGGCCGGTCACGCTCGTCGTGAAGGCGGCGGTCGGTGCGACGTTCGGCGGTGGCGCTTGCACCGTGACCGTGCTGGTCTTGGTGGCGGAGGCTCCCGCGTTGTCGGTCACGGTGAGCTTCACCGGGTACGCCCCTGCAGCCGCGTAGGTGTGACTCGCGGTGACGCCCGTCCCCGAGGTGCCGTCCCCGAAGTCCCAGACGTAGGACGCGATGGAGCCGTCCGAGTCGGTCGACGTCGAAGCGTCGAAGGAGGCGGTCAGGAACGTCGCCGCCTGCGTGAACGCCGCGGTGGGCGGCACGTTCGCCGGCGGCGCCGTGACCGAGCCGGAGGGCTGCGCGATCAGGTTGCCGAAGCGCGTCACCACGGTGCCGCCGGTGGCGGTGCCCGAGATGTACGAGCGGAGGCTCACCGAGCCGGCCGCCTGCAGGGCCGCGGTGCTGTCCGTGGCCGTCAGCTGCCAGGCGGTGGGCTCGGTCGATCCGATCGCCCAGACCTTGGCCTTGAGCTCGGTCGGCGAGGTCCCGACGGCTTGGAACCGGACCTGCAGCTGGGTACCGGGCAAGTAGGTCAGACCGTCGATGTTCACCGCCTTGAGGATCGTGTTCCCGTTCATCAGTTGGAGCTGCACACCCTGGTTGTTCCGGATCCAGATCCGCGCGGCGTAGCTGTCGGCGCCGACGACGCGACCCATGACCGAGGCGTAGTTCCCGCCGCCGGTCGAGCTCTTGTCGAAGGACAGGCGGACCTGCGTCTCGGTGTCCGTGGCGCCGGCCGTGGTCAGCTTGGCTGTCCGCGTGAGGCCGACTGCGGTCGAGATGAGACCGCTGCCACCCGCCACGGAGTAGTTGGACGCCGCGTCGAGGGTCCAGGCGCCTCCCACGTCGGCGGAACCCCATCCGCCGGTGACCGAGCGGGCGAAGGTGTCCTTCGCCAAGACGGTCGCCGCGGGCGGAGCCACCACCGTGACGGCCTGCGAGGTCGTCGTACTGGCCCCGCCGTTGTCGGTAACCGTCAGCGCGAGCGTGTACGTCCCACCGGCGGCGTAGGCGTGTGCCGCCGTCGCACCCGTGCTGGTCGCGCCGTCACCGAAGTTCCACGCGTAGGAGGCGATCGTCCCGTCCGGGTCGCTCGACGCCGAGCCGTCGACCGTGACCGTGAGGCCCGATGCGGTCGGGGTGAAGGCGGCGACCGGGGGCTGGTTCACCGGGACGGTCGTCACGACCGCCTGGCTCGTCTCTCCGAGGAGCCCCTTGTCGTCGGTCACCGTCAGGTGGACGGTGAACGAGCCCGCCGAGGCGTACGTGTGACTCGGGTTGACGCCGGTCCCGGTCGTGCCGTCGCCGAAGTTCCAGGCGTACGAGGCGATCGTTCCGTCGGAGTCGCTCGATGCCGAGGCGTCGAACTGGACCCCCAGGTTCGCGATGGTCGCGGTGAACGACGCCGTGGGGGCGACGTTCGGTGCGACGACGGTCGCCGGGTGCTGCAGGGTCCCGGTTCCGCCGCGGTTGTCGGTCACCGTGAGCGTCACCGTGTAGGTGCCGGCCGCGGCGTAGGTGTGATCGGTCGTCACGCCGGTGCCGGTGGTGCCGTCGCCGAAGTCCCAGGCGTAGGACGCGATGGTCCCGTCGGAGTCGACCGAGCTCGACGCATCGAGGTGCGCGGTGAGGTCGGTGTTCGTGACGGCGAAGCCGGCGGTCGGAGCGACGTTCGGCAGGATGTCGAGCCCGAGGTCGTGGTGCTGGGTGACCTGCGCCGCGGTGAGCGGCTGCGCGTAGACGGCCACCTCGTCGATGCGTCCGGTGAAGGTGCCGGCCGTTCCACCCCAAGTCGTGTCGGAGCCCACGCGCCAGTACCCGGTGTAGTCCTGAGCACTCGTCTGCGGGTTGGTCCCCTGGAGGACACCGTCGACGTAGAGCTTCATGCCCGCCGACGACTGCTGTGCCACGACGTGGTGCCAGGCCCCGTCGTTGTAGGCGGACTGGGTCGTGATCGTGTTGGTCTGACCGGTCCAGGTGCCGAAGGTGAGCTGGCCGCCGTTCTCCATGTAGATGTGCCGGTCGTAGCCGCCGGAACCGCCCTGCTGGTTGGAACCGAAGCCGACGATCTTGCCACCGTTGGTGGTCGTGGTGTTGAACCAGGCCTCGAGCGCGTAGCTCGTCGGGTTTGAGTAAGCGGTGTCGCTGGCGACACCTGCCCCATCGGGACCGAACTGTGCGGAGCGGTTCCCGGCGACGCCGGCGAGCGCACCGTTCTGGTCCTTCCCGACGGCACCGTAGTAGGTGGCGGGGCTGTCGTTCCGGCCGGAGTCCTTCGCCGTGGTGCCGGTCGTCTCATCGAAGCGCCAGTAGGACGTCGGGTCGAGGTTGAACACCGCTGCACCGTAGGCGTCGGTGGGAGCAGCCGGGACCGGCGAGGTCCGGCCGGAGGCCACGTAGTGGTTCACGATCGTGTCGCGGTCGAGGACCGTCGGGTAGATCGCGGTGTCATCGATCGCGCCGGCGAAGTAGTCGCTCGAGCGCGAGCCCGGCCAACCGCCGAGGTTGTCGCCGCCGACCCGCCAGTAGCCGGTGAAGTCCTGGCCGCTCGTCGTGTCGGTGCGGCTGTCGAGCTTCTTGCCGTCCACGAAGAGCTGCATGCCGTTGGCGCCGAGCGTCGCGACCACGTGGTGCCACTCGCCGTCGTTGTACGCCTTCGCTGACTGGACGGTCCGGACGGTGCCCGGGTAGACACCGAACATCAGGCGCCCGTCGTTGTTCATGAAGATCATGCGGTCGTAGTTCCCGGAGGTCCCGGTGGAGTTCCCGCCGAAGCCGAGGATCTTGCCGCCATGGTCGGTGGTCGTCTTGATCCAGGTCTCAGCGGTGAAGGTGTTCGGCGCGTGCTGCGCCGTCGTGGTCGAGGCTGCGCTGTCGCTCGTGCCGGCGAACGTGGTCGCGGTCGTGTTCGAGCCGATGATCGCACCCGCCGTCCCGCGCGTCGTGTTGCTCGTCAGCGTCAGGTCGTCGCCGGTGGCCCAGTCGTAGCCGGTGGTGCCGCTGGCCTCGCCGAGCGGCCAGAACGACGTGGGACCGGACGCGAGGACGGCCTGCGCGTACGCCGAGGTGGAGCCGTCGGCGGACACGGTCACCGGGACGTTGTCACTCATCGTCGAGTTGCCGAGCGGATCGGTCACCTTGACGCGGTAGTTGACGGTCGTCCCCGGCGTCAGGCCGCTGTCGGTGTACATGAGGTTGCTGACCTTCCAGAAGGTCGAGCGCACGGACTTCGTCATGATCGGCGTCGCCGTCTGGTTGTTGCGGATCAGCTCGTACTTGAGGAGTTCGTTGTCGCGGTCGTTGTTCGTCTTCCAGGAGACGCGCACGGTGCCGCTGGCGAGCGAGACAGCGGTGACCGGGAACGCACTCCCCTTGAGCTTCGGACCCTCGAGGTTCGGTGCGACCGCCTTCGTCGCGAACCGGACCAGTCCCTGCTGCGACTTGTTGTTGACGGCGAGGAACTCCCCGCCGTAGACGACGTAGTTCGTGCTCGCCGCGACGCTCCACGGACCCTGGTTCTGGTTGGTCGCGGTACCGGGAGTGAAGTCCGGGAACCAGCTCAGGATGCTCGGCGTCGGTTGACCGGCGTAGTTGTAGTAGCCGTACGGGTCTGCCGTGGCCGTGCCGGTGGTGGTCTTCGAGAACGCCAGTGCGTTCTGGAAGGTCCACGGCTGGGTCTGCGGGAAGCCGCCGATGTTCCCGCAGTAGTGCGGGTGGCCGGCGATGTAGACGGCGTCGCCGTGCGAGGCGACCGAGTAGGAGTCGCCGTGGCAGTCCTCGACCCAGTTCATGTCGCCGTTCGCCCAGCCGGCGTTGAAGGCCCCCTCGAGGTTGCCCCCGGAGCCGAAGACGTAGCCGGTGCCGTAGACATTGTTCGCGTCGCTCGTGAGCGAGTAGATCGCGGCGTTGGCGCCGCCGTTGCGGATGAGGCCGTTGACGTTCCACGGGAGGAGCGCACCGGCGGTCGCGTCCACGGCGCCGAGGCCGTAGCCGGGGTTGCTGCTGCCGTTGAGCGTCGTGAACGCTCCGCCGAGGATCACCTTGGACTGGTCTGGCGCGATCGCGAGGGCGCGGACGACGCCGCCCTCGGTGACGGGCGCCCAGGGCAGGAGGGCACCGGCGTTCGTGAACGCCGCCGCTCCCTTCCTGGTCTGGCCGCCGGCGTTGGTGAATCCGCCACCGACGTACACCGTGCTGTTCGTCGCTGCGACGCTGTAGGCGATGTAGTTGAGTGCCGGGGCGAAGGACTTGAGGGCGCCGGTCGCCGTGTCGAACGCGGCGATCCGCGTCCGATCCTGCCCGTTGACCTTCGTGAAGCTACCGGCGACGTAGAGGGTCTTGCCGTCAGGCGAGGCTGTGACCGCCTTGACCTCGGCGTTGAGGACCGGAGCGAACGAGTTGATGAGCACGCCGGTGGTGAGGTCGTACGCGAGCAGGTAGGTGCGGTCGACCTCGCCGACGCCGGCTGCGTTGCCGGCCGGACGAGCCTTCGTGAAGGTGCCGCCCGCGTAGACGGTGTTCCCGACGACGACCTGCGACCACACGGTCTTGTTGATCTGCACCGTGGGCAGCGCGTCCGCCGAGACCGTCGATGCCTCGCCGGCGCCCTGGGGGACCGTGTCGGCCACCGCCGGAGCCGCCGTCGCGGTGAACGTGAGCAGCGCGGCGAACACCGCGCCGATCACGCCGAGCGCCACGGGCTTCTTCAACTTGGACGGGACGCCGCGGGCGTCGTTACGGCTCGGCGCGTGCGCGCTCGGTCGATCCTGGGATCGCAGAAATCTGGACACGGGTTCTCGGGTTTCGCTGGAGGCGGGCTCGGGGCGCGACAGAACTCCGCGGACGGGCCGAGGGGTGCGATCGTGTTTCGGATCCACGATCGCCGGCCAGGTGCAGGGGTGCCTCGCTCGTGAACCATAACGCGGGGGGCATCAGGGGCGTCACCCCCAAAACAGGTCCGATTTCACGGGGATCCTGCGGGGGTCAGCGCGGATCCGGATCGGGTCAGCGGGGAGCGGTGACCTGGAACACGGCCGCGGGGACGCCTGCCTGGTAATCGACCAGGATCGTGACGTCGTCCCGCTGCTCGACGGGCACCGTGAAGACGAACGTGGCCGTCGCGGCGTCCCCCGCCGCCACCTCCGGGTCGAAGGGCGCGGCGCCGGGTTCGGTGAGTGGCTCCGCCGGCACCCGGTCGGCTCCGGAGAACGCTGTGACGACCACCGAGCTGAGATCGATGCTGGCGTCGGTGGCGTTCTCGATCGTCGCCGTGAACCGGACCGCGGGTCCGGCTGTCTCGCCCGGGGCCTTCGCTTCGCCGTCGACCGCCTCGAAGTCGCCCAAGGAGACGGTCACGCCGGGCACGATCTCCACGGGTGCGTCACCGGCGACCGGGTCACGTTCGGGGAGGGCTTCGGCCGGGTCGGTGATGATGGGGCTCGGCGTGGGCGTGCCCGTGATGGCGGGCGGGTTCACGACGTCGCCGGTGCCGACGCGGTTGGCGTTCACCGCGAACACCACGACCACGGCCACCACCGCGACGACGACCGCCGCGAGCACCGAGATGACGACCATCCGGCGTCGGCGCCGCGGGTCGGGCGTGCTCGACGTGGGGGTCTGCTGCTCTGCTGCCGGCTCGCTCACGCCCGTACCTCTCCTCGACGACGGCCACCCGGCGCTCGATGCCCCGAGTGTACTGCCTCGGCTCCGTGCGCGGCCTCGTCCGGCTCGCGACCCCGGCCGCCGCTCATGTCACAATGGCTCACACCACCCGACGCCTCCCCGATCTCGCAGCGAACCCTCGGCTACCGAAAGGCACCGACGAACGCCGAGCGCGACCGATGCACCCGAGCACCGACCCCTGGAGGGTTCATGAGCGGACACCTGACCGTCCTGCAGCAGTACCCCGTGCCACGCCCGACGACGAACCCGTATCTGGTGATGCTCGCCGACCATCTCCGCGCGGTCCCCGGGGTCTCGGTGCAGAACTTCACCTGGAAGGGCGCGCTCCTCGGGCGGTACGACGCGTTCCACATCCACTGGCCCGAGATCCTCGTGTCGGGGCACACCCCGCTGAAGCAGTTCCTCCGCCAGTGCCTCACCGTGCTGCTCATCGTCCGGCTCGCGGTCACCCGGACCCCGATCGTCAGGACGGTGCACAACGTCGAACTCCCGCAGGACATCTCGCGGGTCGAGATCACGCTGCTCCGCCTCATCGACCGACGCACGGACTTCCGGATCACGCTCAACGAGACGACGACCCTGCCCGAGGACCAACCGTCCATCCTGATCCCGCACGGCCACTACCGTGAGTGGTTCGCCCGTCACCCGCGCGCTGCACAGCAGGACGGCCGGTTCGGGTACTTCGGGCTGATCCGCCGCTACAAGGGTGTCGAAACCCTCATCGAGGCGTTCCGTTCCGCGGTGTCGACGACCCGCGGACTCTCGCTCCGCGTCGGCGGCAAGCCGTCGACGGCGGAACTCGCCGACACCCTCACCTCGCTGGCCGGCCGGGAGGACGACGTCCTGCTCGACCTCCACTTCCTCGGTGACGACGAACTCGTGGACATCGCGACCTCGTCGGAGCTCGTGGTCCTCCCGTACCGGTTCATGCACAACTCCGGCAGCACGCTGGCCGCCCTGTCGCTGGACCGCCCGGTGCTCGTGCCGGACAACGCCGTGAACCGACTCCTCGAAGCCGAGGTCGGGCCCGGTTGGGTCCATCGGTTCTCCGGCGAGCTCGATGCCGAGGCACTGCTCTCCGCGATGGAACACGTCCGCGCCACAGCGCGCGGTCCGGTGACGTTCGTCGACCGTGATTGGGATCTCGGAGCCGCACGACACGTCGAGGCCTACCGACGGGCCATCGCCGCCAGACGCGGAGCTCCGGCGCCCACGGCCGGGGCCGCGCGATGACCGGGTCGTCCGCAGGCAGGCCCGACGCCCGTACTGCCGAGGTCCGCCTCGTCGTCGGCATCCTCACCTTCCGACGCCCGACAGCCCTTGCCGCGAGCCTGCCGAAGGTGCTGGAGCAGACCCGGTGGCTCCGCGATGCCGACGCGGCGGTCGTGAGCACCGAGGTGCTCGTGATCGACAACGACCCCGCGGCGAGCGCCAGGGAGGTCGCCGGGTCGACGGCGGGCGTCCGCTACGTGGTGGAATCGACACCGGGCATCGCGGCGGCGAGGAACCGGGCGCTCTCCGAGGCGGACCCGGCCGAGCTCCTCGTCTTCATCGACGACGACGAGGAACCGGGCGAGCACTGGCTGCTGCCCATCGTCGAGACGTGGCGGGCGACGGGCGCTGCGGCGGTCATGGGTCGCGTGCAGTCGCACCTGCCGGAGGGCACCGACCCGTGGGTCGTCGCGGGCGGGTTCTTCGACCGCGTGCAGCGCCCGACGGGCACCGTCATCGGCGAGGCCGCCGCCGGGAACCTGCTCCTGGACCTCGACCAGGTCCGCGCACTCGGCGTGCGGTTCGAGTCGAAACTCGAGCTCGGCGGTGGCGAGGACACGCTCTTCAGCAAGCACCTCGTCCGGCGGGGCGGGCGGATCGTCTGGTGCAACGAGTCCGTCACCCATGACTTCGTCGAACGGGACCGAGCGACGAAGCGCTGGGCGTTGCAGCGCGCGTGGAGCCATGGCAACACCAGGATCACGGTGGAGCGGTACTTCGCGTCGGGGCGCCGTGACCGAGCGCGGATCCGTGTGGTCGCGGCGGTGGGTGGTGCCGCTCGGGCCGCGGTCGGTGTCGCACGTTCCGTGTTCGGGACGCTCACCGGCTCGCTCCATCACCGGGCGCGCGGCGCGCGAGCCATCCGGAAGGGTGGCGGCATGTTCGTCGGCGCCTTCGGCGTGGTCTTCCGCGAGTACGCGCGGGACGAGGGATCATGAGCGGTCTCGGATCACGGCTCAAGGATCGCGTGAAGCGGTCGCTACCGGCCCTGGGCTCGATCATCGAGGTCGAGACCTCGACCCCGACCGTCGTGTTGACCTACGACGACGGGCCGCACCCGGTCGGTACGGACGGCGTCCTCCGATCCCTCGCCGACGCCGGGGCGACCGCCACGTTCTTCGTCCTGCTGAGCAGCGCTCGCCGTCACCCGGAGCTCATCCCGCGGATCACCGCGGAGGGGCACGAGATCGCCCTGCACGGTGTCGACCACCGGCGTCTCACGGCGTTCACAGCTGAGCAGGTCACCCGGCGCACCGTCGACGCGAAGCACGAGCTCGAGGACCTCGCCGGCACGCCCGTCCGATGGTTCCGGCCACCGTACGGGGCTCAGCATCTCGCGACCTGGCGTGCCATCCGCCGGGCCGACCTCGAGTCCGTCCTCTGGTCGGCGACCACCTGGGATGCGCGCGCCGTCGCCGCCGAGGAGCGCGTCGCCCACGCCCTGGCCGGCTGCCGCCCGGGGACGATCCTGCTGGCGCACGACGCCTTCGCCGGACCGGCCGACGGTGTCGACGACGGAGCCGAGCCCGAGGTCGACCGCGGGGCGCTCACCGCGACCCTGCTCGCCGAGTTCCGGGCGCGAGGCTGGGTCGGCCGGTCGCTCGCCGATGCGCTCGTGCACGGTCGACCGGTCAAGAGCGCCGTCTTCTCGTCCTGAGCCCTGTCCGGGTGCCACTCGAAAGTGGACTCGGCAAGCGCTGATGCCCCTCATAGGCTCGCAACTGGCCCGATGGACGCGCCGAGCACCGTCGTCGATCAGCCGACGTCGTGCGCACACCACCACGAATCCGCCAGGGGGCGACAGCATGACCGATCGAAGCACCGTCGGACGCGTCGGCTACGCCGCAGGGGCCTTCGACCTCTTCCACGTCGGTCACCTGAACATCCTTCGCCACGCCAAGAGCGCGTGCGACTACCTCATCGCCGGAGTCGTCTCGGATGAGCTGCTCCGCACCCGCAAGCGCATCGAGCCCGTCGTCCCGCTGACGGAGCGTCTCGAGATCGTCCGCCACATCGGCTTCGTCGACGAGGCCGTCGAGGAGACCTGGGACGACAAGCTCCAGGCCTGGGACGCGCTCCGGTTCGACATCTTCTTCAAGGGCGACGACTGGCGCGGGACCGCCGAGGGCCTCCGGCTCGAAGCGGAGTTCGCCAAGGTCGGCGTCGAGGTCGTCTACTTCCCGTACACGATGAGCACCTCGAGTACGGCGCTCCGCCGTGCCCTCGCCCAGCTCGAGGAGCAGCGCGAGCTCGACACGACGCTCGTCCAGGCCTGACACCCGCCCTCCCCGCGCCCGTTCCGCCGCCGCGGCCACGCTCCCGTTCGCCGCGACAGCGAGGTACTGTTGGACGGATCGACTCACAGGGCGGTGGACACATGACGAAGGCTCGGCAGGCGTTGCTCGCCCGGCTCACCGGCTCGCTGCCCGTCCACGGGTCGATCGTCGGCGTCGCGACCGACGAGCGCACGGTCGTCATCACGTACGGCGACGGCCCGAGTCCCGACGGGACGCCGGGGGTCCTCGACGCCCTCGCCGAGGCCGGAGCGACCGCGACGTTCTTCGTCCTCGTCGGCCGCGCGCGGAAGTACCCGGAGCTCCTCGAACGCATCGTCGCCGGTGGGCATGAACTCGCGCTGCACGGCGACGACCACGTTCGCCTCACCGACTTCTCCGAAGAGGTCGCCTACCGGCGCACCCTCGCCGCCAAACAGGAGCTCGAGCAGCTGAGCGGCCAGCCGATCGAGTGGTTCCGGCCGCCCTACGGCGCGCAGAGCATCGAGACGTGGCAGGCCGTCAAACGAGCCGGCCTGCAGACCGTGCTGTGGACCGCGACCGCCTGGGACGTCAAGGACGTCGGCGAGCACGAGCGCGTCGCCCACGCCGTCCGGCACTGCCACCAGGGCTCGATCCTGCTCGCCCACGACGGATTCGCCGGCCCGGCCGACGGCGTCGACGACGGCCCGGAACCCGAGGTCGACCGCGGTGCGCTCGCAGCCGAGCTGCTGAGCGGGTTCGCCCGCGAGGGCCTCGTCGGCCGCTCGCTCGGCGAAGCGCTGCGCGAGGGCAAGGCCGTCCGCCGGGCCCGCTTCACGGAGTGATCACCCCCGGCCCCCGAGCCGCCCCCCGGTCCCTGAGCCCCCCGGCCCCTGAGCCGCCCCCGGTCCCTGAGCCTGTCGAAGGGCGTCATCAGCGACCGGAACAGCCCCTCAGTCCTTCGCGAACCGGTCCGTCGCGTCGATGAGCGCCGACAGGATGCCCGGCTCGTCGAAGGCGTGCCCCGCGTCGGGGACGATCGTGAAGTCCGCCTCCGGCCACGCCCGGTGCAGGTCCCACGCGGTGAAGACCGGCGTGCACATGTCGTAGCGGCCCTGGACGATCACACCGGGGACTCCGGCGAGCTTGCCGGCGTCCCGGATGAGCTGCTCGGGTTCGAACCAGCCTTTGTTCGTGAAGAAGTGGTTCTCGATGCGCGCGAACGCCACCGCGAAGTGCGGGTCGGTGAAGCGCGCGACGGTCTCCGCCTGCGGGAGCAGCGTGATCGTCGACGACTCCCACCGCGACCAGGCGACGGCCGCCGGCCCGTGGACGGCCGGGTCCTCGTCGAACAGCCGCCGGTGGTAGGCCTCGATGAGGTGGCGGCGCTCGCCGACCGGGATCGGCTCGAGGTAGCCCTCCCACAGGTCGGGGAAGACCGCGGAGGCACCACCCTCGTAGAACCAGTCGAGCTCGGCGTCGCGCAGGGTGAAGATGCCGCGGAGCACGAGCTCGGTGACGCGCTTCGTGTGCTTCTGGGCGTAGGCGAGCGCGAGCGTCGACCCCCAGGACCCGCCGAACACCATCCAGCGCTTGATCTTCAGCGCCTTGCGGAGGACCTCGAGGTCGGCGACGAGGTGCCAGGTCGTGTTCGTCGACAGGTCGGCCGCCGGGTCGCTCGCGTGCGGCGTGCTCCTGCCGCAGCCGCGCTGGTCGACGAGGACGATGCGGTAGCGCTTCGGGTCGAAGAGCCGACGGTGGACGGGACTCGTCGCGCCGCCAGGGCCACCGTGGAGGAACACGACGGGCTTGCCGTCGGGGTTGCCGGAGGTCTCCCAGTACAGCGACTGCCCGTCGCCGACGTCGAGCATGCCGGTCTCGTACGGCTCGATCTCGGGATACAGCTCAGCCATGCGGTCCACTTCCTCCTGCGTTCACGACATGTGTCTCACCTAGCATGCCGCACCCATCGCCCCACAGCTCGCGAGGGGTCCCGAATGGTCCCCTCGGCACGCGCTGAACCGACCATTCGGGACCCCTCGCGGGCTAGAGCTGGTCGGCCGACACCGAGAAGGTGTCGCACGCGGACGGACCGGACCGGTAGCCGGTCATGAACCAGCGCTGGCGCTGCTCGGCCGAGCCGTGGGTCCAGGCCTCGGGGTTCACCTGGCCGGTCGCGGCTTCCTGGATGCGGTCGTCACCGACGGCCGCCGCGGCGCTCAGTGCGTCGTCAATCTCCTGCTGGGTCACGGGCTTCAGGAAGGCGACCCCCTTCGCGTCCTCGGTGTCCGACGCCGCGGCGACCCAGGCACCGGCGAAGCAGTCGGCCTGGACCTCGATCCGTACGGAGTCGGAGGCGGGGCCGGTACCGCTGCGATCGGCGCGGTCCATGATGCCGGTGAGCGCCTGGATGTGGTGCCCCCACTCGTGGGCGACGACGTACATCTCGGCGAGCGGTCCGCCCGACGCGCCGAAGCGGTCGCGCAGTTCGGCGTAGAAGCTGGTGTCGATGTAGATGGTCTGATCCGGAGGGCAGTAGAACGGGCCGGTGGCGCTCGTGGCGGCCCCGCAACCCGTGTTCGTCTGCTGGTCGAAGATGATGAAGTCGGCCGGCGAGGTGTAGTCGGCACCGAGCGCGGGCAGCTCCTCGGCCCAATAGGCGTCGAGCGACGAGTAAGCACCACCCATGCGGCAGTCGACGCTCGCGTTCGCGTCGGCGCCCGTCTGGCACTCGTCTGAGAGCTGGGTCTCCTCCTGCTGGCCCCCGCCGACACCCGCGCCACCGAGGATGCCCGACACGTCGACCCCGAGGAACTGGGAGATGAGGGCGATCACGATGACGCCGACCGCGCCACCACCGACGGCGATGCCGGTCGTGCGGCCTCGTCGCTTGACCTTGTTCCCGCTGATGTCGGCGTTGTCGTTGAACGTCATGTCGGCACCCTACCGCGCAGCGCGAGGTGAGGCATATCGTCGCCCGCCCCTTGCGCGGGCGACGATTCGCCTCCCGTCAACCGGCTGGGTTCAGCGGGACTTCTTCGTGAGCGTCTTCTCGTCGACGGGTGCGTCGCCCGAGGCGCGGAGGGCGGCGAAGTAGTCGGCGGCCTCCTGCTGACGCTGCGCCTCCTGGCCCGTCGCGATGGGTGCCCGCACGTGCTCGGGCGCGAAGCCGAACGCCTCGACCAGATCGAGGGCGTGCGGACGCAGCCGGGAGATGAGGCGGTCGACGTAGGCGCTGACGGCCTGACCGCGCTGCGGCGACAGGCGACCGTGGATGAGGTACCAGGCGAGGTGCTTCTCGATGAGCGACAGCCCGAAGAGGTCGTGTACCCACGTCATGACCTGCTTGGTGCCCGCGTCCTCGATCTGCTCGACACCCTCCGTGAACGCCTCCCACTGCAGGAGCTCGCCGTGGGCGCGCGCCGCCTCGATGAGCTCGTTCTGGTGTGCGTTGAACAAGTCGGACGCGGCCTGCTTCGAGAGCTTGTTCGCGCCGCGCAGCTTGGTCGCGACCTCGGCGATCATCGACTCGACGCGCTCGGTCAGCAGCTCCCGCTGGACGTTCGTGTCGCGCAGCTGGCTCACCGAGCGTGCGGTGGACCCGAAGTCCTTCACGGTCTGCGCGAGGCTCCGGAGTCCGCTGCTGTGGACGGCGCGGTCGGTCGCCTGCTCGACGACGTAGCGGGCGAGCGCACCGGCGTCGACCTTCGCGAACTTCCGGCTGTAGTCGGTGAGGAGTCGCTTGGCCACGAGCTGCAGCAGCACGTTGTTGTCGCCCTCGAACGTCGCGTAGACGTCGAGGTCGGCGCGCAGGCCGGTGAGGCGGTTCTCCGCGAGGAAGCCGTTGCCACCGCACGCCTCGCGCGCCTCCTGGAGCGTGTCGAGCGCGTGCCAGGTCGACAGCGGCTTGAGGGCCGCCGCGAGCGTCTCGAGGTCTTGACGGTCGTCGTCCGAGTCGGCCTTGCCGCTGAACACCTCGTCGAACTTCACGAGCAGTCGGTCGTGGGCGAAGATCTGCGCGTACGTCGTCGCAAGGCGCGGCAGGAGCCGGCGCTGGTGGCGCTGGTAGTCGAGGATGACCTCCTCCTGGGTGTCGCTGCCCGCGTTGAACTGCCGACGCTCACTGCCGTAGGTGATCGCGATCTGGAGGGCGAGCGCGGAGGCCGACGTCGCGGCCCCGTCGAGGGACACCCGGCCCTGGACGAGCGTTCCGAGCATGGTGAAGAAACGACGCCCGGGGCTCTTGATCGGCGAGGAGTAGGTGCCGTCCTCGGCGACGTCGCCGTAGCGGTTGAGGAGGTTGGTGCGCGGCACGCGCACGCCGGTGAAGTGGAGCCGGCCGTTGTCGATGCCGTTGAGCCCGCCCTTCAGGCCGTCGTCCTCGCCGCCGATCCCGGGGAGGAACGCGCCCTCGTCGTCGCGGATCGGCACGTAGAAGCAGTGCACACCGTGGTTCACGCCCTTCGTGATGAGCTGCGCGAACAGCGTTGCCGCCTTCCCGTGGACCGCCGCGTTGCCGAGGTAGTCCTTCCACGCCGCGCGGAACGGGGTGTCGATGACGAACTCCTGGGTCTCCGGGTCGTACGTCGCGGTCGTCGCGATCGAGGCGACGTCGGAGCCGTGACCGGACTCCGTCATCGCGAAAGCGCCGGGGACGTCGAGGTTCATCGCGCCGGGCAGGAACGCGTCGTGGTGCGGCTCGGTGCCCAGGTGCAGGATCGCCGCACCGAAGAGCCCCCACTGCACACCGGACTTGATCTGGAGGGACGGGTCGGCGAGGACGAGCTCCTCGAAGCCGGCGATGTTGCCGCCGTGGTCGTCGGCGCCGCCGAGGCGCTTCGGGAACGCCTTGTGCACCTGACCGTTCTCGACGAGGAGCTTGAGCTGGTGGAAGACGCGGTCGCGGTGGTCGTCCATCGACTGGCCCTCGATGCGCTGCATCTCCGGCTTGGCGGCGAGCGCCCGGGACGCGAGACGGGCCTCAGGCCAGGTGCCGAGCAGCTGGTGCGCCAGCGCCGGGACGTCGATCCGCGCGTCGGACGGCGCCACCTCGACCGTCGCTGCCGTGCTCCCGCTGACGCTCGTCCGGATCGCTGTGTCGACCATCGCTGTGCCCTGCCTTTCACCCATGAAAACCTCCCACAATGGTAGGTCTGTCATAACGATGGGCGAAAGCGCCTGTGGGATGTGGACAAGGGCCCGCCCGATCGTCGTCGATCGACTTGGTCCTCCCCCACAGCTGTCGCAGCTGGCTCTCAGGAGCGGCGTCAGGCGTTGGCGGCGACGACCTCGATGAGCGCTTGCCCGTAGGCGTCGAGCTTCTTCGCACCGATGCCGCTGATGCCGTCGAGCGCGCCGAGCGAGTCGGGCTTCGCCGTCGCGACCTCACGCAGGGTCGCGTCGCCGAAGACGATGTAGGCCGGGACACCCTGCTCCTTCGCGACCCCGGCCCGCCAGGCACGCAGGGCCTGGAACAGCTCGGCCGCGGCCGGCTCGAGCTCGGCGTTCGCGCTCGACGAGCGGGAGGACGACCTCGACGAGGAGCGGGCGGCGCGTTCCGGCTCGCGACGCATGGCCACCGGCCGGTTCCCCGCGAGCACCTCGGCGCTCCCCTCGGTGAGGCCGAGCGTGCCGTACTCGCCGACGGTGGCCAGGAGGTCGCGTGCGAGCAGCTGACGGACGACGCCGCGCCACTCCTGGTCGCTGAGGTCCTCGCCGATGCCGAAGGTCGCGAGTTCGTCGTGCCGCTGCTGGGCGACGCGGTCGGTGCGCTTGCCGCGGAGGATGTCGATGATCTGCCCCGCACCGAAGGACTGGTTGCGCTCGCGCTTCAGGCGCACGATCGTCGAGAGGAGCTTCTGCGCCGGCACGGTGCCGTCCCAGGTGACCGGGGGTTCGAGACAGGTGTCGCAGTTGCCGCACGGCGTGGAGGGCTGACCGAAGTAGCGCAGCAGGTTGACCCGGCGGCAGTCGACGGTCTCGCAGAGGGCCAGCATCGCGTCGAGGTGGGCGCTGAGATTGCGCTGGTGCGCGAGGTCGCCCGGCGACTCGGCGATCATGCGCCGCTGCTGGACGACGTCCTGCAGACCGTACGCGAGCCAGGCGATGGACGGCTCGCCGTCTCGCCCCGCGCGGCCGGTCTCCTGGTAGTAGCCTTCGACGCTCTTCGGGAGGTCGACGTGGGCGACGAAGCGGACGTCCGGCTTGTCGATCCCCATGCCGAAGGCGATGGTCGCGACCACCACGACGCCGTCCTCGCGGAGGAAGCGGGACTGCGCCGCGGCACGCACGGAGGCGTCGAGTCCGGCGTGGTACGCCACGGCGTCCACCCCGTTGTCGCGCAGCAGCTGTGCCGTCTGCTCCACCGTCTTCCGACTCAAGCAGTAGACGATCCCCGCGGTGCCGGCCGGCTGCTCCTTCACGAACGCGACGAGCTGCTTGCGGACCTCGTTCTTGCCGACGATCCGGTACTGGATGTTCGGGCGGTCGAAGCTCGAGACGAAGTGCTTCGCCTCGCCGAGGTGGAGCCGCTGCGTGATCTCCTGGTGCGTCGCCTCGGTGGCGGTCGCGGTGAGTGCGATGCGCGGGACGTCGGGCCAGCGTTCGGCGAGCTCGCCGAGCATGAGGTAGTCGGGACGGAAGTCGTGCCCCCACTGCGACACACAGTGCGCCTCGTCGATCGCGAGCAGGGCGATGGTGCCCTGGCCGAGGAAGCGCCGGGTCGCCTCGGAGCTCAAACGCTCGGGCGCGACGTAGAGGAGGTCGAGTTCGCCCGCGAGGTAGGCCTGTTCGACCCGGGAGCGCTCAGCGGGATCCTGGGTCGAGTTGAGGAACGCGGCGCGGACCCCGACGGCGAGGAGTGCGTCGACCTGGTCCTGCATGAGGGCGATCAGTGGGGAGACGACGATGCCGGTGCCCGGCCGGAGCAGGGCGGGGATCTGGTAGCAGAGGCTCTTGCCCCCACCCGTCGGCATGAGGACGACCGCGTCGCCGCCGCCGGCGACCTGCTCGATGATCTGCTGCTGCTCACCGCGGAACGCGTCGTACCCGAAGACCGTGTGGAGTGCCTCCTGCGCCGTGGCGAACTTCTGGCCTGCCGCACGCACCGCCACCGCAGGTGGAGCGGCGGGAGCCGAGGTGACAGCACCGCTCCCCCACGCGACGCCACCGCCGAGATACGCGTCGTCGGGCGGCGGGGCGTCGAAGTCGTCGGGAGCGTCCGCGTCGTCCGGGATCCAGTCGGGTTCGGTGCTCCAGCTCATCCGTCGATCGTAGCCGCAGCGGCTGACACCCCGGTGCCCCTCCACAGGAACGGATCCGAAGAATTTCGCTCCTCTTAATGCGCGACCCCGTCCGAGTCGCGATCGGATCTTTTTCCAAACCACCCCCGAGGGGGCTCCGAAGTGTCATCGAGGGCCGGTTCTGAGAGGCACTCGACAACCGGTCCAAACCTCATCAAAGGAGAATCACATGCGTACCATCAAGCGAAACCACATGGCAGTGCTCGCACTCGCCGCCGTCGCGACCTTCGGCCTCGCCGCCTGTTCCAGCGGCTCCAGCTCCGACAGCGGTTCGTCGATGGAGCCGAGCTCCGCTCCCTCCGAGTCGAGCATGACCTCCGACCCCGCAGCGGACCTCGTCGGCTCGGGCTGCGCCGCCTACGCCGAGGCTGTCCCGGACGGTGCAGGCTCCGTCGCCGGCATGTCGGCCGACCCCGTCGCCGTCGCCGCGTCGAACAACCCGCTCCTCACCACGCTGACCGCTGCGGTCTCCGGCCAGCTGAACCCCGACGTCAACCTCGTCGACACGCTGAACGGCTCCGAGTTCACCGTCTTCGCACCGGTCGACGACGCGTTCAAGAAGATCGACGCCGCCACGATCGACAGCCTCAAGACGCCTGAGGGTGCCGCGACGCTGACCTCGATCCTCACGTACCACGTGATCCCCGGCCAGATCGCTCCGTCCGACATCGACGGTGAGCAGACCACCGTCGAGGGTGGAACCGTCAAGGTCGAGGGCTCGGGTGACAACATCACCGTCAACGGTGCCAAGGTCATCTGCGGTGGCGTCAAGACCGCCAACGCGACCGTGTACCTCATCGACTCGGTGCTGATGCCGCCGGCAAAGTAGCCGACCGCGGGTTCACCCGCACGCTACACCGGTAACAGCGACAGCCCCGTCATCCTCTCGAGGATGGCGGGGCTGTTCCGTTGTGATCGGGACCCTTCGACAAGCTCAGAGTCCGGGGGGTACGGCTCAGGGCGCGGAGGTGTCCGTGCCCTGGTCGTCCGAGACGGGCTCCGGCTTCCGCCGGGTCACGAGGAGCACGCCGATGCCGGCGATCAGGACGACGCCGATCGCGCCGACGATCCACCACACATCGCCGCTCAAGCCGCCGTCGGATGACGACTGCGGCTCGACACCGCCCGCCTCCGACGAGGGCTCGACCGTGGAGGCACCGCTCGTCGCGCACGCGGGCTTCGCGTTCCCCGCCGCGAGTTCCTGGCCCTCGGCCGGCGCCCACTCGAAGGTGTAGCTGCCCGACAGCGGGTGGCCGTCGGTCGAGACCAGCTGCCAGACGACGGTGTACTCGCCGGCCTGCCCGAGCTGCAGCGGCATGACGAGCGCCGGGCCGTTCACGGCTGCGCAGGCGGTGCCGTAATACAGCCGCTCGTCACCGGGACCGGTCACCTGGATCTGGTTGGACTGGCCGGCTTCCCCGAGGTCGAGCAGGTTGTCGTTCGTCGTGATGACGAGCTGCTCCGGCTGCTCCGTGATCGTCGACCCCTCGGCCGGCGTCATCGAGATGATGCTGTTGTGCGCTGAGGCCGGCTGGGCCACGGCGAGCACCGCTGCGACCGCGAGGAACGCGGTCGCAGCGGTGCCGACGAGACGGCGACGACGGGAGACCGTCATCAGGCCTGGCGCTTCGCGTCGGACGCTGCGCGGCGTGCGGAGGCAGCGATGACGATGCCGGCGGCACCGACGACGAGACCGGCGATGCCGAGCACGCGGCCCAGCACGTCGGTGCTGCCGGCGTCGGTCGCGGCGGCGGCCTCGGTGTGGTCGCCGTCACCGTCGTCGTCCGTGGCGGCGCCACCGTGGTGGTCGCCGGCCTCGGCAGCGGTCACGACGACGACCGGCGCCGGCGACTCGAGGTCGTCCTCGGTCTGACCGTCCTTCGCGACGTCGGTCCAGTCGGTCTGGCCGACCTCGCAGGTCTGCGTCACCGGGAAGACGAGCGTCTTGCCCTCGGCGTCGGCCGGCAGCTGGACCTGGAAGGAGACGGTGTCGCGGTAGCCGTCGGCGAGCGGCGTCTTGGCCGTGTAGACGACCGTGCCGACACGCTCGGCGAGCTGCTCACCGTGGCTGTCGGTGATGGGCTTCGCGAGCGGAGCCATCTGCTTGTCGATGGTCCAGTTCGGGTTGACCGTCGGCGTCACGGCGTTGATCTCCTCGGGGATCTCGAAGGAGAGACTCGTCGTGGGCGAGCCGTCGCAGCCGTGACCGACGGCGAAGCTCAGCACCGTGTAGGAGCCGGCGGCCGTGGAGGTCGGCGTGACGCTGACGTGGGCGCTGGCGGCCAGCGGTGCGCCGACCGCGAGGAGCGCTCCGGCGCCGATGGCGACGGCACCGAGTACGGCGGGCTTGCGGAAGGTGGGGCGGGGGGTGGTTGCGTTCATGATCGTCCTGTCGACTGATCCGCACGGCGTCGAACGTGCGGAATGGGGATGGTCGCGCCGGATGGCGCGCCGAAGGGTGCTGCTGCGCTGGGCCGACCCGGCCACGCACGGCACCCGTCCCGGTCGGAGGGTGATGCGTCGGTCAGGCGGCGGCGAGCGCCGGCGGACCGCGGTGTCGCAGGTGGAGCAGGACCACCCCGAGGTTGCGGGGGCGACGGTTGACCCGGACCCAGCGCACCCGACGGGGCGCGGGGACGAGGTGGGTCGGTGCTGCACGGCGGGCGAGGATCCGGACGGTCAGCGCGGCGAGCGCGGCGAGCGTCGCGCGTTCGGCGAACAGGATGGCGGCGATGGTCGCGACGGCCGCGACGAGGTGCGCCGCCCACATCGTGGTGTCGCCGTGGGAGTGTGCCGTGGTGACGCCGCCGGTCGCGAGTTCGACGACCCCGTGCCGGTGCCAGTCGGCGGGGCCGGTCGCGCCGCCGGAGGCGACCGTGGCACTGACGGTGCTCGGGACGAGGGTGAAGAGCGCGTGGTAGCCGAGCTGGCTCACGAGCACGGAGGCGACGACCCCGAGTGCGGAGATGCGGCGGCCGGCGAGGAGGACACAGACCAGGACGGCGAAGGTCCCACCGACCAGGAGCACGAACGCGGACGGCGCGGCGGCCCCACCGATCGTGTGCGAGAGGGCGGCGGCGAAGGTGGCGAACGCGGCTGCGGCGGTGCCGCGGGCGACACGGGCCCACCGTTCCGTCATGCGCTGCCTCCGGGAGAACGAGCGGACCAGGTGTCGACGCTCGTGCTCACAGCCTACCCGAGCGCCGCCCTTCGACAGGCTCAGGGACCGGGGAGCAGGTACTCAGGGACCGGAGAGAGTGCTCAGGCCCCGGTGTCGGCGACGAACAGCAGCACGATCGAGGCGATGGAGCAGACGACGCCGATGCCGAAGGTCACGCCGAAGAGCAGTCGGAGCGCTCTCGTGTGATCGGCCGTCCGGCGGAAGCGTGCGCGCGACGGTTCCCGGCGGGCGTAGAAGACGTTCGGCTCCTCGGGGTCGCGGAGGGCGTCGATCTCCGCGTCCGTGACGGGTCGTGAGTACAGCTCGGCCGACTCGGTCATCCAGCGGACCTCGCGCCCCTGCCCGCCGTCCGCGTCGTCCGGCAGGTCCACGATGACCCCGTGCGTCTCCACCCAGCTGCCGTCCGCGGCCCGCGCGATGAGCATGACGATCAGCACGACGACGGCGCTGCCGAAGCCGATCCAGGTGAAGACCTCGAGGACGAGGCCGAGGAGATCGTGGGGGTCCACGATCACATGCTATCCGGCGGGCGGACCCACGACCCGGACGACCTCCCTCAGACGGACTCGGGTCGCTTCTGTCGCATGGGCTCGGCCGGCTGGTCGGGACCGTTCCAGACGCCGATGATGCCCCACGCGACCGCGGCGATCGGCACGGCGAGGACCGCGCCGACGATGCCGCCGAGGATGGTGCCGGCCGTCAGGGCGAGGAGGACGACGAGGGCGTGCAGTTTGAGCGAGCGGGCCATGACGACGGGCTGGAGGAAGTTGCCCTCGAGCTGGTTCACGAGCACGACGATGCCGACGACGATGAGGGCGGCGACCGGACCGTTGGCGACGAGCGCGACGAGGGCCGCGAGGATGCCCGCGGCGGTCGCACCGACGATCGGGATGAAGGCGGTCAGGAACACGATGACGCTGAGCGGGAGGGCGAGGGGGACCCCGATGATCGCGAGGCCGATACCGATACCGATCGCGTCGACGGCCGCGATGGTCGCCGTGCCGCGCACGTACCCGCCGAGGGTGTCCACCGTCTTACCGCCGATGCGCTTGGCACGGTCGTATGCGGTTCCGGTGAAGGGGCGGAGCAGGAACTCCCACAGCCGCGGCCCGTCCTTGAGGAAGAAGAACAGGACGACGACCATGAGCACCAGGCCGGTGAGGAAGCTCGCCGTCGCGGAGACACCGGCGAGCGCCCCGCTGCCGAACTGACTCGAGGTGAGGAAGTCGACCGCGGTCTGCTTGGCGTCCTCGATCTGCTTCTCGTCGATGTCGAACGGCAGGGTGCCGAGCCAGTCCTGCAGCTGACCGAAGCCCTTCGAGGCGGAGTCGACGAGGTCGTCCCACTGGCTGCGCACGGCCCAGACGATGAGCCACCCGATGCCGCCGAGGACGACGAGGATCGAGACGAGGGCGATCCAGGTGGCGAGGATCGACGGGAGCCCCTTCGACCGCATCCACCGCATGAGCGGGTAGATCGCCGAGGCGAGGATGAGTGCGATGACGACGGGGATCATCACGAGCGAGAGCTGGGTCAGCGCGAAGACGATCAGCGCGGCGACCGCGACGATGGCGAGCGTCTGGACACTCCGGGTCGCGAGCGTGCCGATGCGGTCGTGCCAGAGGCCGCGGGCGAGCGGCTCCGGTGCGTCCTCATGCTTGTCGAACAGGCCCATGGGATCCCCAATCTCGGCAGCGGCGGAGCCGGACGGGCCCCGCGCCCAGTCAACCACGTCGGTGCGGGCCGAAGTCAGGCCGAGCGGGAGTAGCGTTGTCCGTGATAAGGAGGCGCTCATGACGAGACTCGACGCCGACCCGGTCCCCAGCGTCTGCCACGCACCTGACGGATCCGGGACGAGGCTCCTCGAGGCCCGCGAGGTCCCCCTGGGCGGCGTCCGCGGCCTGAGCGTCCACCGCACCCTCCCGCAGCGCGAGCTGCCGATGATCGGCGCCTGGTGTTTCCTCGACCGCTTCGACGAGGACCGCTCGCTGATGCGCGTCCTGCCCCATCCGCACACCGGCCTGCAGACCGTGACGTGGCCACTGGTCGGCGACATCCGCCACCGCGACAGCGTGGGTAGCGACGTGGTCGTCCGCCCGGGCGAGCTGAACCTCATGACGAGCGGCCGCGGCGTGTCGCACTCCGAGTTCTCGGTGGGCGAGGAGGCGGCCGCCATGCACGGCCTCCAGCTGTGGGTGGCGCTCCCGGAGGCAGCCGCCTCGGTGCCGGCGGCGTTCGAGCAGCACACGGACCTGCCCGTCCACCGCGCTCCGGGACTGGAGGCGACCGTCCTCGTCGGCACGCTCGGCGGGGCGACGTCGACCGCGACCGTCCACTCGCCCCTGCTCGGTGCCGACGTGACGCTCGAGGCCGACACCGTCGTCGAGGTGCCGGTGGATCCGGCCTTCGAGCACGGCGTCCTCGTGCTCGACGGGGTGCTCGAGGTCGGCGGCGTCGAACTCGACTCGGGCCCGTTGCTCTACCTGGCGCCCGGGTGCGATCGCCTCGAGTTCCGGAGCGCGACCGGTGCCCGCTTCGTGCTCCTCGGAGGGACGCCGTTCCCGGAGGAACTGGTCATGTGGTGGAACTTCGTCGGTCGCACTCACGAGGACATCGCGTCCGCCCGGGAGGACTGGGAGGCGGGGTCGCCGCGCTTCGGGTCGGTCGCCGGCCACGGCACGGAACGCATCCCGGCGCCGCCCTTGCCGAACGTCCGACTGACCCCGCGCCGACGCTCGATCTGATCGCCCGGATCGGGTGCTCGGGCCCCGTTCCGAGCGGTTTCCGTCGGCGTCTCCATGGGCCGATAAAGGATAGGCTGTCCTCAGGAGATCGGCTGCTCGTGAAGGTGGGCTCATGCAACGTCTGAGTACGCGACTGCTGCTGACCTGCGCCGCCATCGGCGTCGGGGGCGGCCTCGTCTTCGTCGTCTCCGGGTACGTCGGCGGCACGATCTCCGCGACCGCACCCGTGCTCTACGGCCTCATCATCGGCGTGTACTTCCTGCCGGGCGTCGTCGCGCAGGCGCTCCTCCGACGTGGTGGCGTGGCCCTCATGACCGGGCTGACCGCAGGCCTCGTCTCGGCGGCGTTCAGCCCGCAGTGGTTCTTCCGCTACTTCGGCACCGGCCTCGCGATCGGGCTCCTGCAGGAGATCCCCTTCGCCGTGTCGCGCTACCGCGTCTGGAAGGCCTGGGTCTTCTACCTGGCTGCGGGCATCGCGGGACTCGTCTTCGGCGGCTCCGTGCTCGTCGTCCTCGGGATCGAGCACTTCGCGCCCCTCGCCCAGACGGTCTACATCGCGCTCTTCGTCCTGAGCCCGATCGCCTTCACCGCGCTCGGGCGGGCGGTCGCAGCGGCCCTCGCGAGAGCCGGTGTGGGGCGGTCCATCGCGAAACCCCTGCAGCGCGACCGCGGCTCGGCCGGCACGCGGGCCTGAGTGGACCCCGCACCGCCGACGCACCCCGCCACCGTCGTCCGGCGGGTGCGCATCCGTCACGACGAGCGCGAGGAGTGGACCCCGGACGACGTGTCGTTCCAGGTCGCACCCGGTGAGGTGGTCCTCCTGCTCGGGCCGAGCGGCTCGGGGAAGTCGACGCTCGCCCTGGCCCTCAACGGCCTCGTCCCCCACGCCGTACCGGCCGAGTTCGAGGGTGCTGTGATCACCGGCGGGCTCGACACGGCCACCTCGACGGTCGCGCAGCTGAGCGAGCACGTGGCGATGGTGTTCCAGGACCCCGATGCGCAGATCGTCACCGGAACGGTCCTCGACGAGGTGTGCTTCGGCCCGGAGAACCTCCTGCTCCCCGTCGAGGAGGTGCTGTCCCGCGCCGAACGTGCGCTCCGGCAAGTCGGGCTCTGGGAGCGTCGGACCGAGAACCCCGACCGCCTCTCCGGCGGAGGCCGACAGCGACTGGCGATCGCCTGCGCCCTGGCCATGGGCAGCGACCTCCTCGTCCTCGACGAGCCGACGGCGAACCTCGATCCGGCCGGGATCGAGGAGGTCTACGCCGCCCTCCGTTCACTCGTCTCCGGACCGGGCGGCGCCGGGAAGCGGCACGCGATCCTGCTCGTCGAGCACAACCTCGACGCCGCCATCGACCTCGTCGACCGGGTCGTCGTCCTCGATCGTGACGGTCGGCTCGCCTTCGACGGTCCGACCCGCGAGGTCCTGCTCGGACACCTCGACGAGCTCCTCGCCATGGGCGTCTGGCTCCCCGTCGCGACGCTCGCCGCGCTGCGTCTGCGGTCGGCCGGTGTCACGTTGCCGGACCTCCCCCTGACACCCGCCGAGCTGACGGCCGCACTCGATGCGACCGCACTGCCGGCGCCGCCGACGGCACCCGTCGCCTCGATCACCGCCGAGCGGTCGGTCGCGGTCCGCGTCGACCGCCTCAGCGTCGAACGCGGTCGGGGCCGCCGGCGCACCCCGATCCTCCACGAGGTGAGCCTCGAGGTCGCCGCGGGCGACTTCCTGGCCGTGATCGGGACGAACGGCGCCGGCAAGACGACGCTGCTCCAGGCGATCGCCGGCGTGGTCCGACCTCCCCGCGGGCGCATCGACGTGGGCGGGATCGACCCGGGGCGCAGCGAGGTCCGGACGATCGCGGCACACATCGGCTTCGTTTTCCAGAACCCCGAGCACCAGTTCATCGCCCACACCGTCCACGACGAACTCGCGCACGGCCTGCGGATCCGGGGCGTCGACGACACCGGGATCGAACGGCGCGTCGACGACCTGCTGCGGCGGTTCGGCCTGGAGTCCGCACGCGACGTGCACCCGTTCCTCCTCTCCGGTGGTCAGAAGCGTCGACTGTCCGTCGGGAGCGCCCTCATCGCCGGAGCTCCGGTGCTCGCGCTCGACGAACCGACCTTCGGTCAGGACCGGGCGCGGGCGAACGAGCTCCTGGACCTCCTCGCCGGCCTCAACGCGCAGGGCACCACGGTCCTCGTCGTGACCCACGACCTCCAGCTCGTCGCCGATCACGCGAGTCACGTCGCGGTCATGGCCGACGGCCGCCTGCTCGCCCACGACACGACCGCCGCGATCCTCGGCGACGACGAGCTCCTGCGCCGCGCGGGGCTCCGGCCACCACCGCTCGCCCAGGCGATGCGCTCGCTGGCGAACCACCCCGACTGGCGGCACCTGTCGAGACTCGACGACCTGCCCGGGGCGGCCGCCCGATGAGCGCCACGACGATCGACCCGTACGCCTCGGGCACGGCACCGGCCGGTCGATTCCTGTACCGGTTGAACCCGCTCGCGAAGCTCGGCGCTCCGCTCCCGGTGATGATCCTGTTGGCGTTCACGAGGGACCCGGTCACGCCGGCGCTGTTCATCGCCCTCGCGGTCGTCGTCATCCTCGTCGGAGCCAGCCTGACGCGGACGGTCGCCCTCCTGCTCTTCGTGGCGCTGCCGCTCATCGTCGCGATCATGTCGTTCAGCTTCGGCCTGTGGACCGACCCGAGCCGCGTCGACCAGTCCGTCCTGCTGTTCCAGGTCGGCGACTACCGGTTCTTCCTCGGGGCGCTGCTCGTCGGCCTCGCGACGGCCCTGCGGCTCGCGGCCCTCCTCGTCCTCGCCTGCATCGGCGGCCTCACCTCGACCGGCCCGGAGTTCGTCCGCGCGATGATCCAGCAGCTGCACGTGCCCTACCGGATCGGGTACACGGCGCTCGCTGCCTACCGGTTCGTGCCGCGGTTCGGGCACGAGCTGGAGGTTATCCGTTCCGCCCACCGAGTCCGCGGTATGGCCGAGGGTCGCGGACCGATCGCCGCCGTCCGCCGCGCCGCCGGCACCGTCGTGCCGCTGCTGGCCGGTGCCATCCGTCACGCGGAGCGGGTCGCGCTCGCCATGGACTCCCGCGCCTTCGGTGCTCATCCGCAGCGCACGGAGCGGACCCGCACCCCCTTCCGCACCCGCGACTGGTGCTTCATGGTCGCCTTCTGGCTCGTGAGCGCCGTGCTTGTGTGGTGGAGCCTCGCCGCCGGAGCCCATCGGACCGCTTGATGACGTCGCGCGACGGTGTGTGGCCCCAACGCTGGGACCACACACCGAGAACCTACTTGGCTGAGTCTCCCGGCTTGGAAGGCAGACTGGCCGCGATGATCATGACGGCCATACTGAACGCGATCGCTAATTGACCGGATTGCAGGCCGAGGGGGTCGAGCAGGCCACCCACCACGACGTACGCAGCAAACAGCGCAGACACGAATGCGAGGAAGAAGCGCAGCTGACCGTTGGTCAAGAGGCCAATCCATAGAAGGTCGCTTCGAACGACGCCATGAAGACCGGCCCCATAATCACGCCGAGGGCGGCAACCGCCGTGGCCCTCGTCTGCCACTTCACTTCCTGGTACTGCGTGAGGGATACGCCGGCGTAGTACACCCGTGCACCGGCGGTTCGACCTGCTTGATCGGCGGCCATTCCGGTCGCTAGGACGGCGCCCACGATCGCCAGTACGAGGGGCGCACCATCGGTTTCGATCGTGTCCGTGGAGAGATCGCTCGGCTCGGCTGCAGCGGCGGTCGAAACCGGACCTCCAGACGAAGACTCGCGTTCAGAGGCCGACGCTGGCCCCGTTTGCGCGAGAACGACGGACGCTGCTGTCAGCCCGACCAAGATGATCTTGACAGCAGCTCGAGAGCGCACGGGTCGAGGGTCGGCCTCGGACTGGATAGATAGATGAACAGCCATTGTTCACACCTTTCTCTATGTGTCTGGAACACTAAAACTTCAAACTCTGACGGTCAATGACAGATGCCAAATGGCCGCCTCAATCGAATGTATGTTCTAATGGAGGCATGCGGTGGAGCGGACAGGAACTCGGGGTTGAGGCGACGTCGGCGCTGCCGGGCCTCGCGAAGCTGAACAACCTCGTGCGCAGCGTCCAGACGCCGGAGTTCGCCGGGATCACCTTCCACGAGGTGCTCGCGAAGTCCGCGCTCAACCGCGTGCCCGGTCAGTCCGTGATGCCCTTCGGGTGGACCATCAACCCCTATCGGGGCTGCTCCCATGCCTGCGTGTACTGCTTCGCCCGACCGACGCATTCGTATCTGGACCTCGACGCCGGGAAGGATTTCGACTCGCAGCTCATCGTCAAGGTGAACGTCGCCGAGGTCCTCGAGAAGGAGCTCGCGAAGGCGAGCTGGGGCAGGCACCCGGTGGCGCTCGGCACGAACACCGACCCGTATCAGCGCGCCGAGGGCAAGTACCGGCTCATGCCGGGGATCATCAACGCCCTCGCCGACTCGGGGACCCCGTTCTCGGTCCTGACGAAGGGCACCCTGCTCCGGCGAGACCTGCCCCTTCTGGCCGAGGTCGCTCAGCGCGTACCCGTCGACCTCGCCATGTCGATCGCCATCTACGACGACGAGCTCCAGCAATCGATCGAACCCGGAACCCCGACCGCGGCGGCCAGACTCGCGACCGTCCGCGCTGCTGCCGACCTCGGCTTCGACGTCGGGGTCTTCATGATGCCGATCCTCCCCTACCTGACCGACACCGTCGACCACCTCGACCTCGCCCTGTCGCGCATCCGCGAGGCCGGCGCGAGCACCGTCCTCTTCTCGACCCTGTACCTGAAAGCCGGCGTCAAACCCTGGTTCATGCAGTGGCTGTCGCGGGAGCACCCCGAGCTCGTCGACCGCTACACCTCGATGTACGCCGACGGCACCTACGCCCCGAAGGAGTACCGGAAGTGGCTCGCCGCGCGCATCCGCCCGATGATCCGCGAGCACGGGCTCGAGCGCGGCACCGAAGACCCCGCTACCGGAGGTGTCCGCTCGTCGGCGCTCGGCATGTTGCGCGACGGGTACGGCGAGCGGGCCGAGCTGCGCAAGCGCGCCCCGGAGTTCGTCACGACCGGCCTGCAGGTCCAGCCGACCCTCTTCTGACCCCGCTCGTTCGCCCATTCTCGGGCGAACGAGGACTCCCTCGCCCAAGAATGGGCGAACGAACCGGCGTCAGGCGTCGGGGATGAGGCGCTTGCTGAGGAGCGCGACCTCGTCGGTGCCGTACCCGAGCGCCTCGTAGAAGCCGATCACCCGGTCGTTGCCCGTCCTGACCATGAGGTTGACCTTCGGGCACCCGAGTTCGGTGAGCAGGCGTTCGGCCTCGGTCATGAGCTGCCGTCCGAGCCCGCCGCCCTGCTGGGCCGGCGACACCGCCAGGTAGTGCACCCAACCGCGGTGGCCGTCGTACCCCACCATCGCGGTGCCGACGAGGGCGCCGTCGGCATCCGCCGCGACGAGGAACAGCTCGGGCTGCGTCGTCGACTTGCGCTCGATGTCCTTCGCCGGGTCGTTCCACGGTCGGGTGAGCCCGACGGTGTGCCAGAGGGCGATGACGGCCTCGGTGTCGGACGGCGTGAAGGGACGGATCTGCATCAGCCCAGTCTTCCGCACACGCGGCGTCGATACAGTTGGTCACCCGAGCATCGACGAACGGACCCGTATGAGCATCGACCCTGGCCTGGAACCGACCGGCGAACCGATCCCGGCGCCTGACGGATCGACACCGGTCACCATCGCCACCGGCAGCGGCCCGATCACCGGGCTCACCGAAGCCGGTGTCTCCCGATTCCTCGGTATCCCATACGCGGCAGCTCCGTTCGGTGACGACCGCTTCCGACTCCCCCAGCCGGTCGTCCCCTGGGAGGACCCCCGCGATGCGACCCGTCCCGGTGCGACCGCCCCGCAGCCGCCCTACGCCGGCGCGGTCGGCGAGCTGCTCGCCACCGTGACGGTGCCGGGCAATGAGATCCTGAACCTCAACATCTGGACCCCGGCCGAGCGGTCCGACACCCCGCTCCCGGTCATGGTGTGGATCCACGGCGGCTCGCTCGTACACGGCTCCAACGCACTCGACTCGTACGACGGCACCGCGTTCGCGCGCGACGGCGTCGTCCTCGTCTCCGTCAACTACCGCCTCGGGTCCGAGGGGTTCTCGGTGCTCGACGACGTCCCGCTGAACCTCGGTCTCGCCGACCAACTCGCCGCGTTGACGTGGGTGCAGGACGAGATCGCCCGCTTCGGCGGTGACCCCGACAACGTCACCGTCTTCGGAGAGTCCGCGGGCGGAGCCTCGGTAGCGGCACTCCTCGCGCACCCGGACGCCTCGTCCGTGATGCGACGGGCGATCATCCAGAGCGGCCCGCTGCGCTCGGAACCCCGAGAGCGCTCCGGCCGGATCTCGAAGCTCATGGCCAAGGACCTCGGCGTGCCGACCACCAGGGCAGGCTTCCGCCGTGTGCCGCCCGAGGGACTCGTCGGGGCCCAGGAACGGGTGATGGGCGGAGGCAACCCGCTGACCGGCGGTCCGGGGTTCTCGATCACGACGTCGTCACCACTCGCGCCGCTGAGTCCGCTGGACGCCCTGGTGTCGGGCGGCTCCGCCGACATCCCCGTGCTCATCGGGACGACGACGGAGGAGCACCGCCTGTTCCTCGTCCCGACCGGTATCTCCCGGCGGATCACCCGTCTCCAGCTGTTCGCGGCGCGACTGCGCTTCGGGGTCAGTGCCTCGGCCGTGCGCACCTTCCGCCGCAACCGTCCGAAAGCGAGGTCCGGGGAGATCCTCGGGGCGATCGCGACCGACATCCTGCTCCGCGTACCGCTCAATCAACTCGCGGACGCACGCGCCGACAACGGCTCGGACACCTGGGTGTACGAGTTCGCCTGGCGGAGCCCGGTCGGCGGGGACGGCGAAGGTGAGCTCGGTGCGGCCCACGCGATGGAGATCGGCTTCGTCTTCGACCACCTCGACTCCCCGGAGGCCGTCCGGATGGCTGGACGCTCGGCCCCGCAGTCGCTCGCGACCGCGATGCACGACGCCTGGGTCGCGTTCGCGAAGGCAGGCGACCCGGGCTGGCAGCGCTGGGACGCCACCCGCCCGGTCCGGACCTTCGACGGGGTCGACGACGCCGTCGTCCTCGCCCCGCGCGACGACGAGCGGGCGGCCCTCACCCGCTGACACGCGAGAACGCCCGCCGAGCGTGAGTTCGGCGGGCGTTCCTGATGCGGTGCGGACTACGCGGTGGCGATGTCCTCGACGAGCTGGTCGCCGGGGGCGGCGTCGTCGAACGCGGCCTCGATCTCAGCGCGGTCGAGCAGTTCGGTCATCCGGCGGCGACGGGCCTTGGGGATGATCGTGACGACGCGACCGATCTTGCCGGCACGACCGGTGCGGCCGGCACGGTGCAGGTACGTCTTGTACTCGTCCGGGGCGTCGGCCTGCACGACGAGCGTGATGTCGTCGACGTGGATGCCACGGGCGGCGACGTCGGTGGCGACGAGCACGTTGACCCGACCCGAGGTGAGCTTCTCCAGGTTGCGCGTGCGGCGAGCCTGGTTGAGGTCGCCGTGGAGCGAGACGGCGGGGATGCCCGCCATGCCGAGCTGCTCCGCGAGACGCTCGGCGTACGCCCGGGTGCGGGCGAACACGAGGGTCTTCTCGGTGCGGTTGACGAGCTCCTCGATGAGGCGGTCCTTGCCCTTGTGCTCGACCACCAGCACGCGGTGGTCGATGGTGGAGGACGCCTGGTCCTCACCGGCGACCTCGTGCACCGACGGGTTCGGGAGGAACTCGTTGACGAGGGCGGCGACACCCTTGTCGAGGGTGGCGGAGAAGAGGAGCTTCTGTCCGTCGGGCGCGGTGCGACGCAGGATGCGCTGCACGGGCTCGAGGAAGCCGAGGTCGCACATGTGGTCGGCCTCGTCGAGGACGGTCACGGTGACCTGCGAGAGGTCGAGGCGACCCTGCTCGATGAGGTCCTCGATGCGACCGGGCGTGCCGACGATGATGTCGACGCCGCGCTGCAGTGCGCCGACCTGGCGACCCTGCGGGACACCGCCGTAGATCTGCGTGGTGAAGAGGCCGACGGCGCGCGCGATGGGCTGCACGGTGCGGTCGATCTGCAGGGCGAGCTCACGCGTCGGGGCGAGGATGAGGGCACGGGGCTTGCGACCCGGCTTGCGGTTCTTGCCGCCGCCGTTCTCCATGAGTTTCTCGACGAGCGGGGCACCGAAGGCGATGGTCTTGCCGGAGCCGGTGCGGCCACGGCCGAGCACGTCGCGGCCCGCGATGACGTCCGGGATGGTCGCCGCCTGGATCGGGAACGGGCTGTCGGCGCCGAGCTCGGCGAGCGCACGGACGATGTTGCCGCCGAGGCCGAGGCTCTCGAAGGTCACACCCTCGACGTCGCCGGCCTGGATCGCGTCGGCCTCGAGGCGCTCGAGCACCACGTCGTCCTGGGGCGTGTAGGAGCCGGCGTCGCGCTTCGGGTAGTAGTCGCTGCCACGGCCGGCGTCGGACGCGCCGCGGTCGTCGAACGAGCGCTTCGGGCGGTCGTCGAAGGACCGCTTGGGGCGGTCGTCGTACGAACGCGCCGGACGCTCCTCGAAGGAACGCTTCGGGCGGTCGTCGTACGAACGCGCGGGGCGGTCGGTGCGGTTCGCCTGACGCGGGTCACCCTGTCGAGCCGGGCGGTCCCCGTAGGACGGACGCTCGGTGCGGTCGCCGTAGGAGGGACGCTCCGTGCGCTCACCCCGGTTGTAGGCCGGGCGCTCGGTGCGGTCGCCACCACGGTTGTACGCGGGACGGTCGTTCCGGTCGCCGTACGAGGGACGTTCGGACCGCTCACCACGGTTGTACGCAGGACGCTCGTTCCGGTCACCACCACGGTTGTACGCAGGACGCTCGTTCCGGTCACCACCACGGTTGTACGCCGGACGCTCGTTCCGGTCACCGTACGAGGGACGCTCGGACCGCTCACCACGGTTGTACGCCGGACGCTCGTTCCGGTCACCGTACGAGGGACGCTCAGTCCGCTCGCCACGGTTGAACGCGGGGCGCTCATTGCGGTCACCGTAGGATGGACGCTCGGTCCGCTCGCCGCGGTTGTACGACGGGCGCTCGTTGCGGTCGCCACCACGGTTGTACGCAGGACGCTCATTGCGGTCGCCGCCACGGTTGTACGCAGGACGCTCATTGCGGTCGCCACCACGGTTGTACGCAGGACGCTCGTTGCGGTCGCCACCACGGTTGTACGCGGGGCGCTCGTTGCGGTCACCGCGGGGTGCGCGGTCACCGCGCTCCTCCGACTCGAAGCGGGCGGCGCGCTCGGCGCGCTCGTCGGCGTTCCAGCGGGACTTCTGCGGCGCCCCACCGGTGTCGGGACGGTAGCCGCGGTGGCCTTCGCTCTTGCTGCCGGACTTCGCGCCGGGGCGCGAGCCGAAGGGCCGCTTGTTCTCGCCGTACTTGGACTTGGGGTCGAAGTTCTTGGCCGGGCGTTTGCCGGCGGGGGTGTTGTTCTTGGGCATGGAGAAATGCTTTCCGGGTTATAACTCGTTCGCATGAACAACCTGCATGACTCACACAGCGCCATCCGAAACCTCGGCTGCGCTGCGGCATGCTCATACCCGGGCGATCACTGGCCGGGGCCGTCCACATCATGTGTGTGTTCGCGGAGTTCTCTCCGACGAAACCGGCCCACCAGACTGACATAACCCTCCGCGGTACAAACGCGGTGTCTCGAGCCGACTCACCTACGTTACCCGATCCCTCCTGAGAAGTCACGGAGCATCGCTCCCAGGCACGCGCACGGCGGCGTGGCAGCATGGGTGCATGCCCAGCCCCATCGAGGATTACGCCCTCATCGGTGATTGCCACACCGCCGCGCTCGTCTCGTCGGAAGGCAGCATCGACTGGCTGTGCCTCCCCCGCTTCGACTCGCCGTCGATGTTCGGCGCGCTGCTCGGCACCGAGGACCACGGATGCTGGACGGTCCGGCCCGCCGACGCTCGGGCGACGGCGAGCCGCGCCTACCTCGACGACACCTTCGTCCTCGAAACCGTCTGGACGACCCCCGACGGCCAGGTGCGCGTGACCGACCTCATGCCCCACGGCGACCGCCGGGCGGATGTGGTCCGCCGGGTCGAAGGACTCAGCGGCACCGTCGCGGTCGACGTCGAGGTGCGCCTCCGCTTCGGGTACGCCGACGCGATCCCCTGGGTGCGGCAGCTCCCGGACGGATCCGGGATCGTCGCGGTCGCCGGCCCCGACGCCGTCGTGGTCCGCGGCGTGCACCTGACGGCCTCCGATCACGCCCACTCGGCGACCGTCGAGGTCTCCGCGGGCGACACCGTCGACCTCACCCTCACCTGGTACCCCTCGCACCGCGAGGTGCCGGACCCGGTCGACGTCGGCCCGCGCATCGACCACACGATCGCCTGGTGGCGCGACTGGGCGTCCCGCTGCGATCCCGCCGACGAGTACGAGGACGCGGTCGTGCGGTCGCTGCTCGTCCTCCGCGCCCTCACGCACGAGGACACCGGGGGCATCGTCGCCGCCGCGACCACGAGCCTGCCGGAGTCGTTCGGGGGCGTCCGCAACTGGGACTACCGCTACGTCTGGCTGCGCGACGCCTCGCTGACCCTCGAAGCCCTCATGCAGCACGGCTTCACCGAGGAGGCGCACGACTGGCGCAGGTGGCTCCTCCGGGCGATCGCCGGTGATCCGAACGACCTGCAGATCATGTACGGCCTCGCGGGCGAACGCCACCTCGTGGAGGAGGAGCTCGACAGCCTCCCCGGCTACTTCGGTGCCGCCCCGGTGCGCGTCGGCAACGGCGCCTACACGCAGTACCAGGGCGACGTCTTCGGGTCCGTGATGATCGCCCTCGACGAGGCACGCGCGGTCGGTCTCGCGGACGACGACTTCTCGTGGAGCCTCCAGCGCGCCCTGCTCGGCGTCCTCGAGGAGCACTGGAACCGCCCCGACCGCGGCATCTGGGAGGTACGGGGCGACGAGCAGCACTTCACCCACTCGCGCGCGATGATCTGGGCGGCGCTCGACCGCGGCGTCCGCGCGGTCCGCGAGCACGGCCTGGACGGGCCCGTCGAACGTTGGGAGGCCCTGCGCGAGACCCTTCGCGAGACGATCGAGCGCGAGAACGTCGACCACGCACGCGGGTGCTACGTCCAGCACGCCGGGACGACCGAGGTCGACGCGTCCCTGCTCGTCCTCGCGCAGATCGGCTACGTGGCGCCCGACGACCCGCGCATGCTCGCGACGGTGGCCGCGATCGAGGAGGACCTCCTCCAGGACGGTCTCCTCCTGCGCTACCGCACCACGAGCGGGGTCGACGGTCTGCCGGGCGACGAGCACCCGTTCCTCGCGTGCTCGTTCTGGCTCGTGCAGCAGTACGCGGCCTCGGGCCGACTCGACGACGCCCGCGAGCTGATGGACCGGCTGCTGTCCTTCCGCAACGACCTCGGACTGCTCTCCGAGGAGTACGACGTGCAGCAGGCGCGGCAGGTCGGCAACACCCCGCAGGCGCTCTCGCACCTCACCCTCGTCCGAGCCGCCGACGCCATCGCCGCAGCCACCGCCACCCCCGCCAGCCCGCGAACTGTCACCAACGGCTAGTCCGGGGCCACAGAACCGACCTCAAGTGACAGTTCGCGGGCAGGTGGGGCGACGTCAGCGGGTGAAGCGGGCCTCGCGCTCGTCGGAGGCGGCGAGCGCGATCCGGGTGCGGAAGTTCTGCGAGACCTGCTCGGGCAGGGCGTCGAGCGGGAACCACCGCGCCTCGGAGTTCTCGCCGTCGGCCGGATACGGCTCGCCCGACTCATAGCGGCATCGGAACACGAGGTCGATGTACTGCGTGATGTCGCCGTTGTCGTAGACGTTCTGCGGGAGCACCTGCACCTGGGCGAGACGCTCGGCGACGGCGACGACGGCCGCCTCCTCGAGGACCTCGCGTTCCGCCGCCACCGCGGGTTCCTCGCCCGGGTCGATGATCCCCGTGACCGGTGTCCACGCCCCGTTGTCCTGTCGCCGGACGAGCAGGACCTCGGCCTCGGGGGTCCCGAGACCGCGGAGGACGACCGCGGTCACCCCGGTCAACCAGAGGGGCGCGTGCCCGATCCGCTCGCGGAGGGCCAGTACGAAGTCAGGAGTCGCCATGCCTCGACTCTACGGGGGCTGCGGTGGGACACGAGATCGAAACACGAGTGCGGTCTACTGGGCGTATGGAACACGATCCCATCACCGTCTCGATCGAGCGACGCGTCAACCCGGCGTCGATCTCCGAGGCCACCATCTGGGTCCAGGCGGGCATCAACCTGGCGAACCGGTACCCCGGCTTCCTCGGCTCCGGCTGGGTGCGCGCGGGTGCCGAGAGCGACGTCTGGTACATGCTGTACCGCTTCGCGGACGAACAGACGCTCACCGACTGGGAGGAGTCGAAGGAACGCGCCTGGTGGCTCTCGAGCGGCCGCGAGTTCATGGAGCAGTCCCGCGTCGAACGGCGCAGCGGGATCGAGGGGTGGTTCGACGCGCCCGACGGGATCCTCCGCGTCGAGGAGGCCGAGCTCTCCGGCGACCCGGACCCGATCCCGCCGGCACCGCCGCGCTGGAAGCAGGCGGTGAGCATCTGGTTGGGCTTCTTCCCGCTCAACCTCGTCTTCACCCTCCTCGTCACGGCGCTCGTGCCGGGTTGGGAACCGCTCGGCGTGTTCCTCCACGTGCTCATCTCGACGCTCATCCTGACGCCGATCATGACCTACTGGCTCCTGCCGCTCGTCACGAGGCTGCTGCGTCCCTGGTTGACGGCCCCGCGTCGAAGCAGGCGTACCGCAGGCTGATCCGGCGGCCTGACGACGCTGCGACGTCAGGCGTCCTCCGCCTTCGTCTGCTCCCGGAACTGGCTCGGGCTGAGCCCGGTGTGCGCGACGACCGCTCGACGGAGGTGCGCCTGCGAGTGGTAGCCGCAGCGGGCCGCGACCTCGGCGATCGACAGGCCTCGGTGATCGGGGTCCGAGAGGAGGGCGAGCGCGAGCTGCACCCGCCGCTCGGCGATCTCGCCCGCGGCGCTCGTTCCCGAGCCCTCGAACACCCGTTGCAGGGACCTGGTCGACATGTTGAAGCGACGCGCCAGCGTCTCCGGTCGCAGCTCCCGCTCGGCGAAGGACGCGGCGATGTGCTCGATGATCCGGAGCCGGAGCGGAACCCGTCCGGCCTCACCTTCGGCCCGGAAGAGGTCGTTCTCCGCGTAGAGCGTCGCGAGCATCGTGTCGATCACCCGGCAGAGTCTGAGCTGCGCGGCGCCGCCGATCGGCTCGAACGCGGAGATGACCTCCACGAGGAACGCGGCGCTCCCCCGCAGCAGCGGCGACGGCGCCAACGGGCCGAGGGCGCTCGTCGGGGCGATGCCGAGGCGGCGGAGCGCACGCATCGGCACGAACACGTACAGATAGGTCGCGTGGTCGTGGATCGTCGTCCGATACGTCTCGGCGCCCTCCGTGAGCGTTCCGGTCCCGGGGAGCAGGTCGAGTTGCTGTCGGCCGTGGACCAGGCTGGCCGCACCCTCGATGAGCATCACGATCGTCGCGACCGGCTCATCGAGCCCGTAGGCGTCAGCGAGGACGTCGAACGTCCCGGGCCCGACCGTGTTGCGATGGAGGACGTACTCGCCGAGCACGACCGAGTCGACCGTCATCGAGAACCGATCGGGGTCCACGTCCACGAATCGCAGCGCGCCCGACGCCTCCTGCATCCCGGTCGTCCCCTCGAACCGTCGTGTGGTCACGCGGCCGCGCGCAGGGAACCGACCGGATAGGCCATCATCAGGTGCGGGCATCATCGGACCCTTCGAAGAGTCCATCCACCCTCGCACAGGGTTCCGTCCGAATCGAGGGGTTGCCAGCCGCATCGCACGGTGGTCGGCGATACTGGACTGATGATCTCCGCTGACCTCGCCCGAGCGCTCCGCACCGCCGGCCTGCGCTGGACCCCCGAACCCGGCGACCGCTTCACCATCGACGGCGGCGAGCTCGCCGGCGACGTGTTCACGGTCAGCGAGATGACCGTCGAGGTGCACGAGCACCCGGGTGGCCGCAGTTTCGGCTTCAACGGGACGACCGAGTGGGCGTTGGACTCCGTCGACCAGGAGGAGACGCTCTGGCTGCCGTCGGAGCACCAGCTGCGCGCTCTGCTGCGCGGCTCGTTCCGGTCGCTCGAACGCGCGGTGTCCCCGGCTGCGCCGACCGACGGCGAGTCGACGCTCGACGACGAACTCGACGTCCTCCTGTCGTTGGGCGACGCCGAGGCGTACACCGTCGTGGTCGAGCTCGGCGGCGAACTGCGACGGTTCAGCGCAGCGACGGCGCCCGACGCGTATGCGACCGCACTGCTCGAGCTCATCCTGCGCTCGGTCGCCTGACCACGGTTCCTGAGCCGCCGCACCGCCCGCACGCTCCGCCCGCTCCGCCGAGCGCTCAGCGACCTCGGATCCGCCGCGACAGCTCGGCGGCCGCCGGCTGGATCTCGCGGGCCAGCCACGCCGGATCGAGTCCCGCATCGGCGTCGTAGGTGACCGCGATCGCCGCCGCCGGCCACCCCGTGTGGTCGCGGACGACCACCCCGACACTCGCGAGACCGAGCGTCACCCCGCCCGCCTCGCGCGCATACCCGTCCTGGGTCGTCTGGGTCAGGACCTGTCGGAGCTCCCGGTACCGCTTCGGCCCGTGGCCGGTGCGGTCGACGAACGCCGCCTGGTCGGGGAACAGGGCGCGCAGCTGGCCGGCCGGGAGCGAGGCGAGGATCGCGCAGCCGCTGGCGGTCAGGTGAGCCGGGAGGCGCACACCGACATCGGTGACGAGGTGCGGCCGACGCGGGGCACGCTCGTCCACGATGTAGAGCACGTCCCGGCCGTGCAGCACGGCGAGGTGCGCGCTCTCACCCACCCGGTCGACCAGCTCGGCGAGCAACGGGCGCCCGAGCATGCTGAGCGGCTCCTGCCGGGCGTACCCACCGGAGAGCTCGAAGGCGGCGACCCCGAGCCCGTAGCGACGGGCTTCGGGCAGGTGGACCACGAAGCCGTGCTCCTGCAGCACGCTGAGGAGGTGGTAGACCGTCGATCGCGGGAGGTCGAGTGCCGAGGCGATGGCCGCGGCCGGAAGCGGACCGCGGGCTCCGGCGAGATGGCTCAGCACGCGCAGAGTGGCGTCGGCTGCCGGGACCTGACTCACCGTTGACCTCGTCTCCGCGGCTCGGACGCGGCCGCCTGGTCGTCCATGTCTGTCATCCCAGACACGGACGACTCTACGCGCACCGCCGCGGTGGGCGCCCGGGTGTTCCATCGGAACATGGACATCCAGCCCGGCGCGATCCCGACCACCAGCGACCCGACGATCTCCGGTCGCTCGCATCCCGAACCCGCCGGCCCGACTTCGGTCTCCCTCGGCGCCGGGCCGCTGTCGATCGACGAGGTCGTCGCCGTCGCCCGACACGGCGCGCGGATCGACCTCGACGGCACGGCCCTCGACGGTGTCGCGGCCTCCCGCCGGATCATCGAGGCGCTCGCCTCCGACCCCGAGCCCCACTACGGGATCTCGACCGGGTTCGGTGCGCTCGCGACCACGTTCATCGAGCCGACGCGCCGCGCGCAGTTGCAGGCGAGTCTCGTCCGCTCGCACGCCGCCGGCAGCGGCGAGGTCGTCGAGCGGGAGGTCGTGCGTTCCCTGATGGCGCTGCGCCTCTCGACGCTCATGACGGGCCGCACCGGGGTGCGGGTGGAGACGGTCCGCGCCTACGCGGCGATGCTGAATGCCGGTATCACCCCGGTCGTGCGCGAGTACGGCTCGCTCGGCTGCTCCGGCGACCTCGCGCCCCTCGCACACTGCGCGCTGGCGGTGATGGGCGAGGGCGAGGTGACCGACGCGTCCGGTCGCACGCGCTCCGCGGCGGAGGCCCTCGCGGACGCCGGCCTCCAGCCGGTACAGCTCGCCGAGAAGGAGGGGCTCGCGCTCATCAACGGCACCGACGGCATGCTGGGGATGCTCGCGCTCGCCGTGGACGACCTGCGCATGCTCCTGCGCACCGCCGACGTCGCCGCGGCGATGAGCGTCGAGGGCCTGCTCGGCACGGACGCCGTGTTCGCCGCGGACCTGCAGGCCCTGCGCCCGCAGTCGGGTCAGGCCGAGAGCGCCGCGAACCTGCGGTTGCTGCTCGACGGCTCCCCGATCGTCGCGAGCCACCGGGGTCCCGAGTGCACCCGGGTGCAGGACGCCTACTCACTGCGCTGTGCCCCGCAGGTGCACGGTGCCGCCAGGGACACGGTCGACCACGCCGCGATGGTCGCCGAGCGTGAGCTCGCGAGTGCCGTCGACAATCCGGTGCTCACGCCGGACGGACGCGTCGAGTCGAACGGGAACTTCCACGGTGCCCCGGTCGCCTACGTGCTCGACTTCCTCGCGATCGCCGTCGCGGATGTCGCGTCCATGTCGGAGCGCCGCACCGACCGTTTCCTGGACCGGAGCCGGAGCAACGGCCTCCCGCCGTTCCTCGCACACGAGGTCGGTGTCGACTCGGGCCTCATGATCGCCCAGTACACGGCGGCCGGCATCGTGAGCGAGCTCAAACGCCTGGCGCACCCGGCGTCCGTCGACTCGATCCCGTCCTCCGCGATGCAGGAGGACCACGTCTCGATGGGTTGGGCGGCGGCGCGGAAGCTCCGGAGGGCGATCGACGGTCTCAGCCGGGTGCTGGCGATCGAGGTCATGACGGCAGCCCGGGGCCTCGACCTGCGCGGCCCGCTCGAGCCGGCCGTCGGCACGGGAGCGGTGCTCCGCCGGGTGCGTGAGCAGGTCACGGGTCCCGGTCCCGACCGGTTCCTCTCCCCCGAGATCGAGGCGGTCACCGCACTGGTGCAGTCGGGTGGGGTCGTGCGGGCGGTCACCGGCGCGGTCGGCGATCTCCGCTGAGTCGGGCGTCACACGACGAAGCCCTCGGGCGCCGGTGACGGCGTTCCCGAGGGCTTCGTGTCGATCCGCGCGAGCCGCAGCTCAGCGACCCAGCGGCAGGTGGTCGATCACGGCCACTGCGCGCGGCGGCGCTTCGGCCGTTCGGTGCCCGATGACGCTTCGGTAGCGGGTGCCGTATCGGCATCGGACGCCGACTCAGCGGCTGGCGTCGACTCGGTGTCGGGCGTCGGCATGGACTCGGTAGCTCGCTCAGACTCAGCAGGGAGCTCGGACTCCGCCGCTGGCCCCGGCTCCAGGACCAGCTCAGGCTCAGCGACCGCATCAGCATCAGCCTGCGCGGCCGCATCAGCCTGCGCGTCCGGCTCAGGCTCCGCCGCTGGGGCGGCGTGCTCGCCGGAATGCGCGACCACATCCGCAGGGGCGTCGGAGACCGCGTCGGGGAGGGAGATCGCCTCGGTGCGCGGCAGCTCGTCACCCGTCGCCACATGCGCCCCGTGCACCTCGTGGGCTTCGTGGGCTTCGTGGGCTTCGTGCGCAGCCGGGCGCGTCATCGGTCGATCCACCGCCGGCTCACTCGGCGCAGCGACCTGCGTCTCGGGTGCCGCACCTGAGTCCGTGGGAACCGCATCGGCCGGTCCGGCGTCCGCAGGAACCGAATCGATCGGGGCCTCCTCCGTCGGTTCCGCGCCAGCGGGAGCGGCGGCATCTGGAACCGCGTCGACCGGAGTCACGTCCACAGCATCCGACGGAACGGACGCGTCAGGCGCGGTCGCCGCGGTCGCAGCGCTTCCACCATCGGCGCCGACGAGAGCCGGTTCCTCAGCAGGGACCGTCGCGGCCCGCGGCCCCTCGATCGCGGCGACCGTGCGCGGCGTCGGCTTCGGCTCGGCTGCAGCCCGCCGCTGCTCGCGACGTTCCCGGAACCCCTCGACGAGGTTGTAGAGGGTGGGGAGCACGACGAGCGTCAGGATGGTCGAGGAGACGAGCCCGCCGATGACGACGATCGCGAGCGGCTGCGAGATGAAGCCGCCGTGTCCGGTGATGCCGAGTGCCATCGGGGTGAGGGCGAAGATCGTCGCGAGCGCCGTCATGAGGATCGGGCGGAGCCTGCGTGCGGCACCGTGCTCGACGGCCTCGACGACCGTCATGCCGCGTCGCCGGTACTGGTTCACGAGGTCGACCAGGACGATCGCGTTCGTCACGACGATACCGATGAGCATCAGCACGCCGATGAGGGACGGGACGCCGAGCGGCACGCCGGTGATGATCTGGAGCCCGATCGCGCCGGTTGCGGCGAACGGTACCGACACCAGGAGTTCGAGCGGCTGCCGCAGCGAACGGAACGTCGCGACCATGATGACGTACACGATGAGGATCGCGGCGAGGAGCGCGAGGCCCAACTGTCCGAACGCGTCGCTCTGCGATGCCGTGACACCCCCGAGGGTCGCCGTGGTGCCGGCGGGCAGCTTGACGTCGTCGATCGCCGTCTGCACCTCGGCGCTGGCGGTGCCGAGGTTGTCGCTGCCCGGAGTCGCGCTGATCGTGGCCGAGCGAAGCCCCTTGACGGTCGAGATCGTCGCGGGTCCGTCGACCTGCGAGACCGTCGCGAGGGCGTCGAGGCGTTTCGGGCCGGTGGCGGTCGGGACCTCCGTCGCAGCGAGGGCGTCGACGGTGGTCGGTGGATCCTGGGCGTCGACGTAGATGGTGAGCGTGGTGTCGTCGATGACGATGGAGCCCACCGTCGTCGGCTGCATGAGCTGCGAGACGTACGCCCCGAGCGCGACCTCGCTGAACCCTGCAGCTGCAGCGGCGTCGCGGTCGACGGCCACCTGGACGTACGGTCGCGATTCGCTGAGGTTGCTCGTGACCTGGTCGATGCCGTCGAGGCCGGTGACGGCCTGCTGGATCGCGTCGGCGGCCTCCGCGAGGTCGCTCTGCCGTGCGGAGGTGATGTCGATCTCGATGTCGCTCGACCCACCGAAGCCCGCGGACGCGGCGACCTCGATCTCGCCGACGTCGTCGAGCCCGGACAGGTCCTTGCGGACCGTCTTCTGGAGTGCCGTCTGGTCGGCGTCCTCGCTCGTCGTGATCGAGTAGGTGATGGCTCCACCGCCGCCGCCCGAGAACGCGTCGCGCAGGGAGCTTCCGCTCGACCCGATCGAGAGCTGGACGGTGTCGATGCCGTCGATGTCGCGCAGCTTCGTCTCGACCTGCTTCGCCGCCGCGTCCTGGGCGTCGAGGCTCGTGCCGACCGGCAGGGTCTGCGTGACCGTCAGCGTGTTCTGGCCGGAGTCACCCAGGAAGTTGGTCTTCATGAACGGCGTGAGCGCGAAGGTGCCGACGAGCACGAGCACCGACAGCAGCAGCGTGGTGACCGAGTGCTTGAGGGTCCAGTGGATGATCGGGAGGTACGCCTTCTGGAGCCGTGACGGCTTCTCGAGGTCGTCTTCGTCCTGCACGCTGACGCGACGCTCGCGTCGGCTCCGGACCGGTCCGGTCGTCGCGTCGGACGGCGCTTCCTCCGCTGCGGCTGCGGCTGCGAGCCGCTGGGCCTTCGGGGCGCGGAGGAACCAGTAGGCGAGCACGGGCACGATGGTGAGCGCGACGAGGAGCGACGCGAGCAGGGCGATCGTGACGGTGAGGGCGAAGGGTCGGAAGAGTTCGCCGGTGACGTCGCCGACGAACGCGATGGGCAGGAACACGGCCACGGTGGTGATGGTCGAGGCGGTGATGGCGCCCGCGACCTCCTGGACGGCGCTCAGGATCGACCCGGCACGCTGCGCACCGGTGCGGTTGTCGCCGAACGAGAGGTGCCGCTTGATGTTCTCGATGACGACGATGGAGTCGTCCACCACCCGCCCGATGGCGATCGTCAGCGCACCCAGCGTGAGGATGTTGAGCGAGTACTCGGCGACCTGGAGACCGATGAAGGTGATGAGCACGGACGTCGGGATGGAGATCGCCGTCACGAGCGTGGCCCGGACATCGAGGAGGAAGACGAGGATGATGAGGACCGCGAAGACGAGGCCGAGCAGGCCCTCGGTCGTCAGGGCCTCGATGGACTGCTCGATGTAGGGCGCCTGATCGAAGACGACGGTGAGTTTGGCGTCGGACCCGATGGTGCGCTCGAGCTCGGGGAGGATGTCGCGCACGCCCTGGGAGACCTCGACGGTGTTCGCCGCGGGCAGCTTCGTGACGGCGATGGTGAGCGCCGGCTCGCCGTCGACGCGGGAGATCGAGGTGATCGGGTCGTCGCTCAGGGCGACCGTCGCGACGTCGCCGATGGTCAGGACGGAGCCGTCGGCGGCGAAGGCGCCCGTGATCGGCAGGGCGGCGATGTCGTCGACCGAGGTGAGCTTCGTGCCCGTCTGGACGGAGAACGTCTTGTCGCCCTCGGTGATGTCGCCCGCGGGCTGCAGGGAGCCGTTCTGCTGCAGCGTCGTACCGATAACCCGGCTGGTCTGCCCGGCGAGGGCCAGTTTGGCGTCGTCGGGGGTGATCGTGACCCGCTTGCCCACCTCGCCGACGATCGCCGCGTCGCGGACGCCGTCGACGTCCTTGATGTCGGGGACCACGGAGCTCGAGAGCACCTCGGCCAGGGAGTCCTGGTCGGCCGCGCCGGACACGGCGATCTGGATCACCGGGAGGTCGTCGATGCTGCCACTGACCACCTGCGGGTCGACGGTGTCGGGCAGGGTCGACTTGATGCGGTTGATCGCCTGGGTGATCTTCTGTTCGGCGGTGGCGAGGTCCGTGCCGTAGGTGAAGGTCGCGCTGATGAGGCTCGAGTTCGTGCTCGACGTCGCCGAGGTGGACTCGATACCGGGCACCCCCTGGATCGCGGTCTCGATCGGGGTCGAGACGTCGTCGTTGACGACCTCGGGCGCCGCCCCCGGGTAGCTCGTGATGATCGCGAGCTGCGGGAACTGGACCGACGGGATGAGCTCCTGCTTGAGGCCGCCCACCGCCAGGACGCCGAACACGGCGGCCACGATGGTGACGAGCGCGATCAACGCGCGGTTCTTCATGCTGAGGACGGAGAGCAGGTGCACGGAGCCGCTTTCGGTTGTTGCGAGAGGTGCGGACGCTGCAATTATGTCACCGCACACCCGTCCGACGGCGGTCTCGCGCGGAGGCTGGACACGGCACGCACGAGCACTGCGTGTGGAGCGGCGTCACGCTCGTCGGCGACGACCTCAGACGACGTCTTCGAGGTAGTCCAGGGCCGGCACGTGCCCGAACATCGCGGAGTGCCACGTCTGCGTCAGCAGCTCGACCGCCTGCTCCGTCTGGGCCCACGGATAGCTGATCGGGATGCGCAGGTAGCGCTCGAACGCACCGTCGATCCCGAACCGCGGCCCCGCGACGATCACGAGCCCGTGACTCCGCGCCGCGAGCGAGAGCTGCGATGACGCTGCCTCGCCGAGGTTCACCCAGGTGGCGATCCCGCCGTCGACCCGCGGCACGGTCCACTCCGGGAGGCGGTCGGCCAGGAGGTCGACGAGCCGGTCGCGGGTCTCACCGAGCGCGACACCGCGCCGGGCGACGATGCCGTCCATCGCCGGCATCAACTGCTGGACGGTCAGCTGGTCGAGGATCGGCGTGCCGAGATCGCCCAGCGAGCGCGCCGAGACGAGCTTCCTGATCGTGCCGCGCTCGGCCCGGATCCACCCGATGCGGAGGCCGCCCCAGATCGTCTTGCCCACCGAGCCGATCGTGATGATCGACGCCGGCGCGCCCTCGAGTGCGGCGAACGGGGTGCCGTCGAGCCCCTGGTCCGTCGGCCGGTCGATGTCGAGTTCGGCCGTGGTCTCGTCGATCACGAGCACCGTCCCGTGCCGCTCGGCGGCCGCGGCGACCCGCCGGCGGGTCTCGAGCGGCATCGACGCCCCGGTCGGGTTGTGGAAGTCCGGCATGAGGTAGGCCATCGCGGGGCTCGTGCGTTCGAACCACTGCTCGAGCTCGCGGACGTCCCAACCGGTCTCCGAGGACACGGTCGCCGCACCGAGTCTGGCCCCGGCCGCCCGGAGTGCCTCGTAGGCGTGGGGATAGCTCGGCATCTCGACGAGGACGCGGTCGCCTCGGCTGAGCAGGGTGCGGGCGATGAGGGCGATCGCGTGTTGTGCCCCGACGGTCACCATGATCTCGTCGGGGTCGGTGGGCAGACCGCGCGCGGTGTAGCGGTCGGCGATGGCCTGCCGGAGCTCGGGCATGCCGACGAGGTCGTAGTCGAAGTCGTGCATGTACCGCGGCAGCTCTGCGGCGGCGGTGGCCACGGCGTCGATGATCTCGGGGCACGGTGGTACGGCCGCTTTGCTGAAGTCGAGGAACCCGCCCTGTGGCACGGGCGCGAGCGCAGTGGGCGCCGACGGCAGGAGGGTGACGCTGCCCGAACCGCGGATGCTGCGGAGGTAGCCCGCCTCCCGTAGTTCGCGGTACGCCGCGGTGACCGTGGTGCGGCTCAGCGCGAGCCGATCGGCCAGTTCCCGCTCGGCCGGCAGACGGGTGCCGACCGGGATGCGTCCGTCGAGGACGAGGAGTCGGATGCGGTCGGCGAGACCGCGGTAGGCGGGCGCAGCGGTCTTCCACTGCCCGAGCAGGGCGGCGAGCGATCGGGCACTCAGGGTGATGGAAGCCATTGAACCACGATACCCGGATTGGCCTCTAGCGCCAAAGCCAATCCTGCAATTGGATTGTCCACCATGACCCGTCGTGTGCTCCAACTCCTCATCGGCCTCTTCCTGTACGGCATCGCCATCGCGATGATCGTGCGCGGTGCGGTCGGGGTCGCCCCGTGGGACGTCCTCACCCAGGGACTCAATCTGCGGACGGGCCTGAGCTTCGGACTCATCACGATCATCGTCGGCGGGCTCGTGCTCCTCGCCTGGATCCCGCTCAAGCAGCGGCCGGGTGTCGGCACCGTCCTGAACGTCCTCCTCGTGGGACCCTCGGCCGACATCGGGCTGGCGTTCATCCCCGCGGACCTCGACCTGTGGGCGCGCATCCTGCTGTTCGCCGGTGGACTGCTCCTCCTCGGCGTCGCCTCGGGCCTCTACATCGGCGGCAACTTCGGCCCCGGCCCGCGGGACGGCCTCATGACCGGCATCCACCGTGTCACCGGGTGGCCGATCTGGGTCGGGCGCACGGGCGTGGAGCTCGTCGTCCTCGGTGTCGGGTGGCTGCTCGGCGGGAACGTCGGCATCGGAACGGTGGTCTTCGCCGTGCTCATCGGCCCGATCTGCGGCTACACGATCCCGCTGTTCCGGATCGCTCCGCGGACGGAACGGTCGACCACCGCCGTGGACGAGGCGGTGCTCGAGGGCGACACCCCGCCGTCGAAGCCGATCGTCGACTCCCCGGCCAACTAAAGTACCGGGCCTCCGGCCCCTGAGCTTGTCGAAGGGCAGGGACCGGATGTCCGGTCCCTGAGCCTGTCGAAGGGCCTGCCGATCAGGGCTTCGCCACCGCCACCGCGCCCGTGTGGTCGTCGACGCTCATCGTCGCCTCGTCGAACCGCGAGCGACCGGAGAGGACCTCGCCGACCTGCACCCGGTCGACCTCCTTCACCCACGTGCCGATGATGATCGTGGCGACCGCGTTGCCGGTGAAGTTCGTGAGCGCACGCGCCTCCGACATGAAGCGGTCGATGCCGACGATGAGGCCGACCCCGTCGACGAGGTCGGGTCGGTTGGCCTGCAGCCCGCCGGCGAGGGTCGCGAGACCGGCGCCGGTGACGCCCGCGGCGCCCTTCGACGCGATGATCATGAACACGAGGAGCGAGATCTGCTCCCCGAGGTTCATCGGGACACCCATGACGTCGGCGATGAAGATCGACGCCATGGTGAGGTAGATCGCCGTGCCGTCGAGGTTGAAGGAGTAGCCCGTCGGGACGGTGATGCCGACGACCGGCTTGGAGACACCGAGGTGCTCCATCTTCGCGATGAGTCGCGGCAGCGCAGCCTCCGAGGAGGAGGTGCCGACGATCAGGAGGTACTCACGGCCGAGGTACTTCATGAGCTTGAAGATGTTGAAGCCCGTGGCGAGGCGCAGGACCCCGCCGAGCACGATGACGATGAACAACGCACAGGTGATGTAGAACGCGATCATGAGCGTGGCGAGCCCGACGAGCGCGCTCGCACCGGCGGACCCGGTCACCGCGGCGATCGCGCCGAAGGCGCCGACGGGCGCGATCCACATGATCATCGCGAGCACCCGGAACACCAGCGCCTGGATGAGCTTGACACCGCGCAGGATCGGTTCACCCGTCGCGCCCATCTTCTGCAGGCCAAAGCCGACGAGCAGGGCGACGAAGAGGACCTGCAGGATGTTGCCGCCGGTCAGCGAGGACACGAGCGTCGTGGGGATGATGCCGAGGATGAACTCGGTCGTGCTCTTGGCCTCCCCCTCCACCGGATAGCTCGTCTCGGCGAGGTTCAAGCCGGCGCCCGGCTGGATGAGGTTGCCGACGACGAGGCCGATTGCGAGCGCGAAGGTCGACATCACGATGAAGTACAGCAGCGCGAGCCCGCCGACCTTGCCGACGGTCGCGGCCTTCGCGATCGACCCGACGCCGATCACGATGGTGCAGAAGATGACCGGGGCGATCATCATCTTGATCAGCGCCACGAAGGCGTCGCCGATGGGTTTGAGTCCCTTCGCGAACTCCGGGGCGGCGAGGCCGACGACGATGCCGGCGAGCACCGCGACGATCACCGCGAGGTAGAGGTAGTGGGTCTTGTCCAGCCGTTTCAGGGAGGAGAGCGTCATTGCCATTCCGGATCCGTTTCGTCGGCCGCGTCAGTGCGGCAGCGGGTGGTCGATCGATCCATGCTGCGACCACGTCGGCGGATCGGCCGGGTTGTGGTCGTAGTGACCGCTTGTGGTCGTACTGGTCGCGGTCGGCGACGCCTGAGGCCCTCGTCACCCCCGATACTTGAGGGGTCGACGCGACGGAGCAGACGGAGGTGACGCGATGGCCGGTCGGTCCAGGAGCATCGCCTCGCGGCTCTTCCTCGTTCAGCTCGTCGCGGTCGTCGCGATGACACTCGTCGCCGGTGTCCTGCTCTGGTTCCAGGCCCGTACCGAGACCGAGGACCGCGCGGTCGCGAAGTGCCTCGACGTCGCGAACGGCGTCGCGGACAACCCCTACGTCGTCGCGCAGCTCGGCTCGGAACGCCCGTCGGACGCGCTCCAGCCGTACGCCGAGGCGCTCATGCGCGACACCGGCGTCGACTTCGTGACGATCATGGCTCCGGACCGCACCCGGTACACGCACCGCGAGCGCGACCAGATCGGCAAGCCGTTCATCGGCACGATCGGACCGGCGCTCGAGGGACGGACCTTCACCGAGACGTACACGGGCACGCTCGGCCCCTCCGTCCGCGCCGTCGCACCCATCCGTGACGACGCCGGCGAGGTCGTCGCCCTCGTCGCCGCGGGCGTCACGGTCAGCAACGTGTCGGAGACCTTCGAGACCCGGGTGCCGTGGTTGCTCGGGACGGCCCTGCTCGTGCTCGTCATCGGCGCGATCGGCTCCTGGACGCTCCGCCGCTACCTCGCGCGGGTCACCGGGTCGCGCGGACCTGAGGACCTCGCCCGGATGTTCGACTACTACGAATCGGTGCTCCACTCGGTGCGCGAGGGGCTCGTCCTCGTGGACCGACACCGCCGTCTCGTGCTCGTCAACGACCAGGCGGCCGAACTGCTCGGGCTGCCGCTCGGTGAGCGTTCCCCGGGCGCGGTGCCGGTCGACGAGCTGCCGATCGACGCCGGCCTGCGGGAGCTCCTCGCGAGCGGGCGTCAGGCCGTCGACGAGATCCACCTCACACGTGAGCACGTGCTCGTCGTGAACCAGGAGTCGGCGGTCGGTCCGGGCGAGACGGCGGGCCCGCACCCGCGTGGCTGGGTGATGACGCTGCGCGACCACACCGAGATCGAACACCTGAGCGGCGAACTGGCGTCCATGCGGACGATGAGCGACGCCCTGCGCTCGCAGACCCACGAGTTCGCGAACCGGCTGCACACGATCGTCTCGCTCATCGAGCTCGACCGGCGGGAGGAGGCGCTCGACCTCGCGGCGCAGGGTCTCGGAGCCAGTCAACGGTTGACCGACCGCGTGCTCGCGGCGGAGCACGAGCCGGTGATCTCGGCCCTGCTGCTCGGCAAGACGGCGCAGGCGGCCGAGCAGGGGGTCGAGTTGCACCTCGAGAGCGACCCGGCGCTCGGACGCGTGCGCGTCGACCCGGCCGTGATCGTCACCATCCTCGGCAACCTCATCGACAACGCGATCGACGCGGCGGCCGGCGATCGCCCCTGGGTGGAGGTCTACCTCGGGCAGGGGCTGCCGGACGAGCTCGGCGCCGGGCGGTCCGCCGACGCCGAGACGACGGAGCTCGTGATCCAGGTGACCGACAGCGGGCCGGGCCTGCCCCCGGAGGCGCTCGACGTCGCGTTCGTGCGCGGCTGGTCGACGAAGGAGCCCGGCCGATACGGTCGGGGGTTCGGTCTCGCGCTGGTCCAGCAGGCCGTGACACGGCTCGGTGGCACGATCGAGGTCGTCCGCGAGCCGTCCTCGGCGTTCGTCGTGACGCTGCCGGCCGCGGTCGGGGTCCGGGACGAGGCAGGCACATGAGCGGGCACATCCGGGTCCTGGTCGTCGAGGACGAACCGATCGCCCAGCAGGCCCACGCGTCCTACCTGCGCCGCGTGGAGGGCTTCGAGCTCGCCGGTGTGGCGGGCGATGCGGCCACCGCGATGCAGGCGCTTCGGGCCACTGCGGCCGGTCGCTCCCCCGACGACCGGATCGACCTCGTCCTGCTCGACCTCAACCTGCCGGACGCGCACGGTCTCGAGCTGTGCCGACGCATCCGGACGGCGGGTATCGACGTCGACGTCATTGCCATCACCGCGGCCCGTGATCTCCGGATCGTCCGGGCGGCGGTCTCGGCGGGCATCGTCCAATACCTCATCAAGCCGTTCGCGTTCCCCGCGTTCGCCGACAAGCTCGAGGCGTACCGCTCCTTCCGGCACACGATGTCGGCGGAGGGCTCGGTCGCGAGCCAACACGAGGTGGACCTCACCCTCGCCACGTTGCGAGCGCCGTCCTCCCGTCCGCAGTTGGCGAAGGGTCTCTCGGAGGACACCCTGCGTCTGGTCTCGGACCTCCTCCGGCAGGCGGCCGGACCGCTCTCGGCGAGCGAGGCGGCGGCCGCCGGGTCCCTGTCGCGGGTGACGGCGAGGCGCTACCTCGAGTACCTCGCCGAGACGGGCGCCGTCGAGCGCTCACCGCGCTACGGCATGCCCGGACGACCGGAGCTCGAGTACCGCTGGCGGTGAGCGGACGTCGGTCTCCACCCGGTCGCGCACCCCGGCCCCTGAGCCGCACCCGCTCCCCGAGCCACCCAACCCGCTCCCCGAGCCACCCCACCCGGTCCCTGAGCTTGTCGAAGGGTCAGCTCGGGTTCACGACGGCGTAGATCTGGTTCCAGTTCGCGAAGCCCGTGACCGGCTCATCCGAGCCGTTCAGCATGATGTCCTCGTCCACCGAGTTCGTCTCGCCGGTCGACGGGTCGTAGATCTCGTAGTCGCCGTCGTGGAAGCCGATGATGAGCACATAGTGCTGCGGGATGGTGTTGTCGCCGGGGCCGACGAGCAGCGGGACGGGGGTCCCGTCGTTCGCGGCGACCGCCGCCTCGGTGAGCGCCGCCCCTCTGCCGGAGTCGCCACCCAGGAGGTTGGTCCAGTCGATGTGGTAGTCGGTGCCGGTGCGGTCGGCTTCGTCGACCGCGCCGCCGGGTGCCGTACCCGCGACGTTCGGGTAATCGACCGGGCCGGGGAACAGGTCGTTCGCGCGGTCCTGGACGGCCTGCTGCAGGAACGTCATCCGATCCTCGGTGTCCAGACCGGCCGCGTCGGCCAGGTCGAGTCCCCGGAGGTAGTCGGGCACATGTCCGTCGAGGAGCTCGCCGGTCCGCAGCCAGTACGCGAGGAACGGATCGGACTGGGCGGCGAGGGTGATGAGCGTCGTCGATCCGCAGGTCTTGTTGTTGTACTGGTCGAAGGTCTCGCCGTTCACCGTGGCGTCGCCGTTGTCGCCGACGCCGAGGTTCGTGAGCTCGTCGATCATGCGCTGGCGTTCGCCGGGCGGAGCGTTCTTGATGGCGTCGGCGAGGGCGAGCACGGAGGAACTGCCGGCGCCGGTGGCGATCGCGCTCATGAGGAGGACGCTGACGGCGGGATCGCCGGACTCCTCCATCGCCGCGAGGATGCGTTCGCGTTCGTCGTCGCTCATCGCGTTCCAGTTCTGGACGTAGTTCGCCCATTCCGTCTCGGAGAGGACCGAACCGTCCGGGTCGCCGTTCGGGAACTGCGTCCGCGAGACGAGGACGTCCAGCCGCGTCTGGCCCACGGGCACCTCGACGCCGGCGAGCACGGCGTGGCCCTCGGAGTCCGACAGTGCCCGCTGCAGCGCCTCACCGGCCGCCCATGCGTCGTCGTAGGCCTCGTGGCAGACGGACACGCCGTCGAGGATCTGACCGGCTCCGCGGATGAGGTCCGAGATCACCCCGGCGACCTCTCCGGCTCCGGTGATCGGGTTGGTCATCGCCCATGGGTTCACGGAGATGTTCCCGATGGTCCGCTGGCCGTCTCGGATGCTGTCGGCACCCGGATGGTGGGCGGTGCGGGCCGCGGTGATGGCGTCCGCGTAGTCGCGCAGACCGGTGGCCCCGGTCCGGAGCCCCTCGATCTCGCTGCCGACGAGGGTCTCGACGGACGCCAGGACCTGCGTCGCGCTCGCGCCGGTCACCCCGACGAGGGCGTCCGGCAGGCTCGACGCGGTGACGGTGGAGAGCGTGGTCTGGATCGTCTCGGCGGCGAGCGCCGCGTTCTCGTACTGCTCCGCGAGCCCGTCGATGGTGGCCGGATCACCCGGCGGTGGGGTGTCCGCGAACGTGGAGGATCTGGGGATGAGCCCGACCGCGCGATCGACGAACGAACCGATCGAGGTGATGAAGCTCATCGGGTCGCCGCTCAGCGAGCCGATGAAGGTGGCGAGCACATCGATCTCGGCTGAGCTCTTGGTGCGGAGGTCGGAGAGGTTCACGATCGATCCCCGATCCCGGCGGTACGCGTGGTCGTGGCGAGTCCGGAGAGGAGCTGCCGGACGACGGTCTGCAATCGGGCGACCGCGCGCAGTTCGGCGGCGGTCTCAGCGCTGCCGGCACCTCGACGACGCGCGTCGAGGAGGGCGTCGAGCAGGACGACCCCCGCCTGCTCGTCCGTCAGCATGCCGGCACCGAGGTCGATCACGGCGTCGAGACCGGCCGTGCGGACCACGCTCGCGACCTGTTCGGTGACGCCGGCGGGGACACCGGCCCCGCGGAGTTCCGCGGCGAGCGACGCGACCCGTGCGCCGGTCGCGGCCCGCTCGGACGCGTCACGGCGATCGGACGGGACCACCGTGGGTGGCGGAGCCTGCGGCGTCGGCGCGGTCATGAGGCGTCCTCGGCGAGGGCCGCGTCCGTGCCGGCCATGGTGTCCGCGACGTGCTGCATCCACCGTGCGAAGTCGTCGAGCGTCTTGCCCGCCTCCGTCATCTCGGTCCGCCACGTCAGTTCGAAGGCGGCGGCGTTCGCGGCCACCTGCTCGTCGAGGAACGACGTGTCGAGGCACGTGGAGAACATCCCCGTCGCGCTCGTGGCCGCCCCACCCACCGTCTGGACGACCGCCGTCAGGCCCGCGTCGTCCACCTGCATCGTGCCACTCATGGGTCCCCGCTCTCCGGTGCTGTTCGCGCTTGCCGGTCGATCCCGGTGAGGCGCCTGATCCGATGGTTCCACCCTGTCCCCGCCGGCTCCGGAAGACGATGGGCAGCACTCCCCATCACCCGTCGGGCGTCGGACGTGGCGCACGCCGGGGTGTCAGTTACGGTGAGGGTGACGCGTCCGCTCGGGCGCCGCGGAGGGAACCGTCATGCAGCAGATCCATCGTCGCCTTGCGACCGTGTCGCTGACGATCCTCGTCGCCGCGCTCGCTTGTACGGGATGCGGCCTGTCGTCGACACCCGTCGTGGCGGACGAGACCGACGACGCCCGGCTCGCCGCGCTGGCCGATGATCCGCTCTTCACGGACGGCAGCGTCAGGGGGCCGCAGGTTCCGGACACCTCCGCCAATGTCAGCGTGCAACGCGGGGCGATCACGGTCGATGGCCTCTGGCCGTCGGACGTGACCGCGGAACCAGGACCGAGCGGGCCCGCTTGGCCTGCCGCCACCGCCATGTTGGTCCAGCTGCGCGAAGCCGGCTGGCGGCCGGTCGCCGTCTCCTGCGAGCTGGATCGGTCGTCGGGCTTGGCGGGAGCGACGGTGTTCGCCACGAAGGAGTTCGGCGACTTCACCGCTGCGCTCGAGGCCGTGGTGAGGCCCCCGTCCTCGAAGCTCGTCGGCTACGTGCCCTTCCATGCCGAGGCCGACGACCCGTGGTCGGCGCACTCGGAGGTCCCCGCCGGATCGAGTTGCCTCGACGGCAGTGGGCCGCCGGTCGACGAGGGGTCCGTCCCCGACGACCTGGCCATCGCTCCCTGGTACTGAGCGGCGGCCGGTCCGGCCGGACGTGTGGGGCCGCGACCGAGCGGCCGCCGATCCCAGGGTCGACTCAGGGTGATCCCGGAGGTTCCGGGGGTTGCCATGCGCCGAGACGCGATATATCGTGAACTTCAGTTCAACGCGATATATCGCGATCACTCGGAAGGAAGCGCACCATGGCACAGGAGAAGTGGATCATCGCTCCCGGCGAGAGCCGCATCATCGACCTCGAACTCGTGAGACGGCTCAAGGTCGGCCTCATCGGCGGCCAGGTCGACATCATCGGACACGACGAGCCCGGCGCACGCATCGAGGTGGGGGCCGTCACCGGCAAGGACCTCAAGATCACCATCGACGGCGACGTCGCCGAGATCGACCACCCGCAGTTGCGGTGGGACAACTTCCTCGAAGTGTTCTCGAACTTCGGCGCCAACCGCGCCACGGCCCAGGTGAGTGTCCTCGTCCCCCGCGACATCGCTCTGACGTTCGGCGTCGTGAGCGCCAGCGGACTGGTCGCAGGCCTCACCGCGGACGCCAAGCTCAACACGGTGTCCGGCGACCTCGTGGCCGACCGGATGACCGGACGACTCGACCTCAACTCCGTGAGCGGCGAGCTCACGGTCCAGAACCACACGGGTCGCATCCAGGCGCACACGGTCTCGGGCGACGTCACCGTCTCCGGCGACATCACGCGCGCCTCGATCGACGGCGTCTCCTCCGACCTACTCCTCGACATCCACGGTGCGTGCGAGCAGCTCGACCTGAACACCGTGAGCGGCGCGATCACGGTCCGTCTCGACGAGGAACTCGCCGCACGCTACACGGCGAACTCGGTCGGCGGCCGCCTGGCGATCGACGGCGTCGTCCTCAAGGGACTGCGCGGTGGCGGGTACAACTCGCACACGGGCGCCCTCTCCGGACAGTTCGCCGAGGTGCGCATGAACACCGTCGGCGGCGCGGTGACCGTCCTCCGCCGCCCGGCTGCCGAGCCGGCGGGCGCGGCCACCACCGCAGGGAGCGAGGCAGGCGCATGAGCCCCGTCTTCGCCCACGGCAGCCTGCGGCTGTACCTCCTGAGCCTGCTCGACGAGTCGCCGAAGCACGGCTACGAACTCATCCAGGCGCTCACCGACCGGAGCGGTGGCACCTACAGCCCGAGCGCCGGCACCATCTACCCGCGCCTCGCGAAGCTCGAGGAGGAGGGACTCGTCACGAAGACGAGTGACGGCCGGAAGACCGTCTACGAGATCACCGAGGCGGGCCGGGCCGAGCTCGCGGCACGGGCGGGTGAGCTCGACGGCATCGAGGACCAGCTCACCGATTCCGTCCGCCGTATCGCCGACGAGGTCCGCAGCGGGGTCACGGCGGCCATGAAGAGCCTCCGGGCCGATCTCGCCTCCGCCGCGCGCGAGGCGAAGCAGTCCGCGAAGCCCGGTCCGAGCTGGACGTCGACCGCCGAGGAGAGCGCCGATCAGAAGGTGCAGGGTCGCTTGGCGCTCCACGAGACCGACGTGTCGATCAACGAGTTCCGACAGGCGGTCCGAGCCGAACTCCGCGAGCACGTCGCCCGTGGGGGCGCGCTGGACGATGACACCGTGTCAGCCCTGCGTGCCGACCTCGTCGCCGTCCGCGACCGCCTGCGGGAGCGCTTGCAGGGCTGATCGCCCCGCCACGCGAGCCGAGACACGGAACCGCCCGACCCCTTGCTGGAGTCGGGCGGTTCCGTCGGCGCAGCGCGCGCGGTCGAGCTACCGTGCGGCCCCGGCCAGCGAGCCCGTGGTCGCCTCGGAGTCGTAGATCACGCAGGTGACGAGCCGGTCGTCCACCCCGTTCCAGCTGGCCTCGGTCGGCGTGTAGTAGTTGAACTCGAGGTTGGAGTCCTCGTAGACGATCCCGACGAACGCCTGGAACTGCGCGTAACAACCGTCGTCGGCCTGCTGCGTGACGGCCTCCTCGCCGGGCCACTCGTCGCCGACCAGCGTGACCTCGCCGTACACCTCGTACTGGTGGGGCTCGGAACAGGGCACGGTCGGCACCTCCGTGACCTCGTCGGACGACGACTCGTCGTTCAGGCAGTCGCCGACCGACAGGGTGAAGACGTCCGTCGTACCTCCACCGACGATCTCGCCGGACTGCGCGTCCCGGGTCTCGGCGGGTTTCGGGAGGATGCCCTCCACGACACTGCACCCGGAGAGCGTCAGGGTCGCGGCGAGGGCGGCGAGGGCGAGCGGGAGGAGACGACGGCGAGCGGTCACGATGAGGGTCCTTGAGGTGGGTGGTCGATCACGAGCGACTGTCCGGGCTCACAGCCAGGCAACAGCCGTCGATCAGGATATTGGTCGACCATTCCGGTCCGCCACTCCCCCGGTCGATGAACACTGCGTCACGGTCGGGTGACGATGCCTGTCCATCCAGCTCATCCCCGCTTGACTCCGGTTCCCGAAGGAGTAATATCGCCGCTCGTGACAACTGAGGGTCGAGAGCCCGGGACAGAACCACGATCGGCAAAACGCTGGTTGATCGGGGACCCGCTGCCGACCGAGAACCTGGAGGGCCAGCTCCTCCCCAAACGGCTCGCACTGCCGATCTTCGCGAGCGACGCGCTGTCGAGTGTGGCGTACGCACCGCAGGAACTCCTCATGATCCTGACGCTCGGCGGGCTCGCCTTCCTGAGCTTCGCGCCGTGGGTCGCCGCGTGCGTCGTGATCCTCCTCGTCGTGGTCGTCGCGAGCTACCGGCAGCTCATCAAGGCGTACCCGTCGGGCGGTGGCGACTACGAGGTCGCCCACCGGAACCTCGGCGAGAAGGCCGGCCTCGTGGTCGCCTCCGCCCTCCTCGTCGACTACGTCCTCACGGTCGCCGTCTCGGTGGCCTCGGGCGTCGACAACATCATCTCCGCGATCCCCGGGCTCAACCCGTGGCGCGTCGAGCTGGCCGTCGGATTCGTCCTCGTCCTCATGGCCGTCAACCTGCGCGGTGTCCGGGAGTCGAGCAAGGCCTTCGCGATCCCCACCTACTTCTTCATCGCGAGCGTGCTCGTCATGATCGTCGCAGGACTCGCCCGCACCTTCATGGGCGACGCCCCGGTCGCTTCGAGCGCCGAGTTCACCGTGCAGGGTGAGAGCCTCACCCAGGCGGCGTTCATCCTGCTCCTCCTGCGCGCCTTCTCCTCCGGTTGCTCGGCACTCACCGGTGTCGAAGCGGTCTCGAACGGTGTGCCCGCGTTCCGCCGCCCGCAGATCAAGAACGCCCAGAAGACGCTGGTCCTCATGGGCGGCACCGCGATCGTGCTGTTCGTCGGCCTCACCGCACTCGCCCTCATCTCCCGCGTGCACTACGCCGAGAACGCCTGTCACCTCGAGGGGTTCGCGGACTGCGCGACGACGCCGCAGCCGAGCCTCATGGCACAGGTCGCGACCGCGGTCTTCGGCGCGAACAGCATCCCGTTCTTCCTCATCCAGGCGGCGACCGCGTGCGTCCTGCTCCTCGCAGCCAACACGGCCTTCAACGGCTTCCCGCTGCTCGGTGCCGTCCTCGCGCGCGACTCCTACGCCCCCAAGTCGCTCAACACCCGCGGCGACCGCCTCGTGTTCTCGAACGGCATGATCATCCTGGGTCTCGCTGCATGCGCGATCCTCGTGGTCTACCAGGCGAACCTCACCCAGCTCATCCAGCTGTACATCATCGGGGTGTTCGTGTCGTTCACGCTCGGCCAGACGGGCATGGTGAAGCACTGGCTGCGGATGCTCCGGGAGGGCTGCGACAACCGCGGCTCCGTCTACCGCGGACTCGCGATCAACGCGTTCGGCGCCCTGCTCACCGCGAGCGTCCTCATCGTCGTCACGATCACGAAGTTCACCCACGGCGCCTGGCTCGTCTTCGTGCTCATGCCGATCCTCTTCGTCCTCATGCTCGGCGTGAACCGCTACTACCGCGACGTGGAGAAGGAGGTCGAGGTCGACCCGACCACGACCTTCGGCGCGACCGGCGACCACGCGATCGTCCTCGTCGGCAAGATGCAGAAGCCGATCCTCAAGGCGCTGGACTACGCGATCGCCGCCAAGCACGACAGCCTCGAAGCGGTCCACATGTCGATCGATCCGGAGGCCACGAAGCTGCTTGAGCAGCAGTGGATCGAACAGAACATCCACGTGCCGCTCGTCATCCTGGAGTCGCCGTATCGCGAGTTCGCGATGCCGCTCGCGAAGTACATCAAGGCGCACCGTGCTGAGCACGGCGCCGAGGTCGTGACCGTCTACATGCCGCAGTACATCGTCGGGCACTGGTGGGAGAGCCTCCTCCACAACCGGCGGGCGTCGCGGATCCGCAACCAGATCATGCTCGTCCACGGCGTGACCGTCGCCCTCGTGCCGTGGCTGCTCGACTCCTCGGAGCTCATCTACGGGCGTCGGTCACGGCCGCTGCCCGGCCAGGAGCGACGGGGCGAGATCGTCCGCGTCAAGAAGCCGATCGAGCGGAAGCCGCACATCGACCGCAACACGGGGCAGCCTCGCTCCTGATCGGCCACGCGCTCCGGCGACGGCGTGAGGGGTCGGCCGCGGACTGACAGACTGGGGACATGTTCACCTGGGGTCTCTCGCTGCTGTTCCTCGCGGCCGTCTTCGGGACGCTGTCGATGGTCCGCCTCATCGCCGCGAACCCCGACTCGCCGCTGCCGATGTGGCAGGGCCGCCCGCAGCGACTCCCGCAGTTCACCATCATCCTGCGCGGCCTGTCGGGCGGACTCGGCGTCTTCGGGGTCTTCCTGCTGTGGTCGGAGATCGGCTTCTGGAGCATCCTGCTGCTCATCGTCGCCCTCGGGATCCCGATCGTGCTGAACCTCCGGCACAACCGCCGCTTCGAGGCGTAGCCGCCGTGTTCGTTCGCCCAGGTCTGGGCGAACGAGCGGTCATGCGACGAGCGAGCCCAGCCAGTAGCCGGCCAGGGCCGCGATGACCGAGGCGACGAGCATGCCGAACGCGTTCACCAGTCCGGCCCGGGAACGTTCGTCGTGGAGCAGCCGGACGGTCTCGATGCTCGCGGTGCTGAACGTCGTGTACCCACCGAGCAGCCCACCTCCGAGGACGAGCCGCCACGCCTCGTCGACGACCCCGCCGAGGGCCAGCGCCGTGACGAGGCCGAGCAGGAGCGACCCGCTGACGTTGATGGCGGTCGTCCCCCAGGGGTACGCGCCGCCCACGCGGGAGCGGATGAGGCCGTCGACGACGAAGCGAGCAGCGGCGCCGACACCGCCGGCCGCCGCGATCGCGAGGAAGAGCCAGGGCGTCACGAGCGGCCACCGCCGATCCGTCGGGCGAGGACGATGCCGCCCCAGCCCGCGAGGACGCCCAGCACGACGCTCCCCACCGCGTACAGCACCCCCACCACAGCGTTCCCCTCGATGAGGAGGACGCTGCTGTCGGCCGCGAGCGCGCTGTACGTCGTGAAACCACCGAGGACGCCGGTACCGAGGAAGAGGCGGAGATCGCGTCGACGGCCGTCGTCGGGTCCGCGTCGGAGGAGCGACTCGAGGAGGAGGCCGAGCAGGAAGGCGCCGACGACGTTGATGCCGAGGATGGCCACGGGGACACCGCCGATGGGCGGGACCGCGAGGGAGATCGCCTCGCGGGCGCCCGTCCCGATCGCGCCACCGAGCGCGACCATCGCGATCGTGGCGGGTCGGAGGTGCGGAGCCCGTGTCCCCGTCGGAGCGGCCGTCACCGCAGGTCGCCGGCGGGGGCGTCCCACAGCGGTTCGTCGGTGGCGCTCGGCGCGAGCGGGACCACGACCACCGGACGCGCCTGCCGATGGGCCAGCGTCGCGGCGACGGAACCGTTGAAGAACTCGAGGATCCCCTTGCGGAGGCCGCGCTCCCGGGTCCCGACGATGATCGCCCGCGCGGACACCGAATCGGCGAGTCGACCGAGGGCGCGAGCCGGGTCGCCGGCGAGCTGGGTCAGTTCCCACGCGACACCGGTGTCGTCGAGGAGACGATGCGCGGTCGCCTCGAGGCCGGGATCGGCCGGCTCCGGGTCGAAGTCGTGCAGATCGGCGTCGAACGGCAACGACGTGACGGTGCCGTCGACGTTCTCGACCACGACGAACCGACTCGCGTCGACGTGGGCGAGGACGAGCCGGCAGGCGAAGGCCTGCGCGAACGACGCCGCCTCGACGAGCACGGTGTCGGGCTGCCCCGGCGTGACACCGACCACGATCGCGGTACCCCGCTGCGCTTCGCTCATGTCGTCACTCCCCCTTCGCGCGCTTCGCGGCGGCCTTGGCCGCCTGCTTCGCCGCCCGCACCTGCGCGAGCGACTCCGGGTCGACGATGTCGGCGACGGACCGGAGACTGCCGTCCTCGCCGTAGGGCGCCGAGGCCTTTCGCCAGTCGGCCGCGTCGAGTCCGTACTGCTTGCCGAGCAGCGCGAGGAAGATCTTCGCCTTCTGCTCGCCGAACCCCGGCAGGGCGAGCAGGCGCTTCAGGATCTCCGGGCCGTCGGGCGCGTCGCGCGTCCAGATCGCCTCCGCGTCGCCGTCCCAGTCGTCGACGATCGCGGCGCAGAGCCCCTGCACCCGGCCTGCCATGGAACCCGGGAACCGGTGCACGGCGGGACTCGTCTTGAAGAGCGAGGCGAACGCCTCGGGTTCCTCCCGAGCGATGGTGGCCGCGTCGAAGGAACCGAGGCGGTCGCTGATCTTCAGCGGGCCGGCGAACGCGGTCTCCATCGGCACCTGCTGATCGAGCAGCATGCCGACGAGCAGGGCGAGCGGGTCGGTCGACAACAGGCGGTCGGCGTCCGCATCTCCGGTGATGTGCAGGGTTCCGGTCATGGGTCCATCGTCCCACCACTCGGCGTGCTGGCCCAGCCCCGTTCCGTCGCGGTGTCGGCACCGGTGCGCGCCGGACCGTCCCCGTACGAGCGCCCCGTCCACGGGCGGCATGGTAAGCTCAACGCTAGTCTTTATCGTTCCCTGGTAGGCGAAAGCCCCGGACGCCCCGCAAGCGCGGCCGGTCAGAAAATCATGAGGGGGTCTCGCATGGGTCGTGGCCGTCAAAAGGCAAAGCACACGAAGATCGCTCGTGAGCTCAAGTCGTTCAGCCCGGACGTGAACTACAACGCGCTCGAGCGCGAGCTCACGGGGCACTCCGTCGACCACCCGGGCACGGGCGTCGACGAGAGCTACGACGACGAGATCGCCAAGTGGGCTGAGTACGCCGAGAAGTACGCCGACGGTGAGGCGAAGGGCGCGTAGGCGCGTCCTTCCCACCGTTCCGGCGCGTCTGCATCAGCGGTTCGCCATCGCTCCGGCACGTCTCGGCCGGGTGATCTCCCAGACGAATGTCGGCAAATGGAGTTCTCACTGGGCGGAGACTAGCCTGGACGGATGAACACCGACGAACTCCGCGTTGCCGCCAAGAAGCGCCTGAAGGCGCAGCACGATTTCAAGCAGTTTCTCGCCGTCTGGGGTGCGGTCTCCGTCCTCCTGATCGTCATCTGGCTCCTCACCGGCGCCTGGGGGTACTTCTGGCCGATCTGGCCGATCTTCGTGATGGGCATCGCCCTGGTCTTCGTCGGACTCGACGCCTACGGTCCGTCCAAGCACATCACCGAGGACGCCATCGACGCCGAGGTCGCGCGCCTCGTGAACCAGCAGCAGCAGCGCGCTGCCGCTCGCGAGGCCGCCTCGCAGCCGAACCCCACGCAGGCACCGTACGCCGGTCAGAGCGGTTACGAGCAGCACCCCTACCAGGCGGGCCAGACCGGCCAGGCGCCGGTGTACGACCCCGCACAGTACGGACAGACCACCGCTTACGACACCTCGCAGTATGCCGGTGGCCAGACGGGCGGATACGGCACGACGCAGACCCAGCAGGGCTCCCAGGCGACGCAGCAGTACGGCGCCCACCAGGCACCGTCGACCGAGGCTCCGACCGCTGAGGCTCCGGCCGCGGAGCCCACCTCGGACTGGGTGCGCGCCGCCGAGCCCACCCCGACCGAGCAGTTCGCCGCGGTCTTCTCCGGCACCGACCGCGCGCCCGAGGCCGCCGCCGCAGCGAACACCTCCGCCGAACCGGCCGAGTCGATCGTCCTGGAGTCGACGTCCACCGGCGACGCGGAGACCGTCGCAGCCGCCGCCGACGAGACCGAGGCGCGCCTCGCGAGCGACGAGACCGGAGCCGCAGACACGACCGGACGCGACGAGACCGTGTCGGCCACCGCACCGGCCGCGGCCGTGAGCGCGCCACGCACCTCGACCAGCCGGTCGACGACGACGCGTTCGACGACGGCTCGGAAGCCCGCCGCGAAGACGACCACGGCGACGGCCGCGGGGAGCACCGTCCGCAAGACGAGTTCGACGCGCGCCACCACCGGTTCGACGACGCCCAAGGCGGCAGCGGCCAAGACCACGACGCCGAAGACCGCAGCCGCGAAGGCACCGACGACGAAGACGACGGGCGCCGCAGCGAAGACGGCCACCGCGAAGGCACCGGCGAAGCCGCGCACGACGAAGCCGAAGGCGGCCCCCGCAGCCACGCCGGCGCCGCTCGAGCAGCCCGGTGCGCCGGAGTAGCAGTCGGTTCCTGAACGACGAAGCGCGCGATCCCCTCGGGGCTCGCGCGCTTCGTCATTCAGGCAGGGCTCAGGAGAGCTGCGAGCGCTCCACCCACTCGAGATACTCCTCGGAGACCGTACCGGTGACGTACTCGCCGGTGAAGCAGCTCATCTCGAGGTCGCTGATGCCGGAGCCCTCGAGGATGGCGGCCTTCATGTCGGCGACCTCCTGGTAGATGAGGTTGTCAGCGCCCAACTCACGCGCGATGTCGGGGATCTTCTTACCGTGTGCGACGAGCTCCTGGCGGGACGGCATGTTGATGCCGTACACGTGGGGGTAGCGGACCGGCGGTGCGGCGGAGGTGAAGGTCACCTTGTTGGCACCGGCGAGACGCGCCATGTCGACGATCTCCTTCGACGTCGTCCCGCGGACGATCGAGTCGTCGACGATGAGGATGTTTTTGCCCTTGAACTCGGAGCCCATCGCGTTGAGCTTCTGACGGACGCTCTTCTTGCGCTGCGCCTGGCCCGGCATGATGAAGGTGCGCCCCACGTACCGGTTCTTGTAGAAGCCCTCGCGGTATTCGATGCCGAGCTTCTGCGCGACCTGCATGGCCGCTGGACGGGAGGAGTCCGGAATCGGCATGACGACGTCGATGTCGCCCATCGGCGTGTACTCGGCGATGGTGTCGGCGAGCCGGTTGCCGAGACGCAGCCGGGCCTCGTAGACCGAGATGCCGTTCATGACGGAGTCGGGGCGCGCGAGGTAGACGTACTCGAAGGAGCACGGCACGAGCCGCGGGTTCTTCGCGCACTGCCGCGAGTACAGCTCACCCGACGCGGTGATGAAGACGGCCTCTCCCGGGGCGATCTCACGGACGATCTCGTAGCCGCCGGCTTCGAGGACGAGCGACTCCGAGGCGACCACCCAGTCGTTGCCGACCATGCCCGTCTGGCGCTTGCCGAGGATGAGCGGGCGGATACCGAACGGGTCGCGGAAGGCGAGCAGGCCGTGACCGGCGATGAGGGCGATCGTCGCGTAGGAGCCCTCGACCCGCTCGTGCACGTTCTCGACGGCGTTGAACACCTGGTCGGGATCGAGGTCGAGGCCGCTGATCTGACCCTGCAGCTCCGTCGCGAGGACGTTGAGCAGCAGCTCGGTGTCGCTCGTGGAGTTCACGTGACGACGGTCGACGTGGAACAGGTCCTTGCTGAGCTCGCGCGTGTTCGTGAGGTTGCCGTTGTGGATGAGCGTGATGCCGTAGGGCGCGTTCACGTAGAACGGCTGCGCCTCGCTCTCGTTGGCGGCGTCGCCCTTCGTCGCGTAGCGCACGTGGCCGAGGCCCATGTTGCCGAGGAGCGAGCGCATGTCGCGGGTGCGGAAGGCTTCACGCACCTGGCCCTTGGCCTTGACCATGTGGAAGGTGCTGCCGTCGGCGGTCGCGATGCCGGTGGAGTCCTGACCGCGGTGCTGGAGGAGCAGGAGGCTGTCGTAGACCTGCTGGTTGGCAGGCTCGGTTGAGACGATGCCGACGATGCCGCACATGCGTGGGGACTCCTTGGGGTTCGTGCTGGGCGAGTGGCGGAACGGAGGAAGGTGGGCCGGAGAGCGGTGGGACTAGTCGCGGTAGGCGCCGACGAGGCGGACGGCGCCGCCGTCGACCCCCTTGGCACCCTGTTCGAACGCGCTGAGGTCTGCGGCGTCGTCGCCGAGGTGCACGGTGCCGACCTGCCAGGTCGCGATCCCGTCGGCCTCGAGGGCGGCCGTGACGCCGTCGGCGACCGCCGGCGAGACGACGGCGAAGAACCCGACGCCCAGGTTCCAGGTGCCCTCGCTCGACTCGAGCGAGGATCCGGCCAGCTCGCTCAGGGTGCGGAACACCGGTGACGGGCTCCAGGTGGAGCGGTCGACCTCGGCCCAGGACCCCTTGGGCAGGACGCGCGCGAGGTTGGCGGCGATCCCGCCGCCGGTGACGTGGCTGAGCGAGTGGACGCCACCCGCGAAGGCCGGGGAGTCGAGCAGCCGCAGGAGGGGCAGGGTGTAGAGCCGCGTCGGCTCGAGGAGGGCCTCGCCGAACGTCGTGCCGAGCTCGTCGCTGTGGTCGGCGTACCCGACGCCCGCCTGGGCGAGGATGTGCCGCACGAGGGAGAAGCCGTTCGAGTGCAGGCCCGAGGAGGCGAGCGCCAGGACGACGTCGCCGTCCTCGACGCGGTGCTCACCGAGGATGGCGTCGGCCTCGACCGCACCGGTGCAGGCGCCGGCGACGTCGTAGTCGTCGACCCCGAGGAGTCCGGGGTGCTCCGCGGTCTCGCCGCCGATGAGCGCCGTCCCGGTGTCGGAGCAGGCCCGGGCGATGCCCGCGACGATGGAGGCGATGCGCTCCGGGTGGACCTTGCCGCAGGCGATGTAGTCGGTCATGAAGAGCGGCTTCGCACCGACCACGACGATGTCGTCGACGACCATGCCGACGAGGTCCTGGCCGATGGTGTCGTGCTTGTCGATGGCCTGGGCGATGGCGACCTTCGTGCCGACGCCGTCGGTCGACGTCGCGAGCAGGGGCCGACGGAAGGCCGTGAGGGCCGAGGCGTCGAACAGGCCGGCGAACCCGCCGAAGCCGCCGAAGACCTCCGGGCCGTGCGTCTTCGCGACGGCGGCCTTCATGAGCTCGACGGCGCGGTCACCGGCCGCCGTGTCGACACCGGCCTCCCGGTAGCTGGTGGATGAGGTCATGACCGTCCTGAACCTTCTGCGATGGGTGGATTCGGGGGGCCGGACTCACCTGGCTCGGCACTGACGGAACCGGTCGGTTCCGCGTCGGCCGCGGGGGTCCCGGCTGGATGCACGTCAACTCTATCCGCTGCGACGATCCGCGTCCGTCGCGCCATGGAGCGGTCGATAAGGAGACCGACGACGAGGGCGATCGCGCCGAAGACCACGACGCACACGAGCAGGAGGAAGCCGAACACCTGGGTGAGCGAGTAGTCGGCGCTCCCCGGGAATGCGAAGGTGAGGATGAGTGCGGCGATGACACCGACGAAGGCACCGATGACGAGGAACCGCCAGTAGCGGGGTGACCGGCGCACCGAGACCGAACCGGAGGAGTACACGGTCGCGACCTCGGTGTCGGGCTCGGTCGAGGGCGTCGGACCGGTCGGTTCGGATGGGTGCTGAGCTTCCGGTGCTGGCTGCCCGGTGGCGTCTGTCATGCCTCCATTCTCCCCCACGATCCTGGGCATCGTGAACCGATGGTGAACGGCCGCGGTCGACGAGCAGACGGGTACGATCGAGCGGTGGACACGACGGGGACCGAGACGACCGATCCCGCTCCGATCCCTCCCGGCGACGCCCTGCTCTCGGCGGTCGAGTCCGCCGCCGCCGACGCCGGGTTCACGCTCGAGCCGGAGCAGCTGGAGGTGGCGAGGCGCCTGGCATCGCTCCGGATCGCCGACGATCGACCCGCACACCTGTACCTGTGGGGTGCGGCCGGGCGGGGCAAGACCTGGCTCCTCGACGCGTTCTTCGCAGCGCTCCCGACGCAGCGGAGGCGTCGCGTCCACTTCCACTCCTTCTTCCGCGGGCTGCACGCCGCGATCCACCGGGTCCGCGCGGAGGCCGCCGACGCGGCCCGCGCGACGGGCGAGCCGGGCGCCGCGTCCCGGGCGGCGGCGGGAGCGGTGACGAACGCGGTCGAGCAAGCCGTCAACGAGCTGCTCGCCGACGTGGACGTCGTGCTCTTCGACGAGTTCCACGTGCACGATCCCGGCGACGGCACCCTCATGATCCGACTGCTCGACGCCCTCTTCGCCCGACGGGTGACCCTGTTGACGAGCTCGAACTTCCGGCCGCAGGACCTCCTGCCGGACCCGGCGTACCATCACGTCTTCGAGCCCGGCATCGCCCTGATCGAGGCGAACATGCAGGTGCTCGAACTCGCCGGCTCGACCGACCACCGTCGCAGTTCGCCGGTCAGTCACCGCGGCGGCTTCGCCCGTGGCAGCTGGTCCATCGCCGGCGAGGCCGCGGACGCCCGCCTCGCGACCCTCGGCCTCCATCGACCGGGGCCGGGCGAGGCGACGACGTTGACGATCAGTGGCCACACGTTCCACGCGGCCGCCGCGCGCGACGGCAGGGTATGGTTCGCCAGCGCCGAACTCATCGAACGTCCGACCTCCGTGGGCGACTACCTCGCCTGGGCGGCGGACTACGACCGGTGGGTGCTCGACGCCCTGCCCGAATCCCATGCCCTCACCAGGGAGGCGCGCGCCCGGTTCGTCCTGCTCATCGACGCCCTGTGCGATCTCGGCGTCGAACTCCACGTCGTGGCCGCCACCGACCGGGAGACCTTCGTGACCGACCCCGCCCTCGGGCCGGGCGGCTTCGCCCGCGACGCGGTCAGGACGCGCAGTCGGCTCGCCCTCCTCCGCGAGGTCCGCTGACAGGCGCTCAGCTCCCGGCGAGCACGGCCCGCTCGAGGGCACGGTCCAGTCCGACGACGGGGCGGTCCGGACGCTGCGGCGCCACACCGCCGAGGGCCTGCAGCCAACCCCAGGTGTCGGCGACGGTCTCGGCGAGCGGACGCCGACGGAGACCCGCCGCGAGCGCACGCGAGACGTCTCCGTGATGCATCGCGTCCGCGTGGGGTCCGGTCGGAAGCCAGACGGGGAGCTGGGTCCAGGGTTGGATCCCGGCCGCGAGCACCCGCTCCTGATCCACCCAGCGGAGGGTCGCGCCTGACCCGGTTGCGGCGATACAGGCGTCGAGCAGATCGCCCAGCGTGGCCGCCCGCGGCTCGCTCACGACGTTGAACGCACCACTCGCGCCCGTCGAACCGGCCGTGAGGAGGAAGGCCGCGAGATCCCGCGCATCGATGTACTGGATGGGGTCGGAGGCGGCGCCGGGGGCGAGCACCGCACCGCCCTCGGCGATCCGCGCCAGCCACCAGGGAAGCCGCCCGATGTTCTCGTGCGGGCCGAGGATGAGGCCCGCTCGCACCAAAACCGCTCGGTCACCGAACGCCTGCACGGCGGCCAGCTCACCGCCGCGCTTGGCACGGGCGTAGTCCGCGAAGCCCTCGTCGTGCGCCGATCCGTCGACGACCGGCGCGTCCTCCGAAGCTCCGGCGGGAAGCGGGTCGGCGTAGACGGAACGGCTCGAGACGTAGACGTAGCTCCCGACCCGGTCGGCCAGCAGCGCGGCCGCGTCGCGGACGGCGACCGGAGCCCATGACCAGGTGTCGACGGCGAGGTCCCACGACCCGACCCGGAGCGCGTCGAGTCCGCCGGGCAGCGTCCGGTCGCCGTGCAGCACGCTGACGAAGTCCGACGGGGAGGACCGGTTCGTGCCGCGATGGAAGACGGTGACCTCCCAGCCGGCGGCGACGGCCTCGTCGACGACCGCTCGCCCGACGAACTCCGTCCCGCCCAGGACCAACAGCCGTTTCGTGCTCATGCCTCCATCACAGCGCACGAGGCGGTGATGCACCACCCCGGTTCGCTCCCGGCAGCACGCGGAATCCCGCCGAACGTCAGCGCGGCAGCAGCAGTGGCACGAGGCCCGTGAGGTCCGCGCGTTGGCCGGACGCGTGCACCGTGCCGCCGGCCATCGCCGTGGTCCAGTCGATGCGGCCTGAGGCGAGGGCGAGCCAGGTCGGCGCATCCATCTCGATGACGTTCGGCGGCGTGCCTCGGGTGTGGCGGGGGCCCTCGATGCACTGCACCGCGCCGAACGGCGGCACCCGCACCTCGACGGTGTTGCCGGGTGCCCGCTCGACGAGGAGCTCCAACAGGTAGCGGACCGCGGTCGCCGTGTCCGTGCGCGATGCCGGTGCGTCCCCGAGTGCCTGCTCCAGGGCAGCGCGACCGACGGCGTCCGTGATCCTGGGTCTGGCCATGCATTCGAGGCTAGGCCATTGCGCCTTAAGCTAGACGGGTGAAGATCCTCGTCCTCGGTTCCGGTGCTCGCGAGCACGCCATCATCAAGGCTCTCCTCTCCGAAGAGGCCGGGCACCACATCATCGCCGCCCCCGGCAACGCGGGCATCGCGGGCGACGTGACCGTGGTCGGCATCGACCAGGAGAACCCCTCGATCGTGCGCGACTTCGCCCGCGACGAAGCAATCGACCTCGTCGTCATCGGGCCCGAGGCCCCGCTCGTCGCCGGCGTGGCCGACAAGCTGCGCGCCGCCGGCATCCCGGTCTTCGGCCCCAATCGCTCGGCGGCCGCGCTCGAGGGCTCGAAGTCCTTCGCGAAGCGGATCATGGACGAAGCCGGCGTGCCCACCGGTCGCGCGGTCCGCGCCGAGGACCTCGACGCAGCGATCGCCGCGCTCGACGACTTCGGTGCCCCGTACGTCGTCAAGGCCGACGGCCTCGCGGCGGGCAAGGGCGTCCTCGTCACCCACGACCGCGACGCGGCCATCCAGCACGCCACCAACTGGCTCGGCTACGGCGGCGTCCTCGTCGAGGAGTTCCTCGACGGCCAGGAGGTCTCCCTCTTCTTCATCACCGACGGCGAGACGGTGCTCCCGCTCTCCCCCGCGCAGGACTACAAGCGACTGCTCGACGGCGACGCCGGCCCGAACACCGGCGGGATGGGCGCCTACTCCCCGCTGCCCTGGCTCGACAACCGCTTCGGGAGCGAGACGGCCTTCGTCGACGAGGTCCTGGAGACCGTCGCCGTCCCCGTCGTACGGCAGCTGGCGTCGGAGGGCAACCTGTTCCAGGGGCTCCTCTACGCCGGGCTCATCCTCACGGAACGCGGAATCCGCGTGATCGAGTTCAACGCACGTTTCGGCGACCCGGAGACGCAGGTCGTCCTCCCCCGGCTCGTCACCCCGCTGTCGGCGCTCCTGCTCGGCTCGGCCACCGGCACGCTCGACCAGCAGCCACGGCCCGCGTTCGCCGAGGCGAGCGCGGTGACCGTGGTGCTCGCGAGCCAGAACTACCCCGAAACGCCTGTCACCGGCCGGAGCATCACCGGCCTCGACGCCGCCGTCGCCGTCGAGGGGGTCCACCTCGTCCACGCGGCCACGGCCGACGTCGACGGTGGCCTGGTCGCCACCGGCGGCCGCGTCCTCAACGTCGTGGCCCTCGGATCCACGTTCCCGGAGGCACGCGGACGTGCGTACGAGGCGCTGTCGCGCATCGAACTCGAGGGCGGTCAGTACCGCACCGACATCGCCGCACGCGTCTCCTGATCGCGGCCCGGATGAGCGCAGCAGCGGGAACCGGGTCGTCGGCCGTCGTCGAGAGTCACGACGGCACCAGGCTGCACGTGGACGTGATCGGCGACGACGCCTTGCCGCCCCTCGTCGTCCTCGCCGGCGGTCCGGCGCGTCACCCGGCCTACCTCGGTGATCTCGCGGGCCTGAGCACCAGGCGTCGCCTCATCCTGCTGCACCAGCGCGGGGTCGGACGGTCCGAGAGCGGGTCGTCGACCGCGGCGGCGAGCTGGCCGGAACTCGCCGCGGACGTCGAGGCCGTGCGTCGCTGGCTGGACGTCGACCGCCTCGAACTCCTCGGGCACTCCGCCGGTACCCGCGTCGCCGTGAGCTACGCAGCGCGCTACCCGCACCGGCTCGACCGCCTGTGCCTCATCACGCCACCCGCCACCTGGCTCGTCGACACGGACGACGACAGCGCGGAGATCATCGCCCGACACGCGGCGGAGGACTGGTATCCCGGCTTCCTCGAGGCGCTGCCCGAACTGCTCGCGGCCCCGGACTCCGCGTCGGGGAACCGCTTGTTCCCGGCGGTGGCGCCCATCGCCTGGGGCGAGTGGGACGACACCGCCCGCGAACACGAGCGCCTGGGCGCCTGGCACCCGGCCGCGCAGGACGCGTTCGTGCACACCCCCACGATCGACGAGGTCGAGGACATCCGCGACGCCCTCCGAACCGTCACGGCACCCGTGCTCGTGGTCGCGGGTTCCGAGGACGGCCTGACGGGACTCGCGCCCGTCGTCGCCCTCGCGCAGCGGTTCCCCCTTGGCCAGGCCATCGTGCTCGACGGGTGCGGACACTACCCCTGGGTGGAGCAGCCGCGATCCTTCGCCGCAGCCGTCTTCCCGTTTTTCCCCGTCGACTGAGGCGGTCCAGGACCGCAAGCCCTGTCGACGGGCGCTGCCGCCGTGTTGACTGGGAGGGTGCAGACGTTCCTCCCCTACCCCGACTTCCTGGCGAGTGCCGAGGTCCTCGACGACAAGCGGTTGGGCAAGCAGCGGGTGGAGACGCTGCAGGTGATGAAGGCGCTCATCGTCCCGGGGTACGGCTGGCAGCATCATCCGGTGACGGCGATGTGGCGAGGGTATCGGCCCGCGCTCATGGACTACCAGGTCGCCACCTGCGCGGTCTGGGTCGGCCGAGGTCACGCCGACACCTGCCTCGAGAAGACCCTGCTGGCACTCGCCGACGCCCCGGACGACTTCGGAGCCTACGAGGCGGACGACTTCGAGCTGCCGCCGTGGCTCGGGCGGGCCGACGTCCATCGCTCCCACCGGTCCAAGCTCCTCGCCAAAGCGCCGGAGCTCTACAGCGGCATCTTCCCCGACGACCCGGCGACGCTCGACTACGTCTGGCCGGTGCCGACCGACTGATGACGGACAGTATCGACGTGACCTTCGACGACGAGCTCGACGCGGCCGTCCGGGCTCGATGGCGTGCCCTGGCCGAGGCCGGCCTGCCGAGCTTGTCCACCCATCAGGGTGCCAGCAACCGTCCGCATGTCACCCTGGCCGCCGGGGCGACGCTGGAGCTGCAGGGACGACCCGACTTCCGACCGTTCCCCGTCCGCCTCGGCGCCCCGCTGTTCTTCCCTCGTCGGTCGGGCGCGGTCCTCGCGCTCGGTGTCGTCCCAGGGGTGGCTCTGCTCGAGCTGCACGACCGGATCGCCGCGCTGGTCCAGGGCGCCTTCGACCACACTCGGCCGGGGTTCTGGACGCCGCACGTCACGCTCTCCCGTCGGCTGACCCGGGAGCAGACGGCCACAGCGCTCGACACCTTGGCTGCGATCGGCCCGTACCCGGACGGACGGGTCCTCGGCCTCCGATTCTGGAACGGCGGCACCAGGACGGTCAGCGACCTCGTCGATCCCTGAGCCGACCCGGTGTCGTCGCTCCGAACGCGTCACTCGGCGGCTGCGCGACTCGCCGCCTCGGCCGCTGCGGTCGCTTGACCGTGCTGGGTCTCCGGGGTCGACCAGGACGCCGCCTTCGGCTTCTGGAAGAACAGCACCACGACGGCGCCCACGAGCGCCAACGCTGCGGGCAGGAGCAGCGACTGGGCCATCGCGGTGGTGAAGCCGGCGTGCAGGAACTCGGGCAGCTCGCCGCCCGTCACCTCGCTCACGCCTCCGGTCGCCCCACCGGGAGCGGCGGGCAGCTCGGCCGCGAGACGTCCCTGGATGAGCGCGGCGATCGCGGCGCTGCCGAGGACGGCTCCGATCTGACGGGTCGTGTTGAACACACCTGAGCCGGCGCCGGCCTGGTGCTGCGGGAGCCCTCGGGTAGTGAGATTGGAGACCGGGCCCCACATGAAGCCGTTGGCGAGACCGAGGACGGCGCTCGGGAGGAGCAGCAAGAGGATCGGCTGCTCCGGCGTGAGCAGGATCGAGTACCAGCCGAGCGCAAGGGCCAGCAGGAGGAGCCCCGCGAGCGCGAACCACTTCGGGTTCACGCGGTCGATCGCCCGCCCGACCACGGGCGCGAGGCCGGCGGAGAGCACGGCCATCGGGACGAGCATGAGCGCGGACTGCGTCGGGGTCAGGCCGCGGACGGTCTGGTAGAAGAAGACGAGCGGCAGCGACATGCTCGTGATCGTGAACCCGATCGTCGAGATCGCGAGGTTGCCGACCGAGAAGTTGCGATCGCGGAACAACGCCAGCGGGAGCAGCGGCTCACCCTTCATGACGGCCTGCCACACGACGAACAGGCCGAGGACGACGACGCCGGCGATGACGAGACTCCGCACGGTGATCGGACCGGTGATCGTGCCCCAGTCGTAGCTCTGGCCCTCCTGGATGCCGAACACGAGGAGGAACATCCCGAGTCCGCTGAGGACGACCCCGAGCACGTCGAACCTGTGCGGGTGCGTGGCGAGCGCGGGGACGTTGCGCCAGACCATGATGAAGCCGATGACACCGACGGGCACGTTGATGAAGAAGATCCACTCCCACCCGAAGCCGTCGACGAGCACGCCGCCGAGGATCGGGCCGACGAGCGTCGCGACACCGGCGGTCGCTCCCCAGAGACCCATGGCCGCGCCACGGCGATCCGGCGGGAAGATGCGCGTGATGACGGCCATCGTCTGCGGCGTCATGAGCGCCGCACCGAGACCCTGCACGACGCGGGCGACGATGAGCATCTCGATGGAGCCCGACAGGCCGCACCAGAGCGAGGCGAGGGTGAAGACGACGAGACCGGTGAGGTAGAGGTTCTTCGGGCCGAAGCGGTCGCCGAGACGACCGGTGATGAGCAGCGGCACGGCATAGGCGAGCAGGTAGGCGCTCGTGACCCAGATGACGTTGTTGATGTCGGTGTCGAGGCCGCGCATGATCGCGGGGTTCGCCACGGACACGATGGTCGTGTCGATGAGGATCATGAAGAAGCCGATGACCAAGGACCAGAGCGCCGGCCAAGGGCGCACGGCCCCCTTCGCAGGAGACGGGACGCCGGCGGGCGGCGGCGTGGGGGATGCGGACATGATGTCCCTTTCTGCATGGAGGACGGGTTCGCGTTCGGGACGCGAGGATGAGCGGGACCGCCGGCCGGACTGGTCGGTCGTCCCGGAGGTTCACGGGGAGGGTGTCGGCTGAGAGGACACGGGCGGGGTCGCCGCCTGCTCGTGGAGTGGCGCACGGGTCCCCGGCACGTGCCAGGCGAGTGCACCGTCGGCGATCTCGGCGAGGAGCGATTCGAGGTGGGCGATCTCGGCGCGCACCATGGCGGCCGAGTAGGGGACGTTGATCCAGTACACGCGCGGGATCCCGCGTTCGAGCGCCCACGTCATGCGGCGATCGAGGTCGGCGAGCTCGGCCTCCTGCCGGAGGATACGGGTCTCGAGCAGCATCCGCACCTCCTCGGCGCCCAGTTCGTGGGCCTCGGACAGCGCGAGCCCGAGCTCCGGGTACTCGTTCGTGGGGGTGCTGAGCAGCTCGCGCAGCCGCTCCCCCAGCAGGTGCCGACCGAGGTCGGTGATCTCGAACGTGGTGCGCTCGGGACGGGCTCCCTCGCGGTCGGTCCCGGAAGCGAGCACGAGGCCGTCGGCCTCGAGTCCGTAGACGGCGCGGTAGAGCGAGCCGGGACTCACCTTGACGACGCGGTCCTCCTGCCGGTGGAGCGCGAGTTGGTACATCTCGTAGGGGTGCATGGGTCGCTCGGCCAGATACCCGAGCGCGGCGACGGCGAGCGGACCGAGCGGCTTGACCTTGCCCATGACTCCCACCATCGTTCCGCTCGAACTATTCCACATGGAATATACGCTGCCGTCGACGCTGACGCAAGGCCGACGATCGGCCAGAGAGGAGGCCATGCGCGATAATGAACGAGTGAGCGCACCCTCGGAGACCAACGCCTGGAACCACGTCTACTCGGGCAAGGTCCGCGACCTGTACGAGCCGGCCGCCGGCCCCGACGACCTCCTGCTCGTCGTCGCGAGCGACCGGGTGAGCGCCTTCGACCATGTCCTCGAGCCGGGCATCCCCGGCAAGGGCGATCTGCTCACCAGCCTGAGCCTCTGGTGGTTCGACCAGCTCCGCGAGGTGCCGAACCACCTCGTGCCCGATCATGAGCTCGACGCCGCGGGCGTCGCGGTGTCCAGCATCCCGGTGGAGTTCGCCGGGCGCGCGATGCTCGTCAGGAAGCTCGACATGTTCCCCATCGAGTGCGTCGTCCGCGGCTACCTCACCGGCTCCGGCTGGAAGGAGTACGTCGCGAACCGCACCGTCTGCGGCATCCCGCTGCCCGAGGGTCTGCGCGACGGCGATCGCCTGCCCGAGCCGCTGTTCACCCCCGCGTACAAGGCGCCGCTCGGCGAGCACGACGAGAACATCTCGTTCAGCCGCATGGTCGAACTCATCGGCGAGGACGACGCGGTCGCACTGAAGGACCTGTCACTCGGCATCTACGAGACGGCATCGCTCACGGCGGAGCGTCACGGCGTCATCCTGGCCGACACGAAGTTCGAGTTCGGCCGCAACCCGGCGACCGGCGTCATCACGCTCGGCGACGAAGTGCTCACCTCCGACTCAAGCCGATACTGGGACCGCGACGTCTACCTGACGAGCGACGACCCCACCGCACGGATGGCGAGTTTCGACAAGCAGATCGTCCGCAACTGGTTGGCCCACAACTGGGACCAAAACGACGCCTCGACGCCCACACCACCCACCCTGCCTGCCGAGATCGTCACGCAGACGGCCGCCCGCTACCGCGAACTCCTCGAGCGCCTCACCGGCACCGGTCGCTGATCGAAGGTACCGGTCAGCTCGTCTTCCGACGGGCACGGAGCCGAGCGCTGTCGGCCAGGATGGCCTGCGCATCGGGCAGCGGCCCCTCCGGCACGATGACACCCATGAGCGTGGCCGTCTTCTCGAGCGCGTCGCGTGCATCGTCGGCCGCGAGCCGTGCCTCGACGAGATCGCATGAATCGTCACTGCCCACCTCGCTGCGTGTGCCGCTGCGCTCCACGAGCTCCCGCTGCAGCCGCTCCGCAGTGGCGTACATGCGCGTCAGCGTCCAGAGCGAGGTCCACGGAAGGTCGTCACTCAGCCCGATGAGGTGATCGTTGAGCGGATCGATCCACCGCGACGGCTGGTGTCCGCCGTCCAGTCGGCGGCGGCGGTTGCGTCGCTCGGCCGACGCGAGCAGGAGGACGGCGACGAGGATCGCACCGAGCAAGGCGCCGACGACGTCGAGTCCGGGCGCCCAATCCGGGTCGAAGCCGGGGAGTGACACGGACGAGCGTTCGTCGTGCACGAGCCACCACTCGACCAGCACGCCCGCCGTCGCACCGAGGACGAAGCCCGTGAGGAGGAGGAAGGCACCGAGCAGGAGGGTGATCCTCCGCCGCAGCTGGTGACCGCGCTGCTGACCCTCGGTGAGCTCGCCTCGTTCCGCGAAGGGATCCACGACCATGAGGCGACCACCGACACGGACCACCCCGGGGTGGCGAGTCGTGACCGTCATGGCCCGAGGATACCCCACAAGGTGGGTCATGCGGCGGGATTCACGAGCCGAGATCGGCGGAAATCCGCGGCGGATCGACCGCGGTGGCCCCCGGAATGGGGGCGCCCGAAGGGGTCACGCCGCCTTGGCGGGCCGTCGCCGAGCCGTCGTCGGGACCCCGCCTGGCTCATCGGACGATCCGCGCCAGGTCGAAGCGCACCCCGTGGTCCGTTCAGGGTCGTACCCCGACGCGCGGGAAGGTGCCCGACGCGGCTGCGGCGAGCGCGTCGTCGACGTCCTGCAAGGGGAACTCCGGGCCGACGAGTTCGGCGAACGGATACCGACGCCACGCACCGGTAAGGAAGTCGACCGCGCGGGCCAGATCCCGCGGTCGGTAGTTGTGTGCCCCGCGCACCGTGAGGAGGCGTCGGACGATGCGTTCGGCGTCGATGCCGAGCGGTGCACCGGGCGACACACTGCCGACGAGGACAGCTGTTCCACCGATCGACAGCGACGCGATGGCGGCGTCCACGGCACGGGCGTCGCCGGACATCTCGATGGCGACGGGGAAGCCCTCCACACCCGCCGCGAGGTGTGCGGCGTCGAGGTGCTCGGCGGCGCCGATCGTGGGGTCGACCGTCGCGATGGCGCCGAAGCGGCCGGCGAGCAGCCGGCGGGCGGGGTCCGGATCACTCACGACGACGCGCGCCCCGGCATCGGCCGCCATGGCCGCGACGGTCAACCCGAGCATCCCGGCGCCGGTCACGAGCACCGCCGTGCCGGGCAGGTCGTGCCCGGCCGCATCCAGTGCGGCGATCGCGGTGGCCGTCGCGCAGGACGCGGGCGCGAAGACGGCGGCGGGCGGCGTCTCCCCCACGATCACGATGGCCGTGCCCTCGAGGAGTTCGACGTGGGTCGCGAACCCGCCGCTCAACTCCCAGCCGCGGTGGACCCGGTCGTGCCCGTACTTCGCGAGCCTGCGGCACTTCTGCTCCAGGCCGGCGGAGCAGCGATCGCAGACGCCGCAGCTCACGACGACCGACCACACGACCCGCATCCCAGCGACGAGGACGGTGCCGTCCACCGCGGTGACGGGTCCCCCGACCGCCACGACGCGTCCCACCTGTTCGTGCCCGAGGACGAGCGGTGTGGCGGCGTCACGGTGCCCGAGGACGGTGTGCACGTCGGAGCCGCACACGGTCGCCAGTTCCACCTCGACGAGGACGTCCCCCGGCCCGAGCGTCACCCCGGGCACCGCCATCGCCTGGTGCGGGTGCCCAGGCCCCTGCCAGACCATCGCGATCGGCGACGGTCTGATGAAGACGTCGTTGCCCTCGTGCGCGGTGAGCGTCGTGTGCATGGTTCCCCCGGTCGGTCGTTCAGTCGAGACCGAGCAGCGCGGGCAACTCGGCGATGCTCGTGATGATCTCGTCGGCGCCCGCCTCGAGCAGCGTCTCCTCGTCGTGCGCTCCGGTGAGCACCCCGACGACGAGCCCGGCGCCGGCGTTCACCCCGGACAGCATGTCGCTGGCCGTGTCGCCGACGACGACCATGGTGTCGACGGCGCTCGCACCGAACCGGAGGAGCGCCGTCAGCGGCAGGTCGGGCGCTGGACGCCCTCGGCCGGCGTCGGCGGGCGACAGGGCGTCGTCGGCGAGTTCGGACCACCCGAGGCTCGCGAGGAGCGCGTCGCGCGTGGCGGGGGCGAACCCGGTGGTGAACACGACGCCCACGCCGAGCTCGCGGAGCCGCCGCACCGTGTCCTCGGCTCCGGGGATCGCCTCGACGCGCCCCTCGCCGACGAGGCGCTCGTAGGCCGCTTCGAAGGTGGCGTTGCCTGAAGCGGCTCGAGCCTCGTCGCCGTCGGTCAGCATGAGGAACACGTCGAGCTTCGACTGGCCCATCGTGTCGCGGACGAGCTCGATGGCCGCGTCGAGCGCGTCCTCGGTGTCGATGCCGATCGTCTCGGCGGCGACGCGGAAGGCGTCCTCGACGACGCCGTCGTCCGAGACCGTCGTCCCGGCGAGGTCGAGGACCACCAGTTCGAGCAGGAGGTCCTCCTCGTGCGCGTCGTCGAACCCGTCCTCCAGCTCGTCGAGGTCGTCGAGGTCGGTCTCCACGTCGTCGACGGGGTCGGGAGCGGTGGTGCTGTCCTGCTGGGATCGATCGATGCTGGTCACGAGAGGCCTTTCTGAAGGTGGGCTGATGCGGCGCGGACACTGGTCGGCTGCGCCGGCGAGAAGGTCGGGCCGAGGTGCTCGGCGACGGCCAGCTCGCCGAGTGCGGGTCCGGTCGTCATCCCGATGCCCGTCGTCGCGGCGACCACGCGGACGCCCGGGGTCGGTTCGTCGATGAGCAACTCCTCCGGGGCGGTGGCGTAGACGCCCTGCCAGCGTTCGAGGACGTCGAGCCTCGTCCCGAACAGCGCGCTCCCTGCCCGGAGGAGTTCGTCGAAGGCGTGCTCGGACTGGAACGGGGAGACCGCCTCGCCGCGGCTGTGGGTGTCGCCGAGGATGATCGAGCCGTCCGGCAGCTGGGTCGCCATGAGGTTGACGTCGAGCGAAGCGAGCCCGGGGTGGTCCTGCTGCAGTCGCTCCCGGAGTGCCGGGATGGCGGGCGAGTCGGCGAATCCCGCGTAGCGCAGGAGCGACCACCCGGTCAGGAGCGGCGCCGGCATCGGCATCGGGAGCTCGGCGCGCACCCGGACCATGTCGAGCGCGCATCGACGGACGACCGCCCGCTCGGCCAGCTCGGGCAGCAGCGTGTCGATGTCGTGGTTCACCGCGACCACGGTGAGGCCTGCGGCGATGACGCCGCGGCTGGTGTCGACGAAGCCGGAGCGCAGTCCGGTCACCGTCGTCCGGCGCCGGAACTCGACACCGCGGCGTTCCAGGTACGCCGTGACGGCGCCCAGGGCCTGACGCGGATTCACCTGGAGATCGCGTGGCAGCCAGGCGCCGCCCACCACGTCGTCGGCGCTGATCGGCACCTGCTGCAGGAACTCGGCCGCGTCGTACAGGCGGACGTCGGCCGCGGCACCCGCCTGAGGACGGGACGCCGCGAAGTCCTCGAGGACGCGCAGCTCGTCGAGGTGCCGGGCGACCACGTGCGTGCCCGAACGCCGGACCCACAGCCCCGCGTCCTGCTCGAGTCGCTGCCAGATCTCGGCCGAACGCGCGGCGAGGCGAGCGGCGAGCCCGGCCTGCGGCGTCGCCGCCAGATGGCCGAAGTTCCGGACCGATGCACCCTGGGCTTCGGCCGAGCGTTCGACGACCACGACCTCGGCACCGGCGTCAACGGCGGCGAGCGCCGCCGACAGCCCGACGATGCCGGCTCCGACGATCACGACGTCGGCGCGATCGGCCGAAGCACCCAGCGAGCCGACGCCGAGGCCGACCCGCGCCGCCGACACCCCGCCGCTCATCCGTCGTCCGTTCACGAGAACACCCTCCGCATCCACATGGCGATGCCCTCGACGACGAGGACCACCGCGAGGATCATCAGCACGATGGCGGTGACCTGGTCGTAGTTCCCGCCCTGGTCCGCCTGGATCAGGTAGTAGCCGATGCCGCCTCCGCCGACGATGCCGAGCATGGTCGCGGCGCGGATGTTCGTGTCGAGCGTGTAGAAGGTGTGCCCGACCAGTGCGCGGGCCCCCTGCGGGAGGGTCGCGGCGGCGTAGACCTGCGGCCGGGTCGCACCGACGGCGATCAGCGCCCGTTCCGGTCCGGGCGCGACCTCCTCGAAGGAGTCGGCGATGAGCTTGCCGAGGAGGCCGATCCCGCAGATGCCGAGCGCGAGCGTCCCCGCCTGGGCACCGAGCCCGGTGACGACGATGAGCAGGATCGCGAGGATGAGTTCCGGGATGCCGCGGATGCCGACGAGCGCGAACCGGGCGCCGGTGCGGACACCACGGCCCGGGGCGACGTTCCGTGCGGCGAGGGACCCGATGACGATCGAGCAGACGAGGGCGATGAGGGTCGCCGCGAAGGCGATCGCGACGGTCTCGAACATCGCCTCGACCATCTGCTCCGTCGTGCGCATGCCGAACGACGGCGGCCAGAGACGGGCGAGGACGTCGGGCGCCTTCGCCCAGAACGTCACGAGGTCGCCCCACTGGATGTCGGACACGACGACGCCCCAGGCCACGACCGCCACGGCGAGCCAGGCACCGACGGTGTCGCGGACGCGGGCCGGCGTCCAGGGTCGCTTCGCTGCAGCGGCGATCCGGGACTCGGCGCTCGGAGCAGCGGTCGTCCGACTGCTCCCATTCACCGCGCGACGCGCGTCCCGACCCGCGGCCACCCGACGCACGACGCGGTCACCGAGTCCGCGTCCGGTCGACTGCACCCCGAGCATCACGGTGCGCACGGTGCTCGACACGATCTCCATGACGACGCACAGCGCGAAGATGACGATCGCGAGTCCGATGCCGAGCGAGTAGTCGAGTGATTTGAACGCGAGCGACAGCTCACGGCCGAGGCCGAGGACGCCGACGTAGCCGAGCAGGACCGAACCGCGCAGGTTGATGTCGCCGCGGTGGAGGACCGTGGCCACCCAGGACGGCAGGACCTGCGGCAGCACACCCGAGGTGAACTCCTGCAGCTTCGAGCCGCCGGCCGCCCGGATCGCGAGTCGCGGCCCTTCGTCGACCTGCTCGATCGCGTCCGCGAAGAGCTTCGAGATCATGCCGACGGAGTGCAGCCCGATCGCGATGATGCCGGGCAGCGAGCCGAGCGAGAACATGAGCACGAGGATCATCGCGATGACGACGTCCGGCACAGCACGGCTGAGTACGCCGATGAACCGACCGACCGCGCGCCAGGCCGGTCCCGGGGTCGTGTTGGCGGCTGCGAGGTAGGCGACCGGAATCGAGAGCACCGCAGCGAGGACCGTGCCGGAGATCACGATCCCCAGGGTCAGGGCGGTGAGCGACAGCAGTTCCCCGGGCGGCGGGAACGTGATCGTCCCCACCCGGTTGAAGAAGTTGACCGCGTTGCCCCAGCTCGCCACCATGTTCGGGATCGAGATCCCGACCTCGAGGAGCGAGTAGACCGAGAACGCGAGCAGCGCGACGAGCGTGAGCACGGCGGCGATCGTCTGCGGGCGGAGCCGACCGACCGGGACGGGTCCGGAGAGTCCGGGCGGGCGGTCGGCGGGCGGTGCCGTCTTCGCGGGCGCGGTGACGACCATCAGCGGGTCCTGCCAGGTCGACGGAGCTCGTCGGGCTCGCGGCCGTCGACATCGGCGTCGAACTCCCACTCCGGGTCGTCGGGGAGTTCGTCCTCGCCCACGCGCTCCTCGACGCCGAGCAGGCCGCGGAGGTCGTCGTCGGGGTCGCCGAGCAGCTCGTCGGTCTCCAACTCCACGGCGATCGCCTGCAGCTCACGGGTGCTCGTCGCGACCCGGCCGTAGATCTCCATCACCTCGGTCTTCGAGAGGCCGTCGGTCGTGGTGTCGAGGACCACCTCGCCGTGACGGAGACCGACGATACGGTCGCCCCAGGAGAGCGCGAGGTCGACCTGGTGCAGGCTGCACACGACGGTGAGTCCGCGGTCGATCGCGATCTCGCGGATGAGGGCCATCACCTGCTCGCTCGACTCCGGGTCGAGGGAGGCGACGGGCTCGTCGGCGAGGAGGATCTCGGGGTCCTGCATCAGCGCTCTGGCGATGGCGACGCGCTGCTGCTGACCACCGGAGAGGGTGTCGGCGCGCTGGTAGGCGCGCTCGAGGAGCCCGACGCGGTCGAGGTGGCCGAGCGCCTTCATCTTCAGGTTGCGGCCGTAGCCGAGGATGCCGAGACGTGGTCCGCGGACGCCCGCCAGCGAACCGGTCAGGACGTTCTCGAGGACGGTGAGCGACGGGACCAACTCGAACTGCTGGAAGACGAACCCGACGCGGGCGCGGAGCCGGCGCAGGGCGCGCTGCCCGAGGGCCGGCACCTCGTCGCCGAGGACCGAGACGGACCCGGCGGTGGGCCGCTCGAGACCGTCCAGGTGACGGAGGAGCGTCGACTTGCCGGATCCCGACAGGCCGAGGAGGACGACGATCTCACCGCGACGGATGTCGAGGTCGACGCGCTGCAGGGCGACCGTCCGGTCGAAGCGCTTCGTGACCCCGCGGAGACGCACGAGCGGTTCCGCTCCGTCGGGTGCGGTGTGACGCGCCTGCTGCTCGGTGACGCTCATGGCTGCTGCCTCTCGTGAGGTTGGTGGTGATGCGGACGTCGCACCGCGACGGGCTCGGTGACCGGGAACCGGAGCACCGGTCACTGCCCTTCGACAAGCTCAGGAACCGCTTGTCGAAGGGCGGTGCCGGTGCTCAGATCAGGCCTGGCACTGCTTGGCGTTGGTCTTCTTGCAGATGTCGCGGATGGTGTCGTAGTACGCGTCGTCGACCGGCGAGGTGCCGTAGAAGGTCGCGCGGAAGGCGTCGCTGTCGGCGCTCTTCACGCCGGAGTCGATGATCTGGTCGATCGTGACCTCGGAGAGGGCCTTCTCGAGCTTCTCCTTCACGTCGGCGGGCAGGGAGTCGGACTCGACGATCGGCGCACCGGGGACCATCGTGCGGTCGATGACCTTCACGCCGTCGTTCTTCTCGACCTCGGAGTCCTCGGCGAAGCCCGCCTCGCACTCGACGCCCTCGGCGGTCTTCGTCACCGAGACGTCGTGCTTGCCGGCGAAGACCGGGGTGATGTCCTTCTCGGGGTCGATGCCGGCCTCGAGCAGGTTGTAGCTCGGGAAGAGGTACCCGGACGTCGAGGACGGGTCGACGAAGCAGACCTTCTTGCCCTTGAACTCCTCGATCTTGGTGATCGACGAGTCCTTCGGGACGATCGCCTCGGAGTAGTAGCCCGGCTCCTGCCCCTCGACGGTGATGATCGACGAGATCGGCGTGATCTTGGCCCCGTTGTTGAGCGCGGTCACGTAGGTGAACCCGGAGAAGGACGCGACGTCGATCTTGCCGGCGACGGCCGCCTCGATGAGGGCCGCGTAGTCGGTCGACTCGTGGTATTCGACCTTCTTGCCGGTCTCCTGGGCGATGTAGTCCATGAGCGGCTGGTAGTTGGTCTGCGTGTCGACCGAGTCGGGGACGACGCCGAAGACGAGGGTCTGGTCGTCGACCGCGAAGGTCCCGGCCGCGGCTGAACCGGTGTCGGTGGCGCTGGCGCTCGAGCAGGCGGCCAGGCCGATCGAGAGGAGGGCGGCGGCGCCGAGCGCAGCGACGCGGGTGAGGGAGAGCTTCATGTGCTGGGACGTACCTTTCAGAAGGACCGATGCACCCGCCCGCTCCGCGCGTGGCTCCGGTGGAGCGGAACCGCGAGTGACCGACGCGGGCACTGCTGTGTGCCGTACGTGTGATCACGCTACGAGCGGCACCCGAACAGGGCCGGGCCTCCCGGTGAACAGGAGGTGAAGCCGCGCGGAAGGATCGATCGGGCAAGCCACGGTCGTCGTCTGCCGAGCCCGCCTAGACTGCTGGGATCCGCCCATCCGAGCAGCAAGGCAGGTGAGTCGTTTGCCTCTCGACCCGATCTTCGCCGAACGAGCGCGGACGCACCGCGCCTACCTCATCTCGACCGCACTCGAGCAGGCGAAGGCCTTCTTCCTGCGGCCGAAGACGACCACCGTCGCGCGCCCGAAGCCCGCTCCCGCCGCGGACCCGAAGGCGACCTCCCCGAAGGCCACCGGACCGAAGGCGAAGCCCTCGAGCCCGACGGCGAAGGCCACCACCGCCGCACCCCGCCGCAAGAAGACACGCGCACAGCACCGCAAGGCCGCGCGGAACTGGGACAAGAAGGAGCTCGCGACCGTCGGCGTCCCGGGCCCGGAGCTGCGCATCGAGGAGCACACGATCCCGGTCGCCGGCTTCCCCGACGTCCGGATCCGGCTCTATCACCCGCCCACGGCCGACGGAGACCGGGCGGTGCCCGCGGTCCTGTCCTTCTTCGGTGGGGCGTTCCGCATCGGCGGGATCGACTACCCGACGACCGACGCGGGGTTCCGTCGTCGGGCGGCCGACGCCGGCGTGGTCATCGCCGCCGTCGACTACGCGCTCGCTCCCGAGCACCGGTACCCGACCCAGCTGGAGCAGGCCCACGCGGCGCTCGAGTGGCTGTTCGCCCAGGCCACGACGCTCGGGATCGACACGGGGCGGATCGCCGTCGCCGGGGTGTCCGCCGGCGGCAGCATCGCGGCGGCGCTCACGCTCGTGAACCGCGAACGCGGCCGGCTGCCCATCCGACTCCAGCTGCTCGAGGTGCCGGTCACGGACCTCACCGGCGGCCACATCGACCTCCGTCCCGTGCGGGAGATGGGCATCCCGAGGATCTTCGCGATCAAGGAGCTGCGCTCCGTGGCGAAGACCTACCTCCTGGACCGACGTCAGGCGAAGGAGCCGCACGCGTCGCCCCTCCTCGCCCGGTCGCACGCGGACCTCCCCCGCGCCGTGATCCTCACGGCCGAGTACGACCCCCTCCGCGGTGACGGCGCGGCCTACCTCGCCGCGCTCCGGGCCGACGGCGTCGACGCGAGCGGGACGATGTACCTGGGCGCGACGCACGACACCCCGATCTTCGGCGGCGTGCTCCCTGCGGCCCGCCGCTGGCACGACGACGTCGTGACCGCCCTGCGGTCACTCCACGACGCGGACTGAATCGGGTCGCCGCGCCCACCGGCTTCCCCTCGGACCGGAAAGCTGGGATCGTGTCGGCATGGACGCCCACGACATCCGGAACGCCTACCTCGACTTCCTCGAACGGAACGGCCACGCGTTGATCAAGCGGGCTCCGCTCGTCCCGCGCGGCGACACGAGCACCCTCTTCAACGGCAGCGGGATGCAGGCGCTCCTGCCGTACCTCCTCGGTGAGGATCACCCCGACGGACGGCGGTTGACCGACAGCCAGCCGTGCGTCCGGGCCCAGGACATCGAGGACGTCGGCGACAACCGGCACACCACCTTCTTCGAGATGCTCGGCAACTGGTCGCTCGGCGACTACTTCAAGGAGACGCAGATCCGGCAGTTCTTCACCTTCCTGGTCGACGTCGTCGGACTGGATCCGGAGCGGATCTCCGTCACCTGCTTCATCGGCGATCCCGCGAACGGCATCCCGCGCGACGACGAGGCCGCCTCGATCTGGGCGTCGGTGTTCGCCGAGCGCGGGGTCTCCAACGGGATCGCGGAGATCGGCTCCCAGGCCGACGGCGACGCCCGCGGGGTGCGGCCCGGTGAGCGGATCTTCTTCTACGACGGCGGCGAGAACTGGTGGTCCCGCGGCGGGTCACTCGAGGGCACCCCGATCGGCGACCCGTGCGGCCCCGACAGCGAGGTGTTCTACGACTTCGGCCCCGAGTACCAGGACCCGTCGTACGGCCTCGCGCATCCCGCGAGCGACGGCGGACGGTTCATGGAGATCGGCAACCAGGTGTTCATGCAGTACCGACGGCGCGAGGACGGCTCGTTCGAGGAACTCGCCAGACGCAACGTCGACTTCGGCGGCGGCCTCGAACGCATCGCCGCCGCGTCGATCGACTCCGACGACGTCTTCCGCATCTCGCTGCTCTGGCCCATCGTCGAGCGCCTCGAGGAGCTCACCGGGAGACGCTACGAGGATGAGACCGCCGCCATGCGCATCATCGCCGACCACCTCCGCGGGGCGACCTTCCTCGCGGTCGACGGTGTGCGTCCGTCGAACAAGGAGCAGGGCTACGTCATGCGACGACTGCTCCGACGGGCGATCAGGCTGGCGCTCTCGCTCGATCTGCACGAGAACTTCTTCGGCGAGATCGTGCCCGTCATCGCCGGGTTGTACGCCGACGACTACCCGGAGGTGGCCGCCGCCCGCGACGAGGTCGTCGCCGTCCTCGTCAAGGAGGAGCAGTCGTTCCGGCGCACGCTGGGCGCAGGGCTCCAGATGGTCCAGGGGTACGCCGGACGGGTCATGACGGGACACGACGTGTTCCGGCTGTCCGACACGAACGGCTTCCCGAAGGAGCTGACCATCGAGGAGGCCGGGCGCCTCGGCATCGAGGTCGCTTCCGACTGGGAGACGGAGTTCGCCGCCGCCCTCGCCGAGCAGCGAGCGCGGTCCCGCGGGGCGACGCACCTCGGCGCAGCGGGACTCCCGGGCGGCGACACCCCCTGAGGGTCGGCCTCGCTCAGTCGCGCTTGAGCATGTCGATGCCGGCGCCGGCGAACTGGCGGAGGGTCGCGTCCGGGAGGAACGCACGGGTGAGCGCCGCCGCGATCCGCGTGAGGTCGCCCTCGTCGCGGTACAGGAGGTAGATCGGCTCCGATCGCGGGTTGAACTTCTGCTTGAACCGGTGGAGGGACGAGAAGCCGTACACGGGCTCCAGGATGCCGCTGAGCTGACCCAGCAGGTGCGCGATGCGGCCCTCGTCGTCCTCCACCCGGTGCGCGAGCGGCGCACCCGAGAGCGAGAGGATCTGCGCGCCCTCCTCGGCGAAGACCTTGGCCGAGGAGGCGATGAGGAACTCCATGACCGAACCGAAGCCCTCCTCGCGGCGCCGCATGAGGTCGAGCGTCCAACCGCGGTGCTCGCCGTCGGGGCCGAAGACCGGGAGCCAGCTGAGGAAGCCGTCGACGTCGCCGTCCGGCGAGATCGCGAGTGCCAGACGGACCTCCGGGTCGTCGGCCTCCTGCAGGGTCCCGAGGGTGAACCGCATCTCGGGCAGGCCCTTGTCGCCGACCCAGCCCTCGGAGATGGCGCGGATCTGCTGCCGGACGCCCCAGGTCTCGGCGGCGTAGGTGCTCATCCGGAAGACCATCCCCTCGCGCTCGGCCTTGTTGAGCGCCGTGCGGATGTTCGACCAGGCCTTGCCGGTGAACGCGAGACCGGGAAGGTCGACGATCGTGTCGTCCGCGATGATGAGGTCGCGCCATCCCTCGGGCATCGCGTCCTTCGTCCCCTGGCTGGAACTGAAGAAGCACGGGATGAGGGAGTCGCGCTCGGCCGCCTGGACGAACTCCGCGACGCTCGCCCGCAGGTGATCCGGTGGGCCGAGCGGGTCGGCCAGCACGATCGCGACACCGGCGTGCTTCTGGTAGGGCACGAGGCCCACCGAGGTGCGGAAGTACTCCATGCCGTCCCACGTGGCCATCCAGGAGAGCGAGCCGCCGCCCTCGGTCCGGATGAGCGCGCGGGCGTCGTCCGCCGACGGCAGGTCCTGCTGCTGCTTGCGCCCGACGCCGAGCTGTCGGCGTCGGTGGGATGAGAACGCGCTGCGGGTCGCGACGAGGTAGACGAGGAAGGCGAGCCAGAGCACCGACGTCGCCAGGAACACGTCGGTGTCGCCCCAGTCGATCGGGAGGTCGGCGGGATCGAGCGGCGACAGCGCCAGGTACAGGACCGCGACCAGGACGTTGAGGATCGCCCAGACGACGCTCAGCACCCACGCCCAGCGACGACCGAGCCGCAGGCCGTTGGCGACGACGATGATCACGACCGTGTCGATCGCGACGTCGAGCCACGGGCCCTCCGCCGGAGCGGTCGGACCGAACGGGCCGTTGGTCGGCACGAGCAGGGCGACGATCTGGACGACGCCGAGGGCCACGCTCGTCGTGAACGCGAGCAGTCGGCGCTCGCGCACACTGGCCCGCTGGATGCGGAAGGAACGGTTCACCGCGAGGACGAAGAGCACCGCGAAGGCGTGCTCGAGGTCCGCGAGCGACCCGATGAAGAGGACCCCGATCGCGGCGTAGGACGCGACGATGATCCAGCCCCGCTGCCGCCACGGAGAGGCGAAGAGCGACACGCACGCGGCGAAGCAGGCCATCGTCCCGCCGGAGGGACCGACGTCGAGCATCCCGGCGAGGCTCGTCGCCCACGGCCAGGGCAGTTGACTCGCGGCCCAGAGGAACCCGGCGGTGGCGAGGACGGCGACGAGCTGACCGGCGGCGAAGGTGATGAGCGCGACCTTCGATCCCCGCCACCACTCCAGCAGGCCGACCCAGGCGAACCCGATCACCGCGAACACGTAGGCCCACGGCTCCACGACGAGGAACGTCCCGGTGACGGGAGTCCACCAGCGCCCGGCCTCGAAGGCGGGCAGGCCGTAGGCGACCGCGTCCCACCACGGTTGCGCCGTCGTCGACTCCCAGAGGCCACGCCCGACGACACCCACGACGAGGACGACCAGCACCAGGGCGATCGTGACCGGCACCCGGGCGACCACCGTTCGGATCCTCATGCGCGCCGCCCCCTTCGTGGTTCCACGGAGCACACGCGCGCCGTGCGGTCGAGGCTACAGAACGGCCTCGCGGGACCGCAACGCATCCCCGTCCGGCAGGCTGGCCAGCGCGAGCCAGAGTTCGGCCCGAGCGGCGAAGGTGTCGAGCGGTCGCCCGAGCACCTGTTCCACCCGGGTGATGCGGTTGCGGAGCGTGTGTCGATGGATCCCGAGTCGCCGTGCGGCGGGCTCCCACTGGCCGTTCGCCTCGAGCCAGCCGCGGAGGCTCGGCACGAGGTCGGAGCCCTCCTCGCGGTCGACGCGGAGCACGGGCTCGAGCAGTTCCTCGGCCACGGCGGCGGCGCGGACGGGGTCGAGCAACCCTGCCATCCCTGCCGCGGCGAGCGCCCCGAACCGCACGACGGCCTCGCCTGCGGAGACGGCGTGCTCGTGCGCGGAGACAGCCTGCTCGATCCCCGTCGGCAGATCAGCGAGCGCGAGGGATCGGGAGAGTCCGAGCCGGCGTGCGGGGGCCGCCGCGATCACCGTCTCGACCGCCCGATCGACGTCCGTCTCGGTGTCCCCCTCAGCCGCTGCGAGAAGCAGGACGGGCCGTCCGTCCTGCTCGGCGACGAAGAGCGAACCCGGACCGAGCGTCTCGGCCCGTTCCAGCTCGGTGAGGAGCGCCTCGCGCCCGTCGGTCGGCCCGGAGCAGACGCCGACACGAACAGCTCCGCTCGGCAACGGCGTGCCGAGCTGTTCGGCGACCTCGCGCGCCGCGGCGGCCTGTCCGGCGCGGAGCAGCTGCCAGACACCGGTGCGCAGCGAGCGCCCCGCCCGTCCGAGTGCGCCGCCCTGCTCGAGGGTGAGCCCGGCGATGGCGACGACCGAGGTCACGACGCTCTGGGCCGCGGCGTCCAACGGGCCGTCGGTCCCGGCGATGGCGAGCACGCCCCGGAGGTCGCCGCGTCGGCCGAGGGTCTGCAGCGACACCGTCCGCGTGCGGCTCGCGAGCGTCGCCCCCGAACGCTGTCCGCGGCTCAGGAGCATGGTGGCCTCGCCGGCCACCCGCTCCAGGAGGCGCTCGGCCTCGGGAGCGGCGGTGGGCCCGTCGCCCGCGATCGCCACCGGGGTCGCGTGCGCGTCGAAGAGCACGACCCAGGCGCCGAGGGACCGCGCGAGTTCGGTCACGACGGCGACCGTCGCGTCGGGGCGGAGCGCGGCGAACGCGATCGCGCGCTGGGCGCCCAGTGCCCAGGCGTCCCTCGCCCGAGCCGCCTCGGTGAGGAGGTCGGCCGCGTACCGGATGACGGCGATGAACGGCGTGCGGTACGGGACCTCGACGAGCGGCATCCCGTGCGCCGCGCAGGCCTCGGCGAGTTCCGGCGGTGTCCCGGCCGTGATCACCTCGGTACCGAACCCCAGTCCGGCGACACCGGCGTCGGCGAGGCGGGCGACGTACGCCTCGACCTGCGTCGTCGACACGGCGGTCCCGAACTGCGTGCCCGTCGTGAGCAGCACCTGGTCGGCGAGGAGGAAGGGCGTGGGGTCCGGCAGGTCCGACCCGGATACCCAGGCGACCTGCCGGTCGAGGGCGCCCTCGGTTCCTGCCACCACGAGCTTCAGGCCGAGCGCACGGTGGTCGAGGAGGTCCTGCAGCGTCGGTGCCATGGCGCGAGTCTACGCAGGGATGCCGGATCGTCCAACTGAAGCCGCTGGTATGGACAGACTGTCGACTGTACCGATGCGGACCGCTGCCTAGCCTGGTGGCACTGCTCGCGGACGACCTCGGCGCCCCCGCCGGACGCGGCAGCCGAAGGAGTACCGATGACGAGCAGCACCGCAGCCCCCGCGCCCTCCATCCTCGGCGGACCCTCGCTCCCCCAGGAACGTCGCCTCGTCACCGCCATCCCCGGACCGATCTCCGAGGAACTCATGGCCCGGAAACACGCTGCGGTCGCGTCCGGCGTCGGCACGACGATGCCGGTGTTCGCGGCCGGCGCGGGCGGTGGCGTCCTCGTCGACGTCGACGGCAACTCCCTGATCGACCTCGGGTCCGGCATCGCCGTGACCGGCGTGGGCAACAGCAACCCGCGCGTCGTCGAGGCCGTCACCCGACAGCTGCAGGAGTTCACCCACACCTGCTTCACCATCACCCCCTACGACTCCTACGTCGAGGTCGCCGAGGCGCTCAACCGCCTCACCCCCGGCGACCACGCGAAGCGGACGGCACTGTTCAACTCGGGCGCCGAAGCGGTCGAGAACGCAGTGAAGATCGCCCGCAGCCACACGAAGAAGCAGGCGGTCGTCGCCTTCGACCACGCGTACCACGGCCGCACGAACCTGACGATGGCCCTCACCGCCAAGTCCATGCCGTACAAGAGCGGCTTCGGCCCCTTCGCCTCCGAGGTGTACCGCGCGCCGCTGTCCTACCCCTTCCGCGACGGCGGGCTCACCGGCGCCGAGGCGGCACAGCGCGCGATCACCCAGATCGAGAAGCAGATCGGCGCCGACAACCTCGCGGCGATCATCATCGAACCCATCCAGGGCGAGGGCGGCTTCATCGTCCCGGCGGACGGCTTCCTGCCGGCCCTGCTCGACTGGGCCCGCGCGAACGACGTCGTCTTCATCGCCGACGAGGTGCAGACCGGCTTCGCCCGCACGGGTGCGATGTTCGCGTCCGAGCGCTTCGACATCGTGCCCGACCTCATCATCACCGCCAAGGGCATCGCGGGCGGCCTGCCGCTCTCCGCCGTCACCGGACGCGCGGAGATCATGGACGCCCCGCACGTCGGCGGGCTCGGCGGCACCTACGGCGGCAACCCACTCGCCTGTGTCGCCGCCCTGGCGGCCATCGAAGCGTACGAGGAGGAGGACCTCGCAGCCTCGGCCCGGGCGATCGAAACCCGCATCGTCGACCGCTTCACCGCGGCGCAGACCTCCGACCCCCGCATCGGCGACATCCGCGGGCGCGGCGCCATGATGGCGGTCGAGTTCGTCGACCCGGCCACCGGCGAGCCCGACGCCGCCCTCACGGCACGCATCGCGAAGGCCGCCCACCAGGCCGGCGTCATCGTCCTGACCTGCGGCACCTACGGCAACGTGGTCCGCTTCCTCCCACCGCTGACCATCCCCCTCGAACTGCTCGACGAAGGACTCGACGTCGTCCTCGAGGCGCTCGCCGCGAACTGACGCCACGCCCGCCGGTCCCTGAGCCTGTCGAAGGGCAGGGACCGAGGCGGCCCCCGCAGCACAACCCCGGACCCTGAGCTTGTCGAGGGGCATGCACGCTGAAACACTGTGACCGACGGCACCGACACCACCAAGGAGCTCCACCCATGACCGACGCACGTGAAACCGATCTGCTCGCCAAGGTCCCGAACGGCCTGTTCATCGGAGGCGTCTGGCGCGACGCGACGGAGGGCGCGACGCTCGACGTGAGCGACCCGTCCACCGGCGACGTCATCAAGACGATCGCGGACGCCTCGGTCGCCGACGGCACGGCGGCCCTCGACGCCGCGGTCGCAGCCCAGGACGAGTGGGCGGCGACCGCTCCCCGCACCCGCTCCAACATCCTCCGGAAGGCCTTCGACCTCCTCCAGGAGCGTCGCGAGGAGTTCGCCCTCCTCATGACGCTCGAGATGGGCAAGCCGCTCGCCGAGGCGAACGGCGAGGTCACCTACGGTGGTGAGTTCCTCCGCTGGTTCTCCGAGGAGGCCGTCCGCATCTCCGGACGCTACGGGTCGAACCCCGAGGGCACCGGCATGATGACCGTCTCGCAGCACCCCGTCGGCCCGTGCTTCCTCATCACCCCGTGGAACTTCCCCCTCGCGATGGCGACCCGCAAGATCGCCCCGGCGCTCGCAGCCGGCTGCACGGTCGTCGTCAAGCCCGCCGAGCTCACCCCGCTCACGACCCTGTACTTCGTGAAGCTGCTCGAGGACGCCGGGCTCCCCGCCGGCGTCGTGAACGTCATCACCACCTCCAGCTCCTCCGCGGTCTCCGGCCCGATCATCGCCGACCCGCGGCTCCGCAAGCTGAGCTTCACGGGCTCGACGGCCGTCGGTCAGAAGCTCATCGAGCAGTCCGCGAAGAACGTCCTCCGCACCTCGATGGAGCTCGGCGGCAACGCCCCGTTCGTCGTGTTCGAGGACGCCGACCTCGACAAGGCCGTGGAGGGCGCGATGGCCGCCAAGTTCCGCAACATCGGACAGGCGTGCACCGCGGCGAACCGCTTCATCGTCCACCGCGACGTCGCGGATGAATTCGCGAAGCGCGTCACCGACAAGGTGAACGCGTTCCGCATCGGTCGTGGCACCGAGGACGGCGTGACGATCGGCCCACTCATCGACGACCGCGCGGTCACGAAGGCGAAGACCCTCGTGGGCGACGCCGTCGAGCGCGGCGCCGAGGTCCTCACCGGCGGCGAGGCCGTCGACGGACCGGGCACCTTCTTTCAGCCGACGGTCGTCACCGGGGTCGTACCGGGGTCCGACATCCTCCGCGAGGAGATCTTCGGCCCGGTCCTCGCGATCGTGCCGTTCGACGACGAGGATGAGGCCGTGCGGCTCGCGAACGACACCGAGTACGGGCTCGTCTCCTACGTGTTCACCACCGACCTCGCCCGCGGACAGCGCATGATCGGCCGTCTGCAGACCGGCATGATGGGCCTCAACGTGGGCGTCATCTCGAACGCCGCAGCACCGTTCGGTGGGGTCAAGCAGTCGGGCATCGGACGCGAGGGCGGGCTCGAGGGCATCCACGAGTACCTGTACACGAAGTACACCATGACGCCCATCGGCTGATCTACCTCGGTCGGCACAACGGAAACCGTCGCCGATCACCGATCCGACCGGCGACCTCGCCATCCTCGGTTCCATCCGACCGCCGGATCCGCCATACTCGACTATCGGCGCCGGGCCCGAGCACCACCCGAGCACCACCCCGGTCCCGAGCACCACCCGGTCACCCGAGCACCACCCCGGTCCCTGAGCTCGTCGAAGGGCCACGAACAGGAAGACACCTCATGAGCGCTATCGAACGCGACGTCGTCATCATCGGCGCCGGGGCCTCCGGGCTCACGGCCGCCACCAAGCTCCGCGCGGCGGGCCTGTCCGTCGCCGTCCTCGAGGCGCGCGACCGCGTCGGTGGTCGCCTCTGGACGAACCACATCGACGGAGCCATGCTCGAGCTGGGCGGCCAGTGGGTCTCCCCCGACCAGACCGCGCTGCTCGCCACACTCGAGGAGCTCGGGCTCGACACCTACTCCCGCTACCGCGAGGGCGACAGCGTCTACGTCGATGCCGAGGGCGTGCGCACCCGCTTCACGGGCGACATCTTCCCCGTCGCCGAGTCGACCGCAGCGGAGATGGAGCGACTCATCACCCTGCTCGACGAGCTCGTGGAGGAGGTCGGCGTCACCGAGCCGTGGGCGCACGCCCGGGCGAAGGAGTACGACCGCATCTCGTGGAGCGCCTGGCTCGCCGAGCAGACGGACGACGTCGAGGCGCGCGACAACATCGCCCTCTTCATCGCCGCCGCGATGCTCACGAAGCCCTCCCACTCCTTCTCGCTCCTGCAGGCGCTCCTCATGGCGGCGTCCGCGGGCAGCTTCACCCACCTCGTCGAGGCCGACTTCATCCTCGACAAGCGCGTCGTCGGCGGCCTGCAGCAGGTCCCGATCAAGCTCGCCGAGGCCCTCGGCGACGACGTCCACCTGTCCTCGCCCGTGCGTCGCCTCGAGTGGTCCGACGCCGGCGTCTCGGCCGAGGCGGACAGCGTGACGGTCAACGCGCGGTACGCGATCGTCGCCGTCCCGCCGAACCTCTACTCCCGCATCGACTTCCAGCCGCCGCTGCCCCGCCTCAGCCACCAGATGCACCAGCACATGTCGCTCGGGCTCGTCATCAAGGTCCACGCCGTGTACGAGACGCCGTTCTGGCGCGAGGACGGCCTGTCGGCCACCGCGTTCAGCCCGTACGAGCTCGTCCACGAGGCCTACGACAACACGAACCACGAGGACCCGCGCGGCACGCTCGTCGGGTTCGTCTCGGACGAGCGCGCCGACGAGGTCTTCAAGCTGAGCGCCGAGGAGCGTCGCGAGCGGATCCTCACCTCGCTCTCCCACTACTACGGCGAGCAGGCCCTCTCCCCCGTCGTCTACTACGAGAGCGACTGGGGCAGCGAGGAGTGGACGCGAGGCGCGTACGCGGCGAGCTTCGACCTCGGTGGCCTCTCGCGCTACGGCGCCATGCAGTCGACGCCGGTCGGTCCGATCTTCTGGTCGACGAGCGACCTCGCCGCCGAGGGCTACCAGCACGTGGACGGCGCGATCCGCAAGGGCGCCGACACCGCTGAGGCGATCATCGCCCGCCACCAGGCGTAGCGATCCGGGGAGCGGGGCCCGCTCCGCTCCGCTCCCACCACCTCCGGTCCCTGAGCTTGTCGAAGGGCCACCCCCGTCGATACCCTGCACCAACGAAACACCCGCACACCGCCGTGCAGTCCGGCACCTTCGCACCCGATCGAAAGCGAACACCAGATGAGATACATCGTTGGCTACACCGATACGCCGGCGGGACGCGACGCGCTCGCGCTCGGCATCCGGATCGCTCGGACCACCGGAGCCCGGCTCGACATCGTCCTCGTGCTCGCGAACGAGGAACGCCCGACGATCACCCCGGCCGATCCCGGGTACGAACGGTTCCTCCGTGAGACGGCCGAACGCTGGCTCGCCGAGGCACTCGACGCGGTCCCCGCAGACATCACGGCCAAGACGCACCTCGTGTACGACGAGTCGTTCGCGGAGGGTCTCCTGGAGGCCTCCCGCATCCTCGAGGGCGGGCTCATCATCATCGGCGCGGCGCGCGGTGGACTCCTCGGGCGGTTCACGCTCGGCAGCGTCGCGAACACGCTCCTGCACTCGGCGGTCGTCCCGGTCGCCCTCGCTCCGGTCGGCAGCCGGGACCTCCTCGAGGCCCAGCCCACCGGAGGAACGGTCAGCCGGATCACCTGCGCGATCGGCACCCGTGCCGGCGCGCACCAGCTGCTCGACGCGGCCATCGTCGTCGCCAAGAACGCGGTCATCCCGCTCCGGCTGGTCTCGCTCGTCGCGCTCGACCAGCCGGAGGGCGCCGAGCACCCCGAGGCGACCGCCCGGGCCGAGTCGCACGCGGCGGAAGTCCTCGCCTACGCGACCGAGCATCTGCCGAAGGACATCGACGTGACCACCGAGATCGCCTCTGGCACCCGTATCGAGGACGCCGTCTCGCACCTCGAGTGGAAGCCCGCGGAGATCGTGCTCGTCGGTTCCAGCCGACTCGCCACCCCGAAGCACCTCTTCCTCGGCTCCACGGCAGCGAAGATGCTGCGTGAGCTCCCCGTACCCATGGTGGTCGTGCCCCGCGACTCCGTGCTGACCCTCGGAGACCCGACATGACTCCCCCCGAAACCACCCCGCCACGCGACGTCGCCCACCCCGAGACGACCGCGACGGGCGCCCTCTCCAAGAAAGGCCTCGGCGCCGGCACCGTCGGCCTCGTCGGCGCGATCGTCATCGGCATCTCGTGCATCGCCCCGGCGTACACCCTGACGGGTGCGCTCGGTCCGACGGTCGCGGAGGTCGGCACCCACGTGCCGGCCATCTTCCTCGTCGGATTCATCCCGATGCTGCTCGTCGCCTTCGGCTACCGGGAGCTCAACAGCCGCATGCCGGACTCCGGCACCTCGTTCACCTGGGCGACGCGCGCGTTCGGCCCGTGGGTCGGTTGGATGGCCGGTTGGGGCCTCATCGCCGCCACCATCGTCGTGCTCTCGAACCTCGCGGGCATCGCGGTCGACTTCTTCTACCTGATGCTGTCGCAGATCTTCCAGAACCCCGACATCGCCGGCCTCACGTCGAACCCCTTCATCAACGTCATCACCTGTCTGGCGTTCATGCTCGGGGCGACGCTCATCTCCTACCGCGACATGCAGACGACGCAGAAGCTGCAGTACGTGCTCGTGGGCTTCCAGTTGCTCGTGATGGTGCTGTTCGGCATCGTCGCCTTCGCGCACGTGGCGGGCGGTGACGCGTTCGACGCCCTCCCGATCTCGCTCGACTGGTTCAACCCGTTCGCCGTCGGGTCGTTCAGCGCCTTCGCCGCAGGCCTCTCGCTCTCCATCTTCATCTTCTGGGGTTGGGACGTCACGCTGACGATGAGCGAGGAGACGAAGGGGTCGAGCTCGACGCCGGGCAAGGCCGCCACCGCGACCGTCATCATCATCGTCGTCCTCTACCTGTTCCTGTCGGTCGCGCTCATCAACTACGCGGGCGTCGGCGACGGCGAGTTCGGGCTCGGCAACGAGGACATCCAGGGCAACGTGTTCTTCTCGCTCGCGGGGCCCATCCTCGGCCCGCTCGCGATCCTCGTGTCGATCGCGGTGCTGTCGTCCTCGGCCGCCTCGCTGCAGTCGACGTTCGTCTCGCCTGCGCGGACCCTGCTCGCGATGGGACACTACGGCGCGCTGTCGCCGAAGTTCTCGAAGGTGCACCCGAAGTTCTTCACGCCCGGTTACGCGACGATCGTCTCGAGTGTCGTCGCGTCGGTGTTCTACGCGGTCATGCGCTTCATCTCCGAGGACGTCCTCTGGGACACGATCACGACCCTCGGCATGATGATCTGCTTCTACTACGGCCTGACCGCGTTCGCGTGCGTCTGGTACTTCCGGAAGCAGTGGTTCTCGAGCGCACGGAACTTCTTCTTCCAGTTCTTCTCCCCGCTCGTCGGCGGTCTCATCCTGGGCGTGCTCTTCTTCACCACGATCATCGAGAGCGCGGACCCCGACTACGGCAGCGGGTCGAACATCGGCGGTGTCGGGCTCGTGTTCATCCTCGGCATGATCATCATCGTGGCGGGCATCGTCATCATGCTCATCCAGGCGAAGCTCCGACCGGACTTCTTCCGCAACAAGACGCTCGCCCGCGGCATCGCCGGCGACGCGAACGAAGCGGACGCCGCCCTCCCGGAATGACCCGCTGATCACGACGCGGCGCCGAGGCACCGCCGTCGGACGGGCGTCGTGCGCTCGGCGCTAGACTGTTCGCATCCCCGCCGCGTCGCAACGAAAGAGACCTCCGTGCCGACCATCGTCGTAGAAGTCATGCCGAAAGCCGAACTGCTGGACCCCCAGGGCAAGGCCGTCGCCGGCGCCCTCGCGCGTCTCGGCAAGAGCGAGTTCACCGATGTCCGCATCGGCAAGCGCTTCGAGCTCACGGTCGACGGCCCCATCACCGACGCCACGCGCGCCACGGTGCAGCAGATCGCCGACGACATCCTCTCGAACGCCGTGATCGAGGACGTCGTGGCCATCCACTACCCCGAGGGCTCCGAGGCATGACGACCCGTATCGGTGTCATCACCTTCCCCGGTTCACTCGACGACCGCGACGCCCAGCGCGCGGTCCGCATGGCGGGTGCCGAGCCCGTCGCGCTCTGGCACGGCGACCACGACCTCCAGGGCGTCGACGCCGTGATCCTGCCCGGTGGTTTCAGCTACGGCGACTACCTCCGCGCCGGCGCGATCGCCGCGGTCTCGCCGATCATGACCGAGCTGAAGGACGCCGCCGGCAAGGGCATGCCGATCCTCGGGATCTGCAACGGCTTCCAGATGCTCGTCGAGGCGCACCTGCTGCCCGGTGGCCTCATCCGGAACGCCCACCAGCAGTTCATCCGTCGCGACCAGCTGCTCACGGTCGAGAACGCCGACACCGCCTGGACCCACCAGTTCTCGAAGGGGCAGGAGATCACCATCCCGCTCAAGAACGCCGACGGCGGCTACATCGCCGACGCCGAGACCCTGGCACGCGTCGAGGGCGAGGGCCTCGTCACGTTCCGCTACGCGGGCGTGAACCCGAACGGTTCGCTCGACGACATCGCAGGCCTCACGAACCCGGCCGGCAACGTCGTGGGCCTCATGCCGCACCCCGAGCACGCGATCGAGCCCGGTTTCGGTCCCGACACCCCGCTCGCCATGCGCTCCGGTGTCGACGGTCTCGCGTTCTTCACGAGCGCGGTGCAGGCCCTCCAGGCGGTCTAGCCAAAACACGTCGTCTCCACGCCCGTCCCGATCCATCGGGGCGGGCGTGTCGCGTCGATGGACGCATCCCTGAGCCCCGCCCCGTCCCTGAGCCCCACACCGTGGTCCCTGAGCCTGTCGAAGGGCGGCCAGCAGCACCGGCTACCATCGACACTGGTCGGACCAATCGAGGGGGCAGCATGGCGGAGCCGCTCGAAGCGCTCGTGGCGAGGCTCGTTGAGCTGGCCACGCCGGAGCCCGGCACCTCCGCGCGGCGTCTGCCGCCCGAACGCGAACTCGGCGAGGCACTGCAGATGAGCCGCGGCGCCCTCCGCGAGCAGCTCGCCGTCCTCGAACGGCTCGGCTTCCTCCACCGCACCCAGGGTCGGGGCACCTCCATCGACGCCCCGGGCGACGACTTCGTCCGCAGTTGGTTCACCATCTCCCGTCAGCTGGGCTACCTGTCCGACGACCAGTTCGCCCGGTCGCGCATGATGCTGGAGGAGACCGTCGCCGAGGCGGCGGCCGGGCTCGTCACCGACGAAGCGGTCGCGGTGCTGCGCGGCGACGTCGACCGCATGATCGCCGCGACGCTCGCCGGGGATCACGATGCGGCGCTCGAGGCCGACGTCGACTTCCACAGCCGACTGAACGCCATCGTCGACGACCCGATCTTCCGACTCATGCACGAGGGCTTCAGTCACGTGCTCCGCGAGACGATCCGGCAGCGTCGACTCCGCGCGCTCGAGGTGGAGCAGCCGGACGAGCGCGGCGTCCGGCGGACCGACAGCGTGCATTACGCCGTCGTCGATGCCCTGGCCGCTCGAGACGCCGAGGCCGCAAGGCGCGCGATGCGCCAGCACTTCGAGGACTGGTTGCAGCTCGAAGCCGACGACGCCGCGAGCTGACGCGTCGCGACTCCGACCCCGTCCGGGCAACCTCAACCGGTCCCTGAGCTTGTCGAAGGGCACACGGAGAACCCCACGAATCCGGCATGCCTCCTCCGCTCCCTGAGCCTGTCGAAGGGCCCACGAGGACACCTCCACAACCGGGCCGACTCACCATCTGGAATGTCAGTGGTCCATGATGGACTGGTTCCATGACCGAGACCAGCACCACCGCGATCCGCGCGAGCGACGAATACGCCGCGCGCCTCGCGGAGTTCTCGGACCAGTACGCGGACATCCAGCGGCGTCGCGCCAAGCTGGACGCCGAGGAGGCCCGACTGCTGGCCCGTTCCGCTGCCTACGCGGACGCCTTCGCCGACGCCACGGTTCCGGCGATCTTCCCGCCGGCGGAACGGCAGGCCCTTTCCCGTCGGTCGACCTGCGCTGCCCTCGCGATGGCCACCCGCACGCCCGAGCGGACCGTGCAGCGTGCGACGAACGACGCGGAAAGCCTCGTCAACGACGCACCGGCGGTCCTGTTATCGCTCGAGGCCGGGCGCATCTCGGTCCGGCATGCGCAGACGATCATGGACCAGCTCGGCGACGTGCCGACCGCAGGGCGAACGGTGTTCCTCGCTGAGGTCCTGCCGGTTGCGGAAGAGTCGACCAACGCGAACCTCCGCAGACGCGCCCGCATCCTGCGCGAGCGACTGCACCCCGAGTCGATCACCGCCCGCGCCCGGCGGTCCGAGGCGGACCGTCGGGTGGAGTTCGAGCCCGCAGCGGACGGCATGGCCTGGGTGCATCTCTTCACCACGGCGCCCATCGCCCAGGGCATCATCGAGCGCGTCGAGGCCGCCGCAGCGGAGTCACGCGCAGCCGGCGACACCCGCACGTGCGCACAACTGCAGGCCGACGCCCTGGCGGCGCTTGCGCTCACCGGAGTCACGCCCGACGACGTCATGACGAGCCCGGTCCTGCCGCACCCGGTCGAAGTGCAGGAGCACATCAAGCCGACCGTGCAGATCACGGTCCCGGCGCTCACGATGGCCGGCGTGAGCGATGCCCCGGCGACGCTGGACGGCTACGGGCCCATCGACCCTGAGACCGCAGCACGTATCGCCGTGAACGCCCCCAGCTTCACCCGGATCCTCGTCCAACCGGAAACCGGCGCAGTCCTTTCCGTCGGGCGGGGCCAGTACCGCGTTCCCGCCGATCTCCAACGGGCGGTGCGCCTCCGGGACGGCACTTGTCGGGCACCGGGCTGCGGCAGACGGGCCAGAGCGTGCGATCTCGATCATTCGGTGGCGTGGGAGGACGGCGGCGCGACAGATGTCGGCAATCTCGCCTGCCTGTGTCGACATCACCATCGGATGAAGCATCTGCCCGGGTGGAACCTCGACCACAGGCCCGGTGGGGTGCTCGAGTGTACGACACCCGACGGGAAGCACCACCGGACAAAGCCCGACCCGGCGCCGTTCTGACCCCGCCGACGAAGGCTCCTTCGTGGGCACTTCGACAAGCTCAGTGACCGGGCTGGACTGTGCTCGCATGCTTCCGGTCCCTGAGCCTGTCGAAGGGCACTCGGGTCGCGCCACCTCGGTCATCGGGCTAGGGTCGCCCGAATCACCCTCGATCTCTGAGGTGCGCCGAAGGGGCCTCGTGGGCACTTCGACAAGCTCAGTGACCGAGAGAGGCCTGCCCCGAATCCTCCAGTCCGTGAGCCCCTCGACGCCCAGCCGGGCACCCACCACCGGCCGCTTGCCCGGGCCGACATCCGCGGTTACGATTGGTCCAACCAATCCACCGGAGGACGCCATGGCATCGACGCCACTGCCCGCACACACCATCACCTTCGTCGGTATCGGCGCGATCGGCCTGCCGATGGCCACCCAGCTCGCCGCGGCCGGCCACCGGGTCACGGGCGTCGATCCCTTCCCCGCCGCACGGGAACGCGCGGCCGCCGCCGGGATCAGCGCGGTCGAATCCATCACCGAGGCACCGCAGGCCGACACCGTCGTGGTCATGGTCTCGACGCCCGACCAGCTCGCCGAACTCGTCACCCTCGCCATCGCCGACACCCACCCCGCCGGCCAGACCTGGATCATCATGAGCACCGTCGGCCCCGCCTCCGTGGTCGAGCAGGCCGACCGTCTCGAAGCCGCGGGCGCAGCGGTCGTCGACGCCCCGGTCACCGGCGGCGTGGCACGTGCAAGCACCGGCGAGCTCACCATGTTCGTTTCCGGATCCCCGAGCGCGACCGCCGCCGCATCCGAACCACTCGCCGCCCTCGGCACCGCCAGGATCGTCGGCGAAGCCGTCGGGGACGGCCAGGCGATCAAGGTCGTCAACCAGCACCTCTGCGCCGTGCACATCGCCGCAGCCGCCGAAGCCCTCGCCCTCGCGTCCTCACTCGGACTCGACCCGGCGGCCGTCCTCCCCCTCGTCGAGTCCGGTGCAGCCGCGTCCTGGATGCTGTCGGACCGCGGACCCCGCATGCTGCAGGACACCGACGCCCCGGTGATGAGTCGCGTCGACATCTTCGTCAAGGACACCGGCCTCGTCGCCGATGCGGCGAGCGCCGCCGGAGCCGCGACCCCAGTCCTCGACGCAGCGCGCGAACGCTTCCTCGCCGCTGCAGCGTCGGGCCTCGGCGCACGCGACGACTCCCGCGTGATCGAGACCTACCAGGAGACCCACGCATGAAGACCCTCATCCTCGACGACGACACGTCGCATGGCCCAGGAACGCCGCGCAGGACGCCCGGGATCGTCCGAGCTGACCGCGAACCCCGCCAGGAGACCCCCGCATGAAGACGATCATCCTCGACGACGACCCCACCGGCACGCAGTCGGCGTCCGGCGTCGACGTCCTCCTCGAATGGGACGCCGATCTCATCGAGCAGACGCTCGGCGGAGCCGATGCGGTCTACCTGCTCACGAACACCCGCGCCGTCCCCGAGGGGGAGGCAGTGGCGCTCCTCGAACGCACTCGAGCCGAAGCGGAGGAGGCGGGACGCCGTCTCGGAGAACGGGTGCACGTCGTCCTCCGAGGCGACTCGACCCTGCGCGGGCACGTGTTCCCCGAGACCGCCGTCTTCACCGGAGACCGCAGCGTCATCGTCTTCGTCCCGGCCTTCCCGGAGGGCGGGCGCACGACGATCGACGGCACCCACTACGTCCGCATCGGCGACGAGACGCTGCCGGCCCACGAGACGGAGTACGCCCAGGACCCCGTTTTCCCGTTCCGCTCGGGACACCTGCCGGACTACGTGCGCGAGCAGTCCGGTCGGGAGGCCGCCCACTTCGGCCTGGCGGGTCTCCGCGACGGCGCCGCCGAGTTCCGTGCAGCTCTCCGTGATGCCGTTCCCGGAACGGTGCTCCTTCCGGACGCGGAGACCGGAGACGACGTGCGGATCATCGCGCAGGCCATCACGGCGGCGTGGGCCGACGGAGCCGACGTGGTCGTCCGGTCCGCGTCACCCCTCGCTGCAGCCATCGCGGGCGTCGAGAGCGACGGCCTCCTGCCCTCGCCGCTCGTCGCGGAGCCGGTCGCCGCGCTCCTCGTCTGCGGCTCCCACACCATCGGTGCGACGCGACAGCTCGCGCCCGTCGAGGCGGCGTTCGGTCCCGCCGAGATCGTCCCCACGAGCGACGCCCTCCAGGATGCCGTCGCCACCGGGCGGGCCGTGGCGGAGGCCGCTCGAGCGAGACTCACCGCGACGGGGTTCGCCGCGATCTCGTCCGAGCGGGAACGGGACGCCTCGCACAACACGCTCGACCACGGTGAGCGGGTGATGATCGCCCTGACGTCGGCGACCGCTGCGCTCCGACGATCGGTTGAGGTCGTCGTGTCGAAGGGCGGCATCACCTCCGCCGAGGTCGCCCGGGTCGGACTCGGTGCACGACGCGCTCGCGTCCTCGGACAGGTGCTGCCCGGGGTCTCGGTGTGGAGTGTGGTGACACCCGAGCACGAGGAGAAGCTCTACGTGGTCGTCCCGGGCAACGTCGGCGACCCGTCGACACTCGTCGACGTCCTCACCGCGCTCGGCCGGACCGCCTAGCGCCCGAGGATCTCCGACGCGTTGTGGTCGATCCACGCCATCAAGGGCATCAGGTGCTCGTTGAGGTCGCGACCCCGGTCGCTCAGGCTGTACTCGACACGGGGCGGGATCTCGGGGTGCGCGACGCGGACGACGAGGCCGTCCTCCTCGAGCGTCCGGAGCGTCTGGGCCAGCATCTTCTCGCTGATGCCCTGGACCACCCGTCGCAGCTCACCCCAGCGATGGGTGCCGTCGGACAGCGCCAGGAGGACGAGGACGCCCCACTTGCTGGTCACGTGGTCGAGCACCGTGCGCGAGGGGCATGCGGCAGGCAGGATGCCGTCGGTGAATCCAGGGCGTCTTCCCAGCTGCGTGTCCACGCTCGTCATGACTCATTCCTTACTCGTCGGACAGTAGCTTACCTCAAAGTGGGTACTGCAGATCGGGAAGTAATGTGATCGGAAGCGGGTTCCTCCTCAGCGAACCCCATCGAAAGGACCCTCACATGTCTCTCGTCGTCACCGGAGCCACCGGCCACCTCGGCCACCTCGTCGTCGAGCACCTGCTCGCCCGCGGCACCGACCCCGCCACCATCGTCGCCACCGGCCGCCGGACCGAGGCACTGGCCGATCTCGCCGCACAGGGCGTCCGCACCGCGAAGGTCGACTTCACCGACCCGGCCACCCTCGACGCCGCCCTCGAGGCCGGCGACACCCTGCTGCTCGTCTCCGGGAGCGAGGTCGGCCAGCGCGTCGCCCAGCACGCCGCCGTCATCGACGCCGCCAAGCGTGCCGGCGTCGCCCGCCTCGTCTACACGAGCGCGCTCCGGGCCGACACCTCCCCACTGATCCTCGCCCCCGAGCACAAGGCGACCGAGGAGCTCATCCACGCGTCCGGCCTCCCCTTCACCATCCTCCGCAACGGCTGGTACACCGAGAACTACGGCCAGTCCGTCGACCAGGCCAAGGCGACCGGATCGTTCGTCGGGAGCGTCGGCGACGGGCTCGTGTCGAGCGCGTCTCGCACCGACTACGCGGAGGCGGCCGCCGTCGTCCTCACCACCGACGGCCACGAGGGCAAGGCCTACGAGCTCGCCGGCGACGTCGCGTGGTCGCACCCCGAGCTGGCGCAGGCGATCGGCGAGGTCGTCGGCCGAGAGGTCGTCTACCAGGACCTCTCCCCCGAGGACCACCTGAAGGCCTTGCTGGCGGCCGGTCTCGACGAGGGCACCGCGGGCTTCGTCGTCGCGCTCGACGGCAACACCCGCGACGGCCTCCTCGCCGAGACGAGCGGCGACCTCGGCCGGTTGATCGGCCACCCCACGACGCCGCTGGTCGAGGGCTTGCGCACGCTCGTCGCCTGAGCCGCGTCGACATCTCCTGCAATCAGCCGGGCCCGGAGCGCACGCTCCGGGCCCGTTCGCGTGCACTGACACTCCGGCTGAAGGATTCCGTTGCAGAAACGCGATCCGACGCACGAATCCGTCACCACGATCCGGGTTATGCTCTCGATACCGCTAGTGCGCCGAGGATGACGCGCCGGCCAGACGGCACCACCGACGCTTCGAGCAGGTGATATGACGAGCAACGCGGACACGGTCTTCACCGGAGGCACCGTCTTCCGGAACGCCCTGCTCACGCCGCAGAACGGTGCCGTCGCCGTCTCCGACGGCCGGATCGTCGCCCTCGACGCCGACGCACACGCGGCGATCGGTCCCGACACCGAGATCGTCGACCTCCGAGGCGGTCTTCTGCTCCCCGGCTTCGTGGACGCGCACGTCCACCCGATCGAGGCCGGACTCGAACAGCTCGCGTGCGATCTGTCGAGCGAGCGCACCCCCGAGGGATACCTCGCCACGATCGCCGCCTACGCCGAGGCCCACCCCGAGCGCCCGTGGATCGTCGGCGGCGGCTGGCAACAGGCCGCCTTCCCCGGCGGCACCCCGCTCGCCGCGGAGCTCGACCGAGTGGTGCCGGACCGGCCCGTCTTCCTCCAGAACCGCGATCACCACGGAGCCTGGGTGAACACCGAGGCGCTCCGCCTCGCCGGCGTCGACCACACCACACCGGACCCCGCCGACGGCCGGATCGAACGGGACGCGGACGGCACCCCGAACGGCATGCTCCACGAGGGTGCCCGCTCGCTCGTGTCCCGGTTCGTCCCCGTCGACACCGACGAGGACGTCGCGGCCGCCCTCGTCGCAGCCCAGCAGACCCTCCACGGCTTCGGCGTCACCGGCTGGCAGGACGCGATCGTCGGCGACTACGGCAGCCACACCGATACGAGCGACGCCTACCTGCAGGCGATGGCGGCCGGGTTGCTCATGAGCGACGTCGTGGGGGCGCTCTGGTGGGACCGGGATCGTGGACTCGAGCAGATCGACGAACTCATCGCTCGCCGCGACGCGATCGCACGCCGCGCCGCGGCCCTCGGGACGACGACCGGGCGCTTCACCGCGGGCACCGTCAAGATCATGCAGGACGGCATCCCCGAGAACCGGACCGCCGCGATGATCGACCCCTACCTGCGCACCTGTCACTGCGGAGACACCGCGCCCGAACGCGGCATCTCCTTCCTGGAGCCCGCGATCCTCGTCGAGGCGGTCACGAGGCTGGACGCCGCGGGGTTCCAGGTCCACTTCCACGCGATCGGCGACCGGGCGGTCCGCGAGTGCCTCGACGCCCTCGAGGCCGCGCGGGAGCGCAACGGCGAGAGCGACAACCGGCACCACATCGCGCACGTGCAGATCGTCCATCCCGACGACCTGCCGCGGTTCGCCCGACTCGGCGTCACGATGAACATGCAGGCGCTCTGGGCCACGTGGGAGCCCCAGATGGTCGAGCTGAACCTGCCGCTGCTCGGCGACGAACGCGCCTCCTGGCAGTATCCGTTCGGCGATGCGGCACGACTCGGCACCCTGCTCTGTGCCGGATCGGACTGGCCCGTCACGACCCCCGACCCGTGGCAGGCCCTGCATGTGGGGGTCAACCGCACGCTGCCGGCCGACGATCCCGACCACCACCCCGAACCGCTCAACCCAGGACAGTCGCTGACGCTCGGAGCGGCGATCGCCGCGTACACGCACGGGTCCAACCGGATCGACCACCGCGACGACACCGGCGTGATCGAGGTCGGCGCCGTCGCAGACCTCGTCCTCGTCGACCGTGATCCGTTCGCCGGCCCCACCACCGAGATTGCGCACACCAGGACCGTCGGGACCTGGATCGCCGGACGCCGCGTCTTCACCTCCACCACCACATCAACCGAGCAAGGAACCTGACATGAAGAACCGATACCTGCTCCCGGCCGCACTCACGGCCGCCGCCGCGCTGCTGCTCACCGGCTGCGTCAACAACGAGGTCGCCACGCCCGACGCCACCGGCTCCACCGCCGCGGTGACCGTCGACAAGGCCGCCGAGGCGCTCCTCCCCGACGACATCCGTCAGGCCGGCAAGCTCATCCTCGGCACCGACGCGACCTACGCGCCCAATGAGTTCAAGGACGCGAACGGCGACCCGATCGGTTGGGAGATCGAGCTCGCCGACGCGATGGCCGGCAAGCTCGGCCTCACCACCGACTACCAGGTGGCGAAGTTCGACAACATCATCCCGAGCATCACCGGTGGCAAGTACGACGTCGGGCTGTCGTCGTTCTTCGACACCAAGGAGCGTCAGCAGCAGGTCGACATGATCGACTACTTCACGGCCGGGATCCAGTGGGCGACCCTGGCGGGCAAGTCCGTCGACCCCGACAACGCCTGCGGGCTGAAGGTCGCCGTCCAGAACGGCACGACGGAGGCCCTCGACGACGTCCCCGCCAAGTCGCAGGCCTGCACCGACGCCGGTAAGCCGGCGATCGAGGCCCTCGGCTACGACACGCAGGACGAGGCCACGGCTGCAGTCACACTCGGCCGCGCCGACGCGATGACCGCCGACTCCCCGGTCGTGCAGTACGCCGTCCAGCAGAGCGACGGCAAGCTCGAACTCTCCGGTGACGTCTACTCGACGTTCCTCTACGGCATGCCGATCGCGAAGGACCGTGGCGACCTCGGCAAGGCCCTCCAGGCCGCCCTGCAGTCCCTCATGGACGACGGCACCTACGGCTCGATCCTGAGCAAGTGGGGCGTCGAGTCCGGCGCCATCGACAAGATCGACATCAACGGCGCGACGAGCTGACCATGAGCGACTCCAGAACCACCGGGACGGCGTCCGCGCCCCCGGTGCCGTTGAAGGTCGTCAAGCTCCGCCATCCCTGGCGGAACGTGTTCGCCGTCATCATCGTGCTGTTGCTCGTCGCGTTCGTGGTCGACGCGGCGACGCGACCGGCGTACGACTGGCCGGCCGTCGGCAAGTACGTCTTCGACCGGCGCATCACCATGGCAGCGCTCATCACGCTGCAGCTGACGGTGTACTCGATGATCGGCGCCATCGTCCTCGGCGTCGTGCTCGCGATCATGCGGCTGTCGCCGAACCCGGTGCTCAAGGCCATCGCGTGGGGCTTCGTCTGGCTGTTCCGCGGGACGCCGGTCTACGTGCAGCTGGTCTTCTGGGGCCTGCTCGCGACGATCTATCCGACGCTCAACATCGGACTGCCCTTCCTCCCGCCGATCGCGCAGCTGCCGACCGATGCCGCGCTGAACACGTTCTGGATCGCCGTCATCGGGCTGGCACTCAACGAGGCCGCCTACATGTCGGAGATCGTGCGCGCCGGTCTGCTGTCGGTGGACCGCGGACAGGAGGAGGCGTCGACGGCGCTCGGGATGAGCTGGGCGCAGACGATGCGGCGGGTCATCCTGCCGCAGTCGATGCGGATCATCATCCCGCCGACCGGCAACGAGGTGATCTCGATGCTCAAGACCACGTCGCTCGTGACGGCCGTCCCGTTCACGCAGGAGCTCTACACGAGATCGCGGGACATCTCGTCCGAGACGTTCAACCCGATCCCGTTGCTCATCGTCGCGTCGCTCTGGTACCTGCTGTTCACCTCGATCCTGATGGTGGGGCAGTACTTCCTGGAGAAGCGGTTCGCGCGCGGCCTCACCCGGATCGACGCGGGGGCACCCGTCACGACCGAGGCCATCCAGGTCCAGGAGGCGGAGGCGCGCGCCAAGCAGAGCCCAACCGACGGCGAGAGCGGAGAACGACGATGACGATCACGGACACGATCGACATGGTCCGCGCGGAGGGCGTGGTGAAGTCCTTCGGCTCGAACACGGTCCTCAAGGACATCTCCCTGACGGTACGACGCGGCGAGGTCATGTGCCTGGTCGGGCCGTCGGGCTCCGGCAAGTCGACCTTCCTGCGCTGCATCAACCACCTGGAGCGGGTCGACGGCGGACGGTTGCTCGTCGAGGGGGACCTCATCGGCTACCGCGAGCGAGGCGACAAGCTCTACGAGTTGAAGCCCAAGGAGGCGGCGAAGCAGCGGCGCGACATCGGTATGGTGTTCCAGCGGTTCAACCTGTTCCCGCATATGACGGCGCTCGAGAACATCATCGAGGCGCCCATGCAGGTGAAGGGTCAACGGCGAGCGGTCGCCGAGCAGCGCGGCCGGGAACTCCTGGACCGGGTCGGTCTGAGCGACAAGGCGGCTGCATACCCCGGTCACCTGTCGGGCGGTCAGCAGCAGCGGGTCGCGATCGCGCGGGCCCTCGCGATGGATCCGAAGCTCATGCTGTTCGACGAGCCGACCTCGGCACTCGATCCGGAGCTGGTCGGCGAGGTCCTCGACGTCATGAAGGGGCTCGCGAAGGACGGCATGACGATGATCGTCGTGACGCACGAGATGGGGTTCGCCCGAGAGGTGGCCGACTCGCTCGTGTTCATGGACGGCGGCGTGGTCGTGGAGACGGGAGCGCCCCGCGAGGTGCTCGCCAATCCGCAGCACGCCAGGACACGCGCGTTCCTGTCGAAAGTGTTGTGAGCACGAACGCCGCCCGCTCTCCCAGACTGGGGCGAGCGGGCGGCGTTCTGCCCGAGGACGGACGGGCGAAGGGGCTCAGTGGAGCTTCTTCTGGACTTCCTTCTGAGCCTTCGCCGTGGCCTTCTTCGCGTTCTTCACGGCCTTCTTGCGCGCCTTCTCGACGCGAGGGTCGTTCCAGAACTCTTCTGCGGCGTGCTTGATCTCGCGGTACCGGGTGCGTCCGGCCTTCGCGCCGAGCGTGTAGGCACCGAAGGCGATGAGGCCGACGATGATGAGGAGGATCTTCTTACCCATGATGTTGCTCCCTCTCCCACGGATCGCCGTGGGGCGTTGATGTGTCCCGATGGTTCATCCCGCGACACTGGCATTCTGCGACGCGCGGCTGCGGATCAGCCGATTCGGACGGGGGCTTGCAATTGCACCGGCATGTCCGGATCAGTGACGGTCACTGGAGGACGCGCTTCGGCTTGGCGGCGCGGAAGCCGCCACCGACCTCGACGAGGACGGGGAGTTCGACGCCGAGCAGGCGGTCGAGCGACTCCACCGCCGTACTGACGGTCTCCACCGCCGTGCGGGGCGAGACGCCACGCCGGCAGGTGACGGCGACCTTGAGCGCCTGCGCCCGGTTCACGTCCCAGGCGGAGACGCGGACGGACGAGAACGCCTCGGTGTCGTCGAGGGCATCGCCGAGGGCATTGGCCGCGACGTCCGTCTCGAGCACGATGTCGCCGTGCTCGACGGTCGCGCGATGCACGACGCCGGAACGGCCGCGCCCCTGGCGAAGGACGAACAAGATGAGCAGGGCGGCGACGACCACGAGCAGCACGATCCCGGCGATCGGGACGAGGACCGGGGCCGTCTGACCGGCGTCCGCGCCGGACACCGCTGCGAATGGGTTCCAGGCGAACCAGCCGTCGATCGTGTCGAGCACGGCGGCCCGATTGTCGCGCCACCAGTCCGCGACGACGGGCACGGTGACGACGGCGAGCGCCGCCGCCCCGATCACGACGAACACGAGTCCGATGAGGAGGATGAGCAGACGGTTCAGTCCGCGGTTGGTGGAGTTCACTGTCCGACCTTCCCGTTCGACGAGATGGAGGTGGTCGCCCGGAGCGACGGCTGCAGGCCGAACGCGTCGAGGTCTGCGGCGACGGCGCGGTCGACTTCGGACCGGTCGACGCTCATGCCGCTGGCCGGGGTGATCCGGATCGCTGCGGTCCGCCGCCCGACGGCCACGGAGGTGCCATCAGGATGCGTGGCAGCCGTCGTCGAAGCGCGCTGCGCGAGGGCCGACGCGATGACCTCGTCGTCGACGACCGCGAGTACGCGCCCGGTCGACAACAGGTGGCGGTGACGACGTCCCGGGCCGAGCGCGATCCCGATGAGGACCACTCCGAGCAGGAGCACGAGTGCCCCCGCGACACCGAGGATGACCGGTTGCGTCGACGGCAGGCTCGCCGCGGCTCCCGGGATCTCACCCGGGGCGACGAGGAGCGGGCGGACGCCGATGAGGGCGAGCACCGTCTCCACGGCGATCCAGAGCGCGACGAGCACGAGCAGGACCGCGAGGAGGATCGCGGCGGTCGAGCGCGGCGAGTGCAGTTCGCGGCGAGCCAGGCGCCGGAGCACCCTCGTCGGGCCGGCGGCCGGAGTCGTGGCTGCGGTGGCGGTGGCGGTCATGAGACGCGTCCTTCCTGGTCGATCTCGAGTCCGCTCACGCGGATGGAGACGCGCGAGACGCTCGAACCGGACAGCTGCTCGACGCGAGCGGCGATGGCACCGGTGGCGGCCGAGACGCGCTCGACGATGGAGCCCCCTGAGCGCTGGAGCGCGTCGGGGGCGGCCGAGACGCGCGCCAGTGGGATCGCACGCATCGGCGAGGTGACGATGAGCGCGAGCGCGCCCTGGTCGTCGGCGAGCTCGACCTTCACACGTCCCGCCGGGACCCCGAGCGACTCGGCCGCGATGTTCACGGCGACGTGCTCGAGGGCCTTCGCGGTGATCCGCGTCCGGCCCGGCCCGCCGTGCTGATGCACGACGGGCGCTTCGGCGGCCGAGGGGACTCCCCGGTCGAGGACGGCGGTGGTCATGACGAGACGCGCTTCCCGCGGACGGCGTCGACGATCGCGTTCAGGTCGGTCTGGCCGGTGACGATGCGAGCCACGAGGGCGCCGATCCCCATCGCGACCGCGACGAACACGAACGCCCAGAACCCGAAGGCGACCCAGCTGAGTGCGAGGACGGCTCCGATCAGGATGCCGGTGTTGGTGGCGGTCACTGGACTCGCGCCTCGGCGTTCTGGTCCTCGTCGTCGGACGGGATGAAGACGTCGCTGACGGTCACGTTGACCTCGGTGACCTCCATGCCGACGAACTGCTCGATCGCGCGGATGACGGAGGCGCGGACCTCGCTCGCGACGGCCTGCAGGTCCACCGGGTAGTCGGCGACGATCACGACGTCGACGGCGACCTGGGTCTCGCCGACCTCGACACGGATGCCCTGGGACAGGTCGGAGGAGCCGATGGCGTCGCGGATGGCACCGAAGGCACGGGCTGCGCCACCACCGAGGGCGTGCACGCCGCGGACCTCGCGGGCTGCGATGCCGGCGATCTTCGCGACCACGCCGTTGTCGATGACCGTCTTGCCGTGGGTGTTCGTCTGCGTGGCGGCGTTGTTCTCGCCGACGACACCCTTCGTGACGGTGGGCTTCGGGGAGTTGGTGGTGTTCGACATGGTGTTGCCCTTCCTGGTTCGTCTCGAGCGAGCGGTTGATCGCTTCGTTGGTGATAGGACGCAACCATCGCACCGATCGTCACGGTCGATCTCGAAGCTCGTGAAGAGACCTCGAATCCTGCACCGCACCGTGACGAATCGGCGTCGACCTCCGACGCCCATCCGAGGATCTGTTCGTCGCTGCACGCCGCTAAGATTGGTGGGTCCGGCATCCCACCACTTCCTTTGGAGTCCTGCCCTCGTGACGACCACCACCCCCACCAGCTCCGCCGTCGCCGACACCGTCGAGAACGCCGTCGCGACACCGGACCGCGAGCAGCCCTACGGCGCCCTCGGGCTGAAGGCCGACGAGTACGCGAAGATCCGCGAGATCCTCGGCCGTCGTCCCACGAGCGGCGAGCTCGCCATGTACTCGGTCATGTGGAGCGAGCACTGCTCCTACAAGTCCAGCAAGATCTACCTGCGCCAGTTCGGCCAGAAGGTCACCGACGAGATGAAGAAGAACCTCATGGTCGGCATGGGCGAGAACGCCGGCGTCATCGACGTCGGCGAGGGCTGGGCCGTGACCTTCAAGGTCGAGAGCCACAACCACCCCTCCTACATCGAGCCCTTCCAGGGTGCGGCAACGGGCGTCGGCGGCATCGTCCGCGACATCATCTCGATGGGTGCCCGACCGGTCGCCGTCATGGACCAGCTCCGATTCGGCGACATCGACCACCCCGACACCGCGCGCGTCGTGCACGGCGTCACCGCCGGCATCTCCTCCTACGGCAACTGCCTGGGCCTGCCGAACATCGGTGGCGAGACCTACTTCGACAAGGTGTACCAGGGCAACCCGCTGGTCAACGCCCTGTCGGTCGGCGTCCTGCGTCACGAGGACCTCCGCCTCGCCAACGCCTCGGGCGTCGGCAACAAGATCGTCCTCTTCGGTGCCCGCACCGGTGGCGACGGCATCGGCGGCGCCTCCATCCTCGCGTCCGACTCCTTCGACGCGAACGGCCCGACGAAGCGTCCGGCCGTCCAGGTCGGCGACCCGTTCGCCGAGAAGGTGCTCATCGAGTGCTGCCTCGAGCTCTACCGCGACAGCCTCGTCGAGGGCATCCAGGACCTCGGTGCCGCCGGCATCTCCTGCGCCACGAGCGAGCTCGCGGCCAACGGCGACGGCGGCATGTTCGTCGAGCTGTCGCACGTGCTGCTGCGCGACCCCTCGCTGACGCCCGAGGAGATCCTCATGTCGGAGTCGCAGGAGCGCATGATGGCCGTCGTCGAGCCGGGCAAGCTCGACGCGTTCCTCGCCGTCACCGACAAGTGGGACGTCGAGACCTCGGTGCTCGGTGAGGTCACCGACACCGGCCGCCTCGTCATCAACTGGCACGGCGAGGAGATCGTCAACGTCGACCCCTCGACCGTCGCGGTCGACGGCCCGGTCTACGAGCGCCCGGTCGCCTACCCCACCTGGATCGACGCACTGCAGGCCGACTCCGCGTCGGCCCTCCCCCGCACCGACGCCCCTGCCGAGCTGGAGCAGCAGTTCCGCTCCCTCCTCGGATCGGCGAACCTCGCGGACAAGAGCTGGATCACCAACCAGTACGACTACTACGTCATGGGCAACACCGCGCTGTCCTTCCCCGACGACGGCGGCATGATCCGCGTCGACGAGGAGTCCGGCCTCGGCTTCGCCATCGCGACCGACGCGAACGGCCGCTACTGCCAGCTCGACCCGCGCCAGGGTGCACAGCTCGCGCTCGCGGAGGCCTACCGCAACGTCGCCGTCACCGGTGCCGTCCCGGCCGCCGTCACCGACTGCCTGAACTTCGGCTCGCCGGAGAACCCCGAGGTCATGTGGCAGTTCTCCGAGGCCGTCGCCGGCCTGTCGGACGCCTGCCTCGAGCTCGGCGTGCCCGTCACCGGCGGCAACGTGTCGTTCTACAACCAGACGGGCGACGTCCCGATCTTCCCGACGCCCGTCGTCGGCGTCCTCGGCGTGATCGACGACGTCGCGCGCCGCATCCCGAGCGGATGGCAGGACGAGGGCGACAACCTCTATCTCCTCGGCACCACGTCACTCGAGCTCGACGGCTCCGCCTGGGCCGGGACGATCCACGACCACCTGGGTGGTCTGCCGCCGAAGGTCGACCTCGCCGGCGAGAAGACGCTGGCCGAGCTGCTGCACGCCGCGGCCAAGGAGGGCCTCGTGTCCTCCGCCCACGACCTCTCCGACGGCGGTCTCGCTCAGGCGCTCGCGGAGAGCGTCATGCGCTTCGGTGTCGGCGCCCGGGTCTTCCTCGGTGAGCTGCTCGCGCGCGACGGCGTCGACCTCACGACGGCGCTCTTCTCCGAGTCCACCGGACGCGTCATCGTCTCGGTGCCGCGCGAGGACGACGTCAAGTTCCAGGGCCTGTGCGAGGGCCGCGGGTACCCGGTGCTCCGCATCGGCGTGACCGACGCCTCGGCCGTCGGCGACGCGACCGAGCCCGCCCTCGAGATCCAGGACGTCCTGACCATCCCGGTCTCCGAACTGCGTCGGGTGTCGAAGAGCGTGCTCCCCGAGCGGTTCGGCCCGGTCGTCGGCTGAGCGACCCGACTCCACACAGCCCCTGCGCCCGACGGCGCGGGGGCTGTGTCGTTCTCGGGGCTGCGTCGTTGTCGGGGCTGCGTCGTCGCTGGATGGACCTCGAGACGCCGGGTGGGCGGATACCCGAAACCCACCCACCCGACTCACCACCGGGCGCTCGAGCCAGGAACCCGAATGTCCTGACCGGCGTCTCCGGCAGTGGTGTCGCAAGCGACACCTTCAGCATATCAGCATTTGGAATGCTTCACGGAAGCGTCGCGGCCATCCCCCACAGTCGTTCCACGGCCAGTTCCGCGGCGATCGCGTCCCCCTCCGCGACCGCGTCCCGAAGGATCGGGAAGTCGACCGCGAGCGACGGCCAATCGAGCCAGTCGGTGTCGGCGGTGACCTCCAGCTGCGGCGACAGCAGCGCGAGTGCGTCGCGAGCGGTCGTGACCAGGATGCGATTTGGACAGAGGGCGACGAGATGGTCCATGAGCGGCCAGGAGAGCCCGGCGTAGGCGACCGGGTCCTGCAGGCCGATCACTCGCGACACCTCGTCCAACTCGGCGACGAGCACCGCTCGGTCGGCGTCCTCGAGGACGGGCACGGTCACGCGCGTCACACCGCCCAGCAGCGCCCCGAGCGTCTGGAAGAGATGGATCCGCCGATGGCGGGGTCTGCTGGCCGCCGAATCCGCCGACATGCGTCCCACCTTCCTGCCGTTCCAGGTCAACCCGTGCGCGTCAGGATAGCAAGGCCCAGCGCGCCCGACGACACCTGTGCATCCGGCATGTTCTACAACACATGAGGCACAAAACTATCCAACACACCTTGGATATCGGTATTCTGAACTGGTCATATCCCAGCTCGACGATCGGAGTCCCATGCCTGTCCCCAAAACCGTCGAGACGAGCCCTCGGAAGCTCCTGCGCGACATCGTCTTCGAGCAGCTCCTGACCGCCATCGAGGACGGCACCCTCGAGCCCGGGGAACGCCTCAACGACGAGGAGCTCGAGAAGTGGCTCGGTGTCTCGAGGACCCCGATCCGCGAAGCGATCAGCAAGCTCGCCGACATCGGACTGGTCGAGACCGCCCCGCAGCGGTACACCCGCGTCGCGAAGCCCACCGCCGAGCAGTACGCGGAAGCACTGCGCCTCCTGAACGGATTCCACGAGCTCAGCGCACGATGGAGCATCCCGCAGTTCACCGACGAGGACGTCGCGGCGTTCCGCGAACTCGGCGACGCCGTGCTCGCGGACATCGAGGCGCGTGACAAGCACGTCCTCCGGTCGTCGTCCGCCTTCGCCGACTTCATGGTCGAGCGTTCGGGCAACTCGCTGCTGCAGCAGGTCGCCCGTCAGATGAACACGCGGGTGACCTACACCTCGCTGCCGACGATCGACTTCTTCCAGTGGGACATCTTCGCCGCGTACGTCACCGGACTGGTCGCGGCCGCCGAGGCACGCAGCGCCGAGGACGCCGAGCGCGTCATGCGCAAGCAGGCCGAGGCCACCGACGCCTTCCTCGAGCAGGTCATCGCCGCCGGTGGAGCATTGCCCGCCGAGAGCTAGCCGGCGAACGCTGTCGAACAGCGGACCGTCACAGAGCCGCCTCCCGATCGGGAGGCGGCTCTGCACGTTGTACGGTGGACCGTCGGTCGCGTGACCGCGCATCATCTGGCCACGGACCGATCGGAGGACTGCAGTGGGGATCCTGCTCTGGCTCTTCGACGCGACGTTCCGAGTCGGCGACCAGGTGGTCCTCTGGCGGGAGGTCGTCGGCAACCTGTTCGGCCTGGCGAGCGCCCTCGGAGGCATGCGTCGCCGTGCCTGGGCCTGGCCCGTCGGCATCATCGGCAACGCGCTCCTCCTGACCGTCTTCCTCGGCGCGGTCTTCCACACGCCGAACCCGACCAACCTGCTGGGACAGGCGGGCCGCCAGCTCATGTTCATCGTCGTGTCGATCTACGGCTGGGTGCAGTGGCGACGGGTCGAACGGGTCGAGGCGACGACCGGTCCGGTCGCCGTGATCCGGCCCCGCTGGGCCGGCTGGCGGGTGCGGCTCGTCCTCGTCGGTCTCCTGCTCGGTGGGACGCTGCTCCTGATCCCCGTGTTCCGGGCACTCGGCTCCTACGAGCCGGTCTGGGCCGACGCCTGGATCTTCATGGGATCCCTCCTCGCCACCTGGGGGATGGCGAAACGCTGGGTGGAGTTCTGGCTCATCTGGGTCGCGGTCGACCTGGTCGGTGTGCCGCTCCTGTTCGGCGCCGGGTACTGGGTCTCGGCGTCGATGTACCTGTTCTACGGGGCGTTCACCCTCGCCGGCTTCTTCGTGTGGGCCCGCGGCGAGCGCGTCGTCACGGCGCGCTGAGTCGACGACGCTGCATCCGCGTCCGGGCGGCGCGGCGGGAAGGTGACCGTCACCACCAGCCCGCCCTCCGACCGCGCGGTGAGCTCGAGCGCAGCCCCGTGCACCTCGGCGATGCTCTCCACGATGGCGAGTCCGAGCCCGCGTGATCGCTCCGGACCGCGCGCGACCCGGCCGCCGGCGCGGTAGAACGGTTCGGTGAGCCTCGCGACCACGTCCGCCGGGATCGACTCGCCGGAGTTCTCGACCCGGAGGACGACCGTGCCGCCCGCCGGCCCGCCCGACCGGCGCACCGAGACCCGCACGAAACCACCGTCGACATTGTGTCGGACGGCGTTCTGCAGGAGGTTCCCGCACAGCTGATGCAGCATGGCCTCGTCGCCCCAGACCGCGAGGTCCTGTACCTCGGCCGTGCAGTCGATCCCGCGCGCTCGAGCTGCTGAGGCCGCGGTGACGCAGGCCTCGGAGGCCAGCTCTCCGAGTGCCACGTTCTCACCCCGCAGCTCCGAGTGCTCGAGGTCGGCGAGGTCGAGGACGGCCTCGACGGTCTGGATGCTGCGCGTGTTCGTCTCACGGAGTCGGGCGATGAGTCCCCTGACGGTCTGTTCGTCGAGGTCGTCGCTGGTCGCCGCGACGTCGAGCATCGCCTGGGTCGTCGCGAGCGGGGTCCGCAGCTCATGAGAGGCGTTCGCCGCGAACCGTTGGTGGGCGCGGAACGACCGGTCGAGCCGTTCGAGCATGTGGTCGAAGGTGTCGGAGAGGTCGGTGATCTCGTCCCGCGGGCCCGCGAGGGCGACCCGATGGTCGAAGGATCCGGTCGCCGCCCGCTGCGCGGCCACGTTGATCTCGTGCAACGGACGCAACAGCCTGCCCGACAGGATCCAACCGCCCCACGCACTCGCCGCCGCGAGGACGACGAGCACGATGAGCGACCAGACGAGGAGCGTGTTCAGGATGTCGCTCTGGTCCGAGACGACGAGTGCCGCTGCACCGTTCGCCGAGGTCAGCCCCTCCACCGGCTGATAGGTGGCCGCCCCGGCGGCCTCGGTCGGCACGGTCGCCTGCAGCCAGGTCGCGCCGTCCATGGCCGCATCGGCCCGCACCGCGGTGATCGCGTACGTCGGGACGTACCGCATGAAGGCGTAGATGAGGGCGAGCATGATCGAGCCGGCGACGGTGAACAGCAGCGCGTACGTCAGCGTCAAGCGCATGCGCACCGTCAAGCGGTTCGGGCGGCTGAGCAACCCCGCGGCGTCGGAACGGGGCATCAGTCGCCCTCGATCCGGTAGCCCGCGCCCGGGACGGTCGTGATCACCCACGGCGAGCCGAGGCGTCGGCGGAGGTTCGAGATGGTCACGCGGATGGTGTTCGTGAACGGGTCGACGTTCTCGTCCCAGGCCTTCTCGAGGAGGGTCTCGGCGCTCACGACCCCGCCGTCGGCGAGCAGCAGCTGCTCGAGGACCGCGAACTCCTTCCGCGACAGCTTCACGTACACGCCGTCGCGGAAGACCTCCCGCCGGAACGGGTCGAGTCGCACTCCCGCGCGCTCGAGGACCGGAGGGCGCGACTCCGCCGTGCGCCGGGCGAGCGCGCGGAGCCTGGCCACGAGCTCCGGGAACTCGAACGGCTTCACCAGGTAGTCGTCGGCGCCGAGACCGAGGCCGGACACGGTGTCGTCGAGTCGACGTGCCGCCGTCAGCATCATGACGCGCACACCGGGATGCTCGGCGACCACCGTTCGGCACACGTCATCGCCGTGGGTGCCCGGCAGGTCCCGATCGAGGAGCAGGACGTCGTAGTCGTTGATCGTGAGCGCCTCGAGCGCTGCGTCGCCGTCGTGGACGACGTCCGCGGCGATCGCCTCCTGCCGAAGGCCGGCTCGGACCGCCTCGGCCAGGTAGACCTCGTCCTCGGCAACCAGGACGCGCATGATGTTCCTCTCGATTGGGTGTGGTGACTCCGGGATCGTACGGACGCCGATCGAGCAACCCCCGAGTGTCGGTTATCTACCGTGCCGTTCGGGACGTTCAGAGAACGTCAACGTTTTCCTTGACGCCCGGACAACGCGCCGCCGAGTGGACTGGTCGTCACCAGTCAGCCCCACCCACTGAGGAGTGCAGATGTCCGACATCACCATCACCCGTTCCGTCCGCCGTCCGGCCGGCAGACTCGCCGCCCTCATCGCGATCCCGTTCCTCATCGGATCGTTGGCCGCGTGCGCATCGGGCTCACCCGGATCCGAGCCGGGCTCGAAGACGCCGTCCACGGTTCAGAGCTTCGAGGACTGGCAGCTCGCCTTCGCCTCCTGCATGCGCGACGAGGGCGTGGACATGCCCGACCCCGGCAAGGACGGCTCCGGCGCCGCGATCAGTCTCGGCGATGCGGACCCGGAAGCCTTCACCGCTGCTTCCAAGACGTGCACCGACAAGCTCGGAGCCCCGCCCGCACCGGCGGGCGGCGACGTGCCCGTCTCGGACCGGTTCGAAGAACAGCTCCAGATGGCCGAGTGCTTCCGCGAGAACGGCATCGACGTCCCCGACCCGGTGAAGGGTGAGGCGATGAACATTCCGAGCGACGTGCCTGAAGACGTGCTCGACGCCTGCGGCCTCGACATGAGCAACGGCAGCTCACTCGGCTCGACGAACCGATGACCGACCGCCGCCGGATCATCGCAGCCCTCTGCGTCGGCGCCGTCCTGATCTCGGGCGGCGCCGTCGCGAGCATCGCCGTGCTCTCCTCGGCCGAGGCGACCAGTCAGGAAGAGCCCTCGAACACCGTCCGAACGGGCACCGCGCCGATCACCGCCGGCGACCTCGCCGGAACAACCCAGGCGACGGGCACGCTCGACTACGCCGACCAGCGGACCATCGGCGGCGGGGCCGGCATCGTCACGGCGGTGCCGGCCCCCGGCAGCACGGTGTCGCTCGGCGGAACCTTGTACGCCGTCGACAACGTCCCGGTCTCGCTTCTGCACGGACCGTTGCCCGCCTGGCGGTCGTTCGAGTCCGGGATGAGCGACGGACCGGACGTGCGGCAACTCGAGACCAGCCTCGCCGCCCTCGGGTACTTCGACCGCGAGCCGGACGACGAGTTCGCGTCCTCGACCGCGCGCGCCATCGAACGGTGGCAGGAGGCGCTCGGGCTCGAGGAGACCGGACGCCTGGAACTCGGATCGGTGGTCTTCATGCCCGGCGACGTCCGGATCGCCTCGATCGACGCCGCGGTCGGCACCGCCGCGTCCGACAAGATCGTCACCGTATCGTCCCTGAACAAGCGCATCGACGTCCCGCTGAAGCTCGCGGATCAGCGTCTCGGTGTCGTCGGGACCAAGGTCGACGTCAACCTTCCCGGCGGGCAGACCACCACCGGCACGGTGACCGATGTCGGCGTCCCCACCGAGTCGGATGCCGACGGACAGAAGAAGGTCACGATCCCGGTCGGCATCACGCTCGACGATCCGGCGGCCGCGGCCGATCTGCAACGCGCGACCGTGACGGTCGGCTTCCCGACGGAACGACGCGAGAACGTCCTCTCCGTCCCGGTGGAGGCGCTCATCGCGATCGACGACAAGACGTTCGGCGTCGAGGTCGTCGAGGGGAAGGGGAAGCACCGTCAGGTCCCGGTCACGACCGGTCTGTTCGCCGATGGTCGGGTCGAGGTCTCGGGTGACGGGATCCGTGAGGGTCTCGACGTCGTGGTGCCGGTGTCATGACCGACACCATGACGGCCTCGTCCGCCGCAGCCGAGCGGCCGGCCGGCCCACCGATCATCCACCTCGAGGGCGTCACCCGCGAGTACGGTGAGCCGCCCACGCTCGCGCTCGCGGGTGTCGACCTGACGATCGAGGAGGGCGAGTTCGTCGCCATCGTCGGACCGAGCGGCTCCGGGAAGTCGACGATGCTCAACCTCATCGGGACGCTCGACCGACCCACCAGTGGGACCGCCCGCATCGCGGGTTCGGACGTCGGACGCCTCGCCGACGCGAAGCTGTCGGCCCTGCGCGCCTACCGCATCGGCTTCGTCTTCCAGCAGTTCCACCTCGCCGACGGCGTGACCACGGTGGACAACGTCGCCGACGGCCTCATCTACGCCGGGGTCCCCCGGGCCGAGCGCCGTCGTCGCGCGGTCGTCGCCCTGGAACGCGTCGGCCTCGGCCATCGTCTCGGCCACCGCCCGACGCAGCTCTCCGGCGGTGAGCGCCAGCGGGTCGCGATCGCACGCGCCGTGGTCGGCGACCCGCCGTTGCTCCTCGCCGACGAACCCACCGGCAACCTGGACTCCGTGTCCGGCGCGAGCATCGTCGAACTGCTGCACGAACTCCACGAGGCCGGCACGACCATCGTCGTGATCACGCACGACGCCGAACTCGCTGCGCGACTCCCCCGCCAGGTGGCGATCCGCGACGGCAGGATCGTGAGCGATTCGGGGCGGGCGGCATGAAGGAGCAGGGTATGTACCCCGACCACGACCGACGGTCACGGCTCCTCGGCCGCGACATCCTCCGGCTCGGGACGACCGGTCTCCGGGCTCGGCCGACGCGTGCGGTCCTCTCCGCGCTGGGGATCGCGATCGGCATCGCGGCGATGATCGCCGTCGTCGGTATCTCCTCGTCCAGTCAGGCGAAACTGCAGGCGCAGCTCTCGGCCCTCGGGACGAACCTCCTCACCGTCCAGCCGGGCCAGAACCTGTTCGGCGAGGCGGCCACTCTCCCCGAGAACACCGTCGGCAAGGTCGGGCTGATCGACGGCGTCGAACAGGCCGGCTCGGCAGCGTCGTTGCAGGACGTACTCGTCTACCGCAACAGCCTGATCGACCGCGCGTCGAGCGGCGGGCTCGGGGCGGTGGCGGTCACGGAGAGCCTGCTCGACGTCGTCGGTGGGAGGCTCGCCTCCGGCGAGTGGCTGAACCGGGCGACGGGAAGCTATCCAGCCGTCGTCCTGGGGTCGAAAGCCGCCGAACGTCTCGGCATCACGACGGTCGGCACGAAGATCCAGCTCGGCGAGCAGTACTTCACCGTGGTGGGCATCCTGGATCCCCTGGAACTCGCCCCGGAACTCGACACCACCGCGATGATCGGCGAGACGGCTGCCGCCGAGCTGTTCGGGTACGACGGCAAACCGACCACGGTGTACGAGCGGTCCGCCGATGATCGCGTCGAGGCGGTCCGCGAGCTCCTCCCCCGCACCGTGAACCCCGCGGCACCCGAGGAGGTGGAGGTGTCCAGGCCGTCCGACGCCCTTGCCGCGAAGCAGGCCGCAGATCAAGCCTTCACCGGGCTCCTCCTCGGACTCGGTTCCGTCGCCCTGCTCGTCGGGGGCATCGGTGTCGCGAACACGATGGTCATCTCGGTCCTGGAGCGCCGGCGCGAGATCGGCCTCCGTCGCGCCCTCGGGGCCACGCGGGGCCACATCCGGTCCCAGTTCCTCACCGAGGCCCTCCTGCTCTCCGCCCTCGGCGGGGTCGCCGGCGCCGCGCTCGGCACCGGCGTCACGAGCATCGTCGCCGCGGTGAACGACTGGCCGACGGCGGTGCCGCCGGAGGTGCTGCTCGCGGGCGTCGGCGCGACCCTGGCGATCGGTGCGATCGCCGGCCTCTACCCGGCGATTCGCGCGGCCAGGACACCACCGACGTCGGCCCTCAGTGGCTGAATCGGATCCGCTGCCGGGCTGCTCCGACGCGGGCCCGATCCAGGAGTTCCTGGATCGGGCCCGCCCTGCTTGTGAGGGGGTGACCGGGAACGCTCGCGACGAGCCGGGCCTGACGTCAGTCGGCGATCGACTCGGTGAGGGCGCGGACGATGGCCGGGAGCGTGCGCATCGCGAGCTCGCGCGGTGAGCCCTCATCGCCGTCCGGGTCCATGAGCACGGCCGTCTGGATGGCCGACTCGTAGAGGGCGACGACGATGTTCGCGATGTCGGGCGTCGGGATCGTGAACCGGACGTGCGCGAGTCCGGCCGCCTGGTCGAGCCACGCGGCGAGCTGCCGGCCCGCGCTCTCCTGGTGCTGGAGGTAGCGGGCGGCGACGTCGGCGTCGCGCATCGCCAGCATCCGGAACTCCGACTGGACGAGGCACCAGCGGCGGTCATCGGGCTGGAGCTCGAGGAAGGCACGGATCAGGGCCTCGAGCGAGCCCTCGGTATAGCGGCCCGCTGCGTCGAGGAGCGACGGGCTGACCGCCTGCAGTCCAGCCTCCAGGCGGTCGAGTCGGAGCTGGTTCTCGCGTGACTCGAGGGCGAAGAACAGCTCCTCCTTCGAGTCGAAGTTGGAGTAGAAGGCGCCGCGGGTGAAGCCTGCGCGCTCGCTGATCTGCTCGACGGAGGCGGCGTGCACGCCGAACTCGGCGAAGACCTCGTAGGCGGCGTCGACGAGCCGCTCGCGCGTCCGCTGCCGACGCGCGGACTCGACCGGCGCTTCGTCGCCCGGGGATTCGACCGCTTCGTGCACGCGCATCCTGACACCTTACTGACAGCTCGACCGACTTCTTGCCGATACACCACTGTATCCAATACAGTCGTGTATCGGATACACCGTTGTATCGATCCTGTCCGAACCTCTCCGTCGGCTCGCCTGCAAGCAGCGCCGACCTCCCTAGGAGCGACGCGTGTCCTCACTGCTCTACACCCTCGGCCGCTGGGCGTTCGGCGCCCGCAAGCTCGTGCTGATCCTCTGGATCGCCGTGCTCGCCCTCGCGGGTGGCGGCGCGCTGCTCTTCAACCAGGGCACCGACAATGCCTTCTCCATCCCCGGTACGGAGTCGCAGGAGGCGCTCGATTCGCTCGACCACACCTTCCCGCAGGTGGCCGGTGCCTCGGCGCAGATCATCGTCGTCGCACCGGAGGGCGACACCGTCGAGGACGCCGGGGTCCGATCGGCGATCGACGACGCCGTCACCGCCCTGGGCGACATCGGGCAGGTGGAGCAGGCGGTCTCCCCGTTCGACGAGAACGTGACGGGGGCGGTCTCGGAGGATCAGCGGGCGGCGCTCATCTCGATCCAGTTCGACGGGGCGCAGACCGACATCACCGCCGCCACCATCAGTGACGTCGAGGACGCGGAGGCGAGCCTCGCGAAGGCGCTCCCGGCCGGCGCCGAGGCCTCCCTCGGCGGGCAGCTCTTCAGCAACAGCCTCCCGACGCTGAGTGTCATCGAGCTCGTCGGCGTGGTCGTCGCGCTCGTCGTCCTCATCCTCACCTTCGGCTCCTTCCTTGCCGCGGGCATGCCGCTCATCACCGCACTGCTCGGGGTCGGCATCTCGATGGCGCTCATCTTCGTGGCGACGGTCTTCGGGCCGATCTCCTCCACGACGCCGATGCTCGCGCTCATGCTCGGACTCGCCGTCGGCATCGACTACGCGCTGTTCATCATCTCGAGACACCAGGACGGCCTGCGCAGCGGCCTCGACCCGACCGAATCAGCAGCCCGCGCGACCGCGACGGCCGGCTCGGCCGTCATCTTCGCGGGTCTCACGGTCATCATCGCCCTCCTCGGGCTCGCGGTCGCGAACATCCCGTTCCTCACGACGATGGGTGTCGCCGCGGCGGTCGGTGTCGCGATCGCGGTCGTCATCTCGCTCACCCTCATCCCGGCCATGCTCGGCTTCGCCGGCGAGCGCCTCCGGCCGAAGGCCAGGCGGGCCGGCAAGCGCGCGGCGGCCCGGGGCGCCGCCGAGCCGGTCGACGGCCCACAGGCCTCGGTCCCTGAGCACCACAACGCGGTCCCTGAGCCTGTCGAAGGGCACCCCAACCGCTTCTTCCTCGGCTGGGTGCGAGGCGTCACGCGACTCCCCATCGTCACGATCGTCGCCGTCGTCGCCGTCCTGGGCGCCCTCGCCATCCCCGCCCTGTCGCTCCGACTCGCGCTCCCCGACGCCGGTTCGCTGCCGGAGGGCGACGGAGCCCGCACGACGTACGACCTGGTCTCCGAGCACTTCGGCGAGGGCTTCAACGGGCCACTCATCGTCACCGGCGGCATCGTCGGCAGTACCGACCCGCTCGGACTCATGGCCGACCTCAAGCAGGAGATCGAGGGACTCGACGGCGTCGCCGCCGTCCCGCTCGCCACCCCGAACGCGACGGCCGACACCGGCATCATCCAGGTCATCCCGAGCGGCAGTCCCGACTCCCAGGCGACGAAGGACCTCGTCGCCGAGATCCGGGGACTGCACCAGTACTTCCAGGACGAGTACGGCGTCGACCTCCAGGTCACCGGGTTCACGGCCATCGGCATCGACATCTCCGACCGCCTCGGCGGAGCCCTCCTCCCCTTCGGCCTGATCGTCGTCGGCCTGTCGCTCGTGCTCCTGACGATGGTCTTCCGCTCCATCTGGGTCCCGATCAAGGCGACCCTCGGCTACCTGCTGTCGGTCGCCGCGTCGTTCGGCGTCGTGGCCCTCGTCTTCGAGCACGGCGTGTTCGCCGAGGCCCTCCACGTCGCGAGGACCGGTCCGGTGATCAGCTTCATGCCGATCATCCTCATGGGTGTCCTGTTCGGGCTCGCGATGGACTACGAGGTCTTCCTCGTCTCCCGGATGCGCGAGGACTTCGTCCATTCGGGACTCGCGAAGCGTTCCGTCGAGACCGGCTTCCTCGGCTCGGCGAAGGTCGTCACCGCCGCGGCCGTCATCATGTTCGCGGTCTTCGCCGCCTTCGTGCCCGAGGGCGACACGAACATCAAGCCCATCGCCCTCGGGCTCGCGGTCGGCGTCTTCGTCGACGCGTTCATCGTGCGCATGACCCTCGTGCCGGCGGTGCTCACGCTCCTCGGCGACCACGCCTGGTACCTGCCGAAGTGGCTCGACCGCATCCTGCCGTCCTTCGACGTCGAGGGCGAGGGGCTGCAGCGCGAACTCGAGCTGCGCGAGTGGCGCAACGGTGACGAGGTCGCCATCGCCGCCGCGGGAGTCACCCTGGCCGGTGCGGACGGACCGCTGTACGAGGACGTCGACACGACCGTCGCCGTCGGCGGCGTGCTCGCGGTACAGGGCGCGCGCCCGGTCTCGGTCACCGCCCTCCTGCTGACGCTGGCCGGCCGCCTCGAAGCCGACCACGGTCGGCTCAAGGTCGCCGGTCTGGTCCTGCCGGTCCGCGCCGGGGCGGTGCGGTCCCGCGTCGCGTACGTCCGTCTCGACCACGGTGAACCCGTCGGAACGCTCGCCTCGGCGCTGGCGGAACGCCCCGCCATCATCGTCCTCGACGGGGTCGACACCGTGCCGGACGACGACACGAGACGCGGACTGTACGAGCGCCTCCTGACGGCGACCAGGGCCGCGGAGCGCACGCGCCGACCGCTCACGATCGTCGTCGGCACCGCTGACGCGTCCTCGCTCACCGACGTCCTGCCGACCACGACGGCCGAGGTGCTCGACCTCGACCGCACCACCTCCACCACCACGTCCACTCCCACCGCCATCGCTGAATCGAAGGTCGACGCATGAGCACCATCCTGAACCGCCTCGAACGGGCCCGCTCCGGCAAGGGCGTCACGGTCCTCTCGATCATCGGCCTCATCCTCGTGCCGCTCGTCATCGCGGGCGGACTCGTCTGGGCGCTGTGGAACCCGGCGGAACGACTCGGCCAGGTGACCGCCGCCATCGTGAACGACGACAAGCCGGTCACCGTCGACGGCCAGACCGTGCCGCTCGGACGTCAGCTCTCCGCGGGCCTCGTCGACGGCGACCAGAAGACCAACTACACCTGGGTCATCACCGACGCGTCCGACGCGAAGGCCGGCCTCGCCGACGGTTCATACACGGCGGTCGTGACGATCCCGGAGAACTTCTCGAAGGCGGCGACCTCGTTCTCCGGCGACGCCGCCGACGCCGAGCGCGCCCGCCTCGACGTCACGACGAGCGACCGCAGCAAGCTCGTCGACGACGCCATCTCCCAGACGATCACGCAGACCGCGGCTTCGCTCCTCGGTCGGCAGCTCACCACCACCTACCTCGAGAACGTCTACGTCGGGTTCAACACCCTTCACGACCAGCTCGGTGAGGCCGCCGACGGTGCGAAGCAACTCTCGACGGGCGGACTCTCGCTCGCGCAGGGTGCGCAGCAACTCGCGAACGGCACCACGCAGCTGGCCACGGGCGCGACGCAGTTGTCGTCGGGTGCGACGCAGCTGAGCGACGGGGTGGATGCGCTGGCCGACGGCGCCACGCAGCTCTCGTCCGGTGCGTCGCAACTGAGCGGCGGCGCGAGCCAGCTCGCGAATGGAGCAGCGACGCTGTACGCCGGGACGCAGGGTGACGGGAGCGCGGACAACCCGGGGCTGGTCGGCGGGGCCAATGGGCTCGCCGAGGCGGCGACCGGAACCTCCCGCGTCGCCGACGCGACGAAGGCTGCGGCGACGTCCGTGGCGGCTCGCTGCCTGGACCCGGTGAAGGCGGCAGCGCTGACGGCGATCGACCCGACGCTGTGCAAGGACATCCTCACGACCGTCGGCACCGCCACCGCCCTCACCGACGGCGACGTCTCGACCGGGTATCCCGGCACCACATCGCTGGCGACGACGACCAAGCGGTTCTCCTCCAGCATGCCCGCACTCGTCGACGGCATCGCCAAGATCAACACCGCGGCGGCGCAGATCGCGGCCGGAGCGGCAGGCCTCGCCGACGGCGCGTCCAAAGCCGCCTCCGGGACGACGCAACTGCAGACGGGGGCGTCCGCACTCGCCGACGGCGCGGCGCAGTCGGCGACCGGTACGACCCAGCTCGCCGACGCGTCGAACCAGCTCGCTTCGGGCGCCGGCACCCTGTCCGGCGGAATCACCTCGCTCGCGTCCGGTCTGCAGAGCGCGGTCGACAGCCTGCCGACCTACACGAGCTCCGACCGACAGACGCTCGCGGGCGTCGTCGCCGACCCGGTCTCGGCCGGCGATTCGGCGACGGTGTCCTTCGGCACGAACAGCGCTCCCTTCTACGCCGTCCTCGCCCTCTGGCTGGGTGCGCTCGCGAGCTTCCTCGTCCTGCGGCCGGTGCCCGTGCGGGCGTTCGGATCCACCCGCTCATCGCTGCGGCTCGCGCTCGGGGCCTTCGTCCCGGCCGGAGCGATCGGGATGCTGCAGGGCCTGCTCGTCGCCGTCATCACCGCACCGCTGCTGGACCTCGACGCGGGCGGCTGGCTCGGCTTCGCCGGGGTCGCCGTCCTCGCAGGGCTCGTCTTCGCCGCCGCCAACCAGGCACTGAACGCCCTGTTCGGTGGTGCAGGTCGGTTCATCTCGATGATCGTCGCGCTCGTCGGTCTGGCGACCGGGATCATCGCGACCGCTCCGCAGGTGCTGGACCAGATCCTCGCGTTCCTGCCGATCGCACCGGCTCTCGGTGGTCTGCAGGCGATCGCGATCGGTGACGCGGGAGCAGCGGCCGGCGTCGTCGGCCTCGTCCTCTGGCTCCTCGGATCGCTCGCCGCCACGACGTTCGCGATCGCCCGGGCGAGGACCACGTCGGTGAAGGCCCTCCTCCCTGCCGTCGCCTGATGCCGGGCAAGCACCCCGCCGGTAGGCTGGGGTGATGAGCAGCAGCGAAGACCGGGAACTGGCCGAATGGGGCGAGCAGCGCAAGCGTCGTCAGCGGCTCATCGCCTGGGTCCTCGTCGTCGCGCTCGTCCTCGGTGGAGGCGGCGCGACCGTCCTCGGCTTCATCTTCAACTAGCCGACCGCCCTCCCCTTCCGGTTGCCATCGCGGTGCGCTGACGCGAGCGCGCCCCACACGCGCGAGCGCGGGTCTCCGGAGGGTCGCGCTCACGCGCGAGACCCGCCCCCAGGCCGGAACCGTGCATCTCGGTTCAGCGCACCGCGCTGGCGCCGGAACCCGACGTCTCGGGCCAGCGCACCGCGCTCACCGTCGTCAGGGCCTGGCGTCGTGCAGGTCTCGCTGCTTGACGATGCGCTCCGGGTTCGCCGGACGCATGCCGACGATGATCTTGCCCCGCGCGTGCAACCGCTCGAGATCCTCGAACGCGTCGATGATCAGGTCGAACGGGTAGAACGCCGAGACGACGACCTTCAACGCGTGGTCGGCGGCGTAGTCCGCGAGGCGTTGCAGCTGCTTCGTGGCGTGCGCCGAGAACTCCTCGTCCGGCTCGAGTGCGGCGAGCTCGATGGCCTTCCGATCCTCGCTCGAGCGGTACTTCTCAGGTGGTACGCCGAGCTCGAACGCGAGCTCCTGACCGTCCTGACCGAAGTTGTCGATGAACGCCGTCACGCCCTCTGGCGCGAGCGTGCGGATCCGATCCGCCATGCCCTCGCCGTAGACGACCGGTTTGACGCCCTGTTCACGGAGGAAGTCGTGATTGCGCTCACCGCAGGTGCCGATGACCCGCACGCCCGCGAACTTCGCCAACTGCGCCTCGATGTTCCCGACGCCGCCGGCCGCCGCCGAGATGACGAGGGTGTCGCCCTGCTTGAGGTGCAGCCCGTCGAGCGTGTCCAGCGCCGTCAGTCCGGCGAGGTAGAGCCCGCCGGCCTCCTCCCAGCTCACGCGCTTCGGCTTGCGGACCAGGGATGACGCCGGGACGACGACCTGGGTGGCGTGCGCGCCACGGACGGCGTGACCGATCACCTCGTCGCCCCGCTTCCAGCCCTCGACCCCGGTTCCGACCTCGCGGACCAACCCGGCGAAGTCGCTCCCCTGCCCCGTCGGCAGCTCGATCGGCACCGTCTCCGCGAGGTGCCCCTCGCGGACGAACGCCTCGATGTGGTTGATGCCGCTCGCGAGGACGTCGACCACGACCTCGCCCCATCTGGGATGCGGCATCTCGGACTCGATGAACTCGAGTACGTCGGGCCCGCCGTAGCGGGCGTAGCGGAGTGACCTCGTCGTCTGCTTCGAACCGAACATGGTTCATCTTCCACCTGCAGGTCGCTAGAGCGTCAAACTATCAGCGGGCTTCCAGATTCACCGAGGGCCGCCCGTGACGACGCCCGCTCGCCCAGGAATGGGCGAACGGGCGTCGGTTCGCCCATCTTCGGGCGAATGAGCGGGGTCAGCCCTTCACCGCTCCCGCGGTCAGGCCCTGCACGATGTACCGGCTCGCGAACGCGAACAGCACCATCGTCGGGATGATCGTCAGCACGGCGGCCGCCGACATGGAGCCCCAGTCGATGTTGTAGCTCGTGATGAAGCCGTTGAGCGCCGTCGGGATCGTCTTGTTCGCATCGCTGTTGATGAGCGTCACCGAGAGGAACAGCTCGTTCCAACAGTTCACGAAGTTGAAGATGAACGCCGCGACGATCCCGGGTTTCAGCACCGGGACGAGCACCCGGAAGAGCGCACCGAACCGCGAGCAGCCGTCGATCATGGCCGCCTCCTCGAGGGCGTCGGGGATGTTCTCGAAGAACCCTCGGAGCATGACGGTGCAGAACGGGATGCACACCGCGATGTAGATGAGGATGAGCCCGAACCGGTTGTCGACGAGCTTGAGCTGCGTCATCAGCAGGTAGAGCGGGCCGAGTGCGATGAACGACGGGATCATCTGCGTGGCGAGGAACGCCAGCAGGATCGCCCCCTTGCTCCGGAACTCGAACCGCGCCAACACGTACGCCGACAGCATCGAGATGAAGGTCGCCACGAGAGCTGCGATCGTCGCCACGATGAGGCTGTTGACGACGTAGGTGCCGAACTGCGCCTTGCTGAACAGACCGAGATAGTTCTCGATCGAGAACACCTCCGGCCAGTACGTCAGCGGGTAGGAGAAGATCGCGCCCGGCTTCTTGAACGAGGTGACGACGATCCAGTACAGCGGGAACACCGTGATGACGAGCCAGAGCCCGAGGAAGAGGAATTTGACGACCTTCGCCGTCCGGGTCTCCTGGTCGATCATGCCTTCACCTTCTTCTCACGCATGGACAGCAGGTAGAACGCGGTGAACACCAGCAGGATCGCGACGACGATGAGGCCGATCGCGGAGGCCCGCCCGTAGTCGCCGCGCTGGGTGGTCGCGATCATCCAGGTGGTGAGGATGTGGGTCTGATTCGCCGGACCACCGCCCGTCATGCCGTAGATGATGTCGGGGAAGTTGAAGATCCAGATGACCCGGAGCAGCACCGTGAGGGCGAGCGTCGTGCGGATGTACGGGATCGTGATCTGGAAGAGCATGCGCGCCTTGCCCGCGCCGTCGAGCGCTGCGGCCTCGAAGAGGTCCTCCGGCACCGACTGCAGCGCGGCGAGGATCATGATCGCGAAGAACGTGACGCCGTACCAGACGTTCGCGACGATGACGGCGAACATCGCGGTGTTCGGGTCGGCCAACCACGGGATCGGGGTGTCGATCAGCCCGACCTTCTGGAGCAGGTCGTTGATCACGCCGAACTCGCTGTTGAACATCCAGCGGAACAGGATGCCGATGAGGAAGCCCGAGATGGCCCACGGGAAGAAGATCATCGCCTGGTAGAGGCCGCGGAAGCGGAACTTCCGTCGCAGCCACAGGGCGATGCCGAAGCCGATGACGAACTGCGGGACGATCGAGGCCACCACCCAGAGCACGGTGTTCGCCACGACCTTGCCGAAGGCGGGATCGGCGAAGACGGCCAGGAAGTTGGCGAAGCCCACCCACGAGGTGTCGGTGAGGTTGGCGAGGTTCCAGTTCCGGAACGCCATCTGCGAGCCGGCGATCATCGGGTAGTAGATGAAGATCGCCACGAAGATGAACGCGGGGGCGAGGAAGGCGAGGAGGCCGAAGCCGCGGCGCACCGTGAAGGTGCGCCGCCGACGCCCACCGGCGGTCCGCGAGGGACCGGCCGGGGGTGTCGGGGTCGCACGCTGCTGCGTGCGACCCGCTTCGTCAGTGGTGGTCGTCATGGACGGTTACTCGCTCTTCCACTTCTCGGTCCAGTACTCGTCCCAGCCCGCGAGGAGCTTCTCCGGCGTCAGCTGGCCGATGAGGACCTGCTGGATCTCCGAGTCGGACTTCTGGATCCACTCGGTCCACCAGGAGGAGCCGCGCGGCTGCGTGACGCTCAGGTAGGTGTCCGGGTTCTCGTTCATCGTGACGTAGCTGGCCCACGGGCCGGTCTTGTAGAAGTCGCTGTCAGCCGCGCTCTTGACGATCGGGACGAGGCTGTTCTCCTGGGCGAAGGTGGTGGCCTGCTTGTCCTCGGAGAGGAACTCGATGAGCTTCGCGGCCTCGGCCTTGTGCTCGCTCGACGCAGCCGTGCCCCAACCCGCGGTCGCCATGGGCTGTGCGGCCTTGCCGGTCGGGCCGGTCAACAGCGGAGCGGTGCTCCACTGCTCGGCCGTGATCGCTTCGGACTGCTCGACGGTCGCGATGACCTCCGGGTCCTGCAGGAGGAACGCGGTCGAGCCGTTCGAGAAGCCTTCGACCATCTCGGGGTAGCCCCACGCGACGGACGACGGCGGCGAGGCCTCCTTGAAGAGGTCGAAGTAGGTGTTGACGGCGTCGAGCGCCTCCGGTGCGGAGAAGATCGTGTCGCCGTTGGTCAGCTTGAACGCGTTCTCGGTGTCGAGGTCGTCGGCGACGTAGGCCTCGATGGCCGCGACGACGTTGCTGTTCGCATTGGTGCCGCCACGGAAGGCGTAGCCGAACTGGTTCTTCGAGGGGTCCTGGATCGCCGAGGCCTGCTCGAGGAGGTCGTCCCAGCTCGTCGGGGGCCCGTCGAAGCCGGCCTCCTTGATGAGGTCGGTGCGGTAGAACAGGCTCAGACCGTAGAAGCCGTAGGGCACGTAGTAGACCTTGCCATCCTCGCCCTTCGCGTACTTCGTCGCGTTGTCGGTGAGGTCGTCCCAGCCCTTCCAGTCCTCGAGCTCGCCGCTCATGTCGTCGAGCCAGCCGTTGGTGGAGAACGGGCCGACGGTGATGTCGCGGACCTCGAGCACGTCGACGCCGGAGCCGGACTGCAGCATCTGGGTGATCTTCTGGTCGGCCTGATCGGTCGGCGGCGAGATGAGCTCGACCTTGATCTTCGGGTTGTCGGCCTCGAAGTCCGCGATGAGCGACTTCAGGACCTCGGTCCGGGCGGGGTTGGTCAGGCTCTCGACCATCTGCAGGGTGACGGTGCCGTCGCTCGCGCCGCCGGCACAGGCCGACAGGGCGAGGCCGGTGACGACGGACAGGCCGATGGCGGCCGTTGCGCGTGACTTCCTCATGCTCGCTTCTCCTTTGAGTGGTGCTGGTGGGGGTGCTGCGGGGGGGTGGATGCTGTGGTGCCGGTGCGGTGGTGCGGGTGTGGTGATGTCGGGTCGGGCGGGTCCGCGCTCAGCTCGTGGCAGCGCGTTCCTCCTCGGCCCATCGCGCGAGCACCGGGACGGCGTGCTCGGCGAAGTGTTCGAAGTCCTCGGGGGTGTTGTAGACGTGGGTGGAGAGTCGGACGTAGCCGATCCCGTCGAGGCTCGTGAACGCGCCCTCGACACCGAGCTCGGCGGAGACGCGGTCGCGGAGCCCGTCCGCGGTCGCGTGGGTCGTCGCGAGGCCGGTCGGGAGCTTGACGAGCCGGAGGGCGTTGACGGGCATGCCCACGTCGACGTGGCTGTCCTCGCCGGTGATGGCGGTCACGGCGTCGGCGACCACCTCGACGGCGTAGTCGGCGAGCTCGGTCATGTAGTCCCTGGCGGCCGACCAGCCCCAGACGTCCTCGATGAACCCGAGCGAGGTCGCCGCGGCGAGGTAGCTCGTGACGTCGACCGTGCCCTGGGTGTCGAAGCGCTGCGGGAACGGGTACGGGGAGCCCCAGGAGTCGATGAGCGGGTAGAGCTCCTGCGCGAGCGGGCTGCGGGCGACGAGGACGGCGGCACCGCGCGGGGCGCACCCGAACTTGTGCAGGTTGCCGACCCAGAAGTCGCAGTCGAGGTCGCGCATGGGATCGGCGTAGAGGCCGGGCACGTGGGCGGCGTCGACGAGCGTGGGGATGCCGGCGGCGCGGGCGGTGGCGGCGATCTGCTGGACCGGCAGGAGTCGGGCGGTCGGCGAGGTGATCTGGTCCATCACGATGAGGGCCGTGCGGTCGCTGAACTCGGCGACGACGGCGTCGTGGGCGGTCTGCGCGTCGGCGTCGAGCGGGATGCGGGCGGTCCGGACGGTGCCGCCCCAGCGACGCGCGAGGCGCTCCGCTCCCATCGTGACGGCGCCGTAGCCGTGGTCGGTGACGATGATCTCGAGGCCGCGCTGCACGGGGAGGCTGGAGAAGACGACGCTCGCCCCGGCGCTCGCGTTCGGAACCATGGCGAGCTGGTCGACCGACGCCCCGAGGAAGTCGGCGATCCCGACACGGGCGGCGCCGACCTTGGCGGGGAGGGCCGGGAACCAGGTGAGGGGCGCGGCCTCCATCTCGCGGCGGAGGGCCTGCTGGTGCTCCTGCGCGACGATCGGGACCGCCCCGAAGGATCCGTGGTTGATGTGGCGCTTGGTCGGATCCAGCGTCCACCCGGCCGTTGCCGGTCGGCCGTCGCCGAGCGTGAGCGGCGCTGGCCGTGCGATGGTGCGAGTGTCCACAGTGACGTTCCTCCGAGTCGATTATGCAGTGGATTGTCCGATAACCATAGGGGCAACGTTTGATGACTTGGGTTTCTGTCGTGTTACAAGTGATCGCTCAGGTCGTTTCCGTATCGACTCATCGGATGACTTGGTCTTCGAAGGTGGAGTCATCGGATGTCTCATGGTCCGCGGCGGCTCGCGGATCACCGGTGACGGGCCGCTACGATGGCGGGACGACCCCTGAGGAGGAGCCGCATGTCCGCAGTCGACACCGCGTTCCACGGCCTGCGACACATGATCGCGTCGGGACGACTCGTGGCGGGGCAGCGGTTCCCGGCCGAGAACGAGCTCTGCGACGAACTCGGCGTGTCACGCGGGTCCCTCCGTGAGGCCGTCCGCATGCTGGCCGCCCTCGGGATCATCGAGTCGCGGCACGGCTCGGGCACCTACGTGTCGATGCTCCGGCCCGAGGAGATCATCGGCAGCCTGTCGCTCACGGTCGATCTCCTCCCCCTCGACGGTCTCCTGCAGATGTACGAGCTGCGGCGGGTGCTCGAGACCCACGCCACCTCGCAGGCCGCTGCCCGCGCGAGTGACGAGGTACGCGCTGAACTCTCCGAACTGGTGGAGGCGATGGAACGCACGACCGACCCCGCCGAGTCGAGCGAGCTGGACCACCGGTTCCACGAACTCATCGCACGGACGGCCGGGAACGCCACGCTGACAGCTCTGCTCCAGGTCTTCCGGTCGCGATCACGTGCCTACGACGTCTTCAGCCTGCCCGCCGGCGATGAGCTGCGTCGGGTCAGCAACCGCGGTCACCGGGCGATGACCGAGGCGATCATCTCGCGCGACCCCGTCGGGGCCGCCGGGGCGGCATCAGCGCATGTCGCGCAGACCGAGGAGTGGTTGCGCGTCCTGCAGCCGCCGGCGACCCCCGCCGACTGAGCTCTGGTTGCGCCAGCGCGGTGCGCTGACGGCGGCGCGGGTCTGTGGCGCGAGCGCGGGTCTCCGGAGGGGTGCGCTCGGCGCCATGGCCCGCAGTCACGCCGGTTGAGCCGCCGTCACGCGAGCGCACCGCGCTGGGGCCGATTCCCCCGCGCTCGTGCCGGCGCGGTGCGCTGACGGCTGCGGTTACGAGGTCGGGAGGATGGGCGTACCGATGAGCCGCTCGAGGTCGGTCCAGAGCGCCGACGCGACGTCTCGATCGGTCGTGATCGCTGTCGGCGTCTGTCGGACGGCGTCGCCCTTCGTCAACCACCGGGGACCGTAGAACCAACCACCGTCGGCCGCCTCGTCGGTGACCGCTCGGAGCGTCGGCTCGGCACCCCGCTGCTTGCTCTGCGCGTAGACGGACTGCAGGGTGTCGGAGAAGCGGCGCCCACGGTTCGGCTCGTTGACGCCGGGGACGCGACGGTCGAGTCCGTTGACCGAGTAGCCGGGGTGTGCGACGAGGGCCCGGACGGTGCTGTGCGACGCCGCGAGCCGACGGTCGAGCTCGAAGCCGAGCGACGAGAGGGCGATCTTGGACTGGGCGTAGGCCTGCCAGCCGCTGTACCCGTCGCGGAGCTGCAGGTCGTCGCCGTGGAACCGGACGAGCAGGGTGGAGAGGCTTCCGAGGAGCACGACGCGCGGCGCGGAATCGTGGGCGTCCGCCGTGCGCTGCAACACCGGCATGGCCTCGGCGAGCAGGGCGGCGTGGCCGACGACGTTCGTCGCGAAGACCAGCTCGATGCCGTCGGCCGTCTCCTGCCGCTCCTTCGGCATGTGCACCATCCCGGCGTTCGCGACGAGGGCGTCGAGACGGTCGAGGTCCGCGAGTCGCTCGCCCGCCGCGCGCGCCGAGGCGAGCGAAGAGGTGTCGAAGGGGAGGTGGCTGAGTCGAGCGTCGGGCACCTTCACCCGGATCGCCCGCATCGCCGCCTGGGTCTTGGTCGCACTCCGCGAAGCGAGCACGACCTCCGCCCCCGCTCGTGCGAGTCCGAGACTCGTCCAGAAGCCGAGGCCGGCGTTCGCTCCGGTGACGAGGACGACGCGTCCGGTCTGATCGGGCAGGGAGTCGGCGTTCCAGGTCATGGACTCATGATGGCGCAGGACGCTGGACACCGCCCGAAGAAGCGTGACCCCTTGCCCTGGCTCACCCGAGGTGCCAGCGCGGTGCGCCGACGCGACCGCGAGCGAATCGGGCCGAGTGTGGGCGGACGGGCCTGATCGCACGCGAACGGGCCTCACCGCGGGCCACACGCGTGGGCGCGACCCTCCGGAGACCCGCGCTCACGCCACAGACCCGCGCTCGCGTCAGCGCACCGCGCTGGCCGAGGGGAACACGCGGGATCAGTGCTGGTTGGCGAGACGCTCGTGGTGGTGGATGACCTCGGCGACGACGAAGTTGAACCACTTCTCGGCGAAGGCCGGGTCGAGGTGCGACTCCTCGGCGAGCGCCCGGAGACGGGTGATCTGCCGCTGCTCGCGCGCCGGATCGCTCGCGGGCATGTCGTGCTCGGCCTTCAGACGACCGACCTCCTGGGTGCACTTGAACCGCTCGGCCAGCAGGTGGACGAGCGCCGCGTCGATGTTGTCGATGCTGCTCCGCAGGCGGCCCAATCGCTCGGTGGCCGCCTGGGCGTCCGCCGCAGCGGCGCCGGTCGTGGGTTCGGGTTGCTGCTCGGCCTGACTCATGCGAAAACTCTAGCAACGCGCCCGGGGCGGTAGACGGGTCGCCGGGCGATCCCCAGCCGGTTCACCGCGGAGCCTCGACGAGACAGCCCGTCTCGAGATGCAGCCGCGCGTCGGCCTCGGCGACCGCGACCGGATCGTGCGTCACCTCCACCACCGTCGCGCCGCGGTCGGCCTCCGCCCGGAGCACCTCGCGGATCGCCAGCCCAGCCGCACGATCGAGACCGACGGTCGGCTCGTCGAGCAGCAGGAGGTCGGCCTCACGCGCGAGCGCCTGCGCGACGAGGACCCGCTGGCGCTGTCCACCCGACAGCTCACCGAAGGAGCGTCCGGCGAGGTGCAGGACGTCGAGGCGGGCGAGGCTCTCGTCGACGATACGGCGGTCCCTCGCCCCGAGTCGACCCCACCGACGACGCAGCGTCGGCCAGCGTCCCATCGATGCGACATCGCGCACCGTGACCGGGAAGCGCTCGGGCACGGCACTGCGTTGCGGGACGTAGGCGGCGGACCGACCGTCGAGGCCGTCGACGCCGCCCGAGCTCGGTCGGTGTAGGCCCGCGATCACCGCGAGCAACGTCGACTTCCCCGCTCCGTTCGCCCCGGTGACGACGGTGATGGCGGCCGCCCCGACCTCGACCGAGATCCCGTGCAGGACGCGCGCGCCGTCGTACTCGGCCGACACGTCGTGGAGTCGGATGCCGGACACGACGGGCCGTCCCGCCATCGGAGGGCGAGGGGTGCTCGTCGCGGATCGCATGTCTTCACCCTATCAATACTGAGAATCATTTTCATGTAGAGTGCTCGACCATGACCTGGATCACCGAGCCGTTCACCGCGGCCTTCCTCCTGCGCGCCCTCGTCGGCGGTCTGCTGGTGGCGGCCGTCTGCGGTGTCGTGGGCACCTGGGTCGTCCTCCGCGGCCTCGCGTTCCTCGGGGAGGCGATGGCCCACGGCATGCTGCCCGGCGTCGCCACCGCCGCGCTCCTCGGCCTGCCGCCGGTCGCCGGCGCAGCCGTCAGCGCAGTCGTCATGACCGCCGGCGTCAGCCTCGTCTCGCGGCGCGGCAGGCTGTCCCACGACACCTCGATCGGTCTCCTCTTCGTCGGCATGCTGGCCCTCGGGGTCATCATCGTGTCGTCGAGCAGATCGTTCGCCACGGACCTCACGGCGATCCTCTTCGGCGACATCCTCGCCATCCGGCCCGCGGACCTGGCGGGCCTCGCCATCGCCCTTCTCGTCACCGTGGGCGTCGCGGTCGCCTTCCACCGCCCGTTCGTCGCGCTCGCCTTCGACCGCCGGGTCGCGCAGACCATGGGCCTCCGGCCGAGACTCGCCCACGCGATGCTCGTCGGCCTCGTGACCCTCGCGGTCGTCGCCTCCTACAGTGCCGTCGGCACGCTGCTCGTCGTGGCCCTCCTCCTCGGGCCGGCCGTCGCCGCGGCCCATTGGGCGCGTCGCATCCCGCTCATCATGCTGCTCGCCTCGGGCTTCGGCGGCCTCGCCGTGCTGCTCGGCCTGCTCCTCTCCTGGTACGGCGACACCGCGGCCGGAGCGTCCATCGCCGCCTGCTCGATCCTGCTCGCCACGGTGTCCTGGGGCGCGCGGGCGCTCGTCGGACGGCTCCGGCGGCCCACCGACCGACACCTCGACCACCCCGACGACCACCTCTCCGAACCGACCCACCTGGAAAGCGCACCGTGCACCGACTCCTCCGACCGACCATCCGACCAGGCGGCTCCCGCCCGACCGACGACCGGCTCCCCCGCGTCACACGCACCGCGCTCACTCTCGGCGCCCTCGCACTGACCCTCACCGCCTGCGCGCCGCAGGGGTCGGCATCACCCACCGCGTCGGCCTCGGACGAACCGCGCGGACACGGCTACGTCGAGGGCGCGAGTGAGCTCCCCGAGCCGCAACTGCACCTCGCGACCGCCGACGTCGACGGCTCCGTCGAGCTGACCGACCTGCTCAGCGAGGAGCGCACGACGCTCGCCGAGCTCGGCCCGATCTCGGCGCTCACGGGCGACGGTCGGTTCGTCGCCGCGCAGTCCGAGCCCGCCGGCACCGTGACGATCATCGACACCGGTGTGTGGACGGTCGATCATGAGGACCACCAGCACTACTACCGCGCCGAGGCGCGGGTCGTGGGCGAGATCGAGGGCGACGGACCAGCGACGATCACCGCGGGTTCGACGACCACCGCCGTGCGGTTCGCCGGTTCGGGCGAGACACTCCTGCTCGACACCGCCGCACTCGGCAGGGGCGACATCACGCAGTCCGGTCGGATCCGGACCTCGCCCGGTGCTCCCGGGCTCACCGTGCCGATCGGCGAGACGGTCGTCGCATCCGACGGGAGCGGGAGGCTGCATCTCCACGGCGTCGACGGCGACCTCCTCGACCCTTCGTCGGCGTCCGTGACCGCTGCCGACGCTGTGCTCGCCGGGTGCACCGATCCGGCCGGCAGCATCACGACGAACGTCGGCGTCGTCATCGGCTGCGCGGAGGGCGCGGTCCTCGCCGTCGTCGACCGCAGCTCGAGCGAGGCCGACCCGGTCCCCACGTTCGAGGCGATCCCCTATCCACAGGCTGTCGCCGCCGACGACCGCGCGATGTCCTTCCATTCGCGCCCCGGTCGTCCGACGGTCGCCGCCGTCGCCGGCACCTCCGGCGCCTGGCTGCTCGACACCCGCGAGCGCAGCTGGGCCCTGCTGCCGACCTCCACGCCGCTCCAGCTCGTCACCGCCGTCGACGACCGCGACCAGCACGTCGTGGGCCTCACGACGACCGGCGACCTCCTCGTCCTCGACGGCGCCACCGGCGCCGTGACGGGGACCGCAGCCGCACTCGTCGGTGGAGCCGACCTCGCCACGGGCGTCCAACTGGAGGTCGACCAGAACCGCGCCTACCTGAACACCCCGGGCACGCGCACCGTCTCCGAGATCGACTACGGCGACGCTGCGCGGATCGCCCGCACCTTCACCTTCGACACGGCACCGGCGTTCCTCGCCGAGACGGGACGCTGACCATGCGAGCGACCATCCCCCGGACGACCGCCCTCCTGCGCACGACCGCCGTCCTCGCGGCCGGCCTCGTGCTCGGAACCGGCCTGACGAGCTGTGCGGCGAGCGCCGACGACCGCCCGCTCGTCGTCGTGACCACGAACATCCTCGGCGACGTCGTCGGTGAACTCGTCGGTGACCAGGCCGAGGTCATGACCCTCATGCCGCCCGACGCCGATCCGCACTCCTTCGAGATCTCCGCGCGGCAGGCGGCACGCATCACCGGTGCGCAGCTGCTCGTGTCGAACGGCCTGGGACTCGAGGAGGGACTCACCCGGCACCTGGAGACCGCGGCCGACGAGGGGGTGCCGATCGTCGAGGCCGGCTCGCTCGTCGACGTCCTCGAGACCGAGTCGGGCGCGACCGATCCGCACTTCTGGACCGACCCGACGCAGATGACGTCGGTCGTGGACGGGGTCACCGAGGCGTTGCTCGAGGAGATCCCCACGCTCGACGCGGCCGAGCTGCAGGCGAACGCCGCCACGTACACGGCCGGGCTCGAGGCGCTCGACGCCGAGATGGCCGAGGCGTTCGCCGCCATCCCGGCCGAGCAGCGGAAGCTCGTCACCAACCATCACGTGTTCGGGTATCTCGCCGCCCGCTACGACTTCCAGGTCATCGGCGCCGTGATCCCGAGCGGCACCACGCTCGCGGCCCCCAGCGCCTCGGACCTCGACGAACTGTCGACCGCGATCGAGGAGGCCGGCGTCCGGACGGTCTTCGCCGACTCCTCCCAACCCGACCGGCTCGTGCAGGTGCTCGCCGACGAGGCGGACGTCGACGTCGCCGTCGTCCCGTTGTTCACCGAGTCGTTGACCGCCGAGTCGGGCGACGCCCCCACCTACCTCACCATGATGCGCGCGAACACCGAGCGCATCGCCACCGGACTCTCGCCCTGAGCGGGCGTCCATGAACCGATAGGAAACCATGCAGCAGCAGCACCGCAGTCCCCGGGCATCGCGCCTGAAGCGCGGCCGGGTCCCGTTCCTCGCCCTCGGCACCGCCGCGGCCCTCCTCCTCACCGGTTGCTCGACCGCGAGCGGCTCCGCGCCCGACGCGACCGCATCGACCTCCGCCGACCCGCAGCGTCGGATCACCCTCACCTACGACGGCGGCCTCCTCGTCCTCGACGCCGCCTCCCTCGAGGTGGTCGGCGACCTCCCCCTCGACGGGTTCAACCGGGTGAACGCCGCCGGCGACGGGCGGCACGTGCTCGTCACCACGACGAAGGGCTTCCAGGTCCTCGACACCGGGACGTGGACGGACGAGGACGGCACCTCGAAGCAGGCCGACCCGGTCCTGACCGACCTCGTCTTCCCCGCCGACACCGCAGGCCACGTCGTCCGTCACGCCGACAAGACCATCCTGTTCGCCGACGGCTCCGGCGACACGACGATCTTCGACAGCGCCGACCTCCTCGAGGCCACCGACGAGCTGCCTGAGACCGAGACCATCCCGTCGGAGGCCGCGCACCACGGTGTCGCCATCGAGCTCGAGGACGGCACCGTGCTGTCCACGATCGGCACCCCGGACGCCCGGACCGGTGTCCGCGTGCTCGACGACTCGCGCACCGAGATCGCCCGCAACGAGCAGTGCCCGTCGGTGCACGGTGAAGGCACCGTCAAGGACGAGGTCGTCGTGTTCGGCTGCAGCGACGGCGTGCTCGTCTACGACAGCGGCGTCTTCACGAAGATCCAGGCGCCGGACGCCTACGGGCGCACGGGCAACCAGTACGTCAGCGAGACGTCCTCCATCGCGGTCGGCGACTACAACAGCGACCCGGACGCCGAGGGCTACGACCTCCGCCAGCTCGCGTTCACCGACACGGTCGCGAAGACGACGAAGATCGTCGACCTGCCGGAGGGCGTCGGCTACACCTGGCGCGACGTCGCCCGAGGGCCGAACGACGAGGTCATCGTGCTCGGCAACGACGGTTCGCTGCACATCCTCGACGAGCAGACGGGTGCCGTCACCGACACCATCGAGGTCATCGACGCCTGGGAGCCGCCGGCCGAGTGGCAGGACGCCCACCCGGCGCTCGTCGTTCAGGACGGTGTCGCCTACGTGACCGACCCGGCGACGAAGTCGATCCACGCCGTGGATCTCGCGTCCGGCGACATCACGACGGGTGAGCTGCCCGGCGTCCCGAACGAGATCGCGGTCGTCACGGGCTGACCCGACCTCACCGAGAGCGCCCGTTCCGTCCTCCCCGCGTCATGCAGGGGACGGAACGGGCGCTCTCGTCGTGCGGGCCGGGCGATCAGACGCGCTCGGGCGCTCGGAGCACCCCGGAGACGACCGGACGGGTCGCGCGAAGGGCAGCCCACACGAGCCCGATGCCACCGGCGAAGCACCCGACGATGACGAGGACCGACAGCGGGGCGAGGATGACACTGATGCTGGCCATCGGCAGGACGAGCATGACGCCCAGTCCGGCCGAGCCCAGCGCGACCACCCGCAGGGGCAGCATGACCGCGCGACCGCGAGCCCGTTCCATCACGTCCCGCGGCACCCCCAGGCGGTCGAGGCTGACGTAGAGGTCGCGGCGGTCGAGGACCGCCGAGGCCTGGTTCACCCCGACGGAGCACGCGACCATGAGGAACGACGCGACGAGCGTGATGATCACGCCGGTGCGGATGTCGTCGATGAGGATGGCGCTCTCGCGGTCGAGGTCGGAACCGCCGGCGGCATCCATGAGCGCCACACCGGTCCCGGCGACGACGGCGACGAAACTCGTCATCGCCACGCCGCTGACCTGACGCCACGCCGCCTTCGGCGACTCCAGGATCGTGCGTGCACCGAGGAGCCGCTCAGGTGTCTTGGCACGCTTGGCCGACCCACGGCCGATCATCCCGACCACCCAGGGGCCGATCAATCCGAGCACGCCCACACCGGCGGCGAACCCGACGCCCAGCACGGCGATGATGGCGGCTACCTCCTGCAACCCCGTCACGACGGAGAGCATGCCGTAGGCGACGATCACGACGACGACCCCGACGACGATGCGCAGCCAGTGCACGGTCGGCGCCTGCTGCTTCGTGCGGACGCCGAGCGGACTCACGTTCACGGCGCGGAGACCGATGGCGGCGCTCGCTGCTGCGAGCAGCACGACCCCGAGGACCACCGCGGCGATGATCGGGACACCGACCCAGACGCCCTCGACCCCGATCGGGGAACCACCGAACGGAATGAGCCCGACGAGCGGCAGCATGCCGAGGTACAGCAGGATCCCGGCGAACGCACCGAGCAGGGCGACCCCGGCCGACTCGAGGACGGTCATCGCCGTGACCGTGCCGGGTGTCGCGCCGAGGAGTCGGAGGGTGGCGAGTCGGTCGTCGCGGCGCCGTGCGGAGAGCCGCGCGGCGGCCCCGCCGAGCGAGCCGAGCGGGACGAGCAGCAGGGCCAGCGCAAGCACACTGAGCACCTGGTAGACGAAGGCCGTCTCACCGGTCCACCGCCAGAACATCATCGCGCCGCCGAGCACCGTGAGGACGAGTGCGGTGGTAACGGCGAACGCGACCGCCGGGAGCACGATCGTCGCAGGGCTCTGCGCGCCGGGGCGGGCGAGCATCCAGGTGAGACGGACGACGGGACTGCGACCGCTGCCGGCGGGGACCGGGATCCGGGTCGGTGCGACCCCGAGTGCGGCGGTCACGGTCGGGCTCCGTTCGGGACGACACCGGTCGCCTGACCCGGGTAGGTCTGCGGCGGGTACGGCTGCGCAGCGGGCTGGGGGTATGGCTGCTGCGGGAACGGCTGCCCGGCGGGCTGCTGCTGGTACGGGGGCTGCTGCGGCGGGTACGGCTGCTGCGCCTGCTGCGGCACGGGTGCCTGCCCGCTCGCGAACTGCTGCGCCGGGGTCGGTGCGCCGACCCCGCCCGGCTGCCCGATGATCCGACCGTCGGCGAGGCGGATGATCCGAGAGCACCGCGCGGCGACCGTCTCGTCGTGCGTCACGAGGACGAGCGTGCGTCCCTGCCCGGTGGTCGCGTGGAGCAGCGCCCCCATGACGTCGGCGGAGGTCCGGGAGTCGAGCGCGCCGGTCGGCTCGTCGGCGAAGACGATCGGCGCACCGGTCACCTGAGCGCGGGCGATCGCGACGCGCTGCGCCTGACCACCGCTCAGTTCGCCGATCCGGCGGGTCTCCATGCCGGCCAGTCCCAAAGCGGCGAGCCACGCTGCCGCACTCGACTCGGCGGCGATCCGCGGTGTCCCGCCGAGCATCAGGGCGATCGCGACGTTCTCGACGGCGGTCAGCTCGGGGATGAGCAGGCCCTGCTGGAAGACGAAGCCGAAGGACTCGCGCCGCAGTTGCGAGCGGTGGCGTTCGTCGAGCTGATCGACGCGGACGACGCCCGTCGGGGTGCTGAAGGCGATCGAGCCGGTATCGGGGGTGACGATCCCGGCGAGCGCATGCATGAGCGTCGTCTTGCCGGAGCCGGAGGCACCCATGATGGCGACCGACTCACCGGGGAGGATGTCGAGATCGACGCCGGCGAGGGCGACGGTCGGCCCGTACTGTTTCGTGAGTCCGCGAGCGGAGAGGATCGAAGTGTTCATGCTCCCATCGTCGGCGGCGGGTGTCCCGCAGCGCGTCGGCCGGGCGATGCAAGCTCCCCCGCCCGGGTCATCCGCGAGGTGGACCCGGCGTGGACCTCGCGGTCAGTTGCCGCGGCGGCGGTACTGGGCGAAGACCGCCGCGTCGGCTGCCCAGCCCGCGCCGAGGAAGCGGAGACCTGTTCCGGCGTCGGTCCCGCCGGCTGCGGCCGCGGGCGTCTGGGTCGGCTCGACCGAGGCGGTGAGATCGACCCCGGCAGCGCCCGCGGCGACGTGCGCAGTAGCGCTGACGCGCTCGGCGACCACTCCCTGCTCCGCGGCCTCGTCGCGCCGGCCCGGCATCGGCTCCGTGAGCGGGACCGCCCGCAGCGGTGCGGTGACCCGGGTATGGACGGCGTGCGAGCGGGTGATCGATGACATGTTCCCATCGTCCTGAACGCGAACACCCGACACATCCCGCAGCCGGGTGATCCTGCGGGACCCGGTCTCATCCTCCGGTACCACGACAGCTGTCGGGCAAACGGGCGGTGGGCAATACGCTTGCGGCATGACGAGTACGCCCCATCGCCACCAGCAGCTGCGTCCGGCGGCACGTCAGCAGCGTGTCCGGTTCCGCGCCCACCGCGCGGCCGAGGTGACGACCACCGTCAGGACGACCCTCCAGCGCCCCTTCGCGATCGGCTTCGTCGGAGCACTCGGTGCCCTCGCGGCCATCCTGCTCGTCCTCACCCTCGGCTCGCTGTCGACCATCCTCGTCTCCATCGCGGTCGGACTCTTCATCGCCCTCGGCCTCGACCCGGTCGTCGTCCGACTCGAGGCACGAGGCATCAAGCGCCCGTTCGCCATCGCGATCGTCTTCGCCGCCTTCGCCGTCCTGCTCGCGATCCTCCTGGCCCTCGTCATCCCCGTCGTCACCCGGCAGGCCGTCGAGCTGGTGAGCAACGCCCCCGCCTTCCTCACCGGCATCCAGGACCAGGAGTGGTTCCGGTCCCTGAGCGACTACCTCGGTCCGGGCGTCGATCTCCAGGGCGCGCTCGATTGGCTCTACGGGGTGGCCGCCGACCCGAAGACGTGGGTCGTCCTGGCCGGCGGCGCCCTCAACCTCGGCGTCGGCATCGCGAACGGCTTCTTCGGCGGCTTCATCGCCCTCGTCCTCGCGCTCTACTTCCTCGCGTCCATGCAGGCGATGAAGAACGCGTTCACCTCCCTCGTGCCCCGTCGCTCCCGGCCGCGCGTCGTGTCGATCACCGACCAGATCACCGCCTCGATCGGCGGGTACGTGAGCGGCATGGTGGTGTTGGCCGGGATCAACGCCGTCCTCGGGCTCATCATGATGCTCATCGTCGGGGTGCCGTACGCCGGGATCCTCGCCGTCGTCATCTTCTTCGTGACGCTCATCCCGCTCGTCGGCTCGATCATCGCCACGGTCATCGTCGCGACCGTCGGGCTGTTCGACTCACCGACGACGGCACTCGTCGTCATCGTCTACTACCTGGTCTACATGCAGATCGAGTCGTACGTGCTGACCCCGCGGGTCATGAACAAGGCGGTCTCGGTGCCCGGCGCCCTCGTCGTCATCGGCGCGATGGTGGGTGGTTCGCTCATCGGGCTGCTCGGCGCCCTCGTCTCCATCCCGGTGACGGCGTCGATCCTGCTGATCTTCAAGCAGGTCGTCGTGCCACGACAGAACGCGAAGGCGTAGCCGCTCCCCGCCGGTGAGGGGCCTCAGGCCGTCTGCACCGGGACGGGACGGCCGGCGAAGCGGATGCGGACGGGCTCCCCCGCCTCAAGTCGTTCCGTCGCGCCGTGCTGCACCGCGACCAGCGTGCCGTCCGGCAGCTCGACGGTCGTGCGACGCACCGGGCCGAGGAAGCTCGAGGTGAGCACGACCGCAGCAGACCCGACCGTGGGCTCCGTCGCGTCGGTGAACACGACGTCCTCAGGCCGGACGAGCGCGACGACGGCACCATCCCCCGGCTGCTCGCCGATCACCGGGAGCACCTGCCCGAGCACCTCGACCCCACCGGGCACGAGCACACCCGGGATCCGGTTGCTCAGGCCGATGAACTCCGCGACGAACGGCGACGACGGCCGCGAGTAGAGCTCCTCCGGCGTCCCGATCTGCTCGATGACGCCGGCACGCATGACGGCGACCCGGTCGGCGACGGCGAGCGCCTCCTCCTGGTCGTGCGTGACGAAGAGGGTCGTGATCCGCAGCTCCGATTGGATCCGACGGATCTCGTCACGCAACTGGACGCGCACCTTGGCGTCGAGTGCGCTGAGCGGCTCGTCGAGGAGGAGGACCCGAGGACGCGTGACCAACGCCCGGGCGAGGGCGACGCGCTGCTGCTGCCCGCCCGAGAGCTGGTGGGCGTAGCGGGCGGCGAGGTGGCCGAGGCCGACGAGGTCGAGACTCTCGGCGGCACGCGTCCGTCGCTCGGCCGCCGGCACCTTCCGCATGCGCAGGCCGAACTCGACGTTCTCGAGCACCGTGAGGTGTGGGAACAGCGAGTACGACTGGAACACCATGCCGAGGTCGCGCTTGTTCGTCGGCACGGACACGACGTCGACCCCGTCGATGAGCACGCTCCCCGAGGTGATGTCTTCAAGCCCCGCCAGGCTGCGGAGCGCGGTCGTCTTCCCGCACCCCGACGGCCCCAGCAACGCGACGAACTCGCCGGGCGCGAGGTCGAGGCTCACGCCGTCGAGGGCACGGGCACCCGAGCCGTAGTCCTTCACGACGCGATCGAACCGTACCGCTGCGCCGGCCGGGCGTCCGTCTCCGGGCGTCGCTGCGGGTGCCGACTGGTCGATGGTGGTCATGGTGTCTCCCTGATGCGGCGGATCGATCCGACGCGGCCGATGATGAACAGCAGGACGAAGGCGAAGGCGAGCGCCAGCAGGGCGAAGGCGACCGCGACGAAGGGGTCGCTCTTCGACACCTGCACGAGCGAGGTCTGCAGCGTGTTGCGTCCGAGGAGCGAGGCGATCGTGTACTCACCGAGGACGACGGCGACCGAGATGACCGACGCCGTCAGCACGCCGCGACGCAGGTTGGGCAGCAGGACGCGGACGAGGACGGTCCCCCAGCCGGCGCCGAGCGTGCGCGCGGCCTCGGCGAGGGTGCCGACGTCGACCGACTGCAGGTTCGCGGCGATCGCCCGGTAGGCGTAGGGCAGCACCGTGATCCCGTACGCGAACGCGAGCGTCCACGGCGCACTGCCGAGGAGCCTGGCCACGACCGAGTAGACCGGCGCGAGTCCGACGACGAGCACGATGGCCGGCACGGTGATCGGGATGATGCAGACGAACTCGAGGACCCGCTGCAGCTTCGGGAAGCGGAGCTTGACGAGGATCATCGTCGGCAGCAGGAGCACCACGACGATCAGCACGGTCACCGCGGCGAGCACGACGGAGTTGCCGATGCCCTGGAAGAGCACCCGGTACTTCCGCGAGTTCTCCGGGTCGAGGATGGCGGCCCAGTGGCCGAGGTCGTGGCCGCCGTCGATCCCGGCACGCAGGGTGAACTCGACCATCGACAGGATCGGGACGGCGAACACCACCGCGACGACGACGAGGATGATCCGGCCGGTGAGCTTCGACGGCGTGGCCGAGTCGCGGACCGCGCTCATCGCTGCCACCGTTCCGTCCGCGCCTGCAGGGCGGAGTAGGCCGTCATCATGACGACCATCACGACGATCATCCCGATCGCGAGCGAACCGGCGAGGTTCTCCCGGCCGAGGACGGTCTCGCTGATGAGGGCACCGCGGATCTGGAGTGGCACGATCTGCGCCCCCTGGCTGATGAGCGCGGCGGCGGTCGCATAGCTCGAGAACGCGTTCGCGAACAACAGCAGGAGCGATCCGAGGAACGATGGGGCGAGGATCGGCATCGCGATCCGGGTCCAGTAGGTGAAGCGGGTGCCGCCGAGGGTCGCGTTCGCCTCGGACCAGGTCCGCTTCAACCCCTCCATCGCCGGCATGAAGGTGATGACCATGAGCGGCACCTGGAAGTACAGGTACGGCAGGAGGAGGCCTGGGACCTGGTAGAGCCACACGCCGTCGGCGAAGAGGTCGACCCCGAGGCGGTCCTTGAGGAACACGGTGACGAGGCCCTGGATGCCGATGGTCGCGATGAAGGCGAAGGCGAGCATGACGCCACCGAACTGGGCGAGGACGCTCGAAGCCGCATCGACGAAGGTGCGGATGAGTCCGTCGGGCCGGACCGCGAGGAGCGCGTAGCAGACGAGGGCTCCGACGACGGCTCCGGCGACCGCGGTGACGGCGGAGACCCAGAAGGAGCTGGCGAAGGCCCCGAGGACCGCCGGTTCGGCGAGCGCCGTGAGGTTGTCGAGCGTGAACGCGCCGTCGCCGTCGAAGAAACCGGTGGCGAGGGCGAGGAACGTCGGGACCGCGAGGAAGAGCAGGGCGTACAGCGCGAACGGCGTCAGGCCGAGGAGCGCCCAGCGCGGACGGCGGCGGGGGCGCGCCGCAGCGGGTTCGGCCGAGGCGTCCGATGCGTCGGTGGGCGGGAGCGAGACGGCGGGGCCGGCGTGTGCCGACCCCGCCTCACTCCGCCGGGTGGCGGAGGTGGTCATCAGGAGATCGCTGCCGCCCACTTCTCGGCGAGCAGCGAGGTGGCCTGCTCGGTCTGCTCGGGCGTGAACTGCACGAGGTCGGCGGGCATCTCGCCCACGGCGTCGAGCGCCTTCTGGTCGACGGTGTCGGCCTCGACCATCGCGGCGAGGGTCGAGGGGTACGCGCCGGCGGCGAGGTACAGGTTCTGCGCCTCGGGGCTGAAGATGAACTCCTGCCAGAGTCGCGCGGCCGCGGGGTGCGGCGCGTCCACGTTGATGGCCTGGTTGTAGTAGCTGCCGACGGCCGAACCCGGGAGGACGGTGGTCTTCCAGTTGCGCTGGCCCTCGTTCTCGGTCGCCGCGGCGAGGTTGTTGTAGCTCCAGTCGATCACGACGGGGGTCTCACCCGAGGCGATCGTCGCCGGGGTCGGGTCGAGGGGCAGGAAGTTGCCCGCCTGGTTGAGCTTCTGGAAGAAGTCGACACCGGGCTGGATGTCGTCGGCCGAACCACCGGACTGCAGGGCGGCGAGGTAGACGCCGGCTGCGGCGGCACCGGCCTGGGTCGGGTCGCCGTTCAGCGCGACCTTGCCCGCGAACTCGGAGCCGAGGAGGTCGTCGAGCGACTTCGGTGCCGGGACGGCGTCCGCGTCGTAGCCGATGGAGACGAGGCCGGTGTAGTCGTACACCCACAGGCCGGTCTTCTCCTTCGAGCCCTCCGGGATGTCGTCCCAGTTGGCGACCTGGTACGGCGCGAACTGCTTGAGGTTGTCGAGGGCGACGGCGGAGCCGAGGTCGAAGACGTCGGGAGCGGTGTCCTGGCCCTGCTGGTTCTTCGCGGCCGTGATCTCCTCGGCGCTCGAGACGTCGGGGTCGGCCGAGTTGACCGTGATGTCGTACTTGTCCTCGAACGCGGAGATGATCTTCCCGTAGTTCGCCCAGGTGTCGGGGAGGGCGATGACGTTCAGCTGGCCCTCGGCCTTCGCCGCTTCGACGAGCGCGTCCATCCCGCCGAAGTCCTCGGCGGAGGTCGCCGTCTTGGCGTCGACGTCGGAGCCGGCTCCGGTGTCCGCTCCGGCGGAGCATGCGGTGAGCGCGGTCGCGGCGAGTGCGACGATGGCGAGGGCGGTCATACGCCTGGTGTTCACGGTTCCTCCAGTGACGTCGGCGGCCGCCCGTGCTGTCGGGCCGTCGGATACCGCGTCCGTCGTCTGGAGGACAAGCTAGGGTCGCGACGTAGCGCGATCGGGGCCTGCCGGTGTCGCGCAGGTGAACAGTGCCCTTCGACAAGCTCAGGGACCGGGCGGGGGGGGCTCCGGGGCCGCGTCAGCCGCGGAGGGCGACTGGGCCGGGGCTCCGGGCGAGGCGTTCCTCGAGACCGGCCCGGACCTCCGGCCACTCCTCGGCGATCACGGAGAACAGCGCGGTGGTCCGCCACGTGCCGTCCGCCCGCTGCTTGTCGCGGCGGATGAGCCCCTCGAACGTGGCCCCGAGGCGCAGGATCGCGGTGCGTGAGCGCTCGTTGCGCTCATCGGCCTGGATCTTCACCCGGCCGAAGCCCGCGTCGAAGGCGAGCCCGAGGAGCAGCAGCTTCGTCTCGGCGTTGACGGCGGTGCCCCAGACGCGCGGGTCGTACGCCGTCCAACCGAGGTGGGCCGCCTCCCCCGGCTCGTCGAAGTCCCCGAGGGTGGACGTGCCGACGAGGAGCCCGTCGTGTTCGCCGCCGACGAGCCGGATGACGTAGGTGTTCCGCACCCCGGTCGTGAAGTAGCCGTCCGCGAAGGCGTCGAACTCGGCCTGCGTCGTCGGCAACCCCGCAGGCCCGCCGCCGTAGCCACCGGCGAACACCTCCGGGTGCGCGATCGCCGTGAACAGCTCCGGATAGTGCGCGCGGTCCAGCGGTTCGAGGCGGATGGTCCGGCCGTCGATGGGGCGGGGCTCAGGGCGTCGTGCGGTCACCGTTCCACCGTATCCGGTGACGGGCGTCGGGCGAGGACCGGTCTCGCGGTCAGGCGAGGATGAGGCAGGTGGGCGAACCGGCGTCGAGCGTCCCGAGGAGTGTCGTCGGGACGCCCGTGCGCTCGTCGAGCCGGAAGCTCGCGATGGAGTTCGACAGCTGGTTCGCGACGTGCAGGAAGCGGCCCGACTCCCGGTGGTGACGCGGCATCGTCCCGCCGCACTCGACGTCGGCCACGGCCTCGACCCGCGAACCGTCGCCGGTGACGCGCAACGTCGCGATGCGGTCGCTCCCGCGGACGCCGACGTGCAGCTGCTCGCGCGAGGCGGCGAGGCTGATCTCGGCACCCGTGTCGCCCTCGGACACGCCCTCCGAGGTCGCGACGGTCGCCGCGAGGATGTGCCAGTGCCCGTCGGTGCCGTCGACGCCGAGCGTGAAGACCTCGACCGAGTACTCGGTGATGACGTGGAGGTGGCCGCTCGGGTGGACGACGAGGTGTCGCGGACCCGTGCCGCGCGGGAACACGACGGTGTGGTCGAGCACCAACCGCGACCCACGGAGCTGCCAGATGCGGACCGTGTCGTGGCCGAGGTCGGTGGTCGCGATGCGGCCGTCCGGGAGGAGCGCCGAGGCGTGCGCGCGCGACGGTCGGGACGGCAGTGCCTCGCCGACAGCGGCCTCCAGCGCGAGGAGCGTGAGCGCGTCCTCGCCGGCGTCCGCGGATTCGGCGGCGAGTGCGGTGGGCGACGCCCAGGGGTCGACGGACGCCTCGCCGAGACGTGGGTCGCCGGCGAACGCCGCGTTCTCCGCGAGCGGGACGGTCACGACCCGACCGTCGCCGTAGCAACTCGCGATGAGGACGTCGGCACCGGGGACCGTCGCGACGTGGCACACGGAGTCGCCGGCTTCGATGGGCTTGCCGAACGGCGCGAGCCCGAACTCGCCGGAGCGCTTGAACGCTTCGACGGCCCCGGTCGACTCGCTCGCGGCGTAGACGATCGGCAGCGTCGGGTGCAGGGTCAGGAACGACGGCGACTGCGCCTCCGACGACTGCACGAGGCGGAGGGTGCCCGCCTCGTCCTGGCGCAGCAGGCTGATGCCGGCACCGGTGCCGTCGGCCTCCGAGGTGTAGGAACCGAGCAGGAGGTAGGGGTTGTCGTCGCTCACCCCCACAGTCTCCCACCTGCGCCGTCTGACATCGGCGCCCGCTCAGGAGGCGCGGCGGGCACGGACGCCTGCCGCGTACTCCTTCGGGGTCATGCCGATCGCCTCACGCACGATCCGGATGAGCGTCGCACGGGTGATCCCGAGCGCGTTCGCGAGGGTGACGAGCGAGAGGTCGGGATCGTCGTCGAGCGTCGCCAGGGCGCGCCGGACCCGTGGGTCGAGCGCTCCGGTGTCGCGCTGGGCACGCACCGCCGGGCGAGGCCTGACCTCACCGCTCGTGAGCTCCTCGACCGGTGGCAGCCCGGGCAGGGACGGCTGACTGGATTCGTCCACCATGGTGCGTTCGACGCTCGTCGTTCGCTGCTCGGATCAGTCGACGAGGTCGTGCCGCACGACGATCGCATCGCGGCCGGGACCCACGCCGATCGCGGAGATGCGCGAACCGCTCATCGCCTCGAGCGCCAGCACGTAGTCCTGGGCGTTCTTCGGGAGGTCCTCGAAGCGGCGGACACCGGTGATGTCCTCCTGCCAGCCGGGGAACTCCTCGTAGATCGGGACGGCGTGGTGGAAGTCGGTCTGCGAGACCGGCACCTCGTCGACCCGGACGCCGTCGACCTCGTAGGCGACACACACCGGGATGGTGGCGAGGTCGTCGAGGATGTCGAGCTTCGTCAGGACGAAGTCGGTGACGCCGTTGATGCGCGCCGCATACCGGGCGATCGGGGCGTCGTACCAGCCGACACGACGCGGGCGGCCGGTCGTCGTGCCGAACTCGAAGCCCTTCGAGCGGAGGTAGTCGCCGGACTCGTCGAACAGCTCGGTCGGGAACGGGCCGGCGCCGACGCGGGTCGTGTAGGCCTTGACGATGCCGATGACGCGGTCGAGGCGGTTCGGGGCGACACCGGAGCCGGTGGCCGCACCACCCGAGGTCGCGTTGGAGGAGGTGACGAAGGGGTAGGTGCCGTGGTCGACGTCGAGCATCGTGGCCTGCCCACCCTCGAAGAGGACGATCTTGCCGTCGTCGAGCGCCTCGTTCAGCACCAGCGCGGTGTCGGCCACCATCGGGCGGAGTCGCTCGGCGTAGGCGAGGAGGTCGGCCACGATCTCGTCGACCGTGATGGCGCGGCGGTTGAAGACCTTGACCAGCAGGTGGTTCTTCTGGTCGAGGGCGCCCTCGACCTTCTGGCGCAGGATGTTCTCGTCGAAGAGGTCCTGGATGCGGATGCCGACGCGGTTGATCTTGTCGGCGTAGGCCGGGCCGATGCCACGGCCGGTGGTGCCGATCTGGCGCTTGCCGAGGAAGCGCTCCGTCACCTTGTCGATGGTGCGGTGGTACTGGGTGATGACGTGCGCGTTGGCGCTCACGAGGAGGCGCGAGACGTCGATGCCGCGGGCCTGGAGCGCCTCGAGCTCGTGGAACAGCACCTCGATGTCGATGACGACACCGTTGGAGATGACGGGGACGACGCCGCTCGTCAGGATGCCGGACGGCAGGAGGTGGAGCGCGTACTTCTCGTCACCGATGACGACCGTGTGCCCCGCGTTGTTGCCGCCGTTGAACTTCACGACGTAGTCGATGCGGTCACCGAGCAGGTCGGTGGCCTTCCCCTTGCCTTCGTCGCCCCACTGGGCGCCGACGATCACGATTGCTGGCATCTGGATGCCGCCCCTTCCGGATTCTCGTGTGCCCGGCGGATCCGCTGGGGAACCACGCCCTGACAGGCCGGACGCCCACCCTCTGCGGGCGGGCGTCTCGTGCACGCACCCCTCCATCGTACCGGAGGAGGGTCACGGGCACCGAGTCCCGGGCTGCGCTCGATACCATGAGGGGATGTTCAGGCCTCGGGCGGCCGTCCTGCCTGCCGATGGCCCTCGACGACCGTCCTCTCGACCGACCGAACGGAACCCATGACCTCCCTGCCGCGCCTCGTCGCCTTCGACCTCGACGACACCCTCGCCCCGTCGAAGTCCGCGCTCGACCCTCGCATGGCCGAACTGTTCGTCGCGCTCCTCGAACGCACCTCGGTGTGCATCATCTCGGGCGGCCAGATCGTGCAGTTCCAGAACCAGGTGCTCGACCGGCTCGGAGCCGCGTCGCCCGAGGCCCTCGGCCGACTGCACCTCATGCCCACCTGCGGCACCCGGTACGACCGCTTCGACGGCACCGCGTGGGTCACCGTCTACAAGCACGACCTCACCGACGACCAGAAGGCCCGAGCCATGGGCGCGCTCGAGACCGAGGCCAAGCGACTCGGCCTCTGGGCCGACGAGACCTGGGGACCGATCCTCGAGGACCGCGGCTCGCAGATCACCTTCTCCGCCCTCGGGCAGGCAGCGCCGGTCGCCGAGAAGACCGCCTGGGACCCCGACGGCGCGAAGAAGGAGTCGCTGCGCGCCGCCGTGCAGGCCTTGCTCCCCGACCTCGAGGTCCGCTCCGGCGGCTCGACCTCCGTCGACATCACCATGGCGGGCGTCGACAAGGCGTTCGGAATGACGCGGCTCGCCGAGCACACGGGCATCCCGCTGGAGGAGATGGTCTTCGTCGGCGACCGTCTCGACGAGGGCGGCAACGACTACCCGGTCCTCGCGCTCGGGGTGCCGTCGGTGGCCGTGCACGGTTGGCAGGACACGGCGGCGTACCTGGAGTCGCTCGGCCTGTAGGCCCTTCGACAGGCTCAGGGACCGGGGAAGCCGCTAGTCGGAGCCGAGGATGACGATCGCGGAGGTCGGCGGTGCCGCCGCCGCGACGAGGTATTCGATCTCCTCCGACGCGGTGGGGTCGGCCTCACGCAGGAAGGTGTCGAGACGCTCGACCTCTTCGGTCTCGCCGATCGCCTTCGCGGAGCGGCGGAGCGCGTAGAGCGAGCGCAACACCCCGCGGTTCGGCGCGTGCGACCACGGGATCGGGCCCTGACCGCGCCAGCCGGCGGCACGGAGCGAGTCCAGGCCGCGGTGGTACCCGACCCGCGCGGCCGCGTAGCCGGGGATCGGCGACTGCGGGTCGTGGACGGCGTCGGCGAGGAGCGCCCAGCCGAGCGAGGAGCGGGGGTGGGCCGCGAGGAGGTCCGCCAGCGCCTCGATCGAACCGACGGCCGCGTGGAACTCGGCATCGGTGGCGCTGTCGTCCGGCAGCAGTGTCGGAGGGGTTGCCATCAGATTCTCACCGGTCATCGTTCAACCATAGCTCCGTTCCCGGAGCCCGGCGTGGGAGGAAGCTGGCAGCCCTCGCTGAGAGCTCGCCGCATCCATCGACATCAATATTGCACACCGCTGTGCAAGATAGTACGATCGCTGTCATGACCACCACCCAAGCGCCTGCGAGCGGGTCGCGCGCCCCTCGTCGCGACGCCGCGGAGAACCGCCTCGCGCTGCTCGAAGCCGCCCGCCTGGCGCTCCGCAGCGACCCCGACGCCAGCCTCGAGACCATCGCGGCCGCCGCCGGCCTCACCCGCCGTTCGGTGTACGGACACTTCGCCACGCGCGACGAGCTCGTGAACGCCGTCGTCGTGGCTGGGGCCGAGCGCGTCGCCGCGTCGATCACGGCCGTCCGAGGCGAGGACCCGCTCACCACCATCGCGCTCATCGGCGACGTGCTGTGGGCCCAGGTGGACCACGTCCGGATCATGGCGCCGCTCGCCGTCCGCGGGCCGCTCCGCGCGGTCACGGCAGCAGCCCTCGAACCCGTTCGGACCCTCCTCCTCCGCACCGTCGAGGCCGGTGTCGCGGACGGTTCCATCCGCCCCGACATCGACGCCGGCGTCCTCGCCCGACTCGTCGAGAGCACGGCCGTCGGGGTGCTCGAAGAGGCGACCCGGTCCGGCCTCTCGACGAGCGCCGGCCGCCGCCTCGTCATGCTCGCCACCCTCGGGGCTGTCGGTCTGTCGTGGCAGGACGCCACGGCGGTCGCCGACCGCGCCGACACCGGACACGCAGACACCCACCGGCACACCGCCGGCACCGGTACGAACGAGGAGTCCTCCCATGCGCGTTGAACTCGACGGCGTCTCCAAGGGCAAGGGCGGCATCGTCCTCGAGCCGACCTCCCTCTCCTTCCGGACGGGCGAGGCGACCTTCGCCCGCGCCGAGACCGAGCAGCGGCCGACCGTCCTCGGCCTCATCGCCTCCGGCCGGATGAAGCCCGACACCGGGACCGTCCTCGTCGACGGAGCGACCGACCGCAAGACGATGCGCCGCGTGATCGCCCTCATCGACGCGCCCGACGTCTCCGAACCGGCCAGCGGCGTCGCGGTCTCCGGCGTCGTCGCCGAGGAGCTCATGTTCGCCGGCCGGGCGAGCCACCCCTTCGCCGTCGCGCGGTTCCTCGAGTCGCTCGACCTCGCACACCTCGCGAAGCAGCCGATCTCGACCGTCGCGCCGACCGACCGCGTGCGGCTCCTCACCGAGCTCGCGGTCCTCCGGGAGGACGTCACCGCACTCGTCCTCGTCTCCCCCGACCGCCACGGCGGCGACCCGCTCGAGTGGTGGAACCTCGCCCGCAAGCTCGCCGCCCGCGGCTACGGCGTCCTCGTGATCGCCGGCGACGCTTCGGCGACGGCCATCAACGCCACCGCGGACGCCCCGGTGTCCGAGAACGCCACGGACGAACTCGTCCCCCTCTTCCAGCAGGACTGGTCGTGACGCACACCGTGCACCACCACCGTCCAGCCACCACCTCATCCCGCACCATCCGTCCCCAGAAGGACCTCCTGTGAAGATCTTCGCGATGATCCGCGCCGAACTGTCCCGCCTGTGGGCCACCCCCATGTCGCGACTCGCCCTCGTCGCCCTCATGTGCGTTCCGCTGCTCTACGGCGGCCTGTACCTCTGGGCGAACCAGGACCCGTACGCCAAGCTCGACCAGGTGCCCGTCGCCCTCGTCGTCGAGGACACCGGTGCGCCGGCGACCGACGACACCACCGGCGATGCGACCGGTGAGACGGAGAACTACGGCGACGACATCGCCGACCAGCTCATCGAGGACGGCTCGTTCGCCTGGCACGAGGTCAGCGCGGCCGACGCCGCACGGGGCGTGAACGACGGGACCTTCGACTTCAGCGTCACGATCCCCGCCGACTTCTCGACCTCACTCACCTCCGCGTCGGGCGACGCCCCGCAGCAGGCGACGGTGCAGCTCACGACCAACGACGCCAACAGCTACCTGGCGACGACGATCGGCGAGCAGGCCGTCAAGCAGATCAAGGCGACCATCGTGCAGACGGTCAACCGTCAGGCCGCCGGCCGGTTCCTCATCGCTCTCGACACGATCAAGACGAAGCTCGTCGACGCCACCTCGGGCGCCACGCAGCTGGCCGACGGCGCACAGCAGGCCTTCGACGGCGCCGGGACTGCCCAGGCCGGCGCTGCGACCCTCGCGTCCGGCACGGCTCAGATCGCCGCGGGGACGGCCAGTCTGCCCTCGCAGACCGATCAACTGGCCTCGGGTGCCGAGCAGGTGGCGTCCGGGACGTCGACGCTCGCCGGCAAGGGTGACGAGGTCGGAGCAGCCGCCCAGCGACTCGTCGACTCGATCCCCACGGCCCGCGCCCAGATCTCACAGACGCTCGCGGAGAACGGCTTCACCCCCGAGCAGATCGCCCAGGTGCTGGCACTGCTCGACCCGGTGGCAGCCGACGCCACGACGGCGAACGAGCGCGTCCAGACCGTCGTCTCGCAGGTCGACCAGCTCAACAGCGGTGCCCAGCAGGTCGCCGGAGGCGCCCGGACGCTGAGTGACGCGATGCCCGCGCTCGCCTCGGGGACACAGCAGGCCGCCGACGGCGCGGCGTCGCTGCAGACCGGCCTCACGACCCTGCAGACGGGCCTCGGCACCCTCCGCGACGGCATCGTCACCCTCCGCGACGGTCTGCAGTCCGGCGCGGACGCCATCCCAGCGACCACGGCGGACTCCCGCGAACTCCAGGCCAAGACGATCGCCGACCCGGTCAAGCTGACCAACTCCTCCGTGACGAGCGCGGGCACCTACGGAGCCGGACTCGCGCCGTTCTTCGTCAGCCTCGCCGCCTGGATCGGCATCTACGCGCTCTTCCTCATCGTCAAGCCGGTCTCGCGGCGCGCGATCACGGCGCTCCACAGCCCCATCAAGGTGACCGTCGCCGGCTGGCTCACGCCCGGCCTCCTCGGCACGATCCAGATGGTCGCGCTGTTCGGGATCCTCGCCGGCGCCCTGCACTTCGAGGTCCACAACCCGCTCGCGACCTACGGGATGATGGCGCTCGCGTCCCTCACCTTCGCGGCGATCATCCTGACGCTCAACGTGTGGTTCGGCAGCGTCGGACAGTTCCTCGGCCTCGTGCTCATGGTCGCCCAGCTCGTCACGGCCGGAGGCACGTTCCCGTGGCAGACACTCCCGGCGCCGCTGGCCGCACTGCACCATGTGCTCCCGATGTCCTACGCCGTCGACGGCATGCGCCAGTTGATGTACGGGGGACGGATGGACGCCGCTCTGCAGGACGCCGGAGTCCTGCTGGCCTGGCTGGCGATCGCACTGAGCCTCTCGGCGATCGGCGTGACGCGGATGACGCACGCCAGGACGCTGCGCGACCTCCGGCCGAGCCTCATCGGCTAGGCAGCCGTCGAGCGCGCAGGAGCCCGCGCAGGAGCGTCGTCCTCGGGTGGGACGACGCTCCGGCGCGTGTGGTCGGCCTGCTGCGTGCGACGCCCATTCGGGTCGGGCATCGTTCGACGTCGGCGTCTGAGCGCCGCGTCGATCCGGGTTCGGGTCCGCCCGACAGCGTTGCACTCCCTTGAGTGATCGACTGGAGGCGCGATCATGACGCGGAACGCGGCAGATTCTCGGAACGGTCGTCGAGCCACCGGAAGGACCGGCGTTCGTCCGGTGCGAAGACCCCGCCGACACACCCCGGAAACACCGGAGGCCGCCGGGAGTGGGGGGACTCCCGGCGGCCACCGGTGCGACGGAACGGGCGCGTTCCGTCTGGAGCAGCTGAGCGTCGTGGTTCGGGCCACGGCGATCAGCTGCGGGTGCAGCGCGCTGCTCAGCGGGAGAGCAGCGACGCCTCCTCGCGCTGTTCGGCGAGCATCCGACGACGCGTCGCGAAGGCGGCTCCGGCCCCCCAGATGAGGAGCGATGCGAACAACGCGCCGGCCGGAGCGATGAGCTCGCTCGAACCGGGCTGCGTCGCACTGATCGAGCTCGACGCCTCGTCGACCCGGGCCTCGGCCTGAGCCGGCGCGGCGACGCCGACGATGAGGGCGACCGCGAGGGCGGCGGGGACGGCGAGCGCGGCGACGCCGCGGACCTTGGACGGGTGGGTTCCTCGTTCGGGCGAGACTCCCAGGGCAGAGCGGTGCTTCATCTTCGATTCATCCTTCGGGTGACCGCCGATTCGCACCGCACGGATTCGGGCCCGTGCGGTGGCCCTCGGTGGCTTCGGGTGCCGGAGGGATTCGGGTTCAGCGGTGGAGTGTTGCTCCGCTAGACAGTATGCCGGGGTGTGTCGGCACTTTGGGGGACCTCGGGGGCAATTGAGGGAATCTTGAGGTGTTCCTGAGGTACGCACACGGGTGCCGTTCGAAACCACCCGCGGACGGGGGCCAACCCGATCAGGACGCGTCGAAGGAGACGTGCTGCATGACCCAGGCGTGCATCGCGACGGCTGCCGCCGCTGAGGCGTTGATCGATCTCGTCGACCCGAACTGGGTGATCTCGAGCACCGCGTCGGCCGCGGCGAGCGCCTCCGGCGAGAGCCCAGGCCCCTCCTGTCCGAAGAGCAGGAGGCACCGCTCGGGAAGCCGGAACGTCTCGATCGGGACCGACCCCGGCACGTTGTCGATCGCGATGATCGGCAGCTCGGCCGCCGACGCCCAGGCGACGAGCGCCGCGACGTCGACGTGGTGCTCGACGTGCTGGTAGCGATCGGTCACCATGGCTCCGCGCTTGTTCCACCGACGGCGGCCGACGATGTGGACGGTGTCGGCCGCGAACGCGTTGGCGGTGCGCACGATCGACCCGATGTTCATGTCGTGCTGCCAGTTCTCGATGGCGACGTGGAACGGATGGCGGTGGTCGTCGATGTCGGCGACGATGGCCTCCATCGACCAGTAGCGGTAGCGGTCGACGACGTTCCGGGTGTCGCCCTCGCGCAGCAGCTCGGGGTCGTACCAGGGGTCGTCCGGCCACTCCCCCTGCCATGGACCGACGCCGGCCGTCGGGCTCCCGGCCTGATCGGGGCCGGCGACCGGGTCGTCCGGGTGGAGCGGGGTCTCTGGCACCAGCCAACCCTACCCGCGCCGTGCCACACTGGAGGTCCGGGCCCGACGCCGCGCCACCCCCGCGGCGCAGCGCTCGCGCAGCCCACACGGAGCACCTGGAGGAACGCATGTCACGACGCGACGAGGTCGAATGCTGGCTCACCGACATGGACGGCGTGCTCGTCCATGAGAACCACGCCCTCCCGGGTGCCGCCGCGCTCCTGCAGCAGTGGCAGGACCAGCGGACGCCCTTCCTGGTGCTCACCAACAACTCGATCTTCACCCCGCGCGACCTGAGCGCCCGACTGCGCGCGTCCGGGCTCGACGTGCCCGAGGAGTTCATCTGGACCTCCGCGCTCGCGACGGCCGCCTTCCTGGCCGAGCAGGAGCCGGGCGGCTCGGCGTTCGTCATCGGGGAGGCCGGGATCACCACGGCCATCCACGAGGCCGGCTTCACCATGACGGAGACGAATCCCGACTACGTGGTCGTCGGCGAGACCCGCAACTACTCGTTCGAGGCCATCACCAAGGCGATCCGCCTCATCGCCGGCGGCGCGCGCTTCATCGTGACGAACCCGGACGCGACCGGACCGAGCAAGGACGGTCCGCTTCCGGCGACCGGTGCCATCGCGGCGCTCATCACGAAGGCCACCGGCATGGAGCCCTATGTCGTCGGCAAGCCGAACCCGATGATGTTCCGATCGGCGCTCAACAAGATCGGCGCGCACTCGGAGAACACCGGCATGATCGGCGACCGCATGGACACCGACATCGTCGCGGGCATCGAGGCCGGTCTCCACACCATCCTCGTGCTCACGGGCATCAGTGACGAGGCCGAGATCAACCGCTACCCGTTCCGTCCGAACGAGATCCTGAGCGGCGTCATCGACCTCGTGACGGAGCCCGTCGAGGTCGAGATCTAGGCCGTTCGGCCACCACCAGCCCACCGTTCCGTTCCCGCCCCGCCACGCACCGAGGACTTCCATGCGCGCCGTCGTCTACGACCAGTTCACCGCCGAGCCCGAGGTCCGCGACGTGCCGGATCCGGTGCCGTCCGACGCCGGCGTCGTCGTGCGCGTGGAGACCACGGGTCTCTGCCGGAGCGATGCGCACGGCTGGCTCGGGCACGACGACGGCATCGCCCTCCCCCACGTGCCCGGCCACGAACTCGTCGGGCGCATCCATGCGGTCGGCCCCGCCGTCGAGCGGTTCCGCGTGGGCGACCGCGTCACGGTGCCCTTCGTGTGCGCGTGCGGACGCTGCGCCCAGTGCCTCGCCGGGAACGGGCAGGTCTGCCCGAACCAGACGCAGCCGGGCTTCACCCACTGGGGTTCCTACGCCGAGCTCGTCGCCCTGCACGACGCGGACGTGAACCTCATCCCGGTGCCGGAGTCCCTCGACGCCGGTGCCGCCGCCCTCCTCGGGTGCCGGTTCGCGACGGCCTTCCGCGGGCTCGTCCACCGCGCCGGGCTCCGCAGCGGGGAGCGCCTGCTCGTCGTCGGCTGCGGCGGCGTGGGGCTGAGCGCCGCCATGATCGGCATCGCGCTCGGTGCCGAGGTCATCGCCGTCGACATCGACGCCTCGGCCCTGGCGCGCGCGGCGTCGATCGGCGTCACGCACACGATCGACTCGAGCGGACTCGACGAGGCCGCCGTCCTCGCGCGCATCGCCGCAGCCGCACCCATGGGCGTGCAGGTGTCGGTCGAAGCCCTCGGACGTGAGTCCACGATGCGCCTCAGCCTCCTCGCGCTGGCTCCGATGGGCCGTCAGGTGCAGATCGGCCTGTTCTCGAGCGAACCGACACTCCCGCTGCCGCGCATCATCTCGCAGGAGCTGTCACTGCACGGCAGTCACGGCATGCCGGCTTCCGACTACTCGGAACTGCTCGACCTCGTCTCGAGCGGTGCGCTGCGTCCGCAGGATCTCATCGAACACCGCATCGGCCTCGACGAGGCGCCGGCAGCACTCGTCGCCCTCGCCTCCGGCGACCGCTCGACGGGCGTGACCGTCATCGACGTCGCCTGACCCGCGACGACGTCGGGTGCGTCGTCAAAGGGTGTCCGGGGCTCCGGCCGTCGACCATCCTGCGGACACGCTCGGCATCGTGGCGTCCGCAGCCGCTCCGGCCGCGTTCGCGGCACCGACGAGCGTTCCGAAGTAGAACGCGAGCAGGAGCAGGACCGCGGCCCCCAAGCCGACGACCGCCCAGAGCAGCGCCTTCGGGACGCCCTGATCCGCGTGCTCTCCGCGGTATTCGGGGAGATCGCGGTCGGGCGCGGACTGCGTGGCCTGCGGTGGCAAGGTGGCGCCGACGATACCCGCAGCCGCGGCCGGGGTCGTGAGCGCGCTCGCGCCGTCGAGTTCCGGGAACGCGACCGTCTCGCCCGGGAGCGCGGCCGGCGCCGTCTGCGGCACGTTCGCGATCGGCCCCTGCGACGGGACTGCCGCGGCGTGTGCGCCGAAGACGGACACCGAGGCGGGGGTCACTGGTGTGGGCGCGGTGTCCGAGGCGACATCCGGCTCAGCCGTCGGGGAGGTGTGTGAAGCGCTGTCGTCGTCTCCGGCGGCGTGGGCCCCGTTCCGCCGGGACCCGCCGGTGTCGTCGTCGGGATCCGTGCCGTCGACATCGGTGCCGTCGGCGGCGACTAGGCCCGGGACGGGGGCGAGCGGGAGATCGGGGTCGGCGATCGCGTCGGCCTGGAGCGACCAGCCACCCTCGGCGGCGAAGGCGTCGGCGAGCGACCGTGCCGAGGCCGCCTCCGCAGTGGCGGTGGTGGTGGTGGCGGGCTGATCGGACGGATCGGCAGGGGCGACCGTGGCAGAGTCCTCGGCCTGCTCGGTGTCGGCGAGCGGCGTGGCAGCCGGCTCACCGTCGGTCGCGGCGCCTTCGACCGAGGCGACCTGGACCGCATCCGTCTCCGGTCCGAGGTCGAACAGCGACTCGAGCCGCAGCTCCTCGCTGACCGGCTCGGGCTCGCCGACCGGCTCAGGGTCGATCGAGTCCTGGTCAGCGATTGGGGCATCCGACGCGGCGGCATCCGTGGTGGGATCGGTCGCACCGCCGGCGACGGCCCCGTCCGGCACGAACGACGGAAGCGGCGTGACGCCCGCCGCAGGAAGTGGGACGGCGTCGAACTCGACGATCTCCTCGTCGAACTCGTCGTCGAGCTCCTCCGGGTCGACGGCGAACGCCGGGGTCTCGGAAGCTGGGGTCCCGGTGACCGGGGTCGGCGCCGTCTCGCGAGCGGAATCGGCGTCGGCCGAGGTCTCCGTGGCGTCGGTGTCGTCGCCCGAGCCGAGGCCGGAAGCGGCACCGGCAGCGGTTGCGGCCCCTGCGGCGGCGAGGCCACCGGCCGCCACGGCTGCGTCGAACCCACCGAGCGACAGCGTCGGGAAGAGGTCGACCGTGTCGTTCGCGGCGGGGACGATCGGTGCGGCATCCGGCGCGGAGCTGTCGGTCTCGGTCGCGTCGTCGGTCCAGCTGGCGAACTCGTCACCGGGTCCGTCGACGAGCGGGCGACCGAGCGTGACGGCGGCGAGGCCCGGAGCGAAGGGCTGGACGTCGCCGGCGATGAACGCGGCATCGGGCACCTCGCCCTCGAGCGCGAGCTCCGACGGGGACTCCGCGCTCACGGCTGACGACTCGGCGCCCTCCCACTCCACCGGCGGGACCGGGATGGGCTGGGTCGTGGGAGCCGCGTGCACGAGCGGGTCGAGGGCGTCGTTCGGAGCGAGGTCCCAAACGAACGGTGCGGTGCCGAAGGGGCTGACCGTGGGCTCGGGTTGCACGCCGTCGAGGGAGATGAGCTCCGTGATGGAACGCTCGGCCTTCGGGGTCGGCGGGCCGAAGGCCGGGGGGACGTCGGCGGTGTCCGTCGCGTCGTCGTCGACCGGCGCATCGTCACGGCCGGACTCGGCATCGGTGTCGGTATCGGGTGTCGGCACCGAGGCAGCGGCTGCTGCTGCGGCTGCTGCTGCGGCTGCCGCGCCCGCGAGGGCCGAGAAGCCCGGACCTCCGAGGCTGTCGAACGGCCGCGTCTCATCGAGCGGTTCGGCGTCGACGTCGGGGACCGTCTCGGGCCACGGAACTTCGGCGGGCGAGGTCGGCTCCGCAGCACTCGTCGGCGACGCCGCTGCGACCGTGTCCCAGCGGAACGGTGCCGCGGGGGTGATCGGCTCGGAGGCGACGATGCCGTCGGACGCGGGCTCGGGCTCGAGCTCAGAATGGGCGGTCGGCTGGACCGACTCGCTCGAGGACGGGGACGTCGCCTCCTCGGTGATGGTGCCGACGACGGACTCGTCTGCGGTGTCGAGTAGCTGGGGCGCTTCGTCGACCGGTTCCGCCTGTGCTTCCTCGGACGGCTGCTCCTCCGGTGCCGCGGGCGCGGCGCCGAACGTCTCACCGAACGGTTCCGTCAACCAGGCCAAAGGGTCCGTCCGCGGTGTGGAGGCCTCGGCAGGCGCCGGCTCGGCTGTCCAGACGTCGTCGGTAGCTGGCTCGTCGGCAGCCGGTTCATCGGCCGTGGCCTCGTCGGGGCGTGCGGCGAGGGGCGTCGAAGCGTCGATCGTCGTGTCACGGACCTCGACGGTCTCTCCGCCGAGGACGTCGTCGCCGAACGTCTCGGAGAGGCTCCAGGAGCCCTCCGGCAGATCGTCGTCCTGCACCTCGGCGTCGGGTGTCGACGCGGAGCCGGACGGCACATCGCGGTCCGCGGCGGTGGGCGACGGCGTCACCGGCGGGGCGGCGGGCGGCAGCGGTGCGGCGGGAGTGCCACCGTCGGGCGACGAGGTGGCGGTGGTCGCGCCGATCTCCTCCGCCTCGACCGCGGCCCAGGCCGCCGGGTCGTCGGCCGCGAGCGCTCGGGCCGTGGGCAGGACGGCCGTCGAGACGTCCTCGGGGGCTGCTGGGTCGGCGTCGATGTCGTCGCTGCCGCCGAGGCTCCAGGGCTCGTCGGCGACGGGTGGCAGGACGACCGGGTTCGTCGGTGCGGGCCGGAAGGTGCCGGCGGGCGCGTGCTGGAGGACGGAGTCGGTGTCGACCGTCAGCTCGTTGCGAGCGGGCGGCACCGGCGATGCCGGGGCAGGGGTCGGCGGGACGACCGGGAGCTCGAGGGCGTTCGGGTGACGCAGACCCTCCGACCGGACGGGAGCTTCCTCGGGCATCGGGTCGGCCGGGGCTGCAGGCGTGGCGGGTGCGGCGGGCTCCGCGCTGGGTGCATCCGGCGCCGGCGGTGCGGGGGCCGGTGTCGTGTCGTCGGCCGGGTTCGGCACCTGGTTCTGCCACCAGGCGAGGAGTTCGGCCTCGCTCGCGAACGCACCTGGAGCGGTGGCCGGGGCGGCGGAGGTCGGCTCGGCGGCAGCGGTCGTCTGCTCGACGGGAGCGGGCGACGGTTCGACCGGAGCAGGCGTCGGTTCAGCGTGCGTCTGAGCCGCTGCCGCATCCGGCACGGAGGGCGCGGACCACTGGGGCTCGGCCGGGACCGGCGCAGCCACCGACGAAGCAGCGGCCTGGGCATCGGTGTCGCCGACGACCGGCAGGACTCGCGTCCGGTCGTCGTCAGCGGGCGCCGGAGCGACGGCTGCCGAGGGGTGCTCGTCGACCGCGTCGGTGTCGGGCTGCGTCTCGATCGCCTCCGTGTCGTCGGCGTCGAGCTGCGAGAGCAGCCAGTCGGTTCCGTCCGCGGGTTCCTCCGGCAGCCCGGCCCCGCCGCGTCCGGTTCCGTCGCCGGACATCAGACGAGTCCCAGGTCTTCCAGGCCGATCGCGGCCAGGTACTGGTAGCCCGCGGCCTCGATGATCTCGCGGGCGCCGGTCGCGCGGTCGACGACGACGGCGACGGCGACCACCTCGGCTCCGACCTTCTCGAGCGCTTCGGCCGCCTTGAGCGGTGATCCACCGGTGGTCGAGGTGTCCTCGAGCACGATCACGCGCTTGCCCCGGAGGTCGGGGCCCTCGACCTGCTTGCCGCGGCCGTGGTCCTTCGGCTCCTTACGGACGACGAAGGCGTCGTAGGTGAGTCCGCGCGCGGCACCCTGGTGCAGGATCGCGGCTGCGACGGGGTCGGCACCCATGGTGAGGCCACCGACCGCGAAGACGTCGGGGACGTCGGCGATGAGGTCGATCATGACCTGCCCGATGAGGGGCGCGACGCGGTGATCGAGGCTCACCTTGCGGAGGTCGACGTAGTACGTCGCTTTCTTGCCGCTCGTCAGGGTGAAGTCACCGTGGAACACGGCTTCCGCCGAGATGTGGTCAATGAGCTGAGCTCGTGCGTCCGTCACGTCGGAGAGTCTACAAGCTGTGACCCCCATCGCCGCAGTCGCCCGGATGGGGGCGGTCCGCATCCCCGACGCGCGAGAGCCCCGGCGTGTCGGTACGACTCGCCGGGGCTCGAGGACGCCACGCCGCCACCGTCCTGCGTCGGGGCGGCTGCGTCCGGGGGTCAACGCGCCGTGCCGGAACCCGGGTCCTCGGGGCGGTCGACTGCGAGCAGTTCCGCCTCGGTCGCTCCGCCGTAGCCCTCGGTCTCCGGGTCGCCGTGCAGGCCGCCCGAGACCGCGTACTCCTCCTCCGGTGACATGACGAGCCGGTGGCGACCCCAGACCGCGAAGGCGACCAGCATGACGACATAGACGACGACGATCGCGATGATCGCCGGGAGGAACGTCGGGTTGAGCAGGAAGCCCACGAAGATGAGCGCGGCGATGACGGCCGCGATGACCGCCCCCGGGACACCCCACGGGCTCAGGTAGGGCCGCTTGGCGTTCGGGAACTTCCTCCGCAGCAGCAGGAACGCGATCATCTGCATGAGGTACGCGAGCACCGCGCCCCAGACCGCGATGTTGAGCACGATCGCACCGGCGACACCGCCCGATCCGCCGGCCGCGTCGACGATGAGCAACGCGACGAACCCGATGATCGCCCCGGCCACAAGGGCCACCCACGGCGTCTGCCGCTTGCCGGTGAGGGAGAGGAACCGCGGGTAGTACCCGGCGCGGGACAGCGAGTACATGTTGCGACCGTAGGCGAACATGATGCCCTGCAGCGAGGCGAGGAGCCCGATGAGGGCGAAGAGCGCGAGGACCGCCGCCGCACCGTCACCGACGATGGCTCGGAAGCCGTCGAGCAAGGGCTCCCCTGCCGTCCCGGTCGCCTCGGCACCGATGACGCCGGTGTTGAGGAAGAGGACGAGGAGGCCGGTCACGATGAGCGTGCCACGAGCCCAGAACCCGGCCTTCGGGATGTCGCGCACCGGGTTGTGGGACTCCTCCGCCGCGAGCGGCAGCTCCTCGATGCCGAGGAAGAACCACATCGCGAAGGGCAGGGCGAACAGGATCGGGAGGACGCCGTGCGGCAGGAACTCGGTCTGGCCCGCGTCGGGAGCGATGTCGAACAGGTTGGCCCAGGCGAACTGGCCGGAGAAGACCGCCATCGCGGAGAAGACGAGCAGGATGCCGATGGAGATGATCGAGACGACGATGGCGAAGCGGAAGGAGATGCTCGCACCGGCGGAGTTCAGTGCGATGAACGCGACGTACAGGATCGCCCACCACACGGGCGACGGCATGGAGAAGCCGAGCAGCTCGCTCGTGATGGCGTCGGCGTAGGAGGCCGAGAAGTACACGATCACGGCCGTGGTCGCGACGTACTCGATGGTCTCCGCGAGGCCGGTCACGAACCCGCCCAGCGGTCCCATCGCCGCTCTCGCGAAGGAGTAGGCCCCGCCGGTGTGCGGCATCGCTGCGGCCATCTCCCCGATCGAGAAGATCATGCCGTAGTACATCGCGACGAGGATGACGAAGGCGATGAGCATGCCGCCGAACCCGGCGAAGTCGATGCCGAAGTTCCAGCCGGAGAAGTCGCCGGAGATGACCGCCGCGACGGCGAGGCCCCAGAGTCCCCACACCCCGGCCGACCGCTTCAGGCTGCGTTTCTCGAAGTACCCCTCGCCGGCCGCGGTGTAGGTCACCCCGGAGATCTTGCGCGTGTCGTCAGCCATCGATGCGTCCTGTCGCTCGGGTTGCGCGCTCGTCGGGCTCGCACAACGTCCTCAGATTCGGTTGGCCTGACTCTAGGGCCCGCAATGGTCGCATGTACATACCTTTGTGAGGAAATCCCTCTCGCAAATGCATCGATCCGCTGGAGGCGTTGTGATGTAATGGTCGGGTTCGCGACCTTTCAGTTCTCCATCGAGGTAGAACGCCGACGACGGGTCCCCCGATCAACGAGGAGCTGCCATGCACCCACGCTCAGGAAACCTGACGCTCGAGGAGCTCACGACGGCCGTCGCCGCGCGCGAGATCGACACCGTGATCCTCGCGTTCACCGACATGCAGGGCCGACTCGTCGGCAAGCGCGTCTCGGCACGCCTCTTCGTCGAGGACGTCGCCGAGCACGGGGCGGAGTGTTGCAACTACCTGCTCGCGGTCGACGTCGAGATGAACACGGTCGACGGCTACGCGATGTCGAGTTGGGAACGCGGCTACGGCGACATGGCGATGATCCCCGACTTCTCGACCCTCCGCCGCGCGCCCTGGCTGCCGGGCACGGCCCTCGTCACCGCCGACCTCCAGTGGCTCGACGACGCCCCGGTGGTCGCTTCACCCCGTCAGATCCTCATCGCCCAGCTCGAACGGCTCGCGGAACGCGGCCTCGTCCCGTTCGTCGGCACGGAGCTCGAGTTCCTCGTCTTCGACGACACCTTCCGGGAGGCCTGGGCGAAGGACTACACGAAGCTGACCCCCGCCACCGACTACAACATCGACTACGCGATCCTCGCCTCGACCCGCATGGAGCCGTTGCTGCGCGACATCCGCAACGCCATGGACGGCGCCGGCATGTACTGCGAGGGCGTGAAGGGCGAATGCAACCTCGGGCAGCAGGAGATCGCGTTCCGCTACGACCACGCCCTCGTCACCTGCGACAACCACTCGATCTACAAGAACGGGGCGAAGGAGATCGCCGACGCCCACGGCAAGAGCCTCACGTTCATGGCGAAGTTCGACGAGCGCGAAGGCAACAGCTGCCACATCCACCTAAGCCTCCGCGGCGAAGACGGTTCGGCCGTGTTCGCGGACCCCGACGCGCCCGACGGCATGTCGAAGCTCTTCCGGCACTTCCTGGCCGGGCAGCTCGCCGCGATGCGCGAGCTGACGATGTTCTTCGCGCCGAACATCAACTCCTACAAGCGCTACGTCGACGGCAGCTTCGCCCCGACGGCCGTCGCCTGGGGACACGACAACCGCACCTGCTCGCTCCGGGTCGTCGGCCGGGGGCTCGGCATGCGCGTCGAGAACCGGGTGCCGGGTGGCGACGTGAACCAGTACCTCGCCGTCGCCGCCCTCATCGCCGCCGGACTGCACGGCATCGAGAACGAACTGGAACTGGAGGACCCGACCAGCGGCAACGCCTACACGGGCGGTGCGCCCCGCGTCCCGACCTCGCTCCGGGAGGCGGCCGAGCTCTTCTCGCAGTCGACGATCGCCCGCGAGGCCTTCGGCGACGAGGTCGTCGACCACTACCTGAACTTCGCGAAGGTGGAACTCGCCGCCTTCGACGCCGCGGTGACGGACTGGGAGCGGGTGCGCGGCTTTGAACGCCTCTGACCCGGACGTCCCAGCGACCGACCCGCCCGTCTCGAGCGCTCCGCTCATCGGTGTCACGACCTACCTCGAACAGGCCCAGACCGGTGTGTGGGACGTCCCGGCGTCCTTCCTGCCGAAGGTGTACCTCGACGCCGTGACGGATGCGGGAGGGATCGCGGTCCTCCTCCCACCCCAGCCGGTCACCCGTGCCGTGGCCGCGTCCGTGCTGGCGCGGCTCGACGGCCTCATCGTCTCGGGTGGCGCCGACGTCGACCCCGGCCTGTACGGGCAGGCCGCCCACCCGCGCACGGGTCGACCACGGACCGACCGGGACGCCTGGGAGGAGGCGCTGCTCACGGCGGCGATCGACGCCGAGCTGCCGTTCCTCGGCATCTGTCGTGGCGCACAACTGTTGAACGTCGCGCTCGGCGGGACGCTGATCCAACACCTCCCCGACCTCGTCGGCGACGACTCCTTCCAGCCCGGCGAGGGCGTCTTCGGGCCGAAGACCGTCGCGATCGAAGCCGACTCGCGGCTGGCCGCGCTGCTCCGGCAGGACGACGACGAGCTCGACGTGCACGTCTACCACCACCAGTCGATCGACCGCGTCGCCGACGGACTCGTCGTCACCGCCCGCACCGAGGAGGGCGTCATCGAAGCGGTCGAGCTGCCGACGGTCCCCTTCGGACTCGCCGTGCAGTGGCACCCCGAGGAGGAGACGGCCGACCGGCGTCTCTTCGCCGGGCTCGTGGACGCCGCGCGACGACACCGCGACGCCGGGACCACCGCAGGACTCAGCACCAGCACCACACCCGGCACCGAGAGCAGGAGCACCACACCGTGAGCTACACGATCCTCAATCCGGCGAACGAGCACGTCGTCACGACGGTCGAGCACCTCGACCTCGCCGAGACGGACGCCGCCATCGCCCGCGCCGCCGTCGCCCAGCGGTCCTGGGCGGCCGTCAGCCCCGCCGACCGCGCCCAGGCGCTCCGCCGGTTCGCCGCATCGGTCGACGCCGACCGCGAGCACCTCGCGAGCCTCGAGGTCGTCAACTCCGGCCACCCCATCACCCAGGCGCGGTGGGAGGCCGGTCACGTCCGCGACGTGCTCGAGTACTACTCGGCGTCACCCGAACGGCTCTTCGGTCAGCAGATCCCCGTCGCCGGCGGCATCGACCTCACCTTCCACGAACCGCTCGGCGTCGTCGGCATCATCACCCCGTGGAACTTCCCGATGACGATCGCTGCCTGGGGGTTCGCACCGGCGCTCGCGGCGGGGAACGCGGTGGTCCTGAAGCCCGCGGAATGGACGCCACTGACGAGCATCCGCCTCGGTGAACTCGCCCTCGAGTCCGGTCTGCCCGAGGGCCTGTTCCAGGTGTTGCCGGGCCGCGGGTCGGTCGTCGGCGAGCGCTTCGTCACGAACGAGACCGTCCGGAAGGTCGTCTTCACCGGGTCGACCGCCGTCGGCAAGCGCATCATGGCCGGCGCGGCGGAGCAGGTGAAGCGCGTCACCCTCGAACTCGGCGGCAAGAGCGCCAACATCGTGTTCGCGGACGCCGACCTCGAACGCGCGGCCGCGGCCGCCCCCTACGGCGTCTTCGAGAACGCGGGCCAGGACTGCTGCGCCCGGAGCCGGATCCTCGTCCAACGGAGCGTCTACGAGCGGTTCATGGAGCTGCTGGAGCCGGCCGTGCAGGGTGTGGTCGTCGGCGATCCGAACGACGAGGCCACCGAGATGGGACCGCTCGTCTCCGCTCCGCATCTGGCCGCCGTGCGCTCGTACGTGCCCGAGGGTGCGCCGATCGCCTTCACCGGGAGCGCCCCGGACGGCCCGGGGTACTGGTTCGCGCCGACCGTCCTGACGCCCGGCCGCGACGACCGCACCGTCCGGGAGGAGATCTTCGGTCCCGTCGTCGCCGTCCTGCCCTTCGAGGACGAGGCCGACGCTCTCACCCTCGCGAACGACACGGAGTACGGCCTCTCCGGCTCGATCTGGACCCGCGACGTCGGTCGCGCGATACGGGCCGCTCGAGCGGTGGAGTCGGGCAACCTGTCCGTCAACTCCCACTCCTCCGTCCGCTACTCCACCCCCTTCGGCGGGTTCAAGCAGTCGGGTCTCGGGCGCGAGCTCGGTCCCGACGCCCCGCTCGCCTTCACGGAGACGAAGAACGTCTTCCTCGCCGTCGACTGAACGACCCGCACCACCCGGCCCCTGAGCACCATCCCCGGTCCCTGAGCCTGTCGAAGGGCGGGGCAGAGAGAAAGAGCACCACATGACCATCACCCCCATCGACCTCACCCAGCGGCTCGCCGGAAAGGTCGCCGTGATCACCGGCGGCGCGAGCGGCATCGGCCTCGCCACGGCGAAGCGCTTCGCCGCGGAGGGCGCCACCGTCGTCATCGGCGACCTCGACCCGACGACCGGCCAGGCGGCGGCCGAGCTCGTCGGTGGGCTCTTCGTCCAGGTGGACGTGACCGACCAGGCGCAGGTCGACCACCTGTTCGACACGGCGGCCGAGACCTACGGCTCGGTCGACATCGCCTTCAACAACGCCGGCATCTCCCCGCCCGACGACGACTCGATCGAGACGACCGAACTCCCGGCCTGGGAGCGCGTGCAGGACGTGAACCTCAAGTCGGTCTACCTGTGCTCGCGCGCCGCCATCCGTCACATGGTGCGGCAGGGGAAGGGCTCGATCATCAACACGGCGTCGTTCGTCGCCGTCCTGGGTTCGGCCACCTCGCAGATCTCGTACACGGCGTCCAAGGGCGGAGTGCTCGCGATGAGCCGCGAGCTCGGCGTGCAGTTCGCCCGGCAGGGCATCCGCGTCAACGCCCTGTGTCCCGGTCCCGTCAACACCGCGCTGCTGCAGGAGCTCTTCGCGAAGGACCCGGTGCGCGCGCAGCGGCGACTCGTGCACATCCCGCTCGGACGATTCGCCGAGCCCGAGGAGTTGGCCGCGTCCGTCGCCTTCCTCGCGAGCGACGACTCCTCCTTCATCACCGGGTCGACGTTCCTCGTCGACGGCGGCATCTCCTCCGCCTACGTGACGCCGGAATGAGCTGACGACATGCCCGGGCGGGGGACGCGACCCCGGGGAAATAGACTGATCCGATGAGCGAGACGCGGAAGGGCGACGAGGCGACCGAGGTGCTCAGCGCCGAGCTCCTCCTGCGTCCGGGCCGCGCCGGGAACGCGTTCGAGGAGACCGTCCAGCGGCTCCTGCAGTCCATCCGTCTCGGGCTCATCGAGCCGGGCGGTCGTCTGCCGGCCGAGCGCGAACTCGCGACGATGCAGGGGGTCAGCCGAGACACCGTGCGGGATGCGATCGCCGCGCTCACCGAGGCCGGTTACCTGACCTCGCGGCGAGGACGCTACGGCGGGACGTTCGTCATGGACGAGCTGCCCGACGACGAGGCGATCACCGGGGCCCACTCCCCCGAGGCCGGCCGGGTCTCGATCTCGGCGGCGGAGATCGAGGACACGCTCACGCTCCGCAGCATCCTCGAGGTCGGTGCTGCGCGCGAGGCGGCGCAGTGCAAGCTGTCCGGTGCCGACCGCGAACGCCTGTGGCAGGCGCTCGGAGACTGCCGGGATGCGGCGCCCGCCGACTACCGCCGCCACGACTCCCGTCTCCACCTGCTCATCGCGGAGCTCGTGGGAGCGCCCAGCCTGCTGCCGCTCGTCGCCGAGTCGCGCATGCGGGTCAACGAACTCCTCAACGGCATCCCACTGCTGGCGGTGAACATCGCCCACTCCGACGAGCAGCACGAGCGCATCGTCAAGGCGATCCTGCGCGGTCACCCCGAGGAGGCGGCACAGGCGATGGCCGAGCACGTCGCCGGCTCCGAGGCGCTCCTGCGAGGCTTCCTCGCCTGAGCGCCTGTCGCGGCGCGGACATGGAACGACCTCCCGGCGACGAGTCGCGAGGAGGTCGGATGCGCCGGTCGTGCCGGCGGGTGCGAGGTCCTAGAAGGACTTCGGGTAGGTGCGGGCCGGGATGGCACGGTAGCCGTCGCGCTTGACGACGACGACCGATCCGACGGCCGCACTCGCAGCGAGGAGGGCGATGATGCCGAGATAGATGGTCATACTTCTATGAAACGCCCGATCGGCATGAAGGACAAGCGCACGATACTGACGCTATTCGGTAGCATCTCTACATGGACGTCCGCCGACTCGACCTGCTGCGGGAACTGGCCGAGCGCGGCACCGTGCACGCCGTCGCCGAGGCCACACACCGCACCCCGTCCGCGGTCTCCCAACAGCTCAAGGTCCTCGAGCGCGAGGCGGGCCTCCCGCTCACCGAACGGCGCGGTCGCGGCCTCGTCCTCACCGACGCCGGCCGGGCACTCGCGGCCAGCGCCACGGACGTCGCCGTCGCGATCGAGCGGGCGACGAGCGTATGGGACGAGTACCGCAACCGTCCGATCGGCACCGTCACGGTCGCGACCTTCCCCACCTTCGGGCAGATGGTCGTCCCTGCCGTGCTCCGCAGCCTCGAGGCGGTACCCGGCCTGCGGGTCGTCGTGAGCGACCGCGACCCCGACCTGGAGGACTTCCCCGATCTGGCGGCCGACTTCGACATCGTCATCGCGCAGGCGATCAGCGGCGAGCGCAACTGGGTCCGTCGCGGTCTCCGCATCACGCAGCTGCTCTCCGAGCCGCTCGACGTCGTGCTGCCGGTCGGGCATCGCCTCAGCGGCCAGACCGTCCTGACCCCGGCGGACCTCGCGGACGAGTCCTGGATCGGCGTGCCGGTCGGCTATCCGCTCGACCGCCTGCTCCGCAGCATCGAGGCCGAATCGGGTGGCGAGCTCCGAGTGGTGCAGCGGGTGAGCGACAACCGCATCGCGGAAGCGATGGTCGCGGCGGGCCTCGGGATCGGGCTCCTCCCGCGGTACACGGCCAGCGGTCCGGAGCGCGGCATCGTCCTCCGTCCGCTCGCGGGGCTCGACGCTACCCGTCGGATCGTCGCACTGTCGCGTCCCGACCGCGCCGAACGCCTGGCGGTGCGGACGGTCCTCGACGCGATCCGCGTGGAGGCGCAGTCGGTCGCCGCTTCGCACACGGCGCAGGAGCCCGAGGAACTCACCACGCCCCGCTGGGTGTGAGCTGGACCGTTCTCAGGAGTCCGTCGGCGCGCCGGTGGCGGCGACCGCGGACACACCGCTCGAGTCCTGAGAACGGTCCCGGCGGGATGGTCAGCCCTCGGCCCGACCGACGCCGCTGCGCTCCCGGCGGTACCGCTGCACTCCGCGCCAGACCGCGACGCCGACGGCGATCACGACGCCCGCGATGACCACCTTCTGAAGGATGCCCGCGTACTCCTCGACGAGGTGCCACTGCTCGCCGAGGAAGAAGCCGGCGAGGACGAAGATGGTGTTCCAGATGGCACTGCCCGCGAAGGTGAGCAGGGTGAACCGCAGGACCGGCATCCGTTCCACGCCGGCGGGGATGGAGATGAGGCTCCGGAAGATCGGGAGCATCCGACCGAAGAACACCGCCTTCGAACCGTGCTTCTGGAACCAGGCCTCCACGCGGTCGACGTCCTCGACGTGCACGAGCGGCACGCGCTCGGCGAGCCGTCGCATCCGGTCGCGTCCGAGCACCGCCCCGATCGCGTAGAGGGCGAGTGCACCGATCACGGAACCGGCCGTCGTCCAGATGAGGACCTCGACGAGACCGAGCTTGCCCTGACTGGCGGCGAATCCGGCGAGCGGCAGGATGATCTCGCTCGGCAACGGCGGGAAGAGGTTCTCGAGGGCGATGGCGAGGCCGGCTCCCGGACCACCCAACGTCTCCATGAGGTCGACCGCCCAGTCGGCGACCCCTCCGAGGGCGCTGTCCCCTCCGGTCGAGGCGGCGGACAGGCTGGACGTGGCGGCGGTGGACGTCGTCATACCCTCGACGCTACGCGACACCCGCTCGCCATCCCTGGGAACCTCCGCTCAATCCCCCACCCGTCGGTTCCACCGAACCGGCCCGTTCTCAGGACCGCTTCGGCGTGGCGAGCCTCACCCGGCGCGACACGCCGGAGGTCTCCTGAGAACGGAAACCGATAGCGTTGGGGCATGCGCATCGCCACCTGGAACGTCAACTCGATCCGTACCCGCGTCGGCCGCGTGGTCGACTGGCTCGTCCGTGAGGACGTCGACGTCCTCGCCATGCAGGAGCTCAAGTGCAAGCCCGAGCAGTTCCCGATGGAGGCCTTCACGAAGGCCGGCTACCAGGTGGAGCTCCACGGGCTCAGCCAGTGGAACGGCGTCGGCATCGCCAGCCGCCTCCCGATGGAGGACGTGCAGATCGGCTTCCCCGACATGCCGGGCTTCGGCAAGCCGCCGGCGAGCCTCGCGCTGGACGGTCCCGGATTCGACGCCGACGGCCTGCCGCTCGAAGCACGAGCCATCGGCGCGACGGTCGACGGCGTCCGCCTCTGGAGCCTGTACGTCCCGAACGGCCGCGCGGTCGGCGACCCGCACTACGACTACAAGCTCCGCTGGCTCGCCGCGCTCGAAGCCGACACCCGCTCCTGGCTCGCCGAGAACCCCGAGCTGCCGCTCGCGCTCATGGGCGACTGGAACGTCGCCCCGCTCGACTCCGACGTCGGCGACCCGAGCTTCGGCCCTGGCTCGACCCACATCTCCGCGCCGGAGCGCGCCGCCCTCGCCGCCTTCGTCGACGCGGGACTGCAGGACACCGTCCGCCCGTTCGTCCCCGAGGGCTACACCTTCTGGGACTACAAGCAGCTCCGGTTCCCACGGAACGAGGGCCTCCGGATCGACTTCATCTACGGCTCGCAGGCCTTCGCGGACCACGTCATCGAGGCGTCGATCCACCGCAACGAGCGCAAGGGCGACAGTCCGAGCGACCACGTTCCCGTGGTCGTCGACCTCGACTTCACCCTGTCGGACGAAGAGGACGACGACTCGCCGATGATCTTCGGCTGACACCGCTCCGCACCGCCCACAACTCCTGCTGTCGGAGCACGCCAGCGCTCAGCTGGGACCCCAGGCGCCAAGAACGAGCACTCAGCAGGAGTTGTGAACACGGCAGACGGCCTCGCCCGCGGACAGGCACCCGCTGGCCCCGCCTCACCCAACCGTCCGGCGCTCGACCGCCCGACCGTCCGAACCGTGTTCACAACTCCTGCAGGTCATGCCTCGGCGGCCCTGTCCGAGACCGGAGGCGGTAGCCGTCCCGATCGAGCAGGAGTTGTGAACGTCCCCCGATCAGGACGCGGGCGAGGAGACCCGGCGGCGGGAGAGGACCAGCGCGAGGGCACCGAGGGCGATCGCGCCACCACCCAGCCATGCGGGAGCGAGCGACGAGACGCCGGTGTCGGGCAGCCTGGCCGCAGCACCGGCCACCGGTTCGGCCATGACGACGCCGTCGGCACCGACGGTCACCTGACGCTGCAGGCTGTTCACACCGGTCTCCGCGTCCCAGGTGCCGACGTTCGCCGTCTGGACGGCGTAGAGCGGATTCGTCGCGACCGACTCGTGCGTGGCGGGCAGCGACAGCGCGGTGTCGTAACGACCGGCCGGGACGTCGGCGAGTGACGCCTGGAGCGTGACGGTCTCCCCCGCGCCCCAGGTGCGGGCGTCCGAGCCGAACGGGACGAGCACCGTGCGCTCGGCGTTCGACAGGACCAGGTAGGCGGGCCGGCTGTTGTACGGAGCCGCCCACCCGTCGTTCCGGACCGTCAGCGAGAGCGTGCCGTCCACGACCGAACTCTCGGTCATCACGAAGCGGTAGCCGAGTCGCTTCGCGGTGGTGTCGAGGTTCTCCTGGCCCCAGGACTGCAGGACGTCCTGCAGGTAGTCCCAGTTGAGGTAGCTGAAGTTGTAGCGTTCCATCTCGGCCGAGGCCGTCGCCCAGTCCGACCGCGGCGGGTTCACGTTGCAGGTCTCACCGCCCACCGGCACCCAGTCGCCCTCCTGTGCGAGGTAGTCCTGATCGAGCGAGATCGGGTCGGACAGGTACGTGCCCCAGTCGTCGGGCGCCGCGAGGAAGCAGTCGTTGTGGTGGCCGATGCGCGAGATGGCGCTGCCGTCGAACGCCTGCGCCTCGGTGATGGCTCCAGCGGTCCCGGACGGCACCCCGAGGATGTTCTGCTTCATGTTCATGGTCCGCACCTGGATGGAGCGGTCGTCGGGAACCGCCTCGAGGAGCGCCTCGACGACCGCGCCACGCTTCGCCCGGTCCTCGTCCGTGAGCACACCGGGGTTCGCCGGGTCGGCGGCGAAGTGGTCCGTGTAGTAGCCCTCACCCCAGAGGCCGACGAAGCCGGCCTGCACGACCGAGATGACGTCGGCGTTGTCCTGGAAGATCGGCGTGAGCTGCTCGATGTGGGTGAGCACGATGTCGAGCGGCGCGTCGCCGTACGGCGGCGTGTAGGGCCAGTCACCGCCCGCGAGGTACGCGAAACGCGGGATGACCGAGATGCCGGCGGCGCGAGCCGCGTCGAAGTCCGCCTGGACGAGCGCGAGCCAGGCGGGGTCGAGGGTCGGCTCGGCCACGAACCGTTCCATGTAGAAGACGCGGACGAGCTCGGTGATGCCCTCCTCGCGGTAGGCCGCCAGGGTGGCCACGTCGAGCGGCGTGTACCCCGGCCCGCCTTCGGTCCCCTCGGGGTAGTAGTGCGTGTTGTTCGTGTGGTCGAAGCCGCGCTCGGGATTCGCGATGATCGCATCGCTCGGCTCGTAGGCGACCGTGTCGGCCGGTGTCGGGGCAGGTGCTTGCGCCGCGGCGCTCAGCGGGGTGGCGACGACGATGCCGCACGCGGCGAGCACGGCGACGAGACGGAGACGACGGTTCACGGGAGCTCCAACGGGGTCCGGTGGTGCACGGAAGAGGTTGCCCACATCCTGCTGAACCGACACCCGAGGTGCAAGGGAATGCTCGAGACCGGGTCGAAGTGATCACTATCGCTTAGCGATTCACCTCGGAACGCCGATCAGGTCGCCGCCCCCGCTCCCGCCTAGGACTTCGGTGCGCCCCCGCGCTTCCGCTTGTTCGCATCGATGGCGGGACGCTCCGCGACCACCGGCCAGGTGCCCGTGTGCCCCTCCCGTGCGGCCGCGGCTGCCAGGATTCGAGGCTTCGCCGCGAACCATCCGACGATGAGCAGCGGGATGAGGACGATGAGCGAGGCGAGGACCCAGCGGCCCGTCTCGGAGAAGCCCATGGTCACGAGGACGAACAGGAGGAACGCGAGCGTCAGATACGACGTGAACGGTGCCCCGAACAGGCGGAACGACGGCCGCTCGACCTTGCCCTGCTTCGCCCAGCGCTGCAGCTGGATCTGGCAGAGGATGATCGTCGCCCACCCGCCGATGATGCCGATCGCCGAGATCTCGAGCACGATCTCGAATGCCTTCGACGGGACGAGCGCGTTGAGGCCGACACCCAGCAGGGTGAGTGCCGCCGTGAGCAGGATGCCGCCGAAGGGGACGCCGTTCTTGCTCATCTTGCCGGTGAAGGCGGGAGCCGAGCCGTTGACCGCCATGGAGCGCAGGATGCGGCCCGTCGAGTACAGACCGGCGTTGAGGCTCGACAGCGCTGCCGTCAGGACCACGAAGTTCATGACCGACGCCGAGATCGCCCCGGCCTGCTCCGACCCGATGTGCGAGAAGAAGGTGACGAACGGGCTCTCGCCGGCCTCGTAGGCCGTGTACGGCAGCAGGAGCGACAGCAGCAGCACCGAGCCGACGTAGAAGATCGCGATGCGGAAGATGACCGTGTTGACGGCCTTCGGCATGATCTTCTTCGGCTCCGCCGTCTCACCGGCAGCCGTACCTACGAGCTCGATGGCTGCGTAAGCGAAGACCACACCGGAGATCGCGATCATCGGGGCGAAGGCCCCGACCGGGAACAGCCCGCCGTTGTCGCCGATGACCGAGAATCCGACGGCGCCGATGTCGGTACGTCCGCCGAAGACGATGAAGCAGACGCCGACGATGAGGAAGATCACGAGCGCCGACACCTTGATGAGCGCGAACCAGAACTCCATCTCCCCGAACAGCTTGACGGAGACGAGGTTGAGCGCCAGCACGATGACGAGGGCACCGAGTGCGAAGACCCACTGCGGGAAGTCCTCGAGTTCCTTCCAACCGAACAGCTTGCCGAAGGTCTTGATGTAGAGCGCGGCCGCGGTGACGTCGACGATCGAGGTCATCGCCCAGTTGAGGAAGTACAACCACCCCGCGCCGAACGCCATCTTCTCGCCGTAGAACTCACGCGCGTAGGAGATGAACGAGCCCGAGGACGGGCGGTGGAGGACGAGTTCGCCCAGAGCGCGGAGGATGAGGAACGCGAAGAACCCGCAGAGCGCGTACACGAGGATGAGCGCCGGGCCGGAGCTGTTCAGACGCCCGCCCGCACCGAGGAAGAGCCCCGTGCCGATCGCGCCGCCGATCGCGATCATCTGGATCTGCCGCGGCTTGAGGGTCTTGTGGTATCCCTCCTCCTCACCGGAGAAGTCCTGCACGGCGAGCATCTCGTCGCCGACGGTCTCGCGGGATTCGGCCCAGTCTCCGGAGCGTACGTGTCGTGGGTTCGTGCCTTCGGTCATGTCGTCCCATCGGGTCGTGTCCGGTGGTGCTCCACCGGACTGGACGGTGGTATATCTCAGTCGCGCCCGCCCAAGAGTAGTCGCGAACGTTCGACTTTTCCGGCCATCGCTGTCCATTCTTCGGAGGACAGAGCTGTTCCGGATGGACCGGTTCCGGAGGTCAGGCGAGCAGGGCTGCGACGACGACGAGGACCGGTACGGAGAGGATCGTCGTCAGCAGGACGGTGTCGCGGGCGAGCGTGACGCCCTGCTCGTAGCGGCTGGCGAAGTTGTAGACGTTCTGGGCCGCCGGGAGGGCGGCGAGGACGACCGAGGCGAACAACGGCGTGCCACTCAGCCCGAACCCGAAGTGGGCGATGAGGTAGGCGAACCCGGGCATCACGACCGATTTGATCGCGGTCGCCACGAAGATCTCCCGACGTCCGCTGCCGGCCTGCAACGGCCGCATGCCGTGCAGCGACATCCCGAACGCCATCAGGATGAGCGGCACCGCCGCGCCCCCGAGGAGTTCGAACGGGGCCATGACCGGCTCGGGCAGTCGGACGCCGAACAGGTTGAGCACGACGCCGACGATCGACGCGACGATCATCGGATTGCGGAAGGGTTGCGTCACAACACCGAGGAAGGAGACGGAGCCGCGCTGTCTGACATCGAGGATGGTGAGGGCGATCGGAGCGAAGACGAGCAGCTGCAGCAGGATGACCGGGGCGACGTAGCCGGCCTCACCGAGGACGTAGACCGCCACCGGGATGCCGATGTTGTTGGCGTTGACGTAACCCGAGCCGAGTGCGCCGATCGTCGCGACGGAGAGGTCCTTGCGCAGCCACACGGCGTTCAGCAGCACGAAGAGTGCAGCGGCCGACAGGGCACTCGCGAGGGCGACCCAGATGAAACTGCTGAACACCTCGTGCAGGTCGGCCGTGGCGAGCACGGTGAACAGCAGCGCCGGGTTGGTGACGAAGAACGCCACCCGGTTGAGCACATGCCCGGTCGTCGGGCCCCCGACCTCGAGACGCCCGGCGAGGTAGCCGACGAGGATGACGGTGCCGATGATCGCGAACCCCGTCAGCACTCCACCCATGCCGTCCAGCCTAGGTGCAGCCCGTCCACCGGCCCGGTCGAGCCGACGGTTGTGGAGCGGGCGGCCGGCGTGGAGAATCTGGGGAGGAGAGCCGGGCACCACCATCGCCCCGCGATCCGCTCCCACCAGGAGCCCGCACCAATCACCCACGAGGAGATCCGACGATGACGTCATTCGACCCGGTCGCGTCCAGCGACGCGATGCACAGCACCACCCTCCCCCACGAACGCCTGTCCATCAGCCGCGGCCCGCGCTCCGGGCTGACCATCAGCGTCGCCCTGCACTCCACCGCCCTGGGACCGGCCCTCGGCGGCGCGCGACTCTGGCGGTACGGGTCCTGGCTCGAGGCCGTCGACGACTCCCTCCGCCTCGCCGCGGGGATGACGATGAAGAACGCGGCCGCCGGTCTCGCGCACGGCGGCGGCAAGTCCGTCATCCACCTGCCCGTCGGGACGACCCTCGACCCCGCGGAGCGCCGCGACGCGATGCTCGACCTCGGCGACGCGGTCGAAGCACTCGGCGGCGCGTACCGCACCGCGGAGGACGTCGGCACGACCGCCGACGACATGGCCGTCGTCGCCGAGCGGACCGAGCACGTCAGCGGGCTGCCGGCGGACCGCGGAGGTGTCGGCGAACCGAGCGAGGCGACGGCGGCCGGCGTGTACGCGGCCATCACCGCGACGCTCGAGACGGTCTTCGGCACACCGCTCGTCGCGGGCCACCGGGCGACGGTCTCCGGACTCGGCCAGGTCGGCGGCCGACTCGCCCGGCGCCTCGCGGCCGAGGGGGCACGCCTCATCGTCACCGACGTCGACCCACGCAAGCGCGCCCTCGCCGAGGAGATCGGCGCCAGCTGGATCGAAGCGGGCGACGAACACCTCGTCGAGACGGACCTCTTCGTGCCGTGCGGTGTCGGCGGTGCCCTGAACGCCCGGGTGATCGGCCAGCTGCGGTGTCGCGCCGTGGTCGGGGCGGCGAACAACCAGCTCGCCACCCGCGCCGACGCAGTGACCCTTGAGGAGCGCGGCATCCTGTGGGCGCCGGACTTCGTCGCGAACGCCGGCGGCGTGATCTACCTCGCCATGGCGTCCGAACCGGGCGCCGATGCCGCGGCCATCGAGCAGCGGGTGTCGGCGATCGGGCGGACCGTGCAGTCGATCTACCGGGACGCCGCTGCGGAGGGCGTCACGACGCTCGTCGCCGCCGAACGCCTCGCGATGGCCCGCATCGATGCGGCGGGCGGGGTCCTCACAGCGGTCTGAGGACGGCGAACGGCCCGTCCACCCGGAGCGGGTGGACGGGCCGTCGGTCGCCAGTGTCAGGCGACGTCGAGGGATCGCGTCAGAGCTTGACGACCATCTTCCCGGTGTTGGCACCGCGCATGAGGGCGAGGAACGCGTCGAGCGTGTGGTCGAGGCCCTCGTAGACGGTCTCGTCGAAGACGACGTCGCCGTTCTGCAACCACGCACCCATCTCACCGGAGAACGCCGGGAAGTGCTGCGTGTAGTTACCGACGGTGAAACCCGTGAGGGTGAGCCCCCGGGTCACGATGTTCGACAGGTTGCGCGGGCCCTCGGCACGCTCGGTGTCGTTGATCTGCGAGATGACGCCGCAAAGCGCTGCACGTCCGCCGTCGTTGAAGGCGTCGATCGCCGCTTCGAGGTGCTCGCCCCCGACGTTGTCGAAGTACACGTCGATGCCGTCGGGTGCCGCGGCCGCGAGCTGCTCGGTGACGGGGCCGTCCTTGTAGTTGAACGCGGCGTCGTAGCCGTACTTCTCCGTCAGCAGGGCGACCTTCTCGGCCGATCCGGCCGAACCGATGACGCGCTTCGCGCCCTTGAGACGGGCGATCTGGCCGACCATCGTGCCGACGGCACCTGCCGCACCGGAGACGAACACCGTGTCGCCCTCTCGGAACTTGGCGACCTCGAGCAGACCGACGTACGCGGTGAGGGCCGTCATGCCGAGGACGCCGAGGTAGGCGGACAGCGGGACGCCGGGGAGCTCGGGGACGACGCGGAACCCGCCGGCGTCCTCCTGGACGAGGTCGCGCCAGCCGAACTGGTGCAGGACGACGTCGCCGACGGAGAAGCCCTCGCCGGCCGACTCGACGACCCGGCCGATGGCTCCGCCGGTCATCGTCTCTCCGAGCTGGTACGGCGCGACGTAGGAGCGGGCGTCGTTCATACGACCGCGCATGTAGGGGTCGACCGAGAGGAAGAGGTTCTGGACCCGGAGCTGGCCGGGCGCGAGCTCCGGGAGCTCGACGGAGACGGTCCGGAAGTCGGACTCGGTCGGCCAACCGACCGGTCGCGAGACGAGCTGGATCTGGGTGCTGAGCGCGGGGGTGTTCATGTGGTGCCTTTCCTTGGTGCGGTGATTCGATGCATCGGTGGGTGGGCGCAGCACGTCGTCGGGTTGCGGACGGGGTGACGCCGGGGCGTCGGGATGGGAGGTGTCAGACGACCAGCGCGATGATGAGCGCGACGAGTCCGAGCAGCGGGGTGGTCCCCTGGACGATCGCGGCGCGTGCCTTCGTGCGGTCCGAGGTGATGAGGACGAGCGAGGCCAGGAGCATGGAGCCGGCCGAGGCGAAGACGAGGGCCGCGCCGATACCGGTCGAGCCGGTGATCAGGAAGACGATGCCGACGATCGCGCCGATCGCGAGGAACAGGTTGTAGAAGCCCTGGTTGTACGCCATCCCTCGGGTGGTCTCGGCCTCGAGCTCCGAGGTGCCGAAGGTCTTGCGGGTGGCCGGCTCGGTCCAGCGCAGCGACTCGAGCACGAAGATGTAGACGTGCAGGAGGGCGGCGATGCCGACGAGGACGAGACTGACGACGAGCATGGGACGGGCCTTCCGGGAGATCGGTGTCGAGTCGTCCGGGCGGAGCGACATTCTGTACCGATGGGTCTACTATAATAGTAGAACGCTCGGTACACAAGCCGCCGTCCGGAGGTCCGGCCGAGCCAGGAGGAGGCACCCATGGGACGCACGCAGGAGTTCGACACCGTCGCCGTCGTCCAGGCGGCGCGGGACGTCTTCTGGGACCGCGGGTACGAGGCGACCTCGCTCGCCGACCTCGAAGCGGCCACCGGTCTGCGGCGGTCGAGCCTGTACCACGCCTTCGACAGCAAGCGCGGACTGTTCGACGCCGCCGTGCAGGACTACCTCGACACCGTCATCCGACCGCGCCTCTCGGTGCTCGCGCGTGCGACGGACGGCAGAGCCGGGCTCACCACCTACTTCTCGGGCGTGCAGACCGTCATCGCGACGCTGCCCGACGACTCCCCCCGCCGCGGTTGCCTCCTCCTCAACAGCGCGGCCGGCCTCGCGGCCCACGACGATGCACTGCGCGAGGTCGTCGACGGCTACCGGGCCGAGCTCACCACCGCGGTCTCGGACGCCCTCGCCCTCGCCCGTCCCGAGGCGGACGCGGACGAACTCGCCGCGGCCGCCCGGCAGCTCACCTCGTTGTCGGTCAGCGCGCTGCTGCTCGCCCGGGTCAACCGGGAGGAGGCCGTCGCCATCCTCGACGTCGCCCTCGCGCAGGTCGGCAGCTGGTAGCGGACGCATAACACCGGAACCCTGCGGATGTCACCGGCGGACGCCAATGTGACGCTCTGTTTCGGCGGCCGAGAGCGGCCCGTCACCCTCGCGTAGCATGGCGGGCACCCCACCCCTGGAGCCCGAGACCCATGACGAACGCCGCCCCAAGCCCGCTCGCCGCGAGCTCGCCGGTCACCCGCGACGCCGTCCCCGTCGGCTCGGCGGATCGTGCCTCCACGGTCGCGTTCGCCGGGGTCGGCCGCACCTTCGCGAGCGGCGTCGGCAAACGCGCCGACGTCCCACGGCCCGTGCTGCGCGATGTCACGATCACCGCCGAGGCCGGGGAGGTCGTGGCGATCCTCGGCACGAGCGGCTGCGGCAAGTCCACCCTGCTGCGGATCGCGGCCGGTCTCGACCACCCGACCGCCGGCTCCGTACTCATCGACGGCACGCCCGTCGCCGGCATCGACCCGCGCACGGCCTTCGGCTTCCAGGAGCCTCGACTCCTCCCTTGGCGCACCATCGCAGCGAACGTCGCGCTCGGTCTTCCCAAGCGGACACCCGCAGCCGAAGGACGTGCCCGCGTCGCCGAGCTGCTCGAACTCGTCGGGCTCGCGGACTTCGCCGAGCACCGCCCACGGGAGGTCTCCGGCGGCATGGCGCAACGCGCCTCACTCGCCAGGGCCCTCGCTCGCCGGCCGGGCGTCCTGCTCCTGGACGAGCCGTTCGGCGCCCTCGACGCCCTCACCCGGCTGAAGATGCAGGACCTGCTGCTCGCCATCCACCTCGCCGCGCCCACGACCATCCTGCTCGTGACGCACGACGTCGACGAGGCCCTCCAGCTCGCCGACCGGGTCATCCTGCTGGGTCGCGAGGAGGGACAGCCCGGTTCGACCATCGCGCAGACCGTGACCGTCCCCGGCGACCGCCCGCGCGACCGCGGGTCGGCAGAGCTCGCCGAACTTCGCGGCCGTCTCCTCGACGGACTCGGCATCGACCGCCACGGTCTCGCCCGCGGCGACCAACGACTGCCGTCCATCCCGCACTTCCCGTACTGAGCCACCCACCACCTCCGCCGTCATCCCGCACCGATCCACAGCAAGGACCAACGCATGACCTCACGACGCCGCTTCACCATCTCCCGCGCCGGGCGCGCGGCCCTCGTCGCCGCGACCGCCGCCGCAGCACTCCTCCTCAGCGGCTGCGTGGCGGGCGAGAACGCTCCTGCAGCCGGCCGCGACAGCACCGCCGGCACCACCGAGGGCGGCACGCTCAACATCGACTTCGCGACCTACAACCCGCTCTCCCTCATCATCAAGGACCAGGGCTGGCTCGAGGACGCCCTCGACGACCAGGACATCACCGTCAACTGGGTCCAGTCGGCCGGCTCCAACAAGGCCAACGAGGCACTGCGGGCCGACGCGATCGACGTCGGGTCCACCGCCGGGTCCGCCGCGCTGCTGAACCGGGCGAACGGATCGGCCATCCAGGCGATCGACGTCTTCTCGCAGCCCGAGTGGTCGGCGATCGTCGTCGGCCAGGGCTCGACGATCACCGACGTCGCCGACCTCAAGGGCAAGAAGGTCGCCGCGACGAAGGGCACCGACCCCTACTTCTTCCTGCTGCAGGCACTGGAGGAGGCCGGCCTGTCCGCCTCCGACGTCACGATCGAGAACCTCCAGCACGCCGACGGCTGGGCAGCCCTGCAGAACGGTTCCGTCGACGCCTGGGCCGGTCTCGACCCGATCATGGCCGGCGCCGAGGAGGCGGGCGCGAAGCTCATCTACCGCAACGTCGACTTCAACAGCTACGGCATCCTCGCCGCGACCGAGTCCTTCGTCGACGAGCGCCCGGACGTCGCGCAGACCGTTGTGAACGCCTATGAGCACGCTCGTGAATGGGCCGCGTCGAACCCCGACGAGACGGCGCAGATCCTCGCGGACGCCGCGGGCCTCGACCTCGCCGTGGCGACGAAGGTGATCACGGAGCGCTCGAACCTCGACGTCGACCCGGCCCCGGGCGAGGCGCAGGAGCAGGTCCTGTCGATCATCGGCCCGATCTTCGTGGAGTCCGGCGACGTGGCCTCGCAGGACAAGGTCGACGACGCCCTGGCCGACCTCTTCAACCCGAGCTTCGTGGACGACGCGGACCCGTCCGCCATCGGCGCGAAGTAGTCCGTCGCCTGAACCGCCCCGAGAGGAAACCATGACCGAGTTCGCCGGTCTCGGCACCACCGCAGCCGCGGGTGCCCAGGCGACCCAGTCCGGCCGCGACGCGCGCGCCGTCCTCGGGTCCCGCGGGATCGTCGTCGTCCTCGGCGGCTTCATCGTCCCCGTCGTCATCCTCGGGGCCTGGCAGCTCGTCACCGCGCTCGGCCTCGTGCCGGCCTCGCAACTCCCGGCACCCGCCGAGGTCTGGGCGGCCGGCGTGGACCTCGCGCAGCGCGGCTGGCTGCAGCAGGACGTCGCCATCTCGGTGCAGCGGGTCCTCATCGGCTTCCTCATCGGTGCGGTCCTCGGCCTCGTCCTCGGCGCGGTCGTGGGGCTCTCGCGCCTCGGCGACATCCTGCTGTCGACGACCTTCGCGGCGATACGCGCCGTCCCGTCGCTCGCGTGGGTCCCGCTGCTCATCCTCTGGTTGAAGATCGGTGAGGAGTCGAAGATCACGCTCATCGCGATCGGCGCGTTCTTCCCGGTGTACACGACGGTCTCCGCCGCCCTCCGCCACGTGGACAAGCACCTGGTCGAGGCCGGCCGCGCCTTCGGCCTGAACGGTGTCGCGTTGTTCCGGACGGTGCAGCTGCCCGCCGTGACGCCCTCGGTCGTCTCCGGCCTCCGACTCGCGCTCGCGCAGTCGTGGCTGTTCCTCGTGGCGGCGGAGCTCATCGCCTCGTCCATGGGACTCGGATTCCGCCTGGTGGACTCGCAGAACAACGGCCGGGTCGACCGCATCTTCTTCGTCATCATCGTGCTCGCGCTGCTCGGCGCGATCACCGATGCGCTCGTCGGTGTCCTCGACCGCTGGATCAAGCGCCGCTGGGGATAGCGGTCCGCCGCGGTCGGCCGTGCAGTTCCCCGGCGTGAACGGCCGAATGTTGCAGCGAAGTCGCTCCTGACGCAAGAAATCCGCACCCCCTCCGCCCCTACGCTCGAAGGAATCGTCACCCACCCCGGGCGACGCCTGCGCACGCGGAAGGAGGTTCACCATGTCGAACGTCGCCACCACCCACACGAAGAGCATCGTCGGAGAGCCGGAGGTCGTCGAAGACGCCGCCGCACTCGTCGGGCACCCGGCCTGGACGGACCTCAAGGCCGCCGCGACCGCGCTGCAGGCCGTCCAGGTGAAGGACGGCTCGATCCCCGAGGCGGGCGACCACGAGTCGGCGGCAGGGCACGTCGCCACGATCGTCGCGAGTGTCCGCACCCTCGCTCCGAACTTCCCGCACGACGCCGAGTACCTCGACGCCCTCGTCGCCGACTTCGACCGCTGGGAGCGCGACGGCTTCGGCGTCCCCGACTTCCTCGACTCGCTCGTCGCCTTCCACCCCGAGCGGCACCGCGTGGACGGCCTGGCACACCTCGTCGTGTTCCCGATGGTCACGCAGAACGGTTCGACCGACCGCCACATCGAGGCCGTGCTCGTCGAGGTCATCTGGCCCGAGTTCATCGCCGCGCTCGAGGCCGGCGACTACACGAACGCGCTCTTCGTGCCGATCCGCTTCCTCGACTTCACGCCGGGGTACGACACGAACTCCGCGGTCCTCTTCCCCGAAACGGTCGCGATGCGTGCGATCCCGGCGTTCACCTGGGGCGCGATCTTCCAGGACCGCGAGGCGGCCCGGTACCGTCGGGTCGTCCGAGCCGCGGCCGAGATCACCAAGCTCGAGCTCCCGGCCGACGCCGCGTCCCTCCTTGACGACCAGCAGCTGGCCGAGGAGACCTTCGTCATGTGGGACCTCATCCACGACCGCACGCACATGCGCGGTGACCTCCCGTTCGACCCGTTCATGATCAAGCAGCGGATGCCGTTCTTCCTGTACTCCCTCGAGGAGCTGCGCTGCGACCTCACGGCGTTCCGCGAGTCGGTGCGGCTGGAGCGCACACTGACGACCCGCGCGGAGACCGAGACCCTCGACGCGGCGGACGTGGCGATCCTCGAGCACGCGAAGCTCGTCCAGTACGCGATCATCTTCGACCGCATCTTCCGGTTCGCCATCACCGGCTCGCGCGTCCGGAACTACGACGGCGTCGGCGGCCAGCTGCTGTTCGCGTGGATGCACCAGCACGGCGTGCTGCACTGGACCGACACGAGGCTCACGATCGACTGGGACGAGGTCCCCGACGTGGTCGTGCGGCTCGGCGAGAGCATCGACGAGCTGTACTGGCGATCGATCGACCGTCCGAAGACCGCGCACTGGCTCGCCGCGTACGAGCTCGTCCGGACGACGCTGACGCCGCACCCCGCGTCGCAGTGGGCGCGTGGGCTGTCCGACGAGATCCTCAGCGGACCGCCGCGCGGACTCACCGACGCGGTCCTCGACGACGAGTTCCCCCTGTCGATGTTCTACGAGGCGCTCGGCAAGAAGATGGCGGACGTCATCACGTCGACCGCCGGGATCACGGGGCGATCCGCGGCCTGACCCGACCGTGCCGCGGAGGAGCCCGGAGCAGCACTCTCCCGAGTGACGCTCCGGGCTCTTGTTCGAGCCCGGAGCGGCGCCCTCCGTCGCTCGACGGATGTCCCCGGCGGGGCGTCGCGCTAGCGTGGACGGCATGAGCGAGCCCGCCGTCGACCAGCAGGAGGACCGCCCGGTCGACCCCTACGACGCCGAGTGGCGACGTCCTGCCGCGACGCCGTCGGAACAGCGATCGGACGTCATCCTCGCCATCGCCCTCGGCGTCGGCACCCTCCTCAGCCTGACGCTGTACACGATCGCCGGGTTCTACCCCGAGCCCGCACCGATGTGGGCGTCCGTCCTCTGGGCGATCGGCATCACCGCGCCGCTCGCGTTCCGTCGCCGCTTCCCGTGCTCCGTCTCGATCGTCGTCGCCGTCATGTTCATCGTGGGCGGCACGGTGCTCGTACCCGAGGTCCTCTTCACGAACATCGCCCTGTTCCTCGCGATCTACACGGTCGGGGCATGGGTCCCGAACCGACGTCGCGCCGCACTCGTCCGCGTGCTCATCATCGTCGCCATGTTCGTCTGGCTGCTCGTCTCCATGTTCATCCAGGCGACCGACCCCGACGCGCTGCCCAGCCTCTCCCGGGTGGGGCTCTTCTCACCCCTCGTGGCGTTCATCCTCATCCAGATCCTGACGAACATCCTCTACTTCGGGGCCGCGTACTTCTTCGGCGAGCGCGTGTACCAGTCCTCCCGGGAGCGGGCGGCGCTCGAGCAGCGCACGGCCGAGCTCGAGGCGGAGCGCGCCCGTTCCGCCCGGCAGGCGGTCGCCCTCGAGCGGGTGCGGATCGCGCGCGAGCTGCACGACGTCGTCGCCCACCACGTCTCGGTGATGGGGGTCCAGGCCGGCGCCGCGCGCACCGTGCTCGATGCCGACCCGGCGGCCGCGCGGGATGCACTCACGAACGTCGAGCTCGGCGCACGGAGCGCGATCGACGAGCTGCGCAAGATGCTCGGCACCCTCCGCGCGCACAGCGAACCGACCGACGAGGAGAGCAGCCCGTCGACCGTCGGCGTCGGCCAGCTGGGCCGGCTCGCCGACGAGTCGACGGCGAACGGGCTGCCGACGAGGTTCGAACTCGTGGGCACACCGGTCGCGATCCCGGCCGTCGTCTCGTTCAACCTGTACCGGATCGCGCAGGAGGCGCTCACGAACGCCCGCAAGTACGGTGGCACCACGGCGACGGCCGAACTCAGGCTCCGCTATCTGGACGACGCGGTCGAGCTCGAGGTCACGAACACGGGGACCGTCCCGACGGTGGCCCGCCGCGGTGGGCTCGGGCTCATCGGGATGCGGGAGCGCGTGGCGTCGTCGGGCGGCGTCCTCGAGGTCGGGGCACGCGCCCGCGGCGGCTTCCTCGTGCGGGCCGCCATCCCGCTCGGCCGGCCGGGCGACCAGGCGATGGAGCCCGTCGCCGCGTCCATCGCCGACGCCCGCTTCGCCTCCACCGCCGCAGGACGACCCCAGACCGCCACCACGAAGGACCAGGCATGACCGAGCAGCCCACCCGTATCCTCCTCGTCGACGACCAGGAGCTGCTGCGTGCGGGCTTCCGCATCATCCTGGGCTCACAGCCCGGGATCGAGATCGTCGGCGAGGCGTCGGACGGCGCCGAGGCCGTCGCGCTCGCGACGACGCTCGCGCCGGACGTGATCTGCATGGACGTCCAGATGCCGGGCATGGATGGCCTCGAGGCCACCCGTCGGATCGTCGCGGATCCCGAGGTGCACGCCGCGGTCCTCATCCTCACCACCTTCGACCGCGACGACTACCTGGCCGAGGCGCTCCGGGCCGGTGCGAGCGGGTTCCTTCTGAAGAACTCCTCGCCGGAGGAACTCGTCGCAGCGGTTTCGGTGATCGCGGGTGGGGAAGCGCTCCTCTCGCCGGCGGTCACCCGCCGGGTCATCGAGGGGTTCACCCGGCAGGCCCCCGCCGTCGAGGACGCCGTGGAGGATCACACCGCCCCGGCCGGGCCGACGACCGGCGCCGACTACGACCAGCTGACGGAGCGCGAGCGCGAGGTCCTGCAGTTGGTCGCCCAGGGCCTGTCCAACCAGGAGATCGCGACCACGCTCTTCGTCGGCGAGGCGACCGTGAAGTCGCACGTCTCGAAGGTGCTGCAGAAGCTCGCCCTCCGCGATCGCATCCAGGCGGTCATCTACACCTACGAGCACGGGCTGGCGTCACCGCGCAGCTGAGGGTTCGCTCCGTCTCCGCGCAACCCCGTCGGTCGGTCGGATGCGAGGAGTAGCGTGACGAGCATGGAATTTCGATACCTCGGCAACAGCGGACTCAAGATCTCAGAGATCATCTTCGGCAACTGGCTGACCCACGCCTCGCAGGTGGAGAACGACGTCGCCACGGCGAGCGTTCGCGCCGCCCTCGACGCCGGCATCACCACCTTCGACACGGCCGACGCCTACGCCAACACGGCGGCGGAGCAGGTGCTCGGCGACGCCCTCAAGGACGAACGACGCGCGAGCCTGGAGATCTTCACGAAGGTCTACTGGCCCACCGGCCCGAAGGGGCACAACGACGTCGGGCTGTCGCGCAAGCACATCATGGAGTCGATCGACGGTTCGCTCACGCGTCTCGGCACCGACTACGTCGACCTCTACCAGGCCCACCGCTACGACAGCGAGACGCCGCTCGAGGAGACGATGCAGGCCTTCGCCGACGTCGTCCGGGCGGGCAAGGCGCTCTACATCGGTGTGAGCGAGTGGAACGCCGAGCAGCTGCGCGCCGGCCACGCCCTGTCCAAGGAGCTGGGCTTCCAGCTCATCTCGAACCAGCCGCAGTACTCGATGCTGTGGCGGGTCATCGAGGAGGAGGTCGTCCCCGCCTCGCGCGAACTCGGCATCTCCCAGATCGTCTGGTCGCCGGTGGCGCAGGGCGTCCTCAGCGGCAAGTACCTGCCGGGTGCAGAGCTCCCGCAGGGCAGCCGGGCCACCGACGAGAAGGGCGGCGCCGACACCATCAAGCGCTTCCTCGACGACGAGGTGCTCACGGCCGTCCAGCAGCTGAAGCCCATCGCCGACGAGCTCGACCTCACCATGGCGCAGCTGGCGCTCGCCTGGGTGCTGCACAACGACAACATCGCCGGTGCGATCGTCGGGGCCTCGCGTCCCGAGCAGGTCACCGCGAACGCCGCCGCGGCCGGTGTGAAGCTCGACGACGCGGTCATCGCCCGCATCGACGAGGCCATCGGCTCCGTCGCCGAGACCGACCCCTCGAAGACGGTCTCCCCGGAGTCCCGCCCCGCCTGATACAGCGCTCGGCTGGTCCACGACGCCCGGTATCCCCCACTCGACGGAGAAGGGGACCGGGCGTTGTCGCGTCAACCCGTCCTGCGGCGGATGCCGGTGGCACACTGCGCCGCGTAGCGTGATCGCCATACCGGGAGAACCCGACGCAGGACACTCGGTCCAGCACGCAGATCACAGGAGGCGGCCGATGCTCGAACTCAGCCACATCGACAAGTCGTACGGCGAGCGGAAGGTGCTCGACGACGTCAGCTTCCAGGTCGCCCCCGGCCGCATGACGGGGTTCGTCGGCGGGAACGGCGCCGGCAAGACGACGACGATGCGCATCCTGCTCGGTGTCCTCGCCGCGAACGCAGGAACCGTCACGCTCGACGGCACCCCGCTCACCCCGGAGGACCGCCGCCGGTTCGGCTACATGCCGGAGGAGCGCGGCCTGTACCCGAAGATGCGGGTCGAGGAACAGCTCGTCTACCTGGCCCGTCTCCACGGGTTCACGACCCACGCCGCCAAGCGCAACGCCGGCGAACTGCTCGAGCGCCTCGGCCTCGGCGAGCGCCGGAACGACGCCCTCGAGAGCCTGTCGCTCGGCAACCAGCAGCGGGCGCAGATCGCCGCGGCGCTCGTCCACCACCCCGACGTCCTCGTCCTCGACGAGCCGTTCTCCGGCCTCGACCCGATGGCGGTCGACGTGGTCGTCGGTGTGCTCAGCGAGTTCGCCGCAGACGGCTCCCCCGTCCTGTTCTCCAGTCACCAGCTCGACATCGTTGAGCGCCTCTGCGACGACCTCGTGATCATCGCCGGTGGCAGGATCCGCGCCTACGGCTCGCGCGAGTCACTCCGCGAAGCCCATGCCGGCAACCGCTACGAGCTGCTCACCGCGGCAGACACCGGGTGGCTGCGTGAGCGCCCGGGGATCTCCGTCGTCGACTTCGACGGCGGCTACGCCCTCTTCGACGCCGACGACGCCCAGGCGGCGCAGGCCGTGCTCCGTGAGGCGCTGACCCAGGGCGACGTCACGAGCTTCGCCCCCCTCCGACCCACCCTCGCCCAGATCTTCAAGGAGGTCATCCAGTGACCACGGCAACCGAGTCCCCGATCCAGCCCGCCGGTCGTCGTCGCTCCGGCCCGGCCTCCCCCAGCCTCGTGCAGAGCATCGGTCTCGTCGCCGAGCGCGAGGTCAGGATGCGCCTGCGCAGCAAGACGTTCCTCATCTCGACGGGCATCCTCCTCCTCGTGATCCTCGCCGGCATCGTCGTCGGCGGGTTCCTCGCGAAGAACACCGCCTCGGAGACCACGAAGGTCGCGGTCGTGGGGAACGCGGGTGCGGGACTGGTCGACGAAAAGACCTTCGACGTGACCGAGGCGGCCGACGTCGCCGCCGCTGAAGCCCTCGTGAAGTCGGGCGACGTCGAGGCGGCGATCGCACCGGCCACCGACGACAACCCCACCGGCGTCCAGGTCATCTTCGACTCCGAGGCCTCCAACACGCTCATCATGCAGCTGAGCGCGCAGCCGCAGGTCACCATCCTCGATCCCGACGCCGACGGCTCCGCTGGCTTCCTGCTGTACATCGTGTCGCTCGGGTTCGGTCTCGTGTTCTTCGTCTCCGCCACCACCTTCGGGGCGTCGATCGCGCAGAGCGTCGTCGAGGAGAAGCAGACCCGCGTCGTCGAGATCCTCATGTCCGCCATCCCCGTGAAGGCGCTCCTCGCCGGCAAGGTGCTCGGCAACAGCATCCTGGCGTTCGGGCAGATCCTGGCGATCGCTGCGCTGTCGGTGATCGGGCTGACGGTGACGGGCCAGACGGAGCTGCTCGGAGGCCTCGGGACCCCGGTCGTCTGGTTCGTGGTGTTCTTCGTGCTCGGCTTCATCCTGCTGGCCGCACTCTTCGCCGCCGCCGGCTCCCTGGTCTCACGTCAAGAGGACATCGGTTCGACGACGACCCCGATTACGATGCTGATCATGATCCCGTACTTCGCCGTCATCTTCTTCAACGACAACCCGGTGGTGATGACGATCATGTCCTACGTGCCGTTCTCGGCAGCCGTGGGCATGCCCGTCCGTCTCTTCGTCGGCTCGGCGCAGTGGTGGGAGCCGATCCTGTCCCTGCTGATCCTCGCGATCACGGCGGCGCTCGTCATCCTCGTCGGCTCGCGGATCTACGAGAACTCGCTGCTCAAGATGGGCGGCCGGGTCAAACTGTCGGAAGCGCTCAAGGCATGAGCGGGCTCGGCGGGATCGACGAGGTCTTCAACCCGGGTGCCTTCGAGGCCAAGCAGTTCCTCGACGCCGAGCAGCGCCTCCCCGCGCCGGCCCCGCTCGCGGGCGACCCGGCGGGCGACATCTACGGCGACGACCCCATCGTGCTCGACCTCGTCGATGAGGACGAGGAGGACCAGGACGCCCGGCTGACGCCCGAACAGGCCGCCGCGCTCGCGGCCGAGCAGCCGGCTCAGCCCTCCGCCGAGGACGAGCAGCAGGCCGCCGTCGCCTCCTCGATCGCCGTGCACGCGCTCGCCTACGAGCACGCGCTGGCGCAGGAGACCCCGGACGCGGAGCCGGAGCCCGGTGCGCACGCCGACATCGACGCCGCGATCGACGCCGTGCCCGAGGAGAGCGTCCCCTCCTCCGACGGCCCGCGTCACGCCGCCGACTGACCTCGTTTCCCAGTCCCCTAACTCAGGAGTGTCCCGGCGTGTCGGCCGCGCGCACCGGCCGCCACGCCGAGACACTCCTGAGGTGGGGAGACCGACGACACCGGGTCGGACGCGCAGGAAGTCGGCCCGCGATGCACGGAAGCTGCGTGTGGCATGCGCGAGGATGGATCAGTGACCGATTCTCTGCATGACACCAGCATCCGCGGCTTCGCCTCCGACAACTACTCCGGCGTCCACCCCGAGATCCTCGACGCCCTCGCGGCGGCCAACGGCGGCCACCAGATCGCCTACGGCGAGGACGACTACACCCGTCGGCTGCACGAGGTCTTCGCTGATCACTTCGGCCGCGACGTCGCCGTGTTCCCCGTCTTCAACGGCACCGGCGCGAACGTCGTCGGCCTGCAGTCCATGCTCCCGCGCTGGGGTGCCGTCATCTCGGCGTCGACCGCGCACATCAACTCCGACGAGGGCGGCGCGCCGGAGCGGGTCGGTGGCATCAAGCTCCTGACGGTCGACGCCCCCGACGGCAAGCTCACGCCCGACCTCATCGACCGCGAGGCGTGGGGCTGGGGCGACGAGCACCGTGCACAGCCGCTCGTCGTCTCGATCACGCAGACCACCGAGCTCGGCACCCTGTACACGCCCGAGGAGATCCGCGCGATCGCCGACCACGCGCACGGTCACGGCATGAAGCTGCACCTCGATGGAGCCCGCATCGCCAACGCCGCAGCAGCCCTCGGCGTCCCACTGCGCGCGTTCACCGCCGATGCCGGCGTCGACGTGCTGTCCTTCGGCGGGACGAAGAACGGACTCATGTTCGGCGAGGCCATCGTCGTCCTCGAACCGTCGGCATCGGAGGGCCTCGTCTACCTCCGGAAGCTCAACATGCAGCTGGCGTCGAAGATGCGCTTCGGTGCGGCGCAGCTCATCGCCCTGCTCGAGCCGGCGGCCGACGGTGGCGACGGGCTCTGGCTCCGCTCCGCGACCCACGCCAATGCGATGGCCGCGCGCCTCCGCGGCTCCCTCGAGGCCCTCATCGCCGCCGGCGAGGCACCGGGACTCGGCTTCAGCCAACCGACCCAGGCCAACGCGGTGTTCGCGACCCTGCCCGCGGGCGTCCCCGACCGCTTGCGGGAACGCTTCCGCTTCTACGACTGGGACGCGGCGAAGGGCGAGGTGCGCTGGATGTGCTCGTTCGACACCACGGAGGAAGACATCGACGCGTTCGTCGCCGCGATCCGCGAGGAACTCGCCCGCGCGTAGCGGCCGGTCACGATGCCGGCGGGCCTCTGCGCGTCGACCCCCGATATGGCAAGGTTGGAGATCGGGCTTCCAACCGGATGAGAGAGACGGTCATGCACTATCAGTCGACGCGGGGCCACGATCTGCCCCAGCACTTCTCGGACATCCTCCTCGGCGGGCTCGCCCCGGACGGCGGCCTGTACCTCCCGGCCGAGTACCCGCAGCTGACCGCTGAGGAGCTCGAGTCGTGGCGCGAGCTGTCCTATGCCGACCTCGCGTTCGCCGTGCTGTCGAAGTTCGCCGACGACATCCCCGCCGCCGACCTCCAGGACATCACCCGTCGCACCTACACCGCCGAGGTGTACTCGAACGGCCGCGCCGGCGACGACGCCTCGCTCATCACCCCGCTGCGCACCCTCGGTGAGGAGGGCGGCACCGAGCTACAGCTCCTCGGCCTCTCGAACGGCCCGACGCTCGCCTTCAAGGACATGGCGATGCAGCTGCTCGGCAACCTCTTCGAGTACACACTCGCGAAGAGCGGCGACGAGCTCAACATCCTCGGCGCGACCTCCGGCGACACCGGGAGCGCGGCCGAGCACGCCATGCGCGGCAAGACGGGGATCCGCGTCATCATGCTGAGCCCGCATGGCCGCATGAGCAGCTTCCAGCGCGCGCAGATGTTCAGCCTCCAGGACGACAACATCGTGAACCTCGCCGTCGAGGGCAACTTCGACGACTGCCAGGACATCGTGAAGGCCGTCTCGAAGGACGCTCCGTTCAAGGCGCTCCACGCCGTCGGTACGGTCAACTCGATCAACTGGGCCCGCGTCGTCGCGCAGGTCGTGTACTACGTGCACGGCTGGCTCCTCGCGACCGACGGTCCGGGCCAGAAGGTGTCGTTCTCGGTGCCGTCCGGTAACTTCGGCAACGTCTGCGCCGGGCACATCGCCCGCTCCATGGGGCTCCCGATCGCCCAGCTCGTCGTCGCGACGAACGAGAACGACGTCCTCGACGAGTTCTTCCGCACGGGCGTGTACCGCCCGCGCTCGGCGGCCGAGACGCACCACACGTCGAGCCCGAGCATGGACATCTCGAAGGCGTCCAACTTCGAGCGTTTCCTCTACGACCTCGTCGGTCAGGACGCGACCCGCCTCGGTGAGCTGTTCCGGTCCCTCGACGAGGAGGGCGGGTTCGACCTCTCCGGGACGCCCGAGTTCGAGCGGATCAGCGAGTTCGGCTTCGTCTCTGGCCGCAGCACCCACGCCGACCGCGTCGCCACCATCCGCGACGTGCACGAGCGCTACGGCGTCACGATCGACCCGCACACCGCCGACGGCGTCACGGTCGCCCGTCGCCACCTGCGCGAGGGCGTCCCGATGCTCGTGCTCGAGACCGCGCTGCCGGCGAAGTTCGCCGAGATCGTCCGCGAGGCGCTCGGCGAGGAGCCGGAGCGTCCCGAGGCGTTCGAGGGCATCGAGGGTCTCGAGCAGCGCTTCGAGATCGTCCCGGCTGACGTCGACCGCATCAAGGCGATCATCGCGCAGCACACCGGCCGCTGACCCACCCCGCTCCCTGAGCCTGTCCCGGCCCCGATCCCTGAGCCGACTCGGTCCGTGAGCTCGCGCAGGTCCCTGAGCCTGTCGAAGGGCACCCCACCGCGCCGTCGACACCGCGTCCGGTCCGGCGGGGAACGCGGAGGATAGGCGTCCGGCGTCCCGGAGCCAAGCCCCCGCGGCGACGCTGCGTCCGGCCTACGCTGCCGTCATGAGCAATCCCATGGATCCAGCAGCAGCAGACGCCCAGCGCGACGCCCTCGCCCACGGCGGTCCGGGCGCCCAGGCACACGTGCCCGGTGAGGACCAGACCGACAGCTCGGTCGGCGGTGTCGTTCCCGACGGCGGTGCGGTCGACCGCTCGGCCGACGACGCGGCCCCCGGCGACGGCGGTCTGAGCAACGCCGGTGACGGCGTCGGTGGTGACGACATCGTCGGCGACGCCGGACTCGACGACGCGGACACCGAGGATGCCGTCGAAGACCTCGACGACCAGGACGACCTCGCCGACCGCGCGCCCGTCGGCGACAGCTTCGGCGAGGGCCCGGAGTAGCTCCCCGGTCCCTGAGCCTGTCGAAGGGCACTCCCGCTCAAGTCACTCCGGTCCCTGAGCCTGTCGAAGGGTGCTCAGGGGACCAGGATGAGTTTCCCGCTCGGGTGACCCGACTCGCTCTCGCGGTGCGCCTCGGCGGCCTCGGCGAGGGGCCGGACGGTGCCGAGTTCGAAGCTGAACCGTCCCTGCTCGACGAGGGACGCGACCGCCGGGATCGCCTCCGCCCGCCAGGCCTGCTCCTGCTCCGTGAGCGGGAGCGGGTTTCCGCCGGACCACGCCTGGATCCCGAGGTCGGCCGCCTTCGCGCCGACGACGATCGTGCCGATGTGCTGCCGGTCCTCGACGAGCTCGAACGAGGCCTCGAGCGCCTCGTCGGTGCCGACGGCGTCGAGCACACGGTCGACACCCTGCGGAGCGGCCTCGCGCACGCGCTCCACGAGCCCGGGACCGTAGGTGACGGGGATCGCCCCCAGCTCCCGCAGACGTGCGTGGTTCCCTTCGCTCGCGGTGGCGACGACGGTCGCTCCCCAAGCCACGGCGAACTGCACGGCGGCGTGCCCCACCGAGCCCGACCCACCGTGGATCAGGAGGGTCGTCCCCTCGGTCACGCCGAGCGAGCGAAGTGCTTGATAGGCCGTGCTCACGGGGATGCCGATCGCCGCCGCCTCCTCGAAGGAGATGGCAGCCGGTTTGCGGATGATCTGGTCGGGTGTGACGACGACGTGGGTCGCATACGTCCCGGAGGCGTTGACGACGACGACCTCGTCGCCGATCGACCAGCCGTCGACCCCGTCGCCGACCTCGACGACGACGCCGGCGCCGTCGCTCCCGACGCGTCGGGTGCCCTGCAGCTCGCCGCCGCGGAGGCCGCTGCGGAGCTTCCAGTCGATCGGGTTCACGCCCGCGGCTCGCACCTCGACGACGAGTTCGCCGGGGCCCGCCTGAGGCGTCGGGACCTCGACGAGGTCGAGGACGTCGGCCGAGCCGAGCTCCTGGTACTGGATGACGGTCGCCATGTCGTTCCCTTCCCGAGATGCGCCTGCGCACCCCTGATCGACGTCCGCCACGCATCGTGGCGGCCCTCCGAGGCTACTCCCGACGCTCCTCCACAGCCCCTCGGAACCTCCGGACCGTGACGCCGCATGACCCGCGGATGGCACCGGCACCGGACTCCCGCGTAGCGTTGCAGCATGCCTCCCACTGATGGATCGACGTCCGCGGCGCCCGCCGCCACCATCGCGAACCTCCTCGCCGAGACCCGCAGCTACGCCCCGCCGGCCGACCTCGCCCGGACGGCGAACGTCGGCCCGGAGGAGTGGGTCCGCGCGGCCGCCGACCCCGTGGCGTTCTGGGAGGAGCAGGCCCGACGCCTCGACTGGGTCACCCCGTGGCACACGGCGCACACGTGGGACCCGGCCCGACCGGTCGACGGGTCCGACCCGACGGACCCCGAGCCCGAGCTCACCGTCCCCGCCGCCACCTGGTTCGCCGGGGGAACGCTCAACGTGGCGGTCAACTGCGTCGACCGCCACGTCGATGCCGGACGAGGCGACAAGGTCGCCCTCCACTTCGAGGGCGAGCCGGGCGACCGCCGCTCCATCACCTACGCCGAGTTGCAGCGCGAGGTCGCGAAGGCTGCCAACGCCCTGACGGCACTCGGCATCGGGCAGGGCGACCGCGTCGTCATCTACCTGCCGGTCATCCCCGAGACGGTCATCGCCACCCTCGCCGTCGCGCGCATCGGCGCCATCCACTCCCTCGTGTTCGGTGGGTTCTCCGCCGAGGCGCTGCGCTTCCGGGTGGAGGACACCGAGGCGAAGCTGCTCATCACCACCGACGGCCAGTACCGCCGGGGTACCGCTGTGCCCGTCAAGCAGAACGCCGACGCCGCCGTCGACGGTGTGCCGTCCATCGAGCACGTGCTCGTCGTCGCACGCACGGGCGACGAGACGCCGAACGTGCCTTGGACCCCCGGTCGCGACGTCTGGTGGCACGACACCGTGGGTGTCGCCGCCGACACCCACGAGGCGGAGGCGTTCGATGCGGAGAACCCGCTCTTCATCATCTACACGAGCGGCACCACCGGGAAGCCCAAGGGACTCGTCCACACCTCGGGTGGCTATCTCACACAGGCGTCCTGGACCCACTGGGCGATCTTCGACGCCAAGGACGACGACGTCCACTGGTGCACCGCCGATCTCGCCTGGGTCACCGCACACACCTATGAGATCTACGGTCCGCTCTCGAACGGGCTCACCCAGGTGATCTACGAGGGCACGCCGAACACCCCGCACCAGGCGCGGCACTTCGAGATCATCGAGCGTTATGGCGTGACGACGTACTACACGGCACCCACGCTCATCCGGACCCTCATGACGTGGTTCCCCGAGGGACCGCCCGCCGAGTACGACCTCTCGACCCTCCGGCTCCTCGGCACCGTCGGTGAGGCGATCAACCCCGAGGCCTGGATGTGGTTCCGCGAGCGCATCGGGCGCGGCGAGACCCCGGTCGTCGACACCTGGTGGCAGTCGGAGACGGGGTCGGCCGTCATCGCACCGCTCCCCGGCGCGACCACGATCAAGCCGGGTTCCGGCAGTCGCGCACTCCCCGGCCTGGAGGCGTTGGTCGTCGACGAGGACGGCGAGACGGTGCTGTACGGATCCGGCGGGTACCTGGTCGTCAGCCGCTTCGGGCCCTCGCTCGCACGCACGGTCTGGGGCAACCCGGAGCGCTACCGCGACTCGTACTGGGCGAAGTACTGGAGGCAGGGCTACTTCTTCTCCGGCGACGGCGCGAAGTGGGACGAGGACGGCGACATCTGGGTCCTCGGGCGCGTCGACGACGTCATCAACGTCTCGGGCCACCGCCTGTCGACCATCGAGATCGAATCGGCCCTCGTGTCGCATCCCCACGTGGGCGAGGCCGGCGTCGTCGGCGTGCACGACCCGATCACGGGGAGCGCGATCGCCGCGTTCGTCATCCCCTCCTCGCGGTCCCACGGGCCCGAGGCCGACGGCGAGGCGTACTGGTTGGATCGCTCTGCGGCACTCCGCGAGGCACTGCGCTCCCACGTGGCGAACGAGATCGGCCCGATCGCGAAGCCTCGCGACGTCTTCGTAGTCCCAGACCTGCCGAAGACCCGCTCGGGGAAGATCATGCGGCGTCTGCTCGGCGACATCGTCGACCAGCGGCCCCTCGGCGACACGACCTCGCTGCAGGATGAAGCGGCCCCGCACCGGATCGCCGAGATCGTCACTGCTGCACGGACCCCTCGAACCCGGGAATAGCGCCTCGATCGATGCAGTTGCATCCATCGTCAATGGCGACGCAGCCTCTGTCCACTTCCCTTGTTCCGCTTGGAGACCGCATGTCCATCGTCACCCGTACCGCCCAGACCGACGCCCCCATCCTCGACGTCCTCGCCGACCGGTGGAGCCCCCGCTCCTTCGTGAGCGAGCCCGTCGCCGCCGCGAAGATGGCCTCGGCCCTGGAAGCCGCGCGTTGGTCGCCGAGCGCCAACAACGTGCAGCCCTGGCGGTTCATCGTCGGCACCAAGGGGACCGCCACGTTCGACGCGATCGCTGAGCAGCTGGTGGCGTTCAACCGAGGGTGGGCCGCTCAGGCGGGCGCGCTCATCGTCGCCGTCGCCGAGACGGTCGACGACGAGGGGAACGAGCGTCCCTGGGCCATCTACGACCTCGGCCAGGCGATGGCGCACTTGAGCGTCCAGGCCCACAGCGACGGCCTCTTCGCACACCAGATGGCCGGTTTCTCCGCCGACGGCATTCGCGAGGCGTTCTCGCTGCCGGACGGCCTCCTGCCGTTCACCGTCACCGCGCTCGGCGAGCTCGGCGACCCGGAGCTCCTGCCCGAGGGCATGCTCCGCGACCGCGAGACCGCTCCGCGCGAGCGTCGTCCCATCGCCGACCTCGTGATCGTCCAGGAGTAGTCCGCTCGGTTCCTGCACCACCACGCTGCGCAGTCCGGTCCGCCGGACTGCGCAGTCGTCGTTCGCGGGGACCTAGGGCGCCGTTACAGCCCCGCGACGAGGTTGATGACGGTCGCCAGGATCACGGAGCCGAAAAGGTAGGACAGGAGCGTGTGCTTGAGGACGGTGCGGCGCAGCTCGCTGGACCGCAGCGTCGTGTCGGAGACCTGGTAGGTCATGCCGAGGTCGAACGAGAGGTAGGCGAAGTCGCTGTACTGCGGCGCCTCCTCCTGGTTGAAGTCGATGCCGCCCTCCGGCGCCGCGAAGTACATGCGCGCGTACCGCAGGGTGTAGATCGTGTGGATGAGCGCCCAGGAGAGCGCCACGCTCACGACCGCGAAACCGGCGAGCACGCCCTGCTCGACCCCGGAGGACGCCCTCGCCTGCAGGATGACGACACTCAGGGCCACGAGGCTCCCGACACTCGCGAGCACGATGAGCACCTCGCTGGTCGTCCGCCCGGGCTCCTCCGAGGTCGCGTGTTCGCGCGTCCGCTCCGGGCCCATCCGCCAGATGCGGATCCAGAGGGAACCGACGAAGACCACGCACGTGGTCCCCCAACCGGCGAGGATCGCACCCGCCCAGAACCAGTTCAGGCCGACGATCACGCCCACGGCGACACCGACGAGGGCGGAGACGGTCAACCGGAGCTTCGCGCCGTGCCGCACCATGATCGTTCCGGACGTCGATGAGCTCACGAGCTGATCGTGGCACCGTCCGTGGAGCGCGTGACGCAGACTCGCGGCCGACGCCGCACCTCACACCGCTTCGACGAACAACTCCTCCAGCTCGGCGAAGACCCCGACGGCGAGCCGTTCGAACTGCTCGGCGCTCAGCCGGATCGTCTCGCCCGGGACGAGGCCGGCGAACGACGTCCCCTCGGCGTACTGCAGGACGGTCCCCACCGTGAACACCCGGTCGTGGTCGAGGATCGACGTGACGATGAGTTCGAGCTCATTGAGGGCCCCGGGACCTTTCCCGAGCACCGAGCGCACCCGGTGGACGAACGGCCGGTCGAGCACGAGGGTGAGGCCGGTGAAGAACTCGGGGTCGACCACGGCCAGCGCTGCCGGGTCCGCCCCGGCCTCGGCCAGCGTCTCGCGTCCGGCGACCAGCGCGGCGATCATCGTCTTCGCCTGGTCGACCTCTCGCTGTTCGAAGGTCTTGCGTCCCAGCATGGGTGTCTCCTCGGCGTCGCGGATCGGGTGCGCTTCACGCTACTCCCCGGCATGCCCGGATCACAGCAGACCTCGCGCGTCCGGTGGTCAGGCCTGCTTCCGCTCGCGACGCGGGACGTGGAGCGACACGACGCCGGCGTCGCGGTTGATGCGACGGGCCTGTGCCCGCCAGATGAGCGCGAAGGCGACGACGAGCACGATCATGGCCGGGACGACGAGCACCTTGAGCACCGGCATGGCCGGGAACAGCAGCCCCCAGAGCACGGTGTTACCGTCCCACAGGCCGTGCATGACCGCGACGAGCACGTAGGTCAGGAGCACCCCCACGGTGATCCGGAACCGGCCGTTGCGCGCAGCCGCGAACACCGCCGCGGCGAACAGCGCCGTCCACAGTGGGTGGCCGACAGGGTCGAAGATCGTCCGGGCGAACGCGGCTCCGGCCGCCTGGAACGCCGGGTGCGTGAGGATGGTCTCGAGGGGTGGTGAGCCGGCGGCGAGCTTCTGCGATGCTTCGACGCCGGCCGCCCATCCCTGTCCGATGTACCAGAGGTTCTCGAGGACGGCGAAGCCGATGCCGACGGCACCGCCGACGAAGAGACCACCCCGGGCGGTCTTCACCGGCAACCGCCATGCCACGATCACGACGGCGATGATCTTCGCCAGTTCCTCGGCGACCCCGGCGAAGAAGAGCCCGATGTCGTGCGGGTTCTCACCGGCATCGGTCGCGGCGACGCCGATGAGGGAGTCGAAGGTGCTGCCGAGCGTGATGGCGATGAAGCCTCCGACCAGTACCGCCCAGAGGAGCGTCGCCGTCGTGACGCCGTCGCCCGACTGGAGACGGCGGGCCATGATGAGCAGCAGGGTGGACGCGGCCAGCCCTGAGCCGAGCAGGATCCACGCGGGGACCACTGCCGGGTTGCCGAGGAGCACGTGCGGCACCAACAGCAGGAACAGCCAGAGCGCGAGGCCGCCGAAGAAGAACCAGGCGGGGGCGTGTGCGTGACGCCAGAGGGGCGCGGCGGTGCCGCTGGTCTCGGGCGTCGTGATCGGGGCTGCGTGCGACATCGTGTCCTCTCAGGGCGCGCCGACCGGGCCCACCGCGAGGATCACGCTAGTGCGCGGCATCCGTCGGGCACCAGGGGTTTCCTCCCCCACTCGGGGGTCACTGCCAGCGCGGTGCTGTCGCGTGAGCGCGGGGCAGACGCGTGAGCGCACCCCTCCGGAGGGGCGCGCTCACGTCGATAGGCTGCGCTCGGGTCAGCGCACCGCGCTGGCCGCAAGCAGCCGGGCTAGGCCGGGACCACCGCTCGCTCGACCGTGAGGCCGTCGTCGTCGCTCGCGAGCCCGACGTGGACGGTGTCGCCGTCGCGGATCGAGCCGTCGAGGATCGCCCGCGCGAGGCGGTCGTCGATCTCCCGCTGCATGAGTCGACGCAGCGGACGCGCGCCGTACATGGGGTCGTAGCCGCGCTCCGCGAGCCACGCACGCGCATCGGGCGTGACCGCGAGGTGCAGCCGACGCTCGCCCAGTCGACGCTGCAGGCGATCGATGTAGAGCTCGACGATCTGGCCGAGCTCCGCTTCGCTGAGCGGTTGGAACACGACGATGTCGTCGAGACGGTTGATGAACTCCGGTTTGAAGGCCTGGCGCACGAGCTGCTGGACGGCCTCCTCCTTCTGCTCGAGGGAGAGCGAGGCGTCCATCAGGTACTGCGAGCCGAGGTTGGACGTCAGCACGAGGATGACGTTCCGGAAGTCGACGGTGCGCCCCTGTCCGTCCGTCAGCCGGCCGTCGTCGAGCACCTGCAGGAGGATGTCGAACACCTCGGGGTGCGCCTTCTCGACCTCGTCGAGCAGCACGACGGAGTACGGGCGTCGACGAACGGCCTCGGTGAGCTGCCCGCCCTGCTCGTAGCCGACGTACCCCGGAGGTGCACCGACGAGCCGGGAGACCGAGTGCTTCTCGCCGTATTCGGACATGTCGATGCGGACCATGGCCTTCTCGTCGTCGAAGAGGAACTCGGCGAGCGCCTTCGCCAGCTCGGTCTTACCGACGCCGGTGGGGCCGAGGAACATGAAGGAGCCGGTCGGACGGTCGGGATCGGAGATGCCGGCCCGGGTGCGCCGGACGGCGTCGGACACGGCGGCGACCGCACGGTGCTGCCCGATGAGTCGGCGGGACAGTTCCTGCTCGAGGTGCAGCAGTTTCTCCGTCTCGCCCTGCAACAGGCGACCGACGGGGATGCCGGTCCACGCGGCGATGACGGCGGCGATGTCCTCGGCGGTCACCTGGTCGTTGACCATCCGGGGTTCGCCGTCGGTGTCCTGCTCGGCCGACTCCGCGAGCGCGAGTTCGCGTTCGAGCTGCGGGATGTCGGCGTAGAGCAGCTTGGACGCCTGTTCGAGCTTGCCCTCGCGCTGGGCGCGTTCGGCCTTGCTCCGGACGGCGTCGAGCTGCTTCTTGAGGTCGCCGACCCGGTTGAGGCTCGCGCGCTCGCGCTCCCAGCGCGCCTGCAGTTCGCCGAGCGCGGCCTGGCGGGTCGCGAGGTCCTCCCGAAGGCGGGCGAGGCGCTCCTTCGAGGCGTCGTCCTTCTCCTTCTTGAGGGCGAGCTCCTCGAGCTTCAGGCGGTCGACGCTGCGTCGGAGCTCGTCGATCTCGACGGGAGCCGAGTCGATCTCCATGCGCAGTCGGCTGGCCGCCTCGTCGATGAGGTCGATCGCCTTGTCGGGCAGCTGCCGCGATGTGATGTAGCGGTTGGACAGGGCTGCCGCCGCGACGAGCGCGTTGTCGGCGATGGCCACCTTGTGGTGCGCCTCGTACCGCTCCTTGAGGCCGCGGAGGATGGCCACCGTGTCCTCGACGCTCGGCTCCCCCACGAACACCTGCTGGAAGCGACGCTCCATGGCGGCGTCCTTCTCGATGAACTCGCGGTACTCGTCGAGGGTGGTCGCCCCGATGAGCCGCAACTCGCCGCGGGCGAGCATGGGCTTCAGCATGTTGGCCGCCGCGACGGACCCCTCGCCGCCGCCGGCACCCATGAGGACGTGGAGCTCGTCGATGAAGGTGATGATCTGTCCGTCGGACTCGTCGATCTCCTTGAGCACGGCCTTGAGGCGTTCCTCGAACTGCCCGCGGTACATGGCGCCGGCCACGAGCGCGGAGAGGTCGAGGGAGATGAGCTGCTTGCCCTTGAGGCTCTCGGCGACGTCGCCCGCGACGATGCGCTGGGCGAGGCCTTCGACGACGGCGGTCTTACCGACGCCGGGCTCGCCGATGAGGACGGGGTTGTTCTTGGTGCGCCGCGTGAGCACCTGGCTCACGCGGCGGATCTCGGCGTCGCGGCCGATGACCGGATCGAGCTTGCCGGAGGCGGCGATCTCGGTCAGGTTGACGCCGTACTGCTCGAGCGCGCTGCGCTGGTCCTCTTGCTGAGGCGTCTGGCCTGCTGGCATGGGTACGGTCTCCTGTTCAAAACTTGAGTGAATCTGACTCAAGTTTACCACCGCCACTCCCTGCCGACAAGGTGCGATCGGCGGGTGACCTTCAGTGCATCGAAGGGTAGGCTTACCTATCGATGCCTCGCCTCAGTGAACAGACCCCCGACTCGATCTTCATCCTCCTCGCAGCCGTCGTCCGGCGCATCGAGCAGGTGAGCCCGAGCTATCGGCGCTTCACGTTCACGGGCCCCGAGGTCCAGCACATCGCGGACAACCGTCACGACCAGCGCATCAAGCTGCTCTTCCCGCTGCCCGAGACCGGTTTCGACGAGCTGCCGATGCACGACGACTGGTACCAGGCCTGGCGGCTGCTGCCCAACGACAAGCGTCACCCGATGCGCACGTACACGATCCGCGAGGTCCGGCCCGAGCTCGCCGAGTTCGACGTCGACATCGCCCTGCACGGCCGCGTCGGCCCCGCGTCCACCTGGGCGATGGACGCGAAGGTCGGCGACGAGCTCGTCGTCAACGTCCCGAACGCCCGGTCGGCGGTCCCGGCCGGCGGCATCGACTGGCACGCGCCGGCGACCGTCGACCAGGTGCTCCTCGCCGGCGACGAGACGGCCCTGCCCGGGATCGCCGGGATCCTCGAGCGCCTGCCGAGCACCGCGCGCGGGATCGCCGTCGTCGAGCTGCCGCACGAGGACGACATCGCCGCCCTGTCCACGAAGCCCGACGGGGTCGAAGTCGTCGTCCTCCCCCGCGGGGACCAGCCCGTAGGCACCCTGCTCATCCCCGAGGTCGAGCGCATCGCGAGCCGCCTCGCGCCGAGCGTCGACACCGCCACGATCGCCACGCAGCCGGCACTCGAGGACGTCGACGTCGACACCGAGCTGCTCTGGGAAGCGCCGGTCAACGCGACCGGAGGCCCCGTCCTCGAGAGCGCACCGCTCTACGCGTGGCTCGCCGGAGAGGCGTCGGCCATCAAGACGCTCCGCCGACACCTCGTCTCCGGGTGCGGCGTCGACCGCAAGTCGGTCGCGTTCATGGGCTACTGGCGACACGGCAAGGCCGAAGACAACCGATGAGCCGGTGAGCGCCGACCTCGACAGCCTGCGGCTCCCGACCGCGGCCGCCCGCGCACGAGAGGCGTCGACCGGTATCGCCCGATCGACCGCGTCGCGCTGGCTCCTCCTCGTCGCAGCGCTCGTCGTGCTCGCCACAATCGCCGTCGGCAGCCTCTTCATCGGCTCGGGGACCATCAGTGCCGCCGAGGTGTGGCGGGCACTCTCGCTGGGCGGCGACGACACCAATGCGATCCTCGTCACCGGGTTCCGGGTGCCGCGCATGCTCCTGGCCATCGGCGTCGGAGCGGCGCTCGGCCTCGCCGGAGCGATGATGCAGGCCGTCACGCGGAACCCGCTCGCCGACCCCGGCATCCTCGGCGTCAACGCCGGGGCGTACTTCGCGGTCGTGCTCGCCGTCGCCATCGCCGGCACCGCCGACCTGAGCTCGTACGTGTGGTGGTCCTTCGCCGGCGCCGGCCTCGCCTCCGTCATCGTGTACGTGATCGGCTCCCGGGGCCGCGCCGGGGCGACCCCGGTCCGCCTCGTGCTCGCCGGCGTCGCGCTCTCCGCAGCGCTGCAGGGGGTGACCTTCGCCATCACGATCCGCAACCCCGACATCTTCGACAAGATCCGCTTCTGGCAGGCTGGATCACTGCAGAACCGCCAGATGGACGTGTTCCTCGGGGTGTCGCCGTTCCTCATCGTCGGAGTCGTCCTCGCGCTCGTCGTCTCGCGGTCACTCAACGCCGTCGCCCTCGGAGACGACCTCGCGACCTCCCTCGGCACGAAGGTGCTCCGGACGCGGGTGCTCTCGGTGGTCGCGATCACCCTGTTGTGCGGTTCGGCCACCGCGGCGGCCGGGCCGATCGCCTTCCTCGGACTCATGTCGCCCTACCTCGCCCGCGCCATCGTCGGACCGGACCAGCGCTGGGTGCTCCCGTTCACGATGGTGTTCGCGCCGATCATCTTCCTGCTGTCCGACCTCGTCGGGCGGGTCGCCGTCCCCGGCGAGATGCCGGTGGGGATCGTCACGGCGTTCGTGGGTGCCCCGCTCCTCATCGTGCTCATCCGCCGTTCGAAGGCGCAGGGGCTGTGACCGCGGTCGCCGAACCGGGCCGGCGCACCGTGCGGGTCGGTCGGGTCAGCTGGGTGGTCCACCGGCGCGAGCTGGTCGTCGTCGGCGCCCTGGTCGCCGTCGTCGTCGGGGTCGGCGCCTTCGCGCTCACCCAGGGCGAGTACCGCATCCCGCTCGACAAGCTGCTCGCCGCGTTCACCGGCACGGGCTCGGAGAGCGTTCTCCGCATCGTCTTGGAGTGGCGCCTGCCGCGGGTCGTGATCGCCGTCGTCGGCGGGATCGCGCTCGGGCTCTCCGGCGCGATCTTCCAGTCGATCACCCGGAACCCGCTCGGCAGTCCCGACATCATCGGCTTCAACTCCGGCGCGTTCACCGGCGCGCTCATCGTCACGCTCGTCGTCGGCGGGAACTATGCGGCGACGGTGTCCGGTGCGTTGATCGGCGGGCTCGCGACGGCCCTCGTCGTCTATCTCCTCGCGTGGTCTCGGGGCGTCCAGGGCTTCCGGCTCATCGTGATCGGCATCGCGATCAGTGCCGTCCTCAACGCGTTCAACGACTACCTGCAGCTGCGGGCGGACCTCAACGCCGCCATCGCGGCCGCGAGCTGGGGCATGGGTTCGCTCGCCGACCTCGGGTGGCAGGACGTCGTGCCCATGACGATCGCGGTCGCGGTCCTCGTCCCCCTCCTCGCGCTCATGTCCCGCCGACTCGGCATGCTGGAGTTCGGCGACGACATCGCGAGCGCCCTGGGCATCCCGGTCGAGCGCACGCGGCTGCTGCTGCTCGTGATCGGCGTCGCGCTCACCGCGACCGTCACCGCGGTCGCCGGCCCGATCATCTTCGTCGCCCTCGCCGCACCCCAACTCGCCCGGCGACTGACGAAGTCCGCCGGCATCACCCTCGTCCCCTCGGCCGCCATGGGCGCGGCGTTGCTCCTCGTGAGTGACGTCGTGGCTCAGCGGATCATCGCCCCGGCCGCCCTGCCGGTCGGTGCGGTGACCGTGACCCTCGGTGGCATCTACCTCATCGCCCTGCTCATCACGCAGGCGGGAAAGCGCTGACATGAAGACCGACAGCCCCACCACCAGACTCGCCGGGACAGGCCTCCGCGTCGGCTACGACCAGCGGACCATCATCCACGAGCTGGACATCGCGATCCCCGACGACTCGTTCACGGTCATCGTCGGGCCGAACGCCTGTGGCAAATCGACGCTCCTGCGTGCCCTCGCCCGGCTGCTGAAGCCGACCCAGGGGCACGTCGTGCTCGACGGTCAGGAGATCACGCGCTACCCGTCGAAGGAGGTCGCGAAACGCATCGGGCTGCTGCCGCAGACGTCGATCGCGCCCGACGGCATCTCGGTGATCGATCTCGTGTCGCGCGGCAGGTACCCTCACCAGTCGATCCTCCGACGCTGGTCGGCGGCCGATGAAGCGGCGGTGCTCGCGGCGATGGAGGCGACGAACGTCACCGAGCTGTCCGGTCGCCTCGTCGACGAACTGTCCGGCGGCCAGCGCCAGCGGGTGTGGGTGGCGATGGCCCTTGCTCAGGAGACGCCGTTGCTGCTGCTCGACGAGCCGACGACCTTCCTCGACATCACGCATCAGGTGGAGCTGCTCGACCTCTTCACGCGGCTCAACCAGGAGGGTGGTCGCACCCTCGTCGCGGTCCTGCACGACCTCAACCAGGCGGCGCGGTACGCGACGCACCTGATCGCGATGCGCGACGGACACGTGGTCGCGCAGGGTGCGCCGGCGGACATCGTGACGGCCGAGCTCGTCGAGGAGGTCTTCGGGCTCCGCTGCCGGATCATCGACGACCCCGAGTCGCACACGCCGCTCGTCATCCCGTTGATGGGCGCGCACTGACCCGTGGTGCTGGCGTGTGTCAGCAGCCGATGGCGGGTTTGCCGGGTCGGCAGGGTTTGTCGACGCCGACGGTGGAGTTGCGGACGATCTGCACCGTGTGGGGTTCCTGGGTCGGGATCGACAGGGTTCCGACGACGGGAAGCCACCCGCTGTCACCGATGCGGTACTCGGCGGCGTACTCGACTTCCGCGGTGATGGTCTTCGTTCCGACGCTTGTGTAGCGGTGGCTGGTGGGGGTCTTGGAGAACTCCGCGAGCTCGAGGGCGGCCCAGCTGGATCCGCCGGTTCGGGTGGTGGTCGTGTCGCCGTCGCCGTAGTCGAAGGTGAATCCGACGGGGATGAAGTGCACCTCCGCGACCTGACCGAGGAGGGTGCCGGTTCGGGTGTGTCCGGAGGCACCTGCGATGACGTTGGCGTGGAGCCCGCGGACACCCCAGGCGGCGGGTTCGGTGGTGACGGTCGGTGCGGCGGGGGCGAAGCTGGCGACGTCGCGGATTGTCACGGGGTGCGCGGCGGGTGCTGCCCCGAGGTCGGTGCCGAGGTCCGCGGGCGTGAAGGTGTAGCACTCGTCGGGGCGCATGAGGCTGCAGACCGTCCGCTCACCGTTGGGTCCGTCGGTCACCCCGGGTGGCAACTCGGCCGAACCGCCGCCGCCACTGCTGTCTCCGCCCGTCCCGCCACCGGAACCACCGCCGGTGCCAGGGCGTTCGACGCTGCCACCGATGTCGACCGAACCGTTACCAGCGCATCCCCAGATCGCATCCGCGGACCCGCAACTCGCGGCCCTCGCAGGTCCAGGAGCGGCCAGTGTGATCGTCGCTCCCGCGACGAGAGCCATGGCGAGCGTTGCGATTGCCGTCTTCACGCGCATGATGAAGCACCTTCTTCCGCATCCTTCGACGTGATGAGGAAGCGGCCGGAGCTTGCCGGGTCAACGCCGAGGGATATCTCGAATCCGATGGCGGGCAGGCGGTAGGATTGCGGTTGGGGTTGACCGTTCGCATCCAAGATCTCGACGGATCCGATGATCTCGCATGCGAACGCTCGAGCGACGACTCCGACTGAGTCGGGCGAGTTGTAGAACTCGCGGACCTGGACACCGGACAGAGTTATATCTCCTCGAGTGCTGTAGCCGCCATCGCGCATTCGGGAGTAGGCCTCGTATTCGATCGCCGCAACGTCGGCGGACGCGATCACATCGATGCGCTCCGGATTGACGCCCCCCTCATGGAGGATGGTGTTCGAGATGTCGAGGAACTGCTGGTAGACCTCTGTCACCACCGCGAGAGCCTCCTCCTCGTTCTCGAAGACCGGAGGCGTGCTCGTCGGTGACAGGGCTGGCGCTGGTCCGGTGCAGGCCGCAAGGCCCAGGAGTCCTGACACGAAGGCCAGCGTGGAAACGGTTCGAGGTAGTGGGGTCGTTGGCATCCCTCGACGCTAAGCGCGCCCAGACTCCCGCCCAGGGTTATTCACAGAGCAGATATGCCTACACGGACATATGTCGCACAAACTGGTCCGCGTGCCAGCGCGGTGCGCTGATGTGAGCGCACCCCAAGGGACGTGACCGCGGGTCTCCGGAGGGGCGCGCTCGCGTCAGTGACCCGCGCTCACGTCAGCGCACCGCGCTGGCCGAAGCACAAGCGTTACCGGGACGTGACTTGGGAAGCTTAGGCTTACCTCATACCCCACGTCTTCAACGGAAAGCAGAACATGCGCCGCATGCCCCGCACCCTCACCGCCGTCGCCGCCCTCGCGGTCGCCGGCCTCGCCCTCGCCGGCTGCACCGCCGGGTCCTCCACCGACGACGCCTCCACCGGCACGCTCGGCACCGTCGACACGATGTTCGGCGAGGTGACCGTCCCGGAACCCGCCGGCGACCTCACCGTCGTCGCCCTCGGCTGGTCCGACGCGGAGATGGCGCTCTCCCTCGGCGTGGTGCCCGTCGGTGTGTACGACTGGCAGTCCTTCGGCGCCGACAACAAGGCCGTCGGCCCGTGGGCCACCGACCTCTTCGGCGACGTGACCCCCGAGATCATCGAGGACAGCGGTGACACCGTCAACTACGAGCAGATCCAGGCGCTCGAACCCGATCTCATCCTCAACACCCGTTCCGCCGGTGACGAGAAGCAGCACGAGCGGCTCTCGGAGATCGCACCGACCGTCTTCGCACCCAAGGGGACCGCCGCGTTCGCGACCCCGTGGGACGTCCAGCTCGAGCAGGTCGCCGCCGCGCTCGGGAAGACCCAGGAGGGTGACGCGCTCGTCTCCGCCACGAAGCAGTCGATCAACGAGGCCGCCGACCTGCACCAGGAGTTCGCGGGGCTCACCACCGTCGCCGCGACGAAGTTCGGCGACGCCTACGGCGCCTACCTCGAGGGTGACGGTCGCTTCGACATCCTCGCCGACCTCGGCTTCCAGCAGAACCCGGCCGTCCTCGATCTCGAGGCCTCCGGCTTCTACGCGGCGGTCTCCGCCGAGCAGGTGTCCGCGTTCGACGCCGACGTCGCCGTCCTCCTCCCGATCGGGTTCAGCGCAGCGGACACCACCGCCGACCCGCTCCTCGCGAGCCTCCCCGTCGTGCAGGACGGTCGCGCGATCGTCCTCGACCCCGCCGACGAGCTCACGCAGGCCTACAGCGCGGCGTCCGTGCTCAGCATCCCCGTCGTCCTCGAGCAGCTCGTCCCGAAGCTCGCCGAGGCCGCCGCCAAGGTCGCGAAGTAGGGTTCAGCCCACCAGCACCACAGCAGGAGATCCGCGCGAGAGCCGGACGGAATCGCGTCTTCCGTCCGGCTCTCGCGCTGTTGTCCTGTCCTCGCGCTGCACGCGCCGCCGCTCAGGCCGGCCGGGACAACTTCCGCAGCCGCGCGAACCCCAGCGCCGCGACGATCACGAGCACTCCCACCAGCAGGACGACGGCCGCGCCCGGCGCCACCGGCGCCATCGCCGTCAGCCCACCGCCGACGAGGAGCGACAGCAGGACGGCGTCCGACTGCCAGAGCAGGACGTTCAGCGAGGAGGCGTCGCCGAACGGCGTCGGGACGGGCATGAGCAGCAGGATCGGCAGCGGTCCCTTCGCGGCGTCGAACGTGCGGAGCACGACGATCCAGACCGCGAGCAGCAGCCACCACCCGAGCGGCTGGAGGAGGGTCATCCCGCCCGGTGCCGCGGAGGCGAGCACCCCGAGCAGGGCACCGACCCCACCGATCACGACCGCGGCCAGCAGCGGGGCGACGGCTCCGGCGAAGACGAGCGACCGCGGGCTCCGGCCGTAGAGCGTCGGCGTCCCGGCGCTCTCGACCCCGTGCCGCACGGCGTCGCACCAGACGCCCACGGCGAGGTAGGCGAGGAACGCCGCGGGGACGGCTAGCATCCACCGCACACCGTCCGGGAGCCCGAAGGACAGACCGACCGCCGCACCGGACACCGCCAGGACGAGGGAACCGGGGGCGACCCGCCCGGGTGTCCGCCGAGCTCCGACGATCGACCGCCGGAGGACGACGAGCCAGAACGGCCCGGTCATCCGCAGCGGGACACGGCGACCGCTCGTCGGGGAGACTCGCAGCCCGCCGACGGCACCCGAGGCGTCACCGCTCTGCAGCATCATCCCGACCCGCTGCCAGCGCAGCGCCTGGTCGAGGAGGGGTCCGCTCCGCAGTCCGTCCAGTGCCCTCGGGACGCGCAGGAGGGAGACCGCCCCGAGCACGACGAGCGCGACCGCCGGCCACCAGGACACCGGCACCCCCACCGACGCGAACCAGCCACCGCCGCCACCCCAGGTGAAGAGCCCCGCCCAGTCCCCCGTCGCGAGTGCGCCACCGAGCACCATGCTCTCGACGCCGCCCGCGACCGGCGACCAGAGGAGGCCCAGCCAACCCCACGGGGAGACGAGCAGCATGCCGGGGACGAGGAGACCGAGCACTCCGCCCGCACCGGCGACGATGACGACGGCGGCGACCGTCCGTCGCGAACCGTGCTGACCGAGCAGCCACGCCACCGCGAGGAGCAGCGAGAAGCCCACGGCACCGATCACGAACGCCACCACGGCGGCGGGCACGGTCGGTCCGGTCATACCGATCACCGAGGCCGTGTCGGCGGCCACTCCGGCCGAGACGGTCGCCCGCTCCCCGGGCACCAGGAGTCGCGACAAGCCGACCACCCCGGCCACGAGGAGCGAGAGCGCCCCGAGTACGAGCATGGATGCGACGAAGGGACGACGCAGCGTGAGCCGACGCGGCAGTGGCGAATCGGCGAGGAACTGCACCGCCGCAGGCCTCGGCACGACCGGTCCCCTCGTCCGACCCCCGAGCACGACGACGATCGTCGCGATCGCCGAGAGCAGCGCGACCGCCCCGGGCCGGACGGCAGCCACGACACCCGCGGCATCCGGCTCGATCAGTCCGAGGACTGCGAACCGCACGAGCGGAGCGCCCACGATGAGTGCGACGAGCAGCCCGGCGTAGACGACGAACGCGACATCGGTGAGCCGCGGACGCCCGTCGCGCGCGGCGAGCACCGCCCGGCCGGCGCGGAGGATCCGACGGTCGTCGCGCGTGATGCGCCCGGAGCCGGTGCTCACGGGGCTTCGACCGTGATCGCCTCGTCCGCGACCCGTTCGACGAGCCCGGCGTCGTGGCTCGCGAAGACGATCGCCGCCCCGCGCTCCTTCGCGAGCAGGATGCGGTCGGCGACGAGGCCACGCCGCTCGGCGTCGAGGCGCTGCTCAGGTTCGTCGAGCACGAGGACGTCGAAGGGCCGGACGAGCGCCGTCGCCAGGGCGAACAGCTGCGACTGACCCGAAGACAGCTCGGTGGCGAAGCGGCGCGCGAGCGTGTCGATGCGCAGGGCCGCGAGCAGCTCGTCGGCCGCGTCGTCCGCCGCCTGCCCGGTCACACCCCACGTCGTCGAGATGTAGCGCAGGTGTTCACGCAGCGTCAGGTCCGGCGCGTAGGCCGGGGTGCCGATGAGGGCTGAGACGGAGCGACGCACCGTGCGGTCGCGGTCGTCGATGGTCCGGCCGCCGATCGTCGCCGTCCCGCTCGACGGACGCAGCCGTCCGCTGAGGATCCGCAACAGGGTCGTCTTGCCCGATCCGTTCCGCCCCCGGACGGCGAGCGCCATCCCCGGCTCGACCCGGATGTCCGTGGGTGCCAGCAGGGTCTCCCCGTCGATCACCGCTCCGACGCCGTCCGCCTCGATCAGCGGCTGCAGCGCGGCAACCGACTCCCCCTCGTGTCCCGACATCGTCCCATCCTCGCAGGCGCCCGCCGAGGTGTCCTCCGCCGCGCGGCTGATCGTGCGGTCGGCTGTCGGGGCTCAGCATGCCGGTCGAGGGTGCAGAATGCAGAGCATGGGAATCGTCACCGGGCGCCGGAACGCGCGTCCGCCGAAGCAGCGCCGCGCAGGCGGACCACCCGAGGGCGACACCTACGACGAGGTCGTGCGGGAGATCCGCGCCGGACGCCTCGACGCCGACGCAGGCGCCGAACGACTGATCGAGCGGCTGACCGACGCGGAACTCCTGGGGCTGCTCGACGGCGACTCGCCGCGCCGACTCCTCCCGCTGATCCCCGTGCTGCTCCACCGGCGTCCGTTCGTGGCCGGAGCCGTCCCGCGGCTCGGAATCCCGGGGATCCGGTTCAGTGACGGCGCCCGCGGGGTCGTCATCGGCGAGTCCACCGCGTTCCCCGTGACGATGGCGCGGGCGGCGACCTGGGACCCGGTGCTCGAGGAGCAGGTGGGTGAGGCGATCGGTGCGGAGACGCGGATCCGCGGGGCGAACTACTCGGCGTCCGTATGCGTCAACCTCCTCCGCCATCCCGCGTGGGGCCGCGCCCAGGAGTGCTACGGCGAGGATCCGGTGCTGACAGGCCGGATGGGGTCGGCCATGACCCGCGGCGTCCGCGTCCACACGATGGCGTGCGTGAAGCACTTCGCGCTCAACTCCATGGAGGACGAGCGGTTCGAGGTCGACGTCTCCGTGGACGACCACGCGCTGCACGAGGTCTACCTGCCGCACTTCAAGGCCGTGATCGACGCCGGCGCGGACTCGGTCATGAGCGCCTACAACCGCGTGCGGGGCGAGTACATGGACGTCAACCGTCCGCTGCTCACGGACGTGCTGCGGGAGGAGTGGGGCTTCACCGGCTTCGTCACGAGCGACTGGGTCTTCGGCACGCACGACGCCGTCGGCAGCCTGGAGGCCGGGATGGACGTGGAGATGCCGCTCCGCCTGCGACGGGCGCACGAGTTGCCCGCCGCCCTGCGGGACGGCACCCTCGAGCACGCGACCGTCCTGCGCTCGGCTCGGCGCATCCTGCGGACGACCCTCCTGCACGCCGCGACCCGCGCCGAACCGCAGCCCTCGGCGGACGTCGTCGCCGGCTCGGCCCACCGCGCGCTCGCCCGGCACGTCGCCGAGGAGTCGATCGTGCTCCTCGCCAACCGCCCGGTCGACGACGGCGCACCGCTCCTCCCCCTGTCGGCGACGACCCGTCGGATCGCGGTGGTCGGCCGTCTCGCGGACCGGGCGAACCTCGGCGACCACGGCTCGTCGCGCGTCCGTCCGCCGACCACCGTCTCGCCGCTGCAGGGGCTCCGTGAGGCTCTCCCCGACACGCAGATCACGAGCACCCCGGCCGGGAACGTGCGGGCCGCGGTCGTAGCGGCGGCGGCCGCCGACACGGCCGTCGTCGTCGTCGGCTTCGACCAGCACGACGAGGGCGAGTCGGTCGTCACCGGCGGCGTCGACGTCGGCGTCCTCGGGGCGGCCCTGGACTCGGGTCGACTCCGCAGCGCGATCACCGGCGTCGCGCACCTGGCGTCGCGGTTCGTGCGCGGCGGCGATCGCACCTCGCTCCGCCTCCGACCCTCGGACGAACGCCTCATCCTGGCCGTCGCCGCAGCCAACCCGCGCACGGTCGTCGTGCTCACCGGCGGGAGCGCGATCCTCACCGAGGCCTGGCGCGACCGCGTCCCGGCCCTCGTCCTCGCCTGGTACGGCGGGATGGAGGGCGGTCGAGCGCTCGCCGACGTCCTGACCGGTGTGGTCGAGCCCGGCGGGCGACTGCCCTTCGTGATCCCGACCGATCCGGCACACCTGCCGCCGTTCGACCGCGAGGCGAAAGCTGTCGTGTACGACGACCGCTGGGGCCAGCGACGCTTGGACGAGGAGGGTCACACGCCGGCCTTCCCGTTCGGCTTCGGCCTCGGGTACACGACGATCGACCACCGCCTGCTCGGGCACCGGTTCGAGGACACCGGCGGGACCGCCGAGGTCCTCGTGACGAACACCGGTCCGCGCGAGGGGTCGACCGTCGTCCAGCTCTACGCCGCCGACACCGCACTCGATCGACCGGTCGCCCAGCTCCTCGGGTTCCGGAAGGTGACCCTGCAGGCGGGCGAGGAACGCGTCGTCCGGGTCGTCCTCGATCCGACACCGACGCTCGAACGCGACCCGGTCACCCGCCGCTGGTCGGCCCGCGCCGGCGACTGGGCCCTGCAGGCCGCCCAGCACAGCCCGTCGACCTGGGCGGCGGCGGTCCCGCTGCGGGCCGGCGACAGCGACCTCGACGACGACCCCGCCCGACTGCCGGACTCCGTCGGCTGATCCGATCCGATCAGCTCGGGCCGGCCGGTTCGAGGTCGGCGAGGCCCTCGACCCGCACGGCGAGCTCGTCGTCACGTCCGAGGACGGCGCGGAGCAGACGCTGCGTGTCACGCCGGACGGAGAGCACGGCGTCGTCGCGTCGCAGCACGAGGGTGCCGTCCGGCCCGGTGTAGCGCTGCTGCAGGTCGTCCAGCTCACCGGCCCGGAGCAGCGCCACCGTGCTGGACGCCGCCGGGTCGACGAGACGCACGAGGGCCGACTCTCCCTCGAGCTCGCTCGCGACCACCCGCCGCGCGCTCGCGTCGAAGATCGTCTTCTGCGCCGCCCGGGTCACGACGAACGGTCGCGCCGGTCCGTCGAGCAGCCGGTCGACGACGTCGCGAGCCGCGTCGGGGCGACCGACCCGTCGGGCTGCGGCCTGCATCCGCTCCAGTCGCCCCGGCTCGCCGAGGATCCCGTCGATCTTCCACCCGATCGTCGTCGCGGTGTTGCACCGGACGGCGGCGCCCTGCTCCATGAGGTAGTCGCCGTTGCGCACCTCCTGCCCGGGGATGGGGTTCACGAGCACCATCGGCAGACCGGCGGCCATGCACTCCGACGCCGACAGTCCTCCGGGCTTGCCGATGAACAGGTCGGCTCGGCGCAGGAGCTGCGGCATCTCGTCGGTGAAGCCGAGCACGGTGTAGCGGTCGCCGCCGGGCGCGATGAGGTCCTCGACGCTCCGCCGCAGCGCCTCGTTCCGCCCGCACACGATCGTGGCGGTGAACGGCGACCGGAGGTGCAGTGTCTGTCGGACGACCGCGAGCGCGTAGTCACCGCCGGACGCTCCGGCCGAGATGAGCAACATGGGCGGTGCCGCCGGGTCGCGCTCGGCCGGGCCGCTCGGCTGGGCGGCGATGGGGATCCCCGAAGCCACGACCCGGTCGGGCGGGAGCCCCAGGGCCGTCAGCTGGACCCGTCCCTCCTCCCGCGCGAGGAAGAGCGCGTGGAAGGCGCTCGTCAGCCACAGCCCCTGGAAGTCGTAGTCCGTGGTGACGACCGCGGTCCTGGCGTCGACGGCGCCTCGCAGGATGAGGGAGGCCAGCAACTGGGCCGGGAGGAAGTGGGTGCAGATGATCGCCGTGGGCCTGAAGCGTTTGATCGCGCTCACCACCGGCATCGCGTTCGCCCGCGTCCAGGGGTCGAGCGGACCGCGACGACGGAACGGTGCGTCGCTGAGGTCGTAGCCCCACTCCACGAGCCAGGGCGTCTCCTCGACGAGCACGAAGTACCCCTTGCCGAGGACGTCGCGGTACAGGGAGGTACTCGCCTGCAGGACGTCCAGAACCTCGACCTCGGTGACGTCGGGACGCCCGGCGCACGCTTGGTCCACGGCGGCGGCGGCGCTGTTGTGTCCGGACCCGACCCCGGCCGAGAGGATCAGGACGCGTTCGCCGCCGTCCGGCCCGGGCTGCTGCTTCGATGTCCTGCGCATGAGCCGATGCTAGCGCGCGGCCTCCGGCGCCAGGGCTGCCTCGTACAGGGCGATGAGGCGGGTGGTCTGCGTCGACTGGCGCAGGGTGCGGGCGAGGCCCGGTGCGACGACGGGCGCGGTACCCGCCTCGACGTCGGCGACGGCGCGGCGGATCGCTTCGGCGAGCGCCTCGACCCCACCGTCCGTCGGCTGCCACATCGAGTCGGCGGGGAGCTCCGCCGCGATGTTCGGGTCGCTGATGATCGACGGTGTGCCGAGTGCGGCCGCCTCGAACACGGTCATGCCCTGCGTCTCGAACCCGATCGACGTCTGCACCAGCGCATCGGCTTCGGCGATGGCGCGCAGCGAGTCGGGGTAGGAGACACGTCCGGCGAAGACGACGTGGTCGGCGAGGTCGTGTTCGGCGACGAACGCCTGGGCCTTCGCGAGCAGGAGTCCGGCCCCGTAGAGGCGGAACACCGCGTCGACGTCCGCGAGCCGGACCGCCTCGAGGAACTCCATGAGCCGCTTCTCCTGGCTGAAGCGGCCGATCCACACGAACGACGGCAGCCGGTGCGGCACGTGGAGCGTGGTCGCGCGTTCGTCGAGGATCTCGTCGAGCACCGCGTCGTCGACGCCCGTCGACAGGACCTCGGCGTGGGCGGTCACGCCCTGCTCGCGGAGGACGCGTGCGAAGTGGTGCGACGGCGCGATGACGACGGCAGCTCGCTTGGCGAACTCCTGCAGGTAGGACCAGACGCCCGTGGGCAGGGTCGAGAGCCGCGGCCGGAGGACTCTGCGCTGCCACCAGGACAGGGCTCCGACGACGAGGCCCGGCGCCGGCATGGTCTGCTCGATGCCGACGTCCATGCGGTTGTGCATGGTGTGGAGCGCCGGGATCCCGTGCCGTTCGGCGTAGCGGTAGGCCGTGAGCGCCTGCCAGAAGTCGGCCTGCACGTGCACGACGTCGACCGGGGGCAGCTCGGCCAGGCGTGCGTCGAGCCAGCGGTCGGTGAGCCGGCCGGGCACGGTCATCGAGTACTCGCGGTCGAGCGTGATGGGGATCGAGGGGGTGTCGAGGTAGTGCGGGTCGTCGTCGTGCGCCTGGTGCATCCGCGGTGAGCACACCGTGACGGTGTGCCCCGCGGCCTCCAGGAAGCGCCGCTGCAGTCGGATCGAGACCTGGGCCCCGCCGGACGACTCGGGGTGCTGGTCGCTGAAGACGAGGATGTGCATGGTCACCAAGGCTACCCGTGGCGCCAGGGTCCGAGGTGTCCGGCGATGCGACTCAGGCTTCGTCGAGGACGGCGACGATCGACTCCTGCAGGTACCCGAGCCAGGCGTAGATCGCCATCATGAGCTGCGGATCCTGCTCGTCGTCCGACGTCGTCGGAGCCGGGTCGAACGGCTCCGCGTCGTCCTCCTCGATGCCGAGTCGAGCCGCGATGGTGAGCCGGGTGTCGTTGAGGAACCGCAGCCAGGTCCAGGCCGTCTCACCCTCGAGGGTCACGGCTGCACCGTCCTCGTGCCCCGCCGGGACCTCGGTCGGCTGAGCCGCATCGGACGCGTCGGTGGTGAGCGCCGCCAGGACGGTCCGCGCCGCGGTCACCTTGCCGCCGACGAGGTCGTCGGCGGTGAAGCGTCGGAACTCCGCGGCGGCCTCGGGATCGTCGCGGTACCCCTCCGGCACCAGTCGCGCCATGGCGGGGTCGAGCTCCACGGCGGTCGCCAGCCCGGCGCGCGTCGCGTCTTCGAGCATGTCGATGAGCTGGCTCGCCAGTTGCTCGAGGATCGAGGTCTCCTGCTCGTCGAGGCGGAGCACGACGGGTCCGACGGGCGGACGGACGAAGGCGCTCATGCGTCGGCCTTCGCGAGCGAGGCCCAGAGCCCGTACCCGTGCATGGCCTCGACGTGGCGCTCCATCTCCTCGCGGTTGCCGGTCGCGACGACCGCGCGGCCCTCGTGGTGCACGGCGAGCATGAGTCGCTCCGCCTCCTCGTGCGTGTAACCGAAGTAGCTGCGGAAGACGAGCGAGACGTAGGACATGAGGTTCACCGGGTCGTTCCACACGATGGTGACCCACGGCTGCATGGTGAGGGTCGCCTCGTCGACGATCGGCTGGTCGAGGATCTGCGCCATCCTCCAAGCCTCCCACGATGTGTACCGAAGCGCCTCCCTGCCGGGGTCCGACTCAGGAAGCGGACGGTGCGCCGGCGCGCGGCTGGCGGAGCGGCAGGGTCACGGTGAAGGTGGAGCCGCGGCCCGGGCGGCTGGACACGGTGATCCAGCCATGATGCGCCTCGGTGATGGACTTCACGATCGACAGCCCGAGGCCGACGCCTGGCCGCGCGTCGTCGCGGACCTCCCTGGCCCGGAAGAAGCGATCGAAGAGCTGCCGCTGGTCGTCCGGCGAGATGCCGATGCCGGTGTCCGCGACGTTGACGGTGCAGGTCTCGCCGTCCACCGCGACGGTCACCGCGACCCGTCCACCCCGCGGGGTGTACTTCACCGCGTTCGACAGCAGGTTGTCGAGGACCTGGCGGAGCCGGCCGCCGTCGCCCTCCAGTTCCACGTGGGGAGGGATCTCGGCCCGAACGGCGACACCGGCCTCCGACGCCTGCGGCAGGATCGCGGCCGCGCTCGCCCGAGCGATGTCGGCGACGTCGGTGAGGGCGATGCGCACCCGCATCTCGGCGTCCCCCGCCGCGAGCAGGTCGCCGATGATTGCGTACAGCTGCTCCGCGTTGCGCTGGATCGTCGAGACCTCGCGCTCCAGTCCGAGCTGCCGGAGGTCATGTCCCTCGGTGAGGAGGTCGAGGTAGCCGATGATCGACGTCAACGGGGTGCGGAGCTCGTGCGAGACGTCGATGAGGAACGCTTCGCGCAGCGCCACCGCATTGGCGAGGTCGGTGACGTCGTGCCCGACCGTGATGGTGCCGACGAAGGTGCCGTCGTCGGTGTGCACCTGTCTCGCGTTGCCGATGATGGCGCGCTGGTCTCCCGGCTCGCCGATCCAATACAGTTCGCCGCGGAAGCTCTCCCCGCGCAGCGCCCGGTTGATGACCTGCTTCTCGGGCGACACCCGAGTCTTCCGGTCCGGTCCGTACACGTGGACACCGGCGCGGGTCTTCCGGTCGAAGCCGGCCAATTCGGCTTGCTCGTACGTCGCCTCGTTGCGGAGCGCCGCCGTGCCGTCGGGCCGGAAGAAGGCGACGGCGGCGTCGACGGATTCCGAGACCGTCGTCGCGATGGCCGCCGCCTCCGTCGCCGCGGCGAGGGCGATACGCGCCCGTCCCTCATGGGCGCGGAGCTGACGCGCGGCCAGATGCACGGTGACGGTCATGATGAGGACGAGGGCCGGCAGGATGCAGATCGCACCCCACCCGCCAGGCGTCGTCGGCCATGCACCGGCGCGCGCCACCGGGATGAGGGAGACGAAGATCGCACCGAACACCGGGACGGGCAGGGCCGAGACCCCGAACCCACCCGCGAGCCAGAGCACCGGGATCACGATGAGGAGACCCGACGTCGGCAGGTTCGGCAGGGTGTCGCGGAAGAAGCCGACGGCGAGGATGTCGATGGTCGGCACCAGCACGAGCAGGCCACGGAGCGCGCCGGACGGTGGCACGGCGAAGAGCAGGGACGTGGCTGCGGCCGTCAGGGAGAGCCCGATGAGGAAGTCGGGCTCCAGCAGGGTCCACGTCGAGGTCAGGCCGATGTACAGCCCGAGCATCAGGATCGAGGCGATGAACGCGAACTGCGCTCCGGCGAAGAGGTGGTTCGTCCGCGGGAGGGGCGCGGCGGCCGCCGCCGGGACGGAGATGCCGACGGCCGGCGACGCGGGTCGTGGAGCGGCGGCAGGTCGAGCCGGGGTGGGCCGGGCCGGGCCGGCTTGAACGTGACCCGCCTGCATGGGGGCTGGCCGGGCGCCGCCACGATCACGGAATCGCGGATCCTGGGGCTGACGCTGGGCCATGGCTGCTCTCCGGAAGGGGACAAGCGATCACCGGGCTCGGGCCGCTCACTCCCGAACCCTACCCGGTGTGCGGACCGCGCTCCGAAACCGTTGACAGCAGGCGGCTCAGGTCGGCACGTGATCGGGCCGCTTGGGCGGGTACACCCAGGTGACCATCACCACCGAGATCATCATGAGGAGGAACCACGACACCAGCTTGGTGAGCGGGACGAGCTGCCAGCCGTCCTCCTGATTCGGGTACAGCCAGGCGCCCGTGATCGTCCCGATGTTCTCCGCGATCCAGATGAAGCAGGCCACGAGCAGGAACGCCACCAGCACGGGCATGCGGTGCGTCCGACGGAACACGCGGAAGTGCATCATCGTCCGCGCGAACACGAGGAGGACGGCAGCGAGCAGCACCCATCGCAGATCCACGATGACGTGCTGGCTGAAGAAGTTCACGTAGATGCCGGCCGCGATGATCGTCGTGAGCCACACTCGTGGATAGCGGTCGAACCGCAAGTCGAAGAGCCGGTACACGCGAACCATGTACGATCCGACGGCCGCGTACATGAACCCGGTGTACAACGGCACGGAGCCGAGGTGCAGGACCCCGCCGCCGTCGTACTCCCACGACCCGATCCCGGTCTTGAACAGCTCCATACCCGTCCCGACGACGTGGAACAGGACGATCACCCAGAGTTCACGACCGGTCTCGAGCCTGGTGACGATCATGACCACCTGGATGACGATGGCAGCGACGACGAGCGCGTCGTTACGGGCGAGCCAGACCTCGTCGGGGTACCAGAGGCGGGCGGCGACGATCACGGCGAGCATCGCTGCGCCGAAGATGCACGCCCACGCCTGTTTCGCCCCGAAGACGAGGAACTCGACGGCTTTCGCCCGCGCACCACCGTCGGGGGCGTCGCGCAGGAGCCGGTTGGCCCGGTCGTCGATCCAGCGCTCGACCGCGGTCAGTTCGTGCTGGTCCGCCCGGCGTGCGTCGCGACCCGCTCCGTCTGCGGGGGTGGGCGGCTCGGACATCGGGCCAGCATACGGGCACACTCGGCGCCGCACCTGGGACGTCGGGACCACCCCGACGCGGGCTGCGACGTCGCGCATCGAGCGCCTCTGGAACGCCGCCTGACGCACATGACTCCTGCAACGCCCGTCCGGACTGTCGACGATGCCGGCGATTGAGCGGCCGGTGCTCGTCGAGCGGTCCAAGCAGCAGGAGTTACGGACGCGGCCCGCCGGCGGCCCGGGGGCGCGAGATCGTCACCGTGAACTTCTGGTTGCGCGCGAGCTGCGTCGTCGGGCCGACGAGCCGCTCGAGCGCCGCCCGGTAGCCGAGGTGCGAGTTCCACACGACGGCGAGCGTGCCGCCCGGCTGCAGGACACGCGCGGCCTCGGCGAACAGGTCGTGCGCGACGCCCGTGTGCACGGTGGTGCCGCTGTGGAAGGGCGGGTTCAGGACGATGAGGTCGGCTGACGCGTCCGGCTGCATCGACAGGCCGTCGTCGCGGAGCACCGCGATGCGCTCGGCCAGTCGGCGGTCGGCGTCGTCGTTGGCGGCGATGGTCGCGGTGGTCGAGGCGACCGCTGCGGCGGACTGGTCGGTCGCGATGACCATGAGCTCGGGCCGGGCGATGGCGAGCGACACCGCGAGGACGCCGGTGCCGCAGCCGAGGTCGATGGCCGTCCGGGCTGCGGGCGCGATCTCCGGCAGTGCCTCGAGCAGGAAGCGGGTGCCGATGTCGAGCTTCGTGCCGGCGAACGCCGCGCCGGCGGCGGCGATGGTCAGGCCGATGTCGGCATGGTGCTCGGTGCGCAGCGCGGTCGAGGCCGTGGTGTCGGCCTCGTCACGCTCTCCCTCGACGGCGGCGGTCACCGGGTCGCTCCCACGGAGCACTCGGGACTTCTGCCGGGCGAGGCTCGCGGTGACGGTCGAGAAGCTCCGACCGAGGACCTCGTTCATCGCGGGCGTCAGGTGCTTCACGCGGCCACCGGCCAGAAGACGGACGTCGGCGGCGCTCCAGCGGGCGACGGCGGCGGCGATCTCGTGCAGTGCTTCGAGGTGCTTCGGGAGTTGCACGAGGACGAGTGATGCGCCCGTGAACAGCTCCTCGCCGAGCGGCAGGTTACGGAAGCCGCCGTCGACGCCGAGCCGTTCGGCGTTGGCCGCGAGGGCACGCTCTCCGACGGCGGCGTCCTGGTGGACCCGGACGTCCGTCGCCCCCAGGAGCGCGATGGCGCCGAGGGTCAGGGCCCCGTAGGCGTCGCCGACGACGACGATCTCGCCGGGCGTCGGCACCCGCCCGGCCAGGGCCTCGGCCGCTTCGTCGAGCAGGAGCCGATCGGTCGCGTCGACGGCGAAGAGGTTGGGTGCCTCGTGATCGGGGAACCGGCGCAGCGCGTCGAATGAGAACTCGGGCATCCCCTCAGCGTAACCGGCCAGGCGATACGAGGAACGGCGTCACCGTCTGCGGACGCGTCGAGCCGGCTTCTCCGCCTTCACGGCCCGGAGGACGGCCGGGAAGACGAGGACACCGAGCCCGGCGGAGACGAGGAGGTTGACGACCGTGGCGATGGCGACGCCTTGTCCGAAGGCTCGCACGGTCTCGAGGCCACTGGCGTCCTCGGCGCGGACGGACGCGATCGCACCGAACACGATCACGAGGCTGATGACCGCGAAGATGAGCTGCAGCGGGACGGTGGCCCACATGCCCCAGTGCGTGACGGCTCCTGCGCGACGCACGCCGTGACGCCGCAGGATCCGCAGGCTGAGGGCGATGCCACCGAGGAAGGCGACGACCCCGAGCGCGACGTACCCCCACACCCAGGCACCGAACGGCGGTGTGAGGAAGAGCAGGATGAACCCGAACACGCGCGAGAAGCCGTCGACCCATTCGGCTTCGCCCGCACCGAGCAGGACGCCGACGAGGATCGGGGCGCCGATCACGACGAGCGTCAGCAGCGGAAGCACGCCGGCGACGACACCGAAGTACATGAGCGGGTAGGCGGTCAGTCCGGTCAGCCGGGCGCCGCGCCGCCTCCGGGCCGTCGCGGGTGCGGTCTGCGCCGGGTCCGGCTTCGTCACCACGGGCTGCGCGCTCATGCCCCAACCCTACGCGCACCCGAAAGCGCACTCGTGGTCGTCATCCATGTGGGATGACGACCACGAGTGCGCTTTCGTCGGTCACTCGGAGAGCGACGGCCGCCAGACGACGACCTCGGTCCGGCGGCGGGTGCGCGTACCGCTCCGCATCGGGACGACGCTCCCCTCCATGCCTGCGGCGAACACCCGGTTGCCCGGGGTCCGCAACAGGGCATTGGCGAGCGCGTGCTCGAGCTCCCGCACCCGACCCTGGAGCGAGCTGACCTCGTTCTCCAGGGTCAGGATGCGGGAGATGCCCTCCAGGCTGACGCCCTCGGCACTGAGCCTGGACACCTCACGCAGCTGGGCGATGTCGCGCATCGAGTACCTGCGCGACTTCCCGGCGGTCCGCGTCGGCGACACGAGACCGAGCCGGTCGTACTGCCGGAGGGTCTGCGGGTGCATGCCGGCGAGCTCGGCAGCCATCGCGATCGCGAAGACCGGCGAATGCTCGTCCATGCTCCCTGCCCTTCCGTGTGCTGCTGGTTACTAGCCCCGAGCCCGAGCGATGAGTTCGTCGCGGGGGTTGTCCTTCGGCTCCAGCTCGTGGAACCGTTCGAGTGCTTCCTTGGCCTCGCCGCCGAGGTGCGCCGGCACGACGATCTGCACGACGGCCAGGAGGTCGCCGGTGCCCTTCGTCGTCGCGACACCGCGGCCCTTGACGCGGAGGACGCGACCGCTCGGCGTACCGGGGGCGACCCGCAGCTTGACGGGGTCGCCGCCGAGCGTCGGAACCTCGATCGTGGCGCCGAGCGCGGCCTCCACGAAGGTGACCGGTACGGTGACGCGGAGGTTCAGGCCGTCGCGTTCGAACACGGGATGCTTGCGGACACTCACGGTGACCACGATATCGCCGGGTTCGCCGCCGTCCGGACTCGGCTGCCCCTTGCCGCGCAGGCGGATCTTCTGTCCATCCGACACGCCCGCCGGGATCTTCACCTTGATGGTGCGTCCCTCGGAGGTCTGCAGGGAGATAGTGTCGCCCTGCGTGGCCGTGATGAAGTCGATCGTCGTGTGCGCGGTGATGTCGCGGCCGGGCGTGGGTCCGCCGTAGCCGCGGAAGCCACCGGTGGTCTGGCCGAAGCCACCCTGGCCGAACATGCCGCCGAGGATGTCCTCGTACCCCTGCGGGGCCTGCTGGTAGCTGTAGCTCTGGCGACCACCGCCACCACCACCGAACATCGACCCGAAGACGTCCTCGAAGCCGCCCTGGCCGCCGCCGGCACCCGGAGCGGTGAAGCGTGCTCCACCGCCCATGGCGCGGACGGCGTCGTACTCCTTGCGCTGCTCGGGGTCGCCGAGGACCGAGTGGGCCTCGCTGATCTCCTTGAACTTCGCCTCGGCCTTCGCATCACCCGGGTTGGAGTCCGGGTGGTACTGCCGGGCCAGCTTCCGGTAGACCTTCTTCAGCTCCGCGGGCGTCACGTCCTTCTTGACGCCGAGGACCTTGTAGAAGTCCTTGTCGAACCAGTCCTGACTCGCCATGGCTAGCTCGCCGGGACCGCGACGACCACCTTCGCGGCGCGCAGCAGGGTGGAGCCCAGGTGGTACCCGGTCTCCACGACGTCGAGGACGGTCTCGCCCTCGGCGCCCGGCGTGGGCTGCTGGAAGATGGCCTCGTGCACGTTGGGGTCGAAGGTCTCGCCGACCGCTCCGAACGGCTTCAGCCCGAGCTTCTCGGCAGCGCCGCGGAGCTTGGCCGCGATCTGCGTGAAGGGGGCGTCACCCTCGAGGTCGCCGTGCTTCTCAGCGCGGTCGAGGTCGTCGAGCACCGGGAGCAGGACCTTGGCGACCTCGCCGGTGGTGCGCTCGCGCTCCACCTCACGGCCGGCCTCGGTGCGCTTCCGGTAGTTCGCGTACTCGGCCGTGACGCGCTGCAGGTCGCCGAGGCGTTCTGCAGCGAGCTGCTCGGCCGGGGAGAGGTCGCCGCCCTGAACGGGCTCCTCGGGAGCCGCGTTGAGGATGTCCTCGACGGTCAGCTCGTCGTCGGCGGCCGGTGCATCGGCGTCGGCGGATTCGGCAGGTGCGCCCGAGGGGGCCGACGCGTCGGCGTCAACCCCCTCGGTGCCAGGCTGACGAACCTCGCCGGTCTCCGGGTCGATCCGTCGCTTGTCACGAATGATGGGATCGTCCTGGTTCTGGTTCTGGTTCTCGTCAGTCATGGTTACTTCTTGTCCTTGTCGTCTTCGTCCTCGACGACCTCGGCGTCGACGACGTCCTCATCGGAGGTCGCCTCCTCAGCCGGGGCCTCGGTTCCTGCGGCGGACTCGGAGGCCTGCGCCTGGGCGTAGATCGCCTCGCCGAGCTTGACCTGGCTCTCGTTGAGCTTGTCGAACGCGGTCTTCACCGCGTCCTCGTCCTCACCGGCGAGCGCGCTCTTCAGGGCGTCGACATCGGCCTGGACGTCGGTCTTGACGTCCTCGGGCAGCTTGTCGTCGTTCTCCTTGATGAGCTTGTCGATCGAGTAGGCGAGCTGCTCGGCGCTGTTGCGGACCTCGGCCTGCTCGCGGCGGGCCTTGTCGTCCGCAGCGTGCTCCTCGGCCTCGCGGACCATCCGCTCGATGTCCTCCTTGCCGAGGGACGAGCCACCGGTGATGGTCATCGACTGCTCCTTGCCGGTGCCCTTGTCCTTCGCGGACACGTGCACGATGCCGTTGGCGTCGATGTCGAAGGTGACCTCGACCTGCGGCACACCGCGCGGAGCCGGCGCGATGCCGGTCAGCTCGAAGGTGCCGAGGTTCTTGTTGTCGCGGGTGAACTCGCGCTCGCCCTGGAAGACCTGGATCGCGACGGACGGCTGGTTGTCGTCGGCCGTGGTGAAGGTCTCGCTCCGCTTCGTGGGGATCGCGGTGTTGCGCTCGATGAGCTTCGTCATGATGCCACCCTTGGTCTCGATACCGAGCGACAGGGGGGTGACGTCGATGAGCAGCACGTCCTTGCGCTCACCCTTCAGCACGCCGGCCTGGAGGGCTGCGCCGACGGCGACGACCTCGTCAGGGTTGACGCCCTTGTTGGGCTCCTGACCACCGGTGAGCTTCTTGACGAGCTCCGCGACGGCGGGCATGCGGGTCGATCCACCGACGAGCACGACGTGTGCGATGTCGGAGACCTTCACGCCGGCCTCGGCGATGACGTCGTTGAACGGCTTGCGGGTGCGCTCGAGCAGGTCCTGCGTGAGCTCCTCGAACTTGGCGCGGGAGAGCGTCTCGTCGAGGTTGGCCGGGCCGTTCTCCGTGAGGGAGAGGTACGGGAGCTGGATCGAGGTCGACATCGAGGAGCTGAGCTCCTTCTTCGCCTGCTCGGCGGCTTCCTTGAGGCGCTGCTTCGCGATCTTGTCGCCCGAGACGTCGACACCGGTCGAGTCCTTGAAGCGCTTGATCAGGTAGTCGACGACGCGCTGGTCCCAGTCGTCTCCACCGAGGCGGTTGTCGCCGGAAGTGGAACGGACCTGGATGGTGGAGAAGTCGTCGTCCTTGCCCACTTCGAGCAGCGAGACGTCGAAGGTACCGCCACCGAGGTCGAAGACGAGGATGAGCTCGTCCTCCTTGCCGCGGTCGAGGCCGTAGGCGAGGGCTGCGGCGGTCGGCTCGTTGATGATGCGGAGCACGTTGAGGCCTGCGACCTCACCGGCCTCCTTCGTGGCCTGACGCTCGGCGTCGTTGAAGTAGGCGGGGACGGTGATGACCGCGTCGGTCACGGTGTCGCCCAGGTACTGCTCGGCGTCGCGCTTCAGCTTCGCGAGGATGCGGGCGGAGAGCTCCTGCGGCGTGTACTTCTTGCCGTCGACGTCGAACTTCCAGTCGGTGCCCATGTGGCGCTTGACGCTCGCGATGGTGCGGTCGACGTTGGTGACGGCCTGGCGCTTCGCGGTCTCGCCGACGAGCACCTCGCCGTCCTTGGTGAATGCGACGACGGAGGGGGTGGTGCGGAAGCCCTCGGCGTTGGCGATGACGGTGGGTTCTCCACCTTCGAGGACGGCGACCACCGAGTTGGTGGTACCGAGGTCGATGCCTACTGCACGTGCCATGTGTTGGTTCTCCTTGTGTTGACTGCCGGTTCGGAACTCGTCGACTCGGGCGGCATGCGGATGGCGTCCGGCCGACTCGACGAGCTCGGCACCGAGCTGATTGATGTGGTGATGCTGGTGTGACATCGAGACTTGAGCCCCGATGACTCAATGCTACCGAGGCCTGGTTTCGACGTCAAGAAAGTTGAGTCCGCCTGGCTCAACTCCCAGCGGATGGCCAGTTTGCCTGCCCCAACCCCCGTGCTGCCCCCGATCCGCCGGATGTGGTGCGGCTCCTAGGCTTGGGGGATGCCCCATCGCCACTCCCCTCGCCTCTTGGCCGCCCTCGTCGCAACGATCGGAGCCCTCGCCCTCGCCGCGTGCGGATCCGGGGCCCCGACGTCGAGCTCCACGACCATGAGCACTCCGAGCGCCACCCCCGCCTCGACGTCCTCCGCCGAGGCGACCGAGACGGCCGCAGCTACGACGTGCGACACGGTCCTCACCGAGCAGGGATACGCGGACCTCGAGCAGACCCAGATGGAACCGCGGGCGTATCAGGTCACACGGACCGATCTGACGTTCCTCGTCGACGCCGGTGGCGTCGCGTGCACCTGGACGAAGCCGCAGACCGACATCTCGGCGACGGTCGCGCAGGCACCGTTCGACGAGACGGCCTGGGCGGCCAAGCAGACCGAACTCGAGGCCGCCGGATTCGTCGAGAGCGATGAGTCCGGACTCCCGTTCCTCCTCGAGCCGACCGACCCGGGCGGCAACCTCTCCGGTGGCTTCGTGTGGCAGGACGGGCAACTCTTCTACGTGAGCGCGCCGAGCCTGCTGGATTCGGTGCGAGGACTTCAGGAGTAGGAACCCTCCGGGCCGCTCCGGTCACCGAGCCTGTCGAGGTTCCCACGCACAGACGACGACAGGCCCAGGATCCGGCGCACCGATCCCTGGGCCTGTCGATCCATCTCCCCGCCTAGGCGGCTTCCGCCACCACCACGGAGCGCTCGGTGACGACGATCTTCCCGCCGACCGCGTCGACGTGCACGGTCGAGCCGTCGCCGACCCCGCCGCCCACGACGAGCTCGGCGATGCGGTCATCGACCTCACGCTGGATGAGACGACGCAGGGGACGCGCCCCGTACTCCGGCTCGTAGCCGAGCTCCGCGAGGAGCGCGAGCGCCTCAGGCGTCGTCTCGAGTGACGCACCGCGTGCGGCCAACCGCTCGGTCGTACGGCCGAGCATCAGTCCGACGATCTCCTGCAGCTGCTGCTGGTCGAGCTTGCGGAAGAGGACGACCTCATCGATGCGGTTGAGGAACTCCGGACGCATCGCTTCGCGCAGTTTGCCCATGACCCGGGCACGCAGCGCCTCCTCGGAGCCGAAGCCCGTCGGGTCGTCGGCGCCACCGGCCACGAAGCCCATCGCTCCGGACCGCGAGGCCAGGAACTCGGAGCCGAGGTTCGACGTCATGACGACGACCGTGTTGCGGAAGTCGATCGTCCGCCCCTGACCGTCGGTCAGGCGACCGTCGTCGAGCACCTGCAGGAGCAGGTTGAAGACGTCCGGGTGCGCCTTCTCGATCTCGTCGAACAGCACGATCGAGTAGGGGTTCCGGCGCACGCGCTCGGTGAGCTGGCCCGCCTCGTCGAACCCGACGTACCCGGGAGGGGCACCGACGAGTCGCGACACCGTGTGACGTTCGCCGAACTCACTCATGTCGAAGCGGATCACCGAGTGCTCATCCGCGAAGAGGGATCCGGCGAGCGCCTTCGCGAGTTCCGTCTTGCCGACGCCGGTGGGCCCGAGGAACAGGAAGCTGCCGACGGGTCGGTTCGCGTCCCCCATGCCGGTGCGGTTGCGGCGGACGGCCTTCGACACCGCGGTCACGGCGTCGTGCTGGCCGACGACGCGAGCGTGCAGTTCGTCCTCAAGGCCGGCGAGACGTTCCCGCTCACCCTCCGTGAGCCGACTGACCGGGATGCCGGTGGCGCGGGACACGACGCCGGCGATCTGCGCCTCGTCGACGACCGCGTCGCGGTCGGTGCGCGCGCCGGGGCCGCTGGAAGCGGCGTCGAGCTTCGCCTGCACGGCGGTGATCTCGTCGCGGATGCGCGAGGCCTCCTCGTAGTGCTCGGCCGACACGGCGGCGTTCTTCGACGCCTCGAGTGTCGCGAGCTCCTCGACGAGGGCGCTCACGTCGACCGCCTTCCCGAGCCGCAACCGCAGCCGGGCTCCGGCCTGGTCGACGAGGTCGATGGCCTTGTCTGGCAGGACGCGGTCGGGCAGGTAGCGGGCCGAGAGCTCGACGGCTGCGCGGAGGGCGTCGTCGGTGAAGCGGACGTCGTGGTGCTCCTCGTACGCCGGACGGAGACCGTCGAGGATGAGGACGGCGTCCTCGATCGACGGCTCGCCGACGCGCACGGGCTGGAAGCGGCGTTCGAGCGCCGGGTCCTTCTCGATCCCGCGGTACTCACGGAGCGTGGTCGCACCGATGAGGTGCAGCTCACCGCGAGCGAGACGCGGCTTGAGCATGTTCCCGGCGTCCATGCCGCCCTCGCCGGAACCTCCGGCGCCGACGACGGTGTGGACCTCGTCGATGAAGACGATCAGCTCGGAGCGGTTGGCTGCGATCTCGTCGAGCAGACCGGTGAGGCGCTCCTCGAAGTCACCGCGGTAGCGGGTTCCGGCGACCATGGCCGGCAGGTCGAGTGAGACGACGCGCTTGCCGCGCAACTGCTCCGGGACGCCGCCGTCGATGATCGCCTGGGCGAGCCCCTCGACGACCGCCGTCTTGCCGACGCCGGCCTCGCCGACGAGGACGGGGTTGTTCTTCGTGCGGCGGGAGAGGATCTCGATGGTCTGCTCGATCTCCTCGGAACGTCCGATGACGGGGTCGAGCGATCCGCCGGCGGCGAGCGCCGTGAGGTCGGAGCCGAAGCGGTCGAGCATCGGGGTGTCCGAGTCGAGGTCGTCCGCATCGCGGTCGTCCTGGTCGTCGGTGGCGACGCCGGGGTCGCCGACGGTCTGGCGCACGCCCTGGGTCAGCGCCTCCGCCGTGACGCCGGCGCGGGCGAGGACCTCACCGGCGGGCGAGTCCTGGTTGATGACGAGCGCGAAGAAGAGGTGCTCGGGGTCGACGTAGGTCGACCCGGCGGCGCGGGCCACCTGGTAGGCGTGGAACAGCGCGCGCTGGGCCGACGGCGTGATGGCCGGGTCCTTGACGCTCGGCGAGGACGCCTGCGGCAGGCGCTGCTCGGCGGCCTTGGCGATGGCCTTCGGGTCGACGCCGAGGCGCGCGACGGCGTCCTTCGCGGGCTCCTCGCTCACGATGACGCGCAGGATGTGCAGCGCGTCGAGCTCGTTCTGGCCGCGCTCGAGCGCGAATCGGCCGGCGCGCTGCAGGATCTCCTGCGTCCGCGCGGTGAGGAAGCGGCTGAGGTCGATGGTCCGCGCCGAACGCGCCCGCTCGCCCTCGAGGTATCGGGCGAGGAAGTCGTCGAACGACGACGATCCGCCGTCTGCTGCTGCGCCGCCCTGGGTGAAGTCTTCGGGCACGTGAACCTCCTGGATTCAAACTTGAGTGTCGTACGCTCAAGTCCAACGCGGGGTGCCTCCGGCTATTCCCAGGCCCGTTCCGCGTCCCAGCGAACCCCCAGCCATCGCGCTGCGGGACGCACGCTACCGCCCGTTCACCACGCGGCACTAGCCTCAGTGCATGAGCACGACTCCCCCAGGTGGCACCGACGACACCGGCCGGACAGGCGGGCACGGCGACGAGGCCCCGCGTCTCGGATCCCGGCCCCGCAACTTCCCGCCACCACCGCTCGTCACCCCCGACGCCGCAGCGGCCACCGTCGACCTCGACACCTCGCAGGTCGCCGCCGTGAAGGCGCAGGCGGGTCGCAAGGGTCGCATCTTCGCGTGGAGCCTGTGGGACTGGGGTTCGGCGTCGTTCAACGCGGTCGTCACCACCTTCGTGTTCACCGTCTACCTGACGAGCGACTCCTTCGGCGAGGAGGCCGCGGTGTCGGCGTCCCTCGGGTGGGCGCTCGCGGCCGCCGGACTGCTGATCGCGATCCTCGCGCCGGTCGTCGGCCAACGGTCGGACTCCGCCGGGCGACGGAAGTTCTGGCTCGGCTTCAACACCTACGTCGTCGTCGCGGTCACCGCGCTCCTCTTCTTCGTCGCGCCCGATCCGAACTTCCTCTGGCTGGGCCTCGTCCTCCTCGCCGTCGGCAACATCGTGTTCGAGTTCGCCGGGGTCAACTACAACGCGATGCTCGCCCAGGTGTCGACGCCCACCTCCATCGGCAAGGTCTCCGGTCTCGGCTGGGGCATGGGGTACATCGGCGGCATCGTGCTGCTGCTCATCGTGTACTTCGGCTTCATCTCCCCCGAGGTCGGACTCTTCGGCGTCACCGGCGAGGACGGCATGGACGTCCGCGTCGCGATGCTCGTGTCCGCGGCGTGGTTCGGGGTCTTCGCCCTACCCGTACTGCTCGCCGTGCCCGAGTACCACGCACCCCAGGCCGTCGCCCGGCCGCACGTCGGGTTCTTCGCCTCCTACGGGGTGCTCGCCAAGAGCATCGCGGAACTCTGGCGCGACAGCCGACAGACGCTGTACTTCCTGCTCGCGAGCGCCGTGTTCCGCGACGGGCTCGCCGGTGTCTTCACCTTCGGTGGCGTCCTGGCCGCCGGGACCTTCGGCTTCTCACCCGGCGAGGTGATCATCTTCGCGATCGCCGCCAACGTCGTCGCCGGGATCGCGACGATCACGATCGGCCTGCTCGACGACAAGGTGGGCCCGAAACCCGTCATCGTCGCGTCGCTCATCGGCCTCGTCATCGCGGGAAGCGCCGTGTTCCTCCTCCACGAGGGCGGCGCGACGATCTTCTGGATCTTCGGCCTCATGCTGTGCCTGTTCGTCGGTCCCGCCCAGTCGGCGAGCCGCTCGTTCCTGGCGCGCATCATCCCCGAGGGCCGCGAGGGTGAGGTCTTCGGCCTCTACGCCACGACCGGCCGCGCCGTGTCCTTCCTCGCGCCGACCGCCTTCGCACTGTTCGTCACGCTCGGCGGGGCGCAGTTCTGGGGGATCCTCGGGATCGTGCTCGTGCTGCTCATCGGCCTCGGGCTCCTGATCCCGGTGCATGCGAAGCAGGGGCGGCTCAGCTCGCGGGCCTGATGCGCGGCTCCGGTGAGCCGACCGAAGGGTCCATCAGCTTGATTTCGTAATTACGATATTTGTACACTTGGGTCATGACGACCATCGACCCCGGTGATCTCGAGGCACGTCTCGCGCGTCTCGAAGCCGCCGTGTTCGCCCGACCGGTCGATGAGGGCACGACCACCGAGCGACCGGATGACGTTCCGTCCGCAGCCGCGACGGGCGATGCCGACGACACCTTCTGGGCGCTCCACGGGCTCGAACAGCGCACGGCCGAGCTCGAGCACGGGGCGGTCCTCTTCACCGGATCGGTCGTCGCCGGCGGCGGACCCGTGCAGTGGCAGTACGCCAGAGCGACCGACGACCTCCTCGCGCTCGGCGACGACCCCGACGCCGTGGAATCAGCAGGCTCCGGTCCACTCGCGACCGCGGCATCGCGGCTCGCGGCCATCGGCTCCCCCGTCCGGCTGCAGCTGCTCCTGGCCGTCGCCAACGGCACCTCCGCACTCGCGGACCTCGGCGAACTCGACGGCATCGGGACGACCGGCCAGGTCTACCACCACGTCCGCGTCCTGACGGCCGCCGGCTGGCTGCAACCCGCCGGCCGCGGACGGGTCGCGGTCCCACCCATGCGACTCGTCCCGCTGCTCGTCGCCGTCGCCGCCATGGAATGACCACCGACCCCAGGAAGGACCCCGCATGACCGCCACACCACGCAGCACGTCCCGACCCAGACGGGTCTGGGTCATCGCCGCCATCAGCACCGCTGTCGCCCTCGCGGCCGGACTCGCCCTCCGGCCAGGGCCCTCGACGCTTCCCGCGGAGGCCGCCGGCGACGCCGAACTCGCGGCGACCGTCCGCGAACTCGCCGGCCCCGACCGCAAGGCCGTGCTGGCCGTCGTCGTCACCCCGGACGGTACCCGCACCGCGACGATCGGCGCCCAGCCGGACACCCGGTTCGAGATCGGGTCGGTGAGCAAAGCCTTCACGGGGCTGTTGCTCGCCGACGCGATCGAGCGTGGCGAGGTCACCCCGGACACCAGGCTCGGTGACCTCCTCGAACTGGGCGACGCGCCCGCGGCGGACGTCACCCTCGAGCAGCTCGCCACCCACACCTCCGGTCTGCCACGCCTGCCGATGGACCTCTCGACGATCCTCTCCTCAGCGTGGTTCGCACTCACGACGGCGAACCCGTACGGAGAGGACCTCGAGAAGCTGCTCGAACAGGCGCGGTCCGCGTCCCTCGACACCCCGAAGGGCACCTACTCCAACCTCGCCTTCGAACTCCTCGGCGCCGCCCTCGGCTCGGCCGCCGGCACCAGCTACGCCGATCTCCTCGAGCAGCGGATCACCGGTCCGATGGGACTCGACTCGACCAGCCCCGTGAGCGATGCAGCAGACCTGGGCGACCGCGACCTCCTCGGTGAGACCGCCGGCGGACGGACCGCCGCCGCATGGACCGGCACGGCGATCGGGCCCGCTGGCGGCATCCGCTCGGACACGGCGGATCTCGCACGCTTCGCGGAACGACTGGCCGACGGCAGCGCACCGGGCATCGCGGCACTCGCCCCACAGGCGGCGTTCGGCGATCGCGAGATCGGCTGGGCCTGGATCACCGATCGGAAGGCGATCGACGGCGAGGACCTCGTCTGGCACAACGGTGCCACGGGCGGCTTCGCGTCCTTCGTCGGCGTCGTCCCGGCGACCGGCACCACGGTGGTCCTCGTCTCGGCGACCCAGGAGTCGGTCGATGCGGCCGGTGTCGCCCTCCTCGAGCAGATCGGAGCAGCACGATGATCGAGATCCTCATCCCCGCCGTCGTCGCCCTCGTCATCGCCTGGTTCCTCGCCCTCCAGGTCGCGCATGCGTGGAGTACGGGACGCTGGGCGGCGACCGAGCGCTACCGGCTGGTCGCCGACGCGGTCGACAGCATCGTGATCCTCGCCCTCGTGCGCGCCCTCGCCGCGCCGGTCGGCGTCTGGTCCTGGGCGTGGGTCATCGCCGTCGCGATCGTCGGCTTCGGACTCGCCGGAGCCGCCCTGCGCTGGCGGTCACTCCCGTGGCACGCACCCAAACCGAAGCGCTCACTCGACGAGCACGGGGCGACGGTCGAGACCGCGGTCGCGCCGAAGGACCGCCGGCGGCAGGTCCAGGCCGGTGTCTACGGTGTGGTCGGCGTCGCGATCGTCGCGCTCTGCTGGTGACCGCACCGAACCGCTTCACGCCGTGCGCGTCACGAGGCCCTTCCGCAGCGTGACGTTCCCGTAGGTCCTGGTCTCGCCCGTGCGGATGATGAGGAAGGCTGTGGCGGCCTCGTCGTAGTAGGCGAACCGGTCGACGAAACGCACGGCGTCCTCGGTCGTGCCGGCGGCGGCGATGAGTTCCCGCTGGACGTCGAGCACCGTGCCGTCGGCACTCGTCATGAGGTCGAGCACGGGTTCGTCGTCGAGCGGGATCACCGTGCGCACCGCCCGGAGGACCTCCGGCGTCGACAGCGTCGGGAGCACGACGACGCGTTCGCCGAGTCGAGCGGCCGGGAAGTGCGCGTCGGCGATCACCACCGTGTCCGAATGCCCCATCGCGTCCAGATGCAGCAGCAGTTCGCCGCTCAGCACCGGGTCGATCCCTGTCAGCATGGTGACCTCCTCGTCATGGTTCCGTGTCCATCCGTCTGCCCGATCATGTCAGTCCGTCGTCGCCGACGGCCCGCGGGGGTCGAGCCGGTAGACGCGCGTCGCCGTCCCGCCACAGAGTGCATCGCGTTCCGACGGCGACAATTCGTCGACGAGACCGGACAGCTCGTGCCAGACCGCACCGTACCCGCCGCTCGTGACGGTCATCGGCCAGTCACTGCCGAGCATCAACCGCTCGGGCCCGAAGCAGGCGAGCGCGGTGTCCCAGGCCCGACGCACGTCGGCCGCCACGAACGGCCGACCGGCACGGTTGAGGCCGGACACCTTCGCGACCACGTTCGGTGGCTCCGCCGCCGCGGCCAGCTCGGTCGCCCAGCGTTCGAAGGCCTCGTCGTCGCGCGGCGGCTTCGCGAGGTGGTCGACGACGAGCGTCAGCCCCTCCTCCAGCCGCGCGAGTCCGGTGGCGTCGCTGAGCAGGCGCGGGAAGGCGTTCGGGAGGTCGAGCGGAAGCCCACGGTCCGCGAGGACCGCCGCCAACCGGCGGGCGGGGGCGGCCAGGAGCAGGCCGTCCCGGGGATCGTCGTGCAGCAGCTGACGAACGCCGCGGAACCGTGGATGCGCGCCCCAACGGTCGAGCAGCACCTCGGCCCGCTTCGCGTCGTCGATCGGCACCCAGCCGACGACGCCGGCCACCCAATCGAAAGCGTCCGATGCACCGAGCATGGACATCGTGTCGAGTTCGGTGTCGTCGGCTTGGACGAGGATCGCCGCATCGACGCCGGCCGTCTGCAGCTCTGCGGCCGCACGCTCCGGCGTGAAGTCATCGCGAAGCGACTCGTCGGCCGAAGCGAGCCAGTGATACCCGTCGGCGCGATTCCACAGATGGAGGTGCGCGTCGATCGTCCGCATCAGCCGAGCAGCCCTCTGGTGCGCAGCTCCGTCCAGAAGGTCTCGGGGATCGGTGCCTCGAAGCGCTCCACGTTCTGGATGATCTGCTCCGGCCGCGAGGCGCCGACCGCGACCGTCCGCACGGCAGGGTGGCGGAGCGGGAACTGGAGGGCGGCTGCGGGCAGTTCGACGTCGAACCGACGGCAGATCTCGGCGATGTCGACGGCGCGGTCGAAGACCTCCGGCGGGACGGCACCGTACTCGTAGCGGCCATCCGGGTCCGGCACGGCGCGGGCCAGCAGGCCCGAGTTGAACACCGAGGCGGCGACCACCCCGACGCCGTGTTCCAGACAGGCGGGCAGCAGCTCGTCGGCCGCCGGTTGCTCGGCGAGCGTGTACCGTCCGGCGATCATGATGAGGTCGGTCAGGCCCGTGCGCACCGCGGCGAGCAGGGACGCGACGTCCATCGACCCGATCCCGACCGCCCCGACGAGTCCTTCGTCGCGGAGGGCGGCGAGCGCCGGTATCCCTTCGGAGATCCCGGACTCCGGATCGTTGCGTTCGGGGTCGTGGAGGTAGAGCACGTCGACGTGGTCGAGTCCGAGTCGTTCGAGGGACTCGTGGAGCGAGCGCCGCACGCCGGCCTCGCTCGCGTCCCACTCGCGCCGCACGGTCGCCGGGACGACGAAGTCGTTGTCGGTATCGAGCGCACCCTCCCCCGCGGGGTTCGGCACGAGGAGACGGCCGACCTTGGTGGACAGGACGTACTCGTCGCGCGGTTTCGTCCGCAGGAAGGCGCCGAGCCGACGCTCGGAGAGACCGAGGCCGTAGTGCGGAGCCGTGTCGTAGAAGCGGACGCCGTGTTCCCAGGCCGCATCGAGGATCGCCCAGGCCTCCTCATCGCTGAGCTCGCGGTAGAGGTTGCCGAGATTGGCGGCGCCGTACGCGAGCCGCGGGACGAGCAGGTCAGGCACCGGCGCCCCGGAAGGTGAATTCGGCGATCGACGTCGCGAGCATCTCCGAACCGCCGCCGGGGGCGAGCGGCGCGCGGTACCGCCCGGCGACGATCTCGACGGGCTCGACGAAGTGCTCGTGCAGGTGGTCGACGAATTCGATCATGCGTCCATCCTCGCTCCCGGACACGGCGATGAAGTCGAACATCGAGAGGTGCTGCACCGCTTCGCACAGCCCGACACCACCGGCGTGCGGGCAGACCGGGACACCGAACTTCGCGGCCAGGAGCAGGATCGTGATGTTCTCGTTCACGCCGGCGACCCGCGTGGAGTCGATCTGGAGCACCTGGAGGGCGTCGGCCTGCAGGAACTGCTTGAACATGATGCGGTTGGCCATGTGCTCGCCGGTCGCGACCGGGATCGGGGCGACGCCGCGCGCGATCGCCGCGTGGCCGAGGATGTCGTCGGGGCTCGTCGGCTCCTCGATCCAGGCGATGTCGTAGGGGGCGAGTCGGGACATCCAGTCGATCGCCTCCGCGACGTCCCAACGCTGATTGGCGTCGACCGCGATCCGGATGTCGGGTCCCACCGCGTTCCGGGCGATGGCGAGGCGACGGACGTCGTCCTCCACATTTCCGCCGACCTTGAGTTTGACCTGCGCGAACCCGTCCGCGACCGCTTCGCGACACAGACGGTCGAGCTTCTCGTCGGAGTAGCCGAGCCACCCGGGCGTGGTCGTGTAGGCGGGGTACCCGGCTGCGAGCAAGGCCTCGATCCGGTCCTCCCGTCCCGGTTCGGCGCGACGGAGGATCGCGAGGGCGTCGTCCGGGGTGAGGACGTCGCTCAGGTAGCGGAAGTCGACGAGCTCGACGAGCTCCTCCGGCGTCATCGTGGCGAGCAGCCGCCAGAGCGGCAGGCCGGCACGTTTGGCCTTGAGGTCCCAGAGCGCGTTGACGACGGCGCCGATCGCCATGTGCATGACGCCCTTCTCAGGACCGAGCCAACGGAGCTGGGAGTCGTAGACGAGTTCGCGCCAGAAGGTTCCGAGGGCGTCGAGCACGGGCTCGACCTCGCGACCGATGAGGTGCTCGCGGAGGGCGTGGATGGCAGCGACCTCGACGTCGTTGCCGCGTCCGATCGTGAAGACGAAGCCGTGGCCCTCGTGGCCGTCGTCCGCGTCCGTCACCAGCCGCAGGTAGGCGGCGGAGTAGTCGGGGTCGGGGTTCATGGCGTCCGAGCCGTCGAGGGTGGTGGAGGTCGGGAACCGGACGTCGTGCGTCTCGAATCCGATGATGGTACTCACGTCGGCATGCTCCTTCGGGCTGGTGCCACCGAGCTTAGACATCCGATGTCTGGGCTGTCAATGCGCTCAGCGTGGACGAAATCACCTCTTGCGACGGCCTGATCGGGCGGTAGAGTTCAGATGTTATCGGCTACGGAGCCGGGTCCGCACGCGGGCACCGGCGGAACCGGAAGGACCAGCATGCGCTTCGCCAGACTCGGCCCCGTGGACGGGGAGACCCCCGTCGTGTTCATGGGCGACACCGCCTACGACCTCCGATCGATCACCCCCGACATCGACGGAGCGTTCCTCGCCGGCGGCGGCGTCGCCCGTGTCCGCGCCGCCCTCGAGTCGGGTGCGCTCCCCGTCCTCGACGGCGCCGACGAGCTCCGGATCGGCGCGCCGATCGCCCGGCCGAGCGCCGTCGTCTGCATCGGGATGAACTACGCGGCGCATGCGGCGGAGTCCGGATCCGCTCCGCCCGAGATCCCGATCATGTTCCTGAAGACGCCCAACACGGTCGTCGGACCGAATGACGACGTCCGCATCCCGCGAGGCAGCACGAAGACCGACTGGGAGGTCGAGCTGGGCGTCGTCATCGGCGAGCGCACCTCCTACCTCGACAGCCCCGAGGACGCTCTCGGCCGCATCGCCGGCTTCGTCACCGCGAACGACGTGTCGGAGCGCGACTTCCAGATGGCGGCGAGTGGTGGTCAGTGGTCGAAGGGCAAGTGCGCTCCGGGCTTCAACCCGACCGGGCCGTGGCTCGTGACGCCGGACGAGGTCGACGCCGGTACCCTGCGACTCCGCAGCTGGGTCAACGGCGAACCGCGTCAGGACTCGAGCACGGCCGACCTCATCTTCGACGTCGCCACGGTCATCTGGCACCTGAGCCAGTACCTGCAGCTCGAACCCGGCGACCTCGTCCTGACCGGCACACCCGAGGGCGTCGCGCTCTCCGGCCGGTTCCCCTACCTCGCACCGGGCGACGTCTGCGAGGTCGAGATCGAGGGCCTCGGCCGCCAGCGACAGCGGTTCGTCGACCCGGTCCCTGGAATCGCGCCGTCGGCCAAGCCGGCCGAGGCACTCGGAGCCCGCGCATGAGCGCCGCAGACACCGGCGAGCTCGACGGACTCGTCGCGATCGTCACCGGCGGCGCTTCGGGGATCGGCGCCGCCATCGTCGAACGCCTCGCCGCCGATGGTGCGAGCGTCGCGATCCTCGATCTGAACCCCTCACCAGACGAGGACTCCGCCACCCGCCTGTCGGTGCGGGCGAACGTCGCCGACGACGCCTCCGTCCGTGCCGCGATCGACGCCGTCGTGGCACGGTTCGGCCGCCTCGACATCGTCGTGAACAACGCCGGTATCGGTGCGCAGGGCACCGTCGAGTCGAACGACGACGACGAGTGGCACCGCGTCTTCGACATCAACGTCGTCGGCATGGCTCGCGTGACGCGCGCGGCCCTCCCACACCTGCGCGAGTCGCCGTCGGCCGCGATCGTGAACACCTCGTCGATCGCCGCGACGGCGGGACTTCCCCAGCGCGCGCTCTACACGGCGACGAAGGGGGCCGTGCTGTCCTTGACGCGCGCGATGGCCGCCGACCACCTGCGCGAAGGCGTCCGGGTCAACTGTGTGAACCCGGGCACGGCCGACACCCCGTGGGTGGGCCGACTGCTCGACAGCGCGCCAGACCCGGCCGCGGAGCGCGCCGCGCTCGAGGCACGCCAGCCGCATGGCCGACTCGTCGCCGCGACCGAGGTCGCCGGTGCCGTCGCCTACCTGGCGAGCCCGCGATCAGGCTCAACGACCGGCACCTCGATCGCCGTCGACGGCGGGATGCAGGAGCTCCGCCTCCGCCCCGAGTAGCGAGGGCGGGGTCCCGATGCCGCCTCACGGTTCACAACTCAGGAGCGCCCCGGCGGTTCTGCCCCGCGACCGCCACCCCAAGGCCGACACGCCTGACTCCTCCTGAATTACGAACCGCATGGACCGGACGGGTCCGATTGTGCGGAACTCAGGCGCACGCCGGCGCGTCCGGCCACCGAGGGGATGATCCAGCTCGACTCACCGGGACGCTCCTGAATTGCGAACCCGGAGTCGAGGATCAGGCGGGCGAGCTACCGGTCGGTGTCGGGGCGCGGCCACGCGGCGACGAAGCGCTCGAGGAAGGCGGCGAACTGCGCCGCCTCCTCCGGCGTGAACCCCGAGAGCGCGGTCGTGACCGCGTCGCGTCGACCCCGGTGCGCCTCCTGCAGGACCGCGCGGCCGGCAGCGCTCAGCTGCACCACGCTGCGTCGACCGTCGTTCGGGTCGACCGCGCGAGCGACTTCGCCACGCTTCGTCGCTTCGGCCACGAGCCGGCTCGCGCGGGGCTGGTCGACGCCGATCGACTCCGCGAGCGCACTGATCCCCATGCCACCGGCCGTCTCGTCACGAGCGAGCGCGTCCAGCATCCGGAACCGAGCCGCCTGGGCGATCGCCTGCTCGCGCGGGTGAGGGGCGCCACCGCCGGGACCCCAGGGTCCACCGAAGCCGGGGCCGAAGCCCGGACCGCGCCCACGTCCGTGTCCGCCCTCAGCGCCGCCCTGGGCGTCGTGCTGATGACCACCCCCGTGCTCATCGTGGTGGTGATGACCGGGCCCTCCGCGCCCACCGCGTCCGCCGAAGCGACGGCCTGACTGGTCCCGTCGGATCTGGACGAGGGCCCGCTCGATCATCTCCACCGGGTCGGTTGCTGTGGGTTCGCTGGGCTGCGCTTGACGATCGTCGGACATACATGTCATTATACATTTACATGTAATAGAGCATGCAAATAAGGAGAACACCCATGAACACCCACACGACTTCCCCAGAGCAGTCCACCAGCCCGTCCGCCGAGCGCCCGCTCGGCTTCTGGCTCCGCACCGTCGACCACGCGGTCAAGCACTCGATGCACGAGGTGCTCGCCGACGACGGCCTCGGCCGCCGCAGCTGGCGCACCCTCGAGCTCATCGCCTCCGGCGCCTCGAGCGTCGAGGAGATCGACGCCGCGCTCCCGCCACACCGCCGCGGACCGCGCGGCCCCGAACGGTTCGGCCGCCGCGGCGGGTTCGGCCCCGGTCACGGCTTCGGTCACCCCGAGCGCACCGCCGAGACGACCGCGGACACCGTGTCCGCCGAGCGTCCGGGCGGCCACGAGCACGGCCACCCCGCTCACGATCGGGCCTTCGGGCGCGGCCACGAGTCCGGTCGCGGCTTCGGTCGTGATCACCGACCCGGCGGCGCACCGTTCGGTCCTGACCACGGCCACCACCGCGGTCCGCGTCGCTCGACCGCGGACATCGTCATGGACTTCGCCGCACGCGGCTGGGTCATCGTCGACGCCGACGGCATCACCCTGACCGACACCGGTCGCGAGGCACACGACGCGCTCCGCACCAAGGTCGACGCGGTCCGCCAGACCGTCGCCGACGCCGTCTCACCCGAGGACCTCGCGACGACGCTCGCCAGCCTCGAGAGCATCGCCCGAGCCTTCGGCCGGGACGGGCACACGGCGCACGAGCACGGCCCGCGTGGTCGCTTCGGTCGCGGCCCTCGCAGCGAGCGCTGACCGGCCGCCGGCATCTTCCGCCCGTGCGGACCCCAGCCGACCACCATGCACAGAGCCCCGGGCAGCAATCGCTGCCCGGGGCTCTCTCCGTTCACAACTCAGGACCAGTACCGCGCGTCGCGGCCAACCGGACCGCAATCGGGGGCGCCGCGCCGGAGGCGTCCTGAATTGCGAACACACACCATCTGCGGTCCCTTCGCTCACAACTCAGGAGACCCGTCGCGTGGCGCGACTCGTCAGCGGGTTCCGGGGACGGACACGCCGGAGACGTCCTGAATTGCGAACCGCAGCTACTCCGTGAGGCCGTTCGCCTTCGCGACGTTCCCGAGCCACGCGAGGCTCGGCTTCGGCGTACGCACGAAGGTCTCACGGTCGACGGCGATGAGACCGAAGGTCGGCCGGAAGCCGCTCGCCCACTCGTAGTTGTCGAGCGCGCTCCAGTGGAGGTACCCCTCGAGCTGGATCCCGTCCTGGATGCAGGCGTGCAGCTCGCGCAGGGCGCCGTCCGTGTAGTCGATCCGACGCGTGTCGTCCGAGGTCGCGATGCCGTTCTCGGTGATCATGATCGGCACCCCGCCCGACAGCTCCCAGGCGCTCCGCACACCCTCGGCTGCGGCCGGCGGGTAGAACTCCCAACCGGTGAGCGTCGTCTCGACGCCGTCCTCGACGGGCAGCGGACCCTTCGGCCCGATGAACGTGCGCGTGTACGCCTGGACACCGAGGAAGTCGTCGCCGGCGGACTGCTCGAGGTACCAGTCGTCACGCGGGTAGCCGTACTCGCGCAGCATCTCGTCGGAGCCGGGCTCACCGTTCGACCGGAACGCCTGCGTCGCGATCGTCCAGCCGGACTTCAGGCCGGACACCTGCGAGAGCACCTCGCGCGAACGCTTGTGGGACTCGAGGAGCGCGTCGGCCACGAAGAGGTCCGGGTTCGGCAGGCCGTACGCGACGAGGTTCGCCGCGTCCTCTCCACCGGCGAGCATCGCGGCGATGTTCGGCTCGTTGATGGTGCAGACGTGTTCGACGCCCTCGCCGACGATCGGCAGGGTGAGCTCGGTGTACCGCGCGAAGAGGTCGGCGGCGTCCTTCGCCCGCCAGAACCCGTCGCGCTCGAACCAGCGCGGCACCGTGAAGTGCATGAGCGTGACGACCGGGTTGAGTCCCAGTTCGTGCGCGGTGTCGACCATGCGACGGTAGTGGTCGATCTCGGCACGCGAGACGATGCCGCGCTCGGGCTCGATCCGCGCCCACTCGACGCTGAACCGGTAGGTGTTGAGCCCGGCGTCGGCGAGCAGCTGCATGTCCTCGCGGTAGCGGTGGTAGCTGTCCATCGCGTCGCCCGAGGGCTCGACGATGTTCGTCCCGGCTTCGTGCTCGTGCACCCACCAGTTGCTGTTGATGTTGTTGCCCTCGATCTGGTGGGCAGCGGTGGCGGCGCCCCAGAGGAAGCCGTCGGGGAAGGTCAGCACGGGTGTTGCTCCTGTTCGTCGTGCGATTCGTTCGCCCCTTTTTGGGCGAACGAGCGTTCGCTCGCCCAAAAAGGGGCGAACGGACGCGGGAGGGTCCGCGTCAGCGCTTGGCGCGGGCCGGGTTGGGGACGGCGTCGAGCAGCTGGATCGTGTACGGATCCTGCGGGTGCTGCAGGACGTGCGCGGTCTCGCCACGTTCGACGACACGACCCTGGTTGAGGACCATGATGTTGTCGGTCACGAGTCGCGCCGACAGCAGGTCATGCGTGATGTAGAGCATCGAGACGCCCCACTGCTCACGCAAGTCCTCGAGCAGCGCGAGCACACCGGCACGCAGCGACACGTCGAGCATCGACACGGGCTCGTCGGCGATGAGCACCTGCGGGTCGCTCGCGAGCGCCCGGGCGATCACGACGCGCTGCCGCTGTCCACCGGAGAGCTGGTGGGGCAGCTTCGCCGCGAACTGCTCGACGGGCGAGAGGCCCACCGTCTCGAGGAGTTCGAGCACGCGCTTGCGCACCGCGTCACCCTTCAGCCCGGTGAAGTTCACCACCGGACGGGTGAGGGTGTACTCGACCGTGTGCAGCGGGTTGAGCGCCGCATACGGGTCCTGGAAGATCATCTGCACGTTCTTGTGCAGGTTCCGGATGCCCTTGCGATTCAGCTGGGCGACGTCGAGGTCGCCGAAGCGGACCGCACCGGACGTCGGCTTCTCGATGCCCGTGATGAGCTTCGCGATGGTCGACTTGCCGGAGCCCGAGGCCCCGACGAGCGCGAGCGACTGACCGGGTTCGAGCGTGAACGACACGTCGTCGACGGCCGTCACCGCGGACTCACCGCGACGCGGCGGCGGGTAGACCTTCGAGACGGCGTCGACGATGACCGCCGACTCGGCCGAGCGACCGGCACGCGACGACGCCTTCCCCGACTCGGAGCTTGCGCTCGTCGCGGTCGGGACGCTCGTGGTCGTGCCGGAGACGGGAGCCGTCCCGCGGTTCGCCCGCGACGGGAAACCGGGCAGCTCGACGACCGCGGCGCGTGGGTCGGCGTAGTGGCTGAGCAGCATCCGCGTGTACGGGTCCTGCGGACGCTCGAGGATGTCGCGGCTCGGGGCGTCCTCGACGATGCGGCCCTCGTGCATGACGAGCACGCGCTGCGTCGCCTCGAGCACGACGCCGAGGTCGTGGCTGATGAGGATGGCGGTGAACCCCTCGGCCTGCTGCAGCTCGGTGATCGTGTCCATGATCGCGTGCTGCACGAGGACGTCGAGCGCGGTGGTCGGCTCGTCGAACACCATGAGGCGGGGCTCGAGCGACAGGGCCAGCGCGATGGACACGCGCTGACGCATGCCGCCGGACAGCTCTCCGGGGAAACGGGCGAGCACCTGCGGCGTCAGCCCGACCTTGCCGACCAGCTCGGCCATCCGGGCGTCCCAGCGGTCGCGGGAGACGTGACCGTGCGCTTTGAAGATGTCGACGAAGTGGTTGCGGATCGTGCGGACCGGGTTGAGTGCGTTCATGCCCGACTGCAGCACCATGGCGAACCCGCCCTGCCGCTGCTCACGGAGCGCCTCGTCGCCGAGCTCGCGGATGTCCTTGCCGCCGAAGAGGATCTGCCCGCCGTTGATACGGGCCGGCGGCTTCTGCAAGCGGGTGGCCGCGAAGCCGAGCGTCGACTTCCCGGAGCCGGACTCGCCGACGAGCCCGATGAACTCACCGGCACCGACGGAGAACGACACGTGGTCGACCGCCTGGACCGGCGCGGCGCCGACGGACTCGTAGACGACGGACAGGTCGCGGACCTCGAGGAGCGCTCCGGTCCCGGCTGCCGGCGCGGATGCGCTCTCGGCCTGGAGGTTGACGGCGTTCATCGTGACTTCCCTTCACGGAGGCGCGGGTTGCTGATCGCGTCGACACCGAAGTTGATGAGGGTGAGGCTCATCGCGAGGAGCGCGATGCAGAGACCGGGGGCGAAGAGGAGGATCCACTGACCGGTGAGCAGGGCGTTGGAGTTCTGCGCCCAGTAGAGGATGGTGCCCCAGCTGACGATCGACGAGTCGCCGAGGCCGAGGAACTCGAGGCCGGCCTCCGCGAGGATCGCGCTCGTCGCGGCACCGAAGAAGCCGCCGGCGATGAGGGACGTCATGTTCGGGAGGATCTCGTTGAACACGATGCGGAACGGTCGATCGCCGGAGAAGCGGGCCGCGGTCACGAAGTCACGCGAACGCAGCGACTGCGTCTGGCTGCGGAGCACGCGGGCACCCCACGCCCACCCGGTGATCACGATGACCGCGACGATCATCACGAGCCCACCGTTCTGGAGGTACGCGGCGATGACGATCATGAGCGGCAGGCCGGGCACCACGAGGAACAGGTTGACGATGAAGTTCACGACCTCGGCGCCGAAGCCCTTGATGTAGCCCCAGCTGAGGCCGATCAGCACGGCGACGATCGTCGACAGGATGCCGGCGATGAAACCGACCGTGACGCTGATCTGCGAACCGTAGATGAGCTGGCTGAGAACGTCCTCGCCCGCCGCCGTCGTCCCGAACCAGTGCTCGGGGCTCGAGTCGGCGTTCCGGGGGAACCCGTCCTGGCTCGCGCCGTAGGGTGCGAGCACCGGCGCGAAGATCGCGACGAGGATGAAGAACGCGAGGATGATCAGCCCGAGGCGGGACTTCCAGTTGGCCCAGAGCGTCGCCGCCGATCGACCGATGAAGGCGAACTTCCGCGGCGGACGCACGGCCTGGTCGGACTGCAGTGTCTTGACGTGCTGTGTGGTGGTCATCGGCGGGTCCTTGGGTCGAGTACGCCGTACAGGATGTCGACGAGGAAGTTGGCGACGAGCACGCTCACCGTGATGAGCAGGAAGAGCGCCTGCATGAGCGGGTAGTCCTGTCCGATCACCGCGTTGAACAGGAGGAAGCCGATGCCCGGGTAGCCGAAGACCTGCTCCACGAGGATCGAGCCGCCGACCACACCGCCGAGCGCGAGCCCGAAGCCGGTGAGGTTCGGGAGGATCGCGTTGCGGGCCGCGTACTTGATGGCGACCGTGCGACCACGGAGGCCGTTGGCCTCGGCGAAGGTCACGTAATCGTCACCGAGGGTGTTGATCATCGCGTTGCGCATGCCGATGATCCAGCCTCCGAGGCTCGTCACGAGGATCGTCAGCGCCGGCAGCACCGCGTGGTACGCGACGTCGACGATGAAGTCCCAGGTGAAGGCGGGTGTCGCCGTCGGCCCGAAGGCACCCGAGGTCGGGAACCAGTGGAGGACGTAGCCGGCGAAGAACAGCAGGAGCAGAGCGGTCCAGAAGTACGGGAACGTGCTGGCGAAGGTGCCGCTCAGCGTCGGCAGCGCGTCGAGCCAGGTGTTCCGCCGCCAGGCCGCGAGTACGCCGATGAGCGTGCCGAGGATGAAGGCGACGATCGTCACGATCCCGAGCAGGATGATCGTATACGGGAACGCCTGCCAGATGAGCTCGCCGACCGACTGCGGGAAGAAGGTGTACGACACCCCGAAGTCGAGCGTGACGACCTGGTGGAGGTACGTGACGTACTGCTCCCAGAGGTTGCCGCCGGGGACACCGAGTTGGGCCTCGATCGCCGCACGCGTGGCCGCGGAGACCGGACCGTTCTGGGCGAGCTTCGCGATCGCGGCATCCGTCGGTGAGCCGGGCATGAGCCGCGGCAGGAGGAAGTTCAGCGTGACCGCCGCCCACAGGGTGAGGACGAAGAGGCCGAGTTTGCGCACCATGTACACGGTCACTCACCGTCCTTCCGGAGCTTGAGGTGCGTGAACACGAGGAGCGGGGTCTGGTCGTAGGTCTGGAGCGGTGCGTACGGATTGTCCGCGTCCGGCCAGCCGGTGAACTTCTTGTCGTTGTAGAGACCCCAGAGTCCGCCGTAGTACATGCCGATGACCGGGAAGTCGCTGTAGACGATCTGCTGCATCTGGTGACTCAGCCCGAGACGGGTGGCCTCGTCGGTGGTCTCCTTGTACTGGGCGAGCAGCTGGTCCATCTGCGGGTTGCGGTAGCGACCGAAGTTGCTGGATGTCGTCTCGCCGATGGGCTTCGCGAACTCGCTGTTGAAGCTGTTGTTGAAACCCTGGAACATGATGCCGTTGCCCATTCCGCCCATCGCGACCTGGAAGTCACCGCTCTGGATGGCCTGCTGGTACCCCGGCGGCTGCGGCTGCTTGATCTGCACGTCGATGCCGAGGGCGCCGAGCTCCTTGCGGACCTCCTGGACCGCGCGGAGCCAGTCCGCGTAGCCGTTGGCGGTCGTGATCGAGAAGCTGAACTGCTTGCCCGCCGCGTCGACGAGCTTGCCACCCTGCTGGGTGTACCCGGCGGCCGCGAAGGCTTCGAGGGCGCCGGCGGTGTCCTGCGTGATCATGCCCTGGTTCGGCAGGGTCGGGTCGAGTTCGTCCTCCTGGTTGGGGAGCATGAGGCTCGACTGGCCGGCGGCACCGAGGTAGCCCTCGGTCGCCGCATCGGCGATCTTGTCGCGGTCGAGCGCCAGGGCGATGCCGCGACGGACGTCCACGTTGTCGAAGGGGGCGACGTCCATGTTGGGCACGAGCCCGATCACGCCTCCCGGCGGGAACCAGAACTTGTTGTGGTCGTTGGCCGCACCCCAGGTGCCTTCGACGTTCGACAGGAACGAGTACGCCCAGTCGAAGCCCTTCGTGACGATGTCGAGTTCACCGGTGGCCGCGGGGATCACGAGGTGGTTGACCTCGATCTTGTCGGCCTGCCAGTACGTCTCGTTCTTGTCCATCGTGTACTGCTGCGAGGTGTAGTTGCCGAGGACGTACGGACCGGTGCCGACCGGGTTCGGGTTCCGCCAGGTGTCGGGGCTCTTGACGTCCTTCCAGATGTGCTCCGGGACGATGAGCGTCTGCGAGACGATGTCGGCCGCGGGAGCGTCGTCGTCGAGCAGGTGCATGATGACGTGCTGGCCCTTCACCTCGATCGTGTCGATGTGCTGCCAGGCGCCCTTCTGATCGAGCGTCGGGTACTGCTTGATGAGGTCGAAGGTGAACTTGACGTCCTCAGGGGTGAAGGCCTCACCGTCGGACCAGGTGGCGCCGTCGCGGATCGTGTAGTCGATCGTGCGGGCGTCCGGGAGGTCGACCTTCTCGGCGAGCCACGGCGTCTCCTTGCCGTCGAGCACGTTGATGATCACGAGCGGCTCGTAGATGTAGCTCGAGGCCGAGCGCTTGTTCACGAGGTAGGGGTTGAAGTTCCGCTCGAGCATCGGGGTGCCCTTGTCGGAGGCCAGCAGCATCGTGTCGGCGGGGATCGAGGGATCCGGCTCGCTCTTGATCTGGATGCTGCAGCCGGAGACGAGCAGGGCCGCCGCGGCGATCATCGCCGCTGCTCCGAGTCGTCTGCGCCTGCGGACCTTGGTCCGCTCGTGCGTCGTGTGCGTCATCGCCACCGTCCTTGCTGAAGTCTGTACCGGTTGAGTGTAAGCGCATACATTGCCCGACGCAACCCGTGTCGGACATCCGCTCCTGTTCGCAATCCAGGAGACCCTCGGCGTGGCGGCCTCACGGCGGACGGACGCGTCCGCGGCACGCCGCGGGCTTCCTGAATGGTGAACGCGAGGGGAGGCGATGATCAGGACGTGATCGACTCGGAGCTCTCGCGGAGGACGACCTCCACGGGGAGTCGGACGGATATCGCGGGCAGCTTCGGCTCGGCGAGGCGACGGGCGAGCGCCTGCACGGAGACCCGGCCGAGCGTCTCCATCGGCTGCCGGACCGTCGTGAGCCGCGGAGCGGACAGGCGGCCGGCGTCGATGCCGTCGAAGCCGGTGACGATGAGCTCGTCCGGGACCGCGACCCCGGCGATCCTGGCGGCGTCGATCACGCCGAGCGCCATCTGGTCGTTGGCGCACACGACGGCCCGCGGCAGCCCGTCGCGCCGGAACAGCTCCCGACCGACCCGTCGCCCGCCCTCCCGGGTGAAGTCGCCGCGGAGGGTCGGCTCCTCCGGGGCCTCGAGCGACCGGTCCGCGAGGGCCGCACGGAACCCACTCCAGCGCTCGGCGTCATCGGGTGAGCCGAGGCTTCCCGCCACGTACTCGAGCTCTCGGGCGCCGAGGTCGTCGATGAGGTGCGCCGTGAGCGTGCGCATCCCCTCGGCGTTGCTCACGGAGACGTGGTCGAGGTCGTCGTCGCGCCGCGGCCCCGCCATCACGACGATCGGGACGTGCCGCGACAGGCGTGCGAGCTCCTCCTCGCTGGCGCTCCCGGCCAGCACCATGAGGCCGTCCACCCGACCCGCCATGTCGCGCACCGTCTGCGTCGCCGTGGACCCGCGCCCGACGCCGACGAGCAGCGCGAACCCGCTCCGCCAGGACTCCAGCTCGCAACCGCGCAGCACCTCGTCGAAGTAGAGGTTGAGCGTCCGCGTGTCGGTCCGCTCCGGGATGTCGCGGACGATGCGCGCTCCCCCGGCCGCCGCCTCGTCACCCTCGAGGGCGATGTCCCCGAGGTCGTCCATCGCGTCGAGCCCCTGGAAGAACAGGCCCATGACGCCGGTACGGCGCGCGGCGAGCCCTCGTGCGGCTCCACTCGGGACGTACCCGAGTTCACCGACCGAGGCGAGCACGCGGTCTCGGGTGGCCGGTTTCACGTCGTCAGGGCGGCTGAGCACCCGCGAGACCGTCGCGATGGAGACGCCGGCGTGGTGCGCGACGTCGTAGACCGTCGGCGGTTTCGTCATGGGAGCGCCTTCCTTCGGCCACCAATGATACGCACGGCATCCTGCCCGCCCGGTTCACCGGCGGCGTGGGATGACGCACGAAGCGCCCTCGTCTTGCGTCACGGGAGCGCCCCACAGGAGCCGGGAACCGCAGCCAACCCGAACGTTCCCTGAATTCTCGACGCTTGTCGGCTAGGCGGCCGACGTCCGCTGGCAGACTGCGGACATGACTGATCAGCATGCCAAAGCCGTCCTCCTCAACTCCCTCCACGAGCCGGGTTCCCCGCTCATCGTCACCAACGTCTGGGACGCCATCACCGCGAAGGTCGTCTCCGAGGCCCCCGGCGTCGTCGCCCTCGCCTCGGCGAGCCACTCGGTGTCGAACGTCCGTGGGCTCGAAGACGGCGGTGGCCTCGACGTCGACGAGGCGATCGCCGCCGCGAAGATCATCGTGGGCGCCGTCGACCTGCCGGTGACGATCGACTTCGAGAAGGGCTACGCGTCCGACGCGGCCGGCGTTCGTGAGAACGTCCGCCGCCTCATCGTCGAGTCGGGTGCCGTCGGGATCAACCTCGAGGACTCCGTCGGTGCCGCGAAGGCCCCGCAGTTCCCGATCGAGGAGGCCGCGGCACGCGTCGCCGCCGCTCGCGCCGGAGCCGAGGACGCCGGCATCCCGCTCGTCATCAACGCCCGGGTCGACACCCTCGCCGGTGACCCTGAGGCGTGGGACGAGGCCGTCGCTCGCGCCAACGCCTACCTCGAGGCCGGTGCGGACGTCGTCTTCTTCCTCGGACTCGGTACGGAGGAACTCGTCGCCAAGGCCATCGAGCAGGTGCACGGACGCATCTCCGTCATCGGCTACCCCGGCGCAGTGCCACTCAAGCGCCTCGCCGAACTCGGCGTCTCGCGCGTCAGCTTCGGCCCGGGCACCCTCGGCCTGACCCTCGCCGCCCTCCAGCGCGCTGCGACCGGCCTCACCGAGCTCGGCGAGTACCCCGAGGACCTCGGCTTCTCCTTCGAGCTCTGATCCTCGACTGACGACCCGTTCTCAGGAGAACCCGGGCGTGGCGCGGTGCAACGCCTGCGGCACGCCCGGGGACTCCTGAGACAGGGTCGCGGGTTCCGGTCAGGACGTCAGGAACCAGTACCAGATGATGAGCATCGTGACGAGGAAGCCCGTCAGGAAGTTGAGGCGGAGGAACCGCTTCCAGCCCGCGTTGGCCCGCTCGGCGTCCTCCTCGCGGAGGTTCCAGAACGGCAGCACACTCGCGGCGTAGGGCAGTGCGAGCAGGCCAGCCAACGGGATGGGCCACGGGGTCACGAGCATCAGCGCACCACCCGCGAGGTAGGCGACGAAGGCGAACCGGACGGTCGCCGCCGCACCGATGACCGTCGCGATCGAGCCGATCCCGCCTTCTCGGTCGGCGATGATGTCCTGCACCGCACCGAAGGCGTGGCTGGCGATCCCCCAGAGGAAGTAGCCGACGAGCAGCGCCCAGAGTGCGGGGGTGAACACCGCACCGGCGAGGACGAGGCCGTAGACCGCGGGGCTCACGAAGTGCGTGCTCGAGGTGAGCGAGTCGATGAACGGCCGCTCCTTGAACCGCAGGCCGGGTGCGCTGTACGCGATGAGCGCGAACACGCTGATCGCGAGGACGAGCCACGACAGCGGCGACCCGATGACGACGAGGTAGACGAGGAACGGGACGTTCGTCACGATCGCCGCGAAGATCGTCAACCGGTGCATCCGACGGTCCAGGACCGCGCCCTCGACGCCGCCCTTGCGCGGGTTCCGCAGGTCCGACTCGTAGTCGAAGACGTCGTTGATGCCGTACATCGCGAGGTTGTACGGGATGAGGAAGTAGAGCGTCCCGAGCCAGAAGGTGAGGTCGAGCTCGCGCGTGGTCAGCAGGTACGCCGCTGCGAACGGGTAGGCGGTGTTGATCCACGACAGCGGTCGGGAGGACAGCACGAGCTGGCCGAGTCGGTTCATGCCGGGTCCTCCTGGGACGGGGATGGGGAGACGGGAGCAGGGGTTCGGCGCTCGAGGAGCACCCAGAGGGACGGGAGCAGGACGGCCGCGGCGATGGCGTAGGCGAAGTCCTCGAGGGGCGCGATGCCGACGAAGGCGCCGGAGATGAGTGCCGGGTCGTAGCCGACGAGCCCGACGCCGATCATGATGTTGTCGAACAGCGCGGTCATGAGCAGGAGGACGACGAGCCCACCGCCCACCGCGAGCAGCCAAGTGCCCGCCGTCAGGCCGGCGGAGCGCGACCCCTTCGCACGGCGTCGATCGAGCCGCACGACCGCCAGCAGGGCGACGACCGCCACGACGGCGAGGAACCATGCGTTGAGGGCCCAGTAGGTCATCGTCCGCTCACCTCGGCGGCGCCGGTCGTCCGGCGGGCCACCCGGCCGAGCGTGTGTCGCGCCGCACCGAACAGGTTCATCGTGAGGTAGCAGAGCAGCGTCAGGAAGAAGACCTCCTCGATCGGCAGCTCGGGCGCGACCTGGAGCCCGGTCATGAACGCCGTCTCACCGCGGAAGAAGATGCCGGTGCCGATACCGAGCAGGTCCCACACGAGGAAGAACACGACGCCGATCGGCAGGATGATCGCGGCCCGCCGTCGGTCGGCCCAGAAGAACAGCCGGAACCGCCGGTCGAGCATGACCATCCCGGTGATCGAGACGAGCAGCGCCAGCAGGTACAGCAGACCCATCAGCCGGTCGCCTCGGCGCGCGCGAGCAACGGCTCCGCCATCGGCCCGGTGGTGAGGTCGCCGCGCATGCGCTTCACGACGAGCTCCGCGCTGATGAGGCACATCGGCAGGCCGATGCCCGGGATGGTGGAGCCACCGGTGTAGAACAGGCCGTCGACCTTCTTGCTGACGTTGCCGCTCCGGAACATCGCGCTCTGCGAGAGGATGTGCGCCGGCCCGAGGGCGGTGCCCTTCCAGACGTTGAGGTCGGTCGCGAAGTCGGCCGGTCCGACGTCGCGACGCACCACGATGCGCTCGGCGAGGTCGGGGACGCCGGCCCACTCGGCGATCTGCGCGATGGCGGCGTCGCCGATCTCCGCGACCCGGGCGTCTCCCCCGCCACCGATGGACGGGTCGGCCGGGACCGGGACCAGGATGAACAGGTTCTCGTGGCCGTCGGGTGCGACGCCCGCATCGGTCGCGCTCGGACGGCAGACGTAGAGCGACGCGGGGTCGGGCACGCTCGTCTCCTCGCCGAAGATGCGGCCGAAGTTGTCGCGCCAGTCGGCCGTGAAGAACAGGCTGTGGTGCAGGAGCTCCGGGAGCTCCCCGCGGACGCCGAGCATGACGAGCACGGCTCCGGGACCGGCGGTGCGCTTCTCCCAGTACTCGGCCGGGTAGGTCTGGAGCTCGCGGGGCAGCAGCGTCGTCTCGGTGTGGTGCAGGTCGGCGGCGGACACCACGCGGTCTGCACGGAGCAACTGCCGACGACCGTCGGCGTCGAGGTAGTTGACGCCGTCGACCCTGGCGCGGCGGCCGGCGGGCATCGTGGTGATGCCGGTGACCTCGGCGCCCGTGATGATCTCCACACCCTCGGCGCGGGCGAGCTCGGCGATCGTGTCGATGATCCGCGAGAAGCCGCCTTGCGGGTAGAGCACGCCGTCCTCGAGGTCGAGGTAGCTCATGAGGTGGTACATGCTCGGCGCCTCGAAGGGCGATGAGCCGAGGAACACGGCCGGGTAGCCGAGGATCTGCTGCAACCGGACGTCGGAGACGGTGCGCGCGGCCAGGGTGTCGAGGTCCTCCGTGAGGAGCTTCGCGAGCTTCGGCATCCGGGCGAGGACCTCACGGCTCGCGAGCGTCCGGTACGACTCGAACGTCGTGTACAGGAAACTCCGGATGGCGATCTCGTACGTCTCCTTCGCGCTGCGGAGGTAATCGTCCATCTTCGCGCCGGCACCGGGCTCGACCGACTCGAACAGGGCGAGGTTGCCGGCCCGGTCGGCGGCGAGGTCGAGGTGTCCGTCGCGGCCCTCCGAGTAGACGCGGTAGGCCGGGTCGAGTCGCCCGAGGTCGAGCTGCTCGGCCGCGGAGGTGCCGAGGAGCCGGTAGAAGTGGTCGAAGACCTCCGGCATGAGGTACCAGCTCGGGCCGGTGTCGAAGGTGAAGCCGTCCTGCTCCCAGGTGCCGGCGCGGCCGCCGAGCACCTCGCGTCGTTCGAGCAGGGTGACCCGCTGGCCGTCGCGGGCGAGGAGGGCTGCGGTGGCGAGACCGCTGATGCCGCCGCCGATGACGACGGTGCGGTTGTGGGAGGGGGTCATGACTGCGAGCTCTCGTCGATCGTCGGGATGGAGGCGGTGGTGCCGGTCGTGGCTGGTGTGCGACCGGCGAGCGCACCGGCGGCGATGCGGAGCTTGACCGGGTCGGGCACCCGGACACGCGTGCGGACGAGGGCCGAGGCCGGCGTCGTCCGGATGCGTCGGGCGAGTTCCGAGAAGAGTTCCTGGGCGAGGGCGACCGCGCGACGGCTCGACTTCGGCAGCCGTCCGAGGACCGCTGCCGAACGGTCGAGATCGGCTTCGATGTCGTCGAGCAGGCTGTGCTTCTGCGCCTCGCTGAGCTCGTCGACGGCGACACCCGGGAAGTAGCTGCGTCCGAGCTCGTCGTGGTCGGCCGAGAGGTCGCGCAGGAAGTTGACCTTCTGGAAGGCGGCACCGAGACTCCTGGCGCCGACGACGAACGCGGCGCGCTGGGCGTCGTCGACGTCGTGGCCGCGCAGGAAGATCCGCAGGCACATGAGCCCGACGACCTCGGCGGAGCCGTACACGTAGTCGCGGAACGTCTCCGGGGTGTGGACGGTGCGCGAGAGGTCCGCGCGCATGGACGCGAAGAACGGACGTGTGAGGTCGGTCTCGATGCCCGCGGACCGCGCCGAGATGGCGAAGGCGTGGACGACGAGGTTGCTGCTGTATCCCGTCTCCATCGCGTCCTCGGTGTCCCGCTCGAGCGCGTCGAGCATGCGGAGGACCCGCTCGGGGTCGAGCCCCGCGGCCGCGGCCACACCGTCGACGATCTCGTCGGCGATCCGCACGAGCGCGTACACGTTCTCGACGTCCTGGCGGATGTCGCCACCCAGCAGCCTGGCCGCCAGACCGAAGGACGTGGAGTACCGACGGATGACGATGCTGGCGGTCTCCTGCGCGACCCGGTCGTAGAGCTGTCGTGCGTCGCCGACCGCCGAGGCGTCGTCGGCGGGTCGCCCGGTCCCGTCCCCTGCTGCGGTCATCGCGACCGCTCGAGCACGGTGGCCACGATGGGGCGGAGCTCGTCGCGGAGCTGCGCCGGGATGCTCGGCGAGGCCAGCTGCTCCCAGGCGCGGTTGGCGTAGTCACCGGCCAGCAGGGTCGCGTGCTGGCGGGCGCCCGTCGTCGTGAGGACGTCGCGCAGGACGGCGGCACCCTCCTCGTCGAGGTCCGGGTCGCCGAAGAGGTGCTCGACGGCGTGCCACTCGGGCTGCTCCGCCGCGAACGCGACCATGACCGTCAGCTTGCCCTCGCGGAGGTCGCCGATCGTCGTCTTGCCGGTCGTCTTCGAGTCGCCGAAGACGCCGAGGACGTCGTCGATGATCTGGTAGGCGATGCCGATCTGCTGTCCGAAGGCCCCGAGCGCGTCGATCGTCGCCTCGGGAGCACCGGCCAGGACGCCGCCCGACTGCAGTGGCGCCTCGAACGAGTAGTAGGCGGTCTTCAGGCGCTCCATGCGGATGATGTCGTCGACCGTCGGGACGACGCCGCCGACCGTGAAGTCGACGTCGGCGAGCTCACCGGCTGCCGAAGCGGAGATGGCGTCGTCGAGGATCTCGCGCAGGCGGGTGCGGACCGAGTCGGCGCTCCCGGCACGGTCGATCAGGCGGTAGGACGCGGACAGCGCGAGGTCGCCCGCGATGACGGCGACGGACATGCCACGGTGCTCGGCGAGCGGCAGTGGGATGCCCGCGGTCTGCGCGATGTCGCGGTAGCTGCCGGAGACGTTGGGGCTGCCGCGCCGGACGAAGTCGCGGTCGATCACGTCGTCGTGGACGATCAGCGCAGTGTGCAGGAGCTCGTAGGCGGCCGCGACGTGGGCGGCCGCGACGATGTCCTCGCCCCCCAGCGCCTCGTAAGCCGTCATGACCATCCGGGGACGGAACCGCTTGCCGCCGGCCATGCTGCGCTCGATGGTCTCCCAGAGCCGCAGGTAGCCGGCGCCGCCGAACGACACCGCCTGCGTCTTCGCCAGTTCGAGGAAACGCTCGAGGGCATCCTCGACCTGATGCTGTTGTCGATAGGGCACGTCGACGACGTGGTGGGTCTCCATATCACGAGGCTACTTCACGGAGCGGCGAGATTAGTACGCTAGCTGTCCATTCGCGTTCGCCCCGTTCGTCGGGGAGAATGGACGCATGTCGGTACCCGAAGAACTCGTCGTCCTGCTCGCCGAGGACGGCACCCGCATCGGCACCACGCCGAAGGCGACCGTCCACACGCAGGAGACGCCACTCCACCTCGCGTTCTCCTGCCACGTCATCGGGCCCGACGGACGCATCCTCGTGACCCGGCGCGCGCTCTCGAAGCTCACGTGGCCGGGCGTCTGGACGAACTCGTTCTGCGGACACCCCGGCCCGGACGAGGACAGCGTGGACGCCGTGCTGCGTCGGGCGAGTGCCGAACTGGGCCTGCCGATCTCCGCGCCGGAACTGGTGCTGCCCGACTTCCGGTATCGCGCCGTCGACGCCTCGGGCGTGGTCGAGTACGAGATCTGCCCGGTCTACGTCGCCTACACGGACGCGACGCCCGAGCCGAACCCCGACGAGGTCATGGAGTGGGCCTGGGCCGAGCCCGAATCGCTCTTGGCGTCCGTCGAGCAGGCACCCTTCGCGTTCAGCCCGTGGCTGACGCTCCAGCTGCCGCTCGTCGTGCCGCTGCTCGCGGAGTCCACGGCCCGCTGAGCCGCCCGGATCTGCACGGATCGCCCCGGTTTTCGAGCAGATTCAGGCGACTGAGCGAGGTCAGGCGCCGCGGAGTGCGTCGACGGCCGCGGCGATCCGCTTGTCTCGCGTCGCATCCGTCTTCGCCAGCGCGACCGGCTCGGCCAGCGCGCGCTGACGGCTGAACGACAGGGCTCCGTAGGCGGCGAGCGCCTGCTCGTCTCCCGCGAGCGCCGTCTCGAGCTCGGGCGGCAACGGGAACACGCGCGGTGCCTCGTCGAGCTCGAGGTCCACCTCGACCTCGTCCCCTCCCGCGACCCCGGCGGCGGCGCGGTTGGCGGCGCTCAGCGCGATCAGGTACCGGCCGCCCATCGGCGTGATGGTGCTGCGGTAGGTGGTCGCACCGACGGTGACGACGACGGGCACGCGCTTGCCTCGATCCAGGCCCTCGACGACGGCGTCGGGGACGAGGATGCCGGTGTTGTTGCCCTGGAGTTCGATGACGGTGCGGAATCTCATGCGCTCAGTATGGCTCGGGGCCGTCTCGCGGTGAAGACCAGGATGAGGGAGCCGGCGACGACCCCGATCCCGAGCACTTGTCCGAGGCTCAGTGCCTCGCCGAGGACCACGAGGCCTGCCAGCACGGCGACGACGGGACTCAGGAGACCGAGGAACGACACGGACGACACGGGGAGCGCGGCGATGCCACGGAACCACAGGGTGTAGGCGAGGGCTGTGCCCACGAGGGAGAGGTAGGCGTACCCGCCGATCGCAGCTGCGTCCGGGGCGGCCGATGGGAGCCCCTCGACGATGAGCAGCACCGGCACGAGCACGATGCCGCCGGCGACGAGCTGCCAGGCGGTCGATGCGAGGCCGGAGACCGAGACGCCGCTGACCTCGGACGGGTCCGGGTTCGAGCTCGTGCATCGGCGCGCGCCGATCCGGCGGCCGACCTCGGGTCTCCCCCACCGCTTGCTCAGCACCGATCCGAGCGACATCGACGCAGCACCGGCGAGTGCGGCGACGACGCCGACCGCGTCGAGGCGGGCGTCGGCCTGCAGCACGATCAGCGCGACGCCGGCCACTCCGGCGAATCCCGCGACGACCCGGCGCACGGTCAACGTCTCCCCCACCAGCAGGCTCGCGAGCACGGCGACGAGCACCGGGCCGATCGCCCCCATGGTCGCGGCGACCCCGCCGGGCAGTCGGTAGGCGGCGAGGAAGAGGAACGCGAAGAAGGCACCGATGTTGAGCGTGCCGAGCACGAGCGATCGCCACCACCAGCCGCCGACCGGGAGGGTCCGCGTGATCGCGAGGAGCAGGAGGCCCGCAGGCAGCGCCCGGAGCACGGCTGCCAGCAGCGGTCGTCCTGGCGGGAGCAGTTCGCTCGTGACGAAGTAGGTCGTCCCCCAGCTGATCGGGGCGATGGCGGTGACGGCGGCGATGCGGAGTTGATTGCTAAGCACTGAGCAATAATAGCTCAGCACTAAGCAAATCACTATGCTGGCCGGATGAGCACACGCGTCGACGACATCCTGGGCCAGTGGCGGACCGAGCGACCCGATCTCGACGTCTCCCCCATGGCCGTCATCGGACGCCTGTCACGGGCCGCGACGGCGGTCGACGCACGCCTCTCCTCGACCTTCGCCGAGCACGGGCTCGACAGCGCGTCGTTCGACGTGCTCGCGACCCTCCTCCGCTCGGGCTCACCGCACGAACTCGCGCCGAAGGACCTCGCGCACTGGTCGATGGTGACGTCGAGTGCGATCGCCCAGCGCGTGAACAAGCTCGTCGAGCGCGGTCTCGTGACGCGCCGTCCGAGCGAGCAGGACGGGCGCGGCACGGTCGTCGCCCTCACCCCGGCCGGCAAGCGCCTCGTCGAAGCGGCCCTGCCCGATCACCTCGCCGCCGAGGAGCGCATCCTCGACGGCTTCTCCACGGCCGAGCGCGAGCGGCTGGCGTCGTTCCTGGAGCGCCTGGCGCGCACCGACACCTGAGTGTCGCGGTGGAGACGGAGCCACTCAGGCGATGCGGCGACCCTCGTTGTGCTCCTGCAGCCACCAGGTCACGCCCTCGTCGTCGGACACCCAGCTCTCCCAGGTGTACGAGTCCTCGGTGATGCCGCTGAAGTTCCACCGGATGAGCTTGTCGTCGTTCCGCGTGCCGTCCTGGCGGATGCCGTCGGAGCGGTGCGGCGTCGCGACGAGCTGGCAGAACTCGCCGCGCCGTGGCTCGACGTAGTTCACGCGCCAGGCGCCCATCAACCGGTCGTACACGCGGAGAGCCGTGCTGACCGTCTCCCAGCCCGACGGCTCCGCGTCGTTCGCGACGAGCTGGACGTCCTGCACGGCACGCCCTTCGAGGATGTACGACACGATCCAACGGAAGTCGGACTCGACCCACTCGCCGCTCTCGTCGTCGAGGCGCTTCGAGTGGACGTCCCAGGACCCGACGAACTGGCCGAACCGGACCATGCGGCGCGGGTAGAGCGGCGTCGGCCCGTCGGCGGTGATCGCGCGGGCGAAGTCGGGTCGCTCTGACGTGCTCATGGCGGGGCCTTTCTGCTGGTCCACCTGCTCGCCCGTCGTCGGGACGCCCGCCTCAATCCTGCGTCAGCGTTGCGTCTCGCCGACGTCGGTCCGGTGGAAGTTCTGGAAGGAACGGGAGGCGGTGGGTCCGCGCTGTCCCTGATACCTGGAACTGTACTCGCTCGACCCGTACGGGCGCTCGGCAGGTGACGTGAGCCGGAAGAAGCACATCTGACCGATCTTCATCCCCGGCCAGAGCTTGATCGGCAGCGTCGCGACGTTGCTGAGCTCGAGGGTGACGTGGCCCGTGAAGCCCGGGTCGATGAAGCCGGCGGTGGAGTGCGTGAGGAGACCGAGACGACCGAGCGAACTCTTGCCCTCGAGGCGTGCGGCGACGTCGTCCGGGAGGGACACCCGCTCGTACGTGGACCCCAGGACGAACTCGCCGGGGTGCAGGATGAACGGCTCGTTCGACAGCGTCTCGATGAGGCGCGTCAGCTCCGGCTGATCCTCCGCGGGATCGATGAAGGGGTACTTGTGGTTGTCGAAGAGGCGGAAGAAGCGATCGAGGCGCACGTCGATGGACGACGGCTGGATCATCTCCGGCGAGTAGGGGTCGAGCGCGATGCGGGAGGCGTCGAGTTCGGCTTTGATGTCACGGTCCGAGAGCAGCACGGTGACAGTGTATCGGCCGGGAGCCTGAAGCCTCGGGCCGGTGGCGGCGCCCGGATTCGCTACGATGCTCCCACGGTGACGACCTCCGCGACCCGGCGGAGACCGGTCGCGCCGCCCCAGCGACCTGGAGGCCTCCGATGACCAGACCGCACGTCCTCATCCTGCAGCACGTCCCCTGGGAGCGACCGGCGGTGCTCGGCGAGGTGCTGACGGCATCGGGGATCGATTGGACGCTGGACACGGTCGTCGAGCGCCGTGAGCTGCCGCCGGCGCGCGAGATCACCGGGTTCGACGGGCTCGTCCTCCTCGGTGGCCCGATGGGCGCGCTCGACGTGGAGGAGCACCCGGGTCTCGGGCTCGAAGCGCAGCTCGTGCGCGATGCGGCGGTACTCGGCATCCCGGTGTTCGGGATCTGCCTCGGGCACCAGCTCATCGCGACGGCCCTCGGCGCCACCCTCCACTCGGCGGCGGCGCATGAGGTGGGTGTCGGCGACGTCGAACTCCTGACCGAGAGCGAACTCGGTATGCGCGGAGAGCGGCTACCGGTGCTGCACTGGCATGGCGACGTCGTCGAGGCTCCGCATGGGGCGACGGTCCTCGCGTCGTCGCCGTCGACGCCGAACCAGGCGTTCCGGATCGAGGACCGGGTCTTCGCGACGCAGTTCCACCTCGAGGTCGACCCGCCGATGCTCGACCGATGGCTCGCGGAACCGCTCATGCTCCGCGACCTGCCGTTCATCGCCGGGACCGCGGAGGAGGCGGCCGACCGGCTGCGGTCCGAGGTCGCCGCCGTGGCGGGGCCGATGCGCGAAGCCGGCGAGCGGTTGTTCGGGGCCTTCGCCGATGCGGTGCTCCGACGGACGAGCGTCGATCCGTCATTGCGATAGGGCTCGGATCCCGCCCGGACGCACCACCCCGGACACAGCGAAGCGGCCGGCCCCCGGAGGGACCGACCGCTTCGTGGACTTGAATTCGAGTTAGAGCGCCTTGCGACCCGTGATCGTCCTGATCAGGAACGCGATGATCGCGATCGCGAGCAGCACGAGGCCGACCCACAGCAGGAAGTTGAGGGACTGGACGAACCCACCGGTGATGGCGAGAACGATGGCAACGACGATGACGATGATGAGCAGGATGTTCATGGTGAAGCTCCTTTCGCAGAACTCCGTCCACCGTATGGGGGCCCGACCATTCCGTCGCGGGGGTTGACATCGTCCGAAGTCGTTCCGCTACGCGCGCGGAGCGCCCCCGCGTTGCACACCTCCGCCCTCCACCGTGTCGGTGTGCGCCAGCGCGGTGCGCTGACGCGAGCGCGGGCCATACGCGTGAGCGCGGGTCTCCGGAGGGTCGCGCTCACGCGTATGGGCCGCGCTCAGGCCTGATCCCGCGTGTTCGGGCCAGCGCACCGCGCTGGCACCGAATCACCACAGCTCGGTCGACAGCACCGCGCTGACCAGGGATTCCCGAGCCGAAGACCGTCCCCGGCGAGCCGCGCTAGAGGAGGCCCGGCTGGTCGGCGGGGTCACCGTCGCCGGGCTCGGAGCCCGGCTCGTCGACCGTCGGTGCCGCCATCGGATCGTCGCTCTCGGGAGCGTTGTCGGGCAGCGATCGGGATATCGCCTCCTGCGCGTCGCCGATCGGGTCGTCCATCTCGTCTCGTGGGTCGCTCATGCTGATTCCTTTCCTCGTGTCCCGACGGTAACGCGGGACGCCTCACAGCCACACCCCCTGGCAGAACGGTCCGATTCGTCCTACGAGCCGGGTGCCCGGGTCCGTCAGGACGGTGTCGATGCCGCTTCCGCGAGTCGCTTCGCCGCTGCGAGGACGCGTGCACTCGCGAACGGTTCGACCGCCGGTGCTCCGGCTGCGTCGAACACCTCGATCCTGGAGGCGTCGCGGTCGGACCTCGCCCAGCCCGGTGACCCGTCTCGGACGAACGCCACGACCGCGCCGTGAACCCGATCAGCCAGCTCCTGCGGCGCATGCGAGCCCGCCACCCGGGTGACGTCCGGGTCGTCGAGCACGTCGAAGATGAACGGGACGTCGAGGCAGTGCTCCGCGATCCCGCTCACCGCCGAGCGCCACACGAAGTCGGAGACCCAGGTCTCGGCGTCGTCCCGCAGCGCCAGCCAGCGGATGACGCGCTCCCGGAACATGACGTCGCTCACGAAGCGACCCGCGACGACTCCCGTGCGTTCGCCGGGCTGGGTCGCGACGTACGCATCGGCGAGCGGCTCCGGCACACCCATGAGCTCGAGGGCACGCGTCGGCGCCACGGCGTCGAACTCGTCGAGCCGACCGGTGAAGAACCCGGCGAACTCCTCTCGGGTCGCGCTGACGAGCAACGGCTTGTCCGCACCTCGTCCCGCGATCATGCCGGCTTCGACGGTGTCGACGACCAGCTCGCCGTCGACCACCGGCCCGAGACCGAGGCGGCCGTTCATCGTCGTCATCCCTCGGAGCACGGACTCCGGATCGGTCGCCCCACCGGGGACGACCTCGAAGCCCTGGGCCTCGATCAGCGTCGCCTCCGGGACGCTCGCGAAGCCGGCCAGGGTCGCGGGCACCCCGAGGTGCTCGGCGAGTCGCGCGGTCAGGGCCTGCGCCTCGACGAGCGGGACGTCGCCGGGCACTCCGGACACCGAGATCGCCCGCTCGAACAGGTGCCTGGCTGACGGGACCGTGAGCAGGGTCATGACGGACCCGCCGCCGGCGGACTGGCCGGCGATCGTGACCCGCTGCGGGTCACCACCGAACGCCGCGATGTTGTCGTGCACCCACTCGAGCGCGAGGATCCAGTCGAGCACGCCGCGGTTGGCAGGGGCGTCGGGCAGCCAGCCGAAGCCGTCGAAGCCGAGGCGGTAGGACACCGAGACCGTGACGACGCCGTCGCGGTTGAAGGCCCGGCCGTCGTACCAGGGGCTCGCGGGCGACCCGGCGATGAAGCCGCCGCCGTGGATCCAGACGAGGACGGGCAGGCCGGCGCCCTCGTCGGTCGGAGTCGGGTCGGGTGTGAAGACGTTGACGTTGAGCGTCGAGTCGCCGGGGATCGAGGGTTCCGGGATCGTCGTGATCTCGGCCATGGCCTTCCGCTGCGGTGTCGCACCGTAGGCGGTCGCGTCGAGGACACCGTCCCAGGGCGCCCTGGGCTCGGGGGCCTGGAACCGTCTCGCTCCGATCGGCGGCTCGGCGAACGGGACGCCGAGGAAGGCGACCGACCCGTCGGCGCGGCGCGTGCCGCGGACCGCTCCCGAGGTCGTCTGTGCGATGGGCTGCTCGGGGCTGGAATCGGTCGTCATCGGCGGATCCTTCGGGTACTCGGCTGCGCGCTCATCCGACGAGCGTCGCGTGGTGATCCGCCCAGTATGCCGCGTCGCACCCGAATCCCGTCCGATGTTCGGACTTCACCCAGCCGACCCACCCGAGACGCCAGCGCGGTGCGCTGACCCGAGCGCGCCCCGGAGCCGTGAGCGCGGGTCTCTGGAGACCCGCGCTCACGTCCGATGCACCGCGCTCACGTCAGCGCACCGCGCTGGCCAACCCGACGGGTGCGGGGTTGGCGGAGGGGGTTAGGCGACGATTGCCGCGCGCAGTGCTGCTGCGGAGGCCGCCGGGTCGTCGGCCGAGTAGATCGCCCCACCGGCGACCGCGACCTGCGCGCCCGCCTGCTGCACCGACGCGATCGTCGACACGTTCACGCCACCGGCGACCGAGAACGGCACCGCGGCCGCTTCACCGTCGGACAGGAGCGTCTGGAAGGTGAAGCCCTCCTCCGCCTGCTCGTCGAGACCGGCGTGCATCTCGACGAACGCGGCGCCGAGAGCGGTGACCTCCTTGGCGCGCTGCACCTTGTCGGCGACCCCGATGAGGTCGACGACGACGGACTTGCCGTGCGCCTTCGCGGCCTTCACGGCGCCGACGATCGTGCTGTCACCTGCGGTCCCGAGGACGGTGACGATGTCCGCACCGGCGGAGAAAGCGATGTCGGCTTCGAGCTCACCGGCGTCCATGGTCTTGAGGTCGGCGAACACGATCTTGTCGGGGTGGGCGTCCTTGACCGCGGTGACGGCACGCAGGCCCTCGCTCTTGATGAGGGGCGTGCCGAGCTCGAGGATGTCGACGTAGGGCGCGACTTTCCCGGCGAGTTCGAGGGCTGCCTCGGTGGTGAGGACGTCCATGGCTACCTGGAGCTTCATGTGGTGCTGCTTTCTGTCGTGATGGGAGGCGTCCGACGTCTGCCGGGCGCGTTGGAAAAGATCGGAGCTACTACTCGAGGTTCGCGTGGCGCGGCCACAGCTCCTCGGCACTGACACCGTCCGACTGCCAGAGCGCATGGAAGAACGCGTCGCCGAGCAGCATGACCGCCTGCTCGAAGAGGCTGCCCGAGTACTGCACGGAACGCGTGCCGCCGTGGTCGGTCTTCTGCGCGGCGGGGACGACGATCGTCTCGGCGGCCAGCTCGGCAAGCGGGGATGCGGGGTCGGTCGTGATGGCGATCACCTGGGCCCCGACGGAGACGGCCGTTTCCGCGGCGCGGACCACACCCGTCGTCGTGCCGGAGCCGCTGGCGACGAGGATGACGTCACCCGCGACGATGGCGGGGGTCGTCGTCTCGCCGACGACGTGGACGGTGAGCCCGAGGTGCATGAGCCGCATCGCGGTCATGCGGAGCGCGAGACCAGAACGACCGGCACCGGACACGAACACGCGGTCCGCCGTTCGCAGGCGCTCGAGTGCTCCGGCGAACGGGACCGGATCGGCCTCGAGCAGGCTCGACACGGTCCGATGCAGCTCGGCGTCGATCGCGGCGAGCGCCCCCTGGACCGTCGAGGTCGCAGGCGTCACCGACGTGGATGGAGGGACGGTGGGGTTCGACATCCCTCCATCCTGGGCGTGATCGGGTAGGTGCACCGCTGCTCGGCCGAACGGTTTCACCTACCCGAACGGGTGGGAGGAGGCGGATGGGATAGGGTGCGGACATGATCGAACGCCCTGTCACCTACCCGGTCGAGCTGCTCGACGGCCTGGCCTCCGTCGCATCCAGCTCGCTGCTCCGCATCGCCGGTGCGTTCCGGGAGGTCCTCGAGCCGGTCGTCGCCCATTCCTCGCTCGTGATCTTCACCGAGGACTGCACCGGCCGCCCCCGGAAGAAGGCCGGCGACCCCGCGATCGTCGAGGGCGTCACGATCGCCGAGCTCGACGCCGTTCGACAGCGCACCCCGCGCGGCCCGGTCACCACAGCGACCGCTGACACCGGACCACACGCCGACCGGCCGACATCGGCGGTGATCGCAGGCGCGGAACGTCCGATCGCCGCGTGGCTGGCCGACACCGGCGCCCTCCTCGTCCTGACCGACCCACAGGGGTCGATCGACGACCGGCTCATCGGCGCCCTGTGGGGGGTCGTCGCGGCCGGTATCCGGCAGCAGGTCGCGACGGCGGCCCCCGACTACCTCCGTGACTCGCGGGCGGCGTCGAGCGAGCGGGCCGGCGCCATCGCGGAACTCACCGACGCCCATGCGACGACACTGGAGTCGATCCTCGCCGTCACCCGGTCACGGCAGACGTCGGCGGAGGACGCCCGAACGGCGGTGACCGAGATCGCCTCGGCCGCGATGGTCGAGCTGCGGGCGGTGTCCGACCGCGACCGCCAACTGGCCGAGGAACCGGTCGCGCGCGCCTTCGCCAGACTCCGCGAGGATCTCCGTCCGCTGGCCCGCTTCGGCGGTCCCGAGGTCCAGTTCATCGAGCCGCCCGTCGACGGTCGGGCACTCCCCGGTGAAGTGGCGCACGCCGGCCGGGCGATCGTCCGCGGCACGGTCCTCGCGCTCGTCGAGCAGTCCTCGGTCGGGCGGGTCCGGGTGCAGTGGGACTGCGACGGCAGCAATTTGCTGATCGGCATCCGCGATGACGGCCCCGGCGAGTTGACCGTCGACACCCCGAGTGTGCAGCAGCTCGGCGCTCGCGTCGCCGCACTCCGCGGCAGTCTCGATGTCCAGGCGACGCCCGGGTGGGGTTCGGAACTGCACGTGACGCTTCCGCTCGACCCACCGCCCGCAGCCCAGACACGTTCCGACTCGGCGGCCGCCGCGTTGACCGAGCGCGAATGGCGCGTCGCCGAGCTGGCCGCCGGCGGAGCACGGAACCGGGCGATCGCCGAGACCCTCACCATCAGCGAGAACACCGTGAAGTTCCACATCGCGAACGTCCTGCGGAAGCTCGGCGTTGCGAGCCGCGTCGAGCTGGCAGCCGCCTTGGCCGCCGGCCGCTGATTCCGTCCGGGCTTCGTCGCCGCCTACCGCTTCGTGCGCTTGCCACCTCGATCGCGATCCCGGTCGCCGAACCGGCGCGTGATGAGCGCCCAGCCGAGGATCCAGCTCCCGAGCGCCGTGACCAGCCACACCACCAGCGGGGCGAGCACCCAGGCGAGGACACCGCGGATGTGGAGGCCGCCGGGGAGGATCGACGCGACGAACAACGACACGAGCGTCGTCACGAGTCCGATGCCGCCGAGGATCGCTGAGGCGTAGCGCCGTGCGAGGCGCAGGATGAAGGGCCCGAGGACGCCCTGCGCGATCGTGAAGACGACGACGGCGATGACGAAGCCGCCGAGCGACAAGCGGACGCCGGGTACGACCCAGTCCGCGACGAGCAGCCCGATCGCCGAGGACAGCAGACTGACGGCGATGCTCAGCAGGAAGCGGGTCAGGTGCCGACCCTAGCGCTGGGTGTCGGCCGCGTCGAGAGCGCGACTGAGGGGAGGCGGATCGTCGCCTGACGGACGGCCGGACGACGACATGCCTCCCCTCGGGAGTGCCGGGACGGCTCAGTCCAGCGCGAGCACCCGACCGGTGCCGACACCCTCGATGGCGCGCACGAAGGCGAGGCCGACCACGTCGGAGGCGACGGGCGGGAAGCCCGGGAACGCGTCGTGGTACCCGGTTGCCTCGGCGAGCACCGTGGGGCTGACGGCGTTGATGCGGATGCCGCGCGGGAGTTCCGGGGCGACACCGATCACGAAGGACTCGACCGCCCCATTGGCCATCGAGGCCGCCGCACCGGTCGCGATCGGCTCGCGGGCGAGGATGCCCGTCGTGAGCGTGAAGGAGCCGCCGTCGCGGACGAACGGCGTCCCGATCCGCACGACGTCGAGCTGGCTGAGCACCTTGCCGAGGAAGGCCGCGCGGTAGTCGTCGCGCGTCAGCTCCCCCACAGGCTTGAACGGGACCGAGCCGACGGCGACGATCACCGCGTCGACCTCGCCCACCTCGGCGAACAGCGCCTCGATCGACGCCTCGTCGGTGGTGTCGACGGCAGGCGCCGTCGAGCGGGACACCGCGATCACCTCGTGACGTTCCGCAAGGGCGTCCTGCGCCGCTCGTCCGACATGTCCACTGGCTCCGATCAACAGGATTCTCATGCGGGCGACGCTAGCACCGGCGTCGGACGCCGGCGCTGCCGATCAACGGCGTCAGTGGGCGTCGTCCATCCCGGTGACGTGGACGGCGTAGCCGTGGCAGCCGGCGAGCTTCCAGTCGTACGGTTGATCGTCGGGGTTCGTCCCCCACCGGGCCAGGAACGCCGCATCGGACGACTCCGACATGACCATGCCGAAGAGTGGATCGAGGATCTTGGAGGGTTCGTTCGTCCAGGCGTACCAGAACCCCTGATCAGCCATGCACTTCGCGATGATCTGCTGTTGTGCCTCCCAGATCCCGTCACGGAATCCCGGCTCGGAGCTGGGTGGGATGTCCGCCGGGTCGGTCGTGGCGTCGAACCAGCCCTCCGGCGTCTGCGAGTAGTCGACTCCGGACGCCGGCGAGACGGGTTCGCCAGCGTCCGGCGTGGCAGCGGGATCCGCGGGCACCACGGGTTCGACGGGCGGGAGGTCGTCGAGCGACGCGGCGGCCTCGGCGACCGCTTCGAGGGATCGGGCGTCGTCGGCCGCCGCCTGGGCGTTCGACACCCCGATGAACACCCCGCCTGCCGCCACCGCGAGCACCCCGCTCATCGCGATGCCGAGCCCGATCCGTCGTCGGAGCATTCCAGGACTCCGGCGGACGGGTGCCGCCTCCTGCGCCGCGTCCGGCCCGTCGTGGCTCTCGCTGCCGCTCATACCGTCTCCCCCTGCATCGACGCCACTGCGTCCCGTTCGGTCGTTCGGCGACCCCCCGGCCACCACCACACCGCGGCTCCGATGAACCCGAGCGCCGCCCCGACCCCGATCGCCACGCTCATCACCCACCACGGTTCGAATCCGGCGCCGTGCGAGCTCAGGCGGGACACGATGAGCACGCCGGTCGCGCTGACGCGGTACATGATGTCGCCCGCGAGCACGCCGATGAGGACCGCTGCGGGCGCCAGGAGCCCCGCGCCGAGCCATCGACTGCGTCGCCGCAGCGACAGCGCGAGCCCCACGATGCCCAGGACTGCGGCGATCGCCACACCGAGCGCGCCCGTCGGCACCTCGACGACGTCGCCGATGACGAGAGCACGCAGGATCCGGACGAGGAGGAACAATGCCGCTCCCGTGACCAGGACGCCGCCGGTCACCACGAGCGCGGCGAGGACGTCACCGGCCCGCCGCATGCCGAGCGGCATCGGATCGACGCCGTGGCCCGCGCGCAACTGCCCGGAGCGCCACGAGAGGTCGTGCGGGATCCCGCGGATGGCCCGCAGCATGATGTCGCGCCGGAGCCGCTGTGGCGTGACGCCCGTTTCCTGGGCCCAGACGGCGTGCTCGTGCAGGTCGGAGGCGATCTCGTCGCGGCGTTCCCCGGCGACGTCGGGCGAGAGGTCTCGGGTGTACCACCCGCACCAGTTCAGGACGCGGTGGGCGGCCGTGCGGTATTCAGGCGTCCGGATGGCGGTCATACGATCGCCCCCTGCGTCCACGCCGCACCCGCCGGCCTCGCCGCGGAGGCCTCCTCGCCGGCGATCCTCGCGTGCTCACGATCCCGGGCCGTCGCGCCTTCGCCCGTGATCCGATACAGCCGTCGGCGGGGGCGGCCCTCCGCCTCGGCGACCTCCGGAGCCTCCCACGTCGCCTCGATCAGGCCGGCGTCCGCCATCCGCGACAGGGCCTTGTAGAGCGTGCCGTGCGCAGTGAGGGCGGCATCCCCGGCTTCGGCGAGCTGCTTGGCGAGGGCGAACCCGTAGAAGCTCCCATCGGTCGCCTGCAACACGGTGCCGACGTCGAGGATGTCGAGCTCGAGCGGGAAGAGCGTGCCGGGTCGTCTGCGTGCCATGGAGCCACTATAGGAAGATAGGTTCCGATCCGTCAAGCCGCCCTTGCATTGAGTCGCCCGGAACTGCGCACGCATCGCCGGTTTCCGTGCGTTTCCGGGCGACTCAGCGGCGGTCAGCTCCCGTCGCGGAGGTCCGTCGGGGGTGCTGCTCCGAAGGCGATCTCGTCGAACCGCGCCTCGCAGGGTGGACCGAGCGGCGCCTGCGAGAGGAAGCCGACGCGCACCGGGGCGTCGCTGTGCAGACGGAAGACCCGGACGAAGTCCCACGTGACGCCGTCGGTCGAGCTGTGGAACGCCCACGCCTCACCGAGACGACTGACGCGCATCCACACGTGGTCGGCCGCGACGTGCGTCGAGTTCACGTCGTCCGACCAGGTGTTCGTCACGACGCTCACCACCATCGCCTGCCCCTGCGGCGACTGCTCGAAGCAGAGCTTGGCCCAGTGCTCGTCGTCGATCCAGAGTGCGAGGGCGCCGGCGTCGAAGGTGCTGCGCTCGCTCACGACCGCGATCCGCGCCGAGAGCGTGAAGTGTTCGGGTGCGTCGAAGGCGAGCGCCGTGGCACGCAACTCACGCGGCCCACCGAGCGAGCTGTTGCTCCAGTCGACGCCGGCGGCGGAGGTGAGGGTGAGCGCTCCGGCATCGGCGTCGAACGCGGCGATTCCGCGGGTCGAGGTCCAGGCGAGGTCGGGAAGCCCGTCGATGCGGGTCACGTCGGTGTGCATGGTCCGACCCTATCGGGATCGCCCGTCCCCGTGAGTCGCCCGGATCTGTTCAGAATCCGGCGGATTTCGCGCAGATCCGGGCGACTCAGCGAGGTCTGCCGGCGGGGACGTCGACGACGCGCTCCTCCCCGACGGCCACGACGAGCGAACCGTTGGAGGCCGAAGCGACGTCCGCTTGGAGCCGCTCGAGCTCCGCCGGCGGCACCCACAGTTCCAGCTCAGCCTGCGCGCCGTAGACCGGCTCACCGAGCGTCGCACCGTGGGTAGCGGCCCAATCGCGCAGCAGGTTGTCGTACCGCCCGGCGTCGGCGTGGGGGACGACGAGGGTCGCGCGGGTCAGGGTCTCACGGCGCACGAGCGCGGCGAGGTCGAGCGTCTCGGAGGCCGCCGAGGAGTACGCGCGGACGAGCCCACCGGCCCCGAGCTTGACGCCGCCGAAGTACCGTGTGACGACGACGACCACGTCGGTCAGTTCGCGCCGCCGGATGACCTCGAGGATCGGCATCCCCGCCGTGCCGGACGGTTCACCGTCGTCGGACGAGCGGGCCTGGTCGCCGAGCAGCCCGGTGACCATCGCGACGCAGTGGTGTCGCGCATCCCACGCCTGCTTCTTCACCCGCGCGATGACCGCTTCCGCGTCCTCCGGCGACGCGACCGGGTGGGCGAGGCCGAGGAAGCGCGACTTCTTGATCACGAGTTCGTGCTCGACCGGCGCGGCGATCGTCGCCGGGTACTGCCGCGCGGTGGTCATCCGTCCGAGCGTACTCGCGGCCGGTCGACGAGACCCGTTCGGCCTACGGCCGCAGCACGTCGTCGGCCGGGTGGGCCTGCACGTGTCCACGGACGAAGATCAAGCCGATCACGGCCACGAGCATGATGAGCAGGTTGGCCGGACCAGCGATCGCCAGGAACACGCTCTGACCGGCGGCGGTTCCCGCGTGGTCGATCCCACCGGTCGAGAGGAAGAGCGTCGGGTCGTAGAGTCCGTGGATCAGGATCGGCCAGATGAGGTTGCCGGTCACCCGGAGCGTCAGGTACATGCACACGCCGAATCCGAAGGTGTAGACGACGGTCACGAGCACGGTCACGACGGGTTGGCCCGACAGGAGGTTGGAGGCGTGCAGCAGCGCGAAGACCAGCGAGGAGATCACCATCACGATCCACTCCGAACTCCCGGCGTCGCGCAGCATCTTCACGACCAGTCCGCGGGTCAGGATCTCCTCGGCGAACCCGATGAACACGCCGGACAGCATCGCGACCACGACCACAGAACCCTCGTAGCTCCCGTAGTCGATGCCGAGCAACCGCAGGACGACCGCGGCGAGGATCACGATCGGAGCGGCCCACATCCACCAGCGTCCGCGGATCGGCTGCTTCGCGAACAGCTCCCGGAACCAGCCGACCGAGAGCACGAACCCGGCCAGGATGAGGGAACCGACGATGAGCGGCAGCATGAGCCCGAAGAACACGCTCTGCGGGGTCGCGAAGAGGTCCTCGCCGATCTGCGAGCCGAAGAGCTGCCCGACGACCCAGCCCGCACCGAGGTACAGGGCGAGGTAGCCGATGGCCAACAGGAACGCCCGGCCGATCCCGCCCTTCGCCCAGAAGTCGTGCCATCCGCTGGTGGTGAGTGTCCGCTGACGTCGGTGCTCGTGACCCCTGTGCTCGCCCATGCATCGATCCAACCACGGAGCACCCGCCTGAGTCGCCCGAATCTGCGCGGAGCCGGCCGGAATTCGTGCAGATCCGGGCGACTCAGTGGGGCTGTGGAGAACGTGGGCAGAGAACCGGTCCGCGCAGGCACAGTGAGGGGATGTCACCTGACCTTCCGGACGGACCGTTCCTCGTCGGCGACGCGCTCCGCCGCGGGATGACACCGGGCGAACTCCGCAGTCGTCGGCTCGAGAAGCCGGGTCACGGGATCCGGTCCGCCCGTCCGGTGGAGACGGTCGAGGATCGCTGCCGCGCATTCCTCCACCGCCTGTCCGACCAGGTCTTCGTCTGCGGTCCGACCGCCGCGCTCCTGCTCGGCCTGCCGCTTCCGTACCGCCTCTCCACCCCCGAACGCCTCGACCTCGCCGTGGCCGCGCCGGCCCGCGCTCCGCACGCCGCCGGGATCGCCGGTCGGTCGATCACGATCGATCCTCAGGACGACGTGATCGTCCGCGGCGACATCCGACTGACGAGTCCGGTTCGAACCTGGCTCGACCTTGCCGCGACGCTCCCTCTCGCCGATCTCGTCGCAGCGGGCGACCACCTGCTTCGGACTCGAACCGCAGGCCTGGACGAGTTGGAGGAGACAGCAGCCCACTATCCGGGTCGGCGCGGCCGTCGCGCGATCGCCGCCGCACTCCCCCTCCTCGATCACCGCGCGGAATCGCCGCCCGAGTCCATCGTCCGCGTCGCGCTGGCGCGCGGCGGCGTCACCGGGTTCGAGCCGAATCAGGGGATCCGGGCGGCGAACGGCTCGTTCCTCGCGCGCGCCGACCTCTGCCACCGGGCAGCGCGGGTCGTCATCGAGTACCAGGGCGACTACCACCGGGTCGAGGTCGACCGGTGGCGCAAGGACCGCGCTCGCTCGAACCGCCTGCGGGCCGCGGGTTGGACGGTCATCGAGCTGACGGCCGACGATCTCCGTGACCTCCGCACCGTCGTCGCCTCGGTGCGCGCCGCCCTCACCCGCCATTGAGTCGCCCGAATCTGCACGAGAATCACTGGATCTTGTGCAGATCCGGGCGACTCAGTGGGTCAGCCGACGCCGTTCAGGACCGAGGAGGCGAAGGAGGCGGCACGGACGCCGAGCGTCGCGATGCGCTCCTGGCGGGCCGCCTCCGCGTCGAAACCGACGTAGGCGAGCGGTGGCAGCTTCCGCACGTTGGCCGAGCACTGGAAGTCGGCGCAGACGAGCGTGCCGACGGTGTCGCCGTTCTTGCCGGCCTGCCCGGCCCGCTTCGCGCTGTAGAACACGACGTCGTTGCTGAGCGTGATGTCCTGGCACCACGCGCACTGCGGCCGGGTGCGGGGTGTCGCGTCAGCCTGTCGGAGGAGGATGCCGACGGGTTCGCCGTCGACGATCGTGACCACGTACGCGCGTCGCGGCAGCTTCTTGTCGCGCCACCCGAGGAAGTCACGCACCTCGAAGTCGATCGCGTCGAGGTCGACGGGAAGGCTCACGTCACTGACCTCCTTGCGCGACGCGTTGACGAAGGAGGCTCGGATCTGGGATTCGTTCAGGGGGATCATGGGTTCACCGGTTTCGGCTGGGCCGTCGTGGCGACGGCGGAGAGACCCTCCGCGCGTCGATGCGCTGCGGCGGGTACGTCAGGGTGCGCGGCCCCGTCGTCGTCGCTCGGACGAGCGCGATTGACGAAGCCGACGTCCTCACCGGGTGGGCGAGGTGGTCGACCGGATGGACCGCTCTCTCGGGCCGGCGTTGCGGACGCCGACGACCTCCAGACGCCCGACACGGGGCGGAGCGATGAGCATGGACACACCGGCACTGTATCAAGCGATGGCGCACTCGCTCCCCCGATCCGCACGTTCTGGCTCCCGGCGCGGCAGGATGGACGTATGACCCTCGACGTCGCCCTCCTCCGCACCGCGTTCCCGTCCCTCGCCTCGGGCATCGCCCACTTCGACGGCCCCGGCGGCACCCAGACGCCGCTCGCCGTCGGCCAGGCCATCCTCGACACCCTCACCGGGCCACTGTCCAACCGGGGTTCGTCGGTCGCGTCCGAGCGCCGGGCGGACGACGCCGTGACCGCTTTCCGCGCCGCGTGCGCCGACCTGCTCGCCGCAGAGGAGCGGGGCATCGTCTACGGTCGCAGCGCGACCCAGCTCACGTACGACTTCTCCAGGCATCTGTCGCGCGGCTGGATCGCCGGCGACGAGATCGTCCTGTCCCGACTCGACCACGACGCGAACGTGCGCCCGTGGGTGCAGGCGGCGGACCGCACGGGCGCGACCGTGCGCTGGATCGACCTGGACCCGGCGACGGGCGAGCTCGACCTCGCCGACCTCGACGACCTCGTCACCGAACGCACGAGGCTCGTCGCCGTGACCGCTGCTTCGAACCTCCTCGGCACCATCCCGCCGGTGCGGACGATCGCCGATCGGGCGCACGCGGTCGGCGCACTCGTCTGGGTCGACGGCGTCCATTACACGGCCCACCACGTCGTCGACGTCGAGGCCCTCGGTGCCGACTTCTTCGTCTGCTCGCCGTACAAGTTCTTCGGGCCGCACTGCGGTGTCCTCGCCGCGTCGCCGGCGCTGCTCGAGTCGATCCACCCCGACAAGCTGCTGCCGTCGACGAACGTGGTGCCGGAGCGCTTCGAGTTCGGCACGCTGCCCTACGAGCTCATGGCCGGCGTGACGGCGGCCATCGGCGTGCTCGCGTCGATCGACCCCGGTGACGCCACGACGAGGCGGGACCGTCTCGTCGCCTCCGCCGCAGCCGTCCACGAGCGCGAACTCGCGCTGCGCACCCGCATCGAGGATGCCCTTGCGGAGCTCGGCCCGCTCGTCGAGCTGCACTCGCGGGCCGCCGAGCGCACGGCGACGCTGTTCATGACGTTCCCCGGCAGGCGTGCAGCCGACGCGGCCGCCTTCCTCGCCGCACGCGACGTCCTCGCACCGGCAGGCTCGTTCTACGCGGTCGAGCCGTTCGCGGCGCTGGGCCTCGACGACGTCGGAGGCCTCCGCGTCGGCGTCGCCCCGTACACCTCGGACGAGGACGTCGACCGTCTGCTCGACGGCATCAGGGCCTTCCTCGCCGATTGAACGGCTCGCCGATTGAACGGCCCGCCGATTGAACGGTTGGCGGATCGACCCGGCGTCAGCGCCCTCAGGACCGCTTGGTGCTCTCGCGTCGCAGGACGACGAACCCGGCGACCATGACGACCGCCCCGAGGACGAGGGTGATGATCCGGAAGAACCCGAAGTCGTCGACACCGAAGATCAGGGGTCCGGCGAAAAGGAACGTGGCGCCGACGAAGTACCAGACGGAGGTCGTCCCACCGTTGAGCGACGTGGGCGGTGGCGTCGATTCGGGCTCCGCCGAGGCGGGACCGTCCTGGGGCACCTCGTCCCCGTGTGGTGCAGGTTCGGGCTGCGTCGATCCGGTCATCATTCGCTCCGATCCGCGTCGCGCTCGGTGGTGTCCACGACGTCGAACCCCACGCTACGCAGCCCTCGAGCGCCGCGAATCCCCCAGGTGACGGAGATCAGGCCTCGCTGGCGAACATCCGTCCGTCGGGGTCGAGCTTCGTCAGGAGGGCGGCGGAGATCTCGCCGAGCTGCTCGATCTGCGCCGGCGTCAGTGCGTCGAGGACCAGGGATCGCACGTGCTCGACGTGGCCCGGCGCAGCCTGGACGACCTTGTCCCAGCCCGCATCGGTGAGCGTCACGTTCGTCGCCCGTCGATCCTCCGGGCACGGCGTCCGCGCCACGAAGCCGGCGTCCTCCAAGCGCGTCAGCACCCGCGACAAGCGGGGCAGCGTCGCGTTCGTCCGGGCCGCGAGCGCCGAGGTGCGCAGCGTGCGGTCCGGCGTCTCGGACAACATTGCGAGCGTGAAGTAGTCGAAGTGCGTCAGGTGCTCGTCCCGCGTGAGCTGGAGGTCGAGGGCGGCCGGCAGGAGTTCGAGCACCGCGGCGAAGCGCACCCAGGAGCGTTGCTCGTCGTCGCTCAGCCATCGCGTGTCGGTCATGCCTCCAGCTTAGCAATAGTTGCGCCTACAACTAACCGGTGTTACGTTAGTTGTACCAACAACCAATTGATCCGTGACCAGGCGGCCACGAGAAGGAGCATCGTCATGACGAACGTCACCATCTTCGGAACCGGCAACATGGGCACCGCCATCGCCGGTGTCCTCGCAGCGGGCGGCGCCTCCGTCGACCACCTCGGGTCGGCCGAGACCGGCACGATCACCGGCGACGTCGTCGTCCTCGCCGTCCCCTACCCGGCCCTCGCGTCGATCGTCGAGCAGTACGCCGACCAGCTCGCGGGCAAGGTCGTCGTCGACATCACCAACCCCCTGGACTTCTCGACCTTCGACGCCCTCACCGTCCCCGCGGGCAGCTCGGCTGCAGCGGAACTGCAGGCGAAGCTCCCGAGCTCCCACGTCCTCAAGGCCTTCAACACGAACTTCGCCGCGACCCTCGCATCGAAGCAGGTCGGCGACGTGGCCACCACGGTCCTCATCGCCGGGGACGACGCCGACGCCAAGGCCGCACTGCAGCAGCTCGTGACCGCCGGTGGCCTCGAGGCCGTCGACGCCGGGTCGCTGAAGCGCGCCCACGAACTCGAGGCGATCGGCTTCCTGCAGCTCACGCTGGCGGCCTCGGAGAAGATCTCCTGGACCGCGGGGTTCGCGCTCGTCAAGTAGCCGTCGGATCGTGATCCGGGAGGAACGATCCTCCCGGATCACGACGGACTGGAGGACGATGGGCGCATGACCTTCCGCGCCCTCGCCCCCGGCCAGCGTTCCAGCATCCTGCTCGGCGGGCCGCACGATGATGCGCCCGTGCTCCTCTTCGAGACCGACGAGCTCCTCGTCGAAGCACCGAACTGGTCGCTCGACGGCCGGACGCTGCTCCTCAACGGCAACGGGCGGCTCTGGGCGCTCCCGGTCGACGATCCGACCGCCGGGCTCGCGCCGATCGAGTTCCACGGCCTCCCCGAACTCAACAACGACCACGTCCTCGACCCCGACGGCGAGCACATCCTCCTCTCGGCGATGGACGGTCACATCTACCGCGGCGCGCTCACCGGCGGGCCGGTCACGAAGCTCACCGCCGACGACGACCGGTGGCACTTCCTCCACGGCGTTTCGCCCGACGGCACGCGGATCGCGTACGTCGAGCTCGAGGGCTTCGAGCATCCCGGTCGACTCGCGATCGCTCCGGCGGTCGAGGGCGGCGGCCCCGTCACCGTCCTCGACACCGGCGACGGCCACCTCGACGGTCCGGAATGGTCGCCCGACGGCCGATGGCTGTTCTGCAACACGGAGCACTTCGGCACCGGCCCCGGCCATGCGCAGCTCGCGCGGATCCCCGACGGCGGCGGCGAGCTCGAGCAGCTCGTCGTGAGCGACACCGTCGACTGGTTCCCGCACCTCTCCCCCGACGCCCGACTGGCCTCGTACATCGCCTTCCCCGCCGGCACGATCGGGCACCCGGCCGACCTCGACGTCGAGGTCCGGCTCATCTCGACCGACGACTGGGCGACCCCGCTCCGTCGCTACCCACTGTTCGGCGGGCAGGGCACCCTCAACGTGAACAGCTGGTCCCCCGACAGCTCACGGTTCGCCTTCGTCGCCTACCCGATCGACGACTGAGGCACCGGAACTCCGGGCGCGCGGGCCGTCAGTCGGTACTGTCGGAGCGTGACCGATGCCAGCAGCGCCCACTCCCAGACGCTCTCGCGCGGCATCCGGATCCTCGAGGTCCTGGCCGACGCGCGCACCCCGCTGACGATCGACACCCTGAGCGCGACGCTCGGCCTGCACCGGAGCGTCACCTACCGGCTCCTGCGCACGCTCGAAGACCACCGCCTGGTCGTCCGCGACGGTACGGGACGGATCGCACTCGGATCGCGCCTGGCAGCCCTCGCCGCCGGTGTCTCCCACGACCTGCAGGCCGCCGCCCTGCCCGAGCTGACGGCCATCGCGAACGAGCTCGGCATGACCTGCTTCCTCACCGTGCTGGACGGCGACGAGATCGTCACCCTCGTCAGCGTCGAGCCACGGCACACGATGGGGTCGATCGCGCAGCGACCCGGCACCCGGCACCCGGTCGGTGTCGGCGCGCCCGGCAAAGCCATCGCGTCCCGTCTGTCGGAGTCGCAGTGGCCGGACGCCCTCGACGACGACCACCGTGCCGAGCTGGCGGTGGTCCGCGAACAAGGCTGGGCGTCGAGCCACGACGAGGTCATCACCGGCCTCCGCGCCGTTGCCGCCCCGCTCTCGGCGCACGGCTCGCCGGCAGGCGCCCTCGCGGTCGTCTACGTCTCCAGCAGCCGCCCCGAGACCGAGATCGCGGCCCGCCTCATCGAGGGGGCCGCGACCATCGCGTCGTCGGTCTGACCGCGCCTACATCCGGGTGCCGTAGACCTGGCCGCGTCCCTGCTGCTCCTCCGCCTCGCCACCGAGCGGGATGCCGGTGCGGTCGCGCAGGAGGAGGGTCGCCGCGAAGGCGATCACGATCATGCCGGCGATGTAGAACGCGACGCTCGCCGACGACCCCGTGACCTGCACCAACCAGGTCGCGATCGTCGGAGCGAATGCGCCGCCGAGGATGGCGCCGATCGCGTAGGTGACCGAGACGCCCGTGTACCGGATCGACGCGGGGAACAGCTCGGCGAAGTACGCCGCCTGCGGCCCGTAGGTGAAGCCGTTGCCGATCGTGAACAGGGCGAGCCCGAGGAACAACAACCACGGGTCACCGGTGTTCACGAGCGGGAAGAGCACGAAGACGGTTGCCAGGAACGCGACCCAGCCGATGATGTAGGTGTTGCGTCGGCCGATCCGGTCGGAGAGCGAGCCCGCGAACCACGTGACGATCAGCCAGACGATGGCCGACCCGGTGACCGCGAGCAGGACCGGTGTCCGCTCCATGCCCACCAGGCCGCCGTCGGCGAGCGGCGTCGTCGCGTAGTTCTGGATGTAGCCGCCCGTCGTCATGTAGCCGGCGGCGTTGTTGCCGGCGAAGGTGAGCGCCGCGAGCAGCACGAGCAGCCAGTGGTGCCGGAAGAGCTCGACGATCGGGACCCGGCGACGCTCCTTGTTGCGGGCGAGGGCGACGAAGACGGGGCTCTCGTCTACCTTCCGGCGCACGACGTAGCCGACGATGATCAGGACGAAGCTCAGCAGGAACGGGATCCGCCAGCCCCACTCGAGGAACGCCGCGCCGGGCGAGATCACGCCCGTCATGAGGGCGAGCATGCCGGAGGCGAGGAGGAGTCCGATCGGGACGCCGATCTGCGGGAACGCCCCGAACCGGCCGCGGCGGCCGGTGGGAGCGTGCTCGACCGCCATGAGGACGGCGCCGCCCCACTCGCCGCCGGTGGACAGCCCCTGCAGGATGCGGAGGAGCACGAGCAGGGCGGGGGCGATGATCCCGATCTGGTCGTAGGTCGGCAGCAGACCGATGAGCGTCGTGGCAGCTCCCATGAGGAAGAGCGTGATGACGAGCATCTTCTTCCGGCCGATGCGATCGCCGAAGTGCCCGGCGACGAACGCGCCGAGCGGCCGGAACAGGAAGCTCACACCGACGGTCGCGAACGACAGCAACAGCGCGGCCTGCGGTCCCGCCGGCTGGAAGAAGAGCTGCGAGAAGACGAGTCCGGCGGCGCTCGCGTAGAGGAAGAAGTCGTACCACTCGACCGTGGTGCCGATGACGGTGGCGAAGGCCACGCGCCGGAGTTCCGCGGGCGTCGTCGCTCGCGCCAGTGATGCGGTTGTCATTGTCTCGAGACCCCTTTGTCCTTCGCGGCCCGCCATTGGACCGCCAGAATGTACACCACATCGTATACAATCATGCTCACCGCGCAAGAGGCAGTCGACGACGACGCACCGTATCGTGATCGCAGGCCGCAGTCGACGCAGATGAGGACGGGACGCGATGCAGGATCACGAACGACAGGCGATCGCCGACGAACTGGCGGTGGCGCACGAGGAGCGGAGCGTCATCCCCCTCCTCACCGCCCGGCACCCGGGCATGACCGTCGAGGACTCCTACGCCGTGCAGGCGCTGTGGGCCGAACGCCGCATCGCCGCCGGTCGGCGCGTCGTCGGCCACAAGATCGGCCTCACCTCGAAGGCGATGCAGCAGGCCACCGGGATCACCGAACCCGACTACGGCGTCATCCTCGACGACCAGGTCTTCGACTCGGGCGCGACGCTCGACTTCGACGCCTACTCCAACGTCCGCGTGGAGGTCGAGCTGGCGTTCGTCCTCGGACGCCCGCTGCAGGGCCCGCACTGCACGATCTTCGAGGTGCTCGACGCGACCGACCACATCGTCCCCGCGCTCGAGGTCCTCAACTCCCACATCGAACTCGACGGTCGCACGATCGTCGACACCATCGCCGACAACGCGGCTCTCGGCGCCATGGTGCTCGGCGGAACGCCCGTCCGTCCCGACGCGATCGACCCGCGATGGGTCTCGGCCCTGCTCTACCGCAACGAGACCATCGAGGAGTCGGGCGTCGCCGGCGCCGTCCTCGGGCACCCGGCACTCGGCGTCGCGTGGCTCGCGGGCAAGCTCGCCCAGCACGGCGGGAGTCTCGCCGCCGGGGAGATCATCCTGTCGGGGTCGTTCACGAGACCGATGTGGGTCGAACGGGGCGACACCGTCCACGCCGAATACCAGGGACTGGGAGCCGTGACATGCCGATTCGAATGACCCTGCCGCCGACCTTCGGCGAGCGCCTGCGCACCGCGGACCGACCCCTCGTCGGGATGTGGGTGGTGTCGGGGAGCCCGATTGCGGCGGAGATCGCTGCGGGCAGCGGCCTCGACCTGCTCCTCGTCGACGGCGAGCACTCGGCGAACACCCTGGAGAGCATCCAACTGCAGCTGCAGGTGGTCGCCGCCTTCCCGGTGTGTCCGCTGGTGCGGGTGCCGTTCGGCGACGCGGTCGTCATCAAGCAGGTGCTCGACCTCGGGGCGCAGAACCTCATCGTGCCCATGGTGTCGTCGGCCGAGCAGGCGGCGGCGCTCGTGCAGGCCGTGCGCTACCCGCCGCAGGGCGTCCGTGGGGTCGGCAGCGCGCTCGCGAGGTCCTCCCGCTGGAACCGGATCGACGACTACCTCGCGCAGGCGAACGATTCGGTGTCGCTCACGGTGCAGATCGAGTCGGCGGAGGCCGTCGAGCAGGTCGAGGACATCCTCGCGGTCGACGGCGTGGACGCGGTGTTCGTCGGTCCGGCCGACCTCTCGGCGTCGCTCGGACTGCTCGGTCAGCAGGGGCACCCCACCGTGGTCAGCGCTGTCGAGCGGGTGCTCGATGCCGCCGCCGCCGCGGGGAAGCCGGCCGGCGTGAACGCCTTCGACTCCGTCGTGGCCGAGCACTACCTCGACCGCGGGGCGTCCTTCGTCCTCGTCGGTGCGGACGTGTCGCTCCTCGCGCGCGCGTCCGAGCAGTTGGCGGAGCGCTTCATCGACGGTCGGAGCGACGCGGGCCGCGGCGACGGGTACTGACCCTTTCCCACTGCGTCCAGATCGTATACGATTCTGGATACCGACGACGAGGACGTGTGATGAGCAGCCACCAGGGCATCGAAGGCCTCCCGAATAGCGGGGGCGGCAAGATCATCGCCGTCCACCTCAACTACCCGTCACGGGCGGCCCAGCGCGGCCGCACGCCGGAGCACCCCTCGTACTTCCTCAAACCGTGGTCCTCCGTCTCAGGCACGGGCGGCACCATCGAGCGCCCGGCCGGCGCGGAACTGCTCGCCTTCGAGGGCGAGATCGCGATCATCATCGGGACCGCGGCCCGCCGCGTCAGGGTCGAAGACGCCTGGCAACACGTCTCGGGCGTCACCGCGGCGAACGACTTCGGGCTCTACGACCTCCGCAGTGCCGACAAGGGGTCGAACCTGCGCTCGAAGGGCGGCGACGGTTACACGCCCCTCGGCCCGTCCGTCATCCCCGCCGAGCAGATCGATCCGGCCGCCCTCCGCGTGCGCACCTGGGTCAACGGCGTCGTCGTCCAGGACGACTCGAGCGACACACTGCTCTTCCCCTTCGCGCAGCTCATCGCCGACCTCTCACAGCTCTCGACACTCGAGCCGGGCGACGTCATCCTCACCGGGACGCCCGCCGGCTCATCCGTCGTCGTGCCCGGCGACGTCGTCGAGGTCGAGGTCGACGCACCGACCGCACCAGGCGCCCCGACGAGCGGTCGACTCGTGACGACGGTCGTCGAGGGCACCGAGCCCTTCGGCGGGTTCGGCGCGAAACCGGCCGTCGACGACCATCAGCGCATCGAGGCCTGGGGGGACGCTGCGGCGGCGGGTCTGCCCGCACCGGCTGAGCCTCTCACCGCTGCATCGCCCGCCGAACCGCTCGACCCCACGGTCGCCGAACAGCTCGCCTCGGTCTCGACGGCGACGCTCAGCGCCAAGCTGCGGGCCCGCGGGTACACCGAGGTCTTCATCGAGGGCGTCCACGCCTCGCGACCGGGCACGCGCATGGTCGGCGTGGCCCGCACCCTCCGCTTCGTCGCCTACCGACCCGACCTCTTCGCCGAGCGCGGGAACGGGTTCAACGCGCAGAAGCGTGTCTTCGACACCGTCGAGGCCGGCGAGGTCATCGTGATCGAGGCACGCGGCGAGCGCGGCACGGGCACCGTCGGCGACGTCCTCGCGCTTCGGGCGCAGCAGCGCGGGGCCGCCGGGGTCGTCACCGACGGCGGCATCCGCGATGCCGAGCAGGTCGCGGCGTTCGACCTGCCGACCTTCTCGCAGGGTCCGCACCCGTCCGTCCTCGGGCGCCGCCATGTTCCGTGGGAGACCGACGTCGCGATCACCTGCGGTGGGGTGACCGTCCTACCGGGCGATGTGATCGTCGGAGACGGTGACGGCGTCATCGCGATCCCCCGGGCGCTCGCCGCCGAGGTCGCCGCGGAGGCGGTCGTGCAGGAGGCGGAGGACGCCTGGATCGCCGAGCAGGTCCGTGGCGGTGCAGCGGTCGACGGCCTCTTCCCGCTGAACGCCGAGTGGCGGGCGCGATACGAGAGCGAGCAGGGACGATGAGCGGACCACACCCGACGACCGGGCAGGAGGCGTCGCTCAGCAAGTCCGAGCGCGCCTACCGGTTCATCCGCGAGGCCATCGACGAGGGGCGCTTCGTCCCCGGGTACCGGCTGGTGCTCGGCCAGATCGCCGGTGAGCTCGACATCAGCGTGGTCCCGGTGCGCGAGGCGATCCGGCGGCTGGAGGCCGAGGGGCTCGTGACGTTCGAGCGCAACGTCGGCGCGCAGGTCGCGATGCTGCACGAGACCGAGTACCTCTTCACGATGCAGACGCTCGCCCTCGTCGAGGGCGCAGCGACCTCGATGAGCGCCACCTACCTCACCGACGACCACCTGGCCCGCGCCCGCGAGATCAACGAGCGGATGCGCCGCACGCTCGACGACTTCGACCCGCACGCGTTCACGGCGCTGAACCTGGAGTTCCACACCGTCCTCTTCGAGGAGTGCCCGAACCCGCACGTCCTCGACCTCGTCCACCGCGGCTGGCGGCGGCTGAACGCGCTCCGCGACTCCACGTTCAGCTTCGTGCCCGGCCGCGCGCGGGAGTCGGTCGCAGAGCACGACGGCATCCTCGAACTCATCGCCGCCGGCGCGCAGCCGCTCGAGATCGAGATCGCCGCCCGCGACCACCGCACCGCGACGCTCGACGCCATGCTCGCGTACCAGGCGGAGCACCAGCCGCCCACCACGGCCCGCCCGCCGTCGTCACCGCCGTCCACCACCGACCGGAGGAACCACCCATGACCCAGCACGTTCCGGCAGCGTTGCCCGACCGTATCCGGCACTACATCGACGGCGCGTTCGTCGACTCGGTCGACGGCGACACCTTCGACGTCCTCGACCCGGTGTCGAACGAGACCTACGTCCAGGCCGCCGCCGGCAAGCAGGCGGACATCGACCTCGCCGTCGCCGCCGCCAAGCGCGCCTTCGACGAGGGTCCGTGGCCGCGGCTCCTCCCCCGCGAGCGCAGCCGGATCCTGCACCGGGTCGCCGACGCCGTCGAAGCGCAGGACGCCCGCCTCGCGGAGCTGGAGAGCTTCGACACCGGGCTGCCGATCACGCAGGCGCTCGGTCAGGCGAAGCGCGCCGCCGAGAACTTCCGGTTCTTCGCCGATCTGATCGTCGCCCAGCACGACGACACCTATAAGGTCCCGGGGCGGCAGGTCAACTACGTCAACCGCAAGCCCATCGGTGTCGCGGGGCTCATCACGCCGTGGAACACGCCGTTCATGCTCGAGAGCTGGAAGCTCGCTCCGGCCCTCGCGACCGGCAACACGGTCGTCCTGAAGCCGGCGGAGTTCACCCCGCTCTCGGCGAGCCTGTGGGCGGACATCTTCCGCGGCGCCGGCGTGCCCGACGGCGTGTTCAACCTCGTGAACGGGCTCGGTGAAGACGCCGGCGACGCCCTCGTGAAGCACCCGGACGTGCCGCTCATCTCGTTCACCGGTGAGAGCAGCACCGGTCAGCTCATCTTCGCGAACGCCGCGCCGTTCCTGAAGGGGCTCTCGATGGAGCTCGGCGGCAAGTCTCCGGCCGTCGTGTTCGCCGACGCCGACCTCGACGACGCCCTCGACGCGACGGTGTTCGGGGTGTTCTCGTTGAACGGTGAGCGCTGCACCGCCGGCAGCCGCATCCTCGTCGAGCGGAGTGTCTACGACGACTTCGTCGAGCGCTACGCCGAACGTGCCCGCAACATCGTCGTCGGGCACCCGAACGACCCGGCCACCGAGGTCGGCGCGCTCGTGCACCCGGAGCACTACGAGAAGGTCATGGGCTACGTCGAGATCGGCAAGACCGAGGGCCGCCTCGTCGCCGGTGGTGGTCGCCCCGAGGGGTTGCCGACCGGCAACTACGTCGCGCCGACGGTCTTCGCCGACGTCCCGCCGACCGCCCGCATCTTCCAAGAGGAGATCTTCGGCCCGGTCGTCGCCATCACCCCGTTCGACTCCGACGAGGAGGCGCTCGCGCTCGCGAACGACACGAAGTACGGACTCGCCGCGTACATCTGGACGAACGACCTCAAGCGGGCTCACACCTTCTCGCAGAACGTGCAGGCCGGGATGGTGTGGCTGAACTCGAACAACGTGCGCGACCTCCGCACGCCGTTCGGCGGCGTGAAGGCCTCGGGTCTCGGGCACGAGGGCGGCTACCGCTCGATCGACTTCTACACCGACCAGCAGGCGGTGCACATCACGCTGAACCAGGCGCACTCCCCACGCTTCGGGACCGGCGGGCCGCTGCAGGCCGCGCACTGACCGCTCCCGGTCGACTTCCACCCAGCAACCGAGATCAGCAAGGACGCAGATCATGTCGAACCCCATCACCCCGTCGTCGGCCGAGCCCGTCATGACCGCCACCGACCCGATCCCCGTGCCGGTGAACCGCATCCCCACGCCGACCGCCACCCCGCCGGACATCCTCCGCTGTGCGTACATGGAGATCGTCGTCACGGATCTCGCCGCGAGCCGGAAGTTCTACGTCGACGTGCTCGACCTCGTGGTCACGGAAGAGGATGAGCACACCGTCTACCTGCGGAGCTTCGAGGAGTTCATCCACCACAACCTCGTGCTGCGGCAGGGGCCGGTGGCGGGGGTCGCGGCGTTCAGCTACCGGGTGCGGAGCCCTGAGGACCTCGACCGCGCGGTCGCCTTCTACACGGAGCTCGGGTGCCGGGTGGAGCGTCGCGCCGAGGGGTATGTGCAGGGCATCGGCGACTCGGTGCGCGTCGAGGATCCGCTCGGGTTCCCCGTCGAGTTCTTCTACGACGTGGAGCACGTCGAGCGGTTGGCCTGGCGCTACGACCTGTACACGCCGGGCGCGCTCGTGCGGCTCGACCACTTCAACCAGGTGACGCCCGATGTGCCGCGGGCGGTCGCGTACATGGAGGACCTCGGGTTCCGGGTCACGGAGGACATCCAGGACGAGGCCGGGACGACGTACGCGGCGTGGATGCGGCGGAAACCGACCGTCCACGACACCGCGATGACGGGCGGTGACGGACCGCGCATGCACCACGTGGCGTTCGCGACGCATGAGAAGCACAACATCATCGCGATCTGCGACAAGCTCGGCGCGCTGCGGATGTCGGACGTCATCGAGCGCGGCCCCGGCCGACACGGCGTCTCGAACGCGTTCTACCTGTACATCCGCGACCCCGACGGCCACCGGATCGAGATCTACACCCAGGACTACTACACGGGCGACCCCGACAACCCGGTGGTCACGTGGGACGTGCACGACAACCAGCGTCGCGACTGGTGGGGCAATGCCGTCGTGCCGAGTTGGTACACGGACGCGTCGCTCGTGCTCGACCTCGACGGCGAGCCGAAGCCCGTGGTCTCCAGGACCGACGACTCCGAACTCGAGGTCACGATCGGCGCCGACGGCTTCTCCTACACCCGCAAGGGCGACGAGGCGCAGGGCTTCAAGCTCGGCAACACCCTCTAGGCCTCGGTTCATTCGCCCATCTTTGGGCGACCCAGTACTCGCTCGCCCAAAGATGGGCGAATGAACCGGGCCAGGGGGAACCTCCCGAATCACCCCTGCACTGGGGGCAACACCACTCTCGGAAGTCGGTCGCTCGACTGCCATGCTCAGATCGTGACCACATCAGAACCGCTGGGGGGCGGCTCACAGCAGCCCGACCCCGCATACGCACAGCAGCCGACCGCGCCCCACACGAACCCGTACGCACCGACGGCCCAGTACACCGACACCACGGCACCGCCGCCCTACGGCCAGCAGCCGTACGGGCCACCACAGAACCCAGAACCGAAGCAGGGCCGGAACGTCCTCGCGCTCATCGCGTTCATCACATCCGTCGTCGGCTTCATCTTCGCCTGCATCCCCGGCGCCCTCATCGTCGGATGGGTCCTCTTGCCGATCGCCTTCATCCTCGCAATCGTGTCGCTGTTCCTCAAGGGATCAGGGAAGGCCTTCGGCATCACCGGCCTCATCCTGTCGGTCATCGGCACGATCGTCGGCGTCGTCGTGTTCTTCGCCGTCGTCGCCACCTCATTCGATGACGCGTTCGGCTCCGGCCCGACGAAGATCGACACTTCATCGGCACCCGAGGAGTCTGCGGACGCACCCGCCGCTGAGCCCGACGCCGCTGAAGGTACGCGCGAGAACCCCGTCGCGATCGGCGCGACGATCAGCAGCGATGACTGGACCGTCGTCGTGAACTCCTACTCAACCGACGCCAACGCAGCCGTTGCAGCTGCCAATAGCTTCAACGAGGCTGCCCCGGCTGGCTCGCACTACGAAATGATCAACTACAGCGTCACGTACAACGGAGCGGATTCCGCTATCGCGGCGCTCGTCGGGGTCGATGTCGTAACCAGCTCAGGCAACGTCATCAACAGCTTCGACAACTTCGTCGTCCTGGGAGACAGCATGGGCCTCGACGAACTATTCACAGGAGCGTCCGCCACCGGATCCGCGGCTTTCCTCGTCCCCGACGGCGAGACCGTACTCATCCGCGTTCGACCCGGGATGGTGGCTGACGAAGTCTTCGTCAAGCCATAACCTGCTTCACCACATGGCCCCCGACGCGACCGTCGGGGGCCATGTGTGTTGCCTCACCTCACGGGTCGATCATCCGCGCACTTCCCTATGCTGGCTGGATGATGAGCCCGGTCGGCTACACCACCTTCACCGGATCCGCACCCGACGGCGTGTGGGGCGAGGTGACGCAGTTGTTCGTCGCGGCGTTCACCGCCGAGCCGTACAACGAGGACGCGATCGACCTCGCGACCATCCGGCAGTGGGGCCCGGAGCATCTCGGGCACCGCGGCGGGCGCCTCGTGATCGCCACGGTCGACCGCCGGATCGTGGGCTTCGCGCTCGCCCACGGCCTCGACGCCGACCCCGCCTGGCTCGGCATCCTCGCGCAACTGGCCGACTCCAGCAGCACGGCTTCGACTGCGCTCGCGCGACCGGCGGACGCCCTCGTCGTCCACGAGCTCGCCGTCTCGGAGGAACAGCGCGGACGCGGGATCGCCCGCGGCTGCCTGGCTGAAGTCTTGCAGGAGCGCACCGAGTCGACGACCTTCATCGGCGTCTACGAGCGCGCGACCAACGCCGCGTCGATGTACCACCGCTGGGGGCTCAGCGAACTCGGTCGCGTACCGATGCCTGGCGACGCGATCGCCCTCCGCGTCCTGTCCGCACCCACGACCGAGCTGGTTTCGCGCCTGCGGTCCGCCGACCCGGCGTCGGCACGGATGACCCGGCGGACGCTCTGGCTCAGCTCCTGGGAGTGGGATTGTTGCGGCGGACCGTTGGAAACCGGCCAACGGGCGACCTTCTCCGTCTGGTCCGTCGACGACGGCCAGCGGACCTGGCTGACCGAGGAGATCGGGGCGGATCTGACGGCGCGGATCGACGGTGTCGAGATGCACCACGAAGAGGACGCCGCACCGGAGCGGCTGACGGGCAGGCTGGCGAAGCTGTCGAGGGTGTCGATACCCTCGCGCCGCGTCCACACCGAGCGACCACCGTTGCCGCTTGGAGCGCTGCCCGCGACGAGGCGCCTCATTGGGCCACCAGGCAGCGGCGTGTACATCGGCGTAGCGGTCTCCGACTACGTCACCCACCATGAGACCGTCCCCGGCCCGCCCGTCGTCGAGGAGACACCGCGGATCCCGCTCACGCGCGGGATCGATCACCCCGACGCCCAAGCAGCGGCAGAAGCAGCGGCGGCCGCGGCACGCGCAGCGGCGCAGACGGCGGAAGCTGCCGCTCGAGCGGCGCAGACGACCGGCCCGCCACCACCCGGCGAGGTCGAACCCCGACTGGTCGGCTACCTCGTCGAACTCGAACCCGAACCCGACGTCGACTGAACTGAAACCTCGCGACTCAGCCCGCTCGGCGCAGGCCCCGGAGCGTCGCGGCGATGAGCCGTTCCGCCCGCTCCGGGGTCATCCGGTCCGACTGCTCCGCCGCTCGCGCGACCGCGATGCCGTCGAGCACCGCGAGCAGGAGTGCCGCATCGTCCGCAGCCAAGCTGTCGTCAGGGAACGCTGCGACGAGCAGCCGCAGGAGGACCTCCTCGGTGCGGGCCCAGTCGACGGCGTGGATCGCTCGCACCTCGGTCTCCGTGCTCGCCCGCGCGGCGAAGGCGACCCAGACGATCCCATCGGTCAGGTCGTCGCCCTCGATGCAGGCGATCTCACGACAGAAGATCCGAAGTCGCTCCTCCTCGGACGCCACGGCCTCGAGCCGCGCCGCCACGCGCCGACGGAACCGCTCGTTGACCTCGGTCATCGCCGCGACGACCAGTCGGTCCTTCGTCGGGAAGTGATGCTGGACCGCGCCGACGGAGACCCCGGCTTCGCCAGCGACCGTGCGGATGGTCAGGGCGTCGGCTCCGCGCGACGCCATGATGCGCAGCAGTGCATCGAGGATCCGATCCCTGTTCGTGTCCTGCTCGGTCATCGCCTCCGCTTTCGCCATCGCCCACTCGACAGGGTACGGTCATCTCATGACCAATACGAGCGTATTGCCACCGTCGCGTCCAAGCAACCGACGGATCGCCGCACTCGACGTCGTCCGCGGACTCGCCATCCTCGGCACGCTCGGCACCAACATCTGGCTGTTCTCGCACCCTTGGGGCATGGTCGGCATGCTCTCGGCCCCGGTGACGCCGGAGACCGGCCCCGCGGCGGGCACGATCCAGCTCGCCCTCATGGCACTCACGCAGGGCAAGTTCCTCGCTCTGCTGACCCTGATGTTCGGCGCCGGACTCGCGATCCAACACGCCGCGGCACGCCGACGCGAGCAGCGCTGGCCGGGCCGGTACCTGTGGCGCGCCACCCTGCTCCTCATCGACGGTGCCGTGAACTACGTCCTCATCGCGGAGTTCGACGTCCTCATGGGCTACGCGGTCACGGGCGCCATCGTCGCCTGGCTCCTGCTCACGAGGCCCCGCGCGCAGCGCGCCATGATCGCCGTCTTCGGGGCGCTGCACGTGCTCCTCATCACCGCGATCGTCGCGTTCATCGCCACGACGCCGACGATGTCGGGCGACCTCCCGCTCCCCGCCGGACCGAGCCCGTACGCCACTGACTCGTTCCTCGGCCTGGCGGCCTTTCGACTCGAGAACGTGGGGGTCTTCCGCGCGGAGCCCGTGCTGATCGGGTTCCTCACGCTCGCGATGTTCCTCGCCGGCGCACACCTCTTCCAAGCCGGCGTCTTCGGGGAGACCGGCGGTCGACTCCGACGCCGCCTGATGATCGTCGGTGCCTGCGCGCTGCCGGTCGACCTCGCCCTCGGTGTCTGGGGCGGCACCGCAGGACTCCTCGCGGAACGCTACCTGGCCGCGCCCCTCGTGGCGCTCGGCATCCTCGGCGCCACCGTCGAGCTCTGTCGTCGCTTCGGTACCGAGGGCTGGATCGCCGTACGCCTGCGCGAACTCGGGAAGGTCGCGCTCAGCGCCTACCTCCTGCAGAACCTCCTCGGCGGCGCACTCTTCTACGGCTGGGGATTGGGCCTCGCCGAACACACGACCGCCTGGCGCGTCCCGGTCACCGTGGCTGCGTTCGTCGTCATCGCCGCGCTCGTGACCGGCTTCGCCCACCTCTGGCTTCGACGGTTCGCGCTCGGCCCCGTCGAATGGCTCTGGAAACGCGGCGCGGAGCTCGGGACGAAGCAGCCGGAGGGCCGACCCTCGCTACGGTGAGACCATGACCACCGTGCACCTGATCGGCCAGTTGATCTGCGCGACACCGACCGACGTGGCGATCGTCGAGACCCTTCTACCGGAGCATGTCGCGCTCACCCGCGCCGAACCGGGGTGTGTGTCGTTCGAGGTGACGCCGACGGACGACCCGCTCGTCTGGGATGTCGCCGAGGTCTTCGAAGATGACGAGTCGTTCGCAGCACACCAGGCCCGCGTCGCGTCCAGCGAGTGGGGGCGTGCGACCGCGGGCATCGAACGCCGCTACCAGGTGACCCGGTCGCCAGCAGGCCAGGCCGTCTTGGACGTCGGCGACGACGACCTCGCGGACCTCCGCCGCAGACTCCACGACATGCGCTGGCCTGACCGGTGGCCGACCGCCGGTTGGGAGGCCGGCACCGACCAGGACGAGCTGCGGCGGCTCGTCACCTACTGGGCGGACGACTTCGACTGGGCGGCACAGCAGTCGACGATCAACGCCCTGCCGTGGCATCGGGCCGAGATCGGCGGAACCGCCGTCAGCTATCTCCGGTTCGACGCCGAGACCCCGGGCGGCATCCCCGTCGTCCTCACGAACGGATGGCCGAGCACCGCCCTCGAACTGGTCGGACTCGCCAGGCGCCTCGCAACACCGTCCCGGTACGGCGGAGACCCGGCGAGCGCCGTCACCGTCATCGTGCCCGCACTGCCCGGACTGCCGTTCTCACCGCAGCGGCCGACCTTCGGCGACCAGACGCATGAACTGTGGCACACGCTCGTGCATGATCACCTCGGCTTCGCCCGGTACGCCGCGCACGGAGGCGATCTCGGGGCGGGGATCACCTCTCGGCTTGCGCAGGCGCATCCCGAGGCGGTCGCCGGCATCCACCTCCTCGCGGTCGCTGCACCGCGCGAGGTCGACGCTGAGACGCTCACCGAGGAGGAGCGGGCGCATCTCGCCCGGGTCGAGGCCTGGGACGCCGAGGAGGGTGCGTATGAGCATCAGCACCACACCCGTCCGCTCACGCTCGCTCCCGCGCTGTCCGACTCCCCCGTCGGCCTGCTCTCATGGATCCTCGAGAAGCATCGGGCCTGGAGCGATTGCGGCGGCGACGTCTCGTCCCGGTTCAGCGACGAGTACCTCGCGACGCTCGCCTCCGTCTACTGGTTCACGAACGCGATCGGCACGTCGCTCCGCCCGTACTACGAGTCCGCGACCGGGATCACGACGCGTGTCGACCGGGTCGAGGTGCCGACCGCGGTCGCGCTCTTCCCGCACGACCTGGCGAGCCCGCCGCGCAGCTGGGCCGAGCGGAGCTACGACGTGCGACGGTTCACGACGATGCCCCGAGGCGGCCATTTCGCGCCGCACGAGGAGCCCGAGCTCCTCGCGGACGACATCCGGGCGTTCCTGACGACGCTGTGACGCCGGGAACGCTCGGGACGGATGCTGCGACTGCTCAGAGTTCGCGCTTGCGGTACAGCGGCACGGCGACGAGGACGCCGACGACGATCCCGGTGGCGCCGAGCGCGAGTCCGAGGCCGACTGCGAGCGGGAGCGGAACACCGGTGGCGGCCTCTTGCGCGCCGTCCAGCACGCCGATCGCCTGCGCGAGCCAGGCGAGGCCTGCGATCGCCAGCGCAGGGGCGTAGCTGATCAGTCGGCCGCGCGTGTATCCGATCCGGAACAGGACGGGCAACTGGATGCTGGCCGACAGCCCGACGAAGGCGACCGCGACGGCCTGGATCACGAGCAGGAGGCCCCAGTCGAGTGAGGCGCCGCGCACGCCGGCCATGAGCAGGGTCACGGCGAAGGCGATCGCCGAGGCGAGCAGGGCGAAGACGACGATGGAGCCGGCCCGTCCCACCACGACGGTGGACCGCGAGACGGGGAGGATGCCGTAGAGCGTGTCGAGGCGTCCGCGCTCGTCGCCGAGGAACGGCGCGGCGATCATGAGCGAGGTGACGATCGCCGCGCCCATGATCGCCATGCCGGGCACGGGGAGCAGGATCCCGACGACGGCGACGAAGCCGAGCAGGAGGAGCGTCTGCCGCCGGGGCAGCCAGGAGGTCAGGTCGAAGCGGATGAATGAGCCGATCATGCGGAAGCCTTCCCGTGTGCTGCTGCCAGGTGGATGACGATGTCGTCGACGCTCGCCGCATCGATCACGGTCTCCGGTCCGAAGTCCGCCATCTGCGTCGTCCGGATGAGTGCGGACCACTGCTCCCCGCGCCGCTCGAGTCCGAGCACCTCCCCGGTCGGCGGGGCTCCCGCGCCACGCACCATCGCGAACTCGTCGACGGTGTCGGCGAACCGTCCGTCGTAGGCGACCCGGCCGTTCACGAGCACGAGCAGGTCGTCGGCGAGCTCGTCGAGATCCGTCGTGATGTGCGTCGAGAAGAGCACCGCGTGCTCGGGGTCGACCATGAACTCGCGGATCAGGTCCCCGATCTCGCGGCGGGAAGCCGGGTCGAGGCCGCTGGACGGCTCGTCGAGGATGAGGAGTTCCGGCTGCTGCGCGAGCGCGGTCGACAGCGACAGCTTGACGCCCTGCCCACGGGACAGCTCGCTGACCCGCTGCTCGCGGGGCACCCCGAGGCGGTCGAGCAGCCCCTCGAAGCGTTGCTGATCCCACGCCGGGTAGAACGGGCTGAGCCGTCGGCCGATCGATGCGACCCGCCACTCCGGAGCCGCGGTCGGCTGGTCGAGGACGACGCCGATGCGTGCGAGCGCACTCGGGGAACCGGCCGGCCGCCCCAGCACCTCGATGTCGCCGGCGTCGGGGGTCAGCAGGCCCAGTAGGGCACGGATGGTGGTCGTCTTGCCGGCCCCGTTGGGTCCGACGAGGCCGGTCACGGTGCCGCGTTCGACCGCGAAGGAGACGTCGTCGACGGCGAATGATCGCCGCTGGACGCGCAGTCCCTCGATGCGAAGGATGTTGTCAGTCATCGGTACTCCACCTCTGTTCGAGTCGTGTCTGGATGTCGGTCCTGCTGAGGCGCGCATGCCGAGCCGCGATGACGAGCTCGCTGATGACCTCGTCGACCCGCGACTGCAGGAGGGTGCTCGCCGTCTCGGGGTCGACGTCGAGGACGACGAACCCGCGTCCGTGCTCACTCCGCACCAAGCCCTCGGCGACGAGATCGTTGTAGGCCCGGGTGACGGTGATGACGCTCACCCGGAGATCCGCCGCGAACTGCCGCAGGGACGGGAGCGTCTGCCCGACGGGGATCTCCCCGGCGAGGATCGACGCACGCAACTGGGTCTCGATCTGTTCGTAGATCGGTGTTCCCGAACTGTTCGAGATCACGACGCCCATGGCACCTCCATCTGTTTATAAACACCATAACAGTTGAGGTGTGAAACCGCGAGGCCCGCCCCTCCATCCCGACGGCGAAGCGTGCCGCGTGCTCGCTACGGTGGAGCCATGAGCACCGTCCGAGACGCCTACGCCCGACGGTCCACCGAGTACGCGAAGCTGCTGGGCACGATGGCCTCGGTGCATCCGTCGGACCGGCAACTCGTGACCTCCTGGGCCGACCGGGTCGCCGGTCCCGCGCTGGACGCCGGCTGTGGCCCGGGACAGTGGACGGCTTACCTCGCCTCGCGCGGCCTCGACATCCGCGGCATCGACCTGGTCCCCGAGTTCATCGCGCATGCCCGCGTCGAGCACCCGGAGACCCGGTTCGACCTCGGCAGCCTCGACACCCTCGACGCTGAGACCGGCTCGGTGGGCGGCGTCCTCGCCTGGTACTCGCTGATCCACCACCGTCCCGACACGATTGAGACACCGCTCGCGGAATTCGCTCGCGTGCTCCGGCCGGGAGGTGGACTCCTCATCGGCTGCTTCGAGGGGCCATCGGTCGAAGCGTTCGACCATGCCGTGGCGACGGCCTATCGCTGGCCGATCGCGGAGCTGGCCGAGCGCGTGCGCCGAGCGGGCTTCGAGGTCATCGAGACGCACACCAGGACGAGCCTCGATCAACGACCGCACGGAGCGATCCTGGCCAGGCGAGCCGACCCGGTGAGGTGAGGCGGTTCGTCACCCGGCCCGCGGCTGAGCGACGAACCGCCGCATCTCAGCGAGCGCTCAGTCGTGGTCGATGGAGGCGACCGCGTCGGCCACCTGCGACTTCCCCTCGGCCACACGGTCGTCGTCGTCGGTGACGATTCCGATCGTCTCCTCGATGCGCCCCTGCACAGCCTGGATGACCGCCTTCGGCTGCGGTGCCTCCGGCTCGGAGTCGTCGCTCCCGTCCGAGTCCTCGGGGTAGACCCGGAGCCGGTCGTCGTCACCGTCCGCCACCGTGCGTCTGGCGTGGTCGACGCAGAGTTTGGCGACCTCCTCCGCGTGCGCGTACATGACGGAGTGCGCTGCGCCTGGGATCTCCCAGAGGCGCGAGGAGGGCAGGAGTTCTCCGACCCGCTCCACCCACTCGCGCGGTGCGACGGCATCGTACTCGCCGCGGAGCACGAGCGTGTGCGCCTGCACCTTCGGCAGGGCCTCCTCGATCGGATACCTGAGCATCTGGGGCAGAACCCGAGAGAACCACTTGAAGCCGCAGAAGACGTAGGCGCTGACGGCGAGCACCTTCACCGTGAGCGGTTCGTGCCAGCTCGACTGCAGGAAGCGGACGGCCTGGGTGAGCACCCGGCGCTGACCGGGCACGACGACCGGGCCGATGAGGACGAGGGTGGACAGCTCAGGACGACGGGAGACGAGGTCACTGACCACCTGGCTGCCCATCGAGTGGCCGACGATGATCGGGTCCTTGAGATCGAGCTCGTCGATCACCCGGCCGACGAGGTCCGCGTACTCGCGGATCGTGAGCGTCGACGAGGGGTGCGGCACGCCGCCGAAGCCGGGGAGGTCGAGCGCGTGCACGGGGCCGAACTCGTTGAGGTGCGGCGCCAGGCGTTCGAAGTAGGTGGAGGAGACACCGATGCCCGGGATGAGGATGAAGGAGCGGTCGCCGCTGGATCCCACGGAGTTGACCCGGACGTAGACGTCGCCGTCGTACACGCGATCGACCCGCACACTCCGCCTGCGACGCTTGCGTTCGATCCTCGACATGCCCCCAGCGTACAAGCGGGTGACGCCTGCACCGCCGGAGCTGTCAACCATGCGGGATTCGGATCGGCGATTGCGATGATGGAGGCAACCGGAGCGGCAGCCCCACGCTCCTCGAGAGGTGGCACCACCATGACCGTTCCCCGCGTCCTGATCTCCGGAGCCAGCATCGCCGGCCCCGGCCTGGCCTTCTGGCTGAACCGCTACGGCTGGGAGACGACGGTGATCGAGCGCGCGCCGGCGTTCCGCGACGGCGGCCAGAACATCGACGTGCGCGGCGCCGCTCGCGAGGTCCTGCGACGCACTGGCCTCGAGGACGCGGCACGCGAGGCGACCACCGGCGAACGCGGCACACGCTTCGTCGGCGACGCCGGTGAGACGATCGCCGAATTCCCGGTGTCGGACTCCGAGACCGACGGCGCGACCGCCGAGGTCGAGATCCTGCGCGGTGACCTGGCCCGCATCTTCATCGATGCGACGGACGGCACCACCACCTACCGCTACGGCGACCACATCACGGCCCTCGACGACGACGGCGAACGGGTCCTCGTGTCCTTCGCGCATGGAGCGGACGAGGCGTTCGACCTCGTGATCGCGGCGGACGGCATCCGATCGTCGACCCGCGAGCTGGCCTTCCCCGGCGAGGCGGTGACCCGGTCCCTCGGGCTCGAGATGACGTATCTCACGATTCCGCGCGACGACGCCGACGTGCCGTGGTGGCAGTGGTACTCGGGCGTCGGCGGCCGCAGCGTCACGCTCCGACCCGACCGGCACGGCACCACTCGCGCGGTGTTGACGGAGGTCACGTCCGACCGCGGTGACGGCGTCGTCCCCGCGCGCCGCGACCTCGACGCGCAGCGACGGCACCTCCGGAAGCGCTTCGTCGGACTCCCCTGGCAGGCGAACCGGATCCTCGGGCACCTCGACGACAGCGACGACGTCTACTACGAGTCCATCGGCCAGGTCAGGACGCCCCGCTGGGCATCCGGACGGGTCGCGCTGCTCGGCGACGCGGCCTGGTGCGCGTCGCCCGTCAGCGGCATGGGGACGAGCCTGTCGATCGTCGGCGCCTACGTGCTGGCCGGAGAGCTGGCCGCGCACGTGCACCACCGGGACGCCTTCCGCGGGTACGAACGCATCATGCGCCCCTACGTCGAGCAGGCCCAGTCGCTGCCGCCGGGCACGCCGCAGCTCGCCAATCCGACCTCGAAGGCCGGCGTCGCCGCCTTCCGCACCGCACTCCGCGTGGCCGGGTCGAAGCCGGCGAAGCTCGTCGGTGCGCAGTTGTTCTCCCCGCCGGCCGACAAGATCGACCTGCCCGAGTACGAACACCTGGCATGACCGGCGAGCTCAGGCCGATCACCTCGGACGCACCGGCACTGTCCGGCCCGGTCGTCGCGGCGCAGGAATGGAGGGATCTGGCGTTCGTCCACTGGCGCGTCCCGGCGAACGCCGTCGCACCACTGCTCCCGCCCGGGGTGGTCCCCGACGTCTTCGACGGTTCCACCTGGGTCGGACTCATCGCCTTCCAGTTGGGCGACGCCCGCATCGGTCCGCTACCGCCGTCACCGGTCGGCGGATCCTTCACCGAGGTGAACGTCCGGCTGTACGGGGTCGACCCCCAGGGGCGTCGCGGCGTCGTGTTCCGGTCACTCGAGGCGTCGAGCCTGCCGGCGGTCCTCGCGGCTCGCGCGATGTTCGGTCTGCCCTACCGGTGGGCGCGGACCGCGCAACGGCCGACGGACGACGGCTGGGAGTACGCGTCGCGGCGGATCAGCAGGTCGCCGACGACACGAGGTCCCGGCTTCCAGCTCGGCGTCGACATCGACCGGACGACGACCGTCGACGACGAGCTGTCCCAGTTCCTGACGGCGCGGTGGGGGCTCTTCCAGAGCCGCTTCGGTCGGACGCAGTGGTTGCCGAACGAGCATGAACCCTGGGTCCTGCACCCGGCTCGCGTCACCTCGTTGCGCGACGAGCTCTGCGCGGCGGCGGGTCTCCCGGGTGTCGTCGAGCACGAGCCCGACTCGGTCCTCTTCAGCCCCGGCGTGACCGCCCGGTTCGGGATCGGCTCGTTCGTCGCCCGCTAGTGCCGGATCAGTCCGCTGCAGCGACCGCGGCGAGCACCACGGGGTCCTCGCAGCCGCGCGCGAAGCCTCGGATCCGGCGGTCGATGTCGCGCTGCAGGACGATCGCACCGATGCGCTCGGCGATCGGTGCCAGCCACCGCGGCTTGCAGGTGAAGTTGTAGCGCCAGACGGCGAGGGTGCGCTGGTCGTCGCCGTCCACCGGGCTGAAGCGCCAGCCGCCGGCGAGCCGTTCGAAGAACCATGAGCCCTTCGTCATCTTCATGCCGACGTTGGTCGGCGGGTGGTACGAGACGTATTCGCTGACCATCCGGAACCCGAACCGCTGGACCGTGAAGGTGCGGACGCCTTTGGCGGCCTCCTTCGCGCCGTCGAGGAAGTGCTGCCGCCGGATGAACGGGTCCCAGCGCATCCGGGTGTCGCCCGTGGTCTGGGAGATCGCGAACGCGACGTCGGGCGGGACGGGCACGGTGCAGCGGGATTCGACGACGGGCATGCCCCATCCTGACACGGCCCCGAAGTGAGGCAGATGGTCACCCGGAACGCTGCCGGGCGACCAGTTCCCGCACCTCAGCGGCGGAGCGTGGCGGGCAGCACCCGGTCGACGAGCTTGAGCAGCACGGCGAACACGATCGCGACGACGAGCACCATGAGCGCGTTCCGGACGGCACCGTCGAAGCCGAGCTGTGTCGCATCGAGGAAGGGGTAGGGGTACCAGCCGGTGATGCCGCCACGGATGAAGGTGAAGACCACCCAGGCGAGCGGCCAGAGGAACGCCCAGGCGACGGTGCTCCAGGTGAAGCGCGGACGCGGGCCGAACACGAGCCACGCGCCGAGCGTGAGCCACGGGGACAGGTAGTGGAACCCGATCGTGATGACGAGCGCCCACCCCGTGAGGTTCACCTGCGGCGCGAGGACCACCGCGTAGACGATGCCGGTGATGACGATGCTGAGCAGAGCGTCGAGCCGCGCCACCCGCCACAGCCGGCCGTCACGCAGGGGGTCGATCACCAGCAGGACGGACACGGTGAGCACGATGAGGTTGCTGAGGATGGTGAACGCGCTGAAGATGCGTGCGAACCGGGTCGCGAGGTCGACGGACATGTCCACACCACCCGAGCGGGCGTCGGCGCCGCCGGTGATGACGAGGACGATCTGGATGACAAGGGAGATCGCGATGATCACGGCGATCAGGAGGTAGACCACACGGCTGGCGGTGACGACGGCCGCGGACGGCGCGACCTGCGTGGGATGGACGGTGGTGCTCACCCGCCAACCCTAGCCAGCCCGCCGCACCCCATCTCCCTCAAGCCCCGACACGTGCGCTTTCAGGCCAACAGCGGCAGTCGCCCGACGATCCGGTCCACCCGGTTGCGCGGCCCGACCAGGGCGACGGCCAGCGGGTTGAGTGCATCCGACACGGTGTCCCCAACCACCTCGAGGTACTCGTCGTAGACCCGGGTGAGCTGGGCCGCCTCCGGCATGTCGACGACGAGCACGCCGTCCGTCCCCGCCGCCTTGGCCCGGATCGCCGCCAGTTGCGCAGCCGGAGCGGACAACACACTGCACCCCGCCCACGGCAGTCCGGGATGAGCCGAGCCGTCGGCGTCGACGGCGTCCGGTCCGAGGAGTCCCTGCACCCCGGCTCCGATCGCCGCCGCGACGCAGGCCGCCGCGTTCACGGCACGACCGGCCGGAAGATCCTGTTGCACGACGACGACCCACTTCAGCCGGGCGGACCGCGTGGGCGCCGCCGTGTCGATCTCCTCCGGCGCGAAGCCGACGAATTGTTCTTCCGTCATGTCTCTCCCTGATGTCGTACGCGAATCGATCCTCAGGCTATGTCGATCAGAAGAGAGCGCGGATCGCAGCCGTACATCGTTCGGTGCATCTGACAGAATCACCGCCATGGACGAACTTGATACGGCGATCCTGCGCGAACTCCAGCGCGACGCTCGGCGCACCAACCGCGACATCGCGGCCGCGGTCGGCGTCTCCCCAACCACCGCACTCGACCGGACACGCGGCCTGTACCGCCGCGGCGTCATCCGCGGCGCACGACTCGACGTCGATCTGCCGTCGCTCGGTCGCTCTGTCCAAGCGCTCATCGCGATCCGGATCCGGCCGCCGTCGCGCGTCAACATCGACGCGTTCCGCAGCTGGGCGATCACCCTTCCCGAGACCATCGGCGTCTTCGTCGTCTCCGGGAACGAGGACTTTCTGCTCCAGGTCGCCGTCACCGACAACGACGCGCTCTACGCCTTCGTCATCGACAAGCTCACGGAGCGCGAGGAGGTCGCGGACGTCCGGACGAGCGTCGTCTACGAGCACGTGCGACCGCAGGTGGTGATGCCTGCGGAACCCGAGACCTGAACGATCAGCCGGTGTGCGCCTCGAGGAACCCGCGGACGTCGTCGATCTCGGCTTGGTGGATCCCGTGGGCGAGCCCCGGATAGGTGCGCTCGGTGAGCGTCGTGTGCAGCGGCAACCAGGCGGCGGTCCGCGCGACGGCCGGTGCGGCGATGACGCGGTCCTCGAGACCCCGTCCCCAGAACACCGCGGGCTTCGTCGCCGCCAGCACCTCGTCGCCGGCCTGTGGTGCACTCAGGACGAAGCCGGCGAGGATCACCGGCGCCACGACCCGCTCGGGTCGGGTGCGCAGCAGCTGCGAGGCCATGAAGCCGCCCTGTGAGAAACCGATGGGCACGATGCGCGCCTCGGCCGACACGTGTTCGTCGATCCAGCCCCAGACGGCGTCCGTTGCGCGGGCGATCGGCTCCGGGTCCGGATTGCCCGGCGTCGTGATCTCGAACCAGGCCGCCCCGCCGTGTCCCATCTCGAGCGGCGCGCGCAGCGACACCCAGGGCATGCCGAGCGCGAGGGGCCCGACGAGGCCGGTGAGGTCGTGCTCGTTCGAGCCATAGCCGTGGAGGAGCACCGCGACAACCGGAGCGGACGACGCGACGTCGGCCCAGTCGGCGGAACGGACGTCGCGCAGTGCGGTGGTCATCGGGACAGCAGCTCCTCGGTCGACAGGTCGGGCAGGGCCACGGACACGCGGGTCCCCCACGGGTCGGAGACGGTCACGGAACGACCGTCCGCGTCGAAGGGGATCGTGCGGGCGCGCAGCCTCGCGGCCAGCGTATCGAGGTTCGCGAGGTCCGGGACGGTGATCGACACGTCGCCGAGGCCGAGGGCGGCCGCGCGGGGACCGGCGCCCTGGCTGTTCCAGACGTTCATCGCGATGTGGTGGTGGTACCCGCCGGCGGAGGCGAAGATCGCGCCGGGGTACTCGGTCTGCGTCGTCTCGAATCCGAGGGCGTCGACATAGAAGGCTCGGGCGGTCTGGAGGTCGCCGACCTGCAGGTGCACGTGCCCGACCGCGCCGGCCAACGACGGCCCGGCGCCGAGGGCGTCCTCCGTGAGGTGCCGCTGCAGGTAGGCGTTCGGGTCGAGGTAGGTGGTGGTCATGGCGATCTGGTCGCCCGAGCGCACCCAGCTGCTGCGCGGGCGGTCCGTGTACAGCTCCACGCCGTTCCCCTCCGGGTCGGTGAAGTAGAACGCCTCGCTCACGAAGTGGTCGCTCGACCCGACGAACTGTCCGCGGGGATCCTGCGCGGCCCGATAGACCGTCGCCGAGAGACTCGACTCGTCCTCGAACAGGAACGCCGTGTGGAACAGGCCGGCCTGCCGCCGGTCGACGGCCGGCAGGTCCGGCGTGTGCACGAGTCGCACGAGCGGGGTGTCGCCACGACCGAGCACCCGGTGCACCTCGCGGGCACGGCTGCGCTCCTCGAGCGGCTCCATCGCGAAGGCGTTGGCGTAGTAGCCGGACATGAGGTCGAGGTCGCCGACGCGGAGCGTGACCGCGCCCATCGACGTCTCCGGGGCGAGCAGACGCTCGTCGAGCACAGCGGACATTCGGTCTCCGATCGGGTGATGGGGTCGGTACAGGCTACCCCGTTTACTTGTAGATGTAACCAATTGCGAGTCGTCGTATTCCGCGATCAGCCGACACGCCTGTCAAGCCCTTGTCTCGCGCGCGCGAGGGGTGTGGGCTGGAGGACCACAACGAGAAGAGTGCTCACATGACCGATGCCAGCAGCGCGGCCGACCGCAGACGGAGTCGCCGCGGACTTCCTCCCATGAAGACCCTCCTCACCGACCTCCGCGAGGACGTCGTCCGCCTGGTCACCGGCGAGATCGCCCTGTTCAAGGCGGAGATGACGAAGAAGGCCAAGGACCTCGGGATCGGGGCGGGGATGCTCGTCGTCGCCCTGGTGCTCGTGCTCTTCGGCTTCGGGACGCTCATCGCGGCCGCCGTCCTCGGACTCGCCACCGTACTCCCCGCCTGGCTCGCCGCCCTCATCGTCGGCGTCGTCCTCATCCTCGTCGCCGGGATCCTGGCGCTCGTCGGCGTCAAGAAGCTCAAGGCCGGCGCGAAGCCCGTTCCCGAGCGCAGTGTCGAAGCCCTCACCGGCGACCACCTCGCAGAGCACCAGCAGCACGACTCGAAGCACGACACCAAGGAGGCCGCAGCATGAGCGACCAGGATCTCGCCCGCCCCACTCCCCCCGAGGGCGCCGGGCTGAACACCCTGCAGCTCGACGTCGAGCAGACGCGTGAGCACCTCGCACAGACGCTCGACCTCCTCTTCCAGAAGTTCGACGTCCGCACCGCCGTGGCCTACCACCTGCGCACCACCGCCATCGTCGTCGCCTCGGTGGCGGTCGTCGGCGCCGGCGTCCTGCTCTGGCGTGCGAACCGAGGGCACCGTGTCTGAGCCCACCAAGCAGCGCCAGGACCGCGTCGAGGCGAGCCAGCCCGACGATCCGAAGGACCGTCACGCGGATGACGCCGAGGAGACGATGCAGCCGCAGCGCGTCCCCGTGCCCTGGGGCTACGTCCTGAAGCGGACGCTGCACTCCTTCACCTCGAACCAGTGCACCGACCTCGCGGCAGGGCTCACCTACTTCGCGATCCTGTCGCTCTTCCCGGCCGTCCTCGCGCTCGTCTCGATCCTCGGCCTCTTCGGACAGAGCCGCAACGGCACCGACGCCCTGCTCGAGATCGTCGGCAACCTCGCACCGGGCGACAGCCTCGGCTTCCTGACCGACGCGGTGAACCAGTTCGTCGAGTCACCGGCGATCGGCTTCGCCCTCATCGCCGGTATCGCCGGCGCCGTGTGGTCGGCATCCGGCTACGTGGGCGGCTTCGGTCGCGCGCTCAACCGCATGTACGGGGTCGAGGAGGGACGCAAGATCTGGTCCCTGCGTCCGACGCAGCTCGGCGTGACCCTCGTCGTCCTCCTCGTCATCTCGGTGATCGCCCTCGCACTCATCGTGTCCGGCCCGGTCGCGCAGGCCATCGGACAGGCGGTCGGTCTCGGTGAGACGGGCCTCACGGTCTGGTCGATCGCGAAGTGGCCGGTCATGGCCGCAGCGCTCGTCTTCGTCATCGCCGTGCTGTACTCCGCGACGCCGAACATCAAGCCGGAGAAGTTCCGTTGGATCAGCATCGGGGCGCTCACCGCTCTCCTGATCCTGCTCATCGCCTCGGTCGGGTTCGGCTTCTACATCGCCAACTTCAGCAATTACGACGCCACCTACGGCTCGCTCGCCGGCATCATCATCTTCCTGCTGTGGATCTGGATCGCGAACCTCGCACTGCTGTTCGGCGCCCAGCTCGACATCGAGATCCAGCGGGGGCGTCAGCTGGCCTCTGGTGTCGCCGCGGAGCAGGAACTGCAGCTGCCGCTGCGCTCGGACGCCGCGATCAAGGCGCTCGCCGACCGCGACGCGAAGGACGCGCTCGAGGGCCGTCGGGTTCGGCGAGCTGCAGACCGCAAGGACTGACCCAAACAGCCCGCGAACTGTCAGAACAAGCTAGTCGAACGGCGTCGGACTAGCCGGAACTGACAGTTCGCGGGCTGCTGTGGGGTGGGACGGGGTTACGGCGTGGGCATACCGCCGTTGACGTTCAGGGTCTCACCGAGGACGTAGGACGACTCAGCCGACGCGAGGAACACGTAGGCGGGCGCGAGCTCGGCAGGCTGGCCCATGCGGCCGAGCGGGGTGTCCTCGCCGAACTCGGCGATCTTGTCCTGCGGCTGACCGTCCGACACCTGGAGCGGCGTCCAGATCGGGCCGGGCGCGACCGCGTTGACGCGGATGCCCTTGGGCGCGAGCTGCTGCGCTAGCGCCTTCGTGAAGGCGTTGATGGTCGCCTTGGTCGACGCGTAGTCCACGAGGATGTCGGAAGGCGAGTACGCCTGGATCGAGGTCGTGTTGATGATCGACGAGCCGGCCGGCAGGTGCGGGAGGGCGGCCTTCGAGAGCCAGAACATCGCGTAGACGTTGGTCTTGAAGGTGTCGTCGAACTGCTCGTCCGTGAGGGTGGTGAGGTCCTCGTTGAACATCTGCTTGCCGCCGTTGTTCACGAGGATGTCGAGTCCTCCGAGGCCCTCGACCGTCTGCGCGACGAGGTCGCGGCAGTAGGACGGGTCGCGCAGGTCGCCCGGCAGGGTGAGGACGGTGACGCCGGCGTCGCGGACGATGCCGGCGATGCGCTGCGCGTCCTCTTCCTCCTCCGGGAGGTAGGACAGGGCCACGGAGGCACCTTCGCGGGCGAAGGCGATCGCGGTGGCGGCCCCGATGCCGGAATCGCCACCGGTGATGAGCGCCTTGCGGCCGGTGAGCCGGCCGGTGCCGCGGTAGCTCTCCTCGCCGAGGTCGGCCTTCGGGTCGAGCTTCGCGTCGAGGCCGGGCTCGGGCTGGTGCTGCTTCTCCGCGGAGATGTGGGCGTAGAGCTTCGCCGGGTCGGTGAAGGTGTACTGGTCGTCGGCCATGGTGATGGTCCTCTCGTTCAGTGGGTGTTCGGCGTGGATCGGATCGTGGCCGAGTGGTTGCAACGCTACGGACCGCGACCGGTGTGACCCCGGGGCTTGCGTTCTCGGAGGCTGCCGGGTATCCGCGCAGGGACCGCCCTTCGACAAGCTCAGGGACCGGGGTGCAGGCTCAGGGACCGGGGACTTCACTCCTCCTCGGTGAGCTCCTTGATCGTGAGAGCCGCGTTGATGAGCGCGAGGTGGCTCAGGGCCTGCGGCAGATTGCCCCAGTGCGCACCGTCGGCCGGGTCGATCATCTCGGCGAGGATCCCGACGTCGTTGGTCATGCCGACGAGCTCGTCCATGGCCGCGATCGCCTCGTCGTGACGGCCGACGCAGGCGAGCGCGGAGGCCCGCCAGAACGCACAGGCGACGAAGGTGTACTCCTCCTGCTGCACGCCCGAGTACCGGTACAGCAGCGGCCCCTCACCGAGTTCGGCCGTCAGCGCGTCGATGGTCGAGGACATCCGGTCACCGCGGTCGAACCCGCTCATCGCGTGCAGCAGCACGGAGGCGTCGAGGTCGTCGCTCCCGGGGAACATGACGTACGCCCCGCGCTCCTCGTTCCACCCGTGCTCGTCGATCCATTCCCGGATCCGGGTCTGCTCGGCGCGCCAGCGATCGGCACTGCCGGCGACCTGCCCGAGCTCCGCCAGGTGCACCGCATCGCCGAGGGCCTGCCAGCAGCCCATCTTGGACGAGACGTAGTGCTCCTCCTGGGGCAGCTCCCACATGCCTGCGTCGCGATTCCGCCACAGGTCGCAGGTGCGGTCGGCGACCTCGGCGAGGAGACGACCGGTCTCCACGTCGAGGACGTTGCCGGCGTCGACGTAGGTGCGGCAGATCGCGAAGAGGTCGCCGTAGACACCGAGCTGCAATTGCCCCTGGGCCGGGTTTCCACTCACCACCGGTCCGATGCCGCGCCAGCCGGCGACGTCGTGCTCGACGACCCCGTCGGGCACACCGCCCTCGAGTCCGTAGAAGATGTGCAGCTCCGGCCCGTTCTCGCGGATGGTGCGCAGCAGCCACGACACGGCGGCGTGCGTCTCCTCGCGGAGACCGAAGCGGACGAGCGCGTGCGCGGTGTACGCGAGGTCCCGCACCCAGGCGAAGCGGTAGTCCCAGTTCTTGGCCCCGCGCGGGTTCTCCGGGAGCGAGGTGGTCGCCGCGGCCGCGATGGCGCCGGTGGGGCTGAAGATGAGCAGTTTCAGGGCGAGCGCACTGCGCTGCACCTGATCCGCCCACGGGCCTTCGTAGGAGAAGGCCCGGGACCAGGCGCGCCAGTTGTCGATCGTTCGGTCGATGCCCACGTCGACGTTGGCAGGCACGGGCAGATGGATCGGCTCGCCGTGGGTGGCGACGACGATCAAGAGATGCCGGGAGTCCTCGCTGGTCGTGAACCGGCCCGAGAGCTCCGTCGGCATCGATCCATCGACCTCGACCTCGTTCGGCCCGTACTCGTCGCCGACCACCGCGATCGTCGTCGCGCCCGACCGGATGATGGGGCCCCGTGTGCTGTCCTCGATCCACGGCGAGGCCGTCCCGAGCGCCGTCCCGGGACGGACGCGCCAGGTGAACTCGACGCTGCCTGAGACGCCGTCGATCCGGCGTGCGAGTTCGGCCCAGGGCAGGCGCCCCGCGATACCCGTGACGAGTGCGTCCGTGATCGTCGCGCGCCCGTGCTCGGTCGTGAAGGTCGTGCGCAACACGTTGGTGCCGGAGACGTAGCGTCTCGTGACGGTGTACTCGCCGACCGGTTCGAGCTCGATGCACCCGCCGGAGTCGTCGTCGAGCAGCCGGGCGAACACCGGCATGGAGCCGAGGTCGGGGATCGGCAGCCAGTCGACCTGGCCTCGGAGTCCGATGAGGGCGACGGTACGGCCGTCCCCGATCGGTGCGTACGAACGGAGATCCTCGCCAGCTGCGGTCATGCGATTCACCCTACGAGCCGCGCCTCCGAATCGCCGGGGCTGGCGGCCCCGGCACGCGGCTGCTAGCACGGGACGCCCGGTGCCGGGCGGGCGTCAACCCCTGGAGGCGGATCACCCGGATCGGCTTGGGTGGACGGACCGCAACCACAGCAGCACAGGGAGGAACACCATGAACCAGCCCGCTCAGCAGCAGCAGCCGCCCGGCACCGAAGGTGAACTCACCCCGCAGGCCGATCACGGCGAGTCCAGCTACCGGGGTTCCGGCAAGCTCGAGGGCAAGGTCGCCATCATCACCGGCGGCGACAGCGGCATCGGGAAGGCCGTCGCGATCGCCTACGCCCGCGAAGGGGCGAACGTCGTCGTCAGCTACCTCGACGAGGACGAGGACGCCGCGGACACGGTGCGCTGGGTCGAGGAGGCCGGCCGGAGCGCGCTCAGCATCGGCGGCGACCTGACGAGCCCGGAGCACTGCCGCGAGATCGTCCGCGCGACGGTGGAGCGCTTCGGCAAAGTCGACATCCTCGTGAGCAACGCCGCGTACCAGATGACCCGGGAGAGCCTGGCCGAGATCCCGGACGAGGAGTGGGACCACACGCTCGCGACGAACCTCAGTGCGTTCTTCCACCTGAGCAAGGCGGCGGTCCCGCACATGGCTCCGGGATCCTCGATCATCGCGACGAGCTCGGTGCAGGCCGACTCGCCGTCGCCGCAGCTCATGCCCTACGCCATGACCAAGGCTGGGCTCGCGAGCATGACCGCTTCGCTCGCCCAGCTGCTCGGCGGCGACGGGATCCGCGTGAACGCGGTCGCCCCCGGCCCGATCTGGACACCCCTGATCCCGTCGACGATGCCGCCCGAGACGGTCGAGTCGTTCGGGACGGACACCCCGCTGGGGCGTCCGGGCCAGCCCGCAGAGGTCGCACCGCCCTACGTGCTGCTCGCCTCGGACGAGGGCAGCTACATCTCGGGCGCCGTCATCGCGGTGACGGGCGGCAAGCCGATCCTCTGAGCGCCGAGCGCATCGGTCAGGCTTCGGGCGACCGCTCCGAGCGCTCGATCTCGGCATGGATGCGGCGCAGCGCGAACAGCAGGTTCTCGCCGCCCGCATCCTCCGCCGGGTCGTCGTCGTCCGGCTCCCGGCCCGCCGCCCCCTTCGCGCCCGCGTGGGCCGATCGCACCGCCCGACGCAGCATCGTCAGCGCCCGGTCGGAGGCACGCAGCGCCTCGGAGAGACGGTCGTCGTCGATCGCGGCCTCGACGAGGTCGGCCGAGGCGTCGATCGCATCGGCGAGTGCACTCCGGACGCCCTCGTCGAGGTCGACCGGCACCGGGATCCCCCAGAGCGCCGCACGCAGGGCGTCACCGATCTCCACGACCACCGGCGCGATCCGTTCGAGGGCGGCGAGCGCCCCCTCATCCCCGCGGAAGTCGTGCCGATTCCACCGCGTGCGCGGATTGGCCCGGCGGCTCTCCGCGGCGTCCTTCATCAGCCCGCGCGCGGCGTCGACGTCGTGCCGGATGGCGAGCAGCGAGCTGTCCCAGGACGGCGGGTCGTCCGGGGTCGGTGCCGACTCGGATCGGAGGGTGTCCGACATGCTCCGGAGCGCACCGACCATCCGCGACCTCGCGGCCGAGATCCCGGCTGCCGACTCGCGGACGAACAGCGGCGGCATGATGAGCAGGTTCACGAGGAGCCCGACGAGCACGCCGAGGGCCATCTGCACGAGGTAGCCGACCGAGAAGTCGTTGGCGTTCGCTCCGCCGATGATGATGACGAAGAGCGCCGCAATGGGGACGTAGTCGCGGCCCTGCCCGAGCCCCGGCAAGCCGGCGAGGAGTGTTCCGAGCCCCACCGACAGCGAGACGGACACCCAGCCGGGCGCGGGCGAGATGATGAGCAGCCACGCGAGTCCGATGCCGAGGCCCAGACCGACGAGGGTCTGCAGGCTCGAGCGCACCGAGTCCATGAGCGTCGGTGTGAGGCTCACGAGGGCGCCGAGCGGGGCGTAGTAGGAGAAGTCGCCGAGCTCGCCCGGGAGCAGGCTGCCGAGGAACCAGGCGGCGGTGGCCGCGATGGCGACCTTGAGCGCGAGCATGAGGCGCCACGGACGCAGCGCGGGCATGATCCACGCGCCGACCCGTTGCTTCGGTGTGCGGATGCTCCCCGTCGGGGTCTCGCGTCCGGTCACCTCATCGCCGCTCATCACAGCCGCCATGGTGGTCTGGCCCTGTCGAAGCGTCAACCCCCACGCGCCGATCAGCTCGGCGGCCTAGCGTTGGTCTGGTCATCTCCGATGGCGACAACCAGGAAGGAAGCGAACATGACGAACGCATCTGCATCATCCTCACGTCCGGACGCGGAGGAGATCCCCGACGGTTCGGGCTCCGACGGTTCCGAGTCCACTGACGGTGAGGACACGGCGTCGGGTGGCGGCGCCGACGACGAGTAGTCGCCGAACCGACATCCGACCCCGATGGGCAGCGGCGCCGACGACGATTCGCCGTCGGACGCCGCCCCAGGTCAACGACTGCGGGTCGCCGTCCGGTTCTCCGCGCTGATCATCCAGGCGAACTGCTCCAGCTGCTGGATGATCGCGTGGAGGATGTCCGCGCTCGTCGGGTCCTCGTCATCGACCTCGTCGTGGACGCGGCGCATGGTGCCGACGACGGCCTCGAGTCGGACGGTGATCAGATCGATCGTCTCCGAGGTGTCGATCTCGCCCTGCGGGTACTCGGGCAACGTCGTGGTCTCGGCCACGATGTCGCTGCGTCCGTCCGGCACGGCGTGCAGGGCACGCATGCGCTCGGCGACGGTGTCGCTGAACTCACGGGCCGCGTCGATGATCTCGTCCAGCTGCAGGTGCGTGTCGCGGAAGTTGCGTCCGACGACGTTCCAGTGCGCCTGCTTGCCCTGGATCGACAGCTCGATGAGGTCGACGAGGACGGCCTGCATGTTGGCGTCCAGTTCCTTCGACGCGACGAAACCCTTCTCGGCGTTCTGCCGACGGGTGGGCTTCGGCCCGGATCCTCCGGGAGCCGATCGGGTCGTGCTGTCGGTCTTGCTGGTCTTCTCTGCTGTTGCCATTGGTGGCACCTCCTGCACCGCAGGTTACGCACCGAAGCTGTCGGTCCGCGGGCCCTTGACATCATCGACGACATCTCCCATTCGCGCCCGCGCGGGCGTCAGCTGGGAATTCCGAGCCGGGAGACTTATGGTGAAGCGACACAGCGTGACGCGACACCGCGTGAAGCACGACGAGGAGAGCACGGCCCGCCATGGGAAAACTGATCTACGGTTCTGAGGTCTCGATCACCTTCGAGGACCGGCTGCTCGCGCACCTGCAGTTCGTGATCGGCGCGAAGCTCCGCCGGAACGAGGCCTTCTACTTCGGGTGGAAGGACGACCCGCGGGCGGGCGACGGGCGCAGCGTCATCTGGATCCACCCCTCGGTGCCGTTGCGCTTCAAGTACTCGGGCAGCGTCCCGATCGACCTCAACCGCGCGTGGATCGACGCGCTGAACGTCACGGCGAACTCCGCCCACGGCCTCTCGGTCATCGCGGAGCCCGCTCCGAGCCGGACAGGACAAGTCGCATGAGCCGCATGGAGATCGTCTACCAGGGACTTCCGTACTCGATCGCCGTCTCCGACCCGGACGAGTTCCGCGCCGAGGTGCTCGAGAGCATCTCGTCCGGGCAGTTCCGATGGCTGCAGGTCGACCGCGGCGAAGGACAGCTGGAGCCCATCAACCTCCTGATCGGCCCCGGTATCGGTATCGCGATGGGCACGCCTGACGGCGATTCCCAGGACACCCCGTCCTCGGCCCTCCCTCAGGGACAGGACCCGGACCTGCTGTCCTGACCGTCTCGCCGAGCGGACACGCATAGCGCAGCAGGCACTCGGAAATCAACAGTTCAGCGTGACGATTTCTCGTTTTCTAGACTTGTTCGGCGGACGTTGAAGTGGGTCTCCAGGCTGGCCGCTCGACACCGGCGCATCTCGCCGTGTCGATCGTCGGAGGTCCGGAGAAGGGTACAGCACATGGGCGCGATCGTTTACGGGACGGGCGAGAACCGGTTCCACCTCGAGGACCGGATGCTGGCTCACGTCAAGACCATCACCCTCATGAAGCTCCGCCGGAACGAGTCGTTCTCGGTGACGCTCCGCGACACCTCGACGGAACGCGGCCGCGTCACGCTCTGGCTGCACCCCTCGATCCCGCTGCAGTTCAGCTTCGAGTCGGATGAGACGTTCGAGATGGACCGCCCGCTGCTGGAGGACCTCATGCACGGCGCCAACGGTGGCGAGGTCACCGTTCGAGCGGACGCCGAAGAACTGGCCTGATCGGCCCCGCGGGTGCCGCACGAAACAGGAGGGACTTCGTGCGGCCCCTGAGGGTCCCGGTGCTCGACGGCTCAGTCGGAGATCGTGAAGCGGACCGCGTGCAGCGCATCGGCCCGTGACGAACCGCCCACCCGCAGCTCGAACTCGCCCGCTTCGACGACCCGCCGTCCCCGCGCGTCGACGATGGAGCAGTCGGCGACGGGCAGTTCGATCGCGACCGTCGTCGTGTCGCCCGGTTCGATCGCGACCTGACGGAACGTCTTCAGCTCCTGGTCGGCCCAGCTCACTGACGTGACGAGGTCGCTGACGTACACCTGCACCGTCTCGAGGACGGAGCGCGAACCGCTGTTGTGGACCTCGACCTCGGCGCGCACGGTCTCGTCACGTCCGTAGACGGCCTGGTCGAGGCGCGGCTGCCCGTACTCGACGCTCGAGTAGGAGAGCCCGTCGCCGAACGCGAACGCAGGCTCCTGGGTGAGGTCGGCGTAGCGGTCGCCGTGCTGGCCGCGGATCTGGTTGTAGTACGTCGGCTGCTGGCCGGCGTGCCGCGCGAAGGAGATCGGCAGGCGACCGGTCGGCTCGATGAGACCGAGCAGGAGTTCCGCGATCGCCCGACCGCCCTGCATGCCGGGACTGGCCGCCCACACGATCGCATCGGCGTGCAGCGCGGACGGCGGCAGCACGAGCGGCTTCGAAGCGAGCAGGACCACGACGAGCGGCTTCCCGGTGGCGGCAAGGGCGTCGAGCAGGGCCACCTGTGCGCCGATGAGCTCGAGCGTCGCGGTGGAGCGACCCTCCCCCACGAGCTCGATGCGGTCACCCACCACGGCGACGACCACGTCGGCGTCCTCGGCCAGTGCGACGGCTTCCGCGATGAGCGCCTCGTCCGGTCGCGCGGGCGTGACGAGCGGTGGACGCGGCTGGCCGTCGGGGAAGGTCGCCCCCGCGGGATCGGGTGAGAGCGTGAGGATGTCAGCTCCGAACGCGGTCGTGACCGTGCTCCCGGCGGGTGCGACCGCACGCAGGCCGTCGACCACGGTGGTGATCATCTCGCGCGGCTGGCCGTCGGGCAGCCAACCGGCCTGGCCGGAGTTGCCCGCCCAGTCGCCGAGCTGCATCTGCGCGTCGTCCGCGAGCGGACCCACGACGGCGATGCGCTGCGGCCCGGCCTCGGACGTCGCGATCGCCCTGCCTGCCTCGTCCGCCCGGTAGCCGCCGGCGAGCGGCAGCACGCCCTCGTTGCGGAGCAGGACGAGCGAACGCCGCGCGGTCTCGAGGTTGAGCTCGGTGTGCTCCGGCGAGCCGATCACCGCGAGCTGCTCCGCGGCGTCCGGGTGCCGCGGGCGCTCGAACAAGCCGAGCGCGAACTTCAGGGTGAGGATGCGACGGACCGCCCGGTCGAGGTCGGCCTCCTCGAGCAGGCCGCGCTCGAGCGCTTCCAGGGCACCTTCGAAGAAGCCGGGCGTGGTCATCACCATGTCGTTGCCGGCGCGGATCGCGGCAGCCGAGGCGTGCACGTAGTCCGGGCTGACGTGCTGCTCCCACACCATGCGGCCCACGTTGTCCCAGTCGGTGATGAGCGTCCCCTCGTACCCCCACTCACCGCGCAGGACGTCGTCGAGTAGCCACTCGTTGACCGTGATCGGCACCCCGTCGATCGACTGGTAGCCGAGCATGAAGCTGGCGCAGCCCTCGCGGGCGACCCGCTCGAACGGCGGGAGGAACCATGACCGCAGTTTGCGCGGGGAGATGTCGGCCTCGCTCGCGTCGCGGCCACCCTGCGTCTCGGAGTAGCCGGCGAAGTGCTTGGCCGTCGCGAGGATGGCGGTCGGGTCGGACAGGCCGTCGCCCTGGTAGCCGCGCACCATCGCGGAGGCCAGCTCACCGATGAGGAACGGGTCCTCACCGAAGGTCTCGCCGACACGTCCCCAGCGGAGGTCGCGCGCGATGCAGAGCACCGGCGAGAACGTCCAGTGGACACCCGTCGCGGCGACCTCGACGGCCGTGGCCCTGGCGACCCGCTCGAGCAGCTCGGTGTCCCAGCTCGCGGCCATCGCCAGTTGCGTGGGGAAGATCGTCGCGCCGAGGTGGAAGGAGTGCCCATGGATGCAGTCCTCCCCCACGATCAGCGGGATCCGCAGTCGCGTCCGCCCGACGAGTTCATGGGCGACCGCGAGACGCTCCGGTGACGCGTGCAGGATCGAGCCGACGTGGGTCTCGAGCACGTGCGCCTCGATGTCGTCGCGGGCGTCGAGCTGCATCATCTGGCCGACCTTCTCCCGGACGGTCATCCGCTCGACGAGGTCGTCGACACGGGCCGCGATGGGCAGCGTGGCGTCGAGGTAGCGGGCCGCGTCGAGGTGACGGGTGGTGTCGGTCTTCATCGTTCGGTCGCTCCAGCGCGTTCGGTGTGGGTCGTGTCGGTGGTCGTGGACGGGCCGGCCGGCTCGGTGCGGACGGCGGTGACGCTCGCCCCGGGCTTGATGCCGCGCTTGCGGAGGGCCCTGGCGCGCTCGCCAGCCGAGCGGAGCCTCGGGTTCACGTACTCGTCGATCCCGAAGTTGATGAGCGACAATGCGACACCGAGCAGGGCGATGCACACACCGGCGGGCACGTACCACCACCAGAAGTCGGGGAACGCACCGTTCTGCTGCGCCCAGAACAGGATGGTGCCCCAGTTGAGGTTCGTGATGGGGATGACACCGATGAACGCGAGCGTGGTGAGCCCGAGCACTGCAGCGGTGACCGTGCCGACGAAGCTCGAGGCGATGATGGCGGTCAGGTTCGGCAGCATCTCGACGGTGATGATCCGGAAGAGGGACTCCCCGTTCGCCTTCGCCGCCTGGATGAAGTCCCGGTTGCGGAGCGACATCGTCTGCGCGCGCAGCACTCGCCCGCCCCACGCCCACCCGGTGAGCGCCAGGACACCGGCGATGAGGAACAGGCTCGGGTTGTCGTACTGGGACGCCACGATGATCATGAGCGGGAGACCCGGGATGACGAGGAAGACGTTCGTCAGCGCGGACAGCGACTCGCTCGTGAACCCCGAGACGTACCCGGCGGTGACGCCGATGGCGACGGCGATGATCGTCGCGAAGATGCCCGCGAGGAAGCCGACGAGGAGCACGCCGCGGGTGCCGTAGATCAGCTGGCTCAGGACGTCCTCGCCCATGTGCGTGGTGCCGAGCAGGTGCGCGGCGGACGGAGCCTGGCGCAGCGCGGTGAAGTCCTTCTCCAGTGGGCCGTACGGCGCGATGAGGTCGCCGAAGACCGCGACGAGGACGAAGAAGCCGAGGATGCAGAGGCCCGTGATCGACTTGCCGTTCCGGAACATCGCGAACGACGACGCGAACCGTGCGGCGACCGAGCGGCCGGCCGGCGTCGGTTTGGGCGCCTCAGCGGTGGCGAGGGCCTCGGTGGTGGGGATGGTCATGTCAGGACTCCATCTGGCGGGTGCGGGGGTCGAGCACCGCGTAGGCGACGTCGGCCAGGATGTTCGCGACGAGGACGGTGAGGGTGATGACGAGGAAGAGCCCCTGCATGAGCGGGTAGTCCTTCGCCGTCGTGGCGTCGAGCAGGAGCTTGCCGACGCCCGGGTAGGAGAAGACCATCTCCATGACGATCGTGCCGCCGACGATGAAGCCGAGCGACAGGGCGAAGCTCGACAGCTGCGGCAGCATGGCGTTGCGTGCGGCGTAGTCGACGAGCACCCGGCGGGTCGGCAGGCCCTTCGCCTGGGCGACGGTCACGTAGTCCTCGTCGAGGACGGTGACCATCATGTTGCGCATGCCGAGGATCCAGCCGCCGAGCGAGGCGAGCACGATCGTCGCCGCCGGGAGGAAGCCGTGCGCGATCACCTGCCCGATGAAGTCGAGCGAGAACTCGGGCCTCGATCCCTTGCCGTAGGCGTGGGAGGCGGGGAACCAGCCGAGGAGGGTGGAGAACACGGCGATCGCGATGAGGCCCATCCAGAAGTACGGCACCGTCGAGAAGAAGGTGGACAGCGGGACGATGAAGTCCGCCTTGCTGCCGCGTCGCCAGCCGATGAGGGCGCCGATGGAGGTGCCGAGGACGAACGACAGGATCGTCGCGATCCCGACGAGGCCCACGGTCCACGGCAGGGCGGCGGCGATCACGTCGGTGACGGGTGCGAGGCCCTTCGAGAAGGACCGTCCGAGGTCGCCCGAGAACAGCAACCGCCAGTAGTCCAGGTACTGCTCGAGCATCGACTTGTCGGCGTCGAGTCCGAACAGGGTGCGCAGCGAGTCCGCGGCCTCGGGGCTGATGCGGCCCTGGTTCTTCGCGATGTACGCCGAGACGGGGTCGCCCTTGAGCATGCGCGGCAGGAAGAAGTTGATCGTGATCGCAGCCCACGCGGTGAACGCGTAGAAGGCGGCGCGACGGAGGAAGAAGGTCATGGTCGGCTCCCTGCCGATTCGGAGAGCGCGTCGCCCGCGAAGTGGCGGTCGGGGTCGGGTGACGCGTTGCGGAGGGCGAGCGTGTAGGGGTGCTGCGGGCGGAGGATCACGTCGTCGGCCGGGCCTCGCTCGACCACCTCGCCGTGGTGCAGGACCATGATCTCGTCGCTGAAGTGCCGCGCGGTCGCGAGGTCGTGCGTGATGTAGAGCACGCCGAGTCGCGACTCGCGCTGCAGCTCGGCCAGGAGGTTGAGGACGCCCAGCCGGATGGAGACGTCGAGCATCGAGACGGGCTCGTCGGCGATGAGGAGGGACGGACGCGACGCGAGCGCACGGGCGATGGCGACCCGCTGGCGCTGACCGCCGGACAGTTCGTGAGGCCGACGGTCGATGGTGCCGGCGGGGTCGAGCTGCACGCGCTCGAGGAGGCGGTGCACCTCGTCCTCGACCTCGGCCTCGGGGACGACGTGGTCGAGGCGCAACGGCCGCTCCAGGTGGTGGCGGATCGTGTGCGACGGGTTCAGCGAGGCGAACGGATCCTGGAAGACCATGCGGACCTGCTGGCGGTAGCGGCGCAGTGCACGACCACGACGCGGGATCGCCTTGTCGTCGAGCAGGATGTCGCCGCTCGTCGCCCGTTCCAACTGGGTGAGGATCTTCGCGATGGTCGACTTGCCGCTGCCGGACTGTCCGACGAGGGCGAGTGTCTGGCCGGACCGCAGGGTGAAGCTGACGTCGTCGAGCGCGAGCATGTGACCGGAGCCACGGACCCGGTACCGCTTCGACACGTGGGAGAACTCGAGGGTGGTCATGCGGTCGCTCCTGCCTGGGTGGCCGACGTGGCGGCACCCGTCCCGCGGACGAAGTCGCCGCGCTCGCCGGTGAGGCTCGGGAAGGACGCGAGCAGCTTCCGCGTGTACGGGTCCTTCGCCTGTCGGTAGATGCGTTCCGCCGTGTCGATCTCGACGAGCCGACCGGCACGCATGACGGCGATGCGGTCGGAGATCTCGAGGAGCAGCGGGAGGTCGTGGGTGATGAAGATGACCGAGAACCCGAACTCGGTGCGGAGCTCGGAGATCTGCTGGAGGATCTCGCGCTGCACGAGCACGTCGAGCGCGGTGGTCGGTTCGTCCATGATCATCAGCTGCGGCTTCAGGGCGAGCGCCATCGCGATCATGACGCGCTGGCGCATGCCGCCGGAGAGCTCGTGCGGGTAGGACTTCAGTCGGTCGCGGCCGACCCCGACGATGTCGAGCAGCTTGCCCGCCTCCTCGCGGCGTTCGGCTCGCGACATCCCCCGGCGGTGCGTGGTGAAGACGTCGTCGAGCTGCCGCCCGATCGAGGTGACCGGGTTGAGGGCGTTCATCGCGCCCTGGAACACCATGGAGGCCTTGTCCCAGCGGAACGCACGCATCTCCTCCTCGCCCAGCCGGCCGAGGTCGACGTCCTCGCCGGACTCGTCGTGGAAGACGGCGGTGCCGCCGGTGATCACCGCCGGTGGTTTGAGGAGCCGTTGCAGGCCGTAGGCGAGGGTGGTCTTGCCGCAGCCGGACTCGCCGGCGAGGCCGAGGATCTCGCCGCGGCGGAGGGTGAGCGAGACGTCGCGCACGGCTTCGACGGGTGGTTCCACGTCGTAGGTGACGCTGAAGGAGGACACCGTCAGCAGGTCGTCGTTGGTCACTGCATGAGTCCGTTCTGTGCTGATGAAGAGGGTGCGGGGCGAGCCGAAGCCCGCCCCGCTGGGTGATGCCGTGCCTACTTCGCGGCCTTGAGCTGCGTGAGGATGTAGACCGCGGTCGGCTGCGTCGGGTCGGCGGGCGCGTAGGGGTCGTCCTCGCTCGGCCATCCGGTGTAGTTCCGCGTGTTGTACGAACCGATGAACGGACGCGTGCCGATGGGCATGGCCGGGACGTCGGAGACGAAGAGCTTCTGCACGGTCTCGAGGGCGGCTGCGCGCGTCGCGTCGTCCGTGGCGTTGGCGTAGGCCGCGAGCGCCGCGGTGGCCTCCGGGCTGTCGTACCGACCGAAGTTGAAGTCGGCAGCCTGGCCCTCGGCGACGAGCCAGCGGCCGTCCATGATGTCGGAGTACAGGTCGTACGGCGTCGCGCCGGTGTCGGTCCAGTGCAGGATGGCCTGGAAGTCGCCGTCGGACTTCGCCGCCCACCAGGTGTCCTGGTCGGGGGTGTCGACCGTGGCGGTGACGCCCAGCGTCTTGACCGAGTCGGCGATCAGGCTGATGCCGGTCACGTAGTCGTTCCAGCCCTGCGGCACCGACAGCGTGAAGGTGACCGCCTCGCCGGACGGGTCGGTGAGGACGTCGTCCTCCCAGGTGTAGCCGGCATCGGTCAGGACCTGCTTCGCGGCCTTCGCGTCGACGGTGTAGTCCTCGCCCTCGAACTCGGAGGCGATGAACGCGTCACCCGCCGGGGTCGGGAGGCCGGTCACCGAGCTGAGCTCGGGGACGCCGCCTTCACGGGCGATCTGCTGGTGCTGCTCGCGGTCGATGACGAGGTTCACCGCCTGGCGGAACGCGGGGTCGTTGAACGGCTTCGTCTGCGTGTTCACGAACATCGCGTCGACGGCGAGACCGGCGGCCGCCCAGTAGACGTTGTGCTCCTTGTCCTTGTCGAGGTATGCGGACTGCACGTTCGGGATGAAGGCCTGCGCCCAGTCGGCGTCGCCGTTCGCGAGGGCGGTGGTGAGGGCCGTGTTGTCGTTGTACGACACGTAGTAGAGCGTCGGCACGGCCGGCTGCTCACCCCAGTAGTCGTCGCGGGCGGAGAGCTCGACGCTCTCGGTGCTGAAGCTCGTGAGCGTGTACGGGCCGGTGCCGACGGGCTCCGGGTTCTCGAAGGTGGCGGGGTCGTCGACGGACTCCCACACGTGCTTCGGGACGATCTGCTTGAGGAGCACCTTGTCCTGCTTCACGAACATGGGGTTCGTGAACGAGAGCGTGACGGTGTCGCCCTCGGTCGCGACCGTGGTGAGGCCGAGGGCCGAGTTGTCGAGTTCGGGGTGGTCGATGAACTGCTGGAAGGTGAACGCGATGTCGTCGGCGCTGAACGCCTCGCCGTCGTTCCAGGTGACGCCCTCGCGGGCGGTCAGCGCGACGGAGGTGTAGTCGTCGGACCAGGCGATCTCGGATGCGAGCCAGGGCTTCACCTCGGCGCTCGGGTCGACGAGGTTGACGATCGCGAGCGGCTCCAGGATCGCGTTGATGTAGCCGAGCTTCATGGCGGACGAGTCGCCGACGTAGGGGTTGTTGGACTCGGTGGCGATCGAGCCGTCCGGCTTCGCGATCGTCAGGGCGGCGCCGCTCTCGGGGCCGTCGCTCGACCCGCCGCCACCGGTGCATCCGGTGAGCAGCAGGGCTGTGGCCGCGAACGCGGCCAGCAGTGGGGTTCTCAGCTTCATCGCTTTCTCCTCTTGGGTGTGCGCTGCGGCAGTGCGGCGCAAGTCGGGATTCGGTGATAACTTACTGACCATTCAGTAAGTTGGCAAGCGCGGTAGTGTCGGGCGCATCGAGGCCCCCGCGGAACGGACACCATGAGCACGGTGAAACGACAGAACACGGTGAAACGACCGGCCCAGCCACGCCCGGCGACCGTGGCGAGGCGAGCCGAGGTCGTCCGCTCCGCGTTGGACGTCTTCGGCGCCAAGGGGTACGCGAACGGCACGCTCATCGACATCGCCGAGCTCGTCGACATGACGCCGGCGGGCATCCTGCACCACTTCGGGTCGAAGGACCAGCTCCTCCTCGAGGTACTCAGCTACCGCGACGCGACGGACGTGCAGGACCTCGACGACCAGCACATCCCGGGCGGCATCGACCTGTTCAAGCACCTGATCCGCACTGCCGCCGCGAACGCGCAGCGCGCCGGGATCGTGCAGGCGTTCGTCGTCCTGTCGGCGGAGTCGGTGACCGAGGACCACCCGGCCAGGCACTACTTCGACGACCGCTACCGGACGCTGCGTCGGGAGATCGCGGAGGCGTTCGAGGTGGTGTGCGCCGAGCGGGGCGTCGATGCGCCCGAGACGATCCACCGTGCGGCGGCGTCCATCCTCGCGGTCATGGACGGCCTGCAGGTGCAGTGGCTCATCGACCCGGCGGACGTCGATCTCGCCGAGACGAGCGAGTACGCGATCCGGGTCATCGTCGAGTCCGTACTCGGTCCCGGCGCGCTGGACGACTGAGCCGAATCCGCACCCCACGTCCCCACCGCGAGGGCTACCGTGAGAGGCGGAGCCGGGCAGGACTCGGAGACGGTGATCGGAAGGACGTCGACATGGCCGAGAAACAATCGAGCACGAAGAGCGGATTCAGCGCCGAGGAACGCGCGGCGATGAAGGAGCGCGCCAAGGAGCTGAAGGCGGCTGCGAGTCGCGAGGAGGCCCTGCAGGCCGTCGTCGACGCGATCGCGGACATGGATGACGCCGATCGTGCGATCGCCGAGCCGTTGCACGAGCTGATCATGGGCGGCGACTCCGGCCTCGCGGCCAAGACCTGGTACGGCATGCCCGCCTACGTCGGTGCCGACGGCAAGGCGGTCGTGTTCTTCCAGGCGGCGGCGAAGTTCAAGGCGCGCTACGCGACCATCGGGTTCAACGACTCCGCGAAGCTCGACGACGGCGACCTGTGGCCGACCGCGTTCGGTGTCACCGCGTGGAACGACGCCGTCGCGGAGCGTGTCGCGGACCTGCTCGCCCGGGCCGTCTGACCTCTCCGGCCGCTCATCGAGTGCCCTCCTCCGGCCCCTGAGCCTGTCGAAGGGCACACGAGCAACGTCCACAACCGGTGCGACTCGGCATCTGGAATGTCAGTGGTCCATGATGCACTTGTTCCATGACCGAGACCTCCTCCGCCGCGATCCGCGTCGGCGACGAGTACGCCGCGCAGCTCGCGGAGTTCTCGGACGAGTGGGCGGAGCTCCACCGCCAGCAGGCCGTCCTGGACGCACGCAAAGCGCGCCTCCTCGCCCGCTCCGCCGCCTACGCGGACGCCTTCGCCGACGCCACGGTCCCGGCGATCTTCCCGCCCGCGGAACGCCAGGCGCTCTCGCGCCGCTCGACGTGTGCGGCCCTCGCCATCGCGACGCGCACGCCCGAGCAGACGGTCCAGCGGGCGACCAATGACGCCGAACGTCTCGTGAACGACGTCCCATCAGTCCTGGCGTCGCTCGAGGCCGGTCGCATCTCGGCACGGCACGCGCAGACGATCATCGACCAACTCACTGACGTCCCGGTAGCCGGGCGGGCGGTGTTCCTCGCGGAAGTCCTGCCGGTCGCCGAGGAGACGACCAACGCGAACCTTCGCAGGCGCGCCCGCGTCCTGCGCGAACGACTCCACCCCGAGTCCATCACCGCCCGAGCCGTCCGCTCCGAGGCCGACCGCCGGGTCGAGTTCGAACCCGCCGCCGACGGCATGGCGTGGGTGCACCTGTTCACGACGGCGCCCATTGCGCAGGGCATCGCCGAGCGCATCGAAGCCGCCGCGGCCGAATCGCGCCAGGCCGGCGACATCCGCAGCTGCGCACAACTGCAGGCCGATGCCCTCGCGGCCCTCGCGCTCACCGGCGTGACCCCGGGAGACGTTGCGTCCAGCCCGGTGCTCCCGCACCCGATCGAGGTCCAGGACCACATCGCACCGACCGTGCAGATCACGGCCCCTGCGCTGAGCATGGCCGGCGTGAGTGATGCCCCGGCCACGCTCGACGGGTATGGTCCCATCGACCCGGAGACCGCGGCACGCATCGCGGTGAACGCGCCCAGCTTCACCCGGATCCTCGTCCAACCGGAAACCGGTGCGGTCCTTTCCGTCGGCCGGCATCAGTACCGGGTTCCGGCCGATCTGCAACGGGCAGTGCGCCTGCGGGACGGCACCTGTAGGGCACCGGGCTGCGCGAGGCGAGCCAGAGCCTGCGACCTCGACCACTCGGTCGCGTGGGAAGACGGAGGCACGACAGATGTCGCGAATCTCGCCTGCCTGTGTCGACATCACCACCGCATGAAGCACCTGCCGGGGTGGAACCTCGACCATCAGCCGGGCGGGGTCCTCGAGTGGACGACACCCGACGGGAAGCAGTATCGGACCGAGCCAGATCCCGCACCATTCTGACCCCGCCGGTCCCTGAGCCTGTCGAAGGGTTCCACGTGAGCACTTCGACAAGCTCAGTGACCGGGAAACGTCCGTCCGCATCGGTTCGGTTCCCGAGCTGTGCTGCACTTCGACAAGCTCAGTTACCGGAAGAGGGGTGCCCGAACCGTTCCGGTCCCTGAGCCTGTCGAAGGGCAGCCGAGCCGAGTCACATCAGTGCCCGGGAGCAGCCTGCCCGTGCAACTCCGTGCCCCACGCCCTGCCCCGCGCTCACCTTCCGGGCAGAGCCGGCCCGGTCGCTCGCCCTGACACCGCGAGCAGCAGGTCGAGCGCCGATCCCCGGACCTCGTCGCCCTCACCCCAGCTCGTGCCGGCGTCCTCGGCGACGAGCCGGACGCCCTGGGCGCGTTCCTTGCCGCCGCCCATCGAGACACCGGTCCGGAGCTGGTACTCCAACGCCACCATGACCGCTGCTGTCGGGTACCCCGCGCGGATGCCGAGCGGCCGACGGACGTCCTCGCCGTGCACGATGGCCTCGACGAGCCTGGTCGCGAGGTTCGCCGGCGGGGTGCATGTCAGCTCGGTGGCGTCCGTCAGAGCCCGGAGCGTCTCCTGCGGGTCGTTCCTCCGCTCCCGCTCGACCCCGCGCGCGTTGTCGAGGTCGAAGTCGAACCGCGCGGCGACGAGTCGTCGGACGAATCCCAGCCGCGTCGTCTTCGCCGAGTCGACGAGATGGGCCACGACGTCGTGCACATCCCATCCCGTGCACAGCGACGGCGTCCCCCACTGCTCGTCGTCCAGCACCGACAGATCCGCGGCCAGCCGCCGACGCTCCTCGTGGACGACCGGCCAGACCGTTCCTGGTGAAACCCGCATCCCCGCCGATCCACTCACCATCAGCGGTAGTGCTGCTCGCCCCGGGCGGCCTTCTCGACCACGTCGGCGATGCGCGCGGCCCTGATCGCGGGCGTCTTGATGTTGCTCAGGCGGAAGAAGACGCGGAAGCGGTCGGTGCGGCCGAGCGTCGCGAAGTACGCCGCCGCCTCGGGGTTCGCATCGAGCGCCGCCTGGAGATCATCCGGTGCGACGGCGTCCTTCTGCCGGTACGCCACATCCCACCGCCCGTCGGCCTTGGCACGCTCGATCTCCGCGAGCCCGGCAGGACGCATCCGCCCCTCCTCGATGAGACGGGCGACGTGCTCCCGGTTGATCTGCGACCACGGGCTGTTCTTCCGCCGCGGAGTGAACGCCTGCAGCGTGTAGTCGTCGTCGAACCGTTTGCTCTGTCCGTCGATCCATCCGTAGCAGAGGGCGACGTCGAGCGCTTCCGACCAGGTGATCCCCGACGCCTTCGACGTCTTCTTCCGCAGCTTCAACCGAACGCCCGCGTCGCTCGGCGCACCGGCGAGGTAGGCCTCCCACTCATCGAGCGTGAGGTCCAGGATCGGTTTCTCCTCGAAGCTCGCCACGGGAGCGAGCGTAGCGCGCACGGGCGACGCAGCCCAGACCTCGGTGCCGTCCGAACCGTCACCCAGGACTGGATAGGGTCGAAGCATGCTGATGAACGACGAGACGCTGTCGCGCGCCGCCGACACCCTGCGGGCCTGGGCCCTCGACGAGGACCTCAAAGCGCGAGTCCTCGCCCACCCTGAGGCTGCCGCCGTCGCCAAGCGGGCGGCCCTGCGATACATCGCCGGCGAGGACGCGGCTTCCGCATTGCGGCTCCTCGAAGCGAACACCGACCGTGGGCACCGCTGGAGCATCGAGCTCGTCGGCGAGTCCGTCCGCGACGCACGTGTCGCAGACGAACAGACCGCCGAGTTCGTCGACCTCGCCCGCCGGATCAGGGAGTCCGACCAGACCGCGACGATCTCGCTCGACCTCTCCCACATCGGTTCAGTCGTCTCCCCCGAGCTCGGCCTGCGCAACGGCCTGGCGCTCGCACAGGCGGCACGGGATGCCGACACCTCGCTCATGATCTCCGCCGAGGGTTCCGACCGCACGGACCTGGTGCTGTCGATCTTCGAGCAGATCGCCGATGCCTTCCCGGAGACCGGCGTCACCCTGCAGGCGCGACTGCACCGCACCCCTGCGGACCTCGACCGCGTGCTGGATCGGCCAGGGCCGATCCGCATCGTCAAGGGTGCCTTCCTCGAATCGACCGAGGTCGCTCACCCCCGTGACTCCGCACCGATGACCGCCGCCTACATCGGCATGGTCACGCGACTCGTGGGGTCGGGTCACCGTGTCAACGTCGCCACCCATGACGCGAACCTCGTCGCCGCACTCGAGGGTGCGCTGGGCGACGATCTCCGTCAGCCGCACGTGGAGTTCGAGATGCTCCAGGGACTCGGCACCGAACTCCTCGACGACCTCCGCCGCCGCGGGTTCACGACGCGCGAGTACCTCGTCTACGGACCCGAGTGGTGGCTCTACGTCCTCAACCGGATCGCCGAGCACCCCGAGCGGGTCATCGAGGCGATCGCCGACATCGGCCCGATCGCGCTCCTCGCCTGATCAGCCGAGCGGGTCGGACTCCAGGCGGTGGAAGTTGCGGTTCTGGTAGACGAGCGCCGGCGCGTCCGTGCCGGGCGGGATGACCTCCAGCACCTCGGCGATGACGAGCATCGAGCTGCCGGCCGGGACCGTCTGTACAATCCGGCAGCGCAGTGCCGCCCGGGCGCTCGGCAGGTAGGGCTCGCCGGTCGCGAGTCGCTCCCAGTGCTGTTCCGGCGTGAAGCGCGGCTCCCCCGTCTTGGCGAACGCCTTCGCGACCTCCAGGTGGTGGTCCGCCAGGAGGTGGACGACGACCGTTCCCGCACTGAGCAGTCCGCCCGCGGACCCCGTCGCTCGCGTGACCGAGAAGGACAGCATCGGCGGGTCGACGGCCACCGATGCGACCGATGACGCCGTCAGCCCGACGTCTCCCTGATCGGTCGAGGCACTGATCAGTGCGACGCCGGCCGGGTGGTCACGGAACGCCGTCTTGAACCCGTCGACGGTCGCGGCGCGGGCGAGGGCATCGGGATCAGCGGACGGCGTGGTGGGAATGGTCATGCTTCAACCGTAGAACCTCAATCGGTCTTGAGGTCAACTCAAGGCGCGGCGATCTCCGGCTACTCGAACATCTCCGCCAGGAACGCATGTGGGTCGCCGTCGACCCGGTGCTCCGAGCGGCCCTCGGGCCAGAACGTGACCCCGTCGTCATCCCAGCACGGGACGACGTGGAGATGGAGGTGGGGGACGCTCTGCCCGGCGTCGGCACCGGACGCGCTCAGCACGACGACGCCGGTCGCCCCGAGCGCCGCCCGCATCGCGCGTCCCACCCGCTGAGCGAGGGCCGTCGTCGCCTGCAGGGCTCGCGGATCGGCGTCGAGCAGGCCGACGCTGTGCGCCCGAGGCACCACGAGGGTGTGGCCGGGCGCGAGTTCCGACTCGGGCAACGGCCGGAAGGCGACCGCCTCGTCCTCGCGCTCCACCCAGATGACGTCGTCGGGCTCGTCACGCAGGATGCGGCAGAAGGTGCAGGTGTCGGGCATCGTCCCATTCTCGGGGCTCACCACGGGGGCGTCGATCATCTCAGGACACGCGGTCGCGCGCACCCCGGATCAGGCGCGGGCCGACGATCCACACCAGCCCGATGACGACGACCACGGCGCCACCCGCCCACAGCCCGACCGCAGGTGATGCGACGAAGTCGAAGACGAACAGGACGATCCCCGCGAACAGCAGCGACGCCGCCCCGAGACACACCATGAGGATCCTGCTGGACAGCCGCACCAGCTGTGGTTTCTCCAGTCGCCCGAAGACGAGCCGGTGCATGATGACCGGTGCGAGCGCGAGGAGCGTCACCGTCACGGCCAGGACCACGAGGACGAGGTACAGCACGTGGTCGAATCCACTGAGCTCGGTGAACCGCGGCTGGAACGGCAGCGTCAGCAGGAATCCCGCGAGGATCTGTGTGCCCGTCTGCAGGACACGGAACTCCTGCAGCAGCTCCGACCAGTTGCGGTCCGATCGTTCGTTCAGCGTCTCGTCGCGACCGTCCCCGGGCGATGCGTCGGCTGAGCCCCTCCCGTCAGGCATCAGCTGACCCCGTCACCCGACACACCTCGTCCAGACCGCATGGAGGGATGGTACCGCCGTCAGCTGCTCCTCACACCGCTTCCGGCGCCTTCCGCCGTCGGACCACACGCGTGATCGCGTAGAGCACGACGCCGACCGCGACGATGATGCCGCCACGCAACCAGACCTCGGCGCTCTGCTGCGTGAGGAGGACGAGGCATGACAGGACCGCGAGGACCGGCAGGACCGTCCACGCACGGAAGTGGGCGTGCTCGACGCGCTCGCGCCGCAGGACGAGCACCGCGATGTTCGTGCTGAGGAAGACGATGAGCAGGAGCAGGACGACCGTCTCGGCGAGCGTCGCGATACTGCCGGTGGCTGTGAGGACCATCGCGACACCCGTGGTCACGATGATCGCGACCCACGGCGTACCGCGCTTCGGGAGCACCTTCGTGAAGACGCTCGGCAGCAGACCCTGCGAGCCCATGCCGTAGGCGAGCCGGCTCGACATGATCATCGTGAGCAGCGCACCGTTCGCGACCGCCACGAGCGCGATGATGCTGAACAACCACGCGGGGATGCCGACGCCGGTCGCCTGGATCACGGTCAGGAGCGGACCGGTCGATTCGCCGAGTTCGTCGGAGGGCACGGCGATCGAGGCCGCGGTGCCGACGAGGACGTACAGCACGCCGGCGGTCGCAAGGGCGCCGAACAGCGCCTTCGGATAGACCCGCGACGGGTCCTTGACCTCTTCGATGACGTTCGCACTCGTCTCGAACCCGACGAAGGAGTAGTAGGCGAGCAGTGCCGCACCGAAGACGGCGATGACGGGGCTGCCACCCTCAGCGAACTGCGTGGCACGACCGAGGTCGCCCCGGCCTCCGCCGAGCATCATCGCGACCGCCACCACGACGAGGACGAGGCCGGTGGTCTCGATCATCGTCATGACCAGGTTCGCCCGGACGGACTCCTTGATGCCGCGGGCGTTGATGAGCGCGATCACCAGGAGGAACAGCACGGCGCCGAGGACCGGCGGCAGGTCGACGAAGGTCGCGAGGTAGTCACCGGCGAAGGCCAGCGCCAACCCGGACGCACTCACGACACCCGCGGCGAGCATGCAGTATCCGACGAGGAAGGAGACGATCGGCCGCTTGTAGGCGCGCTCGGCGAACACGGCCGAACCACCCGCCTTCGGGTACTTCGTGACGAGCTCCGCGTAGGAGGCCGCGGTGAGCAACGCCAGCAGCAACGCGACGATCATCGGGACCCAGGTGACCCCGCCGACCTCCCCGGCGATCTGGCCGATGAGGGCGTAGATACCCGCACCCAGGACGTCTCCGAGGATGAACAGGTAGAGCATCTTGCCGGAGATGTCGCGTTTGAGCGTGGACGGAGGATCAGCCCTGGTGGTGTCGGTCGAGGTCATCCGCGCAACGGTACGGCAGCGGTGAAACCCCGCCCCGTGCTTGCTATCCCGGCGCGGTTGTGCGTCGGCGTCGGATCGACGTCAGTGACGGGCGAGCTTGCGCGCCACCGCGACCACCGGCACGGCGACGACGAGGACCGACGCCACCCGCGCGAACAACGACCGCTTCGGGAACTCGGCGTCCTCGCGGTCTTCTGCCGTCGGTTCGGCCGCCTCCACGAGGTGGGTGCCGCCGGCACCGCCCTCGGCGAGGTGGGCGAGTCGGCGCAGCGTCTCGATGTTGCGGATGTGCAGCCCGATGTCGAGGAGCCAGACCGGGATCAGCGCACCAGGGCCCGTCACGGCGTGCTCGTGCAGGTGGACGACGCACCCGCGCTCGTGCGGTTCCACCTCGATGGCGACACGGGCCTCACCGAGCGGCCACCCCTTCGGCTGGATGACGAACCGGTGCGGAGCATCCCACTGGAGCACGGTGGTCTCGTCGTCCAGCACCGCCGGCCAGACACCGAAGGAGTGGTGCAGCTTCCCGCCCACATGCGGCCACCGGTCACCGACGTCACGCATGCGGGACGCACCGACCACCCACGCCGGAAAGAGCCAACCGTCGGCGAGGACGGCGAAGACGCGGTCGGGCGGGCAGTCGAAGACCTTGGTGGTGTGGGACACGGTGGTGTTCCTTTCGCTGGAAGCGGGGACGGAGGTCAGGAGGGGCGCGCGGTTCGGTCTGGCGCGAGCGACGGCATGCGGTCGCGACCGAACACCGAGCGGAGGGCGCTGCGGGCGGCGTGCCAGCCGGCGAGACCGTGGACGCCCGGGCCGGGTGGGGTCGACGAGGAGCACAGGAAGATCCCCGGCGTCGGCGTCCGCCACGGGTCGTTCGAGAGCACGGGACGCGCGACGAGCTGGGCGAAGGTCGCAGCGCCGGCGGCGATGTCGCCGAGGACGTAGTTCGGGTTGTACCGCGCCATGTCGCGGGCGGTCATCGACGCCGACGTCAGGATCACGTCGCGGAACCCGGGGGCGAAGCGCTCGATCTGCCGGGTGATCGCCTCGGTCTGGTCGAGACCGGACCCGCTCGGCACATGCGTGTAGGCCCAGAGGACCTGGGCGCCACCGGGAGCGCGACCAGGATCGCCGACGTCGGGCTGCGAGACGAGGACGTAGGGCGACTCGCTGTGCCGCCCGCGGGCGACATCGCGCTCGGCGGCGGCGATCTCCGGGCGGGTGCCGCCGAGGTGGAGCGTGCCGGCCCGCGCCAGTTCCGGGTTCGTCCACGGGACGGGACCTGAGAGTGCGAAGTCGACCTTGGCCACGCCGTCGCCGTACCGGAATCGGGAGAGACGACGGAGGTACGCGTCGGGCAGACGACTGCCCGCGATCTCGGCGAGCGCCTTCGGGGTCGTGTCGAACAGGACGGCACGCGCGGACGGCAGTTCGTCGATGGAGCGCACCTCGGTTCCGGTGACGATCTCACCGCCGTGGGCCAGCAGGTCGTCCGCGAGCGCGTCGACGATCGCCTGGCTGCCGCCGACGGGGATGGGCCAACCGCGGGCGTGCGCATACGCGCCGAGCGACAGGGCGGCGGCCGAGGTGGACAGGCTCGGCATCGGCCGGATGGAGTGGGCGGCGACACCGCTGAGCATCGCCGGAGCGGTCTCCTCACGGAACCGGAGGTTCCAGGCCGGGCTGCCCTGCTCGAGCGCGCGGAGGCCGAAGCGCGCGACCGTGACCGGGTGGCGCGGCACCTGCAGGAGCTTGCCGCCGGTGAACTGCGAGACGCGGTCGGCGTCGGCGGCGAGCGGTCCCATGAGCGAGCGCCAGACCCCGCCGTCCCGTCCGAGGGCGTCGGCGGTGCGGTCGATGTCGCGGTAGGCGATCCCGGCCCGGCCACCGTCGAGTGGGTGGGCGTAGGAGATCTCCGGCACGACCAGGTCGATGCGGCGCTCGAGGCCGAAGGACCGGAAGAAGCCCGAGGCGAGCGCCATCGGGTGGACGGCGGAGCAGATGTCGTGGTGGAAGCCGGGCAGCGTCAGCTCGGCGGTCCTGGCACCACCGCCGATCGTGTCGCCTCGCTCCACCACCTGCACGTGCAGGCCGGCTCGTGCGAGGGTCACCGCGGCGGCGAGCCCATTGGGCCCCGCGCCGACGACCACCGCGTCGAACTGCTCGCGCCGCGCCATCGCGCTCAGCGCCGCTTCGCCGCGCCGGCCACGAGGGCGACGCCCGCTGCGAGGGTGCCGGCAGCCGCCGCGTACACCCCGCGACGGTGGCGGATGGCCCAGGTCTGCGGGCTCCACGAGTGGGCCTTGTCGCTGAACACGCCGCGGGCGCCGTGGTCACCGGAGGCCGGCGTGTAGACGTTGTCCGGCAGGCGCGGATCGTGCTTGTCCGGTGCGAGCTGCCCGGAGTATCCGGTCCTGGCGAGGAACCAGTCGAGGAAGCCACCGGCGAAGCGGTCGCCGAGGATCGTGCCGACGGTGGACTCGCCCACCCAGGTGCGTCGCCGCGGGCGGTCGGCGACGTCCGCGATGGCGGTCGCGCCCACCTCGGGCTGGTAGATCGGCGGCACCGGCTGCGGGTGCTCGGGCAGCTGCGACTTCACCCAGCTGAACTGGATGGTGTTGAGCGCCGGCATGTCGACGGTCGAGAGTTTGACGTTACTGCCGTCGTGGAGGAGCTCGGCGGTGACCGACTCCGTGAACCCGCGGGCACCGAACTTCGACCCGCAGTAGGCGGCCTGCAGCGGGATGCCGCGGTGGGCGAGGGCGGAACCGACCTGGATCACGTGCCCCCGGTCGCGCGGGACCATGCGCGAGAGGGCGGCCCTGGTGCCGTTGACGAAGCCGAAGAAGTTGACGGCGACGGCGCGCTCGAAGTCCGCCGGTTCGGTCGTGAGGAAGTCCCCGAACACACCGACCATGGCGCAGTTCACCCACAGCTCGATCGGTCCGAGTTCCGCCTCGACCCGGTCCGCCGCCTGCTCGACGGCCTCCCGGTCGGCCACGTCCGTCGGCACGGCCAGCCCGCGACGTCCGGCCCGCTCGACCTCGGCGACGGTGGCTGCGAGTCCGTCCTCGCCACGGGCCAGGATCGCGACGTCCCAGCCACGGGCGGCGAGTTCGCGGACGGTCGCACGACCGAGCCCTGCGGTTCCGCCGGTGACGACGGCGACCCCGCGGCTCATCGCGCCGACCGATCGGCTGCTGCGGACCGCTGGGCGGAGGGGCGCGGAGAGGGTGTCGTCGTCAGAGGCATGACGCCACGTTAGGCGAATCCACCCCGCCGGGGCGGCCCCTTGCTTTCCCAGGTAGGACGGATCACCACCCGGCGATCGCGGCGGGATGGCCGTACGATGAGCGGATACCTCCCTCGACCCCGGAAGGAATGCGGACATGAGCGACACCTTCGCCATCGTGTACAGCGCACTCGACCGGGTCGACGAGGACGACCAGCTGGTGGAGCCGATCCTCCGGCTCATACCGCTCAGCGGTGTCTCGATCGCGACGCTCGGCGACACCCTGAGCCCCGAGACGATCGCAGCGAGTGACGAGCAGATCGCGCTGCTCGACGAGCTCCAGTTCGACCTCTCGGAGGGCCCCTCCTGGGACGCGGTCGGCAGCGGCCGCCCGGTGCTGGAGGAGGCCGTCAAGCGGACCGGCTACGACTCCTGGCCGTCGTTCACCGAGGCTCTCCGCGACCACGCGGTCGGCTCCATCTTCGCCTTCCCCCTCCGCGTCGGGCCGCTCCAGGTGGGCGCGGTCGAGCTGTACGACACCGAGGAGCGCACGCTGGACACGCAGGCGGTAGGGGACATGATGTCCCTCACCCGCCCGCTCAGCCGGTACGTCCTCCGCCGCACCCTCGAACTCGCGAGTCTCCCCGACACGGCGCAGCTCAAACCCCACGCCCGACGCCGGATCCACCAGGCGACCGGATTCGTGATCGCGCAGCTCGGGCTCTCCCCCGACGACGCCCACCTGCTGATCCAGGCTCAGGCCTTCGCCCAGAATCGCTCGATGTCGGAGGTCGCGGAGGACATCCTCGAACGTCGCACCGGCTACGTGCTGCGCGACGAGACGATCGAAGACGAGCGATGAACGCGCGCGGCGACGACGGGACCGGTTCCGAGCTCCGTCACTCGACCGCCCTGCTCGACGTGTTCGCGACGCTCGCCGACACCCTGGTGGACGACTACGACGTGGTCGACCTGCTGCAGATCCTGGTCGATGCCAGCGTCGACCTCCTCGACGTCCAGGCCTCGGGCATCCTCTTGGCGGATCCGCACGGCGACCTCGAGCTGATCGCGTCGACCAGCGAGTCCGGGAGGCTCGTGGAACTCATCCAGCTGAGTGCCGACGAAGGCCCGTGCATCGACAGCTTCCGTGCGGCGACGCCGGTGTCGATCCCCGAGATCGCCGCGGTCGCGAGCGACTGGCCGAGGTTCGCCGAGGTCGCGGCGACCGCGGGGTTCCGGTCGGCTCATGCCTTCCCGCTGCGACTCCGCCGGACCACCATCGGCACCCTGAACCTGTTCCGCACGGCTTCGGAGGCCTTCGACCGGTTCGAGTCACGGGCCGCGCAGGCGATGGCCGACGTGGCGACCATCGGCATCCTGCACGAGCGCACCCTTCGTGAGAGCGACATGACCCGCGGTCAGTTGGAGTCCGCGCTGCAGTCGAGGGTCGTCATCGAGCAGGCGAAGGGCGTCGTCGCCTACACCGCTGCGATCTCGGTGGAAGCGGCCTTCGAGGTGATCCGCAAGTACGCGCGGAGTCGCCGTCGTCCGTTGGCGGACGTCGCCCGCGACATCGTGGAGCGTCGCCTCGAGCTCTGAGGATGCAGCGTACCCGAACGGGTAGCAGCTCGACGGCGGAAAGGCAAGAGCGCGCCGAACGGTCGAACGGCGACGACACTCGAAGGAGGGCACGGCGGTCCGACGACCGGTCGACGCAGCCGTCCCGCCTGACATCGGGTGCCACGACGCGCCCAGAGAGGAGATGCTCGTGTTCACCGAGCTCGACGAATTCCTACGCGGCATGGAGTACCCCTGCCGCCCCAGCGACCTGACGCGTGAGGCCCGCCGCGACCTGCTCCCGACCCACCTCGTGGAGGCGCTCCGCTCGCTCCCCGAGCGCAGCTACACCAGCCGCTGGGACGTCCTGCACCGCACCTCGATCGCGGAGGCGCTGCCGATCAGCGTCTGAGCGATCGCGCACCACGACTGAGCGGCACCGGCATCGCGCCGGTGCCGCTCCGTCGTGTCAGGTCCACCGACCGACTCCACCGGCCGGACAGGTCGGAGATCATGCGGCGGTTCGCAACCCCCTCGGGCATCGTGGCGGTTCGTCGGGGCCGGGCCTACCGTAGGAAGCCGAGAGCGGAGCAGGAGGACCCATGGGCAAGATGATCTACGACGCCGAGGTGTCGGTGACGTTCGACGACCGGGTGCTCGCACACCTGCAGCAGGTCATCGGCGCCAAACTGCGTCGCGGTGAGGGGTTCTACTTCGGGTGGAAGGACGACCCGCGGGCCGGCGACGGCCGGACGACGATCTGGCTGCACCCCGCGATGTCGCTGCGATTCAAGTACGCGGGCAGCGTCCCCGTCGAGCTCAACCGCGCATGGCTCGACGCGCTCGCCGTCAGCGCCGACTCGAACCACGGCCTGGTGCTCGTCCCGGAACCGGGTCCGCGCGTCTGAGGCTCCACAAGCCCTGAGGCCGTGCCCGGACGCCGGGTCCGTGCGCTATCGTCTCGGCATGACCGACAGCGACCAGACTCCGCACACGCACGACGAGAACCGACACGACCAGCTGACGACGGCCCCGAACGCCACCGAGGAGGACGCCGCGCCCCGCATCGACGTCACCGATCAGGGCGACGGCGTCACCCGCATCGACATCCGCGACGACGCTGCGGTGCGCCCGGGCGCAGACCCCGAGGACACCGAGCAGACGGACCGAGCCTGAACCCCGCCTGCTGCACGACGAAGCGCCGCCGACCCGAGGGTCGGCGGCGCTTCCGTGTCTGACGGGCTCAGCGGCCGTCGGCGTCGTGCAGGGGTGCCGCATCCGGCTGCTCGAGCACGTCCGGCTCGTCCGCCGTGTCCTCGTCCGTCGGCTCGTCCGGGATCTCGGTGGGCGGCGTGCCGACCACCATGTCCGGGTCGGTACCCAATGCGTCTGCTCCGGTGAAGTCGCTCATGTCGCTCCTGCTTCCTGTGGTGGTGGTCTGGGTGATGCTGGTATCGGGTGGTGGCGCTGGTCAGGCGATCACGACGTGCAGTCCGCCGGTGATCTCGATCTCCTCGAGCATCTCGGCGGCCATGCGTTCGTCGATCGGCGGCTCGAACTCGGCGTCGAACGCGAAGACGATCGGCTGCTCGGGCGAGACCGTGACCGGTTCCGATGATTGGAAGCGCCCGCGATGGAGTTGCAGCCGGAACGAGCGCTCGCCGAGCATCCGAGTGAGGATCACGCGTTCCAATTGGGCGAGCGTCTGATCGTCGACCTGTGATCGGAGCGCACCGAGGCGGAGGAATCCCATCGTCAGCCCCTTTCTCAGGTGTGCCACGCTAGCGCGCAGAGATGAGGGCGCCCGGGCCATTGCGCGGATGGCCCGGGCAGCGGACAATGCGCGTGCGCATCGTCGATCGAGCACCGCATCGTGGATAATCGGGCGCGCGCCAAGAATGTCTCGTATCCTGAGAGAGCGCTTCACCGACCCGGACCCCGTCGAGATGCGCGCCGTGTCGGCTGTCCACGTCGACGACCATCTCAGGGGTTGGAAGTCGAGGTTCCCAATGGGACAACTGGTCTACGGCACCGGGGATGCACGCGTGCGGCTCGACGACCGCACGCTCGCCCACGTCAAGACGATCGCACTCATGAAGCTGCGACGGAACGAGTCGTTCGCGCTCACGGTGCGACAGGACTCCACCACCGACGGACGCACGACGCTCTGGCTGCACCCGGCGATCGCCCTGCAGTTCTCCTTCGACTCCGACGAGGTCGGCGAGATGGACCGCGCATTGCTCGAAGGGTTCATGCACGAGGCGAACACCGGCGAGGTCGTCGTCCACGCGACGACCGGCGACGACGCGACCGCCGGGTCAGCGAAGTAGTGACTCCGGCGGCCGAGCCGCCTGTTCAGCTGTCGCGGAGCATCGCGATCAGTTCGCTCTTCCGCTTGTCCGAGTAGCCGGAGAGGCCGATCTCCTTCGCACGCTCGCGGAGCCGCGCGACGGTCCAGTCGTCGTACGACCCGGACTCGCCGCCCTTCTCGCCGATCGTCGAGCGTCCCTGCTTGGCCGCCGCGTTCGAGATGCGTGCGGCTTTCCCTTTCGAGGCGCCCTCGTCGCGGAGCTTCTCGTAGAGCTCGGGGTCCTTCAGTGACGGATTCTCCGTGTCAGGCATGTCGCCCTCCCTTGCGTGTGGCGGCCATTCTCCTCCGGCCGCGCCCACCCATCCAGCCCTAGCGCAGGAACCAGTCCCGTGGGTGCTGGTCCGCGGTCGGCGGCGTGCGCTCGATCGTCGGGCGGGCCCACTCGGCAGCGTTGGCCAGTACGCGGCGGATGTCGGGGTGGTGGTAGACCGGGTACTCCTGGTCACCGGGTGAGAAGTAGAACACCCGCCCGCGCCCGCGGTGGTAGGCGACACCGGACCGGAAGACCTCGCCGCCGGCGAAGGTGGAGAGGAACACCTCCTCGTCGGGACGCGGGATGTCGAAGTGCTCCCCGTACATCTCCTGGCGGTCGATGATGATCGGGTGCGGGACACCCTGTGCGATCGGGTGGTCCGGGAGCACCGTCCAGACGAGTTCGCGCTCGCCGTCGTTGCGCCACTTGAGCGCGCAGCTCGTCCCCATGAGGCGTTGGAAGACCCGCGAGTAGTGACCGGAGTGCAGCACGACGATGCCCATGCCGGCGTGGACGTGTCGGACGACCCGCTCGACGACCTCGTCGGAGACCTGGTCGTGGGCGATGTGCCCCCACCAGAAGAGGACGTCGGTGTTCGCGAGGATCTCCTCGGTGAGACCGTGCTCGGGATCCTGGAGGGTCGCGGTCGAGACGGACACGGCGTCCCCGAGCGACTCCTCGAGGCCCGCCGCGATCACGGCATGGATGCCGTCGGGGTAGTGCCCCAGCACCACGGCGTCACCGCGGGACTCGTGGACGAACTCGTTCCAGACCCGGATGCGGATCGGTGTCGTGGTGCTCATGCGGGGACCTCCAGTTCGTGCCCGGCGGCGGCCGAGGCGTAGGCGGCGTCGATGACGCGGCTGCGGTGCAGTGCGTACTCGCCGTGGTGACCGGCGAAGCGGAGTTCGCCGCCGGCGGTCTCGCCCGCGCGGATGGTGTCGAGGAACTCCGCGATGACCGACTGGTGGTGACCGGCCGGGACCTGCACGGCGGGTCGTTCGATCGTCGGCGCACCGGCGACGTCACGGTAGATCGTGACCGTTCCTTCGGTGTTGTAGTTGTCGACGTGGAGACGGACGCCACCCTCCGAGCCGAGCAGTTCGACCGAGATGTCCTCGTGCGCCTTCGAGTAGGAGGCCCACGACGCCTCGAGGTGCAGGCTGCCGCCGTCTTCGAACCGCAGGAGGGCGGACGCGAAGTCCTCGACGTCGAAGGCGTGGGAGGACCGGCTCGACACCGGACCACCGCCGGAGGAGCCACCGCGGCCGGCGCGGCCCAGCTCGTTGTACGCGACGGCCGACACGTGCGTCACGCGCGGCTCACCGAGGAGCGAGAGCGCGATGTCGAGGACGTGGGACCCGAGGTCGATGAGCGGCCCGCCGCCGGCCGCGGCCTTGTTCGTGAACCAGGAGTCGATACCGGGCACACCCTGGCGACGCAGCCAGGAGGCACGCGAGTGGTAGACGCGGCCGATCGGCTCCTCGGCGAGGTACCGCGCGAGGTAGGCGACGTCGGCACGGCGGCGGTGGTTGTAGGCGACCTCGAGGACGCGGTCGGCGGCGGTCGCGGCCTCCACCATCTCGGCGGCGAGGTCGGCGGTCGTGGCGAGCGGCTTCTCGCAGAAGACGTGCTTGCCGCTGCGGAGCGCGGCCACGGCGATCGGGTGGTGCAGGGCGTTCGGCACACCGATCGACACGATGTCGAGGTCGTCGCGGGCGACGAGGTCCTCCCAGTCGGCGTAGGTCTCGGGGACCCCACGGCTCTCGGCCAGCTCGGCGAGGCGCGCCGGTTCCTGGCCGGACAGCGCGATGACGGTGGCACCGGGGAGCGCGGTGAAGGCGTCCAGGTGCGTGGTCCCGGCGAAGCCGAGGCCGATGACGCCGACCCGGAGGTCCGAAGCGTCTGTTGTGGTCGGGGCGGTACTGGTGCTCATGCTCGGACGGTTCCTTTCGGGGTGCGGAGCCGAGCACTGTCGTGACCGGCGGTGGTCGACCTTCGCCACTAAATATAGCGGCCATATCTAGTAATGCAACCCTGCTACAGTCACCCCATGGCGGAACCGGGGATCGAGACGGGCAGGGCGAGCGTCGAACTCGTCGCCGCCTACGCCTTCGACCACGGTGCGTTCACGGCGAGTGACGTCATGGACGGGACCGGCCTGACCCGCGCCACCGTGCTGAACGCCTGCGACGCACTCGCCGACCGCGGCTGGATCCGTGAGCTCGACGACGCCCGGGCCGCCGGTGACTACCGGCGGGGACGACCCGCCAGGCGCTACGAACTCGCCGCGGACACCGCGTTCGTGGTCGGACTCGACGTGGGGCAGCACCGGGTCGCGGCACTCGTCGCGACGCTCCGTGGTGAGGTCGTCGGCCGGGCCGAACGCCCCATCGTGGGCGGGGACGAAGACCCGGACCTCCGCCTCGCGACCGCACGGACCGTCGTCGAGGAGGCGACCGCGCAGGCCGGCGCGACGCCGGGGCAGGTGCTCGTGACCGCCGTCGGCGTCCCGGCACCGGTGGACGCGCACGGCCGATCCCCGCGCGGCGACCACGACTACTGGGCCCGGATGAACCCCGACTTCGCGAGCCGCCTCGGCCCCTGGGGCGAGGTCGTGCTCGAGAACGACGCCAACCTCGCGGCCACGGCCGAGCGCGCCCTCGGGGAGGTGGCAAGCGAGTCCATCGCCGTCCTCCTGGCCGAGGCGAGTTTCGGGGCGGGACTCATCGTCGACGGTGTGCTGCTGCACGGCGGGGCGGGCGGCGCGGGCGAACTCCGCGTGCTCGGCATGGTCGAGGGCGTCGGTTCACCGGAGGGCCTGGACGGTGCGGCACGGTCGTGGCTGGAGGAGGATCAGCGATCCGGTGCGGTGCCGGCGTCGTCTCCCCTCGCACGGACACCGATCGACGCCCTCGACGTCGGCCGCGTCATCGACGCCGCCGCCTCGGGCGACGCCTACGCCGGCAGACTCGTCGAACGTCTCGGGGAACGCCTCGGGCGGGTGTGCGTCCTGTTCGGCAGCCTGCTCGACGTGGACGAGGTCGTCGTCGCCGGCGGCGTGGCCCGCGTCGCCTCCCCCGTCATCGCCGCGGCTCAGACCTGGCTCGACGAGGGGACCTACGCGCCGACGCCGATCGTGCGGGCCTCGCGACTCGGCGCGGACGTCGTCGCCCTGGGCGCGATCACCCGGGCGGTCGCGACGATCCGCTCCCAGCCGTGGCGCTTCGCCGCTCCGATCCCGCGCTGAGTCCGCGCGCCGCCCATCGCAGGCCGGACACGGCGCAGGGCCCCACCTTCCGCCAAGATCGGTGGGGCCCTGTGAGCGGTGTCACCGCAGTGCGAACGATCGTTCCGGCCGTACTCGTTCAGAGCGTTCGCAGGGGACGGGCGACGCAGAGCGGGCCCGTGTGATTCAAGATTCGCAGCAGAAATACGTTCATCCCGCCCTGAACGACCGTTAAGAATCGCGGTTCTTACCGATTGCTGAAGTTCTGTGCAACGGCTGCTACTGCACCGACCATCCACCGTCGGAGGGCAGGATGACGCCGTTGACGTTCACGCCGTCATCGCTCAGCAGGAAGGTGATGGACGCGGCGAGCTGCTCCGCGGTCGCGATCGTCGGGATCGCCGCCTGGAACGGTCCGAGCCGCGCCGAACCCGCTTCGGAGACGTTCGGCGGGAAGGGGATCCCTGTGGCGACACCGCCCGGAGCGACGGCGTTGACCCGGACGCCGTGCGGTCCGTACATGAAGGCGGCGCTCTTGGTCATGCCGACGACCGCGTGCTTCGAGGTCGTGTAGGCGTTCCCCGAGGCGTTGCCGCGCAGCCCGGCCTCGGACGCGATGTTGACGACCGAGCCGGATCCGGCCGCGACCATCGACGGCAGGACGGCGCGGGTCAGCTTGAACGCACCGGTGACGTTCACGCCCATCACCCGCTCCCAGGTCGCGTCGGAGGTCTCGTGGAGCGGGGAGAAGTCGTCGTTGATACCGGCGACGTTGGCGAGCGCGTCGATCCGCTCCCCCGCTGCAGCCACGATCGCGTCGATGTCGTCCTGTTTCGTGATGTCGCCGGCGACCGTGACGAGGTCGGCGTCCGGCAGGCTCGAGGCGAGGTCGGCGAGCTTGTCCTCGAAGAGGTCCACGGCCACGACCCGGCCGCCCTCACGCGCGACGCGGGATGCCGTGGCACGGCCGATGCCGGAAGCGGCCCCGGTGACGATCACGGTCTTCCCGGCGAACCGACCCACGGAGATGCGCTCCTGCCACCCCTGGGGCGCGTCGTCGACGGGTACGACGCCGTCGTTCGCGGCGAGCACGAGGTCGTCGATGAGCGATTGGGGCAGCTTGCCCTGACTCAGGGCGACGAGCTGCTGCAGTGGGAGGCCCGAGATCGGGGCGAGCTGCGATTCCTCGGTGCCCAGCTGGGTGAGGAGGCCGCGGATGAGCGGTCCACCGGTGGGGTCGGCGAGCCACGCGGCGATCGGGGTGTTGGCGGTGAGGGCGCTCATGGGGGTTCCTTCGTTCTCGGGAGGGCGATGAGCGGCGGGACCGTGTGGGCCTCGATCCATACCGGACATCATTGTCCGGTATACGTTACGCCGTCCGGGTCATGGCCACCAGCCCTCACGGCGGGCTCCCAGTCGGGTGCTCCGGAGCGGCCACGCGGCGTTACGCTACCGGGATGTCGTCCACGCCCCCGAAGCCGAACCGAGGCCCGAGCGCGGGACCCGAGAACCGCCGAGCGCTCGTCGCCGCAGCGCGTCAGGTGTTCGCCGCTGACGGCTTCAGCGCTCCCCTCAGCGCGGTCGCGAAGCGGGCCGGCGTCGGACAGGGCAGCCTGTACCGGCACTTCCCCGACCGACTCTCCCTCGCCCTCGCGGTGCTCGACGAGAACGTCGGCGAGCTGGAGGAGCACACCGGGCGAACGGATGCGACCCTCGACACCCTGCTCGACGTCGTGATCGACCAGGCCCTCGTCACCTCGCCCTTCGTCGAGGCGATCCTCGGCGAGGGCGACGACCCCCGCGTGATCGCGCTCGGCACGCGCCTCGATCGCCTCGCGCACGCCCTGCATGCGAAGGAATTGGCTGCGCACCGCATCGCCGACCACGTCGAGCCCGACGACATCCTCATGGCCATCTCGATGGTGGGCGCGACCCTCACCCGCATCCCCGATTCCCATCGATCCGACACCGCAGCGCGCGCGAAGGCGATGTTCCGCCGCTCCTTCGGCCGATGAACCAGGGCAGGACGATCGATGCGGCTGGGCCGGTGGCACAGGACACCCGTGAACCGTGTGCCGACAGCCCATTGAGGCGTGCGAGGGACGACCGTAGGGTCGGAGGGACAGAGAAGGGGTCCGCCATGCAGGCCAGCGCGTTCGCGTCGATCGACGTCGACACCATCCGTCGCTCCCTCGGCGAACCGGATCCCGCGGCGACGGCCAAGATCATGGACGAGCTCGACGAGAACTGCCTCGCCTTCCTCGCCCACTCGCCGTTCTGCACCATCGCGACGTCCGACGCCGACGGCCGGTGCGACAACTCCCCGCGCGGGGACTACCCGGGGTTCGTCCGGGCGCTCGACACCCGCACGCTCGTGATCCCGGAGCGCCTCGGCAACCGGCTGGCCGACTCCCTGCAGAACATCGTCCAGAACAGCCACATCGGCATGCTGTGCTTCGTCCCCGGCATGAGCGAGACCCTCCGGATCAACGGCACGGCCACCGTCACCGACGACCCGGCGCTCATGGCGATGCTCGAGCAAGACCACGTGACGCCACAGCTCGCGATCGTCGTACGTACCGAGGAGGTCTACCTGCACTGCGGGCGGGCGCTGCTCCGCGGCGGGCTGTGGGACGCCGAGATGCAGGAGCTCGCGGCCGAGGTGCCGAGTGCGGGCCGGATCTGGGCGAGCATGTCAGGCTTGAGCGCCGAAGTCGGCGACGCCATCGACGAGGCGGTCGCCGTCGGGAACCAGAGCCTGTACTGATGGCTGGAAGCAACGGGCCTGCACTGATGGCTGGAAGCAGCAGGGTTTCCTGATGCGCGACCGCGCGGGCATGACCGGTCCGAATCCTCAGACCGGCGATGCCATCGACACGAGGGATTTCTGATGCGCAATCGCGCGGGCATGACCCCGCTCATCGTCCAGGAGATCGTGCGCGAGACGCCGACGATCGTCAGCGTCGTGCTCGCCGATCCGGAGGGCCGCCGCCTCCCGCCCTGGGACCCCGGAGCGCATATCGACCTGCAGCTCATCACCCGCCACGAACGGCAGTACTCCCTCTGCGGTGATCCGGCGGACGAGTTCCGGTATCGGATAGCCGTCCTGCGAGAGGAGCACTCGCGGGGTGCGTCGCACTACATCCACAACTTCCTGAAGGTCGGTCGGAAGGTGTTCATCCGGCCACCAAGGAACCTGTTCCCGCTCTCGGACGCGAAGCGGCACCTGCTGCTCGCGGCCGGCATCGGGATCACGCCGCTGCTCTCGATGGCGCGTCGGTTGGCCGCGGGCGACGCCGACTGGACCCTCGTCTACGCGGTGCGCACCCGGGGGGACGTCGCGTTCGCGCCGGAGCTCGAGGCTCTGGGCGACCACGTGCGGATCCATGTCAGCGCAGAGAGCGGCCGTCTCGACCTGGCCGGCCTCCTCGCGGGCCTCGAGCCGGGCACCGACGTGTCGGCCTGCGGGCCACGCGGGTTCACCGACACCCTGACGAACCTGGCCGAGACGTTGCCCGCGGACTGTCGGTTGCACCTCGAGCGGTTCGAGCCGAAGCCCCGCGCCTACCTGCCGAACACGGCGTTCACCGTCGAGTGCGCGAGGTCGGAGCGGACCGTCGAGGTTCCCGCCGGGCAGACGATGCTGCAGGCGATGCAGGCCGCGCGGGTCGGTGTCGCCGGGTCGTGCATGCGCGGCGTCTGCGGCTCCTGCGCCGTGCAGGTGGTGGACGGGACGCCGGAGCATCGCGACTCCCTGACGACCGACGACGCGTCGATGATCATGTACCCGTGTGTGTCGAGGTCGCTGACGCCGACGCTCGTGATCGACGCGTAGCCGGGGCGACACTGCGACAGGCTCGGTGCCGGGCGACTCAGGGGCGCCAGGTGGCGTCGGCGGAGGCCAGGACCGTGCCGTCGGCGGCACGCACGACGACCGAGGTGCCCTCCGGGCCGTCCGTCCCCGCGATGCGGAACGCCGTGTCGACGAGCACCGGTGCCTTCGCGCGGAAGCGGACCGACGCGAGCCGACGACCACCGGCGTTCGCCGTGAGGGCGTCGAGCACCAGGATGCGGGTGAGCGGACCGTGCACGAGGAGGTCGTCGAGCCCCTCGACCTCACGCGCCCACTGTCGGTCGTAGTGGATGCGGTGCGTGTTGCCCGTCACGGCCGAGAAACGGAACAGCTGGCGGGAGTCGAGCGACCGGGTCACGGTCCAGTCGGCTCCGACATCGGGATCGACGTCCTCGGCGGCCACCTCGGGCGCCGCCGTCCGCGGGGAGGGCACCGCGGGCTGCGCCTCGAGGAACACGTCGTGCCAGGTGCTGCGGACGGCGACCTCGCCGTCGACGAGGTACTCCCGCACGAGGTCGGCGAAGACCAGGCGGCCGGCCCGCCCCTGCTTCTCGACGAGCGAACCGAGGCTCGTACGCTGCGTCACCACGTCCCCGTAGCGGAGGGGCGCCAAGAACTCGGTGTCCTCCCCCGCGTACATGCGGCGCGGCAGGTCGATGACCGGCAGCACGCCGTCCTCCGCGGGTGAGCCGTCCTCGCGGAGCTGTGCGAACGGCGTCTCGAACGGGAAGTGGACGCCCTCCCAGCCGACGGGGAGCTCCTCGCCGAGGACCGGTTCCGGTGCCGCGGTCGCGAAGGTGCTGCGGTACCAGGAGGCGGGACGGAGATCGAGGTGCTCCGTCCGCTCCACGGCTCCCACTCAGATCACCCCGCCGGACCGCAACGCGGCGAAGCGCTCGGCAGGCTGTTCCGTCCGCTCCACGACTCCCACTCAGATCACCCCGTCGAACCGCAACGCGGCGATGCGTTCGGCGTCGTACCCGGCGAGCGCCGTCAGCACGTCGTCCGCGTGCTCGCCCATGTGGTTCGCGGGGCGGTCGGTGGTCGCAGGCGTCGCGCTCAGTTTGATCGGCTGGCCGAAGGAGCGGAGGGTGCCGAAGGAGCCGTAGTCGGTCTCGACGACCATGTCGCGTTCGGCCGTCCCGGGGTCGTCGACGACCTCGCCGATGGTCTTCACGGCGGTGAGCGGGACGACGTCGCCGGCCAGCTCCTCGAGTTCGGCGCGGGTGCGGTCCGCGAACCAGGAGACGACGAGCGGCTTGACGCGACGGGCGTACACCTCCTCGTCGAAGCGTTTGCGCATGGTGTCGATCTCGGGGTCGGCGATCGCCTCGGGCGTGCCGAACAGCTCGCAGCTCGCCTTCCAGAGCTTGTCGGTGTACGCGCCGAAGAACACCTGGCCGTCGGCACAGGGGAACAGCTCGTAGGGCCGCACCCAGGCGTGTTCGTTGCCGGACGGCGACGCGACGGTCCCGTCGACGGTGTAGTCGACGACGGCGGTCTCGGTCATCGCGATGATGCTGTCGACCTGGGCGACGTCGACGAGCTGGCCCACGCCGGTGCGCTCGGCGTGCCGCAGGGCGGCGAGGGTGCCGATGACGCCGAACATCGTCGCGGAGAGGTCGCCGATGGTGACGCCGACGCGCACGGGCGGCTGGTCCGCGTAGCCGTTCATGGACCAGAGTCCGCCGGCGGCCTGCGCCGTGTTGTCGAACGCCGGGCGGCGGCTCCGGGAGCCCGTCTGCCCGTAGCCGGAGATCGCCGTGTACACGAGCTTCGGGTTGATGGCGGCGAGCGCCTCGTACGGCAGGCCGAGCTTGGCCATGGTCCCCGGGCGGAAGTTCTCGACGAGGATGTCGGCGCTCGCGACGAGGTCGCGCAGCACCTCCTTGCCGGCGTCGCTCGCGAGGTCGAGCGCCAGACCGAACTTGCCGCGGTTGTACTGGCCGTAGTAGCCGCTGAACTCCTCGTCGCCGTCGCGCAGGTAGGGCGGGAAGCCCCGGGAGACGTCGGGGTCGTTCGGGTTCTCGATCTTGATGACGGTCGCGCCGAGGTCGGCGAGCATCGATGCGGCGTAGGGGCCGGCGAGGACGCGGGAGAGGTCGAGGACCACGACGCCCTCGAGCGAGCCGGGCGGGACGGCGAGTCGTTCCGTGGCGGCGAGGACCGCTTCGGTGTCGGCTCCGGTCGACGGCTGCTCGGTCATTCGTGTCCTCCTGATCGCTGTACTCCGTACCGGTCAACGGTATCGGGCGGTGGAGGCCTCACCCATGGGTGAACTGCACACCTCCCGCGCCGTTCCATGGATCACCCCTCCGTCGCCCCGGATGACGGGCGTGCATCGCGACCGGGATAGGTGAGGCTAGGCTAACTCCATGCGCAGCGCGACCCTCCTCCGATCGAGACGCGCGCTCGCCGTCGGCACGCTGGCCGTGGCGCTCCTCGTCATCGCCCTCGCGAGCCTGATGCTCGGCAGCAACCTCATCAGTCCCGTGGCCGTCCTCACCGCCCTGTTCGACCCCGCCCAGGACACCGGCGCCGTCGTCTGGGGGTCGCGGGTGCCGCGCACGGTGCTCGGCGTCCTCGTCGGCGTCTGTCTCGGCATCGCCGGTGCCGTCATGCAGGGGCAGACCCGCAACCCGCTCGCCGACCCCGGCCTGTTCGGTGTCTCCGCCGGCGCGAGCCTCGCGGTCGTCGTCGGGGTCTACGTGCTCGGCACGAGCTCGGTGATCACGACCCTCTGGCTCGCCCTGCTCGGCGCCACCGTCGCCAGCGTCATCGTGTTCTCCGTCGCCGCGCTCGGCCGCGGACTGTCGAGTCCTGTCCCGCTCGCAATCGCCGGCACCGCCGTCTCGGCCCTGCTCGTCGCCCTGACCTCGTACCTCGTCCTGTCCGACGAGACGACGCTCGCCGCCTATCGCATCTGGGTGGTCGGTTCACTGTCCGGCCGATCGCTCACGGGCGTCGACGCGGCCCTGGTCTTCGCCGGGCTCGGCCTCGTGTTCGCGGTCGCCAACATCCGCTCGCTGAACGCCCTGGCGCTCGGGACCGAGCTGGCGAACGGCCTCGGCGAGAACCTCATCCGCGCACGACTCGTGGGGCTCGCCGCGATCACCCTGCTCACGGCCGCCGCCGTGGCCATGACTGGCCCGATCGCCTTCGTCGGACTCACCGCCCCGCACATCGCGCGCACCCTCGTGGGCGGGCATCACGGCTGGCTCCTCCCCGCCTCGGGACTCGTCGGTGGGAGCGTGCTGCTCGCGTGCGACGTGATCGGTCGACTCATCGGTGGCACCGCCGAGGTGCCCGTGGGCGTCGTCCTCACCGTCGTGGGTGGGGTTGCGTTCATCGCCATCGTGCGCCGCGGACGGATGGCGGAGCTGTGAGCGCCGTGCGGGAGGGCAGCCGCTTCTTCGGCCGCCTGTGGCGAGGGCGGGTCGTCGGCGTCACGATCGCCTGTCTCGTCGTCGCGTTGGCGTTCGCCCTGCTCGGGATCGTCGCCGGCTCGTCGTCCCTGACGATCCCCGACGTGATCACCACCCTGCTCGGCGGCGGGACCGGCGGCCAGGAACTCATCGTGTTCGAGCTCCGCCTCCCCCGGGTCGTCGGCGGCCTCCTCGTCGGTGCGTCCCTCGGACTCGCCGGGGCCCTGACCCAGACCTTCGCACGCAACCCGCTCGCCACGCCGGACATCCTCGGTGTCACCTCGGGTGCCGCGCTCGGGGCCGTGGCCGCGATCGTCCTGGTCGGCGGCAGCTACTCGGTCGGGGCCGGCGCCCTCAGCCTGGGCTTGCCCGCCATGGCCGCGATCGGCGCCCTCGTCACCTCCGCCGCCGTCTACGCACTGTCCTGGCGCGGCGGCGTCGACAGCTTCCGACTCATCCTCATCGGCATCGGTGCCACCGCGACCCTTGGCGGCATCACGAGCTACCTCATCGCCCGGGCGCAGATCACCGAGGCGGCAGCGGCGGCACAGTGGCTCGTCGGAAGCCTCTCGGGCATCTCCTGGTCCAGCGTGTGGCCGGTGCTCGTCGCGCTGGTGATCCTGACGCCGATCGCGGTCCTGCAGACGAGCAGCCTCGACATCAGCCAGCTCGGCGACGAATTGTCGACCGGCCTCGGCGTCGCGGTCCAGCGGCATCGGATCGTCGTCATCGCGTGCGCGGTCCTGCTCGTCGCCGCGGCCGTGTCCGCGGCGGGGCCGATCGAGTTCGTCGCCTTCGTCGCGCCGCAGATCGCCCGCCGCCTCGCCCGCACCGGTCGCCCGCCGCTGCTCGCCTCCGCGCTGCTCGGCGCCGTCATCGTCACGGGCGGCGACGCGCTCGTCCGTGGTGTCCTGCCGGGCGAGATCCCGGTGGGCATCATCACCGCGATCGTCGGCGCACCCTATCTCATCTGGTTGCTGACGCGCCGCAAGGAACGGGAGACCTCCGCATGACCGACCCCGCCACGACCGCATCGCCCGTGCAAGGGCGCCCGACGCCCGCCCTCGAGGCTCGGGGCGTCTCCCTGGCCTACGACCAGACGGTGGTGTTCGAGGGGCTCGACCTCCGCATCGAGACGGGCGAGGTCACGACCCTCATCGGCGCCAACGGCTGCGGCAAGTCGACGCTGCTCAAGGCGTTCGGTCGCCTGCTCACCCCGACCGCCGGCACGGTCGAGCTCGACGGCCGCGGCGTGCGGTCGATCCCGACCCGCGAGGTCGCGCGCCGGCTGGCGATCCTGCCGCAGAAGCCCCTGACGCCGTCGGCGACGACCGTCCGCGACCTCGTCTCGCGGGGCCGGCACCCGCACCAGAGCCTCCTCAAGCCGTGGACGCCCGCCGACACGATCGCCGTCGACGAGGCGCTCGCCGCCACCGGTCTCGAGACCCTCGCCGACCGCGACACGGCCTCCCTGTCGGGCGGGCAGTTGCAGCGCGCCTGGATCGCCCTGGTCCTCGCGCAGCGGGCCCCAACGATCCTGCTCGACGAGCCGACGACCTTCCTCGACCTCAGCCACCAGCTCGACGTCCTCCGACTCGTGCGGTCGATCAACCGCGAACGTGGCGCGACGGTCGTCATGGTCCTGCACGACCTCACGCTCGCCGGTCGCTACTCCGACCGCCTCGTCGTCGTTGGCGGCGGCCGGGTCATCGCCGACGGCACGCCCTGGGAGGTCCTCACCCCGGCCGTGCTCCGGGAGGCGTTCGACCTCGACGCGATCGTCATCCCCGACCCGAGCAGCGGTTCGCCACTCATCGTGCCGGTAGACCCTGACGACGCGATCGCCCTCGACGCCAAGTGATCCGGGCGATCGGGCATTCCGATATCGTTTCGTGACTTAGGTTCGGCTACCCTAAGTATCATGACGATCTCTTCACGCCTCCGCCGCGCCGCACTCGTGCTCGTGCCCGCGCTCGCCCTGGTCGGCCTCGCCGGCTGCTCCCCCACCGCCGCCTCCGACGCCGACAGCAGCGGCGCCTGGAGCTACACCGACGACACCGGCACCACGGTCAAGCTCGACGAGCAGCCCAAGCGCATCGCGAGCTTCGCCGACTACGCGCTCGGCCTGCACGGCAACGGCATCGACCCCGTCGCGGTCTTCGGTCGCGTCGACGTCGCCACCGACAAGCGCTTCACGGACTACGACCTCGGCGACACGGCCATCGTCGGCAACAGCTACGGCGAGATCGACCTCGAGGCACTCGCCGAGGCGGCACCCGACCTCATCGTGACCGGGATCTACCCGACCGATCGCGACGGCACGCTCGACCTCAAGGGCCCGTACTACGGTGTCGCCGACGTCGAGCAGCAGGAGCAGCTGGAGAAGATCGCCCCGGTCGTCGCCATCAAGGTCGGCGGCAAGGGTGCCGACGTCATCGCCTCGCTCAACAAGCTGTCCGAGGCGCTCGGAGCCGACGAGGACACCATCGCCGCGGCGAAGGAGAAGTACGACGCCGCAGCAGCGGACCTGACCGCCGCAGCGAAGGAGACCGACCTCGAGGTCACGCAGATGTACGCGGACGCGAGCGGCGTCTACGTCGTCAAGCCGCAGGACGAGCCGGAGACGGAGCTGTACAGCGAACTCGGCGTGAAGTACACGAACGCGAACCCGGACGGTTACTACTACTGGGACATCTACAGCTGGGAGAACGCCGGCCAGGCGATGACCGGTGACGTCCTGCTCGTCAACGTCGAGGGCTTCCAGCAGAGCGACCTCGAGGCGCAGGCGACCTTCGCCTCGCACCCGGCGCTCGTCGCCGGCCAGATCCACTCCTGGAACACCGCCGCCCTCGACTACACGTCTCAGGCGAAGCAGATGGAGACGCTCGCCGGGATCCTCCGCGAGTCGAAGGCGCTGTAGCGAGCACGGGGTGGGGCGGCCCTCGGGCGCCCCACCCGTGTGCTCCCGACGCACCGGATCGGCTCCGGAGTGTGCCGACCACACATGGGCCGGGCCTCCAGACGGCCGGTAGCCTCGTCAGGCGTCCCGGCCGTCCGGGTGCGCCCAACACGAAGGAGTGCCATGGCCATCCAGAGCGCGCGCGCGAGCGACCCACGCGGATCCGACACCACCACCGCAGGCCAGAGCGACATCGATCGCGACGGCCTCGACTCCCGGGTGCAGCGTCGCCGCGCCATCCTCGCCAGCTCGGTCGGCACCGTCATCGAGTGGTACGACTTCACCCTCTACGGGCTGGCCTCCGCACTCGTGTTCGCGCCGCTGTTCTTCCCCGGCGCCGGTGACCTCGCCGGCCTGCTCGGCGCGTTCGCCGGCTTCGCGGTCGGCTTCGGTGCCCGCCCGATCGGCGGCCTGATCTTCGCCCATTACGGCGACAAGCTCGGGCGCAAACCGACGCTGCTCATCACGCTCCTCTTCATGGGCGTCGCGACCACCATCATCGGGTTGCTCCCCACCGCCGAGACCATCGGCATCTGGGCACCGATCCTGCTCATCGTGCTGCGGATCTTCCAGGGCATGGGCTCGGGCGCCGAGTTCGCGGGCGCGATCACGATGGCGAGCGAGTCCGCCGACGTGAAGCACCGCGCGTTCGCCGCCTCGTTCCCCGGCGCCTCCGTGTACGTGGGCATGGCGCTCGCGACCACCGTCTTCGCCGTGGTGAGCACGCTGCCGATCGAGCAGTTCCAGAGCTGGGGCTGGCGGATCCCGTTCCTCGCGAGCGTCGTCATCGTCGCCTTCGCCCTGTACTTCCGCCTGCGCGTGAAGGAGACGAAGGCGTTCGAGAGCGCCGAGGAGCGCGGTGCCGTCACCTCCGCTCCGCTGGCCGGCGCGATCCGCTCGCACTGGCGCGTGATCATCTGCGGCATGGCGCTGTTCACGTTCGCCCTGCCATGGGTCTACGTCGTGCAGGTGTTCTCGCTGTCGTACGTCACGGGCACGCTGAGTGTGCACCCGACGGAGGCGCTCATCGGCCTCATCGTCGCCGAGGTCCTGACCATCCCGACGGCGCTGCTGTTCGGTCGCCTCGCCGACCGCATCGGTCGCAAGCCCGTCCTCATGGGCGCCGCGATCTTCGGGGTGGTCTACGCGTTCCCGATGTTCCTGCTCTACAACACGGAGCAGTCCACCCTCGTCGCGCTGGGCCTGATCCTCGGCCTCGCCGTCATCCAGGGTGCCACCATCGGCACCTCGGGGGCGCTGCTCGCAGAGATCTTCCCGACCTCGATGCGGTGGAGCGGCATCGCGCTCTCCCGCGAGATCCCGGCCGCCCTCGTCGGCGGGACGGTCCCGCTCGTCGCGACCGCGCTCGTCGCCGCGAGCGGTGGGGCACCATGGTTGGTGGCGGCGTACCTGCTGCTGCTCAGCGCGATCGGCATCGTCGGGATCGCGTTCCTCCCGGAGACCCTGCCGCGCAAGCAGCGCGGCTGACCTGCCCCCCCCGATCCCGCCCTTCGACAGGCTCAGTGACCGGGAGCGGGAATCCCTCCGCTACTCCTCGTCCCAGGTCATGCGACGGCCCATCACGGGCACGGAGGCCAGGAGTTCTCGGGTGTAGGCGTCCTCGGGAGCAGCGAGGACGGTGGCCGTCGGACCCGCCTCGACGACCCGGCCGGCCTGCATGACGCTCACCGTGTCGCACATGTAGTTCACGACGGCGAGGTTGTGGGAGATGAACAGCACCGTGAGTTCGAGCTCGCGCTGCAGCTCGCGCAGCAGGTTGAGGACGACGCCCTGCACCGACACGTCGAGCGCCGAGGTGATCTCGTCGGCGATGAGGACCTCCGGTTCGGCCGCGAGCGCCCGGGCGATCGTGATGCGCTGCCGCTGACCACCCGAGAACGCCGACGGCAGGTCATTCGCCCGGTCCGGGTCGATGTGCACGCGCTCGAGCAGCTCACCCACCCGGGACCGCTGCTCCGAGCGACTCCAGGAGCGCCCCGTCGCCCGGGACCCCTCGGCGATCGACAGTCCGATCGGCATGCGCGGGTCGAGCGCGGAGTACGGGTCCTGGAAGACGAGCTGCACGCGTCGACGCGCACGACGGGCAGCGGACGAGCGCCCCACGATGTCGGCGCCGTTCAGCCGGATGCCGCCGGCGCTCGGGATGACGAGGCCGACGGCGGCCGCGGCGACCGTCGACTTGCCCGAGCCCGACTCCCCCACGAGCCCGTGGGACGTGCCCGGTCGGACCGTGAGGTCGAAGCCGTCGACCGCGGTGTGCGCGGACGCGCCGTGGCCGTAGCGGACCGTGAGGCCGGAGAACTCGAGACCGGTCATGCGCGCTGTCCTTCGATGGTGATGGGCCCTTCGACAACCGGATCCTGAGCTTGTCGAAGGGCAGGGACCAGGGGGTCCTCCTCGTCGATCTCGTCGATCGCACCGATGACCGGGAGCGGCATGGTGCGGTCGGAGGTCATGTCGGGGACACAGGCGATGAGCCCGCGGGTGTACGGGTGCCGCGCCTCGTGGAGGCGGTCGGCGTCGAGCGATTCGACGATGCGGCCGTCCTTCATGACGAGGATGCGGTCGCAGAACCCGCTGACGAGGGCGATGTCGTGCGAGATGAGCAGGATCGCAGCGCCCGTCTGTTCCTGCGCCTCGTGGAGGACCCGGAGGACCTGACGCTGCACCGTCACGTCGAGCGCCGTCGTGGGCTCGTCGGCGATGAGCAGCTTCGGGCGGCCCATGAGCCCCATACCGATCATGGCCCGCTGGCGCATGCCGCCGGACAGCTCGTGCGGGAACTGCTTCAGGCGCTTGGCCGGAAGCGGGATCCGCACCGACTCGAGTGCGGCCTCGGCACGCTTCGTGGACTCGGCCGTCGAGAGCCCCTCGTGGACCTCGACGGTCTCGCGGAGCTGCTTGCCGATCGTGAGCGAGGGGTTGAGCGAGGTGAGCGGGTCCTGGAAGACCATGGCGAGCTCGAGGCCGAGGCGGCTGCGCTCGGCCTTCGTGAGCGGTGCGGTCATGTCGATCCCGCGGAAGCTCAGCTCCGAGGCCTGCACCGAGGAGTCGGGCCCGAGGAGGGCGGCGATCGCCATCGCGCTCACCGACTTGCCCGATCCGGACTCGCCGACGACCCCGACGACCTCGCCGGGCATGATCGTGAGGCTGATGCCGTGGACGCGCTCGACGAGTCGGCCGTCGCGGTCCGGGAAGGCGACGCGGAGGTCGCGCACCTGCACGACGGGCTCCTGGTCGGCCGGTGTCGCGGCCGCAGTCGAGGCGGTCGCGGGAGCCGCGGTGCGACGACGCGCCGGCGCGGGCAGTCCGAGCAGCCGCTTCGACGACTCGTTCCAGAGCTCGCCGAGCTGCGTGAAGATGACACCGCACACGACGAGCGCGATGCCGGGACCGATCGCCGCCATCGGATTGCCGTAGATGCGGGCGATCCCGAGGCCGAGGAGGCGACCCCAGTCGTACTCGGGCGCCTGCACCCCGAGACCGAGGAAGGACAGGCCGGCGAAGGCGAGGAGCGTGCCGGAGGCGGAGACCGCCGCGTTCACGAGCATCGGCGGGAGCATGTTCGGCATGACGTGCCGGACGAGCACCTCCGCCTGGCCGACGCCGGCGATCCGCGCGGCCTTCACGTAGTCGCGACCGATGAGCGACGACGCGAGCGTGTAGGTGAGGCGGGCGAAGGTCGGCACGCCGGCGAACCCGACGGCGAGCATCGCGCCGGTGGCGCTCGCGCCCCAGATCACCGAGAAGAACAGGGCCATCAGGAGCCACGGGAACGACAGGAGGATGTCGATGAGTGCGGTCACGAGTCGGCGGAGCGGTCGAGGCAGGACCGTCGCGACGGCCCCGAGCAGGACGCCGCCGACGACGGAGATCGCCGTCGCGCCGAGGGTCAGCAGCACGGACACCCGGGTGGCGACCATGACCCGGGCGAAGACGTCGCGGCCGAGCTCGTCGGTGCCGAAGGGGTGGGCGAGGCTCGCACCGGCGAGGCGGTCGGCCACGGATGTCGTGTCGGCGGCGGACCCCCAGACGGTCGGGCCGACGACCGCGACCACGATGATGAGGAGCGCTCCGATCGCGCCGGTCAGGCCGCGCGGGGTGCGGAGGCGGTCGAGCACCGGGGACCGGTTCGAGCGGGTGGATGCACGCATGAGCTCAGCCCTCCGTGATCGAGGAGCGCGGATCGATCGTCGCGAGCGCGATGTCGATGAGGAGGTTGAGGCCGAGGACGAGGATCGCGTACACGAGGACGATGCCCTGGATCATCGGGTAGTCCTTCGAGGTGATCGACGAGACGATGCTCGTCCCGAGGCCGGGGATGGCGAAGACCGTCTCGATGAGCACGGTGCCGGCGACCATGCCCGTGAGGATGATGCCGCCGATCGTGAGCGTCGAGGTCACCATGTTCGGCAGCGCGTGCCGCAGGTAGACGAGGTGTGTCGGGAGGCGCTTGCTCCGTGCCGTGGTCATGTACGGCATCTCGAGGACGGCCAGCATCTCCACGTGCACGATGCGGGCCAGGTAGGCCATCGGACCGACCGCGAGGGCCACCACCGGCAGGATCGCCTGGTCGAAGCCTCCCCAGCCGGCGGCCGGGAGCACCTTGAGCCCGATGCTGAACACCGCGATGAGACCGACGGCGAGCAGGAGGCTCGGGATGGCGATGAGCACGCCGAGCAGACCCGAGACGCCGAGGTCGGCGAGGCGACGGCGGCCGGTGCGCGAGGACACCGCGGTCGCGACGCCGATGGGGAAGGCGCCGATCGCCGCGAGGAGGAAGGACGCGACCGCGAGGGTGAGCGTCACCGGGAAGCGCTGCGCGATCGTGTCGGCGACCGGCCGCTGCGACCCGATCGCCGTGCCGAAGTCGCCGCGGAACAGCCCGCTGACGTAGTTGACGAACTGCTCCGGCACCGGCACATTCAGGCCGAGATCGGCGCGCGTCCGCTCGACGAGTTCCGGGGTCGCACTGTTCCCGAGCGCAGCCCGCACCGGGTCGCCCGGCACGAGCTGCACGATCAGGAACGTCGCGACGATGACGATGGCGAGGGAGACGAGCACCCGGCCGAGTCGTCGGAGGATGAACGAGGTCCGCGGGGAGAGTCCGCCGAGGACGCCGCGACCCCCTCGACGCGCGACCGCCGGGCCGCCGGGGCCCGTGGCCGGGTCGGTGGCCTGCTCGGTGGTCACGGTCGAGGGGATCGTCATGATCAGCCGACCATCCGGATGCTCGTCGGGCGGATGAAGTTCGGACGCTCGACCTCGGCGCCGTTCAGGTACAGGAAGTCCTGCGCGTCGGCGATCGGGAACACGTCCGTCCGCTCGATGAGCTTCGCCTCGGCCTGCTGCCAGAGGTCGCAGGTCTCCTCAGGGCTGGCCGTCTTGGCCTGCTCGGCGAGCGCGTCGTACTCCGGGTTGTCGACGAACATGAAGTTGTTGCCGCCCTTGTCGGGGGTCTCGCCACCGAAGAAGGTGTTCACGATGACCGGTCCGCCGGGAGCGATCTGCACGAAGCCGGTGTCCCAGTCGAAGGTCGAGAACAGCTGCTCGGACCAGGCGTTCGCGTCGTTGCCCGAGAGCTCCGTCGTGACGCCCAGCTCGTCCCAGGTCTGCTGCACGAGCTCGGCCGCTGCCGCGTGGCTCGGGGTGGCCGCGTCGTAGATGAACTTGATCGTCAGCGGTTCGCCGTCCTTCGACCGCTTGCCGTCGGAACCGAGCGTCCAGCCCGCCTCGTCGAGCAGCTCGCCGGACTTCTCGACGTCCGTCTCGGGGAGCGTCCACTGCGGACCGTCGGCGACGCAGAGGTAGGGGCTCTTCACGACGAGCGACTTCGACTCCTCGGCGGTGCCGTCGGTGACGACCTCACCGACCTGCTCGCGGTCGATCGCGGTGACGAGGGCCTCGCGGACGAGCGGGTCGGAGGTGGGGCGCTCCGGGCGCTCGTTGAAGAGCATCTCGCCGATCGGGTTGCGCACGCCCTCGCTGCCGAGACCGGCGGCTTCGACGCGGTCCTGGTCGGCGCCGCCGATGCTCGCGGCGTTCACGTCACCGGAGAGCAGCAGGTTCGCGGCGGTCCCGGGGTCGGTGACGACGCGGACCTCGAAGGTGTCCGGCAGGCCCTTGGTGTCGCTCGTGACGTCCTCGGGACCCCAGGTGTAGTCGTCGCGCTTCGTGAAGGTGTAGCTGGAGCCGGGGGTCGCCTTGTCGAGGGTGAAGAGGCCGGTGCCGTTCATCGTCTCGACGAGGGAGTCGGGGTCGTCGAGGCCGGCCTGGCAGACCATCTCGACGGTGCCCGTGTTGGCGAGGATGAACGGGTCGGGCGTCGCGCTCGTGACGGTGAGCTGGTTGCCGTCGGCGGTCGCGGTCATCCGCTCGGAGACCTGCGCGCCGTAGTAGAAGGTCGCGTTGGCCGGGTCGGCGTTGTAGGTGATGTTCGCCGCGGCGGTCTCCGCGGTGAAGGGGGTGCCGTCGGCGCAGGTGATGCCGTCCTTGAGCGTGTAGGTGATGGAGGTGGAGGTGGCGTCCTCCTCCCAGCTCTCGGCCAGCCAGGGCAGGAGCTCGCCGTCGGCGTTGACGTACACGAGCGACTCGTAGTGGAAGCTGATGATCTCTCGGGCCTCGAGGCTGATGCCCGTCATGGGGACGAGGCTGCCCGGGTCGCCGCTCATGGCGGTGACGAAGGTGCCGCCGGAGACGTACTCGCCGGAGGAATCGGAGGATTGCGAGGAGGTGCACGCGGTGAGGGCCACCGCGGTGAGGGCCGCGGTGGCGAGTGCCGCCGCGGCTTTCCGCTTGCTGTTCATGCTGGATCCTTCGTACTCGGGTGGCCGTGGTGCGCGGGTGGCCGGATCAGATGGGGTGAGGTGCCGTGCTGGTGCTGGTGGAGAGCGGTGCTGGTGCGGTGGTGCGTCAGATGCGCTGTCGGGTCGCCGTGCCGATGCGGGCGAGGGGCCCCGCCGCCTTCACGGAGACCTTCAGGGTGGGACGGGTGGCGTACGAGACGGGGGTCTCGAGCACGTCGACGATCTCGACCGAGCGCGGGTCTGCGCCGGCCTGGATCGCCTTCTCGATCGCGGAGCGTCCTGCCTCCTCGATGGCGGCTGCGCGGTCGGCGAAGTCGCAGAGCTGATCGGAGCGCCCACCGGCGAGCGCGATGGCCGCGCCCACGGCGTTGGCGACGTTGCCGCGCGCCGGGCGCAGGACCTCGCTCGCGCCGAGGACGGCGTCCGGGACGAGGAATCCTCCGCCGCCGACGACGACGAGCGGGAGGCCGGTACGGCCGAGCGACATGCGCTCGACGGCGGACTCGATGCGTTCGTGGGCGACGCCGAGCGCGTGCTCGAGTGCCTGGCGGGTCGCGCGGTCGAGGGGCGGCAGCTCGCGGTCGGCGATGCCGAACTGGAGCGAGGCCGCGTCGGTGAGGGTCGGGGTGGTGCCGCCGAACAGCAGCGCCTCCTCGGTGAGCCGGTAGCCGACCGAGTCGTGCCGCGGGACACCGGTCGCGGTGTCGACGATCGTGCCGCCGCCGAGGCCGACGCTCAGGATGTCGGGCATGCGGAAGTTCGTCCGGACGCCACCGACCTCGCGGGGCAGGGTCGACTCACGTGGGAACCGGTCGACGAGCACGCCGAGGTCGCTCGTCGTGCCGCCGACGTCGATGATGATCGCGTTGTCGGCACCGGAGAGGAACGCGGCACCGCGGATGGAGTTCGCCGGCCCGGAGCCGATCGTGAGCACCGGGTAGCGCGCCGCGTACTCGACGGCCATGAGCGTGCCGTCGTTCTGGGCGAAGTAGGTCGTCGCGTCGAGTCGCTCCTCGGCGACGACGGTCGTGAGCGCGTTCGTGACGTCGCGGGCGACGGCGTAGAGGGACGCGTTGAGGACGGTCGCGTTCTCGCGCTCCAGCAACCCGAGCGCGCCGATCTCGTGGCTCAGCGACACCGGGATGTCGACCCCGACGTGATCCTGGACGAGCGCCTCGACCTCGAGCTCCTGCTCGGGGAACGAGGGGCTGAAGATCCCGCAGACGGCGACGGCGTCGAAGGTGCCGGCCAGGGCGTCGAGCTCCCGGCGGATCAGGTCGCGGTCGAGCGGGGCGATCGGGTAGCCGTCGACGAGGTGGCCGCCGCCGGCGAGGATGCTCCCCGCGAGGACGACGTCGCGCAGTTCCCGCGGCCAGCCGGCGAGCGGTGGGAGCGAGGTGGCGGCGGGCGAGCCGAGCCGGATGACGACGACGCGTCCGAGGTCGCGGCGGTTGACGATCGCGTTCGTCGCGTGGGTGGTGCCGAGCATGACGCGGGTGACGAGGCCGCGGTCGTCACCGAGCTGGTCGAGGACCTCGGCGAGCGCCGCCCGGATGCCGCCGGTGACGTCGCGGGTGGTGGGCTGCTTCGTCCACGAGACGACCTCGCCCGTGCCCGAGAGCGCGACGGCGTCGGTGTTGGTCCCGCCGACGTCGATGCCGATCGCGAGTTCACCCGAGGTGTCGGTGACGGTGCTGGTGCCGGCGCTCATCGGGTCGCTCCAATGGTCTCGTCGGCGCTCACGCCGAACGGCTCGTAGTCGAGGTCGTAGCCGAACGCGCGCGGACCGGCGAGTTCGAGGCCGCGCTCGGTGCGCCACAGTGGATCGCACGCCCAGGCGAGGACGCTCACCCGTTGTCCGAAGCGCAGCATCTCGGTGGAGATCGCGTCGCCCGTCTCGGAGTCGACGATCGTGACGAGGTCGGGGACGCTGACGATGACCGCTCCGTCCTCCATCACGACGAGGTTCTCGTTCTGGATCTCCACGCGGGTGAGGCGACCGCGGTGCTCGCCGATCCCCTCGACCGTGACGGAGCCGCGGGTGAACCCGCCCTCGGTGCGGCGCTCGATGTCGACGACCTTGCCACCGGTGATGAGGGATGCGCCGAGTTCGTCCGTGAGTGCACCGACGGGGTCGGTGGCGGTGAGGAGCCGTCGCCCGACCTGCACGGCGCGACTGACGCTGCCCTCGATGACCGCGCCGCGGACGGTGTCGCGGTCCATGACGTAGTTGGCGCCGATCGAGATCGCTCCGCTGGCCACGGTGAGGGCGCGGGCGTGGCGCTCGAGCCAGGCGAGGCTGACCGGCCGCAGGATCGAGACGTTGCCGATCACGTCGCTGAGGACCGCGTACCCGGGCGGGAGGTTCGCGACGTTCATCGCGGTCATCGGCGCTTCCGGGAAGGCACGTCCCATGCCGTCGGCGTCGAGGATGCTGAGGCCGAGGCTCGCGGCCCAGCCGACGGGCCCGACGCCGTTGCTGCCGCCGATCTCCGTCGCCATGATCGTGGTGATGCGCTTGCCCGTGAGGCGCTCGATCTCCTCGACGATGATCTCGGCCTGGCCGCTCGCGCCGAGCATCTCGAAGCCCACCGAAGGGGCACCGATGCCGGACATGGCGACGACCACGTCGTCCGCGTCGAGGTCGGCGACCTGTTTGACGGGGACCGGACCGAACCGCTCCAGGGCGATCTCGACGCCGAGCTGCGGGGTCTGCACCGCGCCGCCGCCGCCGGTGCCGAAGATGGCGCATCCTGCGGCGAGCGCCGGCACGTCGGCCAGGGTGATGCTGGTGATCGGCGTGGCCGACGCTGCGGAGCGTGCAGCGGGGTGGTTCGTTGACATGTACCGAGCGTAGGCAGGGTGGGGAATCACGACAATGTTCCCGTAGCCCACACAATCGGGGCAGAATGTGCTCATGGCCCAAGTCACCGTTGCGGACGTCATCCTCCAAGCCGAGCATCTCGGCGCCCGTTGCGTAGCCGGTGCACCCGCGGGCGTGCCGGTCACCGGCGTCGAGATCCTCGCGCTCGATGAGTTGAACGACGCGACCGAGCACTCCATCGCCATCGTGACGACCCCCGACGGTGCCGTCCCGAGGCCGTACCAGGTCGACATCGCCATCCGCCGGGCCATCGCCGCGGGCTGTGCCGGCCTCGTGTTCGTCGGTGCGTTCCCGGTCGCTGAGACCTCACGGGCTCTCGCGGATCGCGGTGGTCTGCCGGTGATCATGAGCGAGGGCATCGCCTCCGACCTCGCCGTGCTCATGGACCGCACCATCCGCGGCGGGGCCGAGGAGGCGATGTCGCGCGCCGAGTTCGCGATCCAGCGGGTGATCAGCGCGTCCGCGGCCGAAGCGGAGCAGGCGTCGGGTGTCGGCGTACGGGAGGCGATCCTCGAGGTCGCCAGCACGACGCTCGGGGTGCCGGTCACGCTCGTCGAGGATGCGAGTGCCAGCTGGCTCGAACCCGACGCGGTGTGCATCGGTGAGATCCCGATCGGCCGGGTCCACGCCGAGCGTGACGACCCGGCGGCGGCGATCGCCCTCCCGGTCATCGCCTCCGTCCTCTCGCGCGCCCTGCAACGGGAGCTGCACGGACGGTTCGGTTCGGTGCGCTCGCGGGCGGAGCTCATCATCGAGCTGATCTTCGCCGAGTCGTCCCGCATCGACGGCTTCGCGATGGACGCGGTCCGCGCCGGGCTGCCGTTGCAGCTGTCGCACGCGGTGGCGTGGCTGACCCCGAAGCACGCGAGCGATCCCGACCGCAGGGCGCCCACCGTCCTCGCACCGTCCGTCGAGCTCTTCGCGCTGCAACTCGTCGACCAGCGCGAGGAGCAGTGGCACCTCGCGATGCGGCGTGACGAGATCGTCGTCATCGCATCGGAGGAGCTCGGCGCACCCGACCACCAGCGGCGCCTGCGCGATGTGATGGAGCGGATCGTCGCGCACGCCGCGACGATCGCGGGGCCGGAGTGGACGTTCACCGTCGGGCTCGGGACGCCGCAGAGCGGGGCGGCGGGGCTCCGGCAGTCGGCGACCGAGGCGCGGGTCGCTGCGGAGGCCGCCATCGCGGGTGGTCGCTTCGGCACCATGGAGGCGACGGACGTCACCGGGCTGCGGCGGGTGCTCCTCGACTTCTACGCCTCACCGCTCAGCCGGACGCTGCTCGACGACATCCTCTCACCGCTCGACGCCCTCGGGCCGGAGCGGGCCACGATCTCGGTGCGGACGCTGCTCGCGTACCTCAGCCATCGCAACTCGCTGGCGCGTGCCGGGGCGGAACTGAACCTGCATCCGAACGCGGTGAACTACCGGATCCGGCGCATCGAGCAGTCGCTCGAACTCGACCTCGCCGACCCCGACGTCCGCTTCGCCGCGGAACTCGCCTGCCGGGTGCGCCTCATCGGCATGCCGTGAGGTGAGGCGAATCGTCGTTCTCGGGCGTCCAGTGCGACGAATCGCCTCATCTCAGCCCTGCGACGACGCGCTCCTCGCGACCCGGACGATGCCGGCGGCGAGCGTCGGCCAGAGCTCGGCGGGGATGAGATGCCCCATGCCGGGGAGGACGTGGAGCTCGGCCGCCGGCATCGCCTGAGCGATGTCCACGGCGGAGGACCAGTGCAAGACGTCGTCCTCGCGACCGTGGAGCACGAGCGTCGGTACGGTCACGTCGCGCAGTCGCTCGAGTCGCTCCGGCGCACGCAGGAGCGCCGCCCACTGCCGGCTGAAGCCCTCTGGCGCGTAGCCACGATCGTAGGCCTCACCTGTCGCCCACACCTCCCAGGCGGTGTCCGGCTGGTAGCGCGCGCCGGGCACGGGTGCGGCGAGCTCCGCCATCGCGGCGACGGACTCCTCCCGGGTGTACCGCACCGGCTCGACGAGCAGCTCGGGCCGCTCGCCGTGCAGGATGTAGCGCGGGTCCTGGCCGGGGATCGTGGACAGCAGGCCGAGGCTCAGCACGCGCTCCGGGTGGTCGAGAGCGACCATCTGCGCCATCATGCCGCCCATCGAGTGCCCGACGAGGTGCGCCTGTTCGACCCCGAGGTGGTCGAGCACCCGCAGGACGTCGTCGCCCATGTCGCCGAGCGAGTACCCGCCGTCGAGGTCGGTCTCGCCGCCGAACCGCTGCGAGAAGCCGACGTCGCGGTTGTCGAACCGCACGACCCGGAAGCCCTCGTCCACGAGCATTCTCCGGAACGGATCGCGCCAGGTGAGCAGCTGCGCGCCGCCGCCGGCGATGAGCACGATCACCGGGTGGGCGGGGTCGCCCTCCACCTCGCAGTAGATCGAGACGTCGTCGGTGTCGGTGTACGGCATGCGGTGCTCACTCTCTCGGAGGTGCGCCCTGGCGGGCGGTTCGAGGCTAGCCCGCGGCCTGTCCGGGCACCATGTGCCCGGACACCACGGTTCCGGAGGAGACTGTGCCGACGCCCCAGTCGTCGGTACCGAGGGCAACGCGGGTAGGCTCGCGACATGAGCGCCGAACCCCTCTCCGGAGACGACACCCTGCAGCTGCCCGAGTTCGAGACCCCGCCCGCCGAGCCCATGCTGCTCGCTCAGCAGTGGCTCGCCGCAGCGATCGAGCGGGACGTCAGCGAACCCCGATCGATGACCCTCGCGACCGCCACCTCGGCGGGCGTCGTGAGCGCGCGCACCGTCGATGTGAAGACTCTCGACGATCGCGGCCTGATCTTCGGCTCCTCGACCGAGAGCCGGAAGGGCGGGCAGCTCGCCGAGAATCCGAGCGCCGCCCTTCAGGTGTACTGGCGCGAGACGATGCAGCAGCTCCGCTTCGAGGGCCGCGTCGAGCAGTTGAGCGACGAGGAGTCCGACGCCTTGTTCGCCGACCGCTCGCCCAAGTCACGAGCGGCGACGGCGGTCGCCCACCAGTCGACGCCGTTCCGCGACGGCCCGGAGGAGACCCTCGACGCCCTCATCGCGCGGGCCGACGAGCTGCTCGAGCGCGAGGGCGACGACGTCCCCCGCCCGGCCACCTGGGTCGGGTTCCGGCTCGTCCCCGACATGGTCGAGTTCTGGCACGCCAGCCGCGACCGCATGCACCGGCGCCTCCGCTACCTCGCGGCCGACGGCGGCTGGATCGTGGACCGCCTGCAGCCGTAGCGGAGAGGCGACCACCGGCCGCCCGCGCTACCTCGGCGCGCGGACGACCACGACGCCACCGACGGGCGGCTCGACGACCGCGGTGCCGTTGTCGGCGTCGACCGCGATGACGTAGGCACCGACGGCCACGCGCTGCACACCGGCGGTCGCCGGGTGCACGACGACGTCGAGCCCGGGCTCCACCCGGGAGACCTGCCGGTCGGCCGGGTCGGGGTCCGTCGTGAGCACGTGCGCCGGGTGCGTCCGCTCGGCCGCCGCCGCCTCCCGGCGGGTCAGCTCACTCGACGGCGCGGCCACGTGTGCGGCCGTCCCCGCGGTCACGCCGGCTCCGAGGGCCGCCGTCTCCGCGCCGTCGACCGCGTTCCGCGGCTCGCCGCTCGACGGGGCGGTCGCGACCGAACCCGTGTCATGCGGGTGGCTGCGCTCGAGCGCGGCACCCTCGACGTCGACGTTCGGGAGGATGCGGTCGAGCCACTTCGGGATCCACCAGGCGCTCTTCCCGAGCAGGTGCATGACCGCCGGGATGAGGAGCATGCGGACGACGAACGCGTCGACGAGCACACCGAACGCCAGACCGAACCCGATCGACCGGATCATCGCCGAGTGGGAGAAGATGAACCCGCCGAAGACGGAGATCATGATGATCGCCGCCGCCACGACGACCGTGCGGCCGGCGTGCAGCCCGCGCTGGACCGCCAGGCGCGCCGGGGCACCGTGGGCGAACGCCTCGCGCATGCCGGACACGAGGAACAGCTGGTAGTCCATCGCGAGCCCGAAGAGGATGCCGATCAGGATCGTCGGCAGGAAGCTCAGGATGGGTCCCGGGTCGTGCACGCCGAACACCGGTCCGAGCCAGCCCCACTGGAAGATCGCCGTGATGCCACCGAAGGTCGCCGCGAGCGACAGCATGAAGCCGAGCGTCGCCGTGAGCGGCACGAGGATCGAGCGGAACACGAGGATCATGATGATCAGCGACAGACCGACCACGAGCGCCAGGTAGAGCGGGAGGGCGTCGGACAGCTGCTTCGAGACGTCGATGTTGCCGCTCGCACTGCCGGCCACGCCGAGCTCGACGTCACCCGACAGCGGCGAGAGGTCGCGCAGGTCGCGGACGAGCTGCTCCGTGGAGACCGCGTTCGGGCCCTCCTTCGGGATCACCTGGAAGGCGAGCACGGAGTTGTCGTCCGATGCGCCCACCGGTGCGACGGCCTTCACGTCGTCCTGGTCGGCGATCTCCTGGCCGATCCGCACCTGCTCCTCGAGGACCTCCTCGTCGGTGGCGGCGTCGGGCAGCGTGGCGACGACGAGCAGCGGCCCGTTGACGCCGGCACCGAACTTGTCCTCGATGAGTGTGTAGGACTGGTACTGCGTCGAGTCGACGGCTTCCGAGCTGCCGTCCGGCAGGCCGAGGCGCATGTCGAGCGCGGGGATCGCGACGACGCCGAGCACGACGAGTCCGGCGACGAGCGTGCCGACGGCGCGCAGCGTGCCCATGGGCTTGGTCGGGACGGCGTCCGGACGCGGCGTGCCGATGGTGCCGCGTGCCTTCCGGCTGAGGATGCGGAGGCCGAGCAGCGACAGCAGGGCGGGCGTCAAGGTGACCGCGAGCAGGATCGCGACGGCGACGCAGATCGCGCCGACGGTGCCCATCAGGCCGAGGAAGGGGATCCCCGTGACGTTGAGCGCCAGCAGCGCGACGAGGACGGTCGATCCGGCGAAGACGACCGCGTTGCCCGAGGTGCCGTTCGCCAGGCCGATGGACTCGTGCAGCTCGACGCCCGCGAGCAGCTGCTTGCGGTGTCGGTTGAGGATGAACAGCGAGTAGTCGATGCCGACCGCGAGCCCGAGCATGACGCCGAGCACCGGCGTGATCGAGAGCATGTCGACGACACCCGAGAGCGAGAGCGACGCGGTGACGCCGACACCGACGCCGACGATCGCGGAGACGAGCGGGAGCGATGCGGCGATGACCGTGCCGAGCATGACGAGCAGCGTGATCGCCGCGATGATGAGGCCGATCGCCTCACCCACGCCGAACAGCTGCGGCAGGCTCTGCGCGAGCTCGTTCGAGAACTCGACCTCGACGCCCGACGGGACGTCCTCCTTCACCTGGTCGATGACCGACTGCTTCGTCTCCGGCGTGACCTCCTGCTGACGCTTGTCGAAGACGACGTTCGCGACCGCTGTGGTGTCGTCGGTCGAGACGGTGCGGATGCCCGAGGAGAGGTCGAGGAGCTGGGAGGAGAGCTCGAGCTTCGTGCTCTGCTCGTCGAGCTTCGCGAGGTTCTCGGTGATGGTGGCCTGCTGGGCGTCGAGCGCCGTCTGCTGCTGCGTGATGGCGGTCTGCTGGGCGTCGAACTGGGCCTGTGCGGCGGCCGGGAGCGTGCCGCCGGCGGCCTGCTGCGCCTGCGCGAGCGCGGCGCTCAGCTGGGTCTGCGCGTCGGTCAGCTGCTGCTGTCCGGCGTCGAGCTGCGTCTGGCCGTCGGTCAGCTGGGTGCGGCCGTCGTCGATCTGCGTCTTGCCGTCGGAGATCTGCTTCGCCTGGTCGGCGATCGTCTCCTGCGTCTCGAAGGGGTTGACCGTGGTGTCGACGCCCTTCAGGTCGGCCGTCTCGTCGAGCAGCTCGCCGATCGCGGTCTTCTGGCTGTCGGTGAAGGCGTCGCCATCCTTCGTGTGGAACACCATCGCCCCCGTGCCGCCGGACGCGCTCGGGAACGACTCCTCGAGCTGGTCGGTGACCTTCGCCGTCGGCGTGCCCGGGATGGTGACGGCGCTCGAGAGGGTGCCGCCGAAGGCGAGGAACGCGCCGACCGAGATGCCGAGGATCACGATCCAGGAGATGAGGACGGCCCACGCGCGACGCGCGGAGAAGCGTCCGAGGCGATACAGCAGTTCAGCCAAGGGAGTCTCGATTCTTCGGGAGGTGTTGCAGGTGTCGTGTGCGGGGACGGAACGGGAAGCGGGTCAGTGCGTGGACGCGTAGCCGGTGCGGACGCTCGCGATGAGCCGTTCCAGCAGGTCGGTCCAGAGGGCACGGGCTTCATCGTCCGTGGTGGCGCCGGTACTCGCGATCCAGTGATGGGCGAGCACTTCGACACCGTGCATGAGGGAGGACACCAGGAAGCCGGCCTCGAGTTCGTCGACGTCGGTGTTGCGCTCGGCCAGTTCGTGGGCGAGCTCCTGGGTGGTGCGGGAGAAGGTGGCCTGGAAGAGCTGCTGCGGGCGCGAGTCGTCGGGTGCGAAGCCGCCGAGCGCGTTCCAGAGGAAGGCGATGACGCGGGGGATGTCGGTCGTGCGGAGCGCTGCGGCGACGTCCTCGAACATCGACACGCGCGACCCGGGGCCTGCCGGTCGTGCGTTGACGGCGGACCGGAAGCTCTCGATCACGACGGCCAGCTCCTCCGTGCAGGAGGTGGTGACGAGGTCGTCGATCGAGGAGAAGTGGTTGAACACCGTGCGGCGCGAGACGTCGGCGCGCTCGGCGATGACGTCGACGTTGAACCCCGCGACGCCCTGCTCCGCGATCATGACGCGGGCCGCGTCGAGGATCGCGCGGTGGTGGCGCGCGCGGAGGGCGGCGCGTCGATCCTCGGCGGGGGCGGTGGTGGACACGTGAGTACACTACGTGCACCGATGCACTCAGTGCAACTTGTTGACACAGTGTTCACCGATCTGCCAGGAAGCGCTCGAATCACCGTCGATTCGTAGACGAATCGTGGCGACTGAGCCATGTGCACCGAGGGCGAGTTAGCCTGGACATCTGGAATTTCAGGAGAGCGGAGGATCGCCGTGAAAACCAACATGGATGCACGCCCCACGAGGTCGACGGGCTGGGTTCACCTGGCGTTCATGGTGGCGTGCGCGCTCGGCATCTCGATTGGAGTGACTGCCATCATCGGCATGTTGCTCGCGGCACTGGCCTTCAGTCAGACGACGACGATCGTCGTCCCGTTCATCGCAACCTTTCACGGGTTCCTGGACACCACCGGAACGCAAGCAGTGACCGTCAGCGGATCGTGGGCCGCCGCAGGGATCCTGGCCATGGTGGCCGCCGCCGCCCTGTCGGCTCTCGCGGCCCGGCGTTGGCGCTGATTTGCCCGAACCTGCACGAATATCCGCGACTTTCGTGCAGGAATGGGCGACTCAGCGACGCCGGGACGGGTGCAGGGATGGACAGATGGTCGGGTCGGGCGGACTGGGCGTCGGGTGGGGAGGTCACGGCTCCGGCAAGCTGAGAGCATGACGACAGACGAGAAGCTCGATGCTCCACGAACGGGCTCGGTCCCCACGACGAACACAGCCGCGTCCGCCGCCCCTCGCACGCGGACCGCCTGGGCGGCCGTCGCCGTCATGATGGCGACGAGCTTCGTGCTCGTGCTCGCCGAGTTCCTGCCGCCGAGCCTGTTGCCGTCGATGGCTGCTTCGCTCGGGATCACCGAGGGTCAGGCCGGTCAGGCCGTCACCGCGACGGCGTTCATCGGCTTCCTCACCGCACCGACGATCGGCATCCTCGTCCCGCGGCTCGACCGCCGCCTCCTGCTCGTCCTGCTCGCGGCGGCCGCCGCGGTGTCGAGCGCGCTCGTCGCGATCTCCGCCGACTTCGTGATGCTGCTCATCGCCCGACTCCTGCTCGGTGCGGCCCTCGGCGCCTTCTGGGCGATGTCGATCGCGATCGCCGCCCGGTTGTCCGCTCCGCACCACCTCGGTCGGGCGATCATGCTCGTGAACACCGGCACCACCGTCGCGACGGTCGCCGGTGTCCCGGTGGGCACCTACCTCGGTTCGGTCATGGACTGGCGCCTCATCTTCGCCGGTGTCGCGGTCATCACCGCGGTGGTGGCCGTCGCACTGCGGCTCGTGCTCCCGCCCGTCGCCCCGGCACCGTCCAGCGGCGGTCTGCGGTCGCTCGTCGACACGCTCCGGGTCCCCGGCATCCGCGTCGGCCTCACGGGGCACATCCTGACCGTCCTCGGCCACTTCATCGCCTTCACCTACATCCGGCTCGCGATCGAGCGGGTGCCGGACCTCGACGCGGCCGGTGTGGCCGTCCTCCTCGCGGCGTTCGGCCTCGGCGGCGTGGTCGGCAACTTCGTGATCGGACTCCTCGTCGACCGCCACCTCGCGGCTCTGCGCTTCGTCGTCCCGGCCTTCATCGGCGTCTCGATCGCGCTCGTGACCCTGTTCCCGGGGCAGCCTTGGATCGTGACCATCGCGATCACCACCTGGGGCATGGGCTTCGGCGCCTGGCTCACGACCCTGAGCACGTGGATGGGGCGCCTCGTGCCGGACCGCATGGAGTCCGGCGGCGGACTCGTCGTCGCGGGGTTCCAGCTCGCGATCACCGTCGGCGCCGGAGCGGGTGGGCTGCTCGTCGACGCGGTCGGCATCGTCCCGGCGCTCACGGTCGCGGCGATCTCCGCGATCGTCGGCGGTGTCGTCTTCGGCTCGGCGCGCACCGCGCGGTGAAGCCGAAGGCCGCCCGGCCGAGCGCCTACGCGGCGAGCGCCGCCTCGGCACGCCAACGGGCGGGCGTCAGGCCCGTGTACCGCTGGAAGGCGCGCGCGAAGCCGTCTTCCGACACGTAGCCGAGGGCACCGGCGAGCTCGGCCACGGACGCGTCGCCCGTGAGGATGAGCCCCTTCGCCGTCTCCATGCGAACGGTCGTGAGGTAGGCGCGCGGTGTGTGCCCGACGACCTCGCGGAACCGTTCGGCGAACGCCGACCGCGACATCATGGCGATGCGGGCGAGCGTCTCGAAGGTCCACGGTCGCCCCGGTTCGGCGTGCAGGGCGTCGAGGACCGCACCGATGTGCGGGTCGCCGATGCGCTGCAACCAGCGCTCCGGTGCGCAGCCGGCCTCGTTCCAGGTGCGCAGCGCGGCCGACACGATCGTGGTCGCGATGCGGCTGCAGATGACGCTGTCGCCCGGCCGCGGACGACCAGCCGCCTGCGGGCAGCCCATACCTTCCAGGAGCGCCACCATCGAGGGCTCCTGCCCGGCGAAATCTGCAACGTACAGGTGCTCGGGCAGCGTCTCCGCCACCTGCTGGCGTTGACCCGGCGGGGTGAACGCGACGTCGAGCAGCTCGGCGTCCTCGAGCGCGACCACCGTCGTGGCGTGGGCGCGAGGGAAGAAGACGAGGTCGCCGGCGTCGAGGTCGCGGGTGCCGTCGGTGGCCGTGAGGCGGACGCGGCCGCTGGAGAGGTAGACGAAGCCGGACGCCGCGTGCGGCCGCCGCAGCGGAACGTTCGCGGCGAGGCGGTCGCGGTCGGTGCCGTGGATCGTCCACTCCAAGCTCGCGAGCGCGCGATCGAAGGTGTCGGTCGCGGGCCCTGCGGGAGCGGTCAGGGTGGTGGTCACACCGTCGTGAACGCGAATGCGTCACCGGATGTTCCGCGACCCTGCACGCTGAGTCGCCCGGATCTGTCCGGTTTCGGAGTGGATCCGAGCAGATTCGGGCGACTCGGTTGCGGCTAGCGCCCGTCGATCACGGACATCAACCCCGCGAAGGCGAAGGCGCCCGGGATGAAGTACAGCAGCGTGCGGGTGACGAGCCAGGTGACCGCACCGACGGCCACCCAGATCGCATGGAAGCGCGCCCGCACCGTGAGGCGACGACCCTCCTCGCCGACGACCGTCTCCTTCCGGGTCCAGACCTGCTCAGCCTCCATGGCGTCCCGTGCCGCCTCGAGGACGCTCTCCGCGTCCTGTCCCGCCACCCGTTCGTCGCGGTACCGCTCGGCCCTCGTGATGAGACGCGGGACGAGGTCGCTGAGGATCGCGTCGACGGCGACCCAGGGGGCGGCGTGCGAGAAGTCGGCGGCCGGCTTACTGAAGAAGACGACCCGATCGTCGACCATCTCCACGTTGTAGTACGCCGCGGTGCTGACGAGCGACGACATCACGTCGGGGGTCAGCACGTATCGCGCGTCCGTTCCGTAGCCGGACGGTGCGTAGACGCGGAACCACCGGTCGAAGTCGCCCTCGAGGGAGATACGGAGGCCCCGGTCGAGGCCCGGCGGCAGGTCGCTGCGGACGGTGTCGTTCGTCGTCGCGTCGAGCAGGAGGTGCGGGAGCGGGGCCGGTAGCTTCACGGTCAGGTAGTGCCAGTCCCGCGACCGCTTCACGTCGTCGACGAGGTTGCCGAACTCGACCCGGTCGCCGACGAACCGCGGGTGGGACGACAGCTGCGGCCCCGGCGTGGTGATGAAGGCGTTGTTGTACTTCCCCGTCGTGGTGATGAGCGAGGAGAACATCGCCCGTCCTTTCGGCTCCTCCCCGAAGCCGTTCGTCACCGCCGTCAGGTGGGTCCGCCACTCGGCGAGGCGTGCCTTCGGGGATGGCGGACGTCGCGACCAGCGGTACAGGAACCAGGCCCCGACGAGGAGACCCGCGAGGACGAGCACGGCGACGACCAACCCGACGACGTCATCGATCTCGACGCGGCCGTCGTGGTACTCGTCGACGCTGACCCCGACCGAGACGAGGGCGATCGCGAGGTACCAGAGGACGAGACTGAAGTAGAGGTGGAAGAGCACTCTCCGCCCGGTGGGCGCCCATTTGGACCGGCCAGAGCGACGCTCGTCCGCCATCGCCGCGGCGACCTCGTGTTCGGGCGCCGTCAGCCACCGCAGTTCCACTGATCCAGATCCCCTCGACGCCCTCGACGTCCAAGCCTAGGACAGCGCGCGCGTGACTATACGCCTGTCGGCACCCGGATGACACACCCCACGGGAATCGGTCGGCAGGCGCAGGCTGGGCGCGAGTGCTGCCCCGCCGGGGCGGGCACCGAGCACTGCACCACCGCGCCGGTCAGGCGTCGAACCAGTCCTCGCGGGGACGGGCGGGAACACACAGCATGTCGAAGGCTCCGAACCGGAACAAGTCGCCCAAACGCATCCGGAAGGACCGCTACGAAGCGGAGCTGGAACGGCTGCAGATCGAACTGGTCGCGATGCAGCGCTGGGTGATCGAGACCGGCGCGCGAGTCGTCGTGGTCTTCGAGGGCCGCGACGCCGCGGGTAAGGGCGGCGCGATCAAGCGCATCGTCCAGTATCTGAACCCGCGTTCGGCGCGGGTCGCCGCGCTGCCGACCCCCGGTGAGCAGGAGCGCGGCCAATGGTACTTCCAGCGGTACATCCAGCACCTGCCGACCGCGGGTGAGATCGTGCTGTTCGACCGCTCCTGGTACAACCGTGCCGGCGTCGAGCGGGTGATGGACTACTGCACTCCGGAGCAGTACCGGCGGTTCCTCCGCCAGACTCCCGTGTTCGAGCGGATGCTCGTCGAGGACGGCATCATCCTCGTCAAGTACTGGTTCTCGGTCTCCGACGAGGTCCAGGAGCAACGGTTCCGCTCGCGCCTCGACGACCCGATGCGCCGCTGGAAGCTGTCCGACACGGACCTCCAGTCGATCACCCGCTGGGAGGACTACTCGCGCGCCAAGGACGAGATGTTCGAGGCCACGGACCACGCGGACGCACCCTGGTGGACGATCGAGAGCGACGACAAGCGGGCGTCCCGGTTGAACGCGATCTCGCACCTGCTCTCTCAGATCCCCTACGAGCAGCGCGCCCCCGAGCCGATCGACATCCCCGCGCGGCCGGGCGCCGACGGGTACGACCGACCCGCGCGCGAACGGTACCGGTACGTGCCGGATCACGCCCACACGCTCGGGAGCTGAGCAGGAGGGCAGGACGGCGGCCTGGAGGAGGAGCACCCCGTAGGGAGGTCGTGAGGATCCGCGCGGAAGGCGTATGGAAACCGTGAGGACCACCGTCGGAGGTCGCTGACGGGTGTTGGCTCTGAGCTGTCCCGAACGGGACACCGCACCACGCACCCGCACCACGCACCCACTGGAGTCCTCTTGCTCGACCTCGTCTACGTGCTCGGCATCATCGCCGTGTTCGCTCTGGTCGGCCTCGTCGCCCGGGGAGTGGAGAGACTGTGATCGTCTTCGAACTCCTCGCCGCCGTCCTGGCCGTCGCCGCCGTCGTGTACCTCGTGTACGCGCTCGCGAAACCCGAGAGGTTCTGATGCAGACCCTCTTCGCGATCCTGCAGGTCTCGACCCTCGTCCTGGTCCTCGTGCTCCTCTACCGTCCACTCGGTGAGTACCTCGCCCGGGTGTACACCTCCGGCAAGGACTCCGCCGTCGAGCGCGGCTTCTACCGCGTGATCGGTGTCGACGCCCGCTCCGAGCAGACCTGGCAGGCCTACCTCCGCGGGGTGCTCGCCTTCTCGCTCGTCGGCGTCCTCCTCGTCTACGCCCTCCAGCGTGCGCAGGCCGTCCTGCCCTTCGCGCTCGGCCTCCCGGCCGTCCCCGAGGGCCTGTCGTTCAACACGGCCGTGTCCTTCGTCACGAACACCAACTGGCAGTCGTACTCCCCCGAAGTCACGATGGGCTACACCGTGCAGCTCACGGGCCTCGCGGTGCAGAACTTCGTCTCCGCCGCCGTCGGCATCGCGGTCGCGATCGCCCTCGTCCGCGGGTTCGCGAGTCGCCGCAGCGGCACCATCGGCAACTTCTGGGTCGACCTCACCCGTGGCACCCTCCGCGTGCTGCTGCCGCTCTCCGTCGTCATGGCGGTCGTGCTGATCGCGGGCGGGACCATCCAGAACCTCAACGGCTTCACCGACGTCACGACCATCACGGGCGCGACGCAGACCATCCCCGGCGGACCGGTCGCCTCCCAGGAGGCCATCAAGCTCCTCGGCACGAACGGCGGCGGGTTCTTCAACGCGAACTCCGCGCACCCCTTCGAGAACCCGACCGCGTGGACGAGCCTCGTCCAGAACATCCTCATGCTCGCGATCCCGTTCTCCCTCCCGCGCACCTTCGGCCGCATGGTCGGCGACCACAAGCAGGGCTACACGATCCTCGCGGTCATGGGCGTCATCTTCCTCGCCTCGTTCTCGATCCTCACGGCGCTCGAAGCCCGCGGCCTCGGAGCGGCACCGATGGCCGCCGGCGGCGCGATGGAGGGCAAGGAGCAGCGTTTCGGCGTCTTCGCCTCGACGCTGTTCGGCTCGACCTCGACGCTCACCTCGACGGGTGCCGTCAACTCGATGCACGACTCCTACACGGCCCTCGGCGGCATGATGCCGATGATCAACATGATGCTCGGCGAGATCGCCCCCGGCGGCGTCGGCTCAGGCCTGTACGGCATGCTCGTGCTCGCCGTCATCGCCGTGTTCATCGGTGGGCTGCTCGTCGGCCGGACCCCGGAGTACCTCGGCAAGAAGATCGGCCCACGGGAGATCAAGCTCGCGAGCCTGTACATCCTCGTGACGCCGACCCTCGTGCTCGCCGGCACCGCACTGAGCTTCGCCATCCCCGGCGTCCGTTCGGATGTGGAGACGACGTCGATCTGGAACCCGGGCCTCCACGGCCTGTCCGAGGTCCTCTACGCCTTCACCTCCGCGTCGAACAACAACGGTTCCGCGTTCGCCGGTCTCACGGCGAACACCCCGTGGTTCAACACGGCGCTCGGCGTCGCGATGCTGCTCGGCCGCTTCGTCCCGATCGTGCTCGTCCTCGCGCTCGCCGGTTCGCTGGCTGCACAGGACCGGGTGCCGTCGACCGCCGGAACGCTCCCGACCAACCGGCCGCAGTTCGTCGGCCTCCTCACCGGTGTCGCCGTGATCATCACCGCACTCACGTACTTCCCCGTACTCGCGCTGGGTCCCCTGGCGGAAGGGCTGTCATGAGCCACGTCCACGACGCACACGCCGTGATCATCGCCGCACCCACCTCCTTCCCCGTACTCGCGCCAGGTCCCCTGGCGGAAGGGCTGTCATAACCATGTCCACCACGCACACGCTTCCCGCCCAGGCGGAACCCGAGCAGGAGCAGGACCACCACCACGAGCCCGCGAAGGCCGCCTTCGGTCCGGCACAGCTGCTCGCCGCGACCCCGGGCGCCTTCCGCAAACTCGACCCGCGGCTCATGGTCAAGAACCCGGTCATGTTCATCGTCGAGGTCGGCGCGGCACTGACGACCGTCCTCGCGATCGCCGAACCGTTCCTCGGTGGGGCGCAGGAATCCGGCGGCTCGGCCGTGCCGGCGTCGTTCACCTGGGGCATCGCGATCTGGCTGTGGCTCACGGTCGTCTTCGCGAACCTCGCGGAGTCCGTGGCCGAGGGCCGCGGCAAGGCGCAGGCCGACAGCCTCCGCAAGACGCGCACCTCGACCATGGCGAACCAGGTCACGGCCTACGACGCCTCGGCTGATCCGTCCGCGGAGCACGCCGCCATCGGCCAGGTCTCCTCGGCGGACCTCACCCTCGGCGACGTCGTCGTGGTGACCGCCGGCGAGCTCGTCCCGGGCGACGGCGACATCGTCTGGGGCATCGCCTCGGTCGACGAATCGGCGATCACGGGCGAGTCGGCCCCGGTCGTCCGCGAGTCCGGCGGCGACCGCAGTGCCGTCACGGGCGGAACCCGCGTGCTGTCCGACCGCATCGTCGTCCGCATCACCTCGAAGCCCGGCGAGACCTTCGTCGACCGCATGATCGGCCTCGTCGAGGGCGCGGCGCGGCAGAAGACGCCGAACGAGATCGCGCTCAACATCCTGCTCGCGAGCCTGTCGATCGTGTTCGTGGTCGTCGCGCTCACGCTCAACCCGATCGCCTCCTATGCGGCGGCTCCCGTCAGCGTCCCGGTCCTCATCGCCCTGCTCGTCTGCCTCATCCCGACGACCATCGGCGCCCTGCTCTCGGCCATCGGCATCGCCGGTATGGACCGACTCGTGCAGCGCAACGTGCTCGCGATGTCCGGCCGTGCGGTCGAGGCCGCCGGCGACGTCACGACCCTGCTGCTCGACAAGACCGGCACCATCACCTACGGCAACCGGCAGGCGGTCGAGTTCATCGCCCTCCGCGGCGTCACGCCGGAGGAGCTCGCGCAGGCCGCCGCCCGGTCCTCGCTCAGCGACCCGACGCCCGAGGGCAAGTCGATCGTCGACCTTGCGGCCGAGCGCGGCATCCACCTGGACGGGTCCGGGGCTGGCGAGATCGTCCCGTTCACCGCGCAGACCCGCATGAGCGGCCTCGACCAACCGGACGGCGTGCAGATCCGCAAGGGTGCCGGCTCAGCCGTACTGGCCTGGGTGGAGTCGTTCGGATCCCTCGCCGAGGCGACCCGCGCCGAGCTCCAGGAGCACGTCGAGGCGGTGTCCGCCGGCGGCGGCACCCCGCTCGTCGTCGCACAGACCGACACCACCGGCACCGCGCGGGTGCTCGGCGTCGTCCGCCTGAAGGACGTCGTGAAGGCCGGCATCGCGGAGCGGTTCGCCGAACTGCGCGCCATGGGCATCCGCACGGTCATGATCACGGGTGACAACCCCCTCACCGCCAAGGCGATCGCCGCCGAGGCCGGGGTCGACGACTTCCTGGCCGAGGCGACGCCCGAGCAGAAGCTCGAGCTGATCCGCAAGGAACAGGAGGGCGGCAACCTCGTCGCGATGACCGGTGACGGCACGAACGACGCTCCGGCGCTCGCGCAGGCCGACGTCGGTGTCGCGATGAACACGGGCACCTCCGCTGCGAAGGAGGCCGGCAACATGGTCGACCTCGACTCCGACCCGACGAAGCTCATCGACATCGTCCGGATCGGCAAGCAGCTGCTCATCACCCGAGGCGCTCTCACGACGTTCTCGATCGCGAACGACGTCGCCAAGTACTTCGCCATCATCCCCGCCATGTTTGCCGGAGTGTTCCCGGGGCTCGCACTGCTCAACATCATGCAGCTGCACTCCCCCGCGTCGGCGATCCTCTCGGCGATCATCTTCAACGCGATCATCATCGTGATCCTGATCCCGCTGGCCCTCCGCGGCGTGAAGTACCGACCGCTCAGCGCCTCGAAGGTCCTCAGCCGGAACCTCTTGATCTACGGGCTCGGTGGCGTGATCGCGCCGTTCATCGGCATCAAGCTCATCGACCTCGTCGTCACCCTGATCCCCGGCTTCTAGCCCCACCCAGCACACGAAAGCAGACAGATCATCATGAGTGCCTCCCGCAGCGGCATCGCCCAGTACTGGGTCGCCATCAGGGCCATGCTCGCCCTCACCGTCGTCCTCGGCGTCGGCTACCCCCTCATCGTCACCGGCATCGGGCAGGCGACGATGTCCTGGCAGGCGAACGGATCCGCCGTCACCGAGGGTGGCGAGACGGTCGGCTCGGCGCTCATCGGGCAGTCGTTCACCGACGCCGACGGCAAGCCGCTGCCGCAATGGTTCCAGTCGCGTCCGTCGGCGGCCGGCGACGGCTACGACGGTGGCGCGTCGAGCGGCAGCAACCTCGGGCCGGAGAACACCGACCTCGTCGCATCGATCGAGGAGCGCCGCGCGGCCATCGCCGCCTTCGAGGACGTCGATCCGTCGAGCATCCCCGCCGACGCGCTGACGGCCTCCGCGTCCGGCCTCGACCCGCACATCAGCCCGGCCTACGCACTGCTGCAGGTGCCCCGCGTCGCCGCCGAGCGCGGCCTCGACGAGGGTGAGGTCCGTGCCCTCGTCGAGCGCCTGACGCAGGGCCCCGACCTCGGCTACCTTGGGGAGTCCACGGTCAACGTCCTGCAGCTCAACCTCGCCGTGGCCCGACTGAACGGATAACCCATGCAGCGCGGACGACTCCGGGTGCTCCTCGGCGCGGCCCCCGGCGTCGGCAAGACGTACGCGATGCTCGAGGAGGGTCACCGTCTCGCCGCGGAGGGCGTCGACGTGGTCGTCGCGGTCGTCGAGACCCACGGCCGGGCCGCGACCGCCGCCCTGACGGAGGGGCTCGAGACCTTGCCGCGTCGGGGCGTCGAGCACCGGGGCGTGACGCTCGACGAGATGGACCTCGAGGCCGTCCTCGCGCGCCGCCCCGGACTCGCGCTCGTCGACGAACTGGCCCACACGAACGCCCCCGGCTCCACGAACGACAAGCGCTGGCAGGACGTCGAGGCCCTGCTCGCCGCCGGTGTCTCCGTGCTCTCGACGGTGAACATCCAGCACATCGAGTCGCTCAACGACGTCGTCCGGCAGATCACCGGGGTGCCGCAGCGGGAGACGATCCCCGACGCCGTGCTCCGGGCGGCCGACCAGATCGAACTCATCGACCTCGCTCCACAGGCCCTCCGCGACCGCCTCGCCGGCGGCCGGGTCTACCCGGCCGAGCGGATCGACGCCGCCCTGTCCAACTACTTCCGTCTCGGCAACCTCACGGCACTGCGCGAGCTGGCGCTGCTGTGGCTGGCCGACGAGGTCGATTCCGCCCTCCGCGACTACCGCGCCGAACACGGCATCGACAGCACCTGGGAGGCGCGTGAGCGGGTCGTCGTCGCCCTCACCGGCGGACCGGAGGGCGAGACCCTGCTCCGGCGCGGCGCCCGGATCGCAGCCCGCTCCTCCGGTGGTGAGCTCATCGCCGTGCATGTGACGACGCAGGACGGCCTCCGCACCGCGAACCCCGGCGCACTCGCGCAGCAGCGAGCGCTCGTCGACACCCTCGGCGGCACCTTCCACCAGGTCGTCGGCGACGACGTGCCTCGTGCGCTCGTGGACTTCGCGAAGGCGGCGAACGCGACGCAGCTCGTCATCGGCGTCAGCCGGCGCAGTCGCCTGTCCGCCGCGGTCACGGGGCCCGGCATCGGCAACACGGTCATCCGCGAGTCGGGCAACATCGACGTCCACATCGTCAACCACGAGGCGGCGGGCGGCCGGTTCCGACTGCCGAAGCTCGGCGGCGCCCTGAGCGCACGGCGCCACATCGCGGGCTTCGCGCTCGCGCTCATCGGCGGGCCGCTCGTCACCTGGCTCCTCCACCTCGCCCGCACCGAGGAGTCGATCACGAGCGAGGTGCTGTCGTACCAGCTGCTCGTCGTGCTCGTCGCGCTCGTCGGCGGGTTCTGGCCGGCGGTGTTCGCGGCCGTCCTGTCCGGGGTCACGCTCGACTTCGTCTTCGTCCAACCGCTCTACACCGTGACCATCGACGACCCGGCGCACCTCGTCGCGCTCGTGCTCTACGTCGTCATCGCGGTGATCGTGAGCGGGGTCGTCGACCTCTCGGCCCGGCGGGCTCGCACGGCCAGGCGCGCGGCCGCGGAGTCCGAGCTGCTCGCGACGGTCGCGGGCAGCGTGCTCCGCGGCGAAGGTGCCCTGCAGGCACTCGTCAGCCGGACCCGTGAGTCCTTCTCGCTCGCCGGGGTGCGCCTCGTCGCGGGTGAGCAGGTCCTCGCGGTCGACGGCGAACCGACCCGCGGAGGCGACTTCACGAGCATCCCGATCGGCACCCGTGCGGTGCTCGAACTGCACGGCGGGGTGCTCGCCGCCTCCGACCGCCGCCTGCTCGCCGTCATCGCGGCGCAGCTCGACGCCTCGCTCGAGCACACCGATCTGCGCGCCACCGCCCAGGAGGTCGGCCCGCTGGCCGCGACCGACCGGGTGCGGAGCGCGCTGCTCTCGGCGGTCAGTCACGACCTCCGGCGCCCCCTCGCCGCCGCGACCGCCGCCGTCACCGGACTGCGCGCGACCGACGTCGAACTCACCACGGCGGACCGCCGCGACCTCCTCGAAACCGCGGACGACAGCCTGCGCACGCTCGCGGCCCTCGTCACCAATCTGCTCGACGTCAGTCGCCTCCAGGCCGGTGTCCTCGCCGTGACCGTCGCACCGATCGACGTCGAGGACGCGATCCTGCCGGCCTTCGACGAACTCGGCATCGGCCCGCACGACGCCGAGCTCGATCTCGCACCCGAGCTGCCACCCGTCCTCGCGGACGCCGGCCTCCTCCAGCGCGTCATCGTGAACCTCCTGACGAACGCGCAGCGTTTCAGTCCCGACGACACCCCCGTCCGGATCGCGACGAGCGGGTTCCGCGACGCCGTCGAGATCCGCATCGTGGATCACGGCCCGGGTATCGCACCCGACCGGCGGGAGGACGTGTTCGTCCCCTTCCAGCGGCTCGGCGACACCGACAACCTCACCGGTCTCGGCCTGGGGCTCGCGCTGTCGAAGGGCTTCGTCGAGGGGATGGGTGGCACACTCGAACCGGAGGACACGCCGGGTGGGGGTCTCACCATGGTCGTTTCACTGCCGGCGGCACGTGATCAGGAGGGGAGCGCTCGATGAAGATCCTCATCGCCGACGACGACCCGCAGATCCTCCGGGCCCTGCGCATCACGCTCACCGCCCGCGGCTACGAGATCATCACGGCCGAGGACGGCACCGCCGCGCTCAACGCCGCGACGACGCACCGGCCCGACCTGTACCTGCTCGACCTCGGCATGCCCGGGCTCGACGGGCGGCAGGTGATCGAGGGCCTCCGCGGCTGGACCGACGCGCCGATCCTCGTGGTGTCCGGTCGTGCCGGCTCGACGGACAAGGTCGAGGCGCTCGACGCCGGAGCCGACGACTACGTGACGAAGCCGTTCGCGATCGACGAACTGCTCGCCAGGGTCCGAGCGCTCACCCGACGGGTCCCCGGTGCCGAGGCGGAACCCACCGTGCGGTTCGGCGACATCGTGGTCGACCTCGCCGCGAAGCAGGTCACCAGGCAGACTCCTGGCGCGTCCCCGGTCACCGTCCGCCTGACGCCGACGGAGTGGCAGGTGCTCGAGCTACTCATCCGGAACGCCGGCAAGCTCGTGACCCGACAGATGCTGCTCACGGAGATCTGGGGTCCGACACACGTGACCGACACCGGCTACCTGCGCCTCTACATCGCGCAGCTGCGGAAGAAGCTCGAGCCGGAGCCGGCCACGCCCCGCCATCTGCTCACCGAGGCCGGTATGGGGTACCGCTTCCAACTCTGAGCGAGGGCACGCGTCGCGACGGGCAGGGTAACAGGTTGCAGCGCCTGTGGCCATGCCCCCGGAATCGCAGCTTGCACGCGTACCGTCGCAGTCGCGTCCGGGTTTTCCGGACGAGACCCGTGCAGGTACCGCAGCACCAGAGAGGATGGCGCCCATGACGCAGATCATCGAAACCATCGACGTGGACGTTCCCGTCTCCGTCGCCTACAACCAGTGGACCCGCTTCGAGGACTTCCCGAAGTTCCTCGACGAGGTCGAGTCGATCACGCAGGTCACCGACACCCTCACCGAGTGGACGGTGAGCGTCGCCGGCCAGACCCGCACCTTCGAAGCGGAGATCACCGAGCAGCACCCGGACGAACGCGTCGCCTGGAACAGCACGGGCGGCGAGGCGGACCACGCCGGCGTCGTCACCTTCCACCGCCTGGAGGACGCCAAGACGCGCGTCACCGTGCAGCTGGACTGGGAGCCCAAGGGCCTCCTCGAGCACCTCGGTTCCGCCGTCGGTGTGGCCGGACATGCGGTGAAGAAGGACCTCGGCAACTTCAAGCAGCTCGTCGAGACCGAAGGTCAGACCGGTCAGGGATGGCGTGGCGATGTCGAATAACGGACCCGAGTCGGACGCGCAGCGCGCACACGACGACGACATCGAGCAGGCCGTGACGAAGCCCGAGGAGGTCGATCCCGAGACGGGGACCGACCCCGAAGGCGATCCCGTCGAGAACCCCTCGGGCTGATCCTCTGATTCCTGCCAGCCGGCAGTTCCACCGCCTCTAGGCTCGGAGCATGAGTGCTCGTGCCGGTCAGGCGAACCCCCGCCCCGCGCTGTCCGCCCCTCTTCGGCGGCGGCGCGGGGCGATCTTCGTCTTCATGCTCACCGTCGGGGTGGGCCTGTCGTCGTTCATCGTCCGCACGCCCGCGGTCCGCGACCTCGTGCACGCGAGCACCGCCGAGATGGGACTCATCCTCTTCGGGATCTCCGTCGGGTCGATGACGGGCATCCTGTCCTCTGCGGCCCTCGTCCGTCGGTTCGGTGCGCGTCGCCCGATCGTCATCGGCGGGGCCGCGTTCGTCATCGGGCTCGCCCTGCTCGCCCTCATGGCGGGTGCCGGGCAGGGCGTCGGCGTCTTCATCGGTCTGATCGGCATCGGCCTGGGCTTCGGCCTCGCCGAGATCGCGATCAACATCGAGGGGGCGATGATCGAGCAGCTGTCCGGACGGTCCATCCTGCCCGTGCTCCACGGCTGCTACAGCCTCGGCTCCGTCATCGGCTCGGTGGCCGGCATCGCGCTCACGGCGATCGCCTTCCCGGTGACGATCCATCTGCTGATCGTCGTGGCCGTGGCCCTCGCAGCGCTGCTGTGGGCGATCCCGAAGATTCCGTCCGAGACCGGGCGACAGGCGGACACGGGGGTCGGCTCCCCCGGCATCCGCGCGCAGCTCGCGGTGTGGCGACAGCAGCGCGTGATCTTCCTCGGACTCATCGTGCTCGCCCTCGCGCTGGCGGAGGGCGCCGCCGGCGACTGGTTGCCGCTGATCATGGTCGACGGACACGGAACCACGGCGGCCGTCGGATCGATCGTCTTCGCCGGCTTCGCTCTCGCCATGACGATCGGTCGTTTCGCCGGTGAACCGCTCCTCGCCCGCTTCGGCAAAGCCAACGTGCTGCGGGTGAGCGCTCTCGTATCGGCGGTCGGGATCGCGCTCGTCGTCTTCTCCGACAGTGTGCTCGTCGCGGGGCTCGCGGTCCTGCTGTGGGGGCTCGGTGCGGCGCTCGGCTTCCCGGTGACCCTCTCGGCGGCGGGTGAGAGCGACGATCCGACGACGACCGTCGGGGCGGTTGCCTCGGCCGGCTATGTCGCGTTCCTCGTCGGGCCGCCGCTGCTCGGGTTCCTCGGGGAGCACTTCGGTCTGCGCGGCGCGATGATCGTCGTGCTCGCCGTCGTCGTCCTGGCGTCGTTCCTGACGTCCGCGGCGAAGCCCCAGGCCCGGCAGCGGACGGCCTCGCCGACCGGTCCCTGAGCCGAACCCCGGCCCCTGAGCCGCGTCAACCGGTCCCTGAGCAACACCGCCCCGCTCAGCGCGGGTGGCGCTTGGAGCGCCGGATGTACCCGGGCAACAGCACGCGGCCGGAGACACCCGAGCGGCGCGCGAGGATCTCGCCGAAGGTGACGCCCGCGGCGAGCGCGAGGCCGGTGAGCCCCGCCTGCAGGAGCTGCTCGAAGCCCTCCGAACCCTGCTCACCGTTCACGAGGGCGAGCATGCCGCGGTAGATCGCGAGCCCGGGCAGCAGTGGGACGATCCCGCAGATCGTCAGGATGATCGCCGGGATCCGCAGCCGCGGGCCGAGCGCCTCCGCAGCGAACCCGATCACGAGTGCGGCGAGCGCACTGGCCGCCGCCGGGGCGACGCCGCTGCCGGAGACGAACACGAACACCGAGAACGCGATGGCGCCGGTCACGCCCGCGAAGAACGCCGCGCGGAGGGCCGCGTACGAGGCCATCGCCCAGGCTGCCGAGGCGACGGCCGCTCCGACGATCTGCACGGCGACCGGCCAGGGGCTCACGGGGAGGTCGAAGAGGACGAGCGAGATGCCGAGTCGTCGGGCGAGGTCGAGCACCCCACCGATACCGACGACGATCCCGATGGTGAGGAGCATCACCTCGACGAGGCGTCCGCTTGCGGTGACCGGGAACCCGTTGATCGCGTCGTCGGCCGCCCCGACGAGTGAAGCGCCGGCGAGGAGGACGACGATGCCGGACGCCACGATGAGGGCTGGGGGCAGCGCGGAGAGGTCCGCCGGGACGTAGGGGCTGAGGATGGAGATGAGGACGGCGACCGTCGTGGCGATGGCCGCTCCGGTGAGTTGGAGGAAGAAGACGGGCAGCTTCCAGACGTTCAGGGCCCGGAACGCGCTGTCGATGAGTGCCGTGGTGGCTGCGGCGAGCAGCATCGAGACCACGCCGCCGCCGAGGAGGACGGCGACGGCCGCGGCCATGGTCGACAGCAGCACGGTGATGAAGCCGCGACGGTAGGTGCGACGGGCGGTGAGGATGCGGTCGAGGTCGCGATGGGCGGTGCCGAGGCGGGCGTGCAGTTCGTCGAGCACCTCCGCCTCCTCGTCGCGGGCGACGTCGGTGACGGTCATGATCGGCTCGGAGCGACGGGTGATCCCTTCGGCGACCACGACGACCTTCGCGAGCCGGTCGAAGTCGGCTGCGGGCGAACGCACGACGCGCAGCACCGTGACCCCAGGTGACCGCTCGGACCCGTCGTGCGCGATGAGGATGGAGGTGAAGGTGAGGTCGACCTGGCATTCGAGGTCGAACGCGCGGCAGACCCGACGGATGGCGTCGGTGACCTCGGCCGCTGCGGCCCCGAGCGCGAGCATCGACTCACCGATCCGGCCGGCCAATTCGAGCACCTCGCGCACGGGCCGTTCGGCGTTGAGGCGGACGACCGCCTGCTCGTCGACACCCTCCGGCGCCGCTCCTCGGACTCCCCCGGCCAGCTGACTCAGCAGCGAACGCATACCCACCCGCTCATCGTACGAGCCACCGGTGACCGCGGTCTCGCCCTGGCGTTCCGCGGTCGCCTGTGCGAGGCCGCGGACTCGTCCTCACGGCCGGGATGCTCGTGATCATCTCGAATGTCAGTGGTCCATGGTGGACTGGGGTCATGACCGAGACCGCCATGATCCACGGCCCCGAGGCGCGTGAGCGCGAGGGGCACCCGGAGCATCCGAGCGATGCCTTCGCTGCTCGGATGGCGTCGTTCACCGACCGCTTCGTCGATCTCTCCAGGCGCCGCGCGGCACTCGACGCCGAGGAGGCGCAGCTGCTGGCCGAGGCCTTCTCCTCCGCCGACGCCACCGCGTCTGCGCTCGTCTCCACGAGCACCACCTCGACCGACGCCCGCGATCTCGCGAGGCGGTCGATGTGCGCGTCGCTCGCGATCGCCACGAGGATGTCCGAGCCGACGCTCCAGGCGCGGGTCGGCGACGCCGAGGCGCTCGTCCACCACGCACCCGCCGTGCTCGAGGCCCTCGCGCACGGTTCCATCAGCGGCGGTCACGCCCGCGCGATCACCGATGAGCTGCGCGACGTCCCGGTGGAGGGTCGCGCGGTGTTCCTGGAGCAGGTGCTGCCCGTCGCTCTCCGATCGACGACAGCACGCCTCCGGCAGCGCGCCAGGGTCGTTCGGGAACGGCTGCATCCCGAATCGATCACCGCCCGACGCACGCGCTCGATCACCGACCGCCGCGTCGAGCTCGAGGCTGCGGCCGACGGCATGGCCTGGCTGCACCTGTTCACCACGGCCCCGTTGGCGCACGCGATCAGGAACCGCCTCGACGCCGTCGCGGTCCCGGCGCGGATCGCCGGCGACTCCCGCACGCTCGCACAGCTGCGCGCCGACACCCTCGCGTCGCTCGCCGTCGCCGGCACGGTGAGCGACGACACAGGTCCCATCCCGGTCGACCCGGAGACGACCGGGACGTTCACGTGGCTCCCCGGTTCCGCACCGCTCGACGACGCCGCCAGGGTCGCGGAGGAGGCGGTCGCCGCCGGGGCCGACCCCCTGCTCGCCGAGCCCGTCGGCATCGAGGCCCGCATCCGGGCCACCGTCCAGATGACCGTCCCGGCGCTGTCCACCCTCGGCGTCACCGACGAACCCGGCGTGCTCGACGGCTACGGCCCGATCGACCCCGACACCGCCGCCCGACTCGCGGTCACCGCGCCCTCGATGACCCGCATCCTCACCCAACCGGAAACGGGAGCCGTCGTGTCCGTCGGACGCGAGCAATACCGGGTCCCGGCCGACCTGGCGCGTGCCGTCCGCCTGCGAGACACCACGTGTCGGGCTCCGGGCTGCGGACGAGCCGCCAGGAACTGCGACCTCGACCACTCGATCGCCTGGCAGGACGGCGGCACGACAGCGGTCGACAACCTGGCCTGTCTCTGCCGACATCATCACCGACTGAAACACCTGCCGGGCTGGAACCTCGAGCACCACCCCGGCGGCATCCTCACCTGGACCACACCCGACGGCCGACGACACGAGACGAGACCCGAGCTCGCCGAGACCGGGTGAGTGCGAGCGCGCCGGACGATCCTCGCGCCCACGGTTACCATGGATACCCGTGACCAACCGCCGACTCCCGCTCCTCGCGCAGCTGCGCCGGCGCATGCCACTCGTCCGACTCGGGACGGATCCCGCCGAGTCGGGGACGTCGCTCCGCCGATCGCTCGGCGTCTGGCAGCTCACGATGATCAGCGTCGGCGCGACGCTCGGCACCGGGATCTTCGTCGTCCTCGGCACCGCCGTCCCGCTCGCCGGACCCGCCGTCTGGATCGCGTTCGCGGTCGCCGGGCTCGCGGCACTCCTGTCGGCCCTGTCCTACGCCGAGATGGCCGGTTCGGTGCCGGTCTCCGGATCCAGCTACTCCTACGCCTACGCGACCATGGGTGAGGGCGTCGCCTGGGTGTGCGGTTGGTGCCTCGTGCTCGAGTACGGGGTCTCCGTCGCCGCGGTGGCCGTCGGTGCCGGGCAGTACGTGAACGAGGCGCTCGCGGTCTTCGGCCTGGGACTGCCGCCGGCACTCGCGAACCCGATCGGCGTCGCCGACGGACTGATCAACCTGCCGGCCGCGGCCCTCGTCCTGCTCGCGATGCTCCTGCTCGTCCGCGGCGCGAAGGACAGTGCCTGGGCGAACACGATCATGGTGTTCGTGAAGCTCGCCGTGCTGCTCGTCTTCGTCGTCATCGCGTTCTCGGCGTTCTCGCTCGGCAACTTCGAACCGCTCGCACCCATGGGGGTCGCCGGTGTCGCGGCAGCCTCCAGCCGGCTGTTCTTCTCCTACATCGGGTTCGATGCGGCATCGACCGCCGGCGATGAGGCGACGAACCCGCGTCGCGACCTGCCGCGCGCGATCATCCTGTCGATGGTGATCGTCACCGCCGTCTACATCCTCGTCGCCATCGCCGCGATCGGCGCCCGGCCGTGGACCGCCTTCGCGGACGACGAGTCGGCGTTCGTCGGCATCCTCACCGAGATCACCGGACAGCCGATCGTCGCGCTCTTCTTCTCCATCGGCGCGGTCATCGCGATCGCGAGCGTGGTGCTCACCGTCTACTACGGGCAGACGCGCATCCTGTACCGGATGGCGCAGGACGGCATGGTGCCACGGGTGTTCTCGCGCGTCGGTCGCCGCAGCGGGACGCCCGTCGCCGGGACCGTCATCGTCGGAGCGGTCGTCGCGGTGGTCGCCGCCCTCATCCCCCTCGGCGAGCTCGCCGACGCCACGAGCATCGGCACGCTGTTCGCGTTCGCCCTCGTGAACCTCTCCGTCATTCTGCTGCGTCGCCTGCGCCCCGACCTCGACCGCAGCTACTCCGTCCCGCTGTTCCCGGTGGTCCCCGCGCTCGGCATCGTCATGTGCCTCGGGCTGATGGTGTCGCTCGGCGGGACGACCTGGATCGTGTTCCTCATCTGGATGCTCGTCGGCGCGGCGCTCTACCTCGGGTACGGACGCCGGCACTCGACGGTCGGCGCCCTCAGCGACGAGGAGTACGCCGAGGCGATCGCGGCGGAGGACACGTCGCAGAGGTGATGTCCGGGGCCTAGATGACGCCCTGTTACGCGAGGGGCCGATTGCCAGGCGACGTCCGGGACTCGTGATGCAGGATCGTGCGTATGACCCGACAGATCCGATTCAACGCCTTCGACATGAACTGCGTCGCCCACCAGGCATCGGGGATGTGGCGTCATCCCGACGACCGCTCGAGCACCTACAAGGACCTCTCCTACTGGACGGACCTGGCGCAGCTGCTCGAGCGCGGCAACTTCGACGGCATCTTCATCGCCGACGTCCTCGGCACCTACGACGTCTACGGCGACAGCAACGAGGCCGCGATCCGCAACGGCGCGCAGGTGCCGGTGAACGACCCGATCCTGCTCGTGTCGGCGATGGCCGCGGTCACGAAGCACCTCGGCTTCGGCGTCACCGCCGGCACCGCGTACGAGCACCCGTACCCATTCGCGCGGCGCATGTCGACGCTCGACCACCTGACCAAGGGGCGGGTCGGCTGGAACGTCGTCACCGGATACCTGCCGAGTGCGGCGCGCAACATGGGGCACGACGACCAGCTCGAACACGACGAGCGGTACGACGTCGCCGACGAGTACCTCGAGGTCCTCTACAAGCTGTGGGAGGGCTCGTGGGAGGACGACGCCGTCGTGCGCGACCGCGAGACGGGCGTGTTCACCGACCCCACGAAGGTCCACGAGATCGGGCACTTCGGCAAGCACTACACGGTGCCCGGCATCCACCTGTCCGAGCCGTCCACGCAGCGGACGCCGGTCATCTACCAGGCCGGTGCGTCGCCGCGCGGCATCCAGTTCGCCGCGGGCAACGCGGAGGCGATCTTCGTCGGTGCGTCGACGAAGGCGGGCTTGAAGGCGACGGTCGGCCGCATCCGCGACGCCCTGGAGGCCGCCGGTCGCGACCGGTACTCGGCGAAGATCTACACGCTGCTCACGATCATCACCGACGAGACGAGCGAGAAGGCTCAGGCGAAGCACGAGGACTACCTGCAGTACGCGTCGCAGGAGGGTGCGCTCGTGTTCATGTCGGGCTGGATGGGCATCGACCTGTCGCAGTACGACCCGGAGGAGCCGATCGGCAACGTGAAGAGCAACGCCATCCAGTCGGCGGTCGCCAACTACCAGGCGGCCAACGAGGAGGGTGGCGAGTTCAAGGTGAAGGACATCGCGCGCATGGGGGCGATCGGAGGGCTCGGTCCGCGGATCGTCGGCAGTGCGTCGGAGATCGCCGACACCCTGCAGGAGTGGGTGGAGGAGACCGACGTCGACGGCTTCAACCTCGCCTACGCGATCACGCCCGGCACCTTCGAGGACATCGTCGAGTTCGTCATCCCCGAGCTGCGTCGTCGTGGCGCCTACCCCGAGGAGTACGTCGAGGGCAGCCTCCGCCACAAGCTCCACGGCCGTGGTGACCGTCTCCCCGAGGAGCACACCGGCGCCCGCTACCGCTACACGAGCTGACTCCCCCGGCCTCTGCGCCTCAACCACCCCGGCCCCTGAGCCCCACCTCGGTCCCTGAGCCTGTCGGAGGGCCCACGAGCACACCCCGCCCGTCGACGAGCTCGGGACCGAGCATCACCCGATCAGCGCGCGTCGAGCCACTCCCGCACTGCCGCTTCGAACGCCTCCGGCGCGACGTTCCACTCCAACCCGTGCGGTGCCGCGTCGACCTCGACGAGCTCGAACGAGGGTGAACGCCGAGCGACGGCCCGCGTGAGCTCCACGGGAATCGTCGTGTCGCCGGGCGAGTGGATCGCGAGCGTCGGCAGGCCGTCGACCGGCCCGGCGGAAAGCGCGCGGACCGGAACCGCACCGCGCACCCCGGCGGATCGCCCCAGCACCGGCGCCGAGAGCACGGCGAGCGCCGAGTGCACGAGTATCCGCGGCACGCCGGCGACCTCGGCCGCGTGAAGCACCGTCTCGCTGAGGCCGAGCATCGGCGAGATGAGGATCGCGCCCTGCACCACCTCTGGTCGCTCGCGTGCCGCCGCGAGGCTCAGGGCAGCACCGTAGGACCACCCGCAGACGATGACCCGACGGGCACCGAGCGCCACGGCGTCGTCGATGGCCGCGACGACGCGGTCGACGTCCGTGGCGTCAGCCCCGGAGCGACGCTCGGCGAACGCGGACCCGAGGCAGGTGACGAGCGACGGCAGACCCGCCCGGCGCACGGCCTGCACGGAGCGGAGCGTCGCGAGCGGCGAGGCCCCGAGCCCGTGGGTGTGCACGACCCAGGTGTCGTCATGTCGGGCGCTGTCGGCATCGCCGTCGAACCGCCATGCCCCCGACGGCGTTCTCGGCACGCGCGCCTCGTCCAGCCCGAAGTCCGCGGGTGTCACAGCCGCCCCGGTGAACCGCGCACGGGTCGCCCCGGCTGGAACCTGGCCGTTGACGACCGCTCGCATCACGGACCCGTCCGTCGTCTCGCGGCCGATCACCGGTCCGACGATGACCCGCGAGCCGTCGTCGAACTCGAGCCCGTACCGTCCCGGCAGCGCGGTGGCAGCGTTCCGTTCGAGCCGCACGGTCTTCGGAGACGAGGTCGGCAACACCTCGCTGAAGTGCACGCGTCCGGCTCCGATGACGCGTCGGGCGACCATGGCGCTGGCGATCCCGAACCCGGCGACGGCAGCGGCGGCGAGGCCGGCCACGACGACACCTGCACTGCGCTTCACGTCACACCCTCGATCCCGTCCCGCTCGGGGAACGGTGAACCAGCCTAGCTGCGGCCACCCCGGAGCCCCCTGGGCACCCGGACCCGACCCCGACGACCTCACCAGTCCTGGCCCCTGAGCCGGACCCCGGTCCCTGAGCCGAACTTCGGTCCCTGAGCTTGTCGAAGGGCACACAACCACACCCCACCCTTCGACAAACTCAGGGACCAGCAGAACCCAACCTGATCCGCTCCGCGACTCGGTCCCGACCCCCGACCACCCCCGGTCCCTGAGCCTGTCGAAGGCCACACGAGGACACCCCGCCCTTCGACAAGCTCAGGGACCGAACCGGGGGCCGCACACTCGAACCGAACGGCGGCCGCGTGGAGGGACCGAACGGCGGTCCGCCGCTTCATGTACGATTACTCAGGACGCTCCGGCGCCACGCGGATGTAGTTCAATGGTAGAACTTCAGCTTCCCAAGCTGATAGCGCGGGTTCGATTCCCGTCATCCGCTCCAAATGCCTGATCAGGCCAACGATCTAAGCGATCAGCCCTGAGGGCGTGCCTCGAGCGAGATCCGCCATCTCACCGTTTACTCACCGTTTTCAATTCGATTGTTCTACTGTCCTGCGTCACCATGCGAACGGCACGTCGAAGCTCCGGACCTCAACATGCGACCAGGCGCCTCGCCCTCCAGTTCGCATCAGAGACTGCAGCGCGTGTTCGGTTCGCTGCACGTTCGCCGCAGGGGCGATCGTGATGGAGCGTACGGCCTCGAACGGTATGGCGACCTTGCGATAGGCGACGAGGCTGCCATCTGCGGCAACTCGAACACTTGGGTCTGCTGCGAAGTCACCAACGGCCTGGACGATCAGGCGAGCCTCCTTCTCGTCGGCGAAAGCATGATGTTTGACGCCCGCGACCGCTCTCAGCGTCAACCGTAAGCGTGCCTCATCCGCGAACGGCTCGCCAACGACGAGGGGCGTCGTCATGATGATCTCAGCGACTTCCTGAATCCGGGCAGAGTCGTAAGAGACTTCCTCTACGCGCGTTTCGATGTGGAAATTCATGTTGTACGCCCGAAGACGTTCTTGGTCGGTGGCCTCGAACTCCTGAGGGAAGTCAGCGGGCGTCGGAGCGCCGATCCATGCTTGGAGCACATTCTCATCAAAACCGATACTGAAGCCATTCCGCCCGCTGTAGAGCCGCCACAAGGTAAGGCTCTGATCGGATCGAGAGAAGCTCGTGATGAAGGCACGGTCCTCTTGATACTGGGACGCAGAGTTGGGGTCCACATACGCGCGTTTCAGAAGCTCGATGGCATGCTCGGCGCGATCGGGATGTTCAGTTCCGGCTCGCTTCATCTCCTCGAGGATCCTGAGCAGCTCAACACTGGCAAAGCTGATCTCGGATGGATCGTTGAGGTAGTTCGACTCCGTCGCCCAGAGTTCGCGATTCCCGATGATGCCCTGCAGACCACCCGCGTTCGTGTAGTGATAGAGCAGCGGTGGCTCGTGTTGGTCTGGCGTCGTTAGTCCGGAAGGCACTCAGCCAGTATGGCGGTGGCTGCACTCGTTCAGAATGGCAATCCGTCGTCATCCTGAATCAGTCTTCGCGCGAGCCCATCCAATTGGGGCAGCGCCTAGTTCCGGTTCAACCCGTGTGCGCGCGTATCGAGAGCCACCTTGAAGTGACTCTCGGCTATGTCGATGACCTGGGTTGGCGTGGCCGGGTCGAACACTCGCAATAGCGAGAACCGGAAACTCGTGGGGTCGAGTCCGCGCAACCCGGTGTTCCCTCCATGCCCGTTGGTCGCATACGAACTCCAACGTTGGCGGATACTCTCCGCGCCGTCGGCCTTCCCGACGTAGTGGCGGCCGTCTCGGGTGTCGGTGATCAGGTAAATCCCGACGACTGACGCCAGAGCGGTCCGCCAGGACGCGTACCTCGGCTCGCGCGTCACCGCCTGCAGTTGGTCGTAACTCAAGATGATCCTGTCGAATCCTGGGAAGGGCAGAGGCTCAGCGTCAGCAATCTCGACCACGGGATAGCTGGCTGCGGTAGTGGCATTCATTCGCCAACTGCGCGGCGACCGCCAACCGATGACAAGTCGATCCCGGAGGTCGTGCATGCGCGGGGACTGGACAAGATCAAACGTCCGGAGGTGCTCCGTACGCCCGACTTCGCCGAGGTTCTCTACCACCGACCAGAGCCTCGCCCGGTCGCCTCCCTCGCGGATGAAAACTACCCAGAGCGGCGGCGGTGCGATCGGGAACCGTCTTGAATCCGGAGACTGGTTTCGCGTGTATTCGAGGATTTCGTCGTCCGTCGAGTCTCCGTGGATTCCACGCAGCCCGCTCTCCTCGTGCTCGCGCACGTAGGTGTGGCGGATCACGAGTGCGTCAGCGAGTCCGATATCGGCATCAAGCAAGATCGCACCGAGCGTCAATCCCACAAGAGTCCTCCCTGCTGGTCGGCGCTAGGTGCCACGCTCGACAGTCGCGTGGCGCCCAAGGCCGGACCCACGTCCTACTTCGCCGCAGCGCGGAACTTCTCGAGGAGCGCGCCGGGGATGCGGCCGCGGTCGGAGACATCGTGGCCGTTGGCACGGAGCCAGCTTCGTGCAGCCGCGAGCTCCTCCTTGTTGCTTCGGTTCGCGCTGGTGGAGCTGGCCGCCTTGGACCGCGACGAGCTTCGTGCAGCCTTCACGAACGGCTCGAGCGCCTCGCGCAGCGCCTTCTCGTTCTTCTCGGACAGATCGATCTCGTACGTCGACCCTTCGAGACCAAACGTGATCGTCTTTCCTTCGCCCTGCTTCAGTTCTGAGCCGTCAAGGTCATCGACCAGAGTGGTGACGATTTTTTGTGCCATGGGGTTTTATTCTCCTTCGTAGAACGAGCGCCATCAGGTCACCAGTTGCAAATGCAGCGAGACCAGGCGGGGGAAGTGACGCTCGGAATAGGTACAACGATAGCGACAGCGAACATGCACCGTGGTCGACACAAGAAGGTAGCAGGCCAAGGAAGGATGTTTGCCAGCTGGGTTAGCGGCAATCACTCACCGCGCCGCGCAGCCACGGCAACCTTCGGAATCAGTGATTGCTAGACAGCGGGCGCCACGCATCACGCAAGCCCATCGAGGGTGGGCGACACGTTCGGTCGTTCGAGTTGTCGCGGCACATAGTGCTTTTTCGTCACTGACGAGTTGTGATGGCCAAGCTGTTCTTTCGCTGCCTCGATACCGTGCTCATCCGCAAGGAGGGTAGCTACTGCCTTCCTACAGACTCGCGTTGTCATCCAACTCACTGGCGTGTCCGCAACAGCTTGGGCCCAGGCGGTGCGGATATTCTCCGGCCACCGAGGTGTGCCATTGAGCGAGGGGAAGACAAGCTCGCCTGAGCTCTCGGCGCTCAGCCGGTCGAGGACCTTCACTGTGAACTGAGGGAGGTGCAGCTTCCGCTCCGAGGATTGAGATTTCGGGTGCTCCTGTATCACCAGTCCCTCTCCGGGCATCCGCACGACTGTCGCCCGAACCGTCAGCGTGTTCGCCTCCAGGTCGACATCCGCCCAGCGGAGGGCCAGCACCTCGCCGATGCGCGCGCCGGTTCCCAGCATTACATCGGCAATATCTGACAGGTCACGCCGTGTATCGGTTCGAGACGTCTTGGTTTCGTCCCAGCGCCGCAAGGCCGCCCGGAGCTGCTGAATTTCGTCCACTGTAGGGGCCCGCACGGCCGGCGTCACGACCCTGGGTACCTTCACCGGGGTCGCGGGATTTGAGTCGGCACCGCCGAGCCGGACCGCGAGGTCGAACATGCCGGTGAGTACGACCTTCGTCATCCGCGCAGCGGCGGGACCGGAGCTGTCCGAGATGCTGTCGATGAGCCTTTGTAGCCGCGGTACTGACACCTCTCGGAGACGTATGTCTTCAAGGGGCCGAACATGACGGGCGACCGTGGCGTCGTACTTTGCGATGGTCGCAGCGGCGCGTCTTTCACGCCGCACGCTCTCGATCCATCGATCAGCCAACGACCCGAGCGTCGATTCTCGAGTCAGGTCTTGGCCTGAGGGGGCAAGGCGGTCTCGGAGTGCCTCGAGGAGGCGCCGTTCCGCGTCGGCATACGTCCGTCCGGTGCGCTGAACTCTTCGAGTGCGGCCATCCGAATCCCGATAGTTCGCAATCGCGGCCGGTCGCCCGTCGCGTTCAGCTCGATTGATCTTGCCCCAGGTTTCGAGAGGCAGTGGAGGCCTGGTCATGATGGGTTTCCACAGTCATCGCCGACCCGCACCGTCATCCTCGTTTGCGGCAAGCCTCCTGCTCGAATATCGAGAGTGCCCGAATGGCTCATCGGCCGAGTTCCAACTGGGCCAGTCGGGCGAGGCAGACCTGGGCCGAACGCATGAGACAAGACTCCCGTCGACTCAGCACATGCTCCCCTGGGGACGCCAAGAGCGCGTCTTCGATTTCGATGACCTGGCGATGCAGCCTCATCTCCGAGCTCCAGTAGTCGAACTCCTGTCGGCGTTGTACGTCCGAGGGAGTGACACGTTTCCACACACGCTCGACCCCTGCCATTAGCCGGTTCACACGTCTACTGCGACGCCATCCCTCAGATCGACGCGCAAGCGGCAACACAGAGAAACCTCCGCACAACAGCAGGACCGAAGCCGTCATCAACGATCCGTATAGCCGTCGTCCGAGATCCATCGTCCGCACGTCTCCCACGACATGAGCGATGTCCATGACGACGGCCGCAGACGTGAAGCCCACGGCGGAGACAGACCCCAGAATCAGCAACCAGATTCCGAGCGCGAACATCCGGTCCGAGACTGCGGGGATGAACCGAACCAGTACCCAGCCCGCGTGCCCAAGCACCCCTCCGATGAACGCCATCTCGACGCCGTTGAAGACGGCAGCTGCAGGCTGAGCACCGTACTCGCGCATGAACGAGCCAGTCGTCGTCGTCGTGCTGGTGCAGCCGAACGACCCGACCATCACGCAAGCCGTCAAGGCGAGGAGTCCGTACGTCCAGCGCCGATTCGCCGACGATGCCGCGCCGACCGATCCCTGGATCGCCGTAGAGAGCACGGCCACCCCACACACCTGGAGGAGGTTGGCCGGCAGCATCATCCAGTTCTGAGATCCCATCACGGCATCGGCTGCAAAGTAGACATCGTCCACGTTCAGCGTCTGAGCCGCGGCTATCAGGCTGGCGGCGACGAGAATGCGCTGGCTCCGCCTACGACGGGCCGTGATCAGGAGCACGATGGATAACGACCACATCGCACCGGCGATGATCGCAGCGCTCATCCGAGGAACTCCTCGAGACCGATCGGGTGTTGCGGTCGCTGACGGATTCCGGCCGCAAGAAGATCGGCCAGCCGTTCGGCTTCGATTTCGTCCCTGTCTGACAGATCGGCACGGCCGAACAAGCGGTCGCCCACCTCGAGCCGCACGTCCGGGAGAAACCGGGTCAGTGTCGGCGCGCTCTGCGCCAACAGGTCGTGCCTCAGGAGGAGATGCCCCAGCTCGTGCAGGAGACACTGCAGTCGATGAATAGCTGAGGACGCCGGCGCGTGGAAGATCGTGCACCGCTGCCCCTCCACAAGGAGGAGACCACACACCGAGGTGTCGCCTAACGCGCGCAGGGGCCTGGTGCGTATGGATAGGCCTCGGACACGTTCGACGTGGCGGATAGCTTCTTCGAGCGAAGTGACGGAAGCGCAGGCATCGCTGCGATACGCCTCCTCTGCCCGCAGCTGACGCGGCATGTCCCCTAGTGTGTGCTTCACGATTCCCCGTCGTGTTCCTTTGCTGCAGTTGCCGTCTACGTTCGAGCCGCGTCGAGTTCAGCGGTCACAGCCCTCAGTGTTTGAGCAGTGACGTCCGATATCGCGCGAGCGGCGATCGCATCAATGCCCGCATCGTGGGCGGCGCGGGCAAACTCGAGCTGCGCATCGATGGCTTCCACTCGGCTGTCCGCGCGACTCCCTCGGAGATAGACCGGGTCGACACCGAGCATTTCTGCGAGGTCCTGGAGAACCGTCGATGGAGCTTCCGTCTCTTTGCCCGCAAGGAGGCCCGCCCATGTTTCGCGTGTCAAGACGACGCCCCGATCAGCCAGCGCAGTCGAGACTTCTGTGTACCCGTCCGAAGATCCCCGTCCGCGAGCCTGAGCTGTGACCAGGAGTCGGAGACGCCGAGCGACCTCGATGGGCGGTGGAGGGATTCGATTCTCGCCCTCGGTGTCCATCACGCAAGCTGCTTCTGCGGCCGCGACCATTGCATGTGCTTCGACGCCAAGCGCGCCGGCCAGGGTGTAGAGCGCCGAGATCGGAATCTCCCGCTGGTTGTTGAGGTACCGCAGCACTGTCGCGCGCACCATCCCAGAGGTCCGAACGAGATCATCGATCGTCAGCCCTCGAGCGGTCCTCGCATCGCGAAGCGCGGCCGCGACCGCCGCATTGAATCGACCGGGAGTAGCCATACGGAGACCGTAGCAAACAGATATACACAGGCACAAATTTAATATTTGACAGGGTTGCCGTTCGGTTCCTATGGTGACCGAATGGCTACCAAGACCCTCACTCGGCGCACTGCCGAACATGTCCAACGCATGTTGTGGACTCACGATCTCTCTCAGCACGACGCCGCGAATGTCGCTGACATCCCGCCGGGTCATCTACAGCTGAAGCTCGCCGGCGAGCTGGATTTCACCGTGGATGAGCTCGACCGAATCGCCACGGCACTGGGGTGCCGCAGGTCAGAATTGCTTCCCGCAGATCGGAGTTCGGCTGGAGGCGACCGTGGTGTCTGACATTCGCGCGCTCGTAGAGCCCGAGAACCGATCGGGCATGGTTCTCGATACATCTCACGCCGCCGTCTACTGCGGGCTGTCCCGAGGCACGATGTACAACCTGCAGTCGAAGCGAGAAGGCCCGCCCGCTTTCAAACATGGACGAAAAACCGTCTACTACCCCGCAGATCTCGACGCCTGGCTCGCGACGAGAATCACTCCCTGCGCTGCGAAACGATTCGATGAGACGGAAGGTGCTAGCGAGTGAGCGCCGAGCAACAGTCCCTGTCTGCCAACGGTTTCCCAGTCACCGAAGCTGAGTTCATCCGTCCGCAGTTCGCGTTCGAGCGCGAGTACGGTCAGTACCGGAACTGGTGGGCGCGAGACCAGAGGATCGTCGGCAATCCGTTCTCGCTCCTGCTCTACCTCGTCACCCATCAGCGCACCTACAGGATCACCCAGTCACGCGCCCAATCTGACCTCGGGCTCGGCAAGGATGCATTCCGTGCGGCACGGAAGAAGCTGGAAGCCGCAGGGTACCTGCGGGTCGAGGAGCATCGGCACCCGGCCGGCACGGTCGACGCTCACGGCAACTCGATCGCGGGGCACCGAAGGGTCCTGCTGATCCTGATGGATCCCCCACAGCCGAACGCGGCGGTAGAGCGTGTGCCTCTGGCCTCGGCTGATAATCCGCCAAGGGTTCAGGGTGCCGGTGCGGTTGTCGCCCAGACGACACCGACTCGCACGCCGATGCTGCAACCGTCGCCCGCTGTACCTGCGGCGAACCACGTCGGGTCTTCCTCCGAGGCTCAACCAGCGACGGCTGCCCCGCCGCTTAATGAAGACCAATCACTAGAAGACCAGTCTTCTTCGGTCGCGAGTTTGGAGCTCGCCCTCCAAGCGTTGCACCCAGGGCTCAGCCTCGCCCGGTTGCGATCGTGGCTTGCTCGGAATGCGCCTTCGATCGAACCGGCACGGCTGGACCTCCTCGCTGCCAGTGTCGACGTTATCCACGCAGCCGCCCGACCGATCGGTGACCCCGTCGCGTACGTCGGCCGTTCGATCGAGCGTGAACCGATGCGGTGGCTCGAGCGCGTCTCTGAAGACGAAGTGTCGGTCGAGATGGAAACCCCGCCTGGCCCTCGCCGCCTAGGCAGTCGCCCACCAACGGCCGCCGAGTGCGGTGCTCGCGGGCATCGTTTCATCGGCACGTTCCTCGAGGTGTGCAGCACCTGTGGCGAGGAACGCCCGGGATGGCGAGAGGACCGTGACCGTGACTCAGCGTGAAGTGAAATCGATGCCATCGGAGGACTGCGATGTCGTCGATCGGGAGCTACTGCTCCAGTCGTCGGACGCGATCGATCGCATCGGTCTGGACGTATTTCTCGCAGCCGTCGAGTCGACACGCGGGTACGTCACTCGGGTCCTCAACCAGCATGGCCTGCCCGGCGAGATCGATACCGCGATGCAAGAGATCCGCGTCATCGCGTGGCGTCGAGCCGAGAGCTTCGAGCCGGCTCGCGGGTCATTCGGGCGGTACGCGCAGGGCATCGCGGCCAAGGTCGTTCTCGCGATCCGACGTGAGTCCGCCGTTCACTGCGGGCGGTTCACCATCGACGTCGACACCGACCGCCCAGCGGCCGGTAGCGATCCCCTGGACTTGCTCGTCCACCGTTTCGAGATGAGGCGTTGTATCGCCTGGGTCCGCGAGGCGGTGTCCGAGCGGGATTGGTTGATCGGACTGGAGTTGATGCTGACCGATGAGGCGCGCGACGATGTCGTGGAACGGCTCAACGTCTCGCCCAGAGCGATCCGAACGGCCCGGGAGAACATAGCCGCGGCGGCGTGGACAACTCGCGCGGCGCTTCGTCTGGCCGACCGTGGCTACCCGAACACAAGACAGACCGCGGTCGAGTGCATCCCCGAGGCGGATGGTCTGCGCTCGATCGCCGTCTTCGAACCCGCGATGCTGCGAGATGCCGCCGGCGTGGCATCCGTCACCGGGCTGAGCAAGCACCGCGTTCACAGCAGGATCGCGCATGTGAGGAAACTCCTTGTTCTCGCCTCTCGAATCCTCGACGGGGAGACCATCTGATGGCTGCTCCGCTGCTGGCCATCAAGGTGGTGGTTGCGATCGGACCGCGAAAGATCCTGGCGATCGTGCTCATCGCGCTGCTCGGGATCGTGATTGCGGCCGCTGCTCTGCCCGCCCTTGCGATCTCGATGTTCGTTCCCGCCGGCAGCGCATTGCGGCAGGCGTACTGCATGGCGCCCGGCAGCGCGCCTTCCAGCCGAGCGACCGGTCCGCTCCCGGTCGCCGAGGAAGTATTGGTCCGCGAAGTCATCAGCGCTGTCGCGACGGTGACCCCCGAGCCGAAGGCGAAGCTCGCCGCGCTGACGGCCGCCTACGCGGCGTCGAACATGACGCGCGCCGACCCCGCCACAATTACCGATGACACGCCGCTCGGTGTGTATCGCCGGACGATTCGGGGCGGGTGGGGTTCTGCGGAAGAGCTGCAGGATCCTGCGGCTGCAACCAAGTTGGTTCTCGGAGGCGCTGGACCGAATCGTCCCGGCATCATGACCGAGCCATCCTGGATCGACGAGCCGGCCGGATGGTGGCTGTCCACCATCGGCATCCACGTCGAGGGGCCCACCGTCTCCTCAGCCGAGGCCGCCGCGCGCAACGCGCTCACGACAGTTGAGCCCGGCCTCCCTCCGGAGGACCTCACCATCGGCAAGTCTTGCAACTACCTGCCCGTCGACGGCGACAACCGTGAGCTCGCGCTTCGCCTCGTCTCAGCCATGGACGAAGGGCGTCTCGTCGGTAGCGACTACCTGCAGCAACTGCGCGACATCGCGAACGGTACCGCCCACGCGCACTGCGGGGTCGATTCCCGCATCATGCAGATCCTGCTCGTCGCACTGAATACCTTCGAGCAGGTCGCAGTCTCGGACCTCAATCGCCGCTGCACCGGCTCGCTAGAGGGTGCTGGGGAGAACTCGTCCCACTACCGTGAAGGTGGCGGAATGGCTGTCGACATCTATGCGCTCGAAGGAGCCCCGATAACAGGCGGGGATAACCTCTCGATGCAGCTACTTACTACCATCGACCCGCTAGTTGCACCTGGGTCGCGCGCGGGCCAGTCCAACTGCAGGACGGAGACGAACTTCGAACACCTCTATAGCTTCGAGGACGTGTGCAACCACCTTCATCTCGACGTGGCATATGCGCGGTAGTGGGGTGGCCCCCTGCGGGGCACCTGAATCACCCTGACGTGTGCAGAGCGCTAGGTTTGGCACATGCGCATCGGACGAATCAACACGCACAACTTCCGCAATCTCGCAGATCTCGATACCGAGCTGGGCCGAACAGTGGTCATCGTCGGCGAGAATCGTGCGGGCAAAAGCAATCTCCTGCACGCTGTACGTCTTGTGCTCGACCCGAGCTTGCCATACGCCGACCGACGACTCTCGAACAGTGACTTCTGGGACGGACTCGATTCAGAAAGCGGTGATCCGATGCGAGACGGTCAGGAAATCCGAGTCTCCATCGACCTTGACGACTTGGGTAAAGACACGCGCATTCTGGCTGCTGTCGGGAGCGGCCTAGTTTCGACCAACCCACCCGTGGCGAGGCTTACATACAAGTGGGCGCCTGATCCTAAGAAGGACGGTGCCTACTCCGACGGAGTCTACTTTCGCGACGGCTCGGACAACGCACGCGTGCCCGCCGATTTACGAGACGAGATCTTCGTAGCCTTCACGTCTGCCCTCAGAGATGCAGAGAACGACCTGCGGGCCTGGCGGCGTTCGCCCCTTCGATCTTTGCTAGAGCGGGTGATGGGTGATGTGCCGGTCGACGATGCGACACGCATCAACACCCTCCTGGAAGAAGCCAATGACGCTGTCGCATCTATCCCCCGGGTACAGGGCCTCGAGAAGAACATTGCTGACCGACTAGAGTCGAGCGTCGGCGCACGACACGCCGTCAAAGCGACCCTACGTACAGTTCCGCGTCAGATCGACGAGGTAATTAAGGGCCTCCTGCTGTACCTGGACGGTGCAGCAGCTCGTCCACTCAGCACGGCCAGTTTAGGCTCCTTGAACATTCTCTACTTCGTCCTCCTCCAGCTCGGCTACGAAGCCCGACTGGAAGGGAAAGAGGTAAGCCACACTTTGGTTCTGTCCGAGGAACCAGAAGCCCACCTGCACCCACATCTACAACGCAGTGTCTTCGGCGCGCTCGGCATAGAATCACCCCTGACATCGGTCTTCATCACCACGCACTCACCACAACTCGTCAGTGACGTCGACGTACGCAGCCTGTTGCGCCTCTCACGTTCGGCAGACAGGACAATCGCACATCGCGCCGCTACCGCTGCCCTGTCCGATCGCGAATGGGATGACATGAACCGCTACCTGAACGCGACCAAGGCCGAGCTGGTCTTCGCTACGAAGGTCCTCCTTGTGGAGGGTTACGCCGAGGAAATTTTGATACCAGCGATCGCAAACAGCACAGGCTACGAACTCGATAAGGAAGGCGTCACGATTTGCGCTGTACACGGAACACATTTCCTTTCATATGCAAGGCTGTGCGCTGCGCTCGGGATACCATTCGCAGTGCTGACCGATGGAGATCCAGATGAGAACGGAGCTAGCGCCGGCAGTTCTCGACTCGATAATCTCGCCGCCGCACTGGGGACGAGCGGAGCAAACTCTGCTAATGGTCTATTTGTTGGCGAGGATACGCTCGAGCTGGACCTATACCGAACTACGGGAAACAGACAAGTCATCGAGGCAGTGCTCCTAGATCTCGGCACAACTAATTCGCCTGCCAGAATCAACTCTTGGAGCGGAAGCCCGACCAGAGCGCAACTGATGTCTGAGATCGGTCATTCAGGGGGCAAGGGCCGATTCGCTCAGCGCCTAGCGGCTGAGACTTTGACAGCCCCTTCGGCAGTTGCACAAGCGTTGTCCTACCTGCGAGGTGTGTAATGCCAGACCTACACCCACTTAATTCACGCCAGGAAGACGCTATGGCGGCCGGTGGCCACGTCGCGGTCATCGCGCCTCCCGGTAGCGGCAAGACCAAGCTACTAGTCACACGCCTAGCTCGCGATCTATCGACTCAAATCTCTGCTCCGCGCGGCGCCGCCTGTATCACTCTCACGAATGCAGCTGCCACTGAGATGGCGCAGCGTTTTAGAGAGATTAGTTCCGATAAACGAAGCAACCTGTTCATTGGAACCGTGCATGGATTCGCACTGAACCGCATAGTTCGTCCATTCTCGGAAGTCAGCGGAAACCCCCAACTCCGAGATGCGCGAGTACTGAAGCGCCACGAGGCCGATGAATTGTGGGCCCGAGCCCTGCAAGAGTCAGGGATTGAATCTGATCACCTCCTCCAAGCCACAGTTCGGAAACTTCGCACCGAGCTAGCCTCCCAAGACCGGTGGAACCTGACAGGCGTTGCTGTTCAAGCACATAATGCCTACCAGCAGTTGATGAGCGACGAGAACGTGGTCGACTTTTCCGCCATCATCGAACATGCTGTCCGCATAGTTGACGCTCACGCAGACGTGAGGGATGCGCTTCGAGCGGCGTTTCAGGGGATATATGTCGATGAGTACCAAGACCTCGCTCCGGGTTTACACCGCATCATCTATCAGCTTTGTTTCGAAGAAGGCTCAGATTGTAGCCAGCTTTTTGCAGTGGGCGATGCTGACCAAGCCATCTACGGGTGGACCGGTACGGACTCCAAATTACTGATCGATCTAGCCTCGCGACCCGATGTGCAAATGGTCGAGCTTCTGACCAACTATCGGTGCGGCGAGGTGATCGCCCAAGTCAGCCGTCGGCTCTTCGACGACAGTGAAGGAGTGACCACGACGCGAACGGGCGGCGATGTACAAGCCTTGTACATCCCCGGTTCCCTCGTAGATCAGTTTTCGGCGATCGTCGGTCGGATATCCGAGCTAACAGCAGGCGGAACGAATGCAGAGGATATTGGCGTCTTATGTCGAACTAACTCCATGGCAGAAGAAGTGGCTGAAGCCCTCGAGGGTCATCAAATCCCTGCGTGGGTTCGGCAAGACGTCGACTGGGAGTCCACCCTCACGGACTGGTTCGAGCGAGCTCTCGGTGCCATCCTCAACCCGGGTCCGGGGGCCGACATCGGCAGCGTTATTGATGAGTTGAACCACTTAGCCCCCGGCGTAGACCCTGATACCAAGGGTAAGGTGCTTGTAGAACTTATCGGAGCGAGGCCGGGAGACGCGTCCAGGGAGGTGCTCGGGAGAGTTTTGGACGCGTTCGACGAGGCACCTGAAGACGCCCGCACAGCGGCGGCGGACGGTCTGACCGCACTGTTAGCGAGCTTGCGCGACGAACAGCTTTCCCTTGGAACTGTGGAGGAGCTAGCAGGGCGCCGTCTCCGGGAGGGCCGCGTATACGTGACCACTCTCCCTGCCGGTAAAGGTCTGCAGTTCGACTACGTCTTCATACCAGACTGCAATGACGGGCGAATACCGTTCTATCGCTCGTTCGACGACGAACTTCAGATGGCCGAGGAACGGAACAAATTCTATGTCGGAATCACTCGGGCAAGAGAACAAGTGTATCTACTTTGGTCACCGACTACATTGAACTGGGACGGGCAACCCAGGCGCAGCACCGTAAGTCGATTTGTACGGCAGCTTGGTATCCCGACTCCGACAAGTTGATTTTGATGCACACGAGTACCGGGGGTACTCCTTTAGAGACTCTGCAGGATGTGCCCCTAGACGGCCATTAAATTCCTTGACTGCGGTAGTCTCCACAACATGCGCACAACTCGATCCGCTAGCCGTCCGACGATCCCGGTGCCCCCACTCTCGTCCGCTCCTGGAGCTCCCTTCAATGCATACCAGAGCGCGGTGAGGGCAGCATGAATTGGCGCGTTGAGACTGAGTCTGACCTCCGATCTCTAGTGACGAGCGGAGATGCACGAGAGTCTCACATCATCGATTTCAAGCGCCAGCTCGGAACCTCTGATCGGGAACGTGCAGAAATTGCTGCAGACCTTGCATCGTTTGCCATCGATGGAGGATGCCTGATCATCGGCGTAGAGGAGAGCCAGAAAGACGTCTTCGCGTTGTTCCCAGTACCTCTGGAGGGTGTTGTGGAACGGATCGAGCAGATCGCCGCCAATCGTCTGAGGCCGGCCCTAGACATCCGCCCACAAGCAGTCCGGTCCGACGCCGATGGATCGCACGGCTACGTGGTGATCGACATCCCAATGAGCGGATCAAGGCTCCATATGGTGAGCGGACGGTACTACGGACGTGGCGAGAAGACCCGCCGCAGACTCGATGACGCAGAGGTATATCGCCTGATGCGAGAGCGAACAGGCGCTGCTCGGCACACGCTCGATGCCCTCGGGGAAGAGCTGGCTCGCAACCCGGCGAACGGCTCTCGCGCGCGCTTGCTGGGAGCAGTGGAGCCCCTTTACGCCCCCGCCGGGTTTGCTCGTCAGCTCGTCCGCGAGGACCCCAAAACTATTCTGGCTATCACCCAGCGGGCCGAGTCATTCGTTCCTGCCGAGCTCTCGGCGTTCAGCCCACAGCTCGGCGAGCTACACCGGGTCGAGCGCCGCGCTCGCGGCATTGCACGAACCAATCTGGACGAGGGAAGGACTATCAGCGCTGAGGACCCTTGGAAGCAGGAGGTCGCCTCGGACATCGAGATTCAAGTTTCTGGCGCGGCGCGCTTTCTGGCTTCCCGGGTGGTCTACGAAGCAGACGTACACCGAATAGGACCCTCGCTCATAATCATGGATGAGAGCGTCGCGGCGTGGTCTTATCGCTTGGTTGGAGCAGCCTGCGCGTTAGCCGAACGCCTGGAATATCGAGGTCAGTGGGGCCTCGGTATTCACGTCTACGGGTTGGCTGGCTCACGTGCATACAGGGAGGATCGTTTCTACCGAGGTCAGAGCCCGGTCTACAACGAAGATACTTTCCAGCAGATCACCACCGCTTCGTTCGCAGAGCTCAGCGAGCAACCCCATGTCGTTGTTGAACGACTTGTCGGCGACCTCATACATGCACTTGGAACGCAGGGCAAATACCCAATGATCTATCCCGATTAGTTCTGTTCAACGGCATTCGACGCTCATGAGCGCCTTCCGCAACTATCCCGCCTCGCGAGGCTCTATTGGCGTAACTGCGTCGTGTCAGTGTGTACGTTGCTTTCGCGCATACTCAATCTATTCGCCTCGAGAGTGACCAAGACCGCGTCTGACGGGTGATTGACGTCACAAGGCTTCAAGATGCGAAGGCGTCCGATGACAATAATTCTTGCACCGCTGCGCAATTGCAGCGCGTCACCAACGAGATCCTGACCCCTGCAGACAACCTGGCACCAGGGAATGAGCGATTGCTGCATCCCGCCGCCCGAGTCCAGCGACAGTTGCTTGTCGGCGAGCAGGAAGGACGCGACGGGCCTGCCCACTGACCTTTCCTCAGGCAGCACGTCGCCATAGACGATGCCCGCCATTCGAAGTCTTGTCGACATCGCGTTCCTCCTCCGATGAAAACGGTTTAACCATCCTTAAATCATGGACCAGTCCGAGACCGTGCACAATGACCCCATGCCCCGCGTCGCTCGCCCCAACCTCTCCGACGATGCGCGGAGTGCACTCGCGACCCTCGGCGAACCGGTGAACTTCGCGATCCTCTCGAGACTGCTAGCGGAGGGCCCGCTCACGCGGGGACGTATAGCCGAGCTCGTCGAGGTGAACCGCGTCACGGTGCAGGACCATCTAGAAACGCTGCGTGAACTGGGAGTTATCGAGGCCCACCCAATCCAGGAGCCTGACGGCAAACGCCACCGGCACGAGTACGTCGTCCTCGAACAGGTCGTATCCGAGCGGTACCGGGATCTCGGCGTCGAGCTTGGCCTAGGCCGGACTGGACCAGCGTCCAAGTAGTCGGGAAGTTATCCACAGACGCCCGTCCTCGCCCGAGGCGGGGCCGCTACCGCGCCTAGCGTCGACTGCATGACCTGGGCGAACCGATGAAGCTGCGCGGCTGGATGTTCCTGCTCCCGCTCCCGTTCCTGGCAATCGTGCTCGTCGTGGTCATCCTCAGCCGTTGGGGCGGCTGGGTCATCAGCCAGATCGTCGTCTCCTTCTTCGGGACCGCTGTTCTGCTGCACGACGCACATCAGGATCCCGTAACACGCGCCTTGGTTTTCGCCATCATTTGGGCTGCTGCTGCTGGGAACGCATCGCTCTACATCAGACACGTTGCTCGCCGACGAAACACCGCCCAAGCGACATCGGGTGCATCCTTCGACCTCGCTCCCTACCGTCGCCGCAACTAGGTCCGCAGGTCTGCCCGCGGCACTCCAAGAGCGATCGAGGACGCGCACGTCCTCGCGAACTCTCGGGAGGATTGATGCGGCGACCGCTGCTTGTAGGACTGCTTGCCGTCGGGGCCATCGCTCTGACCGGGTGCATCGATGCCAACACCGCATCTCAGTCCACAGCCCCGTCCACGTCACCCACGCAACCGTCCGCGACAGCCCCGGATCGAGAGCCAGTGGCTCGCGCAGCCACCTCCGACCTCGGCGTCGCCGTCTACGAACTCGGCAGTTACGTCTCGACTCAGGACTCTGGCCTCCTGCGCCAGCCCGGCGGAACGGAGCGCTTTCCGACCGGCAGCTTCGTGACGGTCATCCAGGTTTCGCTCGACGGTTTCGTCCCCTTCGGTGAACTCGACCTCAGCGGCCTCACCGTCCGGGAGACGAGCTGGGTCGGGCTCGGCGACACCGCCGAACTGGACGCCAACGAGGGACCAGACTTCGCGGCCGATGCAGGAGTCCCGTGGGGTCCGGCCGGCGCGCAGGGGCGCGGTCGTAACTGGTCTCTGCCGAACCACCTGAGCACGAGCTTCGCACTCGCCTACTACGTGCCGTTCGGTGTGTCCACGCTGGATCTCGTCGTCGATGTTCCCTCGCAGCGTGACCCGCTGACCCTCTCCGTCCCGGTCCACGCGGAGTGAAGACCGTGGGTGAATTCATCATCACGTCCCTGTGGACCACGGACGCCGGCGGCCTTCTCCTGAAGACGATCCCCGACATCACGCCGAAGGCTGGTCCTGGATCGAAGGCGATCCAGGACCTTGCGGGCAACATCCTCTTCGTCGTACTCATCCTCTGCGGCATCGGGGTGCTCCTCGCTGCCGCCTGCATCGCGCTCGGTTGGCTCATCAAGAACGGAGCACTGAAGTCCGTCGGGATCGCGGGGGTTCTCTGCTCAGTCGCCGCTGCCGCAATCGCGGCTGGCACCACCGCACTCATAAACTTCGGCATCGGGCTGCAGATCGTATGAGCGGCTTCCGGACGGACGACTTCGGCGTGCCCCAGTTCGGCTGCGGGCCCGCCGACATCCCCTGTCTGGCGCAGGAGTCTGCGGCACGCTTCATCGGCGGCGGCATCATCGGCCTCGGCGACTTCATGACCGACATGCTCGCAAATGCCTTCATCGGCAGCCGTCCCGGCGAGTCCAGCTGGACCATCGCCGACGGCCAGTTCTGGTTCTGGGTCGCGACGATGGGACTCGTCATCTCGATCGTGGCCTGCTTCCAGCTCGCGCCGGCGGCGATCATGCGAGACGGCCGGCGGATCGCGCAGGTCGCAGTCGGCCTCGTTGTCGCAGTGCCGTCCAGCGTCGCCGCTGTGTACGTGATGAGGCAGTTCGTGACCTACGGCGGTGAGACGACCGATGCACTCGTCGCAACCGTCCAGGACCAGAGCCTCGGCAACGCGCTGCTCCGCATGTTCGGATACCGAGTGGTCGCTGATGTCTCCGTCCCGGCCGACGATGGCGCGATCGCCCAGGCCATGACCACCGCCAAGCTCGCCCCGAACGCAGTCATCGGCCAGTACACGGTGGTCCTGCTCATCCTCGCCATCATGGCGCTAGCCGCGCTCTTCCTCTACGTCTCGATGTCCATCCGCTCCTTCTCGCTCGTCGCGCTCGCTGCGACAGCGCCGATCGGCCTCATGATGATCGGTCAGCCGAAGTTCGCCGTCTGGGCGACGAGATGGGCGAACCTGACGATCGGCCTCGTCATCGCTGAACCGTTGGCAGCGGCGATCCTGGTCCTCTCGATCCAACTGGTCACGGATTCCACCGATCTCGGCGTCGTGATCGTCGCCGCTGGGGTTGTCTTCGCCGCATCCTTCGCTCCCCTGTGGGCGGTCCGCCTGGTGTCATTCGCCGGGGACGAAGTCCGCAACTCCCTCCAGCCGCGACCGCACGTCTCGAGTAAAGCCCAGAACGCCATGCGCGTCCTCGGACGGGTTCTCGCAAAATGACCAACTCGCCGGCCCTCCCCCGCGTCCGCTTTGCCCAGCGCGAGCGACGCGGCGCGTTCCTCGGTCTGAGCTGGCCCCAGCTCATCGTCATGTGCACGACGGCCGCGATCTCCGTCATCTGGCTCCTGATCGATTGGGACGGCTACTGGCGCATCGGCATCTGGCCTGCAGCGCTCTCGATCGCCGTCGGCAGCTGGACCTGGCATCGCGAGTCCGGTCTCGCGCTCATCTGGCGTGTGCTCACGTACGCCTCTCGGCGGCATCGCCTCCAGACGAGCTTCAGGCGCGACGTGTGGGACTCACGAAAGGACGAACCCTTGAACATCGGAACGACGCGGCGCGGGGCTGAAGGCCCACGCGAGATCCATCGCCATCGCCTTCCCGGTGCGCACGGATCGCTGCGCTTCGTCCAAGTGCCAGGTCGGGGCGGATTCATCCTCGACCCGAAACGATCGCTCGTCTCGTTCTCGGTCGACGTTCTGAGCTCCGCGTGGCCGCTGCTCGACGAAGGCGTCCAGCAAGCGGCCTACGACGGCTTCGTCGGATGGATGAGCGGGCTCGAGGCGTTCCCTGGGCTGGTCGATGCGACGGCACGCATCCGTGTCGATGCCAAACCCGCCGACGAGCTCGCGCGCTACGCATCGGAACGCGATCGAACCGATCCGTCGACCGTCAGCCCAGCGGTCCGAGCGGAGTACGACACGCTGATCACCGCGGGTGCTGATCGATCGATGCAGTTCACCAACACGGTGACCGCTACCTGCGACCTGCGCTCGCTCCGGTCGGCGATCAAGCACTCTGGCGGCGGCCTCGTCGGCATCGCTGCCATCGTGACCGACCTTGTCGAGCAGATGCGTGACTCGCTCGAAGCCATCGGCGTCGAGCTCCGGAACTGGCTCGACATCGAAGCGATCGACGAGATGCTCGCACTCGCCATGAACCCGACGAGCTTTGCAGCAGAGTCGCGGAGTGACGGCCCGAACCGACTCGCTCCGGTGATGGGCATCGAGGAGCGCTGGGATCACGTGCAGATCGATGGTTCGGTCCACCGCACGTACTGGATCGCCGAGTGGCCTCGCTCCGAAATCAGCGTGGGGTTCCTAAACAAGTTGCTCTATTCAGGCGACGCGACGCGGGTGCTCACCCTCAGCGTGCGGCCGGTACCGACCCACAAGGCTCTGAGTCAGGTGGGGCGAGCGAAGGTCGACCTCGAGGTCGCACGAGGCTTGCGTCAGCGACGCGGGATGATCACCACCCGTGAGCAGGATCGCGAATACGAGGATCTCGGCGAACGCGAGGATGACATCGTTGACGGGTTCACCGACATGGAGTTCCGCGGGTTCGTGACCGTCTCGGCCGCCGACGTCGACGGCCTCACCCGCGCATCGGCCTCGATCCTGCAATCAGCGCAGCCGGCCAGGGTCACGCTCGCTGCGATGTACTTCCAACAGGCCGCGGCGTTCATGTCGACCGCGCTCCCTACTCCGGTGGGCAAGCGATGAGTCGACGTCGTCCTGGAACCCTGGCCCGTTTGGATGTGTGGCGCGACAGCCTCGCTGAGGACGCGCTCCCGACAAGTTCGATGCCCGCCGGCGGATGGAAGACGCTGTACAACCTCCGCGCACGGGCGGGTGTCGTTGCGCCGGTCCACCGCGCCTCGTCACGCACCCTCGGCGCCGCGCTGCCCTTCCTTGCTGAGAGCGGCGAACCCATGGCCGGCGCCTACGTCGGCCCGAACCTGCTGTCTCGGTCCACGTTCTGCTTCGACCCGTGGGAGGCCTACGCCGCGGGTGTCGTTCGCTCGCACTCGATGGCGATCTTCGGGGTGAAGGGCAGCGGCAAGTCCGTGCTCGCGAAAGCCCTCAGCACGCGCCTGTGTCGACTGGGTCGGAAGGTTGCGGTGCCGCACGATGGCCGACTGGTCTGAGAGAAGGGGTTCGGTTCGGCGAGCTGGTCGCTCAACGATGCCACCTGGTCGGGTTGGTGCGGGGTTTGCGCGAAAATCAGCTCGGGAGCCGTGCCCGCCGTCAACTGAGCGGACGACGTCTGGGCCCAGGAAGACAACGGCAGCACGGTCGTCTTCACCTCGATGTCAGGGTTGTCAGCCTCGAATGCCGCGATGAGATCGTCCCAGGCGCTACCGAATGAGTCGGTGTCGCTCGTGAACTGGTTCGGGCCGGCGAGGGTGATGGTCGTCTTATCTGAGGCGGACCCGCCGGCGCAGCCGACGAGCGTCGAGATAGCTATTCCTGAGATTGCGGCACCCGCGACGATGCGGGAGCGGCTGCGTGACTGCATGAGTTGGCCTTTCGAATGTGGTGCGCCAGCGGAATGCGGGCGTCGATGGTAGAAGCTTGAACTCAGTGTGAGCCCGGCATACCTCCTTGTACCCCCGCCAGGAAGTACTTGGAGAGGAAGCCGAATAGGATAACGAGCGGAAGACTGGCGATGAAATACCCCGCCATGAGAGGACCGACATCAGTGGCGTTCTGTCCCTGAAAAAACTGCAATCCGACAGATACCGTCCGGAGGCTGTCATCGCTGAGCACCAGCAACGGCCAGAAGAAGTCGTTCCATACGGTTGTAACTGTCATCAACGCAATGGTTCCCAGCACTGGACGCGAGAGCGGCAACATAATTGAGATGTACATGCGGAAGTCCGTGGCTCCGTCGACTCGCGCCGCGTCAAAGATCGATTGTGGCACTCCTTCAACAAAGTTCCGGAACAGAACCGTGCCGAGCACGACTCCGCCCGTTACGTAGGGGATAACAAGAACCGTGTAGGTGTTCAGCAGCCCAAGATCGCGCATCATGACAAAGAGCGGAATGAGATTTGCGATGCCAGGAATCATCATCATCAACAGCACGAGACCGTAGATGAAGTTCCGGCCGCGGAACCGGTAGCGGGCAAGCACAAAACCCGCGATCGAAGAAACAATGAGAACAAGAACTATCGTGATGGCCGCAATAAAGATCGTGTTCCACAGATAGGGCGCAACCTGGTTCCAGGCGCGTCCGTAATTCTCGAAGTGCAACGGCAGCTCGATGCCCCAGAAGCTCGACGCAAACTGCTCGTTCGTCTTGAACGACGTCACCACCATGAGGACATACGGCAGCAAGCTGATAGTGATCAACAGAATTAGCGCCGCCTTGACCCCGATCTGCCGACCGGAACGGTCACGGACGCTCGGTCGCTTTTCAAGCATCGTAGTCACATTGACCCCCCGTCTGTGTGCGCGCTCTCGCGTCGACCGGAGAAGACGACCACTGAGCTGAGCACGAGCGTGATGAGAAACAGCGTGGTAGAAAGCGCTGCGGCGTAGCCCCAATCGGATCCCGCGAACGCGACGTTGATCATGCGCAGAACAGGAACCATCGTGGCGTTGTCCGGACCGCCTGACGTGAGCACATAGGCGACGAAGCCGTACTGGAGGGCAGCTACTACGGCGAGGAAGAGCAGCAGACGAACTTGACTTGCCATCAGGGGAAGGTCGATAGACCAGAATCTGCGCAGCCTCCCTGCCCCGTCGAGCTGCGCTGCTTCGAGAACCGCCGGAGGGATGTTCTGGAGACTTGCGTAGAAGATGAGGAACGGTAAGCCGGCAATGAACGGAAAACCGACGAAGAGGAGCGCCAGCAGGGCGGTGTCTGGCATGCCCGTCCAGTTGTGAGCGAGGTCGCCGAGCCCAATCGCTTCGAGGAAACGGTTGATGACCCCCTGGTTTGGTTCGTAGAGGAACCCCCAGATGAGCGCCGTCACGACGCCGGGAAACGCCATCGGCAGGATGAGAAGGGTCCGCGTCACGAACTGCCATCTGGGACTACGGAGTGTGATCAGCAGCTCGGCGGCGAGTAAAGGGAGGACCCAGGCCAGGATCCCAAAAAGGAAGATGACGCCGAGATTGCGGAATGAAGTCCACCAGATCTCGTCGTTGAACATCGCGAGATAGTGCTCAACGCCGGTGAAGAACGACTGCGACGCTGGATTCCAGTCGAAGAACGACCAGAACACACCGGACGCCGCAGGGTAGTACGCGAAGAGACCGATGATGACCAGTAGAGGTACGAGCGCGAGGTAGATCGCGGCCCGAGCACGCTTGGGGCGGGGCAGTGGCGGCGCGGTGGTCCGTTGCCGGCCGGCCGGGGGCTTGTCTGCGGCCGGTAGCGGTGTCGATGTGAGTGTTTCAGCCATGTGTTTCTCCCTGCTTGAGATCGGGGAGGCGCCCGGTATTAGCGGTGCTTGCTGCATCACCGACGCCGGCGGTGGACACCTCGAGCAAGGTCGGTGTGTCCAGTAATGCGGTGTAGTCCGCCGAGGCGAGACCGCGGAAGGTGATGACGTGCTCGGTAGCCGTGGCCGTGAAGATCGGGGTGCGGTACGAGGCCCAGGCGGAACTCTGCGGCACGATTACGCCGATGGGGACCCCATCGATCAACACCTCGATCTGCTGGCTCTCCGAGCCTCGTTGAGCAGCTTGAACTTCGATGGCGTACGAAGCCCCGACCTCGAAACCAGATGTTGTCTGCTGGAATGAGCCCCCCCTCTGCACGAAGGCGACCTGCGCGCCGTCGGGTGCATTCGGCTGACCGAACCCCGATCCGTTGGACGCCGTTCCGCTGCCGTTGCCGTTCTCCACCGGACTGTAACTCCAGGGCGAGCCCGTTACCGCGTAGTTGATCCCGCTGGCCGCCGGCGTTTCAAAGCTACTGTCCGCAAACTGCGCCGTCGCGGTCTCGGCCTGGTAAGTGATCCGGACATCGTCGACGAAGGCGGTCCTGTCCGCTGCGACTGTGCCGCGCAGTGTCAAAAGGTGACTGCCACTCGTGATTGCGGGCAGCGCAACGCTATGAGCGACAAATTGTGGATCCGATGCGGGGATAGTCGCAATGACCTCCTCATCCCACAGGACCTCCACGCTCTGACCGGCCTCCGCGCCTCGGCTAGCGACATCGAGTTCGACGGAGTAGTCCACACCTGGCCGGAGATCGGCAATCGATTGGGCCATTGATCCCTGACCCTGGATGAAGCCAGCCTGGCTGCCTTCGGGGGAAGAGAGATTTCCGAATGGGCCGTTGTTGCGTACGATGCCGGCACCAGCCCCATTGTCGAAGTCGGAGATGAATGACCACGCATCGTTTCGCGGTGAGTACTCGAATCCTCCCGTGACGGGTGCCTCAAAGGAACCGGCACGAACGACGCCGTCGGGGCTGTCGGTGGGCGTTGCGACATACATGATGGACGGCACCCAACTCGTCCATTCAGTCCCGTCGGAAGCGCCCGTTATGGCGAAGGCGAGAGTATCGCCTTCATTGACCGAGATATCGGCATCGACCGACAGTCCCTCTGTGTTGTTGCCGCTAATGGACTCGCTGCGGATAGGGGTTCCGTTGAGCAAGACTGTCGCCGTCGCACTGCCGCCACCCGCCTCAGTCTTGAATGCGAGACTGCGGAGCGAGATGTCACCAGAAGCGGGAGCCGTCCAGACGCGAGCGGTGCCGGGCGTCTGCTCGAAGGCTGAGATCTGACGTTGCGCGCCATCGCCCCAGACTCCCTCAATGTGGGCATTGGCGGTATATCCCGCGGCGTCCCACGTCAGGACGTCTTGGGCATCGATTCCCACTCGATAGGACCAGGGGTCGCCCGCGATGCCATCGCCGAAGTGATCTGCAGCGTAGAAGGGCACCGTCCCCGTCGCTGCGGTGGTGTTCTTCGTGTTGTTGCCAATGAGTGGAGCGAAATCCGCTTCCGGGTAGACGAATCGGCTGTCAGCGCTGAGGTTGTTCGCGATGGTGCCAGTGAAGGGGGCATTTCCAAGCCGATATAGGGAGCCGCCTCCATTGCCGTAGAAGCTGTTCCCCTCGATACGGTGGTTGGTGTTGTAGTCCGCGATCTGCGGTCGGAGGGAGAGAAACTCGACACCAGGTCCCGCATTGCGGGCGATGAGATTGTTGCGGAGCGTGACATCGTTCACGTACAACTCGTTGTCGATTGCTGTTTGGTCGTTCGATCCAGTGTTGGGCGTATCGGACAGGACATTGTTTTTGAAGGTCACGTCGTCTACAGAGACCAGAATGAATCCAGCTGTGCCAGTCGGCACATAGCACGCTCCAAGACTCTCGAAGCGAGAATTCATCACCGTCAGCCCGGTTACTGCGTCGAACCGCATGCCCTCGTTGCACTGCTGCGCGTATCCGGCGCCGTTGCCGTCGTAGGCGTGGACGTTGTTGACCGTAACATCGCGAACAAGGTGCGGCGCCGCGGGCCCAGGTGAGTTGGGTTCTCCGACTCGACCGTCACACATGTCGACGTTGATCACGTTGAGGTTGTCGTGGCCGACGATTCGCTCGAACGTCACTCCGGAGACGAAGTAGGAATCACTTGGCACGTCCTCGTAGTAGTCGCCGGTGACACCTGCTCCGGCAGACTGCCAAAGATCAAGATCGTTGGACTTGCAGAAAAAGTCGGCAGGACCGCCCGGGATGGTGGAGACGAAGAGTCCGGCGATGTGGTGGACGTATAGATCCTCGAAGACGATGGAGGAGTTTCCAGTTACCGGTCCGGGGAAGTCGCCACGGTACTGTGCGAGAGCCCCCGCTCCCGCGTGGCTGAGTTCAAGGTCGCGAACCGTCACATAACTGGGGTTCTGAAGGAGGACGAGGGCCCTTCCCTCCTCCTGTTCTCCGTCGAGATGGGGCGCAGCGCCTTCGCCGTAGGCGCCGATGAGGATGCGGGCGTTCGCGGTCCCCTGACCACTGACCGTGAGGAACTCTCCGGCGTAGGTCGATCCGCGCGCGATGAGAAGTTGATCACCGGGCGAGTAGGTGCGACTCGCTGCGTCGAGCGAGCACCACGGTGAGTCAGCGCTCACACCATCTCCAGCGTCGTCGCAAGTCGCCGAAGAGCTGTTGACGTAGTACACAACCGGTTCGGCAGCAGCCGGTGATGCCGGGGTAATCGCCAAGGCCAATAGAAAAGCTGTCCCGATACTCAGGGCTCGAGTCAGGTATCGGTGCATGGCGGCTCCTCAGTGAGTCATTACGTGAGGGCTCTGGCGGATGCGTAGCCCCGCAGTCTGTAACGTTACAGATTCTGCTGACAGCGACAATATAGTGAGTGTGGGTGGCAAAGCAAGCCCGAATCTGCAACCATTCAGGGAGGGAAACGGGAGGATCGCGTGAACCGTCAACCGCGTCTGCGAGACGTCGCTGAAGTAGCAGGCGTGTCCGTCTCGCTGGTGTCGAGCTACATCAATCGCCCCGACAGTGTCGGCAGCAAAAGCGCGACAAAGATCTCCTCCGCTATCGAACAGCTGGGCTTCATACCGAATCAGACCGCACGTCAGTTGCGGTCTGGCATGAGCAAGATGCTCGCTTTCATCGCATTCGACGTCAGCGATCCGTTCTTTGCCTCGGTGGCCCGCGGTGCCCAGAATCGTGCACGCGAAGCAGGGCTTAGTCTCGTGCTCGCCGACACCAACGGTGATGCGGACTCGGAGAACGACTACGTGTCCCTGTTCGAGGAACACCGGGTACGCGGCGTCATACTTGCGCCCGTGAACGCGATCAATAGTCAGGTAGGTCGCCTCACGGCTCGTGGGATCCCCACGGTGCTCATCGACCAGGATGAATCATCGGATCTGTGGTCGAGCGTGGGTGTAGACAACGCCGCAGGCGGACGCCTCGCGGTCGAACATCTGCTCAGTCAGGGGTGCAGGCGAATCGCAGTCGTCGGAGGTACGGTCGACATCCCGCAGGTGGCTCTGCGACGCAAGGGAGCCTCAACGGCCGCGGCCAATACACCGGACTGTGCCCTCGTCGTTGTCGATTCCGTCCGCCGCGACGCTTCAGCGGGCCGAGAAGCAGTCGCTCGTCTCCTCGCCTCAGGAATGCCCGTCGACGGTATCTTCGCCGTCAACGACTCCATCGCCGCCGGAGTATTGGAAGCCCTCGCGGAGACAGACCTACGAGTCCCCGAGGATGTCGCGGTGGTCGGTTACAACGACATGGCCGCCGACATTCTCGGGATCTCCAAGCTGTCGTCGGTGCATCACCCCCACGAAGAATTCGGCACAGCTGCAGTGGAACTCGTTCTCGAGCAATTCGAGGCGGCCGCGATACCACGCCAGATACGGTTCACACCCCAGCTCGTGGAACGTGAGAGCTCGCGTCGACTGGGAGCTACGAAAGACCACCGGACACCAGCAACCGCCGCGGCTCTACCCACGCTTGAGACCGCAAGAAACCCCGCGCCGCATCCACTACGAGATCGATAGAAGCCACCCTGTCGACCACCTGCAGCCCTCAGAGTGCCGATTTCCTATAGCGCTCTTGCATGCGGCCAACCGACCGGCCAGGCTTGCCGGAGTACAGCGGCGGAGTGGGGATCGTGACCTTCGGCAGTCATCGCCCGCTAGCTGCCCGCGGGGCTTTCCTGGGCCACCAGTGAGACTGTCCCCGATATGACACTGGGAAATATTGCCTTAAGAATCGCTTCCGCCGGCGTCCGTTCCTCGCTCAGCCTGCGTGGAAGGTGTACCCGACCCCGTAGACGGTGACGAGGCGGGTGGGCTGCTGCGGGTCGGACTCGATCTTGGCCCGGAGGTTCTTCACGTGGGTGTCGATGGTGCGGCCTCCGATCCAGCGGTCGGTCCCGTGGAGACGATCGAGCAGACGGGCGCGGCTGAGGACGATGCCGGGATGCAGGGCGAACTCCTCGAGGAGGTCGAACTCGGCACGCGTGAGGTCGAGCAGCCGATCCGCGAGGGTGGCTCGATGCCGGTCCGGGTCGATCTCGAGGTCTCCAGCGATGATGACCGTCGAGGCCGGCACCGTGCGGCGGGCTCGTCGTAACAGTGCTCGGACCCGGGCGACGAGTTCGCGGGGGCTGTAGGGCTTCGCGAGGTAGTCGTCGGCACCGAGTTCGAGCCCGAGTAGCAGGTCGTTCTCGGTGGAGCGTGCGGTGAGGAGCAGGATCGGGAAGTCGAACTGCTCCTCGCGAAGCGTGCGGCAGACCGTGAGGCCGTCGGCCCCGGGGAGCATGACGTCGAGGACGAGCAGGTCGGGCGCGGAGCGACGCACCTCGGAGAGCGCTTCGGCACCGTCGGCCAGGACGGTCACGTCGTGCCCCTCCCGTTCGAGGTAGCGGCGGACGAGCTCCGACTGCAGGGCATCGTCCTCGACGATCAAGACTCTGGTCACGATCCGATCCTAGGCACGGGCTCGGCGCGCGGTCGGGCTCCGGACCGATCGCTCACAAGTCCTTCACATCCTTCGGCGAGCGTGGGTCACAGCCGCTCACCACACGAGGAGGAACCGTGACACGCATCATGCACCGATCCCTGACCGCCGCCGCGGGCGCCCTGACGCTCCTGGCGGCACTCACCGCTTGCGCCGCACCCTCTGCCGATCGGGGAACCGACGGAGGCATCGCGACGTTGGAGACCGCTGCTCCGACGCCGACCGACGCCACCGACCCACTCGTCGCGAAGTACGGCGAGCCCGTGCGTCTGCGTCTCGACATGTCGGATAAGGAGGAGGCCGACGCGTGGAAGCCACGGGATCGCTGTCTCGCGGACCACACCTCCGCAGAGCAGGGCACTCCTGGGAACGACGGCGGAGACGACGTCAGTGCAAATGCCGGCGGGGACCCGGCGAAGGCTGCCGAGGCCGAGGCGCTCTGCCAGCGCGTGGCACCCTTGCCGCCGTGGGAGCTCGACGCTCAGAACCCGGATGCCCTGCGGTTCGCGCAGCGCGTGGTGGACTGCCTGCACGAACGCGGTGTCCGCGAGGTCGAGATCACCGAGCCGGATGCGTTCGGCCAGATCAACCTCGCCTTCGGTGGCGAGGCCAACGACGCCACCTCGATCTCACTGGGGATGCAGTACGTGGACGCCTGCATGGTGTCCGCATCGGATGGGAGCGCCGAATGACCCGGTCGCGTCGCCGCACCGCGCTCGTCGGATCGCTCGCGCTCTGTGCCGTCCTCGCGGCGGGGGCCGGAGGAGCCGCCCTGCTCCTCCGGCCCGTGGCCGACGCAGCCCCGGTCGAGCACACCGCCGCACCGGCCACCGCGGTCGTCGAGCGGGGTGAGCTCGTCCAGACCGCTCGCCTCGACGGCACCGTCGGCTTCGGTGCCGCGGTACCCGTGACGACGAAAGCCGACGGCATCATCACCGGGTTGCCCGACGTCGGCGCGACACTCGATCGGGGATCCGTGGCACTGCGCGCGAACGAGCGACCGGTGCCGGTGCTGATCGGAGCGCTTCCGCTCTATCGGGCGATCGACGGCTCGGGGATGGAGGGAGCGGATGTGAGCATGGTCGCGTCGAACCTGATGGACCTCGGACATCTCAGCCGGAGTGATCCGGAGACCTTCGAGACCGGGTGGGACTTCACGGAGGCCGTCAGGGACTGGCAGGAATCGCTCGGTCTGGAGTGCACCGGCACGCTGGCCCCCGCCGACGTGGTCGTCTTGAGCGCGCCGAGTCGCATCGCCGCAGTGACGGCACGCCTCGGCGACGCGGCGGGCGGTCAGCCGTTCTCGGTCACGCCCACGACACGCGTCGTCGATGCGTCGGTCCCGGCGCAGGACGCGGGGGTCATCGGGGCCGGCGCGAAAGCGACGATCGAACTGCCCGACGGGCGCGCCGTCGGCGGGTCCATCGTCACGGTGACCACGACCGGAGAAGGAGCCGACGCGAAGGTCCGCGCGCTCGTCGCGATCGACGATCAGGCTGCACTAGCGGGCGTCGACGCTGCCGCCGTGACCGTTCGGGTCGTCACGAGATCCGTGCCGGACGTGCTGATCGTGCCCATCGCCGCACTCGTGGCGCTCGCCGAAGGCGGCTACGCGCTGCAGGACGACCGCGGCCGTCTCCATGGTGTCGAGATCGGCCTCATCGCAGACGACCGGGTCGAGGTCAGCGGTGCAGGGATCGACGCCGGCATGACGGTGGTGTCGGCACGATGACGACGCCGGCACTCGAGCTCGAGCACGTCAGCCGCGTCCACCCCGGCGGAGTCGCTGCACTCGACGACGTCTCGTTGCAGGTCGACCCGGGTGAACTCACCGCGATCGTCGGACGCTCCGGCGCCGGCAAGTCGACGTTGCTCAACGTCCTCGGCACCCTCGACCGTCCCACGGCCGGCGTGGTCCGCATCGGCGGCACCGACACCCGTGACCTCTCGGATCGCGCGCTGTCCACCTTGCGCGGGAGCTCGATCGGGTTCGTCTTCCAGGGCTTCCATCTGACCGACGGCGTGACCGCAGAACAGAACGTCGCGATGGCGCTGCTCTACAGCGGCGTTCCCAGGCGGGAGCGCCGTGACCTCGCCCGCGCGGCACTCGAGCGCGTGGGACTCGAGCACCGCATCGGGCACGCGGCGCAGGACCTCTCCGGCGGTGAACGACAGCGGGTCGCCATCGCCCGGGCGATCGTGACCGACCCGCTCGTCGTCCTCGCCGACGAACCCACCGGCGCCCTCGACACGGCGAACGGCGAACGCGTGCTCAGCCTCCTCGAGCGACTGCACGACGAGGGCACCACCGTCGTCGTCATCACCCATGACGTCGAGCTCGCCGCACGACTGCCACGACGCATCGAGCTGCGGGACGGCCGCATCATCACCGACACCCGGACCGGCTCCAGGGCGGTGCCGCATGCGTGAGCGTCGCAGACGTCTCGACCCCCGGGATCTGCTCGCCGTCGGCACGGTCGGGCTTCGCACCCGACCGCTTCGCGCCGTGCTCTCGACCATCGGGATCGCCATCGGCATCGCGACACTGGTGACCGTCACCGCCGTGCCCGCGTCCTCCCAGGCCGCGCTCGATCAACAGCTCACGGCGCTCGGAGCGGACCTGCTGCGAGCCGACCCTCGCGCAGGCGCAGACGGAACCCCCGTGCCGCTTCCGGCCGAGGCACTCGGCATGCTGCAGCGCATCGGAACCGTGAAGGATGCCGCGACGGTCGGCAACGCCCACGCCCCCGTCCGCAGCAACCAGCTCCGCGGATACCCGGAGACCGGGCTGACCACACTCGCCGTCCGCGGTGATCTTCGCGAGGTGCTGCGAACGGACGTGACCTCCGGTCGCTGGCTCGACGGGAGCGACCTGCCGACGGCCGTGCTCGGCATCGACGCCGCTGATCGGCTCGGCCTGTCGCAGCTCCCCGATCGGCCGGTCACGATCGACGTCGACGGCGTCGCGTTCACCGTGATCGGCGTGCTCGCACCGACGCCGCTCTCCGCCGACGTGCAGTCGGCGGTCCTCGTCGACGATGCTGCCGCGCGGCGCTGGCTGAGCTTCGACGGCGCACCGACGGTCGCCTACGTCACGGGTGTCGAGGCGTCGATCGACGCCTTACGACCAGTCGTCGCCGCAACCCTCTCCCCGGGGGCGAGCGGACTCGTGCAGGTGAGCCAGCCCTCGGCCGTGCTCGCCGCGAAGGCTGCTGCCCGATCCAGCTTCGATGGACTCTTCCTCGCGCTCGCCGCAGTCGCACTCGTGATCGGAGGCATCGGCATCGCGAACACGATGTTCGTCTCCGTGCTCGAGCGTCGCCGGGAGATCGGATTGCGACGAGCGCTCGGCGCCCACCGCGGTCAGATCCAGGCGCAGTTCCTCGTGGAAGCGATCCTGATCTGCGCCCTGGGCGGCGCATCCGGAGTCGTGCTCGGTCTCCTCGGAACCGCGGCCTGGAGCGGTCTGCAGGGCTGGCCGCTGGTCGTTCCGGTGGAGACGATCCTGTCCGGCATGAGCGCCGCGCTGGTGACGGGCGCCGTCGCCGGACTCGCGCCGTCCATCCGCGCCGCCCGCCAATCACCGACCGCGGCGCTCGCCGCGACCTGAGCGGGTCCGACGGTGCGCGGATGCGGGCCGGGACGGAAAGTGATGAGAGCATGGCCGACGACATGAGCAACAGCAGAAGAGCGGGCACCGCTGGGCCCCGACGCGTGCCGCGGCTGCTCGCGCGCTATCTCGCGGCTGGACTGCTGCTCGTGCTGGCCTCCGCAGGCGGTACTGTCTGGCTGGCCCAGACCTCGGAGTACCGGTACGACGAGCAGGCGTCCGGCGTCGATCTCGTTCGAGACGAGCAGGTGCTGGATGCACTCAGGACGTGGGCCGGACACCACGACGACTGGAGCGACGTCGGGTCCACGCTGCTGCTGCTCAGCCAGGAGACCGGGCGTCGCATCGCCGTGGTCGACGGTGCCGGAACGGTGACCGCCGACACGGCGCCCGAGCTGCCCCGTCCGGCGGCCTCCACCCGATTGCTCGACCCGCTCGAACCCCTCGGTGACCCGGTGACATCCGAACTGCGTCTGCCCGACGGCATCAGCGGGCCGTTCTCGCTCGACGATGCGCAACGTGACCAGCTCACCGCGCAGGCCGCCGCGGTGGTGGAGTGCCTGGGCGATGCGGTCGTCGACACCGGCCTGTGGGGGAGCGGCCGCCCCGTGGTCAACGGATACGACGATGCCCCGGACTGTGGCCGTGCCGCCTTGAACACACCGCTGCCGAGCGAGCGGGTCGCCCTCGACGAACTCCGCGATCGCACGAACGCCTGCCTGCTCGCCGCGAACGCACCGCTGGTCACCGACGTCGAACTCGATCTGTCTCCGTCGAGCGCCCCTGCGCAGCTCGCGTTGCGCACCGTCCCGACCGGCGACGACGCGGCTGACGGGTGCCTGCTGCAGGCGCGCATCGACCAGGCCCGGGCGACGACGGCGCCTGCCGTGAACGTGGTGCTCACCGACCAGCGAGGTGACGCGCAGGGCCCGCTCGACGCGAGTCCTGGATCGATCGCCCGCGTGGGCGTGTTCGTCGTGGTGCTGCTCGCACTCCTCTCGGTGGCCGCGGCGCTCATCGTCGTGCCGACCCTCCGGAGCGCGCGCCGACTCGAGACCGCGGTCGATCGCTTCAGCGCGGGCGATCGCGAGGCCCGCGCGGCGTTGCCCGCTCGCGACGACCTCTCCGGCGTCGGCGCCGCGTTCGACCGCATGTCCGGTGAGATCGCTGGACACGAAGCGTCACGGCGACGGCTACTCGGCGACATCGCCCACGAACTGCGCAGCCCGCTCACGAACATCCGCGGATGGGTCGAGGCGGCTGACGACGGTCTCGGTCTCGACGATGCGGCACTCCGCCGGCTCGTGCTCGACGAGGCCGGGCGGATGGAGCGGATCACCGGGGACCTGCAGCTCCTCGCGCTCGCGGAGGCCGGCGACCTCGTGCTGGAGCGCAGGGCGTGCGACGCGGCGGTGATCGTGCGAGAGCTCGGCGAAGCGTACCGAGCGCAGGCGGCGAGCACGGACATCGCGCTGCACGTCGAGCTCTCGGGGCCGTTGCCGCTCGAGACCGATCCTGCCCGATTGCGGCAGATCCTCGACAATCTGCTCTCGAACGCTCTGCGCCACACGCCGCCGGGCGGTCGTGTCGACCTCGAAGCGGTGACCACTGACGACCTGGTGCGGATCGCGGTCGTCGACACCGGCGAGGGCATCGCCCCGGCAGACCTACCGCGGGTCTTCGACCGGCTCTGGCGCGGCGAGCCGTCTCGGGTCCGCGCCGGGCAGAGCACCGGCCTCGGTCTCTCGATCGCCCGCGGCCTCGCTGAGGCGTTGGGCGGCACGCTCAACGCACAGAGCACCCTCGGCAAGGGCAGTCGCTTCGAACTTGCTCTGCCTGCGCAGGACCGAGAGTAATGGGACCAATCAGTATTCAGTTCCACCGACCGCAATGCCGAACTGACAAAACCGCCGCTACCGCCTCGGGTGCGCCACAGGGAGACAGATTGTCGACATGACTGGGGTGAAGCGTCGGCTCAGCGTGATCGTTGGTTTGATGGGCCGCCGAATGGCAACGCCGGCGTGAGCCCAGTCTGACACCAGTAGGACACGGAGGAAATGGCATCCCTCCGTTCGAAGTGTCCGTGATCCCATGCGCCGATCTGTTGCAACGTGACGCGCAATCGTGAACCGACGATGACCGGATCTGGCAGATGCCAGCGGTACATTCCGTGAGACTGAGCCGTGGCGCGCAGAAACGGGAAATGTCCGCTGGTGTCCTGGGCTGAGTAGAACGGGTATCCCGAGTACAGCGCGGAGAAGAGGACAATGGCAAGCTGACGCGCGTCGCGATCTGCGGTCCGGTCTGCCCACGGACGCCGAGGTTGTAGGAGGTGAGTGGGAGCCCGTCAGCGGCCGCGGCCGCGGCTGCTGCGACGCGTCCGACCCAGCCGAGTATCGCACGGTCTCCCCCGCCGACGACATAAGAGTCGCCGATGAAGCAGATTCGCTAGTCGACCGAGATGCTGCGCTCAGCCACGAGCTGCCCCCACGTCGATCGTGTGTCCCGCGTCCAGGAGCGCTGCCACTGCCGCTGCATGCCAGTCGCTCGGGGTCATCACAACATCCCCATCGAAGGTGGAGACGACGAAGACCGGGCAACCAATCGCCGCGAGCGGGTCGACTAGCGACGCAACGACTCCGGTCAGCCCGAACGGGATCGGCCCTCCCGCGTATAACGCCCGCCACGGGCCGTCGAGTTCCGCTCCTTCCGGGGTGAAATTGGTGTCGCAGACGATTGAGATCTCTTGGTCGGTTCGTGTGACGGACACCAACGACGCCGACCCGAGGAGACCGGCCAGCGCCGGACCGAGGTCCGTCTCGACGGGGAACCGGGCAATCACGTACTCACCGGCGAGGGAACGAAGGGGAACAGCAGGCATGGAAGCACCCGTTCAGGACTCGCGGAAGGTAGCCGAACGGCACCACGTCAATCGCGTTATAAGAACAGTAGCGAACCGGTCGATCTAGGCATCATTCGGGCTGTGTGTTGATGCATCGTTTCTCGTTCCCCGCTGCCGAAAGCGGCAACGGCAAGGTTGTCGTCTCTATCCCCTGATTCCGTGATCCCGGGGGCACTCGACGGTACCTGGTACGCCATTGCTGATCCGTGCGGTCCTTCCGCGAGACTCTGCTCCGGACCGACCGTCCAGTAGCGGGGTTTCCCTGCAGGACCCGTCTCCGGCCCGTGCCCAGGTCACCGACTAGGCTCCATGACGCGTCGAGGAAACCACACATTCGCTTCGCCGCCCGGACAGCACCGCGCGGGGTCACTTGCGCTCAATGCACCACCCCGGCCCACATCTCGGGATTGCGGTTCCTGGTCAGTGCGACGCACACCGCAGCTATTCTCACCGCGAAGAAACGACCAGCCCTGTCCGCCGCGTCGTGGTGCCCTGTCGCGGTCCGTCCACCATGCGGGCGTGGGTGGGACGGCACGCCTCAACCATCGTCAGGAACTCGTGAACTGCGTCACGGTGTCCCAGGCGAGCTTCACGATGAGGATGGACAGGGTCACCAGGAACACGATGCGCACGAAGCCGCTTCCGCGTTTCGTCGCCATCCGGGCACCGATGAACCCGCCGGTGATGTTCATCACGGCCATGGCGAGACCGAGCGCGAGCAGGACCTCGCCGTGCACGCCGTACACGACGAGGGCGGCGAGGTTCGTGGTGAGATTGGCGATCTTCGCGTTCACGCTGGCCTGCAGGAAGCCGTACCCCAGCACGCCGACGATGAGGATGACGAAGAACGAACCCGTTCCCGGCCCGAGGATGCCGTCATAGAAGCCCACCAGCAGGCCGATCATCGCCGCCCGCCAGGCGACCGCGCTGGCACGGTCATGGCGGGGTTCGTGGTGCAGGCCCATGGTGGGCTTGAAGAGGGTGTACAGCGCCACGGCGATCACGGCGACGAGCACGACGGGCGTCAAGACGTCGCGAGGGACGTACCGCGACAACGCGGCACCGGCGGTCGATCCGGCGTAGGCCCCGGCGACGAGAGGCACCAGCAGCACGAGCTGCACCCTGATCTTGCGCAGGTACACCCAGCTCGCCGACAGGGTGCCGAAGAAGGACGACAGCTTGTTCGTGCCCAGGATGAACGGGGTCGCGACGTCGCTCGGAACGGCGATGACGAGCGCGGGCAGCTGGATCAGTCCACCGCCGCCGACGACCGCGTCGACCCAGCCGGCCACTCCCGCCGCGACGAGGAGGAGGACGAGCGCGGCCACCGAGACGGGGAGCCATTCGGCGATCAGCGGTCCATCGAGCACAGTCATCCTAATCGTCGGGGTGATGTGATTCACCGGGGGTGAGACCATTGTTTGCAAGAACTTCGTGACGCGCGTTTCGCGTATGCATCGCGGTGCGGGCGAGTCGCCTGATCAGGGCGGCTCGCCCGCCCATCGGGCGCGAACGGGTTGGCCCGAGAATCCGATTCATCGGCACAGCCCTGTGCCGGAACTGGTCCCGACCGGATGTTTAGCGGGGTCGTCGCTCAAACGGGTCGCGGAGAGATCGCGCGGGCGTCAGGCCGGTCTGGTACCAGTACGCGACGGACGAGATGTCGTCGCTTCGCTCGAAGTGACCGTGGTCCCATGCGCCGATCTGTTGCAGCGTGACACGCAACTGCTCCGAGAAAATGACCGGATCCGGAAGATGCCATCGATACATCCCGTGCGACTGCGGCGTCGCACGGAGGAATGGAGAATGGCCGCTCGTGTCCTCGGCAGAGTAGTAGGGATAGCCCGAGTAGGGCGCAGAGAAAAGGACGGGGGAGATCGGCCCATCGTTAGCGAGACGGTCCTGGAAGGCCCAGGCGCCGCCGGCGTAGTCCTCGAGCCCCGTGCTGGTCTGGCTGGGGAAGGTCGTGTCGTCGTCGATGAAGAATTTTGTCTCGCCCTCGCCCCACCAGTACCGCTCCAGGGCGGTGAGTCCGATGTAGGTGCCAACGTACTGGCCGGAGCCTTCCACACCGTCGAGGATCACATGATCCTCGCCAGGCCGGGTGGTGCCGTTCGATCGTCGCCATTGGGCATGGAATCGTGCCAGCTCAGCGGGGAGTTCGTCGCCAACCGTGTAGTCGATCTGGTAGTAGATCCCGGACACGTCACCTGGGTGCTGGTTGACGATCTCGACCTTCGCGTGCTCGGCGAATGGCATCGCGAAGTAGCAATTCATACCGCCCGTTGACGCGACGACGATCGCGGCCGAGTTCACCGGTGTCCGCGCTCCAAAGCCGTTGCAGAAGAAATCCCCGAGCGGCACTTCTACGGCCGGACTTCCGGCCCGCTCCCACGTGATGCGGAGCACAAGATCCCGCAGCACCCATGGTCCAGCGCTGGTCGCGTCCGGCACGGTCATCCAAATGTGCCGGATCACTCCGGGGCCATCAATCTCGGCGAGGGTCGCTGTGGCTCCTGCCACAAGCGAGATCGCCGGCCGCCCTTTCCGCCCAACACCCAGAGCGGATGCCGCTTGTGCGGCTTGGCCGGGCTCTCCGGTCGGGTTCTCGGCATTGATGGATCGACTCCGGACGCCCGTTGGAGCGCTGAAATACTGTTCCCAGACCACGTTCTTCTCCTCTGTCATGGGAAACCTAACACGTGCTAGGTCGCTCGGGGAAGTCGCGACTATGCTTGTTTTCACCGGCCGAACGAAAGCGTGCAGTGTGAACCGTCGTGTGACCTCGAAGGACGTGGCGCTGGCTGTCGGTGTCTCGCGTACAGCCGTCTCGCTGGTGCTCAACAATCGGGCGGACGGCGAAATCGACCCGGTCAAGCAGGAACTCATCCGCCAGACCGCGGCTGAGCTGGGTTACGTCCCGAATGCCGCGGCAGTCAATCTCCAGCGTCAGAGCACCGCGACCATCGGGCTGATCACCGATGAGATCGCCAGTGCCCCGTTCGCCGGCCAGCTCATCGACGGGGCGACGACAGCGGCCATGCAGGCGGGATTCATGATCCTGACCATCGACACCGCATTCCATGATGACTACATCGCCGGCGCAGTCGAGACGCTCCGTGCGCGAGATGTCGACGGGATCATCTTCGCCGCCGCGAGTGTCCGCGAGCTCGAACTCCCGCCGAGCGCATATGCGTTGCCGCTGGTCCTTGCCAACGCGATCGACTCCGGCGGGCGTGCGCAGTGCTTCGTACCCGATGATCGCGGTGGCGAGCGAGCCGCCGCGCGCCTCGCCCTTGAGGCGGGACACACACGCATCTGCTTCATCACGGGGGACGACGACGCTCGAGCCACGACCGAGCGTCGTCTCGGGTTCCAAGCAGAACTCGCGGCTGCGGGATTGCCCGAGGCGGCGATGTCCATCCGCGCCGGCGCCTACTCCATGCGGAGTCATCATGAGGTGGCGCTCGATCTGCTCGCTGGACCCGACCGACCGACCGCGATCTTGTGCGCGAACGATCGAGGTGCCTCGGGCGTGGTGCTCGCCGCTGCGCAGCTCGGATTGTCGGTGCCGGAAGACCTCTCCGTCATCGGGTTCGATGATGAGCAGTTCTTCGCCTCGGACTTCACTCCCGGGCTGACCACCATCGGCCTGCCGCACCGCGAAATGGGCGATGCAGCGGCGCGAAGTCTGCTGGAAACCATTGGCGCGAGCGCCAATCAGCAGTCCCCCGCTGTCATCACCATTCCGTGCAACGTCGTTGAGCGCCGCTCCCTGGCTGGCCCCCCGGCCCATCTGCGTCTCGCGCGAAAGTAGTACTTGACACCTGACACGCGTCAGGCGCACTATTGTCCCTGCCTGACACGAGTTAGGTTCTCATTCGCCCCGGGCACCCTTGCCCGGCGGCTCCACAGCCAAGGAATTCACCAATGAAGTTGAAGAGGTTAGGAATCATCGCGTTCGCGGCCAGCGCTCTGCTGGCCGCCCTGTCCGGCTGCGCCTCCGGGCCCACGGCGGAGGACGGCAAGTCGCTCGTCATCTGGAACTATGAGGACGAGAGTTCAGCGATGGGTCAAGCGTGGAAGCGCGCTGTCGAGGTCTTCAAGGAAGAGCACCCCGATGTGAAGGTGAAGTTCGCCCAGCAGGCGTTCACCTCCACGAAGACGAACGCCCAGGTGCTGCTGTCCGGCAACGACGTCCCCGACGTCATGGAGTTCAATAAGGGAGCTGCGGGCGCCGGCCAGCTCGCCTCGCAGGGGCTCATCTCACCACTGACCGACGCGGTGGAGAAGTACGGCTGGGACAAGACCCTCGCGAGCCCGAGCCTCCAGCAGCTCTCCCGCTACACGACCGACGGTGTTCCAGGAGACGGCGACTGGTACGGGATCCCCAACTACGGCGAGTACATCCTGTGGTACTACAACAAGGACTTCTTCGCCGAGCACGGACTGCAGGTGCCGACCACCCGCGCAGAACTCGACCAGCTGCTCGCCGACATCAAGGGCCTTGGCGTGACTCCCGTCGCGGCCTCCGCGAAGGAGTTCCCTTACATCCACACCTGGTTCCAGTACGTCCTCCGCGATGCTCCGGCCGACTGGGTGAACTGCTACCAGCTGTTGGAGTGCAAGGTGGACTTCGATGCACCGTACTGGAGCGAGGGCACGGCCGCAGCCGAGAACCTGGTGAAGGACGGCTACACGTCGCCGAACATCACGGGCATCACCCACGAACAGATGGGCGTCAACTTCCTCAGCGGCAAGAGCCCGTTGATGACCTCCGGGTCGTGGTGGTTCGGTCGGCTGAAGAGCGAGGCGAAGTTCGACTGGGATGCGTTCGCCTGGCCCGAGCAGAACCTCAATCAGGGGTCGGTCGGGAACCTCTGGGTGGTCCCGACGAAGGCGAAGAACAAGGACCTCGCATACGAGTTCATCGACATCACCCTGCGCCCCGAGATCCAGAACATCCTGGGTGAGAACGGCGGCCTCCCGATCGCAGGAGACCCGTCAGCAATCACCGACGAGCGCACCGCGAAATTCACGACCACCTTCCAGGAGCTCGCCAACAGCAACCGACTCGCGCTCTACCCCGACTTCCCGTTCCCAGGCTACTTCGAGGAGTTGCTGAAGGACTCCCAGTCGGTAGCAAACGGCTCGAAGACGCCGGAGGAGGTCGTCGACATCGTCCAGAAGTTCTACGAGGACGGCTTGAAGAACTCCTCGGCCAGCAAGTAGTCCCACTCCCTTGATCCGGTGGGGCGACCGCTGGTCGCCCCACCACTGGAGAATCGTGCTCCCATCAACCATCCCCGCCCAAGCCGAGCCGGCGCGCGTTGTCAAGCGCCGGTCCAGCCAACGTCGTGCCGGCCGAACCTTCTACCTCTACTTGATCCCGGCGCTCATTGCGTTCACCGTGATCGTGTTCATCCCGTTCGGCATGAACATCTACTACAGCCTCCTCAACTGGAAGGGCGGCCTGTCGATCCCGACGTTCGTCGGCCTCGACAATTACGTCGCGCTCCTCTCTGACGAGGTCTTCTGGCTGTCCTTCCGCAACGTCGGCGCGATGATCCTGGCGCTCGTCATCGTGCCCACGGTCATCGGCGTCCTCATCGCCGCCGTCCTGTTCGACTACGTCGGCCGTGAGTTCGGTTCACGCGCAGCAAGTTTCTTCCGAGCGACCTACTATCTGCCGCAGATCCTGCCCATCGCGGTCGCGGGGATCGTGTGGAACTGGATCCTCCAGGCGGATGATGGAGCAGTCAACGTCGTACTCCGCGGACTCGGGATGACCGACCCGCCCAACTGGCTCGGCACACCGGAGTGGGCTCTGCCCTCCATCATGCTCGTGCTCATCTGGGGCCAGATCGGTTTCCCCGTCGTCGTGTTCATGGGTGCCTTGCAACGGGTGGATCCCGAGTTGTACGAGGCCGCAGAACTGGACGGAGCGAACTGGATCGCGCGGTTCAAAGCCATCACCATTCCGCAGATCCGGCCCGAGATCTTCGTGGTCAGCCTCACTGCCACGATCGGCGCCCTCAAGGTGTTCGGTCCGATCTTCGTCCTCACCAGTGGCGGCCCTGAAGGCTCCACCTACGTCCCGTCGTACTACTCCTACGTCGCGTTCTTCACCCTCTCCCGTGTCGGCTACGGAGCGGCAATCGCCAACGTCCTGACGCTCCTGACCGTCGTGCTCGCGATCTTCATGATCGTCTGGCAGACCCGCACCGCCCGAAAGGACGACGAATGAGCACGCCGCTCTCCAACCGCATCCGCACCCGCATGGACCGCATCGAGGCGCCGAAGCCGAAGCGGAAGCGACCTTCGACCACCGCGTGGATCATCCTGGCGGGGCTGGCACTCCTCGCGATCCTGATCCTGGGCCCGTTCTTCCTGACGCTGCTGAACGCCTTCAAGTCCCAGAGCGACTACTCGTCCAACGGTCCGCTCTCGTGGCCCTCGTCGTTCGAGATCGACGGACTCATCCGCTATGTCACGACCGTTAACTTCGGGCAGAAGCTGGTGAACTCCCTCATCATCTCGAGCTGCGTCGCCCTCGGAACGGTTGCGCTCTCCTTGATCAGCGCCTACGCGATCGGTGTCGGCCGCGTCCGCGGTCGCGTCGCCATCCTCGCCATCCTCCTCATCGCCAACATCCTCCCGCAGGAGGCGCTGATCTATCCGCTGTTCGCCGGCGTCCAGGCCGTGAACGGATCCAACAGTCTCCTCCCGATCATTGTCATCTTGACGGTGCTGCACTCCTCGTTCGGGATCTACCTCCTCGCCTCGGTGCTCGGCACCTTCCCGCGCGCGCTGATCGAAGCGGCAGAGGTCGACGGGGCCAGCCGGTGGCGCGTGCTCTGGCAGGTGGTCGTGCCAGTGATCCGCCCGACCCTCGGGGTGCTGTTCATCTTCGTGTTCATCTGGTCCTGGAACGAGTTCTTCATTCCGATCCTGTTCCTCACCTCTGCAGACACGCAGACCATCCCCATCGCGCTCGCTTCACTCCAAGGAGAGCGCTTCCTGAATCCGACAATGACTGCGGCTGGATCACTGCTCTCGCTCATCCCCACCCTGATCCTCTTCCTCGTGTTCCAGCGGTCCCTCGTCAGAGGCGTCACGGTCGGATCAATCAAATGAGCGACAGAGTTCTGGACCGCGAACAGCACCGACCGGCGCTCCACTTCTCCCCTCGCCGGGGGTGGATGAACGACCCGAACGGGCTGATCCTGGTCGACGGCACGTACCATCTCTTCTTCCAGCACAACCCGGACGGACTCGAATGGGGCAACATCGGCTGGGGTCACGCGACGTCGACCGATCTCCTGCACTGGACTGAGCTCCCGATCGCCATCCCCGCGGAACCACACGAGATGATCTTCTCCGGTTCGGTCGTCCACGATGTCCACAACACCTCCGGGTTCGGCACCGATGCGGCACCGCTGGTCGCGATCTACACCAGCCACTACGTCGACCACCCCGTCCACGGCACCAAACAGGCTCAATCGGTCGCGTTCAGCACGGACGGTGGGGGCACCTGGTCGCCGTTCGATGACAACCCCGTGGACGACCGCGATCGTCCCGACTACCGCGACCCGAAGGTGTTCTGGCATGGTGACCGGGAAACCGGCGCGTGGGTCATGGTCGCCGTCGAGGCAGATCGGTCGAGACTCGTCATCAACACCTCACCCGACCTCAAACACTGGACCGAGAGCTCGACGTTCGAATCGGCGTCCGTGCCGAGCTTCTGGGAATGCCCCGACCTCTTCCCGCTCCTGCTCGACGGCACAGACGAGCGCTGGGTGCTCTCCCTCAGCACGAGTGGACCGAACCAGGTCTACCTCGTCGGCGACTTCGACGGGCGTCGCTTCGCCGAGGACGCGGGTGTCCCACAGGACCTTCGGTATCACCTCACCGACTTCGGTCGTGACAACTACGCCGCGGTCACATTCAACGACACCGGCGACCGTCGGATCATGATCGGCTGGATGGGCCACCGCTTCCCAGCTCCCACCAAACCCTGGCGCGGCATCATGACCATTCCCCGTGAACTCACACTCCGCACGGTCCAGGGCGTGCCGCGTCTGGTCAGCCGCATCGTGCGCGAGGCCGATGCAGTCGTCGACGAGCGTGTCGTCGACACCTCGAACGGCAACGGAGTGATCGATCTCCGGACGCCGTCCGGCGGCCCGTTGCGCATTCGCGCGGTCCTGCATGCCGGGGAGGCGCAGACGGCCGTCCGCGTCGTCTCGACCGCGCTCGAATCTGTCGTGATCGGTTACGACAATTCGCAGCGCTGCGTGTTCTTGGATCGAGCGAATTCGGGGTGGAACGACTCTTCTGGGTTCGATTCCCCGACGCGTGCTCCGATCGAACTGACCGGTGGCGCCCTCGACGTGGACATCTTCATCGATGCCATGAGCATCGAGGTCTTCGCGGGTTCCGGCGAAGCCGTGATCAGCGAATTGGTCTTCCCCAGTGCGCCTTGGTCCCATCTCGAGGTACTCCCATCGTCGACGCTGTCGGAGCACCTGCACATCGAACAGCCCACGGATACGGAGAAGGCCCTGTGACCGTCACAGCCACCCAGCAACAGATCAATGCCAGCGAACAAGACGGCACCTATCCTCGGCCACAGCTTCTGCGTTCGAACTGGGTCAGTCTCGATGGCACGTGGGAGTTCAGTCATGACGACGCCAACATCGGTCTCGATGCCGGATGGAGGAACGGGTTCGAGTCCCTTTGTCCGATCGAGGTTCCCTACCCCCCGGAATCGGCGGCCTCGGGTATCGGTGATACGCGTTTCCATCCCATTGTCTGGTACCAGCGCCACATCACCACGGAGCAGTTCCAAGACGCCGGATTCGGCACGCACAACTCCCGACTGCTGCTTCATTTCGGCGCCGTCGACTACCGCGCGAGCATCTGGGTGGACGGCAACCTCGTCGGCCAGCATGAAGGCGGGCACACGCCCTTCGCATTCGACATCACCAGTGCGCTCTCGGGTGACAGCCCGCACCTGCTCGTCGTTCGCGCGGAGGACGATCCTCACGACGTGACACAGCCCCGTGGGAAACAGGATTGGCACGAAGACTCGCACGTGATCTGGTACCGACGCACGACGGGCATCTGGCAACCGGTCTGGCTCGAGGCGGTACCGCCCACCCGCATCGCCAACCTCCATTGGGCACCTGGCGCGTTCGGGATGCAGCTGACGGTCCGTCTCGCCGGAACACCCGCCGACACCGCCACCGTTCGCGTCACGTCACGCTACTCACCGCGAGACGAGGTCCTGGGCACGGTCAAGTGCTCAGTGCCGCGCAATCAGACCGTGGTGGAGGCGTCCGTACCCATCGCCCGGCAACGGAACGGACAAGCCGCCGACGAGCTCATGTGGGCCCCAGACCACCCCCGACTCATCGATGCACGGATCGAACTGCTCGATGAACACGGCGCGGTCCTCGACACAGTCGAGAGCTACTACGGACTACGCACCGTCGGCGTGAGACACGGACGGTTCACGTTGAACGGCCGGCCCTACGACGTGCGAAGCGTCCTGAGCCAAGGGTTCTGGCCCGAGTCACACTTGGCCGCGCCCAACGCTCTCGCTCTCCGACGAGAAGCGGAACTCATCAAGGAGCTCGGCTTCAACGCATGCCGGGTTCATCAGAAGATCGAGGATCCGCGCTTCCTATTCTGGGCAGACAAACTCGGACTACTCGTCTGGGGCGAGATGCCCGGGGCATATGAGTTCTCAGCGAACGCGGTACAACGCCTCACCGCCGAATGGATGGCCGCAGTCGATCGCGACCTGTCGCATCCGTCGATCGTGACCTGGGTGCCGTTCAACGAATCCTGGGGGGTCCAGAACGTCGCAGATGACCCCAGCGAGCAGGCATTCGTCCGGGCACTCACCGACCTCACTCGGGCGCTCGACCCCTCACGGCCAGTGGTGGCGAACGACGGCTGGGAGCAACAGAACACGGACATTCTCACCGTCCACGACTACGAGGGCGACGGAAGAGTATTGCAGCAGACCTACGCCGATGAATCCGCACGGCGACGCCTCGTCGAAGGGTTCGCACCCAGCGGGCGCGCGCAGCTCGTCGGTGGAGCGAGCGACTCGGGTCAGCCGGTCATGCTGACCGAGTTCGGCGGGATCGACTACCAGCCTGACACCCGTCGAGCCGATGGCTGGGGATACACGAGCGCTTCGGACGCCGACGACTTCCTGGAGCGCCTCGGCGCTCTCTACGACGGGGTCCGATCCAGCTCGTTCCTGGCCGGCTCCTGCTATACCCAGCTCACCGACACAGACCAGGAGACGAACGGGCTCCTTCGCGCCGACCGTACTCCTAAAGTGCCGGTCGACCGAATCCGGTCGATGATCTGCGGTGGCCAATCGTCTGCACTGTCGACTCCAAGCCAATCGAGCGCACTTTCAACTGAGGATGTGGCCGACCACTAGCGGCTTGCGACGTGACCCGAGCCCTCAGCGGAGGGTGATGACGCCTCGACACGACAGAGCCCGACGGGTGCCACGAGGGCAAGGTGGACACGCCACCAGCTCAACCCGGAAAAACAGGATCGACCTGGAAGAGCCATTGTGGATCTGGACCAATGTGCCCGCGCAAGCGCCCGTGCAGTTGTAGGGAGCCTCGCCGCCAGCACCGTCGGCGCCAGTAGCTCCGTCAGGGGCTGCGGATACGGTAACGGAATGAGTGACTTCAGTTCAGGTGTCAATGCCGCGTTCGAAGCTCAAGCAGCTGCAGACCGATCTGCCGCAGCCGTAGCAGCTCAGCTCAGGCTCATTCATCAGCGTGCCGCAGATGAGGTCCGCCTCCTCGCGACAGCGGCGGCCGCAGAGCTCTCCGCACGAGGCGTGCCGACCATCCCAATTCTCGAGCACCATCAACGACGCCTGACCGGGCACCGCTGCCGTATCGTCGGGCAGGCATGGGCGTTTGGGAACGGAAGCCTGCGCACAGACGGCACGCTCCTCAGCGATCGCCCCAGCACTGCGCATGATGCGGCGGCAATCGGCGCGCCCTCAGAGGGATGGACCGATCTCGCCAAGAGTCGCGCCTTTACACGCGCGCTGGGACGGCACAAGATCATGATCCTCGCGCCCGTCACAGACGCCGTCGCCGACGGCCTAGCAACCGCAACCGCCTCCGAACGAGGCATGCTGACCATCCGACCCTTCACCACACAGCTCAACCACTTACCGATCGCCGACGGGAAACTCGCCTTCTACCCCACCGACGGCAGCAACCCCGTAACCGTCACCGAACTATTCACCTCATTGGTCGTGGATGCAGCAACTCAGCATGCAACTAGCCACGGCTCCGCCCCGCGTTAGATCAGGGTGAGGACATGTGCTTCGGAGTTCGAAACTTAGCCAAGCCGGTGGCAGATGGAGAGCAAGCTGGAGCGCCTTCGTTCTCGATACGCTCATGCGATGGGAGAGGCGCAAGACGACGAGGAGCTGAAACGTCTGGGGCGGGCAGGAAGGAATCGTGATGGCCAGCGGAGTCCCGGTTCGCAGGAGGAACGACTGAGACGTATCGCTGCGGAGGTAGCGAATCTCCTCGAAGTCCCCTCTTACACGATCCGCTTCGCGGATCTCGATGGCCCTCCAGGCACTGCATATACCGAACCCCTCACAGCCCAAATCGAGATCTCGACGCGAGGAATCGAGCACTTGAGCGACACCGAGATTCAAGCCCTGCTCGGGCACGAGCTCGGGCACCTCAAGCTCCCAGAACCTCGCTGGGCTCACCGTCGGCGTATCGGTCTGCTGGCAATCAGCGCCGGTGCCACCACGGCGGGTGCCGCATTCGGATGGTCGCTCACCGCCGACAGTCTCGTGACTCAGGCGTTCGTTGCTCTGGCCAGCGCCATCGTCGCGCTATTCATCGCCCGACTCAGCGAACAGCTCACCTACTCTCGGTCGTTACGCCGATACGAGCTTGCCTGCGACGCAGAGGCCGCACATCACCTCGGCACGATCGGTTTCAGCCTGCTCCGCTTCGATCCCATCGGTTCCCTTCCTCGAACCGAGCGACTTTTCGCATCACACCCAAGCACCCCGAGGCGTCGCAAGACGATCGCGCTCCACGCCTTCTACGCGCGATGCGAGTGCTCACCGCGCGCCCTCTAGGCCACGACCGCTTTCTCTGAGCAGGGCCGCGTCACCTGCTGGAGGCTCTCTCGCCTGGCCAACACGTGAGGCGATCGGCGGCAGTCGGCGGGGGTGGTTGGTACCCATGCCACCATAGGACCATGTCCAGTGATCCCCTCGTGCTTCCGACCCTCGCCGGTGAACGCATCACACTTCGAGCGTGGCGGACAACGGACGTTGCGATCGTTCAGGAGGCGTCCAATGACCAGTTGATCACCGCGCTGACAACCGTGCCTCCGACGCCAGGGGAACCGGAGGCGCTTGCCTTCATCGAGCGTCAACACGAGCGGCTGCGGTCACGAGAGGCCTACGTCTTTGCGATAGCGGATTCCGAGGACCGGGCAATCGGCCACATCGGGCTCTTTCACGATGGCGGCCGGTGGGCGCGAGCCAGCATTGGGTACTGGATTGCCCCGTCACAGCGGCGGCGCGGTTACGCAGTGGACGCCCTGACGACACTCACCGCCTGGGCCATCCAACTCGACAGCCTGGACCGGGTGGAGCTGTATGTGGAGCCATGCAACGAAGGGTCGTGGCGCGCCGCAGAACGAGCGGGATACCTCCGCGAAGGACTCCTCCGAGCTTGGGAACGCGTAGACGGTTCCCCGCGAGACATGTACATGTACGCACGTCTGACCGATCGCGTTCAACGCTCTTAGCAGGAAGCCGCACGGCAACCTTTAGAACGGGTCCTGGCCGCCGCGCGGGGGAAGCTAAGCAGCAGTGGCTCGTGGACCGCCGCCGTCCTTCGGGAGGAGAACAGGACTCTACAAACCTCTTCGTCATGCCTGGTCACGTCACCAATAGACAGGATCCTGACCATCCTTGCGAAGTGACAAGATGAAAGCGTGACACCCGTCGGCAGCGAATCCACTCGTCTCGTGATCCTTCGAGGAGACTCTGCCTCTGGAAAGACGACGACGGCGCTGACGCTACGCGAAAAGCTCGGGCCGAAGGTCGCCCTCATCCATCAGGACTACTTCCGCCGCGAGATCCTGAGCAACGACGACAGGCCTCAACGATCCCGCGACGCGGGCATCCTGATTGTCGGCGCTGCACGCGACGCTCTCAACCTCGGATACGACGTCATCTTGGACGGAATCTTCAACCTGCGCGACTACTCAGCGCTGTTCGAGCACCTGCACGACGGCCACCGCGGGCAGACCCGGATCTACCAGTTCGACATCGGACTCGACGAGACGTTCCGACGCCACGCAGGACGGCCGCTGTCGAAGGAGTTCGGCGAGGACAAGATTCGCGACTGGTACGACGGGTGGCAACCACTCCCCTGGCACGACGAGACACGCGTAGGCGGCGACGTGTCGACCGAAGATCTGGTGACGTCGATCCTGAAGGACCTCAGTATTCAACGCTCATCACGGCGGGCGGTAAAGGGTGAATAATCCTCGACACCATATGCCGGCCATCTGATCAAGACGACGCACGCCATCCACGCGCCGCGGTCGTTTACCACCGCGCGACTCACACTTTTCTCACCGTAAACTCGAGCACACAACGCCCAACCACGTCTCACACTTCCCCGAAATCGCGTGGAAGCGCGCCCCAGTGAGCCCCAGTTAGCCGACAGTTGGTAACTTCAGCTTCCCAAGCTGATAGCGCGGGTTCGATTCCCGTCATCCGCTCCAATTCCCGTGCGGGAGTTCGACGTAGACCCCTGCTCGGTGATGCGACTGACGGCGACGCCTCCCCCGACGCGCTCAGCTGTGTGTCGTGTTCGCCCGCATCTCTTCAACGGTCATCTCCGGCGCACCGCCGGCGGCCGCCTCCGGGTCCATCCAGACGAAGTCCCAGTGGTGGCCGTCGAGGTCGTCGAAGCTCTTCGAGTACATGAAGCCATGGTCTTGTTCGCCGGCAGGCGTCGCCCCGCTCGCGATGGCCCGCTCGAACATCGAATCGACGTCGGCTCTGCTCTCAGCGCTGAGCGCGAGCTGCACCTCGGTGGAGGTGGTGGCGTCGATGATCGACTTGCTCGTGAACTCCGCGAAGAACTCCCGCGTGAGCAACATCGCCGTGATCGTGTCGCTGATGACCACGCTGATGGCGTTCTCGTCGCTGAACCCCTCATTGATCGAGTAGCCGAGTGCCTCGAAGAACACCCGTGACCGTGGCAGGTCGCTGACGGGAAGATTGACGAAGATCATGGTGGACATCGGGGCCGTCTCTCTCGAGGGTGCCGGCGGTCCGTTGCCGTCGGTCGCCTTCGAATGATGACGACGATGGTCGACGACGTCAAGAGTCATCCGACGCGAAGCGGCTTGAGCAGCGCGCGCGTGTGGTCACGAAGAAACGTCCGCGCATGGATTCACGCCTACCTGTGGCGGACAGCAGCCACCGGACGTTCAAGCACACCACATCCACGAACGATCGCGGTCGACCTCTGGTCGTGAGTGAGCGGGAGACACCGTACCGATGCGCGCTCAGCGCGGCAGTGGTCGCAGCTGATCCTCGGTCACGGGGAAGGACACCTCGTAGTACAGCTGCGTGGCGGTCATGTCACCCCAATCGTCCTTCTTCACCCGGATCCCGGAGGTCGAGACCTCTGCGATCCGAACCCGCAACCAGGAGCCGTCCTCCAGACGAAGCTCGTGCGGGTCGGCGAGATAGCCCATGCCGATCTCGTCGAGCGCCTCCTCGGCATGGAACCAATCCAGCGCCTCGGTTCGCTGACGCCCCAGGAGATCGATGACGACGAACCCCTCACCGACAGGCTTCATCCACCCCAGCCGCTCTCGATCCTCCGAGCGCCGATGTTCGATCCAGTCCGGTTCCATGCAGCGAGCGTAACGGCCACCGAGGAACAACGCCTGACGGGTGACCGACCGAACGCCAGCCCGTCAACAGCACGAAGGGGCCGACTCGGAAGCCGGCCCCCTCGTGCGTCGTGTGACGAGGAGTGCTCAGTGCTCGTCGTAGTGCTCGCCGTGCGCGGCGTGCTGGTGGCCGTCGTGGAGGTAGTCGACGTGACCGTCGTGGTCGACGGCGTCGTGACCGCACGCCGCACCGTGCTCGTGGTCGGCGACGGTGTGCTCGGCGACACTCTCGTGCTCGTCGTAGTGACCGTCGTGCAGAGCGTGGTGGTGCGTGCCGTGCACGTAGTCGGTGTGGTCGTCGTGCTGGACGGCCTCGTGGCCGCAATCCGTTCCGTGCTCGTGCTCGGTGACGGAGTGCTCGGCGTGGATGTCAGTCGTGCTCATGGTTGCCTTTCGAAGGAGGAGATGAGGTGTCGCGATGGACGGCGACGCTTGACCAGTACATCTCACTCATAAGCGAATTGCAATACATGCACCTAATCGATAGTGGTTCTCGCTATCCCTCGAGCGCGTGCTGCACGGCATCGTCGACGATGTGCGAGACGTGCACGTCAGCGACGTCGTAGTGCGCCTCTCGACCGATCCGCTGCACCGAGACGAGGCCGGCCGAGCGCAGCGTCCGCAGGTGCTGCGAGACCAACGGCTGCGACAACTGGCTCTGTTCGGCGAGTTGACCGACCGTGGATGTGCCGCCGGCCAGGATGCGCAGCAACCGCAACCGCGAGGAAGAGGACAGCGCTTTGAACAACTCGGCAGCAGGTTCGAGATCCTCGTTCATCTGTACATATAAGCAGATGTGAATGCATCGGGATCGTCTGAACCCTCGAAGACCCCGTTCGACGTCCGCGCTCTGGATCGTCACCCTGACGATTAGGCTGGGCGACTGTGCTCGATGGACCGCTGATCGCCGAATGGCTCCCCGTCTCGGTGGCCGCGCTCGTCCTCCTCCTCGTCGCGGCGGGAGTGGCCGGCTGGGTCGACGCGGTCGTCGGCGGCGGTGGACTGATCCAGCTGCCCGCGCTCGTCATCGCCGTTCCGAGCGACGTCGCGACCCCGTTCATCCTGGGCACGAACAAGCTGTCGTCCTTCTTCGGCACCCTGTCGGCGAGCTGGGTGTACCTGCGCAAGATCAGGGTGCAGCTCGTGCTGCTGGTGCCTCTCGTCGCCGGGGCCTACGCCGGATCGACCGCCGGTGCCGCGTTGTCGCGGTACGTCCCTCGCGACGTCTTGACGCCCGTCGTGCTCGTCGCCGTGATCGCCGTGGCGCTGTACACCCTCTTCAAGCCCACCATGGGCCTGCACCACGAACCCCGCCATGACCGTGCCAGCGCGGTCGCCTGGCGGGCGGCGATGATCGGCCTGCTGGTGGGCTTCTACGACGGCATCCTCGGACCGGGAACGGGTTCGTTCTTCGTCATCCTCATCGTCGGCGTGCTCGGCTACGGCTTCCTGCAGGCCAGCGTGAACGCGAAGATCGCCAACCTCACCACGAACCTCGCCGCCCTCGTCGTGTACGGGGTGCACGGCGAGGTCCTGCTCGCGCTCGGTCTCGCCATGGCCGTCATGAACATCACCGGCGGGTTCATCGGCGCCCGCATGGCGACGAAGCGCGGAAGCGGCTTCGTGCGCATCGTGTTCCTGGTGACCCTCTCCATCCTCATCGTGAAGCTCGCCTGGGACACCGTGGCGCAGTTCACGGGTTCATGACGCACCCGGCAGAGCCGAACGCCCTGGGGTAGGTGTTCCGAGCAGCCGCCGGGTCCAGTCGGCCAGGGCTGCGGTGGCGGTCCGCGAGATGCCGGCGGCCGGCATCATGCTCGTGAAGCCGTGGAATGCCCCCGGCCACACGTGCAATTCGGCATCGCCACCCGCAGCCCACATCGCACTGGCGTAGGCGACCGTCTCGTCACGGAAGACCTCGGCGCTGCCGCAGTCGAGGTAGGTGCGCGGGAGGCCGCTGAGGTCGGTCGCCCGCGCCGGCGCGGCGTACATCGAGACGTCTTCACCGGCACGGCGGGGTCCGAGGTACGCGTCCCAGCCGAACCGGGTCAGCTGCCGATCCGCGACCCCGACCCCGTCGATCTGCATCGTCGACACGGTGGCATCGCGGTCGTCAAGCATCGGCGAGACGAGGATCTGCCCGAACAGGGCCGGCCCCTTGCGGTCTCGGGCCAGCAACGCGGTGCCTGCCGCGAGCCCGCCGCCCGCGCTCTGCCCGGCGATCACGATGCGGTCCGGGTCGATGCCGAGTTCATCCGCGTGCTCCGCGATCCAGACGAGTCCGGCGTAGCAGTCCTCCACCGGGTACGGGTCGGGGTACTCGGGGGCGAGGCGGTAGTCGACGCTGATGAGCACCACGTCGTGGTCGTTCAGGAGCCAGTCGTCGTAGGACTCGAGGTTGCCGAGGTGATGGCCGAACATCATCCCGCCGCCGTGGATCGTGTAGACCGCCGTCGTCGCGCCGGAGCGCCCGATCCGCTGGATGACCGCGAGCGTGATCGGATCCCCGAGATGGCCGGGCACCGTGACGGAGCGCCGCTCGAACCCCCGGGAGCGCAGCCGTTCGTCGAGGGCCTCCTCGGTCGTGTCGAGGCCGCGCATCCGCGGAAGCATCTCGGTCGTCAGGGTGAACGGCCCGCGCGCCTCGAGCGCGGCGAGGAACGGGGTGAGTTCGGGATCGAACGGGGGACGGGGCATGCGGTCAGACATGGGAAGGCTCCTGGGTTGCGGGCTGAGATGGGAGGTGATGTGAACGGAGGACACCGAGAGCCACCAGGGCTGCAGCGAGGGCGGTGATGGTCGATCCCGCGATGAGGACCGCTTGCTGGAACGACGCGACGAGGGCCGGGGTGAAGTGCTCGGTCGCGATGCCGCCGCCGACGAGCGCGGCGAGGATCGTCCCGGTCGCGGCGATCCCGACAGCGGTGGCGATCTCGCTCGCGGTGTCGACCAGGGCCGCACCGATGGACGTGCGGTCAGCCGGGAGCCCGCAGAGGACGTTGTTGCCGGCGACGACTCCGACCACCCGCATCCCGGCGGCGACGAGGACGAGTGCGACGAGCACCCACGGGTAGCCGAACCGGCTCAGCAGCGCGAACACGGCGAGCCCGGAGACGACCGCGGCAGCGCTCATCCAGGCGGCGCGGTCGAGCCCCACGCGCTGGACGAACGGCCCGACGAAGCGACCGCCCACCAACAACACGACGACCTGCGGGAGCATCGCGACAGCGGCCAAGGCCGGCGGCCACCCCCAGGCGAACTGCAGCTGCAGGGTCGCCAGGTACGACAAGCCGGCCATCGCCAGCCCGGCGGCGGCCTTGTACGCCAGGCCGGAGGCCACGAGCGGCTGAGCCACGAGACGAAGATCCAGCAACGGCTGGCGGGCGGTGCGCTCCCTGACCACGAAGCCGATCGCGGCGGTCACCGTTGCCGCTGCCGTTCCCCAGCCCGCAGCGACGTCGGTGCCGGTGACGAACAGGGTCGGGGTGACGAGGACGCCGACGACGGTCGCAGTCCCGAGCACAGCGCCGAGCACGTCGATCCGGTCACGGTGCAGGTGCGACCGCTCGTCGGCACCGATCCCGGCACGGATCCCGATCCAGGCGATCACCGCGATCGGCGCGTTGGCGACGATGAGCACCTGCCAGGGCGCCACGGCGAGCACGAAGCCGCCGATCGTCGGGCCGGCGGCCAGGCCCACCAGTCCGGCGGTCGAGATGACGGTCAGCGCACGCACACGCAGGTCGTCCCGGTCGAACAGACGGAACGCCAGCGCCATCGATCCCGGGGTCGTCATCGCCGCAGCGACACCCATGAGCGCGCGTACGGCGATCAGCTGCTCCACCGAGGCCACGAACACGGTCAGGACGCTGACGACCGCGAGCAGCGTCAGGCCGACGAGCATGACCCGGCGTCGGCCGAACCGGTCGGCGACCGCGCCGAACAGCAGCATCAGACCACCGAACGCGACCGAGTACGCGCCCGAGACCCATTGCAACGATGCGGTGGACGCCGTGAGGTCACGACCGATGGTCGGGAGGGCGACGTTCAGGACGGAGTTGTCGAGCATCTCGAACAGGAAGACGGCCGAGAGGCCGGCCAGCGCGACCCAGGCGTCGCGGAGACGTGGCGGCGAGGCTGTGACGATCAGGGAGGATGAGGGTTCGGGCATGGGCGCACTCCTTGGATGAAGAAGTGACGACTCCCACGAGCCGCGTGCGCGTTTCCGTCGGCCGGAGCACGACGGGATTTTTCCCTCTGCGACGAGAGTAACGCATCATCGGCCGGTCGTCGCACCTGCGGATCACCGCAGATACGCGTCGACCAGCAACGGACCTCGGACGGCCCTGAGCGTGTCGACCAGCCGGTCGAGTGCCCGGCGGTTCCAGGAGGAGAGCTGGAGATCGTGGGGACCGAGCGGTTCGAGCTTCCCGGTCCGGAGACGGATGACCTCCCAGCCTGCCGAGCGCAGCGCGCGGTCCTTCCGTCGGTCGACGGCTTCACGGCGGCCGACGTGCTCGAGACCGTGCCGGCCGATGCTGTCGTACTCGATGGCGATGCGCAGTTCCGGATAGACCAGGTCGGGCCACACCTCCAGGTGCTGGAAGAACGGGCGCTGCACCCGCACGGCGTTCAGTCCTTCGGTCAGCGCGAGTCGCTCGTGGACATCCGTGCGCAGCTGAGCCTCGACGGCGGACGCCGGTTTCGGCGCGCACACGGACGTGAAGGCCTCCCCCACCGGCAGGTCGGGGGTCTTCTCGCACAGCGACGCCTTCGGCCGCGCACGACGCTCCCGGATGATCCCGGCGACCGCGGGCACGGGATCGGTCACCGACTCCCGCATCGGCAACGCGACGATCTTCGACGGATCGGCCTCGTCGGAGCAGTCCGGACACCACGCGCTGCGGCGACGCTCGCGTCCGGGCCGCGAGCGCTGCTCCGCCGGTGTCGCGACGAAGCGGTGCCCGCGGTCGCACTGCCACTGCAGGAGGACGTCGGCAGCCGGCGGCACCTGGCTCAGGACGATTCCGGCGTTGAGATCCGCGTGGTACTGACGCCACAGCGCGGGGAACGACGCCCAGGCCTGCCGGTAGGCGCCCACCGGGTACGGCGTGTCGAGGCCCTTCGACCATTGACGGCGGGCCCACCACGCTTCCACACGTTCCGGCACGGTCCCGAACCTACGACGGGCCGCCGACACCGGGCCCCGCGAAGGGCGCCCACCTCGGCGACCCCGTCGTCAGCGCGTCGCGTGAACGGTCTCACCCCACCGGGACCTGGAAGTCCTCGCTGCAGGGGACGTTGTCCTGCCCGGTTTCGAAGTGACCCGTCGGCGCCTTGCGCTTGACGTCGTCGATGTAGTGGGTCTCGGTGCTCTGCGAGTAGCCGTCTCCACCCTGGAATTCGTAGACGGTGATGTCGACGCGGATCCGGCCGGTCTGCTCGACGTACTCGGTTCCCGCCGTCACCGCGTTCTTGTAGCCCGGAATCGCCGTCACCTCGGCCCGGCGTTCGTTGGTCGTGGTCCTGGTCTCCGTGTAACCGCCGCTGGCCTCGATGCTCACGACGTCCTTGATGTTGAGGGAGACGCCCCCGCCGGTGGTCCACGACTGGGCGAAGGACTTCACATCACCCAGCGTGAGCTTGAGGTCGCTGACCGCGCCGGCGTTGCAGTTGGACAGCGGCTCGCCGTAGCGCACCCATTCGAGCGGGAGCGGGGTCTCGCCCTGCACCTCGAAGGTGCACGAGCCCTCCATGGCACCCGTCGACGCCGGCTCCCCGTTGCAGGTCTTCATCAGCATGTCGTCGTTGTAGGGGTCTTCGTCGGCGGATGCGGGACCTCCGGCGATCAGCGCCCCGGTGAGCGCGAGCAGTGACCCGGCGGCCAGGAGGTGCCGCTTCCGACCTCCGCTGAATCGAGTGGCGTTCACGTGTGTGGTCGTGGTCTCGGTGTTCATGGTTCCGTCCTTTCGCCGTACGTTCCTGTCGCTGTTCCCCGCCGGTCGTTCCGACGTATCGTCAGCATGACGCGACCGACTCGGGCTCGACAACGGAAGCGGCGGATGCTGAGGCGATCGCCTAACGAGCCGGAGGGGTCGACGAATGCGTGATAGAGGCGCGGGCCGCCGTGGTCGTCACGCGAGCTGGTCGTCGTCCTCGCGCTCGCTGGGCTGCGCCAGGGCGACTTCGGGATGACGGCGCCCCGCTTCGAGCTGCGCCGGAGTCGACGGACGGCGGCGGAATCTGGCGGCGAGCACACCGCGGACGAACGCCACCGCCACGAGCGCGGTCCGGTTCTGCACGTTCCAGGCCTTCATGAGCTTGCCGAGGTGCCAGCTGACCGCCTGTCGGCTGTAGTTCGTCTGTTTGGCGATGTCATCGTTCGAGAGCCCGTACGCGGCGAGCGTCAGCATGTGCTGCTCGGTCTCGTCGAGCTCCGGACCGGTGGCGACCAGTTCGACCGGCGCTTCGTCCACGCCCTCGGCGACGACCGCTCCGACCGGCATCAGCGATCCCTGAGCCCGATCGAGCCGCGCCCGCTCCTGGTTCCAACTCTCGACCCAGCAGGATCCGAGCTCGTGAGCCACCCAGGTCGCGCGCGTCATGGCGAGCACGACCTGCGAGGGTCGGGCGGGCTGGAGTTCGAACATGACGGCTGAGAACACCGCCAGCGCCGGATACGACCCCCGTAGGGCCGTGGAGAAGGTCGCCCCCGGCTCGTTCGCCGAACGGATCGCCACACCTCTCAGCTCGGTGAGACACCTGGGCGAGATGGGTCCGCCGCGCTCCACGGCACGCAATGCGGCCGGGAGGACGACGGGAACGATCTCGGCGTACCGGGCCCGGAGCCACGCTCGCGTCTCGGGTTCGATGTCGTCGAACGGTGGGTCCTGGAGGAGGAGGCTGAATTCGTGGACGCGGTGGTCGAGGTGCAGTCCGAGATGTCGCCGTTCGCCCATGAGCCCCCGCCAGCCGCCAGTTCGCCCCCGGTCCGCAGTGCTCGGGGGCGCCGCCTCACACTGTATCGGCACGCGATGACCTCGACGGCGTTCGAGCGGGTCGGGCTCGCCAAGGTGGACTGACGGGCCGCGCTGGCCCCTCCCCACGTGAACAACGGGTGAATCCGCCCGCTCACCCGTTGTCGATCCCGCGATCGAGGAGCAAGCTCGTCGCCGTGGACCCCATCATCCTGCTCTCCCTCGTCGTGATCACGGCGCTCGCCTTCGACTTCACGAACGGCTTCCACGACACGGCGAACGCGATGGCCACCTCGATCGCCACCGGTGCGCTGCCGCCGAGGGTCGCGGTCACCCTCTCGGCGGTGCTGAACCTCGTGGGCGCGTTCCTCAGCATCGAAGTCGCGCTCACCGTCACGAACGCGGTCGTGAAGATCCAGGACTCGTCGGGAGCTCCCGATCCGGCGCTGCTGGAGGGCGGCGGCTCGGCACTCCTGCTGATCGTGCTCGCCGGGCTCATCGGTGGCATCATCTGGAACCTGCTCACCTGGCTGCTCGGTCTGCCGTCGAGCTCGTCGCACGCGCTCTTCGGCGGTCTCATCGGCTCGACGCTCGCGGGCCTCGGGTTGAACGGCGTGAACTGGGCCGGTGACGGCTCGAAGCTCGACGGCGTCGTCGGCAAGGTCATCCTCCCGGCCCTCATGTCGCCCGTGCTCGCCGGCGCGGTGGCAGCGATCGGCACCTGGCTCGTCTTCCGGGTCATCGGCAACCTCGCTCAGGGACGTCTCCACCGCGGCTTCCGGATCGGACAGATCGGCAGCGCGTCGCTCGTCTCCCTCGCCCACGGCACGAACGACGCACAGAAGACGATGGGCGTCATCACCCTCGCGCTCATCGCGGCCGGCGGCTGGGACGACACCGAGTCGGTCCCGCTCTGGGTGAAGCTCGCGTGCGCCCTCGCGATCTCGCTCGGCACGTACATCGGCGGGTGGCGGATCATCCGCACCGTCGGCAAAGGCATCGTGGAGTTGAACACGCCGCAGGGCATGGCCGCCGAGAGCTCCTCCGCTGCGGTCATCCTCGCCTCGAGTCACCTCGGCTTCGCGCTCAGCACCACACACGTCGCGACCGGATCGATCCTCGGCTCCGGCGTCGGACGGCCGGGGGCGCAGGTGCGCTGGCGGGTGGCGCTCCGAATGGTCGTCGCCTGGGTCATCACCCTCCCGGCTGCCGCGCTCGTGGGCGCCGTGATGTGGTGGCTCGGTCACCTCGCGGGCGGGGCGATCGGCGGGATCCTCATGGTCGCGATCCTCGCGGGTGTCGCACTCACCATCTACCTCCGCTCGCGCCGCGACAGCATCGGATCCCACAACGTGAACGACGACTGGCAGGACGCCCCCGCCCGTTCGTCGCAGAAGACCGCAGCGTAAGGACGTCGGACATGTTCATGCTCTTCCTCGAAGCCGCCGGTCAGGTGGCCGTCATCGCGCTCGTGCTCGGAGCGGGTCTTCCCACGCTCTTCGCGCTGGGTGTCCGCTCGTTCGCGGTCGCCGGAGGTGCCGCGGCCGAAGACCGGAGCGGGTCGGCCACGCCGACAATCCCGTCGGCGCTCCTCCGCGCCATCGGCGTGCTGTGCTTCGCCGTCGTCGTCGCTGCAGTGCTGGTCGGGCTCACGATCATCGTGGCCACTGGTCTCGGGCAGGAGGTCAGCTTCGACCACGTCTTCCCGACCTTCACCCCGAAGGACTGAGGATGTCGGACGAGAACGGCGCAGGCGGGGCCGGAGCCGACGCGATCCGCGAACCGGCCACCGGCAGCGGGTCAGGGGTGGTGGCCCGTGTCGTCGGTTGGCTCCGCGCCGGATACCCGACGGGTGTGCCCGAGCATGACTACGTGCCGCTGCTCGGCATCCTCCGACGGAGCCTCACCCCCGAGGAGCTGGACCAGGTCGTCGGCGGGCTGCTCATCGACGCGGAGCAGGCGGAGGCGTCCGGCGAGCCGATCGGCCAGGATCGCCTGCGGGCGCGCGTCGAACAGCTCCTCCTCGGTCCGGCGCTCCCGGAGGACCTCGTCCGCGTCTCCGCCCGGCTCGCGAGCGCGGGGTGGCCGCTCGGCAGCCCGGACGACGTCCGAGCGGCGGCGACCGACCAGGACGTCGGTCGGGCGGCACGCGCGACCCTCCTCGAGGAACGCGGAGGGCTGGTCGCCCGCATCGTGCGCTGGCTTCGAGCCGGGTACCCTGCAGGATTCCCCGAGCAGGACTTCGTCCCGCTCGTCGCGCTCCTCCGTCGTCGGCTGAGCGACGCCGAGGTGGCTGAGGTGGGCGCGCGCCTCGCGGCGGAGGGCGACGCGTCGCTGAGTCGGGTCGACGTCGCCACGGCGATCGCCCGGGTCACCGCAGAGTTGCCGAGTGACGAGGATGTGGAGCGTGTCCGCCGGTCGCTCGCCGAGCACGGGTGGCCGAGCGACTTCGCGGTCTGAAACCCGCCCACGGTCCACGTTGCGAGTCATCTGCAGGACGGTTCCCGGCTCAGCTCGGAAGGATCACCCGCACCTGTGCCTCGATCTCCGCGACGATCTCGTCGATGGTGTTGCCGACGTTGATCGTCGCCGCCATGCTGACGAACATGATCGCGGACACGATGTGCGCCGTCGTCGCAGCGCGCTCGGCGGTCATGAGGTCGTGTCGTCGCAGCACCGCGGCGATCGCCTCCTCGGTCTGCACGGTGAGGGCGAGCGCGGCGCGGTGATACGGCTCCTCGGGATCGCCGAAGACGATCTCCCGCAGGTAGGTGCGGCCGTTGTCGACCTGCTTCCGATTGCACTCCACGACCGGGCGAATGATCGCCATGACCGCATCGAGCGGGTCGGCGGCGGCTTCGGCGTCCGCAACCCCGCGGACGAGTGCATCCGCGTAGGTGGAGTTCTGCACGAGCAGCAGGAGCTCACCCTTCGTCTTCGCATAGAGGAAGAGCGTGCCGGTGCCGATGTCGGCACGGTCGGCGATCTGCTGCGTGGTCACGTCGTCGACCCCGTGTTCGGCGAACAGCTCGCCGGCTGCCGCGGTGATGCGTTCGAGTTTGTCGAGCTTGTTGCGCTCGCGGCGACCGAGCGGCCGGGGTTCGGCGGTCATGGGTGTCCTTCGGGAATACAAGATGATTGCGCTCAGTTGTGAGCATAGTCAGTGGATCGCGACATCGCTGGATGTCGCTCATTGTTCCACGGCCACATCGGAACCACTCATTCGAACAGAACGGTCAACCACATGCCCTCACTCAACGGAGCAGTCGTCCTCGTCACCGGCGCGAACGGCGGCATCGGGACCAACTTCGTCCGCGACGCCCTCGAGCGCGGCGCCGGCAAGGTCTACGCCACGGCTCGGAACCCGCGCACCTGGGACGACGAGCGTGTCGTCCCGCTCGCGCTCGACGTCACCGACCCCGCTTCGATCGCCGCCGTCGTCGCCGCGGCCCCCGACGTCACGATCCTCATCAACAACGCCGGCACGAACGCGTCGACGCCCGGCATCCTGTCGCACACCGACGAGGAGATCCGGACCAACGTGGAGACCAACTTCCTCGGCCCACTCTTCCTCGCTCGCGCGTTCGCACCGATCCTCGCCGCTAACACCGGATCCGCGATCATCGACATCCACTCCGCCCTCAGCTGGTACGCCGTCGCGGGAATCTACAGCGCGACGAAGGCCGCGCTCTGGTCGGCGACCAACTCGCTGCGCCTCGAACTCGCCCCCGCGGGCGTGCACGTCGTCGGCGTGCATGTCGGCTACGTGGACACGGCCATGGCCGCCGGCGCGACCGACCCGAAGCTCGAGCCCGCCGTCCTCGTGACGAAGGTGCTCGACGCGACGGAGGCCGGTGAGTACGAAGTCCTCGCGGACGACACCTCGGTGCAGCTCAAGGCCGCCCTCAGCGCCCCACTCGAGGCGGTCTACCCGCAGCTCGCCTGACCCTTCCCGAGAGTGCACAAAACGCTCCCAAACGTCGTGTTTGGGAGCGTTTTGTGCACTCTCGCTGTCATCACTGACTAGTCCGCGATGACCGCTTTGCCACGGATGCCGCCACCGGCGAGCGAGCCGAGGGCCTCCACCGTGTCGTCGAAGGGGAACACCCGTCCGACGACGGGACGGATCGCCCCGCTGTCGATGAGGGCGGTGATCTCGCGCAGCTGGTCACCACTCGCCTGCATGAGGAGGAACCGGTAGCTCACGCCGAGCCGCTTGGCCTGCCTGCGGATCTTGCCGCTCAGTGCGGAGATCGCGAGCCGGAGCACCGCGCTGAGACCGACGGACCGGGCGAAGTCCGGGGTGGGCGGTCCGGCGATGCCGACGGCCGTTCCACCGCGTTTGAGGATGCGGAGCGACTTCTCGAGGTTCTCGCCGCCGAGGCTGTCGAGCACGAAGTCGTATCCCCGGAGGAACTGCTCGAAATCCTCGGTGCGGTAGTCGATCACGGTGTCCGCGCCGAGTTCGCGCACGAAGTCCGCGTTGGAGGCGCTGGCCGTCGTCGCGACCTCCGCACCGAGCTGCTTGGCGAGTTGGATCGCGATCGATCCAACCCCGCCCGCACCGGCGTGGATGAGGACCTTCTGACCGGGCTGCACGTCGCCGAGCTCGACGAGGGCCTGCCAGGCGGTGAGTGCGACGAGCGGCAGCGATCCTGCCTCCACCATGCTGATCGACGCCGGCTTGAGCGCGACATCCGCCTCTGCGAGAGCGATGCGCTCGGCGAAGGTCCCGATCCGGTGATCACGAGGACGCGCGTAGACCTCGTCACCGGGCTTGAAGCTGCGGACATCCGCGCCGACGCGGATCACGGCGCCGGCGACGTCATGGCCGAGGATGATCGGCAACCGGTACGGCAGGATCTGCTTGAACTCGCCGAGACGGATCTTCTCGTCGAGTTGGTTGAGGCCGGCGGCCTGTACCTGCACGAGGACGTCGCCGGCACCGACGACGGGCTCGGGCACCTCGGTCTCGTGCAGTGGGGACGCGTAGCTCGAGATGGTGAACGCCCTCATGGGTGGGGCTCCTTCCGGGTCGATTTCCCGGATTGACCCGAGTTAGCTCAATTATGAGCAGACTCAGTTATTTTGTCAAGGAGCCCCCACAGCCGCCCCGACGCCCAACTCCCCCAACCACATCACGCCCCGACTGGGCACCACAAGACCATCGGGCCGCTGGTCGAGCGGCAGCCGTCAGACCCTCGACGACGAGGATGCTCGCCGATCAGGGCGTCGCGTACGCGGGGATCGACGAGTCGATCATCCAGTACGTGTCCTCGACCCGCTGCGCGGTGTCGGTGAAGCCCGAGTCGGGGATCATGAGGTACGCCGAGGGGTCGCCGCCATCGTTCCAGGTGGTGTCGACGGCGAGCCACTGCCCGTCCACGAACACCTTGTTCCACGCGTGCGGCCCACCGGAGAGGACGTCCCCGGTCACGACCACCGTCTGCACGCCCGCGGCGTTCGCGAGCGCATTGAAGGCGTAGGAGTAGCTCGCGCACACGCCGAGCCCCTGCAGCAGCGTCCCGGTGGCGTTCCAGGCGTACTCGTAGCCGACCGGGACCCCGTCGAACGCGTCGCCCTGCAGGGTCGCGAAGGCGGTGTCGTCGTACTCGGCGTTCGAGACGAGCCACTCGTTGAGCGCGGTGACCTTCTCCCGATCACTCAGCCCCTCGGGTGCCACTGCCGCCACGACCTCGTCGACGCGTTGCTTGAGTTGCGCCTGCAGCGCCGCCACCTCGTCGTTCGGCAGCGAATACGTCACGAGCAGGGTGTCTCCCCCGTCGCGGAGTCCGACGTAGCTGACGTTGAAGACGTAGGGGTTCTGGGCCCGCGCCTCGTACACGGCGTCGTACGGGTCGGGCGCTCCCGGAGTGTCGACGAACTCGGAGATGTCGATCGACTTCGTCTGGGCGATCAGGTGCCCGGCGAGGAACCGGGTGAACTCGGTGCTGCCGTAGACCGGGTAGTCGGTGGGTGGCACCTCGGACACCGGTTCGGCGTCGGTGTTCTCGGGCGCCACGAAGGCGTCGAACCGCGGCATGCCGGTCGGCGGGGCAGCCTCCTGCGCTGCGGCGTTGAACTGGGCGATGGCCGCGACCGGGTCGGGGGTCGACCGCTTCGTGATCGGGATCCACTCCCCCAGCTGCGTGTTGCGCCCACGGAGCGGGACGACCCATCGATCGCCGTAGTCGAGCACGGCGCTGTCATCGAGGTACGCGACGGTCGAGCGGGTGCGCCCGTCGACCGAGACGAACGGCAGCACCTTCTGCACGTTCTCGATGCCCTCGATGTAGCCGCTGGCACCCCAGTTCTTCAGCGCACGCGTGGAGTTCGACGCGACCTCGAGCGGGAGGAAGCCGGCGGAGCGGGTGAAGTCGTACGGCTTGTACGGGGAGAACGAGGTTCCGTCGGTGGCGATCACGCCGAGGTCGAACCCGATCGTCTCGGCGGCGATCTCCTCCTCACCGGCGTCCTGCTCCTCACCGCCGGCCACGTCGTCCTCGGTCTGCGAGCGGTAGTTGTAGGCCTGCAGCCCGATGTTCTGACGACTGACGAACGGGGCTTCCTTCACCTCGAGGTTCTCGGTGTCGCCAGCGGAGGACCACTCGGTCCCGTCGACCTCGGCCACCAGTTTGAAGACGCCGTCACCCCGCTTGGTGACCTCGTGGTGCACGATCAGGTAGGTGTCGGCGCCCTCCACCGACTCCCAGGACAGCGTGACACCGCCGCTGTCGTCGGCCGCCCCGAAGGTCACCTCGGGTGCCGAGTACTCCGACTCGACCGTGAACTTCGTCACGAGCGGCTTGTCCCGCTCGGTGCCGTCCTTCTCGAGCCGGCTCACGAGGAAGTACTCGTCGTGCAGGCCCCAGCGGCCGCGGGACGCCCCGGCTTCGTCGAGGATGTCCGCCTCGGTCTTCCCGAAGGTCTTCCCGAGTTCGGTTCCGGAGATCGTCACGCCGCCACCGGAGTCGGACTGGTACACCGAGTACTCGGCCTGCTTCGTCAGTGCCGCGTCGTAGAAGACCTGGAACGCCCATGGGGGCGCGTTACCGCCGCGGTCGAGGTCGTCGGTGTCCGCCCGCTTCTTGTTCTCTGCCTTGACGTTGTAATCGACGTCGATCTCGAACTCGTGGTCGCGTTCGAGGCCCGCCTGTGGGGCCGTGAAGTCGTAGAGTGCGGACTGGTCGGTGGTGATACGGCCCTCGTCGCCGCCGTTGATGGCAGGGACCACGACGAACGCCGCCACGACGGCGAGCGCGGCCGCGATCGCGACGCTCCCGGTGACGATGCCGATTGTGCGGCCCCGCCGTTTGCCGGGGCGCTTCGACCGGTGTGGCTGCTGTGGCTGACGCTGAGCCTGCTGCGGGGCTGGTGACTGCTGCACGGGTCGTGGCTGCGATGACGGCTGCGGCTGCTGCGGGGCGCCGCCGCGCACCTGCGGGGTCCACTCCGAGCCGTTCCAGTACCGCTGCCCGGTCGGGTTCCACGGGTCCGCATACCAACCGGCCGGCGTACCCCCATGCGATTCCGTCACCCGACATCCCCCTTCAATCCGAACGCATCACTGCGATGACCCCATCAAAGCAACGCAACATACGTTATTCGATTCACGGGAATCGGGAAGCGAATCGGCCCGCCGTCACCGCACGACCACGAGCGGTCAGATCGTCGCGCCGACGTCCCGGAACCCCTGCGGGGACGTGCCGGCGAGGCGCTGATCGACGGACGAGCCGGCGCTCACAGGGCGAAGATCACAGCGCCTGGATGATGAGGGCGACACCGAATGCGACGATCAGACCGTTGCCGACGATGGCCGTCCACCTCCGAAAGGACGCGCCCGTCCTCCGCCGCAGTCCGGCTCCGAGCGCGACCAGCAGCGCTTGCCAGCCGAAGGACGCGAGCCCGACACCCACGATGAAGGCGACCGCCGTCGACCCTGATGCCGTGAACTCGGTGAGCCCGGTCAGGATCGCCGCGAAGTACACCAGCGTGGCCGGGTTGATCGCCGTCAGGCCGAGGAAGAGCAGGTAGCGCTGACGCGAGGTGCCCGAGCGGCCTGCGGGCCGTTCCCCGGCTGACGGCTTCGCACGGAGGCCCTGCAGGAGACCGTGCACTCCGAGCGCGACGACAGCGACACCACCGAGGAGCTGCGGCCAGGGAGACCAGCCGTTCACGATGGGCGCGGCGAGCGCACCGGCAGCGACGGCGACCGTGCAGTACGCCACGTCCACCGTCGCTACGGCGGCGGCCGCAGGCAGTCCACGGCGCAGCCCGCGCATGATGCCTTCCTGGAGGAGCAGCATCCCGATCGCCCCGAGCGGTGCGGCCAGGGCGAGCCCGGCGACGGAACCGGCGAGGAGGGCGACGAGAAGGTCCATGCCGACGACTCTGGTGCAGCACACCGGTCGAGACAGTGTGTTCTGGCAGTGAGACGGCATACTGTGTCGCATGGACGACCTCGACAGTGCAATCATCGATGTTCTGCGGACCAATGGGCGCATTTCGTTCAGTGAGCTCGGTCGTCAGATCGGGTTGAGCACGAATGCGACTGCGGCTCGTGTCCACCGCCTGGAGCGCAGTGGTGTCATCACCGGGTACCGCGCGATCCTCGGCTCCGACGCCCCGGTAGCCGAGGACGGGCTGGAGGCGTTCATCGACGTCCGACTCGACCCCGCGCGTCAGTCGGAGGAGTTCCTGGAGTGGACCCGTCGGATCCCCGCGATCAGAGACGCGGTGCACGTCACCGGCGCTTACGACTACCTCGTCCACATCCGCGTCGCGGGCACCGCGGCTCTCGACCGCCTCCTCCGCAGCATGAAGAACGACGGCGGCGCGACCCACACGCAGACGCGATTGGCGCTCCGGTAGATCCGAGACCCGAATCCGTCCTGCCGGCGCAGCGACGCGGATAGCATCGCCTTGACCGTCCAGCGAAGAGGAGGAGCCGTCATGTCCACGGATGAGAAGCGGCCGCATGTGCCACTGCGGGACTTGGTCGGCGATCTGACTGCCGCTCCGCTCCCTGAAGGCACACAGGCCGAGGCGATCTTCATGATGGTGAAGCTCGACGACGGATCATGGTGCGTGCGGTCGGTCGGTGACACCTATAACGTCGCGGAGTTCGTCTTGGAACTGAACGGCTACACGCACGCCGTCACGATGACGACCGCGCGCGAGTGGGTCGATGACGAGGACGACGTCGTGTAGCTCAGGGGCGACCCATCGCCCCGTTACGGTTCAGCGAGCGCGCTGGGCGCGGGCCTCCCATTCAGCGCGCGACAGGAACGGCGCGCCTGCCAGCCGGACGACGATCCCGGTCCTCGAGTCGACCTGGTCGAACTCCTGATACTTGAGCCTGAGCGTCGTGTAACCCGCGCGGCGCTCCCGCTGATCGGCTCGCTTGAACGCCGCTTCGACGGCGTAGCTCACGACGATCAGGATGACCGTTGCGGCGAAGGGAACATCCCACGCAGCTCCGACCACCAACATGATGGAACTGGAAACACCCGCGATGACCAAGAGGACGCAGACGGCCAACAACGTCCTCGCCCAGACCCAGGCGGAAATCGGCACGACCGGTGCATACCGCTTCACAACCGCATCCCCCTGTCTCGACCGGAACCCTGATCGAGCACGGCCGGTGTGATCACGCTACCGCGGCCTGTCTCTAGACCGGCGCGAGGGGTTCCCGGGCTCCGTCCGGAAGTTCCACGGTGATCGGGTCACCGGGCTGCACGACGCCGCCGGCGAGCACGACACACATGACTCCCGCCTTGCGGACGGTGCGACCCTCGGCGTCCGTACCGACGACCTGCTTGAGCAGGCCTGGTTCGAAGCGGTCGATCTGGACGCAAGGATTCCGAAGCCCTGTCACCTCGACGACGGCGTCCGTCCCGAGTCGGAGCACGGCACCCGCGGGGAGGTCGAGGAGCTCCAGCCCCTCGGTGGTGATGTTCTCGCCCAGCTCACCCGGGGCGAGATCGGCGTCCACCTCCGCGAAGAGCTCCCGGTGGATGAGGTGGACCTGTCGGAGGTTGGGCTGCGTCGGATCCCGTCTCACGCGGGACCGATGCTGCACCGTCGCACCGAAATGCGCGTCGCCTTCGACACCGAGACCAGCGATGAGCGTGATCGCGTCCCGTCGCGGCTTGGAGAAGCGGTGCTCATCGTCGCTGCTGACCGAGACGACACGGGCGTTTGTCATCACCCCAGTGTGCACGGGGCCAGCGCGGATGACCACTCGACCCACACGACACGGTCAGTCGTGCAGGATCACCTGGTACAGGTTGTGGTCCTGCCAGGTCCCGGCGATCCGCAGGTACGACGGCGCCATGCCGATGTGCTCGAACCCGGCGTTGCGGAGCACCCGTTGCGAACCGCGGTTGTGCAGCAGGGTGCTCGCCTCCACCCGATGCAGGCGGAGGTCGTCGCGTGCCACCCGCAGGATCGCCCGGACGGCGGCCGTCGCGAGGCCCTTGCCCGCGTACTCCGCATCCACCCAGTAGCCCAACCCGGCGTTCTGGAACGGGCCACGGACGATCCCCGACAGATTGAACCGGCCGACGATGGTCGCGCCGTCGAACAGGCCGAGCGAGTGTGCGCTCCCGGCGGCGCTCGACGCGAGCTTGCTGGTGAGGTCCGCCGCTTGCGCCGCCTCGGTGAAGAACTCGTCGGATCGGGCCGGCTCCCACGGGGCCAGATGGTCGCGGTTTCGCACGTATGCGGCGGCGAGTTCCCGCGCGTCGCCGAGTTCCAAGGGCCGCATGTCGATGCCGTCGGTGAGGTTGGTCACGGTGAACACCCGTCAACGGTAGTCGCCGCCGGGTGCACTCGACCAGCCCGATGCGACATGCGGACCGCAGAGCGAGATTCAGCGACTGGCGATGGGGTGGGCCGGGTACTCGCGCAGCACCAGGGCCGTGCTCACAGGACCGAACCGACCGATGGCGTCGATGATCTGCTCGAGGCGTTCCGGCGAGGAGGCGTGCACGTCGAGGACGAAGCAGTCCTCGCCGGTCACGCGGTAGATCCGGTGGATCTCCGGAAGCTCGTCGAACTGGCTCAGCGACGCCTTGATCTGTGCGTGGGTCGTCCGGAGTCAGACGACGGCGTGCGTCGTGAGGCCGAGCTTCTGCGGCGAGACCCGAGCCCCGTAGCCGGTGATGTACCCGGCGAGCTCGAGCTTGCGGACCCGCGCCGACACCGCCGGCTGGGACAGGTGCACGAGCCGGGCGAGGTCGGTCATCGTGGTTCGCCCGTCAACCTGGAGCACGTCGAGGATCGTCTGATCCGTTCGATCGAAGGAAAGCGAAGCATCGTCCGTCATCTGCTTAGTAAACAACGGATGGTGACGCTCCAGCTGCTGAGACGGAGGGTTCGACTGGCACGCTGAGGGCAGATCGCCCGACCACGACGAAGGAATCCCATGTCGATCATCACCATGCCCGGGATCGGTGGATCCGACGACGCCCACTGGCAGTCCCTCTGGGAGCGCGAGACACCCGCGATCCGACGGTTCGCGCCGGCCTCCTGGGACGAGCCGGATCTCGACGACTGGTCCGCCGCGCTCGACCGGGCGGTGGCAGGTGAGCCGGCGATCCTGGTGACTCACAGCCTCTCGTGCCTGCTGGCCGTCCGCTGGGCGGCGGCGAACCCTGCACGAGTCGCCGGGCTGTTCCTCGTCGCCGCACCCGATCCCGAGGGGCCGCGATTCCCGAGGGTCGCCGCCGCGTTCGCCGAAGATCTCGATGTCCGGCCATCCGCACCCGCAGTGCTCGTGACCAGTGACGACGACCCGTACTGTTCAGAGGCACGCGCAGCCGAGTTCGCCGCAATGTGGGGCGTGCCTCGGATCAGCATCGGGCGGCAGGGCCACGTGAACGCCGCCAGTGGACTCGGCGCCTGGCCGGAGGGCGGGCGACTGCTGACCGCGTTCAGCGCGGGCACTGCGAACGCCTCCCCGCCTGGAGGGGGCTGAGCGCCGGGATCGGCGGCAGGAGTGAGCTGCGCGGTGCCGCTAACCGTTGTCGCTCACGCGGACTTCTTGACCGGACCGCCGCGCTCAGGCTGCTCGGGGCGTCACTCGCCGGCCGCCTGGACGTCGGGAAGTCCGGTCGCACCCGATGAACCCTGCGATGGACGGCGTTCGCGCCGTGCGGGCGTCGGGCAGACTGGAACCGTGACCCGAGCCGAAACGACCCGAGCAACCCTCCTCCGCGACCGCATCGTCCAGCAGGTCGCCGAGCTGGGCTTCGACGCGCACGGCCTGCACGTGCTCGCCGGTGACGACGAAGCCGGGCACCGCTGGACCGAGGACGTCCGTGAGGACATCCACTCCGCAGCGAAGGGCGTCTGTGTGCTCGCCGTCGGCATCGCCATCGACGACGGTCTCATCACGATGGACACCACGCTTGGCGCGGTGTTCCCGGAAGTCGACTTCGGCGAGGGTACTGCCGACGTCACCCTCCGCCACCTCCTGAACATGACGAGCGGCGTCGACCTCCCCTGGTCACCGACCCTGCTGTCCGACTGGCCGGACCTCGCCCTCGAGTTCCTGAGCAGGCCGTCCCGCGGTCGTGTGTTCCAATACTCGAACGCCAGCACCTACACGGCGATGCGCGCGCTCGAGACCCGGGTCGGCGACGTCGGCGACTACATCGAGCAACGACTCCTCGCACCGCTCGGCATCCACGACGCGCCCTGGGAGCGGTGTCCCCGCGGATTCATCGCGGCCGGCGGAGGGCTGCACCTCCGCACCACGGAACTCGCGCGCATCGGCCGCCTCATCCGCGACCGCGGCCGGTGGGGAGGCGAACGACTCCTGTCGGCGGAGTGGATCGACGCCATGCACACCGAGTGGGTGCCCTCCGGCACCGGCGATGGCTACGAGCGGTATGCGCTCGCCGGGTGGGATGGTCCTGGCGCGGCCTGGCGACTCCACGGGGCCTACGGGCAGCTCGTCATCTTCGCCGGCGACGCCGTGGTCACCATCACGGCCGAGGACCACGAGGGGGCCGACCACATCGCGGCCTCCGTGTCCTCGCTCCTCACCGACACCGCGGGATGAGCCCGGCTGCGGGCGCGGGTCAGCTTCCTGCGCGGAGCACTCCCGCCGCCGCTTCGACGGTCGAGACGAACGTGGCGCCGACGCTCCGGTGCCCGGACCGGATCTCCTGTTGAGGAGCATCGGAGACCACGACCACGTCGATGTCGAGGATGCGACAGACACGCGCTTTGTACGCGATGTCGACCCGGTCCCCGACTCGCGGGCACAACACGACCGCACTCGGAGGGAACCGGTCGTCCGTGAGCATCTCGCCCCAGGACGACGCCGCGATCGTCACCTGCAGATCAGGTGCGTGGGAGCCGAGCCACGACACGGCAGACGCACGGGCGCGGTCGTCACTGTCCAGTACGCCGACCGTTCGCATCGATACCTCGTCACTCCTCACCGCATCCGGATTCACACCCCGATGGTGTCGGCGTCATCCGTAAGATACCAGCGCTGGGACCGCCCGCGGAGCACGGAACCCGAACTCCACCGCACGACCCACCCACATCTCACGCGGACCGTCCACCGCGGGCGACTCGCGATGCTTGCACCCCGCAGGCCTGGCGGGCACGATGGACGGGTACCGCGGTGTCGTGGTGATCGTCGAAGCCCAGGCCGACTTGTCTGCCGATCGATCCCCCGCTCCGCCTCGGAGGCATCGTCCATGACGACTGCTCGCTCATTCCCGCCCTCCATCCTCGGCCACTTCCGCTCAGCCGCCCGCCGGTATCGCGGCGTCCTCGGCCACCCCGGCGCGCCCCGGTTCTTCCTCGCTGCAGCCCTCGCCCGGCTCGGCGTCGCCATGACCGGACTCGGGCTGCTGTTCTCGATCCAGCACGCCACGGGGTCGTTCGCGGCCGCAGGGGCGGCGACGGGGGCGTTCGCGCTCGCCGAGGCGGTGATCGGCCCGCAGATCGCCCGACTCACCGACCGGTGGGGACAGACGGCGACCGTGCCGGTGGCCGTGCTCGTGCACGTCAGTGCAGTCGTCGTCGCGATCGCCACTGCAGGACGTGCGCCGTTCGGCATCACCCTGGCGATCGTCGTCGTCGCGGGTGTCGCGATCCCGCAGCCCGGTGCCCTGTCGGCGGCGCGCTGGTCGCGGCTCCTCCCGGAGCCCGATGCGCTGCGGACCGCCTTCGCCCTCGAGGCGAACGTGAACGACGCGGTGTTCCTGTCGGGACCGATCCTCGTGACGCTCATAGGTACCTCGCTCGCGCCGTGGGCGGGATCCGCGGCTGCGGGGATCCTCGTGGCCACCGGCTGTGTCGCACTCTCACTGCAACGCTCCACCGCCCCGAAACCGCGACGTCGACCGGAGCGTGGGGCGGACATCCACCGCTCCACCCTCCTCGCCCCACCGTTCCTCGCGGCGCTCGGGGTGAACCTCGGGCTGGGGTGCTTCTTCGGTGCGGTACCACTCCTCGTCACGGCGGCGGCGACGGCGGAGGGACGACAACCGTTCATCGGACTCGTCCTCGCGCTCTCCAGTGCCGCGAGCATCGTCGCCGGCGCGATGTACGGTGCGCTGCGATCGACTCCGCAGCCCCGGACCGTGCAGCTGATCGCGTCCGTCGTCCTCACGCTCGCCGTCGTCGTCGGTGCCGTCTGGCCCGCCTTGCCTGGGCTGGCGATCATGCTCCTCGTCGGCGGGACCGCGATCGCACCGCTCCTCGCCTCGTCCTCACAGATCGTGCAGGCGACGGTCGTCCCCCAGGAACTGACGCAGGGGTTCACCTGGATCAACTCGGCTTCCGCCGCGGGTATCGCGGCGAGCGCCGCGCTCACCGGTCGGCTCGTCGCACAGGGAGGCGCCGAGGCCGCGATGCCGCCGCTCATGATGCTCGTGCTGATCGCGGTCATGGCTGCAGCGTCGGCGTTCCGGACACGCACGCCCGTCGACTGAACGGCACTCCGAGCGGCGGTCGATGTGACATCGGCGAGATCCACCCACTATGGTATTGATAACCATTATCAATATGGAGGGTGCGGTCATGAAGGTCAGGAACTCGTTGAAGTCGCTGAAGAAGATGCCAGGAGCGCAAGTGGTCCGCCGACGCGGTCGCGTCTTCGTCATCAACAAGCTCAACCCGCGCTTCAAGGCGCGTCAGGGTTGAACGAGGTCGTCGTCGCGTCGATCCGGCGTGGCCGCCGGCATGACGCGGCGATGACCGTCAGTCTTGCCATGCTCGCCGTGGCGACGATCCTCATCGCCGTGGCGATCGGCCCCGTCCCCATCGAACCGCCGACGGTGGTGGCTGTCCTCGCCCGGCACCTCTTCGGAAGCGCACCCGGCCCCTGGCCGGACTCGGTCGATCAGATCGTCTGGATCACGAGAGCGCCGCGGGTGGCGATGGGACTCGTCGCCGGCGCCGTGCTCGCCGTCGCGGGAGTCATGCTGCAGGCCCTCGTCCGCAATGCGCTCGCAGACCCCTACCTGCTCGGACTCAACTCGGGCGCTTCGACGGGTGTGGCCCTCGTCGTGCTCGTCATCGGCGGTGGCGGCGCGCTCCTCGTCGCCGGCGCCGCATTGGCCGGGGCCATCGGTGCGGTGCTGCTGGTCGTCCTGCTCGCCGGGATGGCGAATCGACGCGGGCCCCTGCGCTTGGTCCTCGCCGGGCTCGCCGTCGGGTACGCGCTGAACGCCACCACGAGCTTCCTCGTCTTCTCCAGCGACGCACCGGAAGCGGCACGCTCCGTGCTGTTCTGGCTCCTGGGGTCGCTGGCGTCGGTGCAACCGGCCGCCCTCCTCGCCGCAGCGATCTCCGCGGTGATCGGCCTGAGCGCCCTCATCGTCCTCGCGCCCTGGACCGACGCCCTGGCATCAGGCGACGACTCGGCCAGATCGGTCGGACTCGACCCCGAGCGAGCGCGGATCGGACTGATGGTAGGCGTCTCGGCGATGGTCGGCGTGACGGTGGCGGCCGTCGGGGGCGTCGGCTTCATCGGGCTCGTTATCCCCCACCTCGCGCGCCGGCTCGTCGGCGGACGCCACCGGGCCGTGCTCCCCGTCGCCGCCCTGCTCGGCGGCATCGTCCTCGTCACCGCCGACACCATCGCAAGGACGGCGTTCGCTCCGCAGGAGATCCCGGTCGGTGTGATCACCGGGATCCTCGGCGCGCCATTCCTCCTCGCGCTCCTCCGCCAGGGCCACGGCGCCCGGTCCGAGACATGAGCCCCTCCCCTCCCCCATCAGAACGGAAGACACCCGATGACCACACCCCGACTCCGACGAGCGCTCCTCGCTGCGACCGTCCCCGTGCTCGCGCTCGGCATCCTGAGCGCCTGCACGGCCACCACCGCAGCTGAGCCCTCTGGCGCTCCGAGCGACGCCGGCTTCCCGGTCACCATCGACAACTGCGGTTCGACGATCACCCTGGACGCGCCGGCCCGACGCATCGTGCTCGTGAACGACGACGAACTGCCCAACCTGGAGGCGCTCGGAGCCGTCGACCGGATCGTCGCCATCACCGCGACCCCACAACCGGGCCTGTACGCGGACGCCACGTACGACGCACTCGACGCCCTGTCGCCGCTCACCACCGAGCAGAACGCGACGGGTGGTTCGGTCGTCTCCCAGGAGAGCATCCTCGGTGCGTCGCCGGATCTGGTCATCGCCCCCGAGAACGCCGTCGACCGTGACGCGTTGGCGGCGAGCGGGATCCCCGTCTACTCCCCCACCGCCTACTGTTCGAACCCCGACCCGGCGCTCAGCAGGACGGCGACCTTCGACCGGGTCTGGGACGAGGTCCGGTCCCTGGGCGGCCTACTCGGAGCGGGCGAACAGGCCGAGCAGGCCATCGCCGCGGCGAAGGCGACCGTGCAGTCACCTGCTCCCGACGCCGGGACCGCCGCTGCCCTCTACGTCTCGTCCGGCGGCGCCGTGCTGTCGCCGTACGGCGGGCCGAGCATGGTCACCCCGGTCTTCGCGGCCGCGGGCCTCACCAACGTGTACGCGGACTCCGATCAGCGGGTCTTCGACGCCAGCGTGGAGGACATCATCTCCCGCGATCCCGGCACGATCGTGCTGCTGTACTCGAGCGGCGACCCGCAGAGTACGATCGACGCCTTCCTGAGCACGCCGGGTGTCTCCGGGCTGAGCGCCGTCCGTGACGACCGGGTCACAGCACTCCGCTTCCCGTACACGGATCCGCCGAGCCTGCTCTCGATCAAGGGCCCTCACGAACTCGCACGGCTCCTGGACGATCTCGGATGATCGAAGCCGCGGCGGTGACCGTCCGCTCCGGTGGCCGCACGCTGCTCGACGCCGTCTCCTTCACCGCACCGACCGGCAGCGTGACCGGGATCGTCGGGCCGAACGGCGGTGGGAAGACGACGCTGCTGCGCGCGATCGTGCGAGCCGTTCCGATCGAGCGTGGTCGGATCGCCGTCGACGGGCAGGACGTCGGCACGCGGCGCCGACGGTGGATCGCCCGCAGGGTCGCCGAGGTCGGCCAGCGAGTCGACCCGGACCCGGGGCTGCGCGTCGTCGACGAGGTGTCGTTGGGCGGTCTCGCCGAACACGGCGTACTCCGCGTCGGTGGCACCACCCACGATCAGGAGGTCGCCGCCGCGATCGACGCGGTCGGGCTGACCCACCGGGCGTTCGACCGCCTGGCCACCCTGTCCGGAGGAGAGCTCCAGCGGGTCGCCCTCGCCCGAGCCCTCGCGCAGCGTGCGCCGCACGTCCTGCTCGACGAACCCACGAACCATCTCGACCTCAGACATCGGCTCGAGGTCGTCGCACTCCTGCGCACGATCGCACCCACCGTCGTGGTCGTGTTGCACGATCTCGACCTCGCGGCTCAGGCCTGCGACCACCTCGTCCTCCTCCACCACGGCCGCGTCGCCGGTGCAGGCCCACCCCGGGACGTCCTGCATCCCGGCCTGATCGACCGGGTCTACGACGTGAGCACCCACCGGCACGAGGACGCGGCCGGCCGGGTGCGCTTCGAATTCTCACTACCACCGGAACGACACCTCCACCCCGACACCAAGGAGTCCCCATGACCGAATCCATCTCCACCGACGACGCGACGACGCTCGCGACCGCTCGGAGCCTCGCATCGCGCTGGGATGCGCAGCAGACCGGCTACATCAGGCATCGAGCAGAGCGGTTCGACACCATCGCGCGGGTCGTCGCGGCGATCTGCGCGGACTCGCCCGCGCCCCGCATCCTCGATCTCGCGGGCGGGACGGGCTCCCTCGCCGAGCACGTCCTCGCGGCCGTCCCGAATGGTCGGGCGGTCGTCGCGGACAAGGACCCCGCGCTCCTCGCCATCGCCGCCGACCTCTCGGCAGCAGACCCGCGGCTCTCGATCGCGGAGGTCGACCTCGCCGACGCCGACTGGGCCGCGCATCCGCTCATCGCGGACGGCCGGTTCGACGCCGTGGTCTCCTCGACGGCACTGCACTGGCTCCGACCCGCCGACCTCGTCGACGTCTACCGCGCACTGCCCGCCCTCATCCGGCCGGGCGGCATCGTCGTGAACGGCGATCACCTCTCGTACAGCGCACACCACGAGTCGACGCTGGCCGACATCGCCCGCACCGACGACGAGGCGATGCAGCAGGAGACCTTCTCTGGCGACACCGACACGTGGGACGGCTGGTGGGACGCGGTCGCGGCCACGCCGCGCTACGCCGACGCGCTCCGCCGTCGTGACGAGGTCTGGGGTGCATCGCTCCACGAAGCGCCGCCGAAGGTCACCCTCGGCTTCCACCTCGAGACACTCCGCAGCGCGGGATTCGCCGAGACCGGGACCGTCTGGCAATACCTCGACGACTACGTGCTCTACGGCGTCATGGCGAGCTGACCGCCTGAGGACCAGGAGACCGACTTCCGTCCTGCTCGACGGTGCGGCGTTGCAGAGCCGGCGGCACTCGTCAAGCGGGCTCGACAGGTCGGTGCGCGGAGGTACCGTCACAGGCATGGGTTCCTCTCGTACGTCCGCCGGTTCCGTCGATCGCATCGCTCGCGATGACTTCGGATGGGAGACGTTCCTGCCGGGACAGCGGGAGGCGATCCAGTCGGCCGTCGCGGGGCGCGACACGCTCCTCGTCCTCGCCACGGGCGGCGGGAAGTCGGCGGTCTACCAGGTCGCCGGCGCCCAGCGCGGTGGCGTGACCCTCGTCATCTCACCGCTGGTCGCGCTGCAGGCCGATCAACTCGCCTCGATCGAGGCGGCGCCTGCCGCCCCTCCGGCCGTCGCACTCAACGGCTCGCTCGGGCCGCATGCGATCGCGGAGGCCTGGGAGCGCATCGACGAGCGCGGGCCCGTCTACGTGCTGCTGGCTCCGGAACAGCTCGCGAACGAGGAGACCGTCGCCCGGCTCGGCGCGGCCGGTGTCTCACTCATGGTCGTCGACGAGGCGCACTGCGTCTCCTCATGGGGAACCGACTTCCGACCCGACTACCTGCGCCTCGCAGACGTCCGCCGCGAACTCGGCGATCCGCCGGTGCTCGCCATGACGGCCACCGCATCCGGCCCCGTCCGCGCCGAGATCATCGAACGCCTGCGCATGCACGATCCGGACGTCCAGGTGCACGGCGTCGACCGCCCGGAGATCCGCCTCGTCGTGCACCGGCACGAGAGCGAAGCGGAGAAACGAGCCGCGGTCGTCGACGAGGCCCGCGCCTGGACGGCGCCCGGACTGGTCTATGTGGCGACGCGCCGCGACACCGAGCGATACGCCGAGGAGATCGCGGCCGAAGGACGACGGGTGGCCGCATACCACGCCGGCCTGAAGACCTCGGAACGTCGCGCCGTCCACGATCGCTGGCGAGCCGGCGAACTCGACGTCGTCGTCGCGACCTCGGCGTTCGGGATGGGGATCGACCGCGCCGACGTGCGCTTCGTCCTCCACGCCACGACGACCGAGTCACTCGACGCCTACTACCAGGAGGTAGGACGGGCCGGACGGGATGGTGAACCTGCCACCACCGCGCTCCACTACCGCGCAGAGGATCTCGGTCTCCGTCGTTTCTTCACCAAGCGTTCGGTGTCGGAAAACGCACTGCGCGCCGTCTGGCGGGCCGTCCGCGCTGCTCCGGGTTCGAGCGTCGGCGATCTGGCCGAGCAGCTCGATCGGCCGCGCCGCACGGTCGCCCGCCTCGTCAACGACCTCGCGGACGCCGGCCTCGTCGACACCGCCGACGGCGTCCGGGCGATCGACGAGATCGGTCCGAAGCGCGCGATCGGCGCTGTGCGCCAGACGCTCGAGTCACGCGAGCGGATCGCTGAATCGCGGCTCGCCATGATGCGTGCCTACGCCGAGACGTCGCACTGCCGCCGGCGGGTGCTGCTCGAGTACTTCGGTGTCGAGGCAGCGGAATGGTGCGGAAACTGCGACGGCTGCGAACGGCATGAGGCACACCAGGAGGAGGAGCAGGCGCAGCAGCACGCCGGGACGGACAGCGCCGCCGACGCCTCGCCGTTGCACGTCGACCAGGCGGTGCACCACGAGGAGTTCGGTCCAGGCACCGTGATGGGCGTCGAGCCCGACCGCGTCACCATCTTCTTCGATTCCGAGGGCTACAAGGTCGTGGCGCTCTCAGCGCTCGAGACCGGCGTCCTCACCACCCGCGAGCTCGCCTCGGCCTGAGCGCTCGGGCGCCTGCGCACCGCGAACCGGTACGCCTGCGTCGCGCAGGCGACCCCGAAGGTCGTCGACCGTCGTGAACCGACGCGTGGACATCGACAGCCGCTCTGCTCCGACGAGTTTCGACGCAGAGTCGTCGGTGAAGAGCACCTCCGCGCCCCTCACTCCCAGCACGTCGAGCACGTGCTGGAACGCTCGGACGTCGGGTTTCGCGAAGCCGATGTCCGCCGAGTTGAAGATCGCGTCGAAGTGGTCGGCGATGCCCGACGCTGCGAGTTCAGCAGCGATCGTGTCCGTGCCGTTCGTGAGCACCGCCGTCGTCAAGCCCGCGGTTCGGATCTCGTCGGACAGCTCCAGGAGCGCGTGGTCGACCGACCACGTCTGAGCACCCCATTCCTCAGCTGCCGCCCGGTCACCGACGAGGTGTCCGATCCGGCTGACCCATTCGGCTCTCGTGATCCGGCCGGTGGTGACCTCGTCGATGAGCGGAGCCGCGAAGGCGATCCCGGCGAGCACCCCGGGCTTGAGCCCGTTCCTGACCTCGATGTCGACCACCAGGGCTGGATCGAAGTGTCGGATCACGCCGTCGAGGTCGAACAGGACGACGCGGATCACGACGTGGCTCGTATCTCGCCGCCCGCCGGCTCGCGCCCCGGGGCGTCGTCGATGACGCGATCGATCCAGTCGCGCCGCGGCAGCGTCGGGATCTCGTCACGGGCGAACCAACCGAGTTCGAGCAGCTCCTCGGGGTCCGCGGTCGCCTCACTGAGGAGCTCGCAGTCGTAGGCGGTGGTGACGTACCCGACGTGGTCGCCGTTCGGGTAGCGCACCATCATCGGTTCACCGCCGTACACCCCGACGATCCCGCGGATGCGGACCCGGGCGCCGGTCTCCTCGGCGACTTCGCGGAGCAGCGCGTCGGCGGGCTCCTCACCCGGCTCGACGCCGCCGCCGATCAGACTCCAGAGGCCGGAGTGGTGATGGCGGCCGAGGAGGAACCGGTCCCCGTCGCGGATCACCGCGGTGACCCCGGGGAGCATGAGGAACCCGGTCCCGATGTGGGAGCGGATCGAGGCGACGTAGTCGGACATCGGCATGCGGGGAGTCTACGGAACCGGCCTGACCGGTCGGCGAGACCTCAGTCCGCGTGCTCCGGCGGCCACACCACGGCGAAGTGTTCGAAGACGATCTCTTCGGACTCCGACCACACCGCACCCCGGGCCGCAGTGGTCCGCTCCCAGTAGCGTCGGTGTTCGCGCTGCCAGCTCTCGAGCGTGCGGTCGTCCTCGCCTTCGGCGAACGCGAAGGCGGCGTCGGCACTCCCGAACGGACCGATGCGCAGTGCGACGCTCCGGATGATGATCCGCGGAGCACCGGTGCTGTCGCACGCGATCCAGTGCGAACCGATCCGCGGAAGCGGGTCCCCACGATGCGCGAACTCGGAGACGAGTTCGGCGGTGGCCCGCTTCCGTCCGGTCAAGACGATGTCGAGCAGTTCGTCGGCCAGCTCGGCCGTGTCGCCGAAGTGCTCGACCGTGTAGTCGGCGTCGTCCAGTCCCGCGCCGCCGCGATGCTCGGCGTACGCCTGCCACATCGTCCTCGCGGCATCGACGTCGGGGGCGGCGACCGGGCTGGCGGCGTGTGCGGAGTCCATACATCCGATCGTGCCAGACCATCCGACAGACCCGTCGACCACGGCTCAGCGCAGACGGCCTCCGGTGAACGCGTTCGTCGCGGCGAGGACGGTGTCGACGGGTGTGTCGATCGCCACCTCGCCGACCTGGAACCCGAGCTTGCCGAGCGCGGCGAAGGACCGTGGCGAGAGGGTCGTCGAGACGCCCGGTGACTGCGCGGTGAGACCGGGCACGAGGTGGAAGGTCAGGATCCGCCACTTGCCGCGTGAGCGGACCGAGATGCGCTCGATCGCGCTCCACGGGAGGAAGACCTCGCCCTGCGGGATGCTGCCGCGGAGGCCGTTCGTGTCGAGCGTCAGCACGGTACGAGCCACCGACTGTGCTCCGCGGACCGTCGCGAACTGGACCACGGCGAACAGCATGAGCCAGGAGATGACACTGAAAGACAGCCCGGCCAGCATGCCGAGGGCGAACCCTCCGGTGGTCGTGGTCAGCACGGCGAGGAGCATCCCGAGCATCGGGACCAACGCCGCTCCGATCAGGGTGAGCACGAACGCCGGGCGGGTCGCCCGCTCCGTCCGGGCCGGGGCGGATCCGACGACCAGCGGGGGGAATGACGGTGACGCAGCGTTCATGACGACAGTATGCCGTTCGCTCGGAGTGTCCCGGGGCTTCACCGCGCGGTGAGGCCCGAACCGTCCGCGTCAGCGACGAACGAGGTCGTGCCGTAGTCGTCGCCGACACTGAACATGATCTCCGGCGGCCCGGCCGGGCGACCGAAGGCGGGACTGTGGACGTCGTCGTCGGTCGCGCGGACCACGTAGGCGAGGGTGTCGCCGACGGGCCGGTCGACCTGCTCGGCACCGTCATGCATCAGCGTCCAGACGCGGTCGAGCGCGACATCCGTCCAGGAGAACTGCTCGGCCGTCGACTCGGGCTGCGAGGTCGCCGCGCCGTCGTTGGTGACGGCTCCGTCCCGGTAGGTCCAGCGGTCGGTCTTCGTGTCACCAGCGGACAGTGGGGCCTCGACGATGATGAAGTCGGCCGCCACCGTGATGGAGGCCACGCGGTCGTGACCGATCGCCTCCTCGAGCGCCCGCTGAGCGTCGGCGAGCGCCTCCGGTCGGCGCAGATCCGGTCGGAGCCGGCCATCCTGCATGGCGGCGAACGACTGCCCGACCGCCTGGTGGAACGGCGCGACGACGACCGTCGCCGCAGCGATCGCCACGACGGCGAAGAGGGCGAACCGTGCGGGCCGGCCCGCGCGGCCGACGCCGAGCAACGGCCCCCGTCGGACGCCGTCGACGATGCGGCGGTGCGGCTCGACCGGGATGAACGGGACGGACCCACGCCCAGGCACACGCAGACGCGCCCGTTCCGCCGGTGAGAGCTCACCTTCGTCGATGAACGCGACCTCCGGTCCACCGTCGAGCAGGATGGCGACATCACGCTCCGTGCCGGGCTGGAACATCGGGATGGCGGTCAGCGGGACGACGGTGCGCATGGTGCTCGCGAAGGCCGATCCCTGCAGTGGTTGGACGGTCAGGTCGAGCTCGCACAGTGGCTGATCGTTGATCTGTGTGCCGGTCTGACGGAGCGCGTCGATGCGTGCGACCCCGAGCCGGCGGGCGTCTTTGGCCTGCTGCACGGCCTCCGGAGAAGCCCCGATGGCGTTCCCCACCGACCGGGCGATGAGCGTGAGCACGGTGGAGATGATGAAGACGGGGAGTGCGATGCCGGCCACCGTGTACCCGACGGTGGATGGACCGACGGCGATCACGATCACACCACCGACAAGAGCACCGAGAGCCGCGAAGGCGATCAGACGAAGCATGCCTTCGAGCCTATCGGCAGGCTCGATCCCGATGCTGTCGTGGCTCAGCCCGGCCCATCGCTCGCCGCGGCGAGCAACGGCACGACGATGTCGCTGATCGGCGTGGGGATGCCGTGCGCGCTCCCCCGCCGCTGGATCACCGCGTTGCGGACGTCCCATTCGAGCGGTCGCCCCTGTTCGCGGTCGGCGAGGATCGACGTCCCGCGGTCGACCGGAGCGGCACGGAACTGGTCGAGGAGCCGCCGAGGTTCGTCGTCGGTCAACCGCGCACCCTCCGCGCGCGCGACGGCGGTGCATTCCTCGAGGTAGCCGAGCATCAAGCGGCCGATGTCGTCGCGCCGGTACATGCCGGATCGGCGTCCGGTCAACGCCATGAGTCCGGCGGCGGCGTTCTGCAGCAGCTTCCGCCAGGCGAGGGTCGTGAAGTCGGTCGAGACCTCGACGGCGCAGCGGGAGCCTCGCAACGCGTCCTCGACCACGAGGGCACCGGGTGCCTCCGGTAGGGACAGGCGCGGCGGGCTCAACAGGGTGACCGGTCCGCCGGCCTCACGGGTGGCAGGGAACCACACGACCGCGGGGACGACCGCTCCCTCCCGGACGAGTGACTCCACCATCTCGCGTTGCTCGACGCCGTTCTGCAGGACGCACACGACCGTGTCCGGGCCGCACAACGCGGCGAGCCAGTCCGCAGCGGCAGCCGTCTGGGTCGCCTTGACCGCCAGGAAGACGAGGTCCGCGGTGCCCGGAGGCTCCGCCGGATCGGTGTGGACCGGGCCGGGGACCGTCACCGTCTCATCGTCGACCTGGAGCTGGAGTTCCGGCCGCTTCGACCGCCCCGCGATGAACGGCGTCCGTCCCTGTTCGTGGAGCGCTGCGGCGACCACGGTTCCGATCGCGCCCGGCCCGATCACCGCGATGCGGTCGGGCCCACCGGGCGTCACGCCTCGCTCGATCCGGACAGCGCGTCGCGGGTCGCGGCCATGACCGCTTCCGGGAACCGCCGGAGCTGGTCGAGGTCGACCCATTCCTCCGCGGCGTGCAGTCCGCCGCCCGCGGGGCCGCACACGACGGTCGGGATCCCCGCCGCCTGCCAGAGCGCCGATTCCATCCAATACGGCGCTCCGACCGCAGCCGGTGCGGCCTCGGCGTCCCGGAAGAGCTCGGCGGCGAGGACGTCGGCGTACCGCGCGGCCGCACCCTGATCGTCGGCATCCCAGGCCTCGCGCTGATGGGTCAGCCGGGCGCCCGTGCGGAGGCCGGGCATCCGGGCTGCGACCGCGTCGAGCATCGCCTGGACCTCGACCAGGGCTTCCTCAGCGCGTTCACCCGGCAGGGTGCGTCGTTCGATGACGAGGGTGGCGCCGGCTGCGATCGTGAACGGGGCGCTCCCTGCCCTGGCGACCGTCGTCGTGAACGAACCGTGGTCGAGCAACGGGTGCGCCGGTCGCCGATGAAGCTCGTCGTCGGCCCGCTCCACCTCCTGCAGCAGCGCGCTGACAGCGCGGATCGCATCGACGGCCAGACCAGGCTGTGACGAGTGCGCGGCCGTCCCCTGCAGCGTGACCTCGACGACCGCGTACCCCCGATGCGCCGACACCCGGTCCAACCAGGTGGGCTCGGCGATGAGGCACACGTCCGCCGTCACCCCACGATCGGCGAGGTGTCGGAGGACGGCAGCGGCCCCCACGCTCGCGTCCTCCTCGTCGGCGACGCCCGTGAAGACGACCGCGCCGGGGTGGTCGGTCGCGGCGAGTCGTTCTGCGGCGACGATCAGCCCGGCCAGGCCGGCCTTCATGTCGCTGGCACCGCGCCCGAAGAGCCGGCCGTCCGCGATCCGCGGGGTGAACGGGTCGACCATGCCCTCGACCCCGACGGTGTCGAGATGGCCGTTGAACACGACCGTCGGCCCCGGCTGCGATCCCGCGTGCACGGCCACGACGCTGACGCGCTGCGGGTCCTCCGGTGCGGGAACGAGGTCGACCACGAAGCCGGCGCCCTCGAGTCGCTGCGCGATCACCGCCGCGATCCGCCCTTCTCCGGGAGCCCCTGGGACGAGGCTCGGACTGACGGAATCGATCGAGATGAGCAGGCGGGCGAGCTCGAGCGCGTCGTCGCCGGGGCTGAGGTCGGACATGCCACGACGATAGCGGGATGCCCGGCCCGCGCGTGAGCGGTCAGGGCCTCGGCGTCACTCCGCCTTCGGTGCGCGCCACGTGCCCGCTCCACCGAAGGACACCGACTCGAGCGTCGCACCCTCCGGCACCATGATGAGCTGGCACCCTTCCGCCTTGCCGTCGGACACCTCACCGAGACCGGTGCAGTCGAAATCCCCGCCGAAGTTGAGGACGTTGATGGGCGATGCCTCACCGTCCGACGCCTTGGCCTTCCAGAAGTTCTCGTTGAGGTCGCCCTCCGAGCCGTCATTGAAGGCCACCTCGTACGTCACGAAGTAGGGCGTCTGGCCGGCGAGCTCGTCGAGTTCGAGCGCGGCGACGTCCTCCGCGGTCCGCTGCTCGATCCCCGTGACCGTCATCGTCCCTTCGGAGATCCGGACCTCATCGCCGATCTCGCCGCCCGAGCTCCCACATGCGCTCAGGAGCAGCAGTGCGGGAACGGCCAAGGCTGCTGCCGAGGTGCGGATGATGCGCTGCCGGTATGTGTACCCCATGGTGATGTCCCCCTGATCGACGGTTGTTGTTCTTAGGGTCCAGATTGGGGCACACCACGACGGCGGCTCAATGGGGACTGCTCCCCACCGCTTGCCGGTCGAGGTCGACACCCGGGCGGATCGCGGCGAGGGTGAAGACCAGAACAGGCGCCCGTCTCCGTGAGGGGACGGACGCCTGAGCGCATCACCGACCGCGCGGGGCCGAGGATCGGGACTAGCGGTTCTTGACCCGCGTGATCGCGTCGGTGTTCTCCGAACGCGCATTGCCGGCCTTCTTGTCGGCTTTCGCGGTGCGCTTCTCCTTCAGCGTCTTCGCGGGTGCGGTCTTGCCGCCTTCTTTCCGTGCGGACTTCTCGCCCATGGTGTTGCTCCTTTGCGAGCCACGATGGCCCGGTACCGCTGAGGGTACAACCACATGCTGTCCCCGAGTCCAGTGAACCCATCCTTGTTAGCATTCGGGGATGACGAACCCGACACAGATCACCGATGTCCCGATCGGCGGCGAGGGCATCCGACTCGGGCAGTTCCTGAAGTTCGCCGGTCTGCTCGACTCCGGCGGAGACGTGAAGGCGGCGATCGCCGACGGCGCGGTGCGGGTCAACGGCGAGATCGATCGCCGACGCGGCCGGCAGTTGCAGCTCGACGACGTCGTCTCCCTCGAGGGGCGCAGCGTCCGCGTCCGCCCCTGAACGTCCGGTACCTGGACACCGCCCCGAACGCTCAGCCCGAGGTGGTCGTCGAACCTGCGACCCGGCCCGACTGAAGGGTCGAGGGGAACGTCAGCGTGGCCGCCCACCATACGTCGGATTCGGGCAGGTGCACGACGACGATCCCATCCTCCGTCGCCCGCTGGCTCACCCGGTAGCCGGGGATCCGTGGCGGGAAGCCGGACACGGCGGCCGTGTGACTCGCCGGTACGGTGAGCGTCGCCGGTTCACCGACCCGGAGCCCGTCGGAGCTCGACTCGATCCGGCCCGTGAGCTCCAGGACCTGTCGTCGACCGTTGCGGCCCGTCGCGCGCGGCACCGCCCCACTCAATGCGAACACGACGTCCGGCTGCCGGGTTCCGGGGCGGAACGCGAGCAGTCGGATGCTGTTGCGCACCGCGACGACGGACCACCAGGCGAGCAGTGCGGTGAGGAGTGACATCGTCACCGCCCAGAACCACTGCCAGAAGTCCGGGCCGGCCGGCGCCTCGAGCGTGACCTCGCCGGTCTGGTCGCGGACCCGGATCTCGAGCGTCTCGCCCACCTGGATCGTGTCACTGCGGATCTCGTCCGATCCGGCCGTACCGGGCACGTCGTAGGTCACCGTGACGGTGCGGTACTCCTCCCAGTGCTTGCTGCGTCGGCTGCCTTCGAGCACCCGCTCCGTACCCTCGTCGACCACCTGTCCGGTGGTCGTCGTGTAGCTCGCCGTGAGGTCGGCGGCGAGGTCCCTGACGTTCCCGAACCCGATGAACCCCGCGACGGCCGTGAGGAAGATGAGGGTGATCACCAGGACGGTGCGCCCTCGTACCGCGCGATTCAGGTAGGTGCGGTCGATCGTGGTCGTGCTCACTGCAGCCCTCCGGTTCTGGCCGCTCCGGGCCGACACCGACTCTAGGAGGGACCGGCCGAGTCGGACGATGGGGAGGACTCCCCAGGTCGACGGCGGTTCCCACCGCGCCGGTCCCGGCCATCTAGGGCAGTTGCCCGAGGTAGGGCACGGGCCTCAGCGAGGAACGTGAGTGGTCGAGCACGGGGATCCGCCCCGTGTTCAGCGGAGGAGCCATGTTGATCACGAGCGCGAGTCACAGCCCGTTCACGTCCGTCGAGACGAGACGGTTCATCGAGCAGGAACTCCAGCGGGATCTCGAGCGGGAACGTCGCCGCCGGGAACGACGACTGGAGGAGCAGCGGCGACTCGCGGACGCCGCGGCCGATCGTGACGAGGGTGGGACCATGGAGTGGTGAGCCTGCCCACCACCAGCCCGACGATGATCGGGCGCGCCTCCGATCTTCGAGCGCTCCAGGCCGTGTTCGACGCCGTCGCCGCGGGTGAGTCACGCAGTGTGGTCCTGAGCGGCGAGGCCGGTATCGGCAAGACGCGCCTGCTCACCGAGTTCACGCGGTCGGTCCGGTCGTCGGCGCTCGTCATCACGGGCCAGTGCGTGGACCTCGGTGACGTCGCCGCGCCCTACGCACCGGTCCTCGGCCTCATGAAGGACCTCGTCGCGCAGCGCGGGCGCGACGCGGTGCTGGAGGCTGCGGGTCCGGGCAAAGCCTCCCTCGCGACGCTGCTGCCGACGCTCGGCCCCGACGCGCAGGACCACCGGGACGGCGGCGTCGGGCGGCTCCACGAGACCGTCGCGGTGCTCCTCGAGGCGCTGTCACGTCAGCAGCCCGTCGTCGTCGCGATCGAGGACGTCCACTGGGCTGACGGTGCGACCCTCAGCCTGCTGGCCTTCCTCGTGCGCGTGCTCTCCGATGCCCGCGTGATGGTCGTGCTCACCTTCCGAAGCGAGGACGTCTCCCGCGGGCACCCCCTGCGCGGGTTCCTCGCCGAGCTCGACCGCACGAGGCGCGTCGAGCGGCACACCCTCGAACGGTTGAGCCGCAGCGACGTGCTCCGCCAGGCGATCGCCATCCGCGGAAGTTCCCTCGACACGGTCTCGATCGACAGCGTGTACGCACGGAGCGAGGGCGTTCCGTTCTTCGTCGAGGAACTCCTCGGACTGGAGGTGGACCGGGACGGCGACGAACTCCCCGACACCCTGCGCGAGCTCCTGCTGGCGCGCTACGAGCGACTCGCGCCCGCGACCCAACAGCTGCTGCGCGTGATCTCGGCCGGTGGTGTCTGCGTCGAGCACACCCTCCTGGAGCGGGTGTTCACGGGCGGCCCCGACGCCCTCGACACCGGTGTGCGGGAGGCGATCGGGTCGAACGTCCTCGTCGCGGACGCGACCACGTACGAGTTCCGACACGCCCTGGTCCGGGAGGCGATCCACGACGACCTGCTGCCCGGCGAACGGAGCCGGTTCCATGCGGGGTTCGCCGAGGCGCTGGAGGCAGGCGTCGGTGGTGAGCCGGTCGCTGCCGCGGTGTCGCACCACTGGATGCTCGCCCGCGACTTCGGACGGGCCTTCCCCGCGACCGTCCGCGCCATGGAGCAGGCTCACGCTGCTTACGCGTACAGCACGGAGGCGCAGCTCGGCGAGCGTCTCCTGGAGATCTGGGACCAGGTGCCCGACGCCGCGGCACTCGTCGGGCGCTCGCGTTCGGAACTCATGCGACGGACGGCGAGCGCCTTAAGGAACGCCGGGTGGACGGACCGGGCGATCGCCATGGTCGACGAGGTGCTCGCGACGCCGGAGGAACGCGACGACCTCGACCAGGCCAAGCTCCTCCGTGACAAGGCGTTCTATCTCGCCAACCTCGGGCGACCGGGCTCGGTGGACCTCCTCGAAGAGGCGCTCGACCGGGTCCCACCGGGCACCCCCGGCGACCTGCGCGGTGTGCTGCTGACGAGCCTCGGCGCGCGGCACATGATCATCGGGCGGCTGGAACGGGCGATCGAGTACGCCGACGAGGCCGCCCGGGAGGCCGTCCGCACCGGTTCGGCACGGAACGCCTCGGTCGCGGCGAACATCGGTGGGATCGCACGCATCCACCACGGCGAACTGGAGAGCGGCAGCAGGATGCTGGCGACCGCTGAGACGCTGGCGGACGGCGACGGCAGCGCCCTGCTCCGGTACCGGGTGAACGCGTCCGACATGGCGAACCTGCTCGGTTCCTACGAGGAAGCGCTCGCGTCGGCATTGGAAGGCGTCGCGCGGGCGAAGGAGCTGGGCGTCGAGCGCAGTTCGGGGCTCATTTTGTCGTCGAACGCGGTCGACCCGTTGGTGGCGCTCGGTCGCTGGGACGAGGCGGAGGAACGGGTCCACCGGGCCCTGGCACTGCAGCCGCCCCTCGCCTTCTCGGTGTACCTCCGTCAGTCGCTCATCCTGCTCACGCTCTGGCGTGGCGACGCCGAGAGCGCTGCGACCCTGTACCGCCGGTGGCGGAAGGGGATGCTCTCCCTGTCCGGCCTGGAGGTGCAGACGCGGTTCGGCGTCGCCCGCGTCGTGATGCAGGTCGGGCTGGCTGCCGGCGACCTCGCCGGGGCCTGGTCGCCGGCGGGGGTCGGCGTGTTCGACGCCCCGGACCACCGCCCGATGCCGGCGTACGACCTCCCGGCACTGGCGGACGCGGCTCGCGTCCTGGCCCGGATCCGTGTCTCGCTCGCCACCGGCACGCTCGACGTGGCGTCCGGACCCTTTGCCGGCGTCGACGACGATCGGCTCCGGCAGCAGGAGGAACGCTGGCGGGCACTGCTCGCCGAGGAACGGTTCTGGCCGACCGCACCGCTGTGGGGCGCGCTGGTCGACGCCGAACTCGGCGGACCGGACGGCACCGGGAACGACGCCAGCGCGTGGGAGGCGGCTCGCGCGATGGCCGAGCATCCGTTCGCACCGGCCGCGCTCGCGCCATACACGGCACTCCGACTGGCTGAGGCGCGCGTGGCCGCCGGTGATCGCCCTGGCGCACAGGACACGCTCGTCGTCGCGGTCGCCGAGGCGACGACGCTCGGTGCCGGCCTCGTGCTCGACGGTGCGCGCGCGTTGGCGGAGCGGGCGTCGCTGAACCTCGACGGCCGCCCCCGAGCGCGTGGCACGAGCGGCTCCATCGAGCTGACCGCCCGAGAGCGCCAGGTGCTGCAGCTCATCGCGGAAGGCCTGAGCAACCGTCAGATCGGCGAGCGCCTGTTCATCAGCGCGAAGACGGCGAGCGTCCACGTCTCGGCCATCCTGCGGAAGCTCGGTGCGGCGACCCGGACCGAGGCCGCGATGATCGCCGGAGCGCGCGGATTGCTCGCGGCGAACGCCGGACGCACCGACCGCCCCTGACGTCCGCCCTGGCGGTGAAGCGGGCCCCGGCCGGAATCGAGGGGAAGCCGGCCGGGAACCCCGACAGGGCGAAAGGGTCCTGTCGGGCATCAGCGTAATCACGGGGCGAGACGGCACGGGGCCCGTTGCGTTCTTTGGACAGACGTGTCCGTGTAGACTGAAAAACCGACACAAATGTCGGATTATGCACACCAGTCAGCAACGGAGAGCACATGCGCATCGTCATCATGGGTCGCGGTGTCATCGGGGTGACCTACGGCTGCGTCCTGCGCGAAGCCGGCCACGAGGTCCAGCACCTCCTTCGTGACGCCGACCCGCAGGCCCGATCGGCGACCACCACGGTCGACCTCCTCGACGGACGCGAGCAGCCACCGGTCGACAGGTCGTTCCGGTATCCGCTCACCCCGGTGACGTTCGATCCGGAGACGGTCGACCTCGTCCTCGTCTCCGTTCCGGCCGAGGCGCTCGCCGGTGCGATCGAGTCGCTCCGTCGCCGCGGACTCGATCGACGTCTCCTGCTCATGGGCGGGTTCTGGGGGTCCCGCGAGGAGCTGCAGGCGCTCGTGGGCCACGACGACCACCTCCTCGGCTACCCGATCGCCGGCGGCCGACGTGACGCGGAACTCGTCGAGAGCGTCCTCTTCGACAGCGTCCGGTTGGCGCCGGCATCCGCTCACACCACCGCCCTTCACGCAGCGGCCTCGCAGGCGTTCCATGACGCCGGTCTGACGGTGGAGCGGTCGCCTCGCATGCTCGAGTGGCTCTGGGTGCACCAGGCGGTCAACGCGGGGATCATCTCCGCGATCGCCTCCGATTTCCGCCCGGGCGACGAGATCGGCGACGTCGTCTCACGAGCGTTGGCGAGCCCGCGGACCCTCGCTCGAGGCATCGGCAACATCCGTGAATGCCTCCGGGTCGTGCAGGCCCGCGGGGTCCGGCTCCGCCACCACCTGCGGGACATCGCGCCGTTCACGCTTCTGCCGAAGGCGCTCGCCGCACGCGTCATGGTCCTCATGTTCCGGAAGGACGTCCTCAGTCGGCGCATCATGGAGCTGCACCACAACACGGACGATATCCTGGCGCTCATGTCGGAAGTCCACGTGTCGGCCATCGAATCGGCTGTCCCCGTCCCCGGATTCACCCGCGACCTCGTTCGCGCGCGGGACGCCCTCGCCTCGTGAACGCGCTCAGCCCGACGTCGTCACGCGCCCGCGAACACCTGCGGCAGGCCGCTGTCGCCGAGTTCCGGGAACGCGGCTTCCGGCGGACGACGATGGATCACGTCCGACTGGCGGCGGACGTCTCACGCGGAGGCCTGTACTACCAGTACGCCAGCACCGAGGAGATCCTGCTCGACGCGCTTGCGCACGAGCGCTCAGGGGACGAGGCGAACGACCTCGAGGGTTTCCTCACCGAACAGGCGACCGCGCTCCACGACGTCGACGCGACCCTCCGCCCGATCGTCTACGAATACGTCCTCGGCCTGCCTGCCGACCATCGTCGCGCGCTCCTCACGGAGCAGTTCCGGCAGGCCGAAGGGGTGGTGGTCGGGATGCTCGGCGAGGTCTCCGGCGCCGACGATCGGGCGTTCCGCGCCCGTCAGATCGTCAGGCGCCTCGAAGGACTGTCGATCGCGGCCATGGCGGGAGCACTCGACGACGCGGACCTGGAACGCGAGCTGGCCGACCTCCGCACCCTGGCTGCGGGATGAGCCGGCGTGCCCTGCGATGATGCGCCGTGTTGCGATACTGAAGGTATGCCAGCGTTGACCCTCCGACCCGTCGAACGCCCACGGGACGACGACGCGTTCGTCGAGTTCCTGAGCGCACACGAGTTCCCGTTCCACATGCAGCCGCGACCGACCGCGGAGGAGGCGCACAAACGCCTGACCTCAGGCATCGTCGACGGGCCCGGTGCCTTCGGGTGTTGGGTACTCGCGGACGGCGAGATGGTGGGAATCGTCACCCTCGAGGACCTCGAGGACGACACGGCGTTGATCGACCTGCGGCTCGCCGAAGACGCACGAGGGCGCGGGATCGGAACGGCGATCCTGCCGGTCATCGTCAGGGAGGTGTTCGACCGCTTCCCGACCGTTCGCAAGCTCGAGGGGCAGACCCGCGAGGACAACGTCGCCATGCGTCGCGCCTTCCGTCGGGCCGGCTGGGTGAAGGAGGCCCACTACCGCGAGGGCTGGCCAGTGGCCGGCGGACAGCCACTCGCATCGGTCGCCTACGCGATCCTCCGGAGCGACGTGCAGTCGGGCACGACGACGCCGGTCCCCTGGGACGACGAGCCGTAAGGAGTCGTCTCCCAAAGGCCGATACCGGTTCTCCGGCACGGCGGCTCGGCCCTCACCGGCCGAGATTGACGATGGCCCGCTGATAGGCGTCGAGGTTCGCACGCCGCCCGACGGCGACAGCCTCGATGGCGACGGCGTGGATCTCGTCCGGCGTGTAGCGGTAGACGAGTCGGTACCTCGGCTTTCCGGATCCGTCCGGGTCGAAGTAGAGCTTGCGACAGTCATCCAGGTCCCCGGTGCCGACCCGCGAGTCGAGCTTCACGCCCGCGATCTTCCCGTCCCGGATGAGGACGAGCATGTCCAGCGCCATCTTCTTCGTGGCGAGGTCCGGGAGCGCGTCGATGTCTTGCTGAAAGCCCGGGAGAAGAGCGGTCAGCTTGAGGGACGCCGCCATCAGCGGTAGTCGTCAGGATTGAGGCCGAGACCGAGAGCGACATCAGCCAGGGACCCCGACCCACCGCCGGCAGCGCGCTCGCGCACCAAGTGTGCGATCTCGATGTCTTCGATCACAGGCAGCAACTCCGTGTAGAGCTCAAACGGGATGACGACGCCCTCGGCACGACGGTGACCGCCGAACACCATGGGCTGCGCCATCACACCCTCGGAGCGGAACCTGCGCAACGCGTTCGGCAACTCGGTACGCGCTTCAGACGTGGGCAGCACCGGCTGGATTGGCATCGCGGAAGAGATCGACATGGCGCAAGTGTACCAACTTCTCGTCCTGAAAGTCGTACGACTTTGAGGACATCTGTGGGCTAGCGCTTGCTCCCAGCACGCTGGACGGCTCCGAACGGGATTGTCCCGACGATGAGGACGAGGCCGATGATCCCGAGCCAGAACAGCCCCTTCAGCACGAACCCGACGATAGAGAGGACCGCCCAAAGGACGAGGAGGACGACGATGACGACGGCGAACTTCTGCACGGGTATGGGGTTCCTGTTCCGGTGGTGAGGTAGCTGGCGCGATCGGATGATAATCGGGCAGCACCATAGCAGGACCGCCTCTGTGCCCGTCGGCGGTCTGGGCAGGAGGAGCCGACGCAGGCGCAGTCGGGCACGACGACGCCGATCCCCTGGGACGACGAGCCGTAAGGCGGGCCAGCGCGCGTGCCTGGGCGCGGACCGGGAATCGCCCTCATGAGGACTGTCCGCTCACGCTCGTCCGGCCCGGTCACCCCTGCTCGGGAGGAGACCACCAGGACGAGCCGGCTTCGACGGGCGCGGGCCCAGCCACGGCGGCCAGCGCTCGCAAGTACTGGTCACCCATGCGGACGAGGGTGATGGTCCGGAGTCGATAGCCCAGTGGGCCGGCGTGCCACGTCGCATCAGGTCGAACCTCGAGCAGATACAACCAGCGACGTCTCAGTTCGTCGGGCACACCGACCCACAGAAGGTCGGGTTTGTTCCGGCGTTCGAGGGCGCAGAGAACTCCCTCCGTGAGGAACGACCGCAACATGCCGCGGGTCGAGTCCAGATCGGGCGTCGGCCGACCTGGCGGAGGGTTCACGGGCCACTCGGGTCGAGTTTCGGAGAAACGGCGTTGGAACGATCGATCGAACCGGACGCGGGCGATCTCACGGACGCGGATGACCGTGTAGCCGTCGAAGAAACCACCTGCGGCTATCGGTGCGACGAGCACCCACTTGTGACCGATGGCGACGACGAACCCATCGAGCGTCTCGTCCGGGGCGGACACCCGGTTCAGCTTCACGATCGTGGAGGTCTGCTGGGCGAGACCGAGCCGCTTCAGGATCTTTGAGCGCGTCTGCATGGCTCATTCTCCCGCGATGAGCCGGGCATCGGCCGTCACGGGAGCAACAGCAGACGCAATTCCCCTCGGGCCGTCTCGTCGACGCCGAGTGTTTCGAAGACCCCGTCCGCGTCGGCGACGAAGGCTCGCACGTGCGGCGTCACGTCGTCGAGGAAGGCGTCGGCCTGCTCCGACGTCCACGACGCCTGGCGGTCGTGGGTCGGGCCGCCGTGGGGCGCCGTTCCGGCCATGGCACGCACCGATGCCGCGTAGTCGTCGACGATGGCCTCATCGGGGACGCCGACGTTGGCGAGCAGCAGCGCGCTGATCATGCCGGTGCGGTCCCTGCCGGCTGCGCAGTGCACCAGGATCCCGGGTTCGGACGATGCGACCGCTTCGAGCGCACCGCGGACGAGCTCCGGCAGGATACGCACATTGTGCGGCCAGTACTCCGGGGAGTCGAGGATCGGCAGGCACACCGCGCGGAACTCCGGATCGGTCTGATCCTCGGTCGGCGCGAGCGTGATCACCAGCTCGGCTGGAGGACGGACACCCGGGTCGGTTTCGCGCGCTCCGGTCTCATCAGCGCTGCGGAGATCGACCACGGACCGCAGCCCCCATCGCATCGCTACGTCCCACCCTGCAGCGGTGAGCAGCTCGCGTCGGGGACCCCGCGCGATCCGCCCGCGCGCCGTCAGGCCGGTGGACGACAGCGGGGTCGGCAGACCGCCGAGATCCCTGAGGTTGCGCAGGCCGTCCCAGTCCAGATTCCGCATCCGGCAGAGCGTACCCGAACCGTCCGGGCGGCTTCCGACTGCGAGCTAGCGCTTGCTGGCGGCGCGTCGGATGGCACCGAAGACGATCGTGCCGAGGAAGAGGACGATGCCGATGATCCCGAGCCACAGCAGACCCTTCAGCGCGAAGCCGACGATGGAGAGGATCGCCCAGATGACGAGGAGCACGATGATGATCTGCATGGCTTGGGTTCCTGATTCCGTGGAGTGATGGTGGTCGGTGAGGTGGCTCAGTGTATGCGGAGCTCGGCGACGAGCGGGCACGCGAACGGATCGCGAGCTCCGAGACCGACGCGGTTGAGGTAGCGGATGACGATCCCGTACGAGCGCAGCAGCGTGGTCTCGGCGTACGGGACGTCGAGTGCGGCGCAGTGGTCGCGGACCAGCCGTCGAGCCTCTTTGAGCGCGGGGCGCGGCATCGAGGGGAACAGGTGGTGCTCGACCTGGTAGTTCAGGCCGCCCATGAGGAACGACACCCACCATCCGCCGGCCACGTTCCGCGACGTCAGGACCTGCCGGGAGAAGAAGTCGACGTTCGCGTCATTGGCGATCGTCGGCATCCCCTTGTGGTTCGGGGCGAAGGAGGCACCCATCATGACGCCGAACACCGCGAGCTGCACACCGAGGAACGCGCACGCCATGCCGAACGGCAGGAACCAGAACACGACCGTGAGGATGATCCCGAAGCGTGCGACGAGCATCACTCCCTCGACCACCCGGTCGCGCACGCCGGCCCGCGTCCCGACACCGCTGACGACGGAGCGGATCGCGAGCCAGTGCAGGTTGAGGCCTTCGAGGGTGAGGAGGGGGAAGAACAACCAACCCTGGTGACGGTAGAAGATCCTCGCCGCCCGGTTCCGCACCGTGTCGACGTCCTCCGGCAGGAAGCGGATCGTGTCGGGCTCGATGTCGGGGTCCTTCCCCACGGTGTTCGGATTGCCGTGATGGCGCGTGTGCTTGTTCATCCACCACGAGTAGCTCAACCCCACCAGGAAGGTGCCGAGGAATCGGCCCGCCCGGTCGTTCCAGGCACGGGACTCGAACACCTGCCGATGCGCGGCCTCGTGCGACAGGAAGGCGAACTGCGTGAACAGCACGCCCAGAGCGGCCGCGACCAACAGCTGCAGCCAGGAGTCACCGAGGAACGCGAAGGCGACCCAGCAGCCGGCGGTGGCGAGCACCAGGACGGCGAACAGCGTCCAGTAGAAGCCGTGGCGTCGTCGGAGCAGACCGGCCGACTTCACTTCGGCGAGGATCGCGGAGTAGCTCGAGGTGCCACCAGTCCGGGGTCTCCCGCTGGGGCCGGTCTTCCGGAACCCGCTGCTGCGTTCGACCGTCATCGGACGCCCTCCGCCGGCGGGACGGGCGTTCTGGTCGACCGATCGGGTCGCCGAGAACGCACGAGAGGAAGGCCGACGGGGTGCGTGCTCATGAGGCTCCTGGGCATCATCAGAAAGGACGAACAATCCGGCAACCAGGGTCTGGGGCAGCGCTCGTTCAGCGTAGAACGGTCTCGCGACCCGGCGCAAATCCTCGCGAGCGCGTCTCGACGGCGGCGGTCATGGACGGCCTCCGGCCTCGGTTACGGTTGATCCGCAGATCAACAGATGGGGACTGACACCGCCATGGACGACACGCGCGAAGCACGGCTCATCGAGACGTTCGTGACTCTCACCGACAGCCTCGTCGCCGACTACGACGTCGTCGACGTGCTGCAGACACTGGTCGACCGGGCGGTCGAGCTGTTCGACGCTGCCGCCGGGGCCATCCATCTGGCCGACCGCGACGACCTCCTGCAGGTCGTCGCGTCCACGAGCGAGCGGAGCGAGTTCATCGGCCTCATGCAGCTCAACGCAGGAGAGGGGCCCTGCATCGCTGCGGTGACGAGCGGTCTCCTGGTGACGGCGGAGAGCGCTGACGAGCTGCGCGAGCACTGGCCGAGGTTCGCGGAAGCGTCACAGGAACGCGGATACGCGGGCGTCCACGCGATCCCCATGCGGCTCCGCGACACGATCGTCGGGTCTCTGAATCTGTTCCGCGAGACCGAGGGCGCCCTCAACGGCGCCGACGCCCGCGCCGCCCAGGCGCTGGCCGATGTCGCGACGATCAGCCTCCTGCAGCAGCGGACGATCGAGAACGCGACGCTCGCCACCGAGCAACTCCAGCGCGCGCTCGACAGCCGGGTCGCCATCGAGCAGGCGAAGGGGTATCTGGCGCGGGCGGCGGGTGTCGACATGGACACGGCCTTCGGGATGATCCGGCAGTACGCACGCACCCGCCAGCGGCGGCTCGGTGACGTCGCCGCAGCGGTCGCCCGCGAGGAGCTGCCACTCGACGAAGTCACAGCGGCCGACTCCACCAAGGCGGACGGCGACTGATCACCGCTGCGGCCGTGGGGGCTGGCGGATCCTCCACAACCCACTCCAAACTCAGCCGGAACAGGGCAGGATGGAGGTTCGAACATCACCGAGCACTCTCGAAGGAACACACCCATGGCAGGCCTCAGCCTCTCCAAAGGCAACAACCTCTCGCTCACGAAGACCAGCCCAGGGCTGACCATCGCCACGGTCGGTCTCGGGTGGGACCCGCGCACCACCGTCGGCGTCGCGTTCGACCTCGACGCCTCCGCCATCCTCGTCGCCGAGAACGGCAAGATCCGAACCCCTGCGGACTTCATCTTCTACAACCAGATGTCGACGCCCGACGGCTCGGTCGTGCACCAGGGCGACAACCGCACCGGCGAGGGTGACGGCGACGACGAGCAGATCACGATCGACCTCCGCGCTGTGGAGCCCGACGTCTCGCGCATCGTCATCGCGGTCTCGATCCACGACGCCGACAACCGCCGCCAGAACTTCGGCCAGGTCCGCGACGCCTTCTGCCGGGTCATGGACCAGGATCAGCAGGAGATCGTCCGCTACGACCTCACCGAGGACGCCTCCCAGGAGACGGCGATGCTGTTCGCCGAGATCTACCGGTACAACTCGGAGTGGAAGTTCCGTGCCGTCGGCCAGGGCTACACCACCGGCCTGGCCGGCATCGCGGGCGACTTCGGCGTCCCGCTCGACTGACTCGGACGCAGGAGCCGGCGCGACCGGCGGTCAGTGACCGCCGGTCAGCTTGCCGGCCAGCCGGGCGTGTATCCGCGTGCTCGCGTCGTTCATCCCCTCGATGACGACCCGCTTCCCGCGACGCTCGTACTTCGTGGTGATCGCGTCGAGGGCGGCGACGGTCGACGCGTCCCAGACGTGCGACTGCGAGAGGTCGATGACGATCCGCTCCGGGTCGTCGGCGTAGGCGAACTGCGTCGTGAGGTCGTTGCTGGAGGCGAAGAACAGCTCCCCGGTCACGGTGTACCGGGCGGTGGGCGTCGCTGCGGACAGGTCGACCGTGCGTTCGACGGTGGCGAGGTGGGCGACCCGCCTTGCGAACACGACCATCGCGGCGATCACACCGATGACGACACCGATCGCGAGGTTGTGCGTCAGGACCACCACGACGACCGTGGCCACCATGACGACCGTCTCACCGAGGGGCATGGCGCGCAGGGTCCTCGGGTTGACACTGTGCCAGTCGAAGGTCGCGACGGACACCATGATCATCACCGCGACGAGCGCGGCCATGGGGATCACCGCGACCACGTCGCCCAGCGCGACGACCAGGACCAGCAGGAACACCCCGGCGAGGAAGGTCGAGATCCGCGTTCGCGCGCCCGAGGCCTTCACGTTGATCATGGTCTGGCCGATCATCGCGCAGCCACCCATGCCACCGAAGAACCCCGAGAGCACGTTCGCGATCCCCTGGCCCAGAGACTCGCGGGTCTTGCCCGACGGGGTGTCGGTGACATCGTCGACGAGCTTGGCCGTCATGAGCGACTCGAGGAGCCCGACCAACGCCATCGCGGCCGCGTACGGCGCGATGATCGCGAACGTCTCCAGCGTGAACGGCACGTTCGGGATGAACAGGGTCGGCAGGCTGCGCGGCAGTTCGCCCTGGTCGCCGACGGTGGGCACGTTCAGTCCGGTGGCCACCGTCGCCGCGGTGATGAGCACGATCGCGACGAGCGGCGCCGGCACGACACTCGTGAGGCGGGGCATGACGACCATGACCACGATGCCGACCGCGACGAGCGGGTACACGAGCCCCGGCACGCCGATGAGGTTCGGCAGCTGGGCGGTGAAGATCAGGATCGCCAGTGCGTTGACGAACCCGACCATGACGCTCCGCGGGATGAAGCGCATGAGCTTCGCGACGCCGAGGAGACCGAGGATCACCTGGAAGACACCGCCGAGGATGACCGTGGCGATGAAGTAGTCGAGGCCGTGTTCGCGGGCGACCGGGGCGATGACCAGGGCGATCGCTCCCGTGGCCGCCGTGATCATCGCCGGGCGGCCGCCGAGGAAGGCGATCGCCACGGCCATGACGAACGAGGAGAACAGTCCGACCTGCGGGTCGACGCCCGCGATGATCGAGAAGGAGATCGCCTCCGGGATGAGCGCCATGGCGACGACGAGGCCCGCCAGCACCTCCCTGGTGAGGATGCGGGGGCTGCGGAGTGCGGAGAGGACGGTGGCGTCCGGTGTGGCGGTTTCGGGGCCGTTGGCCATGAGTGCTCCTGTCGGAGTCGGGGTCCTCAGCGCGAGGACCGGATGGGAATGTCTGGGTCCGGCGCTGCGGTGCGCACGCCACCGACCGCGCGGGGACGTCACGCGCGGGAGAATGGTGGGGAGATGCGGCCCGATCGGCCGCCATCGATAACTCTACCCTAACGTAAGGGTTGATTTGAAGTGAGGCGACCGTGACGAGCGAACCGACCACCATGCACATCGGCGAACTGGCCGAGCGCACCGGACTCTCGCTCCGCACGCTGCGGCACTACGACGACGTCGGTCTGGTCTCGGCCTCAGCGCGCACCGAGGGCGGCTTCCGCTTGTACACGCAGGACGACTACGACCGCCTCATCCTCATCCGGCGCATGAAACCACTCGGCTTCTCCCTCGAGGAGATGGCAGAGCTCCTCCGGGTGATCGACGCCATGGACACCGCACCCGACGACGACACCCGCGCGATCCTCGACGGCTTCATCACCGACGCGGCCGAGCGTCGCACCAAGCTGCAGCAACAACTCGCGATGGCGGACGAGTTCGTGTCACTCCTCGAAGCCCGCCGCTGACGACAGCTGCGATCACGCCTTCCGACGGCGACCCGCCGAGCGTGGCGGAGCCGCCCGGAGGCGCTCGCTGACCCGCCCGAGGATGCGGGCGAGCTCGCTGACGTCGTCGTCGTCGAGCGGCGCGAAGAGCAGGTCCCTGACGGCCTGGATGTGGCCGGGGAACACCGTGGCGAGCACGTCCCGGCCGGCCGTCGTGATCGCCACGACCGTGCTGCGTTCGTCGTCCGGTGACGGCGAGCGGGTGATGAGTCCCCGCTGGTCGAGCAACTGCGCCTGGTAGGTGAGCCCACTACGGCTGTAGACCACGCCATCCGCGAGATCCGTCATGCGCAGGTGACCGTCCGGCGCATCACCGAGGCGCGCCAGCAACTGGAACTGGACGTAGCTCAACTCCCCCGCCTCGCGGAGCTGCTGCTCGACCGCCGGACGCAGGAGGCTGCTCACCTCGGTGAACGCGAAGTAGGCGCCGAGTTCGGTCGGAGTGAGGGATACAGGCGTTTCGGTCATGCGTCCATTCTAGGTGTTGCTTCGAGTTCGAAGCAGTGTTATCGTCATGCCAGTTGCTTCAAATTCGAAGCACTTAACGAAGGAGAGCATCATGCAGGCAGTCCAGTTCCACGAGGTCGGCGGACCCGAGGTCCTCCACTACGGCGACATCGAGCAGCCGACTCCGGCCCTCGGACAGGTACGCGTCCGCGTCGCAGCGTCGGCGTTCAACGCGGCCGACAACGGCATGCGGGCCGGGTTCCTGCCGATCCCGGTCCAGCTCCCCCACGTCCCCGGGTACGACGTGTCGGGCACGATCGACGCGCTCGGTGAGGGCGTCGAGGGACTCTCCGTCGGCGACGCGGTCATCGGCTTCCTCCCGATGGAGCTCGACGGCGGTGCGGCCGAGTACGTCGTCGCACCGGCGGAGGCCGTCGTCGCAGCACCGACGACCATCCCGCTCGCGGACGCCGCCGCCCTCCCCTCGGTCGCCCTGACCGCCTGGCAGGCGCTGTTCGACGACGGCGGTCTCGAGTCGGGTCAGCGCGTCCTGATCGTCGGCGCCGGCGGGGTCGTCGGCAAGTACGCGATCCGACTCGCCAAGCGCGCCGGGGTGCACGTCATCGCGACGGCCAGCCCGCGGAGTGAGGCGGCGGTGCGGGCCGCCGGAGCGGACGAGGTCGTGGACCACACGGCGTCCGACCTCCTCGGTGCGGTGTCGGCACCCGTCGACGTCCTCCTCAACCTCGCGCCGATCGACCACGAGCAGTTCGAGGCGCTCGTCGGGCTCGTCCACGACGGCGGTGCGGTAGTGAGCACCACCGCGTGGATGCCGACGCCCGGGGACGAGGCACGGCAGGTCCGCGCGGCGACGGTCTTCGTGCTGCCGAACCGCGACCGCCTGTCGACCCTCGTGTCGCTCGTCGACGAGGGATCGCTGACGGTCGAGGTGACGCGACGGATCCCGCTCGCCGAACTGCCCGCGCTCCACGCCGAAGCCGCTGCCGGCCGGATCGCCGGCAAGGTCATCGTCCTGCCGGCATGATCAGCCCGGTTCGTCGCGACCGGACAGGCGGCGATCCCGCCCGAGGTGACGATGGTCACCCCGGACGGGATCGGTGCTGGCGGGCGCGGGCTACGACGCGACGCGTCGGCGACGGACGACCAGCCACGCACCGGCGGCGAGGAGCAGCCCGGCCAGGCCGACGAATCCGACGACCGAGACACCGGTGGTCGAGAGCGCACCAGGACCGGAGCCCGCGGCGCCCGGAGCCGCGGCATCCGCTGCCAGGACGGTCAGCGCCGCCTCGGCCGTGATGCCCGAGTCCGCACCCAGCGCCTGCAGCGTGTGTGCACCCGGCACCACGGAAGCGGGCACCGTGAGCGTCGCCACGAACGCACCCGAAGCGTCCGCGACGACGGTCCCGAGGTCGGTCGGGGTGGAGAACAGGGTGAACCGCACCTGCTCCCCCGCGGCGAAGCCGGACCCGGACACCGAGAACGACTCGCCCACCCGCACTGACGGCTGGTCGATCGTCAGCGTGCCCTCGGCACCGGGGACCGCGATCCGCTGCGGGCCGACGCTCTCGAGGGTCGGGACGACCGGGTTCATGAGGCCCGTCTCCGGGTCGAACGTCAGTCGGTCGATCGTCGTCTCGCGGTGCTGGCCGTCACCACCCGGGATGGCGAACCGGTGGTAGACGATGTACCAGTCGTCGGTGCCCGGCACGTTGAGGATCGAGCTGTGACCGGTGGCGAGGATGCCGAGTTCGGGTTTCTTCTGCAGGATCACACCGCGGTACGTCCACGGGCCGTCCACACTCGTCGCCGTCGCGTACCCGACCCGATAGTTCTCCGAACCGGTGTCGTCGATCGAGTACGTCAGGTGGTAGATCCCGTCCCGGTAGTTGACGAAGGCACCTTCGCGGAAGTCGGTCAGGCCGTCGATGCGCTTGAGCGTGTCGGCCTTGATCGACAGCATGTCGTCGGACAGCTCCGCGTACACCGGCGAACCGTTGCCCCAGAACAGGTAGCTCTTCCCCGTCTCCGGGTCGGTGAACGTGGCCGGGTCGATCGCCTGTCCCGAGGTCACCGCTTCGTCGTTGAGGATCATCGCGTTCGGCTGAGCCGTGAACGGACCGGCCGGACTGTCCGCGACGGCGACGCCGATGGTCTTCCGGTCGACCGAGGGGTTGTGGCCACTGAAGTAGAAGAAGAACTTGCCGTCCTTCTCGCCGATCGTCGGCGCCCAGGCGTTGCCGGTCGCCCACGGCACGTTCCCGTTCGCGCCGTCGAGCGTGAGGATCGGCTCCGCCGAACGCTCCCAGTCGACGAGGTTTTTCGACGACCAGACGTAGAACTCCTTGCCACCCCAACCGGCGAAGCCGTCGGTGGTCGCGTAGATGTAATAGGTGTCGCCCCAGACGAAGACGTTCGGGTCGGCGTAGAGACCGGGGATGACCGGGCTCTTCATCTCGACCGCCCGCATCGTCCACGTCACGGCCTCACCCGAGGTCGGCGTCAACGTCACGGTCACGGGGCTGCTGAGGTCGACGGCGGTCCCCGAGGCGGGGCTAGCCGTGACACCGGCCGCGGTCGTGAAGGTCGGGCTCAAGGCGGTGCGGTCCGTTCCGGGCTGAACCGGGAAGACGACCTCGTGGCGGTCGTCGTCGACGATCGGGGCGGTCTTCAACACGTCCTCCTCGAGGCCGATGTCGGTCAGTGCCGCGGTGTTCCCGGAGCCGGCGAGCACCTCGTCCGCCGAGAGGGCGCGGTTGTAGATCGCGAACTCGCGGAACGCGCCCTTCAGCCGGTTGTCGGCGTCGTAGTTCGAACGGCCCAGGTAGTTGGCGCTCGTCCACCCGCCGCCGATGTCGCCCGGATCCGCCGTCACGGTCCCGGTGCCGACGGCGATGCCGTCGAGGTAGATCGTTGCCGTGGTGCCCTGCAACGTGTACGTCAGCTTCGCCCAGCGACCGCGCGTCAGGTCCTTGCCCTGCGACACCGTCTGCTCCGTGCTCCAGTTGCCGGTCGCGAGACTCGTCCGGTACGCGTTGCCGGTGCTGAACAGGTAGCCGTCGCCGGCGCCACCGGTGGTGTTGCCGAGCCCGTAGATGAAGTACGGGTTGGCCTGCGTCGGGTCGATCCAGACCTCCGCCTCCACCGTGACGTCGGTCACCCCGGCGAGCAGGTCGTCGGGCAGCTTGACGTAGTCGTCGCCACCGTCGAGCTGCAGCGCACCGTCGGAGAAGGTCGCACCGCCTTCGACCGTCGCGTCGAGGCCGTTGCCGGACACGTCGCTGAGCGTCGAGCCTGCGGAGCCGGCGAAGTCGTAGCGGACGATCTCACCGTCCTCGTTCGCGGGCACCGGCTCGGGTGCTCCGCCGAGGCTGTCCTCGAGCAGTTGCAGCTCTGCGGCCGTCACCGGGAGCACCGTGCCGTGGCGCGGGCTCGCGGGCAGGTCGTAGTCCTTCGCGACCTGCCAGTCCGGGTTCGCGATGTCCTCGGTCTCGAGCGGGATGTAGCCGCGTCCGCCGTACTCGTCGACGAAGAGGTAGAACTTGTCACCGTTGACGTCGCCCGGGTTGGCGGCGAACGCCGTCGGCCCTTCGACCGCGCTGGTGCCGGCGTCGCGACCGATGCAGGTGTCGAGCACCGTCCAGGACTCGAGCGTGGCCCGCAGGTCCGTCGAGGACTCCTGGATGATGTCGGCGCACCCGGTGCCACCGGCACCCTCGTCCTTGGTGAAGCGGTAGTAGGTGTCGCTCGACTTGATCACCGTGGAGTCGATCCGCGAGACGCCCTGGTCCTGCCAGACCTGCGGCTCGCTGAACGTCGTGAAGTCGCGGGTGGTCGCGTACATCATGCGGTGGTAGCTGTTCCCGGTGTGGTCCGGGTCGTCGGCGCCGTAGAGCGACGAAGCCCAGAAGACCACGTACGCGCCGATGGTGTCGTCGTAGTACGCCTCGGGTGCCCAGGTGTTGCCCGCGTTCTCCGGTGCGACCTCGATGTGCCGCTGATCGGACCAGGTCACGAGGTCGTGGGACTCCCACACCTCGAGGTAGTGGCTGCCCGTGCGGACGGAGTCTCCCCAGGACGTGCCGCTGCCGATCGAGAGGTCGGTGGCGATGAGGTAGAAGGTGTCGCCCTCGGGAGAGCGGATGAGGAACGGGTCGCGCAGCCCCTTCGTACCCTCGTCCGAGGTGAGGACCGGGCGTCCGGCGTTGAGTTCGTTCCAGTCGAGCGCGTTGTTGCCCTCGCTGGCGGCGAAGTAGATGTTCTCGCCGGCGAGCGAGTTGCCGGTGAAGTAGGCGAAGGCGTAGCCCTCGTAGTCGGGGGTCGCGATCGCGGCGCGGACGGTCGCGGTGAACTCGCGCGTCGCGGTCGCCTCGCCCTGACTGAGCGTGGCGGTCAGGGTGACGGTGGTGTCCGTGGCGGGCCGTGTCACGACACCGTCGGTGGCGATCACGGCGGGGTCCGATGACGCCCAGGCGATGTCGATCCCCTCGGGTGCTCCCGGCAGGGTCAGATTCCCGCGCACGTCGTCGACGTTCGCGATCGAGAGCGCCGCCGCGGCGGCGTCCAGGTCCTCCTGCGCCGTGGGGGCGGCTCGGAAGTTGGACTGGGAGGTCGCTGTCGGGGCGGTCCCCGGCGACACCGCTGCGGCGGCGCCGGAGGCACCGACGAGCGGCAGGATCAGGGCCGCGATGGAGGTCGCGACGACCGTTTTGAGGCGCAGTTGTCTCATGGGGGTTGGTTCTCCTGGTTCGGCGTCGTTGTCGAGCGGGATGGAACGGGTGGTGCGGTGGGGGTGTGCAGGCGTCAGGTCTTGCGTTTGCGCGAGACCACGAGTCGCTGGAGGAGGACGAAGACGAGCAGGATGCCGCCGGTGATGATGGTGGTCGCCTCCGGCGGGATGCTGCCGTCGCGGGTGATGAGCACGTTCATGAGGCCGAGGACGAGCGCGCCGACGACGGAGCCGAGGACGAAGCCTGCGCCTCCGGTCAGGAGCGTGCCGCCGATGATGACCGCTGCGATGGCGTCGAGCTCCCAGCCGACGCCCGTGATGTTCTGAGCGATGCCGAGCTTCGAGGTGTAGATGACGGCCGCGAGACCGGCCAACGTGCCACTGATCACGTAGACCATGAGCTTCGTGCGGACGACGGGCAGCCCCATGAGGAGCGCAGACTGCTCCGAGCCGCCGATCGCGTAGACGGTCCGGCCGAGGCGGGTCTTGTGGAGCACCACGAACGCCGCGGCGACGACGAGCAGGGCGATCAGGACGTTCGGGGTGGTGATGAGGTCGTTGATCTTCGGGCCGTCGATCACCTTCCACTCGGTGGAGAGCGAACGGATCGGCGAGTCGTCGGCGAGACGCTCCGGCGTGGTGCTGAGCATCGAGGCGAGACCGCGCCCGAGGAACATCATCGCGAGGGTGGCGATGAACGGTTGCACGTTGAAGTACTGCACGAGCACGCCCGAGAACACGCCGAACGCGGAGCCGATCAGGATCATGATCACCATGACCGCGATCGGGTTCCAGCCCGAGTTCGCGAGCATCACCCCGATCAGACTGCTGATGGCGATGATCGCACCGACGGAGAGGTCCACGCCGCCCGTGAGGATCACGAAGGTGAGTCCGACGGCGAGGATGATCAGGTACGCGTTGTTGATGAGCAGGTTCGAGATCGTGCTGGCCTGGACGATGCGTCCGTAGGCGATCTCGCCGTAGACGACCATGCCGATGAAGATGACGACGGCCGCCAGGGTGGGCAGGGTCTCGAGGTTGGGCGTCAGCCGGGACAGCAGCGAGCGCCGTGGGAGCACCGGAGCGTCGGGCGTCGGTCGGTCGGTGAGGGTGCTCATGCTGACACCGTTTCCTTTCGCGTGGGGACCGACGCCGTGGGCGTCGTCCGGGACTTCCGCCGGGCGAACAGGGCTCTCACGCGCTGTGACTGGAGGAGGCAGATGATCACGATCACGACGGCCTTGAACGCCGGCGTCGCCGAGGAGGGGATGGAGAGGAACACGATCGTCTTGTCGAGGGTCGCGATGAGGAGCGCGCCGATCACGCTGCCGGTGAGCGAGAACTTGCCGCCGGCGAGCGAAGTGCCGCCGATGACGACCGCGAGGATGGCGTCCATCTCCGCGTTCAACCCGGTCTTCGCCACCTCGACCGTCATGACGCTGGCGGTGCTGAAGATCCCGGCGACACCCGCGAGGACGGCGCTCACGATGTAGACGGCGATGAGGATGCCGATGGGGCGGATACCCGCCATCCGGGCGGCGCGCGGGTTGATGCCGATGGACTCGATCATCAGGCCGAGCGCGGTGCGCCGGACGAGGAACGCGACGATCGCGACGATGACACCGGCGATGATGAAGACGACGGGGAATCCGAACACGGTGCCGTTCGCGAGCCAGCGGAAGGGCTCGTTCGTGGCGGAGGTGTTCTGCCCCGAGGTGATGACCTTCGCGAGGCCTCGACCGGCGAGCATCGTGATCAGCGTGGTGATGAACGGCTGCAGGCCGACGATCGAGACGAGCACCCCGTTGACCGTGCCGAGGAAGGCGCTCACGGCGAGCGCGAGCAGCGCTGCGACGATGGCCGAACCCGCGTCGCCGCCGCTCTGGTTGCTCATGAACTCCATCGACACGGCGCCGGAGACGGCCATGACGGAACCGACCGAGAGGTCGATGCCGCGGGTGGCGATCACGAGCGTCATTCCGACCGCGATCATCATGATCGGGGCGCTCGCTCGCAGGATGTCGATCGGGTTGCCCGACAGGTTGCCGGTCGTGCCGTTGACGGAGACGCCGAGGTAGCCGGGGTCCTTGACGAGGTTGATGACGAGCAGGAGCAGCAGGGTCACGATCGCCCAGATGTAGGGCTGGTGGACGATGGTGCTGACGACGCCGCGGGCCGAGCCCTGGCCGCCGCGTGCGGAGGAACCGGAACGGGCCGGCCCCTGACTGGTGGCGCTCACGTGGCGCTCCCTTCGGTGGCGATCAGGTCGACGATGGTGTCTGCGGTGACCTCGGGTCCGTTGACGATCTCGCCGATCTTACGGTGGTCCTTCAGTACGACGATCCGCTCACTCAACCGCACGACCTCCTCGAGCTCGGAGGAGATGAACACGACGGACATCCCGTCCTCGGCGAGCGCGGCGATCGCCTCCTGGATCTCGGCCTTGGCGCCGACGTCGATGCCACGGGTCGGCTCGTCGAGCACGATGAGCTGGGGCTTCGTCGCCAACCATCGGCCGAGGAGCACCTTCTGCTGGTTGCCGCCGGAGAGGTTCTTGATGGGTCGTTCCGGGTCGGAGGGCCGGACGTTGAGTTCGAGCAGGTACTTGTCGCAGAGCTCGTTCTGCTCGCGGCGGGACAGCGGACGCGCCCAGCCCCTGCGGGCCTGGACGGCGAGGATGAGGTTCTCCCGTACGGTCAGGTCGCCGATGATGCCTTCGTCACGTCGGTTCTCCGTGGAGAAGGCGATCTGCTTCGACAGGCCGGCCATGGGCGTGTGGACCTCGGCGGTCGCGCCGTCGATCGTGACCGTGCCGGAGTCGGGACGGTCTGCACCGTAGATGAGCCGACCGAGCTCGGTACGGCCCGACCCGAGGAGCCCCGCGAGACCGACGACCTCGCCGGCGTGGACCTCGATGTCGACGGGGTCGATGGAGCCCTTCCGCCCGAGGTCCTTGGCGCTGTAGAACGCCGGGGTGTCGGCCGTGACGGTGCGGCCGCGGTTGGAGCCGAGGGCGGCGAGCGCGCCGTAGTCCTTACCGATCATCTTGGAGATGAGCTCGGTGCGGTTGAGGTCCGCGGTGCGGTACTCCCCGACGAACTCGCCGTTGCGGAGCACCGTGAGTCGGTCGCTGATCGCGTAGACCTGGTCGAGGAAGTGGGAGACGAAGAGGATCGCGACGCCCTGGTCGCGCAGTCGGCGCATGACCTGGAAGAGTCCTTCCACCTCGTTGGCGTCGAGGCTGGAGGTCGGCTCGTCGAGGATGAGCACTTTCGACTTGGTGACCATGGCCCGACTGATCGCGACGAGCTGTTGCAGCGCGAGCGAGATGCTCGAGAGCGGCTGCTTGGGGTCGATGTGCCCGAGGCCGAGCCCGACGAGCGCTTCATGTGCGGCTTCGTGGGTGCGGCGCCAGTTGATGCCGAAGGGACCGCGGACCTCGTGGCCGAGCATCACGTTCTCGCCGACGGTGAGGTTGTCGCAGAGGTTCACCTCCTGATAGACGGTCGAGATGCCGGCGCTCTGCGCGTCCGCCGTTCCGGAGAAGGAACGGGGGCCTCCGGCGACCCGGATCGTACCGGAGTCGATCTTGTACACCCCGGTGAGGGCCTTGATGAGCGTCGACTTGCCGGCGCCGTTCTCGCCCATGAGCGTGTGGACCTCGCCGGGGAAGAGGCGGAAGTCCACGTCTTGCAGGGCTTTGACGCCCGGGAACTCGATGGAGATGTGCTGCATCTCGACGATCGGCTCGGTGATTGCCATGTCTGCCTGGTCGTTCTGCCGGTCGATCCGGCGTCGTCGCCGGGGAGTCTGGTCCCCGGGAAGCGGGTGGGCGGTCGCCCGGCAGCGAGGGGGTGGCTGCCGGGCGACCGGGTCGGATCAGTAGGCGCGTTCGGGCAGTGCCGCCGTCGCGGCGTCCGGGGAGTCGAACGTGACGCTCGGCACCACGATGTCCGATTCGACCGTGTCGCCGGCGAGTGCCTTCTTGACGATGTCGATCGCGGTCTCACCGAACAGCGGGTTGTACTCGGCGACGAAGCTCAGGCGTCCGGCGGCGAGTGCTTCGAGCGCCGCCTTGGTGCCGTCGATCGTGATGATCTTGACGTCGGTTCCGGGCTTCAGGCCGGCCTCCTCGACGGCGAGTGCGGCGCCGAGGCCCATCTCGTCGTTCTGTGCGAAGACGAGCTGGACGTCGTTGTTGTTCGCCTTGAGGATGGTCTCGAAGACGCTCTTCGCCTCTTCGGTGGACCAGTTGGCCGACTGCGACTCGAGCTTGGTGAAGTTCGGGTCGATGGTGTCGTCCCAGCCCTTGTTGCGGTCGTTGACGACGGAGAGGCCGGGAGGGCCTTCGAGGACGACGTACTTGGCGCCGTCGGGGAACTGACCGTTCGCCCACTCGGCGGCCGAGGCGCTGATGCCGACGTTGTCGGGGGCGATGCGGCTCGTGTAGAGCTCGGTGTCGTTCGGCTCGATGCCGCGGTCGAGCAGGACCACGGGGATCTCGGCCTCCTTCGCGCGCTCCAGGACGCTCTCCCAGCCGGTCGCTTCCGTGGCGGAGAGCAGGATGGCGTCGACGCCCTCGTCGATGAACGAGGTGAAGGCGGTGATCTGCGAGTTCTGGTCGCCGTTGGTCGCCGGTGCGTACTTGAGGTCGAAGCCGTTCTCCTTCGAGAACGAGTCCTGGATGTTCTTCTCGTTCGCGGTGCGCCATCCGCCTTCGGGGCCGACGGCCACGAAGCCGATGGTGGTGAGTTCGCCGTCCGAACCGGCGTCGCCGTCGGAGCTTCCGGAACCGCTCGAGCAGGCGGTCGCGCTGAAGGCGAGAGCACCGACCAGGGCGAGGCCCGCGAGTGCGCGGACACGTGTTGTCTTGAACATTGTTCTCCTCTTTGAGACCCGCGGTCCCGACGATGGGTGCGGCGTGAATGTGACGTGCGTGGTGCTGCGGTGACGCAGGTGGTCGGCGATTGTTAGCGATCACATCTGCGTTGTGCTGAACATTAGCCACGGCTGGGAAGGGTTGTCAACAGGCAATGTGAGCCCTCACAATTCCTGCGGAGCGGCCTCCCGGCGGTGCCGTCGCGCGCGCTAGAGTCGGGTGATCAGCGGACACCCGGCCGCGACCACCTCGACGGAGAGCTGCAGATGACCTCGCCCACGCCACTCGTGCAGTTGCGCGGTGTGTCCGTGAGCTTCCCCGGCGTCAAAGCGCTCGACGACGTCGACCTCCGACTGTTCCCCGGCGAGGTCCACTCCCTCATGGGCGAGAACGGAGCGGGGAAGTCGACCCTGATCAAGTCGCTGACCGGGGTCCATCGGATCGACAGCGGAAGCATCCTCCTCGAAGGACGCGAGGTCTCGTTCTCGAGCGTCGCCGACGCCCAGGCGCACGGGATCAGCACCGTCTACCAGGAGGTCAACCTCCTCCCCAACCTGACCGTCGCCGAGAACATCCTCCTGGGCCGCGAACCACGTCATGCCTGGGGAGGGATCTCGGGGAGGCGCATGCGTGAGCGCGCACGAGAGCTGCTCGCCGTCGTCGGACTCGACATCGACCCGGCCTCGCAGCTCTCCGCCCATCCGCCGGCGATCCAGCAGCTCGTCGCGATCGTCCGGGCGATCGCCGTGCGCACCAAGGTGCTCGTCCTCGACGAACCGACCTCGAGCCTCGACAACGACGAGGTCACCGAACTCTTCCGGGTCATCTCGATCCTCAAAGCCGAGGGCGTCGCGATCCTGTTCATCTCGCACTTCCTCGACCAGGTCTACGAGATCTCCGACCGCCTCACGGTGTTGCGCGAAGGCCGACTCGTCGGCGAATACCTCCCGCACGAACTGCTCCGGATCGACCTCGTCCACAAGATGATCGGTAGAGAGCTCGCGACCTTCGACGAGATCCGACGCGGGCTCGACACCTCCGATGAGGGCGACGCCCTCGACGGTGAGGACCCGTTCGTCTCGGCCATCGGGCTCGGGCGCCAGGGTGCGATCGAACCGATCGACCTGAAGGTCTACGAGGGCGAGATCGTCGGCATCGCCGGACTGCTCGGCTCAGGACGGACGGAGCTCGCCAGACTCCTGACCGGCGTCGACCGGGCCGACACCGGCTCGGTGGAGGTGGCCGGGAGGGCCACCCGCCTCGGATCCCCGCGCCGCGCCCTCAAACAACGGATCGTCTACGCGTCGGAGAACCGTCGCACCGAGGGGATCATCGGCGACCTCAGCCTGCGCGACAACATCGCGCTGGCCCTCCAGGCGGACCTCGGGTGGTTCAGACGGATCCCGCTGCGTCGGCAGAACGAACTGGCCGAGAGCTACATCCAGGCGATGGGCATCAAGCCGGCGAATCCCGATGCGCTCATGAAGGAGCTCTCAGGAGGGAACCAGCAGAAGGTACTCTTGGCGAGGTGGCTCGCGCTCGCTCCTCGGTTGCTCGTGCTCGATGAACCGACCCGAGGCATCGACATCGGCGCCAAGGCCGAGATCCAGAAGCTCGTGACCCGGCTCGCCGAGAACGGTCTGTCGGTCGTGTTCATCTCAGCCGAACTCGAGGAGGTCCTGCGCATCAGCCACCGGATCGCCGTGCTGCGCGACCGACGGAAGGTCGCCGACCTCCCGAACTACGACCTCACCGTCTCGAAGCTGCTGGCCGCGATCTCGGAGGGGCCGGACGAGGCCCCGCCGGAACCGAGCACGACCGCCGACGACGAGAGGGGACCGCGTGGCTGAGCCGTCCCGTCATGCGACGATCTTCGACGTCGCGCGGCTCGCGGGGGTCTCGCACCAGACCGTGTCACGGGTGCTCAACGACCTCCCGAACGTGCGGCCGGCGACGAAGGCGCGGGTCGACGAAGCGATCAAGCAGCTGCGCTACGTCCCCTCCCCCGCCGCCCGGACGCTCGTCACGAAGCGATCCCGGACCATCGGCCTCATCGCCACCGGCGGCACCGAGTTCGGGCCCTCGTCCTCGGTCCTGCACTTCAACGCGGCGGCCCGCGACGCACGCTGGTCGGTCTTCACCGCGAACATGGTGGACAGCGACCCGGGTTCCGCGCGCGCAGCGGTCGAGGGGTTCCTGCGCCAGAACGTCGAGGGCATCGCCGTCATCAGCGCGCGCGAAGGGGTCACCGACATCGTGGCGGGGATGGAACTCAGCGTGCCGCTCGTCGCCCTGCACGCAACGCCACGCGCGGGCATGGTGACCGTCGGCGTCGACCAGTACGCCGGCGCGCGTGCGGCGACCGCCCACCTCATCGCGCTCGGCCACCGGCGCATCGGGCACCTCGGCGGACCACCGGACGCGATCGACGCCCGCGAGCGTGAGCGTGGTTGGCGGGACGAACTCGCTTCAGCGGGTCTCGTCGCGCAGGTCGTCGGGACCGGCGACTGGACGCCGACGTCCGGATACTCCCTCGGGCGTCAGCTGGACGACGAGGTCACCGCGGTGTTCGCCGCCAACGACCAAATGGCGCTCGGCCTCATGCACGCCCTCACGGAGCGCGGCCTCCGGGTCCCGCTCGACTTCAGCGTCGTGGGGTTCGACGACATCCCCGAGGCGGAGCACCTGTCGCCACCGCTCACCACCGTGCGGCAGGACTTCGAACAGGTCGGCCGAGCCCTGCTCGCGACCCTGCTCGACCACGTCAATGGAGAACCCCCGGGAGCGGTGCCGCCCTCGGTACCGGAGCTGATCCTGCGCGACTCCACGGCGACGGCGAACGCCGAGCGCTTGGCGAGGCGCAGCGTCGACGTCCCCTGAGCGTCTCCGGCCACTGAGCCCCACCCGGTCCCTGAGCCACCCACCCCGGTCCCTGAGCCTGTCGAAGGGCGAATTCCCAGGCACCCCTCCCACCCCTGACCTACACTTGTCGGAGCAGGGGGAGTACTCCTTCGCGACATGCTCGTCAGTACGGATCCGCCATCGGGTCCCGGGGTGTCGGCTCTCATCGGGAGTGGAGAAGACCGTGTTCCGACCATCGCGTCGGAGTCCCGTCCTCGAGCCCCTGGAGCCACCATGGCCGTCACCCCGCTGATCTGGATCATCACCATCGGTGTCACGATCCTCTTCTTCGTCTACGAGTTCTTCGCGCACGTGCGGAAGCCCCACGAACCGACCATCGCCGAGTCGGCACGCTGGTCGATCTTCTACGTCAGCCTCGCCCTGCTGTTCGGCGTCGGCATCGGCCTCGTCTCCGGCTGGACGTACGGCGGCGAGTACTTCGCCGGGTACCTGACCGAGAAGGCGCTGTCGATCGACAACCTGTTCGTCTTCCTCATCGTGATGGCCGGGTTCGCCGTGCCGAAGGCGTACCAGCAGAAGGTGCTGATGATCGGCATCATCATCGCCCTCATCATGCGCGGCGCGTTCATCGCCGTCGGCGCCGCACTCATCGACAACTACTCGTGGATCTTCTACCTGATGGGCGCGCTGCTGCTCTTCCTCGCGTACCGCCAGGCGTTCGGTAGCCACGAGAGCGACCCGGCCAACGGCAAGGTCGTCGGATTCGCCCGCCGCATCCTCCCGATCACCGACACCTACCACGGCGACCGACTCTCGGTGAAGATCGACGGCAAGCGCTTCTTCACGCCGATGCTGCTGACGATCGTCGCGATCGGGTTCGTCGACCTCGTGTTCGCGGTCGACTCGATCCCCGCGATCTACGGCCTCACCGAGCAGGCGTACATCGTGTTCACCGCCAACGCCTTCGCCCTGATGGGTCTCCGCCAGCTGTTCTTCCTCATCGGTGGTCTGCTGGAACGCCTCGTCTACCTCGCCCAGGGCCTCGCCGTCATCCTCGCCTTCATCGGCGTGAAGCTCGTGTTCCACGCCCTCCACGTCAATGAGCTGCCGTTCATCAACGGCGGTCAGCACATCGACTGGATCCCCGACATCCCGATCTGGTTCTCGCTGCTCTTCATCGCCGCGACCATCACCGTGGCGACGGTCGCCTCGCTCGCGAAGACCCGCCGTGACGCGCGGGCCGGCGTCGAGCGGTAGTCCACGACGGCCCTGCTCGCGGCACCGGTGATCCGTTTTCCGCAAGAACCGCCGGCCTGAGGAGATCCTCTGTCACGATCTCCTCAGGCCGGCCGCCGTGGGGGCGGCCGTCGCGATGAGGAGTGACGATGGGTGTGCTTCGCGGCAGCGTGTCCGGTGTGCTGGCGGTCGTCCTCGCCTGCGGTGCCGTCGGCGCCGGCACCCTCCCGGTATCGGCCGTCCCCGCCACGACCGCGGCTGCCTGCCGTTCGCTCCCGGCACCCGCCGTCGAACTCCTGCATGCCGGAGACGCACGGACGGCGTTCGGCGTGGACGGTTCGGGGGTCCGGGTCGGGATCATCTCCGGATCCTTCGGAAACGCCGGAGCGGAGGCCGTCGCAGCCGACGTCGCCGCAGGACTCCTCCCCGGGCCGGGGAATCCCTGCGGCTTCGGGACGCCGGTCTCCATCCTGAACGACCCGCCGGTCGGCCAGGACGACGAAGGACGGGCGATGGCTCAGCTCGTGCACGGGATAGCCCCCGGGGCAGAGATCCTCTTCGCGTCCGACAGCGCCGGGTACCCTGCCGCCGTGGACCTGCTCGTCGCCAATGGCGCCTCGGTCATCGTCGACGACGTGCAAGGCGGCGAGGACCGTCGCTACCGGACCGGTCCCGGCGAGGCGGCCATCCGTCGGGCGGTCGACGCCGGTGTGTTCGTCGTCACCGCGGCCGGGAACTTCGCCGTGCCGGGCGCACCCGGTTTCCCGAGCGCCGGGTCTCCGATCGGGTCCTGGGCGACCGACCGCTACCGCCCCACCGATTGCCCGGGGAACGTCTCCGAGCTGTTCGACGCCGGTTCCGTCGACTGCCTCGACTTCGACCCCGGTGACGCGGTCGACTCGGCCATGGGGGTCACGCTGCAGGCCGGTTCGATCATGGTCGGCTCGCTCGATTGGGGCGAGCCCGACGGCGGGGTGTCCACGGAATTCGAGTACGTCCTGTCGGTGGAGGACCGGACGATCCCGTTCCCGGCGGCGGACCCGCAGCTCGCCACGGGCACCGCACCGCTGCAGAACCTGTCGGACACCGAACAGTCCGAGGTGCAGGTCAGTGTCGTCCGGCACCTGACGGCCACCGCGGCGACCCCTCCCCTCGCCCTCACCTGGACCCCGTTCCCCGGCCGGCCGGAGCTGATCGCGCAGGAGTACTTCCGGTCGACGGCGACGGACATCGTCGGCGCAGCCCTCTTCGGCCACCAGGCGACTCCCGAGGTGTTCAGCGTCGCAGCCGTCGACGCGGCGGACTCCACCCTGGAGACCTACTCCTCCCTCGGGCCGTCGACCATCCTCTTCGGCGTCCCGACACCCGTCGTCGTCCCCGGTCCGACCGCAGCCGGTGTCGACGATCTCCCCGTCTCGACGACCGTCCTCACCGGCTCCGGCAACTTCCGGGGAACCTCGGCCGCGGCCCCCACCGTCGCTGCTGCGGCAGCGCTCGTCCGTCAGCTCAGGCCGGATCTGACGCCGGGCCAGGTGCGCGCAGCCCTCACCGACCATGCGCGTCTCGACACCATCACCATCCCCTGGGACCCCTCCATCCCGACCGAGCGTTCGGTCGGCGCGGGCCTGATCGACGTCGGCGCGAGCCTGCAGGCCGTCTCACTCCCGACCCCTCCGGGGCCCACCACCGTGTCCGGGGCGGCGATCGACGTCCTCCCACCGACCGGGCTCTCGGGGACGGCGCTGCTCGCGACCGTCGGTCTCGCAGGATCGCTCGCCGGGGCCGGGGCGTGGCTGCTCCTCGGACGACGGCCGAGGCGTCGGGCCTGACCCCGTCACGAGGCCCGGTTCAGGCCTCGACCTCACGGTTCCCCGCTCCTAAGCTGAGCCCATGTGCGGTCGCTTCGTCGTCACCGATTCCACGTCCACCCTGCTCGCGGACCTCGTGGCCGAGTTCGAAGCGCCCGCGCCCGACTACAACGTCGCGCCCACCACCGAGGTGACGGTGGTCCGCACCCGGCACGAGGAGCGGACCGCGACCAGCGCCCGTTGGGGTTTCGTCCCCGGCTGGGCCAAGGACTTCGCGAAGCAGCGCCCGCAACCCATCAACGCGCGGATGGAGACGGTCGCGACCGCCTCGATGTTCCGCAAGGCCTTCGCATCGGCACGGTGCATCGTCCCGGCGACCGGTTACTACGAGTGGGTGGTCACCGAGACGGGCAAGCAGCCCCACTTCATCCACGACCCCGACGCCGAGCTCGCGATGGCGGGCATCATCAGCGCTTGGCCCGACCCGGCCAAGGCGGAGGACGACCCCGACAAATGGCGGTTGTCGATGGCGATCATCACGCGGGACGCGCACGTCTCACCGGGCGAGGTCCACGACCGGATGCCGGCCTGCCTGACCCCCGACGGCTACGACGACTGGCTCGGCGACCACCTCGACACCGACCAGCTGTTGCAGCTACTCGACCGCGAGTCCTTCGCGGTCGCCCACGATCTCACCCACTACGAGGTCACACGCGACGTGAACAACGTCCGTAACACGGGCCCGCACCTCATCGAGCCGCTCCCGGGCTGAGTGGTCGGCGCGGGCGGTCGTCGAGTTCCTCAGCTTCCTCACAGACGATCGTCTAAGCTAGACGAGCGTCTGACTCAGACGATCGTCTAGCGGCCCGAGCCCGGGCCCTCCACCTCGAAGGAGCGCTCGTGAGCGGTCTGCGCCAGTACGCGATGAACCAGGTCCGCGACGAGATCATCGACGCCGCCGGACTCGAGTTCGGCCGGAACGGCTACGCCGGGACGTCGTTCTCCGGCATCGCGTCCGTCATGGGCAAGCCCAAGTCGGTCATCGGGTACCACCTCTTCCCTTCGAAGCGGAGCCTCGCGCACGCGGTGATCGCGGAGCAGGACGAGCGGTGGCAGGCGGCGGACGCACGGATCGGGGTGCCCTACGGCGCGCTCCGTTGGGTGACGATGATCCTCGCCTCAGCGCAGGAAGCGCAACGATCCCCCATCGCGATGGGCGCCATCCGGCTCCTGCACGAACTGCCGCGGATGGACGATCCGGTCTACACGGTGTTCGACTGGCGGGCCTACACGCGTACGAACCTCCGCATGGAGGCCGCAGCGCACGATCTCGACCTCCCCGACCTCGACGGCGTCGCAGACGTCCTGCTCGACGCCTGCTTCGGACTCGTCACCACGACGGTGGGCGACGACGACGCGGCCGATCTCAGTGAGCGACTGATCACCCTGATCCGGCCGATCCTCGCGACCGTCGATCCCGCCGGCGCCGCAGCCACGACGACCGCCGCGGCGGCCGCTCATGAGCTCGTCGCCGGGCCAGCTGAGCACTGACCTCCCCCGGGCATCGACCCCTCCCCCGAACCCCGTCTCCGCAATCGGAAGGACGCCCATGTCCCAGATCGACGCCGCGCACCTCGACGCCGTGCCGAACGGCACCACCCGCAGCACCACGGTCGCGGATCGCGTGCACCTCGTGCAGGGCCCGTCCGTCAACTGGATCATCGTCGAGGGCGACCTCGGGCCGGTCCTCATCGACACCGGCTACCCCGGCGACGGTGCAGCCGTCACCGCGACCCTCGGCGCACTCGGCTACGCGGTCGAGGACGTGCGGGCGATCCTGCTCACCCACGGACACAGCGACCACATCGGCAACGCGACGTTCATCGCCGGGTTGGCGGAGTGTGACATCCTCGCGTCCCGCGACGAGATCCCCAACGTCCGCCGGGAGGTGCTCGAGCAGGTCGGGCTCGCCGACGTCCAACCCCACCTCGAGCGTCCCGGGGTCGCCGACTGGGTCAGCCACGCCGTCGAGGCCGGCGGACTCGAGGTCGTGCCGCCGGCGTCGGTCACCGCGATCGAGGACGTGCCCGAGCTCCGGGCGATCCTCGGGGTCGCGGTCCGCCCGCTCCCCCTCCCCGGCCACACGCGCGGGCACCTCGGATTCCTCCTCGTCGAGCATGGTGTCCTCGTCGCGGGCGACGCGCTCGTCACCGCCCACCCCACCAGCCCTCACGACGGTCCGCAGTTGCTCCCCGAGATGTTCCACGGCGACCTGCAGCGCGCCCGCCAGTCGTTGACCACGCTGGCCGGACTTCCGGCCTCCGTCGTGTTGCCCGGACACGGACCGGCGTTCTTCGGCTCGCCGGCGCAGGCAGCGGCGGAAGCCCTCGCCTTCGGGAGTGCGTTCTGAACCTCCGGCTTCCCGTCGGACCACTGCGATAGCGTTGGTCGCGTCCCCGAACCCGGATCCCGAGCCACGAGGAAGTGACCATGAAGAACCCGTTCCGCCGCGACGGCAGCCCGAACGATGGCAGCCCGGTCGATGAGCAGACCGACGTCCCAGAGCAGCCGAACCAGGGCCGCACCCTCGAACCCGCTCCCGAGGTACTGGCCGAGCTCGACGCACTGAACGAGGCCTGCCGGGCGGCGCCGGATGACATCGACGCTCAGATCCGGCTCTGGCGGGCAGTGGCCACGCTCGACCGGTGGGTCTTCATCAACCGCGGTCCGGAGGACGACCCGCGGCCCTATGCGATCGCCGCGGAGCCCGGCAACCTGCTCTGCATCTACAGCAGCGGGACGCGGGCGCAGGAGGCCGCCTACGCGAACGGCCTGGTCCCGTCCGATGCCACGGTGTCGCTGCTGGCGATCCCGATGCCGGGCGCGATCGACTGGGTGCTCTCCTTCGGTGAGTTGGGCGTCGCCGGCGTGACGATCGACTACCCGCGCCTGGGCGCCTGGTCTCCGCTCCCGAACCTCGCCAGGCTCCGTCCGGCAACCGGCCAGGGCTGACGCCGACACCGACACCGACACCGACACCGACACCGAGGAGGATCACGATGCACGGCTCGGAGTTGCAGGAGCGGGCGGCTCGCCGCGCCGACGAACTCCCCGGTGCGGAGCTGACGCACCCGTTCGGCGAGGAGTGGGACGTCTACAAGGTGCGCGGTAAGGTCTTCATGCTGCAGACGGGGGCGACGGGCGAACCCATCGTCACCCTGAAGGCGAGGCCCGAGGACAGCCGCAGCCTGCGCGAGGCCTTCCCCGACATCATCCCCGGCTACCACATGAACAAACGACACTGGATCTCGCTCAAGCCGGACGGCGAGCTCGACCCGGCGTTCGTCGACGACCTCGTCACGGAGTCGTACCTGCTCGTCGTCGAGGGGCTGCCGAAGCGGCTGCGGCCGGTCGATCCCAACACGTTCGGGCAACGCCGCGAACGCTGAGCACCGGGCCGGCAGCACTCAGACCGGGATGCGCCTGGCGCCGGTGCCGGTGTCGCCGAGTTCGTCGTCGGGGTTGAGGAGCGTGCACGCCTTCATCGACAGGCAGCCGCAGCCGATGCAGCCGGTGAGCTCGCGTTCGAGTTGCTCGATCCCGCGCCGACGCTGTTCGAGGACCTTCTGCCAGCGGCGAGACGCGCGCTGCCAGTCCTCGTGACTCGGGGTGCTGGAGAGTGGCACGTCGGCGAACGCCTCCGCCACGTCTTCGAGCGGGATACCGAGTCGCTTCGCGACCGAGATGAGCGCGACGCGGCGCAGCATGTGGCGGGGGTATCGCCGCTGGTTGCCGGTGGTCCGCTCGGAACCGATGAGGCCGAGCCGCTCGTAGTAGTGCAGTGCCGACACCGCGACACCGGTGCGACGGCTCATCTCGCCGACACTGAGCAACTCGTCGGGGCTGTGCACCGCGTTCCACCAGCTTCCTCGAATCGACCTCGGGCGACCTTGAGGTACAGCTCGTCTCGACGCTACAGGAGCCGCGCATGTCCGGGCACACCTTCTCGCCCGCTGAGCGTGCGACCCGACCGCCCTTCGACAGGCTCAGGGACCAGCGTGTGCGGCACACTCCCCGGTCACTGAGCTTGTCGAAGTGCCCACGAGGAACCCTTCGCCGGCGGGGTCAGAACGGTGCGGGGTCCGGTTCCGTCCGGTGGTGTTTCCCGTCGGGTGTCGTCCACTCGAGCACCCCGCCGGGTCTGTGGTCGAGGTTCCACCCGGGGAGATGCTTCATCCGGTGATGATGTCGACACAGGCAGGCGAGATTACCGACATCTGTCGTCCCGCCGTTCTCCCACGCGACCGAATGATCGAGGTCGCACGCCCGAGCACGCCTGCCGCAGCCCGGTGCCCGACAGGTGCCGTCCCGAAGGCGCACCGCCCGTTGGAGATCGGCCGGGACGCGGTACTGGTTGCGGCCGACGGAGAGGACTGCGCCGGTTTCCGGTTGGACGAGGATCCGGGTGAAGCTGGGGGCGTTCACCGCGATACGTGCCGCGGTCTCCGGGTCGATGGGGCCGTAGCCGTCGAGCATGCCGGGTGCATCGGAGACGCCGGCCATCGTGAGCGCCGGGACCGTGATCTGCACGGTCGGTTTGATGTGCTCCTGCACCTCGATCGGGTGCGGGAGCGCCGGGCTCGACATGACGTCGTCGGGCGTGACGCCGGTGAGCGCGAGGGCTGCGAGGGCGTCAGCCTGCAATTGTGCGCAGGTGCGGGTGTCACCCGCCGAGCGTGACTCGGCCGCGGCCGCCTCGACCCGCTCGACGATGCCCTGCGCGATGGGCGCCGTGGTGAAGAGATGCACCCAGGCCATGCCGTCCGCTGCGGGCTCGAACTCCACCCGGCGGTCCGCCTCCGAGCGGATTGCTCTAGCGGTGATGGACTCGGGGTGGAGCCGCTCCCGGAGCACTCGGGCGTGCCTGCGAAGGTTCGCGTTGGTGGACGCTTCCGCAACCGGCAGGACTTCCGCGAGGAATACTGGCCGCCCTTCGGTCGGGACGTCACTGAGCTGGTCGATGATCGTCTGCGCGTGCCTGGCCGAGATCCGGCCCGCTTCAAGGGAGGCGAGCACGGCCGGCGCTTCGTTGACGAGCCGCTCGGCGTCGTTCGTCGCACGCTGCACGGTCCGCTCAGGGGTGCGGGTCGCCATCGCGAGGGCCGCGCAGGTGGAGCGGCGCGAGAGCGCCAGGCGCTCGGCCGGAGGGAAGGCCGTCGGGATGACCGAGTCGGCGTAGGCGTCCGCGTAGGCCGCTGAGCGGGCGAGGAGCCGGGCCTCTTCAGCGTCCAGGTTGGAGCGACGCCGCTGGATGTCCGCGTAATGGTCCGAGAACTCCGCGAGCTGCGCGGCGTACTCGTCGCCGACGCGGGTCGCGGTGAGGGTGGTCTCGGTCATGGGACAAGTCCACCATGGACCACTGACATTCCAGATGCCGAGTGAGGGCGACTGTGGAAGTTGCTCGTGTGCCCTTCGACAGGCTCAGGGACCGGGACAGGATCACCGGAGCAGGAGGTCTCTCGGCAGGCACAGGAAGGGGTTCGTCCCGGAACACGACGTTCCGTAGGCTGGAGGGGTGAAGCTCATCGCCACCGTCCGCGACCGCGCGACCATCACCACCGAAGCCTCCGCACCCGACGTCGCCGCTCTGCGTGCCGCTGTCATCGCCTCCACCCCTCCCGGGCACGCCCTCGCCGGACTGCACGGCGGTGGCCGAGTGAACGGCGACCTCGTCGGCACCGCGGTCTTCCGTCCGACCGCCACCCGCACCATCGAGGCCGAGGGTCGCGACTACCCGAGCGCTCGCAAGGCACTCGAGGCACTCGTGCCGGAGGAGCAGGTCGTGCTCTCCGTCCACGCGGTGGACCAGTAGGGACTCCGGCGTGAGCGGCCACGCATTCTCCGTGGGATCGATGGTGCGCTTCCATGAGGTCGTCTCACCGCTTCCACCGACCGACACCCTGACGGCCATGCTGTCGACGCTGCAGGCGGACGGCTTCGCCGTGGCTCCAGAGGAGTTCACCGCCGACCCCTGGACCGTCCGCTACGCCGTCATCGGCGACGACGCCGCCTCGAACTGGAGCGGGTTCGCCCTGGAGGTCGTGCCGCTCCTCTCGCTGCTCGGCGTGCGCCGGCCGTTCGCCCGGTGCGCGGTGCCCGTCGCCGTCCGGCCGACCGAGTACGGCTCCGTCCTCCACACGACGACGGTGTGGGGGTTCAAGGGTGAAGCCAGCACGGTCGGTATGGTCGCCAAACGCGTCGCGGCCGCCACCGAGCAGGCCACCCGGGTCGTCGGCGGGACCCACCGGGCCACGCTCTCGATGATCGACCGCACCGTCCCGATCGACGGCCGGCGCTTCCAGCGGCTCACCGGCTGGAAGCAACGCTCACGGGCCTGAATCGCATCGACAGCAGCCGCCACTCAGCAGCAGCGCGAGCCCGGCGTCCGGTCCTGCTCCGCGAAGCGCTCTCGCCAGAACGTGCGCTCGTCCGGAACGGCTGCGTCGGGATGGACGCGACGCTGGTGATCCACGTAGGTGGCGTAGGCGGTGTCGCCCATCAGCGAGGTGACGAACCACCGCAGCGCGGCCCAGCCCCGTCGTATGCCGGCCATCAGTGCCCCGACCGCGCGGGTCGCTTATCGGCGTCCACGGTCGACCACTCGCGCTCGAGCGCCTTCTCCGCCTTCGTGGCGAGGAGACCCGACGGCGCGTACCGGCGCGACGGCAGCGCCGGATCCTCCGAACTCGGCCCGCCACCCGAGCGGAACGACCGCGCCGTGTGGAGGATCGCGAAGAAGATGACGATGATCGCGAGGGTCACGAACAGGATCGAGAGCACTCCCTGCACGGTGGTGTTCCGCACGACCGCCTCCATCGCCGCCCGCGTCGGCGCATTGCCGAAGCTGTCCTCGCCCGCCGCGAGCGCCTCGCGGAACGCCGCGTTCTGCGCCCAGTAGCCGACGGCCGGAACCGGCGAGAAGATCTTGAACATCGACGCGGTGATGGTGACCACGGCGGTGAAGGCCAGCGGGACGGCGACGATCCACAGCCACCGGAAGTTCCCGCGTTTCGCCACGATCGCCATGCAGACGGCGAGCGCGATGGCGGCGAGCAGTTGGTTCGCGATGCCGAACAACGGGAAGAGGGTGTTGATGCCGCCGAGCGGATCGGTGACGCCCATGATGAGGATCGCTCCCCACGCCGCCACCATCACCGCAGTGCAGATCCACGCTCCGATCCGCCAGTCCGGGTCGCGGAACTTCGGGATGATGTTGCCGAAGGTGTCCTGCAGCATGAAGCGCGCCACGCGCGTCCCGGCGTCGACGGCGGTGAGGATGAACAGCGCCTCGAACATGATCGCGAAGTGGTACCAGAACGACATGAGCGACGTGCCGCCGATGAGTTGCTGCATGATGTGCGCGAGGCCGAGGGCGAGCGTCGGCGCACCGCCGGTGCGGGAGACGATCGACTCCTCCCCCACGTTCGCCGCGGTCTGCGTGAGCACGTCGGGCGTGAGGTTGACCCCGGCGAGACCGAGCGAGTTCACGAACGCGACCGCCCCCTCGACGGTGCCACCTGTCGCCGCCGCGGAGGAGTTCATCGCGAAGTAGATGCCGCGGTCGATCGACAGTGCCGCGACGAGGGCCATGATCGCGACGAACGACTCCATGAGCATGCCGCCGTATCCGATGAAGCGGGTCTGGCGCTCCTTCTCGATCAGCTTCGGCGTGGTGCCCGAGGCGATGAGCGCATGGAAGCCGGAGAGGGCGCCGCACGCGATCGTGACGAAGAGGAACGGGAACAGCGAGCCGCTGACGACCGGGCCGGCGTCGCCACCGGCGAACTCGCTGAACGCCGGGACCGTGATCTCCGGGCGGACGAGGACGATCGCTCCCGCGAGCATGACGATCGTGCCGATCTTCATGAACGTGGAGAGGTAGTCACGTGGTGCGAGGAGCAGCCACACCGGCAGGATCGCGGCGACGAAGCCGTAGACGATGATCCCGACGGCGATGACCGTGCGGTCGAGGGTGAACGCCGCGGCACCCCACTCGGTCTCGGCGACCCAGCCGCCGGCGACGATCGCGAACATGAGCAGGACGAAACCGATGATCGAGATCTCGGTGATCTTGCCCGGCCGGATGAACCGCAGGTACACGCCCATGAAGAGCGCGATCGGGATCGTCATCGAGACGCTGAAGACACCCCACGGGCTCTCGCCGAGCGCGTTGACGACGACGAGGGCGAGGATCGCGACGATGATGACCATGATCGCGAGCGTCGCGATGATCGCCGCCGTCCCGCCGATCACGCCGAGCTCGTCGCGCGCCATCTGGCCGAGGGAGCGGCCGCCACGGCGCATCGAGAAGAAGAGGACGAGGTAGTCCTGCACGGCACCCGCCAGGATCACGCCGATGATGATCCAGATGGTGCCGGGCAGGTAGCCCATCTGCGCCGCGAGCACCGGGCCGACGAGTGGACCGGCACCGGCGATCGCCGCGAAATGGTGGCCGTAGAGCACCCGGCGGTCGGTGGGGACGAAGTCCTTGCCGTTGGCGAGGTACTCGGCCGGGGTCGCTCGTCGGTCGTCGGGGCGCAGCAGCTTGCGTTCGATGAGCTTCGAGTAGAAGCGGTAGGCGATGAGGTAGGTGCAGACCGCCGCGAAGACGAACCAGATCGCGTTGACCGTCTCACCGCGGACGAGGGCGAGCATCGTCCAGGCGAGACCGCCGAGGAGGGCGATGGCGACCCACAGGATCACCTTCGCCGGGGTCCATCTCGGGGCGAGGTCGGCCTCGTCGACCGCCGTGGGCGGCAGCTCCGGATCCTGGACCAGGACGGGTTCCGCCTCCCCGCCGCCCGCGGGCTGCACCGCTCCGTCCCGCCCCGATCCTGCGCGTGCTCGGTCCTGTCGTCCGGCGTCGTTGCCCATGACGATTCCTCCCTCAACGGTGGTGTTCGTGCGTCGAGGCTAACAGCGTCGCGGCGGCGGGCGCTCGCGGGGTCGGGGTCAGACGCGGAAGGTGGTGCCTCGGACGACCAGGTCGGGTGCGAGCTGGACCGATGAGACGCGGGCGTGCTCACCCGAGAGCCGACCGAGCAGGAGATCGAGCGCCGCGTACCCGGACTCCTCGAACGGCTGGCGGACGGTCGTGAGGTCGAGTGCCGACGCCAGCGGTCCGTCGTCGTAGCCGACGAGCGAGCGCTCCTCGGGCAGGTGCGCGCCGGTGACGCGGAACGCCCGATGCGCGGCGGCGGCCAGCTCGTCGTGGTTGGCGACCACGGCGGTCGCTTCCGGGTCGGCCCGGAACGCCCGCTCGAGCGCGGCACCGACGGCTTCGACGAGGTCCGTCGCGGCGACGTCGGCCACGGCCTCGGAGACGGAGAGCAGGTGACCCAGGCCGCGCGCCCGCAGCATGCCGGCCGACACGTACTCCTCGGAGCGTTGCGGTTCGTGGAGGAACACCACGCGTTCGTGACCGAGCTCCGCGAGATGTCGAGCGATGAGTTCACCACCCTGCTCGTCGTCGATCAGGACCGAGGGCAGCCCGAGCCGCCGCTGCGCGCCGTCCGGGACGTCGACGAGGACGACGGGCGGGCCGGGGAGCGCCTTCGACTCCAACGCGGCCGGTGACAGCGGCACGCCCATCACGATGATGCCGTCGATCCCCGCACGCATGGGAAGCGCGTCGAGGACGGGACTGTCGCTCCCCGCCGCCGAGGGGAGGTCGTGCACGACGATCTCGACGGAGTCCGTCGCGGCGCGCTCCATGAGCCCCGACAGTCGCCGGTAGTAGGAGGCGTAACTCGAGAACGGCGCCGCGACGGCGATCCGCTGAGCGCCGCTCGCGGCGGCGCCACCTCGGTAGCCGAGCTCCGTCGCCGCGGCGATGACCGATCGTCGCGTCGCTTCGTTCACGCGCTGCGGGTGGTTGATGGCCAGGGAGACGGTGGAGATGCTCACGCCGGCACGCTTGGCCACCGCGTAGATCGTGGCCTTCTGCGGTCGCTCGTCCATGGCGCACCTCCTCCGTCGATCCTAGCCCGTAAAAAGTTCTTTGATCGAAGTTCTTCGATAACGGATACTCGAACCGGACACGGCATCGATGCCGGGATCGGAGGAACACCATGGCTCGGAGCAAGCCCACCGTCGACGCGTTCGTCACGGCGGTCACCGGGCGTCTGGCATCACTGCAGCAGACGCCCGAGCCGAAGGATCCCGTCGGCCGGCGTGCACACGCGGCCGCCTTCGACCGGGTGTCCTCCGAGGCGCTCGGCACCGAGACCCTCGTGGCGGCGACCGAGGACCACACCGTCCACGTGCCCGGCCACCCTGACGCACGGCTCCGCGTCTACTGGCCCGACCAGCAGCGACTCCCCGCCCTCGCCGACGGTGCGTCCGGTGGTCGGCCCGTCCTCGTCTACTTCTTCGGCGGTGGCTTCACGATCGCCGGGATCGACTGGATCGGTTGGGATGCCGGGTTCCGTCGCCGCGCCAGGGAGGCCGGTGTCATCATCGTCGCCGGCGAGTACTCGTTGGCCCCGGAGGTCCGGTACCCCGCGCAGCCGGAGCAGTGCTGGTCCGTGTTCGAGTGGGCGGCCGAGCACGCACGTTCACTCGGCGGCGACCCCGACCGACTCGCGATCGGCGGTGCATCATCGGGCGGGAACCTCGCCGCCGCCGTGACCCTCATGAACCGCGACCGCGCCAAACGACCGATCCGGCTGCAGCTGCTCGAGGCGCCGTCACTCGACCTGACCCGCGGACACCTCGACGCCCGGGGGATCACGCAGGTCCCGGGTGCCATCCTGCGTCGCCTCGCGCGCCAGCTCGTGCTCCAGTACCTGGGGCCGGACCGGGCGACGCAGCGCGAACCGTACGCATCGCCGCTCCTCGCGACCGACCACCGGGATCTGCCGCCGGCCGTCATCTACACGGCGGAGATGGACCCGCTCCGCGGAGACGGCGAGGCCTACGCCCGCGTGCTGAGCGAGGCCGGCGTGCCGGTGAGCTGCGTCCGGTACATCGGGCAGACGCACACCTCCGGCGGGCTGACCGGTCACGTCCCGGCGGCAGACCACCTGCATCGCGACGTCATCACGACCCTGCGGACGCTGCACGAGGAGCCGGCGAGCTACGGTGCGCCGCTCCGCGAGCCGGCGGAGGCCTCGCGGTGACGTCCGTGGAGGAGCTGCGGCTGGATCCGGGTGTCCTCGCCTGGGCTGGGCGGATCGAGCAGCACGCGGAGCAGCTGCCGGCACTCCGCTCCTCGGACCTGGTCCTCCGTCGGCAGGCGGCGCGGCGGCTCTCCGACCTCCTGGCGGAGGAGTTCACCGAACCCGCGCCGCCGTCGGTCGAGATCACCACGAGCTGGATCGACGGACCGGCCGGGCCGCTCGAGCTCCGCCGATACCGCCCGGAAGGACTCCCGTCTCCGGCGCCGACCCAGCTCGCGCTGCACGGCGGCGGCTTCACGTCGGGCACCGTCCACGAGCTCCTGAACGACCGGCTCCTCGCCGCCCGGGCGCTCGCCGCCGGGATCCAGGTCGTCGCGCTCGGATACCGGCTCGCACCCGAGCACCCCTATCCGGCCGCCGTCGACGACACCGTCCACGCCCTTCGGGTCCTGACGACCGAAGCGGGCCCGAGCCGTTTCGACATCGACCCAGGCCGCCTGGGCATCGCCGGCAACTCGGCGGGCGGCGGGATCGCGGCGAGCGCCGTCCTCCACCTGCGTGACTCGAGTGATCTCCCGCTCGTCCATCAGGCGCTCGAGGTCCCCGCGGTGTCGCTGACCCCATCGGGCGACTCCGCCACACGGTATGCGCGCGGGTTCGGACTGGACGACGCGGAGGCACTCGTGCCGCTGTATCTCGGCAGTCCGCGGGCGGTGGACGCCTACGCCTCCCCGCTCGAGGCCGACGACCTCTCGGGCCTGCCGCCCACAGTGATCCAGGTAGCCGAGCACGACCCGCTCCGCGACGCAGGTCTGGCGTACGGACGCCGACTCATGGAGGCGGGGGTTCCGACGATGACGTGGATCGGGCACGGGCACGTCCATGCGTCTGGTGGTCTCACGGCCGTCATGGAGGGGGCGAGGGAGTGGCAGGCGGTCCAGGCCACCGCGCTCCGTGAGGCCTACGGGACGAACCCGCTCACGCCAGAGCCGATCCAGCCGAGGAGACGATGATGTCAGCTCACACCCCACCCACCGGTCCGTCCACAGAACCCGCCGAGCCGGAGCCGCGGATCGGTGACGCCGTCCCCGTCGCGGCGGTCGATCCGGACGCCGTCCCCGGGTCACCGCAGGCACGCGGCTTCCTGCCGCTGTTCGTCCTGGCCTGGTTCGGGGTCACGCTGGCGCTCGGCACCATCAGCGGTGCGTCGATCCCGAAGGCCCTCGCCTTCCTCGACGACGCGACGAAGGGGACGAACCTCTCGATCGTCGCGGCGGTCGGTGGCATCGTCATCATGATCATCACGCCGCTGTTCGGCCGGCTGTCCGACCGTTCACGTTCGCGCTTCGGGATGCGGCGACCGTGGATGCTCGGCGGCGCGATCGTGGCGCTCGGTGGGGTCACGATCCTGGCGACGGGTGACAGCCTCGCGGTGACGTTCCTGGGCTGGAGCATCGTGCAGCTCGGCTTCGGTGCGACGAACATGGCGGTGCACGCGCTGCTCGCCGATCAGATCCCGGCGCGGACCCGAGCGCGTGTCGCGGCCGCCGCCAGCGTTTCGGGCGGGCTCGCCCTGATCGTCGGTGCGCAGATCGTCGCCGCCCTCCCGAATGACGCGCGGTGGACCTGGTTCGTCGTCCCGGGCCTGATCGGCGGCGTCCTGAGCACCGCGCTCGTGTTCGGGCTCCGGGACATCGTGCGGACGGTACCCGCTCCGCCGCTGCGCCTCGCCGACGTCCTGTCCACGTACTGGCTGAACCCCGTGCGCTACCGCGACTTCTTCTGGGCTTGGGCCTGCCGGCTGCTCGTGACGATGTCGATCGTCTCGGTGTCGATCTACCTGTTGTTCTTCATCATCGACCAGTTGGGCATCCCGAAGGAGCAGGCATCGGGGGTCCAGGCGAACGCGCTCATCATCTTCACGGTCGGGAACATCGTCATGACGGTGCTGTTCGGCTGGATCTCCGACCGGACCGGGCGACGGAAACCGATCGTGCTCGTCTCCAGCCTGCTGAGCGCCGTCGGGCTCGGGGTCGCGATCGTCTCCCCCGACGTCACCGTGTTCCTCGTCGGCATCTTCATCGTCGGAGCGGCTCAGGGAGCCTACGTGTCCGTGGACATCGCCCTCATGACGGAGGTGTTGCCGTCGTTCGACGAGGCCGGCAAGGACCTCGGCATCGTCTCCCTCTCGTATCAACTCCCGCAGCTGCTCGTACCGATCGTCGCCGTCCCCCTACTCGCGCTCGGTGGCGGCGAGAACTACCACGCGCTGTATCTCGCGGCGATCTTGTTCGCCGTCCTGGGCGGACTCGCCGTGCTGCCGATCAGGTCCGTGCGATGAGACCGGCACCTGCATGGTCAACGGCTTGCAGGGGTTGGTTCCGGGGTGGTTTCCAGGCGGGATCCATCTCGGACCCAGGACCCGGAGCGACACTGGATCACACCCGACCCTTGACCACCGGATCCCCATGACCCTGCCGTTCCCCACCTCGCCCGATGACGTGCTGCAGCGGCGACCGCTCCGCGCCGCGCTCGCGGACGCCGTGCTGCAGGACTTCATCGACGACCTCCCGGTCCCCCTGCGACCGACCGACCTCGCGACCCGGCTCCTCTACCCACGCTGGCAGGTGTACTCCGACATCCACGAGGGCAGACTCGTCGCCGAACGGGTCCGGAACAACAAACGGTTGTTGAAGATCGACGTCGAGCGGAACCGGGCGTGGATCGCTCGCGGGCTCGCCACCCGTCGGGCTCGCGCCGGGTCCGCCGTGGGCGAGGCGGGGCCCGAGTCGCCCGTCTCGGTCGTCATCGTGGATCCCGAGGCCCTCGCGCAGCTGAACACCCTCACGGCGACCGGCTTGAGCGTGCGGGAGGCGGTCGAGCATGCGCTCACCGTCCTCGGCTCGCGCGAAGCGGCGACCACCGCCACGGTGCCCGACATCGACTCGCGTGGCCGACAGGTGCGGGCGGGCTGACGCGGCGGAGACTCGTCAGATCGACGTGCGCATCGCGGCTCGAGCCAGTCGACTCCACGCGAGGCGTGGTGATGCGATCGCCGTCAACGGCCACCCAGCGCGAGAACGACGATGAAACCGACGACGAGGACGACGGCCGCGACGATGACGACGGTCGCAATGATCCCGATGCCGACCGTGGGAAGCTGGTCTGCGGACGAGCGACGACGCGCACCGCTGTCTCGTCGTGGTCTCACGTGTGGTCCCCCATGCAGATCGCGCTGGCTCTGCGCCGGCATCCTGGACCCCGACGCGCCGGGCAGCGTCGACCGACCCGGTTGACTCAGTATCGACGGCGCGGCGTTCCGTCCACATCCTGCTGCGGGCTATTCCACCCCCGCCACCTGGCGGGTTCGGCCTCCTGGCCGTCGCCGCGCGGTTCTCGGGACTCGTAGGGTGAGAGTCGAACTGAGGAGGACACCGTGATCGGAGTGGCCATCGTCGACGACGAGGCGTTGGTACGGTCCGGGTTCGAACTCATCCTGGGTGCCGTCGAGGACATCGAGGTCGTCGCCTCGGTCGACGGGATCGGCGCCGTGGAGGCGATCCGCTCGAGCCGTCCCGACGTCGTCCTCCTGGACGTCCGCATGCCAGGGCGTGACGGGCTCGACATCCTCGACGAACTGCAGACCTGGGACGACCCGCCCGTCGTCGCGATCCTGACCACCTTCGACTCCGACGACTACATCGCACGCGCCCTCCGCAGCGGCGCCGCGGGGTTCCTCGTGAAGGACACGGACCCGGAGCAGCTCCCGATGCTGCTCCGATCCCTCGCCGCTGGCGGCATCGTGCTGTCCCCGCAGGTGTCCCGGACACTCGTCGGCGGATTCGCCCGCACCGCCGACCGCGAGGCGGCGAAGCGACTGTCCGCGCTGACTGTCCGCGAACAGGACGTGCTCGCGGCGCTCCGGACCGGCGCGTCCAACACCGAGATCGGCGAGGCACTCCACCTCAGCCGCGCGACCGTGAAGGACCACGTGAGCGCGATCCTCGGCAAACTCGAGGTGACGACCCGACTCGAAGCCGCGATCATCGCCGAGCGTGCCGGGGTCCGCGGCGACGAGGCGACCCCGCGGTGAAGCGGCGCTCCCGGCTCTGGTCGGTCCTCCTGGAACTCGCCCTCATCGCGGCGGCGGCCGTCGAGAGCCTGACGACGCTCGAGTGGGCGACCCCCTGGGAGTCCGGCCTGGCGATCGCCGCTGCCGTCGGCCTGGTCTTCCGGCGACGCTGGCCGTGGCTGTCGCTCCTCCTGGCTGTGCCGGCCTTCACCCTCAACCTCGCCACCCTCGCCGGCTTGGCATCGCTCTTCTCCGTCGCGGTGCGGGAACGGCGACGCTGGCGGCTCGTCACGACGGGCGCCGTGGTCTTCGTCCTCGCCGCGGTGCCGTGGTGGGGGTGGACGTCGCCCAACTACACGATCCTCTCCATGGTGTACGCCGCGCTCTACGCTGCGGCACCGATCGCCTTCGGCCTGCTCGTGCGCACCCGCCGCGAGCTGTTCGACCGCATCCGCGACCTCGAACAGGTCCGACGCAGCGAGCGGGCGCGCATCGCCTCCGATGTCCTCGTCGAGGAGCGCACGCGCATCGCCCGGGAGATGCACGACGTCGTCTCCCACCAGGTCAGTCTGATCGCCGTCCAGGCCGGTGCGATCCAGGTGCAGACCGAGGAACCCGCGACGAAGCGGATGGCGGTGACGATCCGGTCGCTCGCGTCGCGCACACTCGACGAGCTGCGGGACATGGTGACGCTGCTGCGCGCGGAGACCGGACACGCGCCGCTGGCCCCGCAACCGACGGTCGACGACCTCGACCGGTTGATCGCGGACAGCGGCATCGCCGTCACCTCCGCCATCGAGTTGCCGGACGGCCTCCCCGCACCCTTGCAGCGTGCGATCTACCGGACGGTGCAGGAGGGGCTGACGAACGCGCGCAAGCATGCGCCGGGGGCCGCGGTCGACGTACGCGCCGAAGCCTCCGCCGACGAGGTCACCGTGGTCATCCGGAACACCCGCCCCGCACGCGCGTCGGACAGCTCGTGGTCGTCCGCGGGCCACGGCCTCGTCGGCCTGAGCGAACGCGCCGAACTCCTGAACGGGTCCCTCCTCACCGAGGACGCGCCGACCCGGTTCACCCTGACGTTCCGCGCGCCCTACTGAGGCTCAGGGCCACTGAGGCTCAGGGTCGGAGGTCCGCTTCATCGCCGAAGAGCGGCGTCTGGAAACGACGCTCGAAGCGCACGATGCAGCCGGTGCCCCGCACGAGCTCGTAGGCCTCGACGCACTCCGGGTCCGTCGCCGCGGCGATGCGGTACTGCTCGTACGCGGCGAGCGACGGGAAGCTGAACAGCGCGAACGCCTCGTCGTTGTCGCCCTCCGCGGGGAGGAAGTAGCCGTGGTGGTCGCCACCGAGCCGGTTCACGAGGCGGATCCAGCGCCGCCCGTACTCGGTGAAGGTGTCGAGTTGCTCGGGGTCGATCTGGTAGCGGAGGTGGATGGTGATCATGGGTCCAGTCTGGCCGGTCAGCCGGCGGCGACGAACACCGTCCCGTCCGCGGACACGGTCACCGGCTCCGGGCCCGGCGAGACGAACACCGCAGCACCGCGCTCCAGCACCACCGTGTCCGGGCCCTGTTCCACGCGCGCGGTACCGGCGGTCACGACGATCACGGCCGCCCTGCCGCGAGCGAGGTCGCCCGCCGTCCCCCGGTCGACCTTGACGAGTTCGAAGTCGTCGACCGGCACCGGGTAGACGAGCCCGCCCTCCGGCCGGACGACCGGCTCGACGAACGGGACCGGCACCGGTTCGAACTCGAGGACGGCGAGCAGTTCCGGGACGTCGACGTGTTTCGGCGTCAGCCCGCCACGGAGCACGTTGTCGCTCGAGGCCATGACTTCGACCCCGAAGCCGGAGAGGTAGGCGTGGATGTTGCCCGCGGGCAGGAACAACGCCTCGCCCTCGTTCAGTGTCACGAGGTTGAGGAGCACCGCGACGACGATGCCAGGGTCGCCCGGGTACTCCTCGGCGAGTTGCCGGACGAGCTCGCGCTCGGCCGCCCAGCGTGGGTGATCGGGGTCGGTACGCGCGGCCGAGACGAGGGCGGCGACCACGCCGGGCGTCCGTCGTTCGAGCACCGCCCGCACCGTGTGTTCCAGACCGGCGTCGAGCAGCTGCCCCGCCAGTGTCTCGAGCACCCGCCGGTCGGTCCCCTCAACAAGGCCGGCGAGGTGGACGAGCAACGCCTGCGACCGGTCGGTCGCACGGAATCCGCACAGTGCACGGAAGCCGTCCTGGAGGGCGACGATGATCTCCGGCTTGTGCGAGGCGTCCTTGTAGTTCCGGTGCGGCGCGTCCCGGGGCACGCCCCGGCGCTCCTCGTCCGCGAACCCGGCCCTGGCGCGGTCGGGAGTGGGGTGCACCTGGAGGGACAAAGGACCAGCCGCGGCCAGGAGCTTGAGCAGGAAGGGCAACCGGTCCCGTCCGCCCAGGGCGGCGTCGGGGTCCGAAGCGAGCCAGTCGTTGAGGCTCGCGGGGCCGCCCTCCTCCGCGTCGACGAGGGTGGTCACGCTGTCGGGGTGCGCCCCGAGCCAGAGCTCGGCCTGGGGCGAACCGTCGGCCGGCACACCGAGCAGCTCCGGGATGGCCGTCGTCGAACCCCATGCGTACCGTCGGGGGTCGCTCGTGATGCGGTGCAGGGTCATCCGTGCACCCGCCGACGACCGCGGAACAGCAGCAGACCGCCGAACGCCAGCAGGGCGAGCGCACCGGTGATCCAGGGTGCGGCCTCCAGGCCGGTGCGGGCGAGGTCGCCCGCGGGAGCGTCGGTGGCGCCGGTGCCCGAACCGCCGACCTCGCCGGTGCCGGGCTGCCCGGTGCCCGGTTGTCCCGTACCCGGCTCGCCCGTGCCCGGCCCCGGGTCCACCGCAGCGACGATCGTGGTGACGTCGTCGACCAACAGCGTGCCGGTCCCCTCGCCACCGAGGTAGAACCCGATCTGGGTGACGGAGGTGGGGTCGAACGCCGCCTCACCGGCCCACGCCGGCGGGGCGAAGTCCGAGAACGGGATCTCGACCAGCTGCCAGCCCTCGCCCACGATGGGCGCGACCGTCTCCCAGTACGTCCCCCGCGTCACGAATTGGACGGTGACGTCATCGCCCGGCGTCCCCTGCACCCAGAGCTCGAGCCCGCTGTACCCCCACCAGTCCTGCGGCGTCTGGAAGGTCCGGACGACACCGGCGTAGCCGGGACCGGCGAGGTCGTAGGCGGCCGACATCGCCTGTGACCCCGAGTCGGGGTTGCTCGTGAGCGTCGGCGTGATCGCTCCACCGCCGGCGTTGCGCACATAGGTGGCTTGGAGTGCGGCGTCGTCGGGGTAGGACTCGAAGTCCTCCACGACGAGCGGCTCGCTCGGGAGGGCCTTCATGAGGAAGTCGGAGGCTCCCGTGCTCGTGGCGGTCGTCCCGGCCCCGTTGACCGCGGACACCGACCACCAGTACCGCTCCCCCGGGGTGAGGGACACCGACGGGGTGACGGAGGTGGTCGCGACGCCGTCGACGACGACGACCGGGTTCCCAAGATCGGCCTGTGGGGAGAGCGTGAAGCGGTAGTACGCCGCACCGGCCGACGGCTCCCAGGTGAAGGTCGGCGTCGCCGTCACGTCGACGGTGCCCGGTACGGGCGACGTCGAACCGAACGCCGCGGGCGGTCCGCTCGGGGCGTCCACCGCCGACCAGATGGTGGCCCGCGACAGCGTCGCGCCCGCTGTGAGGGTCACCCGCAGGTACGGGCCGACGAGGTCGCGTGCGACCACCGCGCCGCCGACGCCGGCCTCGGTCGCCGCGGTCTGCCAGGTCGAACCGTCGGCGCTGGACTCGACGACGACCGATCCGGAGACCGCGAACGCCGCCGCCGACAGTCGGTCCTGCTTCCAGGTGACGCTGGCACCGTCGGCGACCGCCGTCACGCTCGTCCCGTCGGCACGGGGCGTGATCGCCAGGTCGTCGTGCGCTTCGGTCAGCAGCCAGGACTCGAGCGGGTCGACGAGCACGCGGGTGTCGGTCTCGGTCGGGACCGGGTCCGACAGATCGGCGACCGCGCCGGCCGCGTCGAGGGCGACCACCCGGTAGACGGCGCCCGCGGGTGATCCGAAGTCCGTCGCCGATCCCGCGTCGGCGGCGAGGATACCCGTGTCGACCGGCGTCCAAGCCGTTCCGTCGAGCGAGCGTTCGACACGGTACGAGACCGCACCGCCGGCACCACGCCACCGGACGGTGTTGATGCCGTTCGCCCGGTCGATCGCCGTGATGAGCGGCGTCCCGACGGCGGGAGCGGCCGGAACGGCACCGATCGCGGCGGCGTAGGCGGTGATCGCGGAGACCCGGGCGCGCTCGGCGTCGGTCGCACCGGGAGCGTGGATCGTGAAGCCGTCGTCGTGCGGCACGAGCCCGCCACGGTCGTTGTTGCCGAACAGCGACCAGAACAGCATGCCGGTCACGTTCGGGTCGGCGACGAGCGGTTCGAGGAGCGCCGGGCTCGCAGCCGTCGAGGCGTACTCGCCGGCCAGGTAGACCTTGCCGGCGGCGGTGACCGTCGCCGCGTCCGCGGAGACGCGTGCGGCGGTGGGCGGGTAATAGTGCACGTCGACGATGTCGAGCCCCGGCGCGGCGAGCGTGTCCGGATCGATGTCGAACCGACGTCCGGCCGCCACGAGCTGCTGCGGGGCGCGTTCCTTGATGAATGCGACCTGCCGGTCGATCCAGGGCGCGGTCATCCCCTCCAACTCGTTCCCGAGTTCCCACGCCATGATCGTCGGGTCCGCGGTGTACGGCACGCCGGTGAGCGCGTTCGTCCGCTGGAGGATCGCGTCGACGTACGCCTGGTAGGCGGCGATCGGACGCTCGTCGGTGTAGAAGTCGGCGGACGACAGGCCGTAGGGCGTCGTGAAGTCGCGATGCCCGCCGTGGTAGTACTCCCACTCATCGGTGAGCGGGAGGACGAGCCGGATCCCGAGTTTGCCCGCGTAGGCGATGGCGAAGTCGATCGTGGCGAACGCCTCCTCGTTCATCTGCCCGAGGGCCGGCATGATGGCGAGCGGGTTCGCGCCGTCCTGACCGGTCGAGGTCATCATGTGCGTCCGGACGACGGTCGAGCCCATCCGTGCCGCCGCGTCGAGGGTGTCGGCGATACGGAAGGCGGTCGGGTAGTCGACCCCGCCCACGTTCTCGTCGAGACCGAGCCAGTAGATGTTCGGTCCGCTGAAGCGGAAGGTCTCGCCGTCGAGCACGAGCCGGGAGCCGTCACGCTCGACGAACGAGGTGTTGAGCGACGTCCAGTCGGCGGGCGCAGCGACGGCGGGGGTCGCGAGCGCCGGGAGCAGCGCGGCGGTGACGGCCGCGGCGAGCACGCCCGCCGCGAGACGTCCTCGGGCGCTGCGACGGGGGCGGTGCGGGTCGGTGGTGCGGTTCATCGTGCCAGGCTCCTTCGTCTGGGATGGTGCATCAGGTCGTTCTCCGGGAGGCCGAGAGCCTCCGGTCGGTGGATGAGTGCTGCGGCGCCGAGGATCGGTCCGGCGCCGTCGAGGGCGGAACCCGTGACGACCACGTCGGCGGCGTAGTCGAGCACGATGGCGTCCTGCACCGCGGCGCGGACGAGGTCGAGGTAGTCGGGACTGACGGCGGTGAACCCGCCGCCCACGGCGACCGCTTCGAGGTCGAGGAGGGTCGCGGCGCTGGCGATGGCCTGGCCGACAGCCGTGGCCGAGCGGACGACGGCCGCACGGGCGATCGGGTCGCCGGTGGCCGCCGCGACGGCGAGTTCCTCCCCGGTGTGCCCGTCCCAGCCCATGGACCGGGCCCAGGCGACGCTCCGCGGACCGGAGGCGATGCGTTCCAGGGTCGCGTCGTCGGCGGACGTCCGCGCGTCCCGCGAGGCGATCTGCACCTGACCGATGTGGCCGGCGTTGCCGCTGCGGCCCGCGATCAGGCGGCCGTGCAGGATGATCCCTCCGCCGACCCCGGTCGAGACGATCATCGCCATCGAGTTCTCGGTGCCACGCGTCGCTCCGAGCCAGTGCTCGGCGAGGGCGATGCAGGTGCCGTCGAGCCGGACCACCACCGGGGCGTCCGGCAGCAGCCTCCCGACGTGCGCGCGCAGGTCGAAGCCGTGCAGCTGCGGGAGGTTCTTGGGGCTGACCGTCCCGCGCTCCAGGTCGACCGGGCCGGCGGAACCGATGCCGACGCCGACGAGCGCGGACCCGTCCGGCAGGTGTGCGACCGAGGCGAGGACGACCCGGTCGACGGCGTCCTCGAGCGCCCGGCGCCCGGCATCGGGCCCGGTCGGCGTCCGGTGCGCGCTGCCCTCGACCACGACGCCTTCGGCCGTGACGAGTGCCGCCTCCACTTTGGTACCGCCGAGGTCGACCGCGAGCGCGATCGATCCCGACGAATCCTGCCTCCCGGTCATGTCCGCCAGGGTCACCGCGCCCAGTCCTCGACCAGCTGGTTCGCCGTGCGGACGACCCGGGTCGACCGGAGCTCGTCCTCGCCGAGTTCGGCTTCGGTCCGCACGCGGAACGTCACGCGCTCACCCGGCAGGAGCGTCACGAGCTGGTCGTCGACGACGGCGGCCGGGTCGACCTTGTCCACGAGCAGGGTGAGGTCGCGCAGGAAGGACTCCGCCGCGACGGTCACGGCGTACCCGCCCTCCTCGCGAGCGATCTCGATGCTGAGGCGTGGAGCGGGGAGCGCAGACACGCGAGCCTCGGCGAAGAACCAGAAGCCGCGTTCGGCACCGAGGGTGGCGACGAGCACCTCGTCGGTCGTCGATCCCGCGACCGCGACCGCTTCGGGGATCTCGACGAGCGTCGAGGAGCGTCGGTCCAGGTCGACCGGGACCCGCACGGAGGCCAGTTCCGTCCCGTCGAACCGGAGGCGTCGGATGACGAGCTCGTCCGCCCAGGCGTCCGGTCCGTCGTTGAGGACGGCGACCACGAGGCCTTCGCCACGCGGTTGGACGGTCACGAGGCGATCGGCGTAGACGTGCTTGAGCGCATAGAGCAGTGGCTTGGCGCGCTCGTCGCCGTCGACGGCGGCCCAGGAGGTCACGGGCCAGCAGTCGTTCAACTGCCAGACGATCGATCCCATGCAGCGCGGGCTCCAGGACCGGAAGTGCTCGATCGCCACCGTCACCGCGTTCGCCTGGTTGAGCGACATCGCCCAGTGCCAGTCCTCGGTGTCGTCCGGGAGCGGCAGGTGGGCGACGAGTCCGTCGGTCAGCTTGTCGTTGCCGTCGATCGCCTTCTGGTGGTGGATCATGCCGGGCGACTCCGGCGTGAGCGGCGAGTCCGAGATGGCCCGCCCGATCGTCGACCACGTCGCCGGCCCCTGCCAACCGAACTCGGCCACGAAGCGCGGCGAGACGTCGCGGTAGGCGGGGTAGTCGACGCGGTTCCACAGCTCCCACAGGTGCACGGATCCGTGGTCCGGGTCGTTGGCCGGGATGTCCGGCGTTCCCGACCAGGGGCTGCCCGCGGTGTAGTTGCCGGCCGGGTCGAGCTCGGCGACGAGCCGCGGCAGCAGGTCGAGGTAGTAGCCCATGCCCCAGGTGCGGCCCTGGACGCGCTTCTCCCAGCCCCACTCCTCGAAGCCCCAGATGTTCTCGTTGTTGCCGTTCCAGAGCACGAGGCTCGCATGCGGCATGATGCGCGTGATGTTGTCGCGCGCCTCCGCCTCGACCTCACTCCACAGCGGTTCCTCCTCGGCGTAGGCCGCGCAGGCGAAGAGGAAGTCCTGCCACACCATGATCCCGCGCTCGTCGCACAGTTCGTAGAAGTCGTCGGACTCGTAGTAGCCGCCACCCCAGATGCGGAGCAGATTGAGGTTCGCGAACTCGGCCTGGTCCATCCGGCGCGCGAGCCGGGCGCGGTCGACGCGGGTCACGAAGGCGTCGTCGGGGATCCAGTTGGCGCCGCGCACCCACACGGCCTCACCGTTCACGACGAAGCGGAACGAGGTGCCCTCCGCGTCGGGTTCGAGTTCGACGGCGACGGTCCGGAAGCCGATCCGCTTCGACCACTCGCCGAGGCGTGCCTCGTCCTGCCCGAGCGCGACGTCGAGGTCGTACAGCGGCTGCTCGCCGTAGCCGCGTGGCCACCACAGCTCGGCGTCCGGGACAGTGAGCTCGACGACGGCGGAACCGGCACCGGCCGGGAGCACGACCTCGGCGTCCACGCCGGCGACCGTGGCCGAGAGCGCCAGGGCGACATCACCGTCGTCGGCGCGTTCCACGTCGACGTGCACGGCCACCCGGCCCTCGCCGCCGTCGACGGTCACGACCGGACGCACCGAGGCGAGCCGGGCCGTCGACCAGGACTGCAGACTCACGGGCTTCCAGAGGCCGGAGGACGCGGCGTCGAGCCCCCAGTCCCAGCCGAAGTTGCAGGCGGCTTTGCGGATGGCGTTGAACGGGTGGGAGTAGGTGTGCGGGCGGTAGCCGATCTCGAGGCTCGCGACGTCGGCGGCTGCGACGGGCGACGCGAAGTGCACGACGAGGTCGTTCTCGCCCTCGCGGAGGACGGCGCCGACGTCGATGCGGTAGGTGCGGTGCTGGTTCCGCGTGGTCGCGACGACCGAGCCGTTCACCGTGACCGTGGCGACGGTGTCGAGTCCCTCGAACACGAGGTCGTGCCGGTCGTGGCCGTCCGGCTCCCAGGCGAAGGTGGTGCGGTACTCCCAGTCCGTCGATCCGATCCACGTCACGAGGTGCTCGTTGCGGTCGAGGAAGGGGTCGGGGATGAGCCCTGCGTCGAGGAGGTCCGTGTGCACGAGGCCGGGCACCGTCGCGGGGACGCTCGTCCCGACGAAGGCCTCGGGGACCGCACCGCCGACCGCACGCAGACTCCACCCCTCGTGCAGGAGGCGGGTGGTCAGGGGACGGACGGTGGCGGTGTCGATGATGCTCACTTGGTTGCTCCAGAGGTCAGGCCGTTGTAGATGTATCGCTGCAGGAAGAGGAAGGCGACGAGCGTCGGGATGATCACGAGGATCGTCCCGGCCGCGATGATCTGCCACTGGGCGCCGAACGGTCCCATGAACCGGAACAGCGAGGTGGAGATCACCCCCAGGTCCTGCGACGGCATGTACAGGAAGGGGATGTAGAACTCGTTGTAGATGGCGATGCCCTTGATGATCACGACCGTCGCGACGGCGGGTTTCAGCAGCGGGAGGATGATGCGCCAGTAGATCGTGAAGCGGTTCGCACCGTCGAGCATCGCGGCCTCGTCGAGGGACACCGGGATCGACTGCATGAACTGCAGGAAGATGTAGATCGCGACGATGTCGGTCCCCATGAACAGCAGGATCGCGGCGCCGCGGGTGTTGAACAGTTCGAGCGCCGAAACGACCTGGAACGTGGCCACTTGCGTGGTCACCGACGGGACGAGCGTCGCGAGCAGGAACAGCCCCATGACGAGCTTCCGGCCGCGGAACCGGAACCGGTCGAGCGCGTACGCCGACATGGTGCCGATCAGGATCGTCCCGGCGACGGAGACGAGCAGGATGATCGCGGTGTTGAGGAAGCCGGTGACCATGCCGCCCTGATCGAACGCGACGACGAAGTTGTCGAAGTTGAACCAGTTCGACGGCGGGGTGAGCGGGCCGGTCGTCCGCTGCTCGCGGTCGGTCTTGAACGCGAGCATGAAGATCGTGGCGAGGGGGACGACGGCGAAGAGGCTCGCGATGATGAGCGAGGCGTACTTGATCGTCGTCGCGGTGAGGGCGCCGGCGCCCTGTGGACGCTTCGGCCCGCGCCTCGTCCGCCGCAGCGGGGTGCGGGGCTCGGGAGCGGACGCGGAGACCGGTCGGTCGGTGGTGGCGGTCACGACTCGCCTCCCTTCTCGTCGGGGAACACCCGGCGTTGGACGAAGGTGATGATGAGGACGATCAGCAGCAGCACGACGGCCATGGCCGACGCCAGCCCCACCTTGGAGAACTTGAAGGCCGTGTTCACGGTCTGGATCACGAAGGTCTCGGAGCCGTTGGCACCGCCGGTCATGATGTACGGCATCTCGAAGGCGGACAGGGCCCCGGCGATCGCCAGGATGAACGACAGGCCGAGGATGCGCCGGATGCTCGGCAGGATGATGAAGCGGAACTTGTGCCACGAGTTGGCACCGTCGAGGTCGGCGGCCTCGTACTGCTCCGACGGCACCGACTGGATGGCGCCGAGGAAGAGCACGAAGTTGAGGCCCATGTACCGCCAGACCGAGGTCGCCGCGAGGGACGCGTTCACGAAGGACGGGTCGCCCAACCATTGCGGGGTGTCCTGCACACCGACCGCCGCGAGCAGGGCGTCGAGGGTGCCGCCGGGTCGGAGGAAGTAGAGGAAGACCAGACCGATCGCGACCCCGTTGATGAGGTACGGGAAGAAGATGACGCCCTTGAAGAGGTTCTTGAAGCGGGTGCGGAAGCTCAGCAGCGTGGCCAGGTAGAGGGCCAGGACGAGCTGGGCGACGGCACCGACGAGGTAGTACAGGCTGACGAAGAAGACCTGGAAGATCTCCGGCTTCGTGAAGATCTGCACGAAGTTGTCGATGCCGACGAACTCCTGCTCGGGCTCCAGGCCGTCCCACGAGGTGAGGCTGTACCAGAACATGTTCGCGACCGGCACGTAGGTGAGCACGATCAGGAAGGCGAGCGGCACCACCAGGAACAGCCAGGGGGTGACGCGCGAGCCGGTGGCCTTCGGCGGTCTGCCCGGCCGCAGTGTGCGCGCGCGGCGTGGATGGTTCGTCACCACCGCTCGGGTGGCGGGTGACGCTCCCTGGACTGTGACCATGTTCGTTGCCTTCGATTCGCTGGAGTGGGTGGATGGCGCCCGGGCCCGCCGGACCGGAGGTCCGCTGAGGGGGTTCGTGGGCCCGGGCGCCGGTCGGGTGCTACTCGGCGACGTCGGCGCGGGCTGCCGCCCAGCGCTCGTTCAGGTCGGCGAAGGCGCTCTCCTTGTCGCCGTCGGCGGCGCCGCGGGCGATGTCGATGAGCTTCTGGCGGTAGGTGTTGCCGAAGAGGTCGATCTCGGCGGCGTTCGCGATGTCGTTGATCACGGCCTCCTTGCCGACCGGGTCGGGAGCGAGCTCCAGGTAGGTGACACCGAGGTCGGCGAAGTCGGACAGCGTGTCGGGTGCCGGGTCGCTGATGACCGGGCTGATCGCACCCTGGCTTGCGGCGAAGCCGGACTCGTTCGTGAACCAGTCGATCCACGCCTTCGCGGTCGCCTTGTTCTTGGAGTACTTGCTGACCGCCAGGAACTTGTCGGAGGCGGTGACGGAGGTGAAGCCCTCGTCGGTCTTCCACGGCATCGGCCAGAAGCCGATGACGTCGCGGGACTCGCCGGCCTTCTCTGCGGCGTCCTGCATCTGCGAGACGGCCCACGAGCCGAGGACCATCGAGCTGATCTCACCGGAGGCGAGAAGGTTCTTCGACTCCTCCCAGTTCGTGGTGGTGGGGTCGGGTTCGCTCAGACCGGCGGCGACGGTGTCGAAGAGGAGGCCGTCGATGTTGTACTGGTCGTTGCCCTCGGTCCACGGGCTGTCGGTCGCGATCATCTCGGTGCGGACCTTCGGGCCCTGCACCGCTCCGAGGTTGCCCTCGAGCGTCGCGAGCGGCCAGCCGTCCTTGTAGTTCGTGTAGTACGGGATCGAACCGGTGGCCTTGATCTTCTCGAGCGCGGCCAGGTACTCCTCCTCGGTTGCCGGGGGCTCGGTGATGCCGGCCTTCGTCCAGACGTCGCGGTTGAAGACGTAGCCCATGGCGGACCCGAAGGTCGAGACGCCGTAGGCCGTCCCGTCGAAGGAGGCCTCGTTCGCGAAGCGGTAGGTCTTGGACTGCTCCTCGGTGCTGCCGAGCGGCTCGAAGAAGTTGGCGTACTGGTCCTTCGTGACGTTCGAGGACGGGATGAGGAGCACGTCGCCGTAGTCCTTCGAGTTGAGGCGGATCTTGGCGTCGCCCTCGTAGTCGGTCAGGGCTTCGAACTTGACCGTGGTGCCGGGGTACTGCTTCTCGAACTCCTTCGCGTAGTCCTTGAAGGTGGTGTCGACGAGGTCGGTGCGGTTGGTGAGGACGGTGATCTCACCGTTCGGCTTGCCGTCGTCGTTGGCGGCACCGCCGGAGCAGCCGCTGAGGACGAGTGCCGCGGCGGCAGCCGTCGCGGCGAGGCCGATGATCGGTCTCCGGGACATGGGAACTCCTTCGTTCGTGGGGGCGAAGGGCCGGGTCGCCTCCTCGCTCGTTGTCCAGCATCGTCTGCCGTCCCGCGTCCGTCAAGACTAAACATTATTAATTTATATAACAACTCGGTCACAGGAAGCCAGGGCCCCCGGCCGCTCGGCGCGACTCAGACGGCCGGGGCGATCCCCGAGGTGGAGCGCTCGATGACCACGGCGTGCGGGGCCTCGCGAGTGGTGCCCACACGACCGGCGAGCAGCTCCAAGAGCTCCTCGCCCGCCATCTCACCGATGCGCTGGACGTCGTGACTGAGCGCCGACATCGGCGGGTCGGACAGCTGGCACTGCGACGAGTCGTCCCACGCGACGATCGACAGGTCGTCGGGGACGCGCAATCCGGCCTCCTGTACGGCCTGCAAGCCGCCGAGCGCCATGACGTCGCTGTCGAAGACGACCGCCGTCGGTCGCGGGTCCCGTGCGAGCAGCGCCTGCATGGCCTGGACACCGGACGCCCGGGAGTAGTCGCCGCCGATCGAGACGGTGTCCACGTCGGGCAGGTCGGAGGCGAGGGTGAACGCCTCCATGCGCGAGAGCGTGTGGGTGAGTTCGCGCGGACCGGTGACGTGCGCGAGCCGCCGGTGCCCGAGGGAGACGAGGTGGTCGACGGCCTCGTGCATCGTGACCGCGTCGTTGGTCCAGACGGCCGGCAGCCCCTGCGCCGTCGTCGGTGCGCCGATCACGATCGCGGGGATGCCCGAGCGCTCGACGAAGGCGACCCGCTCGTCGTCGTCGATGAGGTCCACGAGGATCACGGCGCTCACCGTGCCGTCCCGCTGCCAGCGTCCGAGCTGCAGCAGCTCCTCCTCGCGCGTCGGCAGGACGCGCAGCAGCACCGACAGGCCGTGCGGGCGGACCACGCGATCGATGCCCGCGATGAGCTCGTGGTAGAACGGCTCAGCCCCGTAGATCTCCGAGGCACGGAACAGCGTGAGGCCGATCGGCCGGGGCTGCGCGATAGTCTGTTCGGCGTCGAGACCCATCGGGACGCGGCCTTTCGTGAGGAGTGGTCGTGTGGCCCTCACATTACGCGCTCGACGATCGCCGGGAGGGACAGATGGCCAGACGCGAGTCCGTGCAGTCGGGCCCCGGTAGCCAGGCACTCATCGTCGACCTCATCCGCTCGGCCGGCACGATCAGCCGCACGGAGCTCACCGAGGCGACCGGCCTGACCCAACCGTCGATCTCCAACATCGTGCGTCGCCTCATCGAGGACGGGCTCGTCCGCGAGACCGGCCGCGCAGCACCCCGAGGCGGGAAACCGCGGACCCTCCTCGAGATCAACGCGAGTGCGAAGTACGGGATCGGCGTGCAGCTCGGGTTCGAGTCGATCACGCTCGTCGCCACCGACGTCCGTGGTGGCGTGGTCGGCCGGCAGCTCGTCGACGGCGCGGGATCGGCCACGCCGGAGCAGGTGACCGATCGCCTCGTGACGCTCTACCGCGACTTCGTCGCCGGGGTGGGGCTCGCGGCGCCGTCGATAGCCGGGGTCGCGGTCGTCGCGCCCGGGCCGATCGCCCAGCTCGGCGGGGTGCTGCTCGGGCCACCGACGCTCGTCCGCTGGGACGACTTCCCCCTGCAGCAGGCGTTGCAGGAGAGCCTCGACGTGCCGGTGGTCGTCGACAACGACGCCGCCGCCGCGGCCGTCGGCGAGTTCTGGAGCCGCCAGGTCTCGCGGACGGAGTCGTTCGCCTGCGTCTACATGGGCACCGGCATCGGCGCCGGTATGGTGCTGGGCGGTGCGCTCTACCGCGGTTCGAGTTCGAACGCGGGTGAACTCGGTCACATCAGCATCGAGGTCGACGGTGTCCCCTGCCACTGCGGCAACCGCGGTTGTCTGGAACGGTACGCGGCACCGGCGGCCGTGATGGCCGCCGCCGAAGCGGTGCGGGACCGTCTCGACGGCCTGGGGCTCGGCTTCGCACCGGAGACCCTCAGCCGTGACTTCGATCAGCTCGCCCGGGCGGCCGTCAGCGGTCACGAGGTGGCGCTCGACCTCATCCGGTTCTCGGCCGACCGGGTCGCCGCAGCCACGGTGACGCTCGCGAATCTGCTCGACCTCGACCGACTCGTCCTCGCCGGCCCCGGCATGGCGGTCGCCGGTTCGCTCTACGCCCGCGCCATCAGGGAACGCCTCGAGGAACGATTCTTCGCCCGCCGGGCACACCCGATCGTGGTCGAGCTCTCCGCCAACCCGCGCGACGCGGCCGCCATCGGTGCCGCGTCACTCGTCCTGCAGGGCACGATCGCCCCGGGGCACGGTCCGGCGCTCACCCGCTGAGGCGCGGTGACACCGGCACAGCGGCGCTGAGCGTCCGGCCCGTCAGCCGCGCGGGGTGTCCTGCCAGGTGGAGACGTCGAGCTCGACCGCCTCGATGGCCGCCCACAGGCTGTCGTCGATGGGCACGGCGGCGAGGTCGAGCGTGCGCGTGTAATCCTCGAGCCGTTCCATGCCGACGATCGTCCCGGTGATACGCGGGTCGCGGAGCGACCACTGCAGCGCGGCGGCGGCGAGTGGCACTCCTGCCTCGTCGCACACGCGGCCGATCCGATCGACGGCTCGGAGCATCGCCTCGGGGGCGGTGCCGTAGGCGTACCGCGTGGTCCGCACGGGCCAACTGGTGAGCAGGCCTCCGCCGTAGGGCGCGGCGTTCAGGACACCGAGCCCCGCCTCGGCGGCCAACGTGAGCAGCGCATCCGCCGACCGGTCGACGAGCGTGAACCGGTTGTGTGTGATCACGGACTGGAAGTGGCCGGTGCCGACGAACCGCGCGAGCAGCTCCGCCGGGCCACCCGAGATCCCGAGCGCGCCGATCAGACCTTCCTCGCGCGCCGCCACGAGCGCGGCGACCGGGCCGTCGTCGGCAATCGCGAGTTCCCAGGTGGTGTTCTCCGGATCGTGCAGGTACACCATCGGGAGGTGGTCGACGCCGAGCCGTTCCATGCTCTGTTCGAGCGACCGACGCATCTGTGGTGCGGAGAAGTCGTCGCTCCCCGGCTCGCGGTCCGCCTTCGTCTGCACCTGGAGCCGTCCGGCCGCGTCACCGAGCTGTGCGAGTACCTGGGCGATGCGTCGCTCGCTGTCGCCGAAGCCGTAGTTGTTGGCCGTGTCGATCGTGGTCACGACGCCGTCGCCAGCCATCGCGGCGGCGAGCTCGAGGCTCTCCTGCCGGGACGAGCCGGAGCCGTCCTCCCGCCGACGCCAGCCTGCGGCACCCGCGATGATCGGGCTCACCGTCACACCCGTGTCACCGAGGGGCCGTTGCTCGACGAGGGCCGAGATCCGCTCCGTCATGGTCATCCTTTCAATCCACCGCTGATGAGGTCGAGCTTCCAGAACCGCTGCAGGAACAGCATGAGTGCGACGAGCGGGATGAGCGACACGAATGCGCCGACGATGGCCGTCGTGTACAACAGCTCCTTCCCGTCCCCGGTGCTCAGCAGGGTGAAGAGCCCCAGGGTCAGCGGGTAGAGCCGTTCGTTGGACAGCATCAGGTACGGCAGGAGGAAGTTGTTCCAGGTGCCGATGAAGTGCAGGAGGAAGACGGTCACGAGCCCGGGCACCATGATCGGGAGCGCGATCCGCCGGAAGATCGAGAACTCCCCCGCCCCGTCGATCCTGGCCGCCTCGAGAAGGTCGGACGACACCGAGGAGGTGGCGTAGACCCGACAGAGGAAGATGCTGAACGGGCTGATCACCATCGGCAGGAGCACCGCCCAGTAGGTGTTCGTGAGACCGAGGCCAGCCATCACGAAGTACTGCGGGATCGCCAACGCGATCCCGGGGATGAGCACCCCACCGAGGAGGATCCGGAACATCGTGTCGCGCCCTGGGAATCGGAACTTCGCCAGCGCGTACCCGGCGAGCGCCGACACGAGCACGCACAGCACGGAACCGCCGAGTGAGTACACGATCGTGTTGCCGATCCACGAGAGGAAGACGCCGTTCTGCATGGTGAACAGCTTCTCGAGGTTGGAGAGGAAGCCGGTCCCGGGCGCCAGGGTGAAGGTGGAGAAGAGCTCCTGTGGCGACTTCGTCGAGGCCATGACGACCCATACGAGCGGGGAGAGGCAGTACGCGGCGCCCATGATCAGGATGACGGTCGGGATGAGCGGTCCGCGGCGGGTTCGTCTCGGCACGGCGGCGCCAGGAGCCGGCGCCCCGGCGCGGAGGGTGGCGGTGGTCATGAGGCGTCGCTCCGATCCCTGGTCACGCGCAGCAGGATGGCCGAGGCCGCGAGGGTGAACGCGGCGATGATGACCGCTGTCGCCGCTGCGCCGTTGATGTTGTCGTTGGTGAAGGCATCCGTGTTGACCTTCATCAGCGGGAAGAAGGTGGAGCTGATGGTGTCGGTGAGCGGGCGGAGCGCGGTCGGTTCGGCGTAGGCCTGGAGCGTCCCGATGAGGGCGAACAGCGAGGTGAGGACGAGTGACGGCGCGATGAGCGGGATCTTGATCCGCACCGCGATGTCGAACTCGGAACAGCCGTCGATGCGGGCGGCCTCGTAGACCTCGGCGGGGACGGCTCGCAGCGCGGTGAACATGATGACCATGTTGAAGCCGAGCGACCCCCAGACGCTGATGTTCGCAAGGGCGGCGATGACCGAACCGGAGGCGAGCGGTTCGACCGCGGGTAGTCCGACGCCGGTGAGCACCGCGTTCACCGGGCTGGTCGACGGCAGGTAGAGGAAGCCCCACATCATCGCCGCGATGACGCCGGGGATGGCGTAGGGCAGCAGGATGCCGGTCCGCCAGATCCGCGCGCCACGGATGCCGGGGAGGTCGAGGAGGAGCGCGAACAGCAGAGCGATGCCGAGGGTGCACGGGATGACGATGACCGCGTAGAGACCGAGGCGACCCACACTGGCGACGAACTCGGGGTCCGTGAGTGAGGTGACGTAGTTGTCGAGGCCGACGAAGGTCTGCTCGCGAGCCCCGTAGCCCCCGGATCCGGCCGGGACCCGTTGCCCGAACAGGCTCAGCACGACGGCGTAGCCGATGGGCGCGACGAGGAACAGGAGGAAGAGCACGATGGCCGGGAGGAGGAACAGGTACGGGGCGATCGGTGCCGGGACCCGGTGACGAGGCGTCCTGATCCGGCCATGGTCCGGAACCGGAGGTGACGCGCTCGTGGCTCTCATGAGCGGTGTGGTGTTCATTCGACGTCGAATCCCGACTTCTCGAGGTCCGCGCGGACCGTCTGCTGCACGGCTGCGAGTGCATCGGCGAGGGGGCGACCGGCCTGGATGGCCTTCCCGACCTGATCCGTGTAGGCGCTGAAGGCGACCGTCGTGTTCGGCCCCCAGGTCACGTCCGTGGTGTCGGCGGCGACGTCGAGCAGGATGTCGTGGAAGTCCTCCTGTCCGGCGGCCGCCTTGTCGGCCGGCTGCGGGATGCTCGCGTAGACGTCGAGGCCGGGTGCGGAGGCCGGGAAGTTGCCGCCCTGCTCGATCATGACGCCCTGCCCCTCCGCGGTGGAACCCAACCAGGCGAGGAACTCGGCCGCCTGCTTCGGGTGCTTCGACGTCGTCGTGACGAGGCTCGACGAGCCGCCCTGGAACCCGACGCCCGGGTCGTCGTCGGTCCATGACGGCAGCGGAGCGATCCGCCACTTCCCGATGGTGTCCGGCGCGCCGGTCTTCACCGAGGATCCGGTCGCGCCCCAGGACCCGATGACCTGGGTGAGGATCTTGCCAGAGTTCAGTTGCGCGTTGAACTCCGGCGTCCCGCTCGCGCCGGCCGAGACGACGCCCTCGCCGACGAGTCCGTCCCAGTAGTCGGCCACCTTCGTCGGTGCCGCGCCGTCGATGTCGACGGACCAGGAGCCGTCGTCGAGTGACCACCAGTCGCCGCCGGCTTGGGCGGTGAGCCCGGCGAGCCAGCCGGCATCACTGGTCGGGAAGTTCGCGAGGACCGCATCCGGAGCGGCCTGTTTCGACGCCCTGGCGGTGTCGGCGAACTCGTCCCAGGTCGTGGGCACGGAGAGCCCGTACTGCTCGAAGAGGTCGGCGCGGTACATGAGCAGCATCGGCGCCTGGTCGAGCGGGACCCCGTAGACCCCGTCGTCACCGAGATGGACGAGGTTCCAGACGGCAGGACTGTACTGGTCCTCGATGCCGTCCACGTACTCGCTGATGTCTGCGGCGACGCCGCTCGAGATGTACGAGGGGAGCCACTGGTACTCGGCGAGCGCGAGGTCCGGGCCCTCCCCGGCCCGCACGGCGGCGTTGAGTTTGGTGAACTGATCGGTGCCACCCCCGACGTTGGTGACCTTGACCTGGATGTCCGGGTGTTCCGCGTTCCAGGCGTCCGCGATGCCGGGGGCGCCGGCCCACCAGGTCCACCAGGTGAGCGTCACCGGGCCGCTCTCGGCGGGTGCCTCGCTGTCGCTCCCGACGGAGCATCCGCCGAGGGCCAGGGCCCCGACGACGGCTGCGGTGATCCAGACGGCTGATCGCTTCATGGAATTACCTCCTCGTAATCCTTCGGTGGTGCACCGGTCGTCGCTACAGCCGGTGCTGCTGTCAGGAACAGTAGCTTATGTTCAAGACTTGGACAAACTTAGGCCGTCATTCCCGTGGCATCGCCGTCGAGCAGCCAGCCGAGGCTGCGCTGCAGGAGGATCTGTCGTTCGGGCGAGTCGAACGAACGGATGTCGTGACCCAGTGCGTCGTAGACGACGCGGGCGGGACCCGGGCGGTGCGTCCACAACACCGGATGACGGACGCCCTCGTGCTCGTGGAAGGCGAGCGGCCGGACGGCGTCGGAGATCCGGAGGTGCGTGTAGCGCTCATCCCAGACGGTGAAGTCGCCGAGACCCCGCGTGATCGGATGCCCGGTGTCGGGCACCTCGATGGCAGCCTGGCCGATCTCGGGATGCATCGAGACACCACCGACCCACCGACCGCCGATCACCCGCTCCCACGCCGGCATGTGGGGGAACGACGTGGCTGAGACGTGGTGCGACCAGATCGACCCTCCGCCGCGCGCGTAGGCCTCGAACCCCTCCTGCGCCGCCGCGAAGGTTGACGACTCCAGTCCGTGCCGTGTGGGATTGCCGACCATGAGGACGAGGAGGTCGACATCGTCGAGTGATGCCAGCTCCTCCTCCACCGCACCACTCACCCGGACCCCGAGCCCCTCCTCTCGGGCGAGATCGGCCACGCGGCCCGACGTCGCCGCGAAGTCGTGCCAGGGATCGGCGTAGCGCCCCTCGCCACGAAGAATGAGTACGTTGTGCATGCCGGTCTCCTCGATCGCGTTGCATTTGTGCAAGACTAGAACTTATCAGCTCGCTCCGCATCGGTCGCGGAGGAACCCCGTCGAGAGGACCCCATGAGCATCGGAACCCCCTCCGGGCACACCCTCGAGGACATCCGACGGCGGAACGTGTCCGCCGTCCTCGCACTCGTCCACGGCGACGGTGGCCTCTCCAGAGCGGAGATCACCAGGCGTACCGGTCTCTCCCGCTCGTCGGTGGCGACCGTCATCTCCGACCTCGAACTCGCCGGCGTCGTCCGCCAGGAGGCCGCTCCCCCGGCGACCCGGGTCGGGCGCCCCTCCCCCGTCGTCGTCCCCACGGATCGGTTCCTCGCGGTGTCCGTGAACCCCGACGTCGACGGGGTCCGAGTGGCCCTCTGCGCCCTCGGCGGGCGGATCGTCGCGCAGACCTTCCGTCCGAGCGAGCGGGTGGTCACCCCGAACGAGGCCGCCGTGATGACCGCCGAAGCCGTCGGCGAGCTGCACGCGGCCCTACCGGACTCCCGCCTGGTCGCGCTCTGCGCTGCCACCCCGGGCCGCGTCGACAAGACCGGCGAAGACGTGGTCTACGCGCCGCACCTGCGGTGGCGGAACGTGCCGTTCGCCTCGCTGTTGCAGGACGCGACCGGTATCCCCTCCCGGGTCGCCTTCGACGCCGCCGTCGGGCTCGCCGCTGAACGACACTGGGGCGCGGCCCGTGACACCGACGACGCTGTCTACCTCTACGGCGGCCCCGGCGGGATCGGGGCGGCGGCTCTCGTCGACGGCCGGATCCTGCAAGGCGCGAACGGCGGCGTCGCCCGCCTCGGCCATCTGCTCGTCGCCCCCGACGGACCGGTGTGCAGTTGCGGCAACGTCGGCTGTCTCACGACCGTCGTCTCCTCGCACGCCATCGCCGCGGCCACCGGTGCCGCCTCGGTCGCGCTCGCGGACCTCCGTGCCGCGCTCGCCGAGGGATCGGCCGCCCGGACCGCCGGCGCCCTCGACCGGCAGCTGGAGTACGTCGCGACCGCGATCCGGGTCATCACCAACATCTACGACCCCGAGATCGTCGTCATGGGCGGCTTCTTCGGTCTGCTGCTCGCCCAGGGCGACGGCGCGATCCGACGGCGACTCTCGGACGAGACCATCTCCGCGCTGCGCAGCCCGGCCCGCCTCGTCGAACCGCGGCTCGGCGAGAGCCAGCTCCTCGCGGGGGCGAGCGACGTCGCGTTCGCCGCGCTCCTCCGGGACCCACTCGGGTTCACCGCCCGCGAAGCGACCGCATGAGCCGCGCGATCCGACCGGTGTCCTCGACGGGACACCGGCGATGAGCGCGGGCGACGCGGCACCGGCGGCCGACGACTTCGCACGCCGACGGATCGCGTACGTCATCGCGCTGGGACTGCTGCAGACACTCAGCACCTTCACGATCGACATCTACCTGCCGGCCTTCCCGCAGATCGCGGGCACGTTCGGCGTCTCGGAGGGGTCGATCCAGTTCACCTTCACGGGCGCGATGATCGGCATGGTCTTCGGACAGTTCTTCGCCGGCCCATGGAGCGACGCCGTCGGTCGGCGTCAGCCGATGCTCATCGCCACCGTCGTCCACGTCGCCGCCTCGATCGCCTGCGCCCTCGCCCCCTCGGTCGAGATGCTCGTCGCCGCGCGCGTGCTCCAGGGCGCGGCGTCGGCCGCGACGGGCGTCATCGCGCTCGCCATCGTGCGCGACCTCTACTCCGGGTTGTCGATGATGCGCATGCTGGCGTCGATGTCGCTCATCTCGGGGATGGCCATCGCCGTCGGGCCACTGTTCGGGTCGCTGTTGCTGGAGGTCATGGAGTGGCGGGGCGTCTTCGCCTCCCTCGCCGGATACGGACTCGCCATCGGGCTGCTCGTGCTCGTCCTCATCGGCGAGACGCTCCCGCCGGAACGCCGGCACCCCGGAGGACTGCGCGCCCGCGCCTCGGCGATGCGGCGGGTGGGCTCCGACCGACCCTTCGTCGGGCTCGTGCTCGTGACCTCGCTCGCGTGGGCCGGCATGTACAGCTATCTCGCGGCATCCTCGTTCCTGTTCCAACGGGTCTACGGGCTCAGCGAGCTGCAGTACGGTCTCGTCTTCGCCTCGCATGCGCTCATGATGCTCCTCGGCACGCAACTCGGGGTCCGCATCGCCCATCGCATCGAGCCGCGCCGCATCGTCATGCTGTCCACTGCCGGTCTCGGACTCTCGGCCATCGGGCTGCTCGTCATCGGGCTCCTGCCCGTCGGGCCGCTCGTGAGCATCATGGTGTTCCTCTGGGCGTTCACCTTCTTCCTCGGCGTGAACACCCCCTGCATCCAGACCCTCGCGCTCGCCCGCCACGGCGGCGACGCCGGCACTGCGGCGAGTCTCCTGAACGCCACCCGGCAGGGCTTCGGCGCGCTCGCCACCCCGATCGCCGGGTTCATCGGGGTGACGAGCGCCGCGCCCGTGGCCGCGGTCATGGTGGTCGGCCAGCTCGCCGCGATCGTCATCCTGTGGGTCGTCGTCCGGCCGGGACGACTCGACCCCATCGACTGAGGCGCACGGCTACAGCACACCACGAAACGACACCCCGGACCAGGAGGGTCCGGGGTGTCGCGGTCCGTTCGGAGTCGGATCAGGGAATCACCCCTTGATCGCGCCGGTCAGCATGCCCTTCGTGAAGTGGCGCTGGATGAACGGGTAGACGATCAGGATCGGCAGGGTCGCGAGGACCACGACCGCCATTTGCACCGACTGGGACGGTGGTGTCGGGACGTCCGAACCGATGATGTCGGTGAGGACGGACCCCTGGATGACGTACTGGTTCAGCACGACCTGCACCGGCCACAGGCTCGAGTCGTTGATGTAGAGCAGCGCACTGAAGTAGCTGTTCCAGTACCCGACGGCGGCGAAGAGCCCGACGACCGCGAGCACGGGGCGCGACAGCGGCAGGACGATCTTCCAGAGGATCCGGAAGTCGCTCGCGCCGTCGATGCGCGCGGAGTCGATGAGACTCGCCGGGATGCTCATGAAGAAGTTGCGCACGACCACCATGTTGAACGCCGAGATCAGGCCCGGGAGGATGAGCGACCAGAGGGTGTTCAACAGGCCGAGGTTCTTCATCAGCAGGTAGTTGGGGATGATCCCGGCACCGAAGAACATGGTGAACACGACGAGGAGCAGGATCGCGCGCGAGCCGGGGACCTGTCTGGTGCGGCTGAGCCCGTAGGCCAACATCACGGTGCAGGTGAGCGAGAGCGCCGTCCCGACGATCGTCACGAAGGCCGAGATGAGCAGCGAACGCGTGACGATGTCGCCGGCGAGGATCGCCTGGTACGCGTCCAGCGAGAAGGAGGTCGGCAGGAAGCCGCTCGTCTGCGCGTCCTTCGACGCGAAACTCATCGCGATGATGTAGACGAACGGGTACAGCATCACCAGGACGATGAAGCCGATGACGAGGGCTTTGAGCGCCTGGACCGGGACAGAGGGGCGCCCCATCCACGCCGGTCGGTCGCTCGTGGGACCGCGTCGCCGACGTTTCGTCCTCGGTGGGCGAGCGCCGCTCGCGGCTTCCGGGGTGATCGGCGCCGTCGGCGTCTCCGGTGCTGTCATGGTGGTCACAGGACCCCCTCCGTTCCCATTCGTTTCGCCAGACGGTTCGCGCCCAGCACGAGGAGCGTGCCGATGACGCCCTTGATGAGTCCGGCGGCTGCGGAGATCCCCCAGTCGCCTCCGACCACGCCTCGGAAGTACACGAAGGTGTCGATGACCTGCGCCGCATCCGCGCCGACGATCGGTTGTTGCAGGAGCAGCTGCTCGAAGCCGACGGTCAGCACGTTGCCGACGGTCAGGACCAGCAGCAGCGAGATCACCGGGACGAGCCCCGGCAGGGTCACGTGCCACGTCTGCCGCCACGGCTTCGCGCCGTCCACCGCCGCGGCCTCGTAGAGTTCCTGCGGGATCGCCGCGATCGCCGCGAAGAAGATGATGGTGCCCCACCCGATGTCCTTCCAGATGACCTGCGAGGTCACGAGGAGCTTGAAGGTGTCCGGATTCGACATGATGTTGACGCCGTCGACGCCGAGGGACTCGAACAGCCCGGCGACCGGTCCGGCGCCGCCGAGGATCTGCTGCCAGATGGAGATCACGATCACCCAGGAGATGAAGTGCGGCAGGTAGACGATCGACTGCACGATCCGCTTTACGCGGGACGACAGCAGGCTGTTGAGGAGGAGGGCGAGCAGGATCGGTGCAGGGAAGGAGAAGACGATCTGGAGGACGGCGATCTGGATCGTGTTGACCACTGCCCGAACGACCTCCGGGTCGCTGACGATGCGGACGAAGTTGTCGAAGCCCACCCACGGTGAGCCCTCGATCCCCAGGAACGGCGAGAACGCCTGGAAGGCGACGACGTTGCCGAGGATCGGGACGTAGGCGAAGAGCACGAAGAACAGGAGCCCGGGCAGGATGAGCGCGTACATCCGCCACTCGCGACGCATCCGGGTCCCGAGCGGGGTGCGGTGCCGGCGGGCCGCGTCCTCTCGACGACGATCGCGGGCGGCGGAGCGCGCCGACCTGGTCTGCAGCTGCGTCATGACGTCACTTCCGTTCGTCGAGGAGCTTGCGGTAATCGGCCTTGACCTGGTCGCCACCGGCTTTCCGCCAGTCGGACCGCCAGTCCTTGATCGCGGAGACCGAGAGCTTGCCCGAGACGATCTTGTTGCGGTAGTCGTCGTTGATCTGGGTCAGCTGGGCCCCACGGCTCGTCTGAGTGGTGGACGTCAGGCCGACGACCGGGCTGTCGACGGCGGCCTTCGTGAGGTACTCCATCTGCGCGACGAGCCCGTCGGCGCGCCCGGCGTTCTCGTTGTTCAGCATGATGTATGGCGGTGCGGTGACGCCCAGCCATTTGAGGCCCTGGAGGTTGGCGAGGGCGGTCGCGTCTCCCGTCGAGACGATCTGCTTGCCCGGCCCGAAGGTGTAATTGTAGCCCTCCAGACCGGAACCGCCGATGAACAGGTTCTCCTCGGTGCCGAACGGCGCAGCCCACCAGTCGAGGAACCGCAGCAGCTCCGCCAGGCGCTTCGGGTCCTTGGCCGCGGAGGCGGAGATCCCGTCGAAGCCACCGTAGCCCGGTCCCGCCTGTACGACGATGTCCCCGCCGTCGTGGCCGGGCGGGGTCAGGTACCCGACGCGGGCGCCACTCGTCGACTCCTCGACCTGCAGCATGCCTTGCGAGGAGAGCCAGGCCGGGTCGTCGAGTTCGAAGGCGATCTGACCCTCGAGCCAGAGCTGCTTCTCCTTGCTGCGCTGGGAGTCGGATCCGAGCGCGATCGCGTCGGGGTGGAACACGTTCCGCTTCCACAGATCGGCCAGGTACTCCATGGTCGCCTCGAACTCGTCGGTCTCGATCGTGTTGACGAGCGAGCCGCCGGAGCCGAGCGTCCAGTCCGCGCCCGCGCCGAACATCCAGCGCGACAGCAGTTGGATCTGACCCGTGCCGAGGCCACCGACCGCCCACACGCGACGGCCGGCGTGTTCGCCGAGCTTCGCGATCTCCGCCAGGACGTCCGCGAACGCCGCCGCGTCGGCCGGCTGACCGGTCACACCGACCGCCTCCATGAGGTCGGTGCGGATGACCGGGCACGCCGTCACGCGGGGGCTCGTGCGCGGGACGCCCATGATGCGGTTGCCCTTCGCCGAGTTCCGCCACGCATGGGTCTCGAGGTTCGCCAGGTTCGGGTACTCGAGGACGGCGTCGCCGCCCAGCGCGTCGGACAGGTCGGCGAATGCACCGGCCTGGATCGCCTGCTGCACCGCCGGGACCTCGTCTCGGAGGTACATGATGTCCGGCAGCGTGCCGCCCGCGAGCGTCGTCGCGACCTTCGCGTCGTAGTTGTCGCCGGAGGCGTAGCTCGGCTTGAAGTCGGCGTTGATCCGCTTGTTGAGCTCCTGCCAGAACGGGTTCGACTCGAGTGGTGCGGGTGGCGAGAAGTAAAGCATCTGGAACGTCTTCAACTCGCCGCCCCGGCCCGGCGCCGCGGCGACACTGGTCCAGTAGCTCGCGGGGTACGAGGTGTAGACCGGTTGCACCCCGGCAACCTGGCTCACGATGGCGGTGGCGTCCGCGGCGCGCTGCGCTCGGAACGTGGGCAGCAGGAGCTCGGATCGCGCGGCCTGGGTGCTCGCGCCACCCGGCGAGCACGCCGCGAGGGCCATGGCGGCGAGACCGCCGATACCGAGGCCGAGCGCGGTGCGGCGGGTGAGCTGGACGTCGTGCAGGGGGTTCGTGTGTGACATCTGTCTTCTCCTCTGAAGCTGATGTGTCGCTGGAACGGTTGTGTCGAGGTATCAGGCGGTGAGCACTGGGGAGGCTTCGGTGAAACGCCGACGGGCGGCGAAGGGGTCATGGACGGTCCGGCTCCGACGGTCAAGGACGCGGGTGGAGCGCTCGGGACCGTACGCCGGCCACGCGGCACCCGGGGAGGAGGGGTCCCCCGCGGCGACGAACGCCGCCCATCCCGCGCTCATCCGCTCGCTGAGCTCGAACGGCGGTTCGGCGCCGAGCTCCTCCCTGGCCGCGGCGCTGTCGTCGAGATGTCGGAACACGAACGGCAGCTCGAGCGAGTGACCGGAGCGGCGGGCCCACGTGGGCGTGTCCGGTCGGCTCCAGGCGAAGAGGTAGCCGAAGGTGTTCCCTTCCGCACCGGAACGCGCGTCGAGCAGACGGCTCACCGGCCGTCGGTAGAGCCGGTCGGAGACGTACGATTCCAGCGCCTCGACCGGATCGAGCACCCGCCCGTCGTCCGCAGCGCAGGCAGCCAGATAGGCGTCGGCGGTTCCGCCTCGACCGTCGGCCTGGAGTTCGCGGTCGAGCGTGGCCAGGGCCTCCGCAGGCGCGAGGCGGAGCAGGTCGACGTATCCGCTCGCCTCGTTCCGGTTCGTTCCGATGATCGCGTCGATGTGGGCGCCGGCGCCTGCTGCGATCGACCGCAGCGGTACATCGTGGACGAAGCGCCCGTCGATGACGGGCCGGAAGGGGATGCCGGGCCCCCGCCGGGTCGCACGCCACCGATCGACCATCCGTTCCTGGGCGGCGACGAGCTCGGCGGGACCGGTGCGCAGCAGCTCGCCAGGGTCGGCGTCCGAGCCGGCCAGCTCCACCAGCAGTTCATCGGTCACCTCGGCCGCTTCGTCGAGCGTGTGCACCCGCTCGGCCGTCGCGCTCTCGATGATCACCCGACGGAAGGGAGAGTCGCCGGAGCTCTCGGCGAGCAACGTGGCGACGGCCACGCCGCCGGCGGACTGCCCCATGACGGTGATGCGTGCGGGATCGCCCCCGAAAGCCGCGATCTCGTCATGCACCCACTGGACGCCGGCGAGCGTGTCGCGGAGCGCCAGGTTGCCGGCGTCCACATACTCCGGGCCGAGCAGGTGGTCGAGGCGGAGCGAGCCGAGTGCGCCGAGCCGGTACGCGATCGACACCACGATGATCCCGTGTGCCGCGGCGAGGCGGGCACCGTCGCACAGCGGGTGCGCGTTCGAGCCGTAGAGGTGCGCGCCGCCGTGGACCCAGACGAGGACCGGTCGAGGGGTGTCGACGCGTTCACCGGGGAGCCAGACGTTCGCTGTGAGGCTGTCGGCCTCGCTCATCGGTGCCCCTCCGGCCCGCCCCGCGTCCTGCCAGGCGATCGGGCCTTGAGCGCTTGCGCGGACACCGCGCCAACCGTCCGGCCGTACCGCCGGCTGGAACCGGGCTGCGACCCGAGCGGTCGGGAGCCCGAGGACCGCGACCGCCGCGCCGTCCGGGGTGTCGATCCGCTCGCCGCGCACCCGGCCCAGTGATGTGACGTACTCGAACACCTGACTCCCATCGTCGTTGATGGATCGATCCTCCGCCTAGCGGTCAAAGTTGTCAAGCAACTTTCCGAGAAGATTCTCCAAGTAGCCCGACGAAATCAAGGTGCTTGGCCGAAAAATCGCCGAATTACGCCCCAAACACGCCAAAAGATGTCTGACACCTTTGTCCAGCTACTCACTCGGGCCAAAAGTTGTCTGATACCTTCACGGCATGGATCACACCGGAGGGACCGAGTCTCGGGTCGAGGACATCGCCGACGACTTGCAGCGGGAACTCGCCGACGAGTTCGAGTTCGGCGCGAAGCTCCCGAGCGAATCCGAACTCTCCGAGCGCTACGGGATCAGCCGCGCCACGGTCCGAGAGGTGTTGAAGGTCCTGAGCGGCCGAGGGCTCATCGAGTTGGGCCGTGGGCGCCGCGGCACGGTGACCCGGCCGACCAGCGAGGTGCTCGGCATCCAGCTCGGCGCCCTGGTCCGCCGCGATCCCCAGCGTCTGATCGAGCTCGCGCAGATCAGGGACTTCCTCGACGAGTTCGTCGCGCAGCGGGCGGCCGAGCAGTCCTCCCCGTCGGCCTCGCACGCGGTCGACTCGGCCCGATCCGCGCTCGATCGGATGCGGAGTGCCGAATCCGGCGACGCCCTCGGCGTCGCCAACGGCGAATTCCACGCAGCGCTCGTCGACGCGGCCGGCAGCGAGGTGCTCTCCTTCCTGCTCGACGGCATCGAGAGCGCCCTGGTCTCGACGCAGCGCTCCGCATACGGCGGCAGGTTGGTCCGCGACGAAGCGGCCCAGGACTCGCTCGCCGTCCACGAGCAACTGTTCGAGGCGATCGCCACCGGTCAGGTCGACGAGGCCCGGACGGCGGCGCGGGAGCACGCCCGGCTCGTCCGGGCCGGACTGCGCCACCGCGTCGCTGCGCTCCTCGGCCTCCGCTGACGGGGCGTCGCCGGGGTCACCAGTCGTGGACGGTGCCGTCGGCGAGACGGTTGTAGGGCAGGTACGCCCGCTGATACGGATACTTGCCCGCCTCGTCCACGTTCAACTCGACACCGAGGCCGGGCTGGTCCCCCGGGTGGAGCATGCCGTCCTCCCAGGTGTACGACTGCTGGAACACGGCGTCGGTCTTCGCTCCGTGCTTCATGTACTCCTGGATGCCGAAGTTGTGGATCGACAACCCCAGGTGCATCGCGGCCGCCATCCCGACCGGGGAGATGTCCGTCGGGCCGTGCATGCCCGACTTGATCTGGTACTGCGCCGCATAGTCCAACGTCTTCTTCAGATGCGAGATCCCACCCATGTGCGTCACCGCACCACGCACATAATCGATGAGCTGTTCCCGGATGATCTGCTGGTAGTCCCACACCGTGTTGAAGATCTCCCCGATCGCCAACGGCGTCGTCGTGTGCTGCCGCACCAGGCGCAACGCCTCCGGGTTCTCCGCCGGCGTGCAGTCCTCCAACCAGAACAGGTCGTACGGCTCCAGGCTCTTGCCGAGCTTCGCGGCCTGGATCGGCGTCATCCGGTGATGCCCGTCGTGCAGCAACGGCAGCTCCGGACCGAACTCGTTCCGCACCGCCTCGAACACCGTCGGCAGGTGACGCAGGTACGACCTCGTGTCCCAGTCCTCCTCGTTCGGCAGGCCGCCACGCTGCGCCGGCTCGTGGTCGTAGCGGACGCCGGTGTTGCCCTCGAACGTGGCGTTCGACGCGATGCCGTAGATCGACTGCAACCCCGGCACCGCCGTCTGGATCCGGATGGCCTGATACCCCTGCGCCTGGTGCTCGCGCACACTGTCGAACAACTCCTCGTTGCTCTTCCCCGACGCATGCCCGTAGGCGAGCAGCCCCGTCCGCGACGCACCGCCCAGCAACTGATACACCGGCATGCCCGCAGCCTTGCCCTTGATGTCCCACAACGCCATGTCGACCGCCGCAATCGCCGCCATCGTCACCGGACCCCGCCGCCAATACGCCGACCGATACAGGAACTGCCACGTGTCCTCGATCCGCGACGCATCACGCCCCAGCAACAACGGCACCACGTGCTCGGACAGATACGCCACCACCGCCAACTCGCGCCCGTTCAACGTCGCGTCCCCCAGGCCGATCAGACCGTCATCCGTCGTGAGCTTCAACGTCACGAAGTTCCGATCGGGACTCGTGACGATGACCTCAGCCTTGTCGATGATCATGCGCGCTGCTCCCGGTACTCGACGATCTCCACCCCGAACGGTGGCAGGGTCACGGTGGTGACGGAGGATCCGTCGACGCGGTCCACCAGTCCGCCGTCGGAGACCGGCTCGACCGTGCGGGTCTCGTCGCTCTGACTGATGAACCAGACGAATCGACGACCGTCGCGGTGGGTCATCTCACCGGTCATCACGAGCGCGTCGTCGACCCGGACCGACGGTGTTACGCCGGCTTCCGCGGCGAGCGCCGCGTAGAGCTCCCAGGTCGGCTCGGGGTTGACCCGCGGCACGGCCGAGGCGAAGTACTCGACCGGGTAGGTGGACAGGATCATCGACCCGCTGCCGACCCGTCGTCGGAGCAGCGCCGGCCGACCGTCCCGATCGGTCGCGATGACCTCGGCGTCGACCGGTTCGACGGGCAGGTGCGAGCGGCCGTCGACCGTGCCTCCGACGGGGAAGGCGAGGGAGGTGCCGCGGGCGATGCCGCCGAAGTCCGTCTGGAACTCGAGCGTGACGGTCTCGTCGAGGACGGGTTCGATGAGTCCGTAGCGCAGGCGTTTGCGGACACCGAACAGGTCGTCGAGCTTCGGCCACCACGATCCGCGCTGATTCGCGTGCATACCGTTGAAGTAGGAGGCGTACACGGTGGCACCTGCGGCCGCCCGGCGCTCGAGCTCCGCCCAGGTGGGTGCGAGGAGCGCCTTCGTCGACGGGACGATGATGAGGTCGAGGTCCGCCGGGAGCCCGTCCAGTTCTCGGACGACGCCGACGGGCAGGTCGGCGGTGCGGGCGGAGACGTAGGCCTGCCGTGACACCTGGAACACGGTCGGGCCGTCCTCGCGGGCGGTGAAGGCGTAGGGCGACTCGAGGAACGAGGACACGAGCAGGCCGATGCGGGTGTCAGGTCGTTCGAGCCCTCGGAAGTCGAGCTCCGAGAGGGTGGCCGCGAAGTCGCGGACCTCGAGGAGCTGCGCCTTCGGGACCCCCTGGTCGGTGACGAGACCGAAGTGCATCTCGAACGGGTGGTGTGAGTAGGGCTCGCGATCCGAGAACGCGTCGTAGTCGACGTTGTTCCACGGGATCCAGGCGGTGGCGCCGCCGAGCAGGGTCGCGTGGAGGACCTGGCGGTAGTAGTGCGCCGCGTTCTCGTCGTCCACGTAGTCGGACGTGACGCCGAACTCCTCCATGACGACGGGCTTGCCGCCGAGGTCCAGCAGTTCGCAGATGAAGGCGGCTCCGAGGTGCTGCCGGACCGGGTCGTCCTCCATGCGGTAGACGTGCGGACCGAAGAAGTCGATCAGCGGCTCGAGCTCACGGACCCGGAAGCCGTTGTCGTTCCCGGTGATCTCGACGCCCCAGGCGCCCTCGCCGACGGACACCGGCTGGGTCCCGCCGCCGGCCCGCACCGCGTCGATCAGCAGCTGTGCCCAGGCGGTGACCGCCTCGGCGTCGATGGTGTCGATGCCGCGTGAACGCCAGTCCGCGTAGATCGGCACCTCGTTCGTCAGCAGCCACCCGTCGATCGCGGGGTGCTCGGTGAAGCGGGAGACCACCTCGCGGATGTACCAGGCCTGGCGCCCGACGAACCAGACGTCGGAGAAGACGTCGCGCCCGTCGCGCCACGCCGGATCCCAGTTCTGCGCGGACATGTGCCCGACGAGGAAGGTGGGGATCGTCCACATCCCCGCGTCGGTGTGCCGCTGCAGGAAGTCGGCGAAGTGGGCGAGCATCTCCTCGGACAGGCGATCGGGCTCCGGGTGGAAGTCCGGCCAGTACAGGAAGCTCCGCGTGTGCGTGATGCCGTGGGCGCGGAGCTGCTCGAGCTCCTGCGCGACGACCTCGCCGTCGTAGTCCCGCCACATGAGCGGACCACCGGTGCGTGACCAGTAGTTGACGCCGATCAGGGCGTCGACGCCGTCCGGGGTCGGGAGTTTCGCGGAGTGTCGTTTCATGAGGGTTCCTTCTGGATCGTCTTCCGTGACGTCGTGGTCACGGAAGGGTTCGCGGGGCGGTGGACGCCCGCGGGAGGAGTTCGGGGCGGGCGGCGTCGAGGCGCACCGGGCGACCGGTGCGGATCTGGTCGAGGAGCGCTTCGGCGACGAGCGCCCCGAATGCCCGGACGTCTCGCCGGATCGCGGTGATCGGCGGTGTCGCCAGCTGGCAGAGCATCGAGTCCTCCCAGGACAGGATGCTGAGGTCGTGCGGAACGGCGAGTGAGAACTCGGCGGCGACCGGCAGCGCCGCAGCGGCCATCACGTCGTTGTCGTAGATGACCGCGGTCGGGCGGTCCGCCCGCGCGAGGATCCTCCGCGTCGCCGACGCACCGCTCTCGGCGGTGAAGTCCGTCCGGATGATCGACGACTCCACGCCGAGTTCGTGTGCGGTGTCCTCGAACGCCCGGTCGCGTGCCGAGACGTGGCGGAGGTGCTCGGGACCCGCGACCCGGGTGATGCGCCGGTGGCCGATGGCCTGCAGGTAGCGGACGGCCTCCGCGGTGGCCCCTCCGTGGTCGACCACGACGGAGGACACCTCCGGTCGGTCCGGAGCGTCACCGAGGACGACCGCTCGCAGGCCCGTCTCGACGACGACCTCGAGGCGGGGGTCCTCGGTCCGCGGATCGACGACGATGATGCCGTCGACGCGTTCCGATGCACCCCATCCCCGGTAGATGCGCGCCTCCGCGTCGACGTCGGCGACCACTCGGAGCAGCAGGTCGAAGTCGTTGGCCGCGAGGGTCTCCTCGAGACCGGCGATGAGCTGCATGTAGTAGGTCTCGACGCCGAGGGTCTCAGCCGGTCTCGCGATGACGAGGCCGACCGTGTTGGTGCCGCCACCCCGCAGACTGCGCGCGGCCTGGTTCGCGGCCCATCCGAGTTCGGCCGCGATCGCGAGGACTCTCGCGCGGGTCGTCTCCGACACCCCGGGTCGTCCGTTCAAGGCGTAGGAGACGGCCCCGACGGACACCCCCGCCGCGGTCGCCACGTCGTGCATCGTCGGTCGAGGTGCCCGGGATCGCACCCTGGCCTTGGTCGGTTCGTCGGGTCCACCGGTCATTTGAGCGCTCCATCCACGAGGGCGTCCTGCATCCGTCGATACAGGACCGCGTAGACCAAGTAAACCGGTAGCAGCGTGATCACGATGCCGGCGGCGAGCTGGCCGTACTGCGGGCTCTGCTGGCTCGTGAGCAGCGGCAGCGCGACCTGGATCGTGCGGTTCTCGGGCGCCGGCGCGAGGATGAGCAGGGAGAAGAGGTACTCGTTCCAGACCGCGAGGAAGTTGAGGATGGTCACCGTGACGATGCCCGGCGCGGCCATCGGGATGATGAGTCGCAGGATGATCGAGAACCGGTTCGCCCCGTCCATCTGGGCGCTCTCCTCCAGTTCGTACGGGATGGCCCGGATGAACTGCGTGAGGAGGACCACCGAGATCGGGAGGGCGGTGGCCGGGAAGAAGAGCATCAGGAACTCCTTCGTGCCGTAGAGCGACAACCAGAAGGAGAGGATGACCGTCGGGACGAGCGCGGCGAACTGCGGGATGAGGAACCCTGCGGCGAACACCCGTTCCACGATGACGCCGATCCGACCGCGACTCCTGGCGATGGAATACGCAGCCGGGATCGCGAGCACGAGGGTGAGGACGAGCGAGACGGCGGTGATGAGGACGGAGTTCACGAGCGCCTGACCGAGGTCGACGCTCGTCCAGGCGCCGAGGTAGTTCTCGAAGAGCCACTGCCGCGGGATCCCGAACGGGTCGCCGAAGATCTCGGTGTTGTCCTTGACCGAGCTGATGAGCAGGTAGTAGATGGGGATGATCAGGAGCGCGGCGTACATCCAGGCGAAGATGCCTCCCACCCAGAGGCTCGACCGCCCGTGGGGCTGGCGGCGTCGACTCGGACGGGATGCCTGCACGATGGCCTGTGTCGAAGCGGTCACAGTAGAAGAGGTCACAGTCGGGGTCCGTTCAGTAGTTCGCTCGGATGGTGCGACGGATGACGAGCATCCCGACGAGCCCGACGAGGAAGAGCACGACCGAGGCGGCCTGGCTGTATCCCACCTGGCTCGACTGGAAGGCGAGATCGTAGACGAAGTAGGACAGCGTGGTCGAGGCGGTTCCCGGCCCGCCCTGCGTCAAGAGCAACACCACGGGGGCCGAGTTGAAGAGCGTCCAGATGAACTGAAGCATCACCATCGTGCCGACGTAGTCCTTCGTGATCGGGTACGCGATGCGCCACATCATCTTCCAGTGCCCGGCACCGTCGAGGGCCGCCGCTTCGTAGACCTCCCGGGGGACGCCCGCGAGTCGCGCGTTCATCAGGATGGCCGTGTACCCGATCCCGTTCCACAGGTCGATGGCGATGATGCACGCGAGTGCCGTCTTCGGGTCGGCGAGCCACGCCGTGGTGGCGGCGTCCGCTCCGATGCCGCTGAGGAACCCGTTCAGTGCGCCGTTGGGGGCCAGGATGGCGAAGAACATCATGGCCTTCACCGACAGGGAGATGAGCCCGGGCGTGAAGAAGATGATCGACAGGAACTGGTGCCCGCGGGGACTCTGCTGCAGATAATAGGCGAGCATGAACGCCAGCGGGATCATCACCGGGATCACGACGATCAGCTGCACGGCGGTGTTGCCAGCTGCCGCCCAGAACGTCGGATCCTGCACGAGCGCCGCGTAGTTGTCGAAGCCGATGACCTCGCTCGGCGCGATGATCTTCGGCCAGCGCAGGAAGCTGATGCCGAACATCGCGATGATCGGCGCGATCATGAAGAAGAGGTACCAGACGAGGGCCGGCATCCCGAGGATGGTGAGCCCTCGGTCCGGCCGGGAAGGCCGGACCGAGGGGGTGGTGCCAGGCATCACGCGGGTCATTCGGCGAGCGCGGCGTCGAGGGCCGCGCAGATGTCCGAGGTGCTCGCCGACTCCGCGTAGGCTCCTGCGGTCGCCTTCGCCCAGGTGGTGGTGGCGGTGTCGGCGACGTAGTCGTCCGGCAGGACGGCACGCTGGCCGGTGTCGCTCAGCCCGAGCGCCTGCTGCAGGAGCGGGTCGGTCGCGGCCGCGGAGAAGTCGGTCGTCAGGGGTGAGACGAGCGAGGCCTCTGCGACGAGCCGCTCCTGTGCCTCGTCGGAGAGCAGGAAGGTGACGAGCTTGCCGACGGCGTCGAGGTTCTTCTCACCGTTCGGGCTGATCCAGAGCCCGCTCCCGAACTCCGAGTAGTAGGAGGGGCCGGTGAAATCGGAGTCGGCCGGCACCGGTACTCCGCCGATGACGACGTTCGGCTTGATCTCCTCGGGGACGTTGCCGAAGCCCCATGAGGCGTCGGAGTAGATCGCCGCCTTGCCGGTGTAGAAGTCGGTCTGGGCGAGGTCCACGGTGTACCCCTCCGCCTTGTCGACGAAGACGCCGCCGTCGCGGAGTGCGACGAAGTCGTCGATGCCCTGCTTGGCCGCGTCGGAGTCGCACCAGCCGCCCTTCGTGAAGAGCTGGGCGGCCTCGTCGGCACTGACGTGCGTCTGCGCGATCTGCGCGAAGAGTTTCTCGCCGCTCCAGTCGGAGCCGCCGATCGCCCAGGGCGTGATGCCCTTCGCGCGCAGGGCGCTCGCGAGCTGCAGGAGCTCGTCCGTCGTCGTGGGTGGCGCGTCGAAGCCCGCCTGCTGGAGCAGCTCGGTGTTGTACATGACCGGCCACGTGTAGCCGTTCAGCGGGATGCCCATGAGCCCGCCGTCGGCGTCGGACCAGGCGTCGACCGCGTCCGGCTTGAGTCTGTCGGTGATGCCCCACTCGTCGGCGTACGGCTTGGCGTCGACGACGCTCCCGTTCTGCAACCAGTCGAGATTCTGGTAGCGGTTGGTGAGGACGAGTTGTGCCTCGCGGCCACCGGCGAGCGTGGTCTCGTACACCCGGTTCGTGTCGTCGCCCTGCTCGATGACCTCGACGGAGATCCCGGTGTCCTGCTTGAACTGGTCGAAGAGGGCGAAGAACGCCCTACCGCTCGCGGTGTTCTTGGACACGTTGGACAGAACGGTCACCGTCTTGGGGTCGATCTCGGCTCCGCCGCCGCTGCACGCGGTGAGTGAGGCGCCGAGGATCGCCGCTGTGGTGAGGGCGACAGCAACGCTGCGTGTGCTCTTCATGTGCTTCCTTGCCATGGGGGTCGGGGCGTCGCGGGTCGAGACGCCTCTCGGGAACGAGACGCTACCGTGCCGGATCGGCGAAGTCAATGATACGTTTAAGCTCATTGTCCCAAGCAATGAGCGGGCAGTAGACCTTTTTACTTAATTCTTAAGCAATCTGGAGGCATCCGTGGACACCGTCCCGCTGCGAGATCACTGGCTGCTCGAGGTCGGGAAGCACCCGCGACGGGACGAGGTCGCTCCGGTCCCCGCGGTCGTCCCGGGAAGCGTCCACCAGGACCTTCTCGCCAACGGGCTGATCGACGACCCGCTGCTCGGCCTGCACGAGATCGACGCCCTCTGGGTCGGACGGCGATCGTGGCGTTACCGTCGCCCGTTGGCGCTGACAACCGACGCCGAGCGGGTCGACCTCGTGTTCGACGGGCTCGACACCCTCGCCACGATCACCGTGGGCGACACGGTCGTCGGCAGGACCCGCAACATGCATCGGCGGTACCGATTCGACGTGACCGACCTCATCGGTCCCGACGACCGCGAGCTCACGGTGGACTTCGCGTCGGCGCAGGAGTTCTCGGACGCGGCCGCGCGGGAGCTGGCGCCGGCACTGCCGAACGCGACCGGAACGACCTTCCAGTACGTCCGCAAGATGGCCTGCAGTTACGGCTGGGACTGGGGACCGGTCCTGGCGACGGCGGGTATCTGGCGAGAACCCCGGCTCGAGGCCTGGTCCACCGCCCGCATCTCGGGGTTCCGCCCGCAGACGACGCTGACGGGCGGCGTCGGTGTCGTGGAACTCGCCGTCGAGCTCGAACGGACCTCGTCCGGCGCCGGCCGGCCATTGGACGCGGAGATCACGGTGACGTCCGACGGACGACGCACCACCCGCACGCTGCGGATCGACGTCGACGAGTTGCGCGAGACGATCCACATCGACGAGCCGGCCGTCTGGTGGCCACACGGCTACGGCGAACCGCGTCTGTCCGAGCTGACCTTCCGGCTGTGGGATGGTGACCGTCTGCTCGACGAACGGCACCACCGGATCGGGTTCCGCTCGGTCCGCATCGACGAGACCGAGGACGATCACGGGCGCGCGTTCACCCTCGTCGTGAACGACGTACCGCTGTTTGCGCGCGGGGTGAACTGGATCCCCGACGACCTCCTCCTGGCGCGCGTCACCCCTGAGCAGCTCGACGAGCGCCTCGGGCAAGCCCGCGCGGCCAACGTCGACCTCGTCCGGGTGTGGGGTGGCGGCGTCTTCGAGGACCGGCACTTCTACGAGCGCTGCGACGAGCTGGGGCTGCTCGTCTGGCAGGACTTCCTCTTCGCCTGCGCCGCGTACCCCGAGGAGGATCCCCTCGCCGGTGAGGTCGAGGCCGAGGTCAGGGACAACCTGGACCGGCTGTCGCCGCACCCGTCGATCGTGGTCTGGAACGGCAACAACGAGAACTTCCTCGGGCACGAGAACTGGAACTGGAAGCCGCTCATCGGCGATCGGACGTGGGGCCGCGGGTACTACCTCGACCTCCTGCCCCGGCTCGTGGCCGAGCTCGACCCGTTCCGGCCGTACACGGCGGGCAGCCCGTGGTCCGGTTCCGAGGAACGGCATCCCAACGACCCGAGGTACGGCAGCGTCCACGCGTGGACGAAGGACGACTACCTCGCCTACCGGAACACCGCGCCGCGCTACGTGTCCGAGTTCGGCAACCAGGGGCCGGCCACCTGGACCACCCTGGTCGACGCGATCGGCGGCGTTCCCGCGTCACCCGAGGCCCCGGAGTTCACGCACCGTCAGCGGATGGTCAACGGGAACGCGCTCATCGGCGAATCGATCGAGCGCCACTTCGGCGGTGCGGCGGATCTGGCGAGCTGGCACTTCCTCGCGAGCCTCAACCAGTGCCGCGCGAACCAGACGGCGATCGACCACTGGCGCTCGAGGTGGCCCGACACCGCGGGAGCCGTGCTGTGGCAGTTGAACGACTGCTGGCCCGCGGTGTCCTGGTCGGTGATCGATTCGGCGGGGCGGCCGAAGCCGATGTACACAGCGCTCCAGCAGTCCTTCGCGCCTCGGACGATCAGCGTGCAGCCACGGGACGGACGCCCGGTGCTCGTCGTCGCGAACCAGACGCTCGAGCCGTGGTCGGACGAGTTCGTCGTCCGGCGGATGAGCCTGTCCGGCACCGCCCTGGACCGTCACACGCTCCCCGTCACCGTCGAGGCGAACAGCGTCGCGATCGTCGACCTGCCGGCGAGGCTCACGAGCTGGACCCATCCGAAACGGGAGTTCGCGGTGGTCGAGGCGGCGAGCTCCGGTCAGCGCGCCTGGTGGTACGGCGTGGAGGATCGGGACTTCGAGCTCATCCCGGGGGCCCTGGACGTGGCCGTGACCCGCTTCGACGACCACGACGAGTACCGACTCACCGCAACCTCGCTCGTCAAGGACGTCCTCATCCAGCCAGACCGCGCCGGGGCCGTGTCCTGCGACGCCGAAGGGTTCTTCACCATGCTGCCCGGCGAGGTGAAGGTCGTGCGGCTGTTCGCCTCGGGGAGTGCAGCGTTGCGGCTCCCTGACGCGGACGGCGACCCCTGGGTGGTGGCCAACCTGAACGACGTCCTCGCCCGCTCGCGCAGCGGTCCCGGTGCGCAGGTCGCCGGTGTGGCGGCCGTGCGGCCCGACGAGATCGCGACCTCTGGACCGGCTGCGAGCTGACGTGCGGGAGCCCACTTGAGGGACCTCGGGCGGGCTCCCGCACCTAGGCTGGAATCGAACCGACACAGCTCTGGGAGGTCGCTCGATGAGCCAGGAGTACGACGCCGCTGCAGCGAACGGTCTGGCGATCGCCCTCCGTGCACCCGTCCCCTCGGACCGACTGCAGGCCGCACTCGCCGCGGGCACCACCCCGAGGACCGCCTACATCGAGGTGCTCGTCGACCGCTGCGCCGTCGAGCCCGACTTCTTCGTGCGCGACATGCTCACCTGGGCACTCGTCCGGCACGACCCCGAGGTGACCGTCCCTCGCCTGATGGAGGAACTCGGGTCGGTCTTCCCACAGGCACGCAGCCAGGCGCTGCACACCCTCTCCAAGACCGGAGACCCACGCACCTGGTCGGCCATCACCCTCGCGTTGCTCGAGGACGAGGAGGATCAGGTCGCCCGTGCCGCGTGGCGCACCGCTGCCGGGGTCGTCCCCGAGCGGGAGGCGCCGGCGCTCGCCGAGCTGCTGACGAAACAGTTCGGCCGCGGCGACCGCGAGGTGCAACTCAGCCTCACTCGTGCGTTCACCACGATCGGCGAGCCCTCGCTCGAGCCCGTCGAACAGACGGCCGCATCCGAGGCGTTCGAGCGAGCGGCCCGTGCGCACGCTCGCGCGACCGCCCGGATCCTCCACGACCCCGAACTGGACTTCGACGAGGCGATGCAGGAGGCCCAGCACGCGCTCCGCCAGGGTGACTGACGAGCGGGCGGCCAGGCGGCCCCGCCCCGTACACTCGACGGGTGCGGGGATCTGACAGCGTGAGCGAGTCGGCCCTCGACGAACCCGACCTCCGCATCCCGGACCCCACACCACGGCACACGCCGTTGTGGACCGTCCTGTCCGCCTGGCTGCTGCGGGTCGAGCGGTGGTTGCAGTCACGTGGCGGCTCCCGCCTCCGCAGGGGCCTGCGGCAGCTCTGGGGGCTCGTCGCCATCGGCGGGCTCATCCTCCTGGTCGGCCCGGTCATCAACCCTCCCCTCACCCTCGACGACCTCACCGAGGAGGCGTCCGACGTCACCGACACGTGGATCGCCCGTTCCTTCGCGGCCGACTACCGCGTGACCACCGGTGAGGACGGCCGACTCGTCACCGACGTCGAGGAGCGCATCGATGCGTTCTTCCCGACGGACCTCGACGACCGCACCATCGAGCGGGTGCTCGCCACCGAGTACCAAGGGCACGCCCTCGACCCGTCCATGATCTCGGTGACGCTGGACGGCGTGGAGCAGGACGTTCGCAGGGAACGCGCCGCGGTCTTCCTTCGCCTCGTCGTCGACCCCGGCGAGCAGCTCACGGGCGATCACGAACTCGTCATCCGGTACCAGCTCTCCGATCTCGCGTACGTCGACACCGATCCGGCGACCGGGCGACCGGTCGACCTCCTTCGCTGGGACGTGTTCGGCCCCGATCTGCAGCAGGCCGTGGCGAAGCTCGACGTCCGGGTGACCATCCCGCAGGAACTCGACGACCGTCTCGTCCGGCAGCCCCGAGGCTCGCTCGCGTGGACCCTCGTGGGCGCCGGGCAGTGGCTGACCCCGGAGCCGGACGCCCCACCCGGCGAGGTGGCCTACGCCTTCACGAGCGACGACGCGGCCCCGCCGCATGCGCAGGCGCGCTTCACCATGCCGTTCGCGGCGGGCTCGATCACGATGCCGCCGCAGTCCTGGATCTTCTGGGTCCAGACCTTCGGACCCGTCCTGCCGATGCTCGTCCTCGCGGCGACGCTTCTGCTGTCGTTCGCGGCCCGTGCGGTCGCGTGGGGTGATGCCCGGGGACGTCCGTGGTACCTCGCGCAGTCGGAACCGCCGGACGGCATCTCGCCCCGCACCGCGGCGCACCTCCTCCGATCGCCGGCGACGATGGAGCTCGCCGAACGGCTCAAGGACGCCGCGATCAGCGGCACGAAGCAGCAGGCGAAGCGACAGGCGCGTCTCGTCGCGGCGGCGGGCGCCGCCAAGCGGTCCGGCCGGCTGGGCGACCGACCCCGGGCCCTGCGTCGGTACCTGGCCGGGCCGGAACGCGCCGGGCAGGTGCGCGACGGCCTGCGTCGTGTGCCGACGGGCTTCGTCCGCGACTGGTTCATCGCCGCACCGATCGCGCTGACCATCCTCCAGTGGGGCATCGTCCGGCAGCTCTCCCACCAGGCCGTGCTCGCAGTGGTGTGGTGGCCGCTCGCCTTCGTCGTCCTCTCGACCGTCTTCGCCGTCATCGTGCTCGCGATCGCCCTGACCGCCCGGCCGCTCACCCGCAAGGGGGCGCTCCTCAAGCAGCACCTGCTCGGCATTCGCGTGTTCGCCGAGCGGACGCAGCTGCTCGATCGCGCCAGCCTGCGCGACAGGCTCCTGCCCTACGCCGTGCTCGGCGCCCCGCCCCGGGCGACCGGCCGGCGGGTGGCGGCCCTGATCGCGCCGGAGGTCACGATGCCGGCGGCCGCGGCCGATCGCGCATCGCGCGCCGACGGGTCGACAGCGGGCTTCCTGACCGGTCCGCGGATCGCCGTCCGGGTGCTCGCCGTGCTCCTCGTCGTCGGCGCGATCGTCGCGGTGAGCGTCCTCCCGGCTCCGTCCCTGGAGCCCGAGACACCCCGTTCCTACACGGGTGACATCCCCGGATCGACCCTCACGACGATCGCGACAGCCGACCTCGACGCGGAGCTCACGAGGACCGACGGCGACGGAGCGCGACTGCGCGTCACCGAACGCCTCGGCGTGGACTTCTCCGACGAGGGTGCGGTGCCCGGTCAGGTGGTGCGCGAGTGGCCCGCGGTCGTCGACGGTCAGGACCTGGGCCTCACGGTCGACGGCGTGACGATCGACGGCGAGGACGCGCCGTTCACGACGGAACTCGAGGACGGGCGGCTGCTGCTCCGGACGACCTTCGAGGACGTGCGCACCGGTCTGCACGACGTCGTGATCGAGACGACGTCCACGAGGCCGGCCGTCGTCGCGACCGTCGACGGCCAGGACGTCGACCGGGTCAGCTGGGTCGCGCTCCTCGACGGCTGGACGAGCGGCGTCGCCTGGGACGAGGACGTGCAGCAAGGCCCGTTCCGACTGTCCTTCAGCGCCGACCGCGAGCTCCTCGACGACGCCGTCGACGCCGGGTGGACCCCCGCGGATGCCGGGAGGTGGCTGCCGTCGGCTGACCCGGGTGACACCGGCCGGGCGACGGCGACCGTCGAGCTCGAGCCTGACAGCGACGGTCGATGGCCGCTCGACGTCCGGAGTGACGACCTCGGCGTGGTCCTCGACCTCCCCTTCGGGACGGTTGCGGGCGTCGATGCTGGAGCACCGATGTCCGCTCGGCTGGCGGTGCTGTGGCCGGCGCTCGCGGCGATCACCCTGTCGGCGATCGCGGTCATCGGTGCTGTGCTGGGCGTGGCCGGGGCGGTGCGACGCCGCGGTCGAGGTATCGAGGGCGAGCCTGGGGCGGCGCGTGACGCTGTGCGCTGGCTGGCCCCGTCCGCCATGATCGCCGCCCTGGTGGTTGGCGTCTGGATGTTGAACGGCATCCCCGCCGACGACCCGTTCGGTGGGCTCCTCCTCGCTGCGCTCGGCGCGGGTGTCCTGTCGATGCTCGTCTGCTGGTTCGTCGCCCGACGATTCCGAAGCCGCCGCTGACCCCCTCTCCCCTGACGCCAGCGCGGTGCGCTGACGCCACCGCGCCCCACACGCGCGAGCGCGCCCCTCCGGAGACCCGCGCTCACGCACACGACCCGCGCCCACGCCCACACACCCGCGCTCACGCCAGCGCACCGCGCTGGCCGAAGGCACGGGGACTCAGCGCGGGGGCACGGCGAGGGAGGAGAGTCCCTCGTCGATGCGCGCGACCACCTCCGGGGGCGCCGCGACCGCCGCGAGCTCGGCACGCAGCGTCCGTCCCGGCACCCAGCGGATGTAGGCGTCGAACTCCTCGGCGAGCGCCGGCTCGGCCTCCCGCAGGACCGCCGAGACGAGCGCGCCCACGCCGCGGTGGTCGATGAGTCGCGCCAGGTCGTCGTCGACCCCCAGGGCGACGGGCCGTTCGCCGGTCGGGAGCAGGACGGTCCATCGATGCGTCCCTGAGGCGACCTCGAACACGGGCCGGTCGGGAAGGCGGACCTCGGCGCTGCTCCCGGTCGGGACCGTCGCGCACACCGTCACACCGTCCGGCACGCGTTCCCAGGCGACCGCCGCGCGGCCGAACGGGGTCTCGTGCACGACGGACGCGTGCCGGAGGGCTTCCGGGAACCACGGTCGCACGAGGATCCGCCGGTACCCGGGTGCGGCGGGCGCGAGGCCCCCGATACGGCGGTGCAGCACGTCGGCCACGGCACCGAACGCGCAGTGGTTGAGGGACACCATCCCGGAGGGATGCACCGAACCGTCCGGCCGGATGGCGTCGGGCCGTTCCCACACCGTCGTCGCGCCCTGGGTCACCGGATACAGCCACGACGGGCAGGCGGTCTGGAACAGCAGGCGCTCGGCGGCCCGTTCCTGGCCGTGGTCGAGGAGCGCGTCGAGCACGAACGGCGTCCCGAGGAACCCGGTGGCGAGGTGGTGTCCGCCGGCACGGAGCAGGGCGGCGAGTCGTTCGGCGAGGACGGTCCGGCGCCCTACCGGGGCCAGGTCGAACGCCAGGACGAGGGCGTAGGCGGTCGGGGTGTCGGACATCAGCCGGCCGGCGGGGGTGAGATAGGCGTCGCGGAAGGCCCGGCTCGTCTGCTCGGCGAGTGCCCGCGCCCGTTCCGCGCCACGGTGGTCCCCGGCCTCCTCGAGCGCGGCTCCCGCGAGGCGCGCGGAATGGACGTGGAACGCGGTGGCGACGAGGCCGGGATCCGTACGCGCCTTGTCCGGACGGCTCACCGTCGGGTCCAGCCAGTCGCCGTACTGGAAGCCCCGCTCCCACAGCCCGGAGGGGTCGGCGCGCTCGGCGCACGCCTCGACCCAGGCGAGCATGGATGCGGCGTGGCGGCGCACCACCGCCAGATCGCCGTACCGGTCGCGGAGTACGTCCGGCACCATGGTCACCGCGTCACCCCAGCCCGCTGCGGCGACCTCGCTGAACGAGCCGAGCGGGTTCGGCACGACGGTCGGGACGACCCCGCCGGCCGCACGCTGTTCCAGGGCGAGATCGTCGAGCCAGGACGCGAAGCAGGCGTCGACGTCGAACAGCGACGCCGCGGCTGCCGAGAAGACCTGCGCGTCGCCCGTCCAGCCGAGCCGCTCGTCCCGCTGCGGGCAATCGGTCGGGATCGCGAGCGTGTTGCCGCGGACGCTCCACACGACGTTCTCGTGGAGGCGGTCGAGCGTCGGGTCGGAGGACGAGAACCACCCGGTGCGGCGCAGCGCGGACTGCAGGACGACGGCGCGGACGTCGTCGGCTCCGACCGACTCAGGCACGCCACGCACCTCCGCATAGCGGAAGCCGTGGAAGGTGAACTCCGGCTCGACCCAGCGCGGGCCTCGGCCGTCGGCGACGAACCGGTCGGTCGCCGACGCGGCACGCAACGACCGGGTGTACAGCTCACCGTCCTGGAGCAGTTCGGCGTGCCGGAGGATCACCTCGGTCCCCGCCGGTGCGTCCAGGCGGAGCCGGAGCCGACCGACCAGGTTCTGACCGAAGTCGATGATCGTCCCCGTGCCGTCGGGGTTCGGCCACACGGCCACGGGAGCTCGTTCGTCGACGACGCGCACCGGCTCGACGTCGGCGGCCTGCACCTGGACGTCGGCGGGGAACGGGTGCACCGCCGCGGCGAGCCACGGCTCGGACCCGTCACCCCGACCGTCGACCTCCAGACGGAGATCCCAGGTCTCCCCGGCGTAGAGCCCGCTCTGGACGAGGGCGGGCGCAGGGTCGACGAGCCACGCGCCGTCACCTCCCACCCGGACCATCCGGCCGTCCGCGCATCGCAGCTCGAGTCGGAGGGAGACCGCCGGCTGCTCCCCGTAGTGTCGGCGAGCGGTCTCGCCGAAGCCGTAGCGCTCGGTGAACCAGCCGCCGGCGACCCGGACGGTCACGACGTCCTCCGCCCCCGGGGTGAGCAGCGCGCCGACCTCGGTTCCCGTGACCGTGAGCCGATCCCGGTAGCTCGTCCAACCGGGCTTGAGGACATGGTCGTCGACGTCGACGCCGTTGATGGAGACCTGGTGGACGCCGTGCGAGGTGCTCCACAGCGTCGCCGACACGAGGTCGGCGGGGACGGTCACGACCCGCCGCAGGACGAACGGCCCGGCCTCCCGCGTCGGGGCGGGGTGGGCGAGGAACGGCTCGGACCAGGGCGCGTCGAGGAAACGGGTGACGAAGCGGAGCGGCGGACTCCACTCCGACGCGGTGCCGTCGACGCCGTCGACACGGACATCGAGCCGATGCTCCGAACCGGGCGCCAGCGGTGCGAACGGCCAGCGCTCGAGCACCCCGTGGGGGCCGAGCTCGCGCTCCTCGACACCGTCGAGTCGTACGACGGCGCGGGCGCCGACCCAACCGGGCTCGGCCTCCACCGTCCACGAGACAGACGGATCGGGGACCGCGGCGACGGCGACGTCCCGCCGTCGACCGACCCGCAGGCCGGTGACGACGGGACGGCGAGGCGTGCCGTCGGTCACGGTCGGTGGCCACTCGCGCGTCGGCCACGCGCGACGACGAGCGCCCCGGCGGCGAGCGCCCCGAGTCCGAGCATCGCGAGTATCGCCGTGCCGTCGACTCCGGTGCCGGCGAGACCGCGCGTCCCGGACTGGGCCGTCGACGCGGCTCCTCCGTCCAAGCCACCCGAGGTGCCGGTACCCGTGCCCGTCCCGGGCTCGGTGCCCGGATCCGTGCCACCACCGGTACCGGCCGCCGGCAGGAGCCGCACGGGCAGGAACTGCGCGGAGTCCTTCTCGGCCGCGATGCCACCGCCCCAAGCGAGGTACCCGTCGCGCCCCTCTCCGTCGGCCTCGTTCACGATGAAGGCACTGCTCAGCAGTGCCGCGTCCGGACGGACACCGGTGAGCCGCACCCAGGGCACCGCCACCTCGTACACGGTCGTCGCGGCGGCGTCGTCCCGTTCGACGGCGACCCGCGCTCCCGCGACCGTCCCGGGACCCTCGCCCACCGCGAGCCACCGGTACAGCTGGGGCCCGGCCGGGGTCAGCGCAATCCCGAGTTCATGCCATCCGGTGGCCGATCCCGGGGCACCCGCTGCGACGGTGAACTGCACCGAGTCGCCCTGCCAGATGTTCGCGCCGGCCGCCGGCTGGTCGTGGACGTCGTCGGTCACCTCGACCGACAGGAAGAGGTCGTCCTCGTCCCAGGTGTACCAGGCCCGCGCGGACTGGTCGTCAGCGGCACGTCCGGTGGCCGCCGGGACGATCGGCGTGAGGTCGTCGAGGTCGTCGAGCACGCCGTCCACCTCGATCGTCCGATGCGCGGCGTCGACCGCGGTTCCGAGGTCGAGGGGCACGACGACACCCGACGCCGTCAGTTCGCGCCCGCCCACGAGCGCCACGGCGCTCCAGTCCGTGCGACCGGCGAGACCGGCGAGCGGGAGATCGGCGGTCGCCGACTCGTGTGCCGCGACCGTCACCCCGTCGAGGAACGTCTGCGTGGAACCGCCGAGGTCGACGGTCAGTCGGTCGATCGTGACCGGCTCGCCCGAGGCGTTGTCCACGGTCAGGCGGAGTGCGCTGCCGTCGGCCAGGGCGACCTGATCGCCGACGAGCGTGACGGGTTCCCCGACGGTGGTGCGTGCTGTGAGGCGCCCGAGCTCGACGTCGTCCTCGAGGAGGGTGGCCTCGACGAGCAGCTCTCCGAGCGCGCTCGCCGGTGGCAGCTCGACGACGACGCTTCCGGTGGTCCCGGCGGCGACCGTCTGCGACGCCTCCTGGCCGTCGTCGAAGCCGAGCACGACGGTACGGTCGGTGGTACCCGCCCGGTTGTCCATGGTCCACCTCGCGGTGACCGCCTGCCCCAGGTAGGCGGGGTCGAGCGTCAGCGCGGTCTCCGAAGCGGTCACACCGGCCACCTCGCCCTGGACGTACACCGGGCCCTCCCCCAGTTCGAGCAGGATGCTCGTGCCGTCGCCGGCCGCGACGGTGCGCGACGCGCCGTACAGGTCCGTGATCACGACCTCCCCGCGCAACTCGAGGGTGACCGCCCGGTCCGAGGTCGACCAGAGCGCATGCAGTGGCCCGTCGGGCGTGTCGAAGGAGACGTTCCAGAGATCGGCGACGGAGGTGTCCCGTCCCGTGGCCGTCGCGTCCAGTAGCAGCCCGGCCGCCGTGGAGTAGGAGACGAACGCCGGCTTCGGGGTGAACGCGCCCAGCGGGTCCTGCGGGTGGTGCAGCAGGCCGAAGTTCTCCTCGGTCTCCTGCGCGTCCACACCGTCGTTGACGAGGTCGTAGATGAAGGTCCGCTGCACGTCGTGCATAGCCATGATGACCGCCGACTTGGCGATGTCGGCCGCCTGCGACGACTCGGAGACGGCTCGGGCGTTCGTGCCGGTCGGCCAGCCGAGCTCGGTCACCCACAGGGGGATGGACTCGCCGCCGTTGTACTGCCGGACCAGCGCGTCGACACGGCTGAGGGTCTCGTCGAGCGCCTCGGCCCCGACCGGGTAGCTGTAGGGGTGCAGGACGATGCCGTCCAGGTATTGCAGCGCTCCGAGACGGAACGTCTGTTCGAGCCAGTCGGTGTTGAGGTTCGCGACCGCGGGACCGATGACCGGCAGCTCGGGGGCGACCGCCTTCACGGCGGGGGACGCCGCGGCGAGGAGGTCGACGTAGTGCTCCGGGGCGACGTTGGTGTTGCCACCGAGCCCGAGGTCCCACTCGTTCCAGATCTCGAGGCCCGTCGACATGTCGCCGAACTCGTCGGCCATCGCCGCCGCGTACGCGGCGTACGCGGACACGGCTTCGTCACTCACCGGTCCGTTGCCACCGTCGTAGAGCGGGTTGCCGTAGCCGGCGAGGAGGAGCGGTTTGACGCCGGAATCGCGTGCAGCATCGAGGAACTCGGCTCGCGGGCGCGACCAGTCGTAGACACCTGGGGTCGTCTCGACCTCGCTCCAGTACACCTCGTCGCGGAACTGCGCGACACCGCCGACCGCGAGGGCGCCCATCGAGGCCGGGTCCCAGCCCTGGCCGTAGTGGGTGGCTGCACCGTACCGCCCGGTCGCCGTGGCGGCGACGTCGGTCTCGGCGAGGACCGCGAACGTCGTGGTGCCGGAACCCACCGACTCGCCGGCGGCGAGGCCTTCGACGGACAGCGAGAACCATCCGCGACCGGGTGCGGTGAGTTCCAGCGCACCGTCGGCGTCCTCCTCGCCTTCGTCGACCACGCGTCCGTCCCCGTCCGTGACGGTCCAGCGCACCGTGTCGGCACCGGTCGTGTAGGGGAAGGCGAGCGGATCGCGCTCGGTGAACAGGTTGCCGAGCGTCCCCGGCGTCAGGGCGAACCCGGAGGGGGCGTCCGCGGCCCGGACGGTGAGGTCGTCGACGAGCAGGCGGGCGGTCGGCTGGGCTGTGTCCGCCCGAGCCCACCCGTTGACGACGAAGCCGACCTGCCGCGCCGGGCCGTGCCATATCCCGTCACCAGCGCCGCCCCAGGCGCTGTGACTCGGCTCGGTCACGGGCGATTGCAGGGTGAGCTCCTGCCACCCGTCGGACGCGGGGACCGGGAGGAAGCTCTGGTGCGTCTGCCCGGTCGCGTCCACGAGCTGGACACCGACGGTGGTCACGTTCTCCGCGCGGACCCAGAACGACACCGCGTCCAGCGGAGCGTCGTCCAGCGAACGGACGGCCATCTCCCAGCCGTCCACCGTGCGCGCTCCGGTGTCCAGGAGGACCTCGACGGCGCCCGCACCCGTGTGGCCGTCGGCGGCGATGCGCGGAGCACTCGGCGCGACCGACGTCCCGTCGAACGCGACACCCGACCAGCCCACGAGATCCTCGACGGGGATCGTCGTCTCCTGCGCCACCGCCGCGGTCGGTTGCGCCAGGGCGCCGACCGCGAGGAGGACCCCCAGCGTTGCTGCCGCGAGCCGCCGCGGCTGCGACGGGCGTCGTGTTCGTTCGGTCATCACTGTCTCCTCGTTGAGCGTGCCCCGTCCGACGGGGAAAGCGGTTTTCCTGACGAAGCCTGCCGAACCATCGGGCCCACTGTCAAGCACCTCTTCGCAGCAGCGATTGAGCAAGATCGTGGTGGAAGTCCGCTTTGACGAACCACCGTCGAACCTGCTAGACATCCGTAGAGCAATCGCTTTTCCTCTCACCCGAGCATCGAACGAAGGAGTTCACATGACTGGACGCATCCGCGCAGCAGCGGCTGTGCTGGTGATCGGCGGCATCGCCGTCGCAGCGGCGGGCTGTTCGCCGCAATCGTCGGAATCGGCCGACGGCAAGACCACCATCGAGGTCGGCGACCGCCCGTCGGCGGACCGCCCCGAGGACCGCAAGTACTTCGACGAACGCGTCTCGGCGTTCGAAGAGGCCAACCCCGACATCGACGTGAAGGCGGTCGAGACCGCCTACGACCCGACGACCTTCCAGGCCCTCGCGGCCGGCGGCAGCCTTCCGGACGTCCTGAGCGTCCCCCTCACCGAACCGCAGGGGCTCATCAAGCGCGGCCAGGCCGCCGACCTCACCGACACCCTGGAGTCCGAGGGCCTGCTCGACTCGCTGAACCCGGCGATCCTGAAGCTTGCCTCCGATGCGGACGGCAAGGCCTACGGCGTCCCCACGAACGCCTACTCGTTCGGCCTCGTGTACAACCGCGCCCTGTTCACCGCGGCCGGACTCGACCCCGACGCACCGCCGACCACCTGGGACGAGGTCCGCACGGCCGCGCAGCAGATCACCGCGAAGACCGGTGCCGCCGGCTTCTCGGTCCTCACGACCGCCAACACGGGCGGGTGGCAGTTCACCGGCATGACCTACTCCTTCGGCGGGACCGTCGAGAACGCGGACGGCACGAAGGCCACCTTCGACGACACGCCCTCCGCCGACGCGCTCGCCCTCCTGCAGGCCATGCAGTTCGAGGACGGCACCCTGCCCGCGAACACCCTCTACGACGCCGACTCGCAGGGCCAGGACTTCGCCGCGGGCAAGATCGGCATGATGATCGGAGCCAGCGACCGCTACTACGGCGTCGTGCAGAACCTCAAGCTCCCGGCCGAGGACTTCGGCATCGGTGGGATGCCGCAGGACGGCGGATCGAACGGCACCCTCTCCGGTGGCAGTGTCCAGATCGTAGGCCCGAACGCGACCGACGCCGAGCGCACCGCCGCGGTGAAGTGGATCAGCTTCCTCTACCTGCAGCGCTACTTCGACCAGGACACCGCCGTCGCCGACGCCAAGGCCTCGAACGAGGCCGGATCCGTCACAGGCCTCCCCGGCCTCGCGGTGGTGAACGAGGAGGCGTACGACACCTACTTCGACTGGATCGCCGACTACATCAACGTGCCGTCGGCGAACTTCACGCCCTACCTCGACGCCTCGGCGGAGATCCCGGTCGTCGCCGAGCCGGTCAACAACGCGCAGGAGGTCTACGGCGCGCTCGACACCGTCATCCAAACCGTGCTGACCGACCGGAACGCCGACATCGACAGCCTGCTCTCGCAGGCGAGCACCGACGTCCAGGGCCGACTGACGCGCTGACCACCCTCCGGGGTGGGCCACGCGCCCACCCCGGTCCCAGGAGGACCCCATGTTCCAGACCATCAAGCGACCGCAGCCGGGTCCGTCATCGGCCGCGCGCACGCCCGCGGCGACACGACGATGGCGACGCGCCCGTCCAGGTCTCGTCGCCCTCGGCATCGCGCTGCCGGCGATCCTCGTCTACCTGTACTTCTCGTGGGGTCCGATCCTCTCCTCGCTCGTGATGAGCGTCCAGGACATCACGCCCGGGCAGACGTCCACCTGGGTCGGGATGGAGAACTTCAGCTACGTGCTGAGCGATCCGAACCTGCCGCAGGCGACCCTCAACACCCTCCTCTACACCGGTCTCGCGATCCTCTTCGGCTTCCCGGTCCCGCTGGCCCTGGCCGTGTTCATCTCCGAGTTGCGCGGCCACCGTTGGTACTTCAGCGCCCTGGCCTACCTCCCCGTCATGGTGCCGCCGGTCGTCGCCATCCTGCTCTGGAAGTTCTTCTACGAACCGAGCGAGGACGGCGTCTTCAACGCGGTCCTCGGCGTCGTCGGCATCGGGCCGGTACCGTGGCTCACCGCTCCGACCCTCGCGATGCCGTCGATCGTCCTGGAGACCACCTGGGCCGGCGCCGGGACCGCCGTCATCATCTACATCGCCGCCCTCTCGAGCATCCCGGCCGAACTGTACGAGGCGGCCGAACTCGACGGCGCGGGCATCTGGCGTCGCGTCTGGCACGTCGCCCTGCCGCAGATGCGCGGCATCATCGGCACGATGCTGCTCCTCCAGGTGATCGGCACGATGCAGATCTTCACCGAGCCCTTCCTCTTCACCGGCGGCGGACCACTCGGTGCCACCAGGACCCTGCTGATGACCATCTACGACTACGCCTTCGTGCGCGTGGACTACGGCGCAGCGACCGCCCTGAGCGTCCTGCTCGCAGCAGTCCTCGCGGTCTTCGCCCTCGTCTACGCCCGTCTCACCCGCCGTTGGAGTGCCTCATGAGTGCGCCCGCACTAGCCCGCAGCGCCAAGCGCGCCGACCGACCCGAGCGCGACGCCGTCGGACGGTCGAACATCTCCGACACCGACCGCCGTCGACCCGTCGTCCGCGTCTCACTGCTCCTGGGACAGGTCGTCGTCCTCCTCGGCCTCGTCGTCGCGGGACTCGGTCCACTCGTGTGGCTCGCCCTCGCCGCCGTGTCGCCGACCCAGGACCTCATCCGAGAGCCGTTCGCGTTCTTCAGCAGCGGCGTCGTGCAGTGGGAGAACATCGGCATCGCCTGGGAACGCGGGCGGATCGGCCACTACCTCTGGAACACCGCGGTGCTCGCCCTCGGAGCGACCGTCGCGACCCTCGTGGTCTCCACCAGCGCCGCCTTCGTCATCACGGTGCTCCGGCCCCGATGGGGCCGCTTGTTCTCGGCAGCCATCCTCGCCACGCTGTTCGTCCCGGGCATCGTCGCGCTCGTTCCGCTGTACCTCACGGTCCGCGAGCTGCCGGTCGTCGGCATCTCCCTGCTGAACACGCCGTGGGCGGTCTGGCTGCCGGCTGCGGCCACGGCGTTCAACGTCCTGATCATCGCCCGCTTCCTCGAATCGATCCCCGCGGACCTCTACGACGCGGCTCGGATCGACGGAGCCGGCGCGCTGCGGATCCTGTGGAGCATCGTGCTGCCGCTGTCCCGTCCGATCCTGGGCGTCGTCGGACTGCTCGCCGTGGTCGCCTCGTGGAAGGACTACCTGTGGCCGCTCCTCGTGCTGCCGGACCCCGACCTCCAACCGGTGTCGGTGGCACTGCCGCGACTCGCGGCCCAGACGGAACTCAGCGTCCAGATGGCGGCACTGTTCCTGTCGCTCATCATCCCGGTGGCGCTGTTCCTGGTCTTCCAGCGACAGTTCCTCCGCGGTGCGAGCATGGCCGGCGGGGTGAAGGGATGACTCGCGTCCTGGTCACCGGCGCCGACGGCGAGATCGGCCGCGCCGTCAGCCACGCGCTGGTCCGCGCAGGCTACGAGGTCTCCGCGCTGTCGCTCGCCTTCGGCGCGGAACACCCCGCCGACCGGCTGTTCGTCGGCGACACGACCTCGGTGGCCGACGTCGCCGCCGCACTGGACGGCGTCGACGCGGTCGCCCACTTCGCCGCCATCCCGCACCCCTCGCTCGGGACGCCGTACGAGGTGTTCCGGGTGAACACCGACTCCACGTTCAACGTGCTCGAACAGGCCGGTCGACGCGGCGTGCGGCGAGCGGTCATCGCCAGCAGCATCAACGCGCTCGGGTACCCCAACAACCCGCACGGGACGTGGCCGCCGTCCTTCCCGCTGGACGAGCACACCCCCGCGGACATCGCCGACGCGTACTCGCTCTCCAAGTCGGTCGACGAGCAGACCGCCGCCTACGCCCACCGCCGCCACGGCATCGACGTGGTCGCCCTGCGCTTCCCGCTCGTGAAATGGCCGTCCGTCCTGCGCGACGTCGCCGAGGAGGTCGCGCGCGACCCCGCGGCCATGGCGCGCGAGGGCTGGGCCTACCTCACGATGGGTGACGCCACCCGCGCGGTGCTGCGCGGCCTCGAGGTGTCGACCGAGGGCGTGCTGGTCGCCGGCCTGAGCGCCGCGGACACGCTGCTCGGCGGCATGACGCATCTGCTGGCCGATCGCTACACGCCCGGTGTCCCGATCATCCGGCCGGTGTCCGACACCGCAGCCCTGATCGACACGACGACCGCGGAGCGGGCCCTCGGCTTCCACCCGACCGAATCCCTGCACGACGGGACCGCCGTCGCGCAGCCCGACCCCGAGACCCCGGTGAGGAACCTCCGATGACCGATGCCGCCCCGACCACCTTCGCCCAGCCGTGGATCCCGCGGGACGACGTGCGCATCACCGACGTCCGCGCGGTGGTCACCGCTCCCGAGGGCATCCCGCTCGTCGTGGTGAAGGTGCTCACGAGCGACGATGGGCTGTACGGTCTCGGCTGTGCGACCTTCACCCAGCGCTGGCGCGCCGTCGTCGCCTACCTCGACCACCTCCGGCCGCTCCTCGTCGGGCGGTACCCCGGAGACATCGAGGACCTCGGGCGGTTGATCCGCTTCTCCGCGTACTGGCGCGAAGGGCCCGTCGGCAACAACGCACTCTCGGGGATCGACATGGCCCTGTGGGACATCGCCGGCAAGCGGGCCGGGATGCCCGTGTACGAGCTCCTCGGTGGCAGGGTCCGGGCTGCGGCCGATGTGTACCTGCATGCCGAGGGTGCCGACCCCGAGGCCACGGCGGCCCACGCCGAGCAACTGCGGGACGAGGGCCTCCGGCACATCCGGGTGCAGACGGGCCAGGCCGGGATCGGCCACTACGGAGCACCGCCGGCCGCCGACCCCTACACCTGGGCGAAACACCCGCAGGGGTGGCGCGTGGAGGAGTACCTCCGGCGGACCCCGCGTCTCTTCCAGCGCATGCGGGAGCTCCTGGGCGACGAGGTCGAACTCCTGCACGACGTGCACTCCCGGCTGACGCCGCGCCAGGCGATCGCCCTCACCCGTGCGCTGGAACCGTACCGCCCGTTCTTCGTGGAGGACGTCCTGGCGCCGGAGCACTGGGACCGACTGCCCGAGGTGGCCGCCGCATCGCCCGTGCCGCTCGCGGTCGGCGAGCTGGCGACGTCGTTCACCGACGCGGCTCGCCTCGTCCGCACCCACTCCGTCGACTTCATCCGCTGTCACCTCTCCGACATCGGCGGCCTCAGCGCCGGTCGGCGACTGGCCACGCTCGCGGACGTCGAGGGCATCCGGACCGCCTGGCACTCCCCCGGTGATGCGTCGCCGTTCGCCGTGGCGGCCGCAGTAGCCCTCGACGTCTCGAGCCCCGCCTTCGGCGTTCAGGAGGGCCACCGGTATTCCGAGGCCTGTCACGAGGTGTTCCCGGGCATGCTCGACATCGTCGACGGCTGGCTCACCCCGAGCGACGCACCTGGCTGGGGCGTGGACCTGGACGAGCGCGAAGCCGCCAGGTATCCCGCGGGCGTCTCCGGCCACGACGCCTGGGCGGCCGGTGTGCGCGCCCCGGACGGCGGGCTCATCGCCCCCTGACCGCCCACGCCCCGTCCTCCTCCGCCTGCCCGTCACCCTCCGAAAGCGCACCCCATGCCCCGTTGGTCCGTCTCCCCCTCCCGTCGCGCCCTGCTGCGCGACGGCCTGCCGTCGTTCCTCCTCGCAGACACCGTCTGGGCCGCGTTCGGCGGTCCGACGGACGAGGAGTGGTCCGACTACCTCGTCCTGCGGCGTCGGCAGGGCTTCACCGCCCTGCTCATCAGCGTGTTGCCGATCGAGCACGACCGGTCCGAGGGTGGCCGTTCGCCCTACGCCGTCGTCGACGGGCGTCTGGACCTGTCCGCGGGCGATCCCGGCTACTGGCCGCGCGCGGTCCGGCTCCTCGAGCAGGCGGTCGAGCACGGGTTCACGCCGATGCTGGTCCTGTTGTGGAACAACTTCGTCCCGGCGACCTGGGGAGCGGGCCTCACGCCTCAGCTGGTGCTCGATGAGCAGCAGACGCTCGACCACGTGCGCGACTCGGTCGAGCGGTTCGCACGGTTCGAACCGATCTGGATCGTGTCTGGCGACGACGACCTCGACGCCGATGAGGCCATCGCCCGCTACAGCCTCGCCGCGTCCGAGGTCCGCCGCCTGGTACCGGAGGCGCTCGTCACCTGGCACAGCACGCCGACCGCCCGCATGCCGGAAGACCTCGCGAACGGTCCGCTGCTCGACCTGCACGGCCTGCAGTCCGGACACAACGAGGACTGGGACACCCTGCCGCAGACCCTCACCCGATACGTGGACGGGCTCGCGGTCACGAGGCCGATCATCGATCTGGAACCCTGCTACGAAGGCCTCGGTCGGTTCGCCGGCCGCGCGAGGCACTCGCGGGCGGACGTCCGGCGGGCGAGCTGGACGGGTGTCGTGGCAGGCGCTGCGGCCGGACTCGGCTACGGCGCGCACGGCGTGTGGTCGTGGCACCGTCGCGGCAGCGCGTTCACGGCCGAGGCGGTCCACGGCGTCCCGTTCCCGGCCGCCGTCGCACTCGACTTCCCCGGAGCGGACGACGTCGGGTTCCTCCGACGGGTCGTCGAGGCCGAGGGGCTGTCCGAACTGCGTGAGGACGGCTCACTCCTCGACCCCGAACCCTCGGGCGCCGTGGCGGGCCGGGTGGACGAAGACCTCGTCGCCGTGTACGCGCCGTCGGCATTCGCGCTGACGTGTCGACTCGATCCTGCTTCGGTGGCGTCGATCGCCGTCTACGACCTCGACGCGCGCCGGCAGGACGCCGCGACGTGGAGCGCGGTCGTGAGCGAGGACGGCACGGGCGGCATCCGCCTCGAGCAGCCCGAGTTCCCGGGCGACGCGTTGTTCGTGATCCGCCTCCAGGACGGGACGTCCGCAGCGTGACCTCGGCCACCGAGTCCGCGTCCGTGACGATCCGAGCCCACGGCCTCCGGATCCGGGTCGCCGCCCTCGGCGCACGGATCGACTCGATCCTCCTCGAGGCGACCGGTCTGGAGCTGCTGTACCGGACGCCGTGGGCCGACGCCGGCCGATCCGAGTGGAGCATGTCCTCCTCGAGCGCCCTCTGGCACCGTGACTACGCGGGTGGCTGGCACGTGCTGCTGCCGTCGGCGGGCGATCCCGATCCGCGGGCGCCCGTCGAGCAGCCCTTCCACGGCGAGGCCGCCTGGCGGACCTGGTCGCTGCGGCAGGACGGTGACACGGTGGTCGCCGACGTGCTGCTGCGCACCGTGCCCGTCCGGGTCGTCAGGACGGTGTCCGTGACCGAGGGCCGGGTCACGGTCGACACCGTGCTACGCAACGTCGGGATGGACGCGACCCGCCTGATGTGGGTCGAACACCCCGCCTTCGCGGGCGAGCTGTTCGACGACGCGGAGCTCCTCGTCGACGGCGGCGCGGTCGGTCTCGCGTCGGCACCGGGCTCCGCGTTCGCGGACCTGCCGGTCACGACCGGGACGGTCGAACTCCGGTCACGCTCCAGCGGCGTCGGGCTGCGACTCGGTTTCGACGTCACCGTCCATCCCCGGGTGTTCGTCTGGCAGGAGCGTCGCGGCGAGCGCGGGTTCCCCTGGTGGGGTGCCGGTGACGCCGTCGGTTTGGAGCCGGCATCCGACCCGTACGGCGATCCGGCCGACGGCGTCGGTTCGGTGCGCCTCGCGGTCGGCGAGGAGCGCTCGACCCGGTTCGAGCTCGACGTCGACCGCCTCGGATGAGCCTCGGGATCGCCGCCCGGTACAATCGATCCGCGATGTCTAGAAAAGCGATTTCCCTGCAGGATGTGGCCGCCATCGCCGGGGTCTCCGTCTCGACCGCATCGAAGGTGTTGCGCGGTCAGGGCAAGGCCTCGGACGCCACGCGCGAGCGCATCCTCGAGGCCGCGGCGCGACTGGACTACCAGCCGAACGCCCTCGGCCAGTTCCTCGCGCAGGGACGCAGCGCGACGATCGGTGTGCTGACGCTCAACGCCCCCGGCGCGTTCACGATGCCGGTCCTCACCGCCGCGACGACGACCCTCGGCGCCCGCGACCTCTCGGTCCTCGTGTCCGACTCCCGTCTCGACCGCTCCCTCATGGCCGCGACCGTCCGGAAGCTGCGCGCCCGCAACGTCGACGGCCTCCTCGTCATCGGCGACGGCAGCGGGACCGAGATGCGTTCGGTCACCGACGGGTTCGCGGTGCCCGTCGTCTACGCCTACGGTGCCTCGGACGATCCCGGGGATGCCTCGTTCCTGCACAACGGCCGCCTGGCCGGCGAGCTCGCGGGACGACATCTGCTGGGCCTCGGTCGCCGTCGCATCGCGCACATCGGTGCCTCGCTCGACGACCGCTCCGCCCACGACCGGGCGGAGGGACTGCACCGCGCGCTGGACGAGGCCGGGGTCGAGCTGGTCGGCGGGACGGGGCTCCACGGCGACTGGTCCCGGGCCTGGGGGCGTCAGGCGGCACAGCGACTCATCGAGGCCGGACACGACGTCGACGCGGTGTTCTGCGCGAACGACACCATCGCACTCGCCGCCATCGAGGTCTTCCGGGAGGCCGGTCGCCGGGTGCCCGAGGACATCGCCGTGGTCGGGATGGACAACCTCGCCGGCCTCATGGGTCAACGGGACCGGACCCTCACGACGATCGACCCGCTCCTCCACGACGTCGGCCGTGCTGCGGCCGGCTATCTCGCCGATGCGATCGCCGGTGGCACCTACGTCCCGGGGGTGCACTTCGTGGACGGCGAGCTCATCGAGGGCGAGTCGACCGGGTCCCCGGCCTGAGGTCGGTCCGGGTGGGTCTCGACGACCCGCCCGGCCGCCGTCAGGACAGCTTCTCGAGCTGCTCCTGGTACTCGGCCCGGACCTTGTCGTTCGTCGACTGCTTCCACGAGGCGATCCCCGACTTCACGGCGTCGAAGCTCGTACGGCCCAGGATGTACTCGTTCATCGTCGACGACAGGTTGTTCGTCGCCGATGCGGTCTTGCCGGCGGTCTCCGAGTAGAGGCCGGTGATCGGACTCTTCTGGAGCATGGGAGCGGCTTTCTGCTGCCACTCGTGCGAGCGCCGCAGCCGCTCCTCCATCGGCACGGCCGTCGCGAGGATCTGCGGTGCCGCCGCGAGTCGGTTGAGCGAGGTCGGGCCGATCTGCGCCGACCCCGCCTCGGTGAGGACGACGCGACCGTCCGCCTCCCGGGTGTGGTGCTCGCCCTCGACGCCGTACTGCAGGAAGAACCCTTCGGTGCTGCCGTAGGGGGCCGCGAGGTGGTTGAGCAGGGTCAGCAGCTCCTTCACCCGCGCCTCGTCCGCCTGCTTGATCGCCGTGAACGAGAACATCGACGAGCCCTGGTAGACGATGCCGTCGCCGCCGTCCGCCGCGAACGGCAGGATCGCGTCGTAGACCACGCCCTCCGGCGCACCGGGGTCGATGATGGCCGAGATGCCGTCCTGGTGCATGAGGACGGTGCCGTTGGCCATGTAGGTCTTCGCCTGCGAGCCGGAGATGCTCGGGGTGTCCGGATGGTAGTACCCGGCGTCCTTCAGCTCCTTGATGTACGAGAGCGTCTCGAGCCACCGGTCCGACTCCCACTTGTGGACGAGCTTCGACCCCTTCAGCTCCCACCCGTTCGGGACCCCGAACATCGCACCGATGAAGTCGTACCCCCAGTCGACGCTGTCGCCGTTGCTCTGCCCGCTGATCGCGTAGCGGTTGCGCTTGGCGTCGGTGACCGCCTTGCACAGCTCGGTGAAGTCGTCCTTCGTCTTGGGGGCGGGCTCCGCCCCGGTGAGGTCCTTGATGACGTCCGGACGCGAGATGAGCATGTTGCCGAAGGGTGGCCGGTTCACCGGGACACCGTAGATCCGGCCGTTGATCCGGCATCCCTCCCACGACGGCGTGGGCAGGTTCGCGAGGTTCGGGTACGTCTTCACGTTGTCGCCCGAGAGGTGGTCGGAGAGGTCGGCGAACTGCGCTTTGAGCAGCTGCGGGTAGGACGGCGGCAGCTGGAACGCGAGGAACTCGACGAGGTCCGGCACGCTTCCACCGGCCATGACCGTGGCGAACTTGGGTGCGAAGGAGTCGGCGGGGACCACCTGGAGGTCGAGTTCGCACCCGAGTTGCTTCTCGGCCGCCTGGAGGTAGCTGTTCGAGGCCGGCGCCGGCGGGCTGTACGAGATGACGAAGCCCGACACCGTGCCGCTGATCGCCGTCTTCCCCGACACCGAGGTGAACAGCTCCGACTCCTTCGGCGCGGAGTAGTACACCGGCTGGACCGTCGCCGAGCCGGCGAGATCGGGGGTCGGTCCCTTCGTGATCGGCACGTAGGTGGGTAGCGGGACGAGGGCTCCGGATCCGGCGGCTCCCGAGGTCGCACCACCGGGGGTGCAGCCGGTGAGCGCGGACCCGAGGCCGAGGACCGCGAGGCCGACGCCGGCCGCGGTGAGGAAGGTGCGGCGGGACAGGCCTGGGGTGGTGTCGTTCATCGTGGTCTCCTTCGAGGTGAGGCGAGCGCCTGGGGCGCGGGTCGGATCCCGGCGACGATGCCGGGTCGGTGGGTGCGGATCGGTCAGCCCTTGACGGCGCCGGTCAGCACGCCCTTCGTGAGGTGGCGTTGCACGAGCGGGTAGGCGATCAGGATCGGGACGATGGCGATGAGCACCACGGCCATCTGCAGGGACTCGGCGGGCGGCAGCACGGAGGCGTCCGAGGCGCCGCCGACGAGCGAGGAGCCCTGCAGCACGTACGTCCGGAGGACGAGCTGCAGCGTCCACTTCGAGGTGTCGTTGATGTAGAGGAGGGCGTTGAAGAACGCGTTCCAGTACCCGACCGCGTAGAAGAGGGCGACGACGGCGATCACCGCGCGGGACAGCGGGAGGACGATCGTGCCGAGGATGCGGAACTCCCCCGCACCGTCGATCTTCGCGCTGTCGATGAGCTCCTGCGGGATGCCCATCATGAAGCCGCGGACGACCACCATGTTGAAGACGCTGAACGCCCCGGGGAGGATGAGCGCCCAGACGTTGTCGAGCAGTCCGAGCTGCTTGACCATCAGGTACAGCGGGATGAGGCCCGGCGTGAAGAGGAAGGTGGCGAGCACGATCATGAGCACCGGGCGCTGGAAGAACGACCGTCGGCTGAGGGCCCACGCCGCCGAGACCGTGCAGACCAGGCTGATGAGCGTGCCGACGACGGTGACGAACAGCGTCACCAGGATCGCCCTGGTCACCACCCCGCCGGCGAGGATCTGCTGGTAGGCGTCGAGGGTGAACGACTTGGGCCACACGACGTAGCCGCCGGCGGCCGTGACGTCCTCGGCGGTCGAGACGCTGGTCGAGACCACGATGAGGAACGGGAAGAGGATGACGGCGAGGATCACGACGATCGCGAGTGCCTTGAGCGCGAGGACGACGGGCTTCGGCTTACCCGCCCAGATCGGTCGGACGATGGTGCTCATGATTTGGAATACACTCCTTGCTCGCCGAGCATGTGCGCCGCTTTGTTGGCGACGAGGATGAGGATGAGACCGACGAGGCCCTTGATGAGACCGGCGGCGATGCCGGTGCTCCAGTTGCCGTCGATGACGCCGTGGTAGTAGACGTAGGTGTCGAGCACTTCGGCGGCCCCCGGCCCGACGGCGTTCCGTTGCAGGATGATCTGCTCGAACCCGACGGACAGCGCCTCGCCCAGTCGCAGGATGAGCAGGAGCACGATGATGGGTCGGATGCCGGGCAAGGTGATGTGCCAGAACCGGCTCCAGGCGCCCGCGCCGTCGATGGCGGCGGCCTCGTAGAGGGAGTCGTCGATCGCCGCGAGTGCCGCGAGGAAGATGATCGTGCCCCAGCCCGCATCCTTCCAGATCACCTGTGAGGAGAGCAGCAGCTTGAACGTCGCCGGATCCGACATCACCGAGACGGTGCCGAGGTCCAGCTGCCGGAGCCAGGTGTTGAGGACACCACCGGAGCCGAGGCTCTGCTGGAAGAAGCCGACGACGATGACCCAGGACAGGAAGTGCGGCAGGTACAGCACCGACTGCACGATGGAGCGGAGCCAGGGCCAGGTCAGCGAGTGGATGAAGATGGCCAGCGCGATCGGCACGGGGAAGAACAGCACCAGTTGGATGAAGGTGATCTGGAGGGTGTTGGAGACCGCGTTCCAGAACGCCTGGTCGGTGAACAGCGCCGTGAAGTTGGCGAAGCCCACCCACGGGCTGTCCGGGATCGGGATGTACGGCTGGTAGTCCATGAACGCGATGACGTTCCCGAGCAGCGGGATGTACACGAACAGCAACAGCAGCACGACCGCCGGGGTCACCATGACGAGCAACGGTGCATCGCGACGGAACTGCATCCGGAACGGCACGCGGCGTCTCTTCGGCCGATCATCGGACCCGGCGGGGGCGATCGGTGGTCGGATGGTCTCCGGCCGATCGGTCGTCGTCGCGCTCACAGCAGCTCCCTTGCTCACGGCGGATGCCAGGTCTCGGGCCTCCGCGCCGTTCTCTCGAACGTTGGACATCATTCGCGGGGCCGCTGTGTAAAGTCAACATCATTCAATCATCCGAACAGGAATCGAACATCGGAGTTCATCATGGAGCTGTCGCAACGACACGAGCGCATCCTCGCCGAGCTGCGCATCCACGGCAGTCTCTCGGCAGCGGACTTCGCCGAACGGATGGGCATCTCGACGATGACCGTCCGGCGCGACCTCCGCGAGCTCGGTGAACAGGGTCGGCTCCGCCGCGTGCACGGTGGCGCGGTGTCCGTCGACACGCAGCCGACGACCGGGATGCCCCACCGGCCCGGTGCCCGGCCGGCCCCGGCTCCAGGGGCGGCCGACACCCTGTTCACCTTCGGGTTCGTCGTCCCAGACCCGAGCTACTACTTCCCGACGATCGTCGCCGGTGCGGTCGAGCGCGCCCAGTCGCTCGGTGGACGGATCGTCCTCGGCGTCTCCCGCTACGACCCCGACCGCGAGCGTGATCAGATCGAGCGCCTCCTCGTCGGCGGGGTGGACGGCCTGCTCGTGACGACGTCGATCCTCGACGCCCACCCGACGCTCGAGCTGCTGGAGCGGTCGCCGGTGCCGGTCGTCCTCGTCGAGCGCTCCGTCGCAGAGTCCGCGATCGGCGACGGCCTGGAGTTCGTGCGCACCGACCACGCCGCCGGGGCGGTCATGGCCCTGCGTCACCTGGCCGGACTCGGCCACGAACGCATCGGGATGGCCGCCTTCGACACCCCCACGACGCCCTCGCTGCGTCTCGGCTTCGAGCGGGCCGTGCGCCAGCTCGGACTGCGCGAGGACGCCAGCACGGCCATCATCGACGACCAGCAGGGCGTCGGCGAGCAGACGCGGCGATACCTGGAGGCGTGCGTGGCGTCCGGGACGACGGCGGTGTTCCTGCACTCGGACCACTACGCCGTCGAGTTCGCGGATGCCGCGCTCGACCTCGGCCTGTCCATCCCCGGAGACCTGTCGATCGTCGCCTACGACGACGAGGTCGCCGGCCTGGCCAGGGTGCCGCTCACGGCCGTCGCGCCGCCCAAACGCGACATCGGCAGGTTCGCGGCCACGATGTGCTTCGAACGCATCTCGGCCGCAGCCCAGACGGGGTTCGCCGCGCGCCACACGAGCCTGCGTCCGAGCCTCAGCCTCCGCGAGTCGACGGCACCGCCTCGGTGAGGCACGGGGTGTTCGTTTGCTGTTCGTTTGAACGCGAGTGCTTGACAGGCTCCGGCGTCGCGCACTGGGATTGAGCCTGCTGTCGAGACGACCAGGAGGCGACGATGCTGCAGAGCGAGAGCGCCCTCCGAGGCACGGTCGGCTTCCTCATGCCGGAGGGCACCTTCGAGCGGGTGTTCTCCGAGCTCGACCTCGCACGCCTGCGGTCCGAGTCGCGCCTCCATCTCCTGTCCGACCGCCCCCTCCGTCCGGAGCGCGTCGACGACCGCGCGCTGTTGGCCGAAGCCGAGGTGCTCGTGACCGGCTGGGGGTCCCCGGCGCTGGACGAGCCGCTCCTGCGGATGCTCCCGTCCCTGCGCGCGGTGGCCCACTCGGCCGGCAGCGTCCGCGGCATCGTCACGGACGCCCTGCTCGACCGTCACGTGTCGCTGACGTCGAGCGCAGCGGCCAACGCGGTACCGGTCGCCGAGTTCACCGTCGCGATGATCGTGCTCGCCGCCAAGCGGACGTTCTGGGCGGCGGAGACGCTGCGGTCCTCGAACGCCCCTGTCGACGCCGAGCGGGCCTGGCCGACCGTCGGCAGCCACGGCATCACCGTGGGGGTCGTGGGGGCCTCGCGCATCGGTCGGCTCGTCATCGAACGGCTCGCCTCCCTCGACGTACGGGTGCTCGTCGCCGACCCGACGCTCGACCACGAGCAGCGGCTCGCCATCGGCGTACCCTGCGTGCCCCTCGAGGAGCTGGCCGCAGGCAGTGACATCGTCACCCTCCACGCGCCGGCCCTGCCCTCGACTCGGCACCTCGTCGACCGCGGACTCCTCCGGCTGATGCGTCCCGGCACCACCGTCATCAACACCGCCCGTGGCGACCTCGTCGACCACGAGGCCCTCGCCGATCGTCTCGAATGCGGCGACCTCGTCGCGATCCTCGACGTGACCTCCCCCGAGATCCTGCCGTCGACCTCACGGCTGTGGTCGACGCCGAACACGGTCATCACGCCCCACATCGCCGGCTCGGCCGGGAACGAACTCGGCCGGCTCGCCACCAACACCGTGGACGAGGTCCTGCACCTCGTCAGGACCGGCGCCTTCCGACGACCGATCACCATCGCCGCGCTCGCGCTCCAGGCGTGAGCGGGCCGCCGAACCGCACACCACTGAACCGCAGACCACCGAACCGCAGCAGAGGCCAGACCATGCCCCTCCCAGCAGCCACCAGCGCGCCGACCACCACGAGCTTCGCCGAGCAGTTCACGCCGCGGGCGCGCCGAGCCCTGCGCGTCGGGAGCTGGCGCGCAGGACCGCCGGTCGGAGACCGCACCGCCTGGGGCCGGGTCTCGGAGCGGGACCGGACGGCGTTGCTCGCCGCGGCGCGGCACTGGTGCGTCGAGGCCGACCGCAACCCGCCCACGCTGTCCCTCTGGGCGCGGTACAGCTCCGACGGCGACCGGACCCCCTACGAAACGGCGCAGCAGGCGCTCCTCGGTGCGGTCGCCTCGTCCGCGCTCGCCCTCGGCGTGACCGACGACGAGGCCTGGGTCCGCGAGCTCGGCGATCGCGTCTGGCGGCTCTGCGAGCTGACCGCGTGGTGTCTGCCCTCCCACTACGCCCTGCCGGAGTCCGGCGAGCGCCCGTTCCTTCCGCTCCCTGGCCGCGACATCCTCGACCTGTCCGACGCCTACGTGGGCGGCATGCTCGCCGCGGTGGACACGATCGCGGGTGACCGCTTGGAGCTGGCCTTCCCCGGGCTGCGCTCGCGGGTGCACGCGGAGATCCGGCGTCGCGTGCTGGACCCGTGGCGGAACGAGGTGGACTTCTGGCACGGGCTCGACGGCCCGCCGAACAACTGGGCGCCGTGGATCGTCTCGAACGTCCTCGTGTGCTCGGCGGTGGTCGAGACGGACCCGGACGAGCTGGCGTCGTCGATCGACCGCGCACTCGTCATCCTGGACCGGTTCCGAGCGGGCTACGCCGATGACGGCAGCTGCGACGAGGGGGCGACCTACTGGTGGTGGGCGGGGGCGACGCTGTTCGAGGCACTCGACCTCCTCGGCGAGGTCACCGAGGGCGCGTTCGACGGGTTCGCGGTCGCGCCGGTGGCCGCGATGGCCCGTTTCCCGATGGTGATGCAGCTCTCCGGCGAGTCACAGGTCAACTTCTCGGACGGGTCCGCGAGCCTGCCGACGAACGCCACATGGAACCTGCTCGCCCGCTTCGGCGAGCGCGTGGGCGACGACGAGGTGGCGGCCCATGCCCGCTGGATGGGGCGCTCGCATCCGCTCGGCTTCTCGGCGCAGTTGGCCCCGTTGTTCCGCCGCACACTCGCGGAGCTGCTCGATTCGGCGTGGACGACCTCGGGTGACGCGGTGCCCGGGATGCCGGCGTCCTGGTACGCGCCGGGCACGGAGGTCGCGGTGTTCCGCGAGCACGCCGGTCGCGTGGACGGCTGGGCGGTCGCCGCGAAGGGCGGTCACAACGACGTCAGTCACAACCACAACGACGCCGGCGGCGTGATCGTCTCGTTGGACGGCGCACCCGTCCTCATCGACGTCGGCGTGGGCGTGTACCACCGCGACACCTTCATGCCCGACACCCGCTACGGCATCTGGACCATGCGGAGTGCGTTCCACAACGTGCCGCTCCCCGCAGGTGTCGAACAGCCGTATGGCCGGGGGTTCGCGGCGAGTGGGACGCGGTTCTCCGACGGTGACGGACGCGCGGTCCTCGCCATGTCGCTCCTGGGCGCGTATCCGGCCGAGGCTCGGCTGACGGCGCTCGACCGCACGGTGTCGCTCGACCGCTCGGCCGGCACCGTCCTGATCGAGGACGACTGGGCGTTCTCGGAACCGATGCGGATGACGCTCACCTTCCTCACCGCCGTCGAGCCGGTCGTCGCGGGCGGTGGGATCCTGGTCGGCGACGCCCGCCTGGACACCGACCCCGCGTTCGAGGTGGCGGTGAACCGGATCGACATCGACGACCCGAAGCTCCACGAGGTCTGGGGGTCGGCCATCTTCCGCATCCGGCTCGTGCAGCGCGCCACCGCGACGAGCGGGTCACACACGCTGCGGGTGCGCCGCGCGCAACAGTACCCGGAACCGGGAGCACCGATGGAGGCCCCACGATGACGCCCGACCCGCTCCCGCCGTTCCGTCTACCGGCCGCGGACCCCGTCGCCGCACCCTTCACCGGGTGGACGCGGGCGCACTGGGAGGCCGCGGCCGACCGGTGGCTGGCGGAGGTCCGCCGGTTCGAGAGCCCGCTCGGCGGCATTCCTCGGCTGCCAGGTCGGGTCACCCGCGACGGTGTCGCCCGCGAGGGCATGGAGGCGGTCGGTCGCTCCTTCCTCCTCGCCGCACCACGGATCGCCGGCGGCGGAGACGGCGATGGTGACGGGGTCGAGGACCTCGTCGCCTGGTACAGCCGGGCACTCCTCGCCGGTACGGCCCCGGACGGTCCGGAGTCCTGGCCGCTGGGCGTGACGTGTCGGGCTCCTGGCACGGGCGTCACCAACTCGATCGTGGAGGCGGCGAACATCGCGTTCGGCCTGTACGTCAGTCGAGACCGACTGTGGGCGGGGCTCACCCGGAAGGAGCAGGTGCAGATCGCCGACTGGCTGCGCCACCATGCGCGCCTCGAGGTCTGGCACAACAACTGGCAGCTCTTCCCGGCGATGGCGGAGGCGTTTCTCCGCTCGGTCGACGAGGACGTCACCGGGCTGAACGGCACGAGGAACGTCGCCCGCGTGGAGTCGTGGCACCTGGAGCAGGGCTGGTACACCGACGGTCCGGAACACGCGATCGACTACTACAACGCGTGGGCGATCCACCCCTACCTCTGGGCCTGGTACCGCATGACCGACCGCACGGGCACGGCCGACGGCTCACGGCATCTGGAACGGCTGCACGACTTCACCGGCTCCTTCGCGCGCATGGTCGCACCCGACGGGTCGATGGTGCACGTCGGTCGCTCGCTGAGCTATCGGACGGCCGCCCTCGCCGCGCTCTGGTGCGCCGAGCTCTCGGGGGTAAACCCGTTGAGCCCCGGCGCGACGCGTCGCCTGGCCTCCGGGGTGGTCTCGGGGTTCGTCCGGCACGGCGTCGGTGTCGACGGCCCGCTGAGTCTCGGTTGGTACGGGCCGTGGGAGCCCACCGCGCAGAGCTACAGCGGCTTCGGTTCGCCGTACCTCGCGGGCATCGGGTTCCTCGGGCTCGCCATCGACCGCGACGACCCGGTGTGGACCGCTCCGGAACACCCGCAGCCGACCGACGGGCCGCCGGAGACCACCGTGCTGCCGGCGGTCGGGTGGATCCTGCGCTCGCAGCGGGACGGTGTCGTGACGCTCGCCAACCACGGCAGCGACCACTGCGAGATCCCCGTCGAGCCCGCTCGCGCCGACGCGGACGATCCGCACTACGCCAAGTTCGGGTACTCCTCGCACACCGCCCCGGGGACGGGCGCGGCGTGGGACGAGAACGTCGACGGCCATCTCGCGCTGCTCGATGAGGACGGGCGGGCGAGTCGCCGCGCCGCGATCCGCGGGATGCGGACCGTCGGCGAGGTCTCCGGCTCGGTGCACCTCCCACAGCTCGACGGCCGAGTGTGGCCGGGCTGCGCCGTCACCACGGTCAGCATCGTCCACGGCGATCAGGAGCTCCGCGCGCACCTCGTCGAGTCGACTCGCGCGTGGGCCGTCCGCGAGGGCGGTGCGGCCGTCGCCGACGACGCGGTACTGCGCACCGTGGTCGATCCCGCCGGGGCCGCGCCGCGGGCCACGGTGGTCGGTCGCGACGGGCTCGCAGCGACCATCGTCGGGCTGCACGGCTGGGACCGCGCGGAGGCCGTCGCCTACCGCGACGCCAACGCGTTCGGTCCCCACTCGGCGGTCCCGGCGCTGTGCGCCGCCAGCACTCCGGGGCACACCGTCCTGGCCGCACTCCACACCCTCCGCTTCGACGACGGCGAGACACCCGACCTCCCGGTCGCGGTGGACGTGACCGGGACCCGGCTGGTCGCACGGTGGACCGACGGAACCGTGCACGACGTCGACCTCGCCACCTTCGTCCCCTGGGACGGCCAGCTCGCACGCCCGTCCGCGGACTGACCACCGCACCCATCCGAAAGGACCCCATGTCCACCGACACCCGACAGCCCGTCGTCCACCTGCGATCGCGCGCCGTGAGCGTCGTTATCGACCTGCGCGACGGTCGCCTGCCGTCGATCGCGCACTGGGGAGCCGACCTCGGTCCGCTCGACGATCGGGAGCTCGCCGATGTCGTGCGCGGTGCGGAGCGGTTCGTCACGGAGAACGCACCCGATCGACCGACCCGCCTCGCGGTGCTTCCGGAACAGAGCGAGGCCTGGCTCGGTCGGCCGGGCATCACCGGCAGCCGGGACGGACGCGACTGGTCGCCGCTGTTCACGATGGAGCCGGCGCAGGTGACCCCGCGCACGGTGACCGTCGACGGCGAGGACGCCGAGGCGGGCCTGGCGATCCGGATCGAGTTCGAGCTGAGCGAGGCCGGTCTCCTGCGTGTCCGCGCGACGCTCCGCAACGTCGCCGACGGCGTCTACCGGCTCGACGACCTGCATCTCGCGCTCCCGATCCCGGCTCGCGCCCGGGAGGTCCTCGACCTCGCCGGCCGGTGGGGCAAGGAGCGGACGCCGCAGCGCTCGCCGCTCCGGGTCGGCGCCTGGGTGCGCGAGGACCGCCGCGGGCGGACCGGGCCGGACGCGCCGCTCGTCCTGAACGTGGGCGTCCCCGGGTTCGGCTTCGCCACGGGCGAGGTCTGGGGCGTCCACGTGGGGTGGAGCGGCAACCAGCGACACCTCGCGGAACGGCTCTCGACCGGCGACCAGGTGATCGGCGGTGGCGAGCTGCTCCTGCCGGACGAGGTCCGCCTCGGCCCCGGCGAGGCCTACACGAGCCCCTGGGTGTACGGCGCCCACGGGGACGGGCTCGACGCCCAGGCCGCGCTGTTCCACGAGCACCTGCGCGCGCAACCCGGCCATCCGGCACGGGACCGACCGCTCACGCTCAACGTGTGGGAGGCGGTGTACTTCGATCACGACGCCGAGGCTCTGATGCAGTTGGCCGAGGTCGCGTCCTCGCTCGGGATCGAGCGGTTCGTCCTCGACGACGGCTGGTTCCGTGGGCGACGACACGACCGCGCGGGGCTCGGCGACTGGTTCGTCGACGAGGAGGTGTGGCCTGACGGGCTGCAGCCGCTCGCCGACCGGGTCCGGAGCCTGGGGATGGAGTTCGGTCTGTGGTTCGAGCCGGAGATGGTGAACCTCGACTCCGATCTGGCCCGGGAGCACCCGGACTGGATCATGCAGACGGGCGGACGATTGCCGATCCCCGCCAGGAACCAGCAGGTCCTCGATCTCGGCCGACCAGAGGCCTTCGCCGCCGTCCTGGAACGGATGACCGCGATCCTGACCGAGGTCGACATCGCGTACATCAAGTGGGATCAGAACCGCGACCTCGTCGACGCCGGGTCGGCACCCGACGGTCGGGCCGGCGTGCATCGTCAGACGGCGGCCGTGTACCGGTTGATGGACGAACTCACGCGTCGGTTCCCGGAGCTGGAGATCGAGTCCTGCTCCTCCGGCGGCTCACGCGTCGACCTCGGCGTCCTCGAGCGCACGCACCGCGTGTGGGCCTCGGACTGCAGCGACCCGCTCGAGCGGCAGCAGATCAACCGCTGGACCGCCCAGCTGGTCCCCCTGGAGCGGCTCGGCGCCCACATCGCCTCCGGGCGCTCGCACACCACGGGCCGCTCGCACGAGCTGTCCTTCCGTGCGGCGACCGCGCTCTTCGGCCATCTCGGGGTCGAGTGGGACCTGCGGCAGGCGTCCCCGGCGGACCTCGCGGAGTTGGCCGACTGGTTCGCGCTCTACCGCTCGACCAGGGCCCTGCTGCACACGGGGCGGCTCGTCCGTGAGGACGTGGTCGACGACGCGCTCCAGATCACGGGGGTGGTGGCCGCGGACCGGTCGGAGGCGTTGTTCTCCCTCGCATTCCTCGGGCGTTCCGACGTCGCGAGGATCGGGCGGTTCACGCTCCGCGGCCTGGACCCGGAGCGTCGCTACCGGGTCCGGCCGCTGCGCATCGGCGAGCCCTCGGGAGGGCGCACCGTCCCCGCCTGGTTCGGTGAACCGGACGGGGTGGACGGTCCGCACGCCGGTTGGACCGGCGTGGTGATGTCCGGGGCGACCCTCCGCCACGCCGGCCTGCAGACCCCGGCGACCCCGCCCGAACGGGCGTGGATCGTCGAGGTCGCCGCGGTCGACGACTAGGGCAGCACCACCTCACCCTGGTTGAGCACCCTCGGGTGGAAGTAGGTGTTCTGGATCTCGGTGTTCGAGTTGTTGCCGCGCAGCTGCTCGGACCAGATCATGAAGTATGACCAGCGTGTCTGGGACTGCAACAGGTTCGCGTCGGGCACCTTGCCCATCTCCGCGATGGCGATCGGCTTCGTCCCGGCGATCGACTGCAGCTGCTGGTAGTCGGCGGTGCTCGGGTAGTTCTTGTACCAGACGTCGAGCGAGACGACGTCGACGTAGGAGTTCCCGGGGTAGTAGCCCGACCACCCGCCCTGCGGGTTGTCCTGGACGTTCCAGACCCAGATGAGGTTGTCGAGGCCCTGGGCGTCGAAGTAGTCGCGCATCTGCTGGAAGATCTTCGCGCCACCGTTCGCGCCTGAGCGGCCACCCCACCAGTTCCAGGTCTCGTTCATCTCGTGGAACGGACGGAACAGGACGGGGATCCCGGCGTCCTTGAGCTGCCGCAGGTACGGCACCACCTCGGCCATCCGCTGCCGCCAGGTCGTGTTGAGCGCGGTGCCTCCCGTCACGATCTGCGTGAACTGGGCGTTCGAGATCTGGGTCTTCACCCCGCCGTCGAACTCGCAGGTGGAGGGTCCGGTCGGTGAGCAGGCGTGCCAGGTGAGGGCGACGAGCGAGCCGTTCGCCCACTCCGTCTTCGCCTGGTCGATCACCCGCTGTCGGTTCGCGGCGTCCTGCCCGCGGAACATGAGGTCACCGCCCCAGAGCCCGGGATACTGCCCGGTGACGTCCTTCACCTGCTGGGTGTACTGACCCGGCAGGCTCGCCGGTTCCTTATTGTGCTGGCCCGACACGATGTTCGTCCCGGCGATCGTCTTGAGGTACTGGATCACCGTGGCCTTGTTCTTCGCGGGGAACGCCTCGGCGTCCACCGGTTGCGCGACGGCGGAGCCGACGAGGCCGAGGACGAGCGCGGCGCCCAGTGCGATGCGCGTCCTCCGGGTGTGCGATGTCATGTCCATCTCCTTTCCGCCCTGCGTCGTCGGAGGGCGGCGACCCCAGGATCGCGGTCGAGACGGGGTGCCGTCAAGGACTTTCATAAATTACTGCTTAAACTCATCGCGATGGCGGCGGCTCCGGGCGGGGCCTGGCGAGGAGCGGTAGCATCGACGGATGTCGAACGCCGGACCGCCCGAGATCCTCCGCCTCACGGCCTTCGCCGCCGAGGCCGGCGGCGGCAATCCCGCGGGGGTCGTGCTCGACGCCTCGACGCTCACCGAGGCCGAGATGCAGGCGATCGCCACCGAGGTCGCGTACCCGGAGACCGCCTTCGTCGTCGAGCCCTGGGTCGACGGTGACGACCGGCACGTGCGGATGCGCTACTTCTCCCCCGGTGCCGAGGTGCCGTTCTGCGGTCACGCGACCATCGCGACCGCGGTCGCCCTCGCGGAACGGCGTGGCGTCGGGCGGTTCACCCTGGAGACGAACGTCGGGCCGCTCGTCGTCGAGACGGCCTCCGACGCAGACGCCGCCACGACCGACATAACCGGCGGCACCGGCACGATCACCGCGTCGTTCACGAGCGTCGAGCCCTCCGTCGACGGGCTCGACGAGGAGGTCGGCGATCGCCTGTTGTCCCTGCTCGGGCTCGAGCGTTCAGACCTCGACGAGCGGTGGCCGCTGCGTGAGTCGTTCGCCGGCAACCGGCACCCGGTCGTCGCCGTCCGCGACCAGGACGCCTTCGACGCCTTCAGCTTCGATCCGGCCGCGCTGCGCCGACTGATGGACGAGCAGGGCTGGGCCGGAACGGTGACCGTGGTGCACTGCCACGATCTCGACGACGCCGGGCGCCTGCTCGTCGAAGCCCGCAACCTCTTCCCCGTCGGAGACATCACCGAGGACCCGGCGACCGGCTCCGCCGCGGCCTCACTCGGCGGTTATCTGCGCGCACTCGGCCTGGTCACCCCGCCTGCGCAGGTCGTCATCCGGCAGGGCCATCACGTCGGCGCACCCAGTCTGCTGACGGTCGACGTCCCCACCACCGGCGGCATCACCGTGACGGGGGCGGCGCAGGCGATCGCAGCTCATTGAGTCGCGGGCCCTCGACCGATGAGCCGTGGGACCGATGAACCGTGGCTCGGACTCGCGCTAGCATCGAGCCAGTCGCGACCGGGCGGCCTCCGGAGGGGATGGACATGTTCACAGGTGGCGGATCGAAGCGGGGGCGCACCGCGGGCCTCGGCGTCATCGGTGCAGCAGTGCTCGCGATCGCCCTCGCGGGATGCGCCTCCGGGGCCGAAAGCGGCGCCGACCCCTCGACCACTGCGTCCGGCGAGTCCGGCGACGCGGTCGGTGTCGTCGGTGTCTGGGGAGACGCGGACGCACAGAACACCCCGTCGCTGGTGTTCGCTGAGGACGGCACGGTGACGGGGACCGACGGGTGCAATCGACTCATGGGCTCGTGGACGGCCGACGGCGACACGGTCGAGTTCGCGCCGCTGGTGTCCACGCGGATGGCCTGCGAGGGAGTCGACACCTGGTTGTCGGGCGGAGCATCCGGCACCTGGACAGACACGGAACTCGTCGTCCTCGACGGGAGCGGCACGGAGATCGGTACGCTCGAGCGCTCGGAGTGAACCGGCCTTCCGGGCTTGCCGGGTGTTCGCCGGTGGGTGCGAGAGGATCATCGGGTGGATGAGGTCGAATCGTTGCGGGACGCGGGGCTGCGGGCTGCCGTGCGGGCGCATCTGCGCGGGTTGCCGCACGGCGCGGGCTCGGAGGGCTTGAGCGAGATCGTCGTCGATGAGGTGACGGTGCTGGATGGCATCGAGCGCTTCCACGGACTCCGACGACTCGGGCTGGAAGGCACGGATGTCGTCGATCTCCGTCCGCTCGCAGGCCTTCGAGACCTGGAGGAGCTGTGGCTGAGCGAGACGCGCGTGGCCGATCTCCGCCCGCTGTCGGGGCTGCAGTCACTCACGGTGCTCGAGCTCGGCGATACGCCGGTCGTCGACATCGAGCCACTCCGACCGCTCCGCCGCCTGCAGAAGCTGTGGTTGAACGGGTCGAACGTCACCGATCTCGACCCGATCCGTGCCCTCACGGGCCTGGTCACCGTCGGGGTGGCCGGCGCCCCGATCGAGGACTACCGGCCACTGGAGGCACTGGCGGAGCTGCAGACCCTGGTGGTCTCACGGTCGGCATCCGCGCGCCTCGGGGCACTGTCGCACCGTGGTGACCTGGACATCCATCTCCTCGACGAGTAACTCTCCCCTTCGGGAGACGCACGTTCCCGAGCGAGTGGTGCCGCGGCGAGGACGACCGCGGTCCAGAACATCGCGATGCGGAGACGACGGGGAGGCGCGGATTCCCCGGGTCGGTTCACGGGCGCTTGGGCCGGGCGGCGCCCAGAGCGGGCGGGATCATCGCGTGAACGTGATGACGGGGTGCCCTCGGCGGGAGTCCAGCGTCACCTCGGCCGCCACGCCGTAGACGTCCGCGATGAGCGCTGCGGTCAGCACCTCGCTCGGTGCCCCGGCAGCGACCACCTGACCGGCCCGCAGCACGACGACAGTGTCGCAGTACATCGAGGCGAGGTTGAGGTCGTGGATGGCGATGACGGTGGTGACCGGGAGCGCGCAGACGAGATCCAGCAGCTCCAGCTGGTGTCGGATGTCGAGGTGGTTGGTCGGTTCGTCGAGGAGGAGCTCGCGCGGCTCCTGGGCGAGCGCCCGCGCGATCTGTGCCCGCTGGCGTTCGCCTCCGGAGAGGGTGTGCCAGAGGCGGCCGGCCTGATCGGCCAATCCGACGTGGGCGAGCGCGCGGTCGACGGCGGTCTCGTCGACTGCGGTGTCACCGCCGAGTCCCGAGCGGTGCGGGATGCGTCCGAGTCGCACGATGTCGCGCACCGTGATGTCGACGTCGGTGTCGGCGTGCTGCGTCACCGACGCGACCGAACGCGCGATCCGCCGTCGACCGACCGACGCCAGGTCGACACCGTCGAGCGTCACGAGTCCGGCGGTCGGCTTCACGAGTCCGTGGAGCATCCGCAGGAGCGAGGACTTGCCCGACCCGTTCGGTCCGAGGAGCCCGACGGTCTGTCCCGGTTCAGGGTGCAGCGTCACGCCGTCGACGACGAGCACACCGCCGCGGTTCCAGGAGACGTTCTCTGCATGAAGGGTCATCCGCGCCTCCGTCTCCGGGCCAGCAGGGCGATGAAGACCGGTACCCCGACGAGCGCGGTCCCGACGCCGACCGGCAGCGGCGTCGGTGAGAACGCGACGCGCGAGCCGGCATCCACCCAGACCATGAAGATCGCACCGATGATCGCCGTGGCCGGGATGAGTCGCCCGTGACGGGGCCCGACGAGCAGGCGGGCGGCGTGGGGCAGCACGAGTCCGACGAAGCCGATCGCCCCCGCGACGCTCACCAGCGTCGCCGTGATGAGCGCCGTCGCGATGAGCAGGATCGCCCGTGTCCTCGCGACGTGGATGCCGAGCGACGCCGCGACGTCCTCGCCGAAGGCGAACGCGTCGAGCGCATGGGCGTACCGGAGGCACAGGGTCGAACCGGCGACGACGACGATCGCGCAGAGCGCCACGTCGTCCCAGCGCACACCCTCGAGTGAGCCGAGCAGCCAGAACATCACGCCGCGCGTCTCGTCCGAGTCGGCGAACGCGAAGATGATCAGCGAGGTCAGTGCGGAGAAGAGTTGCGTGCTGGCGACGCCCGCCAGCACGACCCGGTCGGTCCCGCCGCCGGAGAGACGGGAGAGCAGGAGCACGAGTCCGAAGGCGACGAGCGCGCCGATGAACGCGCCACCGGAGAGCCCGATCGACGCACCGCCGAGTCCGAGGATCCCGATCGCGACCGCGCCGGTCGACGCACCGGAGGAGATGCCGAGGATGAAGGGGTCGGCCAGCGGATTGCGGAGGAGTGACTGCATGATGACGCCGCAGAGCCCGAGCCCAGCACCGCAGGCTGCCGCGACGAAGGCTCGTGGCAGGCGCTCCTCCCACACGATCGCGTCCTTCGACAGCTTCACCGGGATGTCGGTGACACCGAGGTGGTTCGCGACGATGTCCCGCACGTTCACGAGCAGGATGTCCGCTGGGCCGAGCGTGATCGCCACGCCGACCGAGACGAGGAGGAGGACCACGCCGGCGAGGACGAGCAGGCCGGTGATCGTCGCGCGGCGTGCGCGTGAGGCGGGTCGCCGTGCCGTGTCGCCGTTCGTCACCGGTTCGGTGCTCGTCACCGTCTCCGGGTTCAGAGCTCGTCCTCGTGCTCGACCCACCACGCCTTGATCTTCTCGAGGCCGTCGACGAAGCGGATGGACGGGTTCAGTTCGGCGCCGTGGAGAGCGATGTACCGCTGGTTGCGGACCGCGTCCATGGTCTTCGTCAGTGGGTCGGACTCCAGGAACGCGACCTTGTCGTCGAGGCGGTCGCCGGGGAACCGGTCGCGCTGCAGGTCGCCGAGGACGAGGACCTGCGGGTCGCGGTCGACGAGGTCTTCCCAGGTGGTGGCCGGCCAGTCGTCCTCGAGCTCCCCGAAGACGTTGTCGAGCCCGGTGGTCGAGGCGAGCAGCGCGGCGGATCCGAGCCCACCACCGACGTACGGGGTCTTCGTGTCCGCGAACCAGAATGCGACCGTCCTGCCGTCGAAGTCGACACCCTCGGTCGCCTTCGCGGCACGGGTCTGCAGGTCGGCGACGAGCGCGGCAGCACGGTCGGAGACGTCGAAGACCTCTCCCATCTCGGTGATCTCCTGGTAGAGCGCGTCGATGGTGAGCGGCGTCGTACGCGTCCCGCCGCCGTTGATGCTCGTCCCGTTGTCGCAGTCGGTGGGCGAGAGGTAGCTGGCGACACCGGTCTCGGCGAACCGCTCGCGTGGTGCGACGCCGCCCTCGTTGTAGTGACGGCCGAACGAGGCGGTGACGAAGTCCGGGTCGGCTCCGAGGACGACCTCGTAGGTGGGCGCGTTGTCGGCCAGGCGCGGGACGTCGGCGTTGGCATCCGCGAGTGAGTCGAGGACGGGGTCCGTCCAGGAGGCGGTGCCGACGATGCGGTCCTCGAGCCCGAGGGACAGCAGGATCTCGGTCGAGTTCTGGTCGAGGGAGACGACCCGCTGTGGTGCGGCGTCGATCGTGACCTCGGTGCCGCAGTTGTCCAGCGTGAATGGGTAGTCCGTCACGCCCTGCCCGGCGGCGGCGATCGATGCGGGCTCGACCGCTTCGGACGCGCCGCAGGCGGACAGTCCGACGGCGAGTGCCGCGGCGAGGACGAGGCTGATGGCGGCGCGCTGGTGCACGTCGTCTCCTTCATTCGAGGGGGTGGTGGGACCTAGGAAGGATAGCCTTACCTGACTGGGCTGCGCGAATCGTCGACCGGTCACCGCCGGTCGACTCATCGGACGGCCGCGCTCACCGAGCGACGATCGACAACCGGAAACCAGGGTCTGCTGTCAGCCGGTCTGCGGCAGTCGGCATGCGAGTGCATCGAGCAGGTCGACGTCGTAGCGGCCGTCGGGCTGCAGCGCTGGCACGAGATCCGCCACCCCCGTAGGCGGTAGCCCCCAGACCACGCTCCCGGGACGGAGGTGATCCAACGTGCGATACCACTCCTCGAGGGGCCCGCGTAGCCGGACATGCAGCTCGAAGGTGCGCCGGGGCCGTGTCGCGTCGCTGTTCTTCTGGCGCCGCAGGACTCCTTCCTCAGGAAGGGTCAGGAAGACGGCGTCAGCGAATCCGATCTGCCGCCGCCGCATCGCTTCACGGACAGCACCCAATTCAGCGAGGAAGCGCGTAGCGGAAGCTTCGCCGATGCGAGCCAGGCACCATGAGTAGTGCAGCTTGAGGGGATCGCTGTCACACAGAGCCACTCCGGCTCGGCGCTCGAGAGCGATCGCTTGCGACCAGCGATCCCCGTTCACTCCGGTCCAGTACCTCGCTTGGGCCCCCGGGTCGCGTCCATCAGGTTCGTTGCCCGTAGGCACGTACTCAGCGACGAACTCCGTCGCTGCCGCTCGACACCAGGTCGTCTTGCCGGCAGCACTCGGACCCTCAACCGCAACGATCACTCCACGATGTTATGCGGCAGTCGAGGGCTATCTACCGAGTGGAGGTTCCGACGACTCCCACGCTCGCTGGAGCGCGGCGATCGTGGCATCGAACGCCTCCGGTGAAAGGTACATCGGGCCGTCTGCGATGTTCACATTCCTGAGGGGATCGTCGTGCGCGTGCTGAGGGAGCAGGTGACAGTGCAGGTGGGGCATCCGGTGGCCCATGACGAGATAGTCGATCTTCTTCGGTCAGGAGACCTCATCGATGACTCGTGCCGCACGTCGCACATCTGCCCAAAACCTCGCGAGTTGGTCTGGAGGGAGTTCCGACATGTCGACGACATGTTCTCGAAGGATCACGAGGCTGTATCCGGCGTGATGTTGATTTCGAGCGAGCCGTACGTGACTCGTGCCGGTTGTCGCGATGAGGGCACTGTGCTCGTTCGTCGGCAAGTGTGCGTCCGCACACATGCCGCATCGCTCGGCCGCCGTCAGCGCATCCCATTCGCCATCCGACCACCACATGGCTTCCACGGTAAACGACCGATTGCAGCCGTCGCTGGAGACCGGGCAGTCTTGACCGATGGAAGATGAGCCGGCGGTCCGCTGGAACCACAACATCCACTACCACCGGCACATCCTCGACGTCGTGCCGGACGGAGCACGCATCGCGCTCGACGTCGGTACCGGAGACGGACTCCTGGCGATGGAGCTGCGTGAGCTCGTGCCTCAGGTGACCGGGATCGATCCTGACGCTCAGGTACTCGAATCAGCTCGTCGCCAGCAGTCGGACGTCACCTGGGTCGAGGGTGATGTCATGACCTATCCGCTCACGCCCGCTTCGTTCGACGTGGTGGCTTCCGTCGCGACGATCCACCACCTGCCCGACCTCGATAGAACACTGACTCGGCTCGCCGAACTCACCGCCCCGGGTGGCACCGTCGCTGTCATCGGTCTGGCCCGATCATCCCAACTGCTCGACCATGCTTACGACATTGCGGGACTCATTCAGCATCGACGTCTCGCTCGACGGTTCGGCGTCTGGGAACACTCCGCGCCGACGGCGCCACCGCTGCACACGTACGCCGACGTGCGAAGGAGCGCCGCCCGAGTGCTGCCGCGAGCGAACTGGCGACGGTTGCCCCTGTGGAGGTATGCGCTCGTGTGGACGAAGCCGACCCGTTAGCGATAACCGGCTACCGCTCATTCTTCGTCGGTCCCGGTGAGAGAGCCTTCAGCGGGCGCGCTATCAAGAAGGCTCGGCGCCAGTACAGTCCGCCGAACGCATCAACGCGGACGGCTCCTCCAGATACGCTCGCCGCATGACCCAGGCACGTTGGCAGAAGCTCACTGAATGGCCCCTCGCGATCGCTGCAGTCGTCTTCCTCGCGGCGTACTCGTACGAGGTGATCGCCGAACCCGGCGGAAGCGTCGCCGAGGTCGTCATCGCGGCGACGTGGGTTGTCTTCGTGGCCGACTACGTCGTCAACCTCGTGCTCGCGAGGCCGCGATGGCGATGGTTCTACACCCACCTTCTCGACCTCGCGATCGTCGTCCTCCCGATGCTCCGGCCGTTGCGCCTGCTCCGGCTCGTCACGCTCCTGGCGATCCTGAACCGGACCGCCGGCGCCGCCTTCCGAGGACGGGTCATCATCTATGCCGCCGGCGCATCCACGCTCCTGGTGTACGTCGCAGGTCTTGCGGTCCTTGATGCTGAACGCGGCGGCGACGGCTCGATCCAGACACTTGGCCAAGCCCTCTGGTGGGCATTCGTCACCATCACCACCGTCGGCTACGGCGACTACTTCCCCGTGACGTACACCGGACAGCTCGTTGCCGTCGGAGTCATGATCGGCGGGATCGCCCTTATCGGTGTCGTCACTGCCACCCTTGCCTCATGGATCGTCGAACGCGTCGAGCAAAGGGAGGCCGTATCCGAAGCGATCACCACTGCGCACATCGAAGCACTCACGACCGAGATCGCGTCGCTTCGGCAGCTCATGGAAGGGAAAGTGGGCGAGACATTTCCGGACGGCGCATCATCGAAGTAATTGCAGACCCAGTACGTTCCTTCTGAGAGCGCGAAGTATGACTAACCCAGAGCAACTTGAAGAGTGGCGCCGCCAAGCGCGCGACCCAGACCCCAGCGTCCACTGGAACCTGACATCTCGCGAGCCCCCCAGAAGAGATCTTCGCCATGCTCGCCGCGGACGATGACTTCATGGTTGCGTCGGGTGCTCGACGAGTTGTCCGTACGTAAAGGTCTCCACGAGATCGCTGCTACGAACCCGAACGCTCGGCCCGAACTCAACGACCGAGCCCCCATCGGCTCGTTCAGTCGAAACTCGATCGACCGCTACCTCGAGCAACGCAACGCCTCGCTCGCTGGGCGACCTGAACAAAGCTGGAGGGACGCCGCGGAGATTCCACGACGCCCCTCTGAGAAGCTCAGTTACGGCAGAGACAACATTTCCAGTCCGGTGATATCTACCGCATCCCGCCACCATTGCCCAGAGAACCAGCTTCACAGCCGGCAAACGAGCCATTTGCGAATGTCACCTTGACAGTCGTCGTGAAATTGTTCGAGCAGGAAGCGAGCCCGTTCCCGACGAAGAAATCAGAGACAGACTTGACGCCGAAGAGTCCGGAGGCCGTCTTCGCAGGGATCCCCGGAATCCATGAAGTGATGAGCCCCACGACTCCCGTGTAGCCGCTGCTCGCCCCGTACTCATCGGAGAGGATTCGAGCCGAGCATGCGTTGAGCGTGACAGCATCGTACGCGGCATCAGGAGTCGCCCAGATGTCGTGTCGGGCGCCAGGATCACAGTCTTCTGCCGAGGCAGATGAAGCCACGGCGACGGGTGCAGCTACGCCAAGAGCGGCAACGAGCGCGAATCCCGCGAGCTCGCCTTTCAGAGTTGTGAACACAACATTCTCCTTTGAGTGTGAACTATTCTGACCGCTGGGACTTTTTCGTCGACCGGTACCTAAAGATCAGCTGTAGCACCAATCCCAGCAGCACCCCTATCGGAAGCCCCGGAAGCCAGCTAGAGACGAGAAGGAACGATATCCCCACGCAGACAATCACAGAAGCCGAAACAATCAAGATGTCTCGCAAAATTTGCTTCTTCTGCCAACCCATATCAGTCCATCCCGATTTTCGTCATTACTACAAAATTCATCTGCGGGGACACTTTACGCTTAGTCCCCAAGTCGCATTCTCGCAACCGCTCAACCTCCTCGATCATTCAACACCGGCCCCAAAGATCGGCGACCTGGCGCGGAAGATAGCAATATCCTGAGAGTTTGCCAATAAAGGCAATATTATGCTTTTGGATGAACCTGCAGTGATGTCCTGCTCGTTCCACAGGACAGCAAGTGGTCAGCCATGGAGCCTGGCCAGTCGTTGGAGAGCACTCAACACGAACCAACATCGGCGCTCCCTAGGCTCAGACCGGTCCGCGACCCGTCACCGCACTCTATCGGCGACGTCGACGCGTGCCGCGTCACGATGTGTCGACCGGTGTCCGTGTGCGGCCAACGCACCTTGTGGAGCAAGACGATCGGTGTCGCCACCGATAGAGCGCGGCGCCCGAGCACGTCCCGACGACCACCCTTGCGACGAGATCAGCCGGGCATCAGCACGACGAGACAGTCCCCCGCGTGCCCGATGGCCCCCAGGGCTTCCGGCGCTTCGAGCCCGCAGGCAGCGCAGTCTGCCCAGGTCGGCCCACCCACGTCCGCTCTTCGCACCACGAGCTCCAGCAAGGAACACGTGTAACGACACGTCCGCTGGGTAGCGACAGCCATCCGGTCCCTTCGCGTCCAACATCGCATGCCGTGTAGGGCTCAAAAACACACGTAGAAGAAGAGCCAATAATATATATCATTTCGTTTGCACTCGGATTAGCGCGGGTCGACGAGTCCCGCGCGGATGCCCCAGAGCACGGCCTGCAGGCGGTCGCGCGCTCCCGTCTTCTGCAAAAGACCGGCGAGGTGGTACTTCACCGTGGTGGGTTCGACGAAGAGGCGGTCGGCTATCTCCGCGTTGGAGAGTCCCTGCGCGAGGAGGTCGAGGACCTCGAACTCGCGGTCGGTGAGCGGCGACTCCGCCGGTGCCATCGCGGCCGCGGGCGTCTCCCGTCGGCGGTCCGAGAACTCGCGCAGGATGCGACGGGTGAGGCGTTGGTCGAGCGTCCCCTCCCCTGCCGCGACGGATCGGATCGCGGCGAGCAGCGTCGCCTCGTCTGCGCCCTTCAACAGGAAACCTGCTGCGCCGGCCTCGAGGGCGGCGAACACATCCGCGTCGACGTCGAAGGTCGTGAGGACGAGGACGTCGGCGTCGAGCTCAGGGTCCGCCGTGATCGTGCGGGTCGCCGCGATCCCGTCCGTGCCCGGCATCCGGATGTCCATGCAGATCAGGTCGGGCCGCAGCTCCTTCGCCAAGCGCACCGCGTCGGCACCGTCGATCGCCTCACCGACGACCTCGATGTCGGGTTCGGCGCCGAGGATCACCGAGAGGCCGGCGCGGACGACCGCCTGGTCGTCGGCGATGAGGAGGCGGATCATGAATCACTCCGATGCTGGTCGGGACGGTGCTCGTCGGGGCGGTGCTCGTCAGGACGGTGCTGGTCGGGACGGTGCTCGTCAGGGATGGTCAGGCGGTTGCGCCACCCGCCCTCGTCCGTCGGTGCCGAGGTCAATCGCGCGCCGATGAGCTCTGCGCGCTCGCGCATGCCCCAGAGGCCATAGCCGTCTCGCGACGGTGAAGCAGGCCGCTGCGACGACGCGGCGTTCGTCACGGTGAGCTCGATCGCGTCCACCTCGAACCGCACCGCGACGCGGCAGACGGCTCCGGGCGCATGGCGAGCGGCGTTCGCCAGCGACTCCTGGACGGTCCGGTACGCGGCCGTCTCCGCGAGCGGACCCAGCACACGAGGCTCACCGGTCACGGTGTACGCGACGTGCTGCCCACGCGACCGCGCCGCCTCGACGAGTTCCGAGATCGCCGAAATGGTCGGGGTTGTCGCCGGACCGAGCGTCGATCCGTCTCCGCCGCACTGGACGTCCGCATCATCGCTGCGCAGCAGGCCGACCGTCCGCCGCAGATCCACGAGCGTCGTCCGTGCGTCCGACTGCACCGTCTGGAGCATCTCCCGAGCGCGTTCCGGGTCGCGCTCTACCAGCGCGCTGGCCGCCTGCGCGCTGACGATGATCCCCGACAGGTGGTGTCCGGCGATGTCATGCAGCTCCCGCGCGAGGGCGGTGCGCTCGGCGCGGAGGCCGTTCTGCACACTGATCCGTCGCTCGTTCTCAGCCATGCGCGCCTGGTCCTCGATCGCCGACAGCAGGCGCTCGCGCCCCCGTGCGTACTCGGCGACACCGGCCGGGAGCACGTACTGCAGCACGATGCGCGCGACGGCCGCGAACACGAGGATGAGCGGCTCCTCGGACGACCCGAAGGCCATCGCGATGCCGCCGACGACCGTCGTGGCCGCCGCGCCCGTCACCAGTGCGGCCACCACCGTTCGACGGTCCTCGCGACGAGCGAGCGCGTAGGTGGCGAGGATCACCCCGAACGAGCCGAGACCGAGCTCACCGCCGGTGCTGCCGAGGATCACGAGGTCGAGCGCGACCACGACCCCGAACACGACGACCGGGTACCGGCTCCGCAGCAGCAGCGCGACGGCTTGGAGCACGACCAGGGCCACATGCACCCACGGCGGGATCCGACCCGGCACGGCGTGCAGCTCGTCGACCCACGGGACGACCCCGAGGTACCCGACCGCACCGGCGAGGACCAGGACCGGCGGGAGCGCCGAGCGCAGACGGGCCGCGAGCGGGGCGGGCCGTGCGGGAGAGGTCATGGGTCGAGTCAACCACGCCGAGCGCCGACCCCGGTGGGGGCCGGCGCTCGGCGTCCGGTGAGCAGCGGTCATCGCTCGCAGAGGGTGGCGTCGAGGGCGTCGACGACGATCCGGTACTGCTCCATCAACCGCTCGTTGTCGTCGGGCGAGACGACCGCCCACGGCAGCGAGGTGACGGCGATGGTGACGGCCGTGCCGTCAGGACCGACCGCGTTGCGCGTCTGGGTTCCGGGGATGTCGCCGCCATGGCCCCAGGCCACACCACCGCAGCTCAACGGGTAGCTCTGCAGGCCGAGCCCGTACGTCGCCTCCGGCCAGAGCTCGTCACCCGCAGGAACGGTGGTCTGCATCTCGGCGAGGGCCTCCTCGTTCAGGAGTTCACCGTCGAGCAGGGCCTGCATGAAGACGTTGAGCTCGTGCGGTGTGGACACCATGGCCCCGGCGGACCAGGCGAAGGAGGAGTCGAGGGCCGTGATGTCGAGGAGGTCGCCGACGGTCTTCGCGTGGTACCCGTGCGGGTGCTCGCCGCGCAGCTCGCGTTCGCCCGGCGCCGGGAAGTAGGTGTGCTCGAGGTCGAGCGTTTTGACGATGCGCTCGTCGATCTGCTGGGGCAGTGCACGATCGGTGACGGCCTCGACGAGCAGTCCCAGCACGAGGTAGTTCGTGTTGCTGTACTCCCAGCGCTCCCCCGGCGCGAACACGGCCGGCTTGGCGAGGGCGATGTCGAGCATGTCGCGGGGCGAGGTGTAGCGCTCCTGTGCCGCGAACGCGTCGGCGGCGATCTGGTCGGCGTACTCGGGGAGCCCCGCCGTGTGCTGCAGCAGCTGACGGACCGAGATGCGGGTGCCGTCGATGCCGTCGCCGGTGATGAGTCCGGGGAGGTAGGTGTCGATCGGGGCGTCGAGCGCGACCTTCCCCTCCTGGACGAGCTGCAGGACGACGGTCGAGACGAACATCTTCGTGTTGCTCGCGATCCGCACCTCGCCGTCGATCGGGGCCGACTCGTCGGTCGCGAGGTCGCCGATACCGGCCGCGACGTCGATCGCCTCACCGTCCGGTCCGATCACCGAGGCGAGCGCCGCGGGGTAGCCGGCGTCGACGAGCGACTGCATCCGGTCCTGCAATGGGCCCGATTCGGAGCCGGTGCCGGCGGTCTGCTCCGTGGCGCTGGAGCAGGCGCTGAGGGAGACGGTTCCGGCGAGCAGCGCGGCGGCGGCCGAGACGGCGATGAGCGTGCGGTGACGGGTCTGGTGCTGCGTCTTGGTCTGGGTCTTGGTGTGCGTCTGGGTCTGGTCGTTCATGTGGGTGATTCCTTTCAGATGTCGCGGCGCGAGAGCGCAGCAGATGCGGCCACAGTGAGGGCGGCGGTGAGGGCCACGAGGGCGAGGATGACGACGAACGGCCCGAGCCCGTCCGTTCCGCCGTGGATGACGCCCTGTGCGAGGGCGACAGGCAGGAACTGGGTCCAGACCGGCGGAGTACCGCCGCCGACCAACTGGATCGACGAGACGACGACGGGTTCGAGGATGAGGATCGCGATCATCGTCAGCACGCCGGCGAGCTGGGTGCGGACGATGAGCCCGACCGCGAGGCCGATGACCGACAGCGCGGTGACGGCGAGGACACCGAGCCCGAACCGTGCTGCGAGGTCCGGGAGACCGAGGACGAAGGGCGTTCCAGTCGCCGCCAGGGTGATCACGAGCGTGATCAGACTGACGAGGGCGAGTACGACACCGAGGGCGACGCCGGCGAGCACGACCGCGCCCGCCTTGGCTGCGACGATGCGGAACCGCTTCGGCGAGGCGAGGGCAGCACCGACGATGCCGCCGTAGCGGTCGTCACTCGTGCCGGCGAGCACGCCGAGCAACGTGATCGCCAGGAGTGCGACGCCGATGGAGCCGCTGCCCATCGACGCTCCGAGTGGGTTGAGCGCGTCGAGTTGGACGGCGCGGGAGGCGAGGTCCAGAACGGGGAAGTCGCTCCCGAGGGCGTCGAGGCCCGGACCGATGTCGCCGTCGGCGAGGGCGGGCATGAGGGTGACGAAGGCGAGTTGCGTGACGATGAGTCCCACGACGGCGACCGCCGCGGTGACCTTCGTCGCGGTCGTGGTGGCGAGCCCGATGAGTTCAGCGCGGAACATCAGCGCACCTCCCTGTTCTCGGTGAGCTGGGCGGTTCCGGTGACCTGGAGGTAGTACGCCTCGAGGCCACCGCCCGATGCGGCGAGGATGTCGGCCATCGACGACTGGGCCAGCACGCGTCCGTCGGTGATGACGACCACGTCGTCCGCGATGTCCTGGACATCGGACAGAAGGTGGGACGAGAGCAGCACCGTCCCACCCGCGTCGGCGAACGCGCGCAGCCGGCGTCGCAGCCACTGCATGCCGGCCGGGTCCAGACCGTTCGACGGTTCGTCGAGGATGAGCACGGCAGGCTCGCCGAGGAGGGCTGCGGCGATCGCGATCCGCTGACGCATGCCGAGCGAATACCCGGCCGCAGGACGGTCGGCGTCGCGAGTCATCCCCACCTCGGTAAGGACCGCGTCGATCCGGGCCGTGTCGACCCCGATCCGTGCGGCGGCGATGCGGAGGTGCTGCCGCCCGGTGCGGGCCGGGTGGAGTCCGCCGGCGTCGAGGACGGCGCCGATGGAACGGGCGGGGTGCTCGAGCTGGCGGTACGGGCGGCCGAGGATGAGACCGTCGCCCGCGTCAGGACGGACCAGACCGAGGAGCAGACGGATGGTGGTGGTCTTCCCGGCACCGTTGGGACCGAGGAGTCCGACGACCCGGCCGGGGTCGACGGTGAAGGACACGTCGTCGACGCGCGGGCGACCGTGGAAGGTCTTCCGGAGCCCGCGGGCCTCGATGGGATGAGAGGTTGGTACGTTCATGTGTTCAGCCTCGTAGCGGCCGGCCCGGGGCGCCCCAGCCCGCCGCACAGTCCCCGACTGGCCGAACGGACAGTCGTCGGAGACCTCTAGGCTGCAGGCATGGACACGACTGCTCGGCTGCACGATCGACGTCGCCGTCTCGCGCCGCGCGCGACCCTCGTGGCCACGGCGGTCGTCGTCGCCGGTCTGCTCGCAGGCTGCGCGTCGTCGCCCTCGCCGGACCGGACGACGGCGGCATCCGCATCGGACGCCGCGACCCGCTCGGGCACCGGGGAGATCCGGCACGAGCTCGGCCCCCTCACCGAGCGCTTCCCACAACTCGCCAGCGCGCTCTCGGCGACGTGGATGTCGGGGACCATGGGCGACGAGCGGGTTCCGGGCCCGAGCACGTACTGGATCGATGCGGTCGTCGTCCTGGACGAGGCCGGATACGCGGAACTGCGGGCGCTCGCACCCGATGAGGGGGGCTCGGACGTGGGCGCGGAGCTTCCGGACCTCGACCCCGGACTCGACGACGCACTGCCGCCGGGACCGTTCGTGCGTTCGTCTGCGCTCGACGACGCCTTCTCGCAGGACGGCCGAGTGACGCAGGTGTTCCTCGACGACGCGACCAGCTCGGTGGTCCTCACGAGTCGGTTCCAGTAGCGGGCGGCACGGCGGGCTCGCACGTTCTGCGGCGAATCACCACCGCTTCACAATCGCGGGCTCGCGGGATTGACTGGACGCATGTCCGAACCAGCTGACACCACCGTCCCCGAGAACTCCGACGAACGCATCGCGGTGCTCTTCGACATCGACGGGACGCTCGTCGACTCGAACTACCTGCACGTCGACGCCTGGGATCGTGCGTTCGCCGATGCCGGCAGACCGGTCGACGCGTGGCGCATCCACCGCTCGATCGGCAAGGACGGTGGCGAGCTGCTCGAATCGCTGCTGGACGGCTCCGACGAGGTCGAGCAGTACGGCGAGCGGGCGAAGGAGCTGCACAGCGAGTACTACCTTCAGAACACCTCACGGTTGCGGGTGATCGGCGGCGCGCGCGAGCTGCTCGGTGAGTTGGCGGGACGCGGGATCGCTGTCGTGCTGGCGACCTCGGCACCGGAGAACGAGCTCGAGATCCTGCGGGAGCTGCTCGACGTCGACGATACGATCTTCGCCGCGACCTCGTCCGGTGACGTGGAGACCGCCAAGCCGGAGCCCGACATCGTCGAAGTCGCGCTCGATCGTGCGGGCGTGCCGGCGTCGCGGGCGGTCATGGTCGGCGATGCCGTCTGGGACATCGAGGCGGCTGCGCGGGCCGGCGTGGAGTGCATCGGGGTGCGCAGCGGTGGCTTCGGTGAGCAGGAGCTCCGTGACGCAGGCGCGGTCGCGGTCTACGGCGACGTCGCGGAGCTGCTCGCGAACCTCGACGACAGCCCGATCGGCAAGCTCGCAGGCTGACTGCGGGTGCGAGCGCGGGCTTGAGCGCGGCTCAGCTCCGCGTGGCGCGGCTGCGGAACCAGCGGGCGAGTTCCTGCAGCGCGCGCATGGTGGCGGTCGGGTCGTCGCGGTCGAGGTCGTCGAAGGTGTCCCGGTAGCCGTCGAGCTCGGCCTCCGAATCGGTGCCGGTGGCGGTGTCGGTGGCGGTGTCGGCGCGTTCGAAGCCCATCGTCCAGGCGGCGAACTGACGTTCGCGGATGGGCTCCTCGAACATCACGCGGATGCCGGTGTGGCGGGGATCGGCGGCGAGGGTGTCCATGAGCCCGCGGACGGCGGGCTCCGGTCCTTCGAGGACCTGCAGGAACCTGCCGTCGCGGTGGACGAGCATGCCGGTGAGCTGTGCGCGGGCGTTGTTCTCGCGGCAGGTGGCGAGCAGGGCGGTGAGGTCGTCGTCGCTGAACGGCTGTGTCGCCGTGCTCGCGTATACGAGTGACAGCATCTGGTCTTCGTCGGTGCCCACCTTTGGAGCCTACCCGGCGGGGTGCGGAGGTGGTCCCGGAAGCAGCTCCCCGTCCACGGAGCCGGCGCGACCCGACTGCCCTTCGACAGGCTCAGGGACCGACGGGGGTCAGAACGGTGCGGGGTCCGGTTCGGTCCGGTGATGCTTCCCGTCGGGTGTCGTCCATTCAAGGACCCCGCCGGGTCTGTGGTCGAGGTTCCACCCCGGCAGGTGCTTCATCCGATGGTGATGTCGACACAGGCACGCGAGATTGCCGACATCCGTCGTCCCGCCGTCCTCCCACGCGACAGAATGATCGAGGTCGCAAGCCCGGGCCCGTCTTCCGCAGCCTGGTGCCCGACAGGTGCCGTCCCGCAGGCGTACAGCGCGTTGGAGGTCGGCGGGAACCCGGTACTGGTTCCGGCCGACGGAGAGGACCGCGCCGGTTTCCGGTTGGACGAGGATCCGGGTGAAGCTCGGTGCGTTCACCGCGATACGTGCGGCGGTTGCGGGGTCGATGGGCCCGTAGCCGTCGAGGGTGGCCGGGGCGTCTGAGACACCGGCCATGCTCAGTGCCGGGACCGTGATCTGCACGGTCGGCTTGATGTGCTCCTGCACCTCGATGGGGTGCGGGAGCGCCGGGCTCGTCATAACGTCTTCCGGGGTCACGCCGGTGAGCGCGAGCGCCGCCAAGGCGTCCGCCTGCAGCTGGGCGCACGTGCGGGTGTCGCCGACATTGCGCGATTCGGCGGCAGCCGCCTCGACTCGCTCGATGATGCCCTGCGCGATCGGCGCCGTGGTGAACAAGTGCACCCACGCCATGCCGTCGGCTGCGGGCTCGAACTCAACCCGGCGGTCTGCCTCGGAGCGGACCGCTCGGGCGGTGATGGACTCGGGGTGGAGGCGCTCGCGCAGCACGCGGGCGCGCCTGCGGAGGTACGCGTTGGTGGACTCCTCCGCGACCGGCAGGACCTCCGCGAGGAACACAGCTCGCCCCGCGGTCGGGACGTCATTGAGTTGGTCGATGATCGTCTGCGCATGCCGCGCCGAGATGCGACCCGCTTCAAGGGAGGCGAGCACGGCGGGTGCTTCGTTCACCAGGCGCTCGGCGTCATTGGTCGCCCGCTGCACGGTCTGCTCCGGCGTGCGGGTCGCCATCGCGAGCGCCGCACAGGTCGACCGGCGGGAGAGCGCCTGCCGTTCCGCCGGCGGGAAGATCGCCGGAACCGTGGCGTCGGCGAAGGCGTCCGCGTAGGCGGCAGAGCGGGCGAGGAGCCGGGCCTCCTCGGCGTCCAGAGCAGCACGCCGGCGCTGGATGTCCGCGTAGTGGTCCGAGAACTCCGCGAGGCGTGCGGCGTGCTCGTCGCTCGCGCGGATCGCGGTGAGGGTGGTCTCGGTCATGGGACAAGTCCACCATGGACCACTGACATTCCAGATGCTGAGTCGAACCGGTTGTGAAAGTCTCCTCGAGTGCCCTTCGACAGGCTCAGGGACCGGGGAAGGGTTGCTCTGGGACACCGCGGGGGCTCCGTGGCGCCCGGGCGCCGCTCACCGGGCCATGAGCGCCTTCACGACCGCGACCGCGGCCGTCCCGTCGAGCGATGGATGACCCGCCCACTGCCCGCCGGTGACGGACACCTCGGTGTCCGGCAGCACCACCGTGGTGACGATCACCGCGGCGACTCCGGTCTCGACCGTCGCGCTGTACGCGATTCCGCCGGCAGCCTCGATGGTCGCATCCGGGATCGGCGTGAGCCCGGCGGCGGCGAGCTCATCGGCCGACAGCGCCTCGCTCGGCTCGGGCGAGACGACGACCTCCACCGATCGGATGTCCGCCGCGTCGATCGTCCCCTCCGGCGCCTCCCAGCCGCAGAGGGTCCCGTACTCGTCCGCCCCGTTGTCCTCCCGCGCCACGAGTCCCTCGATGTACGGCGCGACGGCCGCCTCCACCGCCGCGCAGTCGACCTGCAAGGGCGATCCGTCTCCCGAGCCCCCGTTCGACGGCTCCGCCGGCACCGTCGCAGCGGGCGATGCACTGCCGGCGGAGTCACCACCGGGCCCGCTCCCACCAGAGCACGCCGACAGCGCGAGCACGATCGTTCCGGACACGAGAAGCGGCACTCCCACCCGCTGCAACAGACGCATGATGTCGACGATATGGGTTCCGGAGTAGTGTCCGGAAGAGACCGACGGGAGCAGCGCGATGAAACCGACGACCCGCACCGACAGCGATCACGGCGACCACACCCCCGACCGCGACTGCGTCATCGCGGGTGGCGGCCCGGCCGGCATGGTGCTCGGCTACCTCCTCGCCCGGGCCGGCCTCCGCGTGACCGTGCTCGAGAAACACGCCGACTTCTTCCGAGACTTCCGCGGCGACACGATCCATCCGTCGACCGTCACGCTGCTCGGCGAGCTCGGCTTGCGCGAGCGGTTCCTGCGGCTACCCCTCAACCGGTTGCAGACGATGGACGCCGTGATCGACGGCCTGCGGATGACGATGGTCGACTTCCGCACCCTGCCGGCGCCCGACCGCTTCCTCGTCCTCGCGCCGCAATGGGACTTCCTGAACTTCCTCGCCGAGGAGGCCGCCGCACTGCCCAACTTCGAACTCCGTCTCCGCACCGAGGCGACCGGCCTCATCGTGGAGCAGGGCCGGGTCCGCGGCCTGCACGCGACCACGAGGACCGCCGACGACCCGGCGACCGACACCGACCCGGCGGCCGGCACCTCCACCGACGTCGAGATCCGAGCCACCCTCACGGTCGCGGCGGACGGACGCACCTCTGCACTCCGCGACGCGGCCGGACTCATCCCCGACGAGAGCGGCGTCCCGATCGACGTCCTGTGGTTCAGCCTGCCGAAGCCCGCCGACCCGCCGCCGCCGACCCTCGCCTACCTCTCGCCGCGCGGCATGGTCCTCACGATCGACCGGGGCGACCGGTACCAGTCCGGCATGGTCATCCGGAAGGGCGGCGCGGAGCTGTTCCGAGCCGAGGGCCTGTCGGCGCTCCACCGTCGGATCGTCGATGCCGCGCCGGTCCTGCGCTCGGTGGTCGACACCTTGACCGACTGGGACCAGGTCAAGCTCCTCTCGGTCCAGCTCAACCGCCTCGACCGCTGGTACCGCCCGGGCTTCATCGCCATCGGCGACGCAGCGCACGCGATGTCACCGATGTTCGGTGTCGGAGTCAACTACGCGATCCAGGATGCGGTCGCCCTGTCCAATGCGATCGCCGGCCACCTCGCCGCTGGGGACGCACCGTCCGAGGTCCTCGCTGCCGTCCAACGTCGACGCGAGCAGCCGGTCAGGATCATGCAGCGCATCCAGCGGGCAGGGCACCGGGTGATCTCCCGCACGACCACGGGCGACCGCATCGCACCGCGGTGGGTGATCCGGCTGATGCGGCTCGCCAGCCCCGTCGTCCGACCGCTTGCGGCGAGGTTCATCGGCATCGGGCTCCGAGCAGAGCACGTCACCACGCCGGAACGGAGAGGATAGGGCAGCGGGCGCGGGTCCTCAAGGTCGGGTGGTGAGCCTCCGCTCGTCGTAACGTGGACGCCGCAGACGCGACCTGAGCGTCTGCGCCGGCGCTGCTCCTCAACCTGGCGCCGGCGCGGCTGTGGGGCGCCGCTTCCGCCACGCCCCACAGCCGCCACCCGGCATTCCCGAACGCCGCATCTCACTCGTAACGGAGCGACTCCACCGGATCGGCCTTGGCGGCACGGGCGGCGGGCAGGGTCCCGGCGAGGAACGCGATCACCATGACGACCAGGACGATGATCCCGAGCGACACCGGGTCGAACGCGATGAGGTCGAGGCCCGGCAGGTCGGCGAGGAGCGATCCGGACAGCGCGGCACTGATGCCGGTGCCGGCCGCCACCGCGATACCGACGCCGATCGCACTGCCGAGGAAACCGATGAACGCGGCCTCGAGGCTGAACAACCCGAAGACCTTCCCGCTACCCATCCCCATGGCCTTCATCAGCCCGATCTCGCGGGTGCGCTCCTGCACGGACATGAGCAGGGTGTTCACGATCCCGAAACTGGCCGCGAGGAGGGCGATGATCGCGAAGGCGTTGAGGACGAGGACGATCCCGTCGATCACCGTCTTGATGGTGCCGAGCTGGTCCGCGACGGTCGTGCCGGTGTAGCCTGCGTCGGCGAGTCGGTCCTTCAACGCCGTGATCTGCTCGTCGGTGGCGTCCGCGCTGAACCGGATGGACGCCTGCGCGTACCGCTCGACCTGGTCGGACGGGACGCCGATGTTCTGCGTCTCGTAGAGGAGGTCGGTGAGCGCGGCATTCGGCACGATCGAGGCGCCAGTGGGCGAGGCGAGACTCTCCTCGGCGACTCCGACGACCGTCGCGTCCACGGTGTGCTGCGTGCGCTGCGCATCCGTGATGGCGACCGTGACCGTCTGCCCGACCGCGTCGGCGTCGCTTCCGAAGCCGAGCGGTTCCACATAGGACGTGGGGAGCACGAGCTGGAGCGTGTCGGTGTCGTCGTCGGGCTGTGCACCGTCCAGCAGTGTGACGCTCTGCCCGGAGATGAGGCCGCCGACACCGACGACGTACTTCGTGCCGCCGCCCGACTCGATGTAGTCGGTCGAGATCGACTTCACGGCCTGCACGTCGAGGACGCCGTCGATCCCGCCGAGCTCGTCGAGATCGGTCGGCGTGAGGGCGACGACGGTCGATCCCGGCGCACCGGCACCGGTGGAGGCGACCGCGTCCGGGTCGTACTCCTTCGGCCCGCTCGTGGCCCCACCCAGCCCTCCGCCGGTGTCGGCCGTCTTGGTGACGGTCATCGTGTCGGACGCGCCGACGCTCGACACCGTGTCGTCGATGTAGGCGTTGATGCCGGTGCCGAGCCCGTTCGTGAGGGTGAGGGTGAACGCTCCGACGAAGATCGCCAGGATGGTCAGGATGGTCCGGGTCTTGGACCGGAACGTGTTCGCGACGGCGGTCCCGATGAGGTCGACGGTTCTCATGCGGCCACCGCCTCGTCCTCGACGAGCAGTCCGTCTCGGATGAGGATCCGCCGATCACAGCGTGCCGCCAGCTCCTCGTCGTGCGTGACGACGATGAGGGTGATGCCGTTCTCCCGGTTGAGGGAGAACAGGATGTCCTCCACGACGGCGCCGGTCGCCGTGTCCAGGTTGCCGGTCGGCTCGTCGGCGAAGATGATCCGCGGGTTGTTGACGAGCGCGCGGGCGATCACCGTCCGCTGCTTCTGCCCGCCGGAGAGGTTCACCGCGCGGTTGCGCGCCTTGTCCTCGAGCTGGAGCTGCGCGAGTGCGGCGAGCGCCCGGCGACGTCGGTCACCGCGGCGGACGCCGGCGATCTTCATGGGGAGCAGGACGTTCTCGAGCACCGTCGCATTGGCGGTGAGGAAGAACTGCTGGAACACGAACCCGAAGGTCTTGTTCCTGGTCGTGTTGAGGCGGCGACCGCGGAGGGTGCTCGTGTCGACCCCTTCGAGCTCGACGGTGCCGGAACTCGGTGCGTCGAGGAGCGCGAGCACGTGCATGAGCGTGGACTTGCCGGAGCCGCTCTTCCCGACGATCGCGACGCTCTCGCCGGCGTGGATGTCGAAGCTCACCCCCTTCAGCGCGTCGAACCGGTTCTGACCGCGACCGTAGGAACGCCGGACGTCCCGGACCGAGATGATCGGCGGCGCTGTGGTGTTCTGCATGGTGTCTCCTCGTCTGGGGCCGGGTGCTCCGGCACCACTCCAGACTCGCGGCGACGCCCGTCCGACGCGTCCCCCTCCGGCGGACACCCGTGTACCGCGTCCGTGGTACCGCGGAATGCCACGTGCGGAGGAGTCGCCGGGCGCCGGTTCCCGGCAGACTGGGCCCATGACCTCCGTGACGCAGGATCACCGGGTGCGCGATCCGCATCCGAGACCCCCGGCGTGGGTGGGCGATGTGGTGGCCGCGGTCCTCATCATCGCCTCGGCGTTCATACCCTTCCCCAACGCGGAGTTCCGGCCCGGTAGCCCACTCGTCGTCGCGCTCGTCGTCGCGCCCGCGCTCCTGCTCCCGCTCCGTCGACACTGGCCCATCCCGGTGCTCGCGGCCGTCGTCGCCTGTTACGGGGCAGCGGCGATCACGGGGACCCTCGCTCCCGGTGTCGTGATCGCGGCCGCCATCGCGATGTTCGGGGTGGCCGTTCGCTCTGCGCGTCGGACGACCCTCATCACGGCCGTCGCGACGATGGTCGCCGTCGCCCTCCTCAGCCTGCTCGCATCGATCGGGAGCTTCGATCCGCGGACGGTGCAGTTCGCGGTGCTGATCGCGTTCGCCGCCGCGGCCGGAGACGGGACGCGGTCCCGCCGCGCGTACATCCTCGCGATCACCGAACGCGCGGAGCGGGCCGAACAGACCCGCGAGGCCGAGGCGAGGCGTCGGGTGACCGAGGAGCGGCTCCGGATCGCGCGGGACCTCCACGACACCGTCGCCCATCAGATCTCGGTGATCAGCCTGAACGCCGGGGTGGCGTCGAGCTCCCTGGAGTCGCGGCCGGAGAAGGCGAAGGAGGCGCTCGTCTCGATCCGCCGGGCGTCGCGGACGGTGCTCGGCGAGATCGGTGATCTGCTCGAGGTGCTGCGCAGCGACAGCGACGAGGCCGTCGTGGGCTCCCGGGGAACGCTGCCGCAGCCGGGACTCGACCGACTCGACGCATTGATCGCCGAGTTTGCCGCCGCAGGCCTCCACATCACGACACGGATCGACCCCGACGCACCGAAGCTGTCGACCGCCACCGACATGGTCGCGTACCGCGTCGTCCAGGAGGGGCTGACGAACGCACTGAAGCACGGTCCTGAGCGTCGTGCGCACGTGCTCGTGGAGAGCGAGAACGGGAGGATCGTCGTCAGTGTGAGCAACCCGACAGCCCCCGGCACCACGCGTGAGCAGGCCGACGCAGCGCCGACCACCGGACACGGACTCCTCGGCATCCGTGAGCGCGTCGCCGCCGTCCGCGGGTCCGTCGACGTCGGCGCGACTCCGGGCGGCTGGCGGCTGTCCGCGAGCCTCCCGACCGGCGAGCCGACTCACGCACACCCGACGCACCCCGAGGAGTCCCCCACATGACCACCGTGCTCGTCGTCGACGACCAGTCGCTCATCCGCCAGGCCGTCGCCGACATCCTCTCGTCCGAGGCCGACCTCGAGGTCGTGGGCGAAGCCGTCGACGGCGCGCAGGCGGTGTCGCTCGCCCGCCGGTTGCGACCGGACGTCGTGCTCATGGACATCCGCATGCCCGTGCTGGACGGCATCGGTGCGACCTCGGCGATCTGCGCCGACCCCGACCTCGTGGACACCCGAGTCCTCATCCTCACCACGTTCGAGGAGGACGAGAACCTCGTCGCCACCCTGCGAGCAGGCGCGAGCGGCTTCATCGGTAAGGGCTCGGAGCCCGAGGAGATCGTCCGCGCCGTGCGCGCGGTGCACGCCGGCGAAGCACTCCTGTCCCCCGCGGCGACCCGGAGTCTCATCACGAAGTACGTCGTCGCTGCGGGGGAACCGACGAGCCCACGCGCGGTCCCCACCGAGCTGGCGCTGCTCACCGAGCGGGAACTCGAGGTGCTGCTCCTCGTGGCCCGCGGACGGTCGAACCAGCAGATCGCCGACGACCTCGTCATCTCACCGCACACCTCGAAGACCCACGTGAACCGCATCATGACCAAGGTCGCCGCTCATGACCGCGCCCAGCTCGTCATCCTCGCGTACGAGAGCGGCCTGCTGCGGCCGGGTGCCGACGACTGAACCGGTACTGTCGTCCTGTCCACGACGCCGTCCGGCTCGCGGGCCCAGCAGACGAGGAAGTGCGATGGCCGGATCCCCCACAGCCCGACAGACGGCCAGCGCGCTGCCTGCCCTCACGCCCGGGCCGCACCGCCGCCACCTCGGCCTGATCTCGATCGTCGCCTGTTTCGGCGGGTTGCTCTTCGGCTACGACACCGGCGTGATCAACGGGGCGCTGCGTCCGATGACCGCCGAGCTCGGGCTCACCCCGTTCACGGAGGGCGTCGTCACGAGCTCGCTCGTCTTCGCGGCCGCCGTCGGAGCGCTGCTCGGCGGCCGGGTGTCGGACGCGTGGGGTCGGCGGCGGAGCATCATCGTGCTGGCGGTGCTCTTCTTCGTCGGAACGCTCGTGGTCGTCTGCTCGCCGAACGTCGAGTTGCTCGTCGCCGGTCGCGTGCTCCTCGGACTGGCCGTCGGCGGTGCCTCCGCCGTCGTCCCGGTCTACCTGGCGGAGCTCGCTCCGTACGAGATCCGAGGGTCGATCACCGGCCGGAACGAGGTCGCGATCGTCCTCGGACAGTTGTCGGCGTTCGTGATCAACGCCGTCATCGGCACCGTGTTCAGCGAGCACCCGAGCGTGTGGCGCATCATGTTCGCCGTCTGCGCCCTGCCCGCGGTCGCCCTGTTCGTCGGCATGCTGCGGATGCCCGAGTCGCCGCGCTGGCTCGTCGACCACGGTCGCCGCGAGGACGCGCTGGACGTCCTGCGGACCGTCCGATCCGACGACCGCGCCGTCGCCGAACTCGCGGAGGTGGAGGCGTCCATCACCGCGCAGCGCGACGAACACCGGATCGGGCTCGGGGCCGTCCTCCGCAACCCGTGGCTCGTGCGCATCCTGCTCGTCGGTGTCGGCGTCGGGATCGCCCAGCAGCTCACCGGGATCAACTCGATCATGTACTACGGGCAGACCGTGCTCGTGGAGTCGGGTTTCGACGAGAGCGCCGCGCTCATCGCCAACATCGCGCCCGGCATCATCGCCGTCGTCGGCGGCTTCATCGCCCTCACCTACATGGACCGTCTCGATCGACGGAAGACGTTCGTCATCGGCTTCTCACTCACGACCGCGTGCCATCTGCTCATCGGCTTCTCGTCGATGGTGCTCGAGCCGGGCGACCCGATGCGTCCATGGGTCATCCTGTTCCTCGTGGTCGTGTTCGTCGGCTCCATGCAGACGTTCCTCAACGTGGCGGTCTGGGTCTACCTCGCCGAGGTCTTCCCGCTCCGGATGCGCGGCCTCGGCATGGGCGTCTCGATCTTCATGCTCTGGGTCGCCAACGGGTTCCTGGCGCTGTACTTCCCGTCGCTCGTCGACGGCCTCGGCATCACCGGGACCTTCTTCCTCTTTGCGGGTGTCGGCGCGCTCGCGCTCCTGTTCGTCGCCACCCAGGTGCCCGAGACGCGTGGGCGGAGCCTCGAGGCGCTCGGTGAGGACGTGTCGACCGGCGCGATCTTCACCCGGAAGCGGTGACCTCCGACTACGCGGTGAGGTGGTCGATGAGGATCTTGGTGCCGATGAGGATCAGGATGACGCCACCGGCGATCTCCGCCGGCTTGCCGAAGCGCTGACCGACGCGACGGCCGATGAAGACGCCCAGGAAGGCGAGCACGAACGTCGTCAGTCCGATGAGGACGACGGCTTCGAGGATCGACCCGGGCAGGAACGCGAGCGTGATGCCGATGGCGAGCGCGTCGATACTCGTGGCGAGCGCGAGGACGAGGAGCCGGCGGACGTCGATGCGGTCGGAGTCGACCTCGGTGTCCTCGTGGCTCGAGAACGCCTCCCAGAGCATCTTGCCGCCGACGAGGGCGAGCAGGCCGAAGGCGACCCAGTGGTCGACCTCGGTGATGTACCGCGCGAACTGCGTGCCGAGGACCCAGCCGATGAGCGGCATGACCGCTTGGAACAGCCCGAAGGTGCCGGCGATCACGAGGGCGTGACGCACGTTGAACCGCCGCATGTGCAGGCCCTTGGTGAGGGCGACGGCGAAGGCGTCGGCGGAGACGCCGAGCGCGATGAGGAGCAGCGGCCAGAACGTCATGTCGCGGGGTCTTCCTGTGATGCGTCCTGGACGCGGAGACGCGTTCGGGCGCCGTGCCGCGAGGACCCGTCAACGTTGCCAGCGCGGCGTGGCGGCGGCAAGCCGAGACGCCCGATTGCCAGCGTTTCGCCTCGCCTAACCGGATCGTTCGGGTCGCCTCCGCTCGAGGATCGGCCCGGCGAACTGTGGAGGCAGCTGCGCGGAGACGCACCCTCCCACGCGGCCGGGATACGCTGCTGGCATGCCTGCCGCCGACGACGCATCAGACGCTATCGAGATCGAAGCCCTCCTCGCCGCAGCCGCGAACGACCGCTCGAACGCCCCTGCGTTCCTGACGGCGCTCCTCGAGAGCACCGTGATCGTGGCGGGGACCGTGACCGACGACGGCATGGCGACCCTGGCGGACCTCCTCGACTCGGACGGCAGCTCGGTGCAGCCGTTCTACACCTCGAAGGCGCGCTTCCAGGAGACACTCCAGGTCGTCCCGTCGTTCGAACAGCACCTCCTCGCCCTCCCCTGCCGCGTCCTGTGGCAGATGACCCGAGGCGCGAGGCTGGTCCTGAACCCGCATTCCACGCACGGCAAGGAGTTCCTCCCCGGCGAGATCGCCCAGCTGCTCGACGGCGAGGCGGTGCTCACACCGCGCGTCGTCGAGCGCGAGACCGAGGTCATGGTGGGACAGCCGGCTCGCATCCCACCGGGGATGACCGAGACGCTGACCGCGGTCCTCGCCGAGCACAGCGAGGTCGACGAAGCTGTGCTGGGCTGGAAGGTCACCCCGCAGGAGGGCGGGACGTTCGACGAGTGCTACCTCCTCGTCATCGTCGGCGCCCCGACCGCCCGTGAGACGATCAGCGGTCCCCTCGCACGGGCCCTCGCGACGTACTCGGCCAGCGTGCCGATCGACGTCATGTACGTGGCGCCGGGTGCGAAGCATCTCCTGAGTGGTGTCCCGCCGTTCCACCGCCGCAAGCGAGGGCTGTTCCGGCGACGATGAGCAGTGGGCTGAGTCGAACGGTGCCCGCGATCGCGCGTGGCGCACGCGTCCTCACGATCGCCGCGCTACTGGGCGTCCTCACAGCGTGTAGCGCGCCACGGTCGGGGGTGCCCACCGAGACCCCGTCCGGATCCACCCCGACGTCGTCGGCCGCGCTCCCACCCCCGCCGACGTCCGCCTTCCCGGGGCTCGCCTGCGACGCGCTGGTCCCCGACGCGGAGGTCGCATCCTTCCTGGGCGCCGCAGCCGCGCCGCGACCGCTCGCCATCGACGACGCCCCGGTCTTGCAGGAGGGCGGCAGCATTTGCGCCTGGGTCGACGAAGCGGCCGGCACCTCACTGACCGTCCGAATCGTCGGAGACGGCGTCGACCACTGGGCCACCTTCAACCACTGGTACGAGCACACCGACTGGAGCGACAGCGTCGGCGAGATCAACGGGACGATGTGCTCGGACGGCGCCTGCTCCGTCCACGCGCTCGACGGAGAGCGGTTCATCGAGGTCGATTCGGCAGGGCTCGACGACCCGGCCGGAACCCGCACGGAGGAGCTCGCCCGGGCGGTGCTCGCGGCAGCCCCGGTCCCGGCTCCCGCCGAGTCCCCGTCGTCGTCGGCACCCACCTCGCGCTCCTGCGCCACGGCGCTGCCGGTGGACACCGCGGCGGCACACCTCGGCGCAGCCGCCACCGGCGCGAGCTACGTGAGCACCGCGACACCGAGCTACCACCTCGTGCAGGACTCGCTCCAGCGGGTCGGCGGACTCGACTGCCGACTGCTGTCCGCGGACTCCCACGAGCTGGTCCGGTTCACGGTGCTCCCCGGAGGCGCCTGGGTGCTCCGCGAGGACAGTCCGGTCAGCGCCGTGGACTCGGCTGGGAACGAGCACTCGACGCAGGCTCGACATGGCGACGACTGGGTGCGGCTGCAGTCCCCCGGGGCGAGCGAAGAGACCACGCGGGCCCTCCTGGCCGAACTGCTCAGCTGAGGTCGACGTGCGCTAGAACACCGGCCGGTCCGCGATGGACACGAGGACCGCGGCGATCACCGCGACGACGGTGAGCGCGATGGCGACGACCCACTGCACACGAGGCACGGCACGGCGGATCACGAGGACCAGATGGACCAGCAACGCCAGCACCGCCAGGGCGGCGATGACGGTGCCGACCAACGCCGGTTCGAACACGGCGATCTGCTTCGTCGCCAGACCGTCGGCGCCCGGCGCCTGGTACCAGGTCATCGTGGTCTGCGTCGCGACGACCACCAGGCTGAGCGCGGCGATCACGAGCAGGGCTGACGCTCCGAGGATGCGTTGGACGCGGGACATGCCCTCAGTATGCCGACCGCCGGTCGCACACGGGCGAACGCCCCGCCCACGGATCGTGGGCGGGGCGTTCGTGCTCCGGTCAGGCCTCGAGCTCCGGTCAGGCGTTGATCGACTGCGGGTGGTCGGTCGTGGAGTCGACGGTGATCTTCCGCGGCTTCGCGCGCTCGCTCACCGGGATGATCACGGAGAGCACACCGCTGTCGTAGGACGCGGTGATGCCGTCGAGGTCGACGCCCTCGCCGAGGGTGAACTGCCGCAGGAAGTGGCCGCCACCGCGCTCGCGTGCGAGCCAGCGGACACCCTCGCGGCTGTCGGCCGTGCGCTGCGCACGGATGGTGAGCTGACCACCGTCGACGTCGACGTCGATGGATCCGGGGTCGATGCCTGGGAGGTCGGCGACCATCATGTACCGGTCGCCGTCGCGGAAGAGGTCCACCGGCATGGGCCGGGGTGCGCGCACGGAGTCCAGGACGGAGGCCGCGAAGCGGTCGAGCTGGCTGATGGGATCGAGGGTCATTGCCATGGGTGTTCTCCTTCCCTGTCGCGGGCTCTTCGATTGTCAGTGCCCGGAAGTCTCAGATCCGGGGGTTCGGATCTGCACTTCTTGGTGTAGATTTTTTATACATCCGAGACCCGATCCGTTGCAACCCGTTCAAAGGAAACCTCAAGCATGGCCGATCGTGACGGCACGACACCCGTGTACGGCATCGCCGTCGCGGCCCAGCTCGCCGGTGTCCCGGAGGCGTCGCTGCGGCTCTTCGAGAGCAAAGGCCTCCTCACCCCGTCCCGGACCGAGGGCGGCACCCGGCGCTACAGCGAGGACGACATCGAGCGACTCAAGCGCGTCACGGATCTCCGTGACGACGGCGTCAACCTCGCCGGCATCGCTCGCGTGCTCGACCTCGAGGACATCAACCAGGGCCTCCGCGACCAGCTCGACGCCGACCAGGACTGAGCGTCGGGTCGATCCCGCCGCCGGCAGATGGCAGCATGGAGGGATGAGCCTGCAGCGAAGCACTCCGTCCGCCCAGCACGTCGACGCCGCCGGGGTCGAGGCGTTCATCACCGCCCTCGAGCACACGCCGAACGTCGAACCACACAGCCTGATGCTCCTGCGCGGCGGGAACGTCGTCGCCGAGGGCTGGTGGGCGCCGTACTCGGCTGATCGGGTGCACCTGCTGTACTCGCTGAGCAAGAGCTTCACCTCGACCGCCGTCGGCCTCGCTGTCGAGGAGGGTCTGCTCGGACTCGACGACACGATCATCAGTCACTTTCCGGAGCTCGACGCCGAGATCACCGACCCCCGCAGCCGCGCCATGCGCGTGCGCCACGTGCTCGCGATGGCGAGCGGTCACCGCGAGGAGACGATCATGCGGGCCGCTGCGATCGACCCGACGAACCTCGTCCGCGGCTTCCTGCTCCTCCCTCCCGATGAGGACCCGGGAACCGTCTTCGCGTACAACCAACCCTGCACGTACACGGCCGCGGCGATCGTCCAGCGCGTCACGGGCGGGACGCTCACCGACTACCTGCGACCGCGGCTGCTCGAGCCGTTGGGTATCGGCGACTTCGACTGGCAGCGGGACGACGAGGGCTTCGAGCTCGGGTACAGCGGTCTGCACGCGACGACGGAGGCGATCGCCGCGCTCGGTCAGCTCTACCTGCAGGGTGGCGAGTGGGAGGGGCGGCAGCTCCTGCCGGCCGCCTGGGTCGCCGAGGCGACGCGATCGCACATCGCGAACGGCGACGACCCGGAGTCGGACTGGGCGCAGGGGTACGGGTTCCAGTTCTGGATGGCCCGGCACGGGTTCCGGGGCGACGGCGCCTACGGTCAGTACTGCGTCGTCCTGCCGGAGCACGACGTCGTCCTGGCGATCACGGGGCAGAGTCTCGACATGCAGGCCGTGCTGAACGCGGCGTGGGAGCACCTGCTGCCGGCGTTCGGGGCAGGCGAGGCCTCCGATGCGGAGCGCGGTGCGAGCGCAACCGCCGACCAGGCGTTGCTCGAGCGCCTGGCAGGGCTCGCCCTGCCGCCGCTCGACGCCTCGGACGAGACCGGCTCGGCTTCGTCACTGCGCGAGCTCGCCGGACGGACGTTCGCGGCGGCCTCCGATACCGGCCTGGCGCAGCTGACGGCGCTCGAGGTGACGGCGGGCGAGGGCGACGACATCGTGCTGGTCGTGCACGAGGGCGACGACCGGGTGAAGCTCGTCCCCGGCGTCGGCGCATGGCGGACGCACGGTCCGATCGTCGCCAGCGCCGCCTGGGGCACCAGTGGCGAGATCGGAGCGCGGGTCCTCCGCGTCGACGCGATCTTCATCGAGACCCCCCACCGCATGCACGTCGAGATCGACCCGGCTGCCGGCACCTTCGACGCCTGGTGGGAGACGACGCCGCTCCGCACCTCCCGCCTCACCGAAGTGCAGCGGCCGAGCGCGGTCGTCGCAGGCGGGGGCAAGTCGTCCTGGTGAGCTGAGACGGCGGCATACCCCCACGACGCTCTGACCAGCGCCGTCACGACGAGGAGACCGCATGAGAGCCGTACGCATCACCGCGCCGAACGAGGCCACTGTCCTCGACCGACCCGATCCACAGGCCGGGCCGGGTGAGGTCCTCATCCGCATCGAACGCGCCGGGCTCTGCGGCACCGATGTCGCGCTGCTGCGCGGCACCATGCCGTACCTCGCCGACGGCCGCACCACCCTGCCCCTCCAACCAGGCCACGAGTGGGCCGGCCGGGTGGCCTCCGTGGGCGAGGGTGTCACCACGATCGCACCGGGCGACCTCGTCACCGGTGACACCTTCATCGGCTGCGGCGTCTGCACGCTCTGCGCCACGGGGCGACACCACCTCTGCCCCGACCACCTCGAACTCGGCGTCCTCGGACAACTGGAGGGCGCCCTCGCAGAACTCCTCGTCGTCCCCGAGCGCGCGGTCCATCGCCTCCCGTCCGGCGTCGACGCGGACCTCGGCGCGATGGTCGAGCCCGCCTCCTGCTCACTCCGTGGCGTCCGACTCACGGCGGTGGGGCCGGGCGACCGCGTGCTCGTCTGGGGCGCCGGCACCCTGGGCATGTTCGCCGCGCTCTTCGCCGCGGATTCCGGGGCATCCGTCACCGTCGTGGCGCGCCGCGAGTCCGATCGGCGGTTCGCCGCGGACTTCGGCCTGGCCACGCGCGATCCGGCCTACCTCGGAGACGAGCGCTTCGACGTGATCATCGAGGCGACGGGTTCGGCCGAGGTCACCCGTCGCCTGCTCGACAACGCGACCGCCGGCGTCCGCATCGCACTCCTCGGCGTGCCCGGCGGCGACGTGGGGCTGCCCTCAGGCAGACTCATCGCCCTCGACGCCACACTGCACGCCGTGCTCGGCGGATCCGACTGCATCGATGAGGCGGCGCGACGGTTCGCCTCCATGGGTGACACGGTCCGGCGATTGATCGGCACGGTCATCGGACTGGACGACGTGCCACGGGTGTTGACCGACGGCCTCCCCCGCGCGGCCGGCGCCGGACCGAAGACGCAGATCCGCTTCTGAGTCGGCTCAGGCGATCGACGCTCGGGCGAGGCGAGCGAGGACGACGACGACCACGAACTGCACCGCGAAGAGGACCGCGGTCAGGATCGTCGCCGTCGCCACGGTGACGCCGCCGTCCATCCCTGAGACGCCGGGGAGGAATCCGATTCCGAACACGATCAGGGCGTCGACGAGGAAGGTCGCCGACACGAGCGCCGCGAGGATGCGGGCGTCGCTGGCTCGGTGCGGGTTCTGATAGATCGTGGTCATGAGTAAAATATATCAAACTTCATACTGAAACAAAAGTATGAGCATTGCAGCGCTCGCGCCGGTGACAACAGCGCCACCGCTCCGCGCTTCCTTTCCACCCGAAATCATGATCGACTCATGTTCATGACTGGCTTCGATTCAGGCTTCCTCGACCTCTCCGAACCACTCACCATCCCCGCTCCAGCCGACCCCACGGCCAAGGCGCGACTCCGGACCCTCGACTACACGCACTTCTCCGTGCTGCTCGACCCCGACCGCCGCCTGGCAGCCGCGACCGGGGTCGACATCGACGGCGCCGCCCTCCTCGACCTCGGGCGCGGGGACGACTGGCACCTCGACGACCGCGTGCCGGTCGAGGAACAGGCCGGCCCGGAGCTGTACGCCCGCAACGACCTCGACCGCGGCCACCTCGTGCGCCGGAGGGACCCGGTCTGGGGGTCCGTCGAGATCGCCCGGCAGGCCAACGTCGACACCTTCTGCTACACGAACGCCGCACCGCAGGCTGCGGACTTCAACCAGTCTCTCGAGCTGTGGAACGGCCTGGAGGACCTCGTCCTCGAGTACGCCTCGGCCGGGCGCCGGCGGCTGTCGGTCTTCACCGGGCCGGTGTTCGCCGACACGGACCCGCTCTACCGAGGCGTACAGATCCCACGCCGATTCTGGAAGGTGGCGGCGTGGTCGAACGGCGGAGCGCTCGCGACGAGCGGCTACCTCCTCGACCAGTCGGCGCAGCTCGACGACATCGACCTCGGCCGGTCCAGTGCGATCGACGACACGCAAGACGCCACCGCCGTCCCCCCACTCGGCCCGTTCCGGACCTTCCAGCTGCCGATCCTCGACCTCGCGAGCCTCACCGGTCTCGATTTCGGGGCCCTCGCCTCCGCCGATGTCCTCGAGCCGGCTCCCGCGACGGTACGTCCCGACACCGACACCTGGATCGAGCTGAGCGACCCGTCCGACCTGCGGTTCTGAGGCGGGTCCGGTCCCTGAGCTTGTCGAAGGGCGTCGAGCAGACCCCTACCGACGCTCGAGCGCCGCGCCGATGACCCGCAGGCTCTCGATGAGCACGGCCACCTGCTCATGGCTGAGGTCGGCGAGCATCGCGTTCTCGTCGTCCACCAGCCGACGCATCGCCTCGTCGACCCGCTGCTGACCGAGGGTCGTCAGCACGACGATCTTGCTCCGGCCGTCGGCCTCGTTCTTCTGACGGGCGACGAGTGAGCGTGCTGCCAGGCGGTCGAGCTGACTCGCGAGGTTGCCGCTCGTGATGCCCAACCGCGTTGCGAGCATGGACGGCGTCAGCCCGTCCGCTCCGTGCTGGCGAAGGATGGAGAGGAACTCGAACTCCCACGGCCGCAGGTTGCTCGCGGCGAACGACAGGCGTCGGACCTCCTGCAGGTGCGGCACGAGCCGGCGGAGGCGGGACACCACGTCGAGCGGTGCGAAGTCCACATCGGGCAGCGCGTTCGCCCAGGCGTCGATGACGATGTCGACGTCGTCGTCATCACCCTTCGCCATCACCGGCCTCCCTCACGTCCTGCCTGCTCCAACGCTACCGTGGGCCGCCGCCGATCCAGACGGTGGGCGGTTCCATCCACGCTGTGCTATCGGCGTACCGAGAGCCGTCAGCGGACGGAGAGCGCCGCCAGGCCGTCGACGAGCAGACCGACCCCGAAGGCGAACGCGTGGGCCTGGTCCTCCTGGCCGAGCGGATCCGTCGCACCGTCGGCCAGCACACCGACGCTGTCGTACTGCATCCGTTGCTGCTCGTGCGACACGTGCCCGAGGATGAAGTGGAGCAGCACCGTGCCCGCACGTCGACTCGTCGACTCGTCGAACCCGGCCACCGACACCGCGTCCGTCAGCCGGGTGAGCGCCCGTCCGGAACCGAGCCCGAGCGCGTAGGTGCTCGACACCACCTCGGCGCCGTCGCGATAGGCGAGGAGGGCGTCACGCAGCGCCTCCGCCTCCACGCGCGTCCGCTCGCGCCAGTCGGAGCCGGCCTCGGACACGGCGTCGACCGGTGCCGGGTGGGCGTCGACGATCCGGTCGGCCAGCTCGGCGATGAGGGTCTGCTTGTTCTCGAAGTGCCAGTACAGCGCACTCGGCTGGACGTCGAGGGACGCGGCGAGGCGGCGCATCGTGAGGTCGGCCAGGCCGTGATCGTCGAGGATCCGCAGCGCCACCTGAGCCACGTCGTCGCGCCGATGGCGACGCACTGTTTCGGGACCGGACATGAGCACCACTATAGTGAACGCTGTTCAGGTGAACACCGTTCAGGTGCGATCCACCCGCCCCCAAAGCGAACCGACCATCCCGACGAAGGACCCAGCATGAGCAGACTCCGGATCGACGCGACCGACATCGCACGCATCGCCGTGTTCGCCGCCATCGTGGCCGCCCTCGGCCTGCCCGGCGCGTTCTCGGTGCTCGGCGCGGTGCCCATCACGGCGCAGACCCTCGGCGTCATGCTCGCCGGCGCGATCCTCGGCCCGTGGCGAGGCATGCTCTCCATGCTCGTGCTGCTGGCGCTCGTCGCCATCGGCCTCCCGCTCCTGTCCGGCGGTCGCGGCGGGGTCGGCGTCTTCGTCGGACCGAGCGCCGGATACCTCCTCGGCTGGATCGTCGGCGTCTTCGTGATCGGGCTCATCGTGCACGCCGGTGGGCGTCGGCTGCGCTGGTGGCGCACCGCGCTCGGGGTGTTCGTCGGCGGCATCGGCGTCATCTACGCGTTCGGCATCCCGGTGCAGTCGCTCGTCACCCGCCTGCCACTCGGCGAGACCGCCCTGCAGAGCCTCGTGTTCGTACCCGGCGACCTCGTCAAGGTCGTGCTCGCGACGGTGATCACGATGACGCTCGCCCGCGCCTACCCGCGCGCGTTCCGCAACGCGGCCGGCGCCGGCTCCACGCGTCCCGGCGAGCCCGCCCGGATCGGATGACCGTGCGTCCAGGGCACCTCGTCCCGCTGCGCGGCGGGGCGCCGACCGACCTCGTCCGTCGGGCGCTCGAGGTGCGGGCGTCCGGCGGCGTGCCGTTGCTCGGCGACGATCGATGGAGCGAGTCGTACTGGCGTTCCGTCCGCGACCGCAGCACCGCAGCCGGTCCACAGCCGGACCAGGGCTGGGCGACGCTGACCTCCGGCACGACGGGCGAGCCGCGCATCGTGCTCCGGGCCGCCGCATCGTGGGCGGACTCCTTCCCGGCCGTCGGCGCGCTGCTCGACCTCGGGCCGGACGACGTCCTGGCACTGTCGTCGCCGCCCGCGTCGTCGCTGTCGCTGTTCTCGGTCGCCCACGCGGCCGCCGTCGGTTGCTCGCTCGCCCTCCCGACGTCTCACGCGCTCACCCCCGACGACGCCCGTGACGCGACCCGGTTCCACGGGACCCCGAACGGCCTCCGGGCGCTCCTCGACGGCGAGGTGCCGCCCCGCCTGCGGGTGGCGTTGATCGGAGGCGCCTCACTCGACCCCGGACTCCGCGCCACCGCGGAGGGCCTCGGCATCCGCGTCGTGTCCTACTACGGTGCCGCCGAGCTCTCCTTCGTGGCCGTCGACGACGGTGTCGATCCGGATCGACCCGGCCTCCGCGCGTTCCCCGGTGCCGAGCTCGAGGTCCGGGACGACGATGTCCTGTGGGTCCGATCGCCGTTCGTCGCGACCGGGTACCTCGAGGGCGATGGCCCGCTCCGACGCGACGGCGACTGGTCCACCGTCGGCGACCGCGCGCGGATCGACGACGGAATCGTCACGCTCCTCGGCCGAGCCGACGACGCGATCCTCACGGCCGCGGCGACCGTCATCCCCGCCGATGTCGAGGAGGCCCTGCGCCGACTCGACGAGGTGGACGACGCCGTCGTGCTCGGTCTGCCGAACGCCGGGGTCGGATCGCTCGTGACGGCCGTGTTGGAACTGCGCCCGGGCTCGCGGCCGAGCCGTGCGATGCTCCGCGACGCCCTCGAACCGCTGTTGCCGCCGACCCACCGGCCCCGACGCTGGTTCGTCGTCGACGAGCTCCCGCGGACCGTCACCGGCAAGGCCGCCCGCGCGGAGCTCGCCGACCGACTCGCGGCCGGGACGGTGGCGTCCCTTGACTGAGTCGCACACCCTCCCGCGCATCGTCGCCGCCCGACGGACGCCGATCGCGACGCGCGGGCGCGCTCTCGCCACGCTCACGGTCGAGCAGCTGGCGGTCCCCGCCGTCCGGGCCGTGCACGACGACGCGACGCACATGCTGGGTCTGCCGCCGGTGGTGGCGGACGTCGTCCTCGGCAACTGCATGGGGCCTGGCGGCAACCCTGCCCGCGTCGCCGCACTCGGAGCGGGCCTCGGCTTCGCCGTGCCAGGGGTCACCGTCGACCGGCAGTGCGGCAGCGGCCTCGCGGCGATCATCGAGGCGTCCACGGCGATCAGCGCCGGCGACGGTCGGCCTCGGATCGCCGGCGGTGTCGAGAGCGCGTCGACCGCGCCGACCCGTTCCGTCGACGGCGTCGCCTATGCACGCGCACCGTTCGCGCCGGCGGGTTGGCACGACCCCGACATGACCAGGGCCGCCGAGGATCTCGCGGAGCACGACGGGATCTCCCGCGAACGCCAGGACGCCTACGCGGCGCGCAGCACGCACCGTGCGGCGAGCGCCGTCGCCGCCGGGCGGTTCACCGGCGAGCTCGTCCCGCTGGTCGGGGCGGCCGAGCACGATGAGGCGCCGCGCAGCGGGATCGAGCGGCTCCTCCCCCGGTTCGCGCCGCTCTTCAGCGACGGCTCCCTCACCGCAGGCAACACCTGCCGGGTGAGCGACGGTGCCGCCGCGGTGCTCGTCGTGCCCGGCGGACTCGGCGGGCCCGCCCACGGGAGCGCGACGCCCGGTCTCGCCGTCCGGGCGCACGCCGTCGTCGGCTGCGACCCGGCACTCCCGGGGATCGGGGCCGCGCCGGCGATCCTCGACGCCCTCGAACGGGCCGACGTGGACCTCGCGCAGGTCGCCGCGTTCGAGATCGTGGAGGCGTTCGCGGCCCAGACGCTCGCCGTGCTCGACCGGCTCGGTGTCGCCGAGGACGATGAGCGACTCTGCGCCGACGGTGGAGCCCTCGCGCTCGGTCACCCGTGGGGCGCGAGCGGTGCGGTCGCCGTGGTCCGCCTGTTCTCGCGGCTCGTCCGCGGCGGGGCTCCAGCGGGCACGATCGGGGTGGCGGCAGCGTCGGTCGGCGGCGGTCTCGGCGTCGCCGCGGTGTTCGAGGTCGTGCGATGATCGGGGACATCGACCAGTCATCCGCCATCCGTCTCGACCGCGTCACCGCGCGTCTCGGCGACACCGTCGCACTCGACGATGTGACGCTCCACCTCGAAGACGCGCGCATCGCGGTCATCGGCGCGAACGGCTCGGGCAAGTCCACCTTCGCCCGGCTCGTCGGCGGCCTCACCCGCGCGACCGACGGCAGCGTGCAGGTCCACGGGGTCGACGCCGCGAAGGACACGGCGACCCTTCGACGACTCGTCAGCATCGTGTTCAGCAACCCGGACGCGCAGATCGTCATGCCGACGGTGGCGGAGGACGTCGCGTTCTCCCTCCGCGGCACGAAGGCGTCGAAGGCCGACATCGCCACGCAGGTCGCCGATGCGCTCGACGCGTTCGGCCTGACGGCGCTCGCCGACCGGTCCGCCTACGAACTCTCCGGTGGCCAGAAGCAGCTGTTGGCGCTCTGCGGGGCCGTGATCCGCCGGCCGGCGCTGCTCATCGCCGACGAACCCACCGCCTACCTCGACGCCCGCAACAGCGCCGCCGTCGCCGACCACCTCCTGCGTCCCGAGGCGGGCCATCAGCTCCTCCTCGTCACCCACGACCTGGAACTCGCCGCCCGCTGCGACACCGCGCTGCTCTTCGACGGCGGGCGGGTCGTCGCGCAGGGCGCACCGGACGACGTGATCGCGGCCTACCGCGCGAGTCTGCGGTCGTGACGGCGTGATCACCCTCTACCGCCCCGGCTCCGGCTGGCTCCATCGCGCGCCGGCCGGCCCGAAGGCGCTCGGCATCCTCGTCGTGGTGCTCGCGATCTCGCTCCTACCGACGAGCTGGTGGACCGCGGGCATCGCCACCACCGTGACCGTCATCGCCTACCTCGTCTCGGGTCTCGGCCTCGGCGAGCTCGGACGGCAGCTCCTGCTCATCCGCTGGATCATCACGATCACGGTGGCCGGCCAACTGCTGTTCCTCGACGTCGAGTCCGCCGTGTCGAACACGTCCCGCATCGTCGCCGCCATCCTGCTCGCGGGCCTCCTCGTGCTGAGCACGCGCGTCGCCGACCTGCTCGACGCCTTCGAGCGCGTCCTCCAGCCCCTGGGTCGCTTCGGTGTCGACCCCTCGCGCATCGCCCTGATGCTCGCCGTCGCGATCAACACGGTGCCGGTCCTCGCCCGCTTGGCCATGAGCGTCCGGGAGGCGCAGCGGGCGCGCGGGGCGGGGTCGAACCTGGTGACCTTCGTCGTGCCGTTCCTCGTGGTGTCGCTGAAGCACGCCGACGAACTCGGTGAGGCCCTCACCGCCCGGGGCGTCCGATGAGCGGCGGCGGCGACACCGTGCACGTCCTCGGGAAGACGGTCGACGACGAGACGCGCTGCGTCCACTACGCGACCACGCTCGACGTCATCGCGATCCGCTTCGCCTGCTGCGGCGAGTACTACCCGTGCCACCTGTGCCACGCGGAGTGCGCCGACCACCCGGCCGAGCAGTGGCCGCGCGAGCAGCGCGACCGCGAGGCGATCCTGTGCGGCGTGTGCTCGACGGAGTTGACGATCGACCGATATCTGGAGGTCGACGCCTGCCCGAACTGCGACGCCCGGTTCAATCCGGGCTGCCGCCTGCACTCGGCGTACTACTTCCAGCCGTGACCGCACGCCGGTAGACCCGGTTGCGGGCGGCGAGGATCGCGGCACCGATGGCGGCGGCGATGAGCGAGCCGGCGAGCACGCCGACCTTGACGTGGTCGTCGGACTCGCTGCCGACACCGAAGGACAGTTCACCGACGAGCAGCGACACCGTGAATCCGATGCCCGCGACGAACGCCATGCCGACGAGGTCGACCCAACGGATCGACGGGTCGAGGCCGAGGCCGGGCAGTCGGGTGACGAAGAACGTCGTCACCAGGATGCCGATCGGCTTGCCGAGGACGAGTCCGGCGATGATCCCGAGTGCGATGGTGTCCTGGAAGGACTCGACGAGCCCGGAGATCCCGCCGATGACCACGCCCGCGGAGAAGAAGGCGAAGATCGGGACGGCGACCGCCGTGGACACGACGCTCCAACGATCGGCGAAGTGCGCGGCGAGCCCGTCGTAGACCGGGCGCCCCTCGGCGGTGGTCCCCACCTGGACGCGGGCGCGCTTCGTCGCGAAGACGGGCACCATGAAGCCGAGCAGCACGCCGGCGACGGTCGCGTGGATACCGGAGGCGTGGATGAGCGCCCAGGTGCACAGGCCGAGCGGGATGAGGACCCACCAGGCGCGGACGCCGCGCTGGACGAGTACGGCGAAGATGGCGAGCGGCACCGCGGCGAGCGCCAGCGGCAGGAACTCGATGTGGTCGGTGTAGAAGATCGCGATGATGCTGATGGCGATGAGGTCGTCCACCACGGCGAGCGTGAGCAGGAAGGTCCGCAGTGCCGGCGGTAGGAACTTGCCGACCACCGCGATCACGGCGACGGCGAACGCGATGTCCGTGGCGGCCGGGATCGCCCAGCCCTGCAGCGCGTCGGGCCCTGCGCTCAGGTTCACGAGGACGTAGATGACGGCGGGCACGACCACACCGCCGACGGCTGCGGCGATGGGGAGCGCCGCGGTCTTGGGGTTCCGGAGCTTTCCGGCGACGAACTCCTCCTTGAGTTCCAGGCCCACGACGAAGAAGAAGATCGCGAGGAGGCCGTCGGCCGCCCAGGCGCCGACGGAGAGGTTCAGATGGAGCGCCTCCGGACCGAAGGTGAAGTCGCGGACGCTCAGGTAGAAGTCTGAGGCACCGGTGTTGGCGAGCACGAGCGCGAGTGCGGTTGCGACGACGAGGAGGGCACCACCGACGGTGTCCTGTTGGAGCGTCTGGTGGATGCCACGCCAGATCGAGTGCGGGGCCTGGTCGGCCGGCAGGTCGTGTGAGCGGTGAGCGTCGGGCATACGGATCCTTCGGGGGAGGGTTCGGTCGAGCAGCAGAGCGATCCCGATCGATCGCCCGCCGACCAGACTTCCCGGCGCACCAGCCTCCAGTCTAGGCGACCGGGCACGCGATCGGGCGGGAACCGTGCGCGGGCGGCCCGCGGAGTGCTTGGATGCATCCATGAGCTCCTCACCACCGACCGGCGGCCACCCGGACGAACCGCACCGCGGTGACCTCGCTGGCCGCTTGAACTGGCTCCGTGCTGGGGTGCTCGGCGCGAACGACGGCATCGTCTCCGTCGCGTCCCTCGTCGTCGGTGTCGCCGGTGCCACGACCGACAGCGCCCCGCTCCTCGCCGCGGGTGTCGCCGGGCTCGTCGGTGGTGCGATCTCCATGGCGCTCGGCGAGTACGTGTCGGTGAGCAGCCAGCGGGACAGCCAGCGCGCCCTCATCGCGAAGGAGCGGCGGGAGCTCTCCGACGACCCCGAGGCGGAGCTCGCGGAACTCGCCGGGATCTACGAGGCGAAGGGGCTCCAGCCGACGACCGCGAGGCGGGTCGCCGAGGAGCTGACCGCACACGACCCGCTCACGGCGCACCTCGAGGCCGAACTCGGCATCACCGAGGACGCCGTCGTGAGCCCGTGGGCGGCCGCCGGCGCATCGGCGCTCGCCTTCACGATCGGGGCACTGCTCCCCCTGCTCGCGATCCTGCTGCCGCCGCCCGAAGTGCGCGTCCCGATCACCTTCATCATCGTGCTCATCGCGCTGGCGCTCACCGGGTTCACGAGCGCGAGGATCGGCGGCAACCCCGCGCTCCGCCCGACCATCCGGGTCGTGATCGGTGGAGCGCTCGCCCTCGCCGTCACCTTCGCGATCGGCACCCTGCTCGGCACGAGCGGCGTGGTCTGATGGCCAGGGTCCTGGTCGTCGACGACGATCCGACGACGGGCGCACGGGCACAGCGCGGTCCGGGGAGTTCTCTGGGAGTCTGCTGGAGCCCCGCCCGAGCCTGGGGCTCCCGGGTGTACAAGTGAAGGGCGTCCACCCGGTCGCCCTGTCGGATTCGATCAGTGCGGATCGACAGCCCGAAGAACATGTGAGGAGCACCATATGAGCGCAGGAGACAAGATCAAGAACGCCGCCGAAGACCTCGCGGGCAAGGCCAAAGAGGCCGTCGGCAAGGCGACAGACAACGACAAGCTCATCGCGGAGGGCAAGGCCGACCAGGCCAAGTCCGACGTGAAGCAGGCCGGTGAGAACGTGAAGGACGCGTTCAAGAACTGACCTCCCGATCACACGGACGCCGGTGACCCGCTCGGGTCACCGGCGTTCGTCTGTCCTCCCCCGGTCCCTGACTCCCCTCCCCGGTCTCTGAGCCTGTCGCAGGGCCCACGAGCAACGTCCACAACCGGTGCGACTCGGCATCTGGAATGTCAGTGGTCCATGATGGACTTGTTCCATGACCGAGACCACCGCCTCCGCAGTTCGAGCTGGCGACGAGTACGCCGCGCAGCTCGCGGAGTTCTCGGATGAATACGCAGAGATCCAGCGACTGCGGGCGGCTCTCGATGCACGCGAGGCCCGCCTCCTAGCCCGCTCCGCCGCCTACGCCGACGCCTTCGCCGACTCGGTCGTTCCGGCCGTCTTCCCGGCGGCCGAGCGTCAGGCGCTCTCGCGCCGCTCCACCTGCGCGGCCCTCGCCATGGCGACGCGCCGGCCGGAGCAGACGGTCCAGCGGGCGACGAACGACGCCGAGCGGCTCGTCAACGACGCACCGGCCGTGCTCGCCTCCCTCGAGGCCGGTCGCATCTCGGCCAGGCACGCGCAGACGATCATCGACCAGCTCAGCGACGTCCCGACCACCGGGCGGACGGTGTTCCTCGCGGAGGTCCTGCCGGTCGCGGAAGCGTCCACCAACGCGAACCTCCGCAGGCGCGCCCGCGTGCTCCGCGAGCGCCTCCACCCAGAGTCCATCACCGCCCGAGCCCGGCGGTCCGAGGCCGACCGCCGGGTGGAGTTCGAGCCCGCCGCCGACGGGATGGCGTGGGTGCACCTCTTCACGACGGCGCCGATCGCCCAGGGCATCGCCGAACGGATCGAGGCAGCCGCGGCGGCATCGCGCGCTGCGGGCGACACCCGCACCTGCGCACAACTGCAAGCGGACGCCCTCGTGGCGCTCGCGCTCACCGGTGTCACGCCGGAAGATGTCTTGTCGAGCCCGGTGCTCCCGCACCCGATCGAAGTGCAGGAGCACATCACGCCCACGGTGCAGATCACGGTCCCGGCGCTCAGCATGGCCGGCGTTTCCGATGCCCCGGCTACCCTCGACGGCTACGGTCCCATCGACCCCGAGACCGCGGCGCGTATCGCGGTGAACGCGCCGAGCTTCACCCGGATCCTCGTCCAGCCCGAGACCGGCGCGGTCTTGTCGGTCGGGCGGAATCAGTACCGCGTTCCGGCCGACCTGCAACGCGCGGTGCGGCTTCGGGACGGCACCTGTCGGGCACCGGGCTGTGGGAGGCGCGCCAGGGCGTGCGACCTCGATCATTCGGTCGCGTGGGAAGACGGCGGCACCACAGACGTCGGGAATCTCGCCTGCCTGTGTCGACATCACCACCGCATGAAGCACCTGCCCGGGTGGAACCTCGACCACGGGCCAGGGTGTGCTCGACTGGACGACACCCGACGGGAAACACCACCGAACGGAACCGGACCCCGCGCCGTTCCGACCCCGCCGACGAAGGGGTTCTCGTGGGCACTTCGACAGGCTCAGTGACCGGGAGACGTGACCCCAGAACGACGCGGTCCCTGAGCCTGTCGCAGGCACTCAGGCCCGCAGGACAGCTAGTCCTTGATGAGCAGGATCGGGTCGCCGTCGAAGGAGTCGTAGGGGTTCGGGTCGGTGAAACCGCCGTCGTACATGAGGCCGGCCGGAGCCTTGCCACCGGCGGGAGCCGCCGCGACGTAGCACTGCGTGATCGGCTCGCCGCCATCGAACTCCTCGGTGAACGACTCGGATCCGCACTCGTCCCACCCGATGAGCGTGGCCTCCTGGACCTTCTCACCATCGGCGTCGACGGGTGCGAAGGAGGTCGCGTCGCTGTTGAACGCCACCGGGTCGCCCGACACCTTGGTCATCTCGAGGCGGATAAGTGTGATGTCGTAGCCGTCGAGTTCTCCGCCGTCGAACTGCGTCTTGAGGAACGCGACCTGGTCGGCGGTCGCGGGGGTGACCTCGGTCAGCTTCGCGCTGATGAGCGCGGTGACGCCGTCGGTGCCCTGCGACTCGTAGACGATCGGCTCATCGATCCCGACCTGCGCTCCAGGCTCGGTGACCTCACCATCGGCCGATCCGGTCGAGGTCGGCTTCGACGTCGCGGACGACGAAGCCTTCTCCGTCGGCTTCGCGTCGGGGGCCGACGGCGTGGAGCATCCCGCCAGCACGAGCATGGCTGCGACAGGGAGCGTGATCAGGGCGGTGACTCGGGAGAGCTGCATCGGGGTTCCTTTCGGCGGCGGACCCCTGCAGTCTGTCCCGCGCGCCGACGCCGCGCGATGGGGACAACTCCCCACCGGGACGGCCCGCCCCCGGCCGTCAATTTCCGGCAGGATCCCCCACGCCCTCTCAGGAACCTCTCTGCTCGCGTTCATCCGAGCGGCGGACGATGAGACGACGCGCCAGGTTGTCGCGTCCGAGGGGAACCCATGACTGCGACGATCACCGTCCCGACCGCGCCCTCGCGCCGTCGGTGGGACGCCCTCCACACCCTCCTCGGCGGCCGCGCCATACCCTGGGTCGTCGGCCTGTTCGCCACCCTCGTCTCGCTCATCGGCATCGGGACGCCGTCGTACTGGGGTGACGAGGCGGCGAGCGTCCTCGCCGCCGAACGTCCGCTCCCCGTCATGTTCGGGATGATCGGCCACATCGACGCCGTCCACGGCCTGTACTACGCGTTCCTGCACGTCTGGACCGGAGCCTTCGGTACCGCCGAGGCCGTCACGCGGTTCCCGAGTGCTGTCGGGGTCGGTCTGGCCGCGGCCGGCACGGTCGTGCTCGCGAGGGCGCTCTTCACCCCGGCGATCGGCATCACGGCTGGCCTCGTGTTCGCCGTGATCCCCCAGGTCACGAGGATGGGCGCCGAAACACGTTCCTATGCGTTGGGCATGGCTGCGGTCGTGTGGCTGACGGTGTGGTTCGTGTCGCTCGTGCGTCGTCGGTCCACATCACGCCGCAGCTGGGCCCTCTTCGCCGTCGCGAGCGCCGCCTCGATGTACCTGTTCCTGTACCTCGCGATGCTCCTCCTCGTGCACGCCACGTGGATGGTGCTCCAGCGCCCCGGGCGGCGGGTGATGCGAGCCTGGGGCTGGTCCCTCGTCGGGGCACTGGTCCTCGGCGCTCCGATCGTGATCGCGGGCATCGCGCAGCGCGAGCAGATCGCGTTCCTGGGCAGGCGGGACTACGCGACGCCGGAATCGGTGCTCGTCGGCCAGTGGTTCCAGACGCCGGCCTTTGCCGTGTTCGCGTGGCTGCTGATCGTGCTCGCTCCCATCGGAGTTCTCGTGGTCCGCCGATCCTCCCGACAGCGTCGCGCACTGGCGATGATCGCCGTCTGGGCCCTCGCACCGACGGCGCTGCTCATCATCGGCAACACCCTCGTGACGCCGATGTACAACCTGCGCTACGTCACCTTCTGCGTCCCGGCCGTCGCGATCATGATGGCGCTCGGACTCCGGACGATCGTCGACGTCCTGCCGAAGCGGGTCGACCGCACGGTGGCGACCGCGGCCGGTGTCGCGCTCGTGCTGGCGCTCGCGACCCCGGTCCTCGTGGAACAGCGTGGCCCGTTCGCGAAGGACGACGGCAGCGACCTCCGGCAGACCGCGGAGGTCGTCCAGGCCCACGCCTCGCCGGGCGACGCGGTCGTCTTCGACCAGTCCGTGAAGCCCTCGCGCAAGTCGCGGCTCGCGATCGACCTCTACCCGCAGGCCTTCGCCGGCCTCGACGATGTGGCGCTCGAGACGAGCTACCGCGACCGCCCCGAGCTCTGGGACCTTGCCGCGCCGCTGGCGGACATCCACGACCGGCTCATCGGCCACGACACCGTCTGGGTCGTCGAAGGGTCGAGCACCTCCCCGGACGTAGCGGATCTGGAGGCCCTCGGCTACCGCGTCGAGCAGCGCATCCCCGTCAACCGCAGCATCGTCTTCGAGCTGGTCAGGTCGTGATGCAGTGGTGATGCGGCCCCTCCCGAACCCGCGCGCGCTGCTCCGGCGCCCGATCGTCCGCGAGGTCGCCGCCTTCGGCCTCGTCGGCGGCGTCGGCTTCCTCGTCGACGTCGGGGTCTTCAACCTCCTCGCGTACACCGTGTTCCTCCACACCGGCACCTCCGGGCTGCTCGTGGCGAAGGGTGTCTCCACGACGCTCGCCATCGTGGCCAACTGGGTGGGCAACCGGCTCCTCACCTTCCGCGCCCATCGGCGCTCGGACGTCGCCCGCGAAGCGCTCGAGTTCGGCATCGTGAGCCTCGCGGGAGGCGCGATCGCCCTGGGCTGCCTCTGGGTCTCCCACGACGCACTGCACCTGACGACACCGTTGGCGGACAACGTGTCGGCGAACATCGTCGGCCTGGCCCTCGGCTCCGCGTTCCGCTTCGTGCTGTATCGCTTCTGGGTGTACGGGCCACGGGCGGAGCGGACCGGGTCGATCCCGGTGCGCGTGGACCCGTGAGGTCGTCCGGTCAGCGACTCGCGTTGTGCCGGGAGACCGCGTCGCTGACCCAGGAGAACTCGTCGACGAACCGCGAGAGGAGTCGGGCGAGCTCCACGCGATCGTGTTCGCTCCACTTGCCGACGAGCGTGTTGTAGACCTGCTGGGCCGCCTGCCGGTGCCGCTCGAGGGCCGTGCGTCCCTCCTCCGTGGCGCTGACGAGCACCGCTCGACGGTCGCTCGGATCCGTCTCCCGGACGACGAGACCACCCTCCTCGAGGCGACGGACCTCGGCCGTCGCGGTCGACTTGTCCACGTCCATCCAGCCCGCGACCGTCGACATGCGGATCGGGCCGGCGGTGATCACGTACTCGAGGAGCCACGCGTCCGTGCCGGTCAGGGCTGCGCCTTCGGCGTCGTGCAGGGAACGGCGGTTGTCGGCCCGGGTGGACCATCGGAGCACGGACGCGAGCGACGCCTGGATGACGGCGCCGGCGTCGGCTGGGTCGACCTCATCGCTCATAGCTGAATTCTTCCTGAATACCGGCGTTCGGGTGTTGGTTCGACCATACCAACTATATAGTGGGACGGCACCAACTAAACGTCACCCGTCCCCCACCTCGAGCGCTGCGGAGAATACAGCCCATGGAAATCCCCGGATACGTCTGGCTGCTGACGATCGTCGGCATCCTGGCCCTCCTCGCCTTCGACTTCATCTTCCACGTACGCAAGGCCCACGAGCCGACGCTGCCGGAAGCCGCGAAGTGGTCGGCCCTCTACGTCGGTTTCGCCCTCATCTTCGGTGTCGGCGTCCTCATCTTCGGCGGCGGGACGCTCGGGTCCGAGTACTTCGCCGGCTACATCACGGAGAAGGCCCTGTCGGTCGACAACCTCTTCGTCTTCCTCATCATCATGTCGAGCTTCCGCGTGCCGCGTGCCGACCAGCAGAAGGTGCTGCTCTTCGGCATCGTCTTCGCGCTGATCGCCCGTACCGGGTTCATCTTCCTCGGCGCCGCCGCGGTCAACGCGTGGTCCTGGCTGTTCTACATCTTCGGCGCGTTCCTCATCTTCACCGCCGTCAAGCTGCTCCGTCCGGAGGAGGAGAACGACGACGAGGCGAACAACTTCGTCATCCGACTCGCCAAGCGCCTCTTCAAGACGACCGACCGCTACGACGGCGACAAGCTCGTCACCATCGAGAACGGCAAGAAGGTCCTCACCCCGATGCTGCTCGTCATGGTCGCCATCGGCGGCACCGACCTGCTCTTCGCGCTCGACTCGATCCCCGCGATCTTCGGCCTCACGCAGAACGCGTACATCGTCTTCACGGCGACCGCGTTCTCGCTCCTCGGCCTCCGTCAGCTCTACTTCCTCATCGACGGCCTGCTCGACCGCCTCATCTTCCTCAGCTACGGCCTGGCGGCGATCCTCGGTTTCATCGGTGTGAAGCTCGTCCTGCACGCGCTGCACGAGAACACCCTGCCGTTCATCAACGGCGGTGAGCACGTCCCGGTCTTCGAGATCGAGACGGGCCTCTCGCTCGCGGTCATCGTCGGCATCCTCCTCGTGACGGTCCTGCTGTCGCTCCTCAGCCCGGCGGGCCGTGCCCACACGATCATCAGCGACGCCCGCAGCCAGGCCAAGAAGATCGTGCTCCACGCGGACTCCCCCGAGGACATCCCGGTCGGCCACCACGTGGACGAGGTCGAGCTCGAGACGAGCTACACCCGCATGGTCGAGCGCCAGAAGTCCTTCGCCAACCTGAAGCCCAAGCACCAGGCGAAGGCGGCCGACGACGAGGAGCTCCAGCGGCTGCTCGCCCGAGCCCACGAGCTGCAGACCAAGGGCTCCGACTCACGCGGCCTGCTCTGAACGGACCGGGAATCCGGGCGCTCGCCCGGCTGAACCGATAACGTGGACGTGCGCTCCCGGCTTCGGCCGGGGCGCACGTCCCACACCTCACCACCAGCTACACGATGAAGCATCAAGGAGACGGAACCATGGGTCTGAGTCTGGAAAAGGGCCAGTCGCTCTCACTGACGAAGCAGGACGGTGGCTCGCTCACGCGGATCCGTCTCGGCCTCGGCTGGGACGGCGTCGCACCGGTGAAGCGCGGCTTCTTCGGTCGTGCAGCCTCCGCGCCCGACATCGACCTGGACGCCTCGGCGATCTTCTTCGACGCCACCGGCAAGGTCCTCGACACCATCTGGTTCCAGCAGCTCGCGAGCAAGGACGGCTCGGCCACCCACACCGGCGACAACCTCACCGGCGCCGGCGACGGTGACGACGAGACCATCCTGGTCGACCTCTCGAAGGTGGCGCCGTCGGTCCAGCAGATCGTGTTCGTGATCAGCAGCTACAGCCGGCAGACCTTCGACACGGTGCAGAACGCCTTCAGTCGCATCATCGACGACTCGACCCCCGGCTCGCCCGAGGTCGCCCGCTACCAGCTCACCGACTCCGGCCCGCACACGGCGATGATCATGTCGAAGGTCTCGCGCGAGGGCAACGGTTGGACCTTCAAGGCGATCGGCGAGCGCGCCAACGGGCGCTCCGTCATGGATCTGCTCGGTCCGGCCGCCCAGGCCCTCTGAGCACCACCCGCAGTAGTCCCCCGCGCGTCAGCGCAGTTCCGAAGGAGAAGCGATCACCATGGCAGGACTCACCCTCGAAAAGGGCAACAACCTCTCGCTCACCAAGACCAGCCCCGGCCTGACGGTCGCGACGGTCGGCCTCGGGTGGGACCCGCGCACCACGAGCGGTGAGGCCTTCGACCTCGACGCCTCGGCGCTGCTGATCGGCGCGAACGGCAAGGTGCGCTCCTCCGCCGACTTCATCTTCTACAACCAGCCCGCCTCGGCGGACGGCTCGGTCAAGCACCTCGGTGACAACCGCACCGGCGACGGCGAGGGCGACGACGAGCAGATCTCGGTCGACCTGAACGCGGTCGGCGCGGACGTCGAGCGCGTGGTCATCGCCGTGTCGATCGACAAGGCCGACGAGCGTCGCCAGAACTTCGGCCAGGTCCGCGGCGCGTACTGCCGCATCGTCGACCAGGACGGCACCGAGATCGTCCGCTTCGACCTCAGCGAGGACGCCGCTCCCGAGACCGCCATGCTGTTCTCGGAGCTCTACCGCAACGGATCCGAGTGGAAGTTCAAGGCCGTCGGCCAGGGCTACACCACCGGTCTCGCCGGCATCGCCGGCGACTTCGGCGTCCCGCTCGGCTGAGCACCGACGCCTCCACCACGAGCAAGCCACACACGAGAGCAAGGTCGACCGCATGAGCACGCCACTCACTCCGCCAGACGCCAACGAACAGGCCGCAGCCTCCCTCGTGCTGCACGCTCCGGACGCACCGGACGTCGTGCAGGCCGAAGAGGCGCCGGGCATGGTCCCGGTCCCGGCGGAGCGCCAGACGGAGATCCAGCAGCAGGCACGCTCGTTCGTGTCCGAGGTCGCGACGCTCGACCCGCGCTCCCCCGAGTTCACGCAGAAGATCGAGGGCATCTCCCAGATCGGCGGCAAGGAGATGGTGCAGTCGAGCGGGTACTCCTCGCGCATGCTCGACCGCTCGTCGACCTCGGTCGCCGGGGCGAAGCGTTCGGGTGACAGCGCGCAGATCAAGGTCGCGACCACACTCGGCGACCTCCGCAGCACCGTCGAGGACCTCACGCCCAACCAGGCGGACCTCGGCGTCGGCCGCAAGATCCTCGGGTTCATCCCAGGCGGCAACAAGCTCGCCAAGTACTTCCAGAAGTACGAGTCCGCGCAGACCCAGCTCGACAAGATCATCAAGTCGCTCATGGCCGGACAGGACGAACTCCTGAAGGACAACGCCTCGCTCGCGGGAGAGAAGGTCCAGCTCTGGGAGACCATGCAGGCGCTCAGTGAGTACGCCGTCTTCGCCAAGGCGCTCGACGCCGCGTGCGTCGCCAAGATCGACGAAGCCCGGTCCGCCGGACGCATCGAAGAGGCGCAGAAGCTCGAGGCCGACGTCCTCTTCCCCGTCCGTCAGCGCCACCAGGACATCCTCACGCAGCTCGCCGTCTCGGTGCAGGGCTACCTGGCGATGGACCTCATCCGCAAGAACAACCTCGAGCTCATCAAGGGCGTCGACCGCGCTCGCACCACGACGATCGCCGCTCTTCGGACCGCCGTCGTCGTCGCGCAGGCCCTCGCGAACCAGAAGATGGTGCTCGACCAGATCGACGCGATCAACACCACGACGAACAACATGATCCTGCAGACCAGCGAGATGCTGAAGGACCAGACGACGCGCATCCACCAGCAGGCGTCCACCTCGGGCGTCAGCGTCGAGACCCTGCAGCGCGCGTTCGACAACGTCTTCCAGACCATGGACGCGATCGACACCTTCCGTGCCGAAGCCGCCAAGAACATGGAGGGCACCGTCAACGCGCTCGAGTCGGGCCTCGAGAAGGCGAAGCCGTACCTCGAGCGCAGCCGTCAGGCCGAGCAGCGCGAACTGCGGTAGCCTCACGCTCGGGTGACCGGGCGCACGGGTCGCTGAGGACGAAGGGGACGAGGGATGGCATTCGGACGACTGCTGAACGCACTGCGAACCGGCGGGGCCGAGCCGCTCGGCGTCGTCGACGCCACGCCGGCGCCCGTCGGTGAGACGGAGGACGAGCAGACCGCTCGCCACCTCGACGAACTCCGCGACTCGGTGCGCTCCGTGGGGCGCGACCTCCCCGCGCTGATCACCTCGCAGCTCCGACAGATCGACGACCAGTTGCGCCTCGTCGTCGCGACGATCGCCGACCAGGGTGCGTCGACCGAGCAGCGCGTGCTCCTCGCCGCGATGGTGACGGACTACCTCCCGAGCCCGCTGCGTTCCTTCCTCGCGCTGCCGGCCGCGGACCGCACCGACGACTCCCGCAGCACGATCGTCTTCGCCCGTCAGCTGGAGCTCATCGAGGAGACCATCCGCGACCTCCTCAACCAGATCCGCATCGGTGCGATCGCCGAACTCTCGACGCACGGTCGGTTCCTCTCCGACAAGTTCCAGGAGCCCGACGTCGGTCTCGTGCTGGGTGCACACTGATGGCGTCGCTGATCGCGGGCGCGAACGCCGCGCTCACCGCCGAGAACCCCGGTCTCGACGCCGTGCTCATCGGGTTCGGCTGGGACGTCATCGCGAGCCGTGGGCCGCAGAGCGAACCCGTGCCGCTGGCGATCATGTGCGGCGACGACGGCAAGGCGCTGTCCGACGACCACCTCGTGTTCTTCAACCAGGTCGAGAGCCAGGACGGCGCGGTCACCTTCTCGTCCGAGGCCGACGACGAGGAGATCGACGTCGAGCTGTCGCGCGTGCCGGACGCCGTGTCGAAGATCGCCTTCCTGCTCTACATCGACCCCGACGTCCGCGGTCCCGGCGACTTCTCGCCCGTGCGCTCGGCGTTCGTCCGCGTCGCCACACCCGACGGTCGGGAGCTCGTGCGCTTCGACGTGCCGATCGCCGAGGTCCGCAGCAGCCAGGCGCTGCTGCTCGCCGAGCTGTACCGGCACCGCTCGGACTGGAAGTTCCGTGCCCTCGGGCAGGGGTACGCCGGCGGTCTCGCGGGCGTGGCGCGCGACTTCAGAATCGACCTCTGAGCCGTGCCGCTCAACACCTCCCCGGTGCGACGGGACATCGACTACCTCCGTCGTCGGGTGAAGCCGAGACCCGCGCCGGTCACGCAGGCGGAGCCCGTGGCGAGCGCCCCGGCGGCACCTGCTCCTGCAGCGCCGGCCGCATCGGCAGCACCGTCGACCGGACTCACGCTCGGTGGGCCGTCGACGCCCGCCGCCGCGACTCCTGCAGCGACGGCATCGGCAGCGTCTGCACCGTCGACGGGACTCTCGCTCGGCGGATCCTCGTCGACCGCTCCCGCTGCGCCGTCGGCACGCCCGGCCACCACGCCCGCCGCAGCTCCGACGACCCCACAGCCCTTCCCCGCCCCGACGGCCGAGGAGGTCCGCGTCCTCGACGACGAGACCCCGCTGGTCCGGCTCGACCCGCGTCAGTCCGCGATCGGCAGCCTCATCGTCGGCGGAGCGACGGCGATCGTGTGGGAGACCGTCGAGCTCGTCACGGGTGTCGCGACGGCCGACGGTGTCGACGGCACGCCCGTGACGACGCCCGGCAACCGGCCGCTGCTCGGCTTCGACGGCGGCGACGCGATCCTCGCCCTCCGACACGTGCACCTCATCCGTCGAGCGCTGTTCGTCGGCACAGCCGGTCGTCCGCTGACGGTGCAGCTCTTCGACGGCGAGAGCTTCGCAGCCGCCGATGAGACCGGTGCCGCCCCGGTCGTCTCGCTGCTGCGCATCGGTTCGAGACTCGAACTCCGCCTCGAACCGCTTCCCGCCGAGATCCCCCTCCAGACGCTCCTGCAGCAGTTCGGCTTCGAGCCGACGCCGTACGTCGTCGCCCGCGAACCCCGGAGACGATGACCATGCGCCACTTCAGTTACGTCGACGACAAGCGCGCGTCGCGGTTGTTCCACAAGCTCCCGAGCCCCATCAGCATCGACTCCCCACCGGAACACGTGGCGGCGGCACTCGGCGCGACGCTCTACAGTCCCGGCACGCGCCCGACGCTCGCGAAGGACGTCGTGAAGCAGGCGAAGCACGGCTGCCTGAGCATGGTGCTGTGCCTCGAGGACTCGGTCCCCGACGACGCGGTCGAGTTCGCCGAGACGAACGTCGCGGAGGCCATGCAGCAGCTCGCCGCCAAGAGCTCAGGGTCCAAGCGCCCGGTGCTGCCGCTGCTCTTCATCCGCGTCCGCACGCCCGAGCAGCTCGAGCGGGTCGCCGGGCTCCTCGGTCCGGGACTCGACCTCCTGAGCGGCTTCGTCATCCCCAAGTACGAGAACAGCGACGGGGTGGCGGACCGCTTCTTCGAAGCACTCGGTCGCGTGCAGCGCGACTACGGGCAGGACGGGTCGAACGGCGCGCGTCGGCTCCGGGTCATGCCGATCCTCGAGTCGCCGCGGATGATCCACCGCGAGACCCGCGACGACACCCTCTCCGGGATCGTCGACGTCACCAAAGCACACCGCGAGGACGTCCTGGCGGTCCGGATCGGCGCCACCGACCTCTCGAGCGCCTTCTCGCTCCGGCGCTCCCGCGACCTCACCGTGTACGACGTGAAACTCGTCTCCTCGGTCATCGCCGACGTCGTCAACGTCTTCGGTCGACCGGGCGACGACTTCGTCATCACCGGCACGGTCTGGGAGCACTTCCACAACGCGGAGCGGCTCATGCGCCCACAGCTGCGCATGACGCCGTTCCAGGACGCGAACGAGGCGCAGCTGCGTCAGAAGCTCCTCCTCAAAGGACTCGACGGCCTCATCCGCGAGATCGCGCTCGACCAGGCGAACGGTTTGCTCGGCAAGACGGTCATCCACCCGAGCCATGTGCCGGTCGTCCACGCGATGTCGGTCGTGAGTCACGAGGAGTACGTCGACGCCCTCTCGGTCGTCGGCGACGTGGGCGGCGGCGCCAACGCCTCCCCGTACCGGAACAAGATGAACGAGATGAAGCCGCATCAGGCGTGGGCGCGCAAGACCCTGCTCCGCGCGGAGGCCTTCGGGGTGGCCGCGGAGGAGACGACCTTCGTCGACCTCCTCGAGACGAGCATGCGGTGACGGTTCGGACGGGCCGCTACTGGGCCACGGCAGAGAACACGACCTTCGTCGACCTCCTCGAGACGAGCATGCGGTGACAGTATCGATGGGCGCATGGACAGGCGGTTTCGTGCGCGACGCCGTCGGCATCGGCCTGCGCTCGGACGCGTCCCGGAGCCTGATCCCGGTGGAGGACCTCGTCGGTCTGGCACTCCGCGACAACCCCAAACGCGCGCAGCTGCTCGTGTCGACGGTCCTCGCCAAACACGTGCCGACCGTGCCCGGCCTAGCGCTCGCCGCCGGCGAACTGCTCGGACTGCTGGTGCGCAGCGCGCTCGACGGCAGCGAACCCGAGACCGCTCCGTTCGACACGGTGGCGCACCTCCTGGCCCGTCGGGAACGGCCGGATGCCGACGGTCTCTCCGCCCTCACCGCCGTCCGTGAGCACCTCGCCCAGCTCCGCGATGCAGCCCCAGCGGCCGGCCCGGAGCTCGTCACCGTCGGCTACGCCGAGACGGCGACCGGGCTCGGCCACATCGTCGCCGACGCGCTCGGCTCGCCCTACCTCCACTCCACGAGGCACGAGGCGGACGTGCCCTTCACGCCGTTCGAGGAAGAACACTCGCACGCGAGCGACCATCGCCTGTATCCGAGCGACCCCGCGTGGGCCACGGCCGGCGGGACCACGGTGCTCGTCGACGACGAGTTGAGCACCGGCCGCACCGTCCGCAACACGATCACCGCGCTGCACGCCACCACGCCGCAGGCGCACTGGGTGGTCGCGGGACTCATCGACCTCCGTTCGGATGCGGACCGACAGCGCTTCGAGGAACTCGCCGACCGCCTGGGGACACGGATCACCGTCGTGGCGCTCGGCGTGGGTGCCGTCGACCTTCCGGAGGACGTCCTCGCCCGCGCGCGAGCGGTCATCGACGCCGCACCCGCCACGTCGGCCGCCGGATCGGCCGCAGCCGGCGACGTCGTCGTCGTGGACGCCTCCGACCTGCCGCCCGTGCGGAGCGCGCGCTTCGGTGCGCCTGGACGCCTGGACGACGCGGTGACCGCCGCGATCACCGACCGGGTCCTTCCGGAGCTGCCGGACGGCGAGGTCGTGGTGCTCGGCTCCGAGGAGTTCATCGCGGTACCGCTGGCCGTCGCCGCCCACCTCGACCGCACGCGCGGAGCGACGCGCTTCTCCACCACCACGCGGTCCCCCATCGCCGTCATCGACCGTGACGACTACGCCATCGCGAGCGCGGTGTCCTTCACCAGCCACGACCGCACGATCGACGGCTTCGGACCCCGCTTCGCCTACAACCTCTCCCGCGGTGGTTCACGGTTCGCGGCGGTGGTCCTGTTCCCGGAGCCGGGCGCCGACCGCGAGCTCCTGCTCCGGCCCGACGGCGTCGTCGAGGCATTGCGGACCGCCACCGACCACGTCATCGTCGTCCTCCTCTCCGAATCCGTCCCGACCCCAGCCGAATGGAACCCCGCACCGTGACCATCGACGCCGCCGCCCTCCCCGAGCCGCTCACCGGACCGGACTTCGGGTCCTACGACGCCTCGGAGGTGCGCTGGCTCCTGACCGACCTCGGCGACACCCGCCTCGAGGCCGACGCCTCCGAACGCGAGGCCGCGATCCAGAGCGGGCGCGCGCATTACGCCGAGTCGCTGCCCATCGAGTACCTGCCCTCCCCCGAGTACGAGGAGCTCTATCGCGACGCCCTCGCGCGGTCGAGCCGGCGCCTCGCGGTGGCCGTCGGCGTCGTCACCGACCTCGTCCTGGCCTCCCGTGCGGACCGCCCCGTGTTGGTCTCCCTCGCCCGCGCCGGAACGCCCATCGGGATCCTCATGCGTCGCTGGGCGATGGAGGTCCGTGGGATCGATGTGCCGCACTACACGATGAGCATCGTGCGCGGGGTCGGCGTCGACGGGACCGCGCTGCGCTACCTCGCGGCGCATCACGACCCGGAGCAGATCGCGTTCGTCGACGGCTGGACCGGCAAGGGCGCCATCGCGCGCGAGCTGACGGCGGCGCTGGAACTCTTCGCCGAGACCGACGGCATCCGCTTCTCCGACGAGCTGGCTGTCCTCGCCGACCCCGGCCACTGCGTGCCCGTGTACGGCACCCGCGACGACTACCTCATCCCCTCGGCGTGCCTCAACTCCACCGTCTCCGGCCTCGTGTCCCGCACGGTGTACAACCGCGAGCTGCTCTCCGACGACCAGTTCCACGGTGCCAAGTTCTACCGCGAGCTGAGCAGTCACGATGTCTCCGGCGCCTTCCTCGACGCGGTCTCGGGCCGCTTCGCCGAGGTGGTCGACGACGTCGCCGCGGGTGTGGAGGAGGCCTCGACGGCCGACCGTGAACCGAGCTGGATCGGCTGGGAGGCCGTCGAACGGATCCGGGAACAGTACGACATCCCGACCGTGAACCTCGTGAAGCCGGGTGTCGGCGAGACCACCCGCGTCCTGCTCCGCCGAGTTCCGTGGAAGGTGCTCGTGTCGCCGGACGCCCTCGACGACGTCGCGCACGTGCTCCTGCTCGCCGAGCAGCGCGGTGTGCCGGTCGAGATCGTGCCCGGGTTGCCCTACAGCTGTGTCGGCCTCATCAACCCGTTGAGCGACGCCGCGGCGGGAGACGCCCAGTGAGCGCCCTCGTCGCCTGCGACCTGGATCGCACCCTCATCTACTCGCCGAAGGCGTTCTGGCTCGAGACGCCGGACCCCGAGGCGCCGTCGATCATCGTCTCGGAGCTCTGGAACGGCGTGCCGATCTCGTTCATGACGCGCGACTCGGAGCGCCTGCTGATCGAGCTGCGCTCGCAGGCCGTGTTCATGCCGGTCACGACGCGGACGGTGGCGCAGTATCAGCGGGTGCAGCTGCCGGGCGGCGCGCCCGCCTACGCGATCACGAGCAACGGCGGCGAGATCCTCGTCGACGGCGTCCCGGACGCCGATTGGCGCGACCGGGTGCGAGCGCACCTCACCGACCACACCGCTCCGCTCGCCGAGGCGCTCGCGCGCTTCGAAGAGCTGGCTTCGCCGACCTGGATCCTCAAGACGAACGTCGCCGACGCGCTGTTCTTCTACTCGATCGTCGAGCGCGACGCGATCCCGGCGGGCTGGCTCGAGCAGGTCGAGCAGGAGTGCGAACGGCTCGGGTGGACCGTGTCCCTGCAGGGACGGAAGCTCTACTGCGTGCCGCGGACGCTCACGAAGCACGATGCGGTCAGTGAGGTCGCCCGCCGCCTCGACGGACCACTCGTCCTCGCGGCCGGTGACTCGCTCCTCGACCAGTCGATGCTGGAGACCGCCGACCTCGCGTTCCGGCCGGCGCACGGCGAGCTCGACGACGAGGGCTTCACGATCGACACGCTGACGGTCACCGAGCGGCGCGGCATCCTCGCCGGCGAGGAACTGCTGCAGCTGATGACGGCTGCGGCCGTCCGGGGCCGCTGACCCGAGGCCCGATCACCAGGGCAGGTCGAGACTCGGTACCAGGCCGCCCGCGGCCGCGCCGGAGCCCGGGCACACGAGCACGCCATCGGCGTCGGCGAGCCCGCGGAGCATGGCTGCTCCCTGCCATGGCGTCGGCTCCGCATGCGGCGTCGCCGAATCGGGATCGTGCACCGAGCGGTAGGGGCGCAGCACCGTCCCTGAGCGGGCCCCGTCGACGGGCGAGGCGAGCACCGCCGGTCGCAGGGCCGGGAGCTCGAGTCCCTGGAGGCCGGCGAGCACCGGGTGCACGAGCGTGAGGACGCTGAGCAGGGCGGCGAGCGGGTTGCCGGGCAGGCCGACGAACAGGCGACCGTCCGGCAGCCGCGCGAGCAGCGCAGGGCCACCCGGGCGGACGTCGACGCCGTCCACGAGGAACTCGGCACCCGCGTCGCGGAGCAACGCTCGGACGTGATCGGCTCGGGAGTCGCCGGTACCACCCGTGGTCACGACGAGGTCCCGCTGGTGGCGGGCGGAAGCGGTGACCGCACTCGTCAGCCCGAGGGCGTCGGCCGTGGTGGGCGCGTCATCGCCGACACGGACGCTGGATGTGACGACGCCTCCGAGCGAGGCGATTACTCCCGGGAGCGATGGGCCGAAACTGTCGCGGACGAACCCCGGGCCGGGAACACCGCTCGTGACGACCTCGTCACCCGTGAGGACCAGGCGGACCCGCGGTGTCGGCACGACGGGCACGCGGTCGAAGCCGGCGCCGGCGGCGACAGCGAGGTGGACGGGACTGAGACGCGTGCCGGCGTCGAGGACGGTCGACCCCGCGGGTGACTCGGTTCCGGCGGGTCGGATGTGCCGCCCCGGCCGCGGTTCCCCGCTCGGGGCGGACGGTGCGGGGTGGAGGCGCGCTGATCCCGAGCCATGCCCGATCACGCCGTGCTCCAGTTGGAGGACCGCATCGGCGCCCGACGGGATCAGCCCACCGGTCAGGACGTCGACCGCGACACCGTCGCTGAGTCCGACCGACCGCGCGCGCTCGGCGTCCTCACCGGTCAGCAGGGTCCACGGGCCGCTCCCGGCCACCACCCAGCCGTCCATCGCCGAGGAAGCATAGTGCGGGATCGCGATGGGCGAGACGAGCGGCGCCGCGAGCATGTGTCCGAGGGCCTCGGCGAGCGTCAGGGTGTCGACGACGTCGGACCGATGCGCCGCACCCGTCGCATGCGCGATGCTGCGAGCGTCCCACCAGGAGGCCCTCGTCATGCGGTCGTGTCCGAGGCGACCAGCCGTTCGACGGCCGCGGTCGCAGCCTCGGCGGCGGCGACCGGATCCGCACCGCTCGCGAGCGCCTTCCCGACCGCGATACCGACGAGGTAGGTGGTGAGCGGGGCGGCGGGACGCCGCACGGCGTGCGCGGCCGTGCCCGCGAGTCCGAGGACCGCGTCGATGTCGACCGCGACGTCGCCGAGCTCCAGCTCGGCGGACACTCGTTCGGTCCAGTCCGCGAGGACGGCATGCAGGTCATCGGTCATGGGAGACGCTCCTCAGGGTCGGCGGTCGGCGTGGTGGACATGTTCGGCACCGGCGACTCGGCGGCGGCACCGACCCCGAGTTCGGCGGCGTCGGCCCAGGTGTCGACGTCGGCCGAGCCGCCGTCGGGAACGGACACCTGGCGGAGGACGAGTCCGGCGAGCAGCTGGCGGACGGAGACACCCGCGAGGTCACCGCCGGGTTGTGACGTCCGCAGTGCGGCGACCCGGCGTTCCAGGGCCTCCCGGTGGTAGACGGCGAGCAGCGACTGCTCACGACCGGAGTCGTCGACCGCGACCCAGCCGTCGGCATCGGTCCCGGCCGCGGCGGCTGTGGCTGCTTCGAGCACCACGGTGAGCGCCGGCGCGGCATCCGGCATGTCGCAGGCGAGGACGGCGACCTGTGCGGGGCCCTCGGTCGCGACGCCATCACGCAGGGCGTCCAGGCCCGCGGCGATGGCCGCAGCGGGGCCGCCGAAGGCGGGGCGCTCGCGGACGAAGCGGACCGGAGCGGTCGTCTCGAGCTCGGGGCCGACCACGACGACACGGCCGCCGGCCGCCCGCGCAGCATCGATCGCGAGCTGGAGGAGCGTCCGCCCGTCGCGGAGCAACGACGCCTTCGCGACGCCGCCGAGGCGGGAGGACCGCCCTCCCGCGAGGATGATCGCATCGACGGACATGGCACCAGCCTAAGCCGCGATCCAGCCCTCGAGGCGGCTGCGGATCCGGTGAGGCACCTTGCCCTCGTCCGATGGTGGTGATAGCCATGAGCCATGACTCGCATCACGGCGCGCAGACGCGTCACCCGCATCACGGTGGGACAGCCCGCACGCACCCGCGAGGACGTCCTCGCCGTCGAGGAGCCGCTCGAGATCCGCGTCGGTGGTCGTTCGCTCGCCATCACGATGCGGACGCCCGGCCACGACGTCGACCTCGCGATCGGCTTCCTCGTCTCTGAGGGCGTCATCGGTCGGGGTGACGACGTCCGGACCGCGCGGTACTGCGCCGGCGCGACGGACGAAGGTGTCAACACGTACAACGTGCTCGACGTCGCCCTCTCGCCCGGCGTTCCCGCTCCGGATCCGAGCCTGGAACGGAACTTCTTCACCACCAGCTCGTGCGGCCTCTGCGGCAAGGCGAGCATCGACGCCGTCCGGACGAGTTCGCGGTACTCCGTCGCGGACGACGACTTTCGCCTCGATCCGGCGCTCCTGGTGACCTTCCCCGACCGCCTCCGGGCACAGCAGGCGGTCTTCGAGCGCACCGGCGGTCTGCACGCCGCAGGCCTGTTCGACGCCCGGACCGGCGAGATGCTCGTCCTCCGCGAGGACGTCGGCCGACACAACGCCGTCGACAAGGTCGTCGGATGGGCGGCGAAGGAGGGGTTGATCCCGCTCCGCTCCATGGTCCTGATGGTGTCGGGTCGCGCGAGTTTCGAGCTCACGCAGAAGGCCTCGATGGCCGGCATCCCGATGCTCGCAGCCGTCTCCGCTCCGTCGTCGCTCGCCGCCGAACTGGCCACCGAACTCGGGATGACGCTCGTCGGCTTCCTCCGTGGCGACTCGATGGTCGTCTACAGCGGAGCACGTCGACTCGCCGACCCGGCCGAAGGCTCGGCACCAGCAGCACTCCAGACCGGAGCGAACGCATGAGCGCCGAACCGCCCGTCGAGGACGTGACGGACGCCGACATCGAGGTCAGCCAACCGAAGCACGTCGCCGTCGGCCTGCCCGGCATCCTGCACTCGATGGAGCCCGCCCTCCGGCAACTCGGGCCGAAGCGGACCGCGGAGCTGTTCACCTCGATCAACCAGCGCGGCGGCTTCGACTGCATGAGCTGCGCCTGGCCCGACCCGGACGACCGCAAGAAGCTCGAGTTCTGCGAGAACGGCGCGAAGGCCGTCATCTGGGAGGCGACGCCGGTCGTCATCCCGAGCGCCTTCTGGGCCGAACACTCGCTCACCGATCTCGCCGACAAATCGGAGTACTGGCTCGGCATGCAGGGGCGACTGTCGGAGCCCGTCTACAAGCCGGCCGGTTCGGACCACTACCGGCCGGTGAGTTGGGACGAGGCGTTCGCCATCGTCGGCGAGCAGCTGCGCGGTCAGGAGTCCCCCGACGAAGCCGTGTTCTACACGAGCGGCCGGGCGTCGAACGAGGCGGCGTTCGTCTATCAGCTCTTCGTTCGCGCCTTCGGGACCAACAACCTCCCCGACTGTTCGAACATGTGCCACGAGTCCACCGGCACGGCGCTCGGCGAGGTCATCGGCGTCGGGAAGTCGACCATCCGGTACGAGGACTTCGAGCAGGCCGACCTCATCATCGTGATGGGCCAGAACCCGGGCACGAACCATCCCCGCATGCTAACGGCGCTCGAGGACGCGAAGCAGGCGGGCGCGACGATCGTCTCGGTGAACCCGCTGCCAGAGGCGGCGCTCGAGCGGTACAAGAACCCGCAGACGGTCCGCGGCATGGTCGGGCGCGGCACGGTCATCTCCGACCAGTTCCTGCAGATCCGGCTCGGCGGCGACATGGCGCTGCTGCAGGCGGTCTCGAAGCGGGTCCTGGAGGCCGAGGCGGCGGCTCCGGGGACGATCCTCGACCACGCGTTCCTCGCCGAGCACTGCCTCGGACTCGAGGAGCTGACGGCCCACCTGGCCGACCTCGACGAGGCTGCGGTGCTCGAGGCGACCGGCCTCACGAGCGAGCAGATCGACGAACTCGCCGAGCGCTACATCGCGTCGAACGCGACGATCGTCACCTGGGCCATGGGTCTGACCCAGCACAAGGCGGCGGTCAACGGGATCAAGGAGATCATCAACCTGCTCCTCCTCCGCGGGAACATCGGCAAGCCCGGCGCCGGTGCGTCGCCGATCCGCGGGCACAGCAACGTGCAGGGCGACCGGACGATGGGTATCTGGGAGCAGATGCCCGAGTCCTTCCTCGCCGCCATGGAGCGTGAGTTCGCGGTCCCGATGCCGCGCGAGCACGGGGTCGACGCGGTGAACGCGATCCGAGCGATGCAGCGGGGCGAGGTCCGCACCTGGATCTCGCTCGGCGGCAACTTCGTCGCGGCGATCTCCGACACCGCCGCCGCCGAGGCCGCGATCCGTGGAACGCAGCTGTCCGTGCAGATCTCCACGAAGCTCAACCGCTCGCACGCGGTCACGGGCGAGGCGGCGATCATCCTGCCGACCCTCGGGCGCACCGAGATCGACCTGCAGGCGAGCGGGCCGCAGATGGTCAGCGTGGAGGACTCGGTGTGCGCTGTCCACGCCTCGCACGGCCGCATCCCGCCGGCAGCGCCCGGTCTGCTCTCCGAGGTCGCGATCATCACGCGCCTCGCGCGAGCGACGCTCGGCGAGGACTCGGGCATCGCCTGGCAGGCGTTCGAGGACGACTACGACACGATCCGCGATCACATCGGACGGGTCGTGCCGGGCTGCGAGGGGTACAACGAGCAGATCCGCCGCGAGGACGGCTTCGTCCTGCCGAACGGGCCGCGGGACTCCCGCACGTTCACGAACCCCGAGGGTCGCGCCCTGCTGACGGTCAACGAGCTCGAACCGATCCACTGCCCGCCCGGTCGGCTGCTCCTGCAGACCCTGCGCTCACACGACCAGTTCAACACGACGATCTACAGCCTGAACGATCGGTACCGCGGCATCAAGAAGGGCCGGAACGTCGTCTTCGTCAACCCGGACGACCTCCGCGACATCGGCCTGGAGGACGGGCAGACGGTGGACGTCTTCAGCGAGTGGGCCGGGCAGCCGGATCGGGAGCTCCGCGGCTTCCGCGTCGTCTCCTACCCGACCGCTCGCGGATGCGCCGCGGCGTACTTCCCCGAGGCGAACGTCCTCGTCCCGCTCGACTCGACGGCCGACCGCAGCAACACCCCGGTCTCGAAGGCGATCGTGGTGCGGTTGCAGCCGGCGGCCTGACAGCCGGAGCGACGTCGACCCGGGCGACGGTCTGAGCGGTTCATTCGTACGCTCGGAGGAGTTGCCAGCGTCCGCGCGCGGCATCGAGTCGGATGTCGAAGACGAAGGACCGGCCGTCTGCAGCGGTCGCCTGGAACCGCCAGGCGGGGGTCGCCGCGGGCGGATGGGTGACGAACGAGACGTTCGGCTCGAGCGGGGTCGGGGTGTCGGTGACGAGGTACCGGGCTCCATCCCAGAACAGTCGCTCCGGCACGCCTGCCGGCGTCGTCCAGACCGCGATCTCGGTGCTCGTGATCAACATGCGTGGCCTCCCGTCGTTCGAACATACGTTCGATAGAGAGTGAGCCTAACCCGACATCCGACGACACGCCAGCCCGGATCGGCCGGGGATTCAGTCTCCCGGCGTGTCGGCGAGGAACCGCTCGATGTCCTCGCCCATCACCGTCGCCTCGGTGTGGTGCAGGTAGTGGCCGCCGTCGAGTCGGACGAGCTCACCCCGCTCGACTCCGGCGAGCTGCTCCTCGTGGAGGGGCACCCAGTCGGAGAGTTCCGGGTCGTCGCCGACGACGAACATGAGGATCGGCAGGTCGGCCGGGAACGCTTGGGATCGGGCCGCCTGGAAGTTGCCGGGCGTGTGGGCGATCTCGTCGAGCAGCGTCGGCGACATCGCATTGCGGTTCGTCAGGATCGCGAGTTGGCGCTTCGTGTCGGCGTCGTACGGGAGGCCCTCGTACGGGTCGGGCGCGATGGCGGTGAGGAGGCGGAGGATGCCGAGTGCCTGCAGCGCCTCGACCCCGTCCGTCGGCGTCGGCTCGTCGCTTCCGGGCTGGGTCGGGACGCTCGTGTCGATCCCGATGAACGCCGTCACCTCGGCGCGGAACCGCTCCAGATACTCGAGGGCGTAGACACCGGCGATCGAGTGTCCGGCGAGGACGTAGCGGTCGATGCCGAGGTGCCGCAGGGCGGCGTGCACCTCGCCGGCGATGTTGGCCGAGGTCCGGGGCACGTCCGTCTGATCACTGAGGCCGTAGCCGAACGGCTCGACGACCACCACCCGGTACTGGTCGCGGAGCTCGTCGACGAGCGGCTCGAAGTCGAGGCCGGGTGCCGCGGTGCCCTGACCGGGCAGCAGGACGATCGTCTCGGCGCCGGATCCACTGATGACGACGTTCATGTCCTTGCCGTCGACGTCGACCGTCTGCCCATAGGGCTGCAGTTCGCCCGCTTCCGACGAACTCGCGACGGCGTTCACGATGCTCGTCGTCGCGAGGCCCGCCGCGACGAGACCGGCGATCGTGGCGATCGAGATCAGTGGAACCTTCAGGAGCTTGCGCATCGTCACCCATCGCGTGGAGTCTGTGGCGGGCGGTCGCACCGCGCCGATTCCATACTCACGGGGCGAGCGCATCACCACATCCGCCGCTGGGCGAAGACGTGCCGGGTGTGGCTACGCAGTTGTACGCAAGCAGAACCCGGCTCCGAATGCGACCGACGACGGAGCCGGCTGGAAGCGGTCGGCTTCCAGCCGGCTCGGGGTCGGTTCGCCTACTCGGCCGGCGGCGGGCTCTTCGGCTGCGCCGGCTGCTGTGACTCCGCCGGCTGCTTCGGCTCCTGCGGAGGGCGGGACTCCTGCGGACGCTCCTGGTCCTGCTGCGGAGGCGCGGGCGGAACCGGCGACGACGGAACCTGCGGCTGCGGAGGGCCCCACTGTTGCGGCGCGGGCTGTGCCGGAGCAGGCTGGCCGGGCGCGGAGCCCTGCCAGGACGGCGTGGGCCACTGCTGGCCCGGCTGCGGCGGGGTGGGCTGCTGCGGTGCGGGCTGCCCCTGGTACGGCTGCCCCTGGTAGCCCTGCCCGGGGTGCCCCTGCCCGTACTGGCCGGGGTTCGGCTGGGCGGGGTTCGGCTGGCCGCCGTACGGCTGCTGCTGCCCCTGGCGCGGCGGCTGCGGGTACGGCTGGGCCTGATACGACTGCTGCGGCTGCTGTCCCGGGTAGAACTGCTGGCCCTGGTATCCCTGCTGCCCCGGATAGCTCTGAACCGGGTAGCCGGGTGCGGCCTGCTGGTACACCTCCGGACGGTACGGCTGCTGCCCGTAGGTCACCCGCTCACCCTCCGGCTTCGGAGAGAACGCCCGCACGATCACGGGGATCACGGCGGAGATCGCCGCAGCGAGCGTCGTGGCCGCGGCGATGCGCCACCACCAGTCCGCCCAGGTGCCCTCGGGGAACGCCATGGGCAGCACGAGCACGAGGACCGTGGCGATGATCAGCGCGATCGTCACGATGCCGGTGGCCCTGACCACGGTGGACGTGGCGCGGGTGACGAAGTGGAGGAAGTACACCTGGATGATGATGAGCGCCAGACGCACGATGATGAGGATGCCGAGGAACAGCATGATCTGCGTGGACCAGACGAACCCGTCGGAGGTGTTCGGCGGCTGGAGCCACCCGTTCCACAGCTTCAGGAGGCCGACGGTGACGAGGAAGATGTTCACCAACGTCGACGCCGCGAGATACCACTTGTTGGGCCCGTGCCCTGCTGCGGCGTCGAGTGACACGGCACCGACGAAGGCCGCGAGCAGCAGCAGCGTGAGCCAGACCCGCCCGGCGATGTCGGCCTGATCGCCGACGATGATGAAGTACCCGCCGATGATCGCCGCCGCGACGAGCGTTCCGATCGTCAAGGTCAGCGCGAGCACGGCCGACCGTGAGCGGCGCGGTGTGGTCTCGACCATTCGAAATCCCCAATCTGTCGTGAGTGCCAACAGTACCGGGGTGGCATCCGCATGGAAGGGAGGCCTCCCTACCTCTGGGGAGGACGCCCGCTTCTCCACAGCGGAGAAGCGGGGTCGCGGTCAGGCAGTCGGTCAGGCGCGGTGGTAGTCGGCTTCGGCGACGTGCTCGAGCCAGGTCGTGCTCGCGGCCGGGTCGTCCGCCCGCTCGAACATCGCGAGGTGCTCCATGTAGTCGTCCGGCGTGGCCCCGTGCCAGTGCTCCTCGCCGGGCGGGGTGTAGACCGTCTGGCCCGGCTGGACGACGAGAACGGTACCGTCGCGCGTGCCCATGAGGGCGACGCCCTCGGTGACGTGGAGGGTCTGCCCGTTGGCATGGGAGTGCCATGCGGTGCGGGCGCCGGGGAGGAACCGCACCTTCGCGACCACCATGTGCTGGCCGTCCTGCTGCGGCGCGGCCAGCAGGTCGAGGTAGACATCGCCGGTGAACTGCTCGGCGGGGTTCTTGATCGTCGCGGGTTTCGGTTGGATCTGCATACGGACGACGCTACGGCCGTGCACGTCGGCGAGGGAGTGTCCAGCAGTACACCCTTCGGCGATCACGACAGTACTGTGGACTCCGTCCCCGCAGAGCCCGCAGCGGTGTGACCCCGAGCCAAGGAGAAGCACATGTCGGTCGGCCTGCTCGCCGTTGTCGATGACATCCTCAGCGCAGCCCTCAAGGCGAGTGCGAAGACCGCCGGCGTCGTCATCGATGATGCGGCCGTCACCCCGCAGTACGTGCAGGGCCTCACCCCCGCCCGGGAGCTGCCGGTCGTGTGGCGGATCGCCCGCGGCAGCCTCATCAACAAGTTCGTCATCATCATCCCGATCGCCCTGCTGCTCACGGCGTTCGCCCCGTGGGTCCTGCCGTTCCTCCTCATCATCGGAGGCACGTACCTCTGCTTCGAGGGTGCGGAGAAGGTCATGGAGTGGTTCGGCATGCACCACGCGGAAGCGGAGGAGGACGTCCGCGACGAGAAGAAGCTCGTCTCCGGCGCCGTCCGCACCGATCTCATCCTCAGCACGGAGATCATGCTCATCTCCCTCGCCAGCCTCGACTCGGGGCTCGGCATCTGGATGACGCTGGGGGCCCTCCTCGTCATCGGCCTCGTCATGACGGCGGTCGTCTACGGCGCGGTCGCCCTGCTCGTGAAGATCGACGACATCGGACTCCGGCTCATGAAGAACCCGTCACGCGGCGTCCGCCGCACCGGTGCGCGGATCGTCGCCTCGATGCCCGCGGTCTTCCGCGTCATCAGCATCGTCGGCACGGTCGCGATGCTCTGGGTCGGCGGCCACCTCGTGATCGCGAACCTCGCCGAGACCCTCTGGCACGGCCCGTACGACCTCCTGCACGTCGTCACCCACGCGATCGAGGCCGCAGGACCGGTCGTCGTCTGGATCGCCGACACCGCGATGTCCGCCGTGTTCGGACTCGTCCTCGGCCTGATCGTCGTCGCGATCGTGACCGGGATCTCACGCCTGCGCTCACGGAACCGGCCCGCGAAAGCTGCTCACTAGCGGCGACAGCCGCGCTGCCGACCGTCAGCGGAGCGGGCGGGCGTAGCAGAGCGACATCGGGATGACCTCGTACGGCGAGTAGATCGGGATGGGTTCGTACCCGAGCCACTCATAGAGCCGCACGGCTTCGGGCTGGCGGTCGCCGGTCTGCAGGATGAGGCGGGAGGCCCCCTCGACACGGGCGGTGTCCTCGACGGCTGCGATCAGGCGCTTCGAGACGCCCCGGCCGCGGTGGCTCGGGAGGGTGACGACGCGCTTGAGCTCCCATTCGCCGCGCAGACGGCGCAGGGCGGCGTGGCCGACCGGCTCGCCGTGGATGAGGGCCAGGAAGGTGGCGCTGATGTCGGCAGGATCGACGGTGAACGCGGTCTGCGCGCGCTCTGCGGCCTCGGGGTCCCAGTCCTCCCAGGCCGACGCGTACCGCGCACCCATCTCCTCGTCCATCGCGGCGCGGAGCCGTACGGCCCGCTCGTCGTCCCAGGCGACTCGCTCGATGACGACGGGGTTCAGCTCGGGCATGCGGTTCCTTCGGGACGGGCTGCTGCGGCGCGATCGGCACGTCGACGCCGTCTGCCAGTGTCCCACGCGAAATCCGCACCGGCCCCGCCAAGGGCGATCCGTCCCCGCAGCGACCGAGCAGAGCGGCGATGGGGACTCCTGCCCAACCTGCGCTGCTAGCGTGGCGATCCCCAGAGAACCCGTCAACCGCGGAGGCACCGTGCTCACCATCCCAGGCGTCGTCGTCGGCCCCGCCCTCCGACTCATCCGGGCGAACCGGGCCTTCGTCAGCGAGGCCGGAGCGCGCCGCCGGATCCGGGAGCGCACCCTCAGGCCGGCGTCATACGGTCCGCCCGGCACCCTCCGAAGCGATGTCCGGGTCGACGTCGAACGTGTCGGTGACTGGCCGGTGTACACCGTGTCCCCCACGCGGCGACCGACGATCGGCGGGGTCGTGTACGCGCACGGCGGCGGCTGGGTCGGCGAGATCGCACCGCAGCACTGGACGCTGGCCGCCACCATCGCCGCGGAGACCGGCGCCGTGGTCACACTCCCGATCTACCCGCTCGTGCCCTACGGCACCGCGGCCGAGGCACAGACCGGCGTCGTCGAGCTCGTCCGGCGCAGCATCGAGCGGCACGGGCCGACCGTCCTCGCGGGCGACTCGGCCGGCGGTCAGATCGCCCTATCGGCTGCGCTCCGACTCCGGGACGAGGGCGTCGTCCTGCCGATGACCACCCTGTTGTCACCGGCGCTCGACCTCACCTGGAGCAACCCGCGGATCCCCCTCGTGCAGCCGAGTGACCCCTGGCTGGCGACGCCCGGCGGACGCGTGTTCGCGGAGCACTGGCGCGGCGATCTGGACATCACTGATCCGACCGTGAGTCCGCTCTTCGGCGACCTCGCCGGGCTCGGGCCACTCACGGTCTTGAGCGGGACCCGCGACGTCCTCAACCCCGATGCCGAGGTGCTCGTCGAACGAGCCGAAGCGGCCGGCGTCACGATCGACTACCACGAGGGCGCCGGACAGTTCCACGTCTGGGCACTGCTGCCGACCCGTGCCGGACAGGCCGCCACGCAGACGATCGTCCACAGCGTCACGCGCGGGCTGCGCTGAGTCGCCCGAAACGGCTCGAGATCGCGGCGGAATCGAACACCTTCGGGCGACTCAGGGCCGGATCGAGACCAGGCTACGCGGTGCGGCGTTTGCGGACCTCACGCAGGACCATCTGCTCCGGGCACACGGTGGACAGGAAGTCGCCCACCGAGAGAGCGAGGCGCTCACCGACGAGTGAGTAGAGGATGCGGTTCGCGTCGCGGCGCTCGGAGACGAGGCCGGCCTGGCGCAGGACGCTCAGGTGCCTGGAGATGGTCGGACCGGTGGCGTCGAAGCGTGCGGCGATCTCCCCCGCGGCGAGCTCGCCGTCTTTGAGGTCCTGCAGGATCTGCCGTCGCGTCGGGTGAGCGAGCGCGGCGAAGATGTCCGACGCTGTATCTGCCATGTTTGCAATCTAGCACAATTGCGATATACATTTTCGCTATATTGCTAACAAGCGAAGGAGACAGCATGCGAGTGGCCATCACCGGTGGGACCGGATTCGTCGGACGGCACCTCGTCGAGCGGCTGCGGCACGACGGGCACGAGATCGTCGTCGTCTCCCGACGCACCGGCGTGGAGATCGACGACGTCGAGGCGTTGACCGCCGCGTTCGCCGACTGCGACGCGGTCGCGCACTGCGCCGGGATCAACCGCGAGCTCGGTGATCAGACCTTCCAGCGCGTGCACGTCGACGGCACCCGGGCGGTCGTGGACGCGGCCCGTCGCGCCGGCGTCGGTCGCATCGTGCTGGTGAGCTTCCTCCGCGCGCGCCCCGACTGCGGCTCCGGGTACCACGAGACGAAGTGGGCTGCCGAGGAGATCGTGCGGGGCTCGGGTATCGCGCACACCGTCCTCAAGTTCGGCATGATCTACGGCGCAGGCGACCACATGGTCGATCACGTCACCAAGGCCGTCCGCACCTTCCCGGTGTTCGCGACCGTCGGCTACCGCGAGCGCCGCGTGCGTCCGGTGCCGGTCGCGGACGCCGTCGACGTCCTCGTCGCAGCGCTCGAGGGCCGGGTGCCGGAGCCGACCGTCGCGGTCATGGGCGCCGAGGAACTCGAGCTGGGTGCGGCCGTGCGCCGGATCGCGCACGTGGCCGGACGCCGCCCGCTGTACGTCCCGGTACCCGTCTGGACGATCCGCCTGCTCGCGCGCGCGACGGAACGCCTGATGAAGACGCCGCTCGTGGCGAAGGCGCAGGCGCAGATGCTGGCCGAAGGGGTGAGCGAGGCGGCTCCACCGGCACCGGAACTCCCTGCGGACCTCCGTCCCTCACGCCGCTTCGACGAGTCCCGGATCCGCGCCGCGCTCCCGGTAGGCCGCTTCACGCTGCACGACCTCCGCCTGCCGCGCTCGTCCCACTGAGTCGCCCGAAACTGCTCGAAATTCGGGCTGAAACGCACAGATTCGGGCGACTCAGGGCGTCGAGGGCGGGACCGGCCCCGTCGACTCCCGCACGATGAGCGTCGTCGCGAGCTCGAGATGATGGGAGAACGGCTTCTCGCCGGCATGCAGGCGGAGGACGGTGTCGACCGCCGCCCGGCCGATGTCGTGCATCGAGGTGTGGACGGTCGTCAGGAGCGGAACGGTCAGCATCGCCGAGTACGTGTCGTCGTAGCCGACCACGCTCACGTCCTCCGGCACGCGGAGACCGGCCTGGACGACCGTGCGGATGACGGCGAAGGCGTCGGCGTCGTTGGTCGCGAACACGGCGGTCGGCGGGTCGTCGAGTGCGAGCATGCGCTCGACCGCCCGCGCCGAGGTGCCCATCCCCTCCTCCGAGACGAGCCCTGGGTCGAGCGTGACACCGGCCGACAGGAGCGCCTCTCGATAGCCGGCCGCCCGCGCACGGAGGCCGGGATTCGCCGGATGTCCACCCACGAAGGCGATCCGCCGGTGCCCGAGGCCGACGAGGTGCTCGACCGCCTGCTGACCACCGGCCGCATGGCTCGACCCGATGCTCGCCACCGAGCGGTCCAGCGGATCCGGTGAGTCGACGGCGACGAGCGCCAGCCCCGTGTCCAGGCAGGCGTCGACTACGTCGGCGGCGAGCGGCGTCGTCACGACGATCATGCCGAGTGCGCCTCGCGACGCGACGTCGTCGACGAAGGCGCGATCGAGCGGCACGTCGTCACCGCTCGCCCCGGCGGCGCCGAATCCGGAGGCGGGCGACAGCACACGGGTCACGAGGTCGACACCGACGCGCTGCGCCGCAGCGACCATGCCGTCGAGGACCCTGAGGGAGTAGACGCTGTGGAGGGTGTCGAAGACCACGTGCACCTGACGCACACCAGGCAGCCCTGAGCGCGTCGCCCGACGGTACCCGACTTCGCGGATCGCCGCCTCCACCCGCGCCCGCGTCGCCTCGGACATCCCCGGCCGCTCGTTGACGACCTTCGAGACGGTCGCGACGGAGACGCCGGCGCGTTCGGCGATGGACGCCAGGGTGGGACCGGTCGTCCTCGTGCGTGCCATCCGGCCCTCCGTCCGACGGCGGTCGAGCCGCCGTGCGGTCCAGCGTAGCGAAAGTGTTTCGTCACTGGCGCATTGCTCTGGCAGCTGCAGCTCGCCTACCTTCGGAAAGGCGGCGAACAGCCGCCGAAATACTTTTGTCATCGACCCGCACTGGAGCGCCCCATGGCCATCGCCTCGTTCACCGACGGCTGGATCGTGCGGGCCCCGCGCGGGCCCTTCGCGGCCGTGCAGGGCGGAGCGGACGACTCCCGAGCTGTGACCCTCCCGCACGACGCCCTGCGCGACGCCGAACGCTCGCCGGACGTACCCGCCAAGGGAGGGGCCGCGTACTATCCGGCCGGGGCGTTCAGCTACGTGAAGGAGTTCGAGGTCCCCGCCGAGTGGGCGGGTCGAGTGGTGCGCCTCGAGGTCCAGGGCGCCTTCCGTCACGCGATGGTGTACCTCAACGACGAGTTCGCGGGCAACCGCTCCGACGGCTTCGCGCGGTTCTTCGTCGACCTCACGCCGTACCTCCGGTTCGGTGCGGTGAACGCGCTGCGCATCGAGGTGCGTTCCGGTCAGGACTCACGGTGGTACGCCGGCGCCGGCCTGCACCGGCCGGTGCTCCTGCACGTCGACGAGCCGACGCACGTCGCACCCGACGGCGTCCGCATCACCACTGTCCGGATCGAGGACGATCAGGCCGTGCTGGAGGTCACGACCACCGTCGCCAACCGCGGTCTCACGACGAGCTCGAGCGTCCTCACCACCCGGCTCACCTCCCCCGAGGGCGTCGTCGTCGAACAGGACCGCACACCCGTCACCGTCGCACCGGCCGGCACGGCGACCATCCGGCAGCGGCTCTACGTGCAGGATCCAGCGCTGTGGAGCGTCGACTCCCCGTCGTTGTACTCGGCTCGGACGACCCTCGCGCCGAGCGGCGAGGAGGCGGACGACGGAACAGTGGTGCACACGGTCCACGGCATCCGCACGGTCACGGTCGACCCGCGGAAAGGTCTCCGCATCAACGGCGAGCCGGTGCTCCTCCGCGGCGCCTGCATCCACAGCGACAACGGTCCGCTCGGTGCAGCGTCGATCGCGCGCGCCGAGGAACGGCGTGTCCAGCTCCTCAAGGACGCCGGCTTCAACGCGATCCGGGCGGCCCACAATCCGGCGTCGCCCGCCATGCTCGACGCCTGCGACCGCATCGGCATGCTCGTCATGGACGAGGCCTTCGACATGTGGGGTCGGGGCAAGACGGACAACGACTACTCCCTCGACTTCGCGCAGTGGTGGCGGGCCGATCTGGAGTCGATGGTGGCGAAGGACATGAACCATCCGAGCGTGATCATGTACTCGATCGGCAACGAGATCGTCGAGGTCGGCACCCCGCACGGCGCGATCCAGGCGCGGGAACTCGCCGAGCACGTGCGCTCGTTGGATCCGACACGACTCGTGACGAACGGCGTGAACGCGACCCTGGCCGTGCTCGACGATCTGGACGGCATCATGGCGTCGGACCAGGGGTTGAACGAGCTGATGGGCGAAGCGGGCGCGAACATGATGAGCCTCATCGGTTCCTCCGACGCCGTCACGACGCGCACCGAAGAGTCCAGTGCAGCCCTCGACGTCCTCGGCCTCAACTACGCGGACGGCCGCTACGCGAGCGATGCCGAGCGGTTCCCGCACCGCGTGATCGTCGGCTCGGAGACCTTCCCGACCCAGATCGGCGACCTCTGGCCACTCGTCGAGGCGAACCCGAACGTGATCGGCGACTTCACCTGGACCGGCTGGGACTACCTCGGCGAGGTCGGCATCGGTGCGACCTCCTATGCCGAGGACCCCGAGTCGAACGGTGCACTCGAGCGCGAGTTCCCCTACCTCACCGCGTGGTGCGGCGACTTCGACATCACCGGCTGGCGGCGGCCGGTGTCGTACTACCGGGAGATCGTCTTCGGTCTGCGGTCCGAGCCGGCCATCGCGGTGCTCCGACCGGAACGGCACGGGCAGACGATCACGATGCAGTCCCCGTGGGCGTGGAGCGACTCGGTCGACTCGTGGACGTGGCCCGGTTTCGAGGGCGCGCCGGTGAGGGTCGAGGTCGCCGCCGACGCCGACGAGGTGGCCCTGCTGCTCGACGGTGTCGAGGTGGCGCGGGGCCCGGTGGGTGGACGCCGGCCGAAGCTCGCCGAGTTCGAGACCGTCTACCGGCCGGGCATGCTCGAGGCGGTCGCGTTCCACTCGGGCGCGGAGGTCGGCCGCACTGCGCTCGTCTCCGCCACCGGCCCGACCAGACTCGTGGCGACCGCAGACCGGACGACACTCCGCGCCGACGACACCGATCTCGCCTTCATCGCGATCGAGCTGCGTGACGCGGCCGGCGTCCTGGTGACCGGCGCCGACCGCGAGGTCTCGGTCAGCGTCACGGGCGCGGGTCGGCTCGCGGGCTTCGGAACCGGTGCCCCGAAGACGACCGAGCGCTTCGACGCGACCACGCGCACCACGTTCGACGGACGGGCGCTGGCGATCGTCCGGCCGAGCCGGGCCGGCGCCATCACCGTGACGGTGAGCGGTGCCGGCCTCTACGACGTCGTCCTGGATCTGGAGGCAGCGGCTTACTGAGTCGCCCGATTCTGCACGGATGTCGCCGGATTCCGTGCAGAACCGGGCGACTCAACGCCCCATGGATCTGAGCAACAGCGAGGCGAGTTCGTAGCGCGCCCGTCCGACTGGCTCGCGAGGGTCGTATCCCAGGATCCGGGCGAAGTGCTCGTGCTTACCCTGCAACGTCGAGTGGTGGATGCCGAGTTCCTGCGCAGCGGACCGCACGCTGTCGCCTCGCACCAGCGCGTCGAGTACCCGTGCGGCACGGTTGTCGAGTGCGGCGAGCGCCGAGACGTCCGGAGACCGAGCGGCGGTGGCGGCCAACTCCCGGACGGCGTCGGCGAGAACGCCGAGGTCGGCGATGTCGACGACCCGGTGGGCGGCGTCCGTCAGGGTGATCGCCTGCTGCGCCTCCGCCCATGATCGCACCAGCTGGGTCGCGACGCCCGCGCGTCCGATCCCGGCGACGCCGTCGACATCCGACAGACCTGCCGCCCCGTCCGGCCCACTGACGATCGTCGCCCGCAGCATCCCACCAGCGCCGACCACGAGGGCCGACGGACCACCCGGTGGGTGCACCGACGGCGCCGTCGCGACCGCCCGCAGGGCGGAGCCGGAGAGGGACAGTCGTTCGGCGGCCTGCGATCGTTCCGATTCGGAACGGTCGGCATCGAGCAGGATCTGCACCGACGAGTCCGCCTGCGGGTGACGCCGCGACCGCAGCAGGGCCACGGCGAGCGCGAACCGCTCGAGCACGATCGCGTCGTTGGCGTGGGCGGCTCCGACGCGTTCCAACCAGACGGACCCGTCACCGGCGACCGTGCGCGTCGGCCAGTCCGAGGGGCCGACGGGCAGGCGGTGGCCGGCAGGATCTACGCGGACGGCGGCCTCCGGGCTACGCACTCCTGCGGGTACCCCGGTCAGAACGGCTGCGCCGCGGGCAAGCGCTTCGGTGTTCACCCCGCCCGCGACGAGCGCGTCGAAATAGGCGATGACCTTCAGGCCTTCACTCGCCTCGGGATCCAAAGCGGTGAGGCGGCCGACGAGTTCCTGCATGGCGTCACTCCGATGTGCCTGTGACGACCCAGCATAGGGAACCGGGCCGTCACAGGCGATGACCTCAGGGCGCGAGCAGGCGAGCGACCCAGGCGTTCCGAGCCGCGGTCATGGCCCGAGCGAGTTCGGCGTGCGGCGCGAGCATGTCGAACCCGTGGAACCCACCCGGCCACACGTGGAGCTCGGCTTGGACACCGGCCTGCCAGAGCGACGTCGCATAGGTGACGTCCTCGTCACGGAAGACCTCTGCACTGCCGCAGTCGATGAAGGCGGGTGGGAGGCCGGTCAGATCGGTTGCGCGTGCCGGGGCGGCATAGATGGAGACGTCCTCGCCACCGACACGGTCGCCGAGCAGTGCGGTCCAGCCGGTGATGTTGCTGCCCCGGTCCCAGACGCCGACGCCGTCGATCTGGGCGGTCGAGACGGTGGCGTCGCGGTCGTCGAGCATCGGGTAGATGAGGACCTGGCCGGCGAGCTCCGGGCCGCTCCGGTCGCGGGCCAGAAGCGCGACACCAGCGGCGAGCCCTCCACCGGCACTCGCTCCGGCGATGATGAACCGAGCTGGATCGATGCCGAGTTCCTGCGCATGCTCCGCCGTCCAGACGAGTGCGGCGTAGCAGTCCTCGACGGGATACGGATCGGGGAACTCGGGCGCGAGTCGGTACTCGACGGTCACGACGGTGGCGTCGAGTTCGACGATCCACGGCAGGAACTGGCCGAGTCCCACGAAACGGTCGCCCATGACCATCCCGCCACCGTGGGTGTGGAACACGCCTGGCCCGGTGCCGGTCTTGCCCGCTCGCGCGAGCACGGACACGGAGATCTCGGCACCCTCGTACCCGGCGATGGTCACATCGCGGCGCACGACCCCGGCGTCGGCGAGCATCTCGTCTACGGGGAGTGAGACCGGCGACGCCTGGCGCAGCATCGGGATCATGTCGGCGGTGAGGGTCGAGGGCATCAGATCACCGACGGCAGCGAGGACCGCGGCGAGCTCGGGATCGAAGGGTGGGTGGTTGACGGTCGCGGTCATGATGAACTCCTCTGTCCACAGCGGATGACGGTGTCCCCAGTCTGCTGCTCGCGGCGATCCACCTCACCCGCCGAATGTGCCCGAATTCCGCACATCACACCGCCATCTGGCGGGCTCCGGGCGCGCCGAGTCGCCCGGATCTGCACGGATTCAGGCGGAGATCGTGCAGATCCGGGCGACTGAGTCCGCCTAGTGCGGGTCGAGGCGGTTGAGCATCGCGACCGTCTGATCGTACTCGCCGCGCACCTCGGCGTAGCGGAGGAACTTGACGTTCTCGACCTGGATCTCGGTGGCGTCGGGCTGCGACTCGATGAGGCCCATGACCTCGTCGGCGAACGCGTCGAGGGGCATCGCGAAGTCACTCTCCTCCTGGCCGGGCATGAGCGAGGTGCGGACGGCCGGCGGGACGAGCTCGACGACGCTGACGCCCGTGTCCGCCAGCTGAAGGCGGATGGACTCGCTCAGCATGTGGATGGCCGCCTTGCTCGCGTTGTAGGTCGGCGTCACCCGCAACGGGGTGAAGGCGAGCCCTGACGAGACGGTCATGATCGTCGCGTCCGGTCGACTGCGGAGCTGCTCGATGAACGCACCGATGAGCCGGATGGGCCCGAGGACGTTCGTCGTGATGATCTCCTCAGCGGTCGCGACGAAGTCGGAACCGGTCCAGTCCTCCCCGCGCATGACGCCGGCCATCGTGATGAGCACGTTCAGCTCCGGGTGCTCCGCGATGACCTGCCTCGCCGCGGCTTCGATGCTCGCGGGGTCGGCCGTGTCGATCCGCACGGTGTGGAGGCCGGGCTCGTCGACTGCGATCGACTCGAGGAGTTCGGTGCGTCGCCCGCCGATGATGACGGTGTTGCCGGCTGCGTGGAGGCGTCGTGCGAGAGCGAGGCCGATGCCGCTCGTCGCGCCGGGGATGAAGACGGTGTTTCCGGTGATCTGCATGCATCGAGTCTCCGTCGGCGACGACGGCCGCACCAGGGTCCGGCCATCCATGGATCCGCGATCCCTGGATCGCCTGGCCGCGGAGGCGGATACTGGCGGGATGGATCGCCAAGCGCTCGCCGACTTCCTCCTCCGACACCGATCGACGTTGCAGCCCGCGGACGTCGGTCTGAGCAGCGGACCTCGGCGACGGACGGCGGGGCTCCGACGCGAGGAGGTCGCGCAGCTCGCAGCGATGTCGACCGACTACTACGCGCGGCTCGAGCAGCAGCGGGGTCCACAGCCGAGCACGCAGATGCTGGGTTCACTCGCCCGCGCCCTCCGGCTGAGTGCCGAAGAACGCGACTACCTGTACCGGATCGCCGGGCACAACGCTCCGACCCGTCTCGCAGCGACCGACTACGTCGCGCCGGCACTCCTGCGCGTCCTCGACCGACTCACCGACGCACCAGCGCTCATCCTGTCGGCGCTCGGCGAGACGCTCGTCCAGAACGATCCTGCCCGGGCGCTGTTCGGGGATGCGAGCCGGTACCGGGGCCTGGAGCGCAGCGCGATCTACCGCTGGTTCGTGCACCCGGAGGAACGCGAGCGATATCCCGCCGAGGACCGGGACCGGCAGAGCCGAGCGCAGGTCGCGTCGCTCCGCGCGGCCTACGGCTCGCTGGGGGCGCAGTCGCCGGCGGGCGAGATCGTCGAGGCACTCACCGGGCACAGCGAGGAGTTCCGGCGGCTGTGGGCGACGCACGAGGTCGGGCGGCGCTTCGAGGACCACAAGGTGCTCATCCACCCAGAGATCGGCCCCATCGAGCTGGACTGTCAGGCCCTGTTCACCGAGGACCAGTCGCAGGCGCTGCTCGTCCTCACGGCCGCGCCGCACACCGAGGCCGCAGGCAAGCTCAAGCTCCTCGCCGTCCTCGGCACCCAGACCTTCGAGGGTGCGCGGTAGCGGAGGCGCCGGCCGAGCGGTTCAGGCCGTCGGTGCTGTCCGCAGCTTCCGACGCCGGACAGCCCCGCCGATCGCGACGCCGACGACCCCGACGACCACCGGGACGACGAGCCCGAGGACGACGACCGCGAGGAGCGCCAGGACGAAGCTCGGCATCAGGCCGCCGCCGATCAGGTCGACCACGAGCAGCGGGACGAACGCCAGCAGGACGAGCCAGGCGAGCCCCGGCTGACGCGACACCGCGAGGATGCCGACCGCAAGCCAGACACCCGCACCCCACAGCAGGAGGCCGAGGACGAAGCGCCACGAGTCGTACGCCTGGTACGGCAGGAGTTGCGGACCGGGAGCGGCCAGATCCGGGTTGCCGATCACGACCAGCGAGGCGACCACGAGGCCGACGGCGGCGAGCACGAGGGCAAAGACTCCGAAGACACGCACGGCTACCTCCTAGGGTGACGCATTCAATCAGGTGTGGCCCAGCCAACCACACCGAGGGGAGATGTCCCCATTCCCCAGCCGTCGCCCACCGCGTACGTTCGAGGGATGAACGACGACGGACGCACCGAGACCGGCGAGCAACCACACGCACCGGAGCAGGACAAGCTGCTGATCGAGTGGCTGGAGATCATGCACCCGCGCCTCGCACGATTCGAGGACTTCCTCACACCGCGCGAGGTCGTCACCGATTACTCGCGGGACTCGCTCGTCTCCCTCGAGCAACTCATCCTCCACCGTTGGCCGGACCGCCACGCCTTCGCGCAGGAGCAGGACACCGATTTCAACGACGGTGCCACGCGATACATCGGCGAGACCTACCTGCGGATCGCCGGGGGCGGGTGGTTCGTGAACCACGATCCGAAGTTCTTGTACTCGGGTCGGCTCTGCATCCTGCTCGACGTCGAGATGCCCGTCCCGATCTCGCCGCTCAACCTGATCATCACGATGTTGAGCCGGCGCACCGGCAATGTCCTCACAAGGATCTGGGACGGGCAGACGACGAACGTCACCGAGCGTCGTCTCGCCGAACCGGGCTGGGAGCCGAAGCGCGAGCCGTTCCCCGGCGCGATCCCGATGTCCCGCTTGAGCTCAGCCCTCACGCCTTCCGTCCGCTGACCCCTTGGGTCTCAGCCACCCACGCGGTCGAACGGCCAGGCGAGATGTGCTGGACTTGCCTGATGACCACACCGCTCGAACGCGCGCTCGCCCTGCAGGCGATGCACGTCCCCGGAGACCCGCTGATCCTCCCGAACGCCTGGGACGTCGCCTCCGCCCGCGCCGTCCTGGCGTCCGGCGCCCGCGCCATCGCGACGACGAGTGCCGGGGTCGCCTGGTCACTCGGGCACCGCGACGGGAACGAGCTGACCCGCGACGTCGCACTCGATACCGTGCGACGGATCGCATCGTCGGTGTCCGTCCCGGTCACCGCGGACATCGAGGGCGGCTACGGGGAGACACCGGACGAGGTCGCCAGCACGATCGCCTCCTGCATCGACGCGGGCGTCTCCGGGGTGAACCTCGAGGACTCGCTGCGCCCGATCGAGGAACAGGAACGACGGATCGCGGCAGCGCGGTCCGCCGCTGACGACGCGGGGGTCCCGCTGTTCATCAACGCCCGCATCGACACGCATCGACTCGGCGACATCGGAAGCGACCGCTGGTTCGACGAGACGGTCACGCGAGCCGCCGCGTATGCACGGGCCGGCGCGAGCGGGATCTTCGTGCTCGGCGCCCTCCGAGCCGACACGATCGAGCGGCTCGCCGATGCGACGACCCTGCCGCTCAACGTCGCCTTCGGCCCGGGCACACGGTCGATCAGCGAGCTCGCGAGAGCCGGAGCGAGTCGTATCAGCGCGGGTTCGTCGATCGCGGAAGCCGCCTACAGCCTCGCGCAGCAGTGGGCGACGGGGATGCTCGAGACGCCCGATGCGGCTCCCGCATCACCGCCCACGCTCGGCTGGGCCGCACTGAACCAGCTCATCCGGGACTGAACCCCCGGCGGGATCAGCGGGACACCGACCACACGCCGCGGATCGCCTCGAGCTGTCGGTCGATCGTGAAGCCGGAGACGTCCAGGACGACGTCGACCTCCGGCGGCGACGCGAGCAGGTCGTGCAGCAGATCGAACTCGGCGTCAGTCAGATACGCGGGGCGCGTCGCGGCACGTGCTCGCGCCTCCTCCACCGGGAGTGCGAGCTGGACCACGAGGCAGTCGGGGAGTTCGGAACGGTAGGCCGCGAGCGCGTCGGCCGGCACGACATCCGCGATGACCACGTCGAAGCCGGCGTCACCGAGATTGCGAGCGAGCGCCGCGGCGTTCCGGACCGCGAGCAGGTGCTGTGCTCGCCCCTCAGGACCGCTCCAGAGCGTCGCGTCACCGGCGACGATCAGCTGTCGAACGTCGTCGGCATCGATGAACGCCGCTCGTTCACGCTCGTCGGCCAGGCGCCTGCCGCAGGTCGACTTCCCGACCGCAGGACCGCCCGAGAGCACCAATGGACGCTTACTCATCTGCTCGATGCGATCACCGGCCTGCGAGAAGGTCAACTCGCAAGGGTGACGCTGCGATCCCCGAAGTCGGCGACAACCCGGACCTGACCGCCCAACGCGGCGACGTACTTCCTGATGGTGTCGAGTTCGAACGACTCAAGCTGCCCGTGTTCGATGGCCGACACGCGACGCTGCGATACGCCCATCGTCTTACTGAGCTCAGTCTGCGTCAGATCAGCTTCCTTCCGCAGCGTGACCAGTTGATAAGCGAGCACTTCTGCCTCGGCGGCGTGGCGAGCGGCTGCGACGCGCTCCGGATCTCGGCCCAACTTCGCGCGCGCGCTCCCCCAACTCACTGGCTTCTCACTCATCGTCATCACCCTTCTGCCATTCACGAAATCGCTGTTCTGCGGTCTTGATCGCCGGCGGATACCAGCCTCTCCAGTCGCCGCGCTTGAAGCTCCTCCATCTTGTGGATCGTGCTGCCTGTGATCCGATCCACGATGGGACGTCCCAGCGACGGGCCATATTCGGACAGCATGTCGATACGGGCGGTGATCTGGTCGCAGAGATCAGGATCGAGCTCGGCTAAAGCAAGGATCTGCTTCTCGACATCGGGCCAGAGTCGAATGTCCCAGGTGTACTCCACCACGTCATTTTAGAATGCTTGAGTTCTCAAGACAACCCGATCGAGCATCCCGATCCGACGCCGCGCGATACCCTCACGGACTCGACGGGATCACCGTCGCCGTCGCGCCGTCGATCAGCAGGGCCTGATCGTCGCGGAGCGGGACCAGCGGGTAGTCGTCGGCATACTGCTCCAGCGTCCGGCTGATGAGCTCCGGCGGGTACGGCGGCAACTGGCCGTCGGCGTGCGGGATCACCGTTCGGTCGACCAGCGCGAGCCCGGCGAAGCCGGTGAGTGTCGGGCCGTCGGCAGGGTCGTCCAGGAGCGAGGCTGGGGTGGCGTCCGGTCCGGCGATGATCGATCCGGCGCTGGCACCGATGTACGGCAGGCCCGCCCGCACGTGCCTGGTGATCACCGTGTCGTTCCCGGAGCCCCGCAACGCCTCGAGCAGGGCGAAGGTGCTTCCACTCGCGACGTAGACCGCGTCCAGGTCCGCCAGCGTGCGGTCGAGGTCGGCAGGCGCGGTCTCGCGGACGGTGACCCGGACGACCTCGTGGCCGAGGGCCTCCACCGACTCGCGCTCGGCGCGGACGAAGGGAGCCTCGGCGAACGCCACCTGTGCGTCGTCGACGTACCCGAGTCGCAGCCGACGACCCGCCGCATCGGTCGACTCGGCGAGGAACGGCGCCATGGCGCCCGGTTGGCGGGACAGCAGGAGGATCTTCACGGAGACACGCTAGAAGATACCGCCGACACGGCCGCTCCGGGCCTGTACCACCATCACCGCGAATGCGCGGGATTGGACCGGCTCCCGTGGCTGTGCTGGAGTGGACGTATGACATCACCGCAGGTCCTGGACCGGGAACAGGTCCGTGCCGCCGTGGACGTCGAGCAGCTCACCGAGGAACTCGGTGCAGCACTCCGCTCGTACACGGGTGAGGGTGCGCCGCAACGCATCCGCGTCCCGATCAACGACGACCTCACGGCCATGGTCCTCGTGCCCGGTCGCCACAAGGGCATCCCGGCCTACACGGTGAAGGTCCATGCGAAGAACCCGACCGCACGCGAGGCCGTGCACGGGACCATCCTGCTCCACCGCCTGCCCGACGGCGCCCTGTTGTCGATCATGGACAGCGGCTGGCTCACGGCACAACGAACCGCGCTCAGTGCCGCGTACGTCCACGACTACCTGACCGCAGCCGCGACACCGGGACCGGTGGCGATCATCGGAGCCGGCGTCCAAGGGGCGACCTTCGCGCGAGCCCTGCAGCGTCGACGCCCCTCGGTCGGATTCCGGATCCACGACCCGGATGCCGCCCGAGCCGAGTCACTGCGGGCCGAGCTGGGCGAGGGCTCGACGGTCACGGCGACGGTCGAGCAGGCGTTGACGACAGCGACCTCGGCGATGACCGCGACCTGGGGACGCCGGCCGGTCGCCGAAGCCGCGGCGCTCGCGGCCTGCGAGCACATCACGGTGCTCGGCATGGACGAACCCGGCAAACGCGAGCTTCCCGAGGAGACCCTGGCGGGTGCGACCCGCTACGCCGACGACCCAGCCCTCGTCGAGCCGATCCTGCGGCAACCGACCACGCCGATCAGCCTGGTTCTCCGGGGTGAGCGGATCGCCCGGTCCGCGCACGATCGCACCGTCTACCTCGCCGTCGGCCTGCCGATGCAGGACTGCGTCGCAGCCTGGCACGTGCACAACCGGGCGGGGTAGCCTGAACGCAGTGAACCGTTCTTCCGCTCTGTGACCCAGAGGCCTTTCAGCGACACCCGTTCGCTCCTCCCACGAGGGGCGGTGATTTCGTGCGCCCGGAACGGGAGCTCCCTGCGGAGTTCCCCTGCACCCCGGCCTCCACTCGAAACCGCTCCGGAAAGAACACCCACGCATGACGTCCATCAACGCTTCTTCCACCCCCTCCGACGGCCGCTCGGCGCTTCGCGCGAACTGCGCTGACTGCTTCGCGCTCTGCTGCACCGCCTTCGGGTTCCAACGATCGACCGACTTCCCGATCGACAAACCAGTGGGAACGCCCTGCCACAATCTGGCGGACGACTTCTCCTGCACCATCCACGAATCCCTGCGTCCGAGAGGATTCCGCGGGTGCACCGTCTTCGACTGCTTCGGCGCGGGCCAACTCGTCTCGCAGGAGCTCTTCGGCGGCACGAGCTGGCGGGAACGCCCCGACACGAGCGCCGAGATGTTCGCCACGTTCTCCGTGGTGCGCCAGCTGCAGGAGATGCGCTGGTACCTCGTCGGAGCCGCCGAGCGGACGACCGCGTCAGACCTGATGGCGCACATCAGCCGGCTCCGTACCGGGATCCAGCGGACGCTCGACGGTGGCACCTCCGAGGTGCTCGCCTGCGACGTCGATTCCCTCCGCGCCGAGGTCCGGCACCTGCTGATCGACGTCAGCGAGGAGGCGCGGGGCGGGTACCTGGCCGACACCGCGCCGGACGACGACCTCCGCTCCTCGGCGGACCTCGCCGGCCGCGACCTGCGCGCTCGTCGACTGTGCGGAGCCGACCTGCGCGGTGCGGTCCTGATCGGCGCAGACCTCCGCGGAGCGGACCTGGCAGGCGTGGACCTGCTCGGTGCCGATCTCCGCGGCGCACGATTCGACGGGGCCGACCTCTCGGACGCCCTGTTCCTCACCCAGATGCAGCTCAACGCGGCCCGAGGTGACGAAGTGGCTCTGCTCCCCACCACCCTCGACCGACCGGGTCACTGGACTGGCCCCTTGCCCGCCTTCCCGACGGATGGGGAGTTGTCCCCGTGGGCCTCGAGCACCCATCCCCGATACCGTCGATGACATGATCCGGAAGAACCGCACCCTCGCACTCGCCGCACTCGTCTCCGCAACCGTCGGGATCGCCCTGACGGGCTGCTCGAGTCCGCAGCAGGCACCCGACGACGCCCTGGCTCTCGGCACGGGCGTGGCGGTCGAGGTCGGGACGGGCGTCGAGATGTCGTTCGCCATCGACGACGTCCGGGAGGGGAAGCTCAGCGACCTCGCCGACATGGGTGTCCAGTCGAGCCCGTCGGATGAGGGGAAGACTCCGTACTTCGTCACCTATTCGGTCACGCTGACGGACGGCGACATCAAGGACGCCGACCGATCCGCCCTCCCGGTGCCGACGACGGACGAGTGGAAGCTCAGCGGCACGGGCAGCTACCAGCCCATCAAGGTCCTGGGCCAGTTCGACTGCACCCCGGACGGCAACGCGACGGCCGGGGTGTCCCCCGACGCCCCGCTCGTCGCCTGCCAAGCCTTCCTCGGCGACGAGGACGCCCTGCCCACGGTCATCGAGGTCAAGGACCTCGGCACCTGGGCGACGAAGGACTGAGCTTCCGCGACTCGAGCTGCACCTGCACCGGCGAACGGTCTTCCACCGTGCGCCGGTGCAGGGTAGTGTCTGCCGTGCGATAAGCGAACAGCCTGTTCCATTATCGAATTCTTGACGATGAAGTGAGGAATCGATGCAGTTCCACCACCACGGCTATGTCTCCGGTGATCCGCGGGTCCTGCCTGCAGCGGGCGTCGGGGTCGATCGACCCGACGAGCTCCCGGACGAGGTCGACGTCCTCATCGTGGGCAGCGGGCCGGCGGGCATGATCGCGGCCGCGCAACTGTCCCGATTCCCCTCCATCATCACGCGTATCGTCGAGCGCCGACCGGGACGCCTCGCGATCGGCCAGGCGGACGGCATCCAGGCGCGCAGCGTCGAGACCTTCGACGCCTTCGGCTTCGCCGAGCGCATCACCGCCGAGGCCTATCGCATCACCGAGATGGCGTTCTGGCAGCCCGACGCCGACGACCCGGGTCGGATCGTCCGCGGCGCCCGACCACTCGATGACACCACCGGCGTCAGCGAGTACCCGCACCTCATCGTGAACCAGGCCCGCGTGCTCGACTACTTCGCCGAGTACATGGCGAACGCCCCGACCCGGATGCGCCCCGACTACGGGTGGGCGTTCCAGCGACTCGAGATCGACGATGCGGAGCACCCCGTCGCGGTCACGCTGCTGGACACGAGCGACGAGTCCTCCGGCGCGACCAGGACCGTCCGCGCGAAGTACGTCATCGGAGCCGACGGCGCCCGGAGTGCCGTCCGCCAGGCGATCGGGTGCACCTTGGCCGGTGACCAGGCGAACCACGCGTGGGGCGTCATGGACGCCCTCGCCGTCACCGATTTCCCCGACATCCGGACGAAGTGCGCCATCCAGTCGGGTTCCGGCGGCAGCATCCTGCTCATCCCCCGCGAGGGCGGGCACCTGTTCCGCATGTACGTCGATCTCGGCGAGGTGCCGTCCGGCGGAAGCGAAGCCGTGCGGTCGACCTCGATCGAGCAGATCATCGACCACGCGAACACCATCCTGAGCCCCTACCGGCTCGACGTGAAACACGTCGCCTGGCACAGCGTCTACGAGGTCGGCCATCGCCTGACGGACCGCTTCGACGACGTCCCGATCGACGAACTCGGCTCGCGCACACCGCGTGTCTTCATCACCGGCGACGCCTGCCACACCCACAGCGCGAAGGCCGGGCAGGGGATGAACGTGTCGATGCAGGACGGCTTCAACCTGGCGTGGAAGCTCGGCCACGTGCTCGAGGGTCGGAGTCCCGAGAGCCTGCTGGCGACGTATTCGGCCGAGCGTCAGGTCGTGGCCCGGGAGCTCATCGAATTCGACCGCGAGTGGTCGAGCCTCATGGCCAAGCGGCCGGAGGAGTTCGCCGACCCCTCCGAGCTCGCCGACTTCTACGTGCGGACGGCGGAGTTCCCGGCCGGCTTCATGACGGAGTACGGCCCGTCGGCGATCGTCGGCGAAGCGACCCACCAGCACCTCGCGAGCGGCTTCCCGATCGGCAAGCGGTTCAAGTCCGCCCTCTCCTCCCGTGTCGCGGACGCGAACCACATCCATCTCGGACACCACGCGACGGCCGACGGACGCTGGCGGATCTACGTCTTCGCGGATGCCGCCTCGCCAGCGTCTGGCCGATCGGCGGAGCTCGCCGTCTGGCTGCAGGACGCACCGGAGTCACCGCTCCGCGCGGTGCCCGACGGCGTGCGGGCCGACGACTGGTTCGATGTGAAGATCGTCTACCAGCAGCGCCACACCGACATCGACCTCGGCACCGTTCCGCAGGTGTTCCTGCCGCGCGTCGGCCCCTTCGACCTCGTCGACTACGAGAAGGTCTACGCCCGCCATCCCGACGTCGACATCTTCGCCGAGCGCGGCGTCGACCGAGCGGGTGCCGTCGTCGTCGTGCGGCCGGACCAGTACGTCGCCCATGTGCTCCCGCTCACGGCCACCGCGGAGCTCGCGGCGTTCTTCGACGGCGTGATGGGACGGCAGACGACGCACTCCTGATCGTCAGGCGAGCGCGGCGTCGATGCCACAGCGCCGGCCGCGACGACGCCGCCGTCACCAGCTGTCGGGCGTCTGCTGGTGGTTCGTCGAGCCCGGCTTGGCGACGCGACCGCGCTGCGACCGACGTCCCCCGGCGTGCCGCGCAGCCGCGTCGCCGTACTGTTCCTGTCGGCGACGGGCGTCACGTCGCTGCCGAAGATGGTTCAGCACGAGCGCGAGCACGGACAGCACCACGAATGCGACACCGACGACGAGCGCCACGGTCCAGAACTCCATGGGCCAACCCTATGCGCCGGACGCTCCGACGACCTCTGCACCTGTCACATCGGAGCGCAGCAGACGGATCGTCGGTCGCTCCGATCGCGAGGACGACCGCGATACGCGCAGCGCGGTGAGGACCGCCAGCACGGCGAGCGTCGCCGTGGTCATTGACGTGCCCGCCACGAGGAGGAGCACCACAGCAGCCAGCCCGAGGAGGACGGCGACCGTGATCCGGCCGCGCGAGTGCGTCGCCATCGGCGTCGGAACCGCCTCGACGCGGGCGAACACCGTCGCGACCAGCGCGGTCAGTGTCAGTGCCGCCCCCAGCCAGAGGGGTCGCCCGAGCCACCACCCGAGGCTGTCCGGCGCGGGGAGGACGACGCCGGTCGTCAGCGCGAACACGGCGGACGCACCGGCCATGGCGAGGAGCACCGGCATGTGCCAGAGGTAGATCGTCATGGCGCGACGGGTGACGAAGTCGGTGACGAACGCGACCCGGCGATGCGCGCTCAGCCGAGCGAGTCGCTCGCGGACGAGCGACAGCAGTGCCGTGTGGGCGACGCCGACGAGGAGCAGCGCCGCGGTGGGCGGGTTGATGTTCGCGATGAGGTCACTCGAGTAGACGCCGGTCCACCAGGTGACGACGAGGACGACGACCGCCCCGACACCGGCGAGCGACCGGACACGTCGGCTGAGCGCGCTGATCGAGCCGTCGGCCAGGAAGAACCCGAGTTGCTGGAGCGCGGTCCAGACGAGGACGAGGTTGATGAATCCGAGGGCGTCGACACCAGTGGCCGCACGCAGGACGTCGACCAGCACGGCCGCAGAGGCGAGCGACGCGATCGACCGGAGCGGTGCGCGCTCGTGGGCGGCGGCGAGCGCAGGCAGCAGTGCCTGGCAGAGCAGGAAGACGCCGAGGAACCAGAGTGGCTGGCCGAACCGGAAGCCGGCCATGGCGACGAGGTCGGCGGGGACACCGGCCAGGGTCAGCATCGCGAGGGCTACACCCACGCAGCCGATGGTGACGACCGCGGGGAGCAACAGGCGATGGAGTCGCGCGGCGACGAACGCCGAGGCCGGTGCACCGTGCGACCGGTGGCGTCGGTACGCGAGCAGGCCGGCGAATCCACCGATGACGAAGAAGAGCGGCATGACCTGCAGAGCCCAACTGAGCGGGGCGATCCAGGCGGTGCCGTCACTCGCATTCTCGAACACGGGACCGGCGGAGGTCACCGTCACGCCGACCATCATCGCGTGCAGGACGACGACCCCGACGATGCAGCAGGCACGCACGAGGTCGATGCCGCGGTCGCGTTCGCCCCGGGTGCGATCGAGCCCGGTGCGGACCGGTCTGGCGCGATCGGTTCCGGCGTCGATCCGTACTGCGTGGGTGATGGCCATGTCGGTCCTCCTCGGTGGTGTCCGAGGAGGTTACGAACGCGGTACCCGAGGGCACATCACCCGGCGGTGTCGTCGCGCCCCGTACCCAGGGGTGAGGTGTCGACGCGCGGCGTCCGGGTCAGGACGGGGCGACGAGTCCGGTGTCGTAGGCGAAGATCACGGCCTGCACGCGGTCGCGCGCGCCGACCTTGGCGAGCACTTTGCCGACGTGGGTCTTCACGGTCTGCTCCGCGATGAACAGGGTCGCGGCGATCTCGCTGTTCGACCGCCCCTGGCCGATGAGGACGAGCACCTCGCGCTCGCGCTCGGTGAGCTCCGCCAGCCGCGCGGCACCATGCGAGGCACGGGGCTTCTGCGCGGCGAACTGGGCGATCATCCGCCGGGTGACGCTGGGTGCCAGCAGTGCATCACCGGCCGCCACCACCCGGACGGCGTGCACGAGGTCCTCGGGCAGCGCGTCCTTGAGGAGGAAGCCGCTCGCCCCGGCCTGCAGGGCGTCGTAGACGTAGTCGTCGATGTCGAAGGTGGTGAGCATGATGATGCGAGGCACCTTCGCCGCCGGGTAGCCCGGGCCGAGGATGCGCTTCGCCGCCTCGATGCCGTCGAGCTCGGGCATGCGGACGTCCATGAGGATGACGTCGGGGTCGAGTCGCGCCGACAGCGTGACCGCTTCGGCACCGTTCGCGGCCTGCCCTGTCACCCGGATCCCGTCGTGGGCGTCGAGGAGCGCGGCGAACCCGGCTCGGACCATGGCCTGGTCGTCGGCGATGAGGACGTCGATGGTCACTGGCGTTCCTTCGTCGAGCTGGGTCGGGGGCGGGATGGCGTCGAGGTCGGTTCCCCGGTGGGCAGCACGGCCGTCACGAGCCAACCGCCTGCGCCGTCGGGGCCGGCGTCGAGGGTGCCGTCGAGGAGGGCGGCGCGTTCGAGCATGCCTCGGAGGCCGTGTCCGGCGCCGTGCTCCCCCGTGCTCTGCGCAGGACCGTTGTGGATGCGCAGCTGTACCGCGGTCGTATCGACTCGGACATCGACGACGATGGGCGCGCCCGGCGCGTGTCGGACGGCGTTGCTCATCGCCTCCTGCACGATGCGGAACGCGGCGATCTGCACGGTCGGAGGGACGGGCAGCGCGCCCTCGTCGCCGCGGTCCATCGAGAGGGTGATGTCGGCACCCACGCGGCGCAGGCCGTCGGCGAGTGCCGGAAGGTCGTCCAGGCCCTGTTGCGGCGCGAGTTCCGCGATCTGGTCCTCGGTGCGCAGCACCCCGAGCAGACGCCGCATCTCGACGAGCGAGCCCCGAGCGGTGGCGGCGATGTCGTCGAACTCCGCTGCGGCGTCCTCGGCGAGGCCGGGCACGCGGTACTTCGCCGTCGAGGCCTGCACCTGGATCACGGACATGCTGTGCGCGACCACGTCGTGGAGCTCGCGGGCGATCCGGGTGCGCTCCTCGACGAGCACGCGCCGGGACTGCTCAGCGGCGGAGGTCTCGCGCTCACGAGTCAGCTCCTCTCCCAACCGCACCCGCCCGGAGATGAGCAGAGCCACGAGGTACGCCACCCCCGCAACGGAGGACGCGACGATGAGGTCCGCGGCCATGGCGGTCGCGTCGGCGGCGGACGGGACGAGGAGTGCCGCGACGAGCGAGCCCGCGATGCCGACGAGCAGCGGGATGAGTCCCAGCAGCCAGCCGTGGAGGAAGGTGACGACGCCGACGAACACGGCGAAGGCGATGAGCGCGGGCACCGACCACGGCCACGGCCAGACCGGGTCGTGGTCGGGCGAGGCGACCAGCGGGAGCACGAAGGCAGCAGCGGAGAACAGCACGATCGCGACGCGCGGGAGCACGACGGACAGGAGCGGCGCGCCGCAGACCGCGGCTCCGAGGAGGAACGACGCCGGGAGCACGGTGCCGTAGAGGAGGCTCTGGATCGGAACGAGGACGCTCAGCAGGACGACGCCGACGCCCGCGAGGACGAAGCGTCCGACGGTGCGGCGGGAGGTGCCGCGCGCCGTCCGATCCATGAGGGTCATTGTCCCATCAGCGCCAGGGCCGGCGGGTGTTCCTCGGTGTCTGACCCGGCCGGCGTCCCGTCGCTGGCCGCATCGGACCGCTCACGGCGACGACGACGGACGGCTGCGACCCGGTCGACGACCAGACCGAGGACGAGCGCGACGCCCACACCGAGCACGGAGCTGAGGAACGGCTGGTCCTCGAAGAGCTTGCCGGCGACGACGCCGATGATCGCGCTGTAGGCGGCCCAGGTCACTCCCCCGATGACACTGAGCGGCAGGAACCGTCGCCACGGGTATCGGAGGGCACCGGCGGACATGTTGACGACGACGCGGCCGACCGGGATGTACCGCGCCCCGAGGATCAGCGGGGCGCCTCGACGCCCGAGCGTCCGCCCTGCCCGATCGAAAGCCGCCGCGATCCGGGGACGCCGCATCCACGCGAAGCGCGTCGTGCCGACCCCGCGGCCGATGAGGTAGGCGATGTTGTCGCCGATCGCCGCGCCCACGGCCGCGACGGCGCAGAGGAGCAGGAGGTTCGATCCGCCGGTCGAGACCGCGACGGCCGCCGCGGCGACGAGCACCGTCTCGCTCGGGATCGGCGGGAAGAACCCGTCGATGACGGCGGTCGCGAACATCACCACGTACAGCCACGGTGAGGTCACTGCGTTGAGGATGAGCTCGTTGATGACGTCCATGCTCCGACGCTACGAAGCGGACGGCACCGCAGCATCACCCTGGGGTATCGCGGACCCCCTACCCCGGTGGTGTTCTGCGGCGCCGTCAGTGCCGTTCCCCCTCGGTGCCGGTCCTAGTCGACGACGGCCGGGACCGTCGGTTCGGCGTGCCCACGCGGGGCGAGCGCTTCGTGCGTGCTGATCTCGTAGGCGTTCTCGGCGTGGAGGACGACGTCGAGGCCCTGCGCCTCCGTCTCGGCCGGGACACGGATGCGCATCGTCTTGTCGAGCACCTTCGCGAGCACCCAGGTGATGGAGAAGGTGTAGACGAAGACGCCGACGATCGCGAGCGCCTGCTTGCCCAGGAGCAGGAAGCCACCGCCCGCGAGGAGCCCCTCTCCACCGCTCGGCGCGAGCGGCACGGCGAGGACACCGATGAGGAGGCCGCCGACGACACCGCCGACGAAGTGCAGCGCGGTGACGTCGAGGGCGTCGTCGAAGCCGAGGCGGACCTTGAGGCTCACCGCGAAGTAGCAGACGACCGCCGCGGCGGCACCGATCGCGAGGGAGCCGAGCGGGGTGACCGCACCGCAGGATGGCGTGATGGCGACGAGTGCGGCGATCGCGCCCGAGCAGGCACCGAGGGTGGTGGGGTGACCGTCGCGCAGCTTCTCGACGACGAGCCAGACGATGACGCCCGCGCAGGTCGCGGCGACGGTGTTGAACACGGCGACGGCGGCGTTGTTGTCGGCGGCACCGAGGGCGCTGCCGTCGAAGCCGATCCAGCCGACGAAGAGCAGGCCGGCGCCGAGGAGCGTGAGCGGGAGGCTGTGCGCCTTGGGCTGCGACGGGAAGCCGTTCCGCTTGCCCAGGACGATGGCGAGGGCGAGGGCGGCGACCCCGGAGTTGACGTGGATCGCAGTGCTGCCGGCGTAGTCGATCGAGCCGATCGTGTTGGCGAGCCACCCGCCCTGCACGCTGCCGTCGGCGGAGTCGAAGGCGAAGACCCAGTGCGCGACCGGGAAGTAGACGAGCGTCGACCAGACACCGGCGAAGACCATCCACGCGCTGAACTTCATCCGACCTGCGGCCGCTCCGGCGACGATCCCGATCGTGAGACCGGCGAACATCAGGTGGAGTGCGGCGAGCGCCAGCGGCGGGAGCGCGCTTCCCTCAGGGGCGACGAGCAACTGACCGAGGCCCGGGTACTCGGTGGGGTCGCCGACGAGTCCGAGGCCACCGAGGCTGTCGCCGAAGACCATCGAGTAGCCGAACGCGACCCAGAGGATCCCGACGAGACAGAACGACGCGAAGATCATCATCATCATGTTCATGGTGATGCGACGACTGACCATGCCGCCATAGAACATCGCCAGGCCGGGCAGCATGAGCGCCACGGCCACCACCGCCGTCAGGAGCCATGCCGTGTTGCCCGCGATTGCAGCCGTGTCCATCCGGACCTCCAGGGTTCGCGCGGGATCCGAAACGGACGACCGCATTTTCAATAGGTCATCCAATTGTCGTGACGACCGGTTTCGATGCAGTATCGAATCCGTTTCGTGTTCGTTACGTCGCGTCTCCATAGACTTCCGAACACATTCCGAATACCATGAGTGGATGAGCGCTTCGACCTACCTCCCGACACTCAGCCGCCGTTCTTCCGATCTGAGCAAGCACTCGGCCGAGGTCTTCGCCGAGGCCGACGATCACCCAGTCACGGTGACCCGACGTGACGGCGAGCCACTGGTCCTCATGTCACAGCGTGAGGCCGAAGCCCGCGCGCACCTCCTGGACTTCGCTGCACAGCTCATCACCGTGACCCTCGACGACACCGGCACACTCGCTGAGCGGATGTCCCGGGCGTTCCCCTGGATGCTCGCGCTCTCGAACGCGGACCGGGCTACGTGCGCGCAAGACCTGGTCGACGCAGCCCGCGCGTCGATCGCGACCGATCAGCCGCACCTGGCGATCACCCGGCTGACCTCCTGGAAGGAGACGGCCACGGCCTTGGCTGCGGGCCTCGGCGCGGTCGATCTCGTGTGGCTCGAGACCGACGAGGTCGGGCCGGTGGAGCGCCCCTGACCGTGGCGGCATCCAAGAGAGGAGCGCTGGTTCCGCGCCCGCCGAAGAAGATCCAGTACGAGATACGCTTCGCGACCGCCGAGGCCAGCCGCGGGTGGCAAGACCTCGTCGCCACCATTCGGAACTCCATGGCCGACACCTGGGACTTCCTCACCTCGACACCGTTGGACACCACGCTCACGAATTACCGACTCATGGGCGATCTCGGCGTCATCACCCGAGCTGGGCAGACGCACGAACGCTGGCAACACAAGCCGACCGCGAAGGGGACGGCGCGTATCTGGTACTACGTCGACGGACGCACCGTCTATCTGAAGCAGGTGCACACGAGCCACCCGAACGAGACGAAGTAGCGGCTCACTCCCCGGCGAGGTCGAGGTGGAGCGCAGCCCGCTCGACGTCGGCGAGCGCTGCGCGGTCGACCAACAGGCTGTGGAGGGTGGCGGAGGCGGTGCGCCGCGCGAAGGCCCTGATGCGGTCCGCCTCGCTCGCACCCTCGGCGGCCTCGACCGGCGGGTACTGGGCGGCGATGTCGCCGGAGCCATAGCGGAAGGCCTTCTGCATGCCCTCGTTGGCGTGGAGCGCGGCGGCCGCAGCCCACTCCGGGGTCTCGCTGCCGCCGAGGACGAGGGCCCCCTGCTCGACGCCGTCTCGGATGAGTCCGGCGATGAATGTGAACAGCGTGCGGTAGTCGTCCCAGAACGACGCGAGGTCGTCGGGATGCTCCGCCGCGAGCCGCTCGATCTCGTTGTAGTCGAAGGGCGCCTCGCAGATCGCGACACCGTCCTCGTAGAGGACGCGGTAGAGCTTCGCGGGGACGTCGGCCTCGATCGGACCGAGGGCCTCCGCGGCGCCGACCGACTGGCGGTTCGAGGCGGCGGTCGCCCGCAGCACCTCGCGCTTGTTCGCGAACCAGTAGTAGAGCGAGGACTGCTTCATCCCGCACGCCTCGGCCAGCATCGTCATGCTCGTGCGCTCGTACCCGCGCTCCGCGAACAGCCTGGTCGCGACCTGGATGATCTCCTGACGAGGATCCTCGGCGGCGACCCCGCTGGCGCGAGGACGCCCGGGCGATGCTCCTGTGCGGCCGGCCATCGATCACCACTCCCTGCTCGCGGACACCTCCGCCAATCCTACGGGCGGGCACAGCGCCTCAGCCCTCGGCCAGCAGCTCCCGCATGGCCGCCTCGATCACGGCCGTCTCGGCGGCACGCACGCCAGGCCGCCCAGCCACGTGTCCGAGGTCGGACTCGATCACCCGCACCTCGCTCCGACGCATCATCGCCGACTCCAGGACGTTGTCCTCGACGGTGAAGTAGAGGTCGGTCGACGACGGCATGACGATGCTCCGCGCGCGCACTCGCCCGAGCGCCGCAGCCAACCCGCCCTCGACCCCCTGCCCGGGATCCGCCCGCTGCCAGGTGCGCAGCATCGCGAGCAGGTCGTTCGCGTCCCACCGCTCGTGGTCGGCCGCCCAGTCCTCGAGGAGGTCTGCGACGTCGGTGTACCCGAGCTCGCGGTAGGTGCCATCCCGGAAGAACGCCTGCGAGTAGGCCCACCCCGCATAGACCGTCCCGAATGCGCGGAGTCCGGCCCGTGGCGGTGTCGTGTAGCGGCCGCCGTCGAAGGCCGGATCCGCCCGGAGCGCCGCCTCGACGCCCGCCAGGAAGACGGCGTTGTGGGGCGAACACCGCGCGGCACCGGCGACCGGGAGGAACGCGTCGACGAACTCCGGATACCGCACCGCCCACTCGTAGGCCTGCAGCGCGCCCATCGACCAGCCGGCGATCAACCGCCAGCGGCGGACACCGAGGTGGTCGGCGAGCTGCCGTTGCGCACGGACGTCGTCACCGATCGAGACCTCGGGGAACGCGGCACCGCGCACCTCCTCAGCCGCGTTCGACGGCGACGTCGAGACGCCGTTGCCGAACAGGTTCACCGAGACGATGAACCAGCGGTCGGGGTCGAGCGCCAGGCCCGGACCGACCCACGGCTCGTAGCTCGCGTGCGTCCCGGTGTAGTAGCTCGGGAGCAGGACGGCGTTGTCACCGTCGGCGTTCAGCGCGCCCTGCGTCGTGTACGCGAGCCGCGCCTCCGGGAGGTCCGCGCCGGACTCCAGCGCGAACCTCCCGAGGTCGAGGACCTGGTGCATCGGGATCAGAAGAACTTCAGGTAGCGGGCGGTCTCCCAGTCCGACACGTGCGCCTGGTACTCGTTCCACTCCTGACGCTTGTAGTCGATGAACGCGTCGTACATCGCCTCGCCGAACACGGCACGCGACAACGAGTCGGTGGCGAACTCGTCGACCGCCTCACCGAGGCTGCGCGGCAGCATGCCGATGCCGAGCTGCGCGACCTGCGCCTCGGTGTAGTCGTACATGTTCTCGGTGTGCGGAGCTCCCGGGTCGAGGTCCTCGCGGATGCCCTCGAGGCCCGCGGCGAGGATGAGCGCCGCCCCGAGGTACGGGTTGCAGCTGATGTCCGCAGCCCGGCACTCCACGCGCCCGCCCTGGAGCGGCACGCGCAGCATGTTCGTCCGGTTGTTGTTGCCGTAGCTCACGAAGACCGGAGCCCAGGTGGAGCCCGACATGCTCCCCTGACGCACGAGCCGCTTGTAGCTGTTGACCGTCGGCGCGATGACCGCCGAGAGCGCGGGCGCGTGCTTGAGGACACCGGCGATGAACTTGTAGCCGAGCTCCGAGATGCCGCAACCACGTGGGTCGTCGTCGGTCTCGAAGAGGTTCTCTCCGGTCTCGATGTCGGCGAGCGACATGTTGAAGTGCGCACCCGACCCGCTCCGGTCGGCGAAGGGCTTCGGCATGAAGGTCGCGAAGTAGCCGTGCTTGCGGACGATCTCGTTGGCCATCAGCCGGAAGAACACGGCGCGGTCGGCCATGGTGAGCGCGTCGGAGTAGTTGAAGTCGATCTCGAACTGCCCCGGGGCGTCCTCGTGGTCGAACGAGTACACACCCCAGCCCATCTCGGTCATCGCCTCGACCAGCTCAGTGAGCCAATCGAGGTTGTCGAGCGCGGCGGTCGCCGTGTAGCAGGGCTTCGCGAGGTCGTCGCGGTCGCTGACCTCGGTCACACCCTCCGGGGTGTCCTTGAGGACGAAGAACTCGGTCTCGATCCCGAGGTTGAAGGTGAAGCCCATCTCGGCCGCGGCATCGAGCTGGCGCTTGAGGATGTTGCGCGACGCCGCCTCGAACGGCTCGCCCTTCGTGTAGAGGTCGCTCGCGAAGAAGGCGACGTCCTTCCGCCACGGCAACTGCACGGCGCTGTCGAGGTCGGGACGGGCGGAGAGCTCCTCGTCACTGATCGCCTGCGGGAGGCCGTCGAGCGCAGCCCCCGTGAAGAGCTCCGATCCCCCGGCCATGCGCTCGAGGTGGGACAGCGGGACGAACTTGGTCTTGATGCTGCCGTGCATGTCCACGAAGCTCGCCATCGCGTACTTGACGCCGGCCTCCTGCAGGCGGGCGCGGACGGAATCCACGGTGGTAACGGTCTCGACGACGGTCATGGGATGCTCCTCCGGTTGCGTCGCGGCCCTCGCCGCGACTCATTTCGATACTGTATTGAAAGTATGCGCGGATGGAGTTTCGATGCAGTGTCGAAAGTGTTTCGAGGGTGTGAACGCTGTGCCGAGGTGCACTGGAACACAGAACCGGCGCCCGCCGCGAGTGCGACGGACGCCGGTTCCGAGCGTCGTGGTTACGGAACGATGACCGCACGCCCGCGGATCGTTCCCGCGTGCAGGTCCTCGTAGGCCTTCGGGGCGTCGGCGAGGGAGTACGGCTGCACCTCGACGTCGACCTTGCCCGCCTTCGCGAGCTCGAAGACCTCGATGAGCTCGCTCCGCGAACCCCAGTACGGCACGCGCACGGCGGCGTCGTAGGCGATCGACCCGAAGCCGACGGTCGCCGAACCGCCGCCGATGCCCACGATCGTCACGTCGGCCTCCATGGCGGCGACCGCGGTGGCCGTGGCGATGGTCGGGCCTGCGCCGACGAAGTCGAACACGGCGTCGACCCCGATACCGCCGGTCAGCTCGCGGATCTTGCCTGCAGCCGACTCGTCGCTGATGAGCGTGACGTCGGCACCGACGTGCTTGGCCAGCTCGAGCTTCTCGTCGCTCACGTCGAGGACGATGACCGTCGCACCGGAGAGCGCCTTGAGCATCTGGATGCCGACGTGACCGAGGCCACCGGATCCGATGACGACGGCGAAGGTGCCGGCACCGAGCTTCGGCAGGCTGCGCTTGATCGCGTGATACGGCGTGAGGCCCGCGTCGGTGAGCGACACGTTCTTCACGGGGTCGAGGTCGCCGATCGGCACCAGGTGACGCACGTCGTCGACGATCATGTACTCGGCCATCGAACCCTGGCTGCCGAGCCCGGGAGGACGGATCCCCTCGGCGACGGCGTTCGTGCAGTAGTTCTCCTTGCCCTGCGAACAGTTCAGGCAGTGGCCGCAGCCCCACGGCCCGTAGACGGCGACCGCGTCACCGATCTGCAGGCCCGTCTCGACACCCTCACCGAACGACTCGATGACACCGGCACCCTCGTGTCCGAGCGTGAGCGGCAGCGGGTACTGCTGCGCGAGGTAATCCTCCTCGGGGAGGCTCATGACGTAGTCGTCGGAGTGGCAGACACCGGCGGCGGTGACCTTCAGCAGGATCTCACCCGGCCCCGGTGTCGGCTTCTCGATCTCGACGACCTCGGGGGCCGAGCCGATCTTCGTGTACCGCAGTGCCTTCATGGTGAGACATCCTCCTCGAGCGTCGGAACCGCACGCCGCAGTCGCTCACTAAGCGACGTGTGTCAGATAAGTCTGACCGTTCCAGTATGCGCCTCGATCCGTCGGCCGGCACCCCGTTGACAGGCCGGGCCGTCGACACCCGTCAGGACGGTTCCCAGGCCAGGACGACGTCGAGGAGCTCAGCACGCGACAACCCGCTGTCGACCTGGAGGATCGGTTGCGGCAGCGTCGCGAGCCAAGCCTCGTGCGACGCCCGACTCCGGCCGTCGAACGCAGGGTCGTCGTAGCCACTCGCCCAGGCTCGGAACTGCCGCCACGCACGGTCGTCGTGCGGTTCACCGGCCCGCCGCTCGATCTCTCGGGCCTCCAGACGCCGCAGCCGTTCCGCCGGGTCGAGGGTCACGAAGACGATCGCGTCGCATTCGGCGACGATCTCGTCACCCCAGCCGGGCATCGAGCCCGACAGGACCCAGGCCTCGCGCGGCACGAACAGCTCACGCATGAGCCGCACCCGCTCCGCGTCCGAACGCTTGGTCACGTAGGGCGGGTCGGTCGGCACCCAGAAGTAGTCGTCGGCGTCGGCGTGCGGGACGGACCAGTGGTCGGCGAGCGCCCGCCCGAGCGTCGTCACGCCACTCCCGCTCGCCCCCATCACGTGCACTCTCGATCGTCGCATCCGTCCATTCTGACCGGTCGGACGCGGACGAGGTCAGGCGCGGTCGTGGAGGGTCAGCTGGTAGCCGTCCGGGTCGGCGAAGGTGAAGGTGCGACCGAACGGGCCGTCGATCGGCGCCGAGACGATCGTGTGCCCGTCGGCGACGAGGGCGTCGTGGATCTCCTGGACGTCCGTGGCGTGCAGCCAGATCGCCGCGCCGATCCCAGGCTGGGGCGCGGAGGCGAGATCGGTTCCGGGGACGATGTCGCGCAGGGCGAAGGCGGTCGGCGTCGTCTCGAAGACGACCGCGTGCGGCGGGCCGGCCTGCGAGCGGACGAGGCCGAGGTACTGCTCGTAGAAGGCCTGCGAGGCGTCGAGGTCGGCGACCTGGAGGGAGATGAAGTCCGGTCCGGTGACGGGCATGATGTGCATCCAATCGTGTCGTGTCAGTTATCTGACACATACCACTCTATGTCAGAATACTGACATGGGTCAAGATCGGATCGAACTGGACACGTCGCTCGGCTACCTCCTGAAGGAGGCGGCGAGCGCGCTCCGCTCGGCGATGGAGGCGGTCTTGCGGCCACTCGGCATGACGATCACGCACTACTCCTGCCTCGAACTCCTCGCCCAGCGACCTGGGCTGTCGAACTCCGAGCTCGCCCGCGGGGCCTTCGTGACCCGCCAGTCGATGAACGTCCTCTTGCAGGCCCTCGAGCGCGACGGCTTCGTCAGCCGCCCCGAACAGGCCCCCGTCGGCAAGGCGCTACCGACGCGACTCACCCCGCTCGGCCGCGAGCAGCTCGCGCAGGCGTCCGCCGCCGTGCGATCGGTCGAAGTCCGGATGCTGAGTGGCATGACCCCCGATCAGCAGCGGGAGGCGCTCGTCGTCCTGCGCAGCATGATCCGATCACTTCGCGACGACGAGGACTGAGGAGCCGATCAGTCGGTGACGGGAAGCGTCTCGACGAAGGCCTGGATCCGGTCCGCCACAGCGACCGGCACCTGCCAGGCCGTGAAGTGCGCCCCGCGATCCAGTTCCGTCCAGCTCCGGATGTCGCTGTACGCCCGCGCCGCGTAGGAGCGCGGGAGTCCGCGTTCGCCCGTCTGCACGGCGACGGTCACGGGCACCTCGATCAGCGGGAGTTCGGGCTGCTTCGGGTGGTCGCGATACGGCCGGAACGATGATCCGATGCTCTGCGTGAACCAGTACAGCGAGACCGTGGTCAGGAGCTCGTCGTCGGTCCACCAGGTGCCGTCACCCGCCCACGCGAGGAGCTTCTCCGCGATCCATGCGGCGAGGCCCACCGGTGAGTCGTTCAGGGCCGTCGCGAGGATCTCGGGCCTGGTGGCCTGCACCCGGGCGTAGGCGAGACCGCGAGCCCACTCCTGGTCGTGTCGATCGAGCCAGCCCTGCTCTTCGGCGGTGAGGTCGCGGGCTCGGGACGCCGCCGGGAAGGCGGCGTGGGTCGCGAACTGGCCGATCACCGATTCGGGATGCAGCGCCGCGAGCCAGTCGCTCGTCGTCGAACCGACGTCCTCGCCGTAGGTGAGGTAGCTCACGTGCCCCAACACCTCGGTCATGAGCGCGTGCATCAGTTCGGCGACCACCGGACCGGTGAACGGCCGGTCCGAGAGCGGCGCCGAGAACCCGTACCCGGGCAGGGAGGGGACGACGACCTCGAAGCCGAGTGTCCGGCCGCCGCCGAGGTCGACCGTGCGTCCTGCGAGTTCCCTCGCCAGCGGCAGCATCTCGACGAAGGAGTACGGCCAACCGTGGAACGCGATCACCGGGACCGTCACCGTGACGCCGCCCGACGGCGGTAGCCGCGCGACATGCAGCAGCTGCCCGTCGACCTCCACCTCGAACTGCGGCACCTCCTGGAGCTCGCGTTCGACGCGCCGCCAGTCGAAGCCGTCCCGCCAGTGGGCGACGAGTGCCCGCAACCGGTCGAGCGAGAGCGCGCTCTCCTCGGCCGCATCACCGATCGCGGCGGGGAGGCGAACCGTGTCGAGTCGCCGCCGCAGGTCCTCGAGGTCGGCATCGGGCACCTGGATCCGGAACGAACGCATGCGCTCGACGCTAGAGCAGAGGTCCGACAGGGGAGGCGAACCGGATCCGCTAGCGCATCACAGTGTGCGCATCCAGGCCCGGAGGTCGGCGAGGGCAGTGAGGGCGACAGTGGCGTGATCGGCGTCGGGGTAGACGCGTGAGGTCACCGAGGCGCCGGCCTGTTCCTGCGCGGCGACGTAGGCGGCGGTCACGGCAGGCCGGATGAGCGTGTCCTTCGATCCCTGCGCGACGAACCGCGGCACGGTGATCCGCTCGGTGGGCGTGTTCTCCCGCAGGAGGTCACTCCAGACGGGGGCTGTCGCCGGGTCCTCCGTCAGGAACGAGCCGATCATCGGGTCGGCGATGTCGTGCAGCTGCTGGTTCTCGCCGAGGAGACACAGCTTCGCCATCGCGGGCACGGCCGCCACTCCGGCCGGAGAGAGGATGGTGCTGAGCGGCTCCGCAGGGAGTCGGTCGGCATAGGCCTCGGCGTAGGCGTTGAAGGCGTAGGCCCCGATCGTGACACCGGAGACGTCGCGGATGTCGTCCTCGAGGAGCGCCGCCAGGTCGCTCGCCGGAGCCGCGACCGCGGCGCCCCGCACGTCGAGGTCCGGCGCGTAGGTGGCGGCACGCTGCGCCGCGAACAGGGCGGCGTGTCCACCCTGCGAGTGCCCCCACAGCACGACGCGGTCGCTCGCGCCGATGCCCTCGACGTGCTGCGCGGCACGGGCGATGTCGAGGACGTTCGCCGCCTCGGTCGCGCCGATGAGGAACGACGCCGGGCCGGGGATCCCCATACCCGCGTAGTCGGTGGCGACGACGACGTTGCCGTCCGCGAGGAGGTCGGTGAGCCCCTCGATGAGCGCGAACGGCGCGATACCGCTCGACGGCGCACAGTGCGGTGCGGTGCCGGTCGTCGGGTGCGCCCAGGACACGACCGTTCGGCTCCCGGCCGCCGCCGGTCCGCTCGGTGCGACGATCAGGCCGGAGACGAGGATGTCGGCGCCGTCGACGTCGGTCGAGTGGTAGACGACCCGCAGCGCCGTGGCACCATCCGGCGCGCCGACGACGGGCTCACTCCGCACGATCGTCCCCGGCGTCGCGGAGGTCGACGCCGGTGTGGGCGTAGCCGACCCGTAGAAGCCCTCCACCGAGGACTCGACCGCCGCCCCCTCCCCCACGCGGACGCCGAAGTCGAGCAGCCGCGCGACGGCAGGTACCGCCACGATGAACGCCACCAACGCGGCGACGCCGATGATCCGTCCGACCACCCGACGACGGGACGTGGGCGCCTGCTCGCGTCGTCCACCGTCGTCTGCTGGACCGGGTTCGGAGTCACCGCGTGTCGCCATGACTCATACGGTAGACCGAGGATCGGACGGGCGCGATGGCGAACGCCCACTGATGACATGGCCCGGCCTGGCGCGTACCATCGTCCGTACCGGGACTTCCCTCCCCGGTCGTGGCCCAGACCCCGCCGCCGCTCGAGCCGGCACCCGAATGTCTGGATCGCTGCGGCGGGGCTGGGTCGACGCACCGGGAGCGGGATGGCCATCTTGCGAACGGATGGGCCCTTCCGACGACACAGACCAGGCCCAGCACGTACCATGATGCGTACCGGGCTCCCTCGCCCGGGTGTGGCCCAGACCCCGCCGCCGCTTGAGCCGGCACTCGGGTGCCTGGACCGCGGCGGCGGGGCTGGGACTGCGCATCGGTGACCGCCCCCAGGCCGCACCGGCCGGCCGGGGTCAGCCGCGGTAGTGGGCCGCCAGGCGCTCGAGACCCTCATCGATCGAGACCGCCGGCGTCCAGTGCAAGGCCGCGCGGGTCTGTCGCTGGTCGAACCAGTGCGCGGTCGACAGCTGCTCCGCGAGGAAGCGCGTCATCGGCGGCTCATCGGCGCCGGGGCGGATGCTCCACAGGCGCTCGACGAGCCCACCGGCAGCTCGCGCGACGCCGGCGGGGACACTGAAGGCGGGCGGCTTCACGCCGGCAGCACGGCAGATGCCCGCGAGCAGCTCGCCGACCGGACGCGGCTCCCCGTTCGTCACCACGAACGCCCGACCGTGTGCCGTCTCCGCGTGTTCGAGTGCCGCGGCGATGGCCGACGCCGCGTTCGCGACGTACGTGCTGTCGATGAGCGCGGTGCCGTCGTCGAGCAGGGGCAGGCGACCGCGGCGCGCACGGTCGACGATGCGCTCGACGAGCTGTGGATCGCCCGGGCCCCAGACGAGGTGCGGCCGCACGACGACGACCGCGAAGCCGCGGCGGTCCCGCGCGAGGGCGAGCAGCTCGCCCTGCGCCTTCGTGCGCGCGTACTCACCGCGAGCCGCGCCCGGATCGGCCGGTTCCGCACCCACACCCACGAGCGCCGAGCCACCGTGCGCGACGGACGGCGAGGAGATGTGGACGAACCGTGAGACGCCTGCGGTCTCGGCCGCGTCGAGGACGACCTCGGCCCCGGCGACGTTGACGCGTTCGAACTCCGCCGGGTCACCCGCCAACGAGACCTTCGCGGCCAGATGCACGACCGCGTCGACACCGTCCATCGCCGACTCGACGACGGCTGCGTCGGTGATGGATCCGCGCACCTCTTCGACGTCGGTGAGCGCCGACGGTCCACGCTGCAACACCCGGACGCGATGTCCGCCACGGAGCAGCTCGAGGGCGACCTCGCGGCCGAGCATGCCGCTCGCACCGGTGACGAGGACGGTCACGGGGTGCTCAGCCGTTCACCGGCCAGGATGCCTTCCGCCCACACCGACAGGCGGGTGCGGTCGATCTTGGAGTTGTGGCGGATGTCGGTCGGCAGCTCGGGGACCACGAAGACGGCGACGAGCGGCTGCGGTGAGGCGTCGCGCACCTGCCCTGCGAGCTGGGCCTCGGCGAGCTGGACCCGCTTCGTACCCGTGGTGGTCTCGACGATCGCGACGCACTGGCGGAGACCCTCGGGACCGACGCCCACGACGGCGGCGCGGCGGACGAGCGGCACCGTCTCGATCGCCTGCTCAGGTCCGACCGGAGCGATCGGTCCGTCCTGGGTCGCGATCACGTGCGGCAGACGGCCCTCGATCCAGAGGCGGCCATCGGCGTCGAGATGCCCGACGTCACCGGTGCGGTGCCAGCGTCCGTCCTCGGCGACGTCGCGGACGGCGGCCCGGTCGGTCAGCCAGAGCCGGTCGTACTGCGACTTGAGGTGCTCGGCCGAGATGATGACCTCGCCGAGGCGGTCCGCGTCCTGCGTCGGCGCACCGGTGGCGCGTCCGGCCTCGTCGAGCGGGCTGATGCGCACGTCGACCCCGCCGATGGGCGTCCCGACGCACACCCCCGTGTGCTCGGTGTCCTCGTCGGGCAGCGTGTCGAGGGTGATGTCCGAGACGAGCAGACACTCGGTCATGCCGTACACCGCGTGTGCGGACGCATTGGGCAGGACACCCACGAGTGCCGTGAGGAGCTGGCGGCTGACGGGTGCGCCCGTCGAGAGCACGGTCCTGACACCCTGGAGCGCCTGTCGGTCCCCTGCGTCGAGCGCATCGGCGGTCGCGACCACGTTCAGGATGGCGGCCGGCGAGAGGAAGACGATGTCGGCGTCCGTCTCGGCCACGGCCGCAGCGACCGCTCGAGCGGTGAGTGTCCGGGGCGCCGAGATGTCCATCTCCGGCGTCGAGGAACGGGCTCCGAGCGCCGGGCCGAGCAGCGCGAACGGCGCGAACCCGGTGACGAGCCCCGAGTCGGCGGTGATCGAGAAGTGCTCCGAGAGGACGTCGCGCAACGACGACAGCTGAGCGTGGGTGTACTTCACGCCCTTCGCCGGACCGGTCGATCCCGAGGTGTAGAGGATCGCCGCGAGGTCGGTCGGGCCGGGTTCGCCGGGCAGCTCAGGCGTTGCACGGGCGTCGAGCAGGTCCTTGAGGCTGTGCGAGACGCCGAGAGCCGTCGCGGTCGCGCGGGGGAGGCGGGCCGCGGAGATCTTCACACCCGGCCAGCCGAGCGCACGAGCGGCGGCGAGGCCCTTGGTCTCGCCGATGACGTAGGCGGGCCACGCGCCTCGGACCGCACGGTGGAGGCCCTTGACGCCGAGACCGGCGTCGGCGACGACCACGACCGCGCCGATGCGCAGGCAGGCGTAGATCACGGCGGTGAGCGTCGCGCCGGGCGTGACGAGCAGGGACACGCGGTCGCCGCGCCGGACGCCGATGCGGTGCAAGCCGGCGGCCAATCGCGTCACGCGGTCGTCGAGCTGCTTCCAGCTGACGCGACGGGCCGCACCCGAACCGCGCTGTTCGACGATCGCGTCGCTGTCGTCGGTGCGTCGCTCGTCCAACCGCCGCCAGAGCGGTTCGAAGTCGGGCTGCTCGGTCGCAGCGGCAGCGGACTCCACAGGCGTCGCTTCGACCGGCGCGCCCTGCGGCAGCCGGTCGTCGAGCCAGGCGAGCAACGACTCGGCGACCGGGGCGTCCTCGATGACGAGGTGACCCGCGCCGGCGAAACGGTGGACCTCGGCGTGCGGGAGGCGGTCGGCGAGGTCGTCGAGGTAGCGGTCGCTGAAGATCGGGTCTCGCGGACCCCACAGCATGAGCGCAGGGACGCGGAGCTGGGCGACGTCGTCGGCGAGGCGCTCGAGGCGCGGGAAGCTGACATGCTCCGGGGTCGCCGGGATGTCGGCGACGAACGCACCGATGCCGCGGCGTCGCGCAGGAGCGGAGTAGGGGCTGCGGTACGCGTCGCGGACGTCGCGGTCGAGCGGCGGGGACGCGAGCGACAGCGTCGTGTCGAGGAAGGCGGTCGTCTGGACCGAGCCGGCGCCGAGCATGCCGCGAGCGCCGGCGAGCCGCAGTGGCGCGGGGATCGGGGTGCCCTCCGGGTGGTGCACGGCCGTGTTGAGCAGCATCGACCCGACGAGGAGCTCAGGATGCTCGGTGGCCCAGCCGAGGGAGATGACGCCGCCCCAGTCGTGGCCGAGGGTGACGACGGGACCGGTGAGGCCGAGCGCGTCGGAGAAGGCTGCGAGGTCGGCGATCCGCTGTTCGAGGGTGCGGGTGACCTCGGTCCGCTCGGACCAGCCCATCTCGAGCTGGTCGACGGCGACGACGCGCCAGGCGGTCCCGCCGGCCTGGGCCTGCTCGACGGACCGGGTGATGAGCGAGCGCCAGAGGTACGACCAGGTCGGGTTGCCGTGGACGGCGAGGACGGTGCCGACCGGCTCGACACCGGCTTCGCTGAGCGCCTCGGCGGTGTCGAGGTAGTGCCAGTTCCTCGTCACGCCGTCGTCCGCCAGCCGACCGGGGACGTCGACGCGGCGTGAGTACCGCGCGGGGAGGCCGGGCAGACCGGCGGCGCGCACACCCATGGTCCGCAGGCCGACGTTCGCGGCGACCGTACCCGCTACCACGCGAGTTCCATGAGGCCGGTGTTCAACCCCGAGCCGACGCCCATGAGGAGGACGCGGTCGCCCTTGTTCAGGGTCGACTGCTGGTCGGCGAGGGTGATCGGGATGGAGGCCGGTCCGACGTTGCCGAGGTAGGGATAGGTGACCGGCACGCGACTGCGGTCGAGGGATGCGGCCTTCACCATGGAGTCCGTGTGGATGGACGACACCTGGTGGGTGATGTAGCGGTCCATCTTCGACCACCGCCACGAGTCGCCGGCGGCTTCCTTCCACGCGGAGACGACGAGGTCGAGCCCGCCCTTGAGGAGTGCTCGGGCATCGGTGAACATGCCGTCGACGCTGCCGACACAGAGGTGGTTGAACTCCGTCGCGGCGCGGGTGACGCCGCCGAGGATGCGGTGCCCCTCGGGGTGGCGGTCGGCCGGCCCGATGACGGCGGCGGCTGCCCCGGAGCCGAGGGTGAGGGAGGCGAACTCGCTCATGAAGTCGTCGCGGTCGATGGTGCTGCCGCTGAGGCGCTCGATCGTGTTGGCGTGCACCTCGCTCGCGTCCTCGCCGTTGACGATGAGCGCGTACTCGATCTGGCCGGACTCGATCATCGCGGCCGCCATGGTCATGCCGGTGACGAAGCCGAGACAGGCGTTGGCGATGTCGAAGTTGATGGCCGAGCTCGGCAGGCCGAGGCCGTCGTGGATGCGGACGGCGACGGAGGGCTCGAGGTGCTGCCGCGTCACCGAGGTGTTGATCATGAGCCCGATCTGCGAGGGCGAGATGCCGGCCTCGGCGAGCGCGCGGCGACCGGCCGACACCGTGGCGTCGTCCGAGTTCTCGCCGGGCCCCCAGTGTCGTCGCTCGACCACACCGGCGACGCGTCGCAGGATGCCCTTCGGGAGGCGCGCGCGTTTCATCGCACCCGCGAGACCTTCTTCGATCTCGACCGAGGTCACCACTGCGGACGGCAGCGTGCTCGCCACCGACAACATGGCCACATTGTCGAATCGGGTAGTTGCGTTTCCGGTCACGATTCCTCCGTGCCTCTGACCAGGCAGTCTTGACCGCCAGCGTCTGACGGTACTCCTCTACCCTGAACGTGGACGAATCGTGTCCCCGTTGTTGACAGCGGGTACCCAGCCCGACAGCGTGACTCGGGCTCGCCGAAGCGCCGGTGCAGCCAGGAGCCGCGATCCTGCAATCGGCAGTGCCACGCGCGCAGGTCGCCGCAGTAGCCTGTGGGGATGACCACCCGCCGCACCCTCGACCAGTCCTCCAAGCTGAAAAGCGTCCTCTATGAGATCCGGGGGAAGGCCCTCGTCGAGGCCGTGCGTCTCGAGGCCGACGGGCACCGCATCCTCAAGCTCAACACCGGCAACCCCGCCATCTTCGACTTCGAGGCACCGCACCAGATCGTCCGCGACATGATCGCCGCGCTCCCCCACTCGCACGGGTACAGCGACAGCCGCGGCATCCTCTCCGCGCGCCAGGCCGTCTCCTACCGCTACGAGGAGATGGAGGGGTTCCCCCGCGTCGACCCGGAGTGGGTGTTCCTCGGCAACGGCGTCTCCGAGCTCATCACGATGACGATGCAGGCCCTGCTCGACGACGGCGACGAGGTCCTCATCCCCGCGCCCGACTACCCGCTGTGGACCGCGATGACGAGCCTCGCGGGTGGCACCCCGGTGCACTACCGCTGCGACGAAGAGGCGGACTGGGCACCGGACATCGAGGACATCCGCTCCAAGATCACGCCGAACACCAAAGCGATCGTCGTCATCAACCCGAACAACCCCACGGGTGCGGTGTACTCCCGCGAGGTGCTGGAGCAGATCGCCGGCGTCGCGCGTGAACACGGGCTCCTCCTACTCGCCGACGAGATCTACGACCGCATCCTGTACGACGACGCGGTCCACATCCCGATGGCGACCGTCGCCCCCGACCTCCTCTGCCTCACGTTCAACGGCCTGTCGAAGACCTACCGGGTCGCCGGCTACCGGTCCGGCTGGCTAGTCATCACGGGGCCGCGTGACCATGCGCGCGGCTTCCTCGAGGGCATCACCCTCCTGGCGTCCACGCGCCTGTGCCCGAACGTGCCCGCGCAGCACGCGGTGCAGGCGGCGCTCTCCGGCGTGCAGTCGATCGACGCCCTCATCGCACCCAGCGGCCGTCTGCTCGAGCAGCGCGACGCCACCTGGGCCGGCCTCAACTCGATCCCGGGCGTCTCCTGCACGAAGCCGATGGGTGCGCTCTACGCCTTCCCGCGCCTCGACCCGGAGGTCCACGAGATCCACGACGACGAGCTGCTCGTCCACGATCTGCTCGTGGCGGAGCACATCCTGCTCGTCCAGGGCACGGGCTTCAACTGGCCGGACCCCGACCACCTGCGGGTCGTCACCCTGCCGGAGGAGCGCGTCCTCACCGACGCGATCGAGCGGCTCGGCAACTTCCTGTCGTCCTACAAGCAGTAGGCGCAGCGGGCACGCACTCGGCGTCCGGCCTGCTACACCCCCAGGTACCGGCCCGGCCGATGGTTGAGCGCGAGGATGAGGTTCAGCAGGACGGCGCCCAGCGCCGAGACGAGCACGTTGAGCGGCGGCACGGCCACGAGTGACACGAGCACCACCACGGTGTCGACGGCCATGAGCACGTAGCCCGCGCGGATGCCGAACCGGTCCTGGAGGATCAGCGCGACGATGTTGAACCCACCGAGACTGGCTCGGTGTCGGAACAGGATGAGGATGCCGACGCCGCAGAGCACGTTGCCGACCACGGCCGCGTAGAACGGGTCGATGTGCCCGACCGGCAGGAACAGCGGGTGCACCCCGGACAGGACGGACACGAGCACGATTGCACCGCCGCTCCGCAGCGTGAACACCCAGCCCTTGCCGCGGATCGCGAGCAGGAAGAACGGCAGGTTGATCGCGATGAAGAGCACCGGGAACGGCACGGGTGCGAGGTAGCTGACGAGGAGCGACAGGCCGGCCGTCCCGCCGGTCACGGCCGATCCCGCCTTCAGGATGAACAGCCCGAACGACACCACGGTGACGCCGACGAGCAGCCCGAGGATGTCCTCGACCACCCCGTGTCGGACCGGAGAGGGCGCCGGGGCAGGTGTGGAGGGAGCCTGCTGCGCGCTCGACGTCGCGGTGCTCGGCTGCTGGGTGCTCATTCCGACAACGATGCGTAAGCTCATCGTGTTGCGCAACACGAGTAGAGTGCAGTGGTCATCGTGCTCGATTCCCAGCCCGAGAGTGAGCAACATGCCTCATCCCGCGACCATCGACCACCTCGACGCGCGCATCCTGACCGCGCTCGACGACGACCCGTCCATGACGGCGCTCGCCCTCTCACGCACCCTCGGCGTCGCGAGGAACACCGTCCACGCCCGCCTGCGCCGACTCGAGACGAGCGGCGCACTTGGCGCTCCGAGTCGCCGGGTGCGACTGTCGGCGCTGGGCTACCCGCTCACCGCGTTCATCGAGATCTCCATCCGGCAGGACCTCGCGACGGAGGCCTACGCGGCCCTCGAGTCGATCCCGGAGATCGTCGAAGTGCACGCGACCACTGGCGATGCCGACCTCTTCGCGAAGGTCGTCGCGCACGACACGGAGGACCTGCACCGCATCGCCGGTGTGCTGCTCGCGGCTCCGGGCGTGGTCCGGACGAACACGAAGGTCTCGCTCATCGAGGTCATCCCCTACCGAGCGTCGACCCTCCTCGATCGCCTCGCCGAGGGGTCGTCAGCGCACTGAAGCCCTCAGCGGGCTGAACGGGCACGCACCACGGCGGCCGTGCCCGCGGCGATCGCGACGACCGTGCCGTAGCCGAGGACCGTGGCGTGGAGCCCGATCGCCGAGGCGAGGAGACCCGCGATGACGGCCGGGACCCCGAAGGACAGGTAGGCGACGATGTACAGCGCGGCGAACAGCTCAGCGCGTTCGTCCGCCGGCGCGAGCGGGACGAGCGAGGCGATCGTGCCCATGAACGCCGTGCCGAACCCGGTTCCGGCGATCACGACGGCGACCACCGCGATCGGGAGCGACCCGAGGATCAGGGCGACGAGCAGGAGCACGGTCCCGGCGGACAGTGCGGAGGCGCCGTAGACGGCCGCGACGACGGGTCGGCGACGGTGCAGCACCGCGGCGGCGACGGCCCCCGCGGCCGGCAGCAGCCCGATGAGCAGTGCCCCGCCGAGCTGGCCGTCCACGCCGAGCTCCGTGTGCATGATGCTCGGCCCGAGGGAGAGGAACAGGCCGCCGGTCGCCCACCCGCCGAGGACGATCGGGATGCTCACGACGAACAACCGTCGAGCGTCGACGGGGACGGCTGCGCGAGGTCGGATGGCACGGGCCCATCCGGGAGCGCGGGCGGAGGTCTCCGGCACGATCCAGATGGACACCGCGATGAGCAGGTAGGCGACCGCCAGCGGCAGGAACGTCCAGCTCGACGGATCGGCGACCGTCTGCAGCAGAACACCCGCGAGGATCGTGCCGGAGGCGAGACCGATCATCGGTGCGATGGCGTTCAGCAGGGTCGCCGCCCGTGGCCGCTCGGGCGGGGCCAGGTCGATGATGGTCGCCGACAGCGTGGAGAGCAGCGCCCCGCTGGCAAGACCTTGGAGCACGCGGGCGAGGTACAGCAGCGCGCCGGAGTCGACGTGCCACAGCAGCAGCATGCTCGCGGCGAGCACGACGAACCCGGCGGCGATCACCGGGCGGCGTCCGAGGTGGTCCGAGATCGAGCCGATCGTGAGGAGCGCGACGAGCAGGGCGAGCGCGTAGGCCGAGAAGGCGATGGTGACGCCGATCGGTCCGATGCCGAGGCGCTCCTGGAGCTCCGGGTAGAACGGTGATGGAGCGCTGGCGCCGGCGAGCATGAGCGTGCTGCCGAGTCCCGCGAGGACGAAGCCGAAGCGGCGACGCGGAGTCGCCGGCACGGCGGCGGCCGCGGTGGGCATGGGTCGGGTCGAGGGTGACGGGGTCGTCGTCTGCACGGGGCGGGCATCCTTTGGTTCCAAAAATATCGAACGATTGGACGATACGCGCTTTCCACCGATTGTTCAACTATTATCGAACCATGCCTGCACCCGCCGATCTCACGCACCCCGACCGCGAGGCGATCGAGCTGCCGGCCGTGCTCTTCGCGCTCAGCGATCCCGACCGGCTCGAGATGGTCCGGCAACTGCGAGACGGCCCGATGGACGCCGCGAACTGCACGGCCCTCGACCCCGCGATCCCGAAGTCGACGAAGTCCCACCTCATGAAGGTGCTCCGCGAGGCCGGCGTCATCCGGAACGAGCCGAACGGTCGCCACCGCACACTCACCCTGCGGCGTGACGACCTCGACACCCGGTTCCCGGGCCTCCTCGACGCCGTCCTCGACGCCGACTGACCGGCACCCCCACCCCTCGGGTTCGCAGCCCATGGACGGGAGCTGCCAGAATTGTCGGCGCGGTGATCCACCGCGCACACGACGACAGGGGGCTGGGGAACATGGGAACGCTGCGGTACGGGAACGAAGCACTCGAGCTCGAGGACCGGACCCTCGCCCACGTGCAGATGGTCGTCGTCTCGAAGCTCCGCAAGGGTGAGGCGTTCCTCCTCTCGTGGACGATCGACCCCGCACACGGCTCGGGCCGCTACGCGATCTGGATCGAGACCGGCGTCCCCATCGTCTTCCGGTTCACCGGCTCCCGCCCGGTCGCACTCAACCGCGCCTGGTTGCAGGCCATGCTCGACCGCACCTACACGCCGGCGGGGCTCGAGCTGATGCCGGAGACCGACTACCCGGAGCTGGCCGCCGACAACTGAGGCGCGGCAACCGGAACGACCGCGAGTAGCACAAGCGATCCGACCGTTCAAGCATCGGCCGTCCGACACGTGCTCGATTACCATCGGATCATCGAAGGTCGGGGACTTCTGAGAGTCGGCTCGAGCGGTGCCTGGAGGGCCCGCAGCGCGCGGTCGAAATCGTCGAAGACATTCGGAGGCGGGTCACACGGATCAGACCGTGCGGCCCGCCTCGCTGTTTCACATGAGGCCAGGTGGAGCCGGCCGAGTGGCCTGCCGGCTCATCGACGGCTCGGCGCCACCGTTCAGTGTTGCGACTGCCCCTCGGGCTCGGTGCGATCGATCGAGTCGACGGCCTCGCGCATGCGGTCGAGGAAGTCGACGATGCCGGCCGCCATCTCGGGGTCGATCCCGGTGGTGGCCTCCATCATGCGGTGGTGCATGTGACTGAGCGTCTTGCGGACCTCGGCGTCGGCGAAGTCGGTGGTCGAGACCGTGACGCGACGGCGGTCCGTCTCGCTCGGCTGCCGGACGACGTGACCGGCCGCTTCCAGGCGGTCGAGCATGACCGTGACCGACGAGGTCTTGATGCCGAGGTAGGCACCCAGATCGGTCGGACTGACCAACCGGTGCTCCTGCTTGGCCCGCAACATGAAGCGCAGGGCCAGCAGATCGTTCTCGCCCATGTGCATCTCGTCGCGCGTGCGACGACGCATGGCGGCCTCCGCCGCGCGGTACAGCCGCATGGCTTCGAGGATGTGGCGGCCGCGCTCGTGCTCGTCCTGCTCGTACCAGTAATGCTGCGCTTCAACGGCTTGGGCGGTCATGAAGTTCAACAGTAGTGGTTCTCGTAACGAGTTTGTCTAGCGGAGTCCGAATCGCAATGTCAAGTGGGGTACATGCAGACGCATGAATCGCTAGATTCTCTAACAACACGACGGTTGAGCAAGGAGAAGTCATGAGCACGGTGTTGGAGCGAGGCACGACGACCACGGTCGCCTGGGCTGAGCCGGACGCGACCCTCTGGGTCGCCTCGATCGACGGCGAGTACGCCGGCATGGTCGAGTTCCGGGACGGCCGCTTCGTCGCCGCCTCGAGCACCGGGAAGGACCTCGGGGTCTTCGTCTCCCTGCTCCGTGCCAAGGAGGCGGTGGAGAACGGCCCGGCGAGGACGCTCCAGTTTCCGTACGTCGCCACGGTCGCCGCGTCCGCGATCGTGTCCGCGACCGCCGTCGCCCTCACCGCGTTCGCCGTCCTCTAGCCACACCGTGAAGCGCTCGCTCGAGGTCCTCTCGGACGGCATCCTCGCCGAGCGCGCGGCCGACGGAGACGTCACCGCCTTCGAAGTCCTCGTCTTCCGGCACGGTTCCCTCATGCGCGCCTACGCCGTCCGCGTGTTGGGCAACCAGTCGGAGGCGGAGGACGTCGTACAGGACGTCCTCATCCAGGCTTGGGGTCAGCTGGACCGACTGAACGACCCGAACGCGGTGAAGTCCTGGCTGATGCGCATGGTCTCGAACCGGGCGATCGACCGCATCAGGCGCCGCCGTGAGCACAGTGAGATCGAGGATTGGAATGCACCCGCCCCGTCCCATCAATCCCCGGAACGGGTCGTCGAGGTGCGCATGCAGATGAGCGCCCTCGCTTCGGTCCTGGACCGACTCCCCGCCATGCAGCGTGAGTGCTGGATGCTCAAGGAGACGGGCGGGCTGTCATACGTCGAGATCGCCGAGTCGCTCGGGGTCCCGGTGTCGACGGTGCGCGGTCAGCTCGCGCGGGCCAGACAGACCGTCCTGCGGGAGATGGAGGTGTGGCGATGAACGACGACGACGAGTCCATGCTCGACGGCCTGGCCGGCGCCGACCTCGACGGGCACACCATCGACGAGCTCTCCGACTACCTCGACAGCGGCCGCGAGCCCCTCGACCCCGACATCGAAGCCTCCCCCGGCTGCCAACTCGCCCTCGACGCCCTCCTCCGGCTGCGCACCCAGACCTGGGCGCTGCTCAAGTCGGAGGCCGCGACGCACTCCGAGCAGGACCGCTCCTGGATGCACGCGGTGCTCCAGAACATCTCGCTCGAGGCGCACGCCGGTCGGGACATCCCGCTCAGGCATCCGGACCCCGAGGTGCACCTGCGCATCACGGAAGGTTCGGTCCGCACCCTGATCCGCGGGGTGGGCGACAGCGTCGGCGGGGTCATCGTCGGTCGCGTCCGCCTCGACGGCGATGTGACGACCCTGGACGCGCCCATCACGGTGGCGATCACCGCCTCGGCCGCGTTCGGCAACAACCTCGAACGACTGTCGCAGCTCATCCGGGATCGCGTCGTCGCGGAACTCTCCACGCACACCGAACTCAATGTTGTCGCCGTCGACGTCACGATCATCGACATCCACACGCAGCGCGTCGCCCGGCCGGAGGACTCCTGATGGACACCGATGCCGCACTCTCGCAGCAGCTCACCGCCGTCGTCGCCGCGACACCGGGGGTCACGACGGTCTACGCGACCGGGTCGCCGATCCGTGTGGTCCTGCGGACCGTCGCCGATGCGGTCGGTCCTGACGACGAGGAGCCCGCGAAGGTGGCCGTCGGTCGCGAAGCAGACGGTGCGCTGACGATCGGCGTGACCATCGGCGTGACCGACGGCGCTCCGGTGCCGGCGACCCTCCGCCTCGTCGGCGATGCGATCCGCGGGGTGCTCGCGACGTCGAGGGAGGGGACACCGATCCATGAGATCGACGTCCGCGCCTGCCGGATCGAGGACGCAGCACCGCTGGGAACGCCGTTCACCGGCTCGGCGACCACGCTGTAGACCCCGTCAGACGGGCGCCGGCTCCTGCTGCGCCGTGGGTGCCGTACCGGTCGTCCGCGCGCGGTGGCGACGTTCGATCGCCTGGCCGACATAGCTCGCCACGATGATCAGCGCCGCACCGAGCACACCGAGCGGGCCGATCACCTCCCCCGCGATGAGCACGCCGACGAGGAGCGCCCAGACGGGTTCCGTCCCCATGAGGATGCTCGCGCGCGAGGCCGAGGTCCGCCGCACCGCCCACAGCTGGACGACGAAGGCGAACACGGAGCACAGGAGGCCGAGGAACAGCACGTCCAGCCATCCGCGCACGTCGAGCCGGGTGACGGCCGCGGCGAGCCCGTCACCGGCGATGAGGCTGAACGCGCCGGCGCACACGAGCATCTGGACGAAGACCACGCCGAGCGTGCTGTCGGTGCGGCCTCGGGTCAGGTGCGCGCTCGACGTCACGTGCACCGCGCGGACGACGGCGGCGGCGATCACGAGCGCGTCGCCCGCGGTGGGTGCGCGGAGGCCGCCGTCCGACACGAGCAGCGCGACACCGACCACGGCTGCGACCGCGGCGACGAAGTAGGACCTCGGGAGCCAGGACCGCGAGGCGACACCGTCGAGCACCGGCGTCATGACGAGCGCGAGGCTGATGAGCAGCCCGGCGTTCGTCGCCGAGGTCAGGTGCACGCCCCACGTCTCGAGGCCGATGATCGCGGCCTGCGAGCAGCCGAGTGCCGCCGCGATCAGCAGGCCCCGTCCGCGCGGCAGGCGCTCCCGCCGCACGAGGCAGATGAGCCCGATGGCGATCACCGCCACCAGGAAGCGCAGGGCGACCGCGGCCGGCACACCGGTGACGGCCGCGAGGTCCTTCGCCGCGAGGAAGCTGGCGCCCCAGACCGCTGCGACCCCGACGAGCAACACGTCGACGATGAGTTCGGAGGGTGCGCGGCGAGCCATGCCGCTACTCTCCAGGAGACGGACACGATAGAACAACGGCCAGTGTCTGGATCGACGATGAAGGAATCACTTATGGATCCTGCCCGCCTCCGGCTCCTCCGCGAACTCGGCGACCGCGGGAGCGTCGCTGCGGTCGCCGCGGCCATGCACGTCAGCGCCTCGGCCGTGTCGCAACAGCTCGCCGCACTGCAGGCCACCATGCCGGTGCCCCTCACCGAGAAGCACGGGCGTCGCCTCGTCCTCACCGAGGCCGGTGAAGCCCTCGCCGTCGCCGCCGCGCGCGTGGAGGAGGCACTCGCCGAGGCCAGGGACGCCGTGGACTCCTTCCTCCAGCACGAGCAGCGCCCCGTGAGCGTCTCCGCGTTCCACAGCGCTGGGCTGGCGTTCTTCGGACCGCTGCTCGCGGGCGGTCCCGTCCCCGGAGTCGATGCGACCGGTCCGGTTCCGCGGCTCCTCCTCGCCGACGCCGACGTCGCGCAGGACCGCTTCGCCGGTCTCACCGCCGATTACGACCTCGTCGTCGCCCACCGCCTCCCGCACGAGCCGGCGTGGCCGCTCGACCGCCTCGTCGTGACGCCGCTGCTCGTCGAGCCCCTGGACATCGCGATGCACGAGACGCATCCGCTGGCCGCACAATCGGAGGTACGGCCGGAGGATCTGCGGGACGAACGCTGGATCTCGACGCACGAAGGGTTCCCGCTCGCCGGCGTCCTCCACCAGCTGGGCGCACTGAGCGGACGGGCGCCGCGGATCGACCACCGCATCAACGAGTTCTCGGTCGCCGCCCAGGTCGTCCGCACGGGAGCTGCGATCGCCGTCATGCCTCGCACCACGGCGGCGCCGTTGGCCGTCGACGGCATGATCCTCCGACCGGTCGCCGGCGCGGTCCTCGTCCGGCACGTCGACGTCCTGGCCAGACCGGAGGCGATGGCGCGGTCCGCGGTCCGGTCGGTGCTCGCCAGTCTCCAGCGCGTGGCCGCCGACGCGGCACGCTGAGCTCGTATCAGCCCTCCGACGACACGTCCACCCCCGGTCGCCGGACGCCCGGGAGGCGCAGGGTGGACGGACAACGACGAAGGAGCATCCATGCGCGCACTCACGTACCAGGGTCGCCGGTCGGTGTCGGTCGAGACCGTCCCGGACCCCGCGATCACCGCCCCCACCGATGCGATCATCCGTGTCACCTCGGCAGCCATCTGCGGCTCCGACCTCCACCTCTACGAACTGTTCGGCCCGTTCCTCGACCGCGGCGACGTCCTGGGCCACGAGACGATGGGTGTCGTCGAAGCCGTCGGCTCCGAGGTCACCCGCGTCGCGGTCGGCGACCGGGTCGTCATCCCGTTCACCATCGCGTGCGGCGAGTGCTTCATGTGTCGCAACGGGCTGCAGTCGCAGTGCGAGACGACCCAGGTCACCGAGCACGGCAGCGGCGCCTCCTTGTACGGCTACACGAAGCTCTACGGTCAGGTGCCGGGTGGACAGGCCGAGTTCCTGCAGGTGCGGCTCGCCGACGCGAACTGCATCGTCGTCGGTCGCGACCTGCCCGACGAGTCGTACCTCTACCTGAGCGACATCCTCCCGACCGCCTGGCAGGGTGTCGACTACGCCGCGGTGCCGGACGGCGGCTCGATCACCGTGCTCGGCCTGGGCCCGGTCGGCCAGCTCGCGGCCCGCATCGCCAAGCACCGCGGTCTCGAGGTCTTCGCCGTGGACCCGGTGCCGGAGCGCCGCGCCCTCGCCGAGCGCCACGGCATCCGTGCCCTCGACCTCTCGGACGACGTGGTCGCGGAGCTCCGCGACGCCACCGGCGGACGCGGCCCTGACGGGGTCGTCGACGCCGTCGGCATGGAGGCCCACGGCTCACCGATCGCGGCTGCGGCACAGACGGCCGTCGGCGTGCTGCCCGACGCGATCGCGCGACCGGCCATGGAGCACGCCGGCATCGACCGACTCGCCGCCCTGCACACCGCGCTCGAGCTCGTCCGCCGTGGCGGTGTCGTCTCCCTGAGCGGCGTGTACGCCGGTGAGGCGGACATCATGCCGATGAAGTCGATGTTCGACAAGCAGGCGTCGCTGCGGATGGGTCAATGCAACGTCGCCCGCTGGATCCCGACGCTGCTCCCCCTCGTCGAGGACAGCACCGACCCGCTCGGCGTGCTCGACCTCGCGACCCACCGGGTCCCGCTCGCCGAAGCTCCGGCGATGTACGAGACCTTCCAGAAGAAGGAGGACGGCTGCATCAAGGTCGTCCTGAAGCCGTCGGCGTAACCACCCACTGAGCGAAACGACCCGCGCCGATCATTCGGCGCGGGTCGTCTCATGTCAGGCGGTCAGCAGTGCGTCAGAGCCCGGTCACCAGTCCGTCGGACCGGCGCTCCCCGCCTCGTACTCCTCGAGCGGCGTCTCGCCGGCGGCCCAGGCGGTGACGACCGGGGTGACGATGCGCCAGCACTGCTCGGCGATGTCGCCGCGCACCGACAGCAGCGTGTTCTCCTGCAGGAGGCCGGCGAGCACCTGCGCGTAGGCACTCAGGGTCGCGGCTCCAGGGTCCGTCTCGAGCTCGACCCGGCGCAGGCCGTCGACGTCATCGGCTCCGGTCACGATGAGGTCGAGGTGCACCGCGCCGCCCTTGAGTGACATCCGGAGGACGGTGTCGGCGTGTCCGTCGGGAGCGTCGAGCCCCGTCGGCGCGGCCGAGCGGCGGAAGTGGACGGCCACCTCGCGGCGCGGGTCGCCGATCCCCTTGCCGGAGCGCAGGACGAACGGCACCCCCTGCCAGCGCGGGGTGTCGACCTGGAGCAGGAGCTGTGCGAGCGTCTCCGTCTCACGGGAGGCGTCGACGTCGGGCTCGTCCACGTAGGAGGGGAAGAGCCGGTCGCCGACCCGACCCTCGGTGTACCGGGCGCGACGGGCGGTCGACGGGTCGTCCTTCCACAGCCGGACGGCGCCGAGGACCTCGGCGATGCGGTCGTGGACGTCGGTCGGCGTCACCGCGTCCGGCCGCTCCATCGCGGTGAGCGCGAGGACCATCAGCAGGTGGCTCTGCAGCATGTCGCGGAGCGCGCCGGTCTGGTCGTAGAACGCCGCACGACCCTCGAGCCCCAGCTCCTCGTCGTAGAGGATCTCCACCTTCTCGATCTGTTCCGCGTTCCAGCCCGCCTCGAGGAGTCGGTTGCCGAAGCGGAGGCCGAGCATCCCGAGGACGGTCGCGTTACCGAGGAAGTGGTCGATGCGCCACAGACGCTCCTCCGGCACGACCTCGGCGAGCGCCGCGTTGAGCGCCTGGGCGTCGGCGAGGTCGTCGCCGAAGGGCTTCTCGATGGCGATGAGGAGGTCGTCGGGCAGGTCGATCTGCGCGAGCGCCTCGGCGACCTTGCGCCCTGCGGACGGTGGGAGCGCGATGTAGAGGATCGGCGAGCCGGTGCAGGCGTCGAGCAGTGCACGCAGTTCGTCGGGGTCGGAGGCGTCGGTCGGGATGAACTCCGTCGTCGACACCAGCGCATCGACGGTCCGGGCCCCGATCCCGGCGTCCTCGAGGCTGGCGCGGACGGTCGCACGCCACTCCTCGTTCGGCTGCGGCGTGCGGGCGGCACCGATGATCTGCAGCGAGATGTCGCGTGCGGCGTCGACGACCTCGCCGAGGCCGGGGATCAGGAGCCGCTTGGCCAGGTCGCCGTTGGCACCGAGGATCGCGATGGTGCGCTTCGTCGGTTCCAGCGACTCCGCGTCCGGGATGCCGGGTACGGTGTCGGGATCGTGCTGGGTGGTGGTGTCGGACTGGTCGCTCATGCACTCAATCCTCATGGACGGAGCCGCGAGACGCTCGGGGTTGCGCAGGCGGGCGCCCCTCGACAAGCTCCCGGACAGATCCGCTCACGCCGAGTCGCGGACCACGAGTTCCGTCGGGAGCGTGATCGCCGCGGGACGCTCGCCCTCGATGACCTGCAGGAGGAGGCGCACCATCTCGGCGCTGATCCGCTCGAACGGCTGGCGCATCGTCGTGAGGGCGGGATCGGTGCCGACCGCGATGCTCGAGTCGTCGAAGCCGCCGACGGCGACGTCCTCCGGCACGCGTCGGCCGGTGGTTCGCAGAGCGTCGATGGCGCCGGCGGCCATGCGGTCGTTGGCCACGAAGACGGCGTCGATCGTCGGGTCGGCCTCGAGCAGCTCGCGCATCGCCGCTTCACCACTCGCGCGGCCGTAGTCGCCGTGCCGGACGAGCCGGTCGTCGTACGCCTCGCCGAGTTCGAGCCGGTAGCCCTCGAGCCGTGTGACGCCGCCCGGGGTGTCCTCGGGTCCGGCGATCGTCGCGATCCGCTCCCGGCCGAGCCCACGCAGGTGCGCCACCATCTCGCGGGCGCCCTCGAGGTCGTCCGCGGCCACGTACCCGAGGCGCTTCTGGAACCCGAGCGGGATGCCGCACGCGATGGCCGGGACCTTCGAGTCCACGATGTCGCTGATGAGCCGCTGTCCGCTGTGCGCCGAGACGAGCAGCACGCCGTCGACGTGACCCGCCTCGATGTAGGCGAGCGCGCGCTCCTGCTCGGCAGCGCTGCCCGCCATGATGAGCACGAGCGACAGCTGCCGTTCGGCGAGCGCCTGCGCGGCCCCCGTCAGCAGCATCGAGAAGTTCGGGTCCTCGAAGAGCAGCTGGTGGTCCTCGGTGAGGAGGAACGCAACCGATCCGGTGCGGTTCGTCGCGAGGCTCCGCGCGTGCGGGTTGACGCGGTACCCGGTCTTCCGGATGGCCGCGTCGACGGCCGCCTTCGCGTCCTGGCTGACCCAACGCCCGCCGTTCAGCACCCGTGACACCGTGCCGCGGGAGACACCGGCGGCCTCCGCGACGTCGTCGATCGTCGGGCGCCGACGGGACGGGACGGTGGTCATCCCTTCAGCCTAGTGCTGAGGCTTCGCGCACGACGGCGGCACGTTCTGATGCCACCGCGCGGGCCACGGCGGCTCATGCCTTCACGGCACCGGCCGCGAGGTCCACCCGCCAGAAGCGCTGCAGGATGAGGAAGATCAGGATGAGCGGCACGATGGCGAGCAGGGCACCCGTGATCACGAGGGTGTACAGCGCGGGGGCGGAGGCGCCCTGGTTGAGCAGCCCGTTGAGGCCGACGGTGATCGGGAACAGCGAGTCGTCGCCGAGCATGATGTACGGCAGCATGAAGTTGTTCCAGATGGCGACGAACTGGAACAGGAAGATCGTCACGAGTCCGGGCAGCATCATCGGCATCGCGATGCGTCCGAAGATGCGGAACTCACCCGCGCCCTCCGTCCTGGCCGCCTCGATGACGTCGGTCGGCACCGCTGCGGCCGCGTAGATGCGGGCGAGGTAGATGCCGTACGGGCTGATGATCTGCGGCAGGAGCACACCCCAGAAGGTGTTCGTCAGCCCGACGTTCGCGAGCAGGAAGTACTGCGGGATCGCGAGGATGACCCCCGGCACGAGCACGCCCATGAGCAGGATGCTGAAGACGGTGCGCTTGCCCGGGAAGTCGAACTTGGCGAGCACGTAGCCCGAGATCGCGGAGACCCAGGTGGAGGCGATGGCGCCGATGCCCGCGTAGAGCGCGGTGTTCACCATCCAGCGCCAGAAGAGTCCGTCGCGGTACTGGGTCAGCTCGACGATGTTGTCGAACAGATGGGTGCTCGGCACGAGGGTGAAGGTGGAGAACAGTTCGCCGCTGCTCTTCGTGGAGGCCATGAGCACCCAGAAGACGGGGAAGAGGCAGTAGATCGCGCCGAGGATGAGGATGCCCGTCGAGATGCCGCTGGGCCGGTCGGAGCGCATGGTCGTGCTGCCGGCGCGTTCGCGGCGTCGCGCACCGGCGGGTCGGTCGAGTCGAAGTGTGGTCATGGTGTCAGTCCTCCTGACCGAAGGCTCGCTTCTGCACGACCCGGAGGAAGAGGAAGGAGACGATGAAGGTGGCGACGGCGATGATGATCGAGGTCGCGGCGGCCGAGTAGATGTCGTCACGGGTGAACGCGTCGCGGTAGACGAGCATGAGCGGCGACCAGCTCGTGGAGAGGCTGTTCGTGAGCGGCCGCAACGTCGTCGGCTCGGCGAACACCTGCAGGGTGGCGACCATCGAGAACAGGGCCGTCATGACGAGCGCTGGGGCGACGATCGGGATCTTGATCCGCAGTGCGATCTGGATCTCGCTCGCACCGTCGATGCGGGCGGCCTCGTAGATCTCACTCGGCACGGCCTTCAGCGAGGTGTAGATGACGATCATGTTGAAGCCGACGCCACCCCAGAGGGCGATGTTCGCGATGCCGAAGATGATGGTCCCCGAGGACAGGATCTCCGGGGCGTCCCAGCCGAGGCTGTCGAAGATCGCGTAGAAGGGGCTCACGGCCGGGAGGTAGAGGAAGCCCCAGAGCAGCGAGCTGATCACCGCGGGCACCGCGTACGGCAGGAAGATCGAGATGCGCGAGAACGAGACCGCCCGGGTGCGACGGGAGTCGAGCAGCAGCGCGAAGAGCAGGGCGAGTCCGAGCATGCACGGGATGAGGATGAGGCCGTACAGCAGCACTCGTCCGACACTCGCCGCGAACTCCGGGTCGTTGAATGCACCGAGGTAGTTCTCGAAGCCCGCGAAGGCCGTCGTGCGAGCACCGGAGCCGAGGCCGAGCCCCGTGACCTGCTTCTTCTGGAAGCTCAGGAACAGCGTGTAGACGATGGGCGCCGCCATGAACACCAGGAACAGGATGATGCCGGGGGCGAGCATCGCGTACGGGATGAGCACCCGACTCTTCAGGTTCTTGCGCGATCGGGCCGGCGGACGCGAGCCCGTCGGCGGATCCTGGGTGGGCCGGATCGTGTCCAGCGCGGATGGTGCAGCCATGCCGATTCCTTGGGTCGAGGGCGGGAGCGGGGCCGGCTCGATGAGCCGGCCCCGTGGGACTACTTGACCGAGAAGCCGCTCTTCTTCAGGTCGTCGATGGTGATGGACTGCATCGCGGCGACGGCGTCGGAGAACGCCTGCGCGGTCTTCGCCTCGGCCGCCTTCGCGAACTCGTCGTTGTAGGCGCTGAAGGCGACGTTGACGTTCGGGCCGTAGGTGAACGGCGCGACGGTCTCGGAGGCCTTCGACGCGATGTCGTAGAAGTCGCTCTGCTGGCTGAAGAACTCGGGCGACGTCTTCAGGGCGTCGGCGGCGACCTTCGTCGCGGCCGGGTAGACCCCGGACACGTCGGCGAGCGCGGCGACGGCCTTCGGGTCGGTGTTCAACCAGGTGGCGAACTCGACGGCGGCTTCGGCGTGCTTCGACTGCGTGGTCACCGCGGTGGACGACCCACCCCAGTTGCCGTTGGAGGGCTTCGAGGCGTCCCACTGCGGCAGCTCGGCCGCGGTCCACTTGCCGGCAGTGTCGGGGGCGTTGCCGCCGAGGACGCCGGGTGCCCAGACGGAGGAGATCCAACCGACCTGCGAACCGTCGTTCAGCCCGGCGTTCCACTCGGGCGTGTACATCGGTTTGTTGTCGATCGCACCCTCCTCGACGAGTCCGCCCCAGTACGAGGCGACCTGCTCGGTCGGGCCGGCGTCGATGTCGACTCCCCAGCTGTCGCCGTCGATCGACCACCACGAAGCACCCGCCTGCTGCGCGAGTCCGGCGAACCAGCCGGCGTCGTTCGCGGAGAAGGTGCCGAGGTACTTCGTCGGGTCGGCCTGGTGAACGGCCCGGGCGACCTGTGCGTACTCGTCCCACGTCGTCGGCACGCTGAGGCCGAGGCTGTCGAGGATGTCGGTGCGGTAGTAGGCCATCATCGGGCCGGAGTCCTGCGGGACGGCGTAGACCGCATCGCCACCGAGCGTGACCGAGTTCCACACGCCGTCGGAGAAGTCGTCCTTGAGATCGGCTGCGCCCTGCTTCGAGATGTCGGCGAGCGCGTCGGACGCCACGAGCGTCGGGATCTTCTGGTACTCGGCCTGGATGAGGTCGGGAGCGCCACTGCCGGCCTTGATGGCCGTGAGCAGCTTGGTGATGGCGGGGTCGCCGCCGTCCTGCTTCTGCACGACCACCTGGATGTCGGGGTGGTCCTCGTTCCACAGCTCCACGACCTGCTCGAGGTTGGGCGCCCAGGCCCAGTAGGTGAGTTTGACGGGGCCGGACTCCGTGCCGCCCGAGGATGCCGAGCATCCGGAGAGCAGTAGGGCCGTCGTGGCGACCGTGGCGATGCCGATGTGGCGAAGCGTGCTGCGCATTCGTCCTCCTTGTCGAAAGCTGGGGCGCTCTGGTGCGGGGCAGCGACGTTTCGATGGAGAACGTCGTTGTACCTGTGAGCGGTTACAGTTATTCACAACCGTTTCACGTTGTCAACATCGAAAATCCTTCGAAATGTGTCGCACGAGTCTGTGATAAAACTGGGAGCGCACACAGCCAGGCGATCGAATGGATTCGCTCTCGGCCCACTGAGTCACAGGAGACGCAGCATGACCATCGAGCTCGACCCGCTCACCGCACGAGCCACCTGGATCCCCGGCACCACCGGCCTCCGCTACGGCGGCGACTACAACCCCGAGCAGTGGCCGCGGGAGACCTGGCTCGAGGACATCGCCCTCATGCAGGCGGCCGGTGTCGACCTCGTGAGCGTCGGGATCTTCTCCTGGGCGGTCCTCGAACCGCGCGAGGGCGAATACGACTTCAGCTTCCTCGACGACATCATCGGTCTGCTGCACGAGGCCGGCATCTCGGTCGACCTCGCGACGCCGACGACGGTGCCACCGGCCTGGTTCTGGAAGCGCCACCCCGAGGCTCACCCGGTCACCCGCGAGGGACTGCGACTCGGCCACGGCTCACGCGGCATCGCGAGCCCCAGCTCCCCCGCCTACCGTCGCGCTGCAGCCGCGATCACCGAGCAGCTCGCCGCCCGCTACGGATCGCACCCGGCCGTCGTCCTCTGGCACGTGCACAACGAGTACGGCGCACCGATCAGCGAGGACTACTCCGACGGCTCGGTGCTCGCCTTCCGGGCGTGGTTGCAGCGGCGCTACGGCTCGATCGAAGCACTCAACGCCGCCTGGGGCACCCGCTTCTGGGGCCAGGACTACGGCGAGTGGGACGAGATCGACGCACCGCGCGTCTCGGCCTCCGTCGTCAACCAGACGCAGCGACTCGACTTCGCCCGCTACACCTCGGACATCCTGCTCGAGTGCTACGTCGCCGAGCGCGACATCATCAAGCGGTACGCACCGGAGACCCCGGTGACGACGAACTTCATGGCCACGAACTGCCGCTCGATCGACTACTGGGCCTGGAGCCGCGAGGTCGACATCGTCGCCAACGACTACTACCTCGTCGCGGAGCGGGAGGACAACCACATCCTGCTCGCGCTCGACTCGGACCTCACCCGCTCGCTCGCCGGCGGCGACCCGTGGATCCTCATGGAGCACTCCACCTCGGCGGTGAACTGGCAGCCGCGCAACATCGCGAAGCGCGCAGGCGAACTCGCCCGCAACAGCGCCAGCCACCTGGCCCGCGGGGCCGACGCGATCCTCTACTTCCAGTTCCGCGCCTCGCGGTACGGCGCGGAGAAGTTCCACTCGGCGATGCTCCCCCATGCCGGCACGGAGAGTCGCATCTGGCGTGAGGTCATGGCGCTCGGTCATGACCTCGGCAAACTGGACGAGCTGGTGGGCTCCCGGGTGCGCAGCGAGGTCGCGATCCTCTGGGACGTGCAGTCGTTCTGGGCCCAGGACCTGGAGTGGCGCCCGTCGGTCGAGCTCGACCATCGCGAGCGCGTTGAGGCCTATTACGCCGCCCTCTGGCGGGCTGGCGTCACCGTCGACTTCGTGCACCCGCACGACGACCTGAGCGGCTACCGCCTCGTCCTCGCCCCGTCGCTGTATCTGGCGGACCGCGAGACCTCCGAGAACCTCACCGCGTATGTCGAGGGCGGCGGCGCCTTCGTCGTGTCGTACTTCTCGGGCGTCGTCGACGAGCACGACGCCGTCTGGGAGGGTGGCGCACCGGGAGCGTTCCGTCGCGTGCTGGGCCTCTCGGTCCCGGAGTTCCTGCCGTTGCACGAGGGCGAGACCGTCCAACTGGACGACGGACGGACCGGCTCGAGCTGGAGCGACGACATCGTGCTCGAGGGCGCCGAGGCCGTGTCGGGCTACGTCACCGGCCCCGCCGCCGGTCAGCCCGCAGTGACCCGCAACCGGTTCGGCGCCGGCACCGCCTGGTACGTCTCCACGAAGCTCGACGAGGCCGGACTGTCGGAGCTGCTGTCCGAAGCCTTGGAGCAGGCAGGCGTCGACGCGCCGCCGGTACCGCCGCTCGGGCTGGAGGTCGTGACCCGCTGGGGCGAGGAGGCGTCGTTCACGATCGCGATCAACCATGGCGACGAGGATGCGCAGCTCACGACGACCGGTGCGGTCGAGCTCTTGACGGGCGAGCCGGTGGTCTCGGATGCGGTGGACATCCCGGCGGGTGCGTTCCGCGTGATCCGGACCCCGCTCGGCGGCTGAGCGAGGAGCGGGCTCAGACGCCCGTCGACAGGCTCGGGGACCGGATTCCCGTTCACCGATCGCGCCCGTCGACAAGCCCGCGGACCGCGTTCCCGTTCACCAGTCGCGCCCTCCGACAAGCTCAGGGACCGGGTCTCCGTTCATCAGTCGCACCCCTCGACAAGCTCACGGACCGGGGTCCCGGTCACTGAGCCACACACCCGGTCACTGAGCCTGTCGAAGTGCGACCCCGCTCCACATCCCGACCGCTCGTCGAATCCATCAGAGCCTCGTCACTGACCATCTCGAATGTCAGTGGTCCGTGGTGGACTGGAGTCATGACCGAGACCTCCACCACCCTCCCGGTGCGCGCGGTGGACGTCTTCGAAGAGCGCCTCGCGCAATTGTCCGACGAGTTCGCCGGCATCGCGCGCGAGCGTGCAGCACTCGACGCCCGGGAGGCTCGTCTCCTCGCGAGGTCGGCAGCCCTGGCCGACGCCATGGCGGACAGCCTCGTGTCGCACGACGAGACGCCCGCACAGCGGAAGGCGCTCATCCGTCGTTCCACCTGCGCAACGCTCGCCATGGCGACGCGTGCCTCCGAGCAGACCCTGCACCGAGCCACCGGCGATGCCGAACGGCTCGTCGCCGATGCCCCGGCCGTCCTCCGTGCGCTGGAAGACGGTCGCATCTCGAGCCGGCACGCGCGGACCATCACCGACCAACTCCAAGACATCCCGGTGCACGGGCGAGCCGCGTTCCTCGAAACGGTCCTCTCCATCGCGGAGCAGTCCACCGTCGCACGACTGCAGCACCAGGCCCGCACCCTCCGCGAGCGCCTGCACCCGGAGTCCATCACCGTGCGGGCGGCCAGGTCGGAGGCCGACCGTCGGGTGGAGATCGAGCCTGCAGCAGACGGCATGGCGTGGGTGCACCTGTTCACCACGGCACCCGTCGCCGTCGCGATCGGAGAACGCCTCGACGCGCTCGTCGGTGCCGCCCACCTGACGGACGACGACCGCACCTGCCAGCAGCTGCGCGCCGACGCGCTCGGCTCGCTCTGCATCAGCGGTACCACCTCGGCCGACCAGACCGACCCCGAGGGCCGGCGCTCACCGATCGCCCGGCCGGTGGAGGTGCTCGACGACATCCAGCCCACGGTGAACCTCACCGTGCCCGTGCTCAGCCTCCTGGGGCTGAGCGAGGCCCCGGCGACCCTCGACGGCTACGGCCCGATCGACCCCGAGACCGCGGCGCGGCTCGCGGTCAACGCCCCCTCGATGACGAGGGTGCTCACGCACCCGGAGACGAGTGCGGTCGTCTCCGTCGGGCGGCAGCAGTACCGCGCGCCCGCGGATCTGCAGCGAGCGGTCCGCCTCCGCGACGTCACCTGTCGCGCGCCGGGTTGCGGGAGACGGGCTCGGGCCTGCGATCTCGACCACTCCGTCGCCTGGGCCGACGGCGGCACCACGAGCGTCGGCAATCTGGCGTGCGTCTGCCGACATCACCACCGACTGAAGCATCTGCCCGGGTGGTCGCTCGACCATCGACCCGAAGGCGTCCTCGAGTGGACCACACCCGACGGCAGGCGACACCGCACGGAACCGGACGCGGTCCCGCCGTTCTGAGTGCCGGCCGCCGAGCCGACCCCGGTCACCGCGCCAGCCCCGGTCACTGAGCTTGTCGAAGTGCCCCGAACACTCGTCCACGCCTAGAACACGCATCCCCGCGGGCCACCGAGCCTGTCGAGGTGCCGCGCGCCTACTTGTCGTTCTCGGCGAGCCAGGCGTAGGACTCGGCGACGCCGCCGAAGATCTCCTTGCTGTAGCCGTCGAACTCCACGACGCGGGTCGCGTGCGGTGCGGCGGCGAGGATCGCCGGGATGTCGACCTGGCCCTGACCCGCGGGCTGCTGGTTCGCGAACGCCTGGGCGAGCGCGTCGGGCACGACGAGCGCGCTCTCGCTACTCGGCAGTGCGGTGGCGATGTCACCGGAGATGATGCCGTCCTTGATGTGCAGGAACTGCACGCGGTCCCCGAGCGAACGGAGGAACGCCGGGGTGTCCGCTCCGCCGACCGTCGACCAGAAGGTGTCGATCTCGAGGACGACCTCGGGCGACAGCTGCTCGACGAAGAGCTCGAAGATCGGGCGCCCGTCGACGTGGGTCGAGAACTCCCAGTTGTGGTTGTGGTAACCGAACTTCAGGCCGGACGCCGCCGCCTGGACGGCGAGCTCGTTGACGCGCTCGGCGAGACGTGCGGCGTCGTCGGCGGTCTGCCAGCGGCCGGTGGGGATGAACGGGTCGATGACCGTTCCGATCCCGAGCCGCGACGCCGCGTCGAACGCGACCGCCGGGTCGGCGGCGTCGATGACGGGCGCGTGGCCGGACGGGGCCGTGACGCCGGCCGCGGCGAAGGCGGTCTCGAACTCGGCCGCACGCTCGACGAACGCGTAGGGCTCGACCTTCGTGAAACCGATCTCGGCGATGCGGGCGACGGCGCCCTGCAGGTCCTCGGCGATGGCGTCGCGGACGGTGTACAGCTGCACGGACGGTGCGCTCATGGGTACTCCTTCGTAGCTTCGGGCGGGCACCGACGGACGCTTCCCCGCCTGTCTCACACGGCACGGAACCGCTTCTGTCGACTCGTCGACAAAAGTACCCGAGGTGAGTCTACCGACTGAGACTGGACGCGCGGGTGGCCGGGCACTCATCGTCTGGAGATTCGACCGACCATCAGCGAGGGGGCACCATGGCAGACCTGGACCGGACGAGGCGGAGATCACCACGCCGTGCGATCGTCATCATCGGTGTCCTGGTCCTGGTCGCCGTCGTCGTCTATGCGCTGACCCTGAACCCGAACGTGTTCACCCTGCTCGTCGTCTGCATCGTCATCGTGGTCGCGATCGAGGCGCTGACGAGCAGACCCCACCGGCCGTAGTCCGACTCGGGCCGGGACCGCTACTTCTCGGAGCGCTTGAGCGACTTCTTGACCGCACGCTCGGCGAGGACGGTCACGTAATCCTGGACCGGACGCTCAGCGAGCGCGCTGACCTCTTCGCGCACGAGCTCACCGATCCGAGCGGAATCGACCCCCGAGTACTTCTCGCTCAACTTCGCGGTGAGCTGACGGATGATCTCTTCGTGGTCGATCTCAGTTGCCATGGACCCAGTATCGACCCACAGTTGTTGCCTGGGCTGTGAACGTCGACGTCCGTCCGCCGCTGTTCTCCGGCCGGACACCTGATCGCCGCGCTCCGTTCACCCTCCCCGTCGGGCACCCGCCGAGGATATTCTGACCGCGATGTCGATCTCCGTGTTCGCCGTTCGACGTCAGAGTGAGGCGGGCGATCGGCGCCCCCGACGACAGGAGAAGACGATGTCGAGATACATGCTCATCATGCGCAACAGTGGGTCCGTCGAGAAACTCGAGGACATGGACTTCGAAGCGGTCATCAACGCGATGGGCGCCTACAACGAGTCGATGATCAACGCCGGCGTGATGGTCGGCGGTGACGGCCTCACCGATGCCGCGCAGGGTGCCGTCGTCGAGTTCACGACCGAGGCGCCGATCGTCACCGACGGCCCCTACGGCGAACTCCACGAGCTCTTCAACGGGTTCTGGACCATCGAGGTCGCCACGCGCGAGGAGGCCATCGAATGGGCGAGCCGCGCTCCGCTCGGCCCCGGCAACAAGATCGAGGTGCGCCGCGTGACCGACGAGACGGACTTCGCCGACCACGCCGACAACGAGTACCTCCAGAAGGAGAAGGAGTGGCGGGCACAGGAAGGTGTGGCGAAGCCGTCGGTCGACCCGGCCTGAGCACGACCGGCGCGAGACGGACATGACCGGCGCCGGCGCGGAGGACGACGACGAGGAGGCGCGCTCGGACCTCCTGACCGCCGCGCACCTCGCAGCGAACGACCGCGAGCGTGAGGTCCTGCTGCGGAAGGTCGCCGCACTACCGCAGTGAACCGCGTCTCCTGCGACCTCAGCGTCCGGACGACACCTGTGAGGGGCGATCGAAGCGCTGCCCCTCGGGCTTCGACGGCAGCAGCATGAGGACGAGGACGATGATGCTCCCGACCGACGGCACGAGGGTGAGGAAGTAGTAGGGGCCGGGGAACCCTGCATCGTGCAGGCGCCGCCAGGCGATCGCCAGACTCGGCACGATGAGCGCCACCCAGGCGACGAGCAGCAGCACGACGCCGGCGATGAGCAGGACGCGCACGCCGAACCCCATGGGCCCAGGGTCCGCGAAGTCGTATCCGCTCCCCGACAGGTCTCGCTCCTCTGCAGCGGCCGCTGCCGCGGAGACAGCGGTCATGATCGCGCCGACGGTGATCAGCAGCGTCGGGACGAGCATCAGGAGCGTCGTCAGCAGCGAACTCCACCAGTACTCACTGAGCGATGCACGACCCGAGAAGTTCGCGTACTGCTTGAAGAACCGCTTGGTCGCCTGACGGAACGTCGCCCCGTAGAGCGGCAGCGTCAGGTCGTCCGGCGAGCTGGCGCCCCGGGGCGGGGGCGCGACCCACTGCGGCTGGCCGTACGGCGCCTGGCCGTAGGGTGCCTGGCCATACGGCGGCTGGCCAGAAGGGACCTGAGGGTTCGGAGGATACGTCATGGCTGCTTCCGGATCGCTGGTCGACGGGACACCAGTATGACGCGCTCCGCCCTCACGCCCGGGCGATCGGGATCCAGACACGCATCGTGGACGGCCCGCGCTCGGCCCAGGAATGGTACGGCGCGATGCTCGCGGTGAACGTCTCGTCGGCTCCCGTCGCGACGAAGGCGTCGCCGTACGGCCAGGCGGTGTCGGCGAGACTCCGGGTGCGCAGCTCGATCGACAACCGACCGTCCGCGTCCTCGACGGGGACGACACCTTCCCCCACCTCGATGCGGGCGATCGTCTCGTCACCGCCCGGGAGGTCCACCGACTCGACGCAGTAGACCTCGGGTCCGCGCTCGATCGCGACGCTGCCACGGATGGCGTCCACGCGGGGATCCGGCAGGGTGACCCGCGGACGGACGCTGAACGTCAGCTCCACGACGTCACCGGGGACGAAGGGCCGCTCGACGTCGGCGTAGCCAGGGGCGACGGCACGATCCACGGATGCACCGCCGACGGGTCGGACGGTCACCACCGCGTCATCAGCCCACGACGGCACCCGGAGCGAGACGGTCACCGGTCCGCTCGGCGCCTCCACGATGCGCACGGTGACGACACCGGACCGCGGGTAGTCGGTCACGAGCTCAACCCGGAACCGCCCGCCGTGCTCGCCGCCGATGACCATGTCGATCGTCGCCGACGCGAACTGGTGGATCTGCACGCCGTGGTCGTCGCTCGTGGCGACGAACGCCGCCAGGCTCGCGAGCGTCCGGGCCACGTTCGGTGGACAGCACGACACGTCGAACCAGGGCGCACGCTCGGAGGACGACGCCCGCGGCGACACCTCGTCGTCCGGACTCGACTCCCCCGGCGTGCGCTGGTGCAGGGTGTTGGCGTAGAAGAACGCGGTGCCGGCGGCCGACGGCGAGGTCGCGACGACGTTGTACAGGACGCGCTCGATGTGGTCGGCGTAGCGGACGTCGCGGTCTTCGAGCAGCAGCCGCCAACTGAACATGACCGATGCGATGCCCGCACAGGTCTCGGAGTACGCGCGGTCGGACGGCAGCTCGAAGTCCTCGCCGAACGCCTCGTCCTGGTGGTGCGATCCTTGACCGCCGGTCAGGTAGGTGCGGCGTGCGATCGTCCGGCCCCACTGGCCGCGGAGCGCGTCGAGCAGGCCGTCGTCGCCGTGCTCGACCGCGATGTCGGTGGCACCGGCCGCGAGGTAGTTCGCGCGGACCGCATGGCCCCGCAACGCCTCCGCCTCGCGGATCGGCATGTCGTCCTGGAAGTACGCGCGGCCCCACTCGATGTCCTGGAGCACGCCGGTGCCGCGACGCTCGACGAACAGCGACGCGAGTTCGAGGTAGCGCGGCTCGCCCGTCACCCGTGACAGCTCTGCGAGCCCCACCTCGACCTCGGCGTGCCCGCACACGGACTGGATGCCGTCAGTGCCGAAGACCTCGCAGATGAGGTCCGCAGCCCGCGTCGCGATCCCGAGGAGCCCGTCGTCGGAGCCCGGGCTCGTCCGCTCCCGGGCGACGGCCGCCTGGAAGAGGTGGCCGAGGCAGTACAGCTCGTGCCCCCACTCGAGATCCGACCAGCGCTCACCCTGACCCGGGCGACCGAAGCGGGTGTTCACGTACCCGTCGGCCTCCTGCGCGGCGGCGACCCGGTCGACGATCGCGCGGAACCGCGACTCGAGCGCTTCGTCACCGCCGAGCCGTCCGAGCTCCCACGCGACGGCCTCGAGGTACTTGTAGACCTCGGAGTCGGCGAACTCGCGTCCGCGGCGCCCATCCGGAAGGGTCCCGGCGGCGGCGAGGTCGAAGTTGCGGAGCCACCCCTCCCGCTCGAGCCAGTGCTCGACGTGGGGCAGCGTCGCCGTGCCGTTGACCTGCTGGCGGTCGGCCCAGAAGCCGTCGGTGATGCGCACCTCGTCGAGGCCGAGCGGCGTGAGCGCGCCGGTGGTGGGGACGACCGGGGCTGCGACAATCACCGACGTCGTTGGCGTCGTGGGCGTGGTGCTGGTGGTGGTGCTCATGGTTACCCCTTGAAGGCGCCGGACATGAAGCCGCGCACGTAGTGACGTTGGAGGATGAGGAAGAGGAGGATGCACGGCAGCGCGAGGACAACGACGCCGGCTTCGGTCGCGCCGTAGTCGACGACGCCCTGGACCTGGCCGCGCAGGTTCGAGACCGCGAGCGGCAGGGTCATCTTCGCCGAGTCGTTGATGAGGATGAGTGGCGCCATGAAGTCGTTCCACGCCGCGAGGAACGCGAACAAGCCGACCGTGATCAGCCCCGGCTTCACGGCCGGCACGAGGACCTTCCACAGCACGCTCCAGGACGTGCAGCCGTCGACCATCGCGGCCTCGTCGAGCTCCTTCGGGATCGACTCGAACGCGATCCGCATCATGAAGGTCGAGAACGGCAGCTGGAACATGGTGAGCACGAGCGCCACGCCGACGAGCGAGTTGGAGAGCCCGACCAGGTTGAGCAGCACGTAGAGCGGGATGAGCAGCGTCGCGTACGGGACCATCAGGATCGCGATGGTGGCGAGGAACAGGGCGTTCTTGCCGCGGAACTGGAACCTCGCGAAGGCGTACCCGCCGAACAGCGAGATGACGAGCGTGAGGATCACGGTCAGCAACGAGACGAACACCGAGTTGCCGATGTACTGCAGGATGCCGTCCTGGTACCCGGCGAGGGTGATGTAGTTGCCGAGCCCCCACCCCTCGGTCTGGTTCGTACCGGCGAGCGGCGACACCGAGCGGACGGTGGTCCAGACGAGCGGGTAGAGGAAGATCACGGCGAGCGCCGCGGTGAAGATCCAGAACGGCATCCGGATGGCGATGCCGAAGAAGTTCGTCGGCTTCCCGTCGCGTCCGCGGCCGCGCGTGCGCCCGTGACCACGGACGTCGGGCATCGTCGAGGTGACGGTGGCCGGTTCCTTTCGGGTGATGGTCATGCTCAGTCCTCGACCTTCTTGCTGAACGCGCGGATCTGCACGATGTTGATGACGATGAGCGCGGCGAGCACGATGACCGACAGCGCGCCGGCGACGCCGAGGTTGTTCGGGCCCTGGAACGCCACGTTGTAGATGAGCTGCACGATGGTGATCGTGCTGTTGTCGGGACCGCCCTTGGTGAGGATGTAGAACTGCTCGAACGCGAGGAGTGAGCCGGTGACGCACATCACCGTCGTGAGGGCGAGGGTCGGCTTCAGCAGCGGGACGGTGATGTCGCGGAAGGTCTGCCAGCGGGATGCACCGTCGATGCGCGCCGCCTCGTAGACCTCCTCCGGGATGCCCTGCAGGCCCACGAGCATGAGCAGCATGTAGAACCCGGCGAAGCGCCAGACGATGAGGAACACCGTCGACCAGAGCGCCGCGTCCGGAGTCCCGAGGAAGGTGAAGCCCATGGCCTTCGTGAGGTCGGCGAAGGGCCCCGCGATCGGCGAGTACAGCACGTAGAAGAGGAGCGACGCCGAGGCGAGGCCGAGGGCGCTCGGGATGAGGAACGCGGTGCGCAGGAAGCCTTTCCACCGGCTGGACTCCTGCACGAGGAGCGCGAGGCCGAGGCCGAGGCCGATGAGCAGGACCGTCGCGATGGCCGTGTACTTGAGTGTGAAGACCACCGAGTCGAGGAAGAACCGGTTGTCGATCGCCTTGGGGAAGTTCTCGGGGAGGTTCCACCCCTGGTTGCCACCGAGGAGCGGCCAGTCGGAGGCGGCCATCTGGAACACGAGACCGAGCGGGACGAGGAACAGGAGGATGACGAACACGGCGGTGGGGAGCGCGAACAACCAGCCGGTGCGGGCGTGCACGGCGCGACGCTTCCTGGCACCGACCGAGTCCGTCGGGCCTCGTCTGGCGAGGGTGGTACTCATGGGTGGACCTTTCAAGACGAGTGGGTGCCGGTGCGCCGTCGCGGTGATGGATGCGGCGGCGCACCGGCGGATCGGACTACTGCGAGAGCACGTCCGTGATCGCGTCGTTGTCGGCGTCGACCGTGTCGGAGCCCTCGAGGACCGCGTTCCGCACGAGCGTCAGCCACGGGCTGGTCGGCGAGTTGAAGGCCTCCTGGAAGTTCAGCGAGTACGGGGTGTCGCCCTTCGAGGCGACCTCGTTGATCGTGACGAGGCGCGGGTCCTTGCTCGAGTACTCGTTCTCGGCGAGGTCGGAGCGGGAGACGACGTCGTTGTCCTTCGCGAGGACACCGACCTGCGCGTCCTCGGACATCAGCCAGCTGAGGAAGTTCCACGACTGTGCGGCCTTCTTGCTGTCCTTCGAGACGCCGATCCCGTCACCGCCGACGAAGGTCGAGTCGCCGCCCTTCGGGCCCGGGATGCCGGACACGCCCACGTCGAACGGGGTGGATGAGAGCAGCGTCGCCGGGTACGGCATGACGCCGACCTTGCCCTCGGTGAAGCCGGCGGTCCAGGTGGGTCCGGCCTCGTCCTTCGAGGACGGGAGCACGGCGCCCGACTTCCAGAGGTCGGCCCACGTACTGTAGACCTCCTTGGCGCCGTCCTCGGCGAGGAGGGACTCGGTGCCCTCCTCGTTCATGACCTGCTCGCCGTCGGCCCACACACTGGGGAACCAGGTGAAGACGAGGCAACCGCCGCAGTTGAGGCCGGTCGCGGTGCCGTAGGTGTCGGGCTTGTTCAGGGCTTGGACGGCCTTCGCGTCCTCGGCGAACTCGGCAAGTGTGGTCGGGCCCTGCTCGGGGTCGAGCCCGGCTTCCTTGTAGAGCTCCTTGTTCCAGAACAGCATCGAGAGGTCGAGGACGAACGGCAGGACGTGCTCCTTGCCGTCCGCGGTGCCGGCGGCGAGGTGGCCCTGGTTGATCTCGTCCTTGAAGTCGAGCCCGTCGATGTTCGCGGTGAGGTCCTGGAAGAGGCCCTGTTCGACCCAGTTCGGGACGTACACGATGTCGGCGGCGATCAGGTCGGGGAGGCTGTCGGAGCCGGCCGCCGCACCGACCTTCGCGACGTAGTCGTCGTTCGGGACCACGGTGAGCTTCACCTGGTTCTCGTGCGAGGCGTTGTAGGCCTCGACGAGGAGCTTCGCCTGCTTCTCGAGTGGGGCGCGGGTCCAGAGCGTGAGCTCGGATCCATCGTCGACGCCCTCGGGCCCGGCGCTGGCGAGTGGGGAACTGCCACCGCCCCCGGAGGAACAGGCGGCGAGGCCGACGAGGAGGGCGCTGGCGGCCAACACCCCTCCGACCCGCTGCATTCGTCTGGTGTGCGTGCTGCGCATGGTGACTCCTCTGACTCATCGTTGAGCGGACCGGTCGGGCCCGGCGGTGCATGGGAGGTTTTCGAAACTGTCGAAACGCCTTTCGGTAAAGCTAGCCTGGGATCGGTGTAGCGTCAAGAGCGAAGTCCGGTAACGTTTCGGAAACGAAGAGGGGGAGCAATGCCAGACAGTGATGTCGGAGCTTCGGCAACCGGTACCCCCGGTCGTGCTGCGACGTTGGGCGACGTCGCCCGGATCGCAGGCGTCTCGATGGCCACCGCTTCAAAGGCCATCAACGGACGGAGCGAGGTCGCCCCGAAGACGCGACAGCGGGTGCTCGACGCCGCGAAGGAGGTCGCCTTCACCCCCAACGAGCTCGCCCGGAGCCTGATCAACGGGCGCACCGGCACCGTCGGCCTCCTGACGAGCGACCTCGAGGGCCGCTTCGTCATCCCCATCCTCATGGGCGCAGAGGACGCGTTCGGCGCCGGGCAGGTGAACGTGTTCCTGTGCGACGCCCGCGGGGACGCCATCCGCGAACAGCACCACCTGAACGCGCTCCTCACCCGGCGCGTCGACGGCATCATCGTCGTGGGCCGCACGACGGATCCACGCCCCTCGCTCGGCCACAAACTGCCCGTCCCGGTCGTCTACGCCTACGCGCCGTCCGACGACCCGACCGATGTGTCGATCACCCCCGACAACCGCGACGGCGGGCGCCTGGCCGTCGAGCACCTGATCGCGTGCGGCCGTTCCCGCATCGCGATGATCACGGGCGAACCGCAGTACGCGGCGGCCAGGGACCGCGTGACGGGCGTGCAGAACGCCCTCGCCGCGGCGGGCCTGGACCTCGTCGGCACGCCGATGTTCTCGGAGTGGACCGAGCATTGGGGTCGCGATGCGGCGGCGATGCTGCTGGCACAGCACCCGGAGATCGACGGCATCGTCGCCGGTTCCGACCAGATCGCCCGCGGCGTCCTCGACACCGTCCGCGACCTCGGGCGCGACGTCCCGAGCGACGTCGCCGTCGTCAGCTTCGACAACTGGGAGATCCTGGCCACCAACTCGCGGCCGGAGCTGTCGTCGATCGACGCGAACCTGCAACAGCTCGGCCGACTCGCCGCCACCCGCATCTTCGAGGCGATCGAGGGCACGGACGTCGCGCAGGGTGTCGAGTATCTGCCGGGCCGCCTCGTCCTCCGCGGTTCCACGATCCCGAGGCGCTGAGGTCCGGCCTGACGCCGATACTCGCCGCGCGGGTGATGCGACAGCCGTCGGACATCGCTACGGTCGAGCCATGGACAGCTCAACCGTCATCATGATCGTGGTCCTCGCCGTCGTCGCGGTCATCGTCGTCACGATCACCGTGCAGGCCGGACGACGTGCCGGCGGGTCGAAGCATCGCGGTGGTACGACGTCGGACTCCGGCATGCCGTTCATCGTCGGCAGCGACGGTCACCACGGCGGTGGCCACCACGGCGGCTCCGACTCCGGCGGTTGGGACGGCGGCGGCGGTGGCGACTCCGGCGGCGGAGGAGACGGGGGCGGTGGGGGCGGCGGCGACTGAGCGGTCGACTCCGTGATCACCTCGACCGATCAGCGGCGTCGCTGCTGCTTCGAGCGGCGCTTCGGCTTCGTGCGCGGCTTGCGCTTCGATGGCGGCACAACCGCGTCCCCCTCGCCCGAGCGCTTCCGGCGCGAGACGTCGACGCCGCCTGCCGGTCCACCGATCCACATCGGCACCCCACTCCCCCAGCCGGCGACGAAGAACAGCACCCCGCCGACGACCAGGCCGGCGACCCCGACGACCTGCCAGATCGCCTCGTCATAGATCACGGGCCCGACGGCCTGACCGTCGAAGAGCAGATGGAACCCGTTGTCCACGACGACGACGAGCAGCGTCAGCCACCCCACACCGAACACCGTGCCGGCCACCCACCCCCATGAGGCGATCGCCAACCCGCCCAGAACCGCTGCCGCAGCGACGGGCACGCCGAACGCCAAGAACAGGACGATCGCGACCCAGGACTCTGCACTGTCGCCGCCGATGGCGGCCAAGACGATCGCGACGACGACGAGCAGCACCACGGAGGCGATGAGCGCGCCAGTCCACGTCGTGATGCGCCGTCGACTCATCCGGTACGGGTTGGCGGTGGACGATTCCCGGTTCGGCATGGCTCCATCCTCGACCATCGGAGGCCCCGCCGCCCGCCGGACGACGAGCGCGGCGTCGCGATAGCCTCCCTGCATGGGGGAATCACGAGGCGCCCGCGCGCGCCGGAACGCACAACGGGCGATCGCCGTCGGACTCGGCGCGATCACAACCGCCGTTCTGCTCACCGGATGCGGTTCGAGCGCCGGCGCCGACGCGGCACGAGCGTCGATCATCGAGGCCGTCGAGGGCCTGCCCGATGTGGCGGACGTCACCGGAACGGTCGAAGCGTCGAACGGCGGCGGGCTGGAGACGTATTACAACGCCAGGATCACCGTCGAAATGGACGACGGCGCTCCGCCCGAGTCCTACACCGACGTCGCGACGGCGGCTGCCCGGTCGACCGATGGCAAGGAATCCGGCGAGGTGATCGTGGAGGATGCCGCGGGTGGTTCGGTCACATTCGACACCGGTGCACCGCGGAAGACGATCGACGCGACCGTGACGGCCTGGCGCGACTGGGCGGCCGACCCTGATCCGGTCGCGGTCGATGCGGTCCAGGTCGCATCAGTCGAGGTCGAGCTCATCGCGATCTCCGCCCGCGAGAACCGGCCGGCATCGTCCGAGCTCAAGGTCTTGTTCCTGTACGCCGACCCGCTGACGCCGACGGATGCCGCGCGACTGGTGGGCGGGTTCCAGGCAGAGCTCCCGAAGCCGCTGGCGTCCGCGGACATTTCGCTCGTGTTGACCAACCGCGACCCCGGATCCGCAGGCGTGCACGTCCTGGCATGGGGCCTGCCGGTGCCGACATCCGTGCTGGAGACCATCGCGGCGATCGAGGGGACGACCGCCGCCCTCGGACCCGTCGGGGGCTCGGTGACAGCCATCGATTGGTACGGGCAGCAGCATGATCGCGGCCGCGACCGGCCCGATGAGCTCCGCATCGCGGTCGCGTTCCTCGAGGACGCGCGACTGGGAGGAGCGCCCCTCGCGGAGCTGCAGGCGAGTCCGCAGTGGGCGGCCTACCAACAGGTGACGACGCTCGCGAACACCTCGGAGACGACCATCTCGTTCACGATGAGCGCTGACAATCCGCGGATCGCCGGCTTCACGGCCCAGCCGTGCGGGAGTGCCGACGACGAGCTGGACGCACCACGCGACCCCAGCGAGGCTGACCGGGCGATCGCAGCCTGGTGGCTGGCCCAGGCGCCAGCCTGCCCGGGTGTCGGTCGGCACGAGTGAGCAGGGCCGGGGCGGCGTGAACCGGGCCGGGGCGCGCCGAACCTCGCTCGATCGACGCCCGGGTGATCAGCGCCCCGCGAGGTCACCGAGGCGGACGCGCATCGCGCGGAGCACGTCGACGAGGAGCACGTCGTCGGGTCCGGCGAGCCACTGCTCGAGGGAGGCGTCGAAGAGTGCCGAACCGATGGACGCGGCGAGCGCCGCGTCGGCTGACGTGACACCACTCTCCACGAGGGCGTCGCGCATCGCGTCGGTGAGGACCGCCGACTTCAGCCGTTCCCGCTCGCGCAGCTGCGGTTCCGACCGGACGACGGCGCGGCGGGCGGCGATGTCGTCCCGCCAGCGCTGCAGCTCGCCGGCAGCCACGGTCTCGAGGCCGGACATCACGAGCGCGAGCGCGTCGAGTCCTGGTGGCGCCGCAGCGACCAGCCGTCCGACCACGGTCGGGAGCTCGCGCTCGCGGAGGAAGAGCACGTCGCGCTTGTCGGCGAAGTGACGGAAGAACGTGCGGGTGGTGAGCCCGGCGGCTTCGGCGATCTCCGGGACGGTCGTCGCCGTGAAGCCCCGCTCGGCGAACAGCGCAATCGCAGCGCTCTCGAGTCGGAGAGCCGCGTCGGGTGCCCAGCGTGCCATGCGATCAGGATAGCCGATGACACGTCGTGTCGTCGGGTGTAGAGTGATGGCACATCATGTCGTCATCACGACATCCACCCGCATGCTTCCTGGAGACCCCATGCCGACGAACACCGCAGCCTGGCTGCCAGCACCTCGCGCCGACCTCGTCGTCGGCACCGCCGCGATGCACGAACCCGGCCCGGGCGAACTCCTCATCCGGAACCGTGCGGTCGCGGTGAACCCGCTCGACGACGTCAAGCAGCAGACCGGGAACCTCATGTACCGGTGGCTGCCGGTACCCGCCGTGCTCGGTGAGGACGTCGCGGGCGAGGTCGTCGCCGTCGGGTCGAATGTCCGTCGCTTCGCGGTCGGCGACCGCGTCGTGGCGTACGCGGTCGGCATGGAGCGCGGTCGGCGCCATGACGCCGAGGGCGGGTTCCAGCAGTTCACCGTCGTGCGGGCGGACCTCGCCGCCCCGATCCCGGACGGTCTCCGAGACGAGGAGGCCGTCGTCCTGCCGCTCGGGATCTCCACGGCCGCGACCGCCCTCTTCCAGCGAGACCACCTCGCGCTCCCCCACCCCTCGGAGCACCCCACCCCCACCGGGACCACCGTCGTCGTCTGGGGCGGCGCCACGAGTGTCGGGAGCAACGCCATCCAGCTCGCGGTCGCCTCCGGCCACCGGGTCGCGACCACCGCCTCGCCGCACAACCACGACCGGATGCGCGAGCTCGGTGCCGACCTCGTGTTCGACTACCGCAGCCCGAACGTCGTGACGGATCTCGTCAGCGCCCTCCATGGCTCCTCGGTCGTCGGCGTCCTCGCCGTCGGGACCGGCTCCGCAGAACCAGCCCTCGCCGTCGCCACCGCCACCGGGGCACGCCGCGTCGCGCTCGCGAGCCCATCGGTGTCGTTCGGGTCCCTGCCTCGTCGGGCCGGCCCGAGTCTGACGTTCATCCGCACCATGACCCGGCTCGTGGCGGCCAACGTCGCACTCCAGGTGCGTGCCCGACGGGCGGGGATCTCGGCACGGTACGTGTGGGGCAGCTCGCTCATGACCAACGAGGTCGGGCCGATGCTGTGGGAGGACTACCTGCCGGGCGCGCTCGCCGGCGGACGACACCTCTGCGCGCCAGCCCCCGAGGTGGTCGGCGAAGGCCTCGAAGCGATCCAGCCGGCCCTCGACCGACTCCACGGCGGCGTCTCAGCCCGCAAGCTCGTCGTGCGGTTGTGAGGCGCGGGACCGTGGCGCTCCGCCCTCACACTTCCCAGACCGAGCGGTAGCTCCGCTCGGCGAGGAGCCCCGACAGCTCCGCGTGTACGGTCATCGTCTTGGCGAGCCGCTCGGCGCGGTCCGCCTTCAGCACGTCGGGACGCTCCCAGTCCCGCTCCGACAGGTAGGCCGTGTACGGGTTGATGACGCACTTGAAGTCCAGCATGAGCGACTGCCCGAGCGTGGCGGTCGCCATGTAGCTGTGCGGCAGGCCGGCGGCGCAGACGAAGGTCACGACCTTGTCGAACCAGGCGGCGACCCTGCCGTCCTCGCCGGTCGCGCCGGTCGCCTCGATGAGCGATTTCACCGTCGCGGCCGGTGCCCAGTTGTAGACCGGGAATGCGAGGACGACGCCGTCGGCAGCCGTGATCAATGCATGCAGTCGACGGAACGCAGGGCTCTCGAAGACCCGATCGTTGTCGAACGGCGGCAGTTCCATCTCGGCCAGATCGATGACGGACGAGTCATGACCCTGCTCGCGCAGGAGCTCGCTGCTCGCCGAAGCGAGGGTCCGGCTCCGACTCGACGGATCGAGGCTGCAGGAGATCACGGGCAGGTTCAGAGCGGCCATTCCTCTACGCTAGCCCGGCAGCCCACACGGCGAGCGTGGCGGGTGTGCGAGGGTGGAACATGCTCTCGCCGCAGTCACTCAGTGAAGCCGACCGCCGTCTCGTCGCCTCGTGGGCCGCCGATTGCGCCGAGCGGGTCCTGCCGCTGTTCGAAGCGGAGGCGCCGGACGACGATCGCCCACGTGACGCGATCGCCCGCGCCCGCGCGTTCGCCGCCGGCGACCTCGACACCGCCGGGGAGATCCGCCGACGCTTCGTCGCCAACCGGGCCTCGCAGGCGGTGTCCTCACCCGCCGCCAAGGCCGCCGCGTGGTCGGCCGGGCAGGCCGCGGGTGTCGCGCACATGGGAGCCCATGCGCTCGGCGCCGCCGCCTATGCGATGAAGGCCGCCGAGCTGCGTCAGGCCGGAGCAGGCGCGGCCGAGATCGCCTGGCAGCTCGACCACCTGAGCGACGCGGTCCGGTCGGCGCTCCGCCTCCTGCCGGCACTCGGCACGGACTCCTCGGGTCCGCTCGGCACCGGGCTGCTGGCCTCGGGAGTGCTCGGCGACAACATCCGTGCCATCCAGAGCGGCTTGCGCCGACGCCGCCGCCGCCCGGATGTCACGACGCTCGAGCTGGTCGGAGGCCCCGAGCCGGTCCGGGTCGAGCTGCACGACGCCGACCCGGAGTGGCCCGAACGGTACCGGGAGCACCGGCAACGGATCATCGAGGCCCTCGAGACGAACGCGGGCCGGACCAGTACGGTCGATATCGAGCACATCGGCTCGACCTCGGTGCCCGGACTCGCGGCGAAGCCGATCGTCGACATCGTGGTCGCCGTGGAGGATATCACCGCGGAGGAGGACTACCTCGACCCCCTGCTGGCCGCCGGCTACGTGCTGCGCGTCCGTGAACCCCGCCATCGGATGGTGCGGACGCCGGAGCGCGACGTCCACGTGCACCTCTACGAGCAGGGCGCGCCGGAGATCGGCGAGTACCTCCTCCTCCGCGACCACCTGCGGTCCGACGCCGACGACCGCGCGCTGTACGAGCGCACCAAGCGGGAGCTGCTCGGGAGGCCCTGGGACGACATGAACGACTACGCCGATGCGAAGACCGAGGTCATCGTCGCGATCAAGGCGCGAGCGCGGGCAGCGCGGAGCCGCTGACTCGCCCGAATCTGTACGAATTCGGCACCGTTTCGGACCATTCCGGGCGACTCAGGGACGGGCGGTCGCACGTACCGGCGGGATGATGACCCCCGTCACGACCGCCGCCGTCTTGATGCCGACGCAGAGACTGATGAAGACCGTCAGCGCCGCCGTGACCGCTGAGCCCTCGAGCGTCGCGAGCGACACGAGTCCCACGGTGCCCGGCACGAGCATGAGGAGGGCCGGCTGGAACGTGAAGTTGGACGGCACCGCCGCCGAGTACCGCTCGACGATGCGAGCGACGACGAACACGAGCCCGGCGGTGAGCCCCGTCGCGACCGCGTTCCCCACGAGCGGGGCGAACAGGACGATGCCCGCGTAGGTCAGCGCCATCACGCAGATCGTCAGCAGGGTCAGGGAACGACCCGAGCCGAACGCGATCCCGATCCCCGCCGCGAGCATCACGACGCCGATCCAGGTGAACCACAGCGGTGGCACCGCCTCCCACCCGACGAGGTCCGAACTCCCACGGACGACCTGACCGACGAGCGCCGTCGAGTCCGGGTCGATCGACAGGCCGGTGAGCAGCGCCCCGGCAGAGATCCCGGCCGCCATGAAGGCGAGCACGATGAGCCCGTACATCAGGCGTGCCGAGCCCGTCACGATGTCGGTCGCCGTCAACTCCAGCAGGGCGTTGGTGATGAGCGCACCGGGTACGAGGATCGCGATCGGCGCGCAGACGGCGAACAGCGGCACGGGGCCGAGATCCATCGCCGATGCGAGCGTCCCGACGAGCGTCGTCGACACGAACGCCGTCACGAACGGGGCGATCGCGACCGCTCCCCGCCACCGTGCCAGCAGGGTGATGACCAGGCCGACGAAGGCGCCGACGAGCATCGATGCGACGATCGCCCACCATGGGCAGCGGAACAGCAGCGCGAGCCCTCCCGCGAGCAGCAGGTTCCCGACCACCCAGTGCATCGACGCATGCGGGCGCGGCGTCTCCCGAATCGACTGGATGCGGGCCGGCAGGTCACCGACCGGCCAGTGTCCGAGCTCGAGCTCGCGCATGAGCCGGTTCGCCCGCGCCGCGCCGCGGAACGACAGCTCGCCGTGGGTGTTGCCGGCCGCGAGCACCGCACCGGTGCGCACGTCGTTCACGATGATGAGCTGCGGCAGCACCGAGAAGGCCAGACCCTCGTCGCCCGATGCGACCGTGGCGCGCTCCAGGGAGTCCCGGACGTCGGTGACGGAGGTGCCGGCGTCGAGGAGGAGGCAGCCGAGCGCGCTGTAGGCGTGCGCAGCCGTCCTGCGGTGCTCATCGGTCGCGGCGGCGTCATTCATCCCGCCAACGGTACGCGAGATTCCAGGGACGCCTGGGGCCGCCGCGGACCTCAGCGGCGGTTGCGGAGCGCGACGGCTCCGGCCACACCAAAGTACAGGCCGGCGAGGATCGGGACGACGACGATCCACCAGAAATGGAAGCCGAAGTCGCCGTGGGCGTTCGCGACGGCGACCGGGATGAGTGCCACCCCGAGTACGACTCCGACGATGCCGATGCCGAGCGCGAGTCGGGGTCTTCCCGGGGTGAACGAGGCCATGGGGACACGCTGGACCTGCGGGGCTCGCGGAGCCCGGGGGATATCCCCTTTCCCTCGCGCGACGCAAGCGCTTGTGCGGCCGCCGTCACGCTGGCATCCTCGCTCACACGTCGCTCGCTCGCGGCGTGTGAGCGCCGAGGAGGCAGCATGGCAGACGTACGAGTGGGCGACCGCGTGTCGTGGGGCACCTCGCAGGGGCGGACGCAGGGGAAGGTCGTCGAGCGGAAGACCGCGGACTTCCAGTTCGACGGCCAGCACTTCACGGCGTCGAAGGACGAGCCCGCGTTCATCGTGGAGTCCGAGAAGACCGGCGCGAAGGCCGCCCACAAGGGCTCCGCGCTGCGCGTCCTGAAGTCCTGAGGCCCTGACCGCGGTCGTCCGGATGTCCGGGCGTACGCGGCGCACCCCGGCTGGGCGTAGCGTTGGCGCATGACCGTCGTGATCGCCTTCCTGGCCAACGTCATCGTCGCCATCGCCAAGTCCATCGTCGCCGCGCTCACCGGGTCGGCGTCGATGCTGGCCGAGGCCGCGCACTCGTGGGCCGACGCGGGGAACGAGATCTTCCTCCTCATCGCCGACAAACGGGCCGACAAGCGACGCGACGCCGCACATCCGCTCGGCTATGGCCGTGACGCGTACATCTTCTCGCTGTTCGCCGCCTTCGGGATCTTCACCGTCGGTGCGGTCGTCTCGATCCAGCACGGCATCCAGAGCCTCACTGCACCGGAGGCAATGGAGGACTACGCCCTCAGCTACCTCGTGCTCGGTGTCGCCTTCCTCCTGGAGGGTTTCTCCTTCACCCAGTCGATCCTCGAGGGCCGGCGCACGGCGAGGAAGTACGGCCGCGGCTTCTTCGACTACATCGTGAACGGCTCCAACACGACGCTCCGCTCGGTGTTCTTCGAGGACTCCGCAGCACTGCTCGGCCTCATCATCGCCGGTGCCGGCATCGGCCTCCACCAGGTGACCGGCGACCCGGTGTGGGACGCGATCGGCTCGATCGCGATCGGTGTCCTGCTCGGCGGGGTCGCGCTGCTGCTCATCAACCGCAACCGGCGCTATCTTCTCGGAGCCTCACCGAGCCCCGCGTACCGCGCACAGACCGTCACCGCGCTCCTGTCGCACCCGGAGATCGAACGGGTCACGGCGCTGTACCTCGAGTTCAGCGGGCCGGAACGCCTCTTCCTCGTCGCGTCGGTCGACCTCGTCGGTGACGACCGCGAGAACGACGTCGCGCGCCAGCTCCGCCGACTCGAGGGCGACCTCGAGCAGGACGACCTCATCGGCAAGGCCGTGCTCACGCTCTCGGTGAGCGACGAGCCGTCGATCACCGTCTGAGCGCGACGCCGAGCCGAGGACTCAGGCGCCGAACAGCCGCTTCGACGCGATCGCAGCGCCCTCGACGAGCGCACCGAGCTTCGCCCACGCGACATCGGTCGCGACGAACTCGTAACTCGCGAAGGTGGAGAGCCCGCAGTCGGTGCCCGCGATGACGCGCGTCGGGTCACCGACCGCTTCGGCGACCTCCACGATGCGGTTCGCGATGACCTGCGGGTGCTCCAGGTAGTTGGTGGTCACGTCGACGACCCCCGGGATGAGGAGCGCGCCCTCGGGGAGCGGATGCTCGCGGAACGCCGGCGCCTCGTGCTGGTGCCGCGGGTTGCCGAGCGGGATGCTGAACGCACCGACCCGTGCCCGGTAGAGGTGCGGGAGGAGCACGTCGACCGGGACGTCGTCCTGGTGTGGGCCCTGCCAGTTGCCCCAGCAGACGTGGAGCCGGAGCTGCTCGCGGGGGATGTTCCGGATGGCGTGGTTGAGCGCGTCGACGTGCAGGTCCACGGCCGCGAGGAACTCCTCGAGCGTCGCGTCACCGAACTGGATGACCCGCTCCATGGCGAGGTCCGGGGCGTCGAGCTGCAGGACGTGACCTCGGGCGACGATCGCCTCGTACTCGATCCGCAGTTGCTCGGCCAGCGCGAACACGTAGGCGCGGTCGTCGCCGTAGAAGGGGTTCGCGGCGTCGAGCAGCAGCGTCGTCGACACGATTCCGGGCGTCGCCGCCGAGAAGAAGGTGCCGGCAGGTGTGCGTCCCTGGTCCGCCTGCACGGCGAGCTCCCGCTCGAAGCCGTCCAGATCGGCGGTGATGCCGGCGAGCGTGGGGTCGTACACGAGCTGCCCCTGAGCCATCGGCGGATCCCACACCCGTGCGACGTCCGCACCCTCGACGATCTGCTTCGCCTGGAACGCCGCGTAATCCGGGAATCGCACGGAGTCGAGCGTCGGCTTGCGGTGTCCTGCACCGCCGAACCCCTCGATGCGTTCGAGGACGTAGGTCGAGAACCCGACGCGCGGGACCTCGCCGTCGTTGATGAGATCGAGACCGGTGGCGAGCTGTGCGGCGACCGTCGAGGCCACCGCATCCGCCGTGACCTCCTCCAGCTCGGCCCCGTCGAACGGCCGCCGCTGGTCGCGGGCCACGAGCAGCCGGGTCAGCTCGGGCGTGCGCGGCAGGCTCCCGGCGTGCGTGGTCAGGATGCGGTCGGTCATGCGTGAGCTCCTCGGTGCGTGGCGGAGGTGGAAGTGGACGGCACGCTCACGCCATGCAGGGAGCCCACTCCTGGTTGGAGAGTTCCCGCTGCTCGTTCTCGGTCTGGAGGAGCCAACCGGTCTTCGTCGCGCCTCGGTACTGTCCGCTCACGAGGTCGGCGCACCAGGACCGACCGTCGAAGGCCCACCGGACGAAACTCGCCTCACTCCCCTTGCGCAGGAGCGGGCGTTCGCGTTCTACCTGACTCATGTGTTCCATCTCGACGGTGGCTGACATATCTTCCAACCGTATCGAGGAATGCAGTCGGTGAACAGACTGCGCACGCTCCTTGCGTTTCACGGCCACTTGCCCGAAAATACCCGGTCGCGCCCGGAAGTGGCGTCCTTCGAGATGCTCGGAGAGCGAGCGCAACGATCGTTCAGCCCACGAACACGCGGAGCGCCTCGTCGCTGAGCGCCCGGTCGGCGAACACGAGGCGCACGGCATCGGGATCCGGGTTGCCCGCGTCGGGGCCACGCCAGACGACCTCCAACCCCGCGCGTTCGGCAGCCCGTCGTGATCCCTCGTTGTGCTCCAGGAGGAACGCCACCACGGGCAGATCCGGTGCCGACGCCGATGCCGCGGCTCGCGCGGCCGCGATGAGCTCCTGCGCATATCCGCGCCCCCAGGCCGCGGGCGCCAGGCGGTAGTACAGGTTCCAGGCGAGCCCTCCCCGCAGACTCGGGCCACCGATGCCGACCAAGGCACCCGTCGTGGTGTCGCGCGCGACCCACACGTCGAGGCCGTTCGCCTCCCAGCCGGCCTGATACCGCTCGATCAGTGCGCGGGTCTGGGCGAGCGCCGTGTGTCGGGCGGACGGCAGGTGCGTCCAGACCGCGGGGTCGGCATGGAGCTCGTGGAGTTCCGGCAGGTCGCGCTCGGTGGGGCGGGCGAGCGTCAGTCGCTCCGTCAGGGTCGGCGGCGTCGCGTCGGTCATGCCTTCCATTCTGCGGTCTGGTCGACGGCTGCCCCACTCGATACCCTGAGCCCATGGCTGCGAAGAACGAACCGATCTCGGCGCGCGCGTGCGCGATCCTCAGTATCGCCATCGCCGCGTTCTCCATCTACCTCGTCGCCGCGACGGCGAGAGACGGCGGTTCATGGACGTTCTCGGTGCTCGCCTGCTTCGTGCCGCTGCTGTTCGCCGCCCAGGGCATCAGGATGAGTCGCCAACCCGGAGCGCCCTGGCCCACCTTCAGCCTCATCGGGTCGATCGTCGGCGGAGCACTCGGACTCGTGTCGTTCGCCGCGTTCGCCTGGTTGCTCGTGCGCTCCTGAGTGCAGCGACGCAGCGCGGCGTCGCCGCGTAGAGTCGTCCCCAGCGCCGACGGAGGAGGGCCATGCGACTGCACGTCGAGGAACACGGTCACGGACCGGTCCGGATCGCCCTCATCCACGGGTTCCTGGCCGACGGGGCCGCCTGGACCGACGTCGTCGCAGCGTCCGACCCGGAGCGGTACACGTTCCTGCTCGTCGACCTGCGCGGTCACGGCTCCAGCCCACGCGCCGATCGCACCCGGGGTGAGCGGTACGACATCGCCTCGCTCGCGGCCGACCTCGTCGAGACGTTGCCGACCGGCCTCGACGCGATCGTCGGCCACTCCCTCGGCGGGCGGCTCCTCATCGACATCGTCGGCCCCCTCCGTCCGGCGCGCGCGATCTACCTCGATCCCGGGTTCGGCCTGAAACTGCCGGGCCGAGGCCTCGGCGCACGACTGTTCTGGAGCATCCCCGGGCTGCCGCGGCTCTTGGCCTGGCTGTACGACCGCACGGATCCCGCGACGGGTCCCGCGAACGTCGCGCTCGCCGAGGCCGCCCATGCCGCGTGGGACCGCTCGATGGTCGCGGAGGTGCTGCAGGACGTCGCAGCGAATCCGGTGACCCCGGCGGCGCCGGCCGTCCCCTCGACGCTGGTGCTGTCGGACGACGCGAAGCTCGTCCTTCCGAGCAGCCACGTCCCTCGCTACGAACAGCTGGGCTGGACCGTCACGCGGTTCCCGGGGATCCGCCACGACATGGCGGCGCTCGACGGGGCACGGACCTTCGAGGTGATCCAGGCCTCGCTCTGAGCGCCAGCGGACAGGAGCACTTGTGCAGAGTGCCGGTTCGAGGATCGAATTCCTGCATCATGCACATTCTGCTGCGGGCGGGCCGTCAGTAACGTTGCCGCCACCCGCACCGCTCCCTCCCCCACTTCTGGAGACCAGCATGGCTCGCATGGCACACGCAGACGACTTCGCCCTGTCCCGCGTCCGTCCCGACGCACAGAAGCCCTGGTTCGGCATCGCCGTCCAGCGCTTCGGACAGGTGTCGGCCCTGTCCCAGTTCCTCCTCGGCGCCACCCTCGGCTACAGCATGACCTTCGGTGAGGCGTTCCTCGCGCTGCTCCTCGGCTCGATCATCCTCGAGGTGATCATGTGCATCGTCGGCATCATCGGCCAGAAGGAGGGCCTCAACACCGCGCTCCTCGCCCGCTGGACCGGCTTCGGAGAGGTCGGCGCCTCCCTCGTCGGACTCGCGATCGGCATCAGCCTCATCGGGTGGTTCGGCATTCAGAGCGCGATCTCCGCCGAATCGCTCGACGCCCTCCTGCCCGGCTTCATGCCGGTCTGGGCCTGGAGCCTCATCTTCGGCCTCGCCGTCACCGCCATCGTCGCCTACGGGTTCAAGGGCATGCAGTGGCTCGCGAACATCACCGTCCCGCTGTTCCTCATCCTCGTCGGCTGGTCGATCATCAGCGAACTCACCCAGCACGACTTCATGGAACTCGTCACCGGCCCGGCACCCGGCCCCACCATGAGCGTCTGGGCCGGCACCGGCATCGTCGCGGGCGGCCTCATCGTCGGCGCCATCATCACCGCCGACATGACCCGCTTCAACCGGTCCCGCGCCGACGTCATCAAGCAGACCGTCGTCGGCGTCTCGCTCGGTGAATTCGTCATCGGCCTCTCGGGCGTCCTGCTCGCCCACGCCGCCGCCTCTGGCAACGTCGTCGCGATCGTGACGTCCTCGGTCGGCCTCATCGGCCTCATCATCGTCATCACCGGGACGCTCAAGATCAACGACTGGAACCTGTACTCGTCGACGCTCGGCCTGGTCAACTTCATCTCGACCGCGTTCGGCAAGAACCTCAACCGCGTGACCACCACCATCGTGCTCGGTGTGGTCGGCTCCATCCTCGCGGCGGTCGGCATCCTCGGGCAGTTCTCCGGCTTCCTCATCATCCTCGGCGTCGCCTTCCCACCCATCGCCGGCATCATGGTCGCCGAGTACTTCATCGTGAAGCGCTGGCGCGGCGAGCTCGACGAGACGCGCGCCTCCGGCCGCCTCCCCACGACCGCCCCGCGCATCGTCCCGGCGACCATCATCATCTGGGCCGTGTCCGCGATCACCGGCTACTTCGTCACCTGGGGCATCCCCGCCGTCCTGTCGCTCATCCTCTCGATGGTGCTGTACATCGCCGCCGGCAAGCTCGGCCTGGTCCGCGGGGTCGGCGTCGCCCACACCTCGCAGATCGAGGCGGATGTGACGACGGACAGCCCCGCCACCGCCTCGAGCTGACCCGGGGGACGTCCGTTCCACCCCGTCAGACCGTTCCACCGCACACCGCTCCACCGCACCAACAGAAAGCGAACCCCTCATATGCACATCGGTATCGATGTCGGCGGCACCAACACCGACGCCGTGCTCATGGACGGCACCACCACCCTGGCGGCCGTCAAGCACGCGACCACCCCGGACGTGACCGACGGGATCGTCCAGGCGATCGGCGAACTGCGGAGCGGCCACCACTTCGACGGTGATCAGATCACCGCGGTGATGATCGGCACGACGCACTTCATCAACGCCCTCGTGCAGGCCAAGCGGCTCGCACCCACCGCGGCACTGCGGCTCGGGCTCCCGGCGACCCGCGCGTTGCCGCCCCTCGTGGACTGGCCGGCCGAGCTCGTCGAGGCGATCAGTGCACGCAGCTACCTCGCGCACGGCGGCTACGAGTTCGACGGACGCCCCATCTCGCCGATCGACCCCGACGAGCTGCGGGCACACGCCGAGGACATGCGTGCGAACGGCATCCGCTCCGTCGCGATCTCCTCCGTCTTCAGCCCCGTCAACCACGACCTCGAGGTCGAGGCGGCGCGGATCGTCGGCGAGGTCCTCGGCCCGGACGTCGCCATCTCGCTCTCGCACGAGATCGGGCGCATCGGCCTCCTGGAACGCGAGAACGCGACGATCATCAACGCAGCCCTGCGCGAGCTCGCCTCGGAGATCGTCGATGGGCTCACCGCCGCCGTCCGGAAGCAGGGCATCGAGGCGCCCATCTTCCTCAGCCAGAACGACGGCACACTCATGGACGAGGACTACGTGCGCCTCTACCCGGTCGCGACCTTCGCCTCAGGCCCCACCAACTCGATGCGCGGGGCGGCACTGACGAGCGGACTCGCGACCTGCGCGGTCGTCGACATCGGCGGCACCACGGCGGACATCGGGCTGCTCATCAACGGCTTCCCCCGCGAGACGGCGAACGAGGTCAAGGTCGCCGGCATCCGCACCAACTTCCGCATGCCCGACGTCCTGTCCATCGGGATCGGCGGCGGCAGCATCGTCGATGAGGAGACCGCCGAGGTCGGGCCGGCGTCCGTCGGGTACAAGCTCATGACCGAGGCCCTCGTCTTCGGCGGCAGCACCCTCACGGCGACGGACATCGCCGTGGCCGCCGGTCGCGCGTCGATCGGTGACGCGTCGAAGGTCGCGCACCTCGACCCGGCCTTCGTGGAGCGCGTCCTCGAGCGGATCGGCGAACGCATCGCCGAGGCCGTCGACCGCATGCGCACGTCCCCAGAGCCGATCCCCGTGGTGGCGGTCGGCGGTGGGTCGATCCTGCTCTCCGACGAACTCCCCATCTTCGGCGCCGTCCACCGGCCCGACAACTACGCCGTGGCGAATGCCATCGGTGCTTCCATCGCGCAGGTCGGGGGCGAGATCGACAAGGTCTACGCCATCGAACCCGGCCGGCGTGAGGAGGCGATCGCCGAGGTCCGTGCCGAGGCGATCGACAAGGCGATCGCGGCCGGCGCCTCCCCCGCGTCGGTCGCGATCGTCGACTTCGACGAGGTCCCGATCCCCTATCTCCCGGGGAACGCCACGCGCATCCGGGTGAAGGCCGTCGGCGACCTCGACATGGGAGGCCTCCGATGAGCTGGACCATCTCGGCCGAGCTCATCCCCGGCCTCGCCCGTGGCGCGGCCGTCCTCGGGACCGGCGGCGGCGGCGACCCGTACATCGGCGCACTCCTCGCCGCGCAGGCGCTCCGCGAGCACGGCGACGTCACCGTCGTCACCCTCGACGAGGTCCCCGGGGACGCGCTCGTCCTCACCGTCGCGATGATGGGCGCCCCGACCGTCATGGTCGAGAAGCTGCCGAGCCTCACCGAGGTCGTCGCTCCGGTCCACGCCCTCAGCGCGTCCCTCGGTCGCCCGGTCACGCACATCGCGTGCGCCGAGGTCGGCGGCGTGAACTCGACCATCCCGATCGCCGCGGCCGCCGCGCTCGGACTCCCCCTCATCGACGCCGACGGGATGGGGCGGGCCTTCCCCGAGCTGCAGATGGTGCTCCCGACCCTGTACGGGATCGACGCCTCCCCGCTCGCGTTCAGCGACGAGAAGGGGAACACGGGCGTCCTCACGACCGTCGACAACAGCTGGACGGAACGCATCGCCCGCGTCGCCTGTGTCGAGATGGGCTGCTCGGTCATGATCTCCGGCTTCCCGATGTCCGGTGTGCAGGCGCGCGAGGCACTCGTAGCCGATTCGCTGTCGCTGTGCCGCGAGATCGGCGACGGCATCGAAGCGGCCCGAGCCGAGAAGGCCGACCCTGTGGAGCGGACCGTGCGGCTGCTCGGCGGTCGCGAGCTGTTCTCCGGCAAGGTCGTCGACGTCGAGCGCGCGACCACCACCGGGTTCGCCCGCGGTCGAGCCCGCATCGACGGTGTCGACGCGAGCCTGGAGCTGTCGTTCCAGAACGAGCACCTCATGGCGGCACTCGACGGCGTCACCCTCGTGACGACGCCCGACCTCATCATGGTGCTCGAGCACGATTCCGGCGAGCCCATCACCACCGAGGGGCTCCGGTACGGGCAGCGCGTCCGCGTGATCTCGGCACCGAGCGACGACCGCTGGCACAGCCCCGAGGCGCTCGCGATGGTCGGGCCGGGGTACTTCGGGTACGAGGTGCCGTCGCACCGCTTCGACGGCACGGCCGAGACGCCTGCGCCGGAGGTCGCCGCATGAGCTGGACGCTGACCGCGGACGACCTGCCCGACCTCGCCCGAGGCGCCACCCTCCTCGGGACCGGCGGCGGCGGCGACCCGTACATCGGCATGATGCTCGTGAAACAGGTGCTCGGCGACCGCTCCATCACGATCCTCGACCCCGACGAGCTCGCCGACGACCTCTTCGTCATCCCCACCGCGCAGATGGGCGCTCCGACGGTCATGGTCGAGAAGATCCCGGCCGGCTTCGAACCGACCATCGCCCTACGGACGCTCGAGGAGCACCTCGGGCGCACCGCCGACGCGACCATGCCGATCGAGTGCGGTGGCATCAACTCGATGATCCCGCTCATCGTGGCCGCCGAGACCGGGCTGCCGGTCGTCGACGCCGACGGCATGGGCCGGGCCTTCCCGGAGCTCTCCATGGAGACCTTCGCGGTCTACGGCGTGCACGGTTCGCCGCTCGCCATCGCCGGGGAACGCGGCGAGCGCGTGATCATCGACACCGGCGACGATGACCGGCAGATGGAGTGGTTGGCGCGCGGCATCGCGATCCGCCTCGGCGGCGTCGCCCACATCGCCGAGTACGCGATGAGCGGGGCGGACGTGCGCCGCACCGCGGTACCGCGGACGATCTCGATGGCGCTGGCCCTCGGCCGGGCGATCCGGATCGCCCGCGAGGAACACCGTTCGCCGTTCGCCGCCATCGCCGACACCCTGTCCACGACGCTCTACTCCCACGTCCGGGATCTGTTCGTCGGGAAAGTGGCCGACGTCGAGCGCCGCACCACCGAGGGCTTCGCCAAGGGCACGGCCGTCATCTGGTCGGCCGATCCGTCGAGCTCCGAACGCCTCGAGATCTCGTTCCAGAACGAGAACCTCATCGCCCGGTGGAACGGCGAGGTCGTCGCGATCGTGCCGGACCTCATCTGCATCGTCGACCACGAGACCGCCGAGCCGATCACCACAGAGGGCCTCCGCTACGGCCAACGCGTGCGGGTCCTCGGGATCTCGACGCCGGCACTCATGCGCACGCCGGACGCGCTGCGCGCCTTCGGGCCGAGCGCGTTCGGGCTGACGGAGCCGTTCGTCCCGGTCGAGGGCGAGGCGGCGGCTGCGGAAGCCGCGGATGCGTTCGCCGCTGGTCAGGCGGTCCGAGCCTAGGCTGAGGGCATGCCGACCCTCCTCGAGCGCGATCGCCTCCCCGCCCTGGCGACGGGGTTCGCGATCCTGGGCTCGGGAGGTGGCGGCGCGACGACGATGCTCGAGCTGGCGCTCCGCGACGAGCGCGCCTGGCCGTTCGACCTCCACAGCGTCGACGACCTCGATCCGGAGACCCCGTGTCTCGCCGTCGGCTTCGTCGGTTCCACGATGCTGCTCAGCGAGCGCCTCCCCGGCACGGATCCGTTCGGGCGGCTGATCGGAGCTGCGGAACGCTGGCTCGGACACCGCATCCCGGCCATCTGTTCGTTGGAGGGTGGCGGGGTCAACGGGCTCACCCCCTTCGCGTTCGCCGCAGGGCGGACCATCGTCGACGCTGATCTGACCGGACGCGCCGTCCCCTCGCTCGACCAGATGTCGATCCTCGTGGACGAGGTCCCGGGCATCGTCGTCACCTGCGACACCGGTGCCGGCGGGGTCGCCCTCGTCGAGACCGAGCGGGCCCTCGACATCGAACGCGTCGTCCGCGCGGCGATCGTGCAGGCCGGTGGGAGCGGCGGCATGGTGTTCGCTGGCTTCACGGTCGGCGACCTCCGAGCGCACGCCGTCGTCGGGAACGCCGCCCGGGCACTCGAGCTGGGCGGAGCGTTCCTCGCGCGGATCGACGGCCCGCTGACCGCCCTGGCCGAGTCGCTGGGTGGACGGCTCCTCGCGGAGGGTCGGGTCAGCAGCATCGAGCCGGACTCACGGGACCCGCACGTCCTCACCTTCGGGATCGACGGGAGCAGTGGCGCGCTGCACCGCCTCGTCGCCCGCTCCGAGACGCTCGCGTTCATGACGGACGGACGACTCGAAGCCGCCGCGCCGGACCTCATCGTCGTGGTCGACGCGGTCTCCCGGGACATCCTCGAGGTCACGGCGATCTCGATGGCGAGGCACGTCGCCGTCATCCGGGTCGACGGTCCGGAATGGTGGTCCGGCTCCCCGGAGCGACTCCGCCATGTACTCCCGTCCGCCTACGGCCTGGACGAGCTCGACGAGGTCCCGGCATGAGCGATCGCCTGCAGCTGGGCGCACTCCTCGCCCACCCCGACAATGGTGGCGTGCGGCTCGTCGCCGGCCCGGCCGACGCCAATTGGGCCGGCGTGGTGGTCGAGACGAACGAGGCGGCCCTCCCCGAGGACGGCGCCGGTCGACTCGCCGTGGTGACCGGCGTCCCACCCACGAGGCCGTGGCAGCAGGATGCGCTCGTCCGTCGCACCCGGGATCGTGGCTTCCTCGCCCTGGCGATCCCGGAGGCCGACGGCTTCGGCGCGGGGACGCGCGCGCTCGCCGACCGACTCGGCTTCTCGCTCCTGCACGTCGACCGACCGATGCTGCTCGCGAAGGCGTGTTGGCAGCTCGTCGAGGCCCGCGACTCCCTGACCCTCGGGTACGTCCGCAAGGTCGCGCAGTCCATCGAGTACCACGCCGAGGGCCTGGCCGACCTCCTCCGCCACCTTTCGACGAGTATCGGCCACGGGATCGCCCTCATCGACAGCGAGGGGGTCTTGCTCGAGGCCGGCGGGCGGTTGCCGTCCGAGGTGCACGCGGCGATCGACTTCGGCCCCTGGGTCGACCTGACGAAGGCCGGGCGCGGCGCTGCGGCATCGGTCCGGGTGGACAGCCCGAGTCGGGAGGGCCTCCGGGTCGCGTTCTTCGGGGACGGACTCGACGACCGACAACTGAGCGCGCTCGCGGTCGCCGCCGAGGTCGCCATGCCCGCCGTCGCGGCGCGGATCCTCATCGACGAGGTGGCCGAGGTCAGTGACGCGTCCGTGTCGTCCGGCGTCCTGCGGGACTTCGTGGACCTCCGAGGCCGCCCCGATCCCGACGTCGAACGTCGCATGCTCGAGCGGGGCTGGCGGACGACCGGCTACCACCTCGCGTTCCGCATCGTCGGCCGGAGCCGGGTGGACGCCCTGCAACTCCTCCGCTTCGTCACCGGCGCGCTCGGTCGGATCGCCGTGGACTCCCACGCGACGACGAGCGGGCGCGGGGTGAGCGGTTGGCTGACCTTCGCCGAACCGCCGGAGCCGCCGCAGGTCGAGCGGTACATCGCCGCCCTCCGCGACCTGCACGTTGAGGCGCGGCGATCGTTCAACGTCGCGACGGCCGTCGGGTCGCTGGCGAGCGGATCGGCGGGTCTCACCTCATCACTCGGGGAGGCGTCCGACGCGGTGCGCATCGCCGCGAACCGGTCGACGACGGGCTGGTTCGTGCGGGTGGATGGCCTCGGCCTGGAACAGCTGCTGCTCGCGTGGACCGGCAACGACACCTTCGTCCCGGCTGCACGGTCGCTCCTCGCCCCGTTGCAGACCGGCAACGGCGAGCTGCTCACGACGCTGTCGGCCTACCTCGACCACGAGTCCGCGGTCGCGCCGACGGCGGCCGCGCTCGGGCTGCACCGCAACACCGTCGCGACGCGGATCACCCGCGCGCAGGAGCTCCTCGGCGTCGACATGGCGGACCCGGAGGTGCGCCTCGCGCTCCACCTCGCCTGCCGCGCCGTGCGGTGAGCGTGGGTCGCTGAGTCGCCCAGAACTGCACAGAGATCGCCCGGCTCCGAACAGATCCGGGCGACTCAGCGGCTCAGACCGCCGTCGCGGTGAACTGCATCCGCGGGTTCGCGTAGAACTCCTGCGCCTCCACCAGCTGCAGCTCGCGCTGGCCGGAGCGGTACGTGAGCTCCACGAGGTCGAACACACTCGACGCCGTGCGCTCGAGGGCGAGCTTCGCGTCGCGGGTCTCGCCGTAGTGCGCGGCGAACAGGGCGGCCGTGACGTCGCCGGACCCGTTCGCCTTGAACGGCAGCAGCGGCGTCTGGACGATCCACCGACCGGCGTCGTCCACGACGAGCATCTCGATCGTCTCCGGGTCGCGGTCGGGACGCTCGACGCTCGTCACCAGGACGACCGACGGGCCCATCGCGCGGGCGAGTTCGACCGACGCCAGCGTCGACTCCAGCGAGCCGGGCTCGGTACCCGTGAGGAAGCCGAGCTCGAACTGGTTCGGCGTGATGATGTCGGCGTTCGGCACGACGCGGTCGCGCAGCAGGTCGGGGATCTCCGGGGCGACGAAGCACCCGGACTTCGCGTTGCCCATGACCGGGTCGCACGCGTACAGCGCGGCGGGGTTCGCCGCCTTGACCCGCTGCACCGCGTCCACGATGACGTCGCCGATGCCGACGCCGCCCTGGTAGCCCGAGAGCACGACGTCGATCTGCGGGAACGCTCCGCGCTCCTCGACACCCGTGATGACCTCGCCGACCTGCTCGGGCGAGATGAGCGGGCCGCGCCACGCGCCGTACCCGGTGTGGTTCGAGAAGTTCACCGTGTTGACCGGGATCACCTCGACGCCGATGCGCTGGAGGGGGAACACGGCCGCGGAGTTGCCGACGTGCCCGTAGGCCACGGCTGACTGGATGGAGAGGATCTTCACGATGTCGCAATCACGATGGGGAGGCCGCCGCGGACACTGCGCTCGTGGCGGGCATGGACGGTGCCTGCAAGGACTCAACGATACTCTTCCGCCGCCTGCAGAACCCACGTGCCACGTCAACCCACGGACCGGATCCCCCTCGCCCCTGCCTCCGCTCCTATGCTGATCGGATGACGACACCTGAGAGCACGACCGCGCCGAGCGACACGACGGCGACCAAGATCGCCGCCGTCATCTACAACCCCGTGAAGGTCGACCTCGACGTGCTCCGCGAATCGGTCGAACGGTCCGCCGCCGATGCGGGCTGGGGCGAGTCGCTCTGGTTCGAGACGTCGGTGGAGGATGTGGGCCAGGGCGTCACCGCCGAGGCGATCGCCGCGAAGGTCGACCTCGTCATCGCGGCCGGCGGCGACGGCACGGTCCGCGCGGTCTCGGAGGCCCTGCGCGGGAGCGACATCCCTCTCGCGTTGCTGCCGTCCGGCACCGGCAACCTGCTCGCGCGCAACCTCGACCTCACCCTCAATGACCTGCCCGGCTCCGTCATCGCGGCGTTCACCGGCGAGGACAAGGCGATCGACCTCGGTGTCATCGACATCGAGCGCGCCGACCACTCACGCGACCGCCACGTGTTCGTCGTCATGGCCGGCATGGGCATCGACGCGAAGATGATCAAGAACACCGACGACGACCTCAAGGCGAAGGCCGGCTGGGCCGCCTACGTCGACGCGATCGTGAAGTCGCTGCGCGATCCGGACGAGCTGCACCTCCGGTTCCGGATCGACGACGAGCCGCAGGTGCGCGCCACCGTGCACACCGTCATCATCGGCAACTGCGGCTCGCTGCCCGCCAACATCCTGCTGCTGCCGGACGCGGTCGTCGACGACGGACTGTTCGACCTCATGTTCATGCGCCCCGGTGGGATCCTCGGCTGGATCCGCATCTGGGCGAAAGTCGCGTGGGTGAACGGTGTCCTGCGACGGACGAAGACCGGCCGGGCGTTGGCCGGCAAGAAGAAGGACGACGACGACCTCCAGTACGGCACGGCGAAGCGGTTCGTCGCCCGGATGTCGAAGCCGGAGGAGATCGAACTCGACGGCGACGGCTTCGGTAAGGCCATCGCGATCAACACCTGGATCGAGCCGGGTGCCCTCACCGTCCGCGTTCCGGCCGCGGCGGAGTAGCTCGCGCGCCCTCAGCTCACCGCTGTGCGTGGGGTGACCCGCCGGGCCCAGAGCAGCACGGGGATGAGCAGGAGGGCCAGCACGCCTCCCGCGATCGACAGCGCGCCGTAGCCGACACCCGCCATCACGACGCCGGACATGACGCCGGCTCCGGCGCCGGCGAGCGCGATGAGGACGTCGAGCGTGCCCTGGGTGCGTGCCCGGTTGGCGGGCACCGTGTGGTCGACGACGAGCGCGGTGCCCGCGATGAGCCCGAAGTTCCAGCCGAGTCCGAGGAGGGCGAGCGCCAGGATGAGCAGGCCGAGCGAGTCCGCCGGCGCGAGTGCTCCCGTGACACCGGCGAGCAGGAGGGTCACGCCGGCGGCGATCGCCATCGGGGTGCGGCCGATCCGGTCGACGAGGACGCCGGTCACGAGCGAGGGGAGGTACATCGCGGCGATGTGGATCCCGATCACGAGCCCGACCTCGCCGAGGCCGTGGTGGTGGGCCCGCATGTGCACCGGGGTCATGGTCATCACCGCGACCATGGCGATCTGCGTGACCACCATGACCGCGGCGCCGACGTAGGCACCGACGCCGGGACGCGGGCGTGCGGCGGTCGTCGGAGATGCCTGCTTCGGCCCCGCCTGCTCCGCGGCGGTCTGCTCCACCTCCAGCTGCGCGAGCTCGGCGTCGAGACGGCGGGCGAGGAGGAACGGGTCGGGTCTGAGCAGCACGAGCAACGCCGTCCCGGCCGCGAGGTAGGCGACCGCGGCGAGCAGGAACGGCCCGGCGAGCGACGGCAGTCCGAGGCCGGTCGCGAACGCCCCCAACGGCTCGACGAGGTTGGGTCCGGCGACGGCGCCGAGTGTCGTCGACACCATCGCGACGCTGATCGCCGAACCACGTCGGGCCGGGGTCGCGAGGTCGGTGCCGGCGTAGCGCGCCTGGAGGTTGGTGGCCGTGCCAGCGCCGTAGACGAAGAGCGACAGGAAGAGCAGCGGCACCAGTGCGGTGGTGGCGGCCACGACCACTCCGATCGCACCGACGCCGCCCGCCGCGAATCCGAGTCCGAGCCCGATGCGCCGGCCGAGCCGCTGGGTGACGCGCCCGACGAGGAAGGCGGTGAGCGCGGAGCCGAGGGTGAGGAGCGCGGCTGCGACGCCCGCGAGGCTCATGCTGCCGAGGACGTCCTGCACGAGGAGCGCCCCGACCGTCACCCCGGCGGCGAGACCGGCGCCGCCGAGGACCTGGCTGATGACGACGACCGTGAGTGTCCGCCGCTGGACGCGGGCTCGCTCGGCGGCGATGGCAGCTCTGGCGTCGGAATCCCGGGAATCGCTCTCTCCGCGCTCGCCCATGCTCCGACCGTCAGCGTCGCGTGGAGATGCGACCGTAGGCGTCGACAGTCACGATGAGCGACTCGACCTTGCGGTTCACGACGCGGATGATCACGACGATGAGCCAGAGCCCGCCGGTGAGGAGCGTCAGGATCAGGTTCCAGAACCAACCGATGCGCTTCTGTCGCTGCAGCACGGCCTGCTGGCCCTGCACCGACGACACCGTCCAACCGCGCGCGGCGTAGCGGGCGACTTCGGCGTTCAGGACGGCGGTGAGCTGCTCCATCGGGAGCGGTGTGGAGGAGGACATGCCTCGAATCTACCCGTCGCGGGCGCCAGGCCCGCGAGCCCGACACCGCCGGTGCCTGAGCTCGTCGAAGGGCACCCCGGCTCCCGACGGCCGACCCCCTGAACCCGACATCACCGGTCCCTGAGCCCAACACCACCGGTCCCTGAGCTTGTCGAAGGGCACTCTACGATCGATGTATGCGCATCCGTCTCGCCGAACCCGCCGACCTGCCTGGCGTCCTCGCCATCCACACCGACGCCGTCGCGAACGGTGTCGCGATCTGGACCGAGGTCACGCCCGACCTCGCCGAGCGCGAGGCATGGCTCGCGCGCCACCAGGAGCCGGGCAGGGTCGCGCTCGTCGCCGTCGCCGACGGCCCCGACGACACCCTCCCCGAGGGTGACGTCCTCGCCTACGGCAGTTACGGTCCGTACGCCGCGAAGGACGGGTACCGCCACACCGTCGAGAACTCCGTGTACGTGCACCCGGACGCGCAGGGGCGCGGCCTCGGCAAGGCGCTCGTGGTCGAGTTGCTGGAACGTGCCACGGCCGACGGCCACCACGTCATGCTCGCCCTCATCGAGGCGGAGAACACCGCATCGATCGCCCTGCACACGAAGCTCGGGTTCGAGCAGGTCGGCCTGCTGCCGGAGGTCGGGACGAAGTTCGGCCGCTGGCTCGACCTCGCCATCCTGCGCCGCACGCTCGCCTGAGCGGGATCTACGAACCCGAACGGGCGATCACGACCCGGGCGACCGCACCCGCGGCGAGTTCCGCGGTGTGCGGCTCGGATGCACCGGTCAAGACGACCCGGACCGGTGTCTCGCCGAGGTTGCCGAGGATGACGACGGTGTCGCCGGCGGCATCGACGGCGGCGATCGCGGTCACACCTGCCGGCGAGACGGGCGACCCGGCACCGGGCGACACCCCGCCGACCTCGACCGCGACGCGCCGTCGGCCGCTGAGCTCGGCGATCCACCCGAGGGCCCGGCCCGCGGCGGTGAGCGTGCCGTCGGCCGCGACGAGCCCACGCGGTCCGGTCGCCTCGAAGTACGACAGCGACTCGACACCGGAGACGGCCAGGGCCGCAATACTGCCGACGACCCAGGCGCCGAGCGCCTCCGCCGACTGCCGCTCGTCCGTGGCGCCGGGCACGTGCTCCGCGCCGAAGCCCGCGCGGAGTTCCGGGTCGCGGGAGTCACCCGCGCTCGCCCGGGTGGTGGCGACCGCGTTGTAGCGGGCGCCGAGCGTGACCGGCCCGACGTGCAGCGGGCGGCCGTCGGCGATCCTCACGGCGTCCGCCACGACGACGGCCTGCATCCCGAGCGACTCGACGAGCTGGTGCCCGCCGCGGTCGTGCATGAACGGCGTGATGCTGAACGCCACGGGGCCCGTCCAGCGCTCGAGGCGCGCGTGGTTGCGGTTGAGCTCCGTGAAGTGCGCGCGCGTGCCGCCGACGAGCTCGGGGTGCGGCGTCGGGACCTCGGCCCACAGGGTTCGCAGGACCTCGCCGAGCGCGGTCAACAGCGTGACCTCCGAGAGGTGGGTCCGGCGATGGAACGCCCCGACGCGCACGACGGGCACGGCCGCGTCGCGGAGCCGCCGCAGCACCGGCTCGGCCTCCTCGCCCGTCCCGAGCACGAGCCGGAGGTCGAGGGGCCCGCCGCCGGCCTGGCGCACGGCGCGATCGAGGATGGCCGGCCAGTCCTGGTTCGTCGGGTCGATCTCCACGAGGATCCCGGTGATCGTGTCCGGGACCACCGCACCAGCGCGTCCGCCATCGGGGTCGCTCGACACCGAGGTCGAGATCGTGGGGACGACACTGTCGAGTGGCGCGCCGATCCACCCTTCGACCACCTCAGGGACAGAGTCCTCTCGTTGCCCCGCGAGCTCCGTCTCGGGCACGACGGTCACGGCGAGCGGCGTCGCCAGTGGGGCGTCGGCTGGCTCGGCAGCGCCGACCCGTGCACAGCTGACCTCGACGGACTGCTCCACGACGTCACCGACCGCCAGTGCGACGGGGAACGGCAGCGAGAGAGGCGTCGAATAGGTCTTGAACGAGGCGTCGGTCCAGTTGCGCTGGTCCTCCATCTCGAAGACGTCACCGCTGAAGCGGACCGTGGTCGCGACGCGGTCGCCGGTCCAGGCGAGGGACCCGATGCGGATCGCCGGCTGATGCGGAGCGACGTGCTCCGGGAGGCGCACGGTCGTCGTGGACCCCTCCGGGTGGCCGACGACGAGCTCGGCGCCGGCGAGCGCCGGTGACTGCAGCACGATGAGACCGATGCGCGCGCGCCGGAACGCGGCGGTCACCTCGGCCCGGACGGCGACCCGGAGTGTCGACGCTCCGAGGTCGACCGACAGGGACCAGGCGACGGTCTCGCCATCGTCGCCGACCCGGCCGCGCAGGGCCAGGCCGCTCGTCGTGCGGTCGACCGCGTCGACGATGACGGGCAGTGTCTTCCAGTCCTGGTCGCGGACGACGAAGCGGATGCTGCGCAGCACGGGCTCGCCGTCGAAGGTGATGTCGTCGAGCTCCGAGCCGCGGAGCGAGGCCGACCAGGGCCCTCGGCCGACGGTGAGGGCGTCGCGCTCGCGGTCGAGCAGGAGGTCGGATGCGACGCGGAAGGTGGTTCCCGAACGCGAGGTCATGATCGTCGGCTCAGAGGCTCGTCATGCCGCCGTCGACCCGGAAGGTCGCTCCGGTGGCGAAGCTCGACTCGTCGCTGGCGAGGTACACCATGATGCCCTCGACGTCCGAGGCCTGGCCGGGACGACCGAGCGGGATGCGCCCGACGATGGCGGCACGCGACTCCGGGTCGCCGGAGATCGCGGTGACGAGCGGGGTCTCCGTGTAGCCGGGGACGACGGTGTTCACGCGGATGCCCTGATCGGCGTAGGCCGCTGCGACGGTCCGGCCGAGGCCGTGGATCCCGGCCTTCGTGGAGCTGTACGCCGTGAAGTCGGCACCCTCGCCGTTGAGACCGGTCGGGCTGCCCGTGAGGATGATCGAGCCGCCGCGGCCGAGCATGGCGCGGACGGCGTGCTTGGTCGTGAGGAAGGTGCCGGTGAGGTTGATGTCGACCGTGCGCTGCCAGACCTCGAGGTCGAGGTCGGCGATTTTCGCGTCCTGGCCGAAGAGCTGTACGCCGGCGTTCGCGACGACGACGTCCGGGGTCTTGCCGGCGGCGTCCATGACCGCGAAGGCGGCCTCGACGCTCGCTTCGTCGGCGATGTCGAGTCGCACGGCGATGGCGGTCGGGAAGGGTGCCGCCGCATCGCGGGCGGCCTGGATGTCGCGGTCGGAGAAGACGACGGCGGCGTCCTCCCGCGCGAACCGTTCGGCGACCGAACGTCCGATACCCGACCCGGCACCCGTCACGAGCGCGGTCTTTCCTGCAAGTCGTCCAGTCATCGTCGCCTGTCTCTCGTGCGGTGTTGCGGGGGGTGGTGTCGCGGGTGTCGCAGTGGCTGTCGTGGGTGCGACATCGGGTCGTCTGCAGCCTATCCGGCGCAACCGGTTGACCGCATGTGACGTTCGCAATTCAGGACGGCCGCGGCGCGCCGACCCGGATCGGGGGAGGGAGCGGGCCGACGCACCGGGCACGTCCTGAATTGCGAACAGCTGGCGAAGCGGGTTACCGCTCGATCTTGTCGAGGTGGAGCATGGCGGCGAGGTTCTTGTCGAGCTCGTCGTCCTGGAAGACCTTCTTCCAGTCGTCCTTGATGATCGCGCTGCGGCCGTAGTCCATCGCGATGAGGCACGCGTCGGAGAACGGGTTGTCGCCCTTGAGCGAGTTCGCGAGGGCGACCTGCGTGTGGCCGAGCAGGATCGCACGAGCGGCCGGCTCCGGCACGCCCATGGTGTTGACGGCCTCGTCGAGCGACTCCTTGAGGAGCGCACCGATCATGCAGGCGATCGTCTCCACGAGGGTCGGCTCGAGCTGCGCGAGCTGCTTGACCGTGACCCAGTGGACCTCGCCGACGGGGGCGAAGATCGCCCGGACGACGGCCTCGACCTGCGCCTGCTTCTCAGCGTCGTCGGACTCGATCGCCGCGATGGCGTCCTGGAGGGCGGCGATGCCACCGAAGGTGTCCGCGTACTCCTCGGGCGTGTGGCGCTCGACGAAGACGGAGGGGTGGCAGGGGTGCGTGACGGCCTGGATGACGTCGTCGCGACGGGTCAGCAGACCCGCGTACGCGGCGGCCGGGTCGAGCGTGAGGAGCACGGCGCCCGACTTCATGAGCGGGACGACGCCGGCGGACACGGCCTTCAGGGCGAGGTCCGGGACGGCGAGGATGACGACGTCGGCGTCGGTGACGGCCGCGTCGGTCTCGGTGAGCTCGCGACCGGCCTCGGTCACGCGCTCCTGACCGGCGGGCGACACCTCGCTGTAGAAGACGGTGTGGCTGGTCTTCACGAGGTTGTTGGAGACGCGCATGCCCATCTTGCCGCCCGCGCCGATGACGGCGATGGTGAGCTGGTCCGCGACGGTGGTGGTGTCGGTCATGATCTTCCTTCTCTCAGGTACTGCAGGTTGTGTGCGGTCCACGTGCGCTCGAGTTCGATCGTCTCCGTGATGGAGTCGCCGAGCGGGAGCCAGTGTTCGATGATCTGGTTGACACCGCGCTCGTCCGGTTGGACGACGGCGGTGAGGGCTGGGTAGTCGAGCAGGCCGGTGCCGAGCAGGGCACCCTCGAGGGTGAAGCCGACCCAGCCACCCCGGCGGGTGAACGCGAAGTCCTTGACGTGGATGTTGCGGACGTACGGAGCGGTGCGCTCGATGACGTCACTCGGGTGCTCGAGCCGGGCGACGGTGTTGGCGGGGTCGAGGCAGATGCCGAGGTTCGGGTGGTCGACGGCGGTCACGAGGTCGACGAGCTCCTGCGACGACAGCTGCTCGTAGGTCTCGAGTGCGATCGTCACGCCGGCCGCCTCGAACGCCGGGAGCACCGCGCGGAGACGATCGACGGCGTCCGTGTGTGACGGCCGGTCGTCGCCGGAGGTGACCATGCTGCGCAGGAGCTTCGCACCCAGCACGGTGGCGATGTGGAGGAAGCGTTCGAGGTGCGCGACCGCGATCCCCTTCGTCCCGAGTTCGAGGGCGACCCCGCGCTCGCGGGCGACCTCGGCGATCCGGCGCAGCTCATCGTCGGACATCGACTCGATGCGGGCGTCGTCGCAGATCTGGAAGAGCTCGACGCCGGCGTCGGCCGTGCGCTCGATCATGCCGATGACGCTCAAGCGCTCGGGTGCGAGCTCGGAGCCCTCCCAGAAGAAGGTGTAGGTGCCGAAGCCGATCATGCTGTCCTCGGTCCCTGAGCCTGTCGGAGGGCCTCGTCGAGCACGGCCTCGAGCGCCGCGACGTCGTGGGCGAAGCGTCCGAGGAACACACCGTCGACGTCGTCTCCGAGCGCGGTCAGCAGACCGGGGCCCGCACTGCCGCCGTAGATGACGGAGCTGCCGACCCGGTCGGCGCGCTCGGCGATCGATCGCTTCAGGATCGCGCCGACAGCTCGCACGTACTCGGCAGACGCGGGTTCAGCCGCACCGATCGCCCACACGGGCTCGTAGGCGACGATCACCGGTCCCGCCACGGCGTCGGCGAGCGCGGAGTCCAGCTGGCGCACGCACTCCGTCGCAGCCGCCTCGGGCGTCGTGCGCTCGACCTCGCCGATGCAGAGGACCGGTGAGAGTCCGTTGCGGAGGGCCGCGGCGGTCTTCTCGGCGACGACCTCGTCGGTCTCGCCGAAGAGCGAGCGGCGCTCCGCGTGGCCGACCTCGACCACGGCGACGCCGACCTCGGCGAGCTCGGGGCCGCCGACCTCACCGGTGAACGCGCCACGGTCCGCGCTCGCGAGGTCCTGTGCTCCGACCAGCACGCCCGTCCCGGCGAGGGCCTCGATCGACTGCACGACCGCGAGGTAGCCGGGGATGACGAACAGTCGCACGCGACCATCGACCACGGCCTCGTGCCGACGGGCCAAGGCGCCCACCTGCTCGATCCACTCGAGGGTCTGCGCATGGCCGAAGTACATCTTCAGACTCACACCGACCACGCGGGGCGCGGTCGACGTGCTCGCGGTCGACGGGGAGGCGGTCATCAGCAGGAGCCCGTCGCCTCGTACTCACCGATGACGGCGACCTTCTCGGCGCTCGCGCTGGTCTCGTCGAAGCGGTAGGTGAGCCACTCGCGGACGAGGCGGCGGGCGAGCTCGATGCCGATGACGCGCTGGCCCATCGTCAGGACCTGCGCGTTGTTGCTGAGGACACCGCGCTCGACGGAGAAGCTGTCGTGTGCCGTGACGGCGCGGATGCCGGCGACCTTGTTGGCGGCGATCGCGACGCCCAGGCCGGTGCCGCAGAAGAGGAGCGCGCGGTCGGCCTGGCCGGACGCGACGAGCTCGGCAGCGGCGATGGCGACCCGCGGGTAGGCGGTGTGACCATCGGCGTCCACGCCCACGTCGACGAGCGAGGCGACGCCGTCGTGCTGCTCGAGGTCGCGCTTGACGATCTCCTTGTAGTCGAACCCGGCGTCATCCGAGCCGATGACGATGCGCAGCTGATCGGTCATGCGTGTACTCCTTCGTTGGTGGTGGTGCTGGTGGAGCCGTCCGGCGTAGTGGTGCCGGCGGCGCGCTCGAGGACGGGGACGATCGCCGTGACGATCAGGCCGAACGAGTAGGCACCGGCGTCGACCGTACCGAGGCTCTTCTCCGCGTGCGGACGGGCGCGGCCCATCTTCGGCAGGAGGTCCGCCGTCTCAGCGGCAGCGGTCGAGGCAGCCGCAGCGGCGGTCGTCCAGGCGGCGACGAGGTCGGAACCGTCGGCGACGGCTGCACGCAACGTGGTGGTGAACGGCACGAGCGCGTCGACCATCGTCTTCTGTCCGACCTCGGCCTTGCCGAACGACACGATGCCGTCGACCGCGGCCTGCACGCCGGTCGCGACGTCGGTGCGGTCGGGGGCGACCTCGTCACCGAGGGCGGTTCCGACCGAGCGGAGCGCGAGTCCCCACAGGGCACCGGACGTGCCGCCGGCGCGGTCCGCCCAGGCGTCGCCGGCCAGGTGCAGGACGGTGTGGGCACCGGCCCCGGCATCGGCGGCGGCGTGTGCGGCGGTGACGGCGGCACGAGCACCGCGCTGCATGCCGATGCCGTGGTCACCGTCGCCCGCGACGGCGTCGATCCGGCCGAGCTCCTCGACGTTCGTGTCGATGACCTGGACGAGCGCGTCGAGGGCCTCGACCACGACCGCGGCGGCGGCCCGGGACGCGTCGGAGGCGGCGGGGATCTCGGCAGCCGTCTCGGCGACGATCTCCGACGGGTCGAGCTGTTCGGCCGCTGCGACGACGCCCTTGCGGTAGGCGGGGGTGTCGGCGCCGGCCGCCCAGAAGCCCTCGAGCTCCTCGTCCAGCCAGAAGAGCGTGAGCGAGACGCCCGCCATGTCGAAGCTCGTGACGAGCTCGCCGACCTCGGGGTCGACGATCTCCACCCCTGCGGCCTCGAGCTGCGCGGCGACCGCACGGTAGACGACGAACAGTTCCTCGTACTTCACCGAGCCGAGGCCGTTGAGGATGACGCCGACGCGAGCGCCGGTGGCCTCGGAGACGCCCTCGGGCAGTTCCGCGAGCAGCGAGGAGACGAGCAGGGTGGCGAGTTCATCGGCCGTCGGCACGTCGGTCTCGTCGATGCCGGGCTCGCCGTGGATGCCCATGCCGACCGCCATGCGCCCCTCGGGCACGGTGAACAGCGGCTCGGTCGCGCCCGGCAGGGTGCAGCCGCTGAACGCGACGCCGAAGGACCGGGTGCGCTCGTTCGCGTGGGTGGCGACGCGGACGACCTCGTCGAGGTCGTAGCCCGCCTCGGCCGCGGCGGCGGCCGACTTGAAGACGGTGAGGTCGCCCGCGATACCGCGACGCTTGTGCTTCTCAGCGACGGGCGCGCTCGAGATGTCGTCGGTGACGGCGACGCTCCGGGTGGGGATGCCCGCTGCATTCAGCGCGTCCTGCGCCTGGGTGAAGTGGAGCACGTCGCCCGCGTAGTTGCCGTAGCTGAGGAGGACGCCGCCCCCGCGCTGCGCCGCCTTCGCGACCGACTCGACCTGATGGGCGGACGGCGACGCGAACAGGTTGCCCATCGCCGCACCGTGCGCGAGGCCCTGGCCGACGATGCCGCCGAACGCCGGGTAGTGGCCGGAGCCACCGCCGATGACGAGCGCGACCGTGCCCTCGGGCGTCCGGGTGCTCCGGACGACACCACCGGTCACGCGCCGGACCTGGTCACGGTTCGCGGCGACGAAGCCGTCGATCATCTCATCGGCGAAGTCCGCCGGGTCGTTGAAGAGGCGCGTCATCGGGTCTTACCCGTGAGGTCGTCGTGCGAGACGCGCAGCTCGCGAGAGCTCCGCTGCTTCGAGAGGATCACCATGAGCGTGGCGGAGATCATCATGAAGCCACCGACGATGAACATCGGGACGACGTACTGCGGGGTGTCGCCGACCTTGGTGAGGTCCGCGACGGCACCGGTGATGTACGGCGCCGAGAACCCGGCGAGGTTGCCGACTGTGTTGATGAGCGCGATACCAGCGGCCGCTGCCGCACCGGTGAGGAACTGCGTGGGCAGCGTCCAGAAGTTGGGCAGCGCGGCGAAGATCGCCATGGCGGTGACCGCGATGATCGCGATGGTGAGGGCGGGCGAGTTGGCGAAGAGCGCGAGCGGGATGCTCACGGCACCGACGATCGCGGGGATCACGATGTGCCAGGTCTTCAGGCCACGGCGCGTCGCGTCACGAGACCAGAAGTACAGGGCGATGGCGGCCGGCACGTACGGGATCGCCGTGATGAGGCCCTTCTGCATGACGTTGAACTCGGTTCCGAACGTCTCCTGGAAGCCCTCGATGATCGTGGGGAGGAAGAAGCCGAGCGCGTAGAGGCCGTAGATGAAGCCGAAGTAGATGAACGCGAGCATCCAGACGCGACCGCTCGTGAACGCGTGTTTGAGGCTGACGTGGCCCTGCTTCTGCTCCGTGGTGGCCTTCTCGTGTGCGAGAGCCGCGGTGAGCCAGGTCTGCTCCTCGGGGGTGAGCCACTTGGCCTCGGACGGACGGTCCTTCAGGTAGAACCAGGCGATGACACCGATGAGGATGGCCGGGAGTCCGACGCCGAGGAACATGAAGCGCCAGCCCTCGAGACCGAAGAACACGCCGTGCTGACCGATGAGCCACCCGGCGAGGGGTGCGCCGATGACGGTGGTGAGCGGCTGCGCCAGGTAGAAGAGGGCGAGGATCTTGCTGCGGTGCTTGGCCGGGACCCAGAGGCTCAGGAAGAGGATCGCTCCGGGGAAGAAGCCGGCTTCGGCGACACCGAGCACGAAGCGGAGGATCGCGAGCTGCTCGAAGTTGGCGACCCAGGTGAACAGGACCGCGACGATACCCCAGGTGACCATGATGCGGGCGAGCCAGCGGCGGGCACCGAACTTGTTGAGCGCGAGGTTGCTGGGCACCTCGAGCAGGATGTAGCCGATGAAGAAGACGCCGGACGCGAAGCCGAACTGGGCGGCGGAGAGCGCGAGGTCCTCGTTCATGCCGTTGGGGGCGGCGAAGCCGATCGCGGTGCGGTCCAGGTAGTTGATGAAGAACATCAGCGCCACGAACGGCACGAGACGGATCGAGACCTTCCGGATGGCTGATCGCTCGACAGCCGGGTTGGCCGCGGGGGCGGTGGTGTCCACTATGACTCCTCGGGTGGGCGGCATCGATGCCGCGGGCAGGGCGTGGTCCGGGCCGGACCGGAATGAACGATACATCAACCGGTTGACCAATTCAAGCAGTGGGCTCCGGGCATGCCGACCCGCCGCGATACAGTGAACCCATGCCTGCGTTCCCGGATCGGCCGACCGACGACATCTCGTCCAGCCTCGGACCGGTCGCCGTGGGATCCGCCGTCTCCGCCGTCGCGAAGCGCCTGCTCGACCACTTCACGAGCGGTGAGATCGCCCCGGGGACCCGCCTCCCACCGGAGCGTCAGCTCGCCGCGTCCCTCGGCATCGGGCGGTCCGCCGTCCGCGAGGCCCTGGCGGCGCTCGAGATCCTCGGCGTCGTCGACGTCCGCCCGGGCAGCGGCACCTACCTCCGCGGCAGCGTCTCCGAGCTCCTCCCCGAGACGCTCAGCTGGGGCCTCATGCTCGGCGAACCGCGGACCCGCGAACTCATCGAGGTGCGCGGTCAGCTGGAGGTCTTCGCTGCCGGCCTCGCCGCGACGCGCATGGACGACATGGCACGCAACCGGCTGCGCAACCACCTCACCGCCATGAGCGAGGCGGGCGCCAATCGCACCAAGTTCATCGAGGCCGACCTGAAGTTCCACCTGGAGCTCGCCTCGGCCACCGGGAACCGCGTGCTCTCCGACCTCCTGCAGAGCATCCGCTCGCTCCTCCGCATCTGGGTGGAGCGCGGCATCCACGAGGACGTCGACGCCCAGCGCGCCTTCGAGGAGCATGAGGCCGTCTACGAGGCGATCATGTCGGGCGACCCCGCGGCGGCCACGGCTGCGATGCAGCACCACATGGACACCGCGACCGAGCGCCTCAACCGCACCCTCACGGCGTAGCATTTCGACAGGCTCAGTGACCGGGGTTCGGTTCAGTGACCGGGGTTCGGGTCAGTGACCGGGGTTCGGGTCAGTGACCGAGTCCCGGTCCCTGAGCCCGTCGAAGGGCGGTCAGGCGCGGATCGCCTCGACGACCGCGTCCACCGCGGCCTCGGCCGCGCGCGTTCGCGCGTCGGCGTCCTCGCCCTCCGAGTCATGGAGGAAGGTCGTCACGCCGCGGCGAGCGCCACAGAAGTCGACGATGCCGTGCTCGAGCTGCGTCCGCATCGCCTGCTCGTAGCCGTGGCGGTCGTAGACCCCGGCGTCGTCGCCCGCGATCGGCACGAGGTGCACGCGCAGGCGGTCGAGCTTCCGGACGATCCCGCCGTCCGCGTCGAGGCCGAACGCCCAGCCGTTGACGAAGACGCGGTCGAACCAGCCCTTGAGGAGCGCGGGCGTCGACCACCAGTACACCGGGAACACGAGCACGAGGTCGGTGGCCCGGTCGAGCCGCTCCTGCTCGGCGGCCACGTCCGGGGTGAAGTCCCCGCCGACGCGGTAGGTGTGGCGGTCCGCGAGCGTGTACCGCGGGTCGAAGCCCTCCGCAGCCAGGTCCGCGACCTCGACGCCGGCCGGGTCCGAGGTCGAGCGCAGCTCCTGCGCGAGCCGCTGGGCGAGGTGATGGGTGAGGGAGTCGGGGTCGGGATGGGTGGTCACGATGAGCGTCGGCACACTCCATCATCGCCTGCATCGAGCGCGGGATCCGCCGTTCGGCACCCTCTGCAGGATGACCGGGGTCCGTCCGCCGACTGATGCCGAGGGTGCCACGAGCGCCCTACAGTTGTCGGAATGAGCGGGTGGACATGGCAGGCGTGGGTCGGACTCGTCGGCGGCACGGTGATCTTCTTCGCCGTCCTCGGTCCGATCCTGCTCGTGCAGCTCCGTCGCTACGGCCAGATGTCACTCCCTCGGGTGATCGGTGCTGCGGCGGTCAGTGTCTACGCGGTCGCCCTCGTCGCCTACACGCTGCTGCCACTGCCCGATGAGCGCGCGAACTGCAGCACGGCCCATGGGGCGCTCGAGCTGATCCCCGGGCACTCGATCGGGGACATCGCACGGGAGACCGCCGGGCTCTCGGTCCTGAGCACCCTGACGAGCCACGCGTTCCTGCAGGTCGTCCTGAACGTGATCCTCTTCATCCCGTTCGGCGCCATCGCGCGGCGGTACTGGAACCGTGGGCTCGGTGTCTCCATCCTGCTCGGGGCGCTCGTCTCCCTGCTGATCGAGTCGACGCAGTACACGGGCATCTGGGGTTTGTACGAATGCGCCTACCGGGTGGCCGACGTCGACGACGTGATCACGAACACGGCGGGCGCCGCGATCGGAGCACTCATCGCCCCGATCGTCCTCGGGTGGATGCCGAGCGCGCGAGCCCTGCGCGCCACCCGCGACCGGGCGCGACCCATCACCGTCTGGCGACGCTGGTTCGGCATGGTCCTCGACGCGTTCGCCGTGAACCTGTCGATCACGGTGCTGTCGCTCGTGTTCGTCGTCCCACGCGTCCTGCTCACAGGTGCGACCGGGACCGCCAACGACCCGACGCTGCCCGAGGTGCTCAGCATCGGCGCTGGCACGGTCGTCCTCGTGATCGTGCTGCCGGCGCTCATCGGGAGCGGCGCGTCGCTCGGGCAGCGCCTCGTCTGGCTCGCTCCGGAGTGGCCGGACGGACGCGGATCGGCGGCTCGCCGCCTCTACCGCGGGTCCGTCGTTGCCCTGCCGTACATCGCCACGACGACCGCCGCGCAGATACCCGACGCCACGAGCGGCCTCACGCAGACGATCGTCGGGATCATCGGGATCCTCAGCTTCATCATCGTCGCCACGGCCGTCGCCTCTGTACCGTTCACCCGACACCGCCGCGGCGTCTCGTACGCCTCCGTCGGCGCGGACCTGCGCGACGCACGGGCGACGACGCCGTAGCGCGACAGCAGGAGATCAGCGCCGCAGCAGGACGCACTCGCTCGACGGCTCCTGCCCAGGGGCGGACCTCCTGGTGCCGCGCCGGCCGCTCGGCGCCTAGAGCTCGGTACCGAGGAGCCCCGACAGGAAGGCGTGGAGCTCGTCCGCCATGTCGACCGATTCCGGTGCGAGCAGCCACTGCACCTGCAGGCCGTCCATGAGCGCGAGGGTCATGAAGGCCGCGCTGGTGGTGGGGAAGCCGGCCCGCACGCGTCCTGCGGAGACGAGCAACCCGAAGGTGCGCTCGAGCCGCGCGCGCGTGCCCTCGTAGCGCTCGACGAAGTAGTCGTGCGCCGGGTGGTCGGGCGAGGTCGCCTCCGCCGAGAGCGTGCAGTAGAGCGCGACCACGCCGGGCACGGAAGCGTTGTACCGGGCGAGTGCGACCAGCCCCCGGAGCGTCTCGATCGGGTCGTCGCCGTCCATCGGGACGAGCGTCGCCGAGAGGTCGTCGCGGTGGGACAGCACGGCGGCGAGCAGCGCGCTCTTGTTCGGGAAGTGGTGCAGGAGTCCTGCCTCGCTCATCCCCACCTGCGCGGCCACCTCCCGAAGCGAACCCGCGCGATATCCCCCGTTGGCGAAGACGGCGAGCGCGGCGTCGAGGATCGCGACGCGCTTCATACCGGTTTTCGCATATGCACCGCGGGGCTTCCCCTGCGGCTTGTTCCCGGTCTTGACCGATGTCATCGGACGACCTCCCCCTTCGGACGGCTTCACGATAGCGCGTTCCCCGTCGAACGCCGCGGCCTGGTCGTGATCCAACTGTGACATGGTCGAAAACAAAAAGCTAGTGACCACTCGGCTTTCGTGCTAGCGTCCTCAATCACCAGCGATCCGATGAGGGATTGCTCACAGCGAATGGACAAAGATGTTCCGATGGAAGACGACCGCAGCCGTCGCGGTCACCGCTGCTGCACTCGTGCTCACCGGATGCTCCGGTAGCACCTCCGCCTCTGACAGCGGCTCCGGTGGCACCCTGATCCTGGGTGCGATCACTCCCCCCACCACGTTCGACCCGGCCGGCTCCGAATGGGGCAACCGCTCACCCTTCTACCAGGCCGTCTTCGACACCCTGCTCGTCGCCACCGCCGACGGCGAGATCGTCCCGTCGCTCGCGACCTCCTACGAGTACAACGACGACAACACCGTCCTGACGCTCAAGATCCGCGACGACGTCACCTTCACCGACAAGTCGAAGCTCACCGCCGACGTCGTCAAGCAGAACCTCGAGCGCTTCAAGACCGGCACGTCCCCCGACGCCGGCTACTTCGCGGGTGTCGCCTCCGTCGAGGCGCCCGACGACACCACCGTGGTCATCACCCTGAGTGCACCCGACCCGGCCATGCTCAACTACCTCACCCGCGACCCCGGCCTGATCGCCAGCGCGGAGTCGTTCGACAGCCCCGACCTCGCCACCAACCCGGTCGGCTCCGGACCGTACGTGCTCGACACGGCCGCGACCGTCACCGGCACGAGCTACAGCTACACCGCGAACCCCGACTACTGGAACAAGGACTGGCAGCACTACGACAAGCTGACCATCAACGTCCTCCAAGACGCGACCGCCGGCCTGAACGCCGTCAAGTCGGGCGAGGTCAACGGCATCAAGCTCGCGAACAACGACAACCTCGCCGAGGTCGAGGGTGCCGGCTGGACCGTCAACGCCAACGAGCTCGACTTCCAGGGCATGCTGCTCCTCGACCGCGCCGGCACCATGAACCCGGCGATCGCCGACGTCCGCGTCCGCCAGGCCATCAACTACGCGTTCGACCGCCCGGCCCTGCTCAAGGCGCTGCAGAACGACAACGGCACGGTCACGGGTCAGGTCTTCCCGGAGAACTCCCCCGCCTTCGACAAGTCGCTCGACGACCGCTACGGCTACGACCCCGAGAAGGCCAAGGAGCTGCTCGCCGAGGCGGGTTACGCCGACGGTCTGACGCTCTCGATGCCGTCCTCCACGGTGCTCGGCGCCACCACCTACACGCTGATCTCGCAGCAGCTGGCCGACGTCGGGATCACCGCCGAGTACACGGACCCGGGCAACAACTTCATCGCCGACCTCCTGGCCCCGAAGTTCCCCGTCTCCTTCATGGCGCTGGAGCAGAACCCGGACTGGCAGCTCATCCAGTTCATGATCGCCCCGAACGCCGTCTTCAACCCCTTCAAGTACGACGACCCGGAGGTCGACGAGTACATCAAGCAGATCCAGTACGGCGATGAGGCGACGCAGGGCAAGGTCGCGAAGGAACTGAACCAGTACATCGTCGAGCAGGCGTGGTTCGCCCCGTTCTACCGGGTGCAGGGCAGCTTCGCGACGGACGCCAACACGACCGTCAAGATGATCCCGACGAACGCGTACCCGTCCATCTACGACATCCAGCCGAAGTAGTCCGCTGGTCCTGAGCCTGTCGCGGGTCCGCCCTTCGACAGGCTCAGGGACCGGAACCGGAACCCGTCGCAGGCCCGGCCGTCGACAGGCTCCGGGACCGGGACCGACCGGTCGCACGTGTCGTATCGACCCCGGCCCGCCAGAGTGTCCAGCGCTCGGGCGGGCCGGCCCCAACACCCCTCACTCACCCACTTCCTGGAGTGACCCATGCTCGGATTCATCCTCAGACGCCTGGTGTCCGGCGTCGTCCTCATCTTCGTGATCTCCGTGATCGCGTACTCCCTCCTCTACCTCGGCGGCGGCGACATCGCCCGCCGGATCCTCGGCCAGAGCGCCACCACCGAGACCGTCGCGAAGAAGGCCGCCGAACTCGGCCTCGACCGCCCGTTGCCGGTGCAGTACCTCGACTGGATCGCCTCCGCCTTCCAGGGCGACCTCGGCCGCTCGTGGTTCACCGGCCAGCTCGTGTCCTCGGGCGTCACCGGCCGCCTCGCCGTCACCCTCTCGATCGTGCTCGGCGCGACCATCATCGCCGCGATCGTGTCCGTCATCCTCGGTGTCCTCGCCGCCCGTCGCGGTGGATGGATCGACAACGTCGTCCAGTTCATCTCCGTCATCGGCTTCGCGATCCCCAGCTTCCTCATCGCGCTCGTGCTCGTCATCACCTTCGCGATCAACCTCCGCCTGTTCAAAGCCACCGGGTACATCCCGATCACCACGTCCTTCTCCGGCTGGGTCGCCTCGGTGACATTGCCGATCATCGCCCTCGCGATCGGCGCCATCGCGACGGTCTCGCAGCAGGTGCGCGGTTCCGTCGTCGACGCGATGTCGAAGGACTACGTCCGGACGCTCCGCAGCCGCGGGCTCGGTACGGGCCGCGTCATCTACAAGCACGTGCTGCGGAACGCCGGCGGCCCCGCCCTCGCCGTCCTCGCCGTGCAGTTCATCGGCCTCCTCGGCGGCGCCGTCATCATCGAGCAGATCTTCGCCCTCCCGGGCATCGGTCAACTCGCCGTGCAGGCCACGACCCAGGGCGACATCCCCATCGTCATGGGGGTCGTCATCGCGACGGCCATCATCGTCGTCGTCGTCAACCTGCTCATCGACCTCGCGCAGGCTGCGCTCAACCCGAAGGTGCGACTGTCATGACCGCCATCGAAACCCCGCTCACCGTCCCGACCCCGCAGGTCCGCGTCAACCTCCTGCGCCGGCTCCTCAAGCGCCCGATCGGCGCCGCGTCCCTCGTGTTCCTCGTACTCATCGGGGTCGTCGCGATCTTCGGACCGCTCATCGCCCCGCAGGATCCGAACCTCGCGTCCCTGCAGCAGGTCCTGGCGCCACCGAGTGCCGACCACCTCCTCGGAGCGGACAGCGCCGGGCGCGACGTGTTCTCCCGCCTGCTCGCCGCCACCCAGATCAGCGTCGCCGCAGCACTCCTCGCCCTCGTCGTCGCGATCGTCATCGGGGTCGTCGCCGGGCTGATCGCCGGGTACTACCAGGGGTGGTTCGACTCCGTGTCCTCGTGGTTCACGGGCCTCATCATGGCGCTGCCCGGCATCGTCGTCCTGCTGGCCGCCCGCGCCGTCCTCGGCCCGTCGGTCTGGATCTCGATGGCGATCTTCGGCATCCTGCTCTCGCCCTCCTACTTCCGCCTCGTCTACGCGGCCGTCACGGCCGTCCGCTCGGAGCTCTACGTGGACGCCGCCCGGGTCTCGGGACTCAGCGACCCGCGCATCATCGGCAGGCACATCCTCTCGGTCGTCCGCGCACCGATCATCATCCAGTCGGCGATCATCGCGGGCATCGCCATCGCGATCCAGTCCGGCCTCGAGTTCCTCGGTCTCGGCGACCTGTCGGTGCCGACCTGGGGCTCGATGCTCAACGACGGCTTCACGAACATCTACAAGGCACCGATCCTCATGGTGTGGCCGTCGCTCGCGATCGCGCTCACCTGCATCGCGCTCACCCTGCTCGCCAACGCGATGCGTGACGAGCTCGAGCGCACCGTGTCCGTCCGCCGGCGCCGTCGCAAGATCGTGACGACGTCGAAGACGGGCTCGAACACGATCGTCACCCAGTCGATCAGCACTTCCGGGATCAGCGAGGACGAGATCGTCGGTGTCCCGCCCATCCGCCACGACGACGACGCCCGCGCCGCCGTCCGTGCCGAGGAGCTCGTCCTCAGCGTCCGCGACCTCCGCGTCGGCTACGACCAGGAGGGCGGCCGAGTCACCGAGGTCGTCCACGGCGTCGACCTCGACATCCGCAAGGGCGAGGTCCACGGCCTCATCGGCGAATCCGGCTCGGGCAAGACGCAGACGGCGTGGGGCGTCCTCGGGCTCCTGCCCCGCGGCGGCCGGGTCACCGACGGGACGATCCGCTACGAGGGCACCCGGCTCGACACCCTCGGGGAGCGCGAGTACACGGCCATCCGCGGCAAGCGCATCGGCTACATCCCGCAGGAGCCGATGTCGAACCTCGACCCGGCGTTCACGATCGGCAGCCAGCTCGTCGAACCCCTGCGCGTCACCCTCGGCCTCAGCAAGAAGGAGGCGACGGACAAGGCACTCGCCCTGCTCGAGCGGGTCGGCATCCCGAACCCCAAGCGCACCTTCGCCGCATTCCCGCACGAGGTCTCGGGCGGTATGGCGCAGCGTGTGCTCATCGCCGGCGCCGTCTCGACGGACCCGGACATCATCATCGCCGACGAGCCCACCACCGCGCTCGATGTGACCGTGCAAGCCGAGGTCCTGGACCTGCTGCGCGACCTCCAGGCGGAACGCCACATGGCGATGCTCCTCGTGACGCACAACTTCGGTGTGGTCGCCGACCTCTGCGACCGCGTCTCGGTCATGCAGAACGGCCTCATCGTGGAGACCGGGCCGGTGCGCTCGATCTTCAACCACGCGCAGCACCCGTACACGCAGTCGCTGCTCGGCGCGATCCTCGACGAGGGTCCCGCCCGACCGGCACTCGCGACGAACCTGACAGGAGAGACCCGATGACGTCGTCACTGCTCGAGGTGAAGGACCTCGAAGTCGAGTACCCGGGCAAGGGGTTCCGCGCCCAGTCGTTCAAGGCGCTCAAGGGCGTGTCGATCGACATCAAGCCCGGTGAGACCGTCGGCCTCGTCGGCGAGTCCGGCTCCGGCAAGACCACGCTCGGTCGCGCCGTGCTGGGCCTCGCCCCGGTCACCGGCGGCAGCGTCCGCTACCGCGACCAGGAGATCGGGCACCTGAAGCGCAAGGAGCGCCGGGCGCTGAGCTCGGAGATCCAGGTCGTGTTCCAGGACCCGTACTCCTCGCTCAACCCCTCGCTCACGATCGAGCAGATCCTCACCGAGCCGCTCACCGTCCGCGGCGTCTCCGGTGCTGACGCCCGCAAGCGCGTCGGATCCCTGCTCGACCAGGTGCAGCTGCCGACCGGCGCGGCCTCACGGCTCCCCCGCGAGTTCTCGGGCGGGCAGCGGCAGCGCATCGCGATCGCCCGGGCGCTCGCCCTCGATCCGAAGCTCATCGTGTGCGACGAGCCCGTGTCGGCCCTCGACCTGTCGACGCAGGCGCGGGTCCTCGACCTCTTCATCGACATCCAGGAACAGACGGGCGTCGCGTACCTGTTCATCTCGCACGACCTCGCGGTCGTCCGGCACATCAGCCACCGCGTGGCGGTCATGTACCACGGGGAGATCGTCGAGTCCGGCGACGGCGACCAGGTGACGGCGCACCCGGCCCACCCCTACACGCAGCGCCTGTTCATGGCGGCACCGATCCCCGACCCGGACCGCCAGGAGGACCGCCGGGTGGAGCGCCGCCGCCTCATCGACGAGCAGCGTGCGGCGGAGTCCGCCGCCTGACCGTCGCTTCGACCGCCCGGTCGGCCGGGGCCAGGAACCCGGCCGGCCGGGCGCAGCACCCACACCATCCGGTCCCTGAGACCCACCATCCGGTCCCTGAGCTTGTCGAAGGGCCACCCCAGAACGGACCAACACCGCATGACCATCACCACTCCCCGGCACGCCGCCGTCACGAAGCCCGTCGACACCGCGGCGATCGACGCCCTCGTCGCCCGGCTCGACCTCGAGGAGAAGGTCGCACTCGTCTCCGGCGCCGACTTCTGGACCACGGTCCCGCTCGAGAAGATCGGCCTGCGCGCCATGGTCCTGTCCGACGGCCCGGCCGGCGTCCGCGGTCCGCTGTGGGACGAGCGCTCGCCGTCGATCAACCTCCCGTCGGCGACCGCGCTGGCGTCCTCCTGGGACCCGTCGCTCGCCTACCGATACGGCGCCGTCGCGGCGGCCGAGGCCCGCCGCAAGGGCGTCGACGTCGTCCTCGGCCCGACCATCAACCTCCACCGTTCCCCGCTCGGCGGGCGGCACTTCGAGGCGTTCAGCGAGGACCCGGAACTGACCGGCTCGCTCGCGGCCGCCTACGTCAGCGGCCTGCAGGACAACGGCGTCGCCGCGACCCCGAAGCACTACGTCGCCAACGACTCCGAGACCGACCGCTTCACGGTCGACGTGCACGCGAGCGAGCGCGCCCTCCGCGAGCTCTACCTCGCGCCGTTCGAGCGCACGGTGACCGAGGCCGGCACTTGGGCGATCATGAGCGCCTACAACTCCGTCGACGGCGTCACGATGAGCGAGAACGACCTGCTGGAGACGCCGCTCAACTCGGAGTGGGGCTTCGACGGCGTCGTCGTCAGCGACTGGACCGGCGTCCGCAGCCTCGGCTCGGCGCCGGCGTCGCAGGACCTCGCCATGCCCGGTCCCGCTCCCGCATGGAGCGCGGCACTCGTCGAGGCCGTCCGCGACGGACGCGTCGCCGAATCCGACGTCGACCGTAAGGTCGCCCGACTCCTCGCCCTCGCGGTCCGCGTCGGCGCACTCGGTGACGAGGCGCTGGCGCCGGCCCCGGTCGACGGGGTCGCCTTCTCCCGCGAGGCCGAGACCGAGGGCGTCGTGCTGCTCGACAACGACGGCACCCTGCCCCTCGACGCGGCCACGCTCACCCGCGTCGCCGTCATCGGGCACAATGCTCGCGACTCCCGCACCCAGGGCGGTGGCAGTGCGACGGTCCTCCCCGAGCACACCGTCAGCCCACTCGAGGGACTGCGACTCGCACTCCCCGAGGCGACGATCGACTACGCCGTCGGCGCGATCGTGCAGGAGGGTGTCGCAGAACTCCCGCTCGAGCGCCTCACCAACCCGCGCACGGGTGACCCCGGTCTCGTCGCCACGTTCCTCGACGCCGACGGTGCAGAGCTCTTCACCGAGGACCGCCGATCCACCGCGCTCGTCTGGTTCGGCGGCGACGCCCCGGTCACCACGGCGTCGCAGCTCGTGCTCACCACCACGTACGCGCCCGACGCCACCGAGCAGCTGCGCCTCGGCTTCGCCACGGGGCTCCACGGCCGGCTCTTCGTCGACGGCGTCCTCCTCGTCGACGAGCAGCCCGTGGTCGTCGGGAACGACCTCGGCGCGGCGCTGCTCGCCCCGCCGTCGGCGACGGGTGCGTTCGCCGCCCAGGCCGACGTCGCCGTCGAACTCCGCGCGGAGTTCGACCTCTCCCCGAGCGAGAACGGTCTCGGCGCGATCAGCGTCACCGTCGGTCGCGCTCCCGACGACTCCGACCCCGACGCCCTCATCGCCCAGGCGGTCGAGGCGGCCCGCGCGGCCGATGTCGCCGTCGTGGTCGTCGGCACGAACTCGAAGGTCGAGTCGGAGGGTTGGGACCGCAGCGACCTCACACTCCCCGGCCGTCAGGACGAGCTCGTCCGGGCCGTCGCCGCCGTGAACCCACGCACCGTCGTGATCGTCAACTCCGGCGCCCCGGTCCTGCTCCCCTGGAGCGACGAGGTCGCCGCCGTGCTCCTCGGTTGGTTCGGCGGGCAGGAGATGGGCAACGCCCTGGCCGACGTGCTCCTCGGTGTCGCCGAACCCGGTGGTCGCCTGAGCACCACCTGGGCTGCAGCGCTCGACGACGTCCCGGTGCTCGACGTCACCCCGGTGGACGGCGTGCTCCGCTACGAGGAGGGCATCCACATCGGCTACCGCGCATGGCTCCGCTCGGGTGCCACGCCCGCCTACTGGTTCGGGCACGGGCTCGGGTACACGAGCTGGTCCATCGACGGTGGCGAGGTCGCGGGTGACGTCGCCTCCGGTGACGCCCGCGTCTCCGGGACCGCGACGAACACCGGTGACCGCGCCGGCAAGCACGTCGTGCAGGTGTTCGCGGAGCGACCGGACTCCTCGGTCGACCGCCCTGTGCGCTGGCTCGTCGGATCGGCCGTCGTCCGCGCGGGCGCCGGCGAATCGGTCGCCTGGGAGGTCGCCCTGCCTGCGCGGGTCTTCGCCCACTGGGCGGACGGCTGGCAGGTCGAGCCAGGTGACGTCACCCTCCGGATCGGATCGTCCGTCGTCGACCTCGTGGACGAGCACGTCGTCACCATTGCGGCAGGGACCTCCCGATGACCGCGCACGTCGCGCAGATCGGCCGTCTGCGTGCGGAGACCCGTGACGACAGTCCCGCGGTCGCGACACCGACGCCTCGATTGAGCTGGACCGTCGAGACATCGGGCGCCGACTGGGTGCAGGCCTGGGCCGAGCTCCGGGACGGCAGTGGTGCCACGGCGCGCGTCGAGGGCCGCGACTCCGTCCTCGTCTCCTGGCCGTTCCCGCCGCTCACCCCGGACGAGGTGCGCACCGTCGAGGTCCGTGCCGCGTCGACCGCGGGCGAGGAGACACCCTGGAGCGAGCCGATCGACGTCGAAGCCGCGTTCCTCGCCGGCGGCGCCTGGACCGCCAGCTTCATCGGTCTCGCGGCGCCCGAGCGTGCTGCGCAACCGATCCGGGTGCGCCGCGCGTTCACCGTCGACCGGCCCGTCCGTCGCGCCCGGCTGTTCTGGACCGCGCTCGGTGCAGCCGAGCCACAGCTCAACGGGGTTCCCGCCTCGGAGGACGTGCTCTCCCCCGGCTGGACCGCCTACGGCGACCGCCTCGTGCACGAGACCGTCGACGTCACCGTGCTCGTCGAGCCGGGCGAGAACGTCCTCGCCGCGACCGTCGCCGGTGCCTGGTACACCGAGCGCTACGGGTTCTTCCAGTTCGCCGAGCGGATCTACGGCGACCAGCCACGCTTCGCCGCCCAGCTGCAGCTCGACTACCTCGACGGGACGACGGAGACGCTCGTCACCGATGCGAGCTGGTCGGCGGCCGACGGTGCCGAGCTCGTCGACAGCGGCATCTACGCCGGCGAGGCGATCGACACCACCCTGGCCGAACCCGGCTGGTCGACGACGGCGTTCGACGCGTCCACCTGGGCCCCGGCCCTCGTCGACGACGCTGCGCACCCGGTGCCGGAGGCCCGCATCGCAGCGCCCGTCCGCCGCATCGAGGAGCGCGCGGTGGCGGAAGTGCTCACCTCGCCGTCCGGCGCGACCATCCTCGACTTCGGCCAGAACCTCGTCGGCCGCCTCCGGCTCACCGTCGCCGGCCCGCGGGGCACGACGCTCACGCTCCGGCACGCGGAGGTCCTCGACGAGGGCGAACTCGCCCTGCGTCCCCTCCGCAACGCCGCGGCCACCGACCACGTCACGCTCTCAGGCGACGGCGAGCAGACGATCGAGCCGCGCTTCACCTTCCACGGCTTCCGCTACGCGCAGATCGACGGTTGGCCGGGCACGTTCGACCCGGCGTCGGTCACCGCCGTCGTCCTCCACAGCGACCTCACGCGGACGGGTTGGTTCTCCTCCTCGCACGAGCTGCTCGACCGCCTCCACGAGAACGTCGTCTGGGGCATGCGCGGCAACTTCCTGAGCATCCCGACCGACTGCCCGCAGCGCGACGAACGACTCGGCTGGACGGGTGACCTGCAGGTCTTCGCCCCGACCGCGAGCTTCCTCTACGACAGCTCCGCCTTCCTCGACTCCTGGCTGCGCGACCTCGCGCTCGAACAGGGACACCAGGACGGTGTCGTCCCGATGGTGGTCCCGGCCGCGCTGTCCGGCTTCGCCGGTGGCGGTCCGACTGCGGCCTGGGGCGACGCGGCGACCGTCGTGCCGTGGGTGCTCCACGAGCGCTACGGCGACCTCGGGATCCTGCGCGAGCAGTACCCGTCGATGCGCTCCTGGGTGGAGGCCGTCCTCCGGGTGAGCACCGACGGTCTCTGGTCGAACACCTTCCAGCTCGGCGACTGGCTCGACCCGAGCGCGCCGCCGGACCAGCCGGCGAAGGCCAGGGTCGACTCGGACATCGTCGCGAGCGCCTATCACGCGCGGTCCCTCCGGATCCTCGCCGACACCGCCGGGCTCCTCGGGGAGACGGCGGACGCCGAGCGGTACGGCGACCTGGCCGAGCGGAGTCGGGCGGCCTTCGCCGCCGAGTACGTGACGCCCGCCGGCCGGATGATGTCCGACGCGCCGACCGCGTACGCCCTCGCCCTGCGGTTCGACCTCGTCGACGATCCCACCGTGCGACAGCGCCTCGCGGACCGCCTCGCCGACCTCGTCCGTGCCGACGGCTACCGCATCGGCACCGGTTTCGTGGGGACGCCGCTCATCACCGACGCACTCGCCGACGGCGGACACCTCCGCGCGGCCGGCCGCCTCATGCTCCAGACCGAGAACCCGTCCTGGCTCTCGCCCGTCACCAAGGGCGCGACCACGATCTGGGAGCGTTGGGACAGCCTGCTCGAGGACGGCTCGGTCAACCCGGGCGAGATGACCTCGTTCAACCACTACGCGCTCGGTGCCGTCGCCGACTGGCTGCACCGCACCGTGGCCGGCCTCGCGCCCGCGGCTCCCGGCTACCGTGAACTCCGGATCGCGCCGCGGCCGATCGACGGGCTCGACCACGCCGAAGCCCGACATGTCACGCCCTACGGCGAGGCGTCGGTGGCGTGGCGACGCGACGGGTCCTCACTCCGCGTGTCGGCGGTCGTGCCGCCGAACACGACGGCGACGGTCGCGTTGCCGGGTGCCCCCGAGGAGACGATCGGGTCCGGTCGTCACGACTGGACGGTCGAGGTCACGGACGCCGGCTCGAGTGCCGATGACGACATCACGCTCGGCCTCGACTCGCCGCTCTCCGAGATCATCGACCGACCGGCCGCGTACGACGCCCTCCTGCGCTCGGTGGGTGCCCACGATCAGGCCAAGGCCGACGACATCCGCCGCGGCACCCAGTGGAGTCGCGGTCGGACCGTCCGTCAGCTCCTCATGTTCACGCCGCAGTCGATGCTCGACGAGGTGGACGCGGCGCTGGCTGCAGCCACTCCGGCACCAGGAGTTGCGCGATAACCCCCACTCCACTGTTCCACGTGCAACACTCGCACCGCCTGCACCAGTAGCACCCCGCCGCCGACCCGCTCGGCCGATCACAGGAGATCCATGTTCGACCGCAGTTCCGCCTTCGGAGACGTCATCGAGAGCCCGGCGGGTCGCACCGTCCTCGAGCAGTTCCTGCCCGGCATCGCCGCATCGCCGATGGCCAAGCAGTTCCGGAGCATCCGGCTCGGGCAGCTGTCGGCGATCGTGCCCGAGCTCCAGGACGACGCGGCGAAGGATCGTCTCTGGGCGGCGCTCGCACAGGTCGACGACGGTCCCGAGGCCCGCGCACCCTACGGCGCCGCGATCGAGCCCGCTCTCGACTACGAGGGCGAGGACGTCCAGCGCGGCTCGGCGACCCTGACGGTCCCCGGCGACGTCCCGCAGTACGGCGTCGTGGAGATCCGGCTGGACGGGCCGTCGCACGGCAACCCGTTCGTCGACGTCGAACTCGGCGCGACGTTCACGAACGGTGCACGCGAGCTCACCGTCGGCGGGTTCTACGACGGCGACGGCCGGTACCTGGTGCGGCTGCTCGCCGAGGAGCAGGGCGAGTGGTCGTTCACCACGAGTTCGACCGCCCGCTCGCTCGACGGCGTCGCCGGCATGTTCACCGTGTCGGCCGCGGCGACGGACAGCCACGGACCGGTGCGCGTCGACGGCTTCCACTTCGCCCATGCGGACGGCACCCGCCACCGCCCGCTCGGCACGACCGCCTACGCCTGGACGCACCAGCCCGAGGAACTGCAGGAGCAGACGCTGCGCGCCCTGGAGGCCGCGCCGTTCACGAAGATCCGCATGTGCGTGTTCCCGAAGTCGTACCTCTACAACGCGAACGAGCCGGAGACGTTCCCCTTCGTCGGCTCGCTCGCGGACGGGTTCGACCACGAGCGGTTCGACCCGGCCTACTGGGCGAACCTCGAGCGCCGCATCACCCAGCTCGGCGCGCTCGGCATCGAAGCGGACCTCATCCTCTTCCACGCCTACGACCGCTGGGGCTTCGCGGACCTCGGTCCGGCCGTCGACGAACGGTACCTCCGCTACGCCGTCCGCCGGCTCGCCGCGTTCGCGAACGTGTGGTGGTCGATGGCGAACGAGTACGACCTGCTCTGGGCGAAGACGAACGACGACTGGGAGCGGCTCGCGACGGTCGTCGGCGCGGAGGACCCGCACGGCCACCTCAACTCCATCCACAACTGCCAGGGGTTCTACGACTACACCAAGCCGTGGATCACGCACTGCAGCGTGCAGCGCGTCGACGTCTACCGGACCGCGGAGAACACCGACGCCTGGCGCGAGCAGTGGGGCAAGCCGATCGTCATCGACGAGTGCGCCTACGAGGGCGACATCGACCAGGGCTGGGGCAACATCACCGGTGAGGAGATGGTGCGACGGTTCTGGGAGGGTGCGATCCGCGGCGGCTACGTCGGCCACGGCGAGACCTACCTCAACGACCGGGAGGAGCTGTTCTGGTCGAAGGGCGGGCCGCTCATCGGTTCGAGTCCCGACCGCGTCGCGTTCCTGGAGCGCATCTCGGCGGAGTCCCCGACGGGCGTCCTCGACCCGCTGCCCGGCGACTGGGACGTGCCGTGGGGCGGGGTGGCCGGCCGCTACGTCATCGGCTACTTCGGCTTCAACCGGCCGCGGTTCCGCAACGTCTTCCTCCCCGAGGGCGAGTTCCACGTCGACGTGCTCGACACCTGGAACATGACGGTCGAGACCCTCCCCGGCACCCACACCGGTACCGTCCGGGTCGACCTGCCCGGTCGCCAGTTCATGGCGGTCCGCCTCCGCCTCGTGGAGTAAGCGCCCCGACCGCGGAGCCGAGGCCCTCCCCCGGTCACGGGGCCACACTCCCCCGGTCACTGAGCCGCCCTCCCCGGTCACTGAGCCGCCATCCCCGGTCAATGAGCCTGTCGAAGTGCCGAGCAACCCGCCCCGCCACACCGTCTCCACACCGTTGACACGTTTGTTCGGACCCTTTACAGTTGTCGGGCATTGACGCAACCCCCGTTGCAACATGCGCAATCGCCCGACGACTGGAGAGCGGCCCATGGATCACGGCACCGGCACCATCCTGCTCGACGGCGTCCTCCGCGGCACCGCCCTCACCGCCCTGCTGCCCACCTGGGTGACCGGCGGTGGCGGCGACGCCGTCATCGACCGCCTCCGTGACGACGCCGTCGTCGACGAACTCGAACGGGCCTTCGCCGAGCCGCCGTTCGACGAGCGCGTCGACTGGTCCGCTGTGCGCATCGCGCAGGTGTCGCACCCCGACCTCCGCGAGCTCGTCGGCCGCAGCATCGCCGAGCTCGCCGCCGAGGCCGGTCAGTCGCCGCTCACCGTCGTCTCGGATACGCTGATCGCCGACCGCCTCACCACCCTCGTCGACCGCCCGTCCTGACCTCCACCATCCGGAACCGTTCTCAGGAGTCCTCCGGCGTGTCACCGGGTTCCCGGCCAGCCGCGCCGCGGATGTCCTGAGAACGGCCCATCAGCACTCGAGGAGAGAACCACCGATGCTTCCACTGCCCGTGTCCATCCAGCAGCACGACGGCGCCTTCACGCTGAGCGAGACGACCGGGCTCGGCGGTGACCGCCGCTTCACGGCCGCGACCCGCTGGTTGCGCGGGGTGCTGCAGACGTCGACCGGGTTCGACCTCGACGCACGGATCGACATGCGGACCGACAGCATCGCGTTCATCCACGACGACACCGTCGCGGCCGGCGGCTACCGACTCGTGGTCGACACGGACGGTGTGCGCATCGTCGCCGCCGACGCCTCCGGCGCGTTCTCCGGTGCGGTGACCCTGACCCAACTCCTCCCACCGGTGGTCAACCGCCGTGCGCTCGTCCCCGGCGTCGACTGGACCGTCCCGGCGACGACCATCGACGACGCCCCGCGCTTCGGCTGGCGCGGCGTCATGCTCGACGTGGCACGGCACTTCCTCCCCACGTCCGACGTGCTGCGGTTCATCGACCTCGCCGCACGCCACAAGCTCAACGTCCTCCACTTCCACCTCACCGACGACCAAGGCTGGCGCATCCAGATCGACGCCTTCCCGAAACTGACCGAGGTCGGCGGGTGGCGGACCGAGAGCCAGCACGGTGCAGCGCGGCACGCTCCCGGCGACGGCCGCCCGCACGGCGGCTTCTACACGAAGGACGACCTGCGCGAGATCGTCGCCTACGCCGCTGAGCGGTCCATCACGGTCGTCCCCGAGATCGACCTACCCGGCCATGCGCGAGCGATCATCGCCGCCTACCCCGAGCTGGGTGTGCCGGACGTCGCGCAGGACGCGGACGAGCCGTCGGTGTGGACACGGTGGGGCATCAACGAGGCGATCCTCGACATGGGCGAGGAGACGGTCGCGTTCTTCCGGACCGTGTTCGACGAGGTCATGGAGCTGTTCCCGTCGACCTTCATCGGCGTCGGTGGCGACGAGGCGAAGAAGACCCGCTGGGCGGCGAGCGCTCGGACGCAGGCACTCATGGCTGAGCGCGGGCTCGACACCGTCGAAGCGCTGCAGGCGTGGTTCATCCGCCAGCTCGAAGCGCACCTGTCAGCCGCGGGCCGGCGCCTGTACGGCTGGGACGAGATCCTCGAGGGCGGCGGATTGCCGAAGGACGCGACCGTCGCCTCATGGCGCGGCGAGTTCGGTGCGGTCGCCGCCGCACGACAGGGCTACGACGTCATCGCCTGCCCGGACGACCGGGTCTACCTCGACTACCGCGAGTCGGAGCTGCCGGGTGAACCGATCCCGGTCGGGCCGCCACTGGCGGTCTCGGAGGTGTACACCTTCGAGCCCGTGCCGGCGGAGCTGACGGAGGCGCAGGCCGAGCACATCATCGGGGTGCAGGCGAACATCTGGACCGAGCACATGGACTCCGCCCGCGTCATCGACTACCAGGCGTATCCGCGACTGTGCGCCCTCGCCGAGGTCGCCTGGGTCGGCCGCGAGCGCGACCTCGCGGGCTTCGAGGCACGGCTGCAGCAGCACCTCGCCCGCCTCGACGCCCTCGGGGTCGAGTATCGCCGCGCTTCGGGACCGTTCCCGTGGCAGGAGCGTCCCGACGCCGAAGGTCGGCCGTCCACCCGCGAGCAGCGGGCAGCCCTCGTGGAGGAGCTCACGAAGGACATCCGCGCCTGACGCAGTCGGTCCCGGGCACTGAGCCTCACCCCGCTCCCTGAGCCTCACCCCGGTCCCTGAGCCTGTCGAAGGGCGGCTGACTCAGGTGACGAGCGCGTACTCGGTCCCCGAGCGCGTGCGCTCCACGAGCTGCGCATCGACGAGGTACCGCCGAAGCACAGCCACGTCGTCGTGGAAGGCAGTCAGTCGCTCGTTGATCTCGGTTTCGTCGACCACCTCGCCCGGCTGGAGCGCTGATGCCGCGACGCGCTGTAACAGCGCCTGCCGCTCGTCGGGATTCGACGGGTACTGCACGATCCGACCGTCGACCAGGAAGCGGTCGATCCCTTCGCGCTTCGGCGGTGCTGCGGCCGCGAGGAGGTCCCGGAACACCCCGCCCGAGACTCGCCCGCCGTCGTCCAGCAGGCCCACCCGGGACAACGTCTGGACGCTCTGCTCGGCCCGTCGCACAGCACGCTGGGTGGCGCCCAGATCGGGCTCTTGCCCGAGGACGAGTTGCGCGTACACCGTCCGGGTGTCATCGTTCGCGAGGGCGGCGGCCAGTGCACGCCAGTCCGTCGTCTGTTCCTCGTCCGGCATGACCCCTCCTCCTGCGGTCTACGACATCGTCCTCAACGGTACCCGCGTGGACCGGATCAGCCGATCCCCGTCCTGTCGCCGCGAGACCGGGACGATGACGACGCTGCAGAGGTGGGTGCCCACCACCGACCATCGTCCGGCGAAGGTGCGCGGCGTGGTCGGGCCAGCCGGCGGGACGACCCGCGCCTCGAAGGAACCACGATCCGGGTGGATCACCACCTCACATGACGTGTAGTCGACCCATCGCCCGGTGAGCGGGTACCACGCCTTGAAGACGCTCTCCTTGACGCTCCACAACACGGCGCTCCACGCGACGGTCGGATGGCTCGAGGCGAGCCGTGTGAGCATGGACGCCTCATTCCCGCAGACGATCGTCGCCGCGACGGCTGGACGGACGGGCCGGTGCACCTCGACGTCGATCCCGATGGCGCTCACGACACCGACGTGACCGACGGCTGCGACCGTGAAACCCGGGCAGTGCGAGAGGCTCCCGACGAAGCCGGTCGGCCAGACCGGTTGCCCGCCCTCCCCCGTCGGGATGTCCGCGGAGCGCTGGCCGAGCATCGCGAGTGCCGCCCTGGCGCAGTCGCGCGCCGAGTGAGACTCGGCGCTGCGACCAGCCGAGGTCGGACGGGCCCGGAACGGTCCGGGTGCGGTGCCGACGGACGCCGAGACGACGACCCCCGGCGGCACCTGCATCCGGAGCGCATCGACCACAGCGGCTGCGGATTCAACCACCCGACCGACGCGGGGACACCACACGCGTCGCGGGGTCGGAGGCGGGGATGCCGACCCGGAACCAGGCGACGAGCTGCTCGTCCCGGGCGACCTGCCAGCGTTCGTCGAGCATGGCCCGGGTCTCCGGACAGTCGAGCGGCGCGCTCTGCGGGTGCACGTACAGGCCGTGGCGCTGGAACCCGAGCCAGAGCCGGGTGAGCAGTCGCCCCGCGGCGAGTTCATGCCGGGCCCCGGTGGGTCCGACGACACCGAGGACGGCGCCGGAGCCCTGGGTCGCGGAGGCCGACATCCTCGCCAACAACCCGGGCAGCCCGACGCCGCGAAGCGCGCGGAACACCCGCGGGCTGATCAGCGTCCGCAGGCCGGCTCGTTCGACCTTCGACAGCACGAGCATCGCGTCGTTGAGGCCGTCCTCGTCGTACCGCGGATGTCCTGGTGAGAGCCTGGTCCACTGATCGAGCTCGGCGACGATCGCCTGCTCGCCGAAGAACCACCGGTTGGCGCGCACGAGGATCAGGCGCGCGTCCCGGGTCGGCATGGAGACGAGCCGGAAACCCCTGCGCTCCGCCTCCACCGCGGCCTCCTGGAGGAGGTCCGGTCCGGGAGCGCCGTCCCGCCATCGCCCTCGCCAGACGCGTCGTCCACGGACGTCCGCCGAGGAGAACCTCGTCCGGTAGCCCTCCGGGTGGCGCGAGAACCGGCCGACCTCATCGGTCTCCGCGTCACCGCCGGTTGCAGCCTCGAAGCGCAGTCCGACACCGGCGGAGGCCGCACAGATGAGGAGTGACTCGACGAACGCCCCGAACGACAACATCGTGTCGCGTCCTCGCGGATCGCTCGCGCCGAGGGTGCGAGTGCGATCCCGGCGGAGGACGAGTTCGTCGCCCTGAGGGTCCACGACCCACGGCTGCGTGTTGTGGGCGTTCGCCGCGCGAGCCGCCTCGGACACGAGCGCCGAGAGGTCGTCATCGGCCGACAGGCCGCTGAACCGCGTGTCCATTCAGTCCTCCGTGATCCCGATGCGGCGATGGATCGCTGCGAGCCACCGCGGCGCCCACCAGTTGTATCGTCCGGCGACGCGCATGAAGACCGGGACGAGCACGCCGCGGATCAGGATGGCGTCGATGAGGATCGCGATACCGGTTCCGATGCCGAGCATCTTGATGATCGACACTCCGGAGGTCGCCATGGCGAAGAACGACACCGCGAGGATCGCCGCAGCGGCCGTGATGATCGGACCGCTCGCGCCGAGTCCGCTCCGCACCGCCTCCGCGAGATCACCCGTGGCACGGAACCGTTCCTGGATCCGAGCGAGGAGGAACACCTCGTAGTCCATCGAGAGCCCGAAGGCGATGCAGAACAGCAGGATCGGGATCGAGATGGCGATGGGCGACGGGGTGAAGCCGAGCACGTCCGACAGGTTGCCGTCCTGGAAGAGGAACACGATGACGCCCAGGATGCCGACCAGCCCGACCACGTTCAGCACCAGCGCCTTGATCGGCAGCAGCACGCTGCCGGTGAACAGGAAGAGGATGATCAGCGTCATGAGCGCGATGGCCGCGGCGGCGAACGGCAGACGCGCCGAGATGGAGTCACCGATGTCGATCATCTGCGCCGCGAGGCCACCGACCAGGACGGTCGAGGCGGCTCCAGGGTCCACCGCACGGACGTCGCGGACGAGCTCCGAGCCCTCGGGCGAGTACGGGACGACGTCGGTCGCGACCTGGAGCCAGAGCGCCGAACCGTCGCGGAAGTGCTGCTCCGTCCGCGCGTCGGCCGGGGCCACGAGGCGTCCGTCGACGAAGCTGCCGAGGGAGGTCGTGACGGCCTCGACGCCCGTGATCGAGGAGAGTTCGGCGGCGTACTCGTCGAGCTCGCGGTCCGTCCCCGCCCAGTCCTCGGTGACGACGGAGACGGCGTCCGCCTCGGCGACGTCGAAGTCGGACCGCATGATGTCCGCCACGACACGACTCTCGGCGTCGGCTGGGAGCACTCGTTCGTCGGGCACCCCGAACTCCGCGTGCGCGAACGGCGCGGCCATGGCGATGAGCAGCGCGATCACGGGCACCGCCAACCACGGACGGCGGTACGCGTGGTCTCCCACCCGGTACCAGAACCGGCCCTCGGCCCCGGCCGGGCGGCGGGAGCGCAGACGGCCCCAGTCGATCCGGCGACCCAGGAGGGTGAGGGCGGCGGGCAGCAGGACGACCGCGCCCACCACGGAGCAGGCCACGATGACGAGTCCCGCGATGGCGAACGAGCGCAGGAAGTACTGGTCGAACAGCATCAGGGTGGCGAGCGCCGCGGCGACGACGACGCCGCTGAACACGATGGTCCGGCCGGTCGTCCGCCGAGCGATCCGCAACGCCTCCTCGTCGGTGGCTCCGCCCGAGCGTTCGTCCCGATAGCGGGTGAGGAACAGCAGGCAGTAGTCGATGGCGAGTCCGAGGCCCAATGCGGTGACGAGGTTGACCGCGAACAGGGAGACCGAGGTGAGCTGCGCGACCACGTTCAGCAGGCCGAGGGAACCGAGGATCGTGACGCCCGCGACGCCGACGGGCAGCAGCGCGGCCACCACTCCACGGAACGCGAAGAACAGCAGCACGAGGGTGATCGGGATGGCGATCGTCTCCGCGACGATGATGTCCGTCTTGACCTGCGCGTTCAGGTCGTCGTTGATCCCCGCGATGCCGCCGAACCGGACCGTGGCCGACGTCACCTCGTCGGTGATCGTCCCGCGGAGCGCGGTGGTCGCGCGTTGCACGGTGTCCTCGTCTCCGGCGAGCGCCACGAGCACGACGCCGCGGTCGGTGCCGCTCCGCAGCTGCTCCGAGTCGGCGTAGGAACCGGTGACGCTGGCGCCGTCCACCTCGTCCACAGCGCCGACGATGTCGTCGAGCGCCTCCCTGCCGGCGGCGCTGTCGAGTCCGTCGGAGACGTCCACGACGAGGACGAGTTTCGGGTCGCTGCCCGGAAACCGGTCGGCGAGCACGTCCGCTGCGGCCACGGAGTCGGACTGCGGGTCGTCGAACCCGCCCGTCTTGAGGTTGTCGAGGACGTCGGCCCCCGCGATGCCCGCCACGATCGCGAACACCAGGCCGATCAGGAGCGTGATCACCGCCCGTCGTCTGGGTGTCGTTCTGGAGTGGTTCGTCATGCGGATACCTTCATGTCGTGGGTGATGCGGTCGAGTTCGGATGCCGTGATGTCCACGACCCGCTGGATCTGCTCGGTGGTGTGCTCCGCGGTGATGAAGAAGCGGAGCCGCGCCTGGTCGTCCGGCACGGCCGGGTACAGGATCGGGTTGACGCTGAAGCCGTGGTCGAAGAGCGCCGTCGCCAGGGCGAGTGCCCGTTCCGAGCTGCCGACGATGCACGGCACGACGGGCGAGTCGGCGCTGTCGCCGATGTCGATGCCGGCGGCCCGGGCCGTCTCGCGGAAGCGGTCGGCGTTCTGCCGCAGGCGGCTGAGGCGCTCGGGCTCGTCGCGCATGAGCCGGAGGGCGGCGAGTGACGCGGCCGCGTTCGCCGGGGTGATGCCGACGCTGTACACGAACCCGGGCACGGAGTACTTGAGGTAGTCGATCGCGGCGGCGGTGCCACCGACGTAGCCGCCGCATCCGGCGAGCGACTTCGACATCGTGCCGGACCAGAGGTCGATGTCCGAGCGGTCGACGCCGAAGAACTCGCCGACCCCGCCCCCGTTGGCGCCCACCGTTCCGATGCTGTGCGCCTCATCGACGAGCACCAGTGCGCCGTGCCGCCGCTTCAGCTCGATGAGCTGCGGGAGCGGCACGAGATCGCCGTCCATGCTGTAGACGCCCTCCACGACGATGAGGACTCGGCGGAACCCGCCGCGGATCGCGCTGAGGAGCTCGTCGAGCGCGTTCACGTCGTTGTGGGGGAAGGACCGCCGGGTGGCTCCGGAGAGTTTCGCCCCCTGGATGATGCTGTCGTGCGCGAGGCTGTCGTGGACGATGAGGTCCCCCGGCTCCACCAGGTGCCCGATGACGCTCACGTTCGTCGCGTGGCCGCTCACCAGGGTGAGCGCCGACTCCACCTGGAGGAGGTCGGCGAGCTCCTGCTCGAGCTCGGCATGGATCGGGCGCTCACCGGACAGGAACCGGCTGGCGGACACCGAGCTGCCGTATCGGGCCACGGCGTCGGCGATCGTCTCGGCGACCACGGGGTGGCCGGTGACACCGAGGTAGTTGTAGCTCGAGAAGCTCACGAGCTGGGCGTCGCCGATCGTGGTCGTGGCGTCGATGATCCCCTCATGCAGCAGGAAGTAGGGGTTGCGGTCCGTCTGCTGCCGGCGTTCCCGCATGGCGACCGCCTCCGGGAAGCACTCGATGCGGGCGTCGGCCTCGGTCCATCGGGTCGGGCGGTCGGCCGGCGCCGGGGAAGCGGCAGCCACCGGGTTCGTCTCGACCCGCGGGAGCCGGTGCTGCGGCTCCTCGGCGAACGGGTGCAGCAGGGAGCCGACGCCGTCCAGCACCTGCTCGACGGTGGGCCGTCCGGCGAAGCGCTCGCCGAGCTGGGCGGGGGTCGGCAACGATGGCCACTCCGTGTGCAGCTGGGTGATCAGCTCACGCATCATCAGCGAATCGAATCCCAGCTGCTCGACGAGGTGCATGTCGGGCCGGATCAGATCCAGCGGGAACCCGCTGATGCGCGACACCATGCCGAGGATGACCGCGTCGGACTCCGCACGATGCGACCGGGAGGCTGCGAGGCCCATCCGTGCGACCACCTCCGCCTGCGGCGAGCCGGGTTCCGTCGACCAGCGGAAAGGATCCGTCGACGCCGGCGCGTGACCGGCCTGCCCGGAACCCTCGATGAGGCTCAGCTGGCGGTTCATGAGGGCGAGCAGTCCGGGCAGGTGGTCGGCCTGGGCGTCGGCGGCTCGCGGCTGGATCGGCGGTCCCGCCGACGGTCGTCCGGCGAGGGGGGAGGACGGCAGGTCGTGAGGGTTGTGGTGCATGGAGTGGGGATCCTGTTCGACGGGGGAGGGTGGTCGGTGCGGCTCGGATGCGGGTTCTCGAGGTGTGCTCGTCGGGTCGGAGGCGTCCGGTCGGACGACCCAGTACGGCTCGGTCGGCAGCGGAGCGATCGGCAGCGCCACACCCGCGGTGTCCGGTGGGACGAGCGATGCCAGGTCGAGGTCGGCACCCAGCACCGTCAGCCGACCGAGCAGTCGGAGGAAGGTCGACGCGTCGTCCGGCGCCGACGCGCTGCTCGGGATGACGTGCACGTCGGGCGCATCGCCCAGGGAGCGTCGGATGGACCCGAGCAGTGCCGAACCTCCACCGATCTGGACGTAGACGCCGACGTCGGATGCGGACGCCGACTCGATCGCCTCGCGGAACCGCACCGTGGAGAAGACGTTCTCCTCGAGCTGACGACCCAGCTCCTCGCCCGTCTCGACCGTGCGGCCCGTCACGGTCGACACGAGCTGCACCTGCGGCGCGCGAGGTCGGAACCGCGACAGGTCCGCCACGAGGGCCGGCCGGATCGGCTCGAGCAGGGGCGAGTGGAACCCGGCGGCGACGCGCAGCGGTTGTGTCGACACCCCGTGCTCGACGCACCGTTCCGCGACGGCTCGCAGGGCCTCGCCGGTTCCACTCACCACCGTCTGCCGGGGATCGTTGGCGGCCGCGATCCACGCGTCGTCGATGCCGCCGAGGAGGACTGCGACCTGCTCGGCGTCGCAGCCGAGGGCCGTCATGCCGTCGCCGGGCCGCGTCGTAGCCGACCGCATGTGATGTCCTCGGACCGCGGCCAGCCGCACGGCGTCGGGTGCATCGAGCACGCCCGCCGTCGCCATGGCGGGCAGCTCACCGACGCTGTGCCCGATGACGAGGTCGGGCTCCACGCCGATCTCGCGCAACAGCGCCACGGCGGCGAGCGCCGTCACCGCGAGCGCGGGTTGGCAGACCTCGGTGGACGTGAGACGGTCGACTCCGGAGGGGGTGTCGGCGTCGGCCGCGGAGAGCGCCGCGAGCACATCGACCCCGGTCTCGTCGAGCACCTGCTCGTTCAAGGTCTCGGCCGCTGTGCGGAAGGCGGGGAATCGATCGAGGAGGTCCGACTGCATCCGCGGGGTCTGGCTGCCCTGCCCGGGGAAGACGAAGGCGATCCGCCGAGCGGCCTCGTCGACATGGACCCCGGTGCAGACGTCCGCGGAGATCACCCCGGTGGTTCCGTGGGCGAGCTGCTCCAAGGCGGCCGACAGCCCGGAGATCAGCTCGGCGGCGGTGCGGCACACGATCGCCAGACGGGTGCTCGCGAGCGCCCGAGAGTTCAGGGTCCGTGCGAGGCCGGCGATGGACGGTGCGTCGGCGGCCTCGAGGACGGCGAGGACCGCACGAAGGTGCTCGCCGAGCAGCGTGAGGTCGGCGGCCGAGAACACGAGGAGGTGCGGGAGCGTTTCGTCGGCCGGTCCCCCAGCGGCACGCCGACGGACTCGACCTGCTCGCGTCGGCGGTGATTCGAGCACCACGTGCGCGTTGGTGCCGCCGAAACCGAACGAGCTGACGCCGATGAGGCCCAGACCGTCGTCGCCCGGGTCGGTGGCGTGTGAGGCGAGCGCCAGGCGGCCGTCTCGGAGCGCCTCGGAGTGCGCCTCCGAACGCAGACGGGGCTGCCCGGGGACGACCTGATGCCTCGCCATGAGCGCCGCTTTGACGATGCCGGCGATCCCGGCCGCCGCCATCGTGTGCCCCACGAGCGCCTTCACGGCCGTGACCGTGGCGGTCCGGTGCGGCGATGCCCCGAGACGACGCAGCGCCGCCAGCGATTCCAGCTCGGTGCGGTCGCCCACCGGGGTGGCCGTGCCGTGCGCCTCGACGACGCCCAGGTCGGCGGGGTCGGCCGCGGCGTCCTCGTAGGCCCGGCGGAGCGCCGCCAGCTGTCCATCCGTCGTCGGCGTCATCGGCCCTTCGGCCCGGCCGTCGTTGGACACCCCGGAGCCGCGGATGACCGCATAGACGTCGTCGTGGTCGTCGATGGCGGCCTCGAGCGGTTTGACCACGATCATGCCGACGCCCTCGCCGAGGAGGAATCCGTCGGCATCGCCGTCGAACGGTCGGCACACCCCGTTCCGTGACAGTGCACCGATCCGCGAGAAGGCGACCATCGCATCCGGGACGAGGCTCAGGTTGACGCCGCCGACGAGCGCCGCCGAGCACTGCCCGGATCGGATGGCGGCGACCGCCTGGTGCAGCGCGACGAGGCTGCTGGAACAAGCGGCGTCGACGGCGAAGCTCGGGCCGCCGAGGTCGAGCGTGCTGCTCACCAGCGCCGGCCCCATGTTCGGCAGGCACCCGGGCATCGAGAACGCGTGGAACGGACGCACGCCGGCGACGCGCGCCGCCATCGCCGCCCCGAGGTCCGCTGCGGCGGGCTCGGGATGGATGGAGTCGTCGCCGAGGAACTTCGCCCGGATGCGGAGGGAGGTGAGTTCGCGGTAGTCGTTCGCAGCCATCCCGACGAACACGCCGATGGACGACCGGTCGACACGACGACGTTCGAACCCGGCGTCGATCCAGGCGGCTCGCGCAGCCTCGAGGAGCAGGCGATGTTGCGGGTCCATCGCGTGCGCCCGGCTGGGCGGGATGCGGAAGTGCCGCGCCGCGAACTGCTCGACGTCGTCGATGAAGGACCCCTGGTCGGAGTAGGCGTGATGCACCGCTCTGGGGTCGTGCGGCGCGAAGAAGGTGGCGTGATCCCATCTCGAGCGCGGGACGGCGGAGCCGCTGCGTCGGGCCGCCAGGATGTTGTGCCAGTACTGGTGGGCGTCTGCCGCGCCACCGAAGCGGGCGGACAGGCCGACGATGGCGAGTGGTCGAACGGGCACGACGAGAGAACCTCCGAGGGTGTTGATCGCGGATGGAACGAGGGGGCAGGTCGGCATGTCGACGACTCCGAGCGGAGTGGGTCGAGGTCCAGGGGCCGCCTCGCGGTGAGGAGAGCCGGCCCGTGGGCACGCCACAGCTCGACTGTAGTCATCTGAAACATCAGGTCGGATGCTCGTTCAGGATCTGTGGATAACTCGCGAGGCAGCGCAACCCCCAGCCGGTGCGGAGGGTCGGCTGGAACACTGGCGATATGACGACCATCACGCTGACCAAGGGCCTCACCGCCTACCGCGCCGACCCGCCGAAGGGCGTCGAGCTCCGCGGCGGGCTCGTGCTCATCCATGAGATCTGGGGCCTCGTCCCACACATCACCGACGTCGCCGACCGGTTCGCCGCGGAGGGGTACCTCGTCATCGCGCCCGACATCCTGAGTGGCGCCGGCGTCACACCCGAGATCGGTGCGGAGCTGGAGAGCCTCGTCTTCAACAGCGACGAGGCGACGAGGACCGCGGCACAGCCGAAGCTGCGCGAGAAGCTCTCGGCCTCGAAGTCGCCCGAATACGCCGAGGAGGCGCTCGGGTACCTGGGGAAGGCCGTCGACGCCCTGTTCGACGAGGAGGGGATCGACGGCCGCGTCGCCGTCGTCGGCTTCTGCTTCGGTGGCGGCTACAGCTTCGCGCTCGCCGCGGCCGACCGCCGCATCCGCGCCGCCGTCCCGTTCTACGGCTACCCGCCCGAGCCCGAGGCCGTGACGAGCATCGCCTGCCCCGTCCTCGCGTTCTACGGCGACCAGGACGAGGGCCTCATGAAGAGCCTGCCCGAACTGACCACGACGATGGAGGACGCGCGGGTCGAGTTCACCGCGACCGTCTACCCCGACGCCGGTCACGCCTTCTTCAACGACACCAACACGATCACCTACCGCGAGGACGCGGCCGCCGACGCCTGGGTGAAGACGCTCGCGTTCCTCGACACCTCACTCGGCAACGCCTAGCCCGAGCGATCCGCATCCGTTCGCCCATTCTCGGGCGAAGAAACGCCCGCTCGCCCATACATGGGCGAGCGGGCGTTCAGGTGTGCGGCGGAGGCCTACGCGCCCTTGAGGCGGGTGGCGAGGTAGGCGTACAGCTCGTCGATGGCGACGCGCTCCTGCTGCATGCTGTCGCGGTCACGGACCGTCACGGCGTTGTCCTCGAGCGAGTCGAAGTCGACCGTCACGCAGTACGGGGTGCCGATCTCGTCCTGACGACGGTAGCGGCGGCCGATCGCGCCCGAGTCGTCGAAGTCGATGTTCCACGAGCCGCGCAGCTCGTCGCCGATCCGGCGGGCGAGCGGCGACAGCGCCTCGTTGCGGGACAGCGGCAACACGGCGACCTTGACGGGTGCGAGACGCGGGTCGAGGTGCAGCACGGTGCGCTTCTCGATCTTGCCCTTGGCGTTCGGCGGCAGCTCCTGCTCCTCGTACGCGTCGACGAGGAAGGCCATGAGCGCACGGGTCAGACCGAAGGACGGCTCGATGACGTACGGCATGTACCGCTCGTTCTTGGCCTGGTCGAAGTAGCTGAGGTCCTTGCCGGACTGCTCGGCGTGCACCTTGAGGTCGTAGTCGGTGCGGTTCGCGACACCCATGAGCTCGCCCCACTCGCTGCCGGCGAAGCCGAACTTGTACTCGATGTCGACGGTGCGCTTCGAGTAGTGCGCCAGCTTCTCCTGCGGGTGCTCGAACCAACGGATGTTGTCGGGCGTCATGCCGAGGTCGATGAACCAGGCCCAGCAGAGGTCCATCCAGGTCTGCTGCCACTCGTCGTCCGTGCCGGGCTCGACGAAGAACTCGATCTCCATCTGCTCGAACTCGCGAGTGCGGAAGATGAAGTTGCCGGGCGTGATCTCGTTGCGGAAGGCCTTGCCGATCTGGCCGATGCCGAACGGCGGCTTCTTGCGGGCCGTCTGCAGCACGTTCGCGAAGTTCGTGAAGATGCCCTGCGCGGTCTCGGGACGCAGGTAGTGGAGACCAGACTCGTCGTCGACGACACCGAGGAAGGTCTTCAGGAGGCCGGACATCTGACGGATCTCGGTCCACTGGCCGACCTTCGAGGGGTGCTCGGGGTCGGGGATGTCGGCGAGGCCGTTCTCCGGCGGGTGGCCGTGCTCGGCCTCGTACGCCTCGAACAGGTGGTCGGCGCGGTACCGCTTGTGGGTGATGAGCGATTCGGTCAGCGGGTCGCTGAAGACCTTGACGTGACCGGACGCCTCCCAGACCGGGGTGGGCAGGATGACGGCGGAGTCGAGACCGACCATGTCGCCGCGGCCACGCACGAACGCGTTCCACCACTGACGCTTGATGTTCTCCTTGAGCTCGACACCCAGGGGCCCGTAATCCCACGCAGACCGCGTACCGCCGTAGATGTCTCCCGACGGGAAGACGAAGCCGCGGTGCTGCGCCAGGGTGATGACGGACTCGAGATGGGACTGCTCTGCCATGGGTGTGGATCCTCCGTGCCGCTTGCCACGCGGCGGTACCTTCCGGTGCTGACGCCTGGCTGGCGCCCGCTCCCGGAACCCCTCAATCCTATGGGCGAGCCCGTGAGGACGCCCAACGACCCTTGTCCGGCACCGGATGGCCGCTTAGCCTGACAACCATCGCGGTACGCAGGATGGAGCACCGATGGACTGGCTGTGGAACCTCGACGTCATCGACGGTCCCCTCGTCTGGGTGCTCGACGGGCTCAGCATCGCCGGCCTGCTGTACCTCGTCATCCGTCGGTCCGGGCTGCTGTGGTACCTGAGCGCCGCCATCGCCCTCCTGGCGGGCGCGCTCCTCGCCCTGGGGACGGTCTGGCTGGTCTTCGACGTGCTCAACCTCTTCGGCGGGCCGTTGATCCGCTCCGCGGAGCCCTGGTTGATCGGCGTCTTCGCCGGCATCGCGCTCGCCGTCCTCACGATCTGCTGGCGCGTCTCGTGGAAGCGGCGCGTCATCGCCGTCGCGTGCATCCTCGTCTTCGGCGCGACCGCGGCGCTGGGCGTCAACGGCGCGTACGGCGTCCAGACCACCCTCGGGTCGATGTTCCACGTCCAGAACCGCAAGCCGATCACCCTCGTGACGCCGACGAGCACGCCCACCGGCGATCCGGCCCGTCCGCTGTACGAGACGTGGAAGCCGCCGGCCGACCTGCCGAAGACGGGCAGGTTCGGCCCGCTCCCCACAGGCGACCGGATCCCGAACACGAACTCCGGGTTCGACGCACGCCCGGCGCAGATCTACTACCCACCCGCCGCGCTCGTGAAGGATCCCCCGGCGCTCCCGTTCGTCCTCATGATGATGGGACAACCGGGCGACCCCGACGCGAAGTGGATCGGCGAGGCGCTCGACGCGATCGCCGCCGACCACCAGGGGCTCGCTCCCATCGCGCTCGTCGTGGATCAGCTCGGCGACCCTTCCGTGGATCCGCTGTGCATCGACGGGCGGTACGGGAAGGTGGAGACGTACGTCACGCAGGACGTGCTCCCCTGGGCGAAGGCGAACCTGCACATCCTCCAATCGCCGAAGGATTGGACGGTGGCCGGATACTCGGCCGGCGGCAGCTGTGCGATCTACTACGGAGCCAAGTACCCGCAGACCTTCGGCAACGTCGTCAGTGTCTCGGGTGAGGAGTATCCCGGAGCCGGGCTCCCGGCGGACAACCTGCGCGTGATGTTCAACGGCGACCAGAACGCGTACGACGCGATCAAACCGTCGACCATCATGGCGAAGACGAACTACGCCGACACGGAGGCGTTCTTCTCCGCTGGGACGGCGGACGCGGTCTACACCGACATGATGCGGCGCGCCGCAGCCACCGCAACGTCGGCCGGCTGGAAGGTTCAGACCTTCGCGATACCGGGCGGCGACCACGGCGCCAGCTCGCTCACGGGCGGGCTGGACCAGACGCTCCGTGCGCTCTACCCGCGGATCGGCCTCCAACGACCATGACGGCGGCGGGGCTCCACGACCCGGCCTCCACTCCACCGTGGGCTGTGGAGAACTCCGGCGGCGATCTGAACCGATTGGTTATGGTCGATGCCCATGACCAGCCAGCTCCCGCCGATGCCACAGCCCCTCCTCGTCCAGATCGGGAACATCAGGGTCACTGAGGACGTGATCATGACACCCGCCGGCACGTGGCCGCTCGCGGACGTCAACGTGACGTCGAGCGATCAGACCTCGACGACCACCCACACCCCGGCGTGGGCCATCGTGCTGGTCATCGTGTTGATCTGGTTCTTCTTCCTCAGCCTGCTGTTCCTCTTCGCGAAGGAGAGGCGTGTCTCGGGGTTCGTCTCCGTGAACGTCCAGGCCGGCCCGTACACCTACACCGAGCAGGTCCCGATCTCGACCGACTTCGCCCGACACGACACCATGAACCGCGTCGGCTACACCCAATCACTGATCGGGCAGGCAAGGCACCGGGCGATCGCGAACCGAGCGGCGGAGTCCTCCCGGCACCCTGAGGTGCGGTGACCGGTCGGTCGAAGGCCACGCACGCGACGAGTTGGCTCAACCGGGCGGCGGTGCGAGAGACGCGCCCTCGAGGAAGGCACCCATGACGAGTTCGTGGCGCAACTCGCCGAGAGTGCCGTCGAGACGGCCGACGAGGGTCTCGACGCCCATCCGGCCGAGCTGGGCGGCGGGCGAGACCAGGACGGCGAGTTCGGGGTCCGCGGTCTCCGACACCTCCGTGGTCGAGCCGATGAGGACGACCGACAGGTCACGCGGAACCGAGACGCCGAGCCGGCCGAGTTCGCTCACGAATCCGACGGCAGCCCGATCGTTGAGGACGAGCAGTGCGGTGGCCTCGGGCGCCTCCTCGAGCAGCGTCGTGGCGAACGCACGACCTCCCGCGGGGTTCGGTGGGCACCGCAGCGTCCGGCCACGGAGTCCACGGGCGGCGCAGACGGCGTGGAACGTCTCCCGGACACGGACCACCGGCCCGTACCCGTCGAGGTCCTCGCGCTCCGGTTCCTCCAGGAGCACGAGGTCGCGGTGGCCGAGCGCCTGCAACCGATCTATCGACTGCTCGACCATGCCCTCGAAGTCGACGTCCACGTAGTCGAGGCCTGATGGGTCACGCGTGCGGCCGATGAGTGTGAGCGGGGTCTTCGCCGCGAGGAGCTGGTCGACGCGTCGGTCGTCGAGACGCACCTCCATGAGGATGACGCCGTCGATGAGGCCGTCAGAGGTGAGGTCACGGAGCGCGTCCGGATCGTCCGGTTCCGGCCAGAGGACGACGGTGTAGCCGAGTTCGGCAGCGGCCTCCGCAGCCCCCGTGAAGAAGCGGGCCGCCGTATCCGACAACCGATGCTGCAGCACCGGGAACAGCAGTGCGATGATGCGGGTCCGACGGCTCGCGAGCGCGCGGGCGACCGCGTTCCGGCGGAAGTCCAGCTCGACCATCGCCGACTCCACCCGCAGTCGGGTGGCCGGGGACACCGGCTTCGAATCGTTGACGACGAACGACACCGTGGCGACCGAGACCCCTGCGAGTCGCGCGACGTCACGCATCGTTGCCATGGATCCCCGTTCAGGTGCGGTGCTGTCCGGTCAGTCTCTCACGGATCACAATTCGGTAAACCGGTTAAATTGCTCCTTGACGATTCCGACGACGCGGTGCATGCTGATTCCCGAAGCGCGCAGTAAACCGGTTAACTTTCTGGTCCGCGCGATCCGACCTCGACCGGCGAAGGAGCCGTGCTGATGCCTGTACCGACCACCGACGACCACCGGACCGAGCAGCCACTGCGCGTCGCGATCGTCGGGTACAGCTTCATGGGCACGATCCACGCGCAGGCCTGGACCACCGCTCCCCGCTTCTTCGACCTCGGCCGCGGAGTCGACCTCGTCGCCGTCTGCGGTCGCGATGCCGACGCCGCCCGCGCGTTCGCCGACCGGTTCGGGATCGCCGACGTCGAGACCGACTGGCGAGCGCTCCTCACCCGTGGCGACGTCGACGTGATCGACATCTGCACCCCGGGCCACCTCCACGCCGAGATCGCGATCGCCGCACTCGACGCCGGCATCCACGTCCTGTGCGAGAAGCCGCTCGCGAACACGATGGAGGAGGCCGAGCGGATGAACGCCGCGGCCGAACGGGCGGCGGCGCGCGGCGTGCACGCGATGGTCGGCTTCAGCTACCGGCGCACCCCCGCGCTCGCCTATGCGCGACGGCTCGTCACCGACGGTCGCCTCGGGACGATCCGCCACATCCGTGCTCAGTACCTGCAGGACTGGATCGCGGATCCCACCTTCCCGCTCGTCTGGCGGCTCGACGCCGACCAGGCTGGCTCCGGTGCGCTCGGTGACCTCGGCGCCCACATCATCGATCTCGCGCGGTTCGTCACCGGGCAGGAGCTGACCGGCGTGAGCGCCCTGACCTCGACCTTCGTCACCGAGCGGCCGCTCCCCACCTCGTCGAGCGGCCTCAGCGCCACCGCGGGCGACGACCCAGAGGATGGCGAGGCCACGGAGCCGCTCACCGGGCAGGTGACCGTTGACGACGCGGTCGTGTTCATCGCCCGGACCGACGGCGGCGCCCTGGCGACCTTCGAGGCCACCCGCTTCGCCACCGGTCGCAAGAACGCGATGCGGCTCGAGGTCGACGGTTCCGATGGATCGCTCGTCTTCGACTTCGAGCGCATGAACGAGCTGCAGTTCCACGACCACACCCTCCCGGCCGAGGAGGCGGGCTTCCGGCGCATCCTCGTCACCGAACCCGGTCACCCGTATGCGGACGCCTGGTGGCCGGCCGGCCACGGCCTCGGCTACGAGCACACCTTCGTCCACGAGGTCGCCGACCTCGCCCGCGACCTCGCCGCGGGCCGGGCGCCCGAACCGGGCTTCGCCGACGGCCTCCGGGTGCAGCGCGTGCTCACCGCAGTCTCGGCGAGCGCCGACGCAGGCGCCGCCTGGATCCCACTTCACCACTGACCGAACCACCCACCGCACCACGATCACCACCGCATCACGAACACCACTCACCAGGCAAAGGAGCCATGACATGAGATCCACGACCACCCGCGACACCCGGCCACGCATCATCCGTCGGCCGCACGTGCTCGGATCGCTCGCGATCCTCGCGATCACCCCGTTCGCCCTCACCGCGTGCAGCGGGGGCGGTGGCGCGGCTGCCGGAGGCGACGCCGGCACCCTCACGATCCTCGACTACTACAACAACGAGCCCGACAAGACCCTCGTGGGCGACGCCCTCGACCGGTGCGCGGACGACGTCGGCGTGAAGATCAAGCGCGAGACCGTCCCCGGCAAGGACCTCATCCAGAAGGTGCTCCAGCAGTCGTCGTCGAAGACGCTGCCCGACGTCCTCATGCTCGACAACCCGGACGTCCAGGAGATCGCCGCGACCGGCGGCCTCTCGCCACTCAGCGACTACGGCGTCGACACCTCGGGCTTCGCGAAGGGCATCCTCGACGCCGCGAGCTACGAGGGCGAGGTCTACGGCCTGGCACCGACGGTCAACACCCTCGGCCTCTTCTACAACGAGGACCTCCTCGCGGCGAAGGGCCTCACCCCGCCGACCACGTGGGACGAACTCAAGACCGCAGCGGCTGCACTGACCGAGGGCGACACCTACGGGCTGGCGTTCAGCTCCATCGCCACCTACGAGGGCAGCTGGCAGTTCCTGCCGTTCATGTGGACCAACGGTGGCGACGAGGCCGACCTCACGACGCCCGCCGTCGCCGAGGCCCTCCAGCTGCAGGTCGACCTCGTGAACTCGGGTTCGGCGTCGAAGAGCGTCATCAACTGGTCGCAGGCCGACGTGAACGACCAGTTCATGGCCGGCAAGGCCGCGATGATGATCAACGGTCCGTGGCAGATCCCGGCCCTCAGCGCTGACACGAACCTCAAGTACGGCAGCGTCCAGGTTCCGGTCAACAAGGCCGGCCAGACGCCCGTCGCCCCGCTCGGTGGCGAGGTCTGGACCGTCCCCGTGACCGGCGACAAGGACAAGCAGGCGAAGGCGGCGAAGTTCGTCGAGTGCATCTCGAGCGACGAGAACCAGCTCGCCCTCGCGGAAGCCCGCTTCACCGTCCCGACGAAGACGGCCCTGGCCGAGCAGTACGTCGCGAAGGTCCCCGAGATGGCCGCGTTCACGGAGCAGGTCGCCAATGCCCGCTCGCGCACCGGCGAGCTCGGCGAAGAGTGGCCCGAGGCCGCGACCGAGATCTACACCGCCATCCAGCTCGCCCTGACCGGGCAGGCGACGCCTGAAGAGGCGTTCAAGCAGGCGGCCGCGGGCTGATCCCGATGAGCAGTGGCATCGCCGGAGCATCGCTCCAGGACCGGAAGTCCGACCAGCGGTCCAGCGGCACCGACGGGGGCGCGCCGACCAAGCGCACCCCCGCAGGGGCCGGCCGCCGGTCCCGACGCTTCCGCCGGGAAGACCTGATCAAGCTCGGCTTCGTCCTCCCCGCAGCGCTCTACATCGTCCTCTTCTTCGGCTATCCGGTCGTCAAGAACGTCACGATGAGCTTCCAGGAGTACACGACGAAGACGTTCTTCACGGGCGAGGCGCCGTGGGTCGGGTTCGCGAACTACGTGACCGTGTTCAGCTCCCAGCTGTTCACACCGGCACTGCTCAACACGGCGCTGTTCACGGTGGGGTCGATCGCCGGGCAGTTCGTGATCGGGCTCGCGCTCGCCGTCTTCTTCAAGCGTCGCTTCCCCCTGAGCTCGTTCCTCCGCGCGATGCTGCTGCTCCCCTGGCTCCTCCCCCTGATCGTGTCGAGCGCCACCTGGCGGTCGATCCTCGACCAGGACAGCGGCGTCCTGAACGCCGCCCTCGGCTCCATCGGCCTGTCGGGCGTCCCCTGGCTGACGAGCCCGTCGGTGGCCCTGTTCGCGGTCGTCCTCGTCAACATCTGGATCGGCATCCCGTTCAACGTCACGATCCTCTACGGCGGCCTCCAGGACATCCCCGACGAGCTCTACGAGGCGGGAGCGCTCGATGGCGCGACCGGCTGGAAGGCGTTCCGCCACATCACCTGGCCGAACCTCCGCCCCGTGGTCAGCGTGGTGCTCGTGCTCGGCGTCGTCTACACGATCAAGGTGCTCGACATCATCCTCGGCCTCACGAACGGCGGGCCGGCGAACGCCACCCAGACCCTCGCGGTGCGGTCGTATCAGGAGTCGTTCGTGAACTTCGAGTTCGGTGTCGGTGCGGCCTTCAGCAACATCCTCATCGTCATCTCGCTCCTCTTCGCCATCGTCTACCTGCGCGTGAACCGACGCGCGGTCGACGAGTAAGGACACGGACCCTCATGACCACGACCAGCATCGTGACCGGCGGCCGGCAGACGCGCCGCTTCGCCCCGGTCGGCCCGCGTCGCCACCGCGGCGACCGGCGCCACCTCGGTTACACCGTCCTCGGCATCCTCATCCTCGCGATCATGCTCTTCCCCGTCTACTGGATGGTGAACGCGTCCCTGCAACCCTCCGGTAACACGCTCACGGGGGACTTCTTCCCGGTGAACCCGAGCTTCGCCGGGTACGAGAAGGCGATCGCCGACCAGGGCGGGCACCTCGTCACGAGCCTCGTCATCTCGCTCGGAACCGTCGTCCTCAGCCTCGCGATCGCGGCCCCGGCGGCCTACGCCCTCGCACAGTTCCGGTTCCGCTGGATCAGCATCGCGCTCCTCGTGATCCTGATCGCCCAGATGATCCCGGGCATCGTGATCGCGAACGCCCTCTACTCGGCCTACAACGACCTCGGCCTGCTCAACTCGATCCCCGGGCTGATCCTCGCCGACGCCTCGCACGCCATCCCGTTCGCGATCCTCATCCTGCGGGCGTCGATGCAGACCATCCCGCCGTCGATCGTGGAGGCGGCACGGGTCGACGGCGCGGGGCACGTGCGGGCCTTCGTCTCGATCGTCCTCCCGGTGAGCCGCAACGTGCTCATCACCGCCGGCCTGTTCGCCTTCCTCTTCTCCTGGAGCGACTTCCTGTTCGCCCTGACGCTGACGACGACGGAGGACGTCCGGCCAGTGACGCTCGGCATCTACCAGTACCTCGGCTCGCAGGTCTCGAACTGGAGCGCGGTGATGGCGACCGCCGTCCTGTCGTCCCTGCCCGCGATCCTGCTGCTCGTCATCGCCCAGCGGTTCATCGCCGCGGGTGCGACGGGCGGTGCCGTGAAATGACCGACGACCACTCCGACACCCTCTCCGACCACGCAACGCATCCTCGAAGGAGCACCACCATGTCCGACAGCAGCACCCCCATCCGCGTCCTCGTCTGGGGCGAGAACCGCCACGAGCAGATCGAGGAGAAAGTCCGCGCCATCTACCCGGACGGCATGCACACGACCATCAAGGAGGGCATCGAAGAGCACCTCGGTGCCGAGGCCGTGGTGACCACGACCACGCTCGACGAACCGGAGCACGGGCTCACCGAGGAGGTGCTCGCCGCGACCGACGTGCTCGTCTGGTGGGGCCACGCGGCTCACGGTGAGGTCGCCGACGAGGTCGTCGAGCGCGTGCACCAGCACGTGCTCGCCGGCATGGGCCTGCTCGTGCTGCACTCCGGCCACTGGTCGAAGATCTTCGGCAAGCTCATGGGGACCTCGTGCACGCTCCGGTGGCGGTCGGAGGAGGACCGCGAGATCGTCTGGACCGTCGACCCCACCCACCCGATCGCCCAGGGGATCCCGCACCCGTTCATCATCCCGGCGCAGGAGATGTACGGCGAGTTCTTCGACGTCCCCGCGCCCGACGAGCTCGTCTTCCTCTCGACCTTCACCGGTGGCGAGGTCTTCCGTTCCGGCATGACCTACAAGCGCGGCTTCGGCAAGATCTTCTTCTTCTCCCCCGGCGACCAGGACTACCCGGTCTACCACCACGAGCACGTCCGTCGCGTCCTCGCGAACGGCGTCCGGTGGGCGCAGACGCTGCGTCCAGCACGCGCGGTGCCGGTCCTGCTTCGGTATGAGACCGAGGACTTCTACAACGGCCGCGGGTACGAAGGGGCGCTCGCGCGATGAGTGCTCCTGTCGACGGTGGCTTCGCGACGCTCGCGGACGCCACCAGGCCGGTCCGGCTCGTGCTCGTCGGTGCGGGCGGGATGGGACGGGCCTGGTTGCGGACGATCCTCGCGAACCCGGACACGGAACTCGTCGGCGTCGTCGACCTCGACACGGCCCTCGCCGAGTCGGCGGTGACCGAGGCCGGGCTCCGGGCGGGGCCCGAGGGTGTCGTCGTCGGCACCAGCGTGTCGGTCGTCGCCGAGGCGACGGGGGCGGACGCGGTCGTCAACGTCACCGTGCCCGCCGCGCACCACCCGGTGAACACCGAGGCGCTCTTCGCCGGGTTGCCGGTGCTCTGCGAGAAGCCGATCGCACCGACGGTGGCGCAGGCCCTCTCAATGGCGGCGACGGCCGAGGCCAGCGGGCAATTGCTCATGACGAGCCAGTCGCGTCGCTACTACGCATCGATTGCCGCCTTCCGGGAGCAGGTCGCCACGCTCGGTCGGCTCGGATCCGCGACGACCGAGTTCTTCAAGGCACCGCACTTCGGCGGCTTCCGCGAGGAGATGGCGCACGTGCTGCTCGTCGACATGGCGATCCATGCCTTCGACGCCGCCCGCTACGTCCTCGGCAGCGACCCGATCGCCGTGTACTGCGAGGAGTACAACCCGGGGTGGAGCTGGTTCTCCGCCGACGCCGCCGCGACCGCGGTCTTCGAGTTCGCCGGAGGCGTCCGCTACACCTACAGCGGCAGCTGGTGCGCGGACGGCGTGGAGACCTCGTGGAACGGCAGTTGGCGGGTGAACGGCGAGTACGGCACGGCCGTCTGGAACGGCGACTCCGCTCCGCAGCGGCAGCTCGCACCGCAGGGCGGCTCACCGTCGGCGGTCGAGACCGCCGAGCTCGAGCCGGACGTGCCGGAGGAGATCGCGGGCTCGCTCGTCGAGTTCGTCGACGCCCTGCGCACGGGGCATGTCCCCTCGGGTGAGGTGCACGCCAACGTGCTGAGCCTCGCGATGGTGGAGGCCGCCGTGCGGTCCGCCGAGTCCGGCGAGCGCGTGGTCATCGCGGACGTGCTCGCCCAGGCGCACGCGCAGGCGATCGAGACCGAGCCGCGCGCCGACGTCCGGGGCGCGCTCGTCGCCTCCCGCTGAGGTGAGGCGGATCGTCGCCCGCGCACCCCGCGAGCGACGATCCGCTCAGCTCACCAGGTCCCGTCGAGGAGGTCGCGGGTCACGACCAGGTTGAGGACCCGCCAGAGGCCGGAGTGACCAGGGGTCCGGCCCGGCCGGTTCGGCCACCCCTCGTGGCGTGCGACACGGACGAAGCCGACCTCGTGCCACACCGGGTCCGTCTTGCGGAACCGATCCGGCCGCCAGACGACCGGACGCTCCGGCAGATTGCCCGAGGCCGGCTCGCGCTTCGCTCGCAGCGTCGCCAGGGTCTCCGGCCCGGGGACCTGCTCGCCCACCCAGTCGAGCACGTCGAGCTCGGGTGAGTCACCGTATCGGGACCGATGGATGCCGGCGACCCGGAACAGGGCGGTCCGTCCGTTCGGCGCCGTGAACGCGAGGACGTCGCCCGGCGTCAGGTCGTCCTCCACATGGCGCCACGATCGCCGGAGGCGCTTCGGTGCGGGCTGCGGGCCGAGGAGCTGCTCGCGGAGGCGGTCGAGGGCCGCGGTCCGCCTGGCGACCTCCCCCGGGCCCGCTTCGGCCCACAGCTCGAGGTCGGCACCGCGATCGATCGCCGCGAGCGCCCGCGTCCGCACGTCGGGATCGAGCCGGCCGACCTCACTCTGCGCGGCCGCGAGCGGGATCCACAGCTCGCCGTCCTCGCGCTCCACCAGATGGGCGAACGACGCGATGGTCTGTCGCGTCGCCTCGTCGTCCGGCACCCGGTCCTGCACGTACTCGCGGTACTCGGTGCGGATGTCCGAGGCCGTGTCGTTCGAGAAGATCGCCGTTCCCCATGCACCCATCCCGGCATCCTGCCAGACCCCTCGCGTCAGCGGCCAGGTGAGGCCCATACGATGGATCCAGCCCGATTCCGAGACGAAGGACGCTGCATGCCATCCCGCCCCACCAAGCTGATCCCGCCGACCTTCTCCCGCACCCCCTCACTCGATGCCGAGGCGGTCGAGCTGAGCATCGCGATCGAACTCCCCGAGGGCGTGGAGGCGATCGGCCTGGCCGTCGCCCCCGCAGCCGACGGCGCCGGCGACGACATCCCCGCCGCGCTCGGACTCGACCGCGCGGCACTGACCCGCGCCGGCTTCACCGGCGAGATCGGCCAGACGCTCGTCATCCCCAGCCAGGACGCCCCGACGTACATCGCGGTCGGCGTCGGTGCACCCGAGAAGCGCACCCCGGCAGCCCTCCGCGACATCGCTGCGGCCTTCGCCCGTGCGGCATCCTCCTTCGCGAGCATCGGCCTCGACGTGGCGCGGTCGTTCGACCTCGACCCGGCCTCCGCCGGGCAACTCGTCGTCGAGGGCGCGCTCCTCGCCCGGTACCGCTACACCGAGTTGAAGCGGGAGACGAAGCGCACCCCGCTCGTCGCGCTCCACCTCGTCGCCGGTGCTGAAGACCTGCCCGAGACTGCGACGGGCGCACACCGTGGCGAGGTTCTCGCCCGTTCGGCGAACCTCGCGCGCGATCTCGCGAACACGCCTCCCGGACACCTCACGGCGACCGACCTCGCCGAGGTGGCCGAGACGCTCGGTGCCGCCAACGGGCTCGACGTCGAGGTCTTCGACAAGGACGCGCTCATCGAGCTCGGTCTCGGGGGCCTGCTCGGCGTCAACGCCGGTAGCGTCGAGGAACCGCGCATGATCAAGCTGCGGTACACGCCAAAGGACGACGACGGCTCGCCGATCGAGGCCGCAGGACACCTCGCGCTCGTCGGCAAGGGCATCATGTACGACTCGGGCGGCATCTCGCTCAAGCCGTCCGACCCGTCCCACGCGGCGATGAAGATGGACATGGCGGGCGCCGGAGCGATCCTGTCCGCCATGACGGCGCTGGAGGAGTTGCACTGCACGAGTAGCGTCACGGCGTTCCTCATGTGCACGGACAACATGCCCTCGGGCTCGGCCACGATGCTCGGCGACGTGCTGACGTTCCGCAACGGCACCACCGTGGAGATCAAGAACACCGACGCGGAGGGTCGCCTCGTCCTCGCCGACGGCCTGAGCCTCGCCGTCGAAGAGGAGCCGGACGCGATCGTCGACATCGCGACGCTGACCGGTGCCGCGATCATGGCGCTCGGCACGAAGACGGCGGCCGTGCACGGCACCGACCAGGGCATCGTCGACCAGACGCTCGCCTCATCGAAGGCCACCGACGAGCAGCTGTGGCAGCTGCCGCTCGAACGCAGCTACCGCAAGCAGCTCGACTCGGACGTCGCGGACCTCGCCAACATCGGCGGCCGGTTCGCCGGTTCGACGCTCGCCGCACTGTTCCTCGCGGAGTTCGTCGGCGACATCCCGTGGGCGCACCTCGACATCGCCGGCACCATGCTCGTGGAGTCGGACGAGTCGTGGCGGTCGAAGGGTGCGACCGGGTACGGCACGCGCCTCCTGATCGACCTGGCGCTCAACTTCCGCGCCTGACGCAGGACGCGGCGTCGATGCCCGGTCCCTGAGCCTGTCGAAGGGCGGCGACCGGACCGTCTTTCCCCGCGAGCACTTCGACAGGCTCAGTGACCGGATCAGCCCATCCGCAACCCGGTCACTGAGCCGCAGCCCGGTCCCTGAGCCTGTCGAAGTGTCGAAGGCCGCGCGGCGACAACCTCCGTTGCCGTTCCGGCAAGAAACGGCCGTTCGCAGCCGCTGCCACGGCAGGCTGATGCCATGACCGCTGAGCACGAGCCCGCCATCACCGATCCCGCCGCCTTCTGGGAGCACCGCTACAGCAGCCGCGGCCAGGTGTGGAGCGGCAAGCCGAACGCCGCCCTCGAGCGGGAGGTGGACGCGTTGGCGCCCGGCACCGCGCTCGAACTCGGCAGTGGAGAGGGCGCGGACGCCGTCTGGCTCGCCCGGCAGGGCTGGTCCGTGACGGCGGTCGACATCTCCCCGAGCGCGCTCGCCCTCGGAGCGTCGACCGCGGCAGAGGCGGGGGTCGCCGATCGCATCACCTGGGTGCAGGCCGACCTCGTCGAGTGGGAACCGTCGGCGTCGTTCGATCTCGTCACCGCGACGTTCCTGCACTCCCCCGTCGAGTTCCCGCGCGAGGCGGTCCTCCGTCGCGCGGCATCGGCGGTCGCTCCCGGCGGCACCCTCCTCGTCGTCGGCCACGCCGGTCCGCCGCCCTGGGCGACCGAGCACATCGCGCACGCGCACTTCCCGACGCCCGACGAGGTCCATGCCTCGCTGGAGCTTGAGGCGACCGACTGGGAGGTCGTCACCGCAGGCCTCGTCGTGCGCGCTGCGATCGGGCCCGATGGCGAGCCCGCCGAGCTCGACGACAGTGTCCTCGTCCTCCGTCGCCGTCCCTGACTCAGGAGCGTCTCGGCGTGTCGCGCCGTCCGCCCGGCGTGTCGCACCCGACACGCGGCAGAGGTCCTGAGTTAGGGACACAACAACACCCGCCGCGCATCCCGGCTCAAACCGGATCCCCCCGTCCCTACCTCAGGAGCGTCCCGGCGCGTCGCGGTGCCCGGCCGGCGTGTCGCGCCCGACACGCCGCGGCGGTCCTGAGTTACGAACCGAGGTCGACGGATCAGCGGGTCGGGGGCGCACCCACCGAGCCGCGCTCGATGAGCTTCTGGGCGAGCACGAACTCCTCCGCGTCTGCCCCCGCCCCACCGATCCGGGCGATCAACCGGCGTGCGGATTCCGCACCGAGTTCGTAGATCGGCTGCGACACGACGGTGATCGGTGGCGTGGTGAGGCTCGTCCAGTCGGCGTCGTCGAAGGCGATGAGCGACACGTCGTCGGGGATCGCGAGGCCGAGTTCGCGGATGGTCCGGAAGACCGCGGAACCGACCAGGCTGTCGGAGGCGATGATCGCGGTCACGGGGTCCGGGTCGCCGAGGACCTTCCGGGTGATGACGTCGATCCCCTCCGCACGCGCGTTGAGGTGGACGGACGCGGCCGGGTCCTCGACGCCGGCCTCGCGGAGTGCACCCGTGAAGCCGTCGATGCGATCGCCGACCGAGGAGGATCCGACATCGTCCCCTGCGGCATACGGCTCCCCGTGGCCGAGCGTCGAGATGAACGCGATCCGACGGTGTCCGGCGGCGAGGAGGTGCCGGGTGGCCACGGCCGCCCCGGAGGCGTTGTCGGCGACGACCGTGTCGGCCTCCATACCGGCCGCACGGCGGTCGAGGAGCACCACGGGACGCCCCTCGGCGAGCGCCGTTTGTAAACTTCTCGTTTCGATCGAGGAGGCCGGCGTGACGATGAACCCGTCCACGCGCTTGTCGAGGAGGAGCTCGATCGCTGCCGTCTCGGCATCGACCTCCTCATCGGAATTGGCGAGGATGAGATCGAATCCGGCGGCCTGCGCGACGTCGGATATCCCCCGGGTCGCACGAGCGAAGAACGGGTTCTCGATGTCGCCGATGACCACCCCGATCGTGTTCGACTTCCCCGTGTTCATGCTCTTCGCGAGGGCGTTCGGGCGGTAACCGAGGCGTTCCGCGGCCGCCTGCACGCGGTCCCGCACATCGTCGCTCACGGCCCCGTAGTCGCCGAGCGCGCGGGCCGCCGTGGCCTTCGAGACCCGAGCGGCCTTCGCGACGTCCGACACCGTCGCCTCGCGTCTGCCGGTACCCGGATCCGTTGCCATGTGCCCTCCGATGGGGTCTGCTGCGTCGTTGACGTTGTCCGAGAACCAGGGTACTGTCCTGGACAACCTGTTGAGACCGGTCTCAACCTACGACATTGAGACCGGTCTCACCAGCAGAACGACAGCAATGGAGCTGACGGCGTCCACAAGACACGAGCCGACGGTTCCCTCCACGCACCACGAACTCCTCCCCACGATTGGACTCGCCGTGACGAATCGCTTCACCCTCCGCAGGACGGCGCTCCTCGCCGTCGCTGCGGCGACCGCCCTCATCCTCTCCGCGTGCTCCGGTGGTGCCGGAACCGCCAGCAGCACCGAGGACAACCCGTACGGACTCATCACCCCCGGACAGATCCGCGTCGCCAGCCTCGGCGACTCGAAGCCGTACACCTTCACCGACGCCGACGGGACGTTCACCGGCTTCGACGTCGAGCTCTTCACCGACGTCGCCAAGCGGATCGGGATCGACGACGTCGTCTTCACCGGGCAGGACTTCTCCGGCCTCCTCTCCGCCGTCGCGAATGGCCAGTTCGACGTCGGCGTCGCCGCCATCGGCATCACCAAGGAACGCGAGCAGACCGTCGACTTCTCCAACGGTTACCTCGCCGGGTACCTCACGGTCATGGCGGCGAAGGACTCCGGCATCACCGACGCGGACAGCCTCGCCGGCAAGCGCCTCGGCGTCGTCCAGGGCACCCTCCAGGAGGCCTACGCGGTCAAGCACTTCACCGACACCGAGCTCGTGCGCTTCCCCGACAACAACTCGGCGATCTCGGCCGTCAACAGCGGCAGCATCGACGCCCACTTCCTCGACTACGAGGCGGCGAAAGAGTACGCGGCCCAGTACGGGCTCGTGAACGCCATCGACATCCCGTCCTTCGACGCACCGGCCGGGTTCGCCATCGCGAAGGACAAGCCCGAGTTCAAGAAGGCCCTCGACAAGGCCCTCGCCGAGGCGATGGAGGACGGCACCTGGAAGAAGCTCTACCAGAAGTGGTTCCCGGGCTCTCCAATGCCCGAGCAGTACCTCCCGAAGGCGGAGCAGACCTCCAGCCCCAGCCCGACCTCGTCGACCGAGTAGTCCCCGTCTCGTGGTGCGGGCCGAGCACCGGCCCGCACCACACCATCCCACCCCTCAGGAGCAGACAGCATGGACTGGCTCGACAGCATCATCAAGACCTTCTTCGACTTCGACGCGATGTGGCAGGTGTTCCCGCAGCTGCTCGGCACCGGGCTCGTCAACACCCTCGTCATCTCGATCGCCGCCACGGTGATCGGCGTCGTCCTCGGCATGATCATCGCCATCATGGGCATCTCGCCCTCACGCTGGCTCCGAGTACCCGCGCGGATCTACACCGACGTGTTCCGCGGCCTGCCGGCGATCCTCACCATCCTCCTCATCGGCCAGGGCTTCGCCCGCTTCAGCCAGCAGCTGTTCGGCCCCTCGCCCTATCCGCTGGGCATCCTCGCGCTCAGCCTCATCGCCTCCGCCTACATCGGCGAGATCTTCCGCGCCGGCATCCAGAGCGTCGACCGCGGCCAGCTCGAGGCCTGCCGGGCGCTCGGCATGAGCTACGGCAAGGCGATGCGACTCGTCGTGGTGCCGCAGGGCATCCGCCGGGTCCTCCCTGCGCTCGTGAACCAGTTCATCGCCATCGTGAAGGACTCGAGCCTCGTCTACTTCCTCGGGCTCCTCGTGAGCGAACGCGAGCTGTTCCGGGTCGGTCAGGACGCCGCCGTCCTCACCGGCAACCTCTCCCCGCTCGTCATGGCGGGGCTGTTCTACCTCGTCATCACCGTGCCCCTCACCCACCTCGTCAACTTCTTCGACAACCGCTTCCGGACGGGGCGCCGGAAGGCCACCCCGCCGAAGAGTGGCCTCGACGAACTCGACGAGGTGCAGCCACCCCTGCCAGTCACCACCGGGAGCAACACATGACCTACACCTCTCCCCTGCCCGTCACCGACGGGCACTTCTACCGCGGCTCGAGCCTGGAGCTCCGCGACGTCTCGATGGCGTACGGCGACATCGAGGTCATCCGCGAGGTGAGCATCGACGTCGAGCCCGGCACCACGACGTGCATCATCGGGCCGTCGGGCTCGGGCAAGTCGACGCTGCTCCGCGGGGTGAACCGCCTGCACGAGCCCACGTCCGGCGACGTCCTCCTCGCCGGCGAGAGCGCCCTGAAGATGAAGCCGGAACGGCTCCGGACGCGGGTCGGCCTCGTCTTCCAGCACTTCAACCTCTTCCCCGACCACACCGCGCTCGAGAACGTGGCCCTCGCGCTCCGCAACGTGAAGGGCATGTCGAAGAGCGAGTCGCTCCGGGTCGCGGCAGCACGCCTCGACGACGTCGGACTCGGCGAACGATCGGACCACCGACCCCGCGACCTCTCGGGCGGCCAGCAACAGCGCGTCGCGATCGCCAGGGCACTCGCGATGGAACCCGAGGTCATGCTGTTCGACGAGGCCACGAGCGCCCTCGACCCCGAACTCGTGAAGGGCGTCCTCAACCTCATGGCCGGCCTGGCGCAGCGCGGCATGACCATGCTCGTCGTGACCCACGAGATGGGCTTCGCCCGCAAGGTCGCCGACCAGGTCGTGTTCATGGACGAGGGCCGTGTGGTCGAGGCGGGCACCCCGTCGCAGCTGTTCGACGCCCCGCAGAGTCCCCGCCTGCAGCGCTTCCTCTCCGAGGTCCTCTGATGGCGGCACGCGTCTCCGGCACGATCAGGACGGGCGTCATCGGCTTCGGCACCTCCGGCGCGGTGTTCCACGCGCCGTTCCTCGCCGCGGATCCCGACTACTCGCTCGACCTCGTCGTGACCTCCGACCCGGATCGACGGGCCGAGGCGCTCGGCCGGTACCCGGGTGTCCAGGTCGTTTCGACCGCCGAGGAGCTCTTCGCCCGAGCCGACGAGCTCGACCTCGTGGTCATCGGCTCGCCGTCCGGCACGCACGCCGCGCTCGCGACAGCCGCCCTGGACGCCGGCCTGCACGTCGTGGTCGACAAGCCGTTCGCCGTCACCGCGGCCGAGGGCCGGGCCGTCGTCGATCGTGCTGCAGCTGCCGACCGCCTCGTCACGGTCTTCCAGAACCGCCGCTGGGACGGCGACTTCCTGACCGTGCGGCGGCTGCTCGACGAGGGCGCGCTCGGGCACGTCCATCGCTTCGAGTCACGCTTCGAGTGGTGGAAGCCCGATCCGCCCGCATCGTGGAAGACGGCCGCGACCGCAGCGGTGGGCGGCGGCATCCTCTACGACCTCGGCACGCACGTGATCGATCAGGCCATCCAGCTGTTCGGCGTGGTCGACGACGTCCAGGCGGAACTCGGCGTCGTCCGGCCCGGAGCGGTCGCGGACGACGACGCCTTCGTGGCGCTCCGTCACCGTTCGGGGGTCCGGTCGCACCTGTGGATGGGGTCGCTCGTCGCCCAAGCCGGCCCGCGGTTCCGCCTCCTCGGCTCCTCCGGTGCCTACACCTCGTGGGGACTCGACTGCCAGGAGCCCGCACTCAAGGCCGGCGCCGATCCACGCGACGACGGGTTCGGTCGGCGTGACCCGTCCGGCTGGGGCTCGATCGGAATCGACGGCGCGACGGAAACCGTCCCGATGGCCGACGGCGACTACGCCGCCTTCACCCGCCTCCTGGCGACCGCCCTCCACGACGGCGGTCCTCCACCGGTCGATCCGGCCGACGCGATCGCCGTCCTCGAGATCATCGAGGCCGTCCACGCGGCCGCAGCACCTCACGAACGCAGCACTCCAGAACAGAAAGAGCAGACAGCATGAGCAGCACCACCCAGACCAGCCGACGCGTCGTCGTGATCGGCGGCGGCATCCTCGGAACGTCCAGCGCCGTCGCCCTCGCCCGCCGAGGTGCCGACGTGACCCTCGTGACCGACCGCTCTCTCGCCAGCGGCGCCTCGGGACGATCGCTCGCCTGGTTGAACTCCGCAGCCCAGCGGTCGAGCGAGTACCACGCGCTCCGCGTCCTCGGGATCGATCGCTGGCGGACCTTCGCCGCGCAGATCCCGAGCGCGGACTTCCTCCGCTTCGACGGCGGACTGATGTGGGCACCGGAGGGCGAGTCCTACGCGGAGACCTTCGCCTACGAGCGCGGCATCGGCTACGACGCCCGCTGGCTGGCTCCGGAGGAGGTCGCCTCGGTCACGCCGGGTGTCGATCCGGCCGCCGTGGCTGCGGAGGGCGCGATCTTCAACCCGGGCGAGGGCTGGGTCGAGCTGCCGTCCGTGATCGAGGTGCTGTCCCGCGAGTTCGTCGCCCGCGGCGGGCGGATCGTGACGGACGCCGGCGCCGAGATCGCCTCGTCCGGTGGACGTGCCGTGGGTGCGGTGCTCGCGAACGGCGACCGCATCGAAGCCGACGCGGTCCTGCTGGCGACAGGTCCCGACGTCCCGGCCCAGCTCGCCGCACTCGGCATCACGATCGGCGACCAGAGCCCGGCCGCGTTCGTCGCGTTCACGAAGCCCGCCGCATCCGAGCTCGTCGCCGTCCTCAACACGCCGAAGGTGGCCGTCCGTCGCACCAGGGAGGGCGGCTTCGCGCTGGACTCCGCGTGGTCGGAGGAGGAGATCGAGGTCCGCGACGACGGCTCGCTGCACATCTCGGACTCGACCGTGGAGCGGCTGTTGGCCGAGGGATCGCGGGTGCTCGCCGGCAACCCGACCCTCGAACTCGACCACATCGGGGCCGGCTACAAGCCGATCCCCGGGGACGGCGAGCCGGTCTTCGGTGCGGTCCCGCAGCTGCCGGGCCTCTTCACGGCCTTCAGCCACAGCGGTGCGACACTCGGGCTCATCGCCGGTGAACTCCTCGCGGACGAGATCGTCGACGGCGAACCCTCGCCGCTGCTCGCGACCTTCCGGCCCGAGCGGTACGCGGAGTCACCCGTCCCCGCGTAGGCCTGGTCGGTTCACAACTCAGGATGGCCCCGGCGGGTCACATCGGCCACCCGGCGTGTCCGGCGGGACGCGCCGCACCGGTCCTGAGTTGTGAACCCCTGCCGTCCCCAACTTAGGAGTCGGCCGGTGTGTCGGCGGAGTTGCAGGTCGACACGCCGCAGGACTCCTGAGAACGGAACGGGAGGGACCACGACAGAACGCCCGCCGCACTCCTGGAGTGCGGCGGGCGTCCGGCGTTGCGAGGTGCGACTAGTCGGTGCCGGAGTCGAACGCGGCGCCCTCGGAAGCGAGGTCGGTCGCGCGCTCGAGGGCGTCGGCGGTCGGGTCGAGGAGTTCGCCGCCGAGGATCTCCTGCGCCTCACCCTGCTCGAGCTTGCCGACGAGGTCCGCGGTCGCGCCGCCGACGATGCCGGCCGCTGCGTACTGCTCGAGACGCGAGCGCGAGTCCGCGATGTCGAGGTTGCGCATGGTGAGCTGACCGATGCGGTCGTCGGGACCGAACGCTGCGTCGCCGACGCGCTCCATCGAGAGCTTGTCGGGGTGGTAGCTGAGGCCCGGGCCCGAGGTGTCGAGGATCGTGTAGTCGTCGCCGCGGCGCAGACGGATCGAGACCTCGCCGGAGACGGCGGAGCCGACCCAGCGCTGGATGGACTCACGGAGCATGAGCGACTGCGGGTCGAGCCAGCGGCCCTCGTACATGAGGCGGCCGAGTCGGCGACCCTCGTTGTGGTAGTTGGCGACCGTGTCCTCGTTGTGGATCGCGTTGAGCAGACGCTCGTACGCGATGTGGAGGAGCGCCATACCGGGGGCCTCGTAGATGCCGCGGCTCTTCGCCTCGATGATGCGGTTCTCGATCTGGTCGCTCATGCCGAGGCCGTGACGACCACCGATGGCGTTGGCCTCGAGGACCAGCGCGACCGCGTCGGCGTACTCGACGCCGTTGAGCGCGACCGGGCGACCGGCCTCGAAGGTGACGGTGACGACCTCGGAGGCGATCGCGACGTCTTCACGCCAGAACGGCACGCCCATGATCGGCTCGACGAGTTCCATGCCGGAGCTGAGCTCCTCGAGGCGCTTGGCCTCGTGGGTGGCGCCCCAGATGTTGGCGTCGGTGCTGTACGCCTTCTCGGTGGAGTCGCGGTACGGGAAGTCTCGGGCGACGAGCCACTCGCTCATCTCCTTGCGGCCACCGAGCTCGTTCACGAAGTCGACGTCGAGCCACGGCTTGTAGATGCGCAGGCGCGGGTTGGCGAGCAGACCGTAGCGGTAGAACCGCTCGATGTCGTTGCCCTTGTACGTGGAGCCGTCGCCCCAGATGTCGACGCCGTCCTCCTTCATCGCGCGGACGAGCATGGTGCCCGTCACGGCGCGACCGAGCGGCGTCGTGTTGAAGTACGTCTTGCCGGCGTTGCGGATGTGGAACGCACCGCACTGGAGGGCGACGAGGCCCTCCTCGACGAGCGCCGACTTCGCGTCGACGAGGCGCGCGATCTCGGCGCCGTACTCCTTGGCGCGGTCGGGGACGGCGCCGATGTTCGGTTCGTCCGCCTGGCCGATGTCGGCGGTGTAGGTGCACGGGACGGCACCCTTCTCGCGCATCCAGGCGACGGCGACGGAGGTGTCGAGACCTCCGGAGAAGGCGATGCCGACGCGCTCGCCGACGGGGAGGCTGCTCAAGACTTTAGACACGCCTGCGATTCTACGGGTTCGCGCGCCACGGTGTTCATTCGCCCATTCTTGGCGACGGAAGGCCCATTCGCCCAGGAATGGGCGAATGAACCGGAGCGGAGCACGTCGCCGCCGGTACCGCCTCGCCCGGGCCGGGGGACGGCGGGGGCTGTGGCGATATCGACGGCGACGCTGCTGTGAACCGGACGGATCGGACCAGGTCCACTCAGGCGCTGTTCGGGTCTCGCGCCATGAGCTTCTCGAGTGCATCGGGATGACGATTCGTCGACTCCAGAGTGATTCTCGCAGCGTCGACCGCCCTCCCACATGTCCCACTACTGGGGTCATCGGCAGGGGGCGACAGGCTCCGCGAGACGCGGCACTACCAGATGGTGACGCGCTCCTCGGGGGCGAGCCATGCGGCGTCGGACTCGGTGACGCCGAACGCCTCGTAGAAGGCGTCGATGTTCCGGACGATCTGGTTACAGCGGAACTCGTTCGGCGAGTGCGGGTCGATCGACAGCAGTCGGATGACCTCCGCGTCGCGTCCCTTCTGCTGCCAGGCCTGCGCCCAGGAGAGGAAGAACCGCTCCGCGCCGGTGAGGCCGTCGATGACCGGCGGCTCGGCGCCTTCGAGCGACAGCAGGTACGCCTTCCAGGCGATGCCGAGCCCGCCGAGGTCGCCGATGTTCTCGCCGATCGTCAGGGCGCCGTTGACGTGGTGGTCGGGCACCTGGGCGGGAGCCAGCGCGTTGTACTGCTCGATGAGCGACGCGGTGCGCTCCTCGAACGCCGCGCGGTCGGCCTCGGTCCACCAGTCGGTGAGTCGGCCGTCGCCGTCGAACTTCGACCCCTGGTCGTCGAAGCCGTGCCCGATCTCGTGGCCGATGACCGCGCCGATGGCCCCGTAGTTCGCGGCGGCTTCGCGGCCGGCGTCGAAGAACGGGTACTGGAGGATAGCGGCCGGGAACACGATCTCGTTGAAACCGGGGTTGTAATAGGCGTTGATCGTCTGCGGCGTCATGAACCACTCGTCGCGGTCGAGTGGCTTACCGATCTTGCCGAGCTCGCGGTCCAGCTCGAACCGGCTGGCGCGACGGACGTTGCCGAGCAGGTCGTCGGCTTCGAGCTCCAGCGCCGAGTAGTCGCGCCACTTCACGGGGAAACCGATCTTGGGCGTGAACTTGTCGAGCTTCTCCAGCGCGCGCGTGCGGGTCTCGGGGCTCATCCACTCGAGGTTCTCGATGCTGTCGCGGTACGCCTCGACGAGGAAGCCGACGAGGACGTCCATCTCGTCCTTCGACGTGGCGCCGAAGTGCCGGTCGACGTAGATGCGGCCGACGGCCTCGCCGAGCATGCCCTCGACGAGCGAGACGCCGCGCTTCCAGCGCTCGCGCTGCTGCGGCGTGCCGGTGAGGGTCTTGCCGTAGAAGTCGAAGTTGGCGCGACCGAACTCCTCGGAGAGGTACGGAGCGGCACCGTGGACACCCTTCCAGGCCAGCCAGTCCTTCCAGGACTCGAGCTGCTCCGCGACGAGGAGCTCGCCGAGGCCCTCGAGGAAGCTCGGCTCGCGGACGACGATCTCGGCGAACACGGCGTCGGCGGCGCCGATCGCATCGCGCCAGACGGCGAGGTCCGGGCCGTCGAGGTCGGCACCCGCGGCGAGCGCCGCCGCTTCGTCCCACGAGTACAGGTTGTACGTCTTCTGGCTGTCGCGGGTGGCGACGTTGTCCCAGTGCTTGGACGCGATCGCCGTCTCGAGGGCGAACACGCGGTCGGCGCGTGCGGCGGCGTCGTCGATGCCGGCGAGCTCGAACATCGTCTGGAGGTGTGCGCGGTAGGCGTCGCGGATCTCGGCGAAGGTGTCTTCACGGAAGTAGGACTCGTCGGGCAGCGTGATGCCGCCCTGTTCGGCGAAGACGAGGTAGCGCTCGGGGTTGCCCGGGTCGTTGTCGACGAAGAGCTGCAGGAAGCCGCCGACCCCTTCCGCCTCGAACTCGCCGGACAGACGGAGGAAGGACTCGATGGAGTCGACCGCTGCGACGCGGGCGAGCTGGTCGGCGAGCGGGGTCGCTCCGAGGGCGTTGGCGCGGTCGACGTCCATGAAGCTCGCGTACAGGGCGCCGATCTTCACGCCCTCCTCGCCGTCGGGGTTCGTCTGCGACTCCTCGATGATGTCGCGGACGGCGTTCTCGGCGTCTTCCGCCAGCTGGTGGAACGATCCCCATCGAGCTTTGTCGTCGGGGATCTCGGTGCGGTCCATCCACTTGCCGTTCACGTGGCGGAAGAGGTCGTCCTGCGGCCGCACGGCCGGGTCGAGTTCGGAACGGTCGATGCCGGAGGCGAGCTGCGCGTCAGTCATGCGGATCAGCCTAGCGACGGCACCTGACCACGGCTCGGGTGTTCTCTCAGAGCGGGCGTGCCGCTCTGGACGGAGTCCTGTGGAGGAGTGTCGCGAGCGCTCCGGGGAACGAGGGACTACCGTTGACCCACCCGGCCGGAAGGAGCCCGCGTGGACTGGTTGGCCGACTTCCCGCCCGGCGTCCTGCTCCTCGTCGTCTTCCTGGTCGTCGCGGTCGAAAGCCTCGGCGTGCCGTTGCCGGGAGAGACCGTGCTCATCGGGGCGACCCTCTTCGCCGCGTCGAGCGGCCTGAATCCGGTGTTCGTCGCCGCTGCGGCCGCCGGTGGTGCGATCCTCGGCGACTCGATCGGGTACTGGATCGGCAAGCGATACGGTCGGCGGCTCCTGTCGGTGCTGAACCGCAGGTTCCCGAAGCACGTGGGGCCGAAGCGGCTGGGCGCCGCGGTGCACCTCATGCGGCGGTGGGGGCCGTGGGCGGTGTTCGTCGGACGGTTCATCGCGGTCCTCCGCATCTTCTCCGGGCCGCTGGCCGGTATGTTCCGCATGACGTACCCGCACTTCCTCGTCGCCAATGCGGCGGGTGGCATCGCCTGGGCCTCACTCGTGGTGACCGTCGTCACCATCCTGGGGAGCGCTGCGACCGAGTTCCTGCACCGCTTCTCCTGGGCGGCACTCGCGTTGGCCGGCGCCGCGGCCGTCGTGATCGCGGTGGTCGTCGTGTTCCGGATCCGTCGTCGGGCTGCCCAGCCGGCCGCCGATCGCGCGCCCGTGTCGATGACCGAGGCGGAGCTCGACGAACTGCTGTCGCCATCCGGGTCGGCCTCGGCCACGACCGACGCCGGAGACCGCGTAGACACGCCGCCCACCCGGGCCGCCAGCTCGGCCCCCGTCCGCACCGATCTGCGCGCCGCGATCGCCGTCGTTCTGACGCCGCTGCGCTGGGCCCTGCGGATGACCCCCGCGACCACCGCCTTCGTCACCGTCTTCGTCGCCCTCGGCGTCGTGACCGGTGGCCTGTGGCGCCCGATCGACCAGGCCGCCTGGTACCCGGCGTTCGCGTACGGGGTGCCGAGCCTCGAAGCCGGGCGCTGGTGGACGGTCCTGACGGGCATGTTCATCACCGCCGACCCGCTCGCCTACCTCATCGCGATCGTCGGCGCGGCCGTGTTCGGCGGGTGGGTGGAGGTCCGATTCGGCACGCTGCGGGCGTCGGCGATCTTCGTGGCCGGCCATCTCGTCGGTATCCTCGGGGCCCTCGGCGCGGCCCTGGCGCTGGCTCGGCTCGACTGGCCGTGGGCGCAGTCCCTCGTGACGACGCTCGACGTCGGTCCGAGCTGCGGCGTCCTGGCCTGCGTCGCCACCACGACCGCGTTCATGCGTTCCCCCTACCGGCTGCGCTGGCGGCTGCTACTCCTGTCGTGGGTGTCGATAGCGCTCCTCTACATCGGGAAGATCGACGACCTCGAGCACTTCATCACGACCGTCGTCTTCGTGATCGTGACCCGCCTCCTCCTCGGCGAGCACCGGTCGACCCCGCGACCCACCATGCGCGACTGGCGACTCTTCGCGGTCGCCGGGTTGCTCGTGATCGGTGCGGTGCAGCTGCTCGTCACGCTGGTGCCGCTCGACGGGCCGCTCGGCTCGACCACCCTGACGCAGGGCTCCATTTTGGACGTCGGATTCGACACCGTCGCGATCCTGGTGATCGCGAACTGGCTCCGCCGCGGACACCGCTGGGCCTGGTGGGCGGCGATGGCACTCACCCTCGGCAACCTGCTGGTCACCCTCGCCCTCATCGCCCTCGCCTGGCTGGCCCAGGTGCCGGTCGTGGCGTCGACCATCTGGATCTCCGCGAGCGTCCTGTGGGTGGGACAGGCGGTGGTTCTCCTCCTGTCGCGCCACGCGTTCCGGGTCGCGGCGAACCAGACCAGGCGACGCCTGCCGGGCGCGATCGGTCCTGGTGCGCGGCGAGCGCGCGCCCGGACGGCGCAGCTGCTGCGCGAACACGGCGGCGGACCGCTGGCGGCCTCGGCGCTCCGCCCCGAGAACCGGGTGTTCGTCACGGCCGACGGTGGACACGCGGTCGCCTACCAGCAGCACGCCGGCGTCGCGCTGGCCCTCGGCGAGCCGATCGGCGACCCCGGCGGTGCAGCAGCAGCGGTGTCGGCGTTCGCGACGGCGGCCGAGCAGGAGGGGCTCACCCCGGCGGTCTTCGCCACTCGCGACGCGCGCATCGTGCCCGAGGGGTGGCGGGTGTCGCCGCTCGGTCGAGACCTCGTGCTCGACCTCGGCGAGGCGGATGCATCAGAACCCGCTGGTCCGGACGATGCGACGGGAGCCATCGGCGCGGATTCGACGACCTCGATCCTGCTGCCCGCTCGCGAACTGCCGTGGGAGCTCCGCAGCCAGATCCGCGCGCTGTCGTCGGTGTGGGTGTCCGACCGGCACGTGCCCGAGCTCGGTCTCACGGTGGGTTCGAGCATCGACGCCCCCGATGGCGACGACCAGGAGCCGGCTGTCGCGGTCCGGGTCTCCGTCGTGACCGACGCCGCAGGCACCGTGCTCGCGGCGGTGTCCTGGTTGCCGATCCCCGGGGCCGGAGGCATCGTGCACGGGTGGGCGCTCGACGCGGTCCGTCGTGCTCTGCCGGACGACGACGTCGACACGGCTACGCGTGCGGGTACAGCGTCGGGGGAACGCACCGGCCGAGCCGTCGAGCGGGCCCTGACCGACGCCTGCCGACGATTCTCGTCCGAAGGTGCGTCCATGGTCTCGTTCGCTGCCTCCGGGCTGGCACAGGACGGCACCGAGCCCGACGGCGTCGCCGTGCGCACGATGGCCGGCATCGCCCACCGGGTCGACCCGCTCGTCGGCTTCACCGAGATCGCCGACGTCGCCGAGCGCCTGGGCGCCACCGCCGTGCCGCTACTCCTCGCCTGTCGCGAGGACGCCGACCAACCGCGGGTCGCCTACGCCGCTGCCGCGGGATTCCTCACCGGCATCCGCCTCCGCGACCTCCCCGGCCTGAGCGGGTCACTGCTCGCGCGGTAGGCCGTCGACTCGTCCCGTCTCGGACGGCGAAGCGGCGTGTCACCACCCGCGGCTAGGCTCGGCGGGTGACCACGGGACAGGACAGGCGGCGGCTGCGGGCCGTCGACCGCGACATCCTGCGGCTCGCGGTCCCGGCGCTCGGGGCGCTGATGGCGGAGCCGCTGTTCCTGCTCGCCGACTCGGCGATGATCGGCCACCTGGGCGTCGTGCCACTCGCCGGTCTCGGGGTCGCGAGCGCGGTCCTGCAGACGGTCATCGGACTCATGGTGTTCCTCGCCTACGCGACGACACCGGCGGTCGCCCGACGCCTCGGACACGGCGACGAACGCGGTGCGGTGTCGCTCGGGGTGGACGGCCTCTGGTTGTCGCTCGGGCTCGGCGTCGTGATCGGTGCGGCCGGCTGGTTCTTCTCCCCCACGCTCGTCGGGCTGTTCGGCGCGACGGACGACGTCGCCCAGCAGGCCGACACCTACCTGGGTATCTCGATGCTCGGCATCCCCGCCATGCTGCTCGTCTTCGGTGCGACCGGGCTCCTCCGCGGCCTGCAGGACACCACCACGCCCCTCGTGGTCGCCGGCGCCGGGTTCGCCGCGAACATCGGCCTCAACTTCCTCTTCATCTACGGCCTCGGACTCGGCATCGCGGGATCCGCCATCGGCACCGTCATCGCGCAGTGGGGCATGGTCGTCGCCTATCTCGTCGTCGTCCTGCGCCACGTGCGGCGGACGGGAGCGAGTCTCCGCCCGCACCGCGCCGGCCTCGGTGGAGCGGCCCGTTCCGGTGGGTGGTTGTTCCTCCGTACGGTCAGCCTCCGTGCCGCGATGCTCATCGCCGTGTTCGTCGCGACCGACCTCGGCACCGACGAACTCGCCGGGTTCCAGCTCGTGATGACCCTCTTCGCCACCCTCGCGTTCGCGCTCGACGCCCTCGCGATCGCCGCGCAGGCGCTCGTCGGCAAGGGACTCGGGGCCGGCGACGTGGCAGGGGTGCGCGCCGTCCTCGTCCGCTGTCTGCAGTGGGGCATCGGGTCGGGCATCGTCCTCGGCCTGGTCATCGCGCTCGCGAGCCCGGTCATCGGCCTGCTCTTCACGAGCGACCCCGACCTCGCGGCGCTCATCGTGCCCGCGATCATCGTGCTCGCCGTCACCACCCCGCTCGGTGGCGTCGTCTTCGTCCTCGACGGCGTCCTCATCGGCGCCGGAGACGCGAGGTACCTCGCGATCACCGGGTTGCTCAACACGCTCGTGTTCCTTCCCCTCGCGCTCGCGGTGCTCGTCTGGGCACCCGGTGGGCAGGCGGGACTGACCTGCTTGGCGCTCGCCTTCTTCGTCGGCTACCTCGGTGCGCGGGCGACGACGCTCGGCCTCCGTGCCCGGACGACCACCTGGATGCGCACCGGCGCCTGAACGACGATTGGGGAGTTGTCCCCATTGAGGCCGCAACGCCGGCACGCCAGTCTGGAGGCGACATCGATCCACACCGTTCAGGGGGAACCACCATGCCACTCCACTTCGCTCACCACCGCCTCCGCGTGTCCGCCGTGACCGCGGTCGCCGTCCTCGGACTGTTCGGGCTCTCCGCCTGCAGCGGTGGGGAACCGGCCGACTCCAAGCCCGCGTCGACCTCCTCGGCGAGCAGTGAGCCGGAGACGGAGGCCACCGAGGAGGCGCCCGCTGCGAGCGGCGCGAAGTGCACGGAGGAGCAGGTCAACACCCTCAGCGCGGCGAGCGGCGTGTCCGTCCCGGCAGCCGGTATCGCTGCTGCGAAGGCCTCCTTCACACCCGCCAGCGTCGTGGGCGATCTGCCGGTCGTATGCATGTTGAGCTTCGAAGCCGGCGCGGCTTCCGGCAGCTACGCCGTCCTCTCCGGCGGTGCCGCATCACTCACCGCGGCCGCTGCCAATGCCACCGCCGCGGGCGGCGAGGTCACCGAAGCCGGCGGTACCTTCACCACCTCGATCGACGGGCAGACCGTCGTCGGCGTGCCGTTCACGACGCTCACGAAGGAGACCGCGGGCTTCGAGAACGTGGAAGATCTGGTCGTCATCGCTGCGACCGCGCTGGCCGGATAGCGACTCCGCTCTGCCAGGCCGACGCCCGCCCGCCCGCGCAAGGGTGGGCGGGCGTTCCCGTCGGCGCGGCTCAACTGGGCCTGGAAGAACAGCACTCGACCCGGGTACCGCGGTGCGGCCACGCCGGCGCCCGTCCATGCCCGTATCAACCGATCGGTGGATACGAGGATCAGCCCCTCCACCGCTACCGGCGCGCGTCGGAGCGGACGAGCATGGTCACCATGAGCACACGACCGATCATCGAGGTCCGCGAGCTGCGCAAGCAGTACGGCGATTTCACCGCCGTCGACGGGGTCTCCTTCGACATCCACCCGGGCGAGACCTTCGCCCTGCTCGGCCCGAACGGTGCCGGGAAGAGCACCACGATCGAGATCCTCGAGGGCTACCGGCACCGGACAGGCGGCGAGGCGAGCGTCCTCGGTGTCGACCCGGCGAAGGGCGGTCTCGACTGGAAGGCCCGCCTCGGCATCGTCCTCCAGTCGAGCGCCGAGGCCGCCAACGTCACGGTCCGGGAGCAGCTCACACAGTTCGCCCGGTACTACGCGGACCCGCGGGACGTGGACGAGGTCATCGAGGCGGTCGGGCTCACGAGCAAGGCGGGCACGCGCATCGGCAAGCTCTCGGGCGGTCAGCGTCGCCGGGTCGACGTGGCCCTCGGGGTGGTCGGCCGCCCGGCCCTCCTCTTCCTCGACGAGCCGACGACCGGGTTCGACCCCGAGGCGCGTCGGCAGTTCTGGGACCTCATCCGCTCGCTCAAACGCGACGGTACGACCATCCTCCTCACCACCCACTACCTCGACGAAGCCGCCCAGCTCGCCGACCGCGTCGCCGTCATCGCGGCGGGTCGACTCGTGGAGATCGGCGCGGTCGACGAGATCGGCGGCGCCGAGGCCCGGATCCCGGTGGTGCGCTGGCGCGACGAGCACGGCCTCCGCGAGGAACGGACCGAGACTCCGGCTGCCCGCGTCGCCGCCCTCACCGCTGCCGCAGGTGGAGAACCGCGTGACCTGGAGGTCATCCGTCCGAGCCTCGAGGACATCTACCTCGGGCTCGTCCACGCGGCCGACGGCGCGGCGTCGTCGACCACCCCATCAGCAGCACCGTCACCGGCCACGCAGGTCACCACGACAGGAATCGGCGCATGACCGCCATCGACCGCACCACGACCCCCCTCGTCCCGGCACTCCCCCGCGGACGCACCCTCCGGCTCGGAGCCAGCAGGATCGGTTATGAGACCCGCATCTACTTCCGCTCCGGCGACCAGGTGTTCTTCACCTTCCTCTTCCCCGTCGTGATGCTCGCGATCTTCTCGACCGCCTTCAGCGCGATGGGGAACGTGGGCGAGGCACCCGACGGCACCGGCGGGGTCAGTCAGGCCGCCTTCTACCTGCCCGGCATGATCGCCGCGGGCATCCTCCTCTCGGGCGTCCAGAACCTCGCGACCGACATCGCGACGGAGAAGAGCGACGGCACCCTCAAGCGTCTCGGCGGCAGCCCGCTCCCGGTGATCTCCTACTTCCTCGGGAAGATGGGGCAGGTCCTCGTCACCTCGGTGCTCCAGATCGCACTGCTGCTCCTCGTCGCGCGGTTCCTGTTCGACGTCACCCTGCCGACCGAGCCCGAGCGGTGGCTCACCTTCGCCTGGGTCTACCTGCTCGGCATCGCCACGTCGGCGGTCCTCGGTATCGCCCTGTCGGCGCTCCCCCGCACGGGCAAGAGCGCGACGGCCGTCATCATCCCGATCGTGCTCGTGCTGCAGTTCATCTCCGGCGTCTACCTCTCGTTCACGATGCTCCCCGAGTGGCTGCAGAACGTCGCGAGTGTCTTCCCGCTCAAGTGGATCGCGCAGGGCATGCGCTCCGTCTTCCTGCCGGAGGGGTTCGCCTCGCAGGAGCCGTCCGGTGGCTGGGACCTCCCGACGGTCGCGCTCGTCCTCGTCGTCTGGGCGATCGTCGGCCTCGTCCTCACCCGACTCACCTTCCGCTGGGTCCGCCGCTCCTAGCCCGCGAACTGTCAGTTCCGGAGGGTGTACGCCACCGGAACCAGCAGGAAGTGACAGTTCGCGAGCAGGGATGGGAGGGTTGGGACATGGACGGACGACGGTGGTGGGATGTCGCGTTCGGCGCGGGGTGCGTGATCGTCGGCGCGCTCGTGAGCGTCAGCGCGGCCGGGGCATCGGAACGGGTCGTCGGCGTCTGGATCGTGCTGGCGGCTCTCTGCCTCGTGTACTACACGGTCGGGCGACGCACCCTGGAGCGACCGCAGGGCGGACTCTGGTTCGCGATCACCCTCATCGCGCTCACCGCCGTCGGGACGGCGTTCTCCCCGAACGTCCTGACCCTGCAGTGCCTCGTGTTCCCGCTGCTGTGGGTGCTGACACCGAACACCCGGAACGCGATCATCCTCAACATCGCGAGCGCCGCGACCCTCGCCCTCGGCTTCATCGTCGGGCTGGGCGCCACCCCCGACGTGATCCTGCAGGGACTCGCGATCCAGAGCGTCTCGCTCGTCTTCGCGCTGTCCCTCGGTCTCTGGATCACCCGGATCGCCGAGCTCGGCGACGAGAAGGCACGACTCCTGGTCAGTCTGCAGGCGGCCCAGGCCGAAACGGAACGGGCGAGCCGGGAAGCCGGAGCGGCCGCCGAACGGGAACGCATGGCGCGCGACATCCACGACACGATCGCGCAGAGCCTCACGAGCGTGGTGCTGCTCGCTCAACGGGCCCGCTCCGAGGTCGGCGCGACCGTCGCAGGCACGCCGGATGCCTCCCCGCTGGACGGTCGCCCGGTCGCCGCCCTCGACAGCATCGACCTCATCGAGAGCACGGCGCGCGACGCCCTCCGCGAGGCGAGGTCCCTCGTGGCCACGACGGCGGCGATGCCCGCTGCCGACACGACGCTCGGTGACAGCCTCCGACGCTTGGGCGAGCGGTTCGCCCGCGAGACCGGCGTGGCTGTCGACATCGACGCCCCGTCCGAACGGTTCGAGCGGGCACCCGAGGTCGTGCTGCTCCGGAGCGCCCAGGAAGGGCTCGCGAACATCCGGAAGCACGCCGCCGCCGACCGCGCCGAGCTCGTGCTCAGCGTCCACGACGGCTGGGCCGAACTGCGGGTCACCGACGACGGCGTCGGGATCGCGGACCCGGACGGCGCGCTCCTCGGGACCAGCCCGGGCGCGGGCTTCGGGCTGCACGGCATGCACGACCGGGTGACGCTGCTTGGTGGGACGGTGGAACTCACGAGTGCCGCCGGAGCGGGGACGACGGTTCGGGTGCGAGTGCCGGTGACGATCGAAGCGAGCCCTTCGACGAGCTCAGGGACCGGGATTTCGACAAGCTCAGGGACCAGACAGGACACACGATGACACGGATCAGGATCGTCGTCGCGGACGACCACCCCATCGTGCGATCTGGCATCGTCGCACTGCTCGGGCGCGCGGACGACCTCGAGGTCGTGGCCGAGGTGGCGGACGGCGCTGCGGCGGTCGCGGCGGCCGAGGAGCACCGGCCGGACCTCGTGCTCATGGACCTGCGCATGCCGGTCCTCGGCGGCGCGGAGGCGACAGCGCGCATCGTGCTGCGCGTGCCAGGCGTCCGGGTGCTCGTCCTCACGACCTACGAGACCGACGACGACATCCTCGGCGCGATCGAGGCCGGAGCCGGAGGCTACCTGTTGAAGGCGGCGCCCGAGCAGGAGATCCTGGCCGGCATCCGTTCGGTGGTCGCCGGTCAGACGGTGCTCGCACCCACGATCGCGGCGACCCTCGTGGGCCGCATGCAGGGTGGGGCACCGACCCGCCCGCAGCTCAGCGCCCGCGAGCTCGAGGTCCTCGCGCTCGTCGCCGCCGGCAACAGCAACCGCGCGATCGCGGCGGCACTGTTCATCTCGGAGTCGACGGTGAAGACGCACCTGCTGCACGTCTTCGAGAAGCTCGAGGTGGCCGACCGCACCCGGGCCGTCACCCGTGCCCAGGAGCTCCGCCTACTCTGAGCCGCACCGCACCGGCGCGAGCCACGGGGCGGGTCGGACGACTTCGACCTCGACCAGCTCGCGCTGCAAGGCCGACCGACGAAGGCCTCCGGCTCCGCGGCTCAGCTCGGCCAGTAGTAGGAGAACGCCCACTGCTTGTCGTAGGAACGCTGGTGGCATCCCGTGTAAATGCGAGCTCCGAGGCCCCGGTACTTGGCGGACATGGCCGAGCAGTCGGCCTTCACCGACCCGGTGATCTGGTACCAGACCTGCGGCGCGGCGCTCGCCGGCGTCGTTGCACCACCCACCACCAGTGCCGCGCCGAGGCCTACCGCGGCCAGGAACCTCGCCATTCGTCTGCGCATCAGATCCCCCGATCCTCCTTGCGGCGACCCCCTGTCGCCGCAGTGCAGCCACGCTAGCGCGCGGACACCACAGCCATCAACCACCGATTTCGCGAGCGGCGGGTGCGATCGATTCACTCCCGCCGTTCGCGACCGATCGTCGGACTAGACCTGACCCCGGGGCTTCGGGGCGTCGGGCTGCGCCGCTGCGTAGGCGGACTGGCCGGTCGCTCCGGGCTCGCCCGCGGGGATCGGGACGAGATACGCCGCGGTGCCGTACGCCGTCAGCTGCGTCCACGCCCCGCCGATGTCGGTGGTCTCGAGACGCATGGCGAGGACCGCGTTGGCGCCGCGCTGTTCGGCGTCCGCGACCAAGCGCCGCATGACCTCCTGACGGGACTCGAACAGCAGCGCGGTCATCCCCGGGACTTCTCCGCCGCCGAGCGCGGAGAAGCCGATCGACATGGAGGAGCCCCAGTCGCGAGCGCGCACCGTGAGGCCGATGACCTCGCCGAGGACTGCGTCGATGCGGTGACCGGCGACCGAGTCGGTCGTGACGACGATCATGCGTCGGCCACCGCTCCGGTGAGCCGCGACAGGGCGGCGAGCGAGAGGGCGGCGATGCCGGTGTCGAGCGTCGGGTGGATGAGCGGGGCGAACTTCGAGGAGTGGTTGCCCGGGAGGTCTTGCTCCATGCGCCCCGACGCGTAGGCTGCGGCGAAGGCCTGCGGGTCGGCGCCGCCGAGGATCCAGTAGACGATTGGCGCGTCTGCGGCCGTCGCCAGCATGCCGACGTCCTCGCTGCCCGTGACGAGACCGGGGTCGACGACGCGGTTGGCACCGAACGCGTCGGCGAACACCGCCGTCACCGTACCGGTCGCCGCGGGATCGTTCACGAGCACCGGGAAGGCCTCGGTGTGTTCGATCACCGGTTCCCGCTCGGCGCCCGAGGCGGCGGCCTCAGCCCGGATGATGCGCTCCATGGAGCCGACGACGCGGTCGCGCACGTGCGGCTCGTAGCTGCGGATGTTCACGCCGATCTGTGCCGTGTCGGGGATGATGTTGTTCTTCGTGCCGGCGTGCATCGTGCCGACGGTGAGCACGGCGGTGTCGGTCCCGGCGACCTCGCGGGACACGATGCTCTGGAGCCTGACGACCGCCGACGCCGCCATGACGATCGGGTCGATCGTCGACTGCGGGCGGGATCCATGCCCGCCGCGGCCGTGGAAGGTGACGCGGTAGGCGTCGGTCGCGGCGAACGACGGCCCGGCGTGCGTGCCGACGACACCGGCCGGCAGCGGACCGACGTGCTGGCCGAACACGATGTCGGGCTTCGGGACGCGTGCGTACAGGTCGTCGTCGACCATCGCCTGCGCACCGCCGCCGGCCTCCTCGGCCGGCTGGAACAGGACGACGAGCGTCCCGGACCAGGTGTCGCGCCGTGCGGCGAGCAGTTCAGCGGCGCCCAGCAGGCAGGTGACGTGGACGTCGTGGCCGCAGGCGTGCATGACCGGGACGTCGTTGCCCTCCGGGTCGACCCCGCGCGCGACGCTCGCGTAGTCGAGGCCCGTCTCCTCGAGGACGGGCAGGCCGTCCATGTCGGCCCGCAGCAGGACCGTCGGCCCCTCGCCGTTCTCCAGGACGCCGACGACGCCGGTGCCGCCGATCCCCGTCGCGACCCCGTACCCGAGGCCGGTGATGCGATCCGCGACGAGGGCGGCGGTCCGGTGCTCCGCGAAGGAGAGCTCCGGATTGGCGTGGAGATCCTTGTAGACCGGGGCGAGAGACGCGGCGAGCGCTGCCGCCTCCTGCTGGACGAGTGCTGCGGTGGCGATGGGCTGGTCGGTCATGGGTCTCCTTCGAGCGTCGCCTCCACCCTACGGGGCGGGTCCGCCGCACGGCAGGATCTGTCGAAACCCCGGCGAGACCTCAGCGCTGTGGAGCGGGGACCCGTGCCGTCGTCGCGCCGCGGTGGAACCGGACGCTGAACTGCTCACACTCCGGATCGCGGCCGTCGAGCATGGCGATGATCGCGCGGCCCGCGGCCGAACCCTTCTCGCGGGAGGGCTGCCACACCGTTGTGAGGTCGTAGTCGAGCCCCTCGACCCGGATGCCGTCGAACCCGACCACGCTGAGCTCCGCGGGGACGGAGATGCCGAGCTCCTCGGCTGCTCGGATGACACCGGCGGCCAGGAGGTCGCTCTGCGCGGCGATCGCCGTCGGGCGTTCATCCGCCGGGACGTCGAGGATCGAGTGTCCGGCGACCCGGCCCTCTTCGAGCGATGACCCCGTGGTGACGAACCCCTGCGCGTCGGGGAAGACGTCGCGGAGGCCCTGCAGGCGCTCGATCGCGGGGACCGTCGTGGCGGATCGCTCCCACTCGGGCGTGAGCGCCCCGCGGCGTTCGGTCGGATCGAGATTGAGGGTGACGACGGCGACGCGCTCGTGGCCGAGGTCGGCGAGGTGCTGGGCCTCCGCACGCACGCCGCCGCGGTTGTCGACGGCGATGTCGGGCACGCCGAGGGCTGCGAGGCCCTCGATCGACACGATCGGCATCCCCCGTCGACTGAGGATCGCGACCGAGCTGTCGAGGTTCGGGCTGCAGCCGATGAGGACGACGCCGTCCATCGGCGCGTTGCTCAACTGCAGGGTGCCCTCCTGCGCGTCGTTCAGCAGGAGGAGTCCCGCGCCGACCGCACCGAGCTCGTCGGCGAGTCCGTCGAGGGACTGGACCATCACGGGGTCGCGGAAGGAGTGCCCGATCCGGCCGGCGACGACGGCTCCCACGATGCCGCTGCGTCCCTGACGGAGGGAGCGGGCCCGGGGGTCGGGTCCGGCGTAGTCGAGGTCGGCGGCAGCCTGCAGCACGCGCTGCTTGGTCGCTTCGGACACGGGTCCGGCGCCGCTGAACGCGAGCGAGGCGGTCGATGGTGACACCCCCGCGCGCTCGGCGACATCGGCGAGCGTCGGTCGCGAGGGGCGTGTTTCCTGGTCCACGGTCTGCTAGCTTAGTCGACGGAATCGAATCGATTCGATAGCCTCCCGATCCACGGGCTTCGCCACCCGTTCCACACGGCGCCCAGGCGCACCAGCACCGAACCCGAGGACCACGTGTCAGAGCCGACCAACCCGCACACCGCCCCCGTCGCCCTGCGACCACGCCGCGAACTGCTCGCCTGGCGGAACGCGATCTTCGTGGTCTTCGCCCTCAGCGGCCTCAGCATCGCGACGTGGGTGGCCCGCATCCCCGCCATCCGCGACAACCTCGGACTCACCACCGGCACCGTCGGGCTGCTCATCCTGGGCATGTCGATCGGATCGGTCGTCGGCCTCGTCGCCTCCCAGCACCTGCTCGCACGACTCGGACCGCGGCGAGGTATGCAGCTGGTGCTCGGGCTCGTCGCGACCGGACTCCTCCTCATCGGCGTCGGCGCGAGCCTCGTACCGCTCGCTGGGATCGTGCTGGTCGGGCTCATCGTCTTCGGCTTCGGAAACGGAGCCCTCGACGTGATGATGAACGTCGAGGGAGCCGCAGCCGAACAGGAACTCGGCAAGACGGTGATGCCGCTGATGCACGCGTGCTTCAGCTTCGGCACGGTCGCCGGAGCGGGGCTCGGCGCTCTGGCCTCGGCGATCGGCCTCGAGGTGTTCTGGCACGCGCTCATCATGGCGGTCGCCATCACCGTCGCGACCGTCGTCGCCGTACGCTTCGTCCCGGTCCAGCAGGACGTGGCCGCCGAGGCCGACGACGCACCGAAGACGCCGTGGCAGGAGCGTCTCCGCGAGAGCCTCTCGGTCTGGGCGGACGGCCGGCTCATCCTCATCGGCGTCATCATCCTCGGTATGGCGTTCGCCGAGGGCAGTGCCAACGACTGGCTCGCTTTGGCCGTCGTCGACGGCCACGGGCAGAGCAACACGACCGGCGCGCTCGTCTACGGGGTCTTCGTCACCGCGATGACCGTCGGTCGCATCGTCGGCGGGCCCCTCATCGACCGCTTCGGACGGGTGCCGGTGCTCCGGGTGTCGGCTGGAGCCGCGATCGCCGGGCTCGTCCTCTTCATCCTCACGCCGGTGACCGGACTGATGATCCTCGGCACCGTGCTCTGGGGACTCGGCGCCTCGCTCGGGTTCCCGGTGGGCATGTCAGCCGCGGCCGACGACTCCAAGCGCGCCGCGGCACGGGTGAGTGCCGTCGCGATGATCGGCTACTGCGCGTTCCTCGTCGGTCCGCCGCTCATCGGCATCCTCGGCGACGCCATCGGTCTCCTGAACGCCCTGTTCGTCGTGCTCGTGCTCATCGTGTTCGCCGGCCTTGCCTCTCCGGCCGCCCGCGAGAGCAGCCGCCGCAAGCGCTGAGCCCGTTCGTTCGCCCATCTTCGGGCGATTCGGGGTTCCGTCGCCCGAGCATGGGCGAATGGACGTGCTGCGGTGTCGCGGTAGGCTCGTCGTCGTGCGTTTGGTGATTGCGGAGTGCTCGGTCGACTATGCCGGACGGTTGTCGGCTCACTTGCCGCTCGCCAAACGGCTCCTCATGGTGAAGAACGACGGCAGCCTGCTCGTCCACTCCGACGGCGGCTCCTACAAGCCGCTGAACTGGATGAGCCCGCCCTGCGTGCTCACGACGGTCGAGCCCGACGAGACGCAGGCCGCGGCCGGGATCACCGAGCTGTGGAAGGTCACGCACAAGAAGACCGGTGACGCCCTCATCGTGTCGATCCACGAGGTCCACCACGACAGCGCGCACGAACTCGGCGTCGACCCGGGCCTCCAGAAGGACGGCGTCGAAGCACACCTGCAGAAGCTCCTCGCCGAGCAGATCGAGCTCCTCGGCGACGGCTACCGACTCATCCGCCGCGAGTACATGACCGCGATCGGCCCGGTCGACATCCTCGCCACCGACGCGACCGGGGCGTCCGTGGCGGTCGAGCTGAAGCGCCGCGGCGACATCGACGGCGTCGAGCAGCTCACCCGCTACCTCGAACTCATGAACCGCGACCCGCTCCTCGCTCCCGTGCAGGGCGTGTTCGCCGCACAGGAGATCAAGCCGCAGGCGCGCACCCTCGCCCAGGACCGCGGCATCCGCTGCGTCGTCCTCGACTACGACGCGATGCGCGGCCTCGACGACAGCGACTCCCGCCTCTTCTGACGTCGACTGAGTCCCTTTCTCAGGAGTCCTCCGGCGCGCCGACTTCACCAGGCACCGACACGCCCGGACACTCCTGAGAAAGGCACCACCTACCGCTCAGTGACCTTTCTCAGGAGTCCTCCGGCGCGCCGGCTTCACCAAGCACCGACACGCCCGGACACTCCTGAGAAAGGCACTGGACCGACGGTCACGACTCGGGCTAGACGAACAGCCAGATGAGGGCGACCATCCCGAAGCCGACGATCGAAAGGATCGTCTCGAGCACGGTCCAGGTCGCGAGCGTCTGCTTCACCGACATGTTGAAGTACTTCGCGATGATCCAGAATCCGCCGTCGTTGACGTGCGAGAGCGTGATCGAACCCGCGGCGATCGCGATGCCGATGAGCGCCAGCTGCGGCTGCGAGTAGTCACCCGCGAGAACGACCGGCTGCAGGATCCCCGCCGTGATCACGATGGCCGCGGTCGCCGAGCCCTGCGCGATACGGAGGCCGGAACTGATGAGGTACGCGGACACGATGATCGGCAGGCCGAGCGAACCGAGCACCTCGGCCAACGCCGCGCCCACCCCCGTCGCCGAGATGACGGCGCCGAAGAACGCACCCGCACCGACGACGAGCAGGATCATGCCGATCGGTCGGAGCGACTGGCCGGAGAGCTCACCCAGTTCGGCGAGCGTCATGCCGCGCCGCACCCCGAGCACGTAGTACGCGAGGCAGACGGCGATCGTGAGCGCGACCGCCGGGTTGCCGATGAGCGTCAACGCTTCGAGGACGGGTCCGTTCGGCAAGGCGAGGGCACCGAAGGTGGCGGCGAGGATCAGCAGGATCGGCGTGATGATGATGAGACCGACGCTCCAGAGCGAGACGTCCTTGCGCTCGGGGGCGTCGTCCTCGGGCTCCAGGACGTACTCCTCGGGAACCGAGACCATGACGCGCTTCCCGATCCAGAGCGGCCAGGCGATGCCCGACGCGATGAAGGCGGGGATGCCGCAGAGGAAGCCCATGAGGATGAGCCAGCCGAGCCCGACCTCGAAGGTGCCGGCGAGCGCCGTCGGGCCCGGGTGCGGCGGGAGGAACGCGTGCGTCATCGAGAGGCCGGCGAGCATCGGGAGCGCGTAGAGCACGAGCGACTTCCCGCCGCGACGCGCGGTGATGTAGACGAGGGGCGCGAGGACGAAGATGCCGACGTCGAAGAACACGGGGATACCGAAGATGAGACCGGTGAGCCCCATCGCGATCGGAGCACCGCGTTCCCCGAAGCGACCGAGCAGCTTCCGGATGAGGACGTCAGCACCACCGGAGCGCTCCAGGATCGCGCCGAGCACGGTGCCGAGACCGATGATGATCGTGATGTGCCCGAGGATCCCACCGAAGCCGGTCTCGAGGAGCGACGCCCCCGGCTTGATCTGCTCGTCGTCGAAGGGGTCCGGCACGGCCACGCCGACGATCTGGTAGATGCTCGTCCCGGTCGCGAGAGCAAGGCCGATGCCGACGATGAAGAGCGAGATGAACGGTTCGAGCTTCACCCGGATGATGAGGAACAGCAGCACCGCGATGGCGACGGCACACAGGATGAGCAGGCCGGGCGTGGTCTGCTGCAACCAGCCGATGGGGTCGCTCGGTGCTGGAGCGGCGGCCGCGACGCTGCGCGCGAGGGCGTTGATGGGCATGGGAGACCTTCTGGATCGGTGGGAGGCGGGGGAAGCGGTCAGGCCGGGCGGCGGATCGAGCGGCCGGGGACGGCGTCGGTGCGTCGACCGTCGGCGATGACGGCGGCACCGTTCACGAACACCCACGGGATGCCGGCGGCCTGCTGCCGGGGCTCGGCGAACGTCGCGCGGTCGGCGATGGTCGTGAGGTCGAACAGGACGAGGTCGGCCACGGCTCCGACGCGGAGCACGCCGCGGTCGCTGAGGCCGAGGCGCGCAGCCGGCCGCGAGGTGAGGTGGGCGACGGCGTCTTCCAGCCCGAGCACCCCCTCTTCGCGGACGTAGTGGCCGAGGTAGCGCGGGAAGGTGCCCCAGGCACGCGGGTGTGGCTTCGCGCCGATCAGGATCCCGTCGCTCCCGCCCGTGTGGGCCGGGTGCACCATCATCGTGCGCACGTTGGCCTCGTCGCCGACGTGCTGGAGGATGCCGGTCGCGAGCCGGTCGGCTTCGAGCAGCGCGAAGAACAGGGCCGTCGGGTCGCCCGACCATGCGTGTCCCGCATCCTCGGCGGCGATGTCGGCGACGGTCCGCCCGACGAAGCCGGCGAGCTCGGGGTTCGCGACGCCGGAGATCTCGATCGTGGCCCAGTCGGTGACGACACCGTGACAGCCATCGGTGCCGAGCACCTCGAGCTCGTATCGGATCCGCGCCCGGACCTCCTCGTCGCCCAGACGCTCGATCGTCGCGTCCGGCCCGCCGACCGCCGCCCAGCTCGGCAGCAACGCCGACAGGGTCGTCGAACCCGGCAGGTACGGATAGGTGTCGAGCGTGATGTCGACGCCGTCCGCGATGGCGGCGTCGATGAGGGCCACGAGTTCGGCGGCCCGGCCGGCGTTGACGCCGAAGTTCATCGTCGCGTGCGTGAGGTGCAGTGCGCAGCCGGAACGACGACTGATGTCGATCATCTCCGCGTACGCCTCGAGTGCACCCTTGCCGTACGAGCGCTGGTGCGGTGCGTAGAGGCCGCCGTGCTCCGCGACGGTGCGGCACAGCGCGACGAGTTCCTCGGTGTCGGCGAACATGCCGGGCACGTAGGTGAGGCCGGAGGACATCCCGACCGCGCCCTCCCGCATGCCGGCGGCGACGAGCTCCTGCATCCGAGCGATCTCGTCGGCGGTCGCAGCCCGGTTCTCGGTGCCGACCACGAGCATCCGGACGGAGCCCTGCGGCACCAGGTAGGCGACGTTCAGCGCGGTCCCGCGGTCGACCCGGTCGAGGTACTCGCCGACGGTCCGCCAGGCGAAGTCGACGTCGTCGGGTTGCCCGTTCCAACCGGCGATCTGCTGCCGGACGATGGCCATCGTGCGGTCGTCCGTCGGGGCGTAGGAGAGCCCGTCCTGTCCGAGGACCTCCGTGGTGACGCCCTGCGAGACCTTGGCGAGGTGCTCGTGGTCGCGGAGGACCGCGAGGTCGGAGTGTGCGTGCATGTCGATGAAGCCGGGCGACGCGACGAGACCGTCAGCATCGATGATCAGGGCGTCAGCAGGTGCGTCGGCCTCGGCGGACGCCCCGATCGCGACGATGCGGCCCCCGTCGATGCGGAGCGACCCATGCACGCTCGGTCCGCCGGTGCCGTCGACGATGCGAGCGCCGCGGATGACCACCGCGCGCGCTCCGTCCGTCGGTCGCGAAGTCACGGCAGGAGGGCCGCCGCGGTGAAGGCGGTCGCACGCTCGGTGACGCCGGCCCAATCGGCCGCGGCGACGTCGGCCGCACCGACCACACTCGAACCCGCGGTCACGGCGGCTGCGCCGGCCTGGATGTACTCGCGGGCGTTGCCGGCGTGCAGTCCGCCCGACGGCACGAGCCGGAGACCCGGGAACGGACCCTTGAGGTCTTTGAGGAAGCCGGACCCCATGGCGGCGGCCGGGAAGATCTTCACCGCGTGGGAACCGAGGGACGCGGCGCGCATGACCTCGCTCGGCGTCATCGCACCGAGCAGGAACGGGATGCCGGCGGCGGTGGCGACCTCGGCCACCTCCTCGCTCAGCCCGGGCGTGACCAGGAACTGCGCTCCGCTGTCGATGGCGCGCTGTGCGGTGTCGCGGTCCACGACCGTCCCCGCGCCGATCACGGCCCCGTGGTCGCCGATCGCGTCGGCCGCGGCACGGATCAGGGCTTCGACGCCCGGCGTCGTGAAGGTGAACTCCACACTGCGGATCCCGCCCGCGGCGAGCGCCCGGCAGAGTTCGACCGGGTCGGGGATGACGGGCACGCGGACGACGGCGATGGCGCGGTCGGCGTACAGGGCGTCGAGGGGGTGCGGCGTGGTGGGAGGGGTCTCGAGCGTCATGCGGGGCTCCTGTTCGGTTCGGCTCAGCCGAAGGTGGTGGTGACGGCGTCGACGGCGCTCGGTTCGGCGAGACGGACGTCGTCGATGACCACGAGCGCACGCCACTTGTCGAAGGTGGTGCACGGGTGGGAGAGGCCCAGGCGGATGACGTCGCCGACCTCGACGTCGCTGCCGGGCGGCAGGGAGACGAAGGTGTGCTGGTCGTTCATGGCCGTGGTCGTCGCGCCCGGAAGCGGTTCGACGGTGGCGGATCCGGCGCGGCGGACGCCCTGCACCTCGGGGAGCCCTTCGTCGAAGGGGAAGTCGCGCTTCCCGCCGTCGACGAGCGCGAGGCCGGGCTCGGGGCGGGAGACGATCGTCGCCCAGCCGTGGATCGCGGAGCGGAAGTCGCCGGTGCCCTCGTGGCGGCCCAGCGGCGTGATCCCCCGGTAGAAGCCGTCGTCGTGGGTCACGTAGGCGCCGGAGCGCAGCAGCACGTCGACGGCGCGTCCGCGAGCACCGTCGAGGTCGCGCAGTTCCGCGAGGACCTCGGCGACCACGTCGAAGTAGGCACTGCCCCCGGCGGTCACGATGAGGGTCTCGACGCGATCGTCGTAGCGGCCGGCGGCGAGGAGCCCGGTGTGCAGCTCGGCGAGCGAGGTCAGGTAATCACGCACGATCTGCAGCGAGCCGTCGTCGCCGTGGTGCGCGAGGGCCCCCTCGTAGCCGCTGACGCCGGCGAGCGCGAGCTCGGGCGAGGCGACGACGGCCTCGGCGATCTCGAGCGCGGTGGCGTGGTCCCGGGCTCCGGTGCGGCCACCCGGCGCACCGAGTTCCACGAGCACGTGGAGCGGGCGACGCGGTGGCTGCTCGGCGAGCACGCGCGACATGATCTGCACGGCGCGGACGGAGTCGGCCCACACGACGATCTCGGCGTCGCCGCTGGCGAGGGCCCGCCCGACGGCGCGCAGGTGTTCGGGCTGTACGAGGGCGTTGGCCAGCATGATGTGGGGAATCGACCAGTCGAGCGCGACGGAGAGCTGCCACGGGGTCGCGACGGTGATGCCCCAGGCACCCGCGTCGAGCTGACGCTGCCACAGGGCCCGGTTCATCGTGGTCTTGCCGTGCGGCGCGAGGCCCACCCCGGCGCGGTCGCACCACTGGCGCATGGCCTCGACGTTGTCGGTGACCGCCGAGCGGTCGAGCGTGACGAGCGGCGTCGTGAAGTCGGCGAGCGCCGGTCGACCGGCGAGGAACGTGGCGGCGTCGGTCCCGACGGACGCCGGTGGGAAGCCCTTGAGGCTGCCGTCGAGCACGCCCAGTGCACCGGCATCGAAGTCGTCCGTCATGGTCTCCTCGTTTCGCGATCGAGCGCTGCACCCACCGACACCGTGAGCGTCAGACGTTGCGCATCTTGCAACGTACATTGCATCCGGCGCTACGTCTGTTCTAGCATTGCATCCACAGGCCGTCAACCGGACCCGGCCGAGACGCGAGGGGAACCGTGATGACGACGTCACCGTCCACCGTGAGCACGATCGGCGAAGCGATGGTCGTCCTCCTGCCCGAGGGCCAGCTCCCGGTCGCCGAAGCCCGCGAATACCGGACGGGCGTCGGGGGTGCCGAGTTCAACGTCGCCTCCAGCCTCGCGCGCCTGGGCGTCCCCACCCACTGGATCTCGCGCCTCGGCGACGACGGGTTCGGTGACTACATCCTCGAGACGGCCCGGCACGACGGCGTCCTCACCGACGCCGTCGAACGCGACGACCACCGGCCCACCGGCCTCTACGTCAAGGAGACGGTCGTGAGCGCGGGCGGCGACCGTCGACCGCGGATGCACTACTACCGCAGCGAGTCCGCCGCATCGCAGCTCGGCGCCGACACCCTTCGACACGAAGCGACCCGGGCGGCCATCACCGCCTCGGCCATCGTGCACACCTCCGGCATCACCCCGGCCCTGTCCGACTCGACCGCGCTGCTCGTGGGCGAGCTTGGCGACGCACTCCCCCGAGACACCGTCCTGAGCGTCGACCTCAACTTCCGGCCGCGACTCTGGGAGCGTCGCTCGACCGCCCCGCTGCATCGCCTGCTCGACCAGGCGTCCGTCCTGTTCCTCGGCGTCGACGAAGCGGAGCTGTTCTTCGGCCACACGGACGCCACCCGCCTCTTCGCCGAGCTGCCGACCCTGCGGCGCATCGTGCTCAAGGACGAGGAGAACGCCGCGACCACCCTCCACCGCGGGTCCGAGGCGGGCGTCGACGTGCGGTCGTTGTCGGTCGACGTCGTCGAGACCGTCGGTGCGGGCGACGCGTTCGCCGCCGGCTACCTCGCCGGGCTGGCCTCGGGTCGCTCCGACACCGCCTGCACGCGGCTCGGCCACGCGGTAGCGGCGTCGACGCTCGTCTGCCACGGCGACCGCCCCGAGCTCGTGCCGGACGCCCAGGGTGTCAGCACCATCGTCGAGGCGACCGATGAGGAATGGGCGTCGTGGCGCATCACCGCGGAGCGCCCACTGCCGTGGACCACCGTCGGCGCACACGGGATGATCGACGCATGAGCCAGTCCCTGTCCCGCGCGCTCGACCTCCTCCGCGAGATCGTCTCGGGCACCAACTCCCTCGACGCGCTCGCGGCGACGGCCGGTGTGCACAAGACCACGGTGCTGCGCCTGCTCAACACGCTCGAGGAGCACGGCTTCGTCACGCGCGACGCGTCGTTCCGGTACCACCTCGGGCGCGCGATGTTCGAGCTGACCCAGACCGCGCTCGACGAGCAGGACGTCCGCGGCGTCGCCGCTCCGCACATCCGGGCGCTGGGGGCGGCCACGGGCCAGACGGTGCACCTCGCCGCCTACGAGGGCGGCTCCGTCTTCTACATCGACAAGGTCGAGTCGCGTCAGCCCCTCCGCATGTATTCGCGCGTCGGCCTGCCGGCCTCCCTGTACGCGACCGGCGTCGCGAAGGTCCTCCTCGGCGGACTCGACGAGGCGGAGCGTCGACGCGTCGTCACGGGCATCGTGTTCGAGCGGTACACCGACAAGACCATCACCGACGCCGACGCCCTGCTCGCCGAGATCGAGCGTTCGACCGAACGCGGATGGGCCGAGGACCACGAGGAGCACGAGAGCTTCATGAACTGCGTGGCCGCTCCGGTCTTCGGGCCCGACGGCCGGGTCACCGCGGCGGTGTCGATCTCCGTCCCCACCATGGTGCTCCCCCACAGCGGCGTCCGCGCCCTCCTGCCGCAGCTCCTTGCCACCACAACCGCGATCTCCACCGAACTCGGCTACGCGCCACCGGCGCCCGCGGAGGCACCCGTCACCTCCTGACCTCCCACCCGTCCCGTCCCTGATCACCTACCCCGGTCCCTGAGCTTGTCGAAGGGCCACCAACCGAAGGACACACCCCATGACCGAACGCACCGCCATCTCCACCACCGACGCCCCGGCTCCCGCGCACACCTTCTCCCAGGGCGTCCGCAAGGGCAACTTCGTCCAGGTCTCCGGCCAGGGCCCCGTCGACCCCGCGACGAACGAGTACCTGTTCCCGGGCGACGTCGCCGCGCAGACCACCCGCACCCTGCAGAACGTCGAGGCCATCCTCGCGGCCGGCGGCGCGACCTTCGACGACGTCATGATGCTGCGCGTCTACCTCACCAAGCGCGAGGACTTCGCGATCATGAACGACGCCTACGGCGAGTTCGTCGGCTCGCGCGTCAAGGGTGGCGTCCTGCCCTCCCGCACCACGGTCTTCACGGGCCTCCCCCGCGAGGAGATGCTCGTCGAGATCGACGCCATCGCGATCGTCGACTGACGCACGTCCATTCGCCCGAGTTCGGGCGAACGAGCGTTCGTTCGCCCATCTTCGGGCGAACGGACACGTCTCGCCGGAGGCTGGTAGCGTGGTGCGCGATAGCGCCTAGGGTTCCGGAGCGACAGCTCGACTGGTCCGAGCGGCGCCACGGTCGGCGGCCAGCCGACGGCCGTCATCTGACAGGACAAAAGCCCGGAGGACCCTGATCGTCGCGCCCGCGAGGATCGGAAGGGTCTCACGTGTCTCTGCTCGCCGTCACCATCGTCCTCGCCGCCGCGGTCTGCCACGCGGCGTGGAACATCGTCGCCCACGGCGTCAGCCGGATCGGCATGCCCTTCCTCTGGTGGGGGGCCGTGTCGAGCACCGTGCTGTGGGCGATCGTCGTCCCCTTCACCGGCGGGCTCGGTACGGACGACCTCACCGGCTTCGCCATCGGCGTCATGGTCTCCGCCGTGCTGCACTACGTCTACATGCTCGTGCTGCAGCGCGGCTACGCCAGCGGACGCCTCTCCACCGTCTACGCCACGGCGCGCGGCACCGGCCCGACGATCAGCGTGATCATCGCCGTCCTCATCCTCGGTGAACGCCCGTCACTGCTCGCGCTTCTCGGTGTCGCGGCGATCGTGGTCGGCGTCGTCGCGATCGGGTTCGTCGATCGCGGGAGCGACCCGGCACCGGTCGCCGTCGACGTACGCGCCACGCGACGACGCATCGATCCGGCGGTCGCCTTCGGACTCCTGACCGGGGTCGCGATCGCGGCCTACACGATCTGGGACGCGCACGCCGTCCGCACGTGGGGCGCCTCGCCCGTCGCGTACATGGTCGGCTGCACCGCGGTCGAGGTCGTGCTGTTCTCCGGTTCGCTCGGTCGCCGGGCACGCGAGCTGCCGGCGGTCCTGCGCGCCCACTGGCCACGCATCCTCGCCTTCGGGGTGCTCTCGCCGATGTCGTACATCCTCGTGCTCGTCGCCATCACCATGGCGCCGGTCGCCCTCGTCGCGCCGATGCGCGAGGTGAGCGTCATCCTCGTCAGCCTGTTCGGTGCACTCGTACTCCGCGAGGGCCGACCCGTGCGCCGGATCGCCGCGGCGACCGTCGTCGTGATCGGCGTCGCCCTCCTCGCGGGCTGACCCGGCTCCGAGGCGTTCGCGAGCGCGCCCCTGTGACGTGAGCGCGGGCCTCCGGAGGGGCGCACTCACGTCACAGGGGCGCGGTCGGGTCAGCGCACCGCGCTGGCCGCGGGGGGTCACCAGTCGTGGACGGTGCCGTCGGCGAGGCGGTTGTAGGGCAGGTAGGCGCGCTGGTACGGGTACTTGCCCGCCTCGTCCACGTTCAGCTCGACACCGAGACCCGGTGCTTCTCCCGGGTGCAGCATGCCGTTCTCCCAGGTGTACGACTGCTGGAACACGGCATCGGTCTTCTCGCCGTGCTTCATGTACTCCTGGATGCCGAAGTTGTGGATCGCCAACCCCAGGTGCATCGCGGCCGCCATCCCGACCGGGGAGATGTCCGTCGGGCCGTGCATGCCCGACTTGATCTGGTACTGCGCCGCATAGTCCAACGTCTTCTTCAGATGCGAGATCCCACCCATGTGCGTCACCGCACCACGCACATAATCGATGAGCTGTTCCCGGATGATCTGCTGGTAGTCCCACACCGTGTTGAAGATCTCCCCGATCGCCAACGGCGTCGTCGTGTGCTGCCGCACCAGGCGCAACGCCTCCGGGTTCTCCGCCGGCGTGCAGTCCTCCAACCAGAACAGGTCGTACGGCTCCAGGCTCTTGCCGAGCTTCGCGGCCTGGATCGGCGTCATCCGGTGATGCCCGTCGTGCAGCAACGGCAGCTCCGGACCGAACTCGTTCCGCACCGCCTCGAACACCGTCGGCAGGTGACGCAGGTACGACCTCGTGTCCCAGTCCTCCTCGTTCGGCAGGCCGCCACGCTGCGCCGGCTCGTGGTCGTAGCGGACGCCGGTGTTGCCCTCGAACGTGGCGTTCGACGCGATGCCGTAGATCGACTGCAACCCCGGCACCGCCGTCTGGATCCGGATGGCCTGATACCCCTGCGCCTGGTGCTCGCGCACACTGTCGAACAACTCCTCGTTGCTCTTCCCCGACGCATGCCCGTAGGCGAGCAGCCCCGTCCGCGACGCACCGCCCAGCAACTGATACACCGGCATGCCCGCAGCCTTGCCCTTGATGTCCCACAACGCCATGTCGACCGCCGCAATCGCCGCCATCGTCACCGGACCCCGCCGCCAATACGCCGACCGATACAGGAACTGCCACGTGTCCTCGATCCGCGACGCATCACGCCCCAGCAACAACGGCACCACGTGCTCGGACAGATACGCCACCACCGCCAACTCGCGCCCGTTCAACGTCGCGTCCCCCAGGCCGATCAGACCGTCATCCGTCGTGAGCTTCAACGTCACGAAGTTCCGATCGGGACTCGTGACGATGACCTCAGCCTTGTCGATGTTCATGGGTACTACTCCTTCGTGCGTTGCGGCCGATGTGGCCGGGGTGGTTCCGACGGACTGCGGGTCGGCTGCAGTGGCGGGTGTCAGGGGTTCCGTGGGCGTCCGGTCAGTTCGTCGACCAGGTGCTCCAGCTCGGTGACGAGCTTGGAACCGCCATCCGGCTCCGAGTCGAGGAGGCGGGGATCGATCAGGCGCACGAGCGCCGCGGTCCGCTCCCGACCCTGGAACCTGAGCGCCTCGGCGACGGCGGCACCGCTCGCGTCACCCGGCCGGTCGTCGCCCTGGACGGCCGCGACCCACGCGGCGATCACGCGCAGGGACCCGGTTCCCGGCCGACCGGCGGCCCGTTCCGCGAGGAGGGTCGACACGATCCGCACCCGCAGCTTGGTGACCCCCTCGAGGGCGATCTGCTGCAGCCGGTGCTCGATGCGCGCGTTGTCGAAGCGCTCCAGGAGCGCGGTGCGATACGCCGTCAGCCCGAGGTCGTCCGGCAGGTGGCGCTCCGTCTCGTCCCAGTACTCGTCGACCCAGGCCCGGCACTGCTCGTCGCCGACCGCCTCGGCGACCGTCGCATGACCGCGCAGCGGGCCCGCGTAGGCGAGGAGGCTGTGGGCGCCGTTGAGCAGCCGCAGTTTGCGTTGCTCGTAGGGCTCGAGGTCGTCGACGAACCGGGCACCCGCAGACTCCCACGCCGGCCGCCCGGCGGGGAAGTCGCCGCTCAGCACCCAGTCGGTGAAGGGCTCGGTGACGACGGGAGCGGCGTCGGCGAATCCGGTGAGCGTCGCGGCCGTCGCTTCGTCGGCGGCCGTGGGACGCGGCGTGATGCGATCGACCGAGGACGAGACGAACGAGACCTCATCGGTGATCCACCGAGCGGTCTCCGGGTGGACCCGGTCGACGAGGGCGAGCATCGCGCGACGGACGAGCGCACCGCCGTCGGCGATGTTGTCGCACGGCAGGATCGCGATCGGACCGGCCCCGGCACGACGACGGGCTTCGAGGCCGAGGAGCAGTCTGCCGAGCGTCGTCGTCGGTCGGGCGTCGCGGAGGTCCGCCGGCTCGACGAAGGCCTCGGACAGCAGGGCGACGTCGTGCTCGACCGCCGGATCCGACGTGTCCGGCCTCCCCTCGGCATCGAGCCGGTACCCGGACTCGGTGACCGTGAGCGTGACGATGGCGGTGGTTTCGGCGGCGAGGAGGTCGTGGAGCCGTGCGACGTCGCCACCGTCCCGCGCCTCGACGATCGAACCGACGATCGTCGCCGAGTCGCCGTCCGCCGATCGCTCGACGACCGTGTAGAGGCAGTCCTGGGTGTCCAGATCGACTGCGGCCTGCGGACTCCGGCCGGTGAAGGCGGCGATGCCCCACTCGTGATCGGGGTCGGCGAGCTGGGTGTACCAGGCCTGATGAGCACGGTGGAAGGCGCCGAGTCCGAGGTGGACGATCCGGACCGGCGCCGACGGCAACTCGGGCAGCCGCGCGCGGGACAGAGGCGGGACCGCCTGCTCCCCCTGGGCTCCGGCAGCGCTGTCCGCGGTCGTCACGGTGCTCACAGTTTGAACACCCGTCGCGGCTGGTCGACGACGAGGTCGAGGATGATGCGTTCGGCCGTCGCCTCGTCGATGCGCCCCTCCCGCACGAGTCGCGCGAGGAACGACGCGTCGAGGCGCCTGGACATGTCGTGTCGGGCGGGGATCGAGAGGAACGCCCGCGTGTCGTCGATGAACCCCGATCCGCGTGAGAACCCGGCCGTCTCCGTCACGGCGGACCGGAAGCGCAGGACGGCGTCGGGCGCGTCGAGGAACCACCACGGTGCGCCGACGAAGACACTCGGGTAGAACCCGGCGAGCGGTGCGATCTCCCGCGAGTAGCTCGTCTCGTCGACGCTGAAGAGGACGAGGTGGAACCCCGGAGCCGTGCCGAACCGCTCCAGCAGCGGGCGCAGGGGGCGGACGTAGTCGGTGCGGACCGGGAGGTCGTGCCCGGTGTCCGGCCCGAAGCGGGCGAGCGTCGGCGCGTGGTGGTTGCGGTGGACGCCGGGGTGCACCGTCATGACGAGGCCGTCCTCGACGCTCATCCGGGCGCTCTCGAACAGCATGTGCGCAGCGAACCGCTCGAGGTCCGCGGCGTCGGCGGTCCCCGACAGCGCGCGGTCGAACAGCGTCGCGGCGTCCGCCTCCTCGAGTTCGATCGTGAGCGGCTGCGGGACACCGTGGTCGGCCGACACCGCCCCGTGCTCGATGAAGTGGCTACGGCGCCCGACGAGCGCCTCGAGATACCCGCGGTAGCTGGACTCCGGTGTCCCGTTCCAGGCGGCGAGTGCCGCGACCCGCTCCACCCACCCGGCCTTCGTCGGATCGAGGTACGCGTCGGGCCGGAAGGTCGGCAGGACGCGCCCGCTGAAGGCGGGGTCCGCCGCGAGGGCGGCATGTGCGGCGAGGTCGTCCATCGGGTCGTCGGTGGTCGCGAGCACCTCGATGCGGAAGCGGTCGAACAGCGCACGCGGACGGAACGCCGGCGCTTGGAGCGCCTCGTGGATCGTGTCGAAGAGCCGGTCGGCGTTCGCTCCGTCCGGCTGCTCCGTGACACCGAACTGCTCACCGAGGATCGAGCTCAGCCAGTACCCGGAGGCGGTGCCGGCGTACAGGTGCCAGTGCTCGCAGAAGCGTCGCCAGGCGTCCCGCGGCGCGGCGACGGCACCACCCTCGGCGAGGTCGGGCACGCCGACGTCCGCGAGCGAGAACCCGGCGGCGTGCAGCAGGCGGGTGACGTAGTGGTCGTGCCGGAGGAACAGCTCGGTGGCGTTCGCGAACGGGGTGTCCTCGACGAGGATCACCGGATCCACGTGTCCGTGCGGCGAGACGATCGGCAGGGCCTCGACCGAGCGGTAGAGCGCCCTGGCGACGTCGCGGGTCCCCGGGTCGGCGGGGAGGAGGCGGTCTGGATCGTTCTGCAGCGTCGTTGGCACGCCTCCATTGAAACCGGGAGACCTCCGCCTGTCAACCGATTGCCATGTCCTTCTGGCAATCGCTTGCCAGATCGACGACCGTCTGCGAGACTGATCCCGCTTCCGCCCGGAACCGTCGTGGTCCAGCACCACTGAAACGCTTCAGCGACGCGAGGAGCAGACCCCGCTATCAAAGGAGATTGCAGTGGCAAACAGCGTTCGTATCGGAATCGCGACCGCGGGAATCCTCGCCCTCGCGCTGACCGCGTGCTCGGGGCCGGGCGGCGACGACTCGGCCGACGGCCCGGTGACGCTCGAGTTCTGGGCCTGGGGCTCGAACATCGACAAGCGGGTCGAGGTGTGGAACCAGGCCAACCCCGACATCCAGGTCAACATCTCGCAACCCGCGAGCGGAGCGGACATGCCCGTTCGTGTCCTGAGCGCGGTGCGAGCCGGCGACGGCCCCGACATCGCGCAGGCGGAGTACACGCAGCTGCCGACCTACGTGTCGGCCGGCGTCCTCGCCCCACTCGACAGCGCGAAGCAGGACCTCGAGGAGGCCTACTCCCCCACGGTGCTCGAGAGCGTGTCCTTCGACGACACGGTCTACGGCGTCCCGCAGGATCTCGGGCCGGCGCTCTTCGTCTACCGGAACGACCTCTTCGCGCAGTACGGTCTCACCCCGGCCGCGAGCTGGGACGACTTCCGAGCCCTCGCGGAGCAGGTCCGCACCCTCGACGGTGACCGCTACCTCTTCAACTTCAGCTCGATCGACGCCGACCAGTTCATGGGACTCGCCCTGCAGAACGGCGCCCAGTGGTGGGACTACTCCGACGAGCAATGGGGTGTCGACATCGACAGCGCCGAGACGCAGGAGGTCCTGGACTTCTGGCAGGGCATGGTCGAGGACGATCTCGTGAGCACCTACCAGACCGGCAGCCCCGAGCAGATCGAGGCGACCGCGAGTGGCCGGGTGCTCGGCACGATCGCCGGCGCCTGGGCTCCCGGTCCGCTGCTCAACCAGTACCCCGACACGGTCGGGCTCTGGTCGGCCGCGCAGATCCCGCAGTGGGACGCCGCCGATCCGCGGGTCTTCGCCCGCGGCGGGTCGGCCAACGTCATCCTCAAGGAGAGCCCGCACTACGATCAGGCGCTCGAGTTCATCACCTGGCTGAACGCGTCCGATGAGGGCGCCGAGGGGCTCGTCGAGGTCAACAAGTTCACCGGGGCCCTGCACGGCCAGGAGATCGATCGCACGCCGCCGGAGCTCATGCCCGAGGACACCACCTACTGGCCGAGCGCCACGGAAGCGGCGTCGAAGCTCGTCACCGTGCAGTGGGGACCGAACACGCAGGTGGCCTTCACCGCCATCACCGACGAGCTCGGCAACGCCATCGAGGGGACGAGCCCGTGGGCCGACGTGCTCCCGAAGGTGCAGGACATCGTCGAGAAGGACCTGGCGGGCTGATGACCGCGCCGACCATCGAGCGGGACCGCGGTCGGACGGAGGACGATCCGACCGCGGTCCCCACCAGACGGCGCGTCTCGCTGACCCGCCCGCATCACCTGTTCGCCTGGGTGCTCATCGCCCCCGCGGTGGTCCTGTTCGTCTTCGTGTTCGTCATCCCGATCGTGTACTCCGGCGGGCTCAGCCTCATGGGCACCGCGGCCGGCGCGAGCGCGTACGGCGTGCGCGAGGAGGTGTTCGTCGGCCTCGGCAACTACACCAAGGTGCTCCAGGACCCCACGTTCTGGACGAGCCTCGGCAACCTCGCCGTGTACGCGCTCTTCCTCGTGCCGATCATGATGCTCACGGCGATGCTGTTCGCGCTGCTGCTCGACCTCCCGAGAGCCCGCCTCCGTGCCTTCAGCCGGATGGCGATCTTCCTGCCGTATGGCGTGCCGAGCGTCATCGCGGCGCTCATGTGGGGCTTCCTGTACGTGCCCGAGATCAGCCCGATCTACCAGCTCGCCGAGACCTTCGGCCTGCAGTTCCCGACGCTGCTGCGCGGCGACCTCGTCATGACGGCGATCATCAACGTCGTGCTGTGGGGCGGGATCGGCTTCAACACGATCATCCTGTACACCTCACTGCAGTCGCTGCCGAAGGAGCAGATCGACGCCGCCAGGATCGACGGCTGCAACGAACCACGCATCGCCTGGTACATCAAGTTGCCGCACATCGTGCCGGCCACGATCCTCACCGGGCTCTTCTCGATCATCGGCGCCCTCCAGGTGTACAGCGAGCCGCAGATGCTCTCGAGCCTCACCCCGGCCATCAGCTCGACCTACTTCCCGTTGATGCGGGTGTACCGGGACGCCTTCGCCCACGACGACCTCAACTCGGCATCGGCGGCATCCATCATCCTCGCCCTCGCCACGGTGCTGCTGTCGCTCCTGGTGCTCGGCGGGCAACGCCTCGCGGCTCGGAGGAACGCATGACCACCACCGCACGCACCGCGGAACGCGCGGAGGAGGACCGTCTCGCTCGCGAGACCGTCGTCCGCGCCGATCGCGGCCGCATCCGCAAACCGAAGGAATCCGTCAGCCTCGTCCACAAGCTCGGCGGAATCCTCCCGACGATCGTCCTCCTGATCGCCGTCCTCTACTTCCTGCTCCCGATGGTGTGGGTCGTGTTCGCCGCCACCAAGAGCACCGGCGAGCTGTTCTCCACGAGCGCGTTCACCTTCGGGTCGAGCCTCGTCGACAACATGACCGACCTGTTCGCCTACGAGAACGGCTCCTTCGCACGCTGGTTGGGTAACAGCTTCATCTACTCGATCGGCGGCGCTCTCCTGTCGACCGCCGTCTCGGCCGCCGCCGGCTACGCGCTCGCGCTCTACCGGTTCCCGGGCAAGAAGGCCGTCATGGTCGGACTGCTCGCGGGCGTCCTGCTCCCGACGATCACGCTCGCGATCCCGCAGTACATGCTCTTCGCGCAGCTGAACCTCACGAACACCTACTGGGCGGTGCTCATCCCGATCTCGATCACCCCGTTCGGGATCTACCTCTCCTACGTGTTCGCGCGGGGCTCGGTGCCGCAGGAGCTCCTCGAGGCGGCCCGGGTGGACGGGTCGAACGAGGGGCGCACCTTCGTCTCGATCGGCCTGCCGCTGTTGTTCCCCGGTCTCGTGACCGTGTTCCTGTTGCAGTTCATCGGCGCCTGGAACAACTTCCTGCTGCCGTACATCATGCAGTCGAAGTCGGAGCTGTCGCCCATCACGGTCGCCATGTTCCTCATGCTCAACCGTGGCGGCAGCGAACCGGTGCTCTACTCGGTCGCCATCGCCGGGGCGCTCATCGCCGTCATCCCCGTGGTGATCTTCGTGCTCGTCCTCCAGCGGTTCTGGCGCCTCGACCTCATCTCGGGGAGCCTGAAGTAGCGATGACCATCCCACCGACGACGGAACGGAACCACATGTCCGACACGAACCCGACCGCCCAGCGGCACCCGCTCACCGGGTACGGCGTGATCGTCCCCTCCGAACGCATCCCCGGTGCGTTCGCGTCCGGAGCCGACTACGCCGAACCGACCATCGTCGGCAACCTCGTCGTCGCCGACGGAGCCAGGTGGACGCGCCATCCCGACTACGACACGAGCGTCCGACGCGGGTCGTTCGCCATCCTGTTCCCCGGCGACCTGTCGCTCGCCGACCCCGGCTTCCCGGCGAAACGCGTCACGGCGTACCTCGACGCCGTCATGCCGATCATCGGTTCGGTCTCGGAGCCCGGCGCGAAGATCGTGTTCGGGAGCGGGACGGCCCGCACCATCCCCGCCGGGGTGGATGTCACGGCCGCCCGCGCGCGGTTCGCGGAGGTCGTCGTCGAGACGCGCGACGCGGCGGAGCGGAACGGACTGCAGATCGTCCTCGAGCCATTGAACCGGGACGAGACGAACCTGCTCAACTCGCTCGAGGAGACGGTCGCCTTCCTCGACGAGTTCGGGATCGACCGCGTGCCCGTCGTCGCCGACCTCTTCCACATCATGCTGGAGGAGGAGCCACTCGCCGTCGTCCAGGCCCTGGGCGCCCGCATCGGACACGCCCACATCGCCGACGCCGGACGACGGCCGCCCGGCCAGGGCGACTGGCCGCTCACCGAGTTCATCACGGCCCTGCGTGACGGCGGCTACGACGGCCCCATCACCGTCGAGTGCCTCTTCGAGGACTTCGAACCGGAGCTCGAGGCCGCCCTCGCACACCTCCGCCAGCTCGCCTGAGCCGGCCCGGACACCGACACACCCCACGCACAGAACTGGAGCGAACCCCCGCATGTCCCGACCGCACCGCATCGCCATCGCCGGCGCCGGCATCATCTCGAAGCAGCACGGCATCGTCATCGACCAGCTGCGCGACGAGTTGGAACTCGTCGCCGTCGCCGACCCGGAGCTCGCGAAGGCGGAGGCCCTCGTCGCCGAGCGCGGCGGACGGGCGTTCACGACCCTCGCGGAGGCGCTGGCGCAGACCGACCCCGACATCGTCGTCGTCTGCACGCCCACCGGTCTGCACGCCGACCTCGCCATCGAGGCACTGGAGGCCGGCAAGCACGTCATCATCGAGAAGCCGGCCGACGTCACCGTCTCGCGGACGGACGACATCATCGCCGCCCAGGAGCACGCCGGTACCGTCGTGACCGTCATCTCCCAGCACCGCTTCGACCCCTCGACGGAGATCGTCCTCGCCGCCGCCGAGCGCGGAGACCTCGGGCGCATCACCTCGGGCATCGCCTCGGTCGACTGGTGGCGCGGGCAGAGCTACTACGACTCCGGCGACTGGCGCGGCACCTGGGCACTCGACGGCGGCGGCGCGCTCATGAACCAGGGCGTGCACACGGTCGACCTGCTGGTCGCGCTCCTCGGACGCCCTGTCGAGGTCTTCGGCTACACCGCGCTCCTCGCCCACGAGCGCATCGAGACCGAGGACGTCGCGGTCGGTGTCGTCCGCTTCGCATCCGGTGCGCTCGGCGTCATCCACGGCTCGACGGCCGTCTACCCGGGCCTCGTCGCGCGGCTGCAGGTCCACGGTGACCGCGGCTCGGCGGTCATCGAGAATGACCAGCTGACGTACTTCCACTCCACCCCCGCGGGGATGGAGCGCGCAGAGGCCTTCTTCGGCTCGCAGGGCAAGGACACGAACCAGGCGGCGCAGTTCGCCGACGAGACGCAGGCGGGCTCGAGCGTCGCCGGACAGATGTCGGACGCGCACCTGCACCAGTACCGGAACGTCCTCGCCGCGATCCGCGGGGAGGAGCCGCTCCGCGTGACGCTGGCGGAGAACCGCCAGGCGATCTCGATCATCACCGGTCTCTACGAATCCGCACGCACGGGCCAACCGGTCCGCCTCGACGCCGTTGCGGCGGTGGCCCGATGAGCGCGCAGCGGACGAACCGGGTGGCGGCGAACCCCATCCCGTACTGGAGTGCGCGCGGCAAGACCCGCGAGGTATTCGAGGAGGCCTTCGCCGACTTCCAGCGCATCGGGTTCACCGCGGTGAAGGCCGACATCCCCGAGGGCATGACCGCGGACGAGTACCGCACGTGGATCGGCGACTACGGCCTCGCACCGTCGCTCAGCCTGTTCAGCAGCGCGTTCGACGAGACGGTCGTCCTGGCCGAGGTCCTCGAGGCGGCGAAGGCGTTCGGGGCGGCCCAGGCCTCCCTCGGACTCGACCGGACGATGATCTCCTCGATGGCGATCCCGGCGCGCATGGCGACGCCCGCGATCGGCGCCGACTTCTCCCAGGAGCGTCTCGACCTGGCCATCGAGAACGCCGGCCGGACCTGCGAGGTCCTGCTCGCCGAGGGGATCCGCCCCCTGCACCATTCGCACGTCGGTGGCGTCTTCGAGACCGAGCACGAGATCCGCAGTCTGCTCGACACCCTCGGCCCGGACCTCATCGGGTTCGGGCCCGACACCGGACACCTCCGCTGGGCGGGAGCGGACCCGGTCGCCATGATCACCGACTACCGCGACCGCGTCGGCGGCATCCACATCAAGGACGTCTACGCCGATCACCTCGACGGCGCGGCGGACGGCGCACTGAGCTACCACGAGACGTCGCAGACGAAGCGGCTGTGGGCGGAACCCGGGCTGGGCGTGCTCGACTTCGACGCGATCGTCGCGGCGATGCCCGCGGACTACGACGGCGACTACATGATCGAGGTCGACTTCCCGAGCGTCGAGAGCGTCTACGAGTCGCACCGCCTGTCGTACGAGTGGGCCAACCACGCGCTCGATGTCGCGACCCGCTGACCCGGCCGGCCTGAGCCCTCCCGCGGAGGCCGCGGCAGTACGATGGCTCAGGTCGCCGAGGGCGGCGATCGAGAGGAGCGAGCCCCATGAGCACCTCTGACGCATCCGCCGAGATGGTCGCTCCCGAGCCCGCAAAACCCGAACCCACGGCGGGGGTCGCGAAGACGAAACGTGCCGCGACGATCTACGACATCGCGCAGCTCGCCGGCGTCAACCCGTCGACCGTGTCGCGGGCGCTGAGCCGCCCTGGCCGCATCAACGAGAAGACGGCGCAGAAGATCCACGACGCCGCCAAGCAGCTCAACTACGTGGCGAACCCCGCCGCCCGGGCGCTCCCCACCGGGCGCACCGGCACGCTCGGCCTCATCGTCGCCGACATCACGAACCCGATGTTCTTCGACGTCGTCCGCGGTGCGGAGCGCGAGGCCGCCGAGCGCAACTACACGCTCGTGCTCGCGGAGTTCAAGGAGTCGGCGGAGATGGAGCTGCTGACCGCCAGGCGGCTCATGCCGTCGGTCGACGGTCTCATCCTCGCGACCTCGAGGCTCCTGCCCGACGACGTGCGCGCGCTGGGCCAGGAGAAGCCCGTCGTCGTGATCAACCGTCAGGTCGACGACGTCGACAGCATCGTCGCCGACGTCGACCCGGGCCTCACCGAGGCGATCGACCACCTCGCGGAGCTCGGTCACCGGAGCCTCGCGTTCGTCTCCGGGCCGTCGCGCTCGTGGATGTCGCGTCATCGCTGGGACCGCACGCGCGCGTTGTGCGCGGAGCGCGGCATCGGGACGGTGCGGGTGCCGTCGACGCAGCCCGACATGGCCGCGGGCAGGGCGGCGGCCACGGCCGTGCTCGAGACGGGTGCCACCGCGGTCCTCGCGTACAACGACCTCCTGGCCATCGGCATCATGCTGGAGCTGCGCTCACGTGGTGTCGAGATGCCCACCCGGCTGAGCCTCATCGGCTTCGACGACATCTTCGGTTCGGACTTCACGACACCGGCACTCACGTCGATCCGCAGCCCGCACATCGCCTCCGGCTCCTACGCCGTGCAGACCCTCTTCGCGCACCTCGGGGGCACCGACGTCCCGACCATCACCGACCTCGCGACCACGCTCATCATGCGCGAGTCGACCGCCCCGCCGCCGGCCACGGACTGAGTCGGACCTTCGTCCAGCCCTTCGACAAGCTCAGGGACCGGGGTGTGGGCCCAGGGGCCGGAATGAGCTCGGGAGCCGCTCTCGCCCAGGGACGCACCGCCTCAGGCGACGAGTTCGATCTCGACGCGCGCGCCGAGCGGCAGCCCGACGACCGCGACCGTGGTGCGCGCAGGGTAGGGCGCCGAGAAGACCGACTCGTAGACGCTGTTCATCGACGCGAAGTCGGCCATGTCGACGAGGTAGACGTTCACCTTGACCACGTCGGCGAACCCGCGACCGGCGGCCGTCAGCACCGACTCGAGGTTGGCGAACACCCGGCGGGTCTGTTCGGCGACATCACCGTCGACGAGGGCTCCGGTCACCGGATCGATGGGCGTCTGCCCGGACAGGTACAGCGCTCCGGTCGGGGCGACCGCGGCATGCGAATACGGCCCGACGGGCTTCGGAGCGTGCGGGTCGTTCACCGTGGATCGCGTCATGGCCTCAGCCTAGGTGGCGACGAAGGCACGGATCGCCGAGGCGATCGCTCGTGGTGCCGTGTGCTGCACGACGTGCCGGTGGCCGGGCACGACCGCCATCGAACCGTGTGACGCCCGATCACGAAGCAACCGACTCCATCCCGTACCGGCGATCGGGTCGTTCCCGCCGCGGACGACGAGCACGGGAGCGGTGACCTCGACGATGCGGTCCTCGATGGGGAAGTCGACCATCCGTCGCACCTGCCGCAGGAACCACGACGGCCCTGCGCGGAGGTAGTCGACGAAGACCCGTCGGTTCACGCTCATGGTCTCACCGACCGTGTCCCACGCGAGTGCCAGCGCCTGCGCCACCATCGACCGATGGTCACGGTCCGTCACCGGACCGATGATGACGACGGCACGCGCCAGATCGGGACGCTGAGCGGCCAGTTCGACGACCCACTGCGCGCCCATGGAATGACCGACGAGGACGAACGGCGCGGTCCCGAGCGTGTCCAGCGCGTGCCCGAGTGCCGTCGCCATCTCTCCGACCTCGACCGTGCGGACGGGCCTCGCCTGACCACCGAACCCGGGGAGGTCGACGGAGACGGTGTCACTGTCGCGGGCGAGGTCGTCGTGCAGCCGGGCGAAGTACCGGTGCGAGGTGCCGACACCGTGGACGAGGACGAAGCGGGCCGCGCCGGGGTCGCGATCGGCGGTCGTGGAGATGATCCGGAAGGAGAGGTCGTCGAGCACGAGCTGCGCGTCGCGTCGCGTCGCCCCTACTGCCATGGGGAACCGCAGTATCGTCCAGTCGTCATCCGGACACCGTACCGGGTGCCCGCGCCGGACAGGCCTCGTTGGTGGGAGCACTCAGCTTCAGGGTGCCGCCCTTCGACAGGCTCAGGGACCGGGGATGCCGCTCAGGGACCGGGTATGGCGCTCAGCGGGCGCTCGACGCGAGGGTGACACTCGGGTACTCGCCGAAGCGGGTCGTGTAGGAGGCCGCGAACCGACCGAGGTGAGTGAACCCCCACCGTCTGGCGACCTCGGCGACCGTGGCCAGGCCCGGTTCCGCATCCCGCAACTCCTGCCGCACGCGATCGAGGCGGATCGAGCGCAGGTAGTCCGTGGCGGTGACGTCGTACTCACGGCGGAACGCCGCCTGCAGGCTGCGCAGGCTGAGCCCGGCGGCCTCCGCGATCTCCGCGGTCGCGATGGGTCGGTGGGCGTTCGCGACCATGAACTCGACGGCGGCGCGGGCCTTGCTGCTCGGAGGAACCGCCAGATCGGTCCGTGGCTGCAGAGCGAGATGTGGGAAGACCTCGAGCAACGTGACGGCGGCCGCTCGGTTCGCCTCGGCGCGCAGCACCGCGGAACTCCCGTCGTCGTAGATCACGCGCGCGACGGTCGCCACCGTCTCGGTCCAACGCCGCAGGGCGTCGCCCGACGGGCGGAACGTCGTGTCGAACCGGATCGGACCCACCGACCCCTCGGTGTCCGCCGCGACGCCTTCCACGTACGCACCGCCGAAGTGCATCATGTTGAGCCGATAGTCGATGAGATCGAACTGCGCGGGCCGGTCATTCGCGAACATCGAGGGCACGCCAGGGTGGAGCTTCATCGGCGAACCGAGCAGGTCCATCACGCCCTCGCCACGCGTGAGCCAGGTCACCACGTACTCGTCCTGGGTGAAGGAAGCGCCCGTGATCCGGCCCTCGACCTGCGACGCGCGCAGCGCGAGGTCGGCGTCGCCGATGGACGTGAAGCGGTATCCGAAGTCGGTGGCCGTCGGCTCGACGGTGATCCCGCCGATCTGGTATGCCTCGCGGTACAGCTCGCGCGCGTCGTCGACGTCGCCGCCCGCGGCTTCGAACCGCTCCGCGGGCCCAGCATTCACGCTCATCCTGCCCAGAATCTCACGAGTCCGTGGTAGCTCCATCTTTGGAGGATCGGCGTTCGTTTATCGGATAGGGCCGGGTCTCCGGCGAGCGCCAAGCATCACCCGATGTACGAGGTGTCGGACCGGGCCTCCCCTGCCACGACGGCCGTCAGGTCGACCTCGCGGCCGTCGAGCCGGAAGGTGAACCGCCCGGTCTGCTCGACCGTGGGGGTCTCCGTGAGGTACTGCCGGAGTTCGGCTCGCTCGCTCTCGTGCAGCCACACCACCGGATCGGAGGTCGACTTGAACTCGAGGATGGCCGCCACGTCCTGGAGCATGCGTCGCTCGTCCGGGTCGAGGAGGTTGCGGGCGCTGCGGAAGTAGACGGCGTCGGGGTCGACCTCGTAGACGTCCTTCAGCCAGACGCGGTTGACGGAGTCGACGATCGAGTTCCATGCGCCGACGCCCGACGGGTCGCCGACCCGTTCGGCGTTGTCCCAGAACGGACCGACATCCGGCCCCACGCGCGCGCCGTCGAACACCCCGATGGACGGGATCATCGGGACGCCGCAGCCGAGCAGGTACACGTCGTCGCCGACGGTCTCCCTGATGAACGAGATCGCGTCCCGGTAGGCGGTCTCGCGGTGGACGTCCTGATGCCGCCGACCGGCGACGGCCCCCGCGTACATGAAGTCGAGCTTGAGGTAGCTGAAACCCCACCCGGTGACGCGCTCGAAGACCTCGCGGAGGTGGTCCTGCACCTCCCGCTGCGTGGTGTCGAGCGAGTAGTAGTGGGAGTTCCAGTTGTAGCCAGTCGCCAGCGGGCGGCCGGCGTCGTCCTGCACGAGGAGGTCGGGGCGCTCCCGCGCGATCGTGGAATCGGGAAGCGCGATCATGGGGGCGAGCCAGAGCCCCGGGCGGAACCCGGCCTCGGCGATGCGACCGGCCGTCGCCTGCATACCGGACGGGAAGTCCGGACCGGCCGTCCAGTCGCCCACGATCGGCTCCCAGCCGTCGTCGAGCTGGAACACGTCGAAGGGGTACCCGGTGAGGTCGGCCACGGTGCGGGCGACCAGCTCCTCGTCGATGCCCTCGTAGTAGGAGTACCAACTGCTCCAGACGCGACCGGCGCGCTGCGAGCGCCGCCCGAGCCGTTCGGACAGGATGGCCGCGTAGTCGGCGAAGGCCTGCTGCTCCGGTCCGAACGTGACGAACCACTCGGCTTCGTCGGTCTCGCTCCGCGCCCAGATCGTGTTGCGGTCGGCACCGACCCTGGGGTTGCCGAGCCCGAGGGTCCCGATGAGCAGCACGGTGCCGTCCGGTCCCGCGATGGCTCCGACACCGCTGCCGGAGTGGAGGTGCGGGGTCTCGTTGACCGCATCGTCGGCGGTGAGCAGCCGGTCGGGGTTGTTCTTGATGCCGATGGTCTCGCCGTCCGTGGTGGTCCAGCCGCTCGGGCTCCACGAGTTCCAGCCGTGCCGGTAGAACCCGGTGTCGCCGAAGGGGTGGAGGATCGCGACCGGACCGGCGGGCACGACGAAGCCGGTGCTCGTGGCGGTCGGTTCGCCGGCGAGGTTCGCGGGGACGCGGAGGTCACCGAAGGTGAAGGTGTGCAGCATGGCCGGCTTTCTGTCTGGATGGGCGCTCTCGGGATCGACGCGGGATTCACGCCTGCCACCGCAGGGCTGCCGCGGGTAGAGTCGAGGAGGCGGAGTTAATACTGCAACGTGCCGTGAAAAGTCGCAAGGGGGGAATGGCGGATGCCTCGAGAGGCGATGGTGGAGCCCTCCGGCGGATCGATGGGCAGTCGATCGTTGCTCCGGAGGATGAACTCGCTCGGTGTGCTGCGCGCCCTGCTCCCGGAGCCACTCACCCTGCGGGAGTTGGCGAACGCGTCCGGGCTGTCTCGGACGGCCATCGACGCGATCGTGACGGACCTCGTCGACATGGGCTGGCTCGAATCCGTCCAACGCGCCTCGGCGTCCCGGATCGGCAGACCGGCCACCGCCTTCAGCGTGCGGGCGGGACTCGGCCACCTCCTGTCGCTCGACATCGGCGCGAACCACATCCATGCCGTCGTGACGGACCTCGCCGGTGCCGTCCTGGGCCAGCGCACGGCTCGCTTGCCCGAGGACACGGGCGCGACCGAGCGCATCACCCTGGCGCTGGCGACCGGCGATGCGGTGCTCAGCACCCTCGGCCTCACCCGCGGGTCGGTGTGGATCGTCGCCGTGGGCTCCCCGGGTGCGATCGGCCGAGACGGCGAGGTGCTGCACTTCGGCGGAACGGGGCTGCCGGACTGGGTCGGACTGAACCTGCGCGAGCGGTTCGAGCAGGAGTTCGACGGAGCCGTCCTGGTGGAGGGCGACGTCGCGCTCGGCGCCCGCGCGGAACTGACCGTCGGCGCAGCACAGGGCCACCGCGACGTCGTCTACCTCCTCTGCGGCGTGCGCACCAGCGCGGCCTCCATCGTCGACGGGAAGGTGCATCGCGGCGTGCACGGTGCGGCAGGGATCGTCGGCGAGATGCCCGAACTCCGGTGGTCCCGCTTGAACGAGCGGTACGGCGAGTCGGTCCTCGGCTCTCCACGGCCGTCCCGCGAAGCGATCTTCGAGGCGGCTCGCGCCGGTGATCGGATCGCCCTGACGGCGATGGAGGAGTTCGCGGACGACCTGGCCACCGGCGCGGCGGCCATGATCCTGGCGCTCGATCCGGAACTCCTCGTGGTCGGAGGCGGCAGCGCTCCGGGCGCGGACGTCTTCCTGCCGCGCTTCATCCGCACCCTCGGCGGGATCTGCCCGCTGCCACCGGACGTGGTCGTCTCCTCGCTCGGTTCGGAGGCGGTGGCGATGGGTGGCGTCAGCCTGGCGTCCCAGCACCTCGACACCGTCCTGCAGACGGCCGTCCGAGATGTGGAGCGGTTCCCCGACCCGGCGGGGGCGCTGCTGCTCGTCAAGCGGGACGCAGCGTCCTGAGCCGTCGCTGACCCACGACCGATCGTGGCTCAGCGACCGCCGGGCTGCGCGGCGAGGACCGGCGACCGTCGCTCGGGGATCGCCGCGTCGTAGACGTCCTGGATCACATCGAACGCCTTCCGCGCTTCTGCGGGGTGGAGCCAGAAGGCGCCCGGCTCGTCGAGCCCCGCGTAGAAGTCCTGGATCAGCCGTTCATGGGAGACGCCCCAGTAGGCACGCGCTCCGCTGGCCGTCACGCGCTCGACCGTGGTCTCGACGCGCCCGTCGGCGAAGCGGACAGTGAGTTCGGCGCCGAGGCTCAGCGTGCCCCGCTCGCAGACGACGTCGATCGTCACGGGCAGGTTCGCGACCCCGGCGACCGTCGCGTAGACCGTGCTCGTCGCGCCTCCCGCGTGCACGATGCGGAGCTCGGCCGTGTCCTCGACCTCGATCACCTCGGCGAGCGCGCGGGTGGCGATCGATCCCGTCGCCTCGACCGGGTCGCCGACCAACCACTGCACGAGGTCGATCGTGTGGATCGCCTGATTCATGAGGAGACCGCCGCCGCCGGTCGCCCAGCGACCACGCCAAGGGCGATCCTCGTAGTAGGCCGCCGTCCGATGCCACGGCACGACCGCCGAGGCGCCGAGCACTGCGCCGAGCTCACCCGAGTCGAGGAGTTCCTTGGCGCGTTCCGCCGGCTGGTTGTAGCGGTTCTGGAAGCACACCGCGATCTTCGCGCGACTGTGCTCAGCAGCGGCCAGGAGCCGTTCGGCCTCCTCGCGCGTGTGGGCAAGGGGCTTCTCGAGGATGACGCTGATCCCGCGCTCGAGCGCTCGGATCGCCTGGTCGGCGTGCAAGTGGTGCGGGGTGCAGATGTGCACGACGTCGGGTCGCGCCTCGTCGAACAGTCGATCGAGGTCGGTGAAGCCCGGGACACCCGTCGTAGCCATCGCCGCATCGAGCCGGCCGGTGTCGACGTCGCACACCGCCACGAGCTGCGCGCCGGGAACCGTTCCGATCGACGCGAGGTGGAGGGCTGCGATGTCACCGCACCCGATCACGGCGACGCGGCGGAGGACGGGTGCTGGCCCGCGGCTCATCGCAGCTCGATCCCCAGCTCGTCGGTGAGCCTCCGGAAGGCCCGGGCGGCGACGCCGAACGAGGCGGGACCGGAGAAGCCGCCGAGCGCGTGGGTGTCGGCGAGGTGCGGCTCGAGCGAGGCGAAACCGGTGTAGCCGTCGTCGCGCAACGCCGTGAGCGTCTCACGCAGTTGCCCGTCACCATCGCCGGACGGCACGACCTGGCCGCTCGCGGCGACCGCGTCCTTGACCTGCAGGTAGTCGAGGTAGGGGCGCAGCATCGCGTAGCCGTCGTCGAACGGAGCGACGCCCACCTGGACGAAGTTCGCGTTGTCCCAGGCGAGACGGAGTGCCGGTGATCCGACCGACTCGACGAGGTCGAGGATGCGCTCCGGGACGTCGCCGTAGATGTCCTTCTCGTTCTCGTGCAGCAGCACGACCCCCTCACGCTCGGCCAGGTCGGCGAGCAGGCGCATGCGGACCAGGACGTCGTCGCGGGTGCTCTCCACCGGGACGCCCTCGCCGCGGAAGAACGAGAAGATGCGGATGTTCGGGGTCCCGAGGGCGTGTGCAGCGGCGATCGCTCGCGCGAGGCGGGCGACCTCCAGCTCGGCGTCGAGGGCCACGTCGACCTTGCCGATCGGTGATCCGATGGCGGACACGCCCATGCCCGACCGCTCCAGCTGCGCACCGAGTCGGGCGAGCTGGTCGGCGTCGAGGTCGATGATGTTGACGCCCCATGCGCTCCGGACCTCGATGTGCGATGCACCGAGCGCCTCGAGCACGGCGATCTGCGTCGTCGGGTCGGCGTCGATCTCGTCGCCGAAACCCGACAGGGTCCAGCTCACCGGGTGTTGTGCATTCACGTGCGCTTCCGCCTTCGCGTTCGTTCTCGTCATCGGGAACCAGGCAGTCGGGCTGCCGGTCCTGTCAGCCTACGACTCTGGCAACCGGTTGACAACCCTTCCCTGTGGGGCGGCCAGCGCGGTGCGCTGACGCGAGCGCGGGGCACGCACTCGAGCGCGCCCCTCCGGAGACCCGCGTTCGTGCGCCAGCACCGCGCTCGGGCCGCGACGCACACACTCACGCCCGGACCACCGCGCTCACGCCGCCATGCCCGCGCTCACGTCAGCGCACCGCGCTGGGCATCGAACCCGGCCGGAGGGGTCGCCCTAGGATGGAGCGTGTGACCGATCTCTACCTCGCCAGTACGACCGTGTCCTTCCACCGCAGCTGGTCCTGCGTGCTGTTCGACCTCGACGGCACGATCGTGGACTCGGCTCCCGGCATCATCTCCCGCATGAAGGCGACGCTGGCGAACGTCGGTGCCCCCGTCCCGTCCGACGAGTCCCTGCTGCGCTGGGTCGGGCCGCCGCTGCTCGACTCCTTCCGCGACTTCGCGGGGATGGACCCGCTGCAGTCGCAGCTCGCCCTCACCGAGTACCGCCGCCAGGTCGCCATCGAGGGCGCCGAAGTCGGCACCGCGGTGTTCCCAGGCGTCGCCGGGCTGCTCGCGCGCATCTCCGAGGCCGGGATCCCGATCGGGCTCGCGACCTCGAAGCCCGAGTCACAGGCGAACACGATCCTCGACCACTTCGGTCTGAGCCAGTACTTCACCGTCGTCACCGGCGCCTCGGAGGACGAGGTGCGCAGCAGCAAGGCCGACGTCGTCGGCGAGGCCCTCCGGCGCCTCACCGCCGCCGGCGTCGACACGTCCCGCACCGTGCTCGTCGGCGACCGCCTCCACGACATCGAGGGCGCAGCGGCGCATGGGATCCCGACGATCCTCGTCGAGTGGGGCTACGGCTCGCCGGCGGAGGCCACCGGCGCCCTCGCCGTCGTCCACTCGATCGACGCGCTGTCGAACCTCATCACCGGCTGAGCGGGGCCGGAACCACTTGGTGGCCCCAGGAGGGTCTGGTTTCACCGACACCCGCTCACTAGGGTGATGACCATCCTGAGGAGGTCGACATGGCGGTGTTCACACGCGGTTTCGGAGGACGGGCACGGGAGCAGGACGACCGGCTCCCGCCCGGGCAGTTCCTCACCGAGGACTTCCCCGTCCTGTCCGCCGGGCCCACGCCGCGGATCGACACCGATGAGTGGGAGTTCCAGATCCGCACGGAGACGGGCGAGAACCACCGCTGGGACTGGACGGCCATGCAGGCGCTCCAGCAGGACGACATCACCCGCGACATCCACTGCGTGACCCGCTGGACGAAGCTCGGCACGAGCTGGCAGGGCGTCTCCCTCGACACGCTCTTCGCCGAGGTCGAGAGCGGCTACGACTTCGTGATGGCCCACTCCTACGGCGGCTACACGACCAATGTCCCACTCGACGACCTCCTGGACGGCAAGGCCTGGATCGCCACCGGCTTCGACGGAGAGCCGCTCGCCGCGGAGCACGGCGGGCCGGCGAGGCTCCTCATCCCGCACCTCTACTTCTGGAAGAGCGCGAAGTGGATCCGCGGCCTCGTCATGCAACAGGACGACGAACCGGGGTTCTGGGAGCAGAACGGCTACCACGCCTACGGTGACCCCTGGCTCGAACAGCGGTACTCGTGAGGCGCACGGGCCATGTCGACGTCTGGAAGGCGGCCACCGTGGTCACGGCGACGCAGCTGACCCCGTCGGGGCGGAGCCTCATCCTGGACGCTCCCGGCTGGGGCGGGAACCTCGCCGGGCAGCACGCCGACGTCCGCCTCACCGCCCCCGACGGCTACCAGGCGGTGCGCTCCTACTCGATCGCCTCGGCGGACGCCGGTGACCGCATCGAGATCGCCGTCGACCGGGTCCCCGACGGCGAGGTCTCCCCGTTCCTCGTCGACGCGATCGAGGTCGGCGACCAGGTCGAGGTGCGTGGACCATTGGGCGGCTGGTTCGTCTGGCACCCCGAGGACACGGAGCCGGTCCTCCTGATCGGCGGCGGTTCGGGCATCGTGCCGCTCGTGGCGATGGTGCGAGCGCACGAGGCGGCCGGGAGCACGACGCCGTTCCGACTCGTGTACTCGGTCCGCTCACCGCAGGACGCCTTCTTCGCCGACGAGCTCGCTGCGGCGACCGGAGTCGAGGTCACCTGGATCTACACCCGGCGAGCGCCCGACGGCTGGGCTCGTCCCGCCGGCCGCCTGGTCGCGGCCGACCTGCAGGCGCTCGAGGTCACCGGCGGCGAGGCCCCGTCGGTGTTCGTCTGCGGACCGACCGGATTCGTCGAGGCGATCGCCGACACCCTCGTCGCGATCGGCCACGATCCCGCGCGTATCAAGACCGAGCGGTTCGGAGGCGCGTGATGACCTCGCATCTGGACGGGAACGTCCTCGCCGGCACCCTGTCGGAACTGACCGGCACCGACCCGAGCGACACGATGTCACAGTGCCTCGGGTGCCGCGACGTCTCGCCTCTCGCCGCGGAGCTGGTGTTCGGCACCCCGGACGCGTGGGTGGTGCGCTGTCGACACTGCGACGACATCCTGCTCGTCGTCCTCCATCACGAGGAGACCACGCGCGTCACCCTCGACGGCGTCCGCTGGTGGACAGACCTCGCCTGACGACGTCCCGCCCGGTACCGATTCGTGTTACAGTACCGGCATGGAACCAGATAGCAAGCTCGCGGCACTCCGCCGAGGCATGCTCGAACCCCTCGTGCTCGCTTCGGTCGAGCATCAGCGACGCTATGCGGGCGAGATAGCGACGGCGCTCCGCGAAGCCGGCTTTCCCGTCCAGGAAGCCACGCTGTATCCGCTCCTGAACAAGCTCCGACGCGAAGAGCTCCTGGCGCACGACTGGCAGGAGTCCACGTCCGGCCCGCCTCGCAAGTACCTCTCCCTGACCGAAGCCGGACGAGTACAGCTCCGGAACTTCCGCACCTATTGGTCCTCCCTCACCGACATGATCACGACGATCGGACACTGACATGGAACAGATCCACCACATGAGCCTGAGTGGGCATGCGGAGACGATCCCGCTGACGGCCGCCGCACACGCCCACCTGGTCCGCTACCTGTCGAACACCCGCGCCGCACTCGGCACCGACCCCGATGCGGACGAGACCGTACGCGACCTCGAGACGGCGCTCGGAGACCGCCTGCGATCGATGGCGACGACCCCTGGCGCCGCGATCGACGACGAACAGCTCGCGAGGATCCTCGCGGAGACGGGCTCCGTCGAGCAGGAAGCACCGCCGACCCGGATCCTCGCCTATCCCGCTCGCGGTCGATTCTTCTGTCGCATCGGGGAAGGGAGCTGGTTCGGCGGCCTGTGCGCCGGCATCGCCGCGTACGGCGACTTCCGCGTGGACTGGGTCCGCACCGTCGCCCTCTTCCTCCTCCTCTTCACAGGCGGGACCGCCGGTCTCGTCTACCTGGCCCTCCTCCTCATCCTGCCGAAGGTCGACACGGTCGCCGAGTATCGGCGCAAGTGTTCGGAGCCGGTGCCGAGTCGATGAGGCTGCTCCGACAGGCGGTCCGTAAAAGCTATTGACATTAGCTAAACGGCAATGCACACTAGCTTCATGAACACGAACCCGGCATCGACAGGGCCCGCCACCCGCCACCTCGACCGCCCCGAGGGCAAGATCGCCTACGAGCTCCAGGGCGACGGCCCGCTCGTCGTCCTCGTCCCGGGAATGGGCGAGCTCCGCTCCTCCTACCGCTTCCTCGCCCCCGCGCTCGTCCAGGCCGGCTACCGCGTCGCCTCCACCGACCTCCGTGGTCACGGCGACAGCGACACGACCTTCTCGTCCTACGGCGACGTCGCGACCGCCTCGGACATCCACGCCCTCATCCGCGAACTGGGCACCCCGGCCGTCATTGTCGGCAACTCCCTCGCTGCCGGCGCGGGCGTGATCGTCGCCGCCGAGCACCCCGACGATGTGTCCGGTCTCGTGCTCGTCGGGCCCTTCGTCCGCAACCCGAAGGCGAGCGGGTTCATGCTCGCCTTGTTCCGCGCCATGATGGCTCCGCTGTGGGTCGCACGGGTCTGGAAGGCCTACCTCCCCACGTTGAACGCGGGCCGGAAGCCGGTCGACTTCGACGACCACCTCGCCGCCGTCTTCGCGAGCCTGCGTCGCCCCGCCTACGGCAAGGCCTTCTCGCAGACGACGAGACAGACCGACCACGCCCCGGCCGAGGCTGCGCTCCCAGGCGTGAGCGCTCCGACGCTCGTGATCATGGGCACCGAGGACCCCGACTTCCCCGACCCCGCGGCAGAGGCCCGCTGGATCGGCGACACCCTGCAGGCGGAGGTCGTCCTCGTCGAGGACGCCGGCCACTACCCGCAGGCCCAACAGCCCGAGGTCACCTCGCAGGCCGTCCTCGGCTTCCTTCAGTCGGCGCTGCACCGTGCCTAGGGCGGGACTCAGCCGCACGCGCGTGGTGGACGAAGCGGCTGAACTGGCCGACGAAGTGGGGCTCGAGGGGCTGACCCTCGCCGCCCTCGCCGAACGGCTCGGCGTCCGGCAGCCCTCGCTCTACAAACACCTCGACTCGCTCGCCGGACTCCGCCGGAGCATCTCCCTCCAGGCGAAGGGCCAGCTCGGCGACGTCCTGCGGCGCGCGGCCGTCGGCCGTTCGGGCGCGGACGCGATCACGGTGATGGCCGGGGCGTACCGGGAGTGGGCCCTGAAGCACCCGGCACGCTATACGGCCGCGCAGTGGATCGCCGGGCCGGAGGACGCGGAGGACACGGCGGCGTCGCTCGGCGCCATCCAGGTCATCTCCGACGTCCTCACGGCCTACGAACTCCGCGGCGACGACGCCATCGACGCGATCCGCGCGTTCCGCTCCACCCTGCACGGCTTCGTCTCGCTCGAGGCGGCGGGCTCCTTCGGCCTCGACCGCGACCTCGACCGCAGCTTCGACCGCCTCGTCCGTGGCTTCGTGATCACACTGACCGACTGGGCCGAGACGGACCGTGGCGTGCCCGATGATCGCTAGCTCCGCAACGGCTTCCGCCACGAAGAACGCGCCGGTACATTGCGGTCATGTCATGTCGCATCAGTGAACTCGTCCTGGACTGCCGCGATCCGGAAGCGCTCGCCCGCTTCTGGTGCGAGGTCCTCGACTTCGTCGTGCTCGACCGAGACGAGGACGGGGTGGAGATCGGAGCCCGGGACGGCTTCGGTGGATCGCAGCCGACGATCATCCTCAGCCGCAGCGACGACCCGCCGCAGCCGAAGTCGAAGCTCCACATCGACGTCAGCCCGACCGCCGGCGACCAGGACGCCGAGCTCGAGCGACTGCTCGCCCTCGGTGCACGCCCGACGGACATCGGGCAGACGGGCGACGAGTCGTGGCACGTGCTCGCCGATCCCGAGGGCAACGCCTTCTGCCTCCTGCGCACGCCGGTCAAGCCGGTCTGAGGGTCGTCGGGCACGGTGCCGGTGGGATAATCGGCGCATGTCCTCGACCGCGCGGTACGCCAGGCAGCTCGCCCTCCCCGGGTTCGGACCAGCGGCGCAGCAGCGCCTCGCAGACGCACGGGTACTGATCGTCGGCGCGGGTGGCCTCGGCAGCATCGTCATCCCGGCGCTGGCCGCTGCCGGTGTCGGTTCCGGCGAAGGCGCGATCCACCTCGTGGACGACGACACGGTCGAGCTCAGCAATCTGCATCGGCAGACCGTCCACAGCACCGCGGACGTCGGCCGTCCGAAGGTCGACTCCGCCGCCGACCGCGCCCTCGCCGTCAACACCGACGCGACGATCCTCAGGCACCGCCTCCGCCTCGGACCCGGCGAGATCATGGGTCTCCTGGCCGACGCGGAGATCGACCTCGTCATCGACGGCAGCGACAACTTCGAGACCCGGTATCTGGTCGACGACGCCGCGACGCTCGCCGACGTCCCACTCGTCTGGGGTGCGGTCTCGCAGTACGGCGGGCAGGCCGGGCTCAGCTGGTCGTCCCGCGGCCCGCGCTACCGCGACCTCTTCCCCCACCCGCCGACGGACGGCTCGGTGCTCTCCTGCGAGGCCGGCGGCGTCCTGCCCACCACGGTCGGGGTCATCGGGTCCATCATGGCGACCGAGGCGATCAAGGTGCTCACCGGGGTCGGGACCCTCTCGCTCGGCCGTGTGACGATGTTCGACGGACTGAGCGGCGGGTTCCGCGAACTCCGGTACGAGCGAGACCCCGCGGGCGCCCGGCAGGTGTCGCTGGACGAGCACCTGCACCGGACGCCGGGAGGGGATGCGGCGAGCGCCGCAGCGGCAGCACCCCATGAGCCGCGACACGCCGGACGCACGATCACCGCACCACAGCTGGCGGCGAGCGACGACGAGGCCGTCCTGCTCGACGTCCGGGAGCCGTGGGAGGCGGAGATCGCCCGGTTGCCCGGTTCGACGCTGATGCCGCTCGGCTCGCTCCCCGAGACACTCCACGGTCTCGACCCCGAAACGCCCGTGATCGTCTACTGCCACCACGGCATCCGGTCCGAGTCAGCGCTCCGCCTGCTCCTCGAGCGCGGCTACACGGCCGTCCATCTCGAGGGCGGCATCGACGCGTGGTCGCGCCTCGTGGACCCGACCGTCCCCCGCTACTGACCGCGGCTCCGAACACCCCGTGCAGCCCCACCGACCGACCTCTCCGACGGGAACCACCATGACGACGCCACCGCCCACGAGTCGGAAGACCGTCGAGCAGCACGCCTCCGACGTCGCAGCCCTCCTCGACGACGTGACCGACACCGGCGCCGAGCACGTGCCGATCGACGAGGCCGCAGCTCGGGTGACGGCCGTGGCGGTGCCGTCACCGGTCGACCTGCCGCTGTTCCGCAACTCGCAGATGGACGGTTTCGCGGTTCGGGCGGCAGACCTCTCGGGTGATGAGACGCGACTGCGAGTGGTGGGCGAGATCGCCGCGCGCCCGATCGACCCGGCGCCGCTCGAGCCGGGGACCTCGGTGCGCATCATGACGGGCGCGGTCGTTCCGCCGGGTGCGGACGTCGTCGTGCCCGTCGAGGAGAGCGAGGTCGAGACGGATTCCCACGGTGTCGAGACCGTCGTCCTCGGTCGTCCGCGCAACGGCGGCGAGCGCCCGGTGGGACTGTTCGTCCGGGAGCGCGGGAGCGACGTCCGCGCCGGTGAGGAGCTGCTGCCGGCCGGCCTCCGCCTCGCTTCACGACACCTCGCCGTGTTGGCTGCGGCCGGCATCACGACCGTCGAGGTGCGTCGGCGGGTGCGGGTCGCGATCGTCACGACCGGTGCCGAACTCGTCGAACCCGGCGAGACGCCGACGCTCGGCCAGACCTTCGACTCCAACGGGACCGCCCTGGCGGCCGCCGTCGTCGCAGCCGGGGCCGAGGTCGCCGCTCGTGCGCGCGTCGTCGACGACGCCGACGTCCTGCTCGCGCTGCTCGACGACCTCCACGGCGAGGTCGATCTCATCCTCACCTCCGGCGGGATCTCCATGGGAGAACATGAGGTCGTCCGTGACGTCCTCGGGCCGTCGGGCGGCTGGATCGGCTCGGTCGCGATGCAGCCAGGCGGTCCGCAGGCGCTCGGTGCCCACCGGGGTGTCCCGATCATCGCGTTCCCCGGCAACCCGGTGAGCACCCAGCTCTCGTTCGAGGTCTTCGTCGCTCCGGTCCTCCGCCGGGTCACCGGGCTGCCGCAGGCGTCGCGTGTGCCGGCCGAACTCGCGGTGGCCGTGCGTTCGGTGCCCGGCAAGCGTCAGTTCCTCCGCGGACGCCGACGAGACGACGGCCGGGTCGAACCGGTCGCAGGTCCCGGCTCCCACCTCGTGGCCGGACTCGCGGCGTCCGACGTGCTGATCGTGATCCCGGAGGACACCCTCGAGCTCGACGCCGGTGACGCTGTGGAAGCATGGGCACTATGACCGGGCTCACACATCTCGACGACGACGGCCGCGCACGCATGGTCGATGTCGGCGACAAGGCCACGACGAAGCGGGTCGCGACGGCGACGGCGACGTTCACCACCCGACCGGACGTGATCGCACTCGTCCAGGCGGACGGTCTGCCGAAGGCGGACGTCATCGCGACCGCGCGCATCGCGGGGATCGCGGGGGCCAAGCGGACGAGTGAGCTCATCCCGCTGTGCCACCAGCTCGCGCTGTCGTCGGTGAGCCTCGACTTCGCCTTCACCGAGGACTCGATCGTCATCACCGCGACGGCGAAGACCACCGGCCAGACCGGGGTCGAGATGGAGGCCCTGACGGCCGCGTCGATCGCCGGCCTGACGCTGCACGACATGGTCAAGGCCGTCGACCCGGCCTCGGTCCTCGGCGACATCCGGCTGCTCGAGAAGTCCGGCGGCAAGCGCGGGAACTGGACGCCGGAAGCGTCGGAGCCGATCGAAGCACCTGTGACGCGGACGGTCCGTCCGCGAACCGCGGCCGTCATCGTCGCGTCGACCGCCGGCGCGGCCGGCACGCGCGAGGACCTCACGGGGCCCCGAATCTCCGCGTGGCTGTCCGAACACGACTACGCGGTCGATGCGGTGACGGTCGTGTCCGACGCCGACGTGCACCTCGCGATCACGGCAGCCCTGGACGCCGCGCCCGCGGTGCTCATCACGACGGGCGGCACCGGCCTCTCGCCGAGCGATCGCACCCCGGAGGCGACGCAGCCCCACCTCGACCGCGAACTGCCCGGCATCTCGGAGGCGATCCGCACCCTCGGGTCGACCAAGACCCCGACCGCGGCGCTCAGTCGCGGGCTCGCGGGGGTCTCCGGCGGCACCGTCGTGGTGAACCTGCCGGGGTCCACCGGCGGCGTGAAGGACGGACTCGCGGTCCTCGACGGCTTGCTCGATCACCTCGTCGCCCAGATCGCCGGAGGTGGCGCGCATGAGTGAGTCGACGGTTCCCGAGGTCCTCGCGCTCATCTCGGAGTCGCCCCTCGACGCGCACGCGATCGAGGACTTCGTCGCGGCGCCCGCCAACGGCGCACTCGTGGCCTTCCGAGGGATCGTGCGCGACCACGACCACGGCGAGGCGGTCGATGCCCTCGACTACCGCGCCCACCCCGACGCCCAACGGTTCCTCGAGGACTGCTGCCGGACGGTCGCCGCGGAGACCGGCCTCCGAGTGGCGGCAGCGCACCGCGTCGGGTCGCTCGTCGTCGGCGACCTGGCCCTTGTGGCCGCCGTCGCCGCTGCGCACCGGGCCGAGGCGTTCGCCGCGTGCGAGCGTCTGGTCGAGGAGATCAAGCGCACCGTCCCCATTTGGAAGCGCCAGCACCTGGCCGACGGCGAGACGGAGTGGGTCGGCCTGTAGCGGCCCGCCCTCGATTCGCCCCGAGTGGTCGCACGCACGAAGCGTGGGCGACGATTCGGGGCGAATCGAGCTGTCAGCGTGGCAGCACGTCGTAAGTGATGCGAACGAGACCGTCCTCGGGCGTCGCGTGGGTGCCGCGGAGCCGCAGGCGGACGTCGGCGTCGAGGTCGCCGAAGAGGCGGGCGCCCGAGCCGATGAGCACCGGCGCGACCGACACGGTGAGCTCGTCGACGAGGCCCGCACCGAGGAACGCCTGGATGGTCCTGCCTCCGTCGACGTAGACGCGGCCGGCCCCGGCCTCGTCGAGCAGGGCGGTCGCTTCGTCGAGCGACCCGGCGACCGTGATGCGGTCGTCCCCGGCCTCGAGCGTGGTGCTCAGCACGACGACCCGCTTGCCCTCGAACGGCCACTCGCCGAAGCCGAGCACAGTGTCGTAGGTGGTACGTCCCATCACGAGGGTGTCGATCGTCGGGAAGAACGAATCCCAGTCGAGCGCCGGGTGCCGCCCCGGCGCATCCGCGGCATGCTCCCGCGGCTCGAGCTCCGTGAGCCAGCCGAGGTCGCCGTCGGGCCCCGCGATGAACCCGTCGAGGCTCACCCCGATGAAGACGCAGCCGTGCCAGGAACGTTCACGAGTCATGAGGACGATCCTGCCGTCCACCGCCGACATCGACTCCGTACGGAAGATTGCCGTACAATGACGACATGGCATCTCCACTGAAAGACAAGCGCATCGAGGTCCGCGTCACCAGCGCACAGAAGGACGCGATCGCCGCCGCCGCAGCGATCGAAGGTCGGTCCATCACCGATTTCACCACGTCCGCCGCTACGGAACGGGCGGCTGACGTCATCCGCCGTGAGCGCGACATCCGCGTGGACGCGGCCGCCTTCGAACAGTTCGAAGCGATCCTGGAACGCCCAGCGCGTTCGATCGACGGACTCCGCGACCTCCTGAACCGACCCACGATCTTCGTTGACTGACTTCCGGACTCCACGGCCGCTCGCTACTGGAGACGTCCTCTCCGACTTCCGCTGCTGCGTCGACGTCCTCGACAGCTGGCTCCGCGGATACGCACGGAACAACGACCGCAGCGGTGGGTCGAAGACGATGGTCTCGGTGACGACCGAGGGTCGCGTCGCGGGTTACTACTGCCTCTCGGCGAGTTCGCTCGTTCGAGAAGATGCGCCGCAGCGGCTCGCGCACCGGGCACCCGATCCGATTCCCGTCGTCCTGATCGGCCGGCTCGCCATCGATCAGGAGTTCACCGGCCTCGGCCTCGGAACCGCCCTCCTGCAGCATGCCGTCCTTCAAGCGATCAGCGCGGCGGAGATCATCGGGATGCGAGCGATCCTGGTCCACGCCCTGACCGACGACGTCATCCCGTTCTACGAGCGATTCGGCTTCGAACGATTTCCCGGTTCGAGTCGCGCCCTGTACCTGTTGGTCTCCGACGCACGCGCGACCCTGGTCGGCTGAGCGCACGTCGATCGCCGCCCGCACACCTGTGGGGGCGCGTCAACCACTCCGCATCACGGCAGCGAGCGACGTAGGGTGATCTGATGCCCGAAAACGCCCCCGAAGCATCCGACCCGTTCGTCCGCGTCCGGGGAGCCAACGAGAACAACCTCCGCAACGTGGACGTCGACGTGCCGCGCGATGCGATCGTCGCCTTCACCGGGGTCTCCGGCTCGGGCAAGTCGTCGCTCGCGTTCGGCACCATCTTCACCGAGGCGCAGCGACGATACCTCGAGTCCGTCGCCCCATACGCCAGGCGACTGATCCAGCAGGGTCACGACCCGCACGTCGACTCGATCTCCGGCCTGCCACCGGCGGTCGCCCTGCAGCAGCGACGCGGCGCCCCCAGCTCGCGCTCCAGCGTCGGCACGGTGACGACCCTCTCGAACTCGCTCCGCATGCTCTTCTCGCGCGCCGGCACGTTCCCGGAGGGGTTCACGACCCGACTCGACTCCGACGCCTTCTCGCCCAACACCGCCGTCGGCGCCTGCCCGGAGTGCCACGGCATCGGCGTCGCACACACGGTCACCGAGGACTCCCTCGTGCCCGACCCGTCGCTGAGCATCCGCGAGGGAGCGATCGCCGCCTGGCCGGGAGCCTGGCAGGCGAAGAACCTCCGCGACATCACCATCGCCCTCGGATACGACGTCGACCGCCCCTGGCGGGAGCTCGACCAGGAGGACCGCGACTGGATCCTCTTCACCGAGGAGCAGCCGGTCGTGCAGATCACGCCGCAACGAGACCGGGTCGCCAAGCCGTACAACGGGATGTTCTGGAGCGCCAAGCAGTACGTCTTCCACACCCTCTTCGACTCGAAGAGCCAGATGATGCGGAACAAGGTGCTGCAATTCGTGCGCTCGGGTCCGTGCCCGCTCTGCCACGGCACGGGACTCCGCCGTGAGGCGCTCGCGGTCACCTTCGCCGGCCGCACGATCGCGGAGCTCAACGCCCTGCCGATGACGGAGCTCGCCGAGGTCATCCGCCCCACCACTGAGCTGAAGGACGCGGCGCCCGCACTCCCGACCACGCTCTCCGGCGAGCGCACCGACGTCGCCGTCGCCATCACGACCGATCTCCTCGCGCGCATCCGCGTGCTCACCGACCTCGGACTCGGCTACCTCGGGCTCGGGCGTGTGACGACGACGCTCTCCCCCGGCGAGATGCAACGGCTCCGGCTCGCGACCCAGCTGCGCTCCGGGCTCTTCGGCGTGGTCTACGTCCTCGACGAACCGTCAGCGGGTCTGCACCCGGCCGATGCGGAGCCCCTCCTCGAGGTGCTGGAGCAGCTGAAGCGCTCGGGCAACTCGGTCTACGTCGTCGAGCACAACATGGACGTCGTCCGGAACGCGGACTGGATCGTCGACGTCGGCCCCGGTGCAGGCGAGGGTGGCGGCGACGTGCTCTACAGCGGGGCCGTCGAGGGTCTCGCCGAGGTCCAGGCCTCGGCGACCCGCCCGTTCCTCTTCCCCGAACAGCACGGTCCGGCTCCCGAGCGACGAGCACTCCGTGAGACGCGCGATTGGCTCGAGGTCGAGGGCATCACGCTCCACAACCTCGCCGGCGTCGACGCCTCGATCCCCCTCGGGACCTTCGTCGCCGTCACCGGTGTCTCGGGTTCCGGTAAATCGACCCTCGTGAGCCGCGTCCTCCGCGACGTTGTGCGCGACCACCTGCGGGCAGCCGGCCGGACGACGGACGACACCGCAGACGATGACGACGAGGTGCCCACCGAGACCGATGCGACCGAGGGTTCCGGCCTGGCGGAGGCGACGGTGCCGGACGGACACGCCGACACGCTCACCGTGCGTCGGGTGCGAGGCCTCGAGCACGTGGACCGCCTCGTCCGGGTCGACCAGAAGCCCATCGGTCGAACGCCGCGGTCGAACCTCGCAACCTACACCGGGCTGTTCGACGCCGTCCGCACCGCGTTCGCCGCCACGGACCTCGCCCGCGAGCGCGGGTACACGGCCGGCCGGTTCTCGTTCAACGTCGCGGGAGGTCGCTGCGAGACCTGCCTCGGTGAGGGATTCGTGTCGGTCGAGCTGCTGTTCCTGCCCGGCAGCTACGGGAAGTGCCCGACCTGCAACGGCGCCCGGTACAACGCCGAGACCCTCGAGGTCACCTACGACGGGAAGTCGATCGCAGACGTCCTCGCACTCACCGTCGAGCAGGCGGCCGAGTTCCTCGCGGCCGTTCCGGCGGCGGCGCGCAGCCTCCGCACCCTGCTCGAGGTCGGCCTGGGGTACCTGCGGCTCGGCCAGCCGGCCACCGAGCTGTCGGGCGGTGAGGCGCAGCGCATCAAGCTCGCGACGGAACTCCAGCGGGTGCGACGCGGTCACACCCTCTACCTCCTCGACGAGCCGACGACCGGCCTCCACCCGGCCGACGTCCGTCGTCTGCTGGCGCAGTTGAACGCGCTCGTCGACTCCGGCGACACCGTCGTCGTGGTCGAGCACGAGATGGACGTCGTCGCGGCAGCCGACTGGGTGATCGACCTCGGACCGTCCGGTGGCGACGCTGGTGGACGCATCGTGGCCGCAGGCACCCCGGACGCTGTCGCTGCAGACCCCGACAGCCGCACCGCGCCCTACCTGGCGAAGCGACTGGCGTTGCTCGGTGCGGCACCGTCACCGAGCGCCTAGCGTGGAGTCCATGTCGACGACCGGTGCGCACCCTGACCTCCGCGCGCGGCGCATCGCCGTCCTCGTCTGGGCGGTCGCCGCGATGGTGATGCTGGTGCTCGCTCCCATCGAGGAACTCATCTGGGCACCGCTCGCGATGACGGACGACTCCTACGGCCTCGAGGCGATCTACGGGGTGTTCACGCCCACCACCCTGGCCGTCGGCCTCGTCGGAGTCGCGATCGCGTTCCTGCTCGGTCTCACGGCGATCCTGGTGTTCACCTCCTTCGGATGGCGCGGGCGGCTCGGCACGCACTGGGTCCACGTCGCGACCCTCGGATCCATGCTCGTCTGGCTCGGTCTCATCGCCATGTTCATCGCCGGCTTCGGCGTCGGGAACACCGTGTCCGACGAGATCCCGCCGTACGTCGGCCGGTCGTCGTCGGTGGGCGAACTCCTCCAGATGCTCGCACTCGTGGCGTTCCTGGCGACCGTCGTCGGTGCGATCTCCTCGCTCATCCTGATGTTCCGGTCGGCCGGGGTGGCCCGTCGCGCTTGGCAGGCCTCGCGATGAGCACCTATCCGACACCTGACGTGTAAGGTCACGGAGTATGACGCAGCCCGAATCCGCGTTCCTCTCCGTGACCTACGTGAGCACGTCCGCTGCGCCGCTGACCCAGACCGCACTCGAAGCGATCCTCCGGCAGTCCCGTGACAACAATGGACGCTCGGGCCTCACCGGCATGCTCGCCGTGCGAGGCGACGACTTCTTCCAGGTGATCGAAGGGCCCCCTGCGGTCGTTCGCCACGTGCTGCAGCGGTTGCACGAGGACACCCGACACAGCGAGCTACGGGTCCTGGTCGAGGAGGAGATCGAGTACCGGCGGTTCCCCGACTGGACAATGCGCTGCGAGAACCTCGACGACTACCCGGTCGATTCGATCCCCGGCTACCGGGCGTCGCACGAGGACGAATCGGACGCACGGCGCCATCGCATCCTGGACCTCGTTCGATGGTTCCAACACCGCGCCACCCGCGCCCTGGCCGAGCGTGGTCGCTCGGCGACGTCGGCGTCCTAGCCGCCGGCGAAGGGCGGGAGGACGTCGACCCGGGCGCCGAGCGGACGGGCGTCGTCGCGACTGACGACGCCGTCGACGAGGAACGAGCCTGAAGCGAGCACCTTGGCCATCGCGTCACCGTAGCGCTCGAGCAGCACGGACTTCAGTTCGCCCACCGTCGCGACCGCGGGAAGGGACTCCTCGGGCACGCCTGCGGCCTCTTCGGCTGCGGCGAAGTAGCGCACGAGCACCTGCAGCGTCGTCGTCTCAGCCACCGATCGCTCCCATGCTCCGCTCCGGACGGACGAAGTCGGGCGACGCGATCCGGTGCCCGGCCTGCTTGTGCCACATCGCCGCGCGCCAGCGGTCCGCGATCTCGACGTCCTCGACACCCGAACGCAGCATGCCTCGGAGGTCGGTCTCGTCGTCGCCGAAGAGGCAGGAGCGGATCGTCCCCTCGGCCGTGAGCCGGGTTCGGTCGCAGTCGTCGCAGAAGGAGCGCGTGACCGAGGCGATGATGCCGACCGTCGCCGGGCCGCCGTCGACGAGCCACTCCTCGGCGGGAGCGGACGGGTCCTCGCGGTGCGGAGCGGTGAGCGTGAACCGGGAGCCGAGGACGTCGAGCAACTCAGCCGCGTCGACCATGTTCTCCCGCACCCACGCCTCGTCGGCGTCGAGCGGCATCTGCTCGATGAAGCGGAGACGGCAGCCGTTCTCGATCGCCCAGGAGAGCAGGGCGACCGCGCCGTCCAGTGTGTCGCGCATGAGGACGGCGTTGATCTTCAGCGGCGTCAGCCCGGCGCGCTTGGCGGCTTCGATGCCGGCCAGGACGGCGGGGAGGCGGTCGCGACGCGTGAGCCGCGCGAAGTGGTCGCGGTCGACGGTGTCGAGGGAGATGTTCACGCGGGTGAGCCCGGCGGCCACGAGCTCGTCGACACGCTTGTCGAGCCCGATGCCGTTCGTCGTCATGGAGATCGACGCATCGCCGGCGACAGCTGAGCTGCGGGCGATGATCTCCGCGAGGTCGGGACGCATGAGCGGCTCGCCGCCCGTGAACCGGATGTCGTGCACGCCGAGGTCGCGGACGGCGATCTCGACGAGTCGACCGATCTCGGTCGGCGTCAGGAGGTCGTCGCGGGCGATCGCCGGGAGCCCCTGCTCAGGCATGCAGTACGTGCAGCGCAGGGAGCACTTCTCCGTGATCGACACCCGAAGGTCGCGCGCCACGCGGCCGAACCGGTCGATGAGGCCGTCGACGTCGGGGCGCCCGGCAGCGTCCGGGATGTGCCTGAGCGGCGACCCGATGCGTGGGATTCCGAGCCCGACTGTGGTCATCCCCCCAGGGTACGGGGATGGACGGCCGACTTGCCCCTCTAGAGCCGCTTCGGGGAGGAACGCCCAGCGGGCGCGCGTAGCATGACGGACATGGAGCCCCGCCGCCGCACCCTGCTCGCCGGTGCGTCCGGCGTCGTCGCAGCCGTCGCCACCCTCGGCTCGGCCGAGGCCGTCGCGGCGTTCGTCGCCCCCGCGAGCTCGCCCCTGCTCGCCGTGGGTTCCCTCGTGATCGACCTCGTGCCCGGCTGGGTGAAGGACCTCGTCATCGCCCTGTTCGGCACCGACGACAAGCTCGTGCTGCTCATCGTGCTCGGCGTGCTGGTCGCGGCCCTCGCCGTCGGGATCGGTGTCCTCGAGGAGCGTCGGCCGGCGGTCGGGAGTATCGCGCTCGCGCTCGTCGGCGTCGTCGCGGTCGTCGCAGCGATCACCCGTGCCGACGCGGGCCTCGACTGGGCGTTCCCGAGCGTCGTCGGCACGGCGGTCGGCATCCTGGTGCTGCGATTGCTCGTGACCCGCCTCCGCACCTGGGACGACGCGACGGTCGCGGACGAGGCCCGGCCGGTCGTCGGGGCCTCCCGAGCCGAACTCCCCCGACGCTCGTTCCTCGTCCTGCTCGGCGGCACCGCGGTCGGTGCCCTCGTCGTCGGGGTCGGCGCACGCGTCGCCTCGGCCGGAGCGGTCGCCGTGGAGAGCATCCGGAAGGCGCTCAAGCTCCCGACGGCCGCCGTCGCCGCGCCGCCGGTCCCGGCCGGAGCCGAACTCGGCATCGACGGGCTCACGCCGGTCGTGTCGGCGAACGACTCCTTCTACCGGATCGACACCGCCCTCCAGGTGCCGAACATCGACCCCTCGACCTGGAGCCTCAAGATCACCGGCATGGTCGAGCAGGAGGTCGAGATCGGGTTCGAGGAACTCCTCGCCCTCCCGCTGCAGGAGTCGATCATCACGCTGACCTGCGTCTCGAACCCCGTCGGTGGCGACCTCATCGGCAACGCGCTCTGGCTCGGGTACCCGATCCGCGAGCTGCTGGCGCGCGCGAAACCCACGGCCGGTGCCGACATGGTCCTGTCGCGGAGCATCGACGGGTTCACCGCCGGGACCCCGCTCGAGGTCCTGCAGGACGAGGACCGCGACAGCCTCCTCGCCGTCGGGATGAACGGGCAACCGCTCCCGCTGCAGCACGGCTTCCCGGTTCGCATGGTCGTCCCGGGGCTGTACGGGTACGTCTCCGCCACCAAGTGGGTCGTCGAGCTGGAGGTGACCCGCTACGCGGACGCTCGGGCCTATTGGACCGACCGCGGCTGGTCGGAGCGCGGGCCCATCAAGACGGAGTCACGCATCGACGTGCCGCGTGACGGTGGACGTGTCGCGGCGGGGAACGTCGCGATCGCCGGCGTCGCCTGGGCGCAGCACACGGGCGTCAACCGCGTCCAGGTCCGGATCGACGACGGCGACTGGCTCGACACGACGCTCGCGACCGCCATCTCCGACGACACCTGGGTGCAGTGGGTCCTCCAGTGGGACGCCCCGGCCGGTGACCACACCATCGCCGTCCGCGCGACCGACGCCGCGGGCAAGACGCAGAGCGAGACCCCCGTCGACGTCGTCCCCGACGGCGCGGAGGGATGGCACACCATCAGCGTGGGCGTCGGCTGACCACGTCGCCCGCACGATTCGGGTTCTGGACGACAGGTATATTAGCCTGGGCCGACGCGCGACGCGTGCGCCGACGTGATCATCACGATTCCGAACCGGGACCCCACCGTGTCACCGGCTCGGAGTATCGTCACTCGGGCACGTCCTTCATGGTCTCCGTCGGTTCGCGCTGCCGTCGGAGGCACTGGTCTCGCGCCAGCCCAGTTCCGCCCCCTCCGTCCGCACGGCCGCTCCGCCGCGGACATGAACCACAAAGGACCTCACGTGGCCCTCCTCGCCCTCGCCCTCCGACACGCCAAGCCGTACGCGGCCTGGGTCGTCGCGGTGTTCGTGCTGCAGCTCATCTCGACGATCGCGGCCCTCTACCTCCCCAGCCTCAACGCCCAGATCATCGACCAGGGCGTCTCCCGTGGCGACACGGACTTCATCTGGTCCACCGGCATGACGATGCTGCTCGTCTGCCTCGTCCAGGTGGCCGCAGCCATCGGCGGGGTCTACTTCGGCGCCCGCACCGCCATGGCCATCGGCCGCGACCTGCGCCGGGAGTTCTACCGGAAGGTCGACTCGCTCGGCGCACTCGAGATCGGCGGCTTCGGCAGTGCGACGCTCATCACCCGCGGCACGAACGACGTCCAGCAGGTCCAGATGCTCGTCCTCATGACCCTCAACTTCATGGTGTCCGCACCCATCATGTGCGTCGGCGGCATCATCATGGCGCTCCGCGAGGACGCGGGGCTGTCGTGGCTGGTGTGGGTCTCCGTGCCGGTGCTGTTCATCATCGTCGGGTTCCTGGTCTACCTCCTCATGCCGCTGTTCCGCCAGATGCAGGACCGCATCGACGGCATCAACAGTGTGCTGCGCGAGCAGATCATCGGCATCCGCGTCGTCCGGGCGTTCGTCCGCGAGCCGTTCGAGTCGGAGCGGTACAACCGTGCGAACGAGGCGCTCACGCGCGTGTCGATCAAGGTCGGCAACATCTTCGTCCTCATGTTCCCGGTCATCATGATGGTCCTGCACCTGGCGACGGCTGCCGTGCTCTGGTTCGGTGGCCAGCGGGTCGACGCCGGCCAGATGCAGGTCGGTTCCCTCACCGCGTTCCTCCAGTACCTGCTCCAGATCCTCACCTCGGTGATGATGGGCGTCTTCATGGTCATGATGATCCCTCGCGCGGTCGTGTGCGCCGAGCGCATCCAGAGCGTCCTCGACACCGAGCCGAGCCTCACCGTGCCGACGAGCACCGACATCCGCGTGCCGTCGGTCGGACGGGTCGAGTTCACCGGCGTCACCTTCGGCTACCCCGGCGCGGAGCGACCGGTCCTGTCGGACGTCACGTTCACGGCGGAGCCCGGCAAGACCACCGCGATCGTCGGCTCGACCGGCTCCGGCAAGACGACGCTCCTCTCGCTCATCCCGCGCCTCTACGACCCGCAGCAGGGCCACGTCACCATCGACGGCGTCCCCGTCTCGCAGCTCACCCGGCAGCAGATCGCCGGGGTCGTCGGCATCGTGCCGCAGAAGCCGTACCTGTTCTCGGGCACGATCGCCTCGAACCTCCGATTCGGACGTCCCGACGCCACCGACGACGAGCTGTGGAGCGCCCTCGACGTCGCACAGGCTGAGGACTTCGTCCGCGCGAAGCCGAAGATGCTGAACGACGGCGTCGCCCAGGGCGGCACGAACGTCTCCGGCGGCCAGCGTCAACGTCTGTGCATCGCCAGGGCCCTCGTCGCGAAGCCCCTGGTCTACCTCTTCGACGACTCGTTCTCGGCCCTCGACGTCGCCACCGACGCACGACTCCGCGCAGCCCTCGGCGACAGCACCGCCGACGCGACCGTCATCATCGTCGCGCAGCGCATCGCGACGATCCGCGAGGCCGACCACATCATCGTCATGAACGACGGCGGCATCGTCGGCCGCGGCACCCACGACGAACTCCTGGACTCCAACGAGACGTATCGCGAGATCGTCCAATCGCAGCTCGCTGTGGAAGGGGTGGCGTGACCATGGCCCGTTCACCACGTGACAAGCGCTCCTCCGGCACCTCGAAGGACACCGCTCAGGCTCCCGAGCTGAACGCGGTCGAGGAGGAGGCGCTCGCACCGGAGTTCACCCCGGGTGAGTCCGACGGCGACATGTTCGGCGGCACCCCGTCGAAGAAGGCCGAGCAGTTCTGGCCCTCCGCGAAGCGACTCGTCGGCCTCCTCGCCCCCGAGAAGGTCAAGATGAGCATCGTCGTCGGGCTCGTCGTGCTCTCGGTCGTGCTCACGGTCATCGCCCCGAAGATCCTCGGTCTCGCGATGGACGCGATCTTCAACGGCGTGATGGGGTCGCAGCTCCCGGCCGGCGCGACGCTCGATCAGGTCGTCGACCAGGCACGCGCATCCGGCAACGACCAGTACGCCGACATGCTCGAGAAGTCGGACATCACCCCGGGGCAGGGGATCGACTTCACCCTGCTGGGCCGTCTGATCATCATCGTGCTCGGCATGTACATCGTCGCGTCGATCCTCAACTGGGCCCAGGGGTACATCCTCAACGGGCTCGTCATGCGCGTGGTCTACAACCTCCGGCGGGACATCGAGCGCAAGCTCAACCGCCTTCCACTGAGCTACTTCGACACCCGTCAGCGCGGCGACCTCATGTCGCGTGTCACGAACGACGTCGACAACATCCAGACCGCCCTCCAACAGGCGTTCTCGCAACTCGTGCAGTCGGCCCTCACGGTGCTCGGCATCACGGCGATGATGTTCATCGTGTCGTGGCAGCTCGCACTCATCGCGCTGATCGCACTGCCGCTGTCCGCGCTGATCGCCGGGGTCATCGGCTCGCGGTCACAGAAGCTCTTCACCGCGCAGTGGAAGAACACCGGCTCGCTCAACGGGCACATCGAGGAGTCGTTCTCAGGCCTCGAGCTCGTGCGGGTCTTCGGCCGCGACAAGGAGATGCTCGCCGAGTTCGACGAGCGCAACGAGAAGCTCTACCGGGCGGCGTTCGGCGCGCAGTTCGTGTCCGGCATGATCATGCCGGCGATGACCTTCGTCTCCTACCTGTCCTACGTGCTCATCGCCGTCGTCGGCGGCCTCCGGGTCGCCTCCGGCCAGATGACCCTCGGCGACGCGACCGCGTTCATCCAGTACTCGCGTGAGTTCTCGCAGCCGCTCAGCCAGATCGCCGGCATGGCGAACCAGCTGCAGTCGGGCGTCGCGTCCGCCGAGCGCACCTTCGAGCTGCTCGACGCCGAGGAACAGGACCCGGAGACCGCGGACGCACACCTGCCCGAGCACACCGACGGCCACGTCGAGTTCGACGGCGTCTCCTTCAGCTACGACCCCGAGAAGCCGCTCATCGAGGACCTCTCCTTCTCCGCGCAGCCGGGTCAGACCGTCGCGATCGTCGGGCCGACCGGGGCCGGGAAGACGACCCTCGTGAACCTCGTCATGCGGTTCTACGAGCTCACGGGCGGTCGCATCCTGCTCGACGGCGTCGACATCACCGCCCTGACGCGCGCCGAGCTGCGGTCGCAGGTCGGGATGGTGCTGCAGGACGCCTGGCTGTTCGATGGGACGATCCGCGAGAACATCCGGTACGGCCGACTCGACGCGAGCGACGCGGAGGTCGTCGAGGCCGCCGAGGCGACGATGGTCGACCGCTTCGTGCGCCAGCTGCCCGACGGCTACGACACCGTCCTCGACGCGGACGGCGGCAGCGTCTCGGCCGGTGAACGCCAGCTCATCACGATCGCCCGTGCGTTCATCGCGAAGCCGAAGCTGCTCATCCTCGACGAGGCGACGTCCTCCGTCGACACGCGGACGGAGCTGCTCGTGCAGCACGCGATGGCGGCACTGCGCTCCGACCGGACCTCCTTCGTCATCGCCCACCGCTTGTCGACCATCCGCGACGCGGACACGATCCTCGTGATGGAGAACGGACGGATCGTCGAGCAGGGCTCGCACGCGCAGCTCCTCGAGGTCGACGGCGCGTACGCCGAGCTCTACCGCACGCAGTTCCGCGGCGGCGAGGAGCAGTCGGCGATCGACGAGGCGGCCGTCGCCAGCGGGTCCGACACGGCACACGCCCCGCGCAGCTGAGTCGGCTCCCACCCCGCGTCAGGCGGGCTCCCGATCATCGGGGCCTGCCTGACGCGCGTTCAGCCGAGGGTGGCCGACCGCCAGGTGCCCTGATCGTTCACCCACAGCCTTCCGTTCCCGACGAGGATGTCGCCGGACTGGCCACCGTACGGCCGCGCGAGACCCATGTGCCGGGTGGAGAGGTAGCTCGTGTTCGGCTGCGCGTTCGCGTGTGCCGTGTTGTCCGACTCCCAACGGTTGCCTTGGACCACGGATGGCCCGGTCGTTCCGAAGGTGTCGAGGCCGTACTCGCACTCGCGTCCGGTGTTGCCGATGATCGTCGCGCCACCGGCGCAGTTGTTCACGGCGACCGCGACTCTGACGCGGTCGATGCGGTTCCCCATGACCACGATCGAGCCGGCACCCTGGTGGAGCACCCCGAACCCGTTGGAGGTCGCGGCCCCGGTGATGGAGTTGTCGGAGACCACCGCGTCCTGGGCGAGGTACGACACGACACCGCCCACCGAGCCCGATGCGAGCGTGACGGCGACGCGGTTACCCGAGACGACGGGCTGTCCGGTCCGATCGAGCGCGATCCCGATCGGACAGGTGCCGCCGCCGATCCGGACCACGTTGTCAGTGATGAGCGCGTCGACGGCGCCGATGACGGTGGTCGAACCGCCCGGGGGTGTCGCCGCCTGGGCCATGATGCCCGCAGCAGCGACGCCGCGGATCTCGATGACGTTCCCGGAGACCACGGTTCCCTGCGCATCGCGGTAGATCATCACCGGGCAGCGCTTCGGCCCCCAGGCGGACCCCTGGTCGTCGTCGGCCGTCCGCGTCCAGCGCACCGTGTTCGCGACCAGGGCGACCGATCGGGTGTCGATGACGGCGAGTCCCCACCAGGTGGCGTCGGACACGGTGTTACCGGTCACGACGGTGTGGGCCATCCCCTCCACGGCGATGGACCGGCGGAACGGCCCGGTGACGACGTTGCCCTCGATCGTGACCATCGAGTCGGCCCAGGACCCGGGGTCGACCGCGAAGTCGGGCAGGTTCTCGGCGTGGATGCCGACCCGTGCGTCGGTGCCGGGGGCGGCCGAGACGATGTTGCCGACGACCGCCGAACGCGCACCCCAGACGGTGATGCCGTCGCCGCGATCCTCGCCCGCGGATGAGGCGGAGCCTCGCCCTCCGCCCGAGCCGACGATGTTCAGGACATGGCACCCCGAGATGACGACGCCCTCGAACTCACCTGACGGTTGCACGGCGATGCCGTTCTGGAACCCGTCGACGGTGACGCCGTCGATCAGGACGTCGCTCGCCCAGATGCTGATCCCGGTGTTGCGCTCACCCGTGCTCGATGCGGTCGGGCCCGCGTAGCTGACCCGGACGCCGATCACCGAGCTGCCCGCCACGATGAGCTTGAGCGCCGGGGCCGCCTCGACACATCCGACGAACCGGAGCTCGCCGCGCCCGCGGAGGTGCAGGCGACGGTCGATCCTGATCGTCGCGTCCACGGCGATGACGTCGCCGCCGCGGACGACCACGGTGCCACCGGCCGGGACGGCCGCGAACCAGGCGAGGACCGCGGCGGTGCTGACGGAGGCACCGGTCGGGTCGATCCCGGGACCTTCGAGGACGAGCTCGACGGGCGGGACGGCCTGGGTGTCCGCGTTCCCGGTCGGTGCCGACGGTGCGGGATCGGGTTCGGGTGGCGACGACGGGGCCTCACGGTCGGGATCGGGTTCGGGCTCGACGGCCGTCGGTTCGGGTTCCGGGACCGGTCCGGGTTCGGCTCCGGTCCTCCGCCACCGAGCTGTTCCGTCGCTTCGTGATGTCCTGTCCACAGTCCAAACAGTACAGAACCATGAGGTACAGAAGCATCCTAGAGTGGAGATCCGGCGTGACCACCGCCGTCCGATCATCCAGGAGCACCATGCCGTCACCGGAGAACCACGCGACCGGAAACCCCCGACGCGACCGCCGACCGGCACCCCGCGTCGACCACACCGCCTTCGCCGGTGCCCGCGCCGTCGCCGCCTGGTGGGTGGTGTTCTCACACTCCGCGGACTGGCTGTTCTCCGTGCTCCCCGAGCTCTCGTGGCTCGCGCCGATGGCCCACACCGGACTCGCCGTCGACGTGTTCTTCGTCTTGAGCGGGTACACGATCGCCCGGGCCTACCAGGATCGGCGCTGGACCTGGCCCATCTACGGTCGCTACCTCCGGAACCGCTTCGCGCGGATATACCCGGCACACGTGACCGTGCTCCTCGCCTTCGTGCTGCTCTGCGTCGGCGGGGCGATCGTCGGTGTCTCAACGGACGACGGGGCGTTCCCGCCCATCGGCCTCCTCGCCGAACTCACCCTCACCCGCGCATGGTTCGGCGACGCACTCTGGTGGAACCCACCCGCCTGGTCGCTGTCGGCCCAATTCCTCGCGTTCATCCTGTTCCCGGTGTTCGCCCTCGTCCTCCGCGACCGGATGCGCGGCCCGGTCCCGGTGATCGCCCTCTCGGTCGGGCTCGTCTCCACGACGACGATCGCCGCCGCCATCGCCCCGTCGGCCATGAACGGCATGGCGACCCCGGCCGTCCGGGTGCTGTGCTGCTTCGCGCTCGGCATCTGTCTGGCGGAGTGGACGGCAGCCCTCCCGGTCACCCGACGAGCGGCGTGGGTCGCCGCAGGAGGCGCCAGCGGCCTGGTGGTGGCGGCGATCGCACTCGAACCCGGAGCACCACGAGCCTGGGCCGCGATCACCTTCGCGGCGATCATCGTCGGAGGCCTGGCGGTCGCGAGCCCGCGCTCCACCGCGGTGCTGCGCAGTCGCCCCGCGCGCATCCTGGGGCAGCTCTCGTTCTCCACGTACCTCGTGCACGTCTTCGTGCTCATCCTGCTGGCGAAGGCGATCCCGCCGAGCGCCGTCGACGGCATGCCGTTCCTCCTCCGGGCCCCGATCAGCCTGGTCTGGTTCGGCTCGATCCTCGCCGCGTCCTGGCTGCTCCACACGCTCGTAGAGGTGCCGTGGCATCGCAGACTCGCAGCACCGCGGACGAGCCGGGCCGTCCATGCCGACGGATCGGCCACCGGCGCTTAGACGTTCGTGCCCGCCAGCGGACGCCGCGCCGCCCGGACACCCCGCGCGATGCGCTCGGGGAGCCGCAACGCGGCGCTGACGAAGGAGAGGACCGCCACGGTGAGCGACACCCACAGTACGGACCAGGCCGCATCGGTGGGTGGGCCCAGCAGGAGCGACGCCGCCGCGTCCCCGACGCCGCCGGGGATCGCGACCGACACCGCGAAGACGAGGGCGAGTCGGGCAGCGCCGAGCAGGATGAGCGTCAGGCCTGCTGCGAGGAGGACACCGATCGCCGCTCCGGCGACGGTCCGGCTCGGGTTGCGGCGGCCCAGCCAGAGCAGGATCACCCCGAGTGCGAGGAGCCCGATCGCGAGCCAGGGCGACCAACCAGCCGCCGTCTCGATCAGCTGGATCCCACCGAGTACCGGCGCGACCTGCGACGCCGGGACGACGTCGACGACGCGGTCGACGTCCGGGATGGCGGCCGCGAAGCCGAACCCCGCGTCGACGAGCCAGGAGCGAGTCGCGGAGACGATCGGCCCCAACTGCACGCCCAAGCCCTGCTCGGCCGAGACGTCGATGACCGCCCCCTGGGAACCGGAGACCCCGGCGACGAGCTGCTCATGTGTGACCCGGAGGGCTTCGGTCCAGGCGGTGGCGAACGCGGGCGAGGCCGCGAACTCGGCGACGTTCCGGCGCAGGACCTCGCGCAGCGCGTCCGCGGTGTCGCCACCGATCGCACCCAGCACCTCCGAGATCGCCGGCGGGAGCGAGAGGGTCGCCGCGAGGTCGGCCGGCACCGCAGCCGCCGCATCGAGGTCGACCTGACTCTCCAGCGCGGCGAGCGCCTGGTCGCCGACGAAGGCCTGGACGGCCGGGTCCGTGGCCAGTGGGGCGAGGGTGTCGACGAACACGTCGGTGTCGCGGAGCATCGTGTCCGCCCAAGTGCTCACGAGGGCGACGGGGATCAACAGGGCGCCGATCACGATCGCGACCGTGCCGAAGAACCCCCACGCGCCCGCTCCGCGTCGGACCGGCTGCTCGACGGCCTCCGCCCGGAGCGCGTCGAAGGTGACGAAGTCGTTGCGGGCGTCGGACGACGGATGATCGGTCACGCGCCCGAGTCTACGAGTGGGCGCCGCCCGGGCGCCTGGATCCCCGAGACCGCGCGATCGCCTCGACCGCCGCCACCGTCGACACGGTCACCCGTTCCGGCAACGCGTCGAGCGGGAACCACCGGAGACCGCCGTGCTTCTCCGGCTCTCGGAGTTCGGGCTCGCCCACGGTGTCCTCCGCGAGGTACACCGGCGAGATCCAGTGCTGGTGCAGCGCCTGCTCGAAATGGTCGACGACGCACAACAGCTCGATCGAGCCGAGCTCGAGCCCGGTCTCTTCCAGGGTCTCCCTGTGGACGGCGTCCTCGAGGCGCTCCATCCAGTCGACCTTCCCGCCGGGGATGCCCCAGGAACCGGCCTCGGGCTCGCGGAGGCGCTCGAGCAGGAGGATCCGACCCTCGCGGACGATCGCGACGCCGCACCCGGAGCGCGGGTGCGGCATGGGCTCTCCAGCAGGCGGAAAGGCGGTTGACGACACGTGCTCACGCTACTCGACGCTGCACCGGCTCGGCCGTGAACGATCACGGTACGCTTGCTCCCGGCACCACGACGATTCGATGATGAAAGCGCAGACCATGCCCTACGAAGCAGCCGAAACCCGTTACGACGACATGACCTACCGCCGCGTGGGCCGCAGCGGACTGCGCCTCCCCGCGCTGTCCCTCGGTCTGTGGCACAACTTCGGCGAAGGCCGCAGCATCGAGGTGCAGCGGGCCATCGTGCGCCGCGCCTTCGACCTCGGGATCACCCACTTCGACCTCGCCAACAACTACGGCCCGCCCGCGGGTTCCGCCGAGACCGCCTTCGGCCGCATCTTCGCCGAGGACCTCGCCGCCCACCGTGACGAGATCATCATCACCTCGAAGGCCGGCTACTACATGTGGCAGGGCCCCTACGGCGAGTGGGGCTCGCGCAAGACCATGCTGTCGTCGCTCGACCAGAGCCTCGGCCGTATCGGTGTCGAGTACGTCGACGTCTTCTACTCGCACCGCCCCGACCCGGAGACCCCGATCGAGGAGACGATGGGTGCGCTCGCGACGGCGGTCGAGCAGGGCAAGGCGCTGTACGCCGGTATCTCGAACTACTCCCCCGAGCAGACCATCGCCGCGGTGGCCGCGCTGCGTGAGCACGGTGTCCCGCTGCTCGTGCACCAGCCCCGCTACTCGATGTTCTCCCGTGAGGTCGAGGACGGCCTGCTCGACACCCTCGATGACCTCGGTCTCGGTGCCGTCGTGTTCAGCCCCCTCGCGCAGGGCATGCTGACCGATCGCTACCTCGGTGGAACGGTCCCGTCGGACTCGCGTGCGGCGACGAGCCACTTCCTCAACGAGGAGTCGATCACGGGCACCTACCTCGAGCGAGCCCGCGGCCTCCAGTCCATTGCGGAGGAACGCGGCCAGACCCTCGCGCAGCTAGCGCTCTCGTGGGTGCTGCGTCGCGACACGGTTACGTCGGCGATCATCGGTGCCAGCTCGGTCGAGCAGCTCGAGGGCAACTACGCGGCGATCCACCGCCTGGACTTCGACGACGCCGAACTCGCGCGCATCGACGAGTTCGCCGTCCACGGCACCCTGCGCTAGCGACCGCTCCCTTCGGCCGATCCCCGGCTCTGTCCCCGGCTCAGGAAAGCTCCGGCGCGTCGCCCCCGCACCCACTCGACCCGCCGGGGTTCTCCTGAGACAGGTTCACAACTCAGGAAGACATCGGCGTGGCATACAGAACGCCCCGGTGTGTCGGGATGACACGCCGGGGCGTTCCTGAGTTGCGAACCGAGCGGGTCGGGTCAGATGAGGTCGTCCGAGAGGTGGTTCGGCGTGCCGAAGCGGTGCGCCGTGATCGAGACCGCCTGCTCCTGGAGGAACGGCAGCAGCTCGATGCGGCCGGCCTCGGTGACGTCGCCCGCGTAGATCGCGACGTCGGGGCTGCCGGAGGTCGCGTGGGCGACACCCTCGGTCGTCCCACCGATGATCCGGACGCGCGCGCCGGCCTTCGTCCCGACGAGTGAGGCGGCGGTCACGTACCAGCGGTCCTCGCTCTCGACGGTGATCCCACCGGCGATGGCCTCGACGGCCGGGACGAGCTTCGGCGGCAGCGCGACGGCAGACGACACGTGCACGGTCGCGCCTGCGGTCGCACCGGCGGCGACGACGCGGAGGAGCTCCGAGACCGAACCACCGTCGACGAGACGCACGTGAACCTCACGAGGCACGTACCGGAACACGTTGCGCTCGGCGGTCAGCTTCGAGACGTCCTTCGCGACCCCGAACTCGTCCGCCCACGCGGCAGCGTCGCTCGCGACCGACCGACGCAGGAACGCGAACTCGTCGGCGGTGAGCACCGCGTCAGCGGCGCGCAGCAACGAGGCGACAGCGGGCTTCGGACCACGGCGCTCCGCCGACCGACCGACGGTGCGCTCAGCCGTGCTCTCGGCGCTCGACCACGAGCCGAGGCCGATGAGGTAGTTCGGGCCACCGGCCTTCGTGCCCGCGCCGACCGCGGACTTCTTCCAACCACCGAACGGCTGACGCTGCACGATCGCGCCGGTGATCCCGCGGTTCACGTACAGGTTGCCCGCCTGGATGCCGTCGAGCCACAGGCGCAGCTCGGCCGGGTTCAGGGAGTGCAGCCCGGCGGTGAGGCCGTAGTCGATCTCGTTCTGGATCGCGATGGCCTCCTCGAGGGTCTCGGCCGTCATGATCCCGAGGATCGGGCCGAAGTACTCGGTGAGGTGGTACTCGGAGCCGCGCGCGACGCCCGCACGGACGCCTGGGCTCCACAGCTTGCCGCTGTCGTCGAGCTGCTTCGGCTCGACGAGCCACGACTCACCGGTGCCGAGCGTCGTCAGGCCGCCGAGCAGCTTGCCCTTCGCCGGCTCGATGATCGGGCCCATCTGCGTGGTCGGGTCGACCGGGTAGCCGACCTTCAGCGACGTGACGGCGTCGACGAGCTGGTGACGGAAGCGGCGCGAGGAGGCGACCGAACCGACGAGGATCACGAGTGACGCGGCCGAGCACTTCTGGCCGGCGTGACCGAAGGCCGACGCGACGACGTCCTTCACCGCGAGGTCGAGGTCGGCGCTCGGGGTGACGATGATCGCGTTCTTCCCCGACGTCTCGGCCAGGAGCGGCAACTCGGGGCGGAAGGAGCGGAACAGCTCCGCGGTCTCGTAGCCACCGGTGAGGATGACGCGCTCCACCGCCGGGTGGGCGATCAGGCGCTCACCGAGCGAGTTGTCGGCCAGCTGGGCGAAGCGGAGCACCTCGCGCGGCACACCGGCCTCCCACAGCGCCTCGATCATGACGGCACCGCTGCGGCGAGCCTGACGGGCGGGCTTGATGATGACGGGCGAACCGGCGGCGAGCGCCGCGAGGGTCGAGCCGGCGGGGATGGCGACGGGGAAGTTCCACGGCGGGGTGACGACGGTGAGCTTCGCGGGGGTGAAGGTCGCGCCGTCCACGTGATCGAGCTCGCGGGCGCGCTCGGCGTAGTAGTGGGCGAAGTCGATCGCCTCCGACACCTCGGGGTCGGACTGGTCGAGGGTCTTGCCGGTCTCGGACGCCATGACCTCCATGAGGTCGGCGCGACGCTGCTCGAGGACGTCGCCGGCGCGGTGCAGGATGACCGCACGCTCGGCGCCGGAGAGCGACCCCCACGAGGCGCCCGCTGCGGTCGCCCCGTCGATGACGGCGTCGAGGGCTTCGACGCTGTCGAGGATGGACGCGGCGACGGTGTCGTTGCCGAGCCGCGACTCGGTGACGCGAGTGAGGATGTCGCGTCCCCAGACGCGGTTCGCGGGGAGCGACGGGTCGGTGTCGGGGGTGTTCTCGAACGCGTCCACCGGCGAGGCCTCGGCGGCCTTCGTGCGGTCCTGCTGCCGGTTCGGCGCGGGGACGGTGGTGTCGAGCTCCGCGAGCGACGCGAGGAACCGCTGCTGCTCACGGGCGAAGAGGGTCTCGTTCTCACTCAGCTCGAACACGGCGGACATGAAGTTGTCCTGGCTCGCGCCCTCCTCCAGGCGGCGGATGAGGTACGCGATGGCGACGTCGAACTCCTGCGGGTGCACGACCGGCGTGTAGAGCAGGAGCTCGCCGACGTCGCGCTTCACGGCCTCGGCCTGGCCCTGGGCCATGCCGAGCAGCATCTCGAACTCGACGCCGCGCTCGACGCCCCGCTGCTTGGCGAGCAGCCAGGCGAAGGCGATGTCGAAGAGGTTGTGGCCGGCGACGCCGATGCGCACGTTGTCGATGCGGTCGGGGTGCAGAGCGTACTCGACGACGCGCTTGTAGTTGGTGTCGGAGTCCTGCTTGGTGGACCAGGTGGCGAGCGGCCAGTCGTGGAGGGACGACTCGACCTGCTCCATGGGGAGGTTGGCGCCCTTCACGATGCGCACCTTGATGCCGGCGCCGCCCGCCGCACGACGACCGGCCGACCACTCCTGGAGACGGATCATCGCGGAGAGCGCGTCGGGCAGGTAGGCCTGCAGGACGATGCCGGCCTCGAGGTCGCGGAACTGCGGGAGGTCGAGGAGCTTGGTGAAGACCGCGATCGTGAGGTCGAGGTCCTTGTACTCCTCCATGTCGAGGTTGATGAACTTCGCAGGGCTCGCCTTGGCGGCACGCTCGAACAGCGGGGTGAGGCTCGTGACGACGTGCTCGACCGCTTCATCGAACGCCCAGACCGAGTGGGGGCTGACGGTCGACGACACCTTGATCGACACGTAGTCGACGTCGGGGCGGGCGAGCAGCTTGTGGGTGCCCTCGAGACGACGTGCCGCCTCGCCCGTACCGAGGACGGCCTCGCCGAGCAGGTTGACGTTGAGGCGGGTGCCGGGCGTCTTGATCTTCGCGATCGCGGGGCCGAGCTTCTTGTCGGTGGCGTCGACGACGAGGTGGCCGACCATGTTGCGGAGCACCTTGCGGGAGATCGGGATGACGACGCCGGGCAGGATCGGGGCGAACGCACCGCCGCAGCGGACGGCTGCCTTCAAGTACCAAGGGAGGAACGCGGGCACCTTCGGGGCGATGGTCTGCAGGGCGCGGGCCGCGACGCGGAGGTCCTCCGGACGCACGACGCCGTCGACGAAGCCGACCGTGAACTCGAGGCCGGTCGGGTCCTTCAACACACCGGCGAGCTGCTGCGCGGAGGCGTCGGCGGGGATCGTCGAGGCCGTCTGGAGCCAGCGGCGGACGAGGGCGATGGCCTCGGTGGCGAGGGCATCGCGGTCGAGCTGCTGCGTCGATGCAAGAGTGTCGGTCATGGTGCCAGTATCGGCGTCTGGACCAATAAGATACAGCGAAGGTTTTCGAATGATATCCATCGGTTGAGCCGATGGTTTTGGAGGGCACCGTGCTTGACGTCCGACGGCTCCGCCTGCTGCGCGAACTCAAGATCCGCGGGACGATCGCCGAGGTCGCCTCCGCGCTCAACTTCAGCCCCTCATCCGTGTCCCAGCAGCTCTCGGTCCTCGAGCAGGAGACCGGTGTCGAGCTCCTGCGGAAGGTCGGTCGACGGGTGCAGCTCACCCCGCAGGCTGAGATCCTCGTGGGGCACACGGACGCGCTCCTCGACACGCTCGAGCGCGCCGAAGCCGACCTCGGGGCGTCCCTCACGACCGTGTCGGGCACCATCCGCGTCGCGGTCTTCCAGTCGGCGGCGCTCGCACTCATGCCGGCGGCCCTCAGCGCCATGCGCCGCGACCACCCGGACGTCCGCGTGGAGATGGTGCAGCACGAGCCGGAGACCGCCCTGGCCGAGACCTGGGCGCGCGACTTCGACGTCGTCGTCGCGGAGCAGTACCCCGCCCACGCCGCCCCGCGGCACCCCGGGCTCGACCGCCGTCAGCTCGCCACCGACCCGATCCGACTCGCGTGCCCGCCGGTCGCGAACGAGATCCACCCGGTCCTGCGCATCGAGGATGCGGCCGACCTCCCCTGGGTGATGGAGCCGCACGGAGCGGCGTCACGGCATTTCGCCGAGCAGTTGTGTCGCCGTGCGGGGTTCGAGCCCGACGTCCGCTACCAGACCGCCGACCTCCAGGCGCAGATCCGGTTGATCGAGTCCGGCAACGCGGTCGCCCTCATCCCCGACCTCCAGTGGGCGGGCGAGCCGGCCAGCTGTCGCCTCGTCGACCTGCCCGACCTCCCACGACGCACCATCTTCACCTCAGCGCGCGAGGCCGGCGTCACCCGCCCGGCGATCGTCGCCTTCCGCGCCGCGCTCGAGGCCGCGGCGGCCTGACAGCCCGCGGGCGATGATCGCCGGTCGACAAGCTCAGGGACCCCGTCGACAGGGTCGGGGACCGAACGCAAGGGGGGTGCGCCTCCCAGCCGCCGGTGCTTGGCTGGAATTCCGCATTTCTCCGAAGGAGCACCCGCATGACCGACACCACCACACGCCCCGCAACCGCCGCCGGCACCTTCGCCCTCGGCGGCGACCTCACCGTGAACCGACTCGGCTACGGCACGATGCAGCTGACCGGCGAGGGTGTCTGGGGCGAGCCCGACGACCGCGACGGCGCCATCCGCCTGATCAAGCGCGCCGCCGAGCTCGGCGTGAACTTCTTCGACAGCGCCGACGCCTACGGCCCCGACGTCACCGACACCCTCCTCCGCGAGGCCCTGCACCCCTACGACGACATCGTGATCGCGACGAAGGTCGGCCAGACGCGACAGGGTCCCGGCGAGTGGACGCCCACCGGCGTGCCCGCCTACCTCCGCCAGCAGGTCGAACTCGGTCTCCGCCGTCTCGCCGTCGACCGCATCGACCTGCTGCAGTTGCACCGGATCGACCCGACCGTGCCGTTCGAGGACCAGATCGGCGAGCTTCGGAAGCTGCAGGACGAGGGCAAGATCCGGCACATCGGCCTCAGCCAGGTGAGCGTCGCCGAGGTCGAGGCGGCCCAGCAGATCGCTCCGATCGCGTCGGTGCAGAACCTCTACAACCTCACCGACCGCTCCTCGGAGGATCTCCTCGACTGGTCGACGGAGCACGGCGTCGCCTTCATCCCGTGGTTCCCGCTCGCGACCGGCGCGCTCAGCAAGGAGGACGGCCCGCTCACGCAGCTCGCCGAGCGACACGACGCGACCCCGTCGCAGCTCGCGCTGGCCTGGCTGCTCAAGCGCTCGCCCGTCATGCTCCCGATCCCGGGGACGTCGAGCATCGAGCACCTCGAGGACAACCTGCAGGGCGCGACGATCGAGCTCACCGACGACGAGTTCGAGGAACTCTCCGCCGTCTCGGAGTAGTACTCCCACCGCCCTTCGACAGGCTCAGGGACCGGACGCGACAGGGTCACGGACCGGACCACCCGGTCACTGAGCGACCACCCGGTCACTGAGCCTGTCGAAGTGCGGCTCGGCGCAGGGACCGACCGCCCGCCTCAGCGGAGGCGCTTCGACAGCTCGTGCGCCTGCTCCAGCAGCAGGCCACCGAGGAACGCCTGGCGCTCAGGCCGGAACCGGGACTCGATCCCGGTGAGACTGAGCGCCCAGGCGGGCTTCCCCGCCGCATCGAAGACCGCCGCACCCATGCCCCAGCTGCCTTCGAGGATGAGCGCCGGGTTCACGGCGTACCCGCGCTCGCGCGTCTCACGGATCCGCTCGCGCACGCGATCAGCGGTGTGGGCCTCGCCCCACCGCTCGTCGAGGTCGGCGCGACCCAGGTAGTCGTCGATCTCCCCGTCGCTGGAGAACGCGAGGATCGCCAGTCCTGCCGACGCGACCCCCAGCGGGAAGCGGACCCCCTCCGTCAGCACGAACGACCGCACTGGGAAACTCCCCTCTTCGCGCAACAGACACACGGTCTCGAAGCCACGGCGCACCGACAGGAAGGCGCTTTCGCCGCTCTCGTGCGCGAGGATCCGCACGCTCTCCCGGGCGAGCTCCGCGACGTCGTACCGCTCCGCCGCGAGCGATCCGAGGAGGAACAGCTCAGGACCGAGGTGCCACCGGGCGGCGCGGACGTCGTGGTCGAGGAAGCCCTCGGCAGCGAGCGAGGCGAGCAGGCGGTGCGCCGTCGGCCGTGTGAGCCCGGCGGCCGCGGCCACCGCCGAAGACGACGCCCCGCCGGGATGCTCCGACACGATCTTGAGGATCCGACTCACGCGCGAGACGACCTGGGCGCCGCGCATCCCCTCAGCCACGTCGCACCGTCAGCTTGTCCACATGGTGAGCCTACGCCGCAGCCGGGACCACGTCATGAGTGAATCCGCGATCGGAGCCGATGCCACCTTTGACACCGCAGGACGGCTGTGACTGACTACTGGAGAGACGATCGGCGTGCACCACCATGTGGTCAAGCCGGCACGCCATCCACAAGGGAGTGACATGACGAAACACTGGTCGAGCGCCGCCGAGGCGTTGCATGAGGTCGTCCGGGACGGAGCGACCATCGCGGTCGGCGGGTTCGGTCTGAGCGGCAACCCGACGGACCTCATCGAGGCTTTGCGGGACACGGGTGCCACCGACCTCACGATCGTCTCCAACAACATGGGCGTCGACGGCAAAGGCCTCGGCATCCTCCTCGAGAACCGACAGGTGCGGAAGGTCGTCGCGTCGTACGTGGGCGAGAACAAGCTCTTCGCCAAGCAGTTCCTCGACGGCGAGCTCGAGGTCGAGTTCACCCCGCAGGGCACGCTCGCCGAGCGGCTGCGCGCGGGCGGTGCCGGTATCGCCGGGTTCTACACGAAGACCGGCGTCGGCACCCCGGTCGCCGAGGGCAAGCCGACGGAGGTGTTCGACGGGGAGACCTACGTCCTCGAGCGTGGCATCGTCGCCGACGTGGCCCTCGTCCACGCGTTCCGCGCCGATCGCGAGGGCAACCTCGTCTTCCGGCACACCGCGCGGAACTTCAACCCGATCGTCGCGACCGCCGGCCGGCTGACGATCGCCGAGGCCGAGGAGGTCGTCGAGGACGGCTACCTCGACCCGAACAGCGTCGTCACCCCCGGCATCTTCGTCCAGCGCCTCGTCACGGCGACGCCGCGGGTGAAGGACATCGAACAGCGCACCGTCCGCCCGGCGGCCGCCACCACGACACCGGCAGGAGCCTGATCATCATGTGGACGAGAGACGACATGGCCGCGATCGCGGCGACCGAACTCCGCGACGGCGAGTACGTGAACCTCGGCATCGGCATCCCCACACTCGTCGCGAACCACGTCCCGCCGGGCGTCCACGTCACGCTGCAGAGCGAGAACGGCCTGCTCGGCATGGGTCCGTTCCCGATCGAGGGCGAGGAGGACGCCGACCTCATCAACGCCGGGAAGCAGACGGTCACGCTCCTCGAGGGCGGGAGCTACTTCGACTCGGCGACCTCGTTCGGCATGATCCGCGGCGGCCACGTGCAGCTGGCCATCCTCGGCGCGCTCCAGGTCTCGGGTGCGGGCGACCTCGCGAACTGGACGATCCCGGGCAAGCTCGTCAAGGGCATGGGCGGCGCGATGGACCTCGTCGCCGGGACCCCGCGGGTGGTGGTCGTCACCGAGCACGTCGCGAAGGACGGCAGCCCGAAGATCGTCGAGCAGTGCGATCTCCCACTCACCGGCGTCGGTGTCGTCGACCGCATCATCAGCGACCGCGCCGTCTTCGATATCGTCGAGGGGGCGCTCGTCCTGCGGGCCTTCGCGCCCGACACGAGCGTCGCCGAGCTGCGCACCCTGACGGGCGCGGAGTTCTCCGTCGAACTCGACCCCACCACCACCGGCGAGGTGCCGATCGCACCCGCCACGCCTCAGGAGGCACACGCATGAGCACCGTCATCGTCGGGTACGCCCGCACCCCGTTCGTGAAGTTCAACGGGGCGTTCGCGTCCGTACCCGCCACCGAGCTCGGCGCCCACGCCATCCGCGCAGCCCTGTCCCGGGCGGGGGTCGACGCCGCCGACGTCCAGCAGGTCATCGCCGGCCAGGTGTTGCAGGGCGCCGCCGGCCAGAACCCCGCCCGGCAGTCCGCCGTCGGGGCCGACATCCCCTTCACCGTCCCCGCCATCACCGTCAACGCCGTGTGCCTCTCCGGCATGGAGGCGATCGTCACCGGCACGCGTCTCATCGACGCCGGCGAGGTCGACGTCGTCGTCGCGCTCGGCCAGGAGTCGATGAGCCTCGCCCCGCACGCCTGGTCGGGCTCGCGCGCCGGCAAGCGCTACGGCGCCATCGAGCTCGTCGACACCCTCGACCACGACGGCCTGACCGATGCGTTCGAGCACCGGTCGATGGGTTCGTCCACCGAGGAGCGCAACGGCCCGCTCGGCATCGCACGCCCGGAGCAGGACGCCTGGGCGGCCGGGTCGCACCAGCGGCTCGCAGCAGCTGCGGACGTCCAGGCCGAGGAGATCGAACCCTTCTCCGTGCCGGGTCGCAAGGGTCCGACCGTCGTGAGCACCGACGACGGACTGCGCGCCGACACCACCGCCGAGTCGCTGGCCGGGCTGCGTCCCGCGTTCGGCGGCGAGGGGACGATCACCGCGGGCAACTCCTCCCAGATCACCGACGGAGCGGCCGCGGTCGTGCTCATGAGCGAGCAAGCCGCTGCGGCCGGGGGACTCACCCCGATCGCCCGTGTCGTCGCGCACGCGCTCGTCGCCGGACCCGACGTCAGCCTGCACGCCCAGCCGTCGAACGCGATCGTCGCAGCCCTCGCGAAGACCTCCCACACGATGGGCGACCTCGCAGCGGTCGAGATCAACGAGGCGTTCGCCGCCGTGTCGGTCCACTCCACGAACGAGCTCGGCGTGGATCCCGCGATCGTGAACGCGAACGGCGGCGCGATCGCCCTCGGTCATCCGATCGGCGCTTCCGGTACGCGGATCGTCGGCCACCTCGCCCGTCGTCTCGCCGCCGCCGGCTCGGGTTCGATCGGTGCCGCCGGTATCTGCGGTGGTGGCGGCCAGGGCTCCGCGATCATCCTCGAGGCCATCTGATCCGTGAGGTGAGGCATCTGGTCGCTCCCGGGGTATCCCCGCGACAGACTGCCTCACCTCAGACGGGCTCGCCGGTGACGGTGTAGCGGAGGTGGACGACGCCGGCCCCGAAGCGACGCTCGTCGACGAGTTCCAGGCGTCGCCGGAGGTTGGCCGGCAGCGCACGCAAGCCGCCACCGACGATCACCGGTGAGAGGAACAGCTGCACCTCGTCGACGAGCCCCGCTGCCATCGCCTCGGCTGCGAGGTGCGGGCCGCCGACGCTGAGGTCGCGGTCCGATTCCGCCTTCCACCGGCGAACGGCCTCCGGGTCGAACGATCGCTCGAGCGTGGTCCGTGCCGTCGAGACCGCATCGAGCGACGTGGAGTACACGACCTTGTCGGCCGCGAGCCACAGAGCCGCGAAGTCGGCGATCTCGCGAGGCTCGTCCGGCAGCTCGTCCGCCGTCTCCCAGAACGTCATGATCTCGTACATGCGTCGGCCGAACAGGTAGGTGCCGATCGGCCGGGAGAGCTCGTTCACGAAGGCGTGCACCTCGGCATCCGGGGCGCTCCAGTCGAAGCGTCCCTCCTCATCGGCGAGGTAGCCGTCGAGCGAGCTGATCGCCGAATAGATGAGCCTGCCCATGTGTCCTCCGTCGCCGGTGCCGGTACGCGAGAGGCTAGGCCGCAGAGGCGACCGCCCACAAGGGGTGGCTCCGGCACCGACGGTCAGGCGGGCGGGATCACGAGCGTCACGAAGGAGTCGGCCGGCAGGGTCGGCGTGATGACGTCGTCGCCCACCACGATCTGGACCGGGAGCGGCTCGCCGAGGTCGTTCTGCATCACGAGCACGACGCCGCCGTCCGGGTTGCGGAAGGCGAGCAGGTTCTCGTGTCCGGTCCAGCTCATCGTTGCGAGCCGCTGCGCTCCCGGCTGCAGGAAGTGCCCCAGGTGCCGCATGAGGAAGTACTCGTGCGTGTAGCGGAAGGCCCGGGTGTCGGGATCCACGACGACGAGCGAGTTCTGCGCCCAGCCCCAGCGGCTGACCCCTCCCTCGGTGAGCGCGAGGTTCCAGTACGTGTAGGCCTGTGCGCCGTTCGTGAAGAAGTGGCGCATGAGTCCCCAGGTGTGCCGCACGAAGCGCCAGTCGTTCCGGCCGTCACCGCACTCCTGCTCGGTCTGGTACAGCGCGAGGTCCGGGTGGGCGTGATGCACCGCGGCGATCGCGCCCTTGCCGGCCCACTGGAATCCGACTCCGGCGACCCAGGGACCGGCCGCCGGATCCCGGAGCACGGTCTCGATCTGCGCGTCGTGCGGCCGCTCCTGCGTGCCGAGGAAGACCCGCACTCCGAGACGGTCCATCTCCGGCCCGAGGACCGCGATGAACCGAGCGAGCCCCTCGGCCGTCCACACACAGCTCGGGAACACCTGCGCCGAGTTGAACTCGTTCTGCGGCATGACCATCTCGACCCGGATACCCTCCTCGCCGTAGGCCTCGACGAAGCGGGCGAAGTACCGGGCGTAGGTCTCGAGGTAGCGGTCCTCGAGGATGAAGAGATCGGTCCCCTCGGAGCCCAGCTGGTCGTCACGGATGCCGTTGTCGACGCCTGACTCCGCCCAGGGTCGCGCGGCCGCGTAGTGCCCGTTCGTCTTCATCCAGGTGGGCGGGCTCCACGGCGACGCCCAGAGGCGCAGGTCGCCCTGGTACCGCTGCGCCGCCTGGATGAAGGGGACGAGCGTCGCGCGATCGTGGTCGATGCTGAAGTGCTCGAGGTCGAAGTCGCCGTCGACCTCGTCGTAGGAGTACCAGTCGGTGGAGAAGTCGTTGGCGCCGACGGGCATGCGGCAGAGCGAGAGGTTCAGTCCCGCGCCCGGCGTGAAGAGGTCGGACAGGATGCCCTCTCGGTCCTCCTCGGACAGGAGCCCGAGCGCGGTCCAGCCGAGTTCGTTGAAACACCCGCCGATGCCGTCGACGGTCTGCTGCGGGTTCGTCACGTCGACCATGACGTTCGGCATCCCCGCGAGTCGTCCGAACCCGAGGGGCTCCTGCTCCTGCCAGGGTGCGTCCTGGGTGGTCACGACCCAGCTGACCGACCGCGCTGAAGGCGTGGCGCCTCCGCTGGCGACGGGGCTGCTGGCGGGAATGCTGCTCGTCATCGAGTGCCTTTCGACGGGGGTCCTCCGTGGACCGCGACCGGTGCTCCCACCAGTATGTTGCAGAACCCACGAAAACCGAAGGGTAGTCGCCATTCACGAAAGGGCGCGTCGCGCAGCAGGGCTCACCGGCCAAACGCGCCCGGGGCATCCCCCTGGCCGACCGTTCCCAGGCGGTCGTACACTCGATGGATGGCCGATTCCACGACGGTCCGGGAGCCGCAACCCGGAGCAGACCTCCCCGACGCCCGCGGGCGCACCGGTCTGCACCGGACCGGCCTCGACCTCACCGGCAACCCGCGCGTCCAGGTGACCGACGTGGAACTGGTCGCCGCCGCCTGGCACGTCCTCCGCCGGACGACCCTGCGGGTCCAGGACCGCTCGGGCGCCTGGTCGACGCAGCAGCGCGAGACCTACGACCGCGGTAACGGCGCGACGATCCTGCTCTACCACGGTGACTCCCGGAAGGTCCTGCTCACCAGGCAGTTCCGCTACCCGGCCTACGTCAACGGACACCCGACCGGCGAGCTCATCGAGACCGCCGCGGGCCTGCTCGACGACGACGATCCCGAGACGGCGGTCGCCCGCGAGGCCCGCGAGGAGACCGGATTCGCGGTCGAGGCCGTCCAGCACGTGTTCGACGCCTTCATGAGCCCCGGCTCCGTGACCGAGCGCCTGCACTTCTACGCGGCCGAGTACGACCCCGCTGCGCGTCGCGGCGACTGGGGCGGGCTCGCCGAGGAGGGCGAGGAGATCGAACTCCTCGAACTCGACATCGACGACGCGGTCGCGCGCATCGGCGACGACATCATCGACGCGAAGACCATCATGCTGCTGCAGTGGGCGAGGCTCTCGGGCCCGTTCGCGACGGCGACGACGCCTGTTCCGCCTGCACCACCCGCACGCTAGTACCGCCGAGACTCCCGGACCCCGAGCTCGCCAGAACCCCGTGCCACCCGACCCCGGGTGGCCCATCGGCGAACCCGAACACCGGTCGGCCCCCGGTCCCCTGCCCGTCAGACCGAGCGGATGATGTCCGTGAGCACCGCGCAGCCGAAGTCGAGCGCATCGAGTGGCACACGTTCGTCGACACCGTGGAACATCCCGGGGAAGTCGAAGTCCGCCGGCAACCTGAGCGGGATGAACCCGTACCCCGTGATGCCGAGTCGGCTGAGCGCCTTCGCGTCGGTGCCGCCGGGGATGAGGTGCGGGAGCACGGTCGCACCGGGATCGTGCCGCTCGATGACCGCTTCGATCACCGAGACGAGCTCACCGTCGTTCGGCGACTCCATCGCGATGAGCTCCAGCTGGACCTCGACGTCGACCCCCTCGCCCGCCGCCTCCCGGATGCGCGCGATGACCTCGTCCCGTTGGCCGGGCAGGAACCGGGCGTCGACCGTCGCGGTCGCGGACTCGGGGATCACGTTCTCCTTGTACCCGCCGGTGATCATGGTGACGTTCGCCACGTTCTGCAGGCCGGCGCGCAGCCGCGATGCGCTGGGACCGACGAGCGCGGCGAGTTCGAACGGCGACAGCTCGGAGGACGCTCCGGTCAGTTCGCGCAGTCGCTGGAACAGGTGCGTCGTGGTCTCGGTGAACGACACCGGCCAGTCGAGCGCGCCGATCCGGCCGACGGCGGCGGCGAGCTTCACGATCGCCGAATCCTGGCTCGCGAGCGAGGCGTGACCGGCGGCACCGTGGGCGGTCAGGCGCAACCAGAGCACGCCCTTCTCACCGGTGTTGAGCAGGTACGCGCGGGTGTCGGCCCGTTCGCCGAGGGTGACGCTGTACCCGCCGCCCTCGCTGATCGCGTCGCGGACGCCGGCGAACTGCTCCGGGTGGTGCTCCACCATCCACTGCGAGCCGAGGACGCACCCGGCCTCCTCGTCGGCGAAGAACGCCAGGACGACGTCGCGCTCGGGCTGCTCCCCCGCCGTCACCATGCGCCGGACCGACGCGACGATCATCGCCACCATGTTCTTCATGTCGACGGCGCCGCGGCCCCACAGCATGCCGTCGGCGATCTCGCCGCCGAACGGGTCGACCGTCCACGCGGCCGCGTCGACCGGGACGACGTCGAGGTGCCCGTGCAGCAGCAGACCGGGCAGCGTGCGGTCACGACCCGGCCATCGCGCGACGAGGTTCGTCCTGCCGGGCTCTGCCTCGAAGCGCTCGCACACGATCCCGACCTCACCGAGCAGGCGTTCGACGAGGTCCGCCGCGCGGGACTCGCCGACGGCACGCCCGCCGCCGTAGTTCGAGGTGTCGATCCGGATGAGGTCGCGCGTGATGGAGACGACCTCGGAGAGACCGACCGGGTCGCCCACGCGTTCGCCCACGCTCATTCGGCGGTCCGCGGGACCACGGTGAACCGGCGGTTGGCGAGCGAGGGCACCCGCGCCCGCACGGTGTCGAGCCGCGCCGGATCGAGCTCGGCGAAGACCACGCCCGGTGCCTCGCCGGCGGCGGCGATGACGACGCCGGCGGGGTCGACGATGATCGAGTTGCCGGTGGCGAGCGGGCCGGTCTGGTTGGCGCTCACGACGTAGGCGGTGTTCTCGATGGCCCGGGCGCGGACGAGGGTGGTCCAGGCGTCCTCCTTGCCCGGGCCGACGATCCACATCGCGGGCAGCAGGATGACGTTGGCGCCGGCGTCGATGAGGCGCCGCGCGCTCTCCGGGAAGCGGAGGTCGTAGCAGGTGAAGGCCCCGATGCGGAGGTCGCCGAGCTCGAGGACGAACGGTTCGGTGAGCTCGCCGGCCGAGATGCCGTCGCTCTCCGCGTACCCGAAGGCGTCGTAGAGGTGCACCTTCCGGTACGTCGCGGTGATGTTGCCCTCGGCGTCGATCGCCACGAGCGTGTTGTAAGGCAACCCACCGGGGTTCTCCTCGATGGTGCCGACGACCGTCGGGAGGGAGCGCGCTGCGGCTGCGGCGGCGACGCCCGTGATGAAGGGGCCGTCGAGTGGCTGGGCGATCGCGGCGAGCGCGCTCGGCGGCTCCGAGGTGGCGTAGCTGCTCATCTCCGGCAGCACGAGCAGTTCGGCGCCGCCCGCTGCGGCCTCACCGAGCAGGGCGACCACGCTGGCGAGGTTCTCGTCGATGTCCGTTCCGGCGGAGAACTGCCCGGATGCGATGCGCATGTGAAACCTCGTTCCGTGGGAAGGGCCGTGACCGTCGGCGCACGGCCGTCCAGCCACCCTATGCCGAGAGTGGGGGCGTGCGCTGCCGGAGCCGGAGCCGGCCCTGGCTCACCAGGATGCCGAGCACGACGATCACGCCGCCCACCGGCTCGTTCCAGTGCAGGACCTCACCGAGCACGAGGATGCCGAGGACGACACCGACGAGGGGTGTGAGGTACGTGACGGTGGACGCCGCCGTCGGACCCCAGGAGTCGACGATCGTCGTCATCCAGATGTAGGCGACACCGGTACCGAGCGCTCCCAGCGCGAGCATGCTGAGGACGACCGGGACGTCGAGCGACACCGGCTGCATCGCGATGAACGGCGAGAGCACGAGCATGATGACGGCGGCGAGCGAGATCTCCACGGCGGAGATGACCACCGCGTCGTAGCCGTGGGTGCCGAGGACGAACTTCCGGAGGTAGACGAAGGCGATGCCGTAGCAGAGGGTCGCCCCGAGACAGGCGAGCTGCGCCGGGATGGACTCGAGGATCGCCGGGTCGGCCAGGACGCGCCAGGGCCCGACGACGATCGCGACGCCGAGGGCTCCGACGAAGATACCGAACACCTGCAGGCCGTTCAGCCGCTCCTTCGGGAGGAATACGGCGCCGACGGCGAGCGTCATGATCGGCGTGGTCGCGTTGAGGATGCTCGACAGGCCGGACGGCAGGAACTGTCCGGCCCAGGAGAACAGGAGGAACGGGGCGACGCAGAGGAAGACGGAGACGACGGCGAGGTGCGCCCAGAGCCGACGCTCCCGCGGCCAGCGGCGTCGGGTGACGAGCATGATGATGCAGAGCGTGACGGCGCCGAGCACCACGCGGGACAGTGCGACCTGCGTCGGTGCGAGTCCGGTGAGGCCCGTCTTCATGAAGAGGAAGCTGGCGCCCCAGATGAGTGCGGCGCCGAGATAGGCGCCCAGCACCCTGCGGGACCCTGGTGCGACGAGCGCGGTGACACGGGTGTTCGGTGCTGCGGTGCTCATCGTGCTCCCTCGGGTCGGACGACTCAGCTTGGCATCACCCACCGACGCGCGCACCGTACTGCGACCCGGACGTCCTTGTTTCAGGCCTCCTCCGGCACGCCGCCCTGCTCCCCGGGCGACGCGCCGGAGTTCTCCTGAGAACGGTCCGGTCGATCAGACGGTGGACGGGACGGGTTCCAGCCGGTGGATCGCTTCCACGAGCGGCGCGAGTTCCGGGAGCGATTCCGCAGTGGTGAGCGACTCCTCGAGGGCGCGGTCGTGCACCGGTCGGGCCTCCTCGAGCAGCGCCTTCCCGGCCGCAGTGAGCTCGGTGTAGACCCCGCGGCGGTCGTCGGCGCACAGCACACGGGTGAGGAGCGCGCGATCCTCGAGGCGGTTGACGAGCCGGGTGGTGGCGCTCGGCGACAGGGCCGTCGCGCGGGCGAGCTGCTGCATGCGCATGTGCCAGCCGTCCTGGCGCCCGAGGGCGTCGAGCACGGTGTACTCGACCACCGAGAGCCGGGCCTCGGCCTGCAGCGCACGTTCCAGATCGGACTCGATCGATCCGTACAGGGCGGCGAGCGTCCGCCACCCCTGCGCGCGGATCTCAACAGCGTCGTCGGCGATGCCCATCGGGACTCCTCGGTTCGAACATCGATCAATTGATTGCAGACGCACATAGTTGCTTGCGCTATTACCTAGCGCGTGCAACGATATCTATCGCGCGTCTGCAACTATCAGCGTACGCGTCCCGGCTACCGGCCACCAGCACTCTCCCCCCGACCCCCAGGAATCGCAGGAATCGTCATGCCACTCGGTCTCATCGCCCTCGCCCTCGGCGGCTTCGGCATCGGCCTCACGGAGTTCGTCATCATGGGGCTGTTGCCCGAGGTGGCGACCGACTTCGGCGTCTCGGAGGCCGCAGCCGGCTGGCTCATCTCCGGCTACGCCCTGGCCGTCGTCGTCGGGGCGCTCGCCCTCACCGCGGCGGTCACCCGACTGCCGAAGAAGCCCGTCCTCCTGGCCCTGATGGTGCTCTTCATCGCCGGCAACCTCGTCTCCGCACTCGCCGGCGACTACCAGGTCATGCTCGCGGGCCGCATCCTCGCTGCGCTCAGTCACGGCGCGTTCTTCGGTATCGGCTCGGTGCTGGCCGCGGCGATGGTCCCCGCACACAGACAGGCCGGCGCGATCGCGATCATGTTCACCGGCCTCACCGCGGCGAACGTGCTCGGTGTCCCCTTCGGCACGCTGCTCGGCCAGCACTTCGGCTGGCGCTCGACCTTCTGGGCCATCACGGTGATCGGGGTCATCGCGTTCATCGGCATCCTGACCCTCGTGCCGAAACCGAAGCACGACGGGGCCCCGGCATCACTGCTCGCCGAGCTGCGCGCATTCCGCTCCGGCCAGGTCTGGCTCTCGATCGCTGTGACGGTCCTCGGCTACGGCGGCATGTTCGGCGCCTTCACCTACATCGCGTACACACTCACGGAGGTCAGCGGCTTCGCCTCGACCACGGTGCCGTGGCTGCTCATCCTCTTCGGCGTCGGACTCCTGGTCGGCAACATCGTCGGCGGCAAGGCGGCGGATCGGAACATCGACCGGACGCTCATCGTCGTGATCGCGGTGCTGACCGTGATCCTGGTCGCGTTCGCCGCGACCGCGCAGTCGCCCGTCGCCACGGTGATCGCCCTCGTCCTCATGGGCGGCTTCGGATTCGCGACCGTGCCCGGCCTGCAGATGCGGGTGATGCGGTACGCGTCGGCTGCTCCCACGCTCGCCTCGGGAGCGAACATCGCCGCGTTCAACCTCGGCAACGCGCTCGGCGCCTGGCTCGGCGGCGTCACGATCACCGCCGGCCTCGGCTACACCTCGCCGATCTGGGCCGGTGCGGCGATCACGCTGCTCGGGCTGATCGTCATCATCGGCGCGTCGAGCGCCGCGAAACGCGCCCGCCGTCGTCCACGACTCCTGCAGGATGAGCCCGCCGACGCCGCCCGCCAGGAGATCCCGCACCCCGCGTGATCCGCGCGCGACTCCAGCAGGAGTTGTGGACGCTCTGGGCTGCGCACCTCGACAAGCTCGGTGACCACGGTAGGGGCGCTCGGTGACCACGGTAGGGGCGCTCGGCGAGCAGGCCAGCGGAGGGCGAAGGGCGCGGGGCGCGCTACCGTGGGCGGATGAGCCGAACCCCTCGCCCCAGTGACACCATGATCGCGGTCGCCGAGCACTGGGCGGCCGAGCGACCGGCGATGCAGCCCGGCAGCCCGACCATCACGATGCTCGGAGCGGGCACGGCGAACGAGGTCGCAGCGGTCGAACTCGACGGCGGCGAGCGCGTCATCGTCAAGCTGTCCCCCGCCGACGCCGACGGGCTCACCTACGAGCACTCACTCATGGCGACCGAGGCGCTCGCGCTGCGCATCCTCGGGCGTGCGGAGGTGCCGCAGCCGGAGATCGTCTTCGAGGCGACGCTCGACGGACGCGACGCGCTCGTCATGACCGAGCTCACCGGCCGGCCGGCGAACAGCACCGAGACCGTCCCCCTCGCCCGCGACGTCCTCGGCCGCACGCTCGCCCGTCTGCACGAGGCGGGTCGCACGCCGTTCCACGTGGAACCAGGCGACGTCGACATCCCGGCGGAGGCTGCGTCCACCGATCCATCGACCGGGCTCGCCGAGGGGAAGCGGTTCGGCTACCCCGTACGCCCGGAGCTCCAGGCGGCGAGCGCCGCCGACGCCTACCGACTCGTCGTGGAGGCCGTCCTCGCCGACGCCCTGCGGTTCGACGTCGACCTCCCGGTCGCGGCGGACGAGATCCGACGCCTGATCGACACTGCACTTCCGGCCTTCGACAGCGTGAGGGAGCCGACACTGGTCCACTTCGACCTCTGGGAGGGCAACCTCCTCGTCATGCCCGAGCATGGGGCGGAGGCCGCCCAACTGACCGGCGTCATCGACCACGAACGCGCGCACTGGGCCGACCCGACCGCCGACCTCGTCTCCCTGGCGCTCTTCACCGACGTGCCGGAGACGGTCGCCGCCGACTCGGAACTCATCCGCGCCTACCGTGAGGTAGCCGGCCGCGAACTCCTCCCCGACGAGGACGCCCGGACCCGCGCACGCCTGTGGTCGCTGTACCTCGCCCTCGTCATGGTGGTGGAGGGCGTTCCGCGCGGCTACGAGGGTGATTGGTTCGACGAGCACGACGCGTCGGTGCGCACGTGGATCCGCGACATCGCCGCATCGCTCGCCTGACCCGTGCGACTCCCCCGGACCCGTGAGCCGACCTCCACCGGCCCCTGAGCCGACCTCCATCGGTCCCTGAGCTTGTCGAAGGGCGGTCATGGCACTTCGACAAGCTCAGTGACCGGGAGTCGTGCGCAGCGGCGGTTGCGCGCGTCCGGATCGACGCCGCTAGACTGGTTGGCTCGCCAGGCGGTGGGCGGCCCGGCGCGAACCAGCGTGGGCCCGTTCGGGAGCGACCGGCTCCCTGGAGAGTGCGCACCATGGGCTACATCGACGTCAGTGACCTCAGCTACACGCTGAGCGACGGACGGACCCTGCTGGACGAGGTCTCGTTCCGCGTCGGCGAAGGGGCGATCGCCGCGCTCATCGGAGCGAACGGTGCGGGCAAGACGACGCTCCTGCGGATCATCCGCGGCGAACTCCAGCCCGACTCCGGGGTCGTCTCCATCGACGGCGGCCTCGGCGTGATGGACCAGTTCGTCGGTCGCGGCGACGACGATCGGACGGTCCGTGACCTCCTCGTTCAGGTCGCACCTCCGCGGGTCCGTGCGGCCGCCGAGGCGGTCGACCGCACCGAACTCGCCCTCATGGAGGACGACGTCGAGGCGACCCAGATGGCCTACGCGACGACGCTCGCCGAGTACGCCGACGCCGGCGGGTATGACCAGGAGGTGCTCTGGGACAGCTGCTGCGAGGCGGCGCTCGGGGTGTCCTACGACCGCGCGCAGTGGCGGACGCTCGGCACGCTGTCCGGCGGCGAGCAGAAGCGGCTCGTCCTGGAGGCCCTGTTCCGCGGCCCCGAGCAGGTCCTCCTCCTCGACGAGCCCGACAACTCCCTCGACGTCCCGACGAAGCGCTGGCTCGAGGGGATGCTCGCCGAGACCCGGAAGACCGTCCTCCTCGTCTCGCACGACCGCGAGCTCCTGGCACAGGCGGCGACCCGCATCATCACCCTCGAGGTCGGTGCGGCCGGCAGCACGACGTGGACCCATGGCTCCAGCTTCCGCAGCTACCACGAGGCCCGCGACGCCCGCCTCGACCGACTCGACGAACTCCGCCGGCGCTGGGACGAGGACCGCGTGAAGCTGCGCGCACTCGTGCTTCGTCTGCGCGAGCAGGCCAAGTTCAACGACTCCATGGCCTCCCGCTACCGCGCCGCGCAGACCCGACTCGCCAAATTCGAGGAGGCCGGTCCGCCTGAGGAGCGGCCGAAGGACCAGCAGGTCACGATGCGCCTCCGCGGCGCACGCACGGGCCGTCGCGCGATCGTCTGCACGGGGCTGGAACTGACCGGCCTCATGCAGCCGTTCGACGCGGAGATCTGGTTCGGCGAGCGCATCGGCGTCCTCGGTTCGAATGGGTCGGGCAAGTCGCACTTCCTCCGGCTGCTCGCCGGTGGTGGGACGGATCCCGATCCGGGCGCTGGGCATCTCGCCGCAGCGGGCGACGCGCTCGTCCCCGTCGAGCACGACGGCGACGCCAAGCTCGGCGCGCGCGTGCAGCCGGGGTGGTTCGCACAGTCGCACCGGCACCCGGAACTCGTCGGCCGGACCCTGCTCGACATCCTGCACCGCGGCGACGAGCACCGCTCGGGTCTCCCCCGCGAGGCCGCGAGCCGCGTGCTCGACCGCTACGGGCTGGCGGGTGCGGCCGAGCAGTCGTTCGAGTCGCTCTCGGGCGGACAGCAGGCGCGCCTGCAGATCCTCCTGCTCGAACTCTCCGGTGCCACGCTGCTGCTCCTCGACGAGCCCACCGACAACCTCGACCTCGTCTCGGCGGAGGCGCTCGAGCAGGGTCTTGCGGGTTTCGAGGGCACCGTGATCGCGGTCACCCACGACCGCTGGTTCGCGCGTGGCTTCGACCGCTTCCTCGTCTTCGGGTCCGACGGCCGGGTGCAGGCTTCTGACGAGCCCGTCTGGGAGGAGACCCGCGTCGACCGTGCACGGTAGCAGGTACCTGTTCAGGTACCAACGAGCTATCATCGATCCATGCCGGCACTCAACGTGACCTTCACCGACGCGGAACTCGAGCAGCTCCGCGCATCCGCCTCAGGCACGGAGACCTCCCTGAAAGCGTTCGTCCACGATGCTGCATTGGCTGCGGCGAACGACCGGAAGCGGATGATCGCCCAACTCGCGCAGGAGGTCGCAGCGACCTCCGCCGAGCTCAATGCTCGCCTCGCGTGACCGCGTACTTCCTTGACCGCGAGGATGTCCTCACGGCCAGCGCCGCCGCGCTCGGCCACCAGCCTGCCGTCCGCGATTTCGGACTTCTCGACGCTGCAGTCGCCCGGCCGCAGAGCACCGTTTTCGGACTCGACGCCTACCCGGACATCTTCCTGAAAGCGGCAGCCCTACTGCACTCCATCGCTCGCAATCATGCGTTCGTCGACGGAAACAAGCGCACGGCTTGGGCGTCTGCGTGGGTGTTCCTCGGCGTGAACGGCATCCGGCTCAGCCACGGTTTCGACGTGGATGCAGCGGAGGCGTTCATGAACAGCGTCGCCACGGGTGACGCGGAGCTCGCATTCGTCGCATCCGTGCTGCGCAGTTTCACCACCCAGGAGGAAGACTGAGGCGACACCCCCTGCATGAGTCGCCGCCTTGGTCAACCCACCGTCATCCTCAGGACCGTTCCCTACGCTGGCATCAACAACCCGAGCTCGGAGGTGATGGTCATGCAGTACAGCATCGCCATCGGGCGTGCCACGTACGACATCGAACCCGGTGTCGACATTCCTGCGCTCATGTCCGAGATCGAGTCCGCCGTCCAGGTCGGCGGTCGCTTCGTCCGCGTCCCGCTCGCCTCCGACCGGAACCTCGACGTCCTCGTCAGCCCCGGCCTGCACGTCAGCGTGGAGTCCTTCGCGAACCGGGCGTTGGAGATCGTCCCGACGCTCGAGACGGAGAGTCTCTCCGGTCTCGACGAATACGACGAGTTCGGCGAGTTCTGACCCGACCGGTCTCGACGGCTATGAGCCGAGCGTCGTGCTCGGGTACTCACCGAAGCGGTTGGTGTACGAGGCGGAGAAGCGCCCGAGATGGGCGAAGCCCCATCGGTTGGCGATCTCGGCGACCGTGGCCCGCCCCGGGTCGGCCTGACGAAGTTCCTCCTGCACCCGATCGAGCCGGACACGCCTGAGGTAGTCGATCGCGGTGATGTCGTGCTCCTTACGGAAGGCACTCTGGAGACTGCGCTGGCTCATGCCGACCGCTTCGGCCACGTCCTCCGTTCGAATCGGGAGATGCGCGTTGGCGATCATGAACTCGACGGCCGCGCGGGTCTTCCCGCCGCTCGGTACCCCGATCTCGACCGGCGCATGGAGCGCCGTGTGCGGGAAGGTCTCCAAGAGCGCGACCGCTGCCGCGCGGTTCGCCTCGGACCGCAGGAGCGCTGGACTCGCGTCGTCGTAGATGACCCGGGCGACGGACGTCACCGAGGCGGCCCAACGACGGAGCTGTTCTCCGGACGGGCGGGCCGTCGTGTCGAAGAGGATCGGGCCGCTCGTGCCCTCCACCTCGCCGGCCACCCGCTCGAGGAACGTCCCGTCGAAGTGCATCAGGTTCTGCCGGTAGTCCGTGAAGTCGAACTCGGCGAGCCGGTTGTTCGCGAACATCGCCGGCTGCCCGTGCACGAGTCGAACCGGATCACCGGCGAGATCGGTGGCGCCACTGCCGACGGTCAACCACGAGACGATGTACTCGCCCTGCGTCAGGACCGTGCCCGTGACGTGGCCGTCGAACTGGGTGCCGCGCAGGGTCAGCTCGTCGTCGCCGATGGCGGTGTATCGAAAGGTGAAGTCGGATGCCGTGGGCTCGATGACCATCGAGCCGGCGTTGTAGGCACCGGCGAACAGGTCGCGGGCCTCATCGACGTCGCGACCTGCGACCTCGGACCGCTCGACGGGTCCCGTGTGTTCGCTCATCGTTCATAGAATCTCACGACGATCCTGAACTGTCACCCTGGACGGGGCGTCCGAACGCGGAGCAGTCCACTCGATGTCAGGCGGTCCCTTGCAGGAAGCCGTGCTCCGCGCCAAGGACGTCGGACATCGCCGACGACGTTATGTGGGCGAAGCGGGGTAGCACCGTCGTCTCGTGGACGGCGGTCGGACGTTCGGACCACACGGTCACGACGATGAGTCCGCCCTCGGCGCGAAGCGACCACGCGACGACGTGCCGGGTGAGGACACGGACGGTGTCGCCGTCGACGTCCAGGGCGATCGCCGAGCGACTGAGCGAGAGACCGCCGCCCGCCTCGGCGCTGACGTGCGAGGTCTCGAAGACGATGTCGGTCCGGTCGAGCAGCCGGCCCGTGGTGCGCGCGTCATCGAGGGCGAGGAAGTCGGGCGCACTGGAAGACCAGGTCGTCACGGTCCCACCCCCAACTGGTGTTTCGCAGATGCCCGACTGCCTGAGCTCGTCGTGGCGTTGATCGATCCGCCGGAGCGGATCCTTGGACCTAGGCCGCCGACTCGACGCGCTTCACGCCGCTGGCAGCGGGCTCAGGAACGACCCGCATGCCCTTGGCACTGTTGGCCTGCTCGAGAAGCGCGGCCAGCCATTCCCGGTTGAGCTCAGGGGCACGGCTGCCGTAGAAGGAGAACTGGAGGGGGATCATCGGGTTCAGCCAGAGCGACTGGCGTCCGGTACCGCGGCCGGGCACGGCATCGAGGTGGAACGCGAAGCTCTCGTTGCGGCGGAACTTCGTGAAGATGACCGTCTGCAGGTGAGCGAGCAGTCGGTCTTCGATCTCGTGCGGGGTCGGAGGGGTTCCGTAGAGGAGGTTGCCCATGGTCGCGCCATCCGTTCAGTCGTGGTCCGAGGAGATTCCCGGCGCCAGGAATAACGCTAGACGGTCTAGCATTCCGGTGCTCAGAACTATCCGAAATGCGCCGACACCCGTCGTCGAGGTCCTCAACGACGGTGTGGATCAGCTCCCGAAGGCCCAGGCTTCGCGGTCGCCGCGCAGTCTGGCCGCGAGCGCCGTCGCCTGTTCATCCGTCAGCGAGGCGACGTAGTCGAGGATGCCGCGCGCCCGACCGAGGCGCCCCAGTGCGCGCGGGTCGCTGTGCGGACGACCGTCGTCGGACTCGGGGTCGGCCGGGAGCCAGTCGGGGTTGTCCGCCCGCAGGCGGAAGTAGCCGTCCGTGGCGAGTTCGACGAAGTCGAGCAGTTTCTGCGGCGCGCGCGGGCCGTCGCGCGGGTCGTCGAGCCAGCTGTCCAGTTCGGTGACGAGCACATCGAGCACCCGCGACTGGCCGCGCTGATAGGTGGCGAAGTCCGGCCGGTCGATGACGAACCGGGTGTGGACGAACTTCAACACGGTGACGTCGTGCCACGCCTCGGGCAGGAGTGACACATGACCGGATCGCACGTTCGGCTCCTCCACGACGAGGACGGAGCGCTGGAGGCGGCCGATCCAGGACGACACGAAGGATTCGATGGCGCGCTCGGTGCGGCTGGAACCGTCGAAGGGGACCGCGAGGAGTCCTTCGACGAGCTCGGTCGCGACCCGCTGGACCGACGCCCGGAAGTGCTCGTCGCTGGCGATCCACGGGTCGCGCGAGACGATCCGCCGGCGCAACAGTTCGAGCGAGTGGCCGGGTGCGCGATTCCAGAGCTCCTCGGCGTCGAGCGCGGCGAGGGTGTGCTGGTCGCGGAGGAAGGTGCGGAACTCGACCGCCACCGCCGCCTGCTGCAGGACGCCGGCCCGGTAGAAGTCGTCGAGGTCGTGCAGGGAGTAGGCGATGTCGTCGGCGACGTCCATCACGGAGCACTCGACGGTCTGCTGCCAGGGGGCGATCGCGGTGAACGCACTGCGGGCGTCGAGCATGTCGTCGAGATCGAGGGTGTACGCGGAGAACTTCGGCGGCGCGGTCTCCCAGCGGCTTGCGGTGGACCCGCGTGGCATCCTCGTCGGGTCGGTGGGGTCGAGGTCGGGACGGTGGATGGTGCGGCCCCAGGGGTACTTGAGCACGGCGGCGCGGGAGGCCGCCGTGAGGTTGAGGCCCTCCTTCACCGTCTCGCACACGTCGAGCGCGGAGAGGATGCGGAACGACTGCGCGTTGCCCTCAAAGCCTTCCGCGAGGCCGAGTCGCTCTCGGGCCAGGCGGTCGAGGACCTGCTCGCCGAGGTGGCCGAACGGCGGGTGGCCGAGGTCGTGAGCTGAGGCCGCTGCCTGCACGACGACCGGGTCGCAACCGCCGAGCCGCTCGACGATGGCGTTCTGCTCGGGATCGGTCGTGGTGAGCTGCATGGCGATGGCGCGGGCGACCGCGGTCACTTTGATCGAGTGCGTGAGCCGGTTGTGGACGACCTGGCCGACACCGGAGGGCGAGACGACCTGCGTCACGGCGGACAACCGCGCGAAGTACGGGGAGAACCGGATGCGCTCGAGGTCGACCCGGTACTCGGGGTACTCCTCGCCGGTCGCGAACCGGTCCACCGGCTCGGGGATGAGTCGCCGTCGCCGCTGGTCGTCGTCCATCCCCTCACTGTATTGGGCGGCGGGTGGGAGACTGCAGGGATGCATCCGATCGATCGACTCCGAGCCGAGGTCGCCGCGCACGAGTCGAACGCCTGGGCCAGCGAGCTCGGCTGGGAACCGCTCTTCGTCGCCTCCCCCGAGGCCCGCGTGCTCATCATCAGTCAGGCGCCTGGTCGCCTGGCGCAGGAGTCGGGCATCCCGTGGAACGACCCGAGCGGCGTCCTCCTCCGCTCATGGATGGGTGTGACGCCCGAGGAGTTCTACGACCCGGCGAACGTCGCGATCGTCCCGATGGACTTCTACTTCCCGGGCAAGGGGACGAGCGGCGACCTACCGCCGCGCCGGGACTTCGCGCCGCGCTGGCATCCGCGCCTGCTCGAGCAGCTGACGGAGGTGCGCTTGACGATCCTCATCGGCGCCTACGCCCAGCGCGCCTACCTCGGACCGCGGGCCGGTCGCACCCTGACGGAGAACGTCCGGTCCGCGGAGACCCACCTCCCGCTCTTCCCGATCGTGCACCCGTCGCCGCTCGCGCGCGGCTGGCGCACCAAGAACCCCTGGTTCCAGGAGGAGACGGTCCCGCTGCTGGCCGCGCAGGTGCGGGCGGCGCTCACGGCGTGACGAATAGGCTGATGAGGACGACGGGACCCTGGCGTCTGATCGACCGATGAAAGGCACGCGTTGAGCGACGAACCGAGCACCGGCGACGGACTGCGGCCGCCGGCCGAACCGCCATCGGGGCCGAGCCCAGCCACCGGGCCTGCCGTGGCGGACGGATCGGTGGCTGGCGTCGAAGCCGGAGCAGCCGACCAGGAGGGTCCGGTCAGCGGGCGAGCGGCCGGGATCGGCATCACGCTGCTCCTGTTCGCGCTGCTGATCGTGAGCTGGTTCGTCCAACTCTCGTTCGCCCTGCAGGGCGAGTTCGGGCCGCCTGAGGACCGGCTCAGCGGCGGCGGAATGCTCGGCGGGTTCGTGCTCGGCGCCGCGATCGCGATCGGTCCGCCCATCGTCGTGCTCATCCTGCAGGCGCGGGTCCACAAGCGGACACCTCGACACTCGATCATCGCCGCCGTCGGCGCCGCCGTCGTGCTCATCATCGCCGTACCGATCAACGCCATCGTCATCGGCCTCCAAGCGGTGAGCGTCATCAGCGGAAACTAGGAGCCCTCCTCCGCCGACGCTCCGAGCTCGTGCGCGAGGCCGCATCCGGCGGTGGCTCCATGGCGTGTATCCCGGCGGCGAAGGACCGCACTGAGAGGATTGACGCTGTGCGATGCGTCTTGATTGCTGATCATGAGATTCCCGAGCGCCCGCCGTTGACGGTGAGGCCCGGAGACGTCGTTCAGGTCGGGGACCGGGACACAGAGTGGCCCGCGTTCGTGTTCGTGACGGCGTCACACGGAACGGGTTGGGTGCCCGCCCGCCATCTCGACGTCGACGGGTCGGTGGGTGTCGTCCGCGCCGGATACGACACCACCGAGCTGCCCGCGGTCACCGGCGACACCGTCGACGTCGTCGAGGATGATCCGGAAAGCGGCTGGTCCTGGTGTCGGAACGCCGACGGTCGCGAGGGGTGGATTCCCCACCGCGTGCTCACGGTGGAGTGATCGAGATGCTTGACTCTGACACCGTGTGAGGAGGGAGAACTGAGACATGTTGTCCATCGGAGCGTTCGCGCAGATCGGCCAGGTGACCCACCGGATGCTCCGGCATTGGGATACCGCAGGTCTGCTCGTGCCTGCCCATGTGGACGAGTCCAGCGGCTACCGCTCGTATGATCCTTCGCAGTTGGAACGACTGCATCGGATCGTGGCGCTTCGCCATCTCGGCTTCGGTCTCGAGGACGTCGCCCTGATCCTCGACCAAGGGGTGGATGCCACGCGCATCGCCCGGTTGTTGCAGGCGCGTCGAGCCGAGGTCGAACGCGAGCATCGCGTCGCGGCCGCACGACTCGTCGATGTGGAACGGCGGCTCCACCTCATCGAAAGAGAGCATCACATGTCAGAGATCGAGATCATCGAGAAACCCCTGCCCGCCGTTCGCCTGGCCGCCCGCCGTGGCGTCGTCCCCTCCCAGCCGGACATCGCGGACTTCGTCGGACCCTCGTTCGACGCGGTCGCGTCCATCATCGGAGACGAGAGCGGTTCGCTGACCACGCCGATCGCGCAGTACAGCGCGAGCGAGGACGGCACGGAAGTCGTCGTCGGCTACGCCTACAACGGCGCGCCCCGCGAAGGCTTCGAGGTCGTCGAGCTGCCGGCAGAGCACCTGGCGATCTGCGGCATCCATCTCGGATCGATGGACCGGATCGCTGAGAGCTGGCAGTCGATCCACGCCGAGATCATCGCCCGGGGCTTCGTGCCGGCGGGGCCGTGCCGCGAGCTCTACGTTCGGGCGGTGTCGGAGGATCAGTCCGACTGGGTCACGGAACTGCAGCAGCCGATCGCTGCCGCCTCGGTGCTGCGCGACAGCACGACATAGGGCGCTCGTCCAGCGTGGTCGGTGACCGTCTGACGCGGCTCGAACCCGACGGCTCGCCAGAACCGGACGCCGCACTCGTTCCCGACCTCCGGGTCGACGGTGAGTCGAGCGATGTTCCGTTCCCTTGCGCGGGCCACCATGGCATCGACCACCCGTCGACCGGTCCCCTGACCTCGCGCGGAGGGCGACAAGATGAGGTCGATCCCAGCGCAGTCAGCCCCGTCCACGTGCAGCTGGACGAGCCCGACCGCCTGCTCCTCGACGAGGACGAGGTAGCACTCGACGTCGGGCAGTCGCGCCCCTAGGTACTTGGCGCGGATGAGTTCGTCGGAGAGCCGTCCCGGCCCGCCCCATCCGTGGAAGGAAGGGTCATCGAACAGGCGACGAAGCGTGATGAAGTCATCCGTGGACGCGAGTTTCAGCCTCATCGAAGCCATCATGCCCGGGGGCCAGTGAGCGTCCATCCCCGCGGGCCGCCCTTACAGACCGGCGATTTCAGCCGATCGCACGACGAAGTACACGAGGATGGCGACGAATGCCACGACGAGGACGACGGCGGTCCAGAACATCACGATGCGAAGCCGTCGTATCTGTGGAGATTCGCCGGGTCGATTCCAGGGTGCGCGAGCCATGGAGCAACCATAACGGGGCACCGGCGAACATCATCGCGCTCGTTCCCGCCGACTCCCACGCTGAGGAGGCCGCCGCTCAGGCGTCGAGCTCTCAAGTCGCGTCGGGAACGGCCGAGGCTGACGCGACGGCCCGAACCACCGCGGCGAGGGTTGCGCAGGCCTGAGCCGTCGGGAGCGAGTCGGACAGGACGCTCCGGGCGAGGGCGTCCCCGGCGCCGACGATGGCACTCAACGGTGCCGGGTCGATTGCGCCGGTCCAGGGCTCCAGCGCCTCGCGACAGATCTCGAGATACGCCTGCTCCGCGTCCGACCGCAGGGTACTCAAGGTCGTCGAACCCTGGAGAGCGGCCACGACGGCCGCAAGCTCCAACCCCTCAGCGACCCAGCACGCGATGTAGGCCTCGGCGACCAGGTCGGCTACAGCATCGAGGTCCCGCGGGGCGCTCTCGAGGGCCCGGAGCAGGAGGTCTCGCTGGTGGGACTCGAAGGCTCGGTAGGCCTCGGAGAACAGCCCCGACAGATCGCCGAAGTGGTCGTAGGCCACGGGCTTCGTCACGCCGGCGTGCGCGGCCACACGCGCCAGGGTGACATCCGCGAGGTCCTGCGTGCGGATGAGGTCGCGGAACGCATCGAGCAACTGCGCGTGGCGCGCATCCCACGAGAGGCGACGTCTCGGCCCAGAGCTGAAGCTGTCGTCCGCGGTAGTTTTCATCCCCCGATTGTACCTACTCTTGGTAAGTTACCATTGGTAAGTAAGAGATCGAGAGGATCACCCATGACGTCACGAGACACCACCGCCGCGGCCGAGAACGCATCCCACGACGATTCAGCCGCACCCACCACGCGCGTCTTCATCTTCGGGATCACGGGCAGGGTCGGTCGCCTCCTGGCCGCCCGACTCCGCGCGGGCGGCATCATCGTCTCAGGCCTTACGAGGTCGTCACTGCCTGACCCCACCCTGGGCCCCGACGGAGTGACGACCGTCACGGGCGAGCTCGGGTTCGCCACCACGCGGGAGATCACGGCGATGATCTCGGACTGGGACGTCATCGTCTTCGCCGCGGGGTCGAATGCCGGAGCTCAAAGCGTGACAAACGACATCGACGACGCGGCGCTCCAGCGCGTGTCGGATGCAGTGATGGCATCACCGGGAAAACGCCTCATCTTGCTGTCCGTCCTGCCGGAGGCCTGGCGCGAGCGGCAGCTGAGCGACGACGAGGAACACTACTTCGCCGTCAAGAAACGGGCGGAGGTCGCCCTCACCCGTCAGCCGATCGACTGGGTCATCCTCCGCCCGTCCCTGCTGACCGACGACCCGGCCCGGGGCACGGTCGCCCTGGGGCCCGCCGAGCTCCACGACGAGATCACACGCGAGGACGTGGCCGCGGTCCTCGAGGCACTCGTCCTCGAGCCGACCATCAGCCGGCGGATCCTCGAAGTGAACACCGGGCCGACCGCCATCAGCGAGGCGGTCGGCCGCGTCGCACGTTCCTACCAGGCGTAGGCTTCCGGGGCCTGGCCACCGGGACCGGGGAAGAGCTCGTCGAGAGAGGCGAGGTCATCGGCGCTCAGCTCGATGTCGACCGCTGCGACGGCGGACTCCAGCTGCTCGATCGTGCGCGGTCCGATGATCGGGCCGGTCACGCCGGGCTGGTGCAGAAGCCACGCGAGACCGAGCGACGCCGAGGTCCAACCACGCTCGGACGCGAAGTGGTCGTAGGCGTCGAGCTGCTCCTGCTGCTTGGCTCGGGCCTCGGTGATACGGGACTCGCCCGACCGCGCGCGCTTGTCGGAGGAACCACCGCTCAGCAGACCACCGGACAGCGGCGACCACGGCAGGATGCCGAGCCCGTAGTGCTGTGCGGCGGGGATGACCTCGAGTTCGATCGAGCGCTGCGCGAGGTTGTAGAGCGACTGCTCGCTGACGAGACCGAGGAAGTGTCGCTGAGATGCGACCTCGTTCGCCTGCGCGATGTTCCACGCCGCGAAGTTCGAGCTGCCCGTGTAGACGACCTCGCCGCGCGCGACGAGCACCTCCATGGCCTGCCACAGCTCCTGCCAGGAGATGTGACGGTCGATGTGGTGGAACTGGTAGAGGTCGATCCGGTCCGTCTGCAGTCGCTCGAGCGACGCGATCGCCTCGCGACGCACCTGCCAGGCCGACGCACCACGCGCGTTCACCACATCCGAGCCGTCATCGTTCGGGGCGACCATGGGCGAGTGGACCTTCGTCGCCAGGACGATGTCGTCACGGACGCCGGGGCGGGCTGCGAACCACCGGCCGATGATCTCCTCCGTCGCGCCACGACCGGCGCTGCCGCCATACGCGTTCGCCGTGTCGAAGAAGTTGACGCCGAGCTCAAGTGCCCGGTCCATGATCGCGAACGAGTCCTCCTCGCTCGTCCGGTCGCCGAAGTTCATGGTGCCGAGCACGATCCTGGAGACCGTCGTCCCCGTGCGGCCGAGGTGCGTGTACTTCATCGTGGAGCCCTTCTCATCGTCGAACCGGGCCGCGATCCCGCGGCGCGTCGAGTGTGTCACGGAAGCCGCCCTCCACACCCCCGGCTCGACAGCGCGGTCTCGACCGGCTACAGCCCGAGGCGATACCGTGGCACGATGCTCAGCCTCACCGACGTCTGGCCGCTGTTCGGCCTGGAGATCCGCACGCCGAGACTCGTCCTGCGCCTCGTGCGCGACGAGGACCTCCCCGGACTGATCGAGGCCGCCCTCGCCGGCGTCCACGACCCCGCCGTCATGCCGTTCTCCACACCGTGGACCGACCAGCCGCGCGAACAACTCATCCGCGAGACCGCACGGCACCTCTGGACCCAGCGTGCGGGCGCGACACCGTCGTCCTGGACGCTCAATCTCGCGATCCTCCTGGACGGGACGCCGATCGGTCTGCAGGACGTCGGCGCCCGCGACTTCGCCGTCACGCGGACGGTCGGGAGCGGTTCCTGGTTGACGCAGGCACAGCAGGGCAAGAGGCTCGGCATCGAGATGCGGGCCGGCATGCTCCAGTTCGCCTTCGACCACCTCGACGCGGAGGTCGCCGTGTCGGACGCCGCCGTCTGGAACGGCGCATCGCTCGGCGTCTCGCGTCGACTCGGCTATCGGGACAACGGTCTGCAACGCTTCATCGGTCGACCGGGCGAACTCGTCGAGTCGCAAGGCCTCCGGCTGCACCGCGACGAGTTCATTCGGCCCGACTGGACGGCTGAGGTCACCGGCCTCGATGCGGCGCGGTCGTCACTCCTCGGAGAGGCGTCAGCGGACTGACAGCGCGGGCGTCATCGTGACGGTGTGGGGACAGGCTCCGGTGGCAGGACGAGGGTCGCGACGGTCCCACCGGGGACGTGTGCGACCGCGGGCGTGCTCCGCAGGGTCACGGAGCCGCCATGCGCCTCGGCGATCGCCTGTGCCGCCGGCAGGCCGAGCCCCACGCCCTGCACCGCCTGGTCCCGCGCGTACTCGGCCCGGTAGAACTTGTCGAAGGCCTGACGGAGTTCCTCGGCGCTCATCCCGACGCCCGTGTCGCTGACGGTCACCTCTGCGTGCCCGTCGCCCGGCTCGACGACCACGTCGACCGTCCCATCGGCCGGCGTGAACTTCACGGCGTTGGCGACGAGCTCGGTGATCGCACGGAGGACCTGCTCGGGGTCCGCGGAGACGACCGCCGCCGCGTCGGCGTGCAGTCGGACGACCGGACCCGAGATTCCCGCGGTCGCCGTCTCGATCGCACGCGTGGCCACGTCCGTGAGGTCGATACGACTCGGCGCGATCTGGACCGTCGAGTCGGATGCGGTCAACAGCTCCTGCACCCGCCGCTCCAGCTCGACCGCGTTGCGCTGGACCACCCGCAGCGCCGGGAGCAGGCCGGGGGCATCGACTTCGGCGTCGTCCATGATCAGTTCGAGGTAGCCGTGGATGGAGGTGAGCGGCGTCCGCAACTCGTGCGAGACCGTCGTGAGGAACGCCTCACGGACGTTGATCGCATTCGCGAGCTCGGTGACGTCGTGTGCGACGATGACCGTCCCCAGATGCGTGTCGCCGTTGCGCATGACCCGCGTGGAGCTGGCGAGGATCGCACGCTGTCGCCCGGCCTCCCCCACCCATTCGAGATGGTTCGACAGCAGCTCGCCCCGCAGCGCCCTGGGGATGATCTGCTCGTCGAACGGGATGGGTGTCCGGCGGTCGGCTTGGAGCACGTGTTCCCCGGCATACGGCGGGGTGTCCAGCCGGAACCCGACGGCGGCGACCATGTCCGCGGCATGCGCGTTCGCCACGCCCAGGGTGCCGTCCGCCGTGTAGAAGGCCACGCCCGCGTCCACCGTCTCGAGGATCGATTCGGCGAGCGCCTCCGCGTCGAGCGCCCTGGCGAGCGAGCGTTCGAGCTGCGAGGCCTGCTCCTGGATGGCTTGTCGGCTCCGTCGCAGTTGGCGGGCCCCGATGTTCACGGCGACCGCGATACCGATCGTGAGCATGGGCAGCAGGGCGACATTGAGCCAGTCCACGGCGGTCTCCGGCGTGCGAGCCCGGAGGACGTAGGGAGCACTGCTGATGAACAGGGTCCCCGCCACGGCCAGGATGATCATCCGCGGGGTGAACCCGAACGCCAACCAGAGGACGGGGAAGATGCAGAGCAGGCTCGCGCCCGGAGTCACGCTGATGAGCTCGAGCCGGATGCTCGCGACGGCGAGGAGGTCGAGGACCGCGATGACGGCCATCGCGTGCGTCGGCCAGCGTTCCCAGGGCAGGAATCCCGCCAGGAGGGTGCTGATCGCCGCGAGAGCGGTGCCCGAGAGGACGGCGACCGTGAAGAACCGCTCGGGCAGGACGATCGCGACGAGGATCGCGACGATGCCGAAGGCGATCGAGAACGGGAGCTGTGCGCGGGCGAACACCCGGAGTCGGCCGCGTCGAGAGGCTTCATGTTCCAACAGCGGCATGATCGCCCACTCTCTGCAGCTCGGTCAGAGAGGACGTCGGCCGGATTCCACGTCGATCAGCTGATCGATCGTCAATCTAGCCCATGCGCACGCGATCAGCCATCGGCGGAGGCCTGTCGGGCCCAGGCACCGCGTCTGACGGACGGATTTGCGTCAATCGGATCACCGATCGGTGGAATCAGGACCGGGCGAGCTGGGCGGTCGGTGCCACATCGGACGCCGTCGCCGCAGGCCGCCGGTCCAGGTGGATCCCGGCGATCATGCATCGGACGGAACCCCCGGCGAGTTCGATCGTCGGGACGTCCAGCGGCAGGATCCGGCAGCTGCGCTCGATGATCGCGAGTTGTTCCGACCGCAGACTCTGGACGGCACGACTCGAGATCGCGAGGAGGCGTTCCCCCGTCGCCGAACGCAGCTCGATCGCGTTGCCGACGAAGTCGCAGACCTGTCCGTAGTCGAGGTCGACGATCGTCCGCCCATGGCCCGTGAGCCGCTCGATCACCTGATCGCGTCGCGCCGGCGAGGCGATCAGGTCGAGACCGACGAGCGCGAACTCGGTCGCCACGCCCATCATGACGTTGGTGTGGTAGATCGGGACCCCGTGGGGGTCGACCGCGTCGAAGACGAGCGGCTCGTAGCCGAAGTTGGTGCAGAACCGCTCGAGGGCGATCGGGTCGGCACGGTGGGATCGCGCGACGAACGCCACTCGCGCTGCGTGGTCGAGCACCATCGCACCGGTGCCCTCGAGGAACACGTCGTCGAGCTCCAGCCCCGAGTAGTCGATGACGTCCTGCACGCGGTACTCGCGCTTCAGCATCTCGACGATGTCCCACCGCCGCTCGCGTCGGCGGTTCACCGCGTACATCGGGTAGACCGCCAGGTGCCCGCCCGCATGGGTGGACAGCCAGTTGTTGGGGAAGACGCTGTCGGGGCGGTCCGGGTCCTCATCGTCGAACAGGTGGACGCGGACGCCCGCGGCATCGAGGGCCTGCGCCACGGCGGTGACCTCGTCGAACGCCGCGTGAGCCACCCCGGCCACGGACGCCGACGGGACGCCCTCCGCCACCTGGAAGACGTTGTCGGCTGCGGTCAGCGGGTTCGGCGTGAACCGGTGCGGCCGGATGAGCACCACGGCCGACGGCGCCTGGACGGACATGTGGGACTCAGCCGACGGGAGAGAGCGCGCCGACGAGCCCGAAGAGATCCTTCGGGTCGTCGGGGGCGGCGACGAGGTCGATCTCCTCGAAGTACTCGCTGCCGTCGACGGAGTCGCGGAGGAAGCGCAGCGCGGTGAAGTCCTCGATCGCGAAGCCGACGGAGTCGAAGAGCGTGATCTGCTCCCGCGAGGTGCGGCCGGGGACGGCACCCGTGAGGACCTGCCAGAACTCGATCACCGGGAAATCGGGAGCCATCTGCTGGATCTCGCCCTCGATGCGGGTCTGCGGCGGGAATTCGACGAACACCTCGGCGCGATCGAGGATCGACGCCTCGAGCTCCGTCTTGCCGGGGCAGTCGCCACCGATGGCGTTCAGGTGCATGCCGGGCTCGACCAGGTCGTTCGTGAGCACGGTCGCGAGCGCCTTGTCGGCCGTGCAGGTCGTGACGACGTCCGCGCCCGCCACGGCGTCGGCGGCACTCGTCCCGATGACGACCTCGAATCCGAGCGGCTCCAGGTTGCGCGCGAACTTGTCCATCGCGAGCGGGTCGACGTCCCAGATCCGCACCGTGTTGATCCCGAGGGCGGCACGCATGCCGAGGGCCTGGAACTCGGCCTGGCTACCGGCGCCGATGAGCGCGTGGACGCTCGAATCGGGACGGGCGAGGTGCTTCGCGACCATGCCCGACGTCGCGGCGGTGCGGAGGGCCGTGAGGAGCGTCATCTCGGCGAGGAAGGTGGGGTAGCCGTTGTGCACGTCGGCGAGGACGCCGAACGCCGTGACCGTCTGGTAGCCCCGGGCGGGGTTGGAGGGGTGGCCGTTCACGTACTTGAAGGCGTACGTCTCGTGGTCGCTCGTCGGCATGAGCTCGATGACGCCGAACGGCGTGTGACTCGCGACCCGCGGGCTCTTGTCGAACGACGGCCAGCGGCGGAAGTCGGCCTCGAGGTAACCGATCATGCCGGCGATGATGCGCTCGGGACCTCGGTCTGCCGTCCAGCGGACCATGTTGCGGACATCGACGAAACGCGTCATGACGTTCCCTTCCAGACGAGTTCGGGCTCGGAGCCGACCGGAGCAGACCGCTCGCGGTTGCTTCGAGCCTAGGTTTCGACGATCTGCACTTTCCATTCCAGAGATGCGCGATTTGTGCACAGGTTATGCACAATGTGAGTAACTCGGTTGTACATTATGTGCATGGCTGCGCTGGACGATCTGGACCGGAGGCTGTTGGCTGCGCTCCGAGCCGACGGCCGTGCGTCGGTCGCGAGCCTGGCCCGGTCGCTCGACGTCGCCCGGGCGACCGTGAACAGCCGTCTGGAGCGACTCATCTCCTCCGGCACGGTGGTCGGGTTCTCCGTCCGGGTGCGCGACGAACTCGACCCCGGCACCATCCGCGCGATCGCGTTCATCGAGGTCGAGGGTCGCACCACCGATCACGTCATCCGCCAGCTCCGCGGCTTCCCGGAGATCAGCGCGCTCCACACCACCAACGGCGGGTGGGACCTCGTCGCGGAACTCCGCACCGAGACGCTGACCGACTTCGACCGCGTGCTCGGCGGGATCCGACGCATCGAGGGCGTCGTCAACAGCGAGACGAGCCTGCTGCTGAGTTCCGTCCTCCGCTGACGACCCGCCGGGGTCGACGCTAGAGGCGCGGGTCGATTGGCTCGGACTCCATGGCGAGCACGCCGAAGACGGCCTGATGCACCCGCCAGGTCGGTTCACCGGCGACGAACCGCTCGACCGCCTCGACACCGAGCGCGTACTCACGCAGCGCCATCGACCGCTTGTGGCCGATGTCCCGATCACGCAGGCGCTCGAGGTTGTGCGGCTCCGTGTAGTCGGGGCCGTAGATGATGCGCAGGTACTCACGGCCCCGCACCTTGATGCCGGGCTGCGCGAGCGCCTTCTCACCGCGGACGAGGCCGGCCACGGGCTTCACCACCATGCCCTCACCACCCGCACCGGTCAGCTCCTCCCACCACGCGGTCGCGGCGTCCTCGGAGGCCGACGAGGTGAGGTCGACCTCGATCGAGCGGGTCCGACGGATGAGCTCCGGGTCGGCGTCCGCAAGGCGGTCCGCCACTGAGAGGTGCCAGGCGTGGTCGCGGCCCAGGTGGCTCGTGCCGGTCGAGGCGAGGAGCTGGAACGGCGCGAGCTGCACGCCCTCCAGACCGTTCGAGGGCGCGGTGTACGGACGGTAGGCCGCGACGTAGGCGTCAGCGGCCTCGGCCCGACGGCGCGTCCGCTCGAGCAGGTCCGAGACGTCGACACCGGTCGCCGCCGCCTGCTCCAGCACGCGGACGGCCGCCGGGAGCGCAGCGGTCGCGGCAGCTCCGACCGAGGCGTACTGCTCCCGGATCATGCTCTCGGCCTTCACCGACCACGGCAGCAGCTCGCTGTCGAAGAGCACCCAGGAGGCGTCGAGCTCCTCCCAGAGACCGGCTCGCTCCACGGCGGCGTCGAGCCGCGTCAGGAGCGTCTGCGTCGTCTCCTCGTCGAAGAACGGCCGACCGGTGCGGGTGTGGACGGTGCCACGCCATCCCGCGGGAGCACCGAAGGGTGCCGGATCCCGCGTGAGCAGCACGACGGCACGCGAGCCCATGTGCTTCTCCTCGCAGACCACCCGGTCGAGCCCCTCCCGGCGATACGCCTCGAACGCCTCAGCGGGGTGCTCCAGGAGCTCCTTCCGCTTCGAGGTGCTCGGCGGACTCATCGTCGGCGGCAGGTAGACCAGGCGCCGCGGGTCGATCGCGAACCGGCTCATGACCTCGAGTGCGCCGGCCGCCGCGTCCTCGCGGATGCCGACCCGGCCCGAGACGCGGGTCTCGACGACCTGCTTGCCGAGGACGTCGTCGATGCGCAGCAGCCCGGGATCCCGCTGCTCGCCGGCGGGACCGGTCGGGCGGCCGAGCGGCACGACGGGTTCGTACCAGACCTGCTCGGCCGGGACGTCGACGACCTCGCGCTCCGGCCACCGCAGGGCACTCAACTTGCCCCCGAAGACGCAGCCGGTGTCGAGACACATCGTGTTGTTGACCCACTCGGCGTCGAGGGTCGGCACATGGCCGTAGAGGACGGTCGCCTTGCCGCGGTAGTCCTCCGCCCAGGGCAGCCGCACGGGCAGACCGAACTCGTCGGTCTCCCCCGTGGTGTCGCCGTACAGCGCGAACGACCGCACCCGCCCGGAGGCGCGTCCGTGATACTGCTCGATCAGGCCGGCGTGCGCGACGACGAGCTTCCCGTCGTCGAGGACGAGGTGCGCGACGAGCTCGCGGCAGAACCGCTCGACCTCGGCCCGGAACTCCTCCGGCTCCTCGGCCAATTGGGCGAGCGACTCGGCGAGCCCATGGCTGGTCTGCACCCGCTTGCCCTGCAGCGCACGGACGAGCTTCGACTCGTGGTTGCCGGGCACCGCCAAGGCATGCCCCGCGCCGACCATCCCCATCGCCAGCCTTAGCACGCCAGGGGTGTCCGGCCCGCGGTCGACGAGGTCGCCGAGGAAGATCGCGCGGCGGCCCTCGGGGTGGGCGGCGTCGATCGGTCGGCCCGCTAGGTCGCGCTCGATCACGTACCCGAGCTTTGTGAGCAGCGTCTCGAGCTCGCTCCGGCACCCGTGCACGTCGCCGATCGCGTCGAAGGGACCGCGCTCCTGACGGCGGTCGTTGAGCAGCGGCTCACGCACGAACGACGCCTGCGCGATCGCCTCGACGCCGGAGAGCACGTGGACCTTCCGGAAGCCCTCTTTGCTGAGGTGCCGCATCGACCGACGCAGTTGGTCCTGCTGCCGGGTGATGACGGCGGCACCGAACGAGCGGTCCTCGCGGGCCTCGTTTCGCTCGATGCAGACGCGCTCCGGGACGTCGAGCACCACGGCGACGGGGAGGACGTCGTGGTTGCGTGCCAGATCGATGAGCGACTTGCGCGAGGCCGGCTGGACGTTGGTCGCGTCGATGACCGTCAGGAGCCCGGCGTCCAGGCGGCGAGCGGCGACATCGCGGAGTGCGGCGAAGGCGTCGGCGCTGGCGGCCTGGTTGTTCTCGTCGTTGGAGACGAGCCCGCGGAAGAAGTCGCTCGACAGGGTCTCGAACCGGCCGAAGTGCGTGGCGGCGAAGGTCGACTTGCCGGACCCGCTCACGCCGATGAGGACCACGAGCGACAGTTCGGGGATCGGCAGGGCGGCGGGGGTGTGCTCGAGGTCACTCATGCGATGGCCTTCCGGAAGACGGCGAGCTGCGTCGGCGAGCCGAGCTGCGGGTCGACGTCGCCGACCGTGCGGTGCTCGACGCCGTAGCCGTACCGCTCGGCCGCAGTGGTGCACCAGGTCGCGAACTCCTGACGGTCCCACTCGAAGCGGTGGTCCGGGTGCCGGAACGAGCCCGCCGGCAACGACGGATACAGCGCGTTGTATTCGCGGTTCGGCGTCGTGACGATCACGGCTTCTGGAGCCGCAGCACCGAAGATCGAAGCCTCGAGTGCATCGAGGCGCTCGGCGTCGATGTGCTCCACGACCTCCATCAGCACGATCGCATCGAGTCCGCGCAGCCGGGTGTCGGCGTAGGTCGCCGAGGACTGCAGCAGCTGGACACGCTCACGGACGCGGTCGCTCGCGTCGCGGAGCCCGAGCCGCTGCGACGCGGATGCGAGCGCGCGTGCGGAGACGTCGGTGCCGATCACCGTGGTGACGAGGGGATCCGCCAGCAGTCGCGTGAGGAGCGCACCCTCGCCGCACCCGACGTCGGCGACCGACCGAGCCCGCACGTCGGTGAGCGCCTGCAGGACCGCCTCGGCGCGCAGGCCGGCGAGCGCCGGGGCACGCTTCGTCTGTGACGCGGTGGCCGTGTCGTCCCCGTCGGCGCCGTCGGTCCGCGCCTCCGGGTCCAGCTGCGACTGCGCATCGGTGACCATCCGCGACTGGTGCGCGAGATACCGCTTGGTGATCAGGTCCCGGTCGGGGTGATCGGCCAGCCACCCCTCGCCGGCACGGAGGAGCTTGCCGACCTCGTCGTCGGAGACCCAGTAGTGCTTGGCGTCGTCGAGCACGGGCAGCAGCACGTAGAGCTGGCGGAGCGCGTCGGCGAGGCGGAGGTGACCGGTCAGCTCCAGGTCGACGTATCGCGAGTCGCCCCACGCGGGGACCGTCGGGTCGAGCGGGATCACCCGTTCGACGACGGTCCAGCCGAGCGGGGTGAAGAGTCGGGTCGCCAGCTGCTCCAGACCTCGCGACGGCACCGCGGCGACGGTGATCGTCAGCGGGAGCGCTGCCGCGGCGAGCTCGGGGTGGGAGTCGCTGCGGCCGGTCATGGCGCTGCGGAACACCTGCCCGATCGCGACGGCGCCCATCGACGACGACGCGTACGGTCGGTCGTTCACGTACTGGGAGAGCGACGCGGCGTCACCGCCACCGAAGCGCTTCTGGCGGACGAGCGCGATCGCGTCGACCTCGAGCAGCAGGGCGATGGTGCACCGCTCGTCGCTCGCTTCCGGGTAGAACACGTGGGCGCGCCCGACGCTGAGGTCGAAGCTCTGCGCCCGCGCGGGATGCTTACGGACGAGGTGCCCCAGGTCGGCGGCCGAGGGCGCGGTCGAGGTGATGGTGACGAGCACTGGTCCATCCGTCCGTTCGGCGGCGAGGTTCCTGAAAGCCTAGCGGCGGTCGTCGTGCGTGCGTGAGTCGCCCGGATCTGCATGGAATTCAGCGATCTCCGTGCAGTTCCGGGCGACTCAGGGCCGGCTGATCAGCCCCCGAACAGCTTGCCGAAGAACCCCTTGCGCTGCTTCCAGCCTGCGGCGGTCAGGGCATCGATCACGGGCTGCTTGACCTCGTCGGTCGTGAACTGGTAGCCCATGAGGTGGCCGGTCGTGGTGCCGTTCCGGTCGGTCGACTGTGCGATCGGCGCGGCGCGCCCACCGAAGGTGAAGGTCTTCTGGGGGCCGGACTGCCACGTGCGCTTCGTCGAGAGCCCGTCGAGGCCGACGGTGGTCTTCGAGGAGGACGACTGCTCGTGGAACTCCCACTCGCCGTCCTCGGGGTGCAGCTCGACCCGCAGCTCGTACTCGGCACTGAACATCCCGGCACCGATGAAGCCGAGCCAGCGCTGGTCGGCGTAGCGCCAGTGCGCGACGATCCCGTCGGGTGTCGGGTCGTAGATGAAGGGGAGTTCTTCGCTGTTGAGCGCGAGGATCCGGGCCTGGGCGTCGCGGAGGTCGAAGGTCATGGGGCGAGTCTAGGCAGGCGGACCGCTCGGCGACATGGGGACAGCTCCCCGTCACCCGGCTCCCCTACGCTGGCCGGGTGAGCGAATCCATCCTGACCCAGAACGTCCTGACCGTCATGAGCTACAACATCCGCACCGCTGTCGCCCAGCCCGGTCACGAGTGGGTGGACCGTGCACCGCTCGTCTCGCAGGTCATCGCCCGCAACGCTCCAGACCTCCTCGGGCTGCAGGAGGTCCGCGAGCATCAGTTGCACGACCTGCTCCCGGGCCTCGCCGAGTACGACTGGTTCGGGCAGGGCCGTGACGGCGGTTCGGCCGGCGAGTACGGACCGGTGTGCTTCCGCCGCTCGCGGTTCGAGCAGCTCGACGCCGGCGAGTTCTGGCTGTCGGACACCCCCGACGAACCGGGCTCGAACACCTGGCCGTCACTGCACGCGCGGTTCGTCACCTGGGTCAGGCTCCGCGAGCGCCGCACCGGCGACGAGCTCGTCTTCGCCAACACCCACCTCGACCACGAAGGTACGCCGCACGGCGACGACGTCCGGACGCGCAGTGCGAAACTGATCGCCGACCGCTTCTCCGGCGTGGACGTGCCCGTCCTCCTCACCGGCGACTTCAACACCGAGCGCGGATCGGCGGCGCACGACGCCCTGGCGGACGCCGGGTTCGTCGACCTCTCGCCGTTGGAGAGCGACAGCATCGGCACGTTCCAGGGCTACGGTCCGCAGCGTCCCGGGAACGCACGCATCGACTGGGTGCTCGGCCGCTCAGGCAGCGTCGCGCCGCACACCCGACTGGAACCGATCGAAGCCCTCGTGGACGAGCAGGAACCCACCTCGGAGGCGAGCGACCACTTCCCCATCCTCATCCGGGCGCAGCTCACCCACTGACGGCGGCGCGTCTCGGGCACGCGCGCGAGGAGCGGTGGATCAGCCGTCGGAGGCCGTCGGCGCGAGCCGGAGGAGGACAAGCCCGACGATCGACGGGAGGAGGGGCAGCGCCGCACCGAACATCGGGTCCACGCCGGTGAGGAGCGAGCCGCAGAGGGCGCCCGTCACGAGCAGCACGATCGCGCCGATGCGGATGAGGTGGTGGTCGTGGACACCGTCGGCGAGGCTCTGCATGAGACTCGTGAGGGTGCCGGTCACGAAGGTGGTCGTCACGCCCGACCGCTCGATGCGTCGCGCGACGGCCGTCTGCCCCGCCATCGCGAGCGTGGAGAGCGCGATGAGGACGCAGATCACGGGCGTCGTGCGCAGGTCGGAGGACACGATCCATCCGATGAGGACGCACGCCTGCGCGACCACCGCACCGCCGAGGACGAGGACGAGCCGGTGCTGCGGCGCCTCCGGAGGCCGCCCAGGGGTGGCGACGAGCCTCGTGAAGCGGAAGGCCAGGAACGTCCCGACGGAGAACAGCAGCACGGCGACCGTCGCCCCGAGCAGGACCTCGCCGAAGTCCGGTCTGCTCGTGAGTCCGGCCAGCACGAAGTTGCCGGTCATGTTCGCGGTGAAGACGCCGCCGAGCTGGAGGAACGCGAAGTCGTCGGTCGCTCCGGCCGCGAACGAGAGCACGAGCGCCATCGCCGCGATCATGCCGGCCCGCGTCCGACGCCGGGTGGTCGTCAGGGTCGAGTCGGTGCCGCCGGTCTCAGTCACGTGCACATCGTCCCACGCCCGCTCGCCCATCGTCGGGCGAACGGGAGCTCGCTCACCCGAACATGGGCGAACGGAGCGTCAGGCGAGGAGGTCCGCGAGGAAGGTCAGCTGCGCCTGCTGCTGCACCGGCCCGCCACCCTCGTGCCCGTTGTACGGGTAGACGGCGATGTCCTTCTGCGTGCCCGCGTAGTGGTTGAACGCCGCGTACACCGTCGAGGGCGGACACACCGCATCGCAGAGCGCGACGGAGAACAGTGCGGGGGCGGTCGCGCGGGCGGCGAAGTTCGTCGCGTCGAAGTACGAGAGCGTCCGGAACACCTCCTCCTCGTGACCACGTCGGCTGATGAGGTACGTCTTCAGCTCGGCGAAGGGGCTCGCGTCGGTGATCTGCAGGGCGCGACGGAAGTGCGACAGGAACGGGACGTCGACGAGTGCCGCCGCGAGTCCCTCGCAGAGCCCGGCCGCGGCGAGCGCGATGCCGCCGCCCTGGCTCCCACCGGCGACGACGACCCGGGCGGGGTCGACCTCCGGGAAGCTGCGCACCGCGTCGACGGCGAGCGCCGCATCCGTGAAGACCCGACGGTAGTAGTAGGTCTCTGGGCTGTCGAGCCCGGCGCTCATCTTGCCGGCGACCTGCGGACCGCTTCCGAACGGGTCGGCCGTCGCGCCCGGCAGGTTCGCGCTCCCCTGGCCGCGGGTGTCCATGACGAACACGGCGTAGCCCGCGGACGGGTGCATCGTCCACTGGTGGGCGAGCCCGCGTCCGCCGCTGTACCCGATGTAGTGCACGATGCACGGGAGCGGCTCGGTCGCGCCCGCCGGTCGGATGAACCAGCCTTTGATCGGGTCGCCGCCGAATCCGGAGAACGTGACGTCCTCGACGACGAGACCGGTCAGCTCAGGGTCGGATCGTTCGCGCACCGTCGGCTGGGCGAGGGCGTGGGCTTCGGCGAGGGTGTCCGCCCAGAACGCGTCGAAGTCCGGTGCCTCCTCGCGGTCGGGCCGGTACTGCTGGAGTTGGGCGAGGGGGAGGTCGAATTGCGCCACTGGTCACCTTCGGTTCGTGAGATCGGATGCGGGAGGACGAATCAGGAGGACGGGATCGCGGAGATGAGGCCGAGACCGACGCTGATGCGGTCGGCCACTTCGATGAGGTCCTCGGTGAGGACGTCGAGGTCGCGTTCGCGCATCAGGCTCAGCCGACCCGAGATCGAGATCGCCGCCACGACTCTGGCGTTCGCGTCGCGGATCGGCGCCGCGATCCCGAGACGACCCAACGCGAGCTCCTGGTCCTCCATGCAGACGCCGCGTTCCCGCGCCGCCGCGAGCTCCGCGGTGAGGGCCGCGTGCTCCGTGATGGTGTTGGCCGTGTAGCGCGGGAGCGGCTCGTCACCGAGCAGCGCACGGAGACCGTCCGCGTCGAGGTCGAGGAGCAGACACTTCCCGAGCGCGGACGCGTGCAGCGGCTGGCGCAGCCCGATCATCGAGTGCGACTTCGGGGCGAGGGCTCCCTCGAAGTGGCAGAGGTAGATGAGGCTCGAGCCGTCGAGGACGCCCACGTTGACGCTGAGCCCGATCCGTTGCGCGAGTTCCTGGGCGGGAGCGCGCGACTCCCGGTGCACCGGGTTCTGGTTGAGCCCTTCGCTCGCCAGCGCCAGGATGGTCGCCCCGATGGCGTAGGACGGACTGTCGGCCGCCTTCGTCACATAGCCGAGCTCCTCGAGCGTGCCGAGGAGGCGTGCGGTCGTCGAGGTGCCGAGACCGGTGGCACGGGCGATGTCGGAGGCCCGCAACGGTCCGGTGGTCGATGCGCCGAGCACGGCGAGCACGGATGCCGCACGGCCGATGCCCTGCTGGATCTCACCTGCCACGGGTCCTCCACGGTGTCGGTGTCGGTGTCGGTTCGGATGTCCGGCCTCGGAGGCCGTGTTCAGCGTAGCGGTCGGGCTCGGCGCGGCCGGGTGGTGCGCCCGCTCGGCTGTTCGAAGACCTTCACACTCGCGACACTCACGTAGGGCGAGCCGTTCGTGGCCGTGACGACGACACGGAGGGCGTCGACCCGCACGGGCTCGACGTCGTGGATCCGGTGGCGGTGGCGGTTCCCCTCGACCTCGGCCAACACCGTCCACGTCCCTTCAGCCGCACCCGCGCGTCTCCCCTCGAGTCGGTAGTCGGCGACGAGCTCGGGGACCGCCTCGAAGTCGGTGCGGTGGTGGTGCAGGTTGATGAGGTCCACGTCGACGTCGTCGTTGAACACGATCCGCACGGACGCGACATCGACGGGCTCGTCCCAGTGCAGTGTGAGGGCCTCGGGCTCGGCGACCAGATCGCGGCTGTCAGCGAGTCGCTCCGAGGACCACAGGTGCGGTCCCCCGTACGGTCGCTGGTAGCCGTCGACGATCCGCTCCGGGCGGTACGCCGTGGTGTCTCCACCGACGGTCAGCGCGACGCTCCGGCCGCGGAGCTTCCGGGCGTTCCAGTCGAGGATCGCCTGGTCCTGCTCCTCGGGGATGTGGTCGTCGAACACCTCGTCGGACGCGTGCTTCGCGGTCAGGACGAGGAGGCCGTAGGGGTGGCCCTCGGTGAGGAGCAGGCTGACGTCCGGGTTGGCACGGACGACGAGCACGGCGTTCTGCTCGATATCGGGCGTCCATCCGAAACGGACGGTGGCCGACACGCCGACCCCGGCGGCGATCTCCGCGGCTCCATCGAGGAGGTGCTCGACCGGGACGGCGTTCTGGCGCTTACCGGTGCCCCACAGTTCGACGCGGAGGGTCGTGTCGCGTGCGGCGTCGACGAGCAGGGTGATCTGGTCGAGTGACGGAGCGACGGGCACGAGGATCGCGACGTCGCGGTCGAGGGTGAACCGCTCGCCGGAGCCGATGTGCTCCAGCGTGGAGATCGCGTCGAGCGCGCTCGAGGCGGAGACCGTCGCCCGCCCGGCCAGGTCGTCGGGGTCGTCCGTGGTGATGCCGATGACCGGGGCGTCCTCGCGGAGGAGCGTGCGCTGCAGGAGCGGGAGCGCCTGCCCGGCGAGCTCACGCGGCGTGAGCCCGTTGCGGGCGATGAGCGCCGCAGCCGTCCCCACCGCCTGACCCTGCGTGGCGCAGGTCGCCATGACGCGGGTGGACCCGAACGCGACATGGGAGGCGGAGATGTTGCGTCCGGCGAACAGCAGGTTGTCGACGTCCCGCGAGTACAGGCTGCGGAAGGGGATGCCGTAGGTGCCGTTGCTGAACCGCTGCTGCGCACCGGCGGTCTCGGCGTACACGCCCTCCACGGGGTGCAGGTCGATCGACCAACCTCCGAAGGCCACGGTGTCCTCGAAGTCGACCTGGTCGAGCAGGTCGTTCTGCGTGAGGGTGTGGTCGCCGAGGAGCCGGCGGTACTCGCGCTTCCCCGGGATGGATCCGACCCACTCGAGCGTGAGGGTGTCGGCGTCGAACTCGCCGGAGTTCTTGATGTAGTCCCAGATCCCGAAGACGACGCTCCACAGCTCGTCTCGGATCTGCTCGTTCTCGGCGACGGTGTCGAGCTCGCCGCCCCACTCGATCCACCAGTAGTTGCAGCCGTTGTCGCCGGTCCGGATGATCCGGTTGGTGAGGATCGGGGTCTCGCGGATGTCGCGCGCGATGTCGGGGGCGACGAACCGCTCGGGGCGTCCGGCGTCCTTGGTGTAGAAGAAGATCGAACTGCCGAGGAGCTCGTCGTCCGCCACCTCGGGCGCCCACGGCTCGCCGAGCTCGGCGCGACCCTCGCGCCCGATGCGGGAGGTGGCACCGGCGAGATGCCCCACCAGCCCGTCTCCCGTGCAGTCGATGAAGACGGGGGCGACGAACTCGGTCTCGATCTCGCTGCCCATCGTCCATCCGGTGACGGACGCGATCCGCGGCGACGGCGACTCCTCACCGTCCGCCGGCTTCTCCATCGTGACGATGCGGACGTCGGTGTTGAGGTGCAGCTGCAGGTTCGGCTCGGCGCGCACGAGGTCGAGGACGGTCTGGTCCCAGTAGAACGGGTTGCCCTCCGGATTGCGGTACTGGTTCTCGAGGAAGAGCTCCCCCATGATCCCGGTCTCCCGTGCGAACCGCTGGTGGCCGTGCGCGGTCGCTCCGACCACCCACACCCGAACCTCGCTCGACGAGTTCCCACCGAGTACCGGGCGATTGGTGACGAGCGAGACCCGCGAACCGAGGCGGGCGGCGGCGACGGCTGCTGACACGCCCGCGAGGCCACCGCCGATGACGACGACGTCTGCGGTCTGGGTGCGGTGCTGCATGGATGACACTCCTTCGTGATGCGTGATCCTGGAGGCCGTCGAACAGGTGGCGACCACCGGGCGAGTGCCACGCTACCATTCAGCGGTACGACTTTCCCATTCAGTGGGTAAGATTCTTCGGCAGGTGAACCTCGAAGCACCCCGACAACGATGTGAGGACCGATGGACGAGAGCAGGACCCAGGCTGCAGCCCTGGCCGAAGCCGCCGCGCACAGCGCACAGACCCCCTACGACGACGCGGAGCGATCACGCCGTATGCGGAAGGTGATCTGGGCGGCCGGGGCAGGTCACTTCGTCGAATGGTTCGACTTCGGCCTCTACGGCACGCTCGCGACCGTCATCAGCCTCAACTTCTTCCAGCAGGGCAACACCCAGGCGGCTCTCCTCTCCGCATTCGCGGTGTTCGGGGCCGGCTTCGTGATGCGTCCGCTCGGTGGCCTCTTCTGGGGCTCGCTCGGAGACCGCATCGGGCGCAAGACGGTCCTCGCGACGGTGATCCTCGTGACCTCCGGGGCGACGGTCGTCATGGGTCTCCTGCCGACATTCGACCTCATCGGCCTCTGGGCGCCGATCCTGCTCGTGATCGTACGACTCGTGCAGGGCTTCGCCGCCGGTGGCGAGAGCTCGGGTGCCACCACACTCCTCGCCGAGTACGCCCCGTCAAACCGGCGCGGCTTCGTGACGAGCTTCATCGACGTGTTCGGCTTCGCGGCCTTCGTGGTCGGTGCGGGCCTCGTGCTCCTCTTCACCTCGACGCTCGGCACGGACGCCCTCAACGAGTGGGGTTGGCGCGCGCTCTTCTTCCTCGCCCTGCCGCTCGGCCTCGCGGGCCTCTACCTGCGGAACAAGCTCGAGGACACCCCCGAGTTCCAGGCGATCCAAGCGAAGGGGGCCGTCTCGAAGTCACCGTTGCGGACCTCGCTGCGGACGTCCTGGAAGGCGCTGCTCTTCTGCGTCGGCTTCGTCGTCATCAAGGCCGTCGGCCACTGGATCCTGCAGACCTTCATGCCGTCGTACCTCCAGACCGATCTCGGCTACTCGCAACCGCTCAGCTACGCGGTCACCGTGCTCGGGCTGCTCGCGATCGCCATCCTCGTGCCGTTCATGGGCCTGCTGAGCGACCGCATCGGGCGGAAGCCGGTGATGATCGCCGGTTGCGTCGGGTTCCTGGTGTTGACGTACCCGACGCTCATGCTCATGAGCGCGGGCAACTTCGCGGCGGCGGCGATCGCCATGGTGATCCTCGGTGTCTTCATGGCCGCCTACGACGGTGCGTCGAGTGCTGCGATGGCCGAGCTGTTCCCGACCAGCATCCGTTACGGCTCGATGGCGATCGCGTACAACCTGTCGGTCGCCGTGTTCGGCGGGATCACGCCGTACTTCGCGACATTCCTGATCGCCTCGACCGGCAACCGGTTCGCCCCCGCGTTCTACGTGATGGCGGCCGCGCTCATCACGCTGATCGTCGTGCTGCGGGCCCGCGAGACGGCCAAGCTGCCGCTCCCGCGCTGAGCGACCCGAACGAATGCCGGCGTCGACCAGATGGGTCGACGCCGGCATTGTCGTGCGGGTCCGTCTCAGCGGGAGAAGTCGCGCAGGTCGAGGTCGGGGTCCTCGAGCACGTCCGAGGTCTCGAGGGAGTCGCGTGGCTCGTACGCCGTCGTGGACGGGCGGAGGTCGTCGAGATAGCCCTGCAGACGCGATTCGGCCTCGCTGAAGTCCGGCACGTCGCGGTCCCAGTCGTGCGGCACTGAGAGCACGTCGTTGCCGAGACCGATCACGAGTTGGGCGGATGCATCCTCGGCATCGGACTCCACGACGATCGGAATCGTGACCGCTTCGGCCCGACCTCGCTTGGCGAGCTCGGCGGTCAGCTCCACCAGGAGGCCCGCGACCTCATCGGTCGTCACAACGTTCTCACCCGCGTATGTAATGCATCGCATGCATCAACCCTGCCGGATCAGGCCTGGAACCTCAGGCCCCTTGACACCCGGTGGGGCCGGATGACTAGGCGGCTCCGAGGCCGGACTCGGTCGACGACGACCGGCGGCGGCTGGTCCGCCACGCTCGCCACGCTCCCGTCGACCAGAGCGCCCAGACGACGAGGAGCGGTTGGAACACCAGTCGGACACCGCGCGCGACATCGCTGTCGAGCCCGAAGGCGTCGGTGCCGCGGACGAACTGCTCGATGTTGCCGGGGAACACCGCGACGAAGAACGCGGCGACGATCCAGCCGACGGCGACGCGGTACCGGGCGAGCAGGATCAGCGAGAGGCCGAGCAGGATCTCGACGACTCCCGACGCAACGACGACCACGTCGACCGGCAGGGGCAACCACTGCGGCACCTGGGCGACGAACGACTGCCGCGCGAAGGTGAGGTGGCCGACGCCGGCGAAGGTGAGGACAGCTCCGAGGAGCCAGCGGGCGAGTGCGCGGACGAACTCCATCTCAGCTCGCCGCCGTCACGGCGTACTTGAAGCCGCGGTGCGAACCGACGAAGCCGAGGCGCTCGTAGAAGCGGTGGGCGTCCACCCTGGCCTCGTCGGAGGTCAACTGCACGATCGAGGAGCCGGTCGCCGGAGCGGCGACGTCCGTCACCCAGCGCATCATCGCCGTTCCGACGCCGCCGGATCGCAGCGCGGAGGAGACCCGCACGGCTTCGATGAGCAGTCGGGTTGAGCCGCGGCGAGCCATCCCGGGGATGCGCGTCAGCTGCATCGTCGCGATGACGGCCTCCGCCGCGTCGACGACCAGCAGGATCTCGTTCGCCGGGTCGCCGATGAGGTCCGCGAGCGCACGCTCGTAGGCGGGGAGATCGCTCTCGTTCGCCAGGTCACCGCGGGACGCACTGATCGGGTCGTCGGCGAGGAGCGTCATCAGCGCGTCGAGGTCGGCCAGGTCGGCCCGGCGCAGCAGCAGTTCCTGCCCCGGTGTGGAGAGGGCGACGGGGAGCGTGAGGGCAGCTATCATCCATCCACCCTCTCACCTCGCGCCTGCAGCTCCTCCCACTGCCCGCGCGACCGACCGGAGCGCGTGCGCCCTCGTCGCCGCATACGACTCCGCCAGCACGGCATCGAGCCCCGGGTACTCGGTGTGCCCGGCGGGGAGGACGCTCAGCTCGATATCCTCGAGAGCGTTGGCGACGGCGAACTGCCCGGGTGGTGGCACGTGTCCGTCCCAGAGCGCGGCCTCCACCCGCACCGGCACGTGGACAAACCCCGCGGCCGTCGACGCGTCGAAGAACCGCAGGACCTCACGCGCCTCCGGGTGCTCGGCGACGTGGTGTCGAACCCGCTCTCCGCTCCCCTCGCACGGCAGGCGCAGACGCAGGTCGTACTGACCGAAGCTCGGCACCACGAGCGTCGCTCCGACGAAGCGGTCGTCCCATGGCAGGGCGAGCGCACCGATCCCGCCGCCGAAGCTCTCACCGACGAAGTAGAGCGGGAGCGGTCCGACGACGTCGAGCAGCGCCGACGCCGCGTGCCAGAGGTCGACGGCACACCGGCCGAGCGCGTACCGCTCTACGCTGTCGATGCCGAACAGGACATGCCCGTCCTCCGGTGTCGGCGCTCCGAGTCCCGCGTTGAAGACGCCCTGGCCGCGGGCGATCGGGAAGATGACGGCAGCGTCGTCCGGGACGCGGGACCAGTCGGGCGCCTCCCGCCCGCCGTACCCGTGTCCATGCACCATCCCGAAGCGTGCAGGCCCGCCCGCCGGCATCGCGAGCCATCCGCGCAGACGGAGGCCGTCGGCGACCGTGTGCTCGACGACGAAGACCTCGTGCGCGCCCTGCCGGCCGATCGGGGTCAAGATCGGATCCGGAGGAACCTCACGTGCCGCCGCGTACCACCCGCGCCACAGCTCCTCGAATCCGGCCGGCGGCACGACCGGTTCGACGGCCAGGAGCGCCTCGAGGTCGTAGCCGTAGGTGCCGTCGCGAACCACATCGCCGAACCAGTCCCGATGTCGTACCTCACGCATGCGTCATCCGCCTCCGTCTCGTCGTCGTGGATCGCCGGTGCCTCAGCCCGGCACGCGCTCGTGACAGACTGGCAACCGGGTCGAAGGAGGACGCTGTGCTCGGTGCGGAACGCAGATCGCAGATCATGTCGGAGGTGCGCCGCAACGGTGCGGCGAGCGTCGTCGACCTCGCGACCGCGCTCGGCGTCAGCGAGATGACCGTGCGGCGCGACATCGAGCAACTCGCCACGGAGGGCCTCGTCGACCGCGTCCGTGGTGGCGCCACCACGCCCCGGCTGCCCGACCGTGTCGAGCTCGGCTTCCCCAACCAGGCACGCCGACTGCTGGCCGAGAAGCGCGCCATCGCCCGTCGCGCGGCCGTCCTCGTCGAGCCCGGCATGTCGGTCGGCCTGTCCGGCGGCACCACCACCTGGACCCTCGCGCAGGAGCTGCGCGCCATCCCGGAGCTCACCATCGTCACGAACTCCCTCCCGGTGGCAGACGTGTTCGCGCGGCCCGACCGCGCCGACGAGCCGTACACCCAGACGGTCGTGTTGACCGGCGGCGTCCGTACCCCCTCGGACGCCCTCGTCGGTCCGGTCGCCGTGCGGGCGATCGAGTCCCTGCACTGCGACGTCGTCTTCCTCGGCGTCCGCGGGATCGACCTGCAGGCGGGACTGACGACCTCGAACCTCCTCGAGGCCGAGACCAACCGGGCGTTCGTCGGCGCCGGGCGTCGCTCCGTGGTCCTCGCCGACCACTCGAAGTGGGGTGCCGTCGGACTGACGACGATCGTCGACCTCCGCGAGGTGGACCACCTCGTCATGGATGACGACGTGACCGAGGACATCGAGACCACGCTCCGCGCGCAGTTCGGCGAGGTCTGGCTCGCGCCGGTCGCTTCCGCTTCGGTCGACGACGACCGCATGGACGACTGACCGCGCCGCTTCCAGCACCCCGGCACAGCGGAGCGCCGGCCTGTCCTTCCGCTCATGGACCTCAGCGCGCCGTGCTGTTCCGCGCGACGATCCGCGCGTCGACGACCACGTGCCGGACCGGCGTGTCGGCACCGGGCGGGGCGGCGATCTGACGTTCGAGCTCGGTGAAGGCCGCGCGCACGATCGCGTCGTAGTCGGGGGCGACCGTGGTGAGCGACGGGGTCGAGAACTGGGCGGCGTGGACGTCGTCGATGCCGATCACCGCGACCTCCTCGGGAACCCGCCGGCCGGCTTCCTGGAGGGCCGCGAGCACGCCGAAGGCGATCGAGTCGTTGGAGCAGACGACACCGTCGAGCTCGACGCCCTCGGCGGTCATCCGACGCATCACGCGGCGTCCCTCCTCGGGGGTGAACGCGTCGACGTGCCCGATGAGCGACGGCTCCTGCGCGAGCCCGAGCCGCGCGACCACGTCCCGATACCCGGCGTACCGCTGATCGGCTGCGTCGGACGGACGTTCGTCCCTGGGTCCGATGAACGCGATGCGGGAGCAGCCGACCTCGGCGAGGTGGGTCGTCGCGGCGTCGGCGGCCGCCCGGTTGTCGATCGAGATGTGCGTGAACGGGCTCACCTGGATGTGCTCGCCGAGGAGCACCAGCGGACCCGGGGAGGTCCGCCGCGTCAGGTCGCCGACCGTCAGCGAGCGGGGGATGTGGATGAGTCCGTCCGTTAGCGGCAGGCCCACCCCGTTGGCGATGTCGACCTCGCGATCGTGGTCGCCCTCAGTGTGCTGGATGAGGATCGACAGTCCACGCTCGTCGGCGCCGCGGACGAGGAGCGTCGTGAGCTCCGCGAAGTACGGTTCGTCCAGGTTCGGGACGGCGAGCGCCACCATGCCCGTGCGCGAACGGCGCGGTACCGGTGCCGATCGCTGAGAGCCGAAAGCGGCGTCCGACATGGTGCTGCTCCTCACTGCTGACCGGGTGGATCCCGGCCGCTCGGGACCGTTGCGGTCCCGACTGAGCACAACGCTATCTCGGGACATCGTCGTTCCTCGTGGATTCGGTGGCGGGTGCCGCGATCGCCTCGATCTCGAAGACCCGCGCGACGTCGGTCGCCGAGGCGGAGGGGTCGGTGATGAGCAGGCGCACCGCGTCGACGACCAGTCCGTCCACGGTCGCGGTGACGGTACCGGCGGTGTTGTCGTCGAACCGTCCGACCTCGACCCAGGCACCGCCCGTCCGGACCTCGACGGTGAAGTCACGGAGCACCGAATCGGTCGAGACTCCCCCGGCGTAGCCGCTCTTGACCCTGACCTCGGCGAGCGCCGTCGGGGCCCGCCAGGCGGCCGTGATCGTGGGTGCCGTGTCGCCGACCGCCGAGATCCAGCGACTCGCGTCCGTGCACACGCCGTCGACGGCGAGTGCCCCGCCGGTGTCGGCTCGCAGCGACGACGACACGCTGACGGTCGCACCGAGCGCCACGTTCGTGCCGGATGCCTCGCCACGAAGGCCCGACACGATGTCCTGGAGCGAGGTCCCGCCGGTCTCGGCCGACGCCGCTCGCGGGATCGCCGCGTACCGGACGGTGCCGCGAGTGGTCTCGCTGAGTGGCGCACTCAGGTAGAGCACATCCGTGCCGTCGACGGTCTCCGCCCGCAGCCGTTGCTGGCCGAGTTGATCGGTGCCGACCGTGCGGGCCGTCCACGGGGTGCCGACCGTCTCGCGCTCCAGCCGGACCACCTGGCTGCGGTTCTCGCCGCAGACCTGTACGGCGAGGACCGCGTAGACGCGGTCGACTCCGCCGGAGCTCGTCGCGTCGATCGCGGCGACGGTCGAGACGCCGGAACCGAGCGCGGAGGCGTCGATGAGCGACTCGTCGTTCCAGGCACCGCCGTCCCACGAGGTGTATCGCACGTCGTATGCGGTCTCGTCGGCTTCGACGAACCGGTAGACGATCCCCGCGAGCTCTGTGCCGTCGAGGGCGAGCTTCGCGGTCTGCAGCGCCGGCGTGTAGCTGCCGATGGCCTCGCCGGCACCGAAGGGGCGCCAGACGACGGATCCCGGGGTGGTCGGGGTGATCGGTCCGGTGAGCGCGGTCCCTGTGACGTCGGCGAAGGAACCGTCGGACGGGTCGTACGTCGCGTACGACCCGAGGTGCCGCGCCGGGTCCGCCGGGAACGGGCCCCATTCCCACAGCACGTGGACGCGGCCGTCGGCATCCACCTCGAGGTCGTCGGGATAGAAGGAGTAGCCGGTCGCCGCGGCGACCACCGCTTCGCGTTCCCAGACACCGGTGTCGAGGTCGTACCGGTAGAGCCGACCCTCTCGTCGCCCCTGCGCGTCCGTCCCGACGCGCACGAGCACCCAGGCGTCGCCGTCCGGCCCGCGCGCGGTCACCGGATAGGTGATCGCCGCGTCGAGGTCGGGCATGGACGACGTCGCCTCCACGAGCGAGGTGACGTCGCCGGGCACTGAGGAGCGGAACACGTTCCACTGCTCGTTGTGCATCGAAACGAAGGCGTGGATGACGCCGTCTCCGTCGACCACGATCGAGGGCTGGTTGTGGCCGTTGTCGTCGGTGAAGGTCACGCAGGCACCTCCGGCCGTCGAGCGCAGGCACCCTTCGGTCCACGTCCCGTCCGCGCCCCGCGAGGCCAGGTGCACCTCGTGCTTGGACGCGGTGGACGCCGGCGCGTTGAAGGCGAAGTAGGAGACACCGTCGACGACGTCGAGCGGTCGCCACCAGCCGGCCTGGTTCGACGTGTCGACGGTGACGGGCACGGTCTCGACCGTGTCGGTCACCGCATTCCCGCCCGCGTCACCACGCACCGGTCCTCCGGGGGCGGCGACCGCCGGCGCCGTCACCCCCAGCGCGAGGACCGTGAGCGCGGCCGCGGCGAGCGCGCGGACGGTGTTCGATGAGCTGCGTCGCATGGTTCCCCCGGTGCCGGTCACAAGCGTCCGATCGTCGATCCGCGGCTCAGCCGACGAGCTTCTGAGCGGCTTCGCCTGCGGACTTCATGGCTTCAGCGGGCTTCTCCTGCCCGACGAGGACCGCCTGCACCTTCTCCGCGATCTTCGTCTCGATCTGCGAGTACTGCACGAACTTCCAGAACGGGTTCGTCGAGCTCGTCTTGGTGATGCGGTCACTGAAGTTCGTGGCGAACGAGTCGTTCTTCACGGCGTCGGAGTTGAGCGCGTCCTCGGTCGCCGGCGGCAGACCTCGGGCGGCGAAGTCCTCGAGCACAGTCTCCGGGTCGGACGTCACCCACTGGGCGAAGTCCGCTGCGGTGCCGGCGGCCGGACCGTCGACCACGGCGAGCGCGCCACCCCAGACGAGCGCACGCGGCGTGTCACCCTGCTTGAGGACCGGCCGGGAGACCGGCTGCAGCTTGCTCGCGAAGTCGGGGTCGGGTGATTCGCCGGTCACGGCGCTCCGTCCGACGATCGCGTCGTCGTAGATCGCGGTGCGCCCCTGCGCGAACAGTGAGCGTGCGTCGAAGCGGTCGACGTCGGCGGCGATGAGGCCCTGGTCGTACAGGCTCTTGTACCAGGTGACCGCCTCGATGCTCGCGTCGTCGCCGATCGTGACGGTGTCCCCGTCGACCAGCGGGCTGCCGAAGGTCTGCATCCAGATGAGGATGTCCTTCAGCTGCGCGGCCTTCGTCGACGCGGCGTAGGGGATCATGCCGTTGCCGAGACCCTTGAGCTGCTTGAGCGACCCCTCGAACTCGTCGATCGTCGTGGGGAACTCGCCGATGCCGGCCTGGTCGAGGATCGCCTGGTTGGTGACGAGGCCGATCGCGCCGATCGTCCACGGGAGGCCGTACTGCACGCCGTCGAATGTCGCGGCCGTGAGGCCTGCCTTCGTGTATCCGCGTCCCTCGGTCAGCCCGGAGACGTCCTGCAGCTTGCCGAGGCTCGCCAGCGAGCCGAGCCAAGCGACGTCGACGTGGGCGACACCGGAGAACTGCCCGCCGCGCACCTGCAGCATGAGCTGGTTGATGTACTCGTTGTAGGGGAAGGACACCTCACCGACGTCGATCTTGGCCTTGCCCTCGTACTTCTGCAGGAGGCTCTGGATGGCGGGTGCCGAAGCCTTCTCGGTGAGCGACCAGCTCGCGAAGTCGAAGTCGGTCGCGGTGCCGCCGGCGGTCGCCTTCGGGATGGATCCAGCCCCGGGTGCAGCACCGGTGGGTGCACATCCTGCGAGGGTGGCTGCGGCGACGCCGATGCCGAGGAACTGCAGGGCACGGCGGCGGGTGATGACGGTCTGCTGTGCGGCGGTGGCGAAGGACGGGGTGCGGTGGGACATGGCTCCTCCTCGAGCGTGATCCTGGTGGGACGTGTCTGGGTTGGTGGGACGGATTATGGGGAGGCCGGCGGCGGGCCGGTCCGGTGTACTGCGCTCAGCCCTTCACGGCGCCGGCGGTCAGTCCGCCGACGAGGTGACGCTGCAGGGCCATGAACGCGATCGCCACGGGTAGGGAGACGACGAGGGACGCGGCCATGAGCTCGGGCCAGGCCGTGGCCGCCTCACCGACGAAGGTGTTCACGAGGCCGGGCGGGAGTGTCTGCTTGTCGGGTCCCGCGAGCGTGAGCGCGAAGATGAAGTCGTTCCACCCGCGAACGAAGGCGAACAGGCCCGCGGCGACCAGGCCGGGTGCGGACAACGGGAGAACGATGGAGTGGATGATCCGCAGGCGGGAGGCCCCGTCGACGCGGGCCGCCTCGATGAGTTCGTCCGGGATCGTGTCGAAGAACCCCTTCAACATCCAGACGCACAGCGGCAGGGTGAACGTCGTGAACGACAGCACCAGCGCTGCATAGGTGTTGAGGAGCCCGTAGGCGCTGAACACCGAGTACAGGGTGATCAGCAGCAACGCCTGCGGGAACATCTGCGAGGCGAGCACGAAGTACATGAGTGATCGACGCCCGCGGTAGCGGAACTTCGAGAACGAGTAGCCCATGTAGGCCGAGACGATCACGGACAGCAGGGCGGTGATGACGGACACGATGATGCTGTTCCGCAGGTAACCGAACAGGTCCGGGTTCGATGCGAGGGCGGTGTAGGCCTCGAAGCTGATCTCCGTGGGGAAGAGCTTCGGTGGGTACGAGAAGACCTGGGCGCGTGGGGTCAGCGAGGTGGCCAGCAACCAGTACACCGGCAGCAGCCCGAAGCCGCCGCAGACGATCACCGCGACCCAAGCGCTGATCCGGACCGCCCGGCTCTCCGAGCGGAAGAGCGACGGACGGCGTCGCAGCGTGCCGAGCTCGGTCGCGACGAACGGCGGTTGCGGGTCCGGCGTGGTGTCCTGCGGTGCCGGCGGGGCGGTGGAGACGCTCATTTCTGCTCGCCTTTCTCCGAGAATCGGACGTAGACGACGACGAGCGCCATCAGGAGGATGAGCCAGAGCAGCCCGAGGGCGCCCGCGTGGCCGAGGTCGAAGCCGCGGAAGGCGGTCTCGTAGACGGCGGTGGCGAAGGTCTGGGTGCTCCCAGCCGGGCCGCCGCCTGTCAGGACGTAGATGATGTCGAAGTGCTGGAAGTTCCAGATGAACTCGAGCAGCAGGACGAGGCCGATGATGCCCTTCAGCTGCGGGACCGTGATCGAGAAGAAGCGTCGGATGGTCCCGGCGCCGTCCATCTCGGCCGCCTCATGGAGTTCCTGTGGCACGGTCTGCAGGCCGGCGAGCAGCATGACCATGATCCAGGGGAAGGACTGCCAGGTCTTCGCGACGATCACCGCGAACATGGCCGTCTGGGGTTGTGCCAGCCACGCCTGCGCGTCGATTCCGAACAGACCGAGGATGGCGTTCGCCACTCCGTAGTTCGCGTTGAAGATCCACATCCAGAGGAACGACACGACGACGCCGGGAACGAGCCAAGGGATCAGCATGAGTCCGCGCATCACCTTGGCACCGCGGATGCGGGTGTTGAGCGCGAGGGCCAGTGCGAAACCGATGACGAAGGGGGCGATCGTCGTGCCGAGCGTGAAGACCATCGTCTGCCCGAGCAGTTTGAGGAAGTCACCCTGCAGCACGTCGATGATGTTCTGGAATCCGACGAACTCGCGGCCGGGCACCACCAGGCTCTGCTTGAAGAACGCCGTGACGAGAGCGGTCAGCAGCGGATAGGCGACGACCGCGACGAGGAGCGCGAGTCCTGGGAGGACGAGGACGAACGCGAACATCCCGTCCGGCATCCGCCTCGGCTTGTTTGAATTTGCAACCAATTGTGAAGTCGTCATACTCACATCCTTGTGAGGAGCAGTCCGCTGCATGCGGGTCGTCCTGGGCGGCGGCGCCAGTATCAGCGGCCAAGTGTTGTTCAGCATGCCGGGTGCCCCCGGGACAGGTCAACGCAGACTGGTCACGGTTCCATAACGGACTGTTCATACTTGATTGAACTTGTTGCTTGAGAGTGTCTGTCTGCTGCCGGAGTGGACATGGGAGAGTTGATGGGTGAACTACGACCTCAGCGCTCCTGCTCGCCGCGACATCAAAGGCCTCACGGCCGCCATCGAGTCGGCCGAGGACGCTGCTTCACTGCAAGCGCGTCTGAGCGTGCCCCGCTACGGCGTGTTCGATCTCGTCGGCCGGGCTCGCCGCTCGCCGATCATCGGCGGGCTCCTCCTGGCCGGTACGGCGCTCGACCAGAACGGCAAGCCGACGAAGCCGCTCCAGGTCCTCGAGACGATCCCCGAGCTGGACCCCGTCGACCCCGACCCCGGTGCCGTCGCCGCTCAGCTCGCCGAGCTCGCACACGGCGACCTCGTCACGGTGCGGTTCTCCGACGGCGCCTACGGCGACTTCGGCGTGACCGGAATCGCCGTCTGGTCGGTCCCCGGCACCACTTTCCTCGTGGGCGGCTGGCTCATCGGTTCCGCGGGTGCGCCGGCGCCCCGGGTCACCGAGCTCGTCCGTCTCGCACCCGTCGGCGACCACCCCTGGCCCGTCCCGGCCCAGATCACCGTCGTCGGCGAGGACATCGGCATCGACTGACCGTGCTCCGTTCACCCAAACAGGGGCGAACGAACACACATTCGCCCGAAGATGGGCGAATGAAAGCGGCGGCTACTCCGCGTCGAGGGTGAAGAGCTGCGCCTGCTCGGGAGCGAGGAGCGGCATCGCGATCCCGACCTCGGCCAGCGCACGGCCGGTGAGCACGACCGAGCCCTCGACCAACCACCGGGGCGGTACGTCCTGGATCGACCGGGCGGGCGCGCCGAGGTCGAGCGGGCGGACCCGATAGCAACGCTCGGGATCGAGGCCGGGCACGCGCAGCGGCGCGGGGATCGCCGTGAGCGGTGCGGCGAGCGCCACCTGCGCGACGATCGCGGACGAGCGGTCCTGGGCGATCACCCCGTGCGCGTGCAGTGCCGGGTCGGCGCTGTCCATGCGGACGATCTCGCCCGTGTGCAGCAGCGGGCGGAGGCGCTTGTAGTGCGCGATCCAGGTCGCGATCAGCTCGAGTTCCGGCTCGCTCGCCTCGTTGAGGTTCCACTCGATGCCAGCGCTGCCGAAGAGGGCCGTGGCCAGGCGGAACGAGAGGTCCGAGGTGCGCCAGGTGGTGTGCGAACGGGCCGCACCGAGATGACCGCCGAGGTACTCCGGTGGAACGACGAGCCCCGTGTAGCGCTGGATCGACTGCCGCTCCAGCGGGTCGTTCGTGTCGCTCGTCCACACCCGTTCGACCCGTTCGAGGACGCCGAGGTCGATCCGCGCGCCACCTGAGGCGCACGACTCGATGTCGATACCGGGGTGCAGGGCGCGCACCTCGTCGAGCAGTCGGTAGAGCGCCGTCGTCTGCCGGTGTGCCGAGCCGCCGAGGAGGTCGCGGTTGTGGTCCCACTTGAGGAACGCGATGTCGTACTCGGTCAGCAACGCGTCGAGGCGTCCGAGGAGGTAGGCGAAGGTGTCCGGGTTGTCGAGGTCGAGCACCCGTTGGAAGCGCCAGGTCGGAGCGTCCGGATGCCCGAGGACCCAATCGGGATGCGTGCGCGCGAGCTCCGAGTCGGGGTTCACCATCTCAGGCTCGACCCACAGCCCGAAATCCATGCCGGCACCGGTGACCGCGTCGATGAGCGGCGACAGCCCGCCCGCCCAGCGATCCGGGTCGACGAACCAGTCGCCCAGCGCGCGGCGGTCGTCCGTGCGACCGGTGAACCAGCCGTCGTCGAGGACGAACCGCTCGACACCGACGCGCTTGGCCTGCTCCACGAGGGTGAGCAGTGTCGGCAGGTCGTGGTCGAAGTACACGGCCTCCCAGGTGTTCAGCACCACCGGGCGGGGCTTCGTGATCGTGCTCCACGAGCGGATCCAGGGGTGCAGTCGCGCGGAGACGCCGTCGAGACCCGCGTCGGAGTACACGGCGACCGTCCACGGCGACTCGTAGCTGTCCCCCGGTGCCAGCGTGACTTCACCGGGCGCGAGGAGTTCACCGGAGCCGGTGACCACGGGACCGAGTGGCGAGCGCTCGCTCCAGATCACCTTGTCGCCGCTCCACGCGAGGTGGGTCGCCCACACCTCGCCGCAGCGGAAGTCGAAGCCGGGTGCGCCCGCGACGGACAGGAACGCGTCGTCGTGACCGGGTCGTCCGTGACGGTGCTCGCGCGTCCAGGCGCCCTGCCCGAGGCGGTGGCGCTGCGGCGTGCGCTCGTGCGTCCAGAGACCGGTGAAGTCGAGGAGTTCCGTGGCGCGGTCGGGAAGCGGGAGCACGACGGCGAGGGCGTCGACGGCGAGGGGTCGGTCGACCTCGGCGTCGTTCCGCACCGTGTGCCGGACGCGGAGCACACCCTGGGGGGTCAACTCGATCGTCGAGACGATCGTCACCGCGGCGCGCTCGTCGGACGTCGTCAGGATCAGCGAGGTGTCGGTGGCCTGCTGGTCGATCAGCCGCAGCGCGAGCAGGTTCGATGCATCGGTTCCGCCCGGCCGGTGCACGCCCACACCCGGGCGGCCGCTCCAGCCGTCGAACACGGTGGGCAGCAGGCTGAGGCGCGGCGGGGCATCGATGGACGAGGGCGGGATCGCCGGCGTCAGCCCGTCGGCGAGGGCGGTGAGGGAGTCGGTGGCGAGTTCGCCGACATCGGCTCCCCAGTGGAGGATGGTGGGCACCTCCGTGCCGCGGGCGTCGACGATCAGGCTGACGCCCGCGGCACGAAGGTGGTGGATCACTGCTCTGTTACTCCTTGACGGGGATGGACTGCGCCTTGAGGGCGTCGATCGTCGCCGACTGGCCCTTGGTGAGGGCGTCGAGCAGGGTTCCGTCGCCGGAGACCGCAGCCTTGAAGCCGTCGGACACGTCGTTGTACGTCTGCGTCATCGTCGGACCCCAGGCGAAGTCCTCCGACACCTCGGAGGAAGCCTCCGCGAAGACATCGTAGATCGGCTGGCCGCCGTAGAAGTCGACGCCCTCCTTGAGGACGGGCAGGTTCAGGCCCTCCTTCGTCGCCGGGTAGATGTTGGCGCTCGTGTTGAGCATGGTGAGTGCCTCGTCCGAGGTGTTCAGCCACAGCGCGAACTTCGACGCCTCATAGGGGTGCTTGGAACCGGTGAAGACGGCGGTCGAGGAACCGCCCCAGTTGCCTGCCGCGGAGTCGCCGGCCTCCCACTGCGGAGCCTTCGCGACGGCCCACTTGCCGGCGGTGTCGGGAGCACCCGACGCGATGGAGTTCGCGCCCCAGACGGCGGAGTTCCAGGTCCAGGCGGCGCTGGAGTTGTACGCGTTGTCCCACTCGGTCGTCCAGGTGGGGACGGTCGAGACGAGGTCCTCGTCGATCAGGTCCTGCCAGTAGTCGGCGACCTTCTTGGAGGCGGGGTCGGTCAGGTCGACGGTCCAGTCGGAGCCGTCGTTGTCGAACCAGCTGCCGCCGGCCTGCCAGACGAAGCCGGCGAACTGGTTGATGTCACCCTGCGAGAAGTTGGTGATGTAGGCACCGGTGGCGCGGACCTTCTTGGCGGCCTCCTTGTACTCCGCCCACGTCGTCGGGATGGCGATCCCGTTCTGCTCGAACAGGTCCGCGCGGTAGAACATGGCCATCGGGCCGGAGTCCTGCGGGACGGCGTAGACCGAGTCGGACTCACCGAGCGAGACCTGACCCCAGGTCCAGTCGACGAAGTCGTCCTTGGCGGCCATGACGTCGTCGCACGCACCGAGGTCCATGAGGCCGTTCTGCACGCGGAAGTTCGGGAGGGCGTCGTACTCGATCTGGCCGAGGTCGGGGGCGTTGCCGGCCTTCAGCTGGTTGAAGAAGTTCTGGTACGTACCGCTGTTGCCGTTCGGGCCGGTCTGGACCTTGACCTGGATGTCGGGGTTCTCCTTGTTCCAGACGTCGACGACCTCTTCGATACCGGGGATCCAGGAGGTGAAGCTGAGGTCGACCTTGCCCTCGGCCGGGGCGCAGGAGGCAGCAGCACTGCCGCCCTCCGACCCGGTGGAGGAGCAGCCGCTCAGGACGACGGCCGACAGCACCGCTGCGGCGACCGCTGTTCTCTTGAGGTTCATAGCGAATCCGTTCTTCTGTGAATGGTGTGGGATGGGTGTTGGTGCGGGATGGAGAAGATGCCTGCTGGTCGGTCCGACTACTTCACGGCGCCGGCGCCGAGGCCGGAGCGCCAGAACCGCTGGAGCAGGAGGAAGGTGATGACGAGCGGGATGATCGACAGGAACGCGCCGACGAGGACGTAGAGGCGCAGCTCGGGGATCTGGTTGACCTGCGAGTTCCACGAGTAGAGCCCGAGGGTGACCGGGAACAGGGCTTCGTCGCGGAGCATGATGAGCGGCAGGAAGAAGTTGTTCCAGATGGCGACGAACTGGAAGAGGAACACGGTGACGAGCGCCGGGAACATGAGTCGCACGGAGATGGTGAAGAAGGTCCGGATCTCACCGGCGCCATCGAGACGCGAGGCCTCGAGGAGTTCCTCGGGCACGCTCGACGCCGCGAAGATCCGGGTCAGGTAGACACCGAAGGGGCTCACCAGCGAGGGCAGGAAGACCGCCCAGAACGTGTTCGTGAGGCCCACCTGGCTGAAGATGAGGAACAGTGGGAGCGCGAGCGCGGTCGCCGGGACGAGCACACCGCCGAGGACGACGTTGAAGATCAGGTCGCGTCCCGGGAACCGGTACTTCGCGAGGGCGTAGCCGCACATGGCCGCGAAGAGCGTGCCGAGCAGTGCGCCGAGGCCGGCGTACAGCACCGAGTTCAGCATCCACTTGAGGTAGACGCCGTCGCGGTAGGCGACGAGCTGGCCGATGTTGTCGAACAGGTTGAAGTCCGCGAACCACAGCGGAGCCGAGTTGCCGAACTGCGCTGACGACTTCGTCGAGGCGATGAACAGCCACCAGATGGGGATGAGGAAGTAGAGCGTGAAGACGAGCATCACGATGAGCGCGCCGGCGCGCGACAGGCGGCTCTCCTGCGGGCCGCGGCCGGTGGACAGGATGGCGGTCATTTGCCTTCCTTTCGCTGCGTGAACTTCAGGAACCCGAAGGAGAGGACGAAGGTCGCCAGCGCGAGCACGACCGAGAAGGCGGCTGCGAGGTTCACGTTCGGGATGGACGAGGTGGTGTAGACGGTGAGGTTCGGGGTGAAGGTGCTGCTGACGGCTGAGCTGAAGGTGCGGAACACCTGCGGCTCGGCGAGGAGTTGCAGCGTGCCGATGATCGAGAAGATCGCCGTGAGCACGATCGCCGGCATCACGAGCGGGATCTTGATCGACCAGGCGATGCGCGCCTGACCGGCGCCGTCGAGCCGCGCGGCCTCGTAGATCTCCGTCGGGATGGAGAGCAGCGAGGAGTAGATGATGAGCATGTTGTAGCCGACGAACACCCAGGTGACGACGTTCGCGATGGCCCAGAGCACGAGATCGGCCGAGAGGAAGTCCACGTTCTGCGTGATCGCGGTGAACGGCGACAGGTTCGGCGAGTAGAGGAAGCCCCACATGATGGCGGCGATCACGCCGGGCACCGCGTACGGGACGAAGAACGCGAGACGGAAGAACCGCTTGCCCCGCAGGAGCGGTGAGTCGAGCAGCAGCGCGAAGAGGAGCGCGAGCCCGAGCATGACCGGCACCTGGACGACGCCGAACAGGAGAACCCGTCCGACGGACTGCCAGAACGGGCCGTTCTGGAAGACCTGCACGTACTGCGCCAGTCCGCCGAACACCTCCCGGGCCTGACCGAAGGTGCCGTCACGCTCGATCACGAGCAGTGACTGGTAGACCGCGTACCCGATCGGCACGAGGTAGAACAGCGCGAACAGCACGGCGAACGGGACGATGAAGATGGCGATCGCCCGCTTGTGCTGCACCACCGCCTTCGGCAGCTTGGCCGCCCTCGGCGGGCGGACGGGCCGTGGCGACGTCGCCTCGGCCGTCTCGATATTGACGCTCATCGCGTGCGGTCCTCTCTGATGACGCGCACGGCGCCGGCTGGCACGCGTGCGATGGAGTCGACGGGTTCGCCGGTGACGAGCTCGCGCCCGCTGGCCGGCAGCTCGACGTCGTTCGTCGAGTGGTTGATGAGGAAGAGGTAGCTCCGACCCTCATCGGCGCGGCGGATGACCTCGAGGCCCGGCTGGTCCGGATCACCCTGTGGCAGCGCCCCGGCCCCCGCGGCTGCGTCGCGGAGCACCTCGTCGAGCGCGACGGCATCCAGGTTCGTCGCGAGGTACCAGGCGTCGCCGCCACCCGCGATGCGGTTGCGCGTGATGGCCGGGCGACCGGTCGACGGGCCGTCGGCGAAGGAGTCGACGACCTCGGCACCGCGGACGCGGGTCCGCTCGGACCAGGCCGTCGCGGTCCGGCCCGACGCGAGCGTCAGCACCTGGCCGGGGAGGACGGGGGCGAACTCCTCGACGTTGACGCCGAGCAGGTCACGGAACGCACCGGGGTAGCCGCCGGGGCGGACCCGGTCCTCCTCGTCGGCGATCCCACTGAAGAACGTGACGACGGCGTGCCCACCGGCTGCGACGAAGTCCGAGACGACCGCGGCCTCGCTGTCGCGCACCAGGTACAGGTTCGGGACGACGACGAGCCGGTAGGCGGAGAGGTCGGCGCCCGGACGCACGACGTCGACGGTGTGGCCCAGACGACGCAGCGACGCGTGGACCGCGTGGACCTGCGAGAGGTGGTCGATCTCGTGGGTCGGGCGGCTCTCGCCGTCGGCGGCCCACCAGTTCTCCCAGGAGAAGAGGAGGGCGACATCGGCCTGGACGCGCGTGCCGGTGATCTCGTCGAGTCGGTCGAGCGTGCCGCCCAGCTCGACGACCTCGCGCCACACGTCGGAGTCGGTGCCCGCGTGCGGCAGGAGGGCCGAGTGGAACTTCTCCGAGCCCTGCAGCGACGCGCGCCACTGGAAGAAGCAGATCGCCTCCGCGCCCTTCGCGACGTGCGTGAGCGAGTTGCGGGTCATCTCGCCCGGTGCCTTCGCGAGGTTCTGCGGCTGCCAGTTGACCGCACCGGTGGACTGCTCCATGAGCAACCATGCGCCGCCCCCGGCGAGACCGCGCGTGAGGTCGCTCGCGAACGCGAGTTCGGCCGTGGGGTCCGCGAGGCGGTTGTCGAGGTAGTGGTCGTTGGCGACGACGTCCATCTCGGGCGCCCACTGCCAGTAGTCGAGGTTCCGGATGTGCGCGGTGACCATGAAGTTGGTCGTGACGGGCACCGAGCTGTGACGGCGCAGGACCTCGAGCTCGGCCCGGTAGTAGCCGAGGAGCTCGTCGGAGGAGAAGCGGTGGAAGTCGATGACCTGGCTCGGGTTCCGGCTCGACAGGGTCAGGCGCGGCGGCAGGATCTCGGCGAAGTCGCTGTACTGCTGGCTCCAGAACGACGTGCCCCACGCGGTGTTCAGGCGCTCGATCGTCTCGTAGCGGGCGCGGAGCCAGCCTCGGAAGGCCTCGGCGCTCTCGTCGTCGTAGCAGAGCGCGTTGTGGCAGCCGAGTTCGTTCGACACGTGCCAGAGTTCGACGGCGGGGTGCTCGCCGTAGCGCTTGGCGACGCGCTCCACGAGTTCGAGGGCGTAGCGACGGAAGACCGCGGACGACGGGCACCAGGCCTGGCGACCGCCAGGGAAGCGGGTCGTTCCGTCCTCGGTCTCGGGGAGGATCTCCGGGTGCCGGAACGTCAGCCACGGTGGGGCCGATGCGGTGCCGGTCCCGAGGTTGACCCGGATGCCGGCTTCGTGGAGCAAATCGAGGATCTCGTCGAGCCCGGCGAAGTCGAACTCCCCCGGCCGTGGCTCGAGGTGCGACCAGCCGAAGATGTTGAGGGCGACGAGGTCGACGCCCGCCTCCTGCATGAGCGCGACGTCTTCGCGCCAGACGGACCGATCCCACTGCTCGGGGTTGTAGTCGCAGCCGTAGGCGATGCCGTCGTGGCTGAACGTGGGGGTCGTGCTCATGGCGCCTTCCGCGATCTGTGAACGTGCACAGATCGAAGAGCGACAACTCCACGTTGAGAGTCTGTGAACGTACACAGAGTAGGCGTGCGTTTCGGAATCTGTCAACACGGAGCCCGCCGAAGGCCGCCCGGACCGGCGCTAGGGTGGAGCCGTGACCCCTCCGCCGACCCGACGCAAACGAGCGACGGTGCACGATGTCGCCGTCGAGGCCGGCGTCTCCCGGGGCACGGTCAGCCGCGTCGTCAACGGCGAGCGCTACGTGTCGGCCGAAGCGCGCGAGGCCATCGAGGCCGCCATCGAGAAGGTCGGCTACGTGCCGAACACGGCCGCCCGGAACCTCGTCATGCAGCGCACCCAGGCCGTCGGATTCGTCGTCCACGAGCCGCACAGCCTGTTCGTCGACGACCCCAACATCGGCAACATCCTGCTCGGGGCGAACGAGGCCCTGTCACAGGCCGACCACCAGCTCGTCTGCCTGGTCGTCGACTCCGAGCGCGACACCGACCGCATCACCCGCTACCTCTCGGGCGGCTTCGTCGACGGGGTGATCATGGTCTCCGCCCGCCAGAACGACCCGATCACGCGCGTCATCGAGCGCCTCGGTCTCCCCGCGACCTTCGTCGGCCACCCGCCCGACCTCCGTGAGCTCCCGTTCGTCGGGATCGACAACCGGGCGGCGTCGGTCGACATCACCGGTGAGCTGATCGGCGCCGGTCGACGGCACATCGGCATGATCGCCGCAGCCCTCGACCGGGACTCCGGCTCCGACCGACTGGCCGGATTCCGCGATGCGCTCGGCGACCGTTTCGACGAACGACTCGTCGTGGAGGTGCCGCTCTACTCGCACCAGGACGGCTTCGCCGGGATGGCGGAGCTGCTCCGCCGTGAGCCGGCCGTCGACGGCGTGTTCGCGGCTTCGGACGCCGTCGCGGCCGGAGCGCTCGAAGCCCTCCGTGCGGCAGGGCGGAGTGTGCCGGAGGACGTGTCGGTCGTCGGCTTCGACGATTCGGCGTGGGCGCTCCGCTGCCACCCGCCCCTCACGACCGTCCACCAGCCGGCGGCGGCCGTCGGTCAGCGCGCGGCGGAGGTGCTCCTCGCGCAGCTCAGGGGTGAGACGATCTCGCCCACCGGCTCGTTCGTCCCCACGTCGATCGTGCGTCGCGGGAGCGTCTGAACCCGTTCGTTCGCCCATACTTGGGCGAACCGGCATTCCGTCGCCCGAACATGGGCGAATGAACGCCGACGGAGCGACTCAGAGCTGCGGCGACGGCCGTCGGATCGCGGCGCGCTTGGCCTCGTCGAAGGTGTCCACATGCAGCCATTCGGGCGGGCTGGGCGCGACGATGAGGACGTCGTAGCCGGTGCCCTGTGCCTCGACGTACGCGAGACAACATTCGGGTGAGGAGGGATCGGCGTCGTTCGAGATCCGCCATTGCCGGGCACCGATCGGGACGACGTGGTGCCGTTCGGACGAGTCTCGCGCTGGAGGAAACGGCGACTCGAGCGACACTGCTGGAGCATGCTTCGTAACCATGCCATCAGGCTAGGCGCGCTCGCGGAACGCGTCTCGAGGCTTGACTTCACAGGTTCGCGGCGACGCGCCGGGCTGCAGGTGGACGATCAGCGCGACGGGCGTCGCACGGTCTCGAGCCCCAGGAGCATGAGGGCCACCACGATCGGGCCGTAGACGAACCCGTCGGCGACCGTCAGCGATTCGCCGAGGAGCAGAACCGCCACGAGGACGAGCAGCACCGGTTCCAGGTAGCTGAGCAGCCCGAAGACGCCGAACGACAGCAGGCGACTCGCGACGAGGTACAGCACGAGGGCGACACCACCGATCACCCCGAGGAGCACGATCCCCCAGCCCAGCTGCGGGTGCGCGGCGAGGACGGCGAGTGAGGACGGTTGCAGTGCCAGCACGATCGCGACGGGGACGAGGACCGCCAGCTCGAAGCAGAACGCACCGATGGAGTCGAGCCCGGCTCGGCGCCGGATCGCGAAGTACACCGGGTAGCCGACCGCGACCGCGATGGTCGCCCAGGACAGCCCACCGGCCACGACGATCGCGGCGGTGACGCCGAGGGCGGCTGCGGCCACAGCCGCGATCCGGAGCGGCGCGAGTCGCTCCCGATGCAGGACGACGCCGACCACGACCATCGCCAGCGGCATCAGGAGGTAGCCGAGTGCGAGTTCGAGCCCGTGCCCGGTCTGCGGAGCCCAACCGAAGAGCCACAGCTGCAGGGACAACAGGAGCCCGTCGAGCACGACCACGAGGACGAGGATCGGACGACGCGCGAGACGGACCGCGATGTCCCGGACCTCCCGCCACCACCCGAACACCGCGATGAGCGTCGCCAGCACCGGCACCGTCGCGATCACGCGCCAGGCGAAGATCTCGTTCGCCCCGAACGGCTCCAGCAGGGGTGGCAGGAAGAACAGCGCCGCGAACAGGAATGAGGCGACGACGGAGACGAGGACTCCGCGGGGCGTCGTCTCGCGCTGCTCAGGGGGAAGGGCGGCCGTCACGGGTCCTCACCCTATCGTCGCGCGGGCAGCTCAGCTCGCGGCCGACTGGGCGGCCAGGACGAGGGACTCGGCTTCGCGACGTTCGTCCTCCGTCAGCTCCGAGTAGCCCGATTCCATGAACTGATCGGTCTTCGGCTTCAGCATGGAGTATCGGAACTCGATCGACGGGTGTCCGGTCGTCAGGTCCTCCGCGAACGCGGCGTAGCCGTTGCGGCAGTGGCCCCTGATGCTCGGACCATCCCTCAGAGCGATGCGGAAGCTCTGAGGTCTCCAGTTCGGTCCGATCGAGCTGACGTCGTCGATACGGACGACGCGAGAGCGGAAGGCCGTGTACACCACCAGGTGCTCATCGAGCACGACGATCCGGTGTGTCGTCACGACGAGTGTGGTCCATGCCGCAGCTGCAAGCACGACGAAGGCCACGGCCAGGACCGGTCCGGCGGACGCGAGTTTGTCCTTCGGAGTCACCAGGAAGAGGAAGAGCGGCGCCACACAGAGCATGAACACCTGCGCCTTCAGGCCGAACGCTGGAACGTACTTCACGCGTCCCCACCCCTCATCTGGTGCATGACATCGCCCACGCTCACCAGGTGTACGGGTCGAAGGTCCACGTGCCGTCGGTCGACAACACGACGGCGCCGTCCACCCACACCTCGCAGTCCTCCGCGGTCACGATGCCGTATTCGCCCGAGGCCGAGGCGAACGCGGCGAGGAAGTCGGCACTGCCCCGACGGGTGGTGGTCACGAGGAACCCCGCCGTCGCTGAGTACTCCGAGAACTCGAACTCGGGACCACGGGTCAACACCCAGGTGACGCCCGACATCTCGTCGCCCTCCGAATTGTCGATCGCGATGGAGCAGCCCGCGGGTTCAGAGGACGTCGATGCGATGCAGGCGTCCACGTACGCGTGGACCGCAGCGGTCGCCCCCTCCCGCCCGAGCGCCGTCAGTGTCGGGTACAGATACGCCGTCGGCCTGCCGTCCCATTCGGCCTCCACGCTGGGCACCTCGAAGTCGAAGAAGCCGGTGGTCGAGTCGGCCGCGATGTCGTACTTCCCCGGTCCGACGACGTAGACCGTCGTCTCGTCCACCGTGCCCACGTGCTCGCCTCCGACGGAGATGTCCAGCGCACCGAACCTGACCGTGGGCACCGTGATGGTCGGCAGGCTCGCCGGTTCGATGCGCCACGCGCTGAACCACAGGAAGCCGGACGGCTGTGCGCGCAGCGTGAACGCCGTGGTCTGCCCTTCACCGCCGCGCTCGAACGCCACGTCGACCGTGGCGACCCCGTTCTCGGTCCGGGTCGCACCGACGCGATAGGCCGTCGGGCGGTCGGTCGCGAGTGCATACCGCTCATCGGTCAGGAGGTCGACGCTGTAGCCGAGTTCAGCGGCGGCGGCAGCGGTCCCGTCCATCGCGACGGCCCGTTCGAGCTGCCCGTCCTCCAGTGCGTCGAGATACGGCTGCAGCATCACCGACGGTGCCGTGGCCGCCGTCAGCGACACCGACGCGCCGACCACCCAGGCCGCGGCTACGACGACCGTGGCGGCGATGACACCTCCGAGGGCGACCGGACGCAGTCGGTCCGACGGCGGAGCGATGGGGGCGACGCTGCCGCCTCGGGTACCGATGAGGACCTGCATCGGGAGCACGAGCAGCTCGAACTGGCGCGCAAGCTCAACGGGATGCTCCTCTGCTCACCACGCCTCCCCGACGACGAGATCCGCGCGCTCGTGGGCGACACCCCGGTCGTGGTGGTCAACCGCATCATCGACGGACTGCCCTACGTCGTGATGGACACCGAGAGCGGGCCACGGCAGGCTGTCGAGCACCTCGCCGCACTGGGTCACCGACACCTCGCCTACGCGGCCGGTCCGAGGCACTCCTGGGCGGACCTCCGCCGTGGCGACGCGGTCGCGGCGGCCTGTGCACAGCTCGACATCGAGTTCACCCGCCTCGGCCACCAGGCGGCCTCGATCCAGGGCGGTCTCGCCGCAGCGGCCACGATCGTGGCGAGCGGTGCGACGGCGGTCATCGCCTACAACGACCTGGTCGCCCTCGGTATCGACGCCGGCATCACCTCGATGGGCAAGCGCTGCCCCGAGGACCTCAGCATCATCGGCACCGACGACATCGAGATGGCGTCCATCCGCCAGCCCGGTCTCACCACCGTGCGGCTCTCGATCAACCGGTGCGGGTCGCTGGCGGTCGAGGTGCTCCTCCAGGCCATGGCCGGAGGGTCGCCCCGTTCGGTCGCGAGTCTCGACTCGCAGCTCATCGTGCGCGATTCGACGGCACCCCCGCGTCGGGACTGACGCGGCTGACCGCAGCTCCCCCGATCAGCCGGCGTTCCATCGGTGGAGACGAGCGGCCGCGAGACCCGACACGACCGCGCACGCCGCCATCAGACTCCAGACCACCGCGAGCGGCACGGGCTGAGGGCCCTGGGAGATGATCGCCTCGAGTGCGCCGACGATCCAGGTCGTGGGCAGGAGCCGGAAGAGACCGGCGACCCACTCCGGAAGGGCCGCGAGCGGGAAGAGCGCCCCGGACGTGGCGAGAGCGAGCATCGGCAGCAGGTACGCGAGTTGCATGGCGATGTCCGGGTTCGACAACCGCGCCGCGAGGAGGTAGCCGAAGCCGAGCAGCATCGCGCCACCGAGCAGGATCGTGCCGGCGATCGCGACGAGGTCGGACAGAGGACGGGTCGGCACCGTCCAGGCGGCCAGGGCGATGATCACCGCGGCCTCCACGACGACCAACCCCACGCGGATCGGCAGATGTCCGAACAGGTAGGCGTCGCGACGGGCCGGCGAGGTCGACAGCGCCCGCAGCAGGCCGGTGCTGCGATGCCGGACCAGCGGCACCGTGGTGAGCATGAACGCGATCGCCATCGATCCCGTGCTCGAAACGAGCGGGAGGCCACGCTCCAGCACACCGGCAGGAGCGCCGGACGCCGTCGCCACGACGGCGTCCACACCCCAGAGCAGTGCGATCAAGGCCAGGAAACTCGCCACGAGCGCGATGACCGAGCGCGGGTCCCGGACGAGGTCACGCGCGTGGGCCGCGGCGAAGCTCCGCACCTGCGCCGGGAACGCATGCGTCGTGCTCATGGGCTGTGGGCCGGGTCGCCCGTGGTTGCTGACGTCGGCCGGTTCGCGAGATCGATGAAGAGGTCCTCGAGTGATCCGTGCGCCACTCGGAACCCGCGCGGTCTGAGACCGGCGGAGAAGGTGAGTCGACGCAGCACGGCGTCAGGGTCGTCGGTCACGATCCCGACCAGGCTGACGTCGCCCTTCGCCGTCACGGTGATCTCGCCGGGGAGGTCGTGGGAACGCAGCTCGTCCGCGGTGGTCGGGCCGGGGATCTCGAAGGTCACCGTGGCCGTGGCAGCGTGTTCCCTGACCAGGGTCTCAGGCTCCCCCGAAGCGGCGATCGAGCCGTTCACGAGGACGGCGATCCGGTCGCAGACCTGGGTGGCCTCGTCCATGTGGTGCGTCGAGAGCAGGATCGTGGTCCCGCGTTCCTGCTGGCGCCGGATGATGCCCCAGAGGTTCCGTCGGGCCTGCGGGTCGAGTCCGGCCGACGGCTCGTCGAGGACGACGATCTCGGCATCGCCGATCAACGCGATGGCGATCAGCAGGCGCCGCTCCTGGCCGCCCGAGAGGTGCTTCACGCGCACGCGCCGCGCCGCGCGCAGATCGAGCTCGTCCAAGACCTCCTCGGGGCGCCGCGCGTCGCGGTAGAACGACGCGAAGAGGTCGAGCGTCTCCGCGACCGTGAGCGTCGGGAACAGGGTGGCGGCCTGCGGCTGCACTGCCATCCGCTCGGTCACGTACCGGCGGTCGATCGCCGGGTCTCGTCCGAGCACCCGCACGGTTCCGTCGGTGGGACGGCGGAGACCGACGATGGTCTCGAGTGTGGTGGTCTTCCCGGCACCGTTCGGTCCCAGCAGTCCGAACACCTCGCCCGCGCGGACCCGGAGAGAGACGTCACGCAGGACGCTGCGGTCGCCGTAGCGCTTGCTGAGCCGGTCGACGGTGACGACCACTCGGTCCGGCTCGTTCATCGTCGTCCTCCAGACGGCGGGGCATCGTGTTCACCCGGAAAGAAGATCTCCTCGATCGGGCGGGAGAGCAGTGCGGAGACGCGGAACGCCAACGGCAGGGACGGGTCGTAGCGCCCGGTCTCGAGTGCGTTCACCGTCTGCCTGGAGACGCCGAGTGCTTCGGCGAACTGGACCTGGGTCCACCCGCGTTCGGTGCGCAGGACGCGGACGTCGTTCTTCATCGGGTGGCCCGGAAGGAGACGACACCGATGGACACGCCCCAGACCGCCATCCCGCCGATGAACACCCACCATTCCGGCTGGGGGACGACGACACCGGCGGTCGACAGGAACACGACCGCGAGACTGATCAGCATCGCCGCACCGAACCCGATGGCGAGACTCAGCACGATCACTCCGCGCTGCAGTTCGTCGACACGACGCACGTGCCGGATGAGTGCGATCGCGATCCACACCACCGGCACGAGCGGGACGAGCGCCACCACGACGGCTGCGGGCGATCCCGGCTCGGTGGGGAACAGTTCCGGTAGGAAGAGGAACGTCACGAGGAACCCGACGGTACCGGCCGCGATCTCCCACATGTATCTTCGGGACGCACGACGCTCCTGTGGCGTCGATCCCCGTGTCGTGTGCTCGTTCATGCAGCCACCTCTCGTTGTGTATCGGACGTCGTGGTCGTCCGCCCGTCGCGCTCGGACTGATCCCACTCGAACCACCGCACGGCGAGCACGCCTGCTGCGACGGTGACGAGCGACATGAGCCCCCAGAGCGCGGGGACGGGGAGGAACGGTTCGGCCCCGGTCAGTGAGGCACTCGCGGCGGCGGCGAACCAGGTGGTCGGCAGGCAGTCCATGGCGACCTGCACGGCGGCAGGGAGGATGGACTGCGGCAGGAGCCCACCCGACGCGAACACGAGCCCGATCGTCACCATCACCATCGTCTGTTGTGTCGCCTCGGCGTTCCGCGATCGGGCGGCGAACACCAACGCCAGAGCGAACAGCATCGCCGCCCCGAGGAGGAACGAGACCCCCAGGGCGAGGAGGTCCACACCGTCGACGTACCTGCGCCAGACCGCGATCCCGGTCGTCAGCACCAGGATCCCCACCGCCACCAGCGCACGCAAGGGGAGCTGCGCGAGGAGGAACGTCGACCGTCGGAGCGGCGTCACACCGAGCAGCCGGAGCAGCCCGCGCTCCCGCATCGCCACGAGCGGGACGGTCGTCCCGACGAACGCCAGGCTCGCGACCCCGACCAGGACCACGATCCCGAGGTTCTCCTGGAGGGGGTCGATCTTCACGTCGCCCTCGTCATCCGTCACCGTCACGTCGTGCGCAGGGACGCCTGCGTCGCGCAGGCCTCGCCAGATCGGGTCCCACGCGGCCTGGTCGGCAGCGGCGAGCACGACCAGGGCGCTCCCCTCGTGCACGGTCACCCGCGTGTTCCGATCGGGGGCGTCGTCGGTGACCAGTCGTACACCGGCGCGCTCCAGAGCCGACGGGACTGCCGGGTCGTCCGTGTCCAGCACGACGACCGGAGCGGGGCCCAGGACGACGAACGCGAGCCACATGGAGACGTAGATCACGAGGATGATGCCGGTCATGAACCACATCGAGATCCCGGTGAGCGGGTTCCTGAGCACGTCGCGAGCGCTCATCGACGCCAGCCGCCGGAACGCGGCGCCACCGCGCCCCGCGCACTCGGTGAGCGCCGCCATCAGCCGCACACCTCGGACCCGCGATCCGCGGTGACAAGGAAACCCGACATACGTCAAGCATGCTTGTCACACGATGACGTGTCAAGTGACCTTGTCAACGCGCGGCGGACGCCCCTGGCTCCACGAACACCGAGACCCGACTCGACGATCGACGCCGACAACGACGAAGGCCCCCGATTCCTCGGGGGCCTTCGTGTCACATCCACTGGTGCGCGAGGCGGGACTTGAACCCGCACGCCCTTTCGAGCACTGGCACCTGAAGCCAGCGCGTCTGCCAATTCCGCCACTCGCGCGAGACACCAGACGTCACCGCTCTCGCGGCAACTTATCGAGGATAGCACGCGGAGCCCGGGTGGCAGAACACCGGAGATCCGCGCCAGAGCAGGACGAAACGGCCCCGACGGTCCGGCGCCGATGCTGATCTCCTGCTGCCGAGCGGGTTAACACCTGGCGTCGGCGCCCGCGTCGATTGGCCTCGTGTGCAGGCAAACCGTCTAACATTGCCTGGACACCGACACGAATCGAGAGACCGTGGGCATTCTGGACAACTTCGAGAAGGGACTCGAGCGCGCCGTCAACGGCGCCTTCGCGAAGACCTTCAAGTCCGGACTCCAGCCGGTCGAGATCACGAGCGCGCTCCGACGCGAGCTCGACACCAAGGCTGCCGTCGTCTCCCGCGACCGCATCCTCGTGCCGAACAAGTTCACCGTCCGCATGTCGCCCACCGACTTCGAGCGCATGGACGCCATCGGCCCCTCCCTCATCGACGAGCTCGGTTCGCTCGTCCAGAAGCACGCCAAGAGCCAGGGGTACTCCTTTCCGGGTGCCGTGACCATCAAGCTCTCCGGCGACCGCTCCCTCCCCGACGGCCTCGTCCAGATCGACAGCGTCAACCTCAAGGGCTCCGTGACCTGGGCACCCGTGCTCGACATCGGCGGCAAGCGCTATCCGATCACGCAGGCCCGCACGGTCATCGGCCGTGGTGCCGAGGCCGACATCACGATCCCCGACACCGGCACTTCACGGAAGCACGTCGAGATCCTCTGGGACGGCAACGCCGGTCAGGCGCGCGACCTCGGCTCGACGAACGGTTCGAAGCTCAACGGCCAGCCCTTCCGCCAGGCGGCCCTCTCCCCCGACTCCGTCATCGAGATCGGCCGCACCAGGATCGTGTTCCGGGTGGTCGCCAAGGCCGGCGGATCCGATCGCCAGATGAGCGATGCGACCCGACGTCACGATGTGTCGTCCTTCGGCGACTCCTGGGGGGACGGCGCGTGAGCGAACTGACCCTGCTGGTCCTCCGCATCGGCTTCCTGCTCCTGCTCTGGACGTTCGTCTTCGGCATCGTCTACGCCCTCCGCACCGACCTCTTCGGACCACGTGTCCGGAAGCCGCAGCAGCAGTCGTCGAACGGAGCTCCGGCCACCCCGCCGCAGCCGATGCGCGCCGCGACCGCCCCGGCACCCAGTCGGCCCGCTGCCGGAGGATCGAGCGGCACGCCTCCGCGCGCCACGGTCGACAACACCTCGCGCCTCGTCATCGTGTCCGGCCCCAAGCAGGGCACCGAGCTCCCGCTCGGCCGCGAGCCGATCACCATCGGCCGTTCAGCGGACTCCGGCCTCATCATCCGCGACGACTACACGTCCACGCATCACGCGCGCCTCATGCTCTGGAACGACGAGTGGATGGTCCAGGACCTCGACTCCACCAACGGCACCTTCCTCGCGGGCAAGCGCGTGAGCGTCCCGACGCAGATCCCACTCGACACCCCCGTCAAGGTCGGCCAGACCAGTTTCGAGTTGCGGCGGTAACCCGGTGACGACCAGCGGCGCCGGCGCAGCGCTCTCCCACGTGGGTAAAGTGCGCTCAAACAACCAGGATTCCGGCTACTCCGGGCACCACCTGTTCGTCGTCGCCGACGGCATGGGCGGCCACGCCGGCGGTGACGTCGCCTCGGCGATGGCACTCAACCGGATCATCGAAGCCGACGAGCCGTACCCGTCGTCCGAAGCCGCGGAGGCGACGCTCCAGTCCGCGATCCTCGCGGCGAACTCCATCCTGGGCGACACGGTCTCGAAGCACCGCGAGCTGACGGGCATGGGCACCACGGTCTCCGCGCTCGCGGTCATCGGCAACGAGGTCGCCATCGCCCACATCGGCGACTCCCGGATCTACCTCTTCCGTGAGGGCGAGCTCAGCCAGATCACGGTCGACCACACGTTCGTCCAGCGCCTCGTGGACTCCGGCCGGATCACGGCCGAGGAAGCGATGGTGCATCCCCGCCGATCGGTGCTGATGCGCGTCCTCGGCGACGTCGACGCCTCCCCCGAGATCGACACGATGACGCTCGGGACGCAACCGGGTGACCGCTGGATCCTCTGCTCGGACGGTCTCTCGGGCGTGGTCGACGAGACGCACATCACCGCGACCCTCACCGAGAAGCTGTCCGCGCAGCGCACTGCAGAGAAGCTCGTCCGGCAGAGCCTGGACCGCGGTGCACCGGACAACGTCACCGTCGTGGTCGTCGACATCGTCGACGAGCCGGTGGGTGACGGCGAGCCCGTCGTCGTCGGTTCGGCCTCGAAGCCCGTTGCCTTCGCGCTCACCCCGTCGGTGAAGAAGCCATCGCTCATCCCCAACAGCTGGCTGCACCCCGGTCGGGTCACCTCGCTCGGCAACTCGCACTTCGAGCCCGCCTCCGAGGACTACCTCGACGAGCTCATCGAAGAGGACGAGCGTCGTGCGAGACGGCGGCGCATCACCTGGCTCGTCGGCCTCATCGTGGTCATCGTCGCGATCGTCGGCGGGGTCGTGCTCGGGTACGCCTGGACCCAGACCCGCTACTTCGTCGGCGGCGACGACGACACCGTCGTCATCTACCAGGGCATCCAGCAGGACATCGGCCCCATCCAGCTGTCGAGCGTCAAGGAGGACACCGGCATCCCGCTCGGCTCGCTCTCCGATTTCGATCGCCAGGCCGTGGACCAGACCATCAGCGCCTCCTCCTTCACCGAGGCCCTCGACATCGTGAAACGTCTGCGGGTGACCGATGACCAGTGACGTCGCTGCCCCCATCCAAGCCGACACCGGCGTCATCAAGACGATGCGCCGACTCCGGCTGCCGAAGAAGCTCCGCAACCTCGAGCTCGCGCTCCTCATCTTCGCGTTCGCCATCAACGCGGTCGCGGTCATGCTCGTGCAGCTGGGCGCGCTCGGACACCTCGATTTCGCTCTGATCACCTTCGGCTCGGGCCTGTCGCTCCTGGTCCTCGCCTTCCACATCGTGCTGCGCTACACCGCGGCGGAGGCCGACCCCTTCCTGCTGCCGATCGCCACCGTGCTCGGCGGCGTCGGCATCGCCGAGATCTACCGGATCGACATCGCCCTCGGCGACTCCGGTTGGGCGAGCGCCGCGGTCCGACAGATGGTGTGGAGTGCGATCGCGATCGCCGGAGCCATCGCCGTGGTCCTGATCATCCGCAACCACCGCGTCCTCTTCAAGTACACGTACATCGCCGGCCTCTTCGCCTTCGTCCTGCTCCTGCTGCCCCTGCTGCCGGGCATCGGTCGCGAGGTCAACGGCGCCCGCGTCTGGATCGGCATCGGCGACGCGGTCACCTTCCAGCCCGGTGAGATCGCGAAGATCGCTCTCGCGGTCTTCTTCGCCGGCTATCTCGTGCGCACGCGCGACAGCCTCTCGATGGTCGGCAAGAAGTTCCTCGGGATCCAGTTCCCCCGCCTGCGCGACCTCGGCCCGATCCTCGTGGTGTGGGCGATGGCGATGGGCGTGATCGTCTTCCAGCGCGACCTCGGAACCGGTCTGCTCTACTTCGGCATGTTCCTCGTGATGCTGTACGTCGCGACGAGCCGTGCCAGCTGGATCATCATCGGCCTGACGATGTTCTTCGCCGGTGCGTTCATCGCCGGTCAGACCCTCTCCTACGTCGCCGGCCGTTTCCACAACTGGTGGGACGCCTTCAACCCGGAGGTCTTCGACCGCGACGGCGGCAGCTACCAGCTCGTGCAGGGCATCTTCGGCCTCGCCCACGGCGGACTGCTCGGCACCGGGCTCGGCCAGGGCATGCCCGAGATCACCCCCGTCCCGCAGAGCGACTACATCATCGCCAGCCTCGGTGAGGAGCTCGGTCTCGCCGGTCTCTTCGCGATCTTCGCGCTCTACCTGCTGCTCGTCTCGCGGGGCTTCCGGGTCGGCTACGCCGGTACCGACGACTTCGGCAAGCTCCTCTCGGTCGGCCTGGCGTTCACCGTCGCGCTGCAGGTCTTCGTCGTCGTCGGCGGCGTGACCCGCATCATCCCGCTCACGGGGCTCACCACGCCCTTCTTGGCGGCCGGCGGGTCCTCGCTCGTCGCGAACTGGATCATCATCGCCGTCCTGCTCCGCATCTCCGACACGGTCCGAACCCAACCCAAGGCGGTGGTCTCATGAACCGCGAACTCAAGCGGGTGAGCATCGTCGTCCTGGCGATGTTCCTGGCGCTCTTCGGGTCGACCACGATCATCCAGATGTTCCAGGCCGACACCCTCAACGCGGACGGTCGCAACACCCGGACGCTCTACGACAGCTACCGGACGGAGCGGGGTCCCATCCTGCTCACGGACGGGACCGCCATCGCCTCGTCCGTCGCGAGTGACGACGAGTACAAGTACCAGCGCGTCTACGCGAACGGCCCGCTGTACGCGCCCGTCACCGGTTACTTCTCGCCCACCCAGGGCTCGTCCGGTCTCGAACTCGCGACGAACGACCTCCTCAGCGGTACCTCGAACTCGCAGTTCCTCGACTCCATCAACCGGCTCATCTCCGGACAGGCGCCGAAGGGCGCGGCGGTGGAGGTCACCCTCGACCCCGTCGTTCAGCAGGCCGCCTTCGACGCGCTCGGCGACCAGGAGGGCGCGATCGTCGCCATCGAGCCGAAGACGGGCAAGATCCTCGCCTCGGTGTCGAGCCCCGGCTACGATCCGAACGTCCTGGCCAGCCACGACAACGCGGCGGTGCTCGACGCCTACCGGGCCCTCGACGACGACGACCGCCAGCCGCTCCTCAACAAGGGCGTCGACGGCGACCTCGATCCGCCCGGTTCCACGTTCAAGCTCGTCACGGCGGCCGCGGCGTTCGCGTCGGGCGACTACACGCCGGAGTCGGAGTTCCCGAACCCGTCCACCTACACGCTCCCCGGGACGAGCACCGTCATCCGCAACTCCGAAGGTGGAAGCTGCGGCGGCGGGGCGACGGTGTCCATCGCGACGGCCGTCGAGCTCAGCTGCAACATCCCGCTCGCGGAACTCGGCGTCGAGCTCGGCTACGAGAAGATCCGTGACATGGCGCAGAGCTTCGGCTTCAACATGGACGTCAACATCACCGGGACGGGACTCAACCCCATGCCGATGCAGCCGAGCACCTTCCCGAACGCGCTGAGCGAAGACCAGACCGCGATGGCCGCCTTCGGGCAGTACACCGTGCGGGCATCAGCACTCCAGATGGCCATGGTCTCGGCCGGCATCGCGAACGGTGGCATCGTCTGCAACCCGCAGCTGGTGAACCGCGTCGTGAACCCCGATCTGAGCGTCCTCAAGGAGTTCGAACCGGCGCAGCTGTCGCAGCCGATCTCGAGTTCGGTGGCCAAGGAGATCACGGACATCATGGTCCAGGGCGTCCAGAGCGGTGCTGCGACTAATGCAACAATAGATGGGGTCGATGTGGCTGGAAAGACAGGCACTGCGCAGAACGGTTCCGACGATCCGTACACGCTGTGGTTCACCGGTTTCGCGCCTGCGGACGACCCGAAGGTCGCCGTGGCGGTCGTAGTTGAAGATGGCGGTGGACTCGGACAGGACGGTTACGGCAACCTCGTGGCCGCGCCGATCGCGAAGAAAGTACTAGAGGCGGTGCTGAACAAATGAGACCGACAGCCGGGCTGACCTTCGGAGGTCGCTACGAACTGCAATCTCGCATTGCGATCGGTGGCATGGGCGAGGTGTGGCAGGCCACTGACCTGGTCATCGGCCGGACCATCGCCATCAAGATCCTCAAGGACGAGTACATGGGGGACCCCGGGTTCCTCGAGCGGTTCCGTGCCGAAGCGCGGCACGCCGCACTCGTGAACCACGAGGGCATCGCCAACGTCTTCGACTACGGCGAGGAGGACGGCAGCGCGTTCCTCGTCATGGAACTCGTGCCCGGTGAGGCCCTGTCCACCGTGCTCGAGCGCGAGCGTGTCCTGCCCACCGACAAGGTGCTCGACATCGTCGCGCAGACCTCGTCGGCACTCCAGGCCGCACACGCCGCGGGCCTCGTCCACCGTGACATCAAGCCGGGCAACCTGCTCATCACGCCGGACGGCCGCGTCAAGATCACCGACTTCGGCATCGCCCGCATCGCCGACCAGGTGCCGCTCACGGCCACCGGTCAGGTCATGGGCACCGTGCAGTACCTCTCGCCCGAGCAGGCGAGCGGGCACCCCGCCTCACCGTCGACGGACATCTACTCACTCGGCATCGTCGCGTACGAATGCCTCGCCGGACGCCGTCCGTTCACGGGCGAGTCGCAGGTCGCCATCGCGATGGCGCAGATCAACGAGCAGCCGCCGGAGCTCCCCGTCACGATCGCGGAGCCGGTCCGCCGGTTCGTCATGTCGATGATCGCGAAGAACCCGATCGACCGACCGGCATCGTCCGCCCACGTGGCGCGCGCCGCCCAGGCGCTCCGTCGAGGCGACCTCAACGCCGCGGCAGCAGCCGTGCCGATGATCCTCGGTGGGGCCGGCGACGCCGCGACCACCGTCATGGACCAGACCCGTCGGATGCCCGCAGCCGACGACGCGACCACGCAGTTGCTGTCCGCCGCCGAGGCGGACCAGCTCGAGGACGACGTCGAGGGCGAAAGCGAGAAGAAGCAGCGCAGCAAGTGGACCTGGCCACTCATCGGTCTCGTCGCCCTGCTCGTCATCGTGCTGGTCGGTTCACTGATCGCCGTCTTCGCCAACCAGGGGAACGACGCAGGGGGCAAGACGCCGTCGGCGACATCGACCTCGGCCTCGCCGACCCCGTCGAAGACCCCGACCCCGACGCCCACGCCGGTGCCCACGGTGTTCCCGATCAACCTGAGCGATCTCCAGGGGCGGTCCTTCGAAGAGCTCAACGCCATCTTCAGTGCGGCGCCGTACAACTTCAGCGTGTCGAAGAACGTCGGCAACGCAGCGACGTCGCCGGAGCAGGTCGACACGGTCTACGACGTCAACCCGACGGGTAACGTGAAGACGGGTTCAGCCATCACCCTCACCGTGTACGGCGAGATCGCCGTCATCGACCCACCCACGGAAGCGCCGAAGGTCGATCAGTCCAAGTTGAACGACGCCGGTCAGCTCGAGATCCCGAAGGACGCGACGTCGACGACCATCGCCGTCGACTGGGCTACCGTGCAGAACGCCTGCCCGACCGGCACGGACTTCCTCGGCTACACCGTGACGGTCGGCGGCGGTTTCTTCCAGAACAACGCATCGGGTCAGTTCGACGCCAACACGACCAGCGGCACGATCACGGTCGACGCCGCCGGTCAGCTGACCGTGTCCTACGCGGTCCGGTGCAGCACCGGCACGTCGGCGGCATCACCGGCATCGACGCCGATCGACGTGGTCAAGGCTACCGAGTAGTCACATCTCGTCGTGTGCTCTCAGGGGCATCCCTGAGAGCACACGAAGGGTGCCCGGGTAAGCTGTTAGTGTTTGTCCTCCAAGCGAATTCAGGGGTGGTACGTGGCTGACGATCAACGCCTGCTCGCAGGTCGATACGTCGTCGGCGACCTCATCGGTCGCGGGGGCATGTCCAACGTCTTCCGTGGCGTGGACACCAAGCTCGGTCGCACCGTCGCCATCAAGGTCCTCAAGTCCACACTCGCCACCGACCCCGCGTTCCGCTCCCGCTTCCGTCAGGAGGCACAGGCCGCCTCGCGGATGGCGCACCCGACGATCGTCCGCGTGTACGACGCCGGCGAGGAGCGGGTCAAGGACGGCTCCGGTCACGACCTCATCGAGCCCTTCATCGTCATGGAGTACGTCGAAGGGCGCATGCTCAAGGACCTCATCGCCGAGGGTCCCGTCGAGTCCGACGAGGCGGTGCGCATCGCGCACAGCATCCTCACCGCGCTGGAGTACTCCCACCGAGCCGGCGTCGTGCACCGCGACATCAAGCCGGGAAACGTCATGATCACCACGGCCGGCGACGTCAAAGTCACCGACTTCGGTATCGCGCGCGCCGTCTCGGATTCGTCCACGACGGTCGCCCAGACGACCGCCATCCTCGGCACCGCCGCATACTTCTCTCCCGAGCAGGCCAAGGGCGAGACGGTCGACGCACGGACCGACCTCTACTCGACCGGCGTCGTCCTCTTCGAGATGCTGACGGGCAAGGCGCCCTTCCGCGGCGACACCGCCGTCGCCGTCGCGTACCAGCACGTGAGCGAGCGCCCGGTGAAGCCGAGCTCGATCAACCCGAAGGTGTCGCCGGCGCTCGATCAGGTCGTCCTCCGAGCCCTCGCGAAGGATCGCTTCGAGCGGTATCAGAGCGCCGTCGAGTTCCGTGAGGACCTCGACGAAGCCGGAGCCGGCCATGTGCCGGTCCGACGCGATGACCACGATTCACTGTTCGGCCCATCACCGACCGCGGCCTCCAGTACCGAGCAGGCGATCCGTCAGCTCACCTCGGACGACACCGTCACGCGTACCCAGCGCCGCCCGCCTGTCGTGTGGATCTGGGCTGCTATCGCCGGAATCGCCGTCATCCTCTTCTCCCTCGTGTTCTGGGTGGTCCAGCTCCCGCCCGCCACGAGTATCTCCACGGACTCCCGAGAAGTGCCGGATCTCGTCGATGCCACGTGGGAGAGCGCGAACAGCACGATCGAGCAGCTCGAACTCGTCCCGACCAAGTTCGACGAAGCGAGCAGCGACTACGATGCCGGGCACGTCATCCGAACGGATCCGCCAGGCGGAACCACGGTCACGAAGAACACACAGATCAAGGTCTACGTGTCGACCGGTCGAGCTCAGGTCGAGGTTCCCGACGTCATCAACCAGTCCTCCGAGGCCGCGTGGGCTGCGGTCGCCGCTGCCGGCCTCACACAAGGCTCCGTGACTCGCGAGAACTCACCCACTGTGCCGGCAGGTGTCGTGTTGCGGATGGATCCCGAGGCGGGTACCTCCGTCGACCAGGGGTCCACGGTGAACCTCGTCGTCTCCAGCGGGAACGTCACGCTGACGGACGTCGTCGGGCAGCCGCTCCTCGACGCGACGAACTACCTCCAGGACGCGACGAGGCAGTTCACCGTGCAGCCGCAGGCCGACGCGACGTGCAAGGCTGTCGCCGGCGACCCGGTCACGGCCATGTCGCCCGCACCAGGCGACATCCCGCAGAAGTCCGTCATCACACTCACCTACTGCACCGGTCCGTAGGCTGCACCGGTCCGCGGGCGGCGCTGGTCCCTGAGCCTGTCGAAGGGCCTACGGGGTCACGAGCGGACTGAGCCCCCGTGCCCGCTCATGCGCGCCGCTGAGCCCGGTCGTCTCAAGCCAGTTGGCCAGGAGCTGATAGCCGCCCTCGGAGAGCACCGACTCCGGATGGAACTGCACGCCGTGGATGGGGGCGTGACGGTGGCGGAGCCCCATGATGACGCCGCCGGTCGTCCGGCTCGTCACGACGAGCTCCTCGGGCACGGTGCCGTAGACGACGGCGAGCGAGTGATACCTCGTGGCGTTGAACAGCTGCGGGATGCCACGGTAGAGGGCACTGCCGTCGTGTTCCACGATCGAACTCTGCCCGTGCATCACCTCGTCGGCGGTGTGCACGGTCGCCCCGAACGCCTCCGCGATCGCCTGGTGGCCAAGGCACACCCCGAGGAGTGGTGTACCGGTGCGGTACGCCGCGTTCACGGTGGCCAGCGAGATCCCGGCGTCAGAGGGTCGACCTGGTCCGGGTGAGACGAGTACGCCGTCGAACCCACGGATCCGCTGCTCGAGGTCGTCGAGTGTTACGCCGTCGTTCTGGACGACGACGGTCTCCGCACCCAGTTGTTCGACGTACCCGTTCAGCGTGTAGACGAAGCTGTCGTAGTTGTCGATGACCAGGACGCGGGTCATTCGTCGCCGACGGTCACATTCTGATCGACGATGAACGAGTCCACGTAGGGGAACACCCAGGTGAAGAGCGCGGCCACGACCGCCACGAAGAGGACGACGAGGATGATGATCCTCAGCCAGACGGGTCCGGGCAGGACCCTCCAGAGTGCGCCGTACATCGTCAGCCTCCAGCGGCCGCGACGGACGCGGCGATCTCGGCGGGCGGCCCGGCGGACAGCGGCTGCCAGGACTCGTACACCGCGTAAGCGATACTGCGTTCCGCCGTCGAATAGAGCGGGTTGCAGGTGGTCAGGGTGAGGATGCGCTGTGTCGGTGCGACGCCGTCCACCTGCGGGACGGGGTTGAGGACGTCCACCTGCGTGGGCAGCACGTAGGTGATGTTCCGGAACACGTAGGTGTAGTAGCCGTCCGCCGTCTGGACGTAGACCTTGTCGCCGATCTGCAGGTCGCTGATCAGGGTCATCGCGCCGCCGTAGGCCTTGCGGTGACCGGCGACGACGAAGTTGCCGACCTCTCCGGGCATCTGGGTACTCGGGTAATGACCGACGCCGAGGTCGAAGCTGTTGAGGACGGTCGCGGTGTCGACACCCTCGGCGACGACGCGGCGGTAGTCGGCGCCGTACCGCGGCACGTAGAGCACTGCGAACGGGTCGCCCGGCGCGGGGCGGGCGGTCACGGGCGGCTCACCGTAGTTCGGCGCGCCGGTTGCATCCACGGTCGGTTCGGGCGCGGGAGCGGTCTCGGCGTTCTTGATCCACTCCTGCGACTGGCTCGATGCCGCGTTCGCCTGGCTGCCTGCCATGATCATGTCGTTCCACCAGAGCTGCCACGCGAGGAACAGCAGGACCACCATGCCCGCGGTGATGAGCAGCTCGCCGGCCACCCCGAAGACGCTGATGCGGTGCTTCGACGGCGCTCTGCGCTCAGCGGCGCGTGCGCTCGCTCGCGAGGGTAGGTCGTCGGTCACGCATGGATTCTACCGAGAAGAGCTCCGGATCGGCTGATCCCAAGGCACCGATTGGGGTGAACAGGTAGAATGTCGGCATGGCACGCACGAAGTCACGAAGCAAACCGTCCCGCGAACCCGAGCAGACGAGCGGCGAGCCCGCACCGAACGCGGTCTGGTTCAAGCCGGTCATGTTCGGCTTCATGCTCCTCGGCCTCGCCTGGATCGTCGTCTACTACCTGAGCGGCACGCTGCTCCCGATTCAGTCGCTCGGCCCGTGGAACATCCTCGTCGGCTTCGGCATCGCCTTCATCGGCTTCCTCATGACCACCAGGTGGCGCTAGCCTCCCTCACTTCACGCGTGCACAGCGGGTCGTCCTCTCGGACGGCCCGCTGTTTCGTTGTACTCGGGATCCAGTGACGCGAGTTCTCCACAGGAATGTGGAGAACTTTCTAGTTATCCACATACCGGTGTGGAGAACATCAGAGACTCCCGGAAACACGGGGAACCACACCGGTGTAATTATCCCCAGTGTTCATAACTCTGTGGATAACTCGCGCAACCTTCAATGTCTGCTGCACGGTTGTGGCTCGCCGCCGGGCGCCGACTGGTCGACGCTGGTCACCCGGCGGTACCCGGTCACTGAGCCGACCCCGGTCACCGGGGCCACACCCGGTCACTGAGCCGAACCCGGTCACTGAGCCTGTCGAAGTGCGGTCCCGTTCAGAGCAGGGCGGGCAGCAGGCTGGCTCCCACGAGGACGACGCTCAAGGCGCCGATCAGAACCGCCTGGAGCGGCTGCTGGGTGCGCTTACGGGTGTTGACGAGGATGAGGCCGACGAGGGCTCCGCCGACGAGCCCGCCCAGGTGGGCCTGCCAGGCGATGTTCACGCCGGGGATGAAACCGATGACGAGGTTGATGCCCAGGAGCACCAGCAGCCCGCGGGTGTCGGCACCCATGCGTCGTTGGATGACGAGGAACGCGCCGAGCAGACCGAAGATCGCGCCCGATGCGCCGACCACGGCCGTCGTCGGGTCGGCGAGGAACAGGACACCGACCGAACCGGCGAACCCGGCGACCAGGTAGAGGGCGAGGAACCGCCAGTGACCGAGCATGGTCTCGAGGATCCGGCCGAAGATCCAGAGCGTGTACATGTTCAGCAGGATGTGGAAGATGAAGCCCTGCGAGTGCACGAACACGGCGGTCAGCATCCGCCAGGGCTGGAAGGCACCGTACGACGGATCGGAGTACACGCCGGCATAGAGCAGCGCGTTCGTGACGCCGAGCCCGGGTATCCACTGCAGCAGGAACACGAATGCCGTCACGGCGATGATCGCGTACGTGACGATGGGGGAGGAGTTGCTGATCCTCGCGCCGAGGCGGTTGCGAGGGGCGCTCTGTCGTTGCGCCTTCATGTCCTCCGGACAGATGAAACCGACTGCCCCGGGCGTCTGGCACTCTCCACAGATCGTCCGGCCGCAACGCTGGCAGAGCACGAAGCTCTGTCGGTCGGGGTGGCGATAGCAGAAGTTGGCCGACGGATCCCGGGGCAGGGTCACGGTCTGTCCTCCGAGCGGGGTCTAGGCCTCGGAGATGGTGACGCTCTCGAGGACGACGGGCTCGATCGGCTTGTCGCCGGCACCGGTCGGGACGGCCTGGATCGCATCGACGACCGCGCGGGACTCGGCGTCGGCGACCTCACCGAAGATGGTGTGCTTGCCCTGGAGCCACTGCGTGGGAACAGTGGTGATGAAGAACTGCGAGCCGTTCGTGCCCTCGACGGCGCCCGTGATGGCGTTGCGGCGCTTGCCGGCGTTCGCCATGGCGAGGATGTAAGGCTCGTCGAAGTTGAGCTCCGGGTGGATCTCGTCGTCGAAGTTGTAGCCCGGGCCGCCGGTGCCGGTTCCGAGCGGGTCGCCGCCCTGGATCATGAACGCGGGGATGATGCGGTGGAAGATGAGGTCGCTGTACAGCGCGTCGTTCCGGGTCTGGCCCGTCTTCGAGTCCGTCCACTCGCGCCCGCCGGTCGCCAGGTCGGTGAAGTTCTTGACCGTCTTGGGAGCGTGGTCCCCGAAGAGGTTGACCTTGATCTCACCGTGGTTGGTGTGCAACGTGGCGACTGCGGTGTGCTTTGACATACTCCCAATTCTTGCACAAGGGTTCGGGACTCTCGGATGGTATCCAGGGGTCTAAGTGGCAAGATGGAGGTTACGTTGTTGCCGCGATCATTGGAGATGACCACATGAGCCTGTCACGCAAGCGCCGGAAAGAGCTCAAGAAGCTCAAGGGTTCCGCTGCCGACCTCTGGGACTCCCAGCAGGATGTCCTGAACCACGCCAACGAAGTCGCTCGTGAGGTGAGCCGTCAGCTCGGGAACTTCTCGAAGGAGCAGGTGGTCCCCGTCGTGCGCGACACCTATGAGCACCGCGTCGTCCCGACGGTCGACCGGGGGATCAAGGTCTCCCGCAACGCCGTCGACGGCGTGAAGAAGGGCATCTCGGATGGCGTCGTCCCCGCAGTCGGTGGCGTCGTCGGCACGGTGCTGAGCATCGGCGACATCGCCAAGGACACCCGCGTGCAGGCAGCCCTCCGCCGCCTTCACGTCCCCGAGCAGGTGCTGCCCGCCAAGAAGGGCGCGAGCGCCGGTACCGTCATCGCGATCGGCCTCGGCGTCCTCGCCGCTGCCGGTGTCGCCTACGCCGTCTGGCAGACGTTCCGCGCAGACGACGAGCTGTGGGTCTCCGACGAGGAGCCTGCCGCTTCCTGATCCCGCATCGCACGACGCAGCCCCTCGCCGGTTCCGATCGGGGAGGGGCTTCGTGTTGTGACGGCTGTGCTCAGATGAGGCCGGCGAAGCGTCGTCCGACGTCGACCAGGCTGACACGGTCGAGTGAGCCGACCTCCTCGAGCGGGTACCACGCGGCGTAGTCGGTGCTGCCGTCGGCCTCGTAGGTCAGGGTGCCGCCGGTGAGGTGCGCCCGGTAGACGATGCGCAGCGTGTGGAGCGGTCCGGTGGCCGTCGTGCTGAGCCGGCGCTCCGCCGGCACGACCTGCGAGTCGACGCCGATCAGCTCGTCGAGCTCGGCGTGGTAGCCGGTCTCCTCGAACACCTCGCGGACCGCCGCGTCGGCCGGGTCCTCGCCGGGGTCGATCCCGCCGCCCGGGAGCGTCCATCCGCTGTGTCCGCTCTCGTTCCAGTGGGAGAGGAGCATGCCCCGTTCGTCGACGATGACGGCATATGCAGCGACGCGGATATCCATGCCGCCAGCCTAACCGCCGGGCCCCGCGACAACGGAGAACGCCCCCGGCGTCTGCCGAGGGCGTTTCTGGACTGTGGAGCCTGGGAGAATCGAACTCCCGACATCCTGCTTGCAAAGCAGGCGCTCTACCAACTGAGCTAAGGCCCCGGATGGAACAGATCCGGGGATCCGATCCAATCGGTGTGTTACTGGTCGTGCAGGGTGGGGCTACCAGGACTTGAACCTGGGACCTCTTCGTTATCAGCGAAGCGCTCTAACCGCCTGAGCTATAGCCCCGTTTTGAACCTTGTTGAGACTACCCGATTCCCGCCGCAACTCATAATCGAGCGGCGCCGCACGGCGCGGCGCCGACCCGACCGAGCGTCAGTTGTTGGTGAACCCGACGAGCAGGCCACCCGTGATCTTCACGCTGAGGTTGTAGAGCCCCGCGAGGAGGGCTCCCATCAGCGTGATGACGATGAGGTTGAGCAGCGCCACGATGCCCGCGAAGGCCATGACCTGCGGCAGGTTGACGTACTGCAGGATGTTGTTCCCCGGGCCGGCGATGTCGGTGAACAGGCCACCGACCTTCGTGAAGACACCGGTGGTGTTCAGCACGGTGTAGACGAGGAAGAAGAACACCACGATGACCACGGCGACCGCGATCGCCGCCAGGAACGACAGCTTCACCGCCGACCAGAAGTCGATGTACACCAGCTTCAGGCGCACCTGCTTGGTGCTGGTGCGTTTGGTCGACTTCTTGGCCAACTTCTCTGCGACGCTACTGCTCATCTACTTCTTCCTTCATCGCCGGAGTCTCTTCCGGCACGGATGCCTCGGGTTCTGCACCCTCCGGGGCGGCTGCGTCTGCAACCGTCTCCGGAACATCCTGGGTCTCAAGGTTTCGGTCACTGTTCTTGGCCAGCGCGATGATTCGGTCGCTCTCCGCGAAACGCGCGAAGACGACGCCCATCGTGTCGCGCCCCTTCGCTGGAACTTCGGCCACGGCAGACCTTACCACCTTGCCACTGGCAAGAACCACAAGGACCTCGTCGCTCTCGTCGACGATCAGGGCGCCCGCGAGGGTGCCTCGATCGTCGTTCAGCTTGGCCACCTTGATGCCCAGACCGCCGCGGTTCTGGCCGCGGTACTGGTCGATGTTGGTGCGCTTCGCGTAGCCGCCCTCGGTCACGACGAAGACGAACGCCTCGCGTTCCTCACCCTCGACGGACGGCAGCACCGACGCCGAGAGCAGCTTGTCGTCGTCGCGGAAGTGCATGCCGATGACGCCGCTTGTCGCGCGTCCCATCGGCCGCAGGGTCTCGTCGCTCGCCGTGAAGCGGATCGACATGCCCTTGCGCGACACCAGCAGGACGTCGCTGTCGTTCTCGACGAGCAACGCGGAGGTGAGCTCGTCGCCCTCTCGCAGGTTGATCGCGATGATGCCGCCCGAACGGTTGGTGTCGTACTCCGAGAGCGCCGTCTTCTTGACGAGGCCGTCGTGCGTCGCGAGGACCAGGTACGTCGCGGCCTCGTAGTCGCGGATGTCGAGGATCTCGGCGATCTCCTCATCGGGCTGCATGGCGAGCAGGTTGGCCACGTGCTGGCCCTTGGCGTCGCGGCCGGCCTCCTGCAGTTCGTAAGCCTTCGCGCGGTACACGCGGCCCTTCGTGGTGAAGAAGAGGAGCCAGTGGTGCGTCGTCGTCACGAAGAAGTGGTCGACCACGTCGTCCGCGCGCAGCTGGGCACCCTTGACGCCCTTGCCACCGCGGTGCTGCTGACGGTAGTTGTCGCTGCGCGTGCGCTTGATGTACCCGCCGCGGGTGACGGTGATGACCATCTCCTCTTCGGGGATCAGGTCTTCCATGTTCATGTCGCCGTCGAAACCGAACATGATCTCGGTGCGACGGTCGTCGCCGTACTTGTCGACGATCGCGGTCAGTTCCTCACTGACGATCTCGCGCTGGCGGACCGGCTTCGCGAGGATGTCCTTGAGGTCGGCGATCTGCGCTTCGATCTCGGCGGCCTCGTCGATGATCTTCTGACGCTCGAGGGCGGCGAGACGACGCAGCTGCATGTCGAGGATCGCGCTGGCCTGGAGCTCGTCGATCTCGAGGAGGTCCATGAGGCCCGTGCGCGCCTCGTCGGCGGACGGCGAACGACGGATGAGCGCGATGACCTCGTCGAGGGCGTCGAGCGCCTTCAGGTAGCCGCGGAGGATGTGTGCGCGCTCCTCCTTCTTGCGGAGTCGGAACACGGTGCGGCGGACGATGACCTCGACCTGGTGCGTCACCCAGTTGGTGATGAACCCGTCGAGCGGCAGCGTCCGCGGGATGCCGTCGACGATCGCGAGCATGTTCGCGCCGAAGTTGTCCTGCAGCTGCGTGTGCTTGTAGAGGTTGTTGAGAACGACCTTCGCGACCGCATCGCGCTTCAGCACGATGACGAGCCGCTGGCCGGTGCGACCGGAGGTCTCGTCGCGGATGTCGGCGACGCCGCCGAGACGACCCTCCTTGACGAGGTCGGCGATCTTCAGCGCGAGGTTGTCGGGGTTCACCTGGTACGGGAGCTCGGTGACGACGAGGCAGGTCCGACCCTGGATCTCCTCGACGTTCACGACGGCCCGCATCGTGATGGAACCGCGACCCGTGCGGTAGGCGTCCTGGATGCCCTTGACACCGAGGATCTGCGCGCCGGTCGGGAAGTCCGGCCCCTTGATGCGCTGCATGAGCGCCTCGAGGAGCTCTTCCCGGCTGGCCTCGGGGTTCGCCAGGTGCCAGAGGGCACCGTCGGCGACCTCGCGGAGGTTGTGCGGCGGGATGTTCGTCGCCATGCCGACCGCGATGCCGACGGACCCGTTGACGAGGAGGTTCGGGAAGCGCGCCGGCAGGACGACCGGCTCCTGGGACTCGCCGTCGTAGTTGGGCTGGAAGTCGACGGTCTCCTCGTCGATGTCGCGCACCATCTCCATGGCGAGCGGGGCCATCTTCGTCTCGGTGTATCGAGGGGCTGCCGCGCCGTCGTTGCCCGGTGAGCCGAAGTTGCCCTGGCCGAGCGCCAACGGGTACCGCATGCTCCACGGCTGGACGAGGCGCACGAGCGCGTCGTAGATGGCGGTGTCACCGTGCGGGTGGAACTGACCCATGACGTCGCCGACGACGCGCGCGCACTTGGAGAACGAGCGGTCGGGGCGGTAGCCGCCGTCGTACATCGCGTAGATCACGCGGCGGTGGACGGGCTTCAGGCCGTCGCGGACGTCGGGCAGGGCACGGCCGACGATGACACTCATCGCGTAGTCGAGGTAGCTGCGCTGCATCTCGAGCTGCAGGTCGACCTGGTCGATCCGGCCGTGTACGCCGTGGTCCTCGTCCGGGACCGTGATCTCGTCGTTGGTTTCGTCTGCCATGTTCTCTTACTTCTCCTGGTCCCTGAGCTTGTCGAAGGGCCTGTTTGGTGCGAGGTGGATCACTTCGACAAGCTCAGTGACCGGTGGATGAGGGTGGTTCGTGCCGCTCAGATGTCGAGGAAGCGGACGTCTTTCGCGTTCTTCTGGATGAAGGTCCGGCGGGACTCCACGTCCTCGCCCATGAGCGTTGAGAAGATCTCATCGGCAGCCGCGGCGTCGTCGAGGGTGACCTGGAGGAGCGTCCGCGTCTGCGGGTCCATCGTGGTCTCCCACAGCTCCTTGTAGTTCATCTCGCCGAGACCCTTGTAGCGCTGGATCCCGTTCTCCTTCGGGATGCGCTTGCCCGAGGCGACACCGTCGGTGAGGAGGGCGTCGCGTTCGCGGTCGCTGTAGACGTACTGGTGGTCGGCGTTCGACCACTTCAGGCGGTAGAGCGGCGGCTGCGCCAGGTACACATATCCGAGGTCGACGAGCGGGCGCATGTAGCGGAACAGGAGGGTCAGCAGCAGCGTCGTGATGTGCTGGCCGTCGACGTCGGCGTCGGCCATGAGCACGATCTTGTGGTACCGCACCTTGTCGGGGTTGAAGTCCTCACCGATGCCGGCACCGAAGGCCGTGATCATGGCCTGGACCTCGTTGTTCGCGAGGGCGCGGTCGAGGCGTGCCTTCTCGACGTTGAGGATCTTGCCACGGAGCGGGAGGATCGCCTGGGTCTCCGGGTTGCGACCCTGCACGGCGGAGCCGCCTGCGGAGTCACCCTCGACGATGAAGATCTCGGAGAGCGACGGATCCTTCGACTGGCAGTCCTTGAGCTTGCCGGGCATGCCGCCACCCTCGAGGAGGCCCTTGCGGCGGGCCGTCTCGCGCGCCTTGCGGGCGGCGAGTCGAGCGGTCGCGGCCTGCAGCGCCTTCCGGATGATCTCCTTGGCCTGGTTGGGGTTGCGGTCGAACCAGTCGTTGAGCTGCTCGCTGACGACCTTCTGCACGAACGCCTTCGCCTCGGTGTTGCCGAGCTTGGTCTTCGTCTGGCCCTCGAACTGCGGCTCGGAGAGCTTGACGGAGATGACGGCCGTGAGGCCCTCGCGGACGTCGTCGCCGGAGAGGTTGTCGTCCTTCTCCTTGAGGATGCCCTTCTCACGTGCGTAACGGTTCACGAGCGTGGTGAGCGCGGCACGGAAACCTTCTTCGTGGGTGCCGCCCTCGTGCGTGTTGATCGTGTTCGCGTAGGTGTGGACGCTCTCGTTGTACGCCGTGGTCCACTGCATCGCGACCTCGAGCGCGATCTTGCGCTCGGTGTTCTCCGACTCGAAGGAGATGATCTCGTCGTGGACGAGCTCGGCGCGCTTGGCCTTGTTCAGGTACTCGACGTAGTCCTCGAGACCGCGCTCGTAGAAGAAGACGTCCTTGCGCTGCGAGTGGGCCGCCGAGTTGTCGTCGACGTCGTCGGCCTCGATGGCGTCGCGCAACGGGCGCTCGTCGGCGAGCTCGATACGGAGGCCCTTGTTGAGGAACGCCATCTGCTGGAAGCGGGTCCGCAGCGTCTCGTAGTCGAACTCCGTCGTCTCGAACGTCTCGGCGCTCGGCCAGAAGGTGATCGTGGTGCCCGTCTCGGAGGACGGCTCGTCCTCGTGGAGCGGGGCGTCGGGGACACCGTGCTGGAAGCTCTGGCGCCAGACCGAACCCTGACGACGGACCTCGACGGAGAGGCGCGTGGACAGTGCGTTGACGACGGACGAACCGACGCCGTGGAGCCCACCGGAGACCGCGTACCCGCCGCCGCCGAACTTGCCGCCGGCGTGCAGGATGGTCAGGACGACCTCGACGGTCGACTTCTTCTCCACCGGGTGGATGTCGACCGGGATGCCTCGACCGTTGTCGATGACGCGGACGCCGCCGTCCTCCAGGATGGTCACGAGGATCGTGTCGCAGTAGCCGGCGAGGGCCTCGTCCACGGAGTTGTCGACGATCTCGTAGACCAGGTGGTGCAGACCACGTGGACCGGTGGACCCGATGTACATACCGGGCCGCTTCCGGACGGCTTCGAGACCTTCGAGAACCTGGATGGCACTTGCGCCGTAATCAGAGTCTTGGGCGTGCGTGTTGGGTTCTGATGTCATAGGAAAAGAGGGCTCCAAACCGTCGAGATTCGACCGTTCCATCCTACCAAACAGACCCCGTGAAGCCGCGAGAAAACGCCCGTTTGAGGCACTTTTCCATGCCCGGAGGCCGTATTTGCCTCCCTAGCCGTAAGTATCGCGTGGACCACGCCCTGGGATCGACCTGGGGCCTCTTTTCCAGGAGGGTGCTCCGGGGCCCTGGAAACGGATCGTGTCGACGCCGGCGTCGGGATACCGTTCGGCGATGCGGACGAGGATCTCGTGGCGCATGTGTCGCAACTGCGTCGCCCAGGCCGTCGACTGGCATTGGACGAGCAGGACGCCGTCCGCGATCGACACCGGTTCGGAGTACCTGGCGGTGTCCTCGCCGCACAACTCCGCCCAGTTCCCGAGGACCTCGTGTTGGGCGAGTGGCGAGTTCCACCCGAGTCCGGCGGTCAGCGAATCGATGACCGTCCCGAGGCCCTTGGGGTCGCGTCCGACACCGTACGGCACCGAGTCCTGCGGCCCCTCGGCCGAGCGTTCCCGGCGCTTGCGATCACGGGAGACCCGTTCGCCGCCGAAGATCTCCTTGAACCGGAGGTACACCGTGGCGGACAGTTCCCCCGCAGGGTCGGCGTCCCGTCCGAGTCGCCGCGGCTCAGTCATGCGTCGACTCCGTGGTGAGGGCCTCGTTCACTGGGCTGGCCGCCTCATCCGGACCGCCCACGATCCGTCCGGCTTCGATGCGCACGACGTGCGCGGTGAACCGTTCGGGGACGTCGTCGAACACGGCCGCGGTGATGATGACCTGGTCGTACTCCGCGACCGCGGCCGCGAGGCGTTCCCGCCGACGCGAGTCGAGCTCGGCGAAGACGTCGTCGAGGATGAGCACCGGATCGCCGAGGGACGAGTCGGCCCGGAGGAGTTCGGCAGAGGCGAGTTTGGCGGCGAGCGCGAACGACCACGATTCACCGTGGCTCGCGTAGCCCTTGACCGGCAGCCCGTTGAGACCGAAGAACACGTCGTCGCGGTGTGGCCCGACGAGCGTCAGGCCGCGCTCGAGTTCGGCCGACCGGCGCTGCGCGAGCGCCGCACGGAACCGTTCCGCGATGCGCGCCAGATCGACGGGGGCGCCCGGCTCCACGCCCTCCGTGGGATCGACGGCTGCCGACTCGTCCTCGGCATCGGTTCCGGCGATACTGAGCACGGGCAGGAGGACCGGTCGGTGATCGTCGCCGGCCACGGCCTCGTACGCTCCGCGCAGTGGTCCACCGAGCATGGCCAGGAGCTGCAGACGTTCGGCGATGATCTCCGTGCCGTACTGCACGAGTCGGTCGTCCCAGAGGTCGAGCGTCGCCAGGGGCCCGGATTTCAGCCCACGCGCCCTCGCCGACTTGAGGAGCGAGTTCCGCTGCTTCAGGGAGCGGTCGTAGTCGGCCATCACGCCGGCCAGCCGGGGGATCCGCTGCACGAGGAGCTGGTCGATGAACCGCCGGCGCGCCGACGGGTCGCCGCGGACGATCAGGAGGTCCTCCGGGGCGAACAGCACGGTGGACACGTACCGCGGCAGTTCGCGCGGCTTGATCTGGGACCGGTTCACCTGGGCGCGGTTGGCCGAACCCCGGTTGAGCTGCACCTCGGCGAGCAGCTCACGACCGTCGTGCACGATGCGCGCCCTGATGATCGCCGCGTCGGCACCGTGTCGGATGAGAGCCTGTTCGGAGGAGACCCGATGGGACCCGAGGCTGCTGAGGTATCCGATCGCCTCGACGAGGTTGGTCTTGCCCTGGCCGTTGCGACCCACGAACAGATTGGGTCCGGGTTCGAGCGCCACGTCGACCACCGCGTAGTTGCGGTAGTCGGTGAGATTCAAGTGCCGCACGATCACCACGTCACCCTACCGCCTCGCCCTGACGCCGAACGGGTCGGGGCGCCGTCGGACGTCCGAGCGCGTCCGTCACGACGACGCAGGGTGAACGAAATCGACCCTCCGGCGAAGCGGAATGCTCCGGGAGGGTCGATTTCGTTCGTCAGGAGACGTCGTGTCGTCAGTCGTCGGCCTTCTTGACCGCGTGACCGCCGAACTGGTTGCGGAGTGCGGCGACCGCCTTCATGGCCGGCGAGTCCTCCTGGCGCGACACGAAGCGGGCGAAGATCGATGCCGAGATGGTCGGGACGGGCACCGCGTTCGCGATGGCCTCCTCGATCGTCCAGCGGCCCTCGCCCGAGTCCTCGACGTAGCCCTCGATCTGCTCGAAGTCCGGGTCCTCCTCGAGGGCGCGGACGAGGAGCTCGAGGAGCCAGGACCGCACGACGGTGCCGCGCTGCCAGGCCTTGAACGTGCCGGGGACGTCCTTGATGATGTCCTCGCGCTTGTCGAGGAGCTCGAAGCCCTCGGCGTACGCCTGCATGAGCGCGTACTCGATGCCGTTGTGCACCATCTTCGCGTAGTGGCCGGCGCCGACCTCTCCGACGTGGACGAAGCCCTCATCGCGCGGGCCCTCGGGGCGCAGGGCGTCGAAGACGGGCATGACCCGCTCCACCTGCTCCTTGGAACCGCCGACCATGAGGCCGTAGCCGTTGTCGACACCCCAGACACCGCCGGAGACGCCGGCATCGATGTAGTCGATGCCCTTCGCCGACAGCAGTTCAGCGTGCTTGAAGTCGTCCGTGAAGCGGCTGTTGCCGCCGTCGATGATCAGGTCGCCGGCCTCGAGCAGGCCGTTCAGCTCCTCGACGACGGAGTCGGTGATGGCCCCGGCGGGGACCATGACCCAGACCGTGCGAGGTGCCGGGAGCGCAGCGACGAGGTCGCTGATCGTCGCGACGTCGGTGACATCGGGGTTCCGGTCGAAACCGGTGACCTCGATGCCGTTCGCACGCAGACGCGTGCGCATGTTGTTGCCCATCTTGCCGAGACCGACGAGACCGATGTGCATGGAGGATCCTTTGCGTGTCAGCGCAGCAGCAGGTTCGGCTGCAGCAGGTACTTGTAACTGTCGGCACCCGGCTGATCCTTGGAGGATTGGCTCGTGATGAGCATGGGTCCCGGCTTGTTCGTGTTCTCCGTCTTCGTGAACGAGAACCGCACGTACTCGCTCCGGACCGCGGTCAGACCGTCGATCAGGAACTGCGGCTTGAGGGAGAGCACGATGTCGTCGCCGGTGAGGAGGGCGTCGATGCCCTCGGATGCCTGCGCCTGCTCGGATCCGACGGCCTCGAGCGTGAGGCCGTCGATGGTGAAGGTGAAGCGGAGGGCCGCTTCGCGCTCGAGGACGAGCGACATACGCCTGGTCGCCTCGATGAGTTCCGCCGTGTTGATGATCGCGTAGTTGTCGGTCGTCTCGGGGAAGAGCCGCTTGACCGGCGGGAAGTTGCCCTTGATCAGCAGCGAGGTGACCGTCTTGCGGTCTGCCCGGAACGCGATGAGCTCGCGGTCGTCGCGATTCGTGATCGCGACGTTGATGTTGCCGCTGTGGCCGAAGGTCTTGCCGACCTCCTGGAGGGTGCGGGCCGGCACCAGGGCCGTGATCGTCTCGCTGGAACCGTCGCCCTGGCCCGAGTCCCAGTCGATCTCGCGGACCGCGACGCGGTAGCGGTCGGTCGCGACGAGGCTGAGGCTCGTCTTGGAGACCTCGAGTTGCACGCCGGTGATGACGGGGGTCACATCGTCGCGGCTTGCGGCGACAGCGACCTGGCTCACTGCGGTGGCGAACTCGTCGGCAGGCACGAGGCCGAAGTCGGCGTCGACCTGCGGGATCGTCGGGTACTCCTCGACGGGCATCGATCCGAGCGTGAACCGGGCAGAGCCACAGGTGACCTCGATGCGGTTCTCGACCTTGCTGAACCGGACAGGCGCGTTCGGAAGGCGGCTGGCGATCTCCGAGAGCAGCCGGCCGTTGACGAGTGCCGTCCCGGCCTCCTCGACCTCGGCCGCGATGCCGGTCTGGCTGGAGACTTCGTAGTCGAAGGAAGACAGGATGAGACCGTCGTCACCGGCTTCGATGAGGATGCCGTTCAGGATCGGCAGCGTCGGGCGCTGCGGGAGCAGCTTCACTGCGAACGAGACGGCTTCGCTGAATACATCCCGGTTGACGCTGAATCGCACGACAAGTCCCCTGTCTCTGGCTCTCGATGACGTCACCAATGCTAGTGGGTCTGCTTCCGGGGTCGAGTGGGACGAGGTGCTGTGGAGAAGCGAGCCTGGGGAAAGGTTGTTTGACGGAGAGATCATTGAAATAACGGTTAACAGTCTTAACCGGTGTGGAAACTGTGGATAAGTCCGCCGAACCCGCTCGAACACAGGGAACTACATGTGTGTAACTTGGTGGTGGCCTGTGGAGAGAACGACACGAGGGTGTGGGACGCGAAGGTCGGTGAATGATGTTCACTCACAAGCCCGCCCGGAGCTTCCACATCTCTCCACAGGTTATCCACAGGGCTGCGAAGGCGGAATGTGGAGAGATCGGTCGCGCATCATGTCGTCGAATGAGCGCTCGTCGTCGCCTGATGAACGAAATCGGCCCCTCGAGCGCACCGAGTGCGTCGAGGGGCCGGAAACGTTCACCAGGACGCGTCAGGCGCCGTAGCGGAGGTTCTGCTTGATGCGGCTCGTGAGCTCGGTCACCTGGTTGTAGATCGAGCGCTTCTCCTGCATGAGGTCGGTGATCTTCCGGTTGGCGTACATGACCGTCGTGTGGTCCCGGTTGCCGAACAGCTGACCGATCTTCGGGAGTGAGAGGTTGGTGAGCTCGCGACAGAGGTACATCGCGATCTGACGCGCCGTCGCCACCGCCTGCGACCGGCTCGAGCCGTACAGGTCGTCGACAGAGAGCTTGAAGTAGTCGGCCGTCGTGTTGATGATGTCGATCGGCGAGATGACGTTGTCGTCGTCGAGGCTGATGACGTCCTTGAGCACCGTCTGGGCCAAGGTCATGTCGACAGCGGTCCGGTTCAGGCTCGCGAACGCGACCACCCGGATGAGCGTGCCCTCCAGCTCACGGATGTTGCTCGACACCTTGGTGGCGATGAACTCGAGGACCTCGTCCGGGATGTGCAGCTTCTCGTTCTGCGCCTTCTTGCGCAGGATCGCGATGCGCGTCTCGAGGTCGGGAGCCTGGACGTCGGTGATGAGTCCCCACTCGAAGCGGGAACGCATCCGCTCTTCGAAGCCGGTGAGGGCCTTCGGCGGCAGGTCGCTGGTGATGACCACCTGCTTGTTGTGATCGTGCAGGGTGTTGAAGGTGTGGAAGAACGCCTCCTGCGTCTCCGCCTTGCCCTGGAGGAACTGGATGTCGTCGATCAGCAGGATGTCGATGTCGCGGTACCGCGACTGGAAGAACGAGCCGCGGTTGTTGGCGATCGAGTTGATGAAGTCGTTCGTGAACTCCTCGCTCGACACGTACCGGACGCGGATCCCCGCGTAGAGGTTCATCGCGTAGTGGCCGATGGCGTGGAGGAGGTGGGTCTTGCCGAGCCCGGAGTCGCCGTACACGAACAGCGGGTTGTAGGCCTTGGCGGGCGCTTCGGCAACCGCGACCGCGGCCGCGTGCGCGAACCGGTTGGACTGGCCGATGACGAAGTTGTCGAAGCTGTACTTCGGGTTGAGGCGGGTGTCGTTCTCACGCGCCGGCAACGTGGGCGTCGGGGTCAGCTGCGGCTGCGGTGATTCGAGCGGTGCCGGGTCGATGTGCTGGAAGCCGGTCTGCTCATACCGTTCCTCGACGATGTCGGGGTTCACGACGATCGCGTAGTTGCCGACGGGACCGCCGTCGACGATGGATGCGAGTGCGGCGAGGATCGGTGCCCGCATGCGCTGGTTGAGCATGCCCATCGTGAACTCGTTGGGCACCTCGAGGTAGAACGTGCCGCCCATGATGCCCTTGGGGACGATGAGGTTGAGGAACCCGCGGAGCGGCGGGGTGATGCGGTCGTCGACGGAGAGGATCTCGAGCACCGATTGCCAGGTCTCAGCGATCGCATCGTCGGCGTCCGACATAGTTCTCCCCACACATACTCACAGGTTCATCCACAGGCTCTCCCCTGAGTATTCGGGGCTGAGCGCGGTGCTATCCACACGCTGTGCATAACCCGAGGGCTTACGCTAACAAGACGTCGCCCCAGTCCCAAATCACTGTACGGCCGCCCTGCGTGTCACTGCTACAATTTCTGAGAATCCTGTGGATAATCATTCGTTTGGGCGCCGCTGGTTTGACCTTCGCGCGAGTAGACCGTAGGTTTAATCAGTTGACTTCTGCCCACGGGCACCCTTCCGTACCCTGCTGCCACCTGTGCAGTGGTGGGTCATGATCCGGAGATCGTAATTATGAGCAAGAGAACCTTCCAGCCGAACAACCGTCGTCGCGCCAAGAAGCACGGCTTCCGTCTGCGCATGCGCACGCGTGCCGGCCGCGGCATCCTGTCGGCTCGTCGCGCCAAGGGCCGCACCGAACTCTCCGCGTAGAGCCGTCGTGCTCGAGCGTGCGAGCCGGATCACGTCCGGCGACGACTACCGAGGGGTAGTTCGTCGCGGGTCCCGGTTCGTCGGCGAGCACACGGTCACGTACGTACGCATGAACCCGAAGGGCGGACAGCCGCGCTTCGGGTTCATCGTTGCGAAAACGGTCGGAAACGCAGTGACCCGCAATCTCGTCAGACGTCGCTTGAAGGCCATCTGCCACGACAGCGTCGTTCACGCTGCCCGCGGCGCTGACGTGGTCATCCGTGCGCTGCCGTCTGCAGCGACGGCGCCGTTCGCCTCGCTCCATGCTGAGGTCGATCGGGCCTTCGCCAAACGCGGTGTGACCGCCGAGACTGCGGACACGCACCGATGAACGGCGTCCTCGCTGCCACCTGCCTCGCGCCCCGCAATGCTGCGGTGCTGGCGCTTCGCGGGTATCGCGCCGCGATCTCCCCGTTGTACGGCGACGTCTGCCGGTATTACCCCAGCTGTTCCGCGTACGCTCTGGGAGCGGTGCAGCAACACGGTGTCGTCGTCGGTTCGGCGATGGCAGCGGCCCGCATCGCGAGATGCCACCCCTGGGCAGCACCTCGTTTCGACGAGGTACCACCCAAGAAGAACTTCCGGTACAGCGTCACTTCTCACGGATTTGTCGTGCAACCGAGCCACGGAAAGGGCTGACCCGCACCTATGGACATCATCGGCACAATTCTCTGGCCGCTCAAGTGGGCGGTCGAGCTGCTCCTCGTGGGCTGGCACCTGCTGTGGACGGCCATCGGACTCGACCCCGCGGCCGGTCTCACCTGGGTCCTCTCGATCGTCGGGCTCGTCCTCGTCGTCCGTGCCGCCCTCATCCCGCTGTTCATCAAGCAGATCAAGAGCCAGCGCAAGATGCTCGAGATCGCGCCGCAGATGAAGAAGGTGCAGGAGAAGTACAAGGGCAAGCGCGACCAGGCCAGCCGTGAGGCGATGTCCCGCGAGACGATGGAGCTGTACAAGAAGCACGGCACCTCCCCCGTCAGCGGATGTCTGCCGCTGCTCGTCCAGATGCCGATCTTCTTCGCCCTGTTCTCCGTGCTCAACGACGCCCAGAAGAGCAAGGCCGGCGTCGGTCCCCTGAACGAGACCCTCGCCGTGCAGTTCGGCGATGCGAACCTGTTCGGGATCGCTCCGCTGCACACGAGCATGCAGGCGGCACTCGCCGGCAACCCGGTCAACTGGGCGGTCGTCATCATCGCCGCCGTCATGGTCATCCTCATGTGCGCCTCGCAGTTCATCACGCAGCTGCAGATCGTGTCGAAGAACATGTCGGCCGAGACGAAGGCCAGCCCGCAGTTCAAGCAGCAGCGCATCCTCCTGTACATCCTGCCCTTCGTGTTCCTCTTCTCCGGCTTCGCCTTCCCGCTCGGCGTGATGTTCTACTGGCTGACGTCCAACGCATGGACCATGGTGCAGCAGTTCCTCGTCATCCGGAACATGCCCACCCCTGGTTCGGACGCTGCGAAGGCTCGTGAGGAGCGTCTCGCACGGAAGGGCAAGCTCATGACGCCGAACGGCGACGTCATCTCGATCTCCGAGGCGCCGGTACCCGAGAAGAAGATCCCGACGCAGCGTCAGCAGCCCATGGGCAAGGCGCGTGCGAAGAAGCAGCAGACCGACGGACGAGACAAGTAGGAGTATCGGTGACTGACCAGGAACTGGCCCCGGCCCAGGACGAAGCACCCACCATCACGCAGCTCGAAGAAGAGGGCGACGTCGCAGCGGACTACATCGAGGAGTTTCTCGACATCTGCGACATCGATGGCGACATCGACATCGATGCCCGCAATGGTCGTGCGTACGTGTCGATCGACTCCCCCACGGAGAGCAACCTGCGTCTCCTGTCGCGTCCCGACACGGTCAACGCGCTGCAGGAGCTGACGCGCCTGGCTGTTCAGAACCGTACCGGTGGCTTCTCCCGGCTCATCCTCGACATCGGCGGATCCCGTGAAGCGCGTCAGCAGGAGCTCGGCGCCCTCGTGGAGCGGGCGGTCGAGCGCATCGAGGCCGGTTCCACCGAGGCGGCACTCCCCCCGATGTCGAGCTACGAGCGCAAGCTCGTCCACGACATCGTGTCTGCTCGCGGCTTCGTGTCCGAGTCGCACGGCGAAGGCCGCGACCGTCACACCGTCATCACGCGCGGCTGACGCGGCCTGATCGTTTCACGTGAAACTGCGATGACTGACGTGCCTGCAGGACTCGAACCGGAACCGGCGGAAGCAGTCGAGTTGTTCGGCGACCGGATCGATGTCGGTCGTGCCTTCGCCGCGAACCTGGCGGAGTTCGGTGAGCCTCTCGGGCTGATCGGGCCCCTGGAACTTCCGCGTCTGTGGACGCGCCACATCCTCAACAGCGTGATCGTAGCTCCGCTCCTTCGTCCCGGCAGAGTCGGGGATGTCGGCACTGGCGCGGGGCTGCCTGGACTGGTCCTCGCGATCGCCCGGCCGGACGTCGAGTTCGTCCTCATCGAACCGATGGAACGTCGGGTCGCCTGGCTCAACGATCAGGTCGGCGTCCTCGGGCTCGAGAACGTCACCGTCGTGAGAGCGCGCGCTGAGGAGGTCCGCCTCGATGAGCCCCTCGACCAGGTGACCGCGCGAGCGGTCAGTGCGCTCCGCAAGTTGCTCCCCCTCACCGCTCCCCTGCTTCGGGACGGCGGAGAGCTCGTCCTCATGAAGGGTGCCGGCGCGCAGGCGGAGGTCGATGCCTCGACCAAGGAGCTTCGCAAGTACCGGGTCTCCGGCGTCGAGGTTCGAACGCTTGGCGAGGGCGTTCTCGCGGAGCCGACCCGAGTCATCGTGGGAACCGTCCGCGGCTGAAGTCAGTCGGAGCGCTCGTGCCTCCGTGAGGGGCACCGCACACGGTCATCGGCGGTTCGCGGGCTCTCGGGAGAATGGCTCCTGACGAACCGGCCCCGAAAATGCGGCCAGTTCAGCGGTCCTGAGTTCGTCAGGAACGATTCTCCCGTCCATTCGTACACGGATCCGGCCCGCTGGGCGGGCCGAATTCGAGTGTTTTCCGGCCCTAGCTAGCGATATTGTTGCTGGTATCTCATATATTCTTTGTCACGGCCCGTAGCCTCAGCCTCATGTGGCGGCACCGGCACCTCCAGCGGCGGGCAGCGATGTTGCGCGCTCCGGAGATCGGCGTATCAAGACGTCGATGCTCGACGCGTTGTCCGACCATCTAGCTGCCCCTTCGGAGATGGAGGACGAGTTCGGGTGGCAACGGTGGACCGTCCAGGTTTGTGAGCCGGTGGGGCTTGTCAGGGATCTGTGGACCTCGTTCGAATCCCGGGTTGGGTCCGAGGCGGTCCTTCGTTGCAGGGAAGGTGCGTCGCCCCGTCGCCGTCCCAAACATTCATCTGACTCGGGTGGTGCATCTCGTGGCGGACCTGTCGTCGGCGACCTGTTGCGGGATGCGCATTCCGCCAGTTTCTCAGGTGCCTGCGGGCCCGACTGGCGCCCGACCGTCGCAGGCTATGTCCACCGGCGGGGTCGGTGTTGGTTGAGGTGCTGGGTGAGCTGCCGACGGGAGAAGGAGAGGATGGTCGGCTTGCCGCTATCGCGCGCGTTGAAGTCGTCCCGATCTTGAAGGTTCGGCGCCGCCGTGCGGTGCGGTCGCATCGGAGCTCCCTGCTGCTGCTCCGAGCGTTCCTCCCCTCGAGGTGGTGACGTACGGTACTTCGCGACCACTCGGCGCAACGATGTGTCGAGATGCGCCGGAACTGTGGTGGTCGTGTACGTGACCTCTGTCAGCTTGAAAGGAGCACGCGTACTCCGATTGTCGATGCATGACTCTGCGCCCAGATAGCCTCGGTGGCGAGTGCTTGCCTCCGGAGTAGTGAGATCGCGCGACGTTTCACGTGGAACGTGAGAGCGATGCCACTCGCTTGAGTTCTTCGTTCTCAGAAGTGGTTCCTGTCGACCTGGAATCGTGTCACTCAGTTCACTCATCGGGTGCGCGTCCAAGGGGGGCATCGTGGCCGGACCATCCTGGCCGGACCGGCACGGTTTTCAATGTTTCACGTGGAACATGGGTGGCCGTCTGCTCCTGCGTGGCTGCAACGCGGTGGCGGAGACGGGTCGAGCTCGACGAGCACAGTGCGCGGGCGCAGGCTGGCTTGCGCTCGAGATCACACTCATCGGGTGCGTTGGTCCCGCCGAGAGTGTTTCACGTGAAACAGCGACCGGGTATGACGGACCGAGTGTGGGTTTGGACCGGTTGTGTGATGCTTCGTCGCTACCGCTTCCCGAGTGTCGGATCACACCGGTGAGGCGGATGGCGAGCTGTGGCCAGAGGTTGGAAAGGCCCCTAACGATGTGAGCCGTTCGACGGCTCGGCGTGCACGGAGTCTCGGTTTCACGTGAAACACTGGCGCGAACTTGCGCCAGTCGTACAGCTCTCCATAATACGAGCGCGCGGAGATTGCGCCTGTGGATAACTCTGTGGACAGTTCTCGCGCCTAACCGGAGGAAGTGGTGATCCTCCGCGAAGAAGCGGGCCCCAACCGGCGTACCACCGCACTGTGGTCAACCCGCACTGGGGCAAGAGCGCGGACCTACCGAACCCGGAGAGAGGCCTTCGGGTGCGAACTTCCGCGGAAAGACGCGGATCTCTGCCTGATCACAGAGGACTCTCCCTCGTGGTTGTCAACACACGTCCGCCGGGCTCGTCGCGGGCTGATCTGACCAGCTTCGACCTGCACGCCCGAAGCGCACGCGGCTCCGCGGGATCGGGCATCCCGGAGCCCTGTGGATAACCCTGTGGAAGAAGGAGCGGGAGGTGGCCCTTCTGGGCGCCGTTCGGGGCGTCCGACGATATGCGGGTGTCGCGAAACAGCGCTCGATGGCCTCCGTGCGTACGCACTCCCCCGATCACTGTCGGAGATCGCTCCCCTGGCGTCAGCCCACGCTGGTACGGTTGAAGTACACGTTTCGAGCAAGAAGGTTTCACGTGAAACAACCCGAACCAACGCATTCCGCGGCTCCCGAGCGCGACTCCGTTGGTAGCGCCTTCGACGCGTCCACGCCGTTGGCTCGCGAGCTCCATCATCTGACTGAGAGGCGTAAGGCCTTGGCTCACGCAACCCTGCCGACGCCCGACCACACTCGGGTCTTCACGGTCTCCAACCAGAAGGGTGGGGTCGGCAAGACGACGACCACTGTCAACATCGGCGCCGCCCTTGCCCGTTCGGGCGCTCGTGTCCTCGTGATCGATCTGGATCCCCAGGGGAACGCGTCCACCGCACTCGGCGTCGAGCACCACTCCGACGTCCCGAGTGTCTACGACGTCCTGATCGACGACTTCCCCCTGGCCGATGTCGTCCAGCAGAGCCCCGAGTTCCCCACGCTGTTCTGCGCTCCCTCGACGATCCATCTCGCCGGTGCGGAGATCGAACTCGTTTCACAGGTAGCCCGTGAGCATAGACTCCGGACGGCCCTCGAACAGTTCATCCAGGATGCCGATGAGCCGTTCCACTACGTCTTGATCGATTGCCCACCGTCTCTCGGACTCCTGACGATCAATGCCTTCGTTGCGGCCAAGGAGGTGCTCATCCCCATCCAGTGCGAGTACTACGCGCTCGAGGGATTGAGTCAGCTCCTCAGCAGCATCCAGCTGATCCAGCGGCACCTGAACCCGGGGCTCGCTGTCAGCACCATCCTCCTGACGATGTACGACGGGCGCACCAACCTTGCGCAGCAGGTGGCTCAGGACGTCCGAGACCATTTCACCGGGCAAGTCCTCGAGTCCGTCATCCCACGAGCGGTGCGTATCTCCGAGGCGCCCAGCTTCGGACAGAGCGTCATCAGCTACGACCCCACGTCGCTCGGCGCGGTGTCCTATCTCGAAGCAGCGGCGGAGATCGCCAACCGATGGGCCGCAGGCTCCTCCGATACACCCGATACGAACCACCCTGAGGGAGTCAGTCACTGATGGCAACGAAACGAACTGGACTCGGTCGCGGGATCGGTGCACTCATTCCGACGACGAGTTCAGACTCGCAGGCGAACCGTCCCGTCGATGTCTTCTTCCCCGACAACCAGGGCACTGCCCGCAAGGCGGCGAAGGATGCTGCGACTGCAGCCGCGGACGCCGCCGCAGCAGAGGCCGCGGCAGCCGACGCCCCCACTGGCCCGGACGCCGCTGCTACGACGGCAGATGGACCGCAGCTCGTGGCCGTTCCCGGTGCCCGTCTGGCGTACCTCTCCCCCGAACTCATCGTGCCGAACGCCAACCAGCCGCGCACGGTCTTCGATGAAGACCACCTCGCGGAACTCGTCACGAGCATCCGTGAGGTCGGCGTCCTGCAGCCGATCGTTGTCCGTCCGATCCCTGGCGACGACGAACGATACGAACTCATCATGGGTGAGCGGCGTCTTCGAGCCTCGAAGGAGGTGGGTCTCGACCGCATCCCCGCGATCATCAAGGACACCGCCGACGAGGACATGCTGCGCGACGCGCTGCTCGAGAACCTCCACCGCTCAGAACTGAATCCGCTCGAGGAGGCTTCTGCCTACCAGCAGCTCCTGGCCGACTTCGGAATCACCCAGGACGAGCTTGCCAACCGCATCGGGCGGTCCCGCCCCCAGATCAGCAACACCATCCGCCTGCTCAAGCTGCCGGCGGCCGTGCAGCAGCGCGTTGCTGCCGGTGTGCTGAGCGCCGGACACGCCCGAGCCATCCTGTCGCTGACCGATCCTGAGGCACAGCAGCGCCTGGCCGACAAGATCGTGAACGAGGACCTGTCCGTCCGCGCGGCCGAGGCTGCTGCGGCTCAGGGCGTTCAGGCGAAGAAGCCGCGTCCGATCGCCGGATCGCGACGCGGCCAACTCGATGAGATCGCAGACCGTCTCGGCGACCGTTTGAACACCCGCGTGAAGGTGACGCTCGGAGCGAAGAAGGGCCAGATGGTGGTGGAGTTCGCCACCATCGCCGATCTCAACCGCATCCTGAGCGAGCTTGGCGAGTCCGGCTTCGGTCAGTCATCCTGACACTGTTTCACGTGAAACACGGCCTGCTCGGCCCTGAGTTCCCCGCACCCTTCGACAAGCTCAGGGACCAAGAAGGTGGGTTCTCGAGGTTGACTGGCGGTCGCGCCATCGCGGTCACTGAGCTTGTCGAAGTGCCACAGACAGACTCCAGGTGATTCAAGAAGCCCTGGTCAGGGCCCAATTCACTGTGTTTCACGTGAAACACCCCGATAACGAAGAACCGCCCGACTCTGATGAGCCGGGCGGTTCAGTGGTTCAGAATGACCTGATCAGGCGAGGAAAGCTGCGAGATCCTTCTCGAGTGCGGCCTTCGGCTTGGCGCCGATGACGGTCTGCACGACTTCGCCGCCCTTGAAGACCTTCATCGCGGGGATGGAGGTGATCTGGTACTTCATGGCGAGGTTCGGGTTCTCGTCGACGTTCAGCTTGAGAACGGTGATCTTGTCGCTGTTCTCGGAGCCGATCGTGTCGAGGATCGGGCCGACCGCGCGACACGGACCGCACCAGGCGGCCCAGAAGTCGACGAGGACGGGCTTGTCGCTGTTGATGACCAGTTCGTCGAACGTGGCCTCGGTGACTGCATCTGACATGAGTGTTCTCCTTCGTGGTGGCCAGGCCGACAGCCTGACCGTCGATCAAACGGTGGTGGTGAGCACGGGGTCGGCCGGCTGCGGACGACCGGCCGTCTGTGCTTCGCCGATGGCCGACGCTTCCCCAGCAGCCTGCTCGAGGTCTGCGAGGTAGTGCTCCGCGTCGAGGGCGGCGATGGTGCCGCTGCCGGCGGCGGTGATGGCCTGTCGGTACGTGGGGTCGATGACGTCGCCCGCGGCGAAGACGCCGGGCAGGTTGGTCTTCGACGAGCGGCCCTTGACGGCGATCGTGCCCTCGGGGGCCAGCTCCAGCTGGCCGTGGATGAGGTGCGTACGCGGGTCGTTGCCGATCGCGATGAACAGGCCACCGAGCGGCAGGTGGGTCTCCGTGCCGTCGGTCGTCGAGCGCAGCGTCACGCCGTCGACCGCGTCGGCACCGGTGATGCCGACGACTTCGCTGTTCCAGATGAACTCGATCTTCTCGTTCGCGAAGGCTCGGTCCTGCATGATCTTCGACGCGCGGAGGGTGTCCTTGCGGTGGATCACGTAGACCTTCGACGCGAACCGCGTGAGGAAGGTGGCCTCCTCCATGGCGCTGTCGCCGCCACCGATGACCGCGATCGTCTTCTCCTTGAAGAAGAAGCCGTCGCAGGTGGCGCACCACGACACACCGTGGCCGGAGAGCCGCTCTTCGTCGTGCAGACCGAGCTTGCGGTAGGCGGAGCCGGTGGCGAAGATCACGGTGTGCGCCTCGTGCACCTGTCCGTTGCCGAGGGTGACCGTCTTGACGTCGCCGTCGAGCTTCAGCTCGGTGACGTCGTCGTAGAGCACCTCGGTGCCGAACCGCTCGGCCTGCTCCTGGAGCTTCATCATGAGCTCGGGGCCCTGGATGCCCTCGGGGAAGCCGGGGAAGTTCTCGATCTCGGTGGTGTTCATGAGCTCGCCGCCGGCCTCGACCGATGATGCGACGAGCAGCGGCTGCAGCGAGGCGCGGGCAGCGTAGATCGCCGCCGTGTAGCCGGCGGGTCCTGATCCGATGATGATGACCTGACGCACGATGCTCCTCAGTGGTTCGTGGGCTCCCGGACCAGGTGGGTTCCGGGGTTCCGAGTGGTGTAACACATCCTAACCGGCCGCTATTCCGCTCCACCGGGGCCTCGGGCAGCTCCCAGCCGGTGTGTGTCAGGTGGTGTCGACGCGTGCGCGTCAGCGCCCGAACCGGGCGAGGACGGGCGCCAAGGCCGCCTTGAGTTCCGGCGTGCGGAGAAGGGCGAGCACCGCCAGGTACACGGCGGCCATCGCCGCCCCGACGACGGCCATGGTGACGATGGCGCCGGGGATCGTGGCGGTCGGGAACCCCTCTTCGCTGACACCGCCGAGCAGCAGCAGCACGACGACGCCGACCACGGCCGCAGGCACGGCGGCGGCGATGTATCGCAGGAGACTCGGAATGATCGTGCCGAGGTCGAGCGACCGCAACCGTCTTCTGAGGAGCCAAGCGGCGACGCAAGCCTGCGCAATTCCGGCGATGGTGATGGAGAGCGCCACGCCGGCACCGAGGTACTCCTTGGGCATCGTCATGACGACGATGAGCGCGAGGAGGGTGAACAACAGTGTCTGGAACAGGGTGTAGAAGAACGGAGTCTTCGTGTCTCCGAGGGCGTAGAACGCGCGCTGCAGGATGAACAGGATACAGAACGGCACGAGCCCTATGACGAACGCGATGATCACGATTCCGAGATCGATGCTCTCGCCCGTCGACTTCGCGAAGACGCTGGCGAAGGGTACGGCGACCACCATGATCACGGCGGATGCCAAGACGATCAGCAGACTCACGACGCGGATCGCAGCAGAGACGTCCGAGCGCAGACTCGTGAAGTCCGGTCCTCCCGCGCGCGTTCCTTGGCCGTGCTCGCTCATTCTCGTGAAGTACGCCGTGGCGACCGAAACCGTGATGATCGAGTGCGGCAGCATGAAGATGAGCCATGCGTTCTGCAGGGCGATGATCGACGGCCCCTGTCCGGATGCGGAGGCCACGGCCTGTGTCTCGATCAGACCGGCCGCGGTCGTCAGAATGAGCATTCCGAAGGTCCAACTGGCGATTTTGCCGGTGGCGCGGAGCCCAACGCCACGCCAGTGGAAGTCCGGCCGGAAGCGAAGGCCGGCCCGACGCCAGAAGAACATCAGGAAGAACGCCTGGACGATGACGCCGAGCGTGGCAGATCCACCGATTATCGCAGTCATGGTCGGTGTCCACTCGCTGAACTTCGGCGTATCAGCACCGAACAGCACGACGAAGAGGACCAGCCCGGCTATCGCCACGACATTGTTGAGGACGGGTGCCCAGGTGAAGGGTCCGAACATCTTTCGCGCGTTGAGCACCTCGCCGAGGACGGTGTAGAGCGCGTAGAACAGGATCTGGGGAAGGCACCAGTACGCGAACGCGGTTGCAAGAGCGAATTGATCGGCCGGAAGTGTCGCTGCTGCCGCGAACACGAACACCGGGGCTATCGCGGTGGCCAGCACAGTGGCCCCTCCGATGAAGACGAGAGTGATCGTCACGAGCTTGTTGATGTAGGCGTTTCCGCCATCGACATGGATGCTCGCCCTGACGATCTGCGGGACGAGGACTGCGCTCAAAACACCGCCCCCGATGATCACATAGATCGTGTTAGGCAGCTGGTTCGCGACGCCGAATGCGTTGCCGACGATACCCAGACCGATGATGTTCGCGACGAGGGCGGCTTTGACGAAGCCGAGCAGCCGGGAGACGAGGGTTCCCGAGGCGAGGAGCGCGCTCGCCCTGCCGATGCCGTCAGCCATTCGTCTCCTGTCGTCCGGGTGACGACTCTACCGGGGGCTCATCGCCCGGGGGCTGACCGCTGTCCGGAGCAGCTGCGGGGGCGGCGGAGGAGGCACCCGAGCCGCGTCGCTTGGCTCGTCGGCTCAGCACCATGCGGACCACGCCGCTGACGAACAGCAGGGCGACGAGCAGGGCGAGGACGACGGCACCGATGCCCTCCCAGTCGGCGCGGACGTTCACGCCCACGAAGGACTGGTCACCGATCGCCTGCCCGCTGGTGCTGAAGAGTTGCAGCCGGAGGGTGACGTCACCGTTGCCGATCTGCGACTGCACGGGGACGAGCACGGTGGCTCGCGAGTCCGCGGCGATCTCCTGCGTCACGGAACCGGAGATGCTCAACCGACCGTTGCTCGGTGAGGCCTCCATGACCACGGTGACGGGATAGGGCAGGTCGTTGCGAACGGCGAACGGCAGGGACACCTCGCCGCCGACCATGTTGATGCGACTGCTGTCGGTGACGCGTACCGATGCGAGGACCGTGTCCGTCCGTTCCTGCTGCGCGGTGACCGCCGATCCCCAGGCGTCCTCCGCACGCAGCCAGCCGGCCGCGAGGCTGGAGAGCAGGGTGGTGCGCTCCCGTCCGGTCAGCAGCTCGGGTTCGTCGAGCACCGAGGAGAAGGCGGTGACGTCCTGTTCCTCGTCGAGGAGGACCTGCACGTCGGACACGCGTTCGCTGTCGGGTGCCATCGCCCCGAGCGTCGCCGCGGCCTGGGGCTCGGCGAGCGTCGCCGCCAGGGAGGTCTGCGTCGTGGCCGGCAGGGAGCGGAGCGCGTTCACGGTCTCACCGAGGGCTGGGAGGGTCGCGTCCACTCCCCGAGGCAGCACGGCGACGACCGTTCCGCCGGACGACCCCTCCGTGCCGATGGCGGCCGCCCGGGCGTTCACGTCGGCGATGGCGCTCTCGAATGCGGCGTCCGTCGTGGCGGCGGCGGCGTCGCCCAGCGACTCGGCGAGGCCGTGGTCGGCGAGCATCGTCTGCGACGCGCCGATCGTCGCCGAGGCGCGCACGGTCTGTCCGGTGTCGGTCGTGTTCGCGGAGTCGAGCATCGTGACCGTTCCGCCCGATGCGGCGAAGACGGCGAGATCCGCATCGGTCACCGCGCCTCCCGCCCACACGATGCTGGGGAGCGAGTAACTCCACCTGAGGAGTTCGTCCATCGTCGGAACGGTCGGCACCGCCTGGCCGGGCGTCTCGGAGGGGCTCGGTGTGGGTGTCGGTTCCTCCGAGGGAGTGGCTGCCGCCGATGGGTCGGAGGACGTGGCCGTCGAGGAGCCGGCCTGCGGCGTCGGCTGGACGTCGTCGGGCCCGGTGGTCGGCGACCCGGTCGGGGTGGGCGTCTCGGTCGGCTGCACGACGGGGAAGTCGGCGACGTTCAAGGCGAAGGAGAACGAGCTCGGGGTCAGCAGTCGATCGAGGCCGGCCTCGGCCTGCACGGCGGGTTCGGCGTCGCCGTACTGGAGCGCGAAGGTCTCGTTGGGTGCGGCCTCGAGGCGGGCGAGCCAGGCGACGGCGCTCTCCGGAGCGCGCGTGCCGAGCGCGCGGACGGACGCGATGATGCGAGGGTCGATCCCGAGCGCGATCTGCTCGCCGAAGAGTGCGTCGAGCTGCGTCGTGAGCGCACCGTCGTCGGCCGTGAGCTCGGTGAGTTCGTCCGCATCGAGGAGTCCGCCGTAGCTGAGCGGCACGGTGAGCGGGGCCACGAGCGCGACGGTGGCGGACGTGGGCTGGCCCTGCGCCCGCCAGACGAGCGCCGTCCGACCTCCGGCCGCCGTGTCGCCCGCGACGTAGCCGGCTGAGACGCCGTAGGAGCCCCACGCGTCGGTGTCGTCGAAGCCCAGCGCCGGAGGAGTGAAGTCGAGCCCGCTGACGACGTACTGCTGTCCGGCGATGAGCTCGGGGATGTCGATCGTCCGCACCACGGTGGTGCCGGCGGGGGTCGCGGCCGCGTCCGCCCCGGTCGTGTCGAGCCACGCATCGAGCGCCGCCGTGCCGGTGATCCTCGCCGTGGTGACCGCCACGGACACGGAGCCGGCGGGGAGATCGGCGTCGGTGCCGTTCGTGAGCGTGATGCCGAACGAGGTGAGGGACGAGGGTTCGACCGCTCCCCCGTCGCTCGGGCTCACCTCGACGGACACGAGGCCGTCGGGAGTCGATGCCGTGTTCGCGCTCAGCTCGGGCGAGGCGATCGCACTGGAACCCGTGGACCAACCGCCGGCGGACACCACGGCGAACGACAGCGCGGCTGCTGCGAGGGCGCTGAGGAGGCGTGGGCGGTGGCGGTGGCGTGTCATGGGCGGTGGGGACGGTCCGCTCGGGCGGAGCCGTCCGGTGACGATTGTACGGGGGCCTCCCAGTCGAACCTGGGTGCTGGTGTCCTGGGAGACGCCGTTGCGCCGCCGGCGGAGGTGTGAGGTGGCCTCGCGCCCTACGCCCGCGGGGCCGGGTCGGACGTCTCGGACGAGTCCGTCCCGCCTGCTCGTGCTTCGGCGTCGCCCGGTCGATCCTCTCGGCGCCCGGACCCGAGCGACAGGGTGGCGAGGAAGCCGACCGCCAGGAATCCTGCGGCGGCGAACGCCGCGGAGCGGGTGCCGTCCGACAGGGCGATCCTGGCGTCCTCGGCCACCGTCGCGGTCGCCGGGTTCGCGTCGAGACCGGCGATGGCGGCGCCCGAGCTGTCGACGACGCTCGTCACGAGGGCGTCGCGCTGTTCGGTCGGTACACCGGCGTCCTCGAGTCGTCCGTCGAGGACCGACGCCGTACTCACGAAGAGGATGGTCCCGAGGACGGCGATACCGAGGGCCGAGCCGATCTGCCTCGCCGTGCTCTGCGTCCCGGAGCCCTGGCCGCTCTGCTCGACGGGTACGTCCTTCAGGACGACGCCCGTCAGCTGTGCGGTGGCGAGACCGACGCCGAAGCCGTAGACGAACAGGAACGGCACGATCGCGAACCATTCGGTCGCCGGCCCGACGACCAGCCCGATGCCCGCGACACCGATGATCTCCGCGACGATGCCGACGCGGACGATGAGGACGGGTGCGACCCGGTTGCCGAACGCGCCGGCGAACCCGCTCGCGACGAAGGAGCCGATCGCGAGGGCCAGGAGGATCAGACCGGTCTGCAGTGCGCTGTAGCCGAGGACGAACTGAAGCCAGATCGGCAGTGAGAGGATGATGCCGAACTCCCCCAGCGAGACGATGAGGGCGGCGACGTTGCCGTTCCGGAACGACGGCAGCGAGAACAGGGAGAACGCGATGATCGTGCTGCGCCCCTGCCGCATCCGGTGGCGTCCCCAGAGGACGAACGCGACGCCTGCGACGACCGTGACCATGAGGGCCACGGGTACCGGGGAGAGCCTGAACGGCCAGGTCCAGTCGCCGATGACGAGCGGGTTCTCCGTGAGCCACCACCCGAGACTCCGGCCCTCGATGAGTCCGTAGACGAGGGACGCGCTCGTCAGGATGGACAGGACGGCACCGACCACGTCGATGCGGTCGGTCGCGGGTTCTCGCGACTCCCCCACGAACAGCAGGAGTCCGACGATGATCAGGACGCCGAGCGGCACGTTGATCCCGAACGCCCAGCGCCAGGAGAAGTCGGTGGTGAGCCAGCCGCCGAGGAGGGGCCCGACCGCCACCATGCCGCCGATCGTGGAGCCCCAGACAGCGAAGGCGATCGCACGGTCGCGGCCTCGGAAGGTCGCGTTGATGATCGAGAGGGTCGTCGGCAGGATCATCGCGCCGCCGACGCCCTGGATGACCCGGGACAGGATCAGGAGGTCGCCCGTCGGCGCGACGGCGGCGAAGACGGAGGCGCCGCCGAAGACGACGACGCCGACGAGCAGCATGCGACGACGGCCGAACCGGTCGGCGAGCGTGCCGAAGACGATGAGCAGCGCGGCGAAGACGAGCGTGTAGGACTCCTGGACCCACTGCACCTGGGTCGAGGAGATCCCGAGGTCGTCGACGATCGACGGGATCGCCACGTTGACGATCGTCGAGTCGACGATGATGAGGGCCACGGCGATGCTGATGACGACGAGGCCGAACCATTTGCGACGGTCCGACGGCGAGCGCTCAGGCTTCGCGGAGGGCGTGGACTCCGTCATGCGCGGAAACGATCAGCTGGCTGCATATTCTGATTATGCGCCTTCTCGAGGCTGATGTCACACGGACGTCCGGCGGTCAGACCAGGAGCGGCTGCAGCTGGCGCGAGCCGTCGATCAAGAGGTCGAGGAGTGCGGCGGGGCGCTCGATCCGCTCACTCGGTGCCGAGAGCGACAGCCCCGCGACGAGACCGCCGCGGTCGTCCCGGATCGGGACCACGAGGCAACCGTGACCTGGCGTCACCTCACCCACCTGTCGTGCGTACCCGAGTCGTTCGACGTCGTGGATCAAGGGCTCGGCGTCCCGGAACGGCCGCTGGACGAGTCCTGACCAGTCGTGTCCACCGTGAGCGAGCTCGTGCAGGAGCAGACGCCCGATCGCGGAGGTGTCGAGGCGCCTGACGATCCGCTGCTCGTCACTCAACGGGAAGTCGGGATCCGCATCCGCGATCCTGATGCGTTCGCCCTCGTACCGCACGAGGTGCACCCCGCCTCGCACGCTCGACCGCAATCGTCCGATCACCTCGCGCGCAGCGAGCGGGGGTGGTGCCGGAGCGACGAGGTGGGCGAGCTCGACGACCTTCCGCCCGAGCGCGAATCCACGCAGGTCGGGCATGCGGACGAGGTATTCGTCCTGGACGAGGAGGTTGAGGAGCCGGTAGGTGGTCGCCCTCGGCATGTCGAGTCCGGCCGAGACCTCCTGCGCCGTCACACCGGCACCGCATCGCGCGACCTCTTCGAGTACCGTGAGCGCGCTGTGCACGGCCTTCGGTTGTCGGGCGCGGAGCTCGCCCGCACCGCTCACCGGTGCTCCGCGGACGGTCCGCCGAGCACGTCGGCGCTCACCGTCTCGTCGTAGACCCCCACGGTCGAACTCAGCCACGGTCGGCGTCGATGCCGGATCGCCCAGATCGCGATGCCGAGCGCCATCGTGATGAGGAACACCCAGACGCCGACAGCCCGCTCGCCGGCGCTCTCGACGACCAGATAGACGACGAGCGCGACGGACAGCAGCACCCCGGCCACCACCGCTCGCAGGAGCGGCCAGAGCGTCAGTTCCCCGATCCGCCAGAGGAAGACCGGGGCTGCGATGCAGACGAGGACGTAGGCGGTGATGTACCCGGCCGCGGCCACGACGATGAGGACCTGCATCGCCGCCCAGGCTCCTCCGGTCAGCACGAGCGCGAGCACCGAGACGGGCGTGACGATCGCCAGAGCCGTGATGATCGCCACATGGGGCGTACGGAACCGGCCGTGCGTGGTCCCGAGGCGCGACGGGAGGACCCCCTCTCGACCCATCGAGAACACGACCCGCGAGAATGCCGTGATGGAGGCGATCGCACAGGCGAGGAACGACGCCGCGACAGACAGGTCGAGCAGCAGCCCCATCCATTCGACGCCGAAGGCCAGCGCCAGGTCGTTGATGGGCGTCCGTGTCGCGGTGATGTCCTTCCCCAACGCCGCGAAGCCCGCCAGCTGACTGTACGAGGTGACGAGGAAGAGGAGACCCGCGCCGACGACGGTCCAGACCAGGGACCGGGGGATGCTCGCGAACGGCCGACGGGCTTCGACGCCGAGTGTCGAGGAGCTCTCGAATCCGACGAAGGCGGTCACGGCGAGGACCGATCCGACCGCGAGGTGCTCCGGGGAGGCGTCCAGCCCGAGCACGGCCCAGTCGGGCGTCGGTCCGAGCTGCGAGAGGAGCACGCCCACGAGGATGAGGATGGTCACGACCGAGGCGCTCTCCACGATCAGGGTCACCCGGGTGGACAGGTGGATCCCGCGGACGAGCACGACGAGGCAGACGACGGCCATGCACACGAGGAATGCGGAAACGACACCCGTCGAACTCGGCATACCGGGCCAGAACCGGTGCAGCAGGATCGACAGGTAGTACCCGGCACCGGCCAGGGCGAACATGGCGATGAAGCCGTACCCGATGAGCAGCGCGACGCCCGTGACGAAGGCCGCACCCGTTCCGAGCCCCTTCGACACGAAGGTGTACAGCGAGCCGGTTGCGGCGATGCGCTTCGCGAACACGTTCACGGTGGTGGCGACGAGCAACGACAGCAGCATCGCGATGGCGAGCGACCACATGGTCGCCCCGCCCGCGGTGACGGTGACAATCAACGGGATCGTCGTCGCAGCAGCGGACGGCGCCACCGCCGAGACGGACTGGGCGAACACGTCGATGAACCCGACACTGCGCCGCTGGAGGCCGTCGACCGGTGACCGGGACTCGAGACCGCGGACGCTCGGAGGATTGCTGATCGCGCGTTCCAGAGCCGTCACGTCCTTCACCTCCTCCTCGTCGTTCAGGCTAGGCGCGTCCCGTTGCACCGGCGTGGCGGGCGTGTTTCGGCTTCATGACTGTCAAATGAGACAGCGGTGCCGACCGGTCTCATTCGGTGCCGAGCAGGTGTTACGGCGACGAGACGAGGCGGCAACAGGAGACCGGGATGCTGGCCTCGTCCCGATACCGCCGCATTGCTCGAGGAGTGTCCATGACCGTCACGAAAGGTCCGGCCACCGATGCCGGACAGCCCACCCGGTCCCTGAAGGGATCGCTCGGCGTCACCGCCATCGTCTTCATGGTCGTCGCCGCGGCGTCGCCGTTGACGGTCGTCGGTGGAGCCGCACCGCTCGGCATCCTGCTCGGCAACGGGGTCGGCTTCCCGAGCATGTACGTCGTGTCCGCGGTGATCCTCCTGCTGTTCGCCGTCGGACTCTCGGCCATGACGCGGCACGTGCCCAAGCCGGGTGCCTTCTTCACCTTCGTCGGATACGGGCTCGGCAAACCGGCCGGTCTCGCGTCGGCGTTCCTCGCCCTCCTGACCTACACGACCATCCAGGTGTCGGTGTACGGCTACATCGGTTACCTGCTGAGCGTGACCTTCGCCGGCCTCGGTGCTCCGGAGATCCCCTGGTACCTCTACTCGCTCGCGTCGATCGCCGTCGTCGGTCTGCTCGGCTACCGCCACATCGACCTCAGCTCGAAGGTCCTCGGCGTCCTGCTCGTGGCGGAGGTCGGGATCGTCCTCGTCCTCGCCGGGGCGGTCATCGTGACCGGAGGTGCCGACGGGCTGTCGGCCGAGCCGTTCGTGCCCGAGCAGGTGTTCTCCGGGTCGCCCGGTGTCGGACTGATGTTCGCGATCGCGGCGTTCATCGGCTTCGAGGCGACCGCGATCTTCCGAGACGAGGCGAAGGACCCGTCTCGCACGATCCCGCGGGCGACCTACATCGCGGTGATCGGGATCGGCCTGTTCTACACCCTCGCCTCCTGGGCGCTGGTCATGGCCTGGGGCCCGGACGACGTCCTCGCCGTGGCCGGTGAGGATCCCGGCGCGATGATCCTCCGCACCACCCTGCTCTACCTCGGCCCGGTGGGAGAGCTCGTCATCAACGTCCTCCTCATCACGAGCATGTTCGCCTGCGTCCTCTCCTTCCACAACGTCATCACCCGGTACCAGCACACGATGTCGAACGCCGGCGTCCTGCCGGGCCGGCTCGGCGGCGTCCACCCCAAGCACCTCTCGCCGCACACCTCGTCGCTCGTCCAGAGCGCCACCGCGGCGATCCTGATCGTCGTCTTCGCCGTGCTCGGTCTCGACCCCGTCCTGCAGGTGTTCACCTGGTTCGCCGGCGTCGCGACCCTCGCGATCGCGATCCTCATGGCGGTCACGAGCCTCGCGGTGATCGTGTACTTCGCTCGCACGAAGCAGGATCGGCGGGTGTGGAACACGGTCGTCGCGCCCGGCCTCGGGTTCATCGGACTCGTCGGTTCCGCCGTCGTGATCGTCGTCTACTTCCCGATGCTCGTCGGAGACGTGGATGCGGGCGGCAACCCCGCGTTCGGAACCGTGAGCGCCGTCCTCCTCGCCCTCATCGTGGTCTGCCCCGTCGTCGGCCTCGTGCAGGCCGCGTACCTGCGTCGTCGTCGCCCGGCGGCTTATGCCGACGTCATGGACGCCATCGGCGGTTGACCATCCGACCCTTCCCCTCGCCTTCCGACACCAGCCGCATCACCGAACCAGGAGCATCACGATGACCATCACCGACCCCACCACCCTGCGCAGCACCGACGGCGACACGCCCGTCCAGCACCCGCTCGCCAGCCTGTCCGCGCCGGAGTTCGACCGCATCCGCGACATCGTCACCGGCTTCGACGACTTCACCGAGACGACCCGGTTCGCCTACGTCGGCCTCGAGGAGCCCCACAAGCGGGCGGTGCTCGCCTGGCAGGCCGGCGACGGTCCCCTGCCGGAACGCGTCGCCCGCGTGATGCTGCTCGACATGGCCACGGGTCGATCGACGGACAACGTCGTGTCCATCGACAGCGGGTCCCGGTTCAGCACGGTCGTCCTGGACGGTTCCCGCGGCCAACTGCCGATCCTCATCGAGGAGTTCGACGCCATCGCGGAGATCGTGGCGGAGGACGAGGGGTGGGTCGCCGCCCTCGCCGCCCGTGGTTGCACGGTCGACGAGGTGAAGGTCGTCCCGCTGTCCGCCGGCTTCTACGACTATCCCGAGGAGGTCGGGCGCCGGATCGTCCGGGTCCTCGCGTTCCGCCAGGACTACCCGGCCGACCACCCGTGGGCCCACCCCGTCGACGGACTGAGCGCCTACGTCGACACTGCCGCGCGACGGATCACCCGCCTGATCGACGCGACAGCCCTCGCGATCCCGGCGGAGCCCGGGAACTTCGACGACCCGGCGGTCCAGGGTGCTCCGCTCTCCTCGCTCAAGCCGATCGTCATCACCCAGCCGGAGGGTCCGAGCTTCCAGGTCGACGGCGAGTTCGTCGAGTGGGGCAACTGGCGGTTCCAGGTCGGGTTCGACGTCCGTGAGGGCCTCGTCCTCCGGCAGCTCTCGTTCGACGATGCCGGCGAGGAACGACCGATCATCTACCGGGCGTCGATCAACGAGATGCTGGTCCCCTACGGCGACCCCTCCCCCGTGCGCTTCTGGCAGAACTACTTCGACACCGGCGAGTACCTGTTCGGCCGGTTCACGAACTCCTTGGCGCTCGGGTGCGACTGCGTGGGCGAGATCAAATACTTCGACGCGGTGCTCGCCGATGAACTCGGCAACCCGTTCACGATCGAGAACGGGATCTGCATGCACGAGGAGGACTTCGGCACCCTCTGGAAGCACTCCGACCTGTACACCGGCTCGAACGAGGTCCGGCGGTCGCGTCGGCTGGTCATCTCCTTCTTCACGACCGTCGGCAACTACGACTACGGGTTCTACTGGTACCTCTACCTCGACGGCACCATCGAGTGCGAGTCGAAGCTGACGGGCATCCTCTTCACCTCCGCGTACCCCGGGCTCGACGCGGACGGCGCCGACTACCCGTACGCCTCGGAGGTCGCGCCCGGGCTCGGTGGGCCGTACCACCAGCACCTCTTCTCGGCCCGCCTGGACATGATGGTGGACGGTCTGTCGAACGCGGTCGACGAGGTGGACGCGGTCCGGGTGCCGATCGGCCCGGGGAACGAGCACGGCAACGCCTTCACGAAGCGGGTCACGCGGCTCAGCACGGAAGCGGGGTCCGGGCGCGTGGCGGACGGTTCGGCCGCTCGAGCCTGGCACATCGTCAACACGGAGAAGACGAACCGGATGGGACGCCCGACGGGGTACGTGCTGTACCCGCAGGAGTCGCCGACGCTCATGGCCGACGCGTCGTCGTCGATCGCCAAGCGGGCGGAGTTCGCGACGAAGCACCTCTTCGTCACGAAGTACGACCCGGCTGAACGATACGCGGCGGGCGACTTCGTCCACCAGAACCCGGGTGGCGACGGGATCACGCGGTTCATCGAGGGCGACGAGTCGATCGACGGCGAGGACATCGTGCTCTGGCACACCTTCGGGCCGACGCACTTCCCCCGTCCAGAGGACTGGCCGGTGATGCCGGTGGACTACGCGCGGTTCACGCTCAAGCCCTACGGTTTCTTCGGCAAGAACCCGACCCTAAACGTCCCGCCGAACGAAGCGGTCGGGCACTGCTCGCACGACACCGGCGCCGCGCACGCGGGACACGGCGGTCACGACCAGGGCGCCGAAGAGCACTGTGGCCACGGGCACTAGGTCGCGGCGATGAGCGAGGTCCTCCATCTCGGGGCGCTCGTCCCGGCCGCCGTCGGCGCCTGTTGCACCGTCGGCGGCCGACGCGGACCCCTCGACCTCGTGGCCGCGATCGTCATGCTCGCGGCGATGCTCGACCTGGCGACCGGCGTCGGGATGCTGCATCCGTTGCTCTGGGCCGTCGTCCTGATCGTCCTCGCCGTCGCCTCGGCGGTCCGGCTTCGGTCCGTCGCCGGGCTGCCGGCTCCGGTCGACGACGCGGTGGCGCTCGCCGTCAAGCGCCACCGTGCGGCGATGACCGTGCACACCTCAGGCGGTCTCGTCATCATGGCGGCGCTCGTGTGCACCATGGCGGGTCATGCCGCCGGGAGTATATATGCCGGATCGGGTATACACCCGGCAGGACATCAGTTCGGAACCAGCGCCCTCCCCGCCGTGCTCCTGGCGGGCGGCATGGCCGGGTTCGTCGCCCTGTCCACGCGGATCGCGGTCGAGGCGGCTCGCCGGCGCGAGCGGGTCGTGGTCATCGAGGTGGTGAGCATGACGGTCTCCGTCGTCGCCATGGCGCTCGCCGCGGCGCTGTGACCTGGGCGGCGGCGTCGATCTACTCGGCGTCGTCGCCCTCCCACGGCGGCCGGGCGACCTTGCCGGACATCCGCCATACCGCTCGGGTCAACTCGGGGTGCACGCGGGCGATCTCACGGAGTACCTCGTACTCCAAGTGGTCCGCGTTGTCGCGATGGTCCTGGGCGTCGTCGAGCGACGAGTACCCGGCGAGCCGCGCCATCGCGTGCTGGGCGGCCAGACCCCGGGCGTGCAGCGCGTCGTCCCGGAGGACGGCGACGACGAGCTCGTCGACTGTCGGCATCGAGGGCAGGAAGTCCCAGGGGTCCTCACCGTCGCGAGCGCGGTGCTCGATGATCACCTCGCGCTCGAGCTGCGCGTCGCGGCGCAACCTGGGGAGGTCGACGGCCTGCAGATCCACGTACCCTCCTCGCTCCGGCGCACCCCGCGGCGCGCACTCGGGTATCAAGGGTACGCCCGGTATCGGAGGACGGTGCCGTCAAGGCGCAGCTTCCTCGCGGTCGAGGCTGGTACCGCGGGACCACCGATGTCGTCCGATCGGCGGATGCCGGTGCCGTTTCAGGTCCATCCTCGTGCGGATGTGATCAGGGGCGCCGCTCCATAGCGTGGAGTGGGGCGGATGGCGCCCACTCCGCGACCGAGAGGCCCGTCCTTCCATGTCATTCCTCACGAGGCTCAGCCTCGCCAATCGACTGATCGTCGGCCTCATCACCGCGGCGATCGTGGCCTTCGGACTCTTCGCGGTCGGTTCCCTGAAGCAGGAACTGTTGCCGTCCGTGCAGCAGCCGGGTGCCGTCGTGGCCGCGACGTACCCCGGCGCCTCGCCGTCGTCGGTGGAGCGCGAGGTCACAAAGCCCGTCGAGCAGGCGGTGCAGGGGGTCAAGGGCGTCACCGGCGTCACCTCGACGTCGGTCAGCGGTTCCACGTCCGTGCAGGTGAGCTGGGACTTCGGGCAGGACGACGAGAAGATCGTCGGTGACATCCGCAGCGCCCTCGCCGGCTTGAAGAGCACGCTTCCGAGCGACACGACCACCGAGGTCTACGCGGGCGGCAGCGACGACATCCCCGTGCTGCAGCTCGCGGTCGCGTCCGGGGACGAGTCCGGTGAGTTCGCAGGCAGGGTCGAGACCACCGTGCTCCCCGCGCTCCGCGGCATCGCCGGCGTGCGCCAGGTCGATCTCGCGGGCGAGAACGCCACGCAGCTCGTCATCACGATGCGTCCGGCCGACCTCGCGGCCAAGAAGGTGACCGCGGAGGAGGTCATGGCGGCCGTCCAGGCGAGCGGCGTCATCACGGCTGCCGGGACGAGTGTCGACGCCGGCAAGGAGCTCTCGATCGAGGTCGGCTCGGCCGTCGGCTCGCTGGCCGAAGTGCAGGCGCTCCCCATCCAGCACGAGGACGGGCCCTTCGCGCTCTCCGCCGTCGCGGACGTGGAGCTCGTGCCTGCAGCCGAGACCTCCATCGCCCGGGCGGACGGTCTCCCGTCGCTGTCGCTCACGATCCTCAAGGACCCGTCGGCCAACGCCGTCCAACTCGCCCACACCATCCGTGACGCGCTCCCCGGGCTGGAGCAGGAGCTCGGCTCGGGTGCGGCCTTCACCGTCGTCTTCGACCAGTCGCCGATGGTCGAGCAGTCCATCCACGACCTCTCCGTCGAGGGCGGGCTCGGGCTGTTGTTCGCGATCATCGTGATCCTGGTGTTCCTGCTGTCGATCCGGTCCACGATCATCACGGCCGTGTCGATCCCGCTCTCGCTCCTCATCGCGATGATCGGTCTGTGGATCGGCGACTACTCGCTCAACATCTTCACGCTCGCGGCGCTGACCGTCGCCGTGGGGCGGGTGGTCGACGACTCCATCGTGGTGATCGAGAACATCAAGCGTCGGCACACCGGGCGGGCGATGACGACCACGAGCGTCGTCGAGGCGGTCCGCGAGGTCGCCGGGGCCGTGACCGCGTCGACGATCACGACCGTGGCCGTGTTCCTCCCGGTCGCCTTCGTCGGCGGGACGGTCGGCGAGCTGTTCCGACCGTTCGCCGTCACCGTGTCGGTCGCGCTCATCGCATCCCTCGTGGTCTCGCTCACGATCGTGCCGGTGCTCGCCTACTGGTTCATGCGAGGCTCCTCCGCCCCGGCTGTCGGCAAGGCCACCGACGATGCGGCCACCGAAGCGGCGTCCGTCGTCGAGGACGAGTCCGAGGCGTACTCGAAGCTCCAGCGCGCCTACCTGCCGGTCCTGCGCACCGCCCTGAAGCGTCCGTTCGTGACCCTGCTCGTGGCGGCGGTCGTGTTCGCGGGGACGATCGTCTCGGCGGGGTTCCTGAAGACCGACTACCTCGGCGACATCGGGGGCGAGAACACCGTCACGGTCACGCAGGAACTCCCGGAGGGGACAAGCCTCGACGTCACCAGCGACGCGGCCGCGGCCGTCGAAGCGGTCCTCGCGAAGACCGCCGGCGTGTCCGGATACCTGACCACCGTCGGTGGGAACGGTTCGAGCAACACGGCACAGATCAGCGTGACCGTCGGTGAGGAGAGCTCGCGCGAGGGCGTCGCCGACACCATCCGGGACGCCGTGGCGAAGCTCGACGACGTCGGCGAGGTCACCGTCGGCGACGCCGGGGGCGGATTCACCGGTGGCGGAGGCGGCATGGAGGTCACACTGCAGGGTGAGGACCCAGCGGCGCTCGCCACGGCGGCGGCCGCGGTACAGGACATGCTCGGCGGTACGGACGGCCTCCGCGATGCGACGAGCGACCTCGCCGACGAGCAGGGCCTGCTCAAAGTGAACGTCGACCGCGCCGCCGCCGCCCGGTACGGCTTCACGCAGGAACAGGTCGGCCAGGCCATCGCCAGTGCGCTCCGCGGCACCCCGATGGGTTCGGTCATCCTCGAGGGAGCGTCTCGCGACATCATCGTCCGCTCGCAGCGGGTCGGCACGACGCCGGCCGAGATCGCCGCACTCCCCCTCCCCGTCAGTGCCTTGCAGCAGGCCGCGGCTCAGAAGGCCGCGACCGACGCCCTCACGGCCGAGCAGGACGAGGCCACCCAGCGCGCGAAGGACGAGGCGGCATCCCAGGCCGCGACCCAGCGCTCGGAACTCCAGGACGCCCGCTCGACCGCGGCCTCGCAGCTCGACGCCCTGCGGGCTCAGCTGAGTGCGTTGCAAGCGGCTCCCGTCGAGGTGCCGCCGGTCACGCCCACGACACCGGAGGAGGAGGCGGCGCGACAGGCCTACGAGGCACGCGCCGCCCAACTCGCCGGATTGAGCGACGCCATCTCCCAGCTCCAAGGCTCGATCACGACCATCGACGAGCAGCTGGAAGCGATGCGGGACGCCGAGAGCGAGGCCGCCGAACAGCAGGCGGAGGCGGACCGCCTCACCCAGGCGCAGAAGGACCTCGCCAACGTCAGCGCCGTCCCGATCCCGGTCAGCGCCGTCGCGCAGGTGGGCGAGGAACGTGCCGCAGCGGCGATCACGCGTATCGACGGCGTCCGGACCGTGACCGTGTCGGCGACGCCGACGGGTGACGACCTCAGCGCGACGACGCTCGCCGTCCGGGAGGGCCTCGACGGCCTGGACCTGCCGAGCGGGGTCACCGCCTCGGTCGGTGGTGTCGCCCAGGAGCAGGAGGAGTCGTTCGCGCAGCTCGGCCTCGCGATGCTCATCGCGATCGTGCTCGTCTTCATCGTCATGGTGGCGACGTTCCGGAGCCTCCTGCAGCCGCTCATCCTGCTGGTCTCCGTGCCCTTCGCGGCGACCGGCGCGATCGCGGCCCTGCTCATCACGGGGACCCCGCTCGGCATCCCGTCGATGATCGGCCTCCTCATGCTCATCGGCATCGTCGTCACGAACGCGATCGTCCTCATCGACCTGGTCAACTCGTACCGGGCTCGGGGCGACGGCATCGACGACGCGGTCCTGCACGGAGCCCGACTCCGTCTGCGGCCGATCATCATGACCGCCTGCGCGACCATCTTCGCGCTCGTGCCCATGTCGCTCGGGCTCACCGGCGGTGGGGTGTTCATCTCGCAGTCGCTCGCGATCGTCGTGATCGGTGGCCTGGTGTCGTCGACGCTCCTGACGCTCATCCTCGTGCCCGTGCTGTACCTGCTCTTGGAGCGCCGGACCGAGCGCCGTCTGGAGAAGCGTGAGCTGAAGCGCACGGCGAAGGCCGCGCAGCGCGAGGTCGAGGAGCACGACGAGCAGACCGATGAGGACCTCGACGCGATCCTCACCACGGATCGCTGACGGCGGCTGCGGGGTGGGCGATCCGGCCCACCCCGCAGCTGGCACACTGGTGGGCGTGGACCAGCGACTGATCGACCTCCTCCGTTCCGACCTCGACGCGGCCGGCTACACGGTGGAACGGGTGCGCGGTCTCTGGGGCGAGACGGCCGAGGCGGCCCTGCACCGCTCCAACCGGGCCGTGGCGATCCGTTCGCTCGACGAACGCCGCCGGACGGCCGGCACTGAACCGATCGCGACGCTGTCGACGCTGTTCGTGCTCGGCGTCGCCGTGGGGGCCGATGACGCGGCGCGTGCTCTGCCGTCGCTCGGCCTCGATGGCGCGGTGGCGCTCGGTCTCGTCGGCCTGAGTCACGACGGATCGGTCGCCCCGGCCATCGATCTGCGTCCGTACGCCTGGGTCGACGCCAACGGGAGCGGTGCGTGGTGGATCGCCTCCGACCTCGGCGAGCTCGCGCTGGGTCACGAGCTCGGCGAAGAGCACGTCCTCGGGGTCGGCGGCGCGTCGATGACCCTGAGCGGCATCATCCTCCCCGAGCGGATCGGAACGGCACTCGACCTCGGGACCGGGTGCGGCATCCAGGCGCTCCACCTGTCGCGGATCGCGGATCACGTGGTCGCGACGGACATCTCCGAGCGAGCACTCGAGCTCGCCGCACTCAACGCGCGCCTGAACGGCATCGACTCGATCGAATTCCGCCACGGCAGCATGTTCGAACCCGTCGCCGGCGAACGGTTCGACCGCATCGTCTCCAACCCGCCGTTCGTCATCACCCCGCGCGCCGAGGGCGTGCCGAGCTACGAATACCGCGACGGCGGTCTGGTCGGCGATGCGCTCGTGGAGTCGGTGTTCCTCGAGGCCGCCCGGCATCTGACGCCCGGCGGGGTCGCGCAGTTCCTCGGGAACTGGGAGTACCGAGACGGTGCCGACGGGCTCGACCGCGTGGCCGGATGGGTGGAGCGCAGTCCGGAACCGGTCGACGCCTGGGTCATCGAGCGCGAGGTGCAGGATCCGGCCGAATACGCGGAGACGTGGATCCGGGACGGTGGCACCCGCCTCGGGACGCCGGAGTTCGAGCGCCTCGCGGGAGCCTGGCTCGACGACTTCGCGGCTCGGGCCGTGACCGGGGTCGGCTTCGGGTACGTGCTGCTCCGTCGATCGGACCCGTCCACGCCGCTGCGCCGTTTCGAGCGGCTGCACGGGCAGGCGGGTTCGAACGCCGCCGGGCTCGGTGCGCACCTCGCCGTGTGTCTCCTCGCACACGACTGGCAGGTCGCGCTCGACGACGAGCAGCTGCTCGGCGAACGCGTCATCCTCGCGGGCGACGTCACCGAGGAGCGCCACTACTGGCCCGGTGACGAGGATCCGACGGCGATGACCCTGCGGCAGGGTGGCGGCCTGGCCCGCTCGGTGGGAATCGACACGGGCCTGGCGGGGCTCGTCGGCGCCTGCGACGGCGAGTTGACCCTGGGAGCCATCATCGACGCGATCGCCCAGCTCGTCGAGGTCGATGCGGCGGAACTCCGCGCCGAACTCCTCCCCCGGGTCCGCGCACTGCTGGACGACGGCATCCTCCTACCGAGCTCCTGAGCCGTTCCGGGTCCCCGGCCCTACTCGTAGTGGAAGCGAGCCTGGGCGATGAGGACGCCGTCGTCCGTGAGGCGGTAGACCAGCCGATGCTCGTCGGTGATCCGTCGTGACCAGAATCCCTGGAAGCCGTGCTTGAGCGCCTCGGGTTTGCCGATGCCCGACCGGGCGCCGGTTCGGGCGGTCTTCCAGGTGATGGCGATAGTCTGCCGTGTCGGACCGACCGACGCCGCCGACGAAAGCGACCACCCTCCATGCCGGAGAGCCCACTCTCAGCCAGCCCCTACGAGGTGCTCGGTGTGAGCACGACGGCGACGCAGGACGAGCTCCGGAGGGCCTACCGACGGCTCATGCGCGAGACCCACCCCGACCTCGGCGGGAGCGCGCGCCAGTTCAACGCCGTCCAGCTCGCCTGGGAGCGCGTCGGAACCGAACAGGACCGGGCCGCCTACGACCGCGGGCGCAACACGCCGTCCTCCGACGCGGGCGACGACGACGCTCCGACCTGGTCGGCGTCGAGCACGGGTCGGTCGGGCACGCAGCGCGCCGACTCGCGACCCCGCGCTCGCGCCTACGGGCACCCCGGCGGAGACTCGCGCGAGGCCTACCTCGGGCTCATCCGGGAGTGGGTCGGCCGTGGTGTCCCGCTCGACGACCCCTACGACCCGAAGCTCGTCCGTTCGGCTCCGCGCGAGATCCGGCACCAGTTGGCCAACGCGCTCGCCGAGGAGCAGACGGCGCGCACCGTGGCGACGCTCGGCATCGGATACACGGTCTGGCACGACGTCCTGGCGCCGGGCGAAGCGAAGCTCGACCATGTCGTCCTCGGCCCGACCGGCCTGTTCGCGGTCAAGTCGGAGGACTGGGGTGGGCCGGTCCGGGTGCACCGCGGCGAGGTCGTCGGGGAGACGCTCGATCCTCGCGAGGAGCCCGTCCGGTCGATCGTGCGCTCGGCCCGGACCGTCGCGAAGGCGGCCCGGGTGAAGTTCACGGCTTCCGTCATCGTCGTGCCGGACGGCGCCACCCCGGAGTCGGTGGAGTTCATCGGTCGCAAGCATCCGGTGACGGTGCTCGTCGAGCGCTCCCGCCTGGCCGACCTCCTCCGCACCGGTCTCCCGGGCGTCGACCGCATGGGTGGCAACCAGCTGTTCGACATCCGCACGCGCCTGCAGCAGACCATCCGCTTCGTCGGCCTCTGACACGCGCCGTGACACGGCGCGGGAGGAATCCCCTCTCGCCCCACTCGGGGACCTTGTGCCGTCCTGCTCCAGGCCCCAGCATCAGGGCATGACTTCTCCCGCAGGCTGGTATCCCGATCCCGAGCAGCCCGGCCAGCAACGATGGTGGACCGGAGTCGGCTGGGGTGGGCAACGCGTGCCGGCGGCCGTGCCCGCTCCCCCGGCCACCGTCCCTCCTGCTGCTGGGGCGACCCGGACGCGCCACCTCGGTCCGCTCCACATCGTCCTGCTCAGCCTGGTCGGAGCACTGTTGCTCGTCAGCGCCGTCGGTGGCGCGTTCTGGGCGATGCTCGCACTCGTCGCCCTGGTGGCCGTGGTGATCGGTGCGGTCGCGCTCGTCCGTGGTCGCGTCTCCTCCCTCGGGATCCGCAACCGCGGGATGGCGGCCGCGGTGATCGGTGCCGCCCTGTGCCTGGTCGTCGTGGGTGGTGGCGCCAACGCGGCCATCCACCCGGTCGCGCCCCGGCCGGCGGCGCTGTTGTCGGCTCCGGAGGGGACGTCCGCCGCCGAACCGAGTACCACGCCGACCCCCACCCCGACCGACGTCGTCACCGAGGTGACCGAGGTGGTGGAGATCCCGTTCGCGGTGACCGAGGTCCAGGACCCGGACATCGACGTCGGTCAGGTCGTCGTGACGACGGCGGGCGTCCCCGGGCAGCAGACGAACACCTACCGCGTCACCACGCGAGCCGGGGTCGAGATCGCTCGAGAGCTCGTCGCGCAGCTCGTGTCGGTCCAACCGATCGCGCAGGTGACGTCCGTCGGGACGCGGCAACCCGCTCCGCCGCCGCCTCCTGCGCCCGTCGCCGAGCCCGCCGGTGGAGGATGCGACCCGAACTACGAGGGGCAGTGCGTTCCGATCGCCAGCGACGTCGACTGCGCCGGCGGGAGCGGCAACGGCCCGGCGTACACGCCCGGCCCCGTGTACGTCGTCGGAAGCGATGTCTACGACCTCGATCGGGACGGTGACGGCATCGCCTGCGACGCCTGAGCAACCCCGTTCGCGTTCGGCGGAAGCCCGGGTCCGAGCGGTGGAGCCGAGCGTATCGTCGCTGGCGAGGCGCCGGACGGTGTCTCGACGCTGACGGATTGGAGCGACGATGAGCGCAGAACTCAACGGCAAGCAGGTGGCCTTCCTGCTCACGGACGGCTACGAGGACAGTGAACTGACGAGTCCCTGGGAGGCGGTCACCGGAGCCGGAGCGACCGCCCGACTGGTGTCGCCCGCCACCCAGGACGTGACCGGGAAGAACGGACACGTCCAGCCCGTCGACGTCGCGGTCGCCGAGGCCTCCTCCGACGACTACCACGCACTGGTGCTGCCCGGCGGTGTCGTCAATGCGGACGACCTCCGCGTGGACGAGACCTCGGTCGCCTTCGCGAAGGCCTTCTTCGAGCAGGGCAAGCCGGTCGGGGTGATCTGCCACGGCGCCTGGATCCTCATCGAGGCGGACGTCGTCCGCGGTCGCGAACTCACGAGCTACCCGAGCCTCAAGACGGATCTGCGCAACGCGGGTGCATCCTGGGTGGACGAGGAGGTCGTGGTCGACCAGGGACTCGTGTCGAGCCGCACGCCCGATGACCTCCCGGCCTTCAACGCGAAGCTCGTCGAGGAGATCGGCGAGGGCGAGCACGAGGGCCAGCACGCCTGACTCCGGTCGCAGCGTGACGCACGAACGCCCGGTCCTGGTGGACCGGGCGTTCGTGCGTGCGGGTCAGAGCCAGCCGCAGATCGCGCGCAGCAGCTCGAGCAGCTTCCGGTAGAAGTCCATGAGACCCCCTCCTCTCATATCAGATGCTGATATCGGACATCAGACATTCTGACAGGACCCGGGGCGCTACACAGTCCCCGAAACGGCGGACACCGTGCTGTCGGCGACGACCTCGACACGCACGAACGCCCGGCCCCTTGGAGGGGCCGGGCGTCCGAGTGCTGTGTGGAGGCGCTTACGCCTTCTTGTTGCGGGTCAGTGCGCCGTAGATGAGCAGCACGACGATGGATCCGCCTATGGCGAGGAGCCACGTCTGCAGGGAGAAGAACTCCTGCAGGTTCGCGCCGAACAGGATGCCACCGAGCCAGCCGCCGAGCAGTGCTCCCACGACGCCGAGCAGCAGCGTGATCAACCAGCCGCCGCCCTGACGGCCCGGAAGGATTGCCTTTGCGAGGGCGCCGGCGATGAGGCCGAGCAGCAGGAAGCCGAGAAAACTCATGATGTCTCCAAATGTGATCGCTGGATCGAACGGGGTGCCGGTCGACCGTGTTACCGCCCCCGCCGGTGGGCGGGGGCAGCCACTGTATCGCGAGGACTAGTGCTTGAACGCGTCCTTGACATTCTCGCCGGCCTTCTTGGCGTCGGCCTTCGTCTGGTCGGCCTTGCCCTCTGCGACCTTGCTGTCGTCGCCGGTGACCTTGCCCAGGGCCTCCTTCGCCTTGCCCGCGAGGTCCTCAGCGGCGTTCTGGATCTTGTCCGATGCACTCATGGCGTTCTCCTTCGTCTGCGTTGGAAACCGGTGATGATGTCCGGTCATCGGGTAAGACGCAGCTCAGTGGGCATTCGTCACGAAATCCGTCGAAAAACTTCCGGGACGCAGTGGGTGTCCGATCGAATGCGAGACTGGACGTTCGTGTTCCGCCAGGCAGCGCCGCCGTCCAGACCCGCCAGGAGGTGAATCGCTTGAGGACAGCACCCCCTCGCTCGGGCTTCGCGCGCTTCCTCCGTGTCGTCCGCAACACGATGTTCTGGATCATCGGCGTGATCCTCGCCATCGCGCTGGTGATCTTCGTCTGGTTGCAGCTGACCCCGTGGCCCGGCTCGATGGTCATCCGCATGGCCTTCGACGAGCGGGCGAAGGTCGTGCAATCGGATCTCGTGAAGTACGTCCCCGACGGTGTCGACGTCCGACAGGACATCCCGTACCGCTCCGGCGACGCGGACGCGCTGCTCGACGTCTACACGCCCGATGGCGTCCGCGGGAGTGGCGCGGCCCTCCCGACGATCGTGTGGGTGCACGGCGGAGCCTGGATCTCCGGCAGCAAGGAACTCATCTCCAACTACATGCGCGTGCTGGCCGGAGAGGGGTACACGGCGGTCGCGGTCGAGTACACGATCGCGCCGGAGGGCCAGTACCCGTTGCCCATCGAGCAGGTCGCCGACTCGCTCGGCTACCTCGACGCCAACGCACGCGCGCTCAACGTGGATTCGTCCAAGCTCATCCTCGCCGGCGACTCCGCCGGTGCCCAGATCGCCGCCCAGGTCGCGAACGTGGTCACGAGCTCCGAGTACGCCAGCTCCATCAAGGTCGAATCGCCGATCGAGCCGGAGCAGCTCGCAGGGGTGGTCCTCGCGTGCGGGGCGTACGACCTCAGCCTGGTCAACGCCGAGGGCAGCTTCGGGTGGTTCCTCGACACGGTGCTCTGGTCGTATTTCGGTGCGCGCGACTACAAGACCCGACCTGAGGTGGCGTCCGCGTCCGTCGTCGACTACCTGACCGCGAAGTATCCGCCGACGTACATCACGGTCGGCAACTGGGATCCGCTCTACCCGCAGTCGGTCGAGTTCAAGGCGAGGCTCCAGGGCCTCGGTGTGGATGTGCAATCGATGATCTTCAACCCGGACTTCCGGCCAGGGCTCGAGCACGAGTACCAGTTCCTGCTCAACGACCAGGGTCGGTTCAACCTCCAGCGCATGGACGCCTTCATCGACGGCGTCACCGACACGAGCCTGCCGTTCGGCCAGCAGGGTCCGCCCGTCCACTGAACGACCTGTGTCAGGGGAGGCGGATGCGTTCGCCGTCCTCGATGAGACGACCGTGGAGCACCGCCTGGGCGAGTGTCAGGTCGAGCCAGCGTCGAGCGGTCTCACCGAGGCGACCGTAGCCGAGCACGGACGCCGCCTGCATCGGCAGCTGCTCGCGGTCGACCTCGTGATCGGGGCTCGCGGTGATCACGAGCTCCATGGCGTTGCAGATCTCCGCGGGACTGATGTCGGTGACCGCGCGGTGGTCGCGATGCACGACCCGGCGGACGCCTCGCCACGTGACGACGTCGAGTCCGGTGGGCCAGGCGAAGCCGTTCTGGACGACGAACGCGTCCGTCACCAGCGCCGACAGCTCGGTGCGGGACTCCTCGGACGGTCGGTCGACGCCGAAGCGCCGAGCCACGATGGTCACGAGGCGAGGGACGGCGATCGGGCCCTCGGTCGTGAGGATCGCCGATGCGACCCGGGTCACGGCGGCCTTCGTGAGTTCGAGGTTGTCGAGGACGGATGCCGGGCCGATGACGGAGTCGTCGGCGAGCTCGAAATCGGTGATGGCGACGCTCAGCGGGACGATCGGGGCTGACGCGGTGACGGGGAGGGCGACCGGGTCCACCAGGCCGGTCGTGGACCGCGCGTCTGCTGAGGCCGCCTCGTCGACGTCCGGGCCGGCGACGGGCCTCCGGGGTGCGTGCGCGTCACCGCCGTCCAGTGGCGCCGAGTCGTCGGGCTGCTGAGCCTCGGGCGTCGGCGTCGCCCGAGGCGTGGGATCGGGCGTGCGCCGTGGCGAGTGGTCCGCTGCGGACTCGGCGTCGTTCGTGTCCGGTGCGATCGGCGCCGCGGGGGTCTCCGACAGCGCGCGCTCAGCGCGTTCGCGCCAGGACTTCGGGAGCCACGTCGACTTCGCGACGAAGCCGTTCCACCCACGACTCACGGTGCCACGCTCCGCTCGGGGCGCGGGCTGGCAGAGCGACGACGCCCTGCGGGGTGGGTCGACGAGGTCAGAGGTGGCACCTCCACAGGATAGACCGCGGCGGACGTCCGCTCAGCTCGTCGTCTGCCGACGCGCCTCGCGTCGACGCTCGCGTTCGAGGTCGGCGGCTGCAGCCTCGGCAGGCGTCGGAGCCGTCCCGCCCAGAGCGCGAGGTTGCCACCACGCCCCGGTGCCGTCGACGGGATAGTCGCGTTGCAGCTCGTCGATCATGCCCTGGAGGCGGTCGCGGAGCTGCTCGGTGCTCGCGCCCACGTCGGCGCCGGGCGCGACGCTGATCGGCTCGCCGAACGAGAAGTGGACTGGTACCCCGAACCGCTCGCGGAAGCCGACCCGGTGGTTCTTCGTCAGGAGGCGATGACCACCCCAGACCGCGACGGGGATGATCGGCACGCCGGCCTCCTGTGCGAGGCGGACCGCGCCCGACTTGAGCTCGCGGACGGTGAACGAGGCGCTGACGCCGGCCTCGGGGAAGACCCCGACCAGCTCGCCGCTGCGGAGTGCTGCGACGGCGTCGGCATAGGCGGCCGCGCCGGCGCGCATGTCGACGGCGATGTGCCGCATGCTCCGGAGGAGACGGCCCACCAGGGGCTGGTCGAAGGCGCCCTGCTTGGCCATGAATCGGATGCGGCGCCGGTTGTGGAGCACGGTCGCCCACTCGACGAGTGCGAACTCGAGGTACCCGAAGTGGGTCATCGCGATCACCGCGCCACCCTCGTCGGGCAGGTGCTCGATGCCACTGGTGTGACGGCGCAGGCGCCAGAAGCCGAAGAGGGAGCGACCGACACCGACGGCGGTGTCGTACACGGGCTCGATGCGGCGTCTCATGGCGACACCGTACGACAGGGACCTGGGGAAGTACCGGGCTGGGGGTGCCTCGGGACCCTTCGCCGGCGGACCGCACGCCCGATACGATCGCAGGATGACGGTGACGCAGACGGGCCGCTCCCGCGGCAGCTACGCCAAGACGGCGGCACGACGCCGGGAGATCCTCGAGGCGGGGATGGACGTCTTCGCCGAGCAAGGCTTCCGCAGCGGATCGCTCCGCGAGGTCGCGGAGCGCGTGGGCATGAGCCAGGCCGGCCTCCTCCACCACTTCCCGACCAAGAACGACCTGCTCGCCGCGATCCTCGACTTCCGCGACGACCGGGATCGCGAGGAGTCGGGCATCGAGATCGGGAGCGGCATCGAAGGCATCCGCGGGCTCCTCCGCCTCGTCGAGCACAACATGCGCGTCCCCGGTCTCGTCGAGCTCCACTGCGTCCTGTCCGCCGAGGCGACCTCACCGGACCACCCGGCGCACGAACACTTCGTCCGGCGGTACAGCTGGTTGATCGACGGGATGACCGTCTCCTTCGAGGTGATGGCGCGCGAGGGTCAGCTGGTGGACGGCGTCGAACCCGCGAGTGCAGCGCGCATGCTCATCGCGATGATGGACGGTCTCCAGCTGCAGTGGCTGCTCGATCGTGACTCCGTGGACATGGCCGAGGAGACCCGACGTTCGCTTCGACCTCTGCTGACGATCGAGCTGTAGCCCGGCGCTCGCCCGTCGTGACCGGGAGTTCTCCACATCCGGCGTCACCCATCGGTCCATCACTCATATCTGATATTAGAGTTGGGCTGGCTGCGGGACAACGCGGAGGGGAAGTCCTTATTTTGACTAATTCAAAACAACTCGGTACGGTGGCTGCATGAACGGATCGAAGGTGGAGTCGGCGACGAACGACTTCCACACGAGGATCCGGGCCGCCGGGCTGCGGGTGACCACGGGACGTCTCGCCGTCCTCGAGATCCTCGCCCGGACACCGCACGCCGACGTGGAGCAGGTGGTCGCTTCCCTGAAGCCGCGAGCACCGCAGACCTCCCCACAGGCCGTGTACAGCGTGCTCAACGCCTTCGTCGCAGCCGGCCTCGTGCGCAGGATCGAACCGGACGGCCATCCCGGCCGGTACGAGCTGCGTGTCGATGACAACCACCATCATCTGGTGTGCAGCTCGTGCGGCGCCGTGGTCGACGTCGACTGCACGCAGGGCGCGGCGCCGTGCATGCACCCGGACGACGCGGCGGGGTACCTGATCGACACGGCCGAGATCACGTTCTGGGGAGTGTGCCCCGCGTGCCAGGCGGATGCCGCCTGACACCGTTCCACAGACCACTCGACGGCACCTCCATGCCGATCGTCAGCTGTCACCGCCAGGGTGGCAGTGCTGAATCCATCCGACCGTCCGACCAGCCCCACCCTCGAGGAGAGACATGTCCGAGACCAGCTACACCACCACCAACAGCGGAGCACCCGTCGCGAGCGACGAGCACTCCCAGAGCGTCGGCGCAGACGGAGCGATCGCGCTCCACGACCACTACCTGGTCGAGAAGCTCGCGCAGTTCAACCGCGAACGGGTACCGGAGCGTGTCGTCCACGCCAAGGGCGGTGGTGCGTTCGGACGGTTCGTCACGACCGGCGACGTCTCCCAGTTCACGCGTGCCGCACTGTTCCAGCCGGGCGTCGAGACCGAGATGCTCGCACGCTTCTCCACCGTCGCCGGTGAGCAGGGCAGCCCCGACACCTGGCGCGACCCCCGCGGCTTCGCGCTGAAGTTCTACACGAGCGAGGGCAACTACGACCTCGTCGGCAACAACACGCCGGTGTTCTTCATCCGCGACGGCATCAAGTTCCCCGACTTCATCCGCTCGCAGAAGCGACTCCCGGGCTCGCACCTGCGCGACCACGACATGCAGTGGGACTTCTGGACGCTCTCCCCCGAGAGCGCACACCAGGTCACCTGGCTCATGGGCGACCGCGGTCTTCCGGGCTCCTGGCGGCACATGGACGGGTTCGGGTCGCACACCTACCAGTGGGTCAACGCCGCAGGCGAGCGCTTCTGGGTGAAGTACCACTTCAAGACCGACCAGGGCATCGAGATCCTCACGCAGGACCAGGCCGACCAGATCGCCGGCGAGGACGCCGACTTCCACATCCGCGACCTCTCCGAGGCGATCACCCGCGGCGAGCACCCGAGCTGGACGCTCTCCGTCCAGGTCATGCCGTACGCCGACGCCGCGGGCTACCGCTTCAACCCGTTCGACCTCACCAAGGTCTGGCCGCACAGCGACTACCCGCTCATCGAGGTCGGCAAGATGACCCTCGACCGCAACCCGGAGAACTACTTCGCGCAGATCGAGCAGGCGACCTTCGCGCCGTCGAACTTCGTCCCCGGGATCGCTGCGAGCCCCGACAAGATGCTCCTCGCCCGCATCTTCAGCTACGCGGACGCACACCGCTACCGCGTGGGCACCAACCACGCACAGCTGCCGGTGAACGCCCCGCACGCGCCGGTGCACACGTACTCGAAGGAAGGCGCCATGCGCTACACCTTCAACGACGCGGACGCGCCGGTCTACGCACCGAACTCGGTCGGTGGCGCCCACGCCGACCCTGCGCGTGCCGCTGAGTCCAACGGCTGGCAGTCCGACGGCGAGCTCGTGCGGGCAGCCGCGACGCTGCACGCCCAGGACGACGACTTCGGTCAGGCCGGGACCCTCGTGCGCGAGGTGCTCGACGACGCCGCCCGCGACCGTCTCGTCGGCAACATCATCGGGCACGTCTCGAAGGTGACGCGAGCGGATCTCCGCGAGCGGGTCATCGCCTACTGGACCGCCGTCGACGGCACGCTGGGCGCTCGCGTCGCAGCAGGCCTCCCGCCGCTCGTCTAGAGCCCGGCGCCCAACATGCGGAAACGGTCGCCATCCCTCGCGGGTGGCGACCGTTCCTGTGCGTTCGCGGGGTCAGAACCCCATCGGGCCACCGCCACGACGGGGCACGCCGCCGGTGCCCTCCGCGAGGCCTCTCGCGCGTTCGCGCTCGACCTCCGCGTCGTTGTCGTGCGAGCGGTGTTCGTCGGCCGAGCGCGCGGCGCGGTCTCGCCGTGACACGTACCAGACGGCCGCGACCGCCAGGAGGACGAGCGCGGCGAGGATGACGATGGTGCCGATGTCCATGTGATGCTCCTCTCCTCGTCCATCGACCCTAACGAGGCCTCAGATGCACGCAACCCCCTGACCCGACGGGCGAGGGGGTTGCGAACGGGGGTGTGTGATCAGCCGGCGACCTGTTTGGCGCGGGCAAAGACCTTCTCGATCTCCTCGCGACGACCCGGCTGCTTCAGCGACAACGGCGAGGGGTGCGGAGCGTTGAAGGCGCTGTACGTGTTGCCGAGCAGTGGCTCGACGTGCTTCCACCAACCGTCCTGAGCGTGGGGTCCGCAGAGGACGACGACGCGCAGGTTCTTGAGGAGCGGCAGGAGGGCGCGCAGTTCCATCGCGCCTTGGGCGACCTCGGGCGCGTTCGGCTTCTTCCGCCCGGCGCTCAGGTACCACGGGACGATGTTCCACACCATGACGTCGTCGAAGCCGATGTCGTTCCGCAGATTCCAGAGGCTCTCGGCGATCGGGTCGTCGTTGTCGACCGAGGCGAACCCGGACCCCGGAGCGTCGAGGCTGTCGGGGGCCAGGGTCCCCGGGGCGTCGAGGAGGATCAGTGTCTTCGCGTTGACGGCCGCATCGGCCGGGTCGACGAGCGGGAGGACGAGGTCCGCCTGCCGCCGTCCTCGGCGGGTCATCATCGCGTCCGACCAGTCGCGCAGCGGCGCGAGTGCCGGCGACTCGGCCAGCATGCGGTGTCGTTCGGCCAGTTCGTCGGGGTCCTGCAGCCCGCGAGGGGCATCCATATGCATCTTCCGAGCGTAGCCCGTGACGGCTGCCCCGTCATCGTCTGCGCCGGTTCTGAGCCCGAAGATGCTGCACAGGACGGTGGATCCGCGCCCGTCAAGCCGGGGCGGACCGGGTTGACGCGGGCCTAGGCTGGCCAGGATGACTGACGAGCGAACCGCCCCCGACGACCGGACGAAATGGCGCGCGTTCGCCATCTGCGTGTCGGTCGCCGCCCTCACGATCCTCGACCTCTCGAAGGTCAACGTCGGACTGCCGTCGATCGAGCAGGCGCTCGACGCCGGCCCGACCGCCCTGCAGCTGATCGTCGCCGGGTACGCCCTGGCGTTCGGTCTGATCCTCGTGCCCGCCGGGCGCTACGGCGACCTGCACTCCCGGCGTCGCATGTTCATGATCGGCCTGAGTGTGTTCGGAGCGGCCAGTCTCGCCTGCGCCGTCGCACCGAACGTCGGGATCCTCATCGGCGGTCGGATCCTCCAGGGCATCGCCGCGGGCCTGCTGATGCCGCAGGTCATCGGGCTCATCCAGCAGCTGTTCGTCGGCAAGGAGCGTGGCCGCGCCTTCGGTCTCTTCGGAGCCATCATCGGCCTCTCGACGGCGTTCGGCCCGACGCTCGGCGGCCTGCTCATCGCCATCGGCGGCCCGGAGGACGGCTGGCGCCTGCTCTTCTGGATGAACGTCCCGCTCGCGATCATCCTGTTGCCGATCGCCGCGCGACTGCTGCCCAAGCAGCAGCCGCATGAGGCGGGCGCCGGATCGCTCGACCCGGTGGGCATCGTGTTCCTCGGTCTCGCCGTGCTGTCGCTCATGCTGCCGTTCGTCCTGACGACCGGTTCCCCGGGCGACGACCCGGCGCGCTGGTGGCTGCTGGTCGCGTTCGCCATCTTCGCCGGCCTCTTCGCGTGGTGGGAGGGTCGCTATCAACGCGCCGGGAAGACACCCGTCGTCGACTTCTCCCTGTTCAAGCTCGGCAGCTACCGCAACGGCGTCCTGATCTCCACGACGTACTTCGCGGCGATGCCGGCCACCTTCCTCACGCTCACGCTGTTCGTGCAGCAGGGGCTCGGGCTCGAGCCGGTCTTCGCGGGCATGATCACGATCCCCTTCGCCCTCGCCTCGGCCGTCAGCTCGTGGTTGAGCGGTCGGGTCGTCGACCGACTCGGACGCCCCCTGGTCGTCGGTGGGCTCGTGCTGGTCGTGGTGGGGTTCAGTCTCAATTCACTCCTCGCCTTCATCACGCCCCCGGAGATCACGCCGTACGCGATGGGTGCCGCGATGCTCCTCGCCGGCATCGGCGGTGGCGCGGTCATCTCCCCCAACCAGACACTGATGCTCGCGGACATCCCCGTGGCCTCCGGTGGTGTCGCCGGATCGATCGGCCAGCTCGGCCAGCGCATCGGGACCGCGGTGGGGCTCGCCGCCGCGACGGCGACGTTCTACGCGACGGTGTACTCCGAGAACGACGGCGGCGCCTCCGGTGCGTCGCTCGACGTCTATCACGACGCGTATCGCAACAGCACCCTCGTCACGATCGGCTTCGTGGTCGTGGCGCTCGTCTTCGCGTCGCTCGACGCCCGTTCCCGGAAGGTCGCCGCTGCCGAACCCGACGCCTCCAAGTAAGGGTGACCTGAGTTAGGGTAGCCTCAGTCGCGGCTGTCGGAGCCGCCTGAGGAAGGGGCTCGAGTGGCTCGCACGAATGCCGAGACGGCGCGCATCAAACCCGAGGCGGCGACCCTCCTCACGCTGCGGGTCGTCCGCCGCTCGCGCGTCTCACCGAACATCGCCAGGGTCACCCTCGGTGGCGGTGACATCGCCGACTTCACCTTCCTCGGGTACGACCAGTGGTTCCGGTTCTTCATACCGGTCTCCGAGGGCGGTCTCGAGCGGTTGCCGACCAAGCTCGACATGCTGGCCTACGCCAAGTACCTCGCGATCTCCAAGTCCGTGCGACCGGTGCTCAGGAACTACACGGTGCGGGATTTCCGTCGCGACGGCCCCGACGGGCCGGAGTTGGACATCGACTTCGTCATCCACGGGTCGGCCGCCGAGGGGACCGCGGGGCCCGCGGCGAGCTGGGCCCAGTCGTGCGAGGTGGGCGATGCGGTGGGGCTGCTGGACGAGGGGCGCATGTTCAACCTCCCGGCCGACGTGGATCGAGTGCTGTTGGTCTCCGACGAGACCGGGCTCCCCGCCGTCGCAGGCATCCTGACCTCGCTTCCGGCGTCGACCGTCGGGACGGCGATCGTCGAGATCCCCTCCGCGGAGGACGCGCAGGACGTGCGTGTCCCGGACGGGGTCGAGCTGCGATGGGTGGTCCGAGAGGATCCGCACGACGTCCCCGGACGAGCGGCGCTGGCCGCCGCGACGGCCCTCGGGGTGCCGACCGCCCCGTGCTACGGGTGGGTCGTCGGAGAGCAGTCCCTGGCGGCGAACGTGCGTCGGCTCTGGGTCCGTGGTGGCATGCCCAAGGACCGTGTCATGTTCTGCGGCTACTGGAAGGTCGGCAAGGCGCACTGATCGGCTGACGGTGTCGGCGTTCGGGTCGGCCATGCGGTGAATTGGGTCGATCACCCGAATTCGGGGTGTCACCGACGTGCTGCGCTGACGGCTCCACTAACCTCACGACATGCCCTCTTCCGCCGGTGCGTCCGGAAACACGATCGGTGCGCTGCCGACCGGCGTCGCGACGGGTCTGATCCGGACGGTGACCGGCGGATCGGCCGACCGGGCGTTCGAGGTCGATGTCCCCGAAACGGCCTCGAGCGGTGTGGACACGTCGTCGGACTCGCACGACGCCCTCCGCAGCTGGGACGTCGTCCGCTCCACCTTCGGACCAGGTGAGGCGCTCACCTTCGACGAGCGCTACCGGTACGCCCAGCTCCCCCTGATCGACGCCGACCACCCGCTCGCGCTCGCCGCGAGTCCTGACGGCGTCTACCGTGACGGGCGGTACGACGAGGCGCGCCTGGCGGTCGTCGTCCCCGTCCCGGTCGAACGGCTGTTCGTCGATCCGATCTTCCTGAGCTACGAGGCCGACCTCGCCTCGGCACCCTTCGCACCCAAGCTCGCCCGAGGCATCGAGCTCCGACGCGCACACCGGTTGCACGCGACGCTCTCCTCCATCGACGCGGAATCCGGGTTCCTCGACGGGCTGCGGACGAGCGTCGGCGCGTTCACGCCCTTCCGGGTCAGGCTGGCGGGCCCCGTCATCGGTGGCTTCAACCGCGGACGCTGTTACCTCCCCGCCATCGCGGACGCCTTCGCCCCCATCCAGCGGGCGGTCGGCGGGCGTCCAGCACCGCTCGTCGGGGTGGGCCTGCACCACTTCCGCGATGAGCTCGACGCCGCCGAGACCGCGGCGCTCGCCGCCTTCCTCGAGCGTTGGCGCGACGTCACCCTGTTCGAGTGGACGGTCACCGAGCTGGCGGTCACCTCGACCAACGACGACCTCGTGCTGAGCGGACGCACGCTCGCCCGCATCCCGCTCCACGCGGTCGAGTGACGCCCTGGGGCTCCGGGGTCAGCTCGCGGTGAGTCGCCCGACCATCGGGAGGTCGGGCGTCGCCCAGTCCAGCCCGAGGAGCCGTTCGCGGGTGACCCAGCGCAGTTCGTCGTGGTCCGTGCTGTGGACCGGGGGCGCGCCGAGGAAGGTGATTTCGTAGCAGGCGAGGTCGATCACGAGCTCGCCCACGGTGACGGTGGACCGGTCCAGCAGTGCCCCCACAGCGACGGCGGCGTCGAGCTCCTCGCGCAGCTCACGAGCCAGCGCGTCTTGCGGCCGCTCGCCGGTCTCGACCTTGCCTCCGGGGAACTCCCACAGGCCACCGGACGCCCGCCCGGGTGCCCGCCGGCACGCGAGCACGGTGTCGTCCTGCGTGGCGACACCCGCGACGACCTGGATCGTGGTGGTCATGATGCACTCCCGTCCCATGGCGTCGTGGTCCGTCTCCAGGCTAGGGGACGCGGGATCGAGCGCGCCCGACGCCGCTCCACAGACGGCTGCCGCTCGGCTGGCCTCACCCTGCGTCCCGCGGCGGCGCTGTGGTCGGTGGTGCGTGCCAGACTGACAGCGATCGGAGGCGGACCTGCCCCCGCAGCAGTCGTCTCGAAAGGCACCCACCGCACCGATGTTCCTCCTCGACGGTTCCGCCATCACGAGCGCCAGCGACCTCTCCAACGCCTCCCACTGCGAGTTCGCGTTCCTGCGCACGGTCGACGCGAAGCTCGGTCGGATCGAACCGATCGTCGAGCCGGAGGACGAGATGCTCATGCGGACCTCCAAGCTCGGCGACCAGCACGAGCTGCGGGTCCTCGAGTCGTACCGCGCCGAGTTCGGCACCGGCGTCGTCGAGCTCGACCGCCCCGACGTCCGAGACACGGTGGCGCTCGCCGCAGCCGTCGAGTCGACGATCACGGCGTTCCGCGACGGAGCCCCGGTCGTCTTCCAGGCCGCGTTCTTCGACGGATCGTTCATCGGCTTCGCCGACTTCATCGTGCGCCGGCCCGACGGCCGGTATCGCGTGCAGGACACCAAACTCGCGCGCTCGCCGAAGGTCACCGCCCTGCTCCAGCTCGCCGCCTACGTGGAGCAGCTGGAGACGGCCGGGATCCCGGTCGACGACGACGTCGACCTCATCCTGGGAGACGGCACCGTCAGCACCCACGCGGTGGCCGACATCCTGCCGGTGTACCGTCGCCGTCGTGCGCGCCTGCTGCGGATCGTCGCCGAACGGCTCGAAGCCGACGCTCCGGTGGCCTGGGGCGACCAGCGCTACAGCGTCTGCGGACGATGCGCGTGGTGCGACGCCGAGATCACGGCCTCACGCGACGTCCTGCTGGTGGCCGGGCTCCGGTTGACGCAGCGCGACCGCCTGCTGGCGGCCGGCATCGCCACGATCGACGATCTGGCGTCGCTCACGCTCACCGGGTCGACCGAGCGACCAGGGCCGCACGGGCTGTCGGGTGGCGCCGGCGGGACGGTCGACGGCATCGCCGAGAGCACGCTCGCTGCGCTGCGCGAGCAGGCGCATCTGCAGCTCGAGCCGTCACCAGCCGCCGGCGTGCCGGCGTTCCGTGTGCACGACGCCACGGCACTCGGGCTCCTGCCGCAACCCGATCCCGGCGACGTCTTCTTCGACTTCGAGGGCGACCCGCTGTACACCGAGGGCGAGCCGGGTGACGCCCGCCGGGGCGACCGCACGAGGTGGGGCATCGACTACCTGTTCGGCCTGGTCGACACCGACGGCCGGTTCCGATCCTGGTGGGCGCACGACTTCCATGAGGAGCGGACGGCGCTGATCGACTTCCTCGCCTACCTCACCGCCCGCCGTGCCGAGTTCCCGGGCATGCACGTGTATCACTACGCCGCGTACGAGCGGACGCACCTGCTCTCGCTGGCCGCCCGGCACGGGGTCGGGGAGGACACGATCGACGACCTCCTCCGCGAGGCCGTGCTCTTCGACCTGTACCCGTTCGTCCGCAAGACGGTGCGTGTCGGATCGCGGTCGTACTCGATCAAGAAGCTCGAGCCGCTCTACATGGGTGAGGAGCACCGCGACAGCGACGTCACCGACGCCGCGGCATCCATCACCGCCTACGCGGAGGCTCGCGAGCTCAGTCGGAGCGACGACCCGGAGCTCGTCGCCGAAGGCGAACGGAAGCTCTCGGAGATCGCCGAGTACAACGCGTACGACTGCGAGTCGACCCGTCGGCTGCGGAACTGGTTGCTCGACCTCGGTGCGGAACGGGGCGTGCTGCCGGGCACCTTCGTCACCGACGCACCCGAGCCCCTGGTGGACGAACCGACGCCGCTCCACGACGCGCTGACGGCGTTGGCCGGAGACCCCCTCGACCCCGAACGCTCCGACGACGCCACCGCGTATGCGCTCGCGGCGGCCGCCATCGACTACCACCGGCGCGAGCACAAGTCGTTCTGGCAGGAGCACTTCTCCCGACTCATCGCCGCGCGCGACGAATGGGAGGACACCCGGAACGTCTTCACCGTCACCTCGGGGGTCGTCGAGCGCGACTGGTTCCGCGAGGGACGGCAGCGCAGCGACCGCCGTCACGTCCGACTCCGTGGCCGATGGGCCCCCGGCAGCAGTGTGAAGGTCGGCGCCGACCCGTTCGCGGTCTACGACCACCCGGGACCGTACACGCTCCCCCGCGCCGAGCCCGGCTCCCGACCGGCCGGGCAGATCACGGTCCTCGAGGTCGACGACGACTCCCTGCTCATCCAGGAGACGCTCAAGACGGATCGTGAGCCCTACACGGAGCTGCCGGTCGCGCTCACGCCGTCTCCTCCCCCGCGACCCGGAACACAGGTCGATGCGATCGCCGAGTGGGGGCAGGCGGTCCTCGACGCCGCTCCAGGGTGGCCGGACGACGGCGTCGTCGACATCCTGCGGCGACGGCCGCCCCGCACGAGCTCGGGTGAGCCGCTCCCCCACCGCGGAGACGGGCGGACGATCGAGGACGTGACCGCCGCGTTGCTCGACCTCGACGACTCGGTGCTCGCCGTCCAGGGGCCGCCCGGAACCGGCAAGACCTACGTCGCCTCGCACGTCATCACGGCCCTCGTGCAGCAGCACGGCTGGCGGATCGGGGTCGTGGCGCAGTCGCACGACGTCGTCGAGAACCTCCTCGAGCGTGTGGTGAAGGCGGGGCTCTCCCCCGCGCTCGTGGCGAAGACCCTGCGATCCGGTGCCGACCCGGATGCTGAGCGCGGCTACACCGTCCTCCCGGCCAATGGTCATGGCGCGTTCATGGCCGAGCAGACCGGCGGCTTCGTCATCGGCGGGACGGCCTGGGACTTCAGCAACCACAACCGGTTCGACCGGAGGTCGCTCGACCTGCTCGTCGTCGACGAGGCCGGTCAGTTCTCGCTCGCCTACACGATCGCGGCGAGCGTCGCCGCGCGGAACCTCCTGCTCCTGGGCGACCCGCAGCAGCTGCCGCAGGTGAGCCAGGGGACGCATCCCGAACCGATCGACACCTCGGCCCTCGGATTCGTGGCCGACGGTCGCGACGTCCTCCCTCCGGAACTCGGCTACTTCCTCCACGAGACCTGGCGGATGGACGCCGCGGTCACCGAGCCGGTCTCGCGCTTGTCATACGGTGGCGAGCTGCGCTCAGCGGCGGCCACGACGAAGCGTCGTCTGGAGGGTCGTGCGCCGGGGCTGCACGTCGTCCCGGTCCATCACGTCGGAAACGCGACGAGTTCGCAGGAGGAGGCCGACCGCGTCGCGGAGCTCGTCCGGTCGACCATCGGGCTCCGCTGGACCGATCCGGATGCCGGCCGCATCGACGACCCGGTGAGCGAGGCCGACATCATCGTCGTCTGTCCCTACAACGCCCACGTCGCCGTCGTCCGAGCGACGCTCGACGCGGCCGGGTTCGACGCGGTGCGCGTCGGGACCGTCGACAAGTTCCAGGGTCAGGAGGCCGTCATCGCGATCGTCTCGCTGGCCGCGTCCTCCCCCGCCGACGTCCCGCGGGGCATGTCGTTCCTGTTGATGAAGAACCGACTGAACGTCGGTATCTCCCGCGCCCAGTGGGCGGCGTACCTCGTGCACTCCCCCGCACTCACCGAGTACCTGCCGGTCACGCCGGAGGGCGTCGCCGAGCTCAGTGCCTTCATCCGGTTGGTCGACGGCCACTGACCAGCTCTGCGGCCGCAGCGGAGGAACGAGAACTCCGTCGCGCCGCGTCGGCACGACCGTTCTGTGCCGCCTTCGCGAGCCACCGCTGACGCTGCTCCACGGTCGAATCCTTCACCCGACCGAACCGGTTCACGGCGACGGGCTTGACCCCGCAGAACCGGAGGGTGGTGGTGCGGAGTTGCTTCACCGTCGTGTCGCCGACGAGCGGGAGGTACCACCACGGTGAGTCGGTCGTGACCATCACCCGCCCCGAGCGGCCGGCGAGCAGTCCCTCGGGGAGACCGTTGTCCTTGGTCCGGTAGGCGCGACGGGGAAGCAGCAGGCGATCGAAGAACCCCTTGAGCAGCGCCGGCACCGATCCCCACCAGACCGGCGCCACGATCACGAGGTGGTCCGCGGCGTGGATCTGCTCCCACGCTCGTTCGAGGTCGGGCTCCAGGTCTTGACGGCGGGTGTACCCGAGGCGGAGGTTCGGGTCGAACGCGAGGTCGCGTACGGCGAGGACGGTCGCGTCGCCGTGCGCCTCCGCGTAGCTCGCGGCGAGGGCGGCGCACAGAGACCCGGGGTTCGGGTGTCCGTCGATGACGAGGGTGGGCATCAGTTCTCCATCAGTTGTAGGTCTGGACAGCGCCAAGAATCTGGACACTGTCCACTTCTGGTCGGAACCGACGGTACGGGTACGATGTTGCTTGTGTCAAGATCGACGACGGCGTACCACCACGGCAACCTCGGGCCGGCGCTCGAGGACGCTGCGCTCGAACTCATGCGGACGCACGGCCATGCCACGCTGAGCCTGCGAGAGGTCGCACGTCGCGCCGGAGTCAGTCACAACGCGCCGTACCACCACTTCGGCGACCGGACCGCGCTCCTGAAACGGTTGAGCGAACGCGGCATGGCCGAGCTCTTGGACGCCATGCGCGAGGAGCGGCAGGCGACGGCGGGTCGAGACCCACAGGAGACGGCCGTCCGGATCGGTTCGACGTATGTGCACTACGCGGCGCAGCATCCGGAGCGGTTCCGCCTGATCTACGACCCCGAAGTCTGTGTCCCCGGCTCACCCAGCGAGGCTATGGCGCCACTCATCGGTGGCGTCGAGGCGCTGCTCGCCGAGACGACGGCGTCGCTGGCCCCCGGTGCCGAGCCGCAGGTCATCGCCGCTCTGACCACGGCGGTCTGGGCCGCGGTCCACGGGCTCGCGGAACTCGTCGTCGCCGGACACATCTCCGAGGCTGAGGCCCGACCCGCGCTGGAGGCGTTGCTCACGCGACCCTGAGGTGGTGTCGGGCATGGAGCCTGTACACGATCGTCATCCGGGAAACGGTCGGGAAGCTCAAAGGTCGTTCATGGTCGAACCAGACGATTCACTCGGATTGCGGGAGTCAGATGATCTCAGCACCCCCGCCGAGAGGAATCCCCGTGAACACCACCCCAGACCCCGAACGCCCTGAGCCGCGTCCAACGGACGGCACCCGACCGGCGGAGACGCCGCAGTCGTCCCCCGCTCCCGATCCGTACCAGCCGCCCACCGGCTCGTACCAGCCCCAGCCGGGTGTGGACGTCACTCCCCCGGCCGGCTACCCCGGCAACACGGCCGCGGGTGGCCCACGACGCGAGCCGACGACGCCCTTCGGTTACGCGACGGCTCCCCACGCGACGAGCGGTCACGTGTGGCCCGGTCATCACCAGGGCCCGCAGGGTCAGTACGGACCGTACGCCGCCGGCCAGGGCCAGTACGCCCCCTCCGGCACCTGGCAGCCCCGACCGTACGGACAGCAGACGATGCCCCAGCCGCCGTCGACCACCGGCACCCCGGCGAAGAAGCAGCCCATCGGGTGGATCATCGCCGCCGCGACGGCCGCCACGGTCGTGTCCCTCGTGACCGGTAGCCTCGGCCTCGCTTCGCTGGCGGCCGGCGCGTTCCAGAGTGTCGCCGCCTCCTCACAAGTGACGGAGACGGTGCCGGACGAGGGCGGTCAGAGCTTCCGCGCTCCCGGTGGGCAGCCTGGGCCACAGCAGGCGACGCCGGATGCCGCGACGGCGAACACCCGGAGCGCCACCGCCGCGGAGTCCGTGGGTGTCGTCGACATCGACACCGAGCTGGCCTATCAGGGGGCCGCCGCCGCAGGAACCGGGATGATCCTCACCGCGGACGGCCAGATCCTGACCAACAACCACGTCGTCGCGGGAGCGACGAGCATCGTCGTCACCGTCGTGGCGACCGGAGAGCAGTACGACGCGCGCGTCGTCGGGACGGATGCCACGAACGACGTTGCGCTCCTGCAGCTCGACGGCGCCTCGGGGCTGGACACCGTCACGATCGACGACGACGGCGGCGCAGCCGTCGGTGACGCAGTCACCGGGGTCGGGAACGCCGGCGGCACGGGTGGGACCCCCAGCGCTGCGGACGGGTCCGTGACCGCCCTCGAGCAGGACATCACCGTCCAGGATGAGACGACCGGGGCGGGCAAGCAGCTGACCGGATTGATCCAGACGGACGCGGACATCCAGTCCGGCGACTCCGGCGGGCCGCTCTACGACTCGGAGGGCGAGGTCGTCGGCGTCGACACCGCTGCCTCTTCCGGTGGGACCGACATCGACGGATTCGCCATCCCGATCGACGACGCGTTGTCCATCGTCGACCAGATCCGTACCGGCGTCGAGACCGACACCGTCTCGATCGGCTACCCGGCCTTCATCGGGATCGGTCTGGCCGCGTCCGGCGCAGCCCAGACCGTGCCGGGTGCCGTGGTCGGTTCGGTGATCGAGAACACGCCCGCGGCGTCGATCGGCCTCGCAGCCGGCGACGTCATCACCGGCGTCAACGGTGCCGCCATCGACTCCGCTCAGACCCTGACGGCCACCATGGCCACGCTCGAGCCAGGCCAGACGGTCTCCGTCACCTGGACCACGGCGAGTGGGACCTCCCAGACCGCTGACGTGACGCTGATCGAGGGCCCGGTCGGCTGATCGAGCGCCCGGGACGCTCGACGGCTCCTCACCTCCGGCCCGCCGCCGGATCCGAGGAGTCGTCGACGTCTGCCCAGTAGGCTCGGGAGGCGGTGCCTCGCCGCATGCACCGGAAGGAACCGCTCGTGACCCGCTTCCTCGGAGTCGACCTCGCCTGGGGCAAGGGGACCGGCTCCCGCGCGGCGAACGAGTCGGGACTGGTGTGCATCGACGAGACCGGGACGGTCATCGAGGCCGGGTGGGCCGTGGGGATCGACGCCGTCGTCGCCTGGATCGTCGCCACCGCCTCACCGGGCTCCGTGATCGCGGTCGACGCCCCTCTGCTCGTCCAGAACGAGACCGGCATGCGTCTCTGTGAACGTGAGGTCGGGCAGCGGTACGGGCGCTGGCAGGTCTCGGCCTACCCGTCGAACCTCGGCCTGCCCGCGCTCGGTGGTGTCGCGCTCTTCACGGCGCTGGAGGCGGCGGGGTTCCAGTACTTCGACGGACTGAGCACGCCGGCGGCGGATGCCGTCGTGTTCTTCGAGGCCTATCCCCACACCACCTTGGTGGGTGCCGAGGAGTTCGGGTACCCGGATGCGCGGCCCCGGTACAAACGCCTCGACCCCGGTCTCCCCGCCGCCGAGCGACGGCGACGCCGCGCGGAGGTCTGTGACGACCTCGTCTCGCGCCTGCAGGCGCTGACCTCGGCGACGCCGCCACTCGACCTCGACACCCACCCGGTGACGGCGCTACTCGCCGCGGAACCGTCGCCGCTGAAGGAATCGGCGCACAAGCACCGCGAGGACCTCATCGACGCGGCCATCTGCGCGTGGACGGCGTCCGCCTGGTCCCGTTGGGGGCTGGAACGGTTCCAGGTCCTCGGTGCCTCGGATGCTCCGGACGACCGTGGGCGTGTCCCCACGCTCCTCGCCATGGCGCGACCCGAACAGCGCCCCAAGCAGGACATTCCCATATCGGCATATATTAGATCGGCTCCGCCGCTGGCATCTTCGCCGCTATCGGAGGCCATCGCCCGGCAAGCCACAACAGTTCACGACCCCGACGAAGGACATATGAAGAAGAAGGCATACGCTCAAGACGACACTCCGGCGGAATCGAACACGATCGAGTTCGTCCCCGGCGGAGCGGCGAACGCCGAAGTCCCACCCGCGGCTTCGACGCGCGCGCCCTCCCCCGCTCCGACCACCGTCGAACTCCTGCGCAGTGCCACCTGGCACCTCGAGCATGCCCGGGTGGTGGGCCACCCCGACGACGTCGAGTTCGAAGCGGCGAGGTCGGCATTGGCCGAGGCCGTCTTCGACCTGGAACACGTCCAGTACGGGGAGACGACTCGCGGCTAGGGCACTGGTCAGGCGGGTCCTGAGTCCGATCGGCGCCGTGTCTCCCGGTCCGCGCGTGCGCGTCGTTCGAGGATGTCGTTGCGAACCCATCGGATCACCAGCGACATGGCGAGCGACAGGAACAGGAACGCCGCCGCGCCCAGGGCGTAGGAGATGAAGTCCGTCGGGATGAACGTCGTGCCGAGCACGAGCGCCGAGGGCGGCCACTGGTCCGCGAGTGCGGCCGGCACGCCCGTGGCCTGGAAGCACTCGATCGCCGCCGAGAAGCCGAACGCGCCGAGGGCGATCTGCCACAGTGGACGCCGTGGGGCGGCGAAGGCCAGCAGGAGCGCGACGAGGACCGTGTAGAGCGCGTTGGTCACGGGGTTCGCCCAGGCCGCTGCCACCGACCAGTGCACCGTCAGCCCGGCGACGATCGTGATGATGGCTGCGCCGAGGAGCAGCGCGCGCTTGAGCGAGGTGGCGGGGCGTGGCCCCTCGTCCGTCTGGTCGGGTGCGTCGGTCATGCTTTCGTCCTCCGGGTGCGTCGTTGTCGCCCACGGGCCCAGTCGCGGGCCTCGGTTCCGGAGAGGGCGAGGATGATGGAACAGTCGACCGCGAAGCCGATCAGGTTGGTCTGCAGCGTCAATCCGCCGGCGCCGGCGACATAGCTCGCGGCGAGGGTGGCGATGGACGTCGAGCTGAAGGTCATGGCGAGCAGGCGCGCGAGGTTGCCTCCCCGATGGACCCGCCAGGCGAGGACGAGGTAGCAGAGCGTCACCACGGCCGACAGGGCCAGCACGGCCCCGACGACCCACGGGATGAGGACGACGTCGTCAGCCGTCGCGGCCGTTGCACGGGCCTCCGAGATGACCTGCTTCCAATCGGAGACGAGGAGGACGCCGGAGAGCACGGTGGACAGTGCCGCGACGACCATCAGGACCACGCCGACGGTGGTGTCCAGCGGCCGCGGGTCGCCGGCCCGGATGAGGGAGCGCGTCGGGGGAGCGTCAGCGGCCGGCAGGGTCGCCGCCGGCGGGACGACCACCGCGCTGAGATCGATGATCGGCAGGTCGCCGTCGGTGACGATCGCGTCGCCTCCGCCGTTCCGTGAGTGGTAGCCGGTGGAGAAGTTCTCGATCACGGACGTCGTCGCTCCGACGTCCGCTGCCGCGATCGACGCGACGATGTGATCGCGCTCGTCGTCGACGTCGTCGGCGATCCGGTGGGTCACCTGCAGTGTGAAGATGCTGATCCCGACCGATCGGTCGTACGTCCCGGCGGCCAACCAATCCGCCTGGTATCCGCCCGGGAGCAGCCAGCCCGCTGGTGTCGGCCAGAACCGGACGTGGTGCCGCTTCCCCGGACTGCCGTCGACCTCCTGCTGGTAGCAGAACGCCTGGCGGCGACCGAACAGGTAGAGCGACGAGACGGGCGCCTCCGAGTAGCTGCGCCTGGTCAGCGTCGAGGTCACGATCCGCAGGTTCGCACGCAGGCCGAGGTCGTCGGCGAGCGTCCAGCCCGCCGAGAGCATCGCCATGTGGATCTGCTCCTCCCGACCCCGGAGGCCGAGGTTCACGGGATCACCGAGGATGCCCTCGCGCGTGCGAGTGCGTCCGATGAAGTAGTCGGGCAGGTAGACGCGCGACAGCACGGTGTGCAGGCGGGGGAGGATCAGGTAGGCGATGACGAGGTAGATGACGAGGATGAACCAGGCTTGGGCCCAACCGCGGGCGAACGCCTCGGTGAGCAGCACGTACGCCAGGAAGACGGCCGCAGCCGTGCCGAAGGCGAAGAACCAACCGTCGACGATGCGTGCGATCCGTCCGCGACGATCCTCGGACAGGCCGCTTGCGGGCCCGATGAGGTCGATGCGGGTCTTCGTCACCCGTCCAGGGTAGGGCCTGGTGCATCCACGTGCCGGGTGCGTGGGTGGTGGGAGGATGGTGGGATGGACTCCGTCGCCCACATCACCGACCTCGCCGACTTCATCGTCGCCTCGCCCACCTCGTATCACGCGGTCGCGGAGAGCGCTCGGCGCCTCACGGCGGCCGGCTTCACCCGGCGGCTCGAGACCGAGTCCTGGGATGGTGGCGCCGGCCGGTTCTTCGTCGAACGCGAGGGTGCGGTGATCGCCTGGGTGCAGCCCGAGCAGGCGCACGCCACGACGCCGTTCCGCATCCTCGGCTCGCACACGGACTCGCCGAGCTTCAAGCTCAAGCCGAAGCCGACGACCGGCGCCCACGGGTGGCTGCAGGCCGGGGTGGAGGTCTACGGCGGACCGCTCCTCAACTCCTGGCTCGACCGCGAACTCGAACTCGCCGGACGCCTGGTGACGCTCGACGGGACCGTGCACCTCGTCCGGACCGGCCCGTTCCTGCGCATCCCGCAGCTCGCCGTGCACCTCGACCGAAGCGCCAACGACGGCCTCGTCCTCGATCGCCAGCGCCACCTGCAGCCCGTGTACGGGGTCGGTGACCTCGCCCACGCCGACGTGCTCGCGCACCTGGCGGTGATCGCAGGCATCGATCCCACCGCGATCGCCGGATACGACGTGCTCGTGGCCGACACCCAGGAGCCCCGGCGATTCGGTCTCGACGGGCAGCTGTTCGCCGCCGGACGCATGGACAACCTGACCTCGGTCCACGCCGGACTCGCGGCGCTGCTGGCCGCGAGTGACGGGGGAGCGACGGACGACGCCGCACACATCACGGTCTTCGCCGCCTTCGACCACGAGGAGCTCGGTTCGGCCTCGACCTCCGGCGCCAGCGGTCCGTTCCTCGACGACGTCCTCACCCGCATCGGTGCGTCGCTGGGGGCGACGGTGTCCGAACGGCTCCAGGCCTATGCGGCCTCCTGGTGCCTGTCGGCGGACGCCGGCCACGCGATCCACCCGAACTACCCGGAACGCCACGACCCGGCCAACCGGCCGATCGCCGGTGGCGGTCCGCTCCTCAAGATCAATGCGAATCAGCGCTACGCGACCGACGCCCTCGGGGCCGCGCTGTGGGCCCGGAGCTGCGCCGCCGCAGGTGTGCTCTCGCAGGACTTCGTGTCGAACAACACGGTGCCGTGCGGCTCGACCATCGGCCCGCTCACCGCGACGCGACTCGGCATCCGGACGGTCGACGTCGGGACGCCGCTGCTGTCGATGCACTCCGCCCGCGAGCTGTGCCACATCGACGATCCGACCGCTCTGAGCGCGGCGGTCCAGGCGTTCTTCCGGGGCGCCTGAGCACCGCCGCAGCAGGAGATCCGCGCGGGAGCAGGACGCCCGAAGGCGGACGGTCCTGCTGCGAGGCTGATCTCCTGCGGCGGGCCCGGGCTCAACCCAGTTCGCGCAGCCGCAGACGTCGTCCGTCGGGACTCGCGTCCGGGTTCACCTCGACGAGGTCCGAGCGCGAGTTGATGAAGTCGCTGAACGAGCGGTAGCCGAGCGGCTTCTCCTTGAACGCCGGATCCATGCGGATCATCTGGTTCTTCACCTCGGCGTTCAGCAGCCAGTCCTCGTCGTCGTTCTTGGCGTGCACGAGGCGGAGTGCGCGCACCAGGAGCTCCGTCGCCGCGCGCTGTGCGTCGGGACCGGAGGGGTCCGCGGTCTCGTCGTCGGTGTCGTCCAGGTCGTCGGCGTCGCGGTGGCTGAACACCGGCTCGGTGAAGAGGCCGCCGATCCGCGGAGGTGTCTGGGCGGCCGGTGCTTCGGCCGTCGGCGCAGACCCGGACGAGGCGCGACGACGCCCTCCGGACTTGGGTGCGGACTTCGGTGCCTCAGAAGACACCTCCGCCGTGCTCTCGACGGCGGCAGGGGTGCGGGGCGTGCGCGTGACGACCGGGCGGACGATCCCGGGGATGTCGTCGTAGTCGGAGAACTCGTCGCATGCCGCCATGAGCGCACGACTCGTCGCACCGGCGACACCGATCCCGATCACGTGGCGTCCGAGGCGTCGGCAGCGCTGCGCGAGGGAGATGTAGTCCGAGTCGCCGGCCACGATCACGATGTGCGTGAGGTCGGGGAGGCGGAAGAGGTCCTCGACGACATCGACGGCGAGGCGGATGTCGGCACCGTTCTTCATCGCCTTCGTCGTGGGGAACATCTGCGTCAGGTCGACCGCGCGGTCCACGAGGTCCTTCTGGTAGGCGGAGTTGACCGGCTCGGACCAGTCGGCGTAGGAACGGCTGATGACGATGTTCCCGAACGACGAGGTGTAGTCGAGGATGGCGCCGACGTCGACGCGAGCGGCCTGCAGGCGCTCGGAGATCTCGTCGCCTTCGGGTGCGGCGGAGGGCACGTGGGACCGCGCGCGATCCCGGCTGAACGCCGCCTTCCCGTAGAGCTGGTTGTAGCGCGAGATGACGATGTTGTCGAAGTCGATGTAGACCGCGACTCTGGGCGTTCCGGTTTCTGCCATGACTCCATCATCCTCTGGTGGCCTGCGAATCGGCGACTTCAGTCCTCCACAGCTCGGCTTGCGAAGCTCCTCTCCACCGCTGCTGCGCGGGCCAGGCCGTGACCGACCTGGGCTGCGTAGCGTGCGCCCATGCCCGGTCACGCCGTCGACATCTCCAGCCCTCGCTCGCCGAGCTCCCGGGCAACGTGTTCCTCCCTGCGACGGCTTCCGGCCTGCCGAGGGACTCGGTCGTGAACACCACACAGCTGCTCACCCTCGATGAGGACGACCTCGGTCCGGCCGCCGGAAGGGTGCCCGTCGCGCTGTCACTGGATCTGGACGCGGGGCTCCGGCGAGTGCTGCACCTCTGAGGTGGTGCCGGCGCGATCGGCTCAGAGGTGGCCGGTGAGCTTCCCGTGGAAGGCCGAGCTGCGTTCGTCGAGTCCGGTGAACACGACCTGCTTGCCGTGCGCGGCGTATTTCTCCTGCACGGCGTCGAGGACGGCGACGCTCGAGGCGTCCCAGATCTGCGAGGCGGTGAAGTCGACGACGACGTCCGCAGGGTCGGCCGCGTAGTCGAACTGCTCGACCAGGTCGTTGCTACTGCCGAAGAACAGGGGGCCGATGACGCTGTACCGGACGGAGGTGGCGTCGTCCGCGAGGACCCGGCGGACGCGGATGACGTGGGCCACGCGTCGCGCGAAGAGCACCATGGCCAGGACCGCTCCTGCAGCCACGCCGATCGCGAGGTTGTGGGTGACGACGACCACCGCGACGGTCACCACCATCACGACCGTCTCGGGGATCGGCATGCGTCGCAGGGTCGCCGGGCGCACGCTGTGCCAGTCGACGGTCTTGATGGCGACGATCATCATCACGGCGGCCAGCGCGACCATCGGGATCTGCGCCATCACCGGGCTGAGCGCGGTCACGAGCAGCAGGAGGAAGACGCCGGCGACGAAGGTGGAGATCCTCGTCCGAGCGCGGCCCAGTTTGACGTTGACGACCGTCTGACCGATCATCGCGCAGCCCGCGATCCCGCCGTACCAACCGGCCAGGATATTGGCGACGCCGAGGGCCCACGATTCGCGCCCCTTCGACGACGTCGTGTCGGTGATGTCGTCGACGAGTTTCGCCGTGAGGAGGGTCTCCATGAGCCCCACGAACGCGACGCTCAGCGCGGTCGGCCAGATGATGCCGAGCGTCTCGAGGTTCAGCGGCACGAGCAGCGCGGTCAACCCGGGGAGGCCGCCGGAGACGTCGCCCTGGTCGCCGACGGTCGGCACGGCGGCGTGCGCGATCATCGTGATCGCGGTGACGACGACGATGGCGACGAGCGGCGCCGGCACCGCGGTGGTGAGCTTGGGGAGCAGCAGGACGATCAGGACCGTGATGACGAACAGCGGGTAGACGAGCCACGGGACGCCGAGCAGGTGGGGGACCTGGGCGACGAAGATGAGGATGCCGAGCGCGTTGACGAAGCCGATCATCACCGAGCGGGGGATGAACCGCATGAGTCGGGAGAGACCGGTGACGCCGAACACGATCTGGATGAGGCCCGCGAGGATCACCGCGGGGAGCAGGTACTCCACGCCGTGTTCCTTGACGAGCGGCGCGACGACCAGGGCGACGGCGCCCGCGGCGGCCGTGATCATCGCCGGACGCCCGCCGAGGATCGACATCGAGATCGCGAGGACCACGGAGGCGATGAGGCTGACCTTCGGGTCGACGCCGGCGATGATCGAGAAGGAGATGACCTCGGGGATGAGCGCCAGCGTCGTGACGATCCCGGCGAGGATCTCGACGCTGAAGGCCCTGGGGTTCCGCAGGGTCGCGAGGACGCCGGGGCTCGGGCGGACGGCGGTGCGCATGGGGGCGTCGGGCTGACTCACCGTGCAAGCCTAGGCTCGTTCGCGACGCAGGACGCACCGGGCGAGTCGCTGGTAGCACCGAACGGAAGGGCCGCGACACGCGGCGACCGTCCTGAGTCGCGAACCGTCGGTCAGCTCCGCAACCAGGCCTCGAGACCGTCCGCGCTGATCGGGAGTGCCGCGGAGAGGACCTCGTGTCCGGTGGCGGTCACCAGCAGGTCGTCCTCGATGCGGACGCCGATGCCGCGCAGCTCCGGCGGCACGGTGAGGTCGTTCGCGTGGAAGTAGAGACCTGGTTCGACCGTCAGGACGGCGCCCGGCTGCAGCGGCTCGTCGAGGTACCGCTCGTCCCCGATGCGGGCGCAGTCGTGCACGTCGAGTCCGAGGTGGTGGCCGGTGCCGCTCGGCAGGTAGCGGCGGTGCTGCTGGCCGTTCGGCGACATCGCCTCGTCGACCGACACCTGCAGGATGCCGAGGTCGCGAAGGCTCGTGGCGATCTGCTCGTACGCCGTGTTCCGCATGTCGATGAACGACCGGCCGGGGCCGACCTGCGACATCGCGGCACGGTGGGCCCGCTCGACGTGGTCGTGGACCTCGCGCTGGGCCGCGGAATACGACCCGCTCGCCGGGAAGGTCCTCGTGACGTCGGCGGTGTACAGCGAGCGGGCTTCGACGCCGGCGTCCATGAGGATGAGGTGCTCGGGGAGGACCGGACCGTCGCAGCGCGTCCAGTGCAGCGTGGGAGCGTGTGGCCCGCTGCCGATGATGGTCGAGTACCCGACACCGTTGCCGAACGTGCGGGCGTGGCGCTCGAAGGTCGACTGCAACCAGCGTTCTCCGCCGAACTCGATGGCGGCGGGCAGTTCGCGCACGACCGAGCGGAACCCGCCGACCGTCGCGTCCACGGCGGCGCGGAGCTGCGCGATCTCCCAGTCGTCCTTGACGAGCTTCGCGGCGGACAGGGCGATGAGGAGCGCTCGCGACGCCGCGAAGCGACCGTCGACCCGGGGCTCCGGGGCGCCTGCGCGGAGTGCGTCGGCGGGCAGGAGCGCGAGGGACTCGTCCAGCACCTCGAGGGAGCGGACCTCGATGCCGAGCGCCTCCGCCCACTGGGGGAGTCCGGCGGACGGGCCGATCCAGAGCTCGCCGCGCATGGCGTCGGCGTAGAACGCCTCCTCACCGGGACCGACGGGCTCGGCGAGGTACAGCGTCGCGTCGTGCCCACCGGCGGTCGGCCGCATCACCAGGACCGCGCCCTCCGCCTGACAGGAGGTGAGCCACACGAAGTCGCTGTCCGGACGGAACGGGAACTCGGTGTCGTTCGCACGCGTCACGGCGCGTCCCGCGGTGACCACGAGCCAGTGGCCGGGGAACTGCGCGCTGATGGCGTCGCGGTGACGTCCGGCGGCTGCGCCGGCACCCTCGGCGAGGTCCACTGAGCGGTCCACCGCACCCCAGCCCGTCGCGAGGTACTCGCGGAACGCGTCGTCCCGGGGGAGTGGCTGGGTGCGGGGGTCGCGGAACTGCAGGCTGTCTGGACACATGGACATCAGTAAGCCACCCTCGGTGGACGCCGTCAAGCTGCGACCTCCGGAGCCAGCGGAACATCCCGCCCATGGGGTCCGATCCGTCGTTTCGTCCTGTGGGACCGGCTCACAAGATGGGTGGGATGGACGGATCGTCGGCAGGTTGACACCTGTTCGGACGCCTCCGCAGAATGACGACATGACAGGAACCGCCGACACCGGCACCAGCGCCACGCTCGACTTCAACCTCGACGCGAAGGTGTTCGACATGGTTTCGTCGTCCGCGAGCGTCGTCGACGCCGACGCGCCCACGCGATTCGTCTACCACGAGACGCACGGCGTGCTGTGGGGCGAATACGTCGGTGACACCGTCTCCGTCGGACGGTTCTGCGGGGTGCGCACCGGCGAACGCATCGACATCTCGTTCGTGCACCGCAACCGTGCCGGCGACCTGACGACGCGCGGCGAAGCGAGCTCGATCATCTCCCGCGCCGAGGACGGCTCGTTCATCCTCACCGAGGACTTCATCGGTCCGGACGGACAGGCTCATGTCAGTATCTGTCGGGAGATCGTCGCCGCCTGAACCGGTCGGGGGTCGGCACGCCACCGCCGACGGGTCAGCGTCCGCGTCGCTCCGGCACCCGCTGGGCGCGCTCGTCGCTCGTCCGGACGAATCGGGTCATGCCGAAGCGCTCGCCGGAGTCCTCGACGCTCGTGCGCTCGGACCTCGTCATGCGGAGCGACACGTTCGACCGCTCCTCGTCCATGAGGAAGACGGTCGTCGTCGCCTTGATGGACGGCCACTGTGCGAGCCGGGTGGCGACCAGTTCGTGGATCGCCGCCACGTCGGGGGCCCGGATCAGCATCATCGCGTCGTGCTCGCCGGTCGTCACGGCGAAGTACTCCAGCTCCGGGACCGAGGAGAGCCGTGCGCGGAAGTCGGCCCACTGGCTCTGGCGCAGCGTGATGAAGACCATCGCCGCGACGCCGAGTCCGACCGTCGCCGGCTCGATCTCCGCGTGGACCCCCTTCAGGACGCCGGCGCGGAGCATGGCCTCATACCGCGAGTAGGCGTTCGAACGGGAGATCCCGAGCTCTTCGGCGAGTGCGGCGACCGAAGCCCGCCCGTCCTCCCGGAGCAGCTCCAACATGCGGATGTGGGTGTCGTCGAGTTGCATCGATTGCTCCAAACGTCCAGATTCGGCGGTGGTCCTGGCGGTCGATTGAGAGGATATGGCAGATTCGCCGCGAAATCGAGACAATTCTTCTTTGGTAACGGCTTGTGGATTGACGAATGATCGCGTATCGCACTACTTTCAGCTCATCCCTCCAACCAGATAAGGAGCTCCACCTTGTCACGATCCTTCAGCCGCACCAGCCGGCGCGGCATGGCGGCCCTCGGCCTCGCCCTCGCCGCCGGCCTCGCGCTCAGCGCCTGTTCCCCCTCAGGCGGCTCCGATGACAGCGCGGGCAAGTCGCTCGTCGTCGACGCGTCCTTCGACCTCAAGACCGCCGACCCGAACCGCGAGTACGAGACCACCGGCTCGATCGTCGCGAAGGCGCTCTACGAGACCCTCCTCACCTTCAAGGACGACGACGTCACCGCGCCCGTCGACGGCCTCGCGAGCTACGAGATGAACGCCGACAACACGGTGATGACCCTCACGATGAAGGACGGCAAGAAGTTCTCCGACGGCTCCGACGTGACCGTCGACGACGCGGTGTTCTCGCTGCAGCGCGTCCAGGGCGTGAAGGGCAACCCGTCCTTCCTGCTCGACGGCGTCACGATCGAGAAGACCTCGGACACGACGCTCACGCTCACCTCGGCGACGCCGAACCCCGCCCTCCCGTTCATCCTTCCGAACCCGGCCCTCGGTGTCGTGAACAAGAAGGTCGTCGAGGAGAACGGTGGCAGCGCGACCGCCGACGATGCGGCCGAGTCGTTCCTCAACACGACGTCCGCGGGCTCCGGCCCGTACAAGCTCGAGTCCTTCGACGCCGCCTCGCAGGTCGTCTTCACGGCGAACCCCGAGTACACGGGGACCAAGCCCGCGTACGAGCGCGTCGTCCTCCGCAACGTGCAGGGCCCGACGCAGAAGCTCAACGTCGAGGCCGGTGACTCGCAGGTCGCCCTCGATCTGAACCCCGACCAGGTCTCCGAGCTCGACGACTCGAAGGTGAAGATCATCGCGAACCCCTCGCGCTACATGATCTTCCTCATGCTCAACCAGGACCCCGCGATCAGCGACATCACGAGCAACCCGAAGTTCCTCGAGGCCGTCAAGCTCGGCATCGACTACGACAAGATCGTCGACCTCGCGGGCGACGGTTCCGTCCGTCCCGGTGGCTTCATCCCCTCGATCTTCAACGGGGCGCTCGACGCCGCCGACGGCAATCAGTTCGACGCCGATGCGGCGAAGGCTGCGCTCAAGGAGTCCGGGTACGCCGGCGAAGCCGTCACCCTGAACTTCCCGAACGACATCACGGTGCAGGGGCTGTCGCTCCAGAGCATCGCCGAGTCGGTCCAGGCGCAGCTGAAGTCGGTCGGCATCACCATCACGCTGGCCCCGGCTCCGGTCGCCACCGAGCTGGACGCCTACCGCGACGGCAAGGAGACCGTGGGTCTCTGGTACTGGGGCCCGGACTTCCCGGACCCGTCGAACTACCTCGCGTTCACGCCGGGTGAGCTCGTCGGCCTCCGCGCGGGCTGGCCGGCAGGCGCCGACCCGACGGTGACCGACCTCGCGAACGCGGCGCTCGCCGCGACCGACACGGACGCCCGTGCCGCCGCGTACCAGGACCTCCAGAAGGCGCAGAACGCGAGCGGACCGTTCATCCCGCTCCTGCAGCCGGCGCAGAACGTGGTCACCGCGACCACGATCACCGAGGTTCCGCTGAACCCGACGTGGACCGTCGACCTTGCCGGAATCAAGTAGCGTCGCACCGACGACGTCCAGCGCGCGAGCGGGTCTCCACCCGCTCGCGCGCTACCTCGGCATCCGGCTCGGACTCACGGTCCTCCTGATGTTCGGGGTGACGCTCGTCACCTTCACGCTGACCAACCTCGTCCCCGCGGACCCCGTGCAGGCGGCGCTCGGTGAGCAGGCCGCGGCGGATCCGACGATCGTCGCGCAGTTCCGCGAGAACGCCGGCCTCGACAAGCCATTGCCCGTCCAGTACGTCACCTACGTCGCGAACCTGTTCCAGGGCGATCTCGGGACCTCCCAGCAGACCCGGGGCGCCGTCGCGGACGAACTCGGTCGCGCCTTCCCGGCCACGGCCGAACTGGCCCTCACCGCCATCGTCATCTCGATCGTCATCGGCATCGGCCTCGGCATGTGGGCCGCGCTGCGCCGGAAGACGATCACCGACCAGGTCATCCGGGTCGTGAGCCTCATCGGCATCTCGGTGCCGTCGTTCTGGCTCGCACTCGTCGTCTACTTCGTGTTCTTCTCCCAGCTGCACTGGTTCCCGGGCTCCGGGCGACTCTCACCCGCGGCGATCCCGCCGCCGAAGGTCACCGGGATGTACACGATCGACGCGTTGCTCGCCGGCCAGTGGTCCACCTTCGGCGACGCCATGGCCCACCTCATCCTGCCCGCCTCCGTCCTGGCGCTCTACACGATCGGCCTGCTCACCCGGTTCGCGCGGTCGGCGATCCTGGAGGTGCTCGACCTCGACTACGTGCGGGCAGCGCGGGCGAAAGGCCTTCCCGGCCACGTCGTCGTGACCCGGTACGTGCTCCGCGGTGCGCTCGTCCCCATCATCACCGTGCTCGGCGTCGCCTTCGGATCGCTGCTGTCCGGAACGGTCCTCGTCGAGAAGGTGTACTCGTGGCACGGCCTCGGCGAGTACGCGTACTCCGCGGCGACCAAGCTCGACCTGCCCGCGATCATGGGCGTCGGGCTCATCGTCGGCTTCGTGTACATCGGCCTGAACTTCCTGGTCGACGTGCTGTACGGCTTCATCGACCCGAGAGTGAGGGTGGCATGACCGACGTCCTCGCCGTCCAGACCAAGCGCAGGGGCCGCCTCCGCATCTCGAAGCAGTTGCGCACTCCGCTCGCCGTCGCGGGTGGTGTCATCGTGCTCTTCTGGCTGCTCGTCGCGCTGCTCGCGCCGTGGATCCGGCCGTTCGACCCGCTCGCCCAGGACTTCGACCGGCTGCAGGCCCCGAGTGCCGCGCACTGGTTCGGCACCGACCAGGTGGGCCGCGACGTCCTGTCCCGGGTCGTCAGCGGCGCGCAGGTCTCGATCCCGCTCGCCCTCATGCTCGTGATCTTCGCGATGCTCATCGGTTCGCTGCTCGGCGCGATCGCCGGCTACTTCGGCAAGGCACTCGACGAGACCATCATGCGGATCGCCGACCTCGTGTTCGCGTTCCCGACGATCATCCTCGCGATGGTCATCGCCGCAGCGCTCGGCCCGAGCCTCACGAACGCCGTCATCGCGATGCTCATCGTGTCGTGGCCGGCGTACGCCCGCGTGACGCGTTCACTCGTCATCGGAGCCAGGGGAGCCGAGTACGTCATCGCCGGTCGTCTGCTCGGCAACGGGCCGTTCACCTCACTCGGCAAGGACATCCTGCCGAACGTCGTGTCGCCGGTCGTCGTGCTCGCCACGCTCGACGTCGGCACGGCCATCCTGCTGCTGTCGGGTCTCTCGTTCCTCGGTCTCGGTGCCGTCCCGCCGACGCCGGACTGGGGTGCGATGGTGTCCGACGGGGTGCAGAACTTCTCGTCGTGGTGGATCGCGGTCTTCCCGGGACTCGCCATCCTCACGGTGGTGCTCGCCTTCAACTTCCTCGGCGACGCCCTTCGCGACGCCCTCGACCCCCGGTCGCAGGAAGCCGTGCAGGGGCGCGCACTGTGAGCGGCGCACGCGGTGCGAGCGACCCGAAAGGACGCGACATGACGCAGGCAGCAGGCGGTGGCGGCGGGATCGTCATCGAGGGGCTCACGCTCGGCTTCGGTCGCGGCGCCGCCACCAAACAGATCCTCCGCGGCATCGACCTCGAGGTCCCCGCCGGTCGCATCACCGGACTGGCCGGTGAGTCGGGGTCAGGCAAGACTATGACCGGGCTCGCGATCTGCGGGCTCCTGCCGGCCGGAGCGGACCTCGGCGGCAGCATCCGCTTCGACGGTACCGAGCTGGTGGGCCTCAAGCAGCGCACCATGAACCGGTACCGCGGCACGGAGATCGCGATGATCTTCCAGGACCCGACCGCGAGCCTGCACCCCATGCTCACGGTCGAGGCCCAACTCGTCGACCACTACCGGCACCACACGGGAGCCTCGAAGGCGGCCGCCCACGCGCGGGCGCTCGAGATGCTCGGTCTCGTCGCCGTCCCGAACCCGGAGGCGGCGTTGCGCAAGTACCCGCACCAGTTCTCGGGCGGACAGCTGCAGCGCATCGCGATCGCCTCGGCGCTCATGTGCGAGCCGTCCGTGCTCATCGCCGACGAACCGACCACGGCCCTCGACGTCACGGTCCAGGCCGGCATCCTCCGCCTGCTGCGGAAGCTGTGCGACGAGCTCGGGATCGCGATCATCCTCGTCACCCACGACCTCGGGGTAATGTCGGCGCTCGCCGACACGATCGCGGTCATGCGGCTCGGCGAGATCGTCGAGCACGGCAGCCGGTACCAGGTCATCACCGCTCCGCAGCACGAGTACACCAAGGCGCTCATCGACGCGCTGCCCGACACGGGAACGGAGGCTGCGTCATGACGCTGCTGCACCTCGACGACGTCCATGTGACGTACAAGCTGCCCGGTCGCGGCACGCTGAACGCGGTCGACGGCGTGAGCTTCGACCTCGAGCCGCGACAGGTGCTCGGCCTGGTGGGGGAGTCGGGCTGCGGCAAGTCGACCCTCGCACGAGCGGTCTGCGGGCTGGAACCGACCTCGGGTGGCGCGATCACGTTCAACGGGACGCCCATCGGCAAGCTGGGCCTCCGGAAGCGCGCGCCCGAACTGCTGCGGATCCAGATGGTCTTCCAGAATCCGTACGCGTCGCTGAACCCGCGCCGCACGGTCGGGAGTCAGATCGAGGACGGCCTCCGGGTCAACCCGGTGCGCGACGCGTGGGACGTCGGTCAGCTGCTCGAGCACGTCGAGCTCGACGCAGCCAGCCGCACCCGCTATCCGCACCAGTTCTCGGGCGGCCAGCGGCAGCGCATCGCGATCGCCCGGGCCATCGCGGCGGGCCCCGAGCTGCTCATCGGCGACGAGCCGATCGCGTCGCTCGACGCCTCCCTGCAGGCACGCGTGGCGAAGCTCATGCGGAAGCTGGCGGTCGAGACGGGCGCGGCGCTCCTCTTCATCAGCCACGACCTGTCCGTCGTGCGGGTCATCGCGGACGACGTGGCGGTCATGAGCGCCGGTCGCATCGTCGAACACGGTCCGGTCGACCGCGTCTGGTCCGACCCGCAGGACGCCTACACGCAGCGGCTGCTCGCGGCGATCCCGGTCGTCGACGGACTCGGCACCCTCCCCGGCGCCTGACCGGACCCCTGCTCCGTCCCTGTCTCAGGAGCGTCTCGGCGTGTCGGGTCCCCCGCGCTCGACACGCCGAGGCGTTCCTGAGACAGGGAACCGGTCAGCGGAGGGTCGGCGGGCCGACGGGGCCGGGGGAGTCGTCGATGAACGGACGGTCGATCGTCTCCCGGACGAGCAGTTCGAGGAGGCGGAACGCGCCGACCGCCGCGAGCTGGACGAGGAGGAGCGGCCCGAGGAGCGCACCGGCGTAGGGCAACCAGACGAGGAGTCTCCGTTCCTCCCGCCAGCACACGGCGAGGACCGCGGGTGCCATCGCGAGGCCGAGCCACCCGGGCGTCGGAGCGCCGAGCACGGGCGTGACGAGTCCGATCGTCGCGACCCAGACGGCCAGGACCCCGAGGACCGACTGCCCGATCAGCACGGCGGCGACGCCTGGAGCGTGCCTGACGTACCGCTCGACCGACACGACGGCCCACATGAGCCAGGCCCGGAGGAGCGGCACCCGCTGCTGGCGGAGTCCGACGCGGAACTGTCGGTCGTCCTCGAACCGCTGCTCGAGTGCCTGGTCCGCCGGGAGCCCCAGTGCGAGGAGCGCGCGGTGGTCGTGCACGACGGCCGGCGCGGACTGTCGGCCGTAGCTGCCGATGAAGCTCCACAGGACGCCCGGGACGGACGCGAGGTCGGTCCAGCCCTCCGCCCGGTCGCCGTCGTGCCCGTCGTCGGACGCCGGTGCCCACACGACGGGACCGTCAGGGGCGTGCTCCTGGAACCCGATCCGCCGCTCGAGTCGGAACCGGCGTCCGGCCGGGGGGATCTGCGCCAGATCGATCCGCTGCAGCGGCTGCTCATCGTCGTCGAGGTAGGGCATGCGGACATCCTCTCGCAGCCCACCGTCAGGTGTGAGTCCCCTGGATGTCGGCTTCTGACCTTGCTCACGAGTTTCCCGCGTCGTAGCGTGGCGTTCCGTCGCCGTTCAACCGAGTCTGGTCAGATGGTCAAACAGCTGCGATGCGGTTCGGAGAGCATCGCTCGAACGAGAGTTGTCACGTGAGTCTTCGCACGGCCGAGTACCCGAGGCCCGATCACTTCCTGCTCCATGTGAGCGACACGCACCTCCTCGCCGGCGGGGGGAGCCTCTACGACAGTGTCGACAGCGAGACGCACCTGCGTCGACTGTTCGCCGAGTTCGAGGCATCCGGCGGTCGGCCTGAAGCGATCGTCTTCACGGGCGACCTCGCCGACAAGGGCGAACCCGACGCGTACGACCGCATCCGCTCCATCGTCGAGCCGGTCGCCGAGCGCCTCGGATCGCAGATCATCTGGGTGATGGGCAACCACGACGACCGCCAGGCGTTCCGGGCCGGGCTGTTCGGTGAGGTGCCGACCACCCGACCGGTCGACCGCGTCTACGACGTCAACGGCCTCCGCGTCATCACCCTCGACTCGAGCGTCCCCGGGCACCACCACGGTGAGGTGTCGGACGAGCAGCTCGACTGGCTCGCCGAGGAACTCTCGACCAAGGCGCCCCACGGCACGATCCTCGCGATGCACCACCCGCCCGTCCCGAGCGTGCTCGACCTCGCCGTGAGCGTCGAGCTGCGCGACCAGGCGAAGCTCGCCGAGGTGCTCGAGGGGTCCGACGTCCGGAGCATCATCGCCGGGCACCTGCACTACTCGTCGACCGCGACCTTCGCGGGTATCCCGGTGTCGGTCGCGTCGGCCACGTGCTACACGCAGGACCTCAACGTGCCCGTCGGCGGCACGCGTGGTCGCGACGGCGCGCGGGCGTTCAACCTCGTCCACGTCTACGGCAAGACGGTCCTGCACTCGGTGGTGCCCCTGGGGGAGACCCCGCCGCTGCACTACATCGACGCCGAGGAGAGTGCGCGCCTGCTCGCTCGCGACGGCATCGAGCTGCCCGTGTCGGACACGGTGCCGGTGCAGCCGGAGCCGCCGCTGACGATGCCGATCGGCGTCCTCGTCTGACGACGACCGATCCCTGAGCTTGCTTCGGGTCCCTCAGCTTGCTTCGGGTCCCTGAGCTTGTCGAAGGGCCGCGCCCGGGCAGGGTACCGCACCCCGGCGGGTCCGCCGTCCCGGGAGCCTCCCCGGTCGGACGCGCCTATCGTGGACGGATGACCTCCCCAGAAGCACCTCGCACCGCACTCGTCGTCGGCGCCAGCGGCATCACCGGTTCCGCGATCGTGTCGCAGCTCCTCGAGGACGGCGGCTGGCGGATCCTCGCCCTCTCTCGCCGCGCGCCCGCGGCCCACCCGCAGGTCGAACACGTCGCGGCCGACCTCCGGGACGCGGACGACCTCGCGCACGCCCTCGGCGGCACCGGTGTCACCCACGTCTTCTTCACCGCCTGGTCGCGTCAGGACACCGAGGCCGAGAACATCCGGGTCAACGGCGGCATGGTCCGCGACCTGCTCGCCGCCCTCGCCGCCGAGCCCGTTCAGCACGTCGCCCTGGTCACCGGCCTCAAGCACTACCTCGGCCCGTTCGAGGCCTACGCGGCGGGGGAGATGCCCGACACCCCGTTCCACGAGGACGAGGACCGACTCGACACGCCCAACTTCTACTACGAGCAGGAGGACGAGCTCTTCGCCGCGGCTGCGCGAGCGGGCTTCACCTGGTCGGTGCACCGTTCCCACACCGTGATCGGACATGCGGTGGGCAACGCGATGAACATGGCGTCCACGCTCGCGGTGCAGGCGGCGCTCTGCAAGCGACTCGACCGACCGTTCGTGTTCCCCGGTTCCGAGACCCAGTGGAACGGCCTCACCGACATGACCGACGCCGGACTCCTCGCCGAGCAGATGCTGTGGGCGGCGACTTCACCGGCCGGTGCGGACGAGGCGTTCAACATCGTCAACGGCGACGTCTTCCGCTGGCGCTGGATGTGGCCGCGACTGGCGGCGTACCTCGGCGTCGAGCCGGAGGGTTTCGACACCGCGCCGCGTCCGCTCGAGCAGCAGATGGCGGGCGTCGAGGGCACCTGGGCCGAGGTGGTGGCCGAACACGGTCTCGTCGAGGCCGACCTCTCCCGCGTGGCGTCGTGGTGGCACACCGACGGCGACCTCGGCCGGGACATCGAGGTCGTCACCGACATGAGCAAGAGTCGACTCGCCGGCTTCACCGGCTACCGGCGGACGCTGGACGCCTTCACCGCGATCTTCGACCGACTCCGCGCAGAGCGCATCGTCCCGTAGCGGTCCCTGAGTTCAACTCCGGTCCCTGAGCACCCCTCCGGTCCCTGCGCTCCACTTCGGTCCCTGAGCCTGTCGAAGGGCGGTCAGCTGAGCTTGGCGGGCTCGATCTCGAGCGCGTTCGGCACGGCGGCTTCGCGCTCCCACGGCGCCGGGAACGGGAAGTACCGCTCGAGGAAGTCGATCACGGCGGTGGTGCGCTGCTCCACCGAGATCTCCGGCCGGCTGCCGTCGTTCAGGCAGAACATGTCCTGGTCGCGTCGCTTGAGGAGTCGCTCCATCTGCCCGAGCGACTGTTTGAGCGTCGTCTCGATGTAGCGGACCTTCGCCTGGGTCTGCTGGACCGCGCGACCCGTCATGAGGCCGTAGTAGTGGTAGAAGGAGTTGGTCACCGAGATGTTGTCGGCCGCGCGGAAGGCGCTGTGGGCGGTCGCGCGGAACTCCTCGGCGAACTCCCGCTCCATCTCCGCCATGATGCTCCGGCGGAGGGGGGCGGCGCAGTGCTCGAGATGGCGGGTGGTGACGCGTCCGAAGCGCTCGTGCAGGAGCCGACGGTTCACGCGGGCCGCGTTCTCGAAGCCGCTGCGCGAGGGGTCGTTCGCCCCGAGGCCGATACGGGTGGTCGCCTCCACGAACTTGCTGATGCCGCCCGGTGAGAAGAACAGTTCGGGACTGATCGGTCGGCCGAGGAACATGTCGTCGTTGGAGTAGAGGAAGTGCTCCGACAGCCCCTCGATGCGGTGGAGCTGGCTCTCGACGGCCATGGAGTTGTGCGTCGGCAGAGCGTCGAGATCGCCGAAGAACTCCTCGCTGCGCACGATGGTGACCTTCGGATGTTCCGCCAGCCATTCGGGCGCGGGGGAGTCGGTCGCGATGAAGATGCGTCGGATCCACGGGGCGAAGGTGTGCACGCTGCGGAGGGCGTACTTGAGCTCGTTGATCTGGCGGAAGCGGGCGTCGGAGTCGTCGCCGTCGCCGACGACGTAGCTCTGCATCCGCTTGGCGCGGGCGCGCTGGAACTCCTCGGAGGAGCCGTCCACCCACGAGAAGACGAGGTCGATGTCGAAGGTGACGTCGCTTGCGAGCGCGCCGAACATGTGCTCGAGCGTCCGCCAGCTGCGGCCGTAGCGTTCGACGGTCGTCTCGACGGCCTCCGTCCGCGGCATGTACGTCCGCATGAGGACGTTCTCCACGGGCGCGGTGATCTCCTCGTCGCCGAAGCGCCAGAGTTCGAGCTGCAGGGCGGTCTCCATGCCGTAGCGGAGGCGGCCGAGCGGTTCGATGCGCGGCCGGTACAGCCGGAACACCTCGGCCTTGCGGGCACCGGTGAGCAGGCCATCGGAGAGGAGGTGCGGATCGCCGGCCGGCTTCACCGTCGACATGCGTGCTTTGAGCGGCACGCTGTAGAAGGGCTCGTCGGCGAACGCCTCCGCGAGTGCGGTCTGCAGGCGCTTGCGCAGGGAGCGGTCGACGACGATGACCGGGCGGTCGTGCTCGCCCCGGATGAGGAGGTACTCGATCTCGGCCGCATCGAGCACGTCGGCGACGGCGAGCAGGTCCTCCACCATCGACTGCTGTGGGGTCAGGTGACCGTTGATCAGGGTGTAGACGCCCTTGCGCTGCACGACGTCCGGTCGGTCGAAGCGCTGGGACCGTGAACTTCCGGTCACGAGGACGAGTTCAGGGGCGGTGGTGAACGGGAGTTCCGGCGGAATCGGGTCCTTCACGGTACTGGTGAAGGCCGTCGGTGCCTGAGTGCCGACGGTTGGCCGCTGGTCGTCGAGTTCGTTCGTGATCGTGTCCGCCTCTGGTCTGCTGGGGAGTGGGTTCCTCGTTATTGTACGGCCGTCGCCCAGGAGCGCTCGCGGCTTGACGGCGACGGGGTCGCGGGCGGCGTCCGGGTACGATTGACCCCATGGTGAGCGTGGCGGAATCCTTGGTGCGCCTGCAGGACCTGGCCTCGTCGCCCGTGGTCGCTCGGGTGGCGTCGGCGTTCGCCGAAGCCGGGTACGAACTGGCCCTCGTCGGCGGACCGGTCCGCGATGCGATGCTCGGTCGCACGGTGAGTGACCTCGACTTCACGTCGAACGCCTCGCCCGACCAGATCCTCGCGGTCCTCAAGCCGATGGCGAGCGCCTGGTGGGACGTCGGCCGCGACTTCGGCACGATCGGTGCGAAGGTCACCGTCACCGACGACGACGGCGTCGAGCACGCCGACACGGTCGAGATCACCACCTATCGGGCCGATGCCTACGACGGCGTGACCCGCAAGCCGGTCGTCGCGTTCGGTGACACCCTCGAAGACGACCTGCGTCGGCGCGACTTCACCGTCAACTCGATGGCGCTCCGCATCCCCGAGATCACCCTCGTCGACCCCTCCGGCGGCGTCGAGGACCTCGTCGCCCACCTGCTGCGGACGCCGAGCTCGCCCGAGGTGTCCTTCGGCGACGACCCGTTGCGCATGCTCCGGGCCGCGCGGTTCGCTTCGCAACTCGGCTTCCGGCCTGCCGACGACGTGATCGAGGCGATACAGGAGCGTCGCGAGACCATCTCGATCGTGAGCCCCGAGCGCGTCCAGGCCGAGCTCGGCAAACTGCTCGCGACCGACCACCCGCGCGCGGGCCTCGAGCTGCTCGTCGACACCGGCATCGCCGACCTCGTGCTGCCCGAGCTGCCGGCACTCCGGCTGGAGCCCGACGAGCACCATCACCACAAGGACGTCTACCAGCACTCGCTCACCGTGCTCGAGCAGGCGATCGGCTACGAGCACTCGAGGCACCCCGGTGAGGCGCCCGACCTCGTCCTGCGTTGGGCCGCGCTGCTCCACGACATCGGCAAGCCCGCGACGAAGAAGACCGGCCCAGGCGCAGCCGTCACCTTCTACCACCACGACCTCGTGGGTGCGAAGCTGGCCAAGAAGCGCCTCACCGCGCTCCGGTACGACGGCGACACGATCAAGAGCGTCGCGCGGCTCGTCGAACTGCACATGCGGTTCTTCGGCTACTCGGAGGGCGTGTGGGCCGACTCCGCGGTGCGGCGCTACGTCCGCGACGCCGGTCCGCTGCTCGAGCGACTGCACATGCTCGTCCGTGCCGATGTCACGACCCGCAACCGGCGCAAGGCCGACCGCCTCGGCTTCGCCTACGACGACCTCGAGCAGCGCATCGTCGAGCTCCAGGAGCAGGAGGAGCTCGAGTCCGTCCGGCCCGACCTCGACGGCAACCGCATCCAGGAGGTGCTGGGCATCGCACCCGGTCGCGAGGTCGGCGAGGCGTACCGCTGGCTGCTGGAACTGCGTCTCGACGAGGGCCCGCTCGGCGAAGAGGAGGCGACGCGTCGCCTCCTCGACTGGTGGTCCTCCCGGTGACGCCCCCACCTGCCCGCGAACTGTCACGAACGCACAGTCCGACGGCGTCACACTGACCGTTTCTGACAGCTCGCGGGCGTTCAGACTGAACTGCTAGCCTCCCTGAGGTTCACGGAATGAAGGATTCTCATGCTCAAGAGACACGCCGCCCTCGCGATCGCGGCCGCCTCCGCCCTGATGCTGAGCGGTTGCGCCGCCGGATCCACGGAGCGCACGACGGTCACCGTGCGTGTCTGGGATGCCGCCGTCGCCGACGCCTATGAGACCTCGTTCGCCGCCTTCGAGCGCGAGAACCCCGACATCCGCGTCCGCGTCGACGTCGTCGAGTGGGCGGACTACTGGACGAAGCTCCGCACCGACGTCGCGGCGGACAGCGCTCCAGACGTCTTCTGGTTGAACAACTCCTACCTCGCCGGGTACGCGGACAGCGGGAGCGTGCTCGACGTCGGGCAGACGCTCGGCAAGGACGCCTCGAAGGACTGGGCACCGAGCGTGGTCAGCCAGTTCACCCGGAACGACAAGCTCTGGGCCGTCCCGCAGCTGTCCGACGCCGGTATCGCGGTCTACTACAACGCCGACCTCCTCGACGCGGCCGGCTTGAAGCCCGCCGAGCTCGGGGAGGCGACCTGGTCGCCCGATGCGACGAAGGACACGTTCCTGCCCTTGGCGAAGAAGCTGACGAAGGACGCGGCCGGGGTCTCGGCCGACCAGCCCGGCTTCAACCCCGCGGCGCCCGCGACCTACGGCACCGGCCTCGGGTACGACCTGCAGGCCGTGCTGCTGCCGTTCATCGGCTCGAACGGCGGGAAGTACCAGGACGGCGACGACTTCGCGTTCAACGACCCGAAGACGAGCGAGTCCGTGAGCTACCTCGTGAACGCGATCAACGGCGCCAAGGTCGCCCCGCCGGCCGCCTCCACGAACGCCGACGGTGACTTCGCCCGCGACGCCTTCATCCAGGGCAAGGTCGCGATGTTCCAGTCGGGGCTCTACAGCCTGAAGGCCGTGCACGACGGCGCCGACTTCCGCTGGGGTGTCGCCGAGCTCCCGGCCGGCCCCGCGGGCAAGGTCAGCGTCACGAACGGGATCGCCGCAGCGGGCAACGCGGCCACCAAGCACCCCGACCAGGTGAAGAAGGTGCTCGCCTGGCTGGGCAGTTCCGAGGGCAACGCGCCCGTCGGTGCATCCGGCTCGGCGGTCCCGGCCGTCACCGCCGCTCAGCAGCAGTACTTCGACTACTGGAAGGGCCAGGACGTCGACGTTCAGCCCTTCTTCGACGTGATCGCCGACGACGCGAAGACCATCGCACCGCCGACGGGTGCCGGGTATGCGAAGGGACTCGCCGCCTACGACCCGATCTTCAAGGAGATCTTCGCCGGCACGACGCCCGTCGCCGACGGCCTCAAGAAGGCGCAGGAGGCGGCCAACGCCGCCATCAACGACTGAGTGGGCACCCGGCCGGGTGCACGTCGAGCGCTGCCGAGTCCTGACGGGTCACCGCGCCCGAGGGCTCACACCGGTTCGACGACCGCTCCGTCGCTCGCAGCAGCGCGGGCGTCTCCGGCCAGTCGTTCGCTGACCCGCCCGTACCCGGAACCGATGTGCCGCTCGATGGTCTCGTCGATCGCACCCGAACGCCGTTCGACGAGCAGGTCGAGGAGTTCGGTGTGCTCCTGCACGATGATGCTGTGGTAGTCGTCCACCTTCACGCGCCGGGTGAGCAGGAAGAGCGCGACCTGCCACTTGATGGCCTGCCAGGCGGTGTAGAGCCGTGAGTGGTCGGCCAGGAGGAACACCTGGTCGTGGAAGTCGATGTCGAGTCGGACGAGCTTCGCCTTCTGGTCCGTCTCCACGGCGACACGCATCTCCTCGATGATCGCGCGCATGGCCGCGACCTCGTCGTCGCCGGTGCGTTCGATCGCACGCGACCAGGCGAGCCGTTCGAGGGCGGTGCGGAGCGTGGACAACTCGAGGAAGTCCTGTGGTGACAGCGTGACGACAGACGCTCCCTTGTACGGCAGCGACACGACGAGCCCCTCCTGCTCGAGGTGGAGGAGGGCTTCTCGCACCGGGGCGCGGCTGACGCCGAGGGTGGTCGACAGATTGACCTCGCTGAGACGTTCACCTTGGACGAGGCGACCCTCGAGGATCGCCTCCCGCAGCTCGTTGACCGCGGCTCCTGTCAAGCCGGTTCGTTCGAGAGTTTCCATGCCCGAATCCTAGCTCAAACGAATCGTTGTTGTCGATTGTCGACAGTGTGCAGTCTGTGATATCGTCCACCAACAGCACACGAACGTTCCGTCGGCGGCTCGCTTCCTCAGGAGGTCCGGCACAACCCTGACAGGAGAACTCAGTGAAGAAATCACTGCGAGGCGCGCTGCTCGGAGCAGCGCTCGCGGTCGCTCTGACGGCGTGCAGCGCTGGCGGTGCCGGCGGCGGCAGCACCTCCGCCACTGGTGGCGACCCCAAGTACGGCGGCACGATCACCACCGCCGCGGCGTCCGACCCCGAGACCTTCGACCCGGCCGTCTGCACGGGAGCGACGTGCTGGAACATGATGCGGATGATGTTCGACCGCATGTACGACTACGACCGCGACACCAGCGAGCTGAAGCTCCAGGCGGCCGAGTCGTTCCCGGAGGTCAGCGACGACGGACTCACCTACACGATGAAGCTCAAGGAGGGACTCACCTTCAGCAACGGCGACCCGCTCACGGCCAAGGACGTCGCCTACTCCTACGCCCGGGTCCTCGACCCCGCGACGAAGGCGGGTCTCGCCGAGTTCTGGCGCGGTATCGCCGGCGCCGAGGAGTACGCGGCGAACCCGACCGGACTCCCGACCGGCATCGAGGTCGTAGACGATCAGACCCTGAAGATCACGCTGACGACGCCCAACTCCTCGTTCAAGTACATCCTCGCCATGCCCGCGGGCTCGATCATCCCCGAGGGCAGCGGCGGCACCGTCGCGACCGAGCCCGTCGGCTCCGGGCCGTTCACGTTGAACACCTTCAGTGCGGGCAAGGAGATCACGCTCGACCGCAACCCCGACTATTGGGATTCCCCGCGTCCGTACGCCGACCACATCCGCATGATCCTCGGCGTCGACCCCGACAACCAGGTGCTCATGCTGCAGAAGGGCGACATCGACCTGATGGGCAGCCCGATCCCGCCAGCCAAGTTCATCCAGGTGACCTCGGACCCGAAGCTCAAGGATCAGCTCGTCGAGATCGAGAAGCCGAGCACCTACTACCTCACGATGAACGTCAACACCGCCCCCTTCGACAACCCGAAGGTGCGTGAGGCCGTCTCCCTCGCCTTCGACCGAAAGGCGCTGCTCAAGCTCGTCAACGGCCAGGGCTCTGCGGCGACCGAGTTCATCCCACCGAAGGTCCTCGGCTACACGGGCGACGAGATGACCCACGAACAGGACGTCGAGAAGGCCAAGCAGCTGCTGGCGGAGGCCGGGTTCGCGGACGGCATCACGACCGACATGTACGCCTGGAACGTCCCGCCCTTCTCGGCCCTGGCGCCGCAGATGCAGCAGGACCTCAAGGCCATCGGCATCGACGTCAACCTCCAGACGCTGGCCCCGAACACCTTCAGCGAGTTGGCGGGAGCCGGCAAGGCGCCGCTCGCCCTCACCTTCTGGGTGGCCGACTACCCCGAGGGCTCGGACTTCCTGCAGGCGCTCATGTCGTGCGCCTCGGCGGTCCCGCAGGGCCACAACTACGCGTACTACTGCAACCCGGAGATGGACGACCTCGTCGCCCAGGCGCTCGCCGAGACCGACCCGGATGCGGCGACCGCGAAGTACGAGGAGGCGTCGAAGCTCATGCTCGCCGACAACCCGATCGTGCCGCTGTACTTCGGTACCAAGACCGAGCTCCACAGCACCGGCATCGAGGGGTACTTCCCGCAGCCGATCTGGGGCTGGGACATGGCCGAGTACTGGAAGTCAGACGGCACCGCCAAGCGGTAGCCACCGGATACGCATCACCCGGCGCACCGGCGCGCCACCCGCATCACCGCACCACGGAACCCGAACCGCGGGTGGTCCCTCGACGGACCACCCGCGGCGCCCCCACCGAAAGGACGCGACATGAGTGCGCTGCTCGACGTCTCCAACCTCGTGGTCGACTTCCCGACCTCCTCGGGGGACCCCTTCCACGCCGTCGACGGCGTCTCATTCCAGGTGTCCGCGGGTGAGCGCGTCGGCATCGTCGGGGAGTCGGGTTCCGGCAAGTCCCTGACGTCGCAGGCCGTGATGCGGCTCGTGTCGGACCCCGGTGTGATCGCCGGCGGATCGGTGCGGTTCGGCGGGGAGGACGTCCTCGCCTACTCCGACCGGGCGCTGCAGCAGTGGCGCGGTTCGCAGGTCGCGATGGTCTTCCAGGACCCGATGTCGAGCCTCAACCCGCTCATGCGGGTCGGCCGGCAGATCACGGAGTCGCTCGAGACGCACCTGGGCATGGGCCGCGTCGCCGCTCGCGCCCGCGCCGTCGACCTGCTGCGCCGGGTCGGGATCCCCGACGCGGAGGCGCGCATGAACGACTTCCCCGGGGCGTTCTCCGGCGGGATGCGGCAGCGCGTCTGCATCGCCATCGCGACCGCCTGCTCACCGAAGCTGCTGATCGCGGACGAGCCGACCACGGCGCTCGACGTGACTGTGCAGGCCCAGGTGCTCGACCTGCTCGACGACATGGTCTCCGAGCAGGATACGGGCGTCATCCTCATCAGCCACGACCTCGGTGTCATCTCCAGCTTCTGCGACCGCATCCTCGTCATGTACGCGGGGCGCATCGTGGAGGAGGGCACGGCCGAGCAGATCGTCGGCGACCCGCAGCACCCGTACACGCACGCGCTGCTCGGCTCCATCCTCAAGTTGTCCGAGCCGATCCCGCCGCGGCTCCGCACCATCTCCGGGGCGCCACCGACGGCCGGCCGTCGGCCGAGCGGGTGCGCGTTCGCGCCGCGTTGCCCAGCGGCCGTCGACGCGTGTCTGACGAACGACCCGGCGCTCGTCCAGGCGCCGCTCGGCGGTGTCGGGCAGCGGGTCGCGTGCGGCGTCGTCGCACCGGAGGCCTTCGTGGTCGAGCAGGAGTCGGCCGCATGAGCCGGCTCGACGGTTCGGACCTCGTCAACGGTCCCAGCAGCCGCTCGCGGGCCGGCGAGGCGCTGCTCGAGGTGCGGGACCTCGAGGTCACGTTCCGCCGCTCCGGTGGTATCGGTCGACGGGCGTCCCGCGTCCCCGCCGTGCAGGGCGTCAGTTTCCAGCTCCGTGCCGGCGAGACCCTCGGCATCGCCGGCGAGTCGGGCTCCGGGAAGAGCACCATCGCCAGGACGCTCATGGGCATCAACCAGGCCTCCGCCGGCAGCATGCGGCTGAACGGTGAGAACGTGGGAGCGCTGCGAGGACGTCGGCTCGCGGAGTACCGCCGCACGATGCAGATGATCTTCCAAGACCCCTACGACTCGCTCGACCCGCGGATGAAGGTGGGGGAGACCCTGCTCGAGGCGATCTCGCTCCGGACCACCAAGCCGACCGACCCGAAGCGGGCGGTCGAGGGCATCCTCGACCAGGTGGGCCTATCGCGGAGCTTCATCGATCGGCGTCCGCGCGAGCTGTCCGGCGGACAGCGGCAACGCGTGTCGATCGCTCGCGCGCTCTGCGTCGATCCGCGCCTCATCCTCTGCGACGAGGCCGTCTCCGCGCTCGACGTCTCGGTCCGGGCGCAAGTGCTCAATCTGCTCAAGGACCTGCAGGAGGAGCTCGGTCTCGCGTACCTCTTCATCTCGCACGATCTGTCCACCCTCCGATTCATGGCGGACCACGTCGGCATCATGTACCTCGGACGTCTGGTCGAGATCGGGACGCGCGACGAGATCTTCGAGAACCCGCAGCATCCGTACACGAGAGCCCTGCTGTCGGCGGTGCCGGAGCCGATCGTCCGCGATCGCTCGACCCGCCTGCCGCGCGTCCGTCTCACGGGCGAACCGCCGAGCGCCGCGAACCCGCCGAGCGGGTGCAGCTTCCACCCGCGGTGTCCGATGGCCCAGGAGGTCTGCCGGACCGTCGCCCCGCCGCTGCGGACCACGACATCGGGGCAGGACGCGGCGTGCCACTTCGCGGATCCCGTCCTGGTCCCGGAACCCGCTCGGATCGGAGCCGACGCATGAGTGAAGCGCTGCCTCCCGTCATCGGCCAGGGTGTCGACCTGGCGGCGACCGACGATGACCGACCGATGCGCGCCCGCGAGGTGCTGCGCAGTCTCCGACGCGACCCCGCGGCGTTCGTGTCGCTCATCGTGCTGCTCCTCATCGCGCTCATCGCGGTGCTGGCTCCGCTCATCACGCCCCACGACCCGTTGCAGACCTACAACGACATCGGACTCGGGCCGCAGGGGCAGCCGCTCCCGCCCGGGACGCCCGGGTTCCTCCTGGGGACCGATGCGCTCGGTCGCGACGTGCTCTCGCGGCTCATCTCGGGCACGCAGGTGTCCCTCGTGATCGGGATCGTGGCCAACGGACTCGCGACCATCGTCGGGGTGACGGTCGGGGTGATCGCCGGCTACTTCGGCGGCATCGTCGAGGCGGTGCTCATGCGCATCACCGACGTCGTCATCTCCTTCCCGATCCTGCTGCTCTGCACCGCCCTCATCGCGGTCACGACCCGGAGCACCACGAACGTCATCATCGTCATCGCCCTCATCTACTGGACGACGCTCGCCCGCATCATCCGCGGCATGGTGATCTCCCTGAAGCACCGCGAGTTCGTCGTTGCGACCAGGACGCTCGGTGTCGGGCACCTCCGCATCATGTGGAAGCACATCATCCCGCACCTGCTGCCGGCGATCATCGTGTACGCCACGCTCGGCGTCGCCTCCTCGATCCTCATCGAGAGCGCCCTGTCGTTCCTCGGCATCGGCGTCCCGATCCCACAGGCCTCGTGGGGGCAGATGATCTCCGACGGGAGCACCTACTTCCAGATCGCCCCCTGGATGCTCTTCATCCCCGGCATCTGCCTGATCGTGACGGTGATGGCGTTCAACCTCGTCGGCGACTGGTTGTCCGAGATGCTCGACTCAGCTGCACCGATGGCGAGGTAGACCGTGTTCTGGTGGCTTGCACGACGACTCGGCCAGATGGCCCTCGTCCTCTTCGGGGTGGTCAGCCTCGCGTTCCTCCTCGTCTACGCCGTCCCCGCGGACCCGGCGGCGACCCTCGCCGGGCCGAACGCGAGTGCCGAGACGATCGCATCCATCCGCGCACAGCTCGGCCTCGACGCCCCGCTGTGGGAGCAGTACCTCGGGTTCATCGGCCGGCTCCTGAGCGGCGATCTCGGCACCTCGTACGTCCTGCGGGAGACGAGTGTGTTCGAGCGGATCGTCTCCGCTCTGCCGACGACGGTCCTCGTGGCGATCGGCGGGCTCGTCTGGCAGATCATCCTCGGTGTCCCGGCCGGCATCTACGCCGCCTACCGTCGCGGTGGTTGGGTCGACCGCACGGTGACCTTCGTCTCGCTGATCGGACTGTCGGCGCCGTCGTTCTGGCTCGGCCTGCTCCTCATCTACTACTTCGCGTTCAGTTGGGGACTGTTCCCGCTCAATGGGCTCGGTGACCCGATCATCTGGTACCTCGTGCTCCCGACCTTCACGCTCGGGTCGGGCGGCGGTGCCTGGTACGCCCGCATGACGCGGACGAACATGATCGAGACGCTCGACTCGCCGTTCGTCCGGATGGCCAGGGCGAAGGGCATGCCCGAGCGGACCATCCTCTGGCGCCACTGCTTCCGGCACGTCGCGATCCCGCTCGTCACGATGATCGGACTCGACTTCGGATACTTCCTCGGAGGCGTCGTGATCGTCGAGACCGTGTTCGGACTGAACGGCATCGGCCGGCTCGCCTTCGACGCGATCTCCAACCTCGACACCCCGATGATCGTCGGCACCGTGCTCTTCTCGGCCCTCTTCATCGTGGTCGTCAACTTCATCGTCGACCTCCTCTACTCCGTCATCGACCCACGCGTCCGCCTGCAGCGCGCGTGACCTGAACCTCCGACCGATCCCACCACCGTCCGCGCATCGCACGATGCCGGCACCCGCAGAAGGAGAACCACCATGTCCGAGTCCGATCGCAAGCTCCGAGTCGCCGTCGTCGGTGCCGGCCGCTGGGCCGTCCGCTCCCACATCCCCGGCTGGCAGCGCGACCCGCGTGTCGAGGTCGTCGCGCTCGCCGAGATCGACGAGGAGGCGCTCGCGTCGGCGGCCGCGGAGTTCGGCGTCGAGCGTGCCGTGACCGACTACCGCGAACTGATCGACGACCCCGACATCGACGTCATCGACGTCGCGACCGGCAACGCCATGCACTTCGAGATCTCCATGGCGGCCATCGCGGCGGGCAAGCACGTCCTCTGCGAGAAGCCCGTGAACAGCGACTACACCGAGACCCGGCGCGCCGCGGCGCTCGCCGCCGAGCGTGGTGTCAAGACGAAGCTGGGCTTCACCTTCCGCTTCGCCCCCGCCATCCAGTACGCGAAGCACCTCATCGACCAGGGGTTCATCGGCGAGCCCTACATCTTCAACGGCTACGAGCAGAACAGTCAGTGGATCGATCCGAAGACGCCGCTGCGTCAGGTGGACCCGGACGCGGACCCCGAGGTCATCGCCGTCTCCTCCATCGAGGGCTACGGCGCGCCGATCATCGACATCATGCACTGGTGGCTCGACGCCCCCATGACGAGCGTCGTCGGGACGATGCGCAACTTCGTCCCGGAGCGGATGGTCCGCGACACGGGCGCGATGCAGCGGATGAACATCGACGACGGCGACATGTGGATCGCCGAGTTCGAGCAGGGCCGTCTGGCGTCGATCCAGTCGTCCTACGTCACCGTCGGCAACTTCCCCGGCATCGAGGCCCGCATCTACGGTTCGGAGGGCGCGATCATCGTCCGCCTCGTCGAGGAGGCGGGTATCTGCCAGACGATCAAGGTCGCGAAGAAGGACCAGGTCGAATTCGAGGAGCTCGAGATCCCCCAGGAGTTCTTCCCCGAGGGTGGGGCATCCACCGAGCCCTGGCCGTTCCTCTTCTACTCGAACCTCTGCAAGGACTTCGCCACCGAGATCCTCTCCGGTGAGGACTTCAACCAGGGCAACTTCGACCAGGGCGCGCTCGTCCAGGAGACGATCAACGCGTTCGAGCTGTCCTTCCGCACCCGCGCCTGGTGCGACTTCCCTCTCGCGCTCGCCCCGTCGGACGCGAACGACGCCGAGGCGGCCCGCGCGTGACGAGCGCCGACACGGTCGCGCCGCTCGCCGCGGTGGACGCCGCGGCCCACGCCTGGGGTGAACTCGCGGACGACCGGACCGCGGCGACCATGCTCACCAGGGTGCTCGCCGCCCTGGACGTCCCGGGGGTCGGCTACGCCGATGCGCGACTCGTCGAGGCCGAGGAGGTGCGTCTCTACTCCACCCTCGAGTCCGGTCTGGACGAGCGGATCGAGCACAACCTCGGCGTCGGTGTCCGGGTGCTGTTCAACGGCAGTTGGGGGTTCGCCTCCGTGCCGATCGACGACGCAGACGACCTCACGCTCGCCGCGCACCGGGCTCTCGCCAACGCGCGGAACGCCGACCGCGTGTCCGACGCGTACCGCACCGAGCTGCCACCGATGCCGGCGGTGAGCGGTCGGTACGCGACCGACGTCGTACTCGACCCCTTCGCGGTGTCGGCGTCGACGCGGCAGGCGCTGCTCGGCGACATCCTGAGCGCGGCCAGCGCGCCCGTCGAAGTCGTCATGGCGCAGGCCGGTCTGAATGCGAAACGGCAGCATCGGCACTTCGCCAACACCGAGGGGTCGATGCAGCACCAGCACCTCATCGAGAGCGGGGCCATGGCGCTCGTGAACGCGGTCGGCAACGGCACGATGCAGCGTCGATCCTTCCCGAACTCGTTCCACGGCAACACCGCGCAGGCGGGATGGGAGTACGTGGAGGGGCTCCGGATGGTCGAGGAGGCCGACCGGATCGGACGCGAGGCCGTCGAACTGCTGACCGCGCCGCTCGCGCCGCAGGGCACGGCCGACGTCATCATCGGGCCCGCCCAGATGGCGCTGCAGATCCACGAGTCGACGGGTCACGCCCTGGAACTCGACCGGATCCTCGGTGACGAGGCGAACTACGCCGGCACCTCCTTCATCGGACCCGATGCGGTCGGAACGCTCCGTTACGGCTCGGAGGCCGTCAACATCACCTCCGACCCGACGGTGCCCGGTACCCGCGGCTCCTTCGCCTTCGACGACGAGGGTGTCCCGGCCTCCCGGCAGCCGCTCATCTCCGAGGGGATCATCCGCAACTTCCTCTCCACTCGGGACTCCGCGGCCAGGATCGGCGTCCCGTCGATCGGCGCCGCCCGCTCGGACGGCTGGGGCTACACGCCCGTGTGCTTCGCGACGAACGTGTTCCTTGAGCCTGGCAGCGGGTCGACCGAGGAACTCCAGGAGCGGCTCGGGAACGGCTACTACATCGACGACAACCGCAGCTGGTCGATCGACGAGCGTCGACACAACTTCCAGTTCGGCACCGAGGTCGCCTACGAGGTGAAGGACGGCGTCCGAGGCCGTCTGCTCCGCGGCTTCTCCTACGGCGGCACGACGCCCGAGTTCTGGCAGTCCGTCGAGGCGGTCGCCGGGCCGGAGGAGTTCAAGGCCTTCGGCATGCCCTGCGGCAAGGGCGAACCCAAGCAATGGGGCTTCCTCGGGCACGGCGCCTCGCCGACGCTCGTGCGGAACCTTCGGATCGGAGTGGACCGATGAGCGACACCGACAGCACGACCACGACCGCCTTCGAGCCCGTCGTCGGCGGCGAGCGAGCCGCCGAGGCGCTCGAGGCAGCCCTCCGCGACGCCCCGGCCGACCGGATCGAGGCGTTCCTCACCGGGCGGCGCGGCGACTTCACCCGCTTCGCCGGTCGCCGGGTGCATCAGAGTCAGGCCATCGACGAGGTGCAGATCATGGTCCGCGCCGAGGTCGACGGGCGGGCGTCGCTCGCCGCGGCCAGCTCGATCTCCGGGCTCGGCCGGGCGGTCGCGAACGCCAGCGCCGCCGCGCGCGAACAGGCCAGACAGGGGCTCCCCGCCGCGCCACCGCGAGCCGAACCGGGCCCTGTCGACGAGCCGGTCGTGTCCGGTCGCACCGCGTCCGGCGCCCTGCTCTGGGGCGAGGACACGGCGGCCTGGGACGTCGGCGAGCACGTCGCCCTCGCCGACCGGGCGATGGCGGAGGCCGATCGCGCCGGTGGTGTGGCCGCAGGCATGTTCGGCCGGGCGGTCACGGAGGTCGCCTTCCACGACCGCGAGCGCGGGACCTCCCGGTACGCCGCGGCGACCGAGGCGCAGGGTTCCCTCACCGTCCGCATCGACGACGGTTCCTCCCACTGGAAGGACCTCTCCCGGTCGTCGGACCGCCTGCTGGCGGCGGAGTCCGTCGAGCGGACGCTCTCGGAGGCGTCCGCCACCCGGGGTCGCGCCCCGCTCGCCCCCGGCGAGTACGACGTCGTGCTCGGGGCGCTCGCCGCCGGAGAGTTCCTCGACTTCTTCGGCGCCTTCGGGTTCACGGGCGGAGCCCTCGCCTCGGGATTCGGCACGGCCGCGACCCGCGCCGGGGAGCAGGCGGCCTCGTCGCTCGTCTCGGTGCACGACGACGCGACGGCCGACCTCGGACTGCCGTTCCCGTTCGATTTCCAGGGCACCACGAAGCGCGACGTCCCGTTCCTCGACCGCGGACGGGTCGCGGAGGTCGTCACCGACCGGGAGACCGCCTTCGCGCTCGGGACCGCGTCGAGCGGCAACTTCCACATCGCTCGCGAGGAGGCTCCGCACGCCATCCCGATGAACGTCATCCTCCGCGCGGCCGACACGACCGAGCTCGACCTCATCGCGGGCGTCGAGCGCGGGGTGTACCTGCAGCGCTTCTGGTACACGCGCACCGTCGATCCGGTCCGCTCCACGATCACGGGGGTCACGCGCGACGCGTGCTTCCTCATCGAGAACGGTCGCATCACGCGGCCGGTCGAGTCGCAGCGCTTCACGGTGAGCGTGCTCGACAGTCTCGCGCGGGTCGACGGCGTCGGATCGGTCTCACTGAGCCAGCCGCTCATGAACGTGTTCAACGGTGCCGCGACCGCGCCACCACTCCGCATCCGCGGCTTCGCCCTCGGCACAGCCCCGGCCCCGAAGGGAGCGACGGCATGAGCCTCAGGACCAACGAGGACCGCCTGGTCACGCAGATTCTCACCGGAGAGGTCTGGCCACCCCAGGCCGACCGGCACGGCTACCGGGTCGACCCCGACGGCCACCCCTTCATCCTGCCCGGCATGGGCGGGGTCACGATGGGTGCGCACGTCGGAGAGGCCGCCACGGGGCACGCGAGCGACCATCTCGAACCCGGCCTGTCGATCCGGCACGCGGGCGCCGAGGCGAACGCCGCGCTGCAGTTCCTCAGCTGCGTGGGCAACATCGTGACGGTGCGCTCCGGTCCTGCCACCGGCGCCGAGGGGGTCGTCATCGGGCAGCACGCCTACGTCCTCGCGGACTTCGCGGACGGCGCACTCCGCCAGGTGACGACCGGCGACGCCGTGAGCGTGGAGGCCCGCGGGCAGGGCCTGCGCCTCCTCGACCACCCGGAGATCCGGGTGAAGAACCTCGACCCACGACTGCTGCCGCACCTGCCGTTCTCAACGGCGGCCGACGGCACGCTCGAGGTCGGCGTGGCCATGCGCGCCCCGGCCGAGGCGGCCGGCGCCGGTGGCGGCATGCTCTCCGAGTTCGCCAACACCGACCTCATGGGCGCTTACCCGGGCCTCAGCGAGGACCTGTCGCTCGGCCTCGAGTCCCTCCGCATCGGCGACATCGTCGTCCTCGAGGACCAGGACCACTCCTACGGACGCGGCTACCGGCCCGGCTGGATCACGATCGGGGTCATCTCCACCGGCGAGTGCCGCCTCTTCGGGCACGGACCAGGGCCCTCAACCCTGCTGTCGGGACCCGCGTCGGCGTTCACCGTCCTCGACGATCCTGCGGCGAACCTCGCCACTGCGCTCACCGCGATGGGCCGGGCGACGAGCACCTCCACCCCCACGACCGCGACGGAGACGACCGTATGAGCTCGATCATCGCCAACAACCTGCTCGGCTTCGTCGAGCACGCCGGCCTCACCCCGATGGTGTCGTACCGGATCGACCGCGACGGGCACCCCTACGTGCCGGTCGGCGACGGCGGTGTCGTGCTCGGCGTGCACCTGGGGGACTCGGTGTTCGCGACCGACACGGACCACGCGGCACCCGGCGTCACCCTCGTGCACCCGGACCCGGGATCGCGCTTCGGCCTGACGTCGTTCGCGTGCGTCGGCAACCGCGCCACGGTGCGATCCGGCGTGGCGACCGGCGCGACGGGTTCCGTCGTCGGCAAGCGCGGCGAGGCCGGCAGGGTCATCGTGTCGTTCGACGACGAGACCATGGCGGCGCTCCTGCCCGGAGACCGCATCGCCGTGCACGCGATGGGGCAGGGGTACGAACGCGCCGACCTACCGGAGGAGATCGTCCTGCTGAACATCGACCCCGCACTGCTCGACGCCCTCCCCGTGACGGTCGACGCGGGTGTCGCGACCGTGGACGTGGTCGGGGTCCTCCCCGGCAAGGTGGCCGGGAACGGGATCGGCCGGCCGGCGCACCAGTGGGACGTCGATCTCGCCGTCACCCCGGACTCGCCGGAACTCGACGGCATCGACATGCGCCTCGGCGACCTGTTCGCCGTCGAGCACCTCGACGTCCGCCACAACATGGGGTTCCGCCGCGATTGGATCACCGTCGGGATCGTCGTCCACGGAGGCTCGCCCATGCCAGGGCATGGACCGGGATTCCTGCCGATCGCCTGCGGACCCCGTCGGGTCCTGCAGCCCCGCACGGTATCGGCGGAGGCGTCTGGCGACCGCCCCGCGCTGACGGCCGAGCGGCTCGCCGCGGTCGACCCCTGGCCGACCGCCTGACACCGCGCGCACCCGACCGCCCGCACACGCCGCCGCGTCCGCGGCAGGATGGACCATCATGCAGATCCTCATCACGAGCTACCTCGAACCCGAACACGTCGAGGCGATCCGCGCCTCCCACCCGGACGTCGAGGTGCTCTACGACCCGACGCTCATCGGCGTGCCGCAGTACGTCGCCGACCACCACGGGCCGACGCCGCAGCTGAGCGCCGCGGACCAGCGGCGCTGGGAGGAACTGCTCGCGCGGGCCGAGGTCGCGTTCGACTTCGACTGGCAGGACCCGGCGGCGCTCCCGCAGCGCGCACCGAACCTGAAATGGATCCAGGCCACGAGTGCGGGCATCGGCGCGTTCATGCGTCGCACGGGTCTCGACCGGAGCGGCATCGTCGCGACGACGGCCGGTGGCGTGCACGCCGTGCCGCTCGCCGAGTTCGCCCTGACCGGCGCGCTCTTCGTCGTGAAGGGCCTGCCGTACCTGCAGCGTCAGCAGCGCGAGCACCGGTTTGAGCGGTACACCACGAGGCAGCTCGCCGGCATGCGCGTCGCGGTCGTCGGCGTCGGCGGGATGGGCTCGAACGTGGTCCGGACCTTCGACGCGATCGGTGCCCGCGTGACCGCGGTGGGTCGCGTGGGCGGGAGCTACGAGCTGCCGGAGGGCGTCGAGCTGAGCGATGTCGACCGGCTCGATGAGGTGCTGCCGGCCACGGACGTGCTGGTGCTCTGCACGGCGCTCACCCCCGAGACCGAGAACCTCATCAGTGCGGACCGGATCGCGCTCCTCCCCGAGGGGGCCGCCGTCGTCAACATCTCGCGCGGTCAGGTGATCGACGAGGACGCCCTCATCGAGGCCCTCCGCTCGGGTCGACTCGGCGGTGCCGCCCTCGACGTGTTCCGTGAGGAGCCCCTGCCCGCCGACTCGCCCCTCTGGGACCTCGACAACGTGCTCATCTCACCGCACTCCGCGTCCACGGTGGAGAGCGAGAACGCGACGCTCACCGCGCTCTTCATCGAGAACCTCGCCCGGTACCGCGCGGGGGAGCCGCTGCTCAACCGCTTCGACGCCGACCGGGGCTACTGACCCGTCGACCCACGGTCACCGCTCGCGGATCGCCCGCCAGTCGTGCCGCGCGGCGAAGCGGCCGTCGATGAACACGTCGATGTAGCGTGCGCCACCGTCGATCGGTTCCTGGATGATCACCCGAATCGACACCATGTGTCGTTCCTGCACCCCGACCTCGACGTCGAAGACGTTCGGCATGATGCGCCCCAGATTGCCCCCGCTGTCGGCCGCCAGCCACCCGTCGACCTCGATCGTCACCCGGTTCCGGATCCCGGCGACCCGCACGGTGACGTGATGGGGCTCGTCGACCCCGACGGTGAAGCTGAATGAGACGGCCATGACCACCATCAGACCACACGCGTCGACCGCTGGGCGCTGATCAGGTGATCGGCCCGCCGGTGCATCGCGCGACGAGCTGGATCTCGACGGGTGCATCGCCGGGAAGCGCGGCGACCCCGAGGGCAGCACGGACGGGGAGCTCGGCGTCCGGGAACCGTTCGACGACCACGGCGCTCGCCGCGTCGGCGATCTCACTCAGCCGGACGAAGCCGTCGGCCACGGCGAGGTAGACGGTCAGGGAGACCACTTCGGTGAGGAAGGCACCCTCGGGGACCGCGTTCGCAGCGGCAGCGAGCGCCCGCTCGGTCGCGATCCAGGTGGCGGACAGCGCCTGGGCGTCGTCGAGTTCGCGACCGATCCGGCCGGTCGCCACGAGCGCGCCGTCGACCCGCGGGGTCATGCCGGCGGTGTGGACGAGCTCGCCGACGAGGCGTGCGACGGAGTATGCGCCGGCCGGCTGGAGCCTCGCGTCGCGAGGCACGCCGTCGGTCACGCGTCGATACCGGCTGCGGTCGCGAGGCCGGTCAGGCACACGACCATCCGCTCGAGCGCCGCAGCCCACTCCGTCTCGTCGCGGGCGTAGCAGATCCGGAAGTGCCCGCTGCCGGAGGGGCCGAACTGGTACCCGGGCGAGACGACGACCTGCGCCTCGCGCTGGAGGGCTCCGGCGACCTCGACGTCCGACACCCCGAACGCCGAGACGTCGAGGAACAGGTATGCGGTCCCGTCCTGCGGCGTCATGCGTAGGCCGGGGACCCGCGACAGGCTCTCCACGGTGGTGCGCTTGATCGCCTCCAGGTCGGCGATGCGTTCGTGGAGGAAGTCGTCGTCGTCGACGAGCCACCGGGCGAGCATGCGCTGCGCGTAGGCGGGGGCGCGGAGCGAGGTCATCGCGAGCGTCTGCTCGACCGACGCGATGACGTCCTCCGGGGCGACCACGACGCCGATCCGGAAGCCGCTCATGGACTCGGTCTTCGACGGGCCGAGCAGGGTGATGGTGCGGTCGGCCATGCCGGGCTCGGAGCGGAGGTGCGGGAACGGGGTGTCCGTGTAGAGCAGGCGACTGTACAGCTCGTCGACCAGGACGCGGAAGCCGCCGGCGACGGCGAGCTCGGCGACGCGGGAGATCATCTCCGCGGGGTAGACGGCGCCGGTCGGGTTGTTCGGGTGCGAGAACATGAGCAGCTTCGGTTGCTCGGGCAGGAACCGTTCGACCACGTCGAGGTCGAGGCCGGGGTGCTCGCCGTCGAGGATGAGCGGGATGCGCTCGACCCGTGCTCCGAGGAACGCGAGGATCCGCTCGCAGAACAGGTAGTCCGGGTCGGCGAGGAGGACGAGGTCGCCCTCGTCGACGATCGAGGACAGCGTCGTGAACAGGGCGCCCTGCGTCCCGGGGGTCAGGGCGAGGTTGCCGGGACCCACCGGGCTGCCGAGGAAGCCGCTGATCGCCGAGGCGAGGTCGGAAAGCACACCGGGGTCGCCTCGGTACGGGGTGTACGCCCATTCGCCGTTGGCGACGGCCTCGCGGATGGCCTGGTCGGCCCAGGCCGGTGGCGGGAAGCGGACGGTGTCGAAGTGCGTCGTGTCGAGGAGCCCGTGACCGCCGCCGTCGAGTCTGAGCGACAGGTCCGCTGCACGGACGGAGAGCCCGGGAGCCGCCTCCCGATAGGTGAGGTGCGTCCGCGCCACGCGAGCGCTCTGCGCCGGGCGCAACTCGGGAGCGGCGGGCGTGTCGCCGCCCAGCTGGGCGGTGGTGGCCGCAGGCGGGTGCACAGACATACGAGCTCCTCAGAGTCTTGAGGTCCGCCTCATCCGGACCTGTCATCTGTAGACTGTATACTATCGACAACCGGTGATCCATGATCGGTGCGAGACGGCGAGTTCCACGGACTTCGGGCCAAACGCGCGGTCCTTGCGCGTCAGCTGCCGCATGCGCACGTTTCGTGCTCGTAACGAATCAGCACCGGAAGCCTTCTGGGTTTGAGGGATTTGTTCGGAGCGTGCTGTAATCCTCTACAAGCACGTGCGAAGAACCTGCACACAGCCGTGCCGTCTCTCACACACAGAAAACGAGGTCGACATCAATGTCATCCCCACGTAGCGGATTCCGGAAGAGCGCCGTCGCGCTCGCGGGTCTCTCCATCACCGCCCTCGCCCTCGCCGGCTGCGCCGCCGGCGGCGGCAGCGGCTCCAGCAGCGGTGCCAGCGGCACGATCGTCATCGGTACGACCGACAAGGTCACGACGCTCGACCCGGCCGGATCGTACGACAACGGCTCCTTCGCCGTCATGAACCAGGTCTTCCCGTTCCTCCTGAACACGCCGTACAACAGCCCGGACGTCGAGCCCGACATCGCCGAGTCGGCCGAGTTCACCTCGCCGACCGAGTACACGGTGAAGCTCAAGAAGGGCCTCAAGTGGGCCAACGGCAACGACCTCACCTCGTCCGACGTGAAGTTCAGCTTCGACCGTCAGCTCGCCATCGCCGACGACAACGGCCCGTCGTCGCTCCTCGGCAACCTCGAGAAGACCGATGCGCCCGACGACCTCACCGTCGTCTTCACGCTGAAGACCGAGAACGACCAGACCTTCCCGCAGGTGCTCTCGAGCCCCGTCGGCCCGATCGTCGACGAGGACGTCTTCTCCGCCACCGAGGTCACGCCCGACAACGACATCGTCAAGGACAAGGCGTTCGCCGGTCAGTACACGATTGACAGCTACAAGTTCAACGAGCTCATCTCGTACAAGAAGTACGCCGACTATCAGGGCCTCCTCGGCGAGGCGAAGAACGACACCGTCAACGTGAAGTACTACACCGACGAGTCCAACCTGAAGCTCGACGTCAAGCAGGGCAACATCGACGTCGCATCGCGCAGCCTCTCCGCGACCGACATCGAGGACCTGAAGAAGGACAAGAACGTCAAGGTCGTCGACGGCCCCGGTGGCGAGATCCGCTACTTCGTCTTCAACTTCGACACGATGCCCTACGGTGCGACCACCGCTGACGCCGACCCGGCGAAGGCGCTCGCCGTCCGCCAGGCCGCTGCCGACCTCATCGACCGCGCTGCGATCGCCAAGGACGTCTACAAGGACACTTACACGCCGCTCTACTCCTACGTGCCCGCCGGCCTGACCGGTGCCACCGAGTCCCTCAAGGGCCTCTACGGCGACGGCGACGGCGGCCCCGACGCTGCGAAGGCCAAGGAGACGCTCGAGGCAGCCGGTGTGACCGTTCCGGTCGCGCTCAACCTCCAGTACAACGGTGACCACTACGGTTCCGGCTCCGGCGACGAGTACGCGCTCATCAAGGACCAGCTCGAGGCCGACGGCCTGTTCACCGTCAACCTGCAGCAGACCGAGTGGGTCCAGTACGCCAAGGACCGCACGACGGACGTCTACCCGGCCTACCAGCTGGGTTGGTTCCCGGACTACTCCGACGCCGACAACTACCTGTCGCCGTTCTTCGCCACGGACAACTTCCTCGCGAACCACTACGACAACCCGGCTGTCAACGACCTGATCAACGAGCAGCGCTCGACGACGGACGCCGACGCACGGACGAAGCTCATCGAGCAGATCCAGGACACGGAGGCGGCCGACCTGTCGACCATCCCGCTGCTCCAGGGCGCTCAGGTGGCCGTCGTCGGCAAGGACGTCGAGGGAACCGTCCTCGACGCGTCGTTCAAGTTCCGCTACGCGCCCATCACCAAGGGCTGACTAGCCTGACCAACTGATATCCGACTATGGTGAGTCGGACGTCGCGATCGGGGTGGCTCCACAGAGCCGCCCCGATCGTCTGTCCGGGCTCTACCGAGTCGGTGATCGAGGAGGATCCACTGCAATGACGGCAGCTGTCGCAACCCCACCCCCCAAGGCGGCCAGACGTTCCGGAGGTGGCGGACTCTGGCGGTACCTCGTCATCCGCTTCCTGCTGATCATCCCGACGGTGTTCATCCTCGTCACCATGGTCTTCTTCCTGATGCGCCTGACCGGTGATCCGATCACCGCGGCGCTCGGAGGCAGACTCCCGGCCGATCAGCTCGCGGAACGCATCAGCGCCGCCGGCTACGACCGGCCCATCTTCATCCAGTACGTCGAGTTCCTCGGACAGATCGCGGTCGGCAACTTCGGCACGACGATCTCCGACAACCGGCCGGTCATCGAGGTCCTCCTCACGTACGGCTCCGCGACCCTCGAACTCGCGATCTACGCGCTCATCGTCGCCTTCATCGTCGGCATCCCGCTCGGCATGCTCGCCGCCGCCCGCCGTGACCGCTGGCAGGACGCGGGCCTCCGCGTCTTCGCGATCCTCAGCTACGCCACCCCGGTGTTCTTCGCCGGCCTGCTGCTCAAGCTCATCTTCTCCGTCTGGCTCGGGATCCTCCCGGTCGCCGGTCGGGCGAGCACCGGCACCGAGCTGACGCTCCAGACCATCTCGAACCCGTCCGGCATCTACCTGATCGACGCGATCCGCCTCGGCGATCCGACGGCGATCAGCGACGTCCTCGCCCACGCGGTGCTCCCGGCGATCGCCCTCGGCCTGCTCACGGCAGGCGTGTTCCTCCGGCTGGTCCGCACCAACGTCATCGGCACGCTCGGTTCCGGCTACGTCGATGCGGCCCGGTCGCGCGGCGTCAGTGAGTTCCGGCTCGTGACGAAGCACGCCTACCGTCCGGCGCTCATCCCGATCATCACGGTCATCGGCCTCCAGATCGCGCTCCTCCTCGCGGGCGCGGTCCTCACCGAGACGACGTTCGAATGGAAGGGCCTCGGCTTCATGCTGAGCGAGTACCTCAAGGCGCGTGACTTCGTCGCCGTCCAGGGGATCGTCGCGCTGCTGGCCGTCATCGTCGCCCTGACCAACTTCATCGTCGACATCATCGCGGCGATCATCGACCCGAGGGTGAGGTACTGAGCATGAGTGCTCCGACAGCCACCACCGCCGTTCAGACCGCGCCGGCGAAGCGACCGTTGCGGGAACGTCTCCCCGTCGTCAAGCAGTTCCGGCAGTCGGTCGGGCTGCAGCGGGCGATGCTCGTCATCGGTCTCGTCGTCACGGGCGTGTTCGTGCTCATCGCGATCCTCGCGCCGCTCGTCGCGCCCTACCGGTTCAACCAGCTGCGCGGCGACGACGGTTCGTTCGGCACGCAGCAGGCGCCGAACGCGACGAACCTCCTCGGCACGACCGTCGGCGGGTACGACGTCCTGTCCCGGGTGCTCTGGGGAGCCCAGACCGCGCTCTTCGTCATCGTGGCCGCGATCATCCTGTCGATCTTCATCGGCGTCCTGCTCGGGCTCGTCGCCGGGTACTTCGGCGGCTGGCTCGACCGCGTGCTCGTGGTCGTCTGCGACGCGGTGTACGCCTTCCCGTCGCTGCTGCTCGCGATCGTGATGTCGATCGTCATCAGCCGCGGCCAGTCGAGCCTCTGGGGCGGCATCCTCGCCGCCGCGATCTCGATCACCGTGGTCTTCATCCCGCAGTATTTCCGGGTCATCCGCTCCGAGGTCGTGCGCATCAAGAGCGAGGCGTTCGTCGAGTCGGCGAAGGTCATCGGTGCGTCGAGCTCCCGCATCATGTTCCGCCACGTGCTGCGGAACGCGACCCGGACGCTGCCGCTCATCATCACCCTCAACGCCTCCGAGGCCATCCTCACGCTCGCTGGGCTCGGCTTCCTCGGGTTCGGCATCGAGCCGACCGCGGCCGCCGAGTGGGGTTACGACCTCAACCGGTCCGTCTCCGACGTCACGAGCGGGATCTGGTGGACCGCGCTGTTCCCCGGTCTCGCGATCGTGCTCGTCGTGCTCGGCATCACCCTAGTCGGTGAGAGCCTCAACGACCTGTCCGACCCGCGTCTGCGCAGCCGTCGTCGGGTCGGTGCGTCGAGTGGATCGGTCGCTGCGACGTCGAGCATCACGACCACCGGTGGCACGCCCGACAGCCCCGGTGGCGCCGGGATGATGGACGCCGAGTCGCTGGGAGCCGTGAGCGACGCCGCGGCGGACAGCGATCTGGAGAACCGACGAGAGGACGAGCGCTCATGAGCCAGTCGACGCCGACCACCGGTCCACGCGACCTCGGCACCAAGGACATCGTCAGCATCCGCGACCTCGGGGTCTCGTTCTCGACCGATGCCGGCGCGGTGAAGGCGATCAACGACATCTCGCTGTCGGTCGCACCACGCGAGATCGTCGCGATCGTCGGCGAGTCCGGTTCGGGCAAGACGGTCACGGCCAAGACCATCCTCGGTCTGCTCCCGGAGACGGCGACGGCCTCCGGCGCGGTCGTCCTGCGCTCCCGCGACGGTTCGACCGAGCAGGACGTCGTCACGGCGTCGGCGGAGCAGCTGCGGTCCATCCGCGGCAGCGACGCGGCGATGGTGTTCCAGGAGCCGTCGACGGCCCTCAACCCCGTCTACAAGGTGGGCTGGCAGATCGCCGAAGGTCTCCGCGCGCACGGGTCGTACACGAAGGCCGAGGCACGGGCCAAGGCCATCGACATCCTGCGTCGCGTCGGCATCCCGGAGCCGGAGGAGCGGGTCGACTACTTCCCGCATCAGTTCTCCGGCGGCCAGAAGCAGCGCATCGTCATCGCGATGGCACTCGTGCTCGACCCCGGACTGATCGTGGCCGACGAGCCGACGACCGCGCTCGACGTCACGGTGCAGGCGGAGATCCTCGACCTCCTGCGTCGGTGCCGCGACGAGTTCGGCACGGCCATCGTCCTCATCACGCACAACATGGGCGTCGTCGCCGACCTGGCCGACCGCGTCGTGGTCATGTACCAGGGCGACATCGTCGAGGAGGCTCCCGTCCAGGCGCTGTTCTCCTCACCGAAGGCCGAGTACACCAAGAAGCTCCTGTCGTCGGTGCCGCACGTCGGCCGTGGCAAGAGCTCCGCGCCGGCCGAGGTCGAGCGCGGCAAGCAGCTGCAGCTCGGTGAGCCGGTGGTGGTCGCGAAGGAGCTCGAGATCGAGTACCCGGGTCGTTTCGGGCGTGCCGGGTTCCGGGCGGTCAAGGGCGTCGACTTCACGATCCACGCGGGCGAGGTCCTCGGCTTGGTGGGGGAGTCGGGGTCGGGCAAGACCACGATCGGCCGCGCGATCGCCGGGCTCACCAAGGTGACCGGCGGGTCGCTGTCGGTGCTCGGCGTGGAGATGAACCGGGTGAAGGAGCGCGAGTTCGCTCCGAAGCGTCGTGAGATCGGGTTCGTGTTCCAGGACCCGGCGACGAGCTTCAACCCGCTGCTCACGATCGCGGAGTGCGTGGCGGAGCCGCTCATCGTGCATGGCCGCTTCGGCGACGCACGTGCGGCTCGGCGTCGGGTGGACGAGCTCCTCGAGGCGGTCCAGCTGCCGAAGGCGTTCGGCGACCGGTTCCCGCACGAGCTCTCCGGTGGGCAACGGCAGCGCGCTTCGCTCGCGCGGGCGTTGGCGCTCGAACCGGCGCTGCTGGTCGCCGACGAACCGACCTCGGCACTCGACGTGTCGGTGCAGGCTCGCGTGCTGGAGCTCTTCGCCGAGCTGCAGCGTGAGTTCGGGTTCGCGTCGCTGTTCATCAGCCACGACCTCGCGGTGGTCGACATCCTCGCCGACCGCATCCTCGTGCTGTATCGCGGCGACATCGTCGAGGAGGGGCCGGGCTCCACCGTGCTCGGTGCGCCGAGCGACGTCTACACGCGTCGTCTCCTCGCGTCGCTCCCGGTGCCGGACCCGGCCGAGCAGGCCGTCCGCCGCGAGGAGCTCAAGCGCCTCCGCGCCTGACCCTCACCCCCGGTCACTGAGCCTGTCGAAGTGCGCCCTTCGACAGCTCAGGGACCGCGTCGGTTCAGGCCCCGTGCTCAGCCGAGCTTGACGGCGGTGCCGTAGGCGACGACCTCCTGGTAGTTCTGGCCGACCTCGGCCGCGTCGAACCGCATCGCGAGCACCGCGTCGGCACCGAGCGCGGTGGCCGCCTCGATGAGTCGCTGCTTCGCCTCCTCGCGGCTCTCAGCGAGCTGCTTGGTGAGCCCGGAGAGCTCACCGCCCAGCAGCGCCTTGAAGTTGGCGCCGAGTTGCACGCCCGCGTTGCGTGCCCGGACCGTGAGGCCGGTCACCTCGCCCAGCACCTCGGTGACCTGGCGGCCGGGGACATCGTTCATCGTCGAGATCAGCATGTTCGCAGTCTGGCACCGCAGCGCCCACCCCCATAGGGGGGATGTCCCGGTAGCGACTGCGGTCGACGCTGAAAGCGCAGTGATCGACGAGCCACGCAACGCAATCGCGGTCAGCTTCTCCAAACTTCTGCGCTCTCGTTTTTTGACCAGGAAGCTTCTTGCATGAAGAGTTTCAGGTGCATATATTTCACCGAGAGGGAGTCCTCTTGTATCGAAATGGAGCAAAGAATGAAATCAAAGTGGATGATTCGTGCTGTCCTTGTACTCGTCGTATCGACGGCCGTCGTCGCCGGCGGCGGCATGTATGTCCTCTTCAACGCGCTCGACCAGAACCTCATCATCGGCGGAAGCGGCTTCGCGATCGGAGCCGCAATTTGCGCGATACCTGGAGTCGGACAAGCAGCATGTCTGGTTGTCGGCGGACTCATCACGATCGCTTTCGCTGTCCTGTCCAACTGGGGCGTCTGCCAGAACGGGAAGGAGATGAAGATCTACTTGAACGGTGTGACGGCAGGGTGTGTACGTGTCTGACCCTCGTAACCTGCATCCACCCTTGCGCAGGCGACGCGCCCTCATCGCCGGCGGTTTCGCCGGCGGCGTTCCGCTGCTGTTAGGTGCGATCGCCCGTGGCGCCCGGCCGTTGGACTACCTAGCGAGCGCGATCTTCCTTGTGGGGCTGCTCGCTACCGCCTGGTGGCTCATCGGCTGGATCAACAAACGGCGACGCGCCAGTTGAATCACGCTGGCGCAGCGGTTTCTCTAGCCAGGTAGTTTGGCCCGACGGGAGCGGTGCGCTGTAGCTGCGTTGACGAGTACGAGACCCGGATGGAACGAGTGATTCCGTCCGGGTCTCGTGTCTCAAGCGAGTGCGCGCGTCGGGCGAGGTCGGCGGGTGACGGCAGACTGGGGTGGTGCACATCGTCCTCCAGCAGCTCGACGGCGCCCGCGTGCGCGTCGTGCACCTCGAGGACCGCCCCATTCCGTCCGGCGAACCACCTCCGGTCTCCGAGACCACCATCCCGCGCGCCGACCTCGCGGCCTTCGTCCGGCGTCTCGAAGCCGAGCCGAATCCGCCGCGCTGGGTCTGGGACGACACCACGCTCTGGTACCCGGCGCTCCTCGCCGCGGGTGTCCGGGTCGCCCGCTGCGTCGACCTCCGGCTCTCACACAACCTCCTCCGCAATGCCGCCTTCACCGCCGACTCCGCCCTCGCGACGGCTCCGGCGGGCCCGTGGGACGAGGTCCTCGACCCGCGCGTCGCCCAGCGTGCGGAGGCGGTCGGGACCCTCTTCGACCTCGACCTCCCGGGCGGCGAACGCGATCCCGTCGCCGAGTTCACGCTCCAGCGTGACGCCGTCGACGGTGCGACACCGCAGGGACGCTCGCAGCTCGGACTCCTCCTCGCCGCCGAGTCCGCCGGTGCCCTCATCGCCACGGAGATGACCTTCGCCGGTCTCCCGTGGGACGCCGAGGCCCACGACCGCATCCTCGCCGACGCCCTCGGCCCCAAGGTGCCGCCCGGTGTCCGTCCGGCGAAGCTGGCCGCGGTCCTCGAGGAGGTCAAGGCCGCCCTCGGGGTGCAGGAGCTCAGCCCCGAGTCACCGGGCGAGCTCCTCAAGGCCCTGCAGCGTGCCGGCATCAACGCGACGTCCACTCGCCAGTGGGAGCTGCAGGAGATCGAGCACCCCGTCATCGAGCCGCTGCTCCGGTACAAGAAGCTGTCCCGTCTCCTCACCGCGAACGGTTGGACGTGGGTCGAGACCTGGGTGAAGGACGGGCGCTTCCGTCCCACGTACGTGCCCGGCGGGGTCGTCACCGGCCGCTGGGCGTCCGACGGTGGCGGTGCCCTCCAGCTGCCGCACCAGGTCCGCGGTGCCGTCCTCGCGGACGAGGGGTGGCGTTTCGTCGTCGCCGACGCCGCGCAGCTCGAGCCACGCATCCTCACGGCGATGTCCGGCGACCGCGCGATGGCCGATGCCGGACGCGGGGTCGACCTCTACCAGGGCATGGTCGACGTCGGCGCGGTCGACACCCGACCACATGCGAAGATCGCGATGCTCGGTGCCATGTACGGCGCGACGACGGGGGAGAGCGGGCGCCTCTTGCCCCGGCTCACGAGGGCGTTCCCGCAGGCGATCGAGTTCGTCGAGGCCGCCGCCCGTGCCGGGGAGCGCGGGGAACGGGTCAGCACCCGGCTCGGCCGCACCTCACCGCTACCCGGCGAGACCTGGCGCGAGATCCAGTCCGCCGCGTCGATGGAGGGTGCGACGGCGGCGGCCACGCAGCGCGCCCGCATGGAGGCACGGAGCTGGGGTCGCTTCACCCGCAACTTCGTGGTGCAGGGCACCGCCGCCGAATGGGCGCTGTGCTGGATGGCCGGCCTCCGGACGCGGCTGCAGGCGCTCGCCGCAGAGTCGGTCGGTCCGGCGGCCGCGCTCACCGAGTCGGCCCACCTCGTCTTCTTCCTCCACGATGAGATCGTCGTCCACTGCCCCGAGCACCAGACCGAGCGGGTCGTCGCCCTCGTGCGCGAGGCGGCGGCCGAGGCCGGTCGCCTGATCTTCGGCACCGCGCCGGTCGAGTTCCCGGTCACCACCGCCGTCGTCACCTCCTACGCCGACGCCAAGTAGCCCGCGAACTGTCACGTGACGCGGGTGCGCGCGGCCCGCACTGTTCCGAAGTGACAGTTCGCGAGCTTGACGCTGGCGAAACAGGTCGGGCGGTGGGATGGAGTGCATCAGCCCTCGAAAGGATGCGCCATGACCGTCGAACACGTCCAGACCCGCCCGACCCGACCCGCCTGGGCGGCTGGAGCCCGCCCGACCGACGGTGACGCGGTGGCCCCGGACGACCAGCGACCGCTCGCGAGCCTGCTCGAGTCCGGCGGCGCGGTGATCGGCTGTCTCACCGGTTGGGTCGTCGTCGTCGGCATCTTCATGGGGGCCGTCGCGATCGGCACGATCTGCATCGGCGGGACGGCGGCGATGCTCGCCGCGGCCTTCCTCGCCCCCTAGCCCGCGAACTGTCACTTGATGCGGGTGCGCGCGGCCCGCACTGTTCCGAAGTGACAGTTCGCGGGCTGGGATGGGTGGGCTCAGCCGCCGGTGATCGCCCGGACGGCGTCGGTGATGATGAGGTACCAGCCGTAGACGGCGAGGGCCAGACCGATGAGCCACCACCATCCTGTCCGACGGGACAGGCGTCTTCCCTGCCGTGCCACTCCTCGTGGCGGACGGATCAGTGGGAACGAAGCCGCCATCGTCGCCGCGTCGACCGGTTCCAGTCGACGATCCCGCCAGCGCTCCCATTGCGCGATGCGTTCCGTCAGGATGTCGACGACCGACAGCAGCCACGTCCACACCTCGGGGTCGAGGGTCGAAAGGTCCTTGGGTGAGTACAGGAAGAGGTGGTCGTCGACGATCTCGACATCGAGTTCGGCGACGGTGTCGATGAACCGCGCCATGATGTCGGGTGTGAAGAGGTAGAGTGCGTCGGTCTCGTACCCACGCGGGCAGTACAGCTCGAAGTGGCGGTCGAAGTCGCCTTCGAGTGAGAGCCGCTGGTCCTTAGCGTAGGTGACGGGCAGGCGGGGGTGCAGGAGCGAGTTGTTACCGACGGCGTCCAGGACGATGTGGGGGAGCGCCACCGGCAGCCGGAGCGCCACGTAGCCCCACCGATGCTCCTTGCGGTTCCGTCCCGAACCGATGGTCGTGCGCAGGTTCCCGACGGACAGCGGCGACCTGCCGTCCCGCCACAGCAGGTCCCTCACCACGCTCGTCCCGCCCATCGTGAAGATCAGGCCGGGCAACGCCACCGGTATGGCGAACGGTCGGTAGCCCAGGCCGTTCGCCCGAGCGAATCGGTCCAGCCGGTACTGACGCACGCCGCTGCGTCGTCGGACCGTGCGCACCAGCAGGACGAGCATGCCGACGGGCAGCGCGAGGTAGGGCAGGAGGATCAGGGCCGACCAGTCCCATGGCTCATCCGGCATCGAGCCGTCTTCGAGTACGAACCACCAGGCGGAGAGGAAGAAGATCGGCAGCACCGCCAGCACGACGGCGGGCCAGATCGCCGCCAGGAGTGGTGGACGGACCTCGCCCGGGAGGCCCGTGCGGTACTCGCGGAGTGCGCGTCGGTCGATCCGTTCCGTGAGTGGTCGCGTGTCCAGCGTCGAGGTTCGTGTCATCGGACCGGTCATCGTACGTGCGGTGTTCCGTGCGGTTCGGGCACAGGCGTCATCGTCGTGGGCGTCCAACCAGGGCGGTTCGCGGCGACGGTGAGCGCCCGGCCGGCCGCGTGGACCAGGGCCTCGAGCGGACCACGACGCTTCGTGAGGGCGATGATCCAGCCGAGGAGGAGCGCGCCGGCGACGTGGATGAGCCAGAGCTGCGGGCTCGAGATCAACCACGCCGTGTCCGCATACGTCCCGGCGATCGCGGCGATCAAGGCACCCACCGACGCCATGAACACGTGCGCCGAGTAGACGGTGAGCGGAGCGGCCCCGGCGCCGGTCGCCGGCAGGAGCGCGAGCGACCAGCCGCGGTTCAGGACGGTGCCGAGCGCCAGGCATAGACCGATGACGAGCGCCGCGATCCCGATCGTGAAGACGAGGTCGAGCGTGGTGCCCGAGTGCGGGGCGCGGGCGACGAGCCACCAGAAGGACTCCGTGGGGCTCGTGCCGTACATCCCCTCGGCGAGGGCGTCCTCGACGGCGGTGATCGTCGTCGGATCGGGCTCGAGCCCGCCGGTCCAGGCGCGCGCGATGCCCTGGACGCCGCCGACCGGACCGAGCAGGAGGGCGGCGAGGCGATCCGAGGCGATGGCGACGACGAGTCCGATCGCCGCGAGCTGCAGTGCGAACCGTCGCAGGGTCCCGTCCGCCCGCGCATCCATGAGCAGCCGGCCGACCGCCATCCCGACGAGGACGTAGACGATCCAGGTGAGCGCCGGGTACACCCCGGTGAGCAGCAGCCCTCGGGCGAACCCGCCGTCCGAGACGTCGAGCCAGGACGCACTGCCGATCTCGGGGGAGTCGACGCCGCTGAGCGGCACCCGGAGCGCCTGCGAGCAGATCGGCCAGACCACCGCCCAGACGGCCGCGACGATCAACAGCGTACGCGGACGCCACGTGACGGCCGGGATCGCGAGCCAGAAGGTCACGCCGTAATACGCGATGATCACGTAGATGCCGCCGGGCAGCACGCCGAGGGTGAGGCCGAGGACGAGCAGGGCGAAGCCGCGTCCGAAGAGGTTGAGTCGCGCCGCGGCGGGGGAGCCGGCGGCGAGGTCACGGCGGATCGTGAGGACGATCCCGATGCCGGCCAGCACGGCGAACAGTGCAGCGGCTTTGCCGGACAACACCTCCGTGATCGGCGTGTGTCCACCGGTCGCGATGTCGAACGCCCAGACGTGCGTGGCCATCATGCCGATGAGCGCGAGGAACCGCGCGAGGTCGAGACCGATCAGTCGGTCGGCGCGCTGTCGGCTGGCTGGGCTGCTCATCGCGTCCAGCATCCCACGCGTGGCGGCTCCGCGACAGGCCCGCGGTGGCGGTACGGGCTCCCGTCCGGTACGCTGTGAAGGTTGCCCGGGTGCGTCCGCTCTGTTCTCACCCGATCGCAACGATGCTTACACCCTCCTGCCACAGAAAGTCTGTGGCCGTTCGAGTCCGAAGGAGGTGGGTTAGTGACGCATCAGTACGAACTCATGGTCATCCTCGACCCCGAGATTGACGAGCGCACGGTTGCACCGAGCCTCGACAAGTTCCTCAACGTCATCCGCAACGATGGTGGAACCATCGACAAGGTCGACATCTGGGGCCGTCGTCGTCTCGCTTACGAGATCAACAAGAAGACCGAAGGCATCTACGCCGTCGTGGACTTCACTGCATCGAGCGCTGCCACGCAGGAGCTCGACCGCCAGCTGAAGCTCTCCGAGGCCGTCATGCGCACCAAGGTGCTGCGTGCCGAAGAGGCCATCGCTCAGGTCGCCACCGAGACGAAGCGCAGCGAAGAGAAGGCCGCCCGCAAGGCTGCCGCCAAGCCTGCTGCTGCTGTCGCCGCGGCTCCCAAGGCAGACGCGGCTCCGGCTGCGGCTGAGACCAAGGAAGCCTAGGGCTCATGGCCGGCGAGACCGTCATCACCGTGGTGGGCAACCTGACCAGCGATCCGGAACTGCGTTTCACGCAGAACGGCCTGGCTGTCGCCAACTTCACCATCGCTTCCACGCCGCGCAACTTCGATCGCGCGACGAACGAATGGAAGGACGGCGAAGCGCTGTTCCTGCGCGCGAGCGTCTGGCGTGAATTCGCCGAGCACGTGGCCGGATCGCTCACCAAGGGAAGCCGCGTCATCGCGACCGGGCGTCTCAAGCAGCGTTCCTACGAGACGAAGGAAGGCGAGAAGCGGACTTCGATGGAACTCGAAGTCGACGAGATCGGCCCTTCGCTCCGGTACGCGACCGCGACCATCAGCCGTGCACCCTCGGGTGGCGGCGGCGGTGGTCAGCAGCGCGGCGGCGGAGCTCCGCAGGTGCAGCAGAACGAGCCCTGGGCTCAGAGCGCACCCGCAGCTTCCGGCGGCAACGGCGGTGCAGATGCCTGGAACACTCCGGGTAGCTACAGCGACGAGACCCCCTTCTAAACAGATTCGATCGGTCCGGTTCTGCCGGTTAGCCGATCACTCCATTCACACGCAAAGGAACAACCATGGCTGGAAAGTCGAGCGGCGACCGCCGCAAGCCTGCCCGCGGTGCTAAGGGCGGCAAGAACGTCGCTCCCGCGAAGGCGATCCGCGTTGGTGTCATCGATTACAAGGATGTCGCCACGCTTCGCAAGTTCATCTCCGAGCGGGGAAAGATCCGTGCTCGTCGTATCACCGGTGTCAACGTCCAGGAGCAGCGACTCATCGCACGTGCGGTCAAGAACGCACGCGAGATGGCGCTCCTGCCCTACGCCGGCTCTGGCCGCTAGGAGGCGCCGCACATGTCGAAAGTTATTCTGACGCACGAGGTCTCCGGCCTCGGCTCCGCTGGTGACGTCATCGACGTCAAGAACGGCTACGCCCGCAACTTCCTCGTGCCCCAGGGTTTCGCGACCCCGTGGACCCGCGGTGGCGAGAAGCAGGTCGAGCAGATCAAGTCGGCCCGCGCTGCGCGCGAGCACGCCACGATCGAAGAGGCCCAGGACCTGAAGGCTCGCCTCCAGGCCACCAAGGTCAAGCTCACGGTCAAGACGGGTGGCGAAGGCCGTCTGTTCGGTTCCGTGAAGCCTGCCGACATCGCGAAGGCCGTGGCGGAAGCCGGGCTGGGCGAGGTCGACAAGCGCAAGATCGAGATCCACACCCCGATCAAGTACGTCGGCGAGCACGAGGCCACCATCAGCCTCCGCGACGAGATCGTCGCCACGATCACCCTTCAGGTGGTCGCGGCCAAGTAGTACCCGCCGTGCGGTGTCGGGCCCTCGGGTCCGGCGCCTCATGCACGTCGTGATGAGCGCGATGGCGGTGGACCGAGAGGTCTGCCGCCATCGCGTTTTTCTGTGCCCAGAACGGGGGCGACGCGTCGCCGCGACACCTGTGCGCTACACCCGTTTCGCCCTCGGAGTCAAGCAAGTTGTACACAGGTGACCCCCGTTCTCCTCAACGTTCGACACAGGATCGAAAGAACTTTCCACACATAGCCTGTGGAATCAGAATCTCCTGGTCAGGACGGTATTGACTGGCGGAAAAACTTCTCTCTCCACAGGGTTTCCCACAGCTTGTGCACACGACACGCGGCGTTTCCCCCGATCTCTCCACAGAGTTATCCACAGGCAGAGTTGGTTGTGGAGACGAGTGGCCCTATCGTGAGTCATCGGCGTCTCGGAACAGCCGGGCGAGCAGGCTGAGCAGCCCTCGTCCGTAGCCCGTGGGCGCCCCGCAGGGCCCGTGCGTGTCGCACGTTCCTGCTACACCTGAGTCGTCATCACCCGCACCACCCGAGTCAACATCGAGAAGGGATGTCCACTTGTCGATCGCTCACCTCAACCGCTCCGAAGGTGGCGGTTCGTACGACGAGCCGCGCGGCAACGAGCGGGTCCCTCCGCACGACCTCCTCGCCGAGCAGAGTGCACTCGGCGGCATGCTGCTGTCGAAGGACGCGGTCGCCGATGTGGTCGAGACGCTCCGTGGTGTGGACTTCTACATCCCCAAGCATGAGGTCATCTACGACGCCCTGCTGACGCTGTACTCGCACGGTGAGCCCACCGACGTCATCACGGTCACCGACGAGCTCGTCAAGACGGGCGAGCTGTCCCGCGCCGGCGGTGCCGATTACCTCCACACGCTCACGAGTCTCGTGCCGACCGCGGCGAACGCCGGCTACTACGCCCGCATCGTCGCGGAGCGCGCGCTGCTGCGTCGGCTCGTCGAGGCGGGCACCCGCATCGTGCAGATGGGGTACGCCGCCGAGGGTGAGGCCGTCGAGCTCGTCAACTCCGCTCAGGCCGAGATCTACGCCGTCTCGGGCAACCAGGAGGTCGAGGACTACGTCCCGCTGACCGACGCGGTGAGTGCGGCGATCGACGAGATCGAGGCCGCCAAGCACACCGACGGTTCCATGACCGGCGTGCCGACGGGCTTCCGCGAGCTCGACGAACTGACGAACGGTCTGCACCCGGGTCAGCTCATCATCGTCGCCGCCCGACCTGCTATCGGTAAGTCGACGCTCGCGCTCGACTTCGCCCGCGCTGCGTCCGTGCACTACAATCAGCCGTCGATCTTCTTCTCGCTCGAGATGGGTCGTAGCGAGATCGCGATGCGTCTCATGAGTGCTGAGGCGTCCGTGCCGCTGCAGCTCATGCGTAAGGGCACCGTCGACTCGCAGGACTGGACGAAGATCGCGCAGGTGCGTGGGCGCATCAACGACGCTCCGCTCTACATCGACGACAGCCCGAACATGACGCTCGTGGAGATCCGGGCGAAGTGCCGTCGACTGAAGCAGCGTGTGGGCCTGAAGATGGTCGTCATCGACTACCTGCAGCTGCTCACGTCCGGTAAGCGTGTCGAGAGCCGTCAGCAGGAGGTCTCGGAGTTCTCCCGTGCGCTGAAGCTCATGGCGAAGGAGCTCCAGGTCCCCGTCATCGCGCTGTCACAGCTGAACCGTGGTGCTGAGCAGCGGGCCGACAAGATGCCGGCACTGTCCGACCTCCGTGAGTCGGGCTCGATCGAGCAGGACGCCGACATGGTGGTGCTCCTGCACCGCGAGTCCGCCTACGAGAAGGACAGCCCGCGAGCCGGCGAGGCCGACCTGATCATCGCCAAGCACCGTAACGGCCCGACGCGCACGATCACCGTCGGCTTCCACGGGCACTTCAGCCGCTTCGCCGACATGGCGCCGGGGATGTAGTTCGCGGTCCGCGCCCAGAGTGCGCATTGTGCTTGCTCATCGTCCTGCGAGGAGCAGACTGCGCACTCTCGATGCATGCCCCTGTTGCGCGCAGCAGCCGATCTACCATGGTGGTCATGGCCGATCTCACCGGACTCAGTCGCGCGGAGCTCGTCGACCTCGTCCGCCGACTCCAGGCCGCGACGGGCACCGAGGGTGAGCAGGACCAGCTCCTCGGGGTCCTTCGCGCGAACGTGCCTGATCCGCGCGTGTCCGACCTGATCTACTGGCCGCCGTCCGTGCTCTCGCCCGACGAGATCATTGATCGCGCGCTCGCCTACCGGCCGTTTGCGCTCTGACATCGTGACCGGCATCGACCTGACCTTCGCCCCACCACTGAGGGGCACGTTCTACCGCGCGATCGACCCGAGCTTCCGCGAGTTCGCGATCGCCGGATCACGCACCGCTGGGCGCTACTCGCGGGCGAACGAGCCGACGCTGTACCTGAGCTCGTCCGTCGACGGTGTCGAGGCCGCGATGATCGCCCACCAGGATGCTCGGGCGGGGGCGCGCGAGATCGTTGAGATCGACGTCGAGGCGTCCGGCATCGTCGACCTGCGCGACGCGCGGGCTCTGGAGTCGGCAGGCATCGACCTCGCTGACGCGACAGCCCCCTGGCAGGACATCGTCGCCGGCGGGGGCACGCCGACGTCGTGGAGCGTCCGCGACCGCCTCCTTGCCGGCGGCGCGTACGGATTGATCGATCCCTCGCGCAAGCGGCCGGGGCTCTGGCATCTGGTGCTCTTCCGCTGGAACGAGCCTGATGCGCCGAGCGTCAGCTTGAGAGGGACTCATGTCGCCGCCGCGAATTGACGCCGCGATACGACGTTCGTCCTGATCCGAGCGTGTACCGGGCCGCTCAGCTCTGAGCGCGGCGCGCATGCGTGCGCGCCTTCATCCGGTTGCCGCAGACCGCCATCGAGCACCACTTCGCGGTGCCAGGTCGGCTGTGGTCGACGAGGAACTGCGTGCATTCGTGGTTCGCGCAGGCACGGAGGCGCCCGGGGAACTCCGTGATCACGCTCGACCACGCCAGCACGACCGCCGCCACGAGGCGATCGTCCTCAGGGACCTGAAGCTCCCAGACCACGCCGCCCGGGGTGATGCGCGGCGTGCGCACGGCATCGTCGAGGATGCCCGCGAGGTCTCTGATCGCTCCGCCGTCATCTCCACGGACGACGGTCTGGAGCGCCTGCCTCGCATGTCGAAGGCGCGCCACCTCGTCCGCGGATCCGGTGCCGCCCCAGCTGCGCGCCAGGTCTTGTCCGGTCGGCCCCTCGAGACGGTCGGTCGGGGTGCCCTCGACGACCGGCGCACTGTTCAACAGGCCCAGCAGCAGCTCCTCGTCGCGAAGCATCGTTCTCCGTTCTCGTGCGCCGACCGGCGCCCTCGATCCATGCTACCGTCTGGCTAACCAGTAAAACGATCTAAAGGGGTTAGCCATGGTCACCGTCCACCACCGCACCGTCTCGATCGACGGGCTCGACGTCTTCTACCGCGAGGCTGGCCCTGCCGACGCTCCCGTGCTCCTACTCCTCCACGGGTACCCGAGCAGCTCCCACATGTTCCGGCACCTCATCCCGGCCCTTGCCGGCCAGTACCGCGTCATCGCTCCGGACCACATCGGCTTCGGTCGCTCCTCCGCCCCCTCGGTCGACGAGTTCGAGTACACCTTCGCGGCCCTCGCAGGGGTGACCGGCCGGTTCCTCTCGACCATCGGCGTGACGCAGTACACGATCTACGTCCAGGACTACGGCGCCCCGGTCGGCTGGCGCCTGGCCCTCAACGACCCCACCGCCGTCGTCGGGGTCATCTCCCAGAACGGCAACGCCTACGAAGAGGGGTTCGTTCCGAGCTTCTGGGACCCGATCTGGGCCGACGCCGCCGAACGGACCGCCGAGACGCGCGACGCGCTCCGTCCAGCCCTCGGGCGGGAAGCCGTCGAATGGCAGTACACCCACGGTGTGCCGGACGCGACGACCGTCGACCCCGACGCCTGGGAGCACGACCTCGCGCTCCTCGCCCGACCGGGTCAGGACGACGTGCAGCTGGCGCTCTTCCGCGACTACGCCACCAACCGGGACCTCTACCCCGCGGTGCACGAATGGCTCCGCACCTCACAGGTGCCGGTGCTCGCGATCTGGGGTCGTAACGACGAGATCTTCGCCGCCGCCGCCGCCGGCGCCACGGCGTTCACCCGCGACGCCCCCGATGCTCGCGTCGAACTCGTCGACGGCGGACACTTCCTCCTCGAATCCGACCTCGACCACGTCGCTGACACCATCACGGACTGGCTCCGGACGACTGACCGAAGCGCATAGCCCGGCGGCTGACGCCGAGACCGTCACCCGTCTGCGTCGACGACTCCGTCTCGCCAGGATCAGGCGCTGGCCTCGTGTGTGCTGCCGCGCTGGTGAACGTCGCCGGCACGGTCCTCAGCTACTGGTCGCTACCAGTCCTGGCCCGAGTCATTCTCGCCAGCCGTCCACGTCGCGGTCACCGACCTCGCACGCGTCCTGTCCCCGGTGTCGGTCGACACTGCATGGATGGTGCTCGTCGGCGATCTGACCGACTTCGATCCCGCAACGCTCGTGCTACAGGTTGACCGCCAGCAGGGTCACGAGTGTGATGAGGATCACGACGAGGACGCCGCCGCCGCAACCGATGGCGAGAAGGGGCCCGTAGCCGAGGCGGGACGTGCGCGCGCCGGCGTGCTGAGCCGCCGCGATGAACCCCGGTCCGCCGCCGAGGTGGAACGAGTACGCCGCTCCGGCCACATTGACCGTGCGGGCGAGGTCGACGCCCATTTCGAAGCGTGGCTTGTCGAGAATGCCGGCGACGCCGCCGGCGATGCCGTGATAGAGCGCCCGGTCCACGGATCGGGGATCCGCGAGCATCGGATAGCTCTGATCTCGCACGACAAGCGTGATCCGCTGAGCCGCCGACTTCACGACGACCTCCTGTGCGGGGACCCGGAAGTACTCCATCCACCCGGCAGGCGTTGCGACCCAGAGCGCAACGAAGCCGTCGCGGACCTCGGCACATGCCGGGAGGTACTGTCCGGTCGCGTGGTCGCCGAATGCTCCTGAGAACACCGTGTGGGGAAGGTGGTGGTCTGGTGCTGTCATGGCTACCCCTGGTCGGCGCAGTAAGCCGACAGACGCTCTTCGCCGGCGGTGAGTGCGTCGTCCCATGCTGCGAAGGCGGTATCACCCTCCGAGACGTATGCATCGACCTCGTCTGCGGAGAGTTGGAGCACCTGCTCCTCCGTGAGTAGACCGGAGATCACGTCCTCGTAGTACGTTTCGTACGCGTCGTACATGCCCGCCATCTCCGTGTGGACCTCGGAGACGGTGACCTGCGCCAGCGCTGCTTTGAGCTGCGCGAGCCCGTCAGTCGCCTGGCGCTGAGCGGCGGGCACGTCCCCGATGGCCGCGGCACCGGATGCACCGCTGTAGACGAGGCCCGCGTCGACCCATTCACCGTCGGCGATCTCACACGCTTGTGTCGCGGTCTGACCGCTCTGCATCACTCCGCACAGGTCGTAGCGCTGCACGTTCGCATCGGACATCTGCCGCTCGAATTCGGTTTCCTGCTGTCCGAGGACGACGAGGAGGTTCGTCGGATCGTTGAGATCGACGGCGTATCCCGCCGGCACAGCGGCGAGGCCCGGCCAGATGGTGTCGGCATACTGCTGATGCGCACTGATCGACGCGTCGAGGACCTGTCGCAATTCGGGGGCGGCGACACGATCGGCGATGTCCTGCAAGTTGGAGATCACCGACTGGTGCTCGGTCTGCTTCTGAGCGAAATCCTTCCGCTGGGAGTCGGCTTCGAGCGCCTCCCACGGATCGAGAGCGAATCCCCATTCCGCGTTCACCGTCTCGCACGCGACATCGAGGCCGTGTTGCGCCGGCGGCATCGACGCCGGGGCGGGGCCTCTGTTGGGTGGGAAGAGCGAGGTGCAACCCGCCGCGCTCACCGCCACGGCGATGGCCGCCGCGATCATCGGCACATTCCTACTGGCAATTCGCATGCTGTCCCCCCGGTGATCACCGACATCGCCGTTGTCCACCTTAGGGTCATGCTTCGTCACGGCGGAAGCTCTGGAGCCCACGGGGTGTTCGGGCGCGAAGGAGCCGCCACGCGACTCTGGCCTGGTGATCGGGGATGTTCGAACACCTGATTGCGAGAGACGCCTACGGCATGGGCGCGTGTACTTCCGCGGCCCACGACCGCATGAGCTCTCGTTCCTCCGCGGTGCAGACGTACCCGTAACCGTAATTTCGGCCATCGAACGTCAGCGTCCACAGGTTCAGATACGTGAGCGCATAGCAGTCGGCGAAGGCTTCGCTGTTGCCCTGGAAGTGGCCCTGCTCGACGAGCACCGAGGATGCTGACGGGGCCATGCCTTTCGCGTCACTGTCGGCGCGCGTGTAGAGGTGGGAGAGCTCGTGCAGGACGACCTGACGCCGGGCGATGTCACCGCCGATCTGGTCCTCGGGAGCCAGATGCACCGCGAGCGGCTCCTCCGAGACGCAACCTATCGTCGTGTAACCCTCATCCGCCCGCCGGGAGGTCGCGCACGCCGTGCTCGCGTCCCACGCGATGTCGATGAAGCCCTGACCGGCCTCATCGACGATCGCTTCGGTGACGGAGCCGGAGACGTTGGTGAGCCGAGTCGCGGCTTCCGCGATTCGCTGCTCCAGTTGCTCACGGACGCCAGCTGCGTCGGCCGCGTATTTCGCGACCGAACCGTCGGTGAGCGAGGGGTCCGCGATGTTCGCCTCCGCCCGCCGGAACGCCAACAGGTCGGCGACCAGGGGAGCGACGGGGTTGCTCTCGATCTGTGTATAGAGCTCGTTGTATGCGGTTCGTTCCGACTCGAACGCCGCCAGGGAGTCTTCGCGAGCGGTCGTGCCCTCGGCCGCAGGTCCATTCGGCGTCGACGGTGCCGCGAGCAGTCCGCCGACGAACGCGATCACGATGACGAACACGCCCAGCAGTGCGAGGCCGCCACATCCGAGGATCGCGCACAGTCCGCCGCGCCCACGCCGAGGGTCCTGAGTCAGCGGAGGGAGAGCGACAGGAGCAGCGCCCGTCATGGCTCGTTGCGCAGGGCTGGCGTGGAAGATCCACTCGCGCAGCTGCGGGTAGCACGCCGGGTGACGGAGGATGAGGGGATGCAGATCGTGCCTGCGGGCCGCTATCGCCGCCAGCTGGGACGGCGGCATCGCGGGATTCCGCATGCTCGCGAGATCGACGTCGTACCCCCGGTCCATCATGCGTACATGGTAGAGCCATCGCGCTGACGGGGCACGGCACCGTCGCCGACCTCAATGCCATCAGCGAGATGAGCGCGGACGTGCCGAGGTGCCATCCGATCCCACGTGATCGACGCGCGCCGTTCACCGCCGAGCGGTGCGTCGCCCTCGGATCACGCTGTCGATGCCGGAGACGTGGCTCAGCCCGGTCAGCCTGCGTCTCCGCGCCAGACCGCAGCGGGATTCTTGCGCCGAAGACGCCGTGTGTCGCGAGCGCGGAGGACCCGTGCCCGTTCCAAGAGGTCGATCGTCGCACCGTAGGAGCGATCCGCTGCACGCCGCTCAGTCGGCGTGAGCGTGCGGGGGAGCGCAGCCCACCACTGCCGAAGTGGATCGACGTCTCCCGGGCTCCTGCCCCACTCGTCCTTCGCCGCCGTGATCGGATCAGCGAGCGCGACGCGATCCCGGCGGCGAGCGACCACCGCCAGCGCAGCGATCCCGGCCACAGCTGTGCCGAGGAGCACGAGGCCCGTCATCGCCCGGGCGGGCTCGTACCGATCGACCTCATCCCAGTTGCCCACCACGTAGGCGAAGACCACCGTCCACACGACGCCGACCACCACGTACAGCCGCGCCGCGCCGCGCGTGTGCGCTCCGAGCAGGAACGACGTGAGTCTTCCCCGTTCGAGGAGGCCGAAGATCACCGCTGAGACGATCGCGCACAGCCCCACCCACATCGCCGCTTCGTCGACACCGAGAGCCGGCCGGCCGTTCCGAGGAGACGGCAGGACAAGGCCCGCCGCGAGCAGCCCGAGCAGGAGCGCGACCACCGTCGCCGCGTCGCGAGCGCCCCACCGGGTGCGGGACGCTCTTCGTCCGTCGCCACCGCTGTCCCGAGCAAGACGCGCCTGTGCGCTACGCAGCCTCGGCACTGCCGCCAGTACCGCCGCGCGGGAGGCCTCGACCACGGCATCGAGGCGCGGCTGACCTCGCATCTCGGAGAGACGGGGCATCAGCTCGGCACGCACGTCGGCGTCAAGATCACCCGGGTCACTGTTCCGCAGGACACGATCGGTCATCTCGCCAGCGTAATCGTCGCGGTCCGGGGTGCTGGGCGTGGGCAGTACGTCCGGACTTCACCCCGCGCTATGGCACATACAGGGCCGATCGGCTCACCGGCCTCCCCGCCGACGACGGGCCCGTGCGCCGAACTCGTCCAGCGCCCGCAGGACCTCACTGGCCTGCCAGTGGCGGTTCCGTCGGCCCGCGCTGGACTGGGCGAGGATCCCGGCGTCGACGAGCTTCTGCACCGAGGTGTCCGCCGTCGAGAAGTGCAGCCCCAGGGTCGATGCCACCAGCGACGTCGTGATCACCGGCTGCCGCAGGAGCAGTTGCTTCAGACGCTGCACCGATGAGTCGCTGCGCACCTTCACGGTTTCGTCCCATCGCTCTGCGATCGACGTGATGTCGCGCTCTAGGGTTCGGCCGTTGGCGACCGCCGCGTACGCGGCTTCCGTCATCGTCTCGATGATCGGGCGCAGGTCACCCGACCGGTACGCCGTGAGCGCGCGGAAGTAGTGGTCCGTGTCGCCGAGCAGGCCGGCGGACACGGGTACAGTCACGTTCCTCGTCACGTCAGCTGCCCGCAGCATGCCCTGCACGAGCGCGCGGCCAGTGCGTCCGTTGCCGTCCGGGAAGGGGTGGATCGTCTCGAACTGAGCGTGAGCGATCGCGATCTGCGCCATGACGGGCACATCGAGACGGTTCGCGAACGTCATCACATCCGTCATGAGCTCAGGCACACGATCCTGGTGCGGGGGGACGAAGGCAGCGCCGTGCGGGGAGAAACCGGTTCCGCCGATCCACACCTGGTCGTCGCGCCACCGACCGACGATGTCCGGATCGGACCGCTCCAGCAGTGCGCGGTGCATCGTGAGGATCGCCTCGGGGTCCAGGCGATCCGCCAGCGCCACAGCCGCCTCCATGGCCGCGACGTTCTGCACCACGAGCTTGGCGTTGACCGACGTCGAGTCGCCGATCTCCGCAAGGGCCACCTGCTTCGCGCTCGAGGTGAGATGCTCCATCTCCGAGCTCGATGCGCTTTCGGTCCGCAGCAGGATAGACGAGAACGGTGCCGCGAGCGTGCCGACCTCGGCGTCGAAGCGGGTCAGCTCGCGGCCGGCGTCCTCGCTTGCAGTCACGACGTCCGCGGGTAGCTCGACAGACAGATCCGCGACGAAGGGTGGGACTGCCGCCTGGTATGGGCCCGCGGCCAACCGGCGTCGTCGCTTGGACGCGACCGCGTCGCTGTCGTGCGTCCACGCCCGTGGTTCGTAGCCCGTCGCGGGCCAGGAGGTGTCCGATCCCGTGGAGCCAGTATCCGCGATCATGCTGCCATCTTATTCGGGTTTATACCTCTTGCACCGAATACAGGTCCGGATACATGGCGGACACTGGCAGTGAGACTGATCTGCAGCGACCGCCTGGTCGCGTCGGTCTGCTGGCTGAAGTCCTTCGTCAGATCGCGCCGACCAATCCGCTCTTGACGGGTGGAAAGCGCTGTCGTACGCTCGTCAGCAATCGATAGGTAACTTCCTAGTCGATTGATTGACGAAGGAGTGATCATGGCGGCATCAGGCAGTCCGAGCGTGCTCCGCGTGCTCAATGACCGAGCCGCGCTCGACGTCCTCGTGGGGGAGCGGGAGGTGTCCCGGGCGCAACTCGAGGCGCTCGTCGGCCTCTCCAAGCCGGCCACGTCGCAGCTCCTCACGCGCCTGGAACGCGCTGGCCTCGTCGAGCGTGCAGGGCTCCGTGCGGAGGGCCCCGGGCCGCGGGCGCAGCTCTGGCGCCTCAAAGCGGACGCCGGTCACGCCGCCGGCATCGACGTGAGCCGCAACGGGATCGACGTCGCGATCGCCGCCCTCGACGGTTCGGTGGTCGCAGAGCACTTCCTCGCCACCACGGCTGAGACCTCCGACCCGGGTGCCGCGCTGTTCGAGGCACTGGAGGCCGCCTGCTCGCAGATCGGTGTCGAACCGTCCGCGCTGTCACACATCTCCATCGGGATCCCGGGCGCGGTCGACCAGCTCACCGGCCAGCTGCGCTATGCGTCCGAGGTCCCGCTCTGGAAGGGCGTCGACCTCCTGCACATGCTCGAGGGTCGGCTCGACGTGCCGGTGACCATCGAGAACGACGTGAACCTGGTGGCCCTCAACGAGATGGCCAGGGGAGCCGCGCAAGACACGAAGGACTTCCTCCTGCTCTGGGTCGCCGAGCGCGGGGTCGGCTCCTCGGTCGTCGTCGGGGGCGAACTGATCCGCGGTGCCACCCTCGGTGCCGGCGAGATCGGCTTCACCCTGGTCCCCGACCTGGCGCTCGCCGCCACGACACCGGTCGGCAACCGTTTCGGTGACCTCATGACCGACACCGCGCTCCTCGACCTGGCGCGCGCCCACGGCATCGAAGCGGCCGGAACCGTCGAAGCGCTCGGCCTCGGCCTCGCGGCCGATCCCGACGGCTTTCCCCGTGACGTCGCCCGCCGCCTGTCCGCAGGCCTCGCCGCAGTGGTGAGCCTCCTCGACCCGGAGCTGATCGTGCTCGACGGCGACATCTGCGTTGCGGGCGGCGACGAGCTCTGCAGGCTCGTCAAGGAGGAGCTCCGCGGACTCGTCGAGCCACCCGTCTCGATCGTCCCAGGCCGGGACGACGCCAGCTCCGTCCGCGCCGGCGCCGTCCAGGCCGCGCTCGGCCACGCCCGAGAGCACTTCTTCGCCTCGGGTTCGACGCTCGAACTCTCCTGAGCACCCGGGCGTCCATCGACCGTTCCACCCGCTTCACCCGCACCACTCTCTCTGAACTGCGCCACCTCACCCCCAGGAGCCACCCATGAAAAGAGTCCTGCCCATGATCGCCGTCGTCGCGACGACGATCCTCGCCCTCAGCGCCTGTTCCGGCAGCGCCGGTCCGTCGACATCGGTGTCGCCGGCTCCCGGCGACGACGAGAAGATCACGCTGACCGTCTGGAGCGGCTTCGCCGACGCCGAGCTCGACGTCGTCAACGGCGCACTCGACGGCTTCCACAAACTGCACCCGAACATCACGATCAAGAGTGAGGGCAGCCAGGACGACGACAAGATCTCGCAGTCCATCCGTGGTGGCACCGCACCGGACGTCGCCATCTCGAGCAACGCCAACGCGCTCGGACAGTACTGCCAGTCGGGTGCGTTCCAGGACCTGGCCGGTTACATCAAGCGGGACGACGTCGACCTCGACCAGATCCCGAAGGCGGTGCAGTCGTACACGCAGTACGACGGCGTGCGCTGCGCGATGCCGCTCCTCGCCGACGACTATGGGCTGTACTACAACAAGGAACTCTTCGCGAAGGCGGGGATCACCGAGCCGCCGAAGACCATGAGCGAGCTCCGCGACGTGGCGGAGAAGCTCACCGAGTTCAACCCGGACGGTTCCATCAAGGTCGCCGGGTTCGTACCCACCATCGGGTTCTACAACAACCGCCTGGACGTGTGGGCGCCGCAGTTCGGAGCCGACTGGCAGGACGAGGACGGGAAGTCCAGTCTGTCGAGCAGCCCGGGGTGGAAGGACCTCTTCACCTGGCAGCAGGAGATGACGGACTTCTACGGCCAGGACAAGCTCACCGCGTTCACGGCCGCGGCCGGCCAGAAGTACTCCGCCGACAACGCCTTCCAGACCGGGCAGATCGCCATGATGTTCGACGGCGAGTTCCGCACCGGCTTCGTCGAGACGCAGGCGCCCGGGATCGACTTCGCAACCGCACCGCTGCCGGTCGCCGACGACCTCGCCGACACCTACGGCGGCAGCGACATCGGTGGGAACATCATCGGCATCCCGAAGGGCGCCAAGCACGCGGGAGCCGCGTGGGAGCTCATCAAATACCTCACCACCGAGACCGCTCCGCTGGTCGAACTCGCCAACGGGCTGAAGAACATCCCGACGACGTTCGACGCCCTGCAGTCCCCGGACCTCCAGTTCACGGGAAACCTCGCTCCCTTCCTGGAGATCTTCCAGAATGAACACTCCTCCTCGCTGCCGCCGACGGCCAACGGTGGAGCCTTCCTCAAGACTGCGAGCGACTTCGCGGTGAAGTGGCAGACCGGCGGTGTCTCGGACCTCGACAAGGGCCTCGCCGACGTCGACCAGCAGATCACCAACGCGGACTCGCTGAAGCCGTGACGTCCACCATGCACGACGGGGTGGGGGTGAGGGCAGCCCGACCAGGGCCGTCGTCGCTCCCGCCGCGCCGGCCGGCGCAGCGCCGGAAGGGGGCCGCAGCCCGCCGGAATCGCTGGACGGTCCTCGCCTTCATGTCGCCCTGGATCATCGGGTTCGGCGTCTTCTTCGCGTACCCGCTGCTCGCGACGGTGTTCTACTCGTTCACCAGCTATGACCTGATCAACGAACCGGTCTTCATCGGTGTGCGGAACTACGTCTTCATGTTCACGCAGGACCCGCTCATCTGGGTCTCGATCCGGAACACCGTCTACCTGGTCGTCGCGATCACGGTGGGCAGGGTGGTCTTCGGGCTGCTGACCGCCATGGTCCTCACGAAGATCAAACGCGGAGCCGGGGTGTTCCGCACCCTGTTCTACCTGCCCGCGCTCGCTCCGCCGGTCGCGGCCGCCCTCGCGTTCGTGTTCCTGTTCAACCCCGGGACCGGACCGGTGAACCAGGTCCTCGCCGCCCTCGGTGTCGACGGGCCGCTCTGGTTCAATGACCCCGCTCTGGCGAAGCCGGCGCTGACCGTGCTGGCACTCTGGGCGTCCGGCGAGATCATGGTCATCCTCCTCGCGGCCCTCCTCGACGTGCCGGCCGACTACTACGAGGCCGCCGCCCTGGACGGGGCCGGCGCCTGGACGCGGTTCTGGCACATCACGCTGCCGTCGATCTCGCCGGTCCTGCTGTTCGCCGTCGTCAACTCCATCATCGTCGGCCTGCAGTACTTCACCGAGGCAGTCGTGGCGGGGGCGGTTGCGTCAGGCTCCTCCGACGCGGTCGGCAACACGGCCTCGCTCGGCTATCCAGACAACTCCACGCTGACCTTCCCGATGTGGCTCTACGAGCAGGGGTTCCATTCCTACAACATGGGCTACGCCTCGACCATGGCGATCGTGCTGTTCATCGTCTCCGCCGCTTTCACCATCATCCTCGTCCGGCGCATGCGCGTCTCGGGCGTGGGAGAGGAGGACTGAGTCATGACCGCAGTGCTCGAACGTGCGGACGCGGTGCCGCAGCCGCAGCAGCCGCCGGCACGCCGGAGACGTCCCCCTCGCGTCGTCGCCAGGAGCATCCTCGCCTGGATCGGCCTGCATGCGGTGGCCGTCGCGATCGCGATCGCCTTCATCGCGCCGATCGTGTTCGTCCTCCTCACCGCCTTCATGAGCGACCAGCAGGCGCTCACGAAGGACCTCTGGCCGCGGGACTGGCACTGGGAGAACTTCGCGAACGTCTTCGAGAAGGCGCCGATGCTCGGCTACTTCGGGCAGAGCCTGTTCTACTCGGTCACGGCCACCGTGGCGATGCTGCTCTCGAGCGTGCCGATCGCCTACGGTCTGGCGAAGCTCAAATGGCGTGGGCGGACCTGGGCCTTCTACCTCGTGATCGTCGCGATGATGCTGCCTCCGCAGGTGATCGCCGTCCCGATGTACGTGATGTGGGCGAAGGCCGGTCTCACCGGGACGCTGTGGCCGCTCATCCTGCCGAACCTGTTCGGGGACGCCTTCAGCATCTTTCTGCTCCGCCAGTTCCTCGTCGCCATCCCGCAGTCGTACATCGACTCGGCCCGGCTCGACGGTGCTTCCGAGTTCGGGGTGCTCACTCGCATCGTCATCCCGATGGCACGCCCGGGCATCGCGGCGGCGGCGCTGTTCATGTTCCTCCGCACGTGGAACGACTACTTCGGACCGCTGCTGTACACCGGCGAGAACCGCGAGCACTGGACGCTGTCGCTCGGGCTCGCCGCGTTCCGGAGCACCCATCAGGTGCAGTGGAACCTCACGATGGCCGCGACGGTCCTCGTGATGGTGCCGGTCATCGTGCTGTTCTTCTTCGCCCAGAAATCGTTCATCGAAGGAATCAAATTGTCAGGAGTCAAAGGATGAAGTTGACGGTCGTCGGCGGCGGGTCGACCTACACACCGGAACTGATCGACGGACTGCTCCAGATGTCCGACTCGTTCACCATCGACGAAATCGCCCTCATGGACACGGACGAGGAACGCCTCGAGGTGGTCTCGACGTTCGCGCGACGGATGGTCGCAGCGGCGGGGAGGTCGACGGTCATCACCGCGACCGACGACCTCGCCCGCGCGGTCGACGGAGCGTCCGGCGTGCTGATCCAGCTCCGCGTCGGCGGCCAGTCGACCCGGCTGTCCGACGAGACGTTCCCGCACGCCTGTGGGTGCATCGGGCAGGAGACCACCGGAGCCGGTGGTTTCGCCAAAGCGCTCCGCACGGTGCCCGTCGTCCTCGACATCGCCGACCGCGTCCGGGCGCTCGCCGGAGACCGGACGTGGATCGTCGACTTCACCAACCCGGTGGGGATCGTCACCCGCGGGCTCCTCGAAGCGGGCCACCGGGCCGTCGGCCTCTGCAACGTCGCGATCAACTTCGAGCGGAACTTCGCCGGCATCCTCGACGTCGCTCCGGAGCGCATCCAGCTCCGACATGTCGGCCTGAACCACCTGAGCTGGGAGACGGCGGTGCTCGTCGACGGCGTCGACCAGCTGCCGAGGCTGCTCGACGAGCGGGTCGACGACCTGGCGCGGGTCTTCCGCATCACCCCGGAGCACCTGCGGATCCAGCAGGCCGTCCCCTCCTACTATCTGCACTACTACTACGCCCACGACGAGGTCTTCCGGCAGCAGCAGGTCGAACCCGCACGTGCGGAGGTCGTGATGGGTGTCGAGCGGGAACTGCTCGAGCTCTATCGAGACAACACTGTGACGACGAAGCCGCAGCAGCTGCAGGAGCGCGGTGGGCGCTACTACTCGCTCGCGGCCATCCAGCTGGTCGCTTCGCTGCTGCGTGACTCCGGCGACGTCCAGGTCGTCAACGTCCGCAACAACGGCACCCTGCCGTTCCTCCCGGACGACGCCGTCATCGAGGCCGCGTCCCGCATCGGTGCGGACGGGCCGGCGCCGCTGCCCATCGGGCGAGTAGACCGATCGATGGAGGGCCTCATCGCCCACGTCTCGGCGTACGAGGAGCTCGCCCTCGAAGCGGCACTGCACGGTGGTCGCGACCGCGTCGTGAAGGCGATGCTCGCGCACCCGCTCATCGGGCAGTACGAGCTCGCCGAGGGACTGGCCGATCGGCTGATCGCCGAGAACGCGAGGTTCCTCCCGTGGGCGAAGTAGGCTCCCGGCTCATCGTCGCGGTCGACGGCGGCAACAGTAAGACCGACGTGGTCGTGCTGGCACCGGACGGGACGGTGCTCGCGCGGGGGCGGGGAGGCGGCTACTCCCCGCACGTCCTCGGCACCACGGGCGCGGTGGCCGCGATCGAGGAGCTCATCCATGAAGCTCTCCGCTCGATCGACCGAGACCTCGGGCCGGCCGACATCGAGCATGTGGCGGCCTTCCTCGCGGGCGTGGACCTCGTCCACGAGCGCTCGGACATGGTGGCCGCCATCGTCGCCAGGAACTGGTCACGGACCGTCACCGTGGACAATGACACCTTCGCCCTGCTGCGACTCGCTTCGCTCGCGGGCACCGGCGTCGCCGTCGTCTGCGGGGCCGGGATCAATTGCGTCGCCGTCGACGATGGACGCACCATCCGGTTCCCGTCGCTCGGGCCGATCTCGGGAGACTGGGGCGGCGGACTCCAGCTCGGTGTCTCGGCGATGACCGCCGCGGCCCGGGATGCGGACGGGCGAGGCCCGCGCACCGCGCTCACGCGGGTTGTGCTCGAGCACTTCCACCAACCGGACGTCCTCGCGCTCATCGAGCGGCTGCACTTCGGCGAGATCCCGCGGGAACGCCTCGCCGAGCTCAGCCCGCAGGTGTTCGCGGCCGCCGCGGCGGGCGACCAGGTCGCCGACGAGCTCGTGTCACGCCTGGCCGGGGAGATCGCCTCCTTCGCCATCGCCGCGCTCCGTCGGCTCGGCCTGACGTCCGCGGCTGTGCCGATCGTCCTCGGTGGCAGCATCCTTTCGGCTCGGCTTCCTGCCCTGGAGGACCAGGTCCGGCGACGGATCCTGGCGGTCGCTCCGAACGCCGAGCTGCTGTTTCCGGCCGACCCGCCCATCCTCGGCGCAGCGTTGCTCGCCTTGGACGCCGTCCGCGCGGATTCGGCGGCGACGGACCGGCTCAGATCGGGCTTCGCGGCACCGGTCCTCGCGTCGGGGGCCGTCCGATGAGCGGTACGTCGACCCTCGCACCGGTGCCGGGCGCCGCGATGGAACGGGAGATCCGCGAGCAGCCGGCCGCCTGGCGTCGACTCCTGGAGCAGGCCGGTGTGGTCGACGAGACCGTCGAGCGAATCCGTCGCTTCGATCCCGCGTTCGTCCTGTTCATCGCCCGTGGCACGAGCGACCATGCGGCCCTGTACGGGAAGTACCTCGCCGAGGTCACCTGCGGACTTCCGGCAGGATCCTGGTCGCCGTCGACGACGACCGTCTACGGAGCCGTACCACGGCTGAACCGGTGCCTCGTGATCGCGGTGAGCCAATCGGGCGGGTCACCTGACCTCGTGCAGTCCCTCGAGGCGGCACGGCAGGCGGGAGCCCTCACCCTCGCGATCACGAACGTGTCCGAATCGCCGCTCACGCAGGCCGCCGAGCTGGCGTTCGACCTCTGCGCGGGCGAGGAGTTGGCCGTCGCCGCCACGAAGTCCTACACGGCAGAACTGCTCGCGCTGGCGATGCTGTTCGACGGGCTGTCGGCGAGTACCTCCAGCGGGTTCGCCGAGCTGCCCGAGTACGGCGACGCGCTGCTCGACACGGCGAGCGTGGAGCAGGTGATCGAGCGCGCTGCTGAGCGGTTCACCGGCGACCGGTTCGTGCTCGCCGGCCGCGGCTATTCGTCCGCGACCGCGCTCGAGGGTGCGCTCAAGCTGATGGAGACCTGCTACGTCTCGGCGGCGGGGTTCTCCGGTGCGGACCTCGTGCACGGTCCACTCGCGATGGTCGACGCTTCGGTAGCCTCCATCGTGATCGCCTCCCCTGGACGCGGCGGTGAGGCGATCGAGCCGGTCGTCGAGCGTCTGCGCGCCACCGGTTCGTCGTTGCTCCTGATCGGACCGCGCGCCGCTCGACCGGACGAACTCACCGTTCCTCTCCCGACGGGACTCCCGGAGCAGCTGATGCCGCTCCTCGAGATCCTGCCCCTGCAACGACTCGCGATGACGATCGCGGGCCGCCGCGGCATCGATCCGGATCGGCCCCGCGGGCTGCTGAAGGTCACCCGGACGACGTAGCGGGCGGAGTGCTCATCGGCCGGCGTCGAACCGCGCTTGGTGCGCCGAGACCTCGTCGCGGTGCAGCTCGGACCACACCTTGAGCTGCCGGACGGTCTCATGGAGTGAGAGCCCGAGGTCGGTCAGGTCGTAGGTCACGGTCACGGGAACCGTCGCGGTCGCCGTCCGGCTGATGAGCCCGTCGCGTTCCAACGACTTCAGGGTCTGCGACAGCATCTTCGGGCTCACACCCGCGAGCGTCCGCGCCAGCTCGGAATACCGCATCGGTCGCGGCTCGCCGTCGCAGTCCGGACCGCTCCCGAGCGCCGACAGCACGAGAGCCACCCACTTCCCGGACACCTGCGCGAGGAGCTGCTGGCTCGGACAGTCGGCGAGGAACGCGTTGTACTGCGTCTTCGCCGCGGCCCGCTGATCTGCCGCGGTGATGGTGGCCATGGTCTCGCTTTCGGTATCAACGCACTTTCAGGTAACTCCTTCCGAAAGGGTAGCGCCTCGCCCAGAGTGGCTGACGACACTTCGTCCGACACCTACCGGAAGGCACATCGATGAACCCGACCACCCTGGAACTCCCCGGCGGCACCCGGACCCTGGGTGACCACACGGTCTCCCGCTTCGGCTACGGCGCCATGCAACTCGCCGGCCCATGGGTGGCCGGTCCGCCGAAGGACCCTGACGCGGCTCTCGCCGTCCTCCGCGAAGCGGCCGGCGTCGGCATCACCCACATCGACACCGCTGAGACCTATGGGCCCCGCGTCGTCAACGAACTCATCCGCGAGGCCCTGCACCCGTATCCTGCGGAACTGCTCATCGCGACGAAGGCGGGCGGCCGCCGTGACGCGCAGGGCGGCTGGCCTGCAGCGCGGAAGCCCGACGAGCTCAAGGCGCAGATCGACGACAATCTCGAGACGCTCGGTGTCGACGTCCTCGACCTCGTCCATCTCCGCCTGGGTGATGCGGACGGACCGGTTTCCGAGCCGGTCGCGGAAGCCTTCGAGACCCTGGTCGACCTGCAGCGACAGGGACTGATCCGTCACCTCGGCGTGAGCAACGCCACGGCCGAGCAGGTGAAGGAAGCGCAGGCGATCGCGCCGATCGTGTCGGTGCAGAACATGTACAACCTGGCCAACCGAGGGGACGACGCGCTCATCGACCGACTCGCCGGCGAAGGGATCGCTTACATCCCGTTCTTCCCCCTCGGAGGGTTCAGCCCGCTGCAGTCCGACGCGCTCACCGCGGTCGCAGCTCGACTCAACGCTTCGCCGATGTCCGTCGCGTTGGCGTGGCTGCTGCAGCGCTCACCCAACATCCTGCTGATCCCGGGCACGTCATCCGTGGCCCATCTCCGCGAGAACATCGCGGGCGCCGCGCTCACGCTCGCCGAAGCGGACCTCGCCGAGCTGGACCGGATCGCCGCGCCCTGATCGAGTGGATGAGTGGCGACCGACCGGTGCCGGTTCTCGCCCCCGCTTCGTCAGATCAGGAGGAACGCGTCGATAGAGTGGGAGTCCGTGATGCCTCCCGCGGAAACCCTCTGGTCGTTCGCCCTGGTCGTCGGTCTGTTGACGATCACCCCTGGGCTGGACACGGCCCTCGTCCTGCGCACCGCCGCCTTCACCGGCAAGCGGCGCGCCTGGGGCGTGATCGCCGGTATCCAAGTCGGCACGCTCGTCTGGGGCGCCCTCACCGCGATCGGGGTGACAGCGCTGTTGACCGCGTCCGAGGTCGCGTACGACGCACTTCGCCTCGCGGGTGCCGCCTACCTGGTGTGGATCGGTGGGCGCATGGTGTGGACGGCGCTGCGGAGCAAGCGGTCGATCGCGCCTGACGCTCGGGACACCGAATCGTCGGGCGGCGTGGTGTCGGGCTTCGTCCAGGGGCTGACGACCAATCTGTTGAACCCGAAGATGGGCGCGTTCTACCTCGCCCTGCTGCCCCAGTTCATTCCGTCGCATGCACCGCAACTCGCTTGGGGCATGGCGCTCACCAGCGTCCACGTCATCCTCGGATCGGTGTGGCTCACGACGCTCGTCCTGACCGCCCAGGTATTCCGCCAGTGGCTCGATCGACGAGCGGTCGCCACGACCCTCGACGTCGTCGCCGGCACCGCCATCACCGGGTTCGGCATCCGTCTCGCCGTGGCGCGCTGAGCACGGGCGGTCGAGGGCGTCGACTCGGGATCAGAACGGCAGCGGGGCGCGGTGTCTCCTAAGCCGGGCCGGACGACGCGGCGTCGAGCAGCTCGAGCACGTGGCGGTAGTCCTCGCCCGTCGCACGCGTCATCCCGAGTTCGCAGGTGCGGTTGCACGACGCGTGCGCATCGGCACCGAGGGCGGCGACCTCGGCGGCCTCGGCTTTCGTCGCGGACGCCGTCAGCTCGGGGTGCAGCATGCCGCGGTCGCCGGCGAAGGCGCAGCAGCCCCAGTCGTCCGGGACGTGCACGCGCTCGGCCACGGCTTCGCCGATCCGCACGAGATCCGGGTCGAGGCCCATCTGCCGTGAGGAGCAGGTCGGGTGCAGGACGAGTTGCTCGATCTGCGCTGAGACGTCGACCCGAGGCAGGATCTCCCGGGCGGCGAAGGCCACCGCGTCCTCGACGACCACGCCGCTCTCGCTGAGGAGCTTCGCGAAGCCCTCGGTGCAGCTCGACGCGTCGCTGACGACCACCAGGCCGCTGTCGGCCACGGCCGCTCGAATGCGTTCGACCGTGCGCTGCTCGTTCACCGCAGCGCCGGACGCGAAGCCCTTCGACGACCACGGGGTGCCGCAACAGATCGACTCGACGCCGTCGGGCACGATCATGCTCAGGCCCGCCCGTTCGAGCAGTCGGGTGAAAGCGCCCATGACGCCGTCCCCGCCGTCCGCCGCGCCGAACATGCTGTTCACGCACGCCGGGACGTAGATGCCGACGGTCGGGCCCTCAGCGGCACCCACCGTCCGACCGAGTGCCTTCCGCGAGCGTCCGCCGCCCGGCAGATCTCCTGAGTACTTCGGCACGGTGTCGGTACCGAGCACGGCCCTGGCCACGTCGGTCACCGCACCGACCACCGGAGCCGGCAGGAGCTTCGCGCCGGAGAGTGCGACCGAACCGATCCGCGTGACCGGCCCCCAACCGGTGGCGGCCGCCTTCCAGCCCGCGGCGGCGACCGGAGCCGCCTCCGTGCGCCGGATGCGCTTGACCAGCGCGCCCGTGTTGATCTGGACCGGGCACGCGGTCTGGCACATCCCGTCGACGGCGCAGGTCTGCACGCCGGCGTAGTCGTAGTCGTCCGCGAGCTCCTCGGCGAGGGCGATGTCCCCGCGAGCGCGAGCGGACTCCTCGGCACGGCGGACGACGATGCGCTGCCGCGGCGTCAGCGTCAGGTCGCGACTCGGGCAGACGGGTTCGCAGTACCCGCACTCGACGCAGCGATCGACCTCCTCCTCGACCGTCGGCTGGAGCTTGATCCCCTGGAGGTGCGCTTCGGGATCCTCGTCGATCAGCACGCCGGGGTTCATCACCCCGGCCGGGTCGACCAACCGCTTCAGCTCGAGCATCACCCCGTACAGCTCATCGCCGTACTGCCGGCGGACGTACGGTGCCATGGCGCGACCCGTGCCGTGCTCGGCCTTCAGATTGCCGCCCGCGTCGAGGACGAGGTCGACCATCTGCTCGGTGAAGCCGTTGAACCGGCCGAGCGCGGCGTCGCCCTCGAACCGGTCGGTCAGCATGAAGTGGATGTTGCCGTCCTTCGCGTGGCCGAAGATGACCGAGTCGCGATAGGCGTGCTGCTCGAAGAGCTCCTGCAGGCTCGCGCAGGTGTCTGCGAGAGCCGCGGTCGGGACGACGATGTCCTCGAGGAGGGCCGTGGTGCCGGAGGGGCGCGCTCCCGCGACCGAGGCGTAGAGACCCTTGCGGAGCGCCCAGGCGCGTGACCGCTGGGACGCGTCGCTCGAGAACACCACCGGCGCGTGCACGTCCAGACCGTTCAGGAGCACGCCGCCCGTCGTCGCGCGGTCCCTGAGCTCGACGGCGTCCTCCGAGCGGTACTCGACGAGGAGGGCCGCGTGATCCTGCGGCGTGAACCCCTGGATCTCCGCCGGGCTGCCGGGGAGCCGCTGCCCGACCGTCAGGGACGTGGCGTCCATGAGCTCGAGCGTGGCGGCTCCGGACGCGACCAACTCGGGCAGCGCACGCGTCGCCGCGTCGAGGGAAGGGAACACGGCCAGTGCCGTCGACACCAGCGGGAGGACGGGGACGGTGCGGAAGGTCGCCTCGGCGACGAAGGCCAGCGTGCCCTCCGAGCCGATGATGAGGTGCTGCAGGACGTCCACGGGCGACTCGAAGTCGAGGAACGCGTTGATCCCGTACCCCATGGTGTTCTTCAGGGAGAACTGGCGCTCGATGGACGCGACCGACGCCGGATCCGATCGCACGCGGCGCTGCAGGCGCTCGATGCCCTCGGCGAGCTCCGGTTCCGCTTCGTGGAGCTGCCGGTCGGCCGTCGGATCGGCCGTGTCGATCGTGGTGCCCGACGGGAGGACGAACACCATCGACTCCAGCGTCCGATAGGTGTTCTCGTCGATCCCGCAGGCCATACCGCTGGAGTTGTTCGCGATCACACCGCCGATCGTGCACGCCACCTCGCTCGCCGGGTCCGGGCCGAGCCGGTAGCCGAGTCGGGTGAGTCGCGCGTTGACCTGCGCCACCGTCGCACCCGGCTGCACCCGGACGCGCTTGCCGTCGTCGAGCACCTCGATGATCTTGAACCGCTGCCTGGTGTCGACGATGATGCCGGAACCTGACGCCTGGCCGGACAGGCTGGTGCCACCCGACCGGAACGTGACGGGCGCCGCGGAACGTGTCGCCGCCCGGAGGATCGCTGCGACCTCGGCAGCGCTCTCCGCGATGACGACCGCCTCCGGCGTCAGCAGGTAGTGCGATGCATCCCCGGCGTAGGCTGCCAGGTCGATCGCCCTGGTGCGGATGCGCGTGGGATCGCCCACGGCTCCGCCGATGGCTTCGGTGATGCGGGATGGGGCGGTGGTCGGGTGTGCCACGAGGCTTCCTTCTCGAATGCGGGCGTCAGCGGGGTGCAGGGGAGCGGGGTGCTGGGGTGCGGCTGCGGTGGCCGGACGCCTCAGAGGACGGGGCGTCGTCGGCCATCGCCCGGCCGATTCATTCGAAGCGTTGCCAGTCCGGCCGGTTGTCGTAGGTGTAGCGATAGTAGTCCGACAACCGCAGCCCTGATGCCGCTGCCTCGTCGACGACGACGGTCGCGTGCTCGTGCAGCTGGAGCGCCGACCCGGGGACGAACGCGCTGAGCGGTCCTTCGACGGCGGCCGCGACGGCGTCGGCCTTCCCCTCACCCTGGGCGACCAACACGAGCTCGCGCGCCTCGAGGATGGTCCCGAGTCCCTGCGTCATGCAGTGGGTCGGCACCTGGTCGGGCGAGTCGAAGAAGCGGGCGTTGTCCTGGCGGGTCTTCGGCGCGAGGGTCTTGATGCGCGTGCGTGACGCGAACGACGACGTGGGCTCGTTGAACCCGATGTGCCCGTTCGATCCGATGCCGAGGATCTGCACGTCGATGCCGCCGGCCTCGGCGATGGCCCGGTCGTACTCCTTCGCGGCGGCCGCGAGGTCTGCGGCGCGACCGTCCGGGACACGGACGCGCGAGGGTTCGAAGCCGAGCGGGGCGACGACCTCGCGCGTGATCACGCTGGCGTACGACTCGGGGTGGTCGGCCGGGATGCCCACGTACTCGTCCAGCGCGAAGCCGCGCGCTTCGGTGAACGACAGCGAGCCCGTTTGCACGCGACGGGCCAGCTCCTTGTAGATGCCCTGCGGGCTGGACCCGGTCGCCAGGCCGATGACGGCCTGGGGCCGCCCGGCGACGATCGACGCGATCTTCGCGCCGGCGACGCGACCGACCTCGGCGGCGTCGGGAAGGATGATGATCTCCACGGTGTCCTCTCGTTCCTGCTCAGGCGCTCGCCGCAGCAACGGCCGAGCGGACGTCGCCGTCGTGCGACTCGAGCAGCCGGGCGGCCGTCGCCGCGTCCACGTCGGCGAGGAGCATGACGACGGCGGTCTTGGCGTGTGCGCCGGCCTGCTCCAGGGCGGCGTCGGCGATCGACCGCTCGACACCGGTGGCGTCCGCGACGATCCGCTGCGCGCGGTCGACGAGCTTCTCGTTGGTCGGCTTCACGTCGACCATGAGATTGGAGAAGACCTTGCCCGAGCGCACCATGGACGCGGTGGACAGCATGTTGCAGACGAGCTTCTGCGCGGTGCCGGCCTTCAGCCGGGTCGAACCGGTGAGCGCCTCGGGGCCGGTCATCACCTCGATGGCGATGTCCGCCTCGGCGCTGATCCGGGCGTTCCGGTTGCAGGACACCGCGATCGTCCCCGCGCCCAGATGGCGTGCGTAGCGCAGGCCGCCGATGACGTACGGGGTGCGACCACTGGCCGCGAGACCGACGACGACGTCCGTGGGGCGGAGGTCGGCCGCGATGAGTTCCGAGGCGCCGAGCTCGATGTCGTCCTCGGCGCCCTCGACGGCGACGACGAAGGCGTGCTCGCCCCCGGCGATGAGCCCCAGGACCTCGGAGGGATCGGTGCCGAAGGTCGGCGGGCACTCGACCGCGTCGAGCAGTCCGATCCGGCCGCTCGTCCCCGCACCGAGGTAGACGAGTCGCCCACCCTGCCGGCGAGCCTCCGTGATGCGTTCCACGGCGCGCGCGATGCTCGGCAGTTCCGCTCGGACCGCGTCGGCGACGAGTCGGTCCTCGTCGTTGATCACCTCGAGCAGCCGGAGCGTGTCCAGCGTGTCGAGGTCGACCGTGCGCGGGTTGCGTCCCTCGGTGGAGAGCGCTGCCAAGGTACTCGATGCTTCAGGCACGAACGGCCCTCCGTTCTGGGTCGGACGGGCTGACGCCGTCGTGGTGGTCCGTGGGGCTGTCGTCGGTCATGCTTCGAACCGCAGCGAGCGAGGCGGCCCGTCGAGCGTCCGCGCGGGGAGCGAGCGTCCCGGGACGATCGCACCCAGGACGCTGCCGTGTGAGGCGCCGGTGGCCGAGGGGAGGGATCCGGCCTGGCCGTTCACCGTCAGGAAGCCGAGGACGGCGAAGGCGAGCGCCTCCTTCGCGTCGGAGGGGAGGCCCGCGTCGTCGCTGCTGACGACGTCGGCCTCGGGGAGTGCGGCCCGGATGCGCGCGACGAGCTGAGGATTGCGCACCCCTCCGCCGGCGAGGATGACGCGCTCCACCCCACGGACGGCGTCGGCGACGGTCCGTGCGGTCAGCTCGGTGAGGGTCGCGACGAGGTCCTCGATCGGAAGCGTCGGACGGCCGGCGAGCTGCTCGCGGAGGTAGTCGAGGTGGAACAGTTCCTTGCCCGTCGACTTCGGGGCGGGGCGCTGGTAGTACGGCTCGCGCAGGAGGAGGTCGAGCGTCTCCTCGTCGACGGTGCCACGCGCGGCGAGCTCGCCGTCGGCGTCGAACTGCCGGGCGCCGCCGGTGTGCTCGGCGACGACGGCGTCGATGAGCGCGTTCGCCGGTCCGCTGTCGAAGGCGATCGGGTCGTGGCCCGGCCGCACGATGGTGGCGTTGGCGATGCCGCCGAGGTTGACGGCCGCAGCGGTCTCGCCACCCAGCCAGAGCGCGTCGATCATGCTCACGAGCGGAGCGCCCTGCCCACCGGCCGCGACGTCACGCGAACGCAGGTCGGCGACGACGGTGCAGCCCGTGCGTTCGGCGATCCAGGCCGGCTGGCCGAGCTGGAGCGTGCCCTCGACCCGGCCGCCCTCCACCCAGTGGTACATCGTCTGGCCGTGGGAGACGATCAGGTCGGCCTCCCCGTCGCAGAGTTCCTCGACCGCTCGGACCGCGAGATCGGCGAAGGCCTGCCCGATCCGCGTGTCCAACCGGCAGACGTCGTCGACACTGGTGGTCGCCGGCGGCAGGGCTGCGGTGATAGCGGCTCGCAGTTCCGGGTCGTACCCGGCGGTGATCATCCCGAGCGGGCGGACGACGAGGGTGTCGCCGTCCACGCCGATCTCGGCTGCGGCGGCGTCGATCGCGTCGTGCGAGGTGCCGGACATGAGGCCGATGACGCGCATCGGGCGGCTCACTTGCGCAGCTCCGCCCGGTGGGCGTTCCCGCGGAGCGTGCCGATGGCGATCGCGCTCACCAGGCAGGTCGCCATCACGTAGTAGGCCGGGACGTCGACGTTACCGGTCGAGGCGATCAGCGAGGTGATGATGAGGCCGGCGCTGCCCGAGAAGACGGCGTTCGAGATCGAGTAGGACAGTCCGAGACCGGTGTATCGCACGGAGGTGGGGAACATCTCGGCGAGCATGGCGGGGCCCGGGCCTGCGATCAGGCCGACGACCGCTCCGGCGACGAACACGGCGAGGCCGTGGACACCGACGCCGAGGTCCGGGTTCTGCAGCACGTTGAGCAGGGGCAGCGCCAGGATCACGATGAGACCGGTGCCGGTGAGCATCACCCAACGCCGACCGATCCTGTCGGACAGCCAGCCGGCCGGGAGGATCGTCGCGGCGAAGCCGGCGTTCGCGAGCACCGTGGAGATCAGCGCCTCCTGGAAGGACGCGTTGAGGCTGCTCTGGAGGTAGGAGGGCATGACGACGAGGAAGGTGTACCCGGCGGCGGACCAGCCCATCAGGCGGCCGATCCCCAGGAGGATCGCCTTGGCGGTCTCTGCGGCACCCGCGCGGACGACCGGCTCGGCGACCTTGGTGGTGTCGGCGGTGGCGACCTTCTGGAACTCCGGCGTCTCCTCGAGCTTCAAGCGGAGGAACAGGGCGACCGCGCCGAGGGGGATGGCGAGCAGGAAGGCGATCCGCCAGCCCCACGCCGCCAGATCGGCTTCGGACAGCAGGGATGCCAGCAGCGCGACGGTGCCGGCGCCGCCGAGGAGTCCGAGTGCGACCGTGAACGACTGCCACGATCCGTAGAAGCCACGCTTCCCGGCCGGGGCGAACTCGGTCATGACCGAGACGGCGCCGCCGAACTCACCGCCGGCGGAGAGGCCCTGCAGGATGCGCACGATCGTGAGCAGGATGGGCGCCGCGACGCCGATCGAGGCGTACGTCGGGAGGATGCCGATGAGGGCGGTCGCCCCGGACATCATGACCAGGACGAGGATGAGCGTCGGTTTGCGGCCGATCCGGTCGCCGATGCGGCCGAAGAGCGCAGCCCCGACCGGGCGGAAGAAGAAGGCGATCGCGAAGGACGCGTAGGTCGCGATGAGCGACTCGATACCGGTCTGTTGGCCGTCGCTGAAGAACTGTGCGGCCAGGATCGTGGCGAGGAACCCGTAGATCCCGAACTCGTACCACTCGATGAAGTTGCCGACGCTGCCGGCGACGATGGCCCGGCGTCGGGCGGTGCTGCTGATCACGTCGCTGCGTGGTGTGGAGCTGGTCACGGGACCTCCCTTGGTTCCTGGATCGTGCATGCCGGCAGTACCCGCGGTACTCCGCTATACGTGTCGGCCAGTCCGCACCTGAGGAGGGCACCGGTCGCGAGTCGTTGCAACAAACATACACAGTTTGACGCTGGATGGTAATTTCCATACATCCCGCCGGTGGGTGCCGACGGTACAGTGTTCACGGTCGAGAGGAGCACCGATGGGAGCCGACGTCCACCGGACATCACGAGCGGTGTCCACCGAGGTGCGCGCCCGCCTCGACGAACTCCGCCCCTCCGAGCGGCGGATCGCCGAATCGCTGCTCGCCGACCCGGGCGCCTTCGCGACGCGGTCGGTCGCCGAGATCGCCGAGGAGGCCTCGACATCGACGACGACGGTCGTGCGCTTCACGCGCAAGATCGGCTACGACCGCTTCAAGGACTTCCGCCACGACCTGACCGAGGAGAACCTCCGCGAGCGGCTCGCGCTCGCCGGGACCAATGTGCAGTCGCCCGACATCGTCGCCGGCGACAGCCTCGACGACATCGTCGCGAAAGTCGCCGCGAACGAATCCCTCTCGATCGCCGACACCGCTCAGGCCCTCGACACGGCAGCCCTCACGCGTGCGGTCGCCGCGGTCGCCGGCGCTCGCCGGGTCGACATCTTCGGTGTCGGGGCGAGCTCCATCGTCGCCGTCGACCTGCAGCGGAAACTCTCGCGGATCGGACGGGTGGCGCTCGAATGGCCCGACCCGCATGCCGCCTGGACCGCCGCGGCGATCCTCGACGAGCAGGCGGTCGCCGTCGCGATCTCGCACTCCGGCGCGACCGCGGACACCGTCGACTATCTCCGGCTCGCGGCCCGCTCCGGCGCGACGACCATCGCGATCACGAACCACGCGGAGTCGACCCTGGCGACCAGCGCGGACATCGTCCTCCAGACGTCCGCGCGGGAGACGGCGTTCCGGTCGGGAGCGCTCGGCAGTCGCATCGCGCAGCTGATGGTCGTCGACTGCCTCTTCATCGGTGTCGCCCAGGTCGACTCCGAGTCGTCCATCGGTGCGCTGCAACGGACCTTCGACGCGGTCCGGGAGCGTCGCTCGACCGAGTGACGTCCGCACCGACCCTGGTCGGTGTTCGTGGACCAGCTCGACCGTTGTCGTCGACGAGGCGACCGGCCGCTACGAGGCGTCCGCGCGCAGGACGGCGGTGACCGCGAGGCGGAGGGACGGGCTCTCGAACCCGAGTCGTGCGCGCGCGCCGGGGAAGGCGCGCTCGAGCGACAGGCCGTTCACGACCGAGAGCAGGAAACGCGACTGCTGCTCTCGATCGCCGTTGATGAGGGCGCCCTCCTCGTGGAGTCGGGCGAGCCACCGGTCCACGCGGCTGACGGCGAGCCGCTCCATCGCGAGGAAGGTCTGGGCGGACTCCTCGGGTGTGGGCGATGCGACGTAGGCGTCGTGGAGCGCGGTCCAGTTCTGTCGCGCGACGGCACCCGTGCCGACGGCGGAGAGCAGCAGTTGGAGACATGCCTGCAGGCGTTCGGCCGGCGTTTTCGTCGGGTCGGCCATCGGGTCGTCCGGAATGTCGAGTGTCTGGAGTCCTTCGATCACGGTGTCGAGGAGTTCCTGCTGCGTCGGGAAGAAATGTCTGAGGGACCCAGTACTGACGCCTGCCTTGGCCGCCACGGCACGGACGCTCAGGCGTGCCGTCGGGTCTTCGCCGAGCATCGTGGCAGCAGCGATCAGGATCTTGGATCGCGTATCGGAGCCTGCCGGTTCGGTCATGTGCAGGGCCCCCCTTCTCAGTTCTAGTACAGCGTGCTAGCGTGTCCCTCGATTATCACACTGTACTAGAGATGGCTGTGTCGAGGTGACCCGACGGGCGCCGGTCGGTGTGGAGAGGAGCGTGACGGATGGAACAGAACTGGCGGGAGCGCCGGTGGACGCGCCGAGCGAAGGCCGGTGATGGCAGCAGGTTGAAGCCGTTCCGCTGGTGGCAGATGACCACCCGGTCGGTGATGTCCATCACCCTGGACGAACCCGACGGCCGAGCCGTTGCGCACACGGTCGATGTCCGTCACGGAGGTGATGCGTCGGACGGTGTCGTCAGGGCGAGGCTCTACCGGGATGGTGCCCTCCATCTGGTCTCCCGGGTGCCGGCGCGTTTCGCCGTGCACGGCGGGCACATCGAAGTGCGGGTGAGCGAATCCGGTCTCCGCCGCTGCCACTTCCTCGCCGACGACGGCTCCGAGCAGCAGCTCGCACCGGATCCTCGCTCGGCGGAAGGTCGACGCCTGCAACTCGCTCAGCGACACCCCGCCGCCAGCTCGGTCCTCGGCGCGTTGTCGATCGTCCTCCTGCTCGTCGGCGTCGGCTTGAACGCTCTGCAGATCGCGGAACCGATCTCGCAGATCCCGCCGATCGCCGACACCCTCGGCACCTTCGAGTCCCCGCTGCATCTCGACCCGTGGCTGAACGTCGCCCTCGGGATCGGGGCGGCGCTCGGCGCGATCGAGCGAGCCTCCCGCCTCCGTTACCACTGGCTGCTCGACAGCGGAGCGGGGACTTGATGTCGCCGAGTCCGTCCGGCCGATCGAACCGACCGAGGAGCGGCATGCACGCACCAGTACTCCGACCGTTCCGGGTCATCAGTGAGCACCGGCGTGCCTACCTCGTCCTCAATGCCGTGGCGTACGGGCTGACCGTGGTCGGTTTCCTCATCGGTCTCGCCTTCCCCGACCTCACGCGCGCTCGGGAGTCGGCCATGGACGAGGACGGTACCGCCGCGCTCGTCACGCAGCTCGTGAACACGCCGCCGCTGTTCGCGCTGACGATCCTGGCGGTCAACGTCCTCCGACTGAGTCTGCTCACCATCGTCCTGCCGTCCGTCGTCGTCCCGTTCGCAGGGCTCGTAGCCTTCGGGTTCTGGGCGGTCCAGACCGGGATCACCCTTGTGCCCCTGACGGCGGACGGATGGGTGGCGCTCATTCCGCACGCGCTCACGCTCGTCATCGAGCTCCAGGCGTACATCCTCCTGCTGCTCGGTGTGTACCTGCACGGGGTGCTCTGGGTCCGGCCGGCGCTCGCCGGAGTGGAGCGCCACCGCCAGGGGTACCTGCAGGGGCTGCGGCGGATCGGTGTGTTCGTCCCTCCGGCGTTGGCTCTCCTGGTCATCGGGGCGATCTGGGAGGCCTACTCGTTGCGGTACCTGGTCCACCCGCTCGGCCAGTGGTTGGCGTGACCGTCGCGGCGTGCAGCCCACGCGGCATCGCTAGAGCATCCCGGTCAGCACTCCGCCGTCCGCACGCAGGGCCGCGCCGTTCGTCGCCGACGCCAGTGGGCTCGCGAGGTAGGCCGCCAGCGAGGCGATCTCCTCGGGCTCGATGAAGCGTTCGAGCAGCGTGGTGTGGTTGCGACCGATGATCGAGGCCTTTACGGCGTCGACCGGCGCGGTCTGGGACGCGGCGATGGATTCGACCGTCTCGGCGACGCCGTCAGAGAAGGTCGGGCCGCCGAGGATCGTGTTGACTGTCACGGCGGTGCCGCGGGTCAGCTTCGCGAGTCCGTTGCCGAGGGCGATCATCGCGGCCTTCGTGACGCCGTAGTGGATCATGTCTGCGGGGATGTTCACGCCGGACTCGCTGCTGACGAAGAGGACGCGTCCCCAGCCGCGATCCAACATGCCTGGCAGGGCGTGCCGGGACAGTCGGACGCCGCCCATCAGGTTGACCTCGAGGACGTTGGACCACTCGTCGTCCGAGATGGACTCGAATTCCGCGAGACCGAACTGGCCCACGTTATTCACCAGGATGTCCACGGTGCCGAGGTCACCGAGCAGTCGCTCGACGGAGGCGGGATCGGCGAAGTCCGCGACGATCCCGTCATGGCCGGCATCGGGGTACGCCCGCCGAAGCGTGGCGACCGCATCCTGCACCGCCTGCTCGGAGCGCCCGTTCACGATGACGCGCGCGCCCTCCGCCGCGAGCGTCCGGGCGATGGCTGCGCCAATGCCACCGGTCGATCCGCTGATGAAGGCCGTCTTGCCTCGGAGCTGCAGGTCCATCTCGTCTCCCTCTGTCGGCGATGCGCCGGCTTACTTGCTCAGGAAAGTCACCCTAGAGTGATTCACTTGTCCAGGCAAGTCGCATAGGCTCGTCCCATGACCGACTCCGCCGAACGCCCCGCCCTCACCGGCGACCGTCTCGCGGCCTGGGCGTCCGTCGCCACCCTGCTCGAGCGGCTCCCTTCGGCGCTCGACGCCCAGCTGCAGCGCGACAGCGGGCTGAGCCACTACGAGCACGGGCTGCTCTTCGCGCTCGACACCGCCCCCGACCGCACGCTCCGGATGAGCACACTCGCCGGCTACGCGAGCAGCACGCTCTCCCGGCTCTCCCGCGCGATCACGCGACTCGAGAAGCAGGGGTGGGCGCGGCGCGAGGTCGATCCGATCGACGGTCGGTTCACCCTCGCCGTCCTCACCGACGACGGCCACGACCACGTCGCCCGGTCCACCCCAGCGCACCACGCCCTGGTCGAGGAGCTCGTCTTCGGCTCGCTCACGGAGGCGCAGGTGCGGCAACTGGCCCAGATCAGCGCGAAGATCGCGACGACGATCGATCCGACCGTGCCATGGGCGGCGCGCGAGTGAATCTCGGAAAGACGTCCTTGTGGGCGCTCTCCCGCCGGGCGTAGCTTGACCGCATGAGCCTCTTCATCACCTGTCCTGTCGAGAGCGTCGAACGCGCGACCGCCTTCTACGACGCCCTCGGCTGGACCCGCAACGCCGCGATGTCCTCCGATCAGGTGTCGTGTTTCGAGATCGCGCCCGAGCAGTACGTCATGCTCGGCAGTCGCGAGATGTACGCGAGCGTCGGCGGCACCGAGGAGCTGATCGGCGGACCGGACACGCCCTCGAAGGTCACCGTTTCGTTCGACCTCGGGAGCCGCGAGGCGGTCGACGAGCTCGTCGAGCGCGCCGGTGCCGCGGGTGGCCGGATCGGCGACACCGACGACTACCCGTTCATGTACCAGCGCCAGTTCGACGACCCCGACGGGTACCACTACTCGCCGTTCTGGATGAAGCCCGACGCCGATCCGACCGACTGAGCGACCTCGCCGCGACACGGCACGGCGAGCAGGTCGCCGGGCGCGAGGTCGCGGGGGAGCAGCACGCGCTGCTCGATTCCGGCCTCGCTGCCGATGCGGAACGGCACCGTGTGCGTCGTCGACGCTCGCCCGATGAGCCGGAGTTCCGACCAGCACGGTTCGACGTCTGAGAGGCAGGCGTCGAGGGTGAGGTGATGGCCGTCCTCGCCGGACGTCGCAGCGACGACGGCCATGACGACCACGGAGGTGAGTGCGGCGGGGGACGGGCACCCGCCCGTGCCGGGGATCACCGCTGCCGCCGAATGGACGCACGGGGTTCCGCACTGTTCGGCCAGGCGCAGCATCGGAACGTCGTCGACGATCACGTCCGTGGTGCTGAGGTGGGTGTGTGCCGACCAGCGGTCGGGGGCGAACGGGTCCGGGATGCTGCGGCGGAGCGAGGGCAGGATCGTCGTGAGGGTCATGCCCTCCGGTCTACGCCTCGCCACCCGCGCGAGCCCCGGTCCTCACGGGATCCATACGTCGATCCCCGGAACCCCGACGGTCTCCTCACGTTCCGCTCGGGCGAGCGGAGCCATCAGGCCTCGAACATGGTCTGTATCTCCTGTCAGAGCTCGCGCGCGAACGACACCGTCGTGGTCGTGCGTCCGGTCTCTGCGAGCCCCGCCTTCAGGAGGACCCGCTGGGATGCGACGTTCGTGACGTCGGTCTCAGCGGCCGCCCGTCCTGCGCCGTGCGCTGCGGCGAACGACAGCGCGCCGACGACCGCTTCCGTCGCGAGTCCGACCCCGCGAGCGGCAGGAACGAGACCGTAGCCGAACTCGACGCGACCGTCGCTGTCGGGTGGCCCGAAGAAACCGAGTCCACCGACGGCCGAACCGTCGGCATCACGGATGAGGTACATCGTGAAGATCGGGTCGCTGTCGGTCGATTCCGCGAGACCGCGGAGCGGGCCGAGCTCATCGGCGAAGGGGTACTCCGGGTGCCAGGCGTCACCGTCACGCTCGTCGCGTTCGACGATGCGTCGCGCGAGCGCCGGTGAGATCGGTTCGAGGGTGGTTCGTTCGGTGCGGATGATCATCGACGCCAGTCTGGCAGGGTGCGACATGCCTGAAGCCGCCGCCCAGAGTGCCCGTTCTGCTCCTGCCCGAAGCGTCAGGGGACGGATTGCGCACTCTCGGCGGCCTGCTCGAGGACCTGGAGTTCGTGACGCACGTGGTCGAGCGCATCCCCGGGGCGGCGATGCTGCAGATCGTGCAGCATGAACCGGCAGGCCCAGATGCGCGCAGCCGTCGACGCCTCGTCGAGGCTCGCACCGTCGGCCCAGCCCGCGAGGAACGCGCGCCACACCGGCTGGTCGAGCAGCGGTACCGCATGCGGGTCGAGGCGGAAGATGGCGGAGGTCCTGGCCCGGTCGTAGTCCGGCGACCCTGCTGCGGCGTTGGTCCAGTCGATGACCGCGGTCACGCGGTCGTCCGGCCCCAGCAGGATGTTCAACGGGTGGAGATCGAGATGCAGGAGCGAGCGCTCGCCGTCGATGGAGGCGAACGCCGGAGGGGCGGTGACCGTCCACAGCGCCGCCTGCGCACGACCGCAGGCGAGACCCTCGTGAAGGCCCGATCGGCCGTCAGGCCGCTGAGATCGGCGGCGACGGTGCCGTCGACCCGCTCGATGAGCGCGGCTGCCCATGTCACGCCGTCGGTTGGGACGAAGGTGCCGACGGTCGCTGGAACCGGCACCGCCACGGAGGCTGCGTTCGCAGCGGCGAGTTCGTGCTCGATCGTCTCCGGGGAGCCGAGGCGCAGCACGGCGTCGTCGATCCCGAACACCCGCCCGGTCATCCCGCCGAGCGGCTCGAGGCGTTCATGATCGAGCCCGAAGTGGTCGCTCGCTTCGATGAGGGCACGACGGAATCCGAGCTCGTTGTCGTCGACCATCACGTCATCGTAGGTGAGGCGCGCCATCGGGTCACGGGTGTCGTCACCGTCACCCCAGCGAGGAGCGGGTCGCGGCCGAGCGGTGCTGCCATGCCACTGTCGCAATGATGAGGACGGTCGTGATCGCCAGGCCCAGGATCGCTCCCATCGCGACATCGTGGATGTAGTGCACGCCTTGCGCGACCCGGCCGGTGGCGACAAGCGCCGCCAGTGCGAGCGCCGAGCACGTGACCCACCATCGGCCGACGGCGATCGCGATGACGACGGTCGCTCCGAACGCAAGCGTCGCATGGTTCGACGGCAGTGACCAGTCACCGGCCGGTGGGCATTCAGTCGCGATCGACCACCGCGTACAGGGACGAGGCTGCGCGAAGAGGAGTTTCAGCCCCTCGCTCACGGCATAGGCGGCCCCGACCCCGGCGGCGCCGGCAAGCAGCAGCGCCCGCCGTTCCGGGTGGCGGACCCAGGCGAATGCAGCCGTTGAGATCGTCGTCGCCGCCAGGAGGGCGAGGCCGACCTCCGAGGCGAGTTCGACGTTCGGGATGGCCGAGCCGAGGGTGGCAAGCCACCGCGTGCCGATGACAGTCGCGCTGCCAGGCGCGGGTACGACGAGCAGGATGAGAGCGATGAGTGTCGCAGTGGCGAATGGCAGGACGGCGCGGCGATGTGGGACGGAGAGCGGCATTCCTCGACCGTATTGACTCGCCACCGGCATCACATCGGACTTCAGTTGGCCCTGATGTCGGCACCGAGTCGGATGCGGAGAGCGCTGAGAGCGTGCAATCAGGGCCTCCGGCGCGGTAAGCGTGAGCTCGGACGAAACTCCTCGTTTGAGCTGCGTTCGCAGTACAAGTTTGTGCTACCTTGTCAGCACAAGGCGCGCTACGCCCCGTCCGACGCTCTGAGAGGTACCGATGCTCACGACACTCCTCACGCTGCTGTTCGAGGTCAAGCAGATCCTGCCCCTCGAGAACGCACTGACCTTCGGGCTGGCGATCTTCGCGCTGTCCTGGGTGCGCCCGCGTCGCATCGTCTCGTTGCCCGAGCGAGGCTTCCGTCACACCGTGCTCCGCTGGGCAGGGACTGCGGGCGCCGTCGCGATCGTGGTCACCGCGACCCTCGCGAGCGCTCTGAACGTCGGCGCGTACGACGCGTCCGGATACGACGGTTGGTGGCGGCGACCGGCACCGCTCGTCATCGCGACCCTCGTGATCGTGATCGCTGCGCTCGCTCTGCGTCGTGGGCCCGTGCCCGCGCCGGGTGAGCGAGCGATCACGCCGCTGCGGGCGTGGAACACCTTCGCACCGCGCGTGTCACTGTGGATCGCGGGCATCGCGGCGTCGCTGGCCCTCCTGACCGCCACCTGGCAGATCGCCAGTGCGACGACGGCGCCCGAGAACGGCCAGTTCTTCGGACATGTCCCCGACTATTCGCCCCTGCCGATCTACACGAATTTCAACAACGGGTTCGGTTACGTGTCCGGGTCGGGGTGGCCGAACCACCTCGCCACGGTCATCGTCATCCTGCTGGCTGCACTGACGCTCGTCCTCGTGCTCCGCACCGACGCCAACCGGCCGATCCTCGCCCGGTCCACCGTGCCGAGTGTCCGACCGGACCGCGAGTCGACCGCCCGGGTGTTCACGCTCCTCACGCTCGCCGGCCTCACCGCCACACTCGGAGCTGTCTGGATGCACGTGGGGTCGGCGGGGACGTCGCTCGTCGGAATCGACGAGTACTGGGTGTCGGAGAACGTCTCGAACACGCGCCTGTTCATCGACGGCGGATACAGCGCGATCGCTCGACCGATGAACCTCGCCGGCTACGCCCTCCAAGGAGCCGGTGTCGCTCTGGCGCTCCGAATCGCGGTCGACACCGTACGCGCGGCGCTCGCCACACGAACGCGCTCCGACGTGGACGTCGAGTTTGCCGGGTCGGCTCGATGAACCACCTGTCGGCCGACGAGATCACCGAACTCTTCCGCGGCGCTATCCGGTCGGGGCTGCTGGGAGACGGCGAACGCCTCCCGACCGTACGGCAGACCGCTCGGGACTTCGCGGTCGCCCAAGCCACGGCAGCGAAGGCCTATCGGGCGCTCGAACAGGAGGGTCTCGTCGTGACCCGGACCGCGGCCGGCACCCGCGTGGCCCCCGGAGCCTCGCGGGCGCCGCAAGCGGTCATCGAACGGGCTCGTGCGCTCGTCGAGGCGAGCGATGAGGCCGGGGTGGCCGTCGAGGACGTCCTGGCGATCGTCCGTGCGATCGCGAACCGCAGCGCGGAGGAGCCGTCGAAGGCGGACCGGCTGGACGGCTGAGCGAGCGGCGCGTACCGAGACCGAGGGGCTATACCGCGCCACGACGCACGACAGCCGGGAGAGGATGGACACATGAACGCTCTCCACGGAATCGACATCGCCGCCGAACTCCGACAGGTCGAGGCCCATTGGACGCCTCGAGTGGTCGGGCGGGTCAACGATCAATACGTGAAGGTCGCGAAGCTCCTCGGCCAGTTGGTCTGGCACGACCACGCGAACGAGGACGAGATGTTCCTCGTCGTCTCGGGCACGCTCCGTATCCAGCTCCCCGACGATGAGGAGGTCGTGCTCACGCCGGGCCAGTTCTTCGTCGTGCCGCGGGGCGTGCAGCACAATCCCATCGCCGACGAGGAGGTCGAGATCGTCTTGATCGAGACCGTCACGACTGCACACACCGGCGACGTGATCGTCGAGGGCACGGTGCCCGTCGAGCGCCAGCTGGGCGACTTCCGCTGACGACCTGACCGCCGGCCGCCGCTCGACCGTAGGGTGGGCGGATGCCTGTCTCGGATGAACCGCATTGGACCACCCTCCGGAGGACGACGGCCCACCGAGGCCGGGTCACCTTGGTCGATCACGAGGTCCGATTGCCGGACGGGTCGCGGTCGGAGTACCTCGTCGACGAGAGCGTTCCCTTCTCCGTCGCCTCGCTGATCATCGACGGCGACGACGTGCTCCTCGCCCGGCAGTACCGATACCCGCTCGACCGCTGGATCCACGACCTGCCGGGTGGTGCCGGTCGAACGGACGAAGCCCCGCTCGAGGCCGCCCGACGCGAGCTCGAAGAGGAGCTCGGCATCGTTCCGGACGACCTCCGACCGCTGCACACCTTCTTCATGAACCCGGGGCGGGCGTCCTGGCCGACACACCTGTTCATCTCGACTCGAGGCATCCGTTCCGGCCTGGTGGACCTGTCGGATCCCGCGGAGCAGGTGCGGCTCGTGCGCATCCCGCTGTCCGAGCTCGACGCGCTGATCGCCACCGGAGCGATCGTCGACCCGCCGCTCATCGTCGCCCGAGCCGTGGCGGCGGCCCGGGGCATCCTCCCACCGCTCGGAGCGGCCAGCGAGTGACGATCTGCTGAGCGCCTCTGACCCGGAGCTCGAGCAGGCGGCACCGGTCACGCTCCCTCGGTTCAGGTACGCTCGCGGCGTGAACGAAGACGAGACGCTCGTCCACGTGACGCATGACGCGCCGTGGCTGCCTCCTGGAGGCCGGGCCGAGGTCGTCCGCCGGACGACGCCACCCCGGCCCATGTCGGTCGTACGTTTGCTCCTCCGCGACTCCTCCCGGGTGTTCTGCGTGCCGCGGCAGGGCACAGGGCGGCTCGATCTGCCGATGCTCGAGGCTGCATCCGATGATGTCGACGGCAGAGCGGCCGTTCGTGAACTGTCGCAACGCGTCACTGGTGAGCACACGAGCATGCAGTTCATCGGCGCCGTGCGCAACGTGGTTGAGGCACCGGCCGACGGATACGACTGGCCGGCGCCAGTCGCCCACTTCGGCGTGTGGGCTTCGGACGCGACTCCGATGATTGACGGCACGTGGGTGCGGCTCGACGATGACGAGCATCAGCTGCGCGACCGACACTGGTACCCATTGGTGGGCTGATGCGCACGACGCAACTGCCGCAGCGTTCTGCTCCGCCGGGGTCACCCTGGCGGAACAGCTCGTCGGCGGATGATCAGGCCGGGATCCTGCACCGCCGACTGTCGGTGCGCTCTGTCAGGCTGACGGGATGATCGCTCTCATCTCCGCTCCGACGAACCTCGGGCTCCGCCCACCGGAGCGGGGGAGCGTGCCCGGCGCGGACAAAGCTCCGTCGGCTCTGCGGGAGGCCGGACTGTTCCGTCGGCTCGAAGCGGCCGGAGCCCGTGATGCGGGCGTTGTCCTGGCCGGGCGGTACCTCGACGACGACGACACCCGCCCGAGCGGCCACGTCCGCAACGAAGCGGGGATGGTCGATCATGCGCGACGCCTCGCCACGCGGCTGACGGAGGTCCTCGACGCCGGCGATGCACCGCTCGTCATCGGAGGCGACTGCAGTGTCCTGATCGGGATCGGTCTGGCGTTGTCGCGTCGAGGGCGGACGGGGCTGGTGCACGTCGACGGCCACACGGACTTCAGACATCCCGGCAACAGCGACGCGTGTGCGAGCGTCGCAGGGGAGGACCTGGCCGCCGCCGTCGGCCTGCACTGGCCGGCGATCGCGGACATCGACGGTCTCGGCCCGTACTTCGAACCGCGACGCGTCGTGCACATCGGGCATCGCGATGACGACGCGGAAGCAGCAGAGGCGCGCGAGACGCTCGGACTCGTCATCCCGGCGCGGCAGCTCATCGAACAGCCGCCCGGCGACGTGCGTGCCAGGGTGCACGAGGTGGTGGGCCGCGGGTACTGGCTGCAGCTCGACGTCGACATCCTCGACGCGAGCATCATGCCCGCGGTGGACAGCCCCGATCCCGGAGGCTTGGACGCGCCGCAGTTGCGTGCGCTGTTGGCCAAACTCGCTCCTGGCACGGTCGGAGCATCAGTGACCGTCTTCGATCCAGACCTCGACCCCGACGGTCGCTACGCCCGGCTGCTGGCCGAGGTCCTCGCCGACGGGTTCAGCGAGCTCGGTTCGGCGATCGAGCACGTCCGACCGCTCAGCGCGGCGACCTGACCGGAACGAGGCAGTCGACCTCGCCCTCGCGCCGATAGTGCTCGATGTGGGGACGGCTCTCGTCGTGATCGGCGAGGTCGACCGAAGACGGCACAGCACGGCCCGACCCGGACTCGGCCGCACCGGTGTGCTCAGCGGTCGATCGAGGCCATGTTGGCGTCATCGTGGCGAGCACCGGCCGCAGGGCTGAGCGTGCTCAACCGCTCGACCTGCTCGGGGCTGAGCTGCACGGCATCGGCGGCCGTGTTCTCCTCGACCCGTGAGACCCGTCGTGTTCCGGGGATGGGCGCGATGTCGTCGCCGCGGGTCAGGATCCAGGCCAGCGCGGTCTGTGCCGGCGTGGCACCGATCTCAGCGCCGATGGCCCGGACCTCATCCACGATCGCCAGGTTGCGACCGAAGTTCTCGGGGGTGAACCGCGGGTTCGTCTTGCGCCAGTCGCCCTCGGGGATGTCGTCGGACGAACGCAGCTGCCCGGTGAGGAGGCCGTGGCCGAGCGGGGAGTACGGCACGAACCCGATCCCGAGCTCGCGGAGGAGAGGCAGGATGTCGGTCTCGACCTCTCGAGTCCACAGGGAGTACTCGGTCTGCAGCGCCGACACCGGCTGAACGGCGTGCGCACGGCGGATCGTTTCAGCAGAAGCCTCGCTGAGCCCGAAGTGCAGCACCTTGCCTTCGGCGATCAGCTCGGCGACGGCGCCCGCCGTCTCCTCGATGGGCGTGTGCTGGTCGACGCGGTGCTGGTAGTAGAGGTCGATGTGGTCGGTGCCGAGTCTTTGAAGCGACCCTTCGACGGCCGCTCGCACGTTCGCTGCCGAGCTGTCGGCGACACGACCCTGCTTGCCGGAATGGGACACGAGCCCGAACTTCGTGGCGAGCTGGACCTGATCGCGACGCCCCGCGATGGCTCGTCCGACGACCTCCTCGCTGTGGAACGGCCCGTAGACCTCAGCGGTGTCGATGTGCGTCACGCCGAGTTCGAGGGCGCGGTGGATGGTGCGGACGGATTCGTCGTCGTCGAGCCCGCCGCCGGTGGTGTAGGTGCCGGCCATCGTCATGGCGCCGAGGCCGATGCGGGAGACCTCGAGGGTTCCGAGACGTGCGTGCTGCATGCTGCTCCTTCTGTCGAGGGGGTGATGCTCCGAGTCAACCGCTCGGCGCTCGGGTGAGCGTGGCCCGGTCTACAGGTGCACCAGGAGGGCCCCTCTCACGGCGGTGAATCGGCGTACCGTCGATGCATGGACATCCACGACGACCTGAGCGAGTTCTTGACCTCGCGCCGGGCGAAGCTGACGCCGTCGCAGGCCGGGCTGCCCGACTACGGCGGTCGGCGCCGAGTGCCCGGGCTTCGCCGGGAGGAGGTCGCCCTGCTCGCAGGAATGAGCGCCGAGTACTACAAGCGGCTCGAGCGAGGAAACGCCACCGGGGTCTCGGAAGCCGTCGTCGACGGGGTCAGCCGCGCCCTGCAGCTCACCGAGGCGGAGCACTCGCACCTCGCCGGGCTCATCCGCACTGCGAACGCCGGAATCCGTCCGCAGCGGCGGCAGACCCGTATGACGACATTGACGGCCGGTATGCAACAGACCATCGATGCGATGTCCACGGTTCCCGTCTTCGTGCAGAACGGGCGGCTCGACGCCATCGCCACCAACACGCTCGGTCGGGCGCTGTTCTCTGAGATGTTCGACGACGTGAGCCCACCGGTGAACGCGGCGCGGTTCGTGTTCCTCGACCAGCGCTCCCAGACCTTCTACCAAGACTGGGAGGGCAACGCTCATCAGATCGTCGCGATCCTCCGCGCCGAAGCCGGCCGTTCACCCTACGACCGGGAACTCAGCGACCTCGTCGGCGAGCTGTCCACGCGAAGCGACCTGTTCCGCAAGCTCTGGGGTGCCCACGACGTCCGGGAGCACCGCGGTGGGTCCAAGAACGTCCACCATCCGATCGTCGGCGATCTCGCTCTCAACTACCAGAGCATGGACCTGGCCTCAGATCGTGGCCTGCAGATGCTCGTCTTCTCCGCCGAGCCCGGATCCGCTTCCGCCGACCGCATGCAACTCCTCGCCAACTGGGCGGAGTCGGGGCGTGTCGCGTTCGAGCGACGGCCCAGCCGCTGATCGGTCGATCGCCGGGCGTTGCGACGGCCGGACTCGGCCATCACACGAACGGCGCACCCGAGATGACCTGGGTGCGCCGCACGTCTCCGACGGTGGTTCCCTTACTGCTCGATGAAGGCGAGGAGGTCGGGGTTGATGATGTCGGCGTGGGTGGTCAGCATGCCGTGCGGGAAGCCCTCGTAGACCTTGAGGGTCGCGTTGCTGAGGAGCTCGGCCTGCTTGATGACCGCGTCCTTGTACGGCACGACCTGGTCGTCGTCGCCCTGCATGCAGAGGACCGGCACGGAGATCGCCTTGAGGTCCTCGGTCTGGTCGGTCTCGGAGAACGCCTTGATGCCCTCGTAGTGTGCCACGGCGCTGCCGGTCATGCCCTGACGCCACCAGTTGTCGATCACGGGCTGCGACACGGTGACACCATCGCGGTTGAATCCGTAGAACGGACCCGAAGCCACGGCCTGGAAGAACTCCGCCCGGTTCGCAGCGAGCGCGCTCCGGAAGCCGTCGAAGACCGAGATGGGTGTCCCTTCGGGGTTGGCGTCGGTCTGCACCATCAGCGGAGGCACGGACGAGACCAGGACTGCCTTGGCCACACGGCCCTGCGGCTCGCCGTACTTGGCGACGTACCGCGCGACCTGACCGCCACCCGTCGAGTGCCCGATGTGGACGACTTTGCGCAGGTCGAGGTGTTCGACGACCGCCGACACGTCGCTGGCGTAGTGGTCCATGTCGTGGCCTGAGCCGATCTCCGAGGACCGCCCGTGTCCACGTCGATCGCTGGCCACGACGCGGTACCCCTTCGACAGGAAGAAGAGCACCTGCGCGTCCCAGTCGTCCGACGATAGCGGCCAACCGTGGTGGAACATGATGGGCTGCGCCGCCGGGTCGCCCAGATCCTTGTAGTAGATTTCCGTGCCGTCGTCCGTTGTCACGAATGGCATGACTGACCTCCAAGCTCATGTCGAGCCAAGCCGTGCTCGGAACGACTCTCGCGAATTCCGCTTCCACGGAATGTGGGAGCGCGACCACGGTAACGCGACGCGACGGCGGTTTCGCTGGTCTGTCGAAAGTCCCGACACCTGTCCAAACCGGTTGCCGCAGACGTCCAGGTCCGGGCTGCCGAGAGTGCTCGTTCTGCTCGCTGGTGGTGCTCGGACGAGCAGAACGGGCACTCTCGGTGGACGGGTCGTTCACCCGCGATCGGCGAGCCACGTGCTGATCGCCGCGGGGAGCTGCGTGGCGTCCTCGACGGCGGTGTCGGGCACGATCGGGACGCCGTAGCGCTTGCCGGTACGGTCGGCGTCGACGGCCACGGTCAGATTGACGACCGCGCCGTCGTAGAGGCGGACCGGCTGGTTGGCCGTGCTGAAGCCGTAGCTCGGCTGTCCGAACACGTGCACGTCCGACTGGCCGATGAAGGCGATGGCGACCGCCTCGGCGGAGCTGCCGGTCATCCCGTCGATGACCACGGCGATCGGCCCGTCCATCTTCGGCTGAGGCTTCGTCGCCGCGCTCTGTCTGGTGCCGTTAGAGGAGACGGTCCCGCCGTCCACGGATACCACCGTGGACCCGTCGACGGACTCGAAGGTCTCGACGGTCCCGTCATCGAGTAGCGGTGCCATGGCGGCCAGCATGGGCCACACGTTGCCGCCGTGGTTGTCCCGCAGGTCGACCACCCACGCCGACGTGTCGGGTGCGGCGGCGGTGATCGCCTCGACGGCCGTATCGATGTACCGCTGGCCGAAGGAGTCCGTTCCGGAGCCGCCACCGATGAGCGTTGGGAGGCGGATGGTCGTCACGCCGTCAGCGCTCGTGACGGTGGGCAGTTCGTTCTCCGCCTTCGATCCCGACGACGGGCCGAACAGTTCGGCCGCGGACGCAGGATCGTTGAAGGTGGTGTGGGGGCCGCCCAGCTCGGCCGCCGCCTTGGTGAGCGGCCCGTAGGTGTCGGCGTAGTCGGAGGCGTCCGCGACGGAGGCCAGAGCCCGCTCCCGCACCTGCTTGTAGCGGTCCGGCGTCGCGTCGACACCCCGCCGCATCGCATCCAGCGCGACCTCCGCATAGGTCTGCGGTGACGGCGGGACGAGGTAGATCCCGTACGACCGCAGGAGCGGCGTGGCGACGACGGCGCCGCCGACCACCAGGGCGAGGAATGATGCCGCGACGACGGCCGCGATGAGGCGACGCCGGCGCCGCCGACGTCGCCGGTCCATGGGGGACGGTGATGGAGAGGACGAGCGACTGCGGGTGTTGCCGGGCATGACTCCAGGCTACGAATCGTCAACGGTCGAGTCGTCAGCCCGCAGGACGATCCCGCCCGCGGAGCATCATCCGCGGGCGGGACGTGGCCGATGGACCCCGCACCGAGGTGGCAGGATGCGGTCATGAGAAGTCACCACGTGAGCCGGGTCATCGGCGCTTCGCCGGAAGCCGTCTACGAGTACGCGTCCGACGTCGACAACCTCCCGCGGTGGGCGGCCGGTCTCGCGCAGGCCGAGGTGGTCCGTGAGGGTGACTCGCTGTTCGTCGAGTCGCCGATGGGTCGGGTGGAGGTCCGGTTCGTCGAGCGCAACCGCTTCGGCGTCCTCGACCACGACGTCACCCTGCCGTCGGGGACCGTCGTGACCAACCCGGTCCGCGTGTTGGCCCATCCGGAGGGCGCCGAGGTGGTCTTCACGGTCCGACAGATCGAGCTGGACGACGACGCGTTCGCGCGTGACGTCGCGATGGTTGCGGCGGACCTCGAGCGCCTCGATCGTCGGCTCACCGGGCATGAGTGATCGGCACCCGTTTGACCTGGCCGCGGTCTCGTCGGTTGGTGCGCCGTCGCTCCGGATCTCGCGATAGCGTCCTCCCATGGACTCGCTCGTGCAGCAACGGCTCGCCTTCGAACGTGAGCGCACCGTCGGCTGGGTGATGATCACGGTCGGTCTGCTCTTCGTGGTCGGCTCCGTCTGGTTCGCAGCCGCAGGCGCCCCGCTCAGCTGGGCGATGGCGGTGATCTGGACCGTCTGGGCGTGCTTCGGCATCCGGCGGGTAGTGGCTTCGCGTCGGACGCAGCAGGCGTTCGTGCGGGAACACGGCGCTACCGCCGGCATTCGTCGATGAAGCAGGGCGTCGTCGTCCCGCTCACCGGTGGGCTGGTGTTCGGGCTCGAGGGGGCGTCTCCTCCTCTCGACATCGCCGAGCTCCCCGACCTCGATCCGGACTTCGATTACGACGACGCGTTGGTCGCGGAGGCGGCGAGCGTCGCGCTCACCGCCTTCGAGCATTAGCCGAGGCCTGCCGCTAGGGGATCAGCCGTTGCTCCCGCAGGTCCTGGAAGATGCGGAGGAACATCGCCTCGGTCTCGACGTACTCGTGGAACCCGGCCCGGCGGGACTTCGAGGTGTCGGCGATGACGTCGTAGTCCCACGCGAAGACGAAGTCACCGAACGCCCACGACGACACCTCGGCGTAGCTGGTGGGCGCGAGGCCGTGCCGCTCGACCATCGCGTTCCACAGGGCCTCCTTGTCGGCCATCACCTCGGCGAGGCACATCTCGAGCGGCGGCGCGACGTCGAGGTCGAAGAAAGCGGCGATCTTCGGCCACATCGACGACCACCGGAACAGGTCGCCGTTCGTGATGTTGAACGCCTCGTTGCGGGCGTGCTCCGTGGTCGCCGCCCACACCGTGGCCTTCGCGAGGAGGTCGGCGTCCGTCATCTCGATCAGGCTCGTGTACGCGCCGGGCTTGCCGGGGAACCGCAGCGGGATGCCGAGCTCCTTGCTCATGGACGCGTAGACGGCGATGACCATCGCCAGGTTCATCGGGTTGCCCAGGCCGATCCCGGCGACGACCGACGGCCGCAACGCCGACCATGACCAGCTGGCCCCGACCCGGCGGCGCTCGAGGAACTGCTGCTGATCGACGTTGAACTCCGGCGGCATGTGCGGCGGGTCGGACTCCTTCGCGGGTGTCGCGAAGGGCCCCAGATGCGCGCCGTAGACCTTGTAGCCCTGCATCAGACTGATGTGTTCGAGGCCCGGCGCGACGGGTTCGACGGCGTCGACGACGTTGGTGAGCATCGCGAGGTTCGGCGCGACGAGCTCGGCCCAGTTGGGGCGATCCTGGTACGCGGCGTAGAACAGGTGCGTCACCTCCGACAGTCCGCGCAACTGGTGGATGGTCGCGTCGCGGTCGAGCAGGTCCACCGCGAGGTGCCTGACGGATCCCCGGTCGGTGCCGCCGCGGCGGGACAACCCGACCACGTCCCAGCCGAGCCCCTCGAGGTGGGTGATCAGGTTCCCGCCGATCACCCCGCGGGCGCCGACCACCAGTGCTGTGTGCTGCGTCATGACATCTCCATCGTTAGATCGCGATTTACCGATCCACAGTGTTGCACAACATCGTGGAATCGCGATATTGCGATATGGTCGACGTATGACGAACGCTGACGAGTTGGACCTGGTGGCGATCTTCAAGGCGCTCGGCCATCCGACTCGCCTCGCGATCCTGGGGTGGTTGAAGGATCCGGAGTCGTTCCCGCCGCAGGATCAGCCGGCGGCCGAGGTAGGCGTGTGCCTCAAGCACATCCAGGCGAGGGCCGAGGTGTCGCAGTCGACCGCCTCGCAGTTCATGGCCACGCTCCAGCGCGCCGGCCTCGTGACGTGCACCCGGATCGGCCAGTGGTCGCACTACCAGCGCGACGAGGCCGCGATCGAAGCGCTCGGTCGGCAGGTGTCGCTCGCCGTCTAGACCTGCGCGGCGAGCTGGACACCGGAGGGACTGAGGCGCCGTCGACCAAATAGTTTCGCTTCAGGCAACGATCTGATAGTTTCTTCAGGCGCAACGACTGGAGGTCCATCATGAACCACGACAACGCGCAGGATCGTTTGAACGCCGCACGAGACGCCTCCCGCAGCGCTGCCCGGCAGGGAGCCCTCGGCACGGCGGTCATCACCGCGGTGCTCGTCATCGCTCTCGGGGTGGTCGTCGACCTCGACATGCTGTGGCTCCTCGGCCTGGTCTCCCTGGGATTCGTGGCGTTGTCCGTCAGTCGACCGCTCAAGCTGCGCCTCGACTGGTCGGATCGCGTCGGCACACTGCTCCTCACGATGAGTGGTGTCGCCGTCGCGGCCGTGTACGTCCTCGTCCAGTGGGCCGCGCGGTCCGCAGACCTCGTGGCCCCGAACACCGTCTCGGCGCTCGCCGCAGCCGTGTTGGTCTTCGCAGCCTGCTTGCCGGCGCTCATCCGCCTCGCGTCCGGCGGTCCATCCGTCGGCGGGCGGCCGCGGACCGGCGATGCGTGATGACGATGCGGCGACCGAAGCCGCCGTCACCCGTCCCGCGCTGAACCCGCTCTTCCACGAGCCCGCGCGCCTCGCGCTACTGTCCGCGCTCGCTCCCGCCGAGTACGCCGACTTCGCCTCGCTCCTGCGCATCACCGGTGTCAGCAAGTCGGCCCTCTCGAAGCACCTCTCGGCGCTCGCAGACTCCGGGGTGATCGATATCGGGAAGAGTGACACGGACCGCCGTGGCCGCCGCATCGCCCTCACGGCGCAAGGGCGAGCTGCCTTCGAGGCCTACCTCGACGCCCTGACCGCGATCGTGCAGCACGCCCGAGGGTGATTGACCTGGACGGTCGACGACCAGCGCCCGTGCCGGTCAGAGTCCGCGCGACACCGCGGCAGCCGCTGCGAGCCACGCCCGCTGCGTGCTCGACCTGAGGGCGTCGTGTCGGATGACGCCGTTCTTCAACGCGGGATCGAAGGGCACGACGACGACGTCGCGCACGTAGGGGCGGAAGTCCTCGGCGTAGGCGTTGGCGATCGAGGTGTCCTTGGCCTCGGCCTCGGAGACGATGACGACGGCGTTGCGAGCGAGTTCGGCACCGCGCTCGCTCACCCGGCTGACGGCGGTGAGGGTGAGTCGCGCGCCCTCCTTCTTGTCCTCGACGGTCGTGGTCGGGATGACGAGCTGATCGGTCAGCTCCACCATGCGCCGCCAGTTGGGTGCTCCGGCCGAGTTACCGGAGTCCATGACGATCAGGCGGTAGTACTTCGCGAGGACGCGATGGACAAGGTCGACCTCGTCGGCGGTCACCACGTGCTCGCCGTCGGCCGCGGATCGCAGGACCTCGTACTTGTCGCCGGGCTGGTGGTGGACGAACCGCGACAGGTCGGCTCGCTCGGCGCCGGGGGAGAGGAGGTCGCCCGCCGCGGCGAGCAGGTCGAGGACGGTCGAATCGTGGCCGCCCTGCTCGGTCCGCCAGCCGAGCGTGCCCATAGTCTCGTTGTTGTCCCAGGCCGCGACACCGCCACCGCCGTACCGGGCGAAGACGGAAGACAGGTTGACGACGGTCGGCGTCTTGTTGGCGCCGCCCTTCTGATTCGCGACGGAGATGGTGCGACGCCTCGGGAAGTGGCGTGACACGGCGTGGACGTCGTCACGCTCGGCCCGCTCGGTCGCCGACGGCGGCACCGAGAAGCCGAGCTTGTTGAGCAGGCCGGCGAGCCCGTGCTGCGCCGGGCCGATCGTGGGCGGCGCGAGGAACGAGGGTGCATCGCGCAGATCGCGGCGAGCCGGGGCGGCCGGCTGGCCGGGAGCCTGCTGCTGCGGAACCGGGGGCTGCTGCTGCGCGGGCGCGGACGGCGGCGCCTGCACCGACTGCTGTGCCGGGACCGCGCGCTGCGCGGGTACGGGCGCCTGCTGCGCGTTCGGCTGGTTCGAGATCGGCTGGAACGGCGGTGGGTCGAACGCGGGTTGCTGCACGGTCGGGCGCTGTGGCGGGACGGGCTGCGGCGTCGTGGTCGACTGCGGGTTGCCGGAGACCGGCGGCGCGGGCTGCGCCGAAACCGGCGCAGGTGTCGACGGCTGGGCGGGTGCGGCGCGGGGCGGTGTCTGCGGTTGAACAGGGGTCGGGCGTGCGGGTGTCGGCTGGGAGGGCGCGGGCGGTGGCGCCTGGATGAGCGGCACTCGTTGCGCGGCTGCGGGCTGTGGCGTGGCCCGCTGCGCGGTGCGCGCGGGCGCTGCTGACTGCGGTTCCTCCTGCAGTTCGCCGTCGACACCGATGAGGAGCACGGTGACGCTCGTCGGGTCGGTCACCGTCACACGGATCGGTCGACCCGCCTTCCGGGCCTCCGCCTGCATCAGTTCGACGAGCTGGCGGCGGGCCGTTCCCGCGTCGGTGGCGGTCAGGTACTGCTCGGCGGTGCCGACGCGGAACACGCCGGAATTGTCCGCCAGCAGCGATGCCGTCATCGGCGGGAAGTCCTGTATCGAGGCCTTGTCGATCATGCTCTCACTCCTTTGCGGCGGGGGTGAACCCGTCCCCACTATGCCTTAGTACGGCGCATGTCGGATTTCCGGGCCCGGCCTTGACGCCTCGCCGAGGGTGCTCGTTCTGCGCTCTCAGGCGGCCTCAGCGAGCGGAATGAGCACTTTCGACGAGCCCCCGAAGCCGCTGGACCCGAGCGATGAATGATGCGCGGTCGACGAAGAGGTCGTGCGCAGTGACGCGGACGACCCGCCACCCGGCCGCCTCGAACCGCTCCCTGCGAACGATGTCGGTTCGAAATCGCTGCTGGTCGGTTCGGTGCAGGTCGCCTTCGTATTCATACGCGATGCGGAGGCGCGGTTCGGCGAGATCCGGATGGAGTACCGCAGTGCCTCCGTCCACCTGCACGGGTGGATTGACGCTCGGCTCGGGGATGCCCGCGTCGATGAGCGCGAGTCGTAAGTGTGTCTCGGGACGGGAGTCGACGCCGATACGGACGAGTGGCAGGGCAGCGCGGAGAAGCCGAGCCGACCGACGGGAGCCGTAGGCGGTTACAGCAGCAGTGAGCTCGTCGATCGTGGTGTGTATGTCGACACGCGAGCCGCCTCGAGATCGCGACCCCGATACGAGGAAGTCGCCGACAGCGACGAGGTCGGGCAGCTCGAGCATCGTCGCCAGGAGCGCGAACGTGTCGGCCGGGGCGGTGAGGGTGAAGCCTCGGACCTGTGTCGTGCGGGTCGCCTCGGCAAGCCGGTGACCGACGACGCCTCGGCCACGCGCAGGTTGCACTCCGTGGAGCGCGCCGATGTGGAGGTCCGTGGCGTGCGTGCAGGAGTTCGGGAGCGGGGCGCCGAGGAGCGCCGCCGCAGTGAGATGGCTGAAGACCCACCCTGGTCGGAGCCGAGGGGCGAACGCCGCGCAGCGCCCGAAGACACTCTCCAGGTCGACGTCGACCGAGCGCACGCCCCAGAACGGTGCCTCGAGATCACTGCCGCGCAGTCTCCCGTTCGTCTCACCGTGCAGCGCGCGGTCGCCGACCGCGAACGCCGTGCCGCGGAGCCGTGGCGGGAGTGGGCGATGGCGGGGCACCGACCCATCCTCCCGATCCCGTGGGGATCTCTGCTCCCATTGTCCACACCCTCCACCGAGAGTGCGCATTCGGTCGGCTCATTGCGATTCAGGGAGCGTTTTGCGCACTCTCGGCAGAGCCGACGCCCGCGAGGCCGACGTACATCGAGCGGTGGAGCTCTGCGACGTGGTCGAAGGCCAGGCGGCTCGCGGCTGCCGCATCGCCGACGCGGAGCGCCTCGACGAGCTGAGCGTGCTCCTCGTTCGACGCGCGCAGGTACTCGATCCGATAGGGGATGAAGTAGGAGTACAGCTCACGGGACACGCGGTCATGGAGGTCGGCCGCGCCCGGCACGCCCGCCGACATCGCCAGCTCGGCGTGGAACGCCGCATCCGCCTCGCGGAACCGGCTCCAGTCCGGCTCGGTCCGCATGGTCGCCACGAGGTCGTCGAGTCGACGCAGGGAGGACGCCACCGGTGCAGAGGCAGCCCGCGCCGCCAGCCCGGCTTCGAGCGTCGCGCGCTGGTCGATGAGCGCGTGCACGTGGACGGCGTCCTCGCGGTAGGCGGCGATCTCGGGAACGGTGCCCACCGCGGGTGCATCCGAGATGAACGTGCCACCCGTGTTGCCCTGCCGCCGCACGACGACGCCCTCGTCGCTCAGCGCCCGATAGGCACGCCGCACCGACATCTCGCTGACCCCGAACGCACGGGCCGCTTCCTCTGGTGCCGGGAGCCGTTGGCCGGGCACCAGCATCCCGAGCTCCAGCGCCAGCGAGATGCGCGCGCGGACGGTGTCGACGGCCGTCGTGCGTCGAATGGCTCCGAGCGAGGGCGAACCCAGATCCATGGCACCCCGTCTCGTCGCTGATCGACTCCGCGACCCTGGCTCAGCCGGCCGTCGGCTGGTCGGCGGTCGCCTCGCTCACCGCGCCGTCCGGCTCGGCGTCCAGCGGGAACCGCTTCCCCGCCACGATACCGATCAGCATGGCGACCACGGGGATGAGGGCGAGCACGACACTCACGGTGACGCTTCCGCCGGTGACGAGCGTGAAGTTCGACAGCACCAGCCACAGCGCGAAAGCGAGTCCCACCACCGCGAGGATCGGGAACACCCGCGCACCCCACGTGCGGCCGGCGACGAGCTCGGGTCGGTGCGCGAAGAACACGAGGACGGCGATCGAGGTCGTCAGCATGAGCAGGACCATCCCGACGGTCGCCACCCCGGCCATGGATCCGAAGACCCCGACGAGCGGGTCGAGGCCGGCGAGCGCGAGCGCGGCGAGGACGATGGCCGCCGTCACCGTCTGCACGATGGAGGAGGTCGACGGGGAGTGGTGTGTGGGGTGACGCCTGCCGAGGCGGGCGGGCAGCACCGACTTCTGCGCCAGCGTGAACTGGTAACGCGCGATGACGTTGTGGAAGGACAGCACGCACGCGAACAGGCTCGTGATGAGCAGCACCTGGACGACATCGCGCATGATCGGGCCGAGGTAGGTCGTCGTCGTGTCGAGCAGGAGGTTGCCTTCGCCGGCGAGCGTCTGTTGGGCGACCGCGACGGCGTTCCCTGCGCCGACGCCCGTCACGAGCGCCCAGCAGGAGATGGCGTAGAACACACCGATGATGACGACGGCCAGGTACGTGGCTCGCGGGATGGTGCGTTCCGGGTTGCGCGCCTCGTCCCGGAAGACCGCGGTCGCCTCGAAGCCGATGAAGCCGGTGAGGGCGAAGAGCACGGCGACGCCGATCCCACCGGTGAAGATGTTGGCGGGGTCGAAGGTCTCGACCGCGATGCCGTCCGCGCCGCCCGTCGCGAAGATGACGACGTCGAGCACGACGACCACGAGGATCTCGAGCGTCAGTGCGATGCCCAGTACCTTCGCGCTCAGGTCGATGTGTCGGTAGCCGAGCACCGCGACGATCGCCATCGTCGCGAAGGAGTACAGCCACCAGGGCAGGGTCGGGCCGCCGAAGTACGTGACGAGGTCGTCGAGCGCCCAACCCATGTAGCCGTACACGCCGACTTGGATCGCCGTGTAGGCGACGAGTGCGGTGAACGCGGAACCGAGGCCGAGACGAGAGCCGAGTCCGGCCGTCACATAGGAGAAGAACGCGCCGGCTTCGCGGACGAACGGCGTCATGGTGACGAAGCCGACGGAGAAGACGAGGAGGATCACGGCGGCGAGGGCGAAGCCGATCGGCGCTCCGGCGCCGTTGCCGGTCCCGATCGCGATGGGGACGTTGCCGCCGATCACGGTGAGTGGTGCTGCGGCGGCGATCACCATGAAGACGATGGAGCCGGTACCGAGTTGGCCGTCGAGGCGCTTGCGCGGCTCGGCGATGGGGTTCACGGTCATGAGGTCACTTTCCGGGGGAGTCGGGGGACTCGGAGGGGGAGGGGAGGAGGGACGGCGTCCCTCAATACAGCTCGGCGCGGCGGTCGGCGAGGTAGGGGTTCTCCTGCCTGGCGCGCTTGGTGGCCTCGGGATCGATCGTGGCGATCATGAGACCGACGGCGTCCGCGTCGAGCGCGTCGAGGACCACGCCGTCCGGACCGACGATGCTGCTGCGGCCGACGTAGGTGAGGTCCCCTTCGGAGCCGACGCGGTTGACGTAGACGAGGTGGACCTGGTTCTCCCAGGCGCGCACCGGGATGAGCCGTTCGGCGATGTGCGCGTAGGGCTCCATCTGCGCGGTGGGGACGATCACGACGTCGGCGCCGTCGAGGGCCGCCGCGCGGACGGTCTCGGGGAACTCGACGTCGTAACAGATGAGGACGGCGACGCGGACGCCGCCAAGGTCGACGGTCGGTGCGAGGGTGTCACCGGCCACGAACAGCTCGCGGTCGAGCTCGCCGAACAGGTGTGTCTTGCGGTAGCGGAGCAGCTCGGACCCGTCGGGACCGATGAGGACGATGGCGTTCGCGACGGCTCCGCCCGGGAGCGGCTCGGGCAAGCCGGCGAGGATCGCGATCCCCGTCCCGGCCGCGATGGCGGCGACCCGGTCGACCAGCTCCGAGGTGGCGAGCGGGGCGAGACGGTCCCCGAGGTTGTAGCCGGTGATGAACATCTCGGGGGTGACGAGCAGGTCCGCGCCGCGATCCGATGCCTGCCTGGCGGCGTCGGCGACGAGCGCGAGGTTCGCCTCGACGTCTCCGGGGACGCCGTGGTGTTGCAGTCCGGCGATGGTGAAGGTCATGGCGGTGGAGCTCCTCTGCAGGCGTGCGTCGATGCACTCAGTAAACAACTCAAAGTGAGCTGTTTGATGTCCATCATGTTTCGATCCGGTTTCACCCGCAAGAGGCGAGGGACATACTGGTGGCGTGCGCGCCCTTCCTGTCGACGTCCCGATCGTGCTCGGCCCCTTCGGAGGCTTGTCCTCCGTCGAACTCACCGCGACGGTGAGTGAGCTGGGCGGCCTCGGTTCCTTCGGCCTGTACGGCTACGACGCCGAGCGCATCGAGCGGACGGTCACGGCGCTCCGCGAACGGACCGCGGCGCCGTTCGCACTGAATCTGTGGCTGCCGCGTGGAGACGAGCTGTCGCCCGACGACTCCGAGGCGTCCTTCGCAGCCGCGGTCGAGGCGCTCCGACCCGTGTTCGACGAGTTGTCGCTCGAGCTGCCCGATCGCCCGGCCCGGTACGTGCCGCCGTTCGACGAGCAGATCGAGGCGGTCCTGGAGGCGCGGCCCGCCGTGGTCAGCTTCGTCTTCGGGGTTCCACCGCGGTCGGTGGTCGACGCGGCGCGCGAGCGGGGCATCGTCGTGGTCGGGACGGCGACCACGGTGGCCGAGGGGCTCGCCCTGCAGGAGGGCGGCGTCGACGTCGTCGTCGGCACGGGCATGGAGGCCGGCGGCCACCGCGTCTCGTTCCTGCGAGCAGCCGAGGACTCCCTCGTCGGCCTGGTCGCCTTGATCCCGCAGCTCGTCGACGCCCTGGACGTCCCGGTGATCGCCGCCGGCGGTATCGCCGACCGACGTGGTGTCGCCGCCGCGCGGGCACTCGGCGCCGCCGGCGTGCAGGTCGGGACCGCCTTCCTCCGCACGAGCGTCTCCGCGGCGACGGCCGAGCATCGGGCGGCCATCGTCTCGACGCCCGCCGACGGTACCGTCCTCACGCGCGCGATGAGCGGCAGGCTCGGCCGTGGTGTCCCGAACCGGGTGCTGCGCGAGATCGAGGCGTCGGGGGTCGTCGCCCCGTTCCCGGTCCAGAACTGGCTGACCGGGCGGTTCCGCACCGTCGCCTCGGAGCAGGGCGTCGCAGAGCTCCAGGGCTTCTGGGCAGGGCAGGCGTCCTTGCTGACCCGCGATCGGGCGGATGCCGAGGCCGTCTTCGCGGAACTCGCCGCGGGCCTGTCGGTCCCACCCAGGGCACCCTGACCCCGGTCCGCGTCGCCCGCAGGACCGCGTAAGCTGGAGTGGACTTCCTGCAAGAGATGAGACGTTCACCGTGCCCAGCATCCCGTTCGACGGCGCCAAGCACGATCGGTACTGGATGGTCCCGATCCTGCGTGCGGTGATCGCGCTCGCCACGGCGGGGGTCGTCACCTTCACGCAGGGCCACTCCTCGCAGTTCGGCCTTGTGGTCTTCGGGGTCTTCACGCTGCTGTCCGGCGCGATCGTCGGGGCCTTCGCCTTCCCGAACTTCTCCGACACCGTGACGCGCGCGTTCTTCCTCGGCCAAGGCGTCATCGGCGTCGTGACCGGCGTCTTCTCGCTGCTCGTGAGCGGCGGCGGGCTGAGCATCTTCCTCTACGTCGTCACCCTGTGGGCGGCCCTCACCGGATTCCTTGAGCTGTACAGCGGGATCCGCTGGCGCGGACGCCTCGCCGCGGCGAAGGACTGGACCGCGGTCGGTGCCTTCACGGTGCTGCTCGCCATCGCGACGCTCCTCGTCCCGCCGGGACTCGAGCAGCGATTCGCCGCCCCGGGAGGTGTCGAGGGTGTCCTCCGTGCGGACATCGTCGTCGTCGGCCTCGTCGGGGCATACGCCGCGATCATCGGCGTCTACCTCGTCATCGGCGGACTGTCGCTGCGGTGGGCGGGCAAGCGCCCGGTCGCCGGCGCAGTCACCGACGACACCACCGGCACGGCGGGAGCCGCATCATGAGCAAGCCCAACCGCGACGACGTCCTGCGGCCGATCGAGCTCCTCGTGCTTTCGGGCGTCATGGGGGTCTTCACCGGCGTCGTCGTCCTGATGTCGACCCGTGAGATCGTCCTCGCGCTCATCGGCCTGGGCATCGCGTTCATCGCCTCGCTCGTCGTCCTCGCGATGCTGGCGCTCGCCGTGAAGCCCGACTTCCAGGAGAAGCTCGACCTCGACGAGCAGGACGGCGACGACAAGCGTCCGCCGCGCCCCTCCGGCCACTGATCTCCGGCTTCATTCGCCCATTCTTGGGCGACCCAGTGCTCGTTCGCCCATTCCTGGGCGAACGAGCACGGACCGCCTACGGCAGGTAGTCCACCAGGTCGTCGGAGAGCCCGAGGTACGTCGCCGGGGTGAGCTCGAGCAGGCGCTGCTTCGCGGCGTCGCCGATGTCGAGCTTGGAGACGAACTCGACGAGCTCCGCCTGACCGAGACGCTTGCCGCGCGTCAGCTCCTTGAGGACCGCATAGGGGTCCTCGATGCTCGAACGACCCGCGGTCACCTCGGCGCGGATGACCGTCTGGATCGCCTCCGCGAGCACCTCCCAGTTGTGGTCGAGGTCCGCGGCCAGCACGTCCTCCGCGAGGTCGATCTGCCCGAGTCCGCCGAGGATGTTGTCGAGGGCGAGCAGCGAGTGGCCGAACCCGACACCGATGTTGCGCTGGGCGCTCGAGTCGGTGAGGTCGCGCTGGAGTCGCGAGGTGACGAGGGTGGCGGCGAGGGAGTCGAGGATCGCGCTCGACAGCTCCAGGTTCGCTTCGGCGTTCTCGAAGCGGATCGGGTTGACCTTGTGCGGCATGGTCGACGAGCCGGTGGCGCCCGCGACCGGGATCTGCCGGAAGTAGCCGATCGAGATGTACGTCCACATGTCCGTGGCGAGGTTGTGCAGCACGCGGTTGGCGTGGGAGATCTTGCCGTAGAGCTCGGCCTGCCAGTCGTGCGACTCGATCTGCGTCGTCAGCGGGTTCCAGTCGAGGCCGAGTCCCTCGACGAACTCGCGCGAGATGGCGGGCCAGTCGGCATCGGGGTCGGCGACGACGTGGGCGGCGAAGGTCCCGGTCGCGCCGGAGAACTTGCCGAGGTACTCGTTCGCCTCGATCTGCAGGGCGATGCGCTCGAGTCGGTAGACGGTGACGGCGAGCTCGCGGCCCATCGTGGTGGGCGTCGCCGGCTGGCCGTGCGTGCGTGCGAGCATCGGGACGGCCCGGAAGTCGACGGCCTTGGTGCGCAGGGAGTCGAGGACGAGGCGCAGCTTCGGGAGCCAGATGGCGCGGACGGCCTGCGACACGGTGAGCGCGTAGGAGAGGTTGTTGATGTCCTCGCTCGTGCAGGCGATGTGGGTGAGTTCGGCGATGCGGTCGAGACCGAGCTCGGACAGGCGGTGGCGCACGAGGTATTCGACGGCCTTCACATCGTGACGCGTGACGGCCTCCTTCTCGGCGAGCCAGTCGATGTCGGCCTGTCCGAAGTCGAGGTAGAGCGCGCGGAGCTGCTCGATCTCCGCCGGGGTGAGCGGGGAGGATCCGAACATCGAGTGCTCGGTGAGGTAGACGAGCCACTCGACCTCGACCTGCACGCGGGCGCGGTTCAGGCCGGCCTCCGAGAGGTACTCTCCGAGCGCCGTCACGGCGGGGCGGTAGCGACCGTCGAGCGGGCTGAGCGGCTGGGCGGGGAATTCGGTCATGGGGTGGCTCCCTGGGTCAGTGCTGGTTCGAGCTGGTGGAAGAGGGATCTGCAGGCATGGTCGATCATGCCGAGGACGGTCTCGAACATCTGGGCGTCCGAGTAGTAGGGGTCGGGGACGTCGCGGGTCCCGGAGGTGCTGTCGAAGCTCAGGAGCAGGTGCACCTTGGAGCGGTCGGTGTCGTTGCCCGCCCAGGCCCGCAGGATGCGTTCGTGACTGCGGTCGAGGGCGACGACGAGGTCGTAGCTGTCGAAGCGGTCGGGGTCGAACTGCTTGGCCCGGTGGGCGGTTGCGTCGTGGCCGTGCGCTCGCAGCGCGGTGACCGTGCGGTGGTCGGCGTGCTCGCCGACGTGCCAGTCGCCGGTGCCGGCGGAGGAGACCTCCACGACCCGCTCCAGCCCGGCGGCCGCGACGAGGTCGGTGAAGACGCTCTCGGCCATCGGGGATCGACAGATGTTGCCCGCGCAGACGAAGCACACGCGGAACGGGGTCGTGCCGGGGTCGGCCTCCCCGAGGGTGTTCATGCGTCTATTCTGGCCGACCGCGCCCGAGCCGTCGAACCGTTCTCGACTGACTCCGCTCCACAGCTCTCCGCCGGTCAGCTTCCTTCACATCAGCGCGGTGTGCCGGCGTGATCGCTCCGCCGGTTGGGCAGAGTCGAGCGTGATGCCGGCGATGGGCGGGCGGAGGGCGAGGCGACATGGCGTTGGAGTACGACCCGTTGGCGATGGGCTTCCCGTCGCAGCCGACGGCAGAGGAAGCTGTCTCGATCCTCGAGGGGCGCGCTCGATGTCTCGAGGACGTGCTGCTCGAACTGGAGCCGGAGATCGTGAGGTTCGCGCAGGCGCGCAGCGGTCTCGAGTGGGTCGGTCCCGCCGCCGTGCAGTTCGCCTGCTCCGCGGACGAACTGACCGCAGTGCTCCGTGGAGCGGCCGCTGCGCTCGATGAGGGACTCAGGAGCGCTCGTAGGGCGGCATCGTCGATCGCCGTTGGAGCGGAGCATGAGTGACGACATCACCATCCGAGGCGGTGGTGTCGTAGCCGTCGCCACTGAGGATCACCTGCTCCTCGGCGCGTTGCTCGTCGAACTCGGCGAGGCCTGCGCGAGCTGGGCCGACCGCGTGGAATCGGTGTCGACCGACGACGTGTCCCTGGTGCCCGTCGGCCCGACGATCGTCCCCCAAGCCGATGCGGGGGCGGGAAGCGGGGCGGCTGCGAGGGCCGCCACCAGCTTGCGGCGTGCGAGCGACGACGCGAGCCGGTTGGGCGGGCGCCTCATCGTCGGGGCGGAGCAGTACGGAGAGCTCGAGCGGATGGTCCAATCGTTGTTCACGTTCACCGGGGACGCCGCGGGATGGGTCCTGGGAGCCTCCCCGTTGATCCCCCTCGGTGTCCTCGCCGCCGTCGGAGAGGTGACGCTCGTCAGGACGGTGTTCCGCGGAGTGTTGGGGTTGCTGTCCTCGGACCTGCAGGACGGCTTCGATGAGGCCTCGGCGAAGACTGCGCGTGAGCTGATGTCGTCACCCGCGTTCGTCGCCCTCGTGCGCGGAGTCGTATCGGGTTCCGACGAGTTCCTGATCAGCGCGTTCGGTCTGCCGGCGATGCTCGACGCGAACCGTTTGAGCGAGGAGGGCATCACCGGGGTGGCGTTCGCAGCCCTGGTCGCACTGGGCACAGTCGACCGTGCCGGCCTCCTCACTCCCGCGGCGCCGGTCCGTACGGTCGAGGTGAAGGCCCAGGGCGCTCCGGCGCCCCTGAAACCTCCGACCCGGTACGAGGACCTGGCCGAGCGGATGCCGCACGGGGGAGCGGGCTCGCCGCAGATCAGGATCGAGCGGTACGAGGACGCCTCCGGTGCCGACCAGTGGATCGTCTGGTCGGGTGGAACCATCGAGACCGGCTTCCCTGAGGCGTCGACCGAGCCCTTCGACAACCGCAGCAATGTCAACGCCGTCGCAGGTATGGAGGCGGAGAGCGCGGAAGCGACCCTCCAAGCCATGCGACTCGCGGGCATTCCGGACGGTGCCTCCGTGCTCCACGTCGGGTACTCCCAGGGCGGCATCATCGCGTCACGCATCGCCGCCAGCGGTACCTACGACTCCTCGGTCGTGACCTTCGGATCGCCGGTCGAATCCATCGACTTCGCGGACGACCTCCCGCGCACCCATGTCGAACACACCGAGGACGTCATCCCCGCGCTCTCCGGTGGACGACGCGACTCGCTCAACGGGGGCACCGTCGTCCAGCGTTCGTTGTATGACGGAGGACCACCGCCGGCCGGTGACGATCCCCTTCCGGCTCACAATCTCGACCGCTACCGGGAGACGGCACGCCTCATCGATCAGTCCTCGGAGGAGCGGCTCACACCAGCGATCGACCCCCTCACCGGGCTCACGGGTACCGGGGAGGCCTGGCAGTACCGCGCCGACAAGGTCCTTCAGTGATCAAGCGGTCGAGCCGACGGGTCAGTCGCGCGCCTTGGGGCGGATGACGATGCCGAGCAGCCAGTTCACGATGGAGATGACGATCGCACCGAGGACGCCCCACCAGAAGCCGTCGACGGTCAGGCCGAAGCCGAACCAGCCGCTGATGCCTGCGGTGATGAGGAGGAGGAGCCCGTTGATGAGGAGCCCGATGAGACCGAGCGTGAGGATGTACAGGGGGAACGCGAGCACCTTGATGACCGAGCCGATGATGGTGTTCACGACGGCGAAGATGAGCGCGACGAGCGCGAAGGTCAGGATCGTCTCCAGCGTGCCGCCGGGTGCGTACGGCGTCACCTTCACACCGGCGACGATGAGGGTCGTGACCCAGATGGCGAAGCCGTTGACGATCAGGTTCAGCAGAAAACGTCCCATGACGGCAATCCTCCCACCCTTGCAGCAGCGGGCAAAGGGCCGATTCGGACCGACGTACTGCATTCCGACGCAGGTATCCTTCGCGGCCTAGACTCGTCGAGTGAGTGACAACCTGCCAACCACCGCCCAGCCGGCCGCTCAGCCGGGCCGGAGCCCGGTCCGTCTCCGTCCGGAGATCGCAGAGCTGCCGCCCTACCGCCAGGGCAAGCCGGCCGCACCCGACGCCTTCAAGCTCTCGAGCAACGAGGTCCCGTTCCCGCCACTCGACGCCGTCCTCTCGGCCATCACCGACACGGCTGCGGACTCCCACCGCTACCCCGACGGCGCCGCACTCGCACTGCGCACGGCGCTCGCCGAAGCCAACGGCGTCACGCCGGAACGCATCCACATCGGGGCGGGCTCGGTCGCGCTCCTCAGCCAGTTCATCACCGCGACCGCCGGTCCGGGGGACGAGGTCGTCTTCGCCTGGCGCTCCTTCGAGGCCTACCCGGGTCTCGTGACCGTCGCCGGCGCGACGTCCGTGCGGGTCCCCAACCGGCCCGACGGCTCCCACGACCTCGAGGCGATGGCCGCAGCCGTCACCGACCGCACCCGCGTCGTCATCGTCTGCACGCCCAACAACCCGACCGGCCCGGTCGTCGAGCGTGACGCCTTCCTCGCCTTCCTCCGGTCCGTGCCCTCCGACGTGCTCGTCCTCCTCGACGAGGCCTACCGCGAGTTCGTCACCGACGACGACGCCGTCAACGGCATCCCGCTCCTCGACGAGCACCCGAACCTCGTCGTGCTCCGCACCTTCTCGAAGGCCTACGGACTCGCCGGCCTCCGCGTCGGCTGGGCCATCGGCCACGAGCTCGTCCTCGACGGCGCCCGCAACGCGGCCATCCCGCTCTCCAGCACTGCGCCGGCGCAGCAGGCGGCCATCGCCGGACTCGCGAACGCCGAGGACATCCGAGCCCGCGTCGCGGTCATCACCGCACGACGCGACGACCTCGCCGCCTCGCTCCGCGAGCAGGGCTGGTTCATCCCCGCGGCGCAGGGCAACTTCGTCTGGTTCGGCCTCGGCGAGCAGACGGCCGCGGCGAACGAGACCTTCCTCGCCCACGGCATCGTCGGCCGAGCCTTCCCTGGCGACGGCGTCCGCATCTCGATCGGTGAGGCCGAGTCGATCGAACCGCTCCTCGCCGCCGCTGCAGAGATCCTCGCCGGACTGCCGGCCGACCACCCGACACGAGAGGGAGTGCGCTCACGATGAGCCGTTCCGGAGACGACCCCACCGTGCCCAGCGTCCAGTTCATCGACGCGGCCGGCACCTTCGCGCCGAACGAACACGCGGAGCGCTATCAGCCGTTCCTCGATCGCCTGACCGAGACCGACCTGCAGCAGTTCTACCGCGACATGGCGAACGTCCGTGCCTTCGACATCGAGGCGACGAACCTGCAGCGCCAGGGCCAGATGGCGCTGTGGCCACCGAGTCACGGGCAGGAGGCGGCACAGGTCGGTTCGGCCCGCGCAGCGCGAGCCCAGGACCACATCTTCCCCTCCTACCGCGAACACGTCGTCGCGATGATCCGCGGCGTCGACCCCATCGACATCGTGCGGCTCATGCGCGGCAACACGCACGGCGGTTGGGACCCGGCAGATCCGTCCAACGGCAACGTGCACCTCTACACGCTCGTGCTCGCCGCGCAGACCCTGCACGCGACCGGCTACGCGATGGGCCTGAACTTCGACAAGGCCGTCGGCACCGGCGACCCCGAGCGCGACACGGCCGTGCTCGTCTACTTCGGTGACGGCTCGAGTTCCGAGGGCGACGCGAACGAGGCCTACATCTACGCCGCCAGCTACCAGACGCCACAGGTGTTCTTCCTCCAGAACAACCAGTGGGCCATCTCCGTCCCCGTCTCCCGCCAGGCCCGCGAGCCGCTGTACCAGCGCGCGGCCGGCTTCGGCCTCGACAGCGTCCGCATCGACGGCAACGACGTCCTCGCGAGCTACGCGACGGCGGCGAAGCACCTCGACGACGCCCGCGCCGGCCGCGGCCCGAGCCTCATCGAAGCGATGACCTACCGCGTCGGCGCGCACACCACGAGCGACGACCCGACCAAGTACCGCACCGACGACGAACTCCAGTCCTGGATCGCCCGCGACCCGATCGTCCGGTTCAAGACGTACCTCCAGGGGCTCGGCGCCTCGGACGCGTTCTTCGCCGAGGTCGACGAGGAGGCTGCAGCGCTCGCCGAGGACACCCGCGTGCGCACGCTCGCACTCGAGGCCCCGGGCCCCGAGCTCATGTTCGAGGGCGTCTACTCCGAACCGCACCCGCTCATGGTGGAGCAGCAGGCCTGGCTCGAACGCTACGAGGCCTCGCTCGAAGGAGGCAACGCATGACGACGACCACCATGCCGATGGCCAAGGCGCTGAACGCCGGCCTGCGCAAGGCGATGACCGACGACGACAAGGTCCTGCTCATGGGCGAGGACATCGGCCCGCTCGGCGGCGTCTTCCGCGTCACCGAGGGCTTGCACGCCGAGTTCGGCGGCGACCGCGTCCTCGACACCCCGCTGGCGGAGTCCGGCATCGTCGGCACCGCGATCGGCCTCGCCATGCGCGGCTACCGACCGGTGTGCGAGATCCAATTCGACGGTTTCGTGTTCCCGGCCTTCAACCAGATCACGACGCAGCTCGCGAAGCTCACCAACCGGCACGAGGGCAAGCTGCAGATGCCCGTCGTCATCCGGATCCCCTACGGCGGACACATCGGCGCGGTCGAGCACCACCAGGAGAGCCCCGAGGCGTACTTCGCCCACACGGCAGGGCTCCGCGTGGTCAGCCCGTCGACCCCGAACGACGCCTACTGGATGATCCAGGAGGCCATCGCCTCGAACGACCCGGTCGTCTTCCTCGAGCCGAAGAGCCGCTATTGGCCGAAGGGCGAGGTCGACCTCGACGGTTCGGCCGCACCACTGCACGGCAGCCGCGTCGTCCGCACCGGCACGGAGGTCACCCTCGCCGGACACGGCGCGATCGTGAGCGTCATGCTGCAGGCGGCTGAACTGGCCGCCACGGAGGGCACGAGCGTCGAGGTCGTCGACATGCGCTCGCTGTCGCCCATCGACTACGACCCGCTCGTCGAATCCGTCCGACGGACCGGCCGCCTCGTCTACGTGCAGGAGGCGCCCGGGTTCACGAGCGTCGGCTCGGAGATCGCGGCGACCGTCACCGAGCGCGCCTTCTACTCGCTCGAAGCACCCGTCCTGCGGGTGTCCGGGTTCGACACCCCGTTCCCGCCGGCGAAGCTCGAAGGCGTCTACCTCCCGGATGCCGACCGCATCCTCGAGGCTGTCGACCGCTCGCTGGCGTACTGAACACCGAAGGAAGACGAGGAACCACGATGAGTGATCTCCAGTTCGAACTGCCGGACGTCGGCGAAGGCCTGACCGAGGCCGAGATCGTCGCATGGAAGGTCGCGCCGGGCGACGCCGTCTCGGTCAACCAGGTGCTGGTCGAGATCGAGACCGCGAAGTCGCTCGTCGAACTCCCGTCGCCGTTCGCCGGCACCGTCGGCGCCCTGCTCGTCCAGGAGGGCCAGACCGTCGACGTCGGGACGCCCATCATCAGCGTGAGCACCGGTGGTGGAGCGCCGACCGCCGAGCCGGCCGCGCCCGCACCGGCGGTCGTCGAGTCGGAGGAGGCCACGCTGGCCGCCGACACCGCGGCGAGCGTCTCTCCCGCCGAAGAGCCGCGCCCTGGCGCAGTGCTCGTCGGATACGGCAGCGCCGGCAGCACCTCGAGTCGTCGCCGTGGCCGTGGCGCGACGCCGGTCGTCGAGCCGGCGAGCCTGGCCGTCACCCCGCAGCCGCCCGTGCGCCGCCAGCCGCCGTCGAGCATCCCCGCCGCGTCCGCGCTGCCGGTCATCGCCAAGCCGCCGATCCGGAAGCTCGCGAAGGACCTCGAGGTCGACCTCACGGCGATCGAGGGCACCGGGCTCGCGGGTGAGATCACCCGCGACGACGTCATCCGTGAGGCCAGCCAGGCGAGCGTGTTCCGCAACATCGAGACGCCGGAGTGGGCCGACGAGCGCGAGGAGCGCATTCCGGTCAAGGGCGTCCGCAAGGCCATCGCGACAGCCATGACCCGCAGTGCCTTCACCGCGCCGCACGTCTCCCTCTTCGTCGACGTCGACGCGACGCGCACGATGGAGTTCGTCAAGCGCCTGAAGAACTCGACGGACTTCGCCGGCGTCAAGGTCTCGCCGCTGCTCATCATGGCCAAGGCGATGATCTGGGCGGTCCGCCGCAACCCCACGGTCAACAGCGAGTGGACGGACCAGGAGATCATCGTCCGCCACTACGTGAACCTCGGGGTCGCCGCCGCGACACCGCGCGGACTGATCGTCCCGAACGTCAAGGAGGCGCAGGCGATGAGCCTGCTCGAGCTGGCACGCGCCCTCGAGACCCTCACGCTCACGGCCCGCGACGGCAAGACGCCGCCGGCCGACCAGCAGAACGGCACGATCACGGTGACGAACATCGGTGTCTTCGGCATGGACACCGGCACCCCGATCCTCAACCCGGGCGAGGTCGGCATCGTCGCGCTCGGCACGATCAAGCAGAAGCCGTGGGTCGTCGACGGCGAGGTGCGCAGCCGCTTCGTGACGACGCTCGGCGCCTCCTTCGACCACCGCGTGGTGGACGGCGACGTCGCGAGCCGCTTCCTGGCGGACGTCGCGTCGATCATCGAGGAGCCGGCGCTGCTGCTCGACTGAGCACCGGGTCCCTGAGCCTGCTCTTCGGTCCCTGAGCCCGTCGAAGGGCGATTTTGAGAATCAGTATCAATAGGCGTAGCGTTGGCCTTCTCACCCCGATCGAGAAGGTTCATCAATGCGCGCTCGCACCCTGCTCCCAGCCTTGGCCGTCCTCCCGGCAGCCGCCCTCGTCCTCGCGGGCTGCTCCGGCAGCAGTGCGTCGAGCGCGGCCGACGACGGCAAGATCAACATCGTCGCCTCGACGAACGTGTACGGCGACATCGCTTCGAAGATCGGCGGCAAGGACGTCGAGGTGACCTCGCTCATCTCCTCGGCCGCCCAGGACCCGCACTCCTACGAGGCGAGCACGCAGGATCAGCTCTCCATCAAGAACGCCGACCTCGTCATCGAGAACGGTGGCGGCTACGACCCGTTCATCGACACACTCCTCGACGCGGCCAAGAACGAGTCCGTCGAGGTCGTGAACGTCGTCGACCTGTCGGGCCTCGCCCCGGACGACGACCACGCTGACGAGCAGCACACGGATGAGGCGCACGCTGAGGACGACGGTCACGACCACATCGAGGGCTTCAACGAACACGTCTGGTACAGCCTCCCGACGATGGCGAAGCTCGCCGACGAGCTGGCCAAGGAGCTCGGCGAACTCGACAGCGCGAACGCGACCACGTACACCGCGAACGCCAAGGCCTTCACCGAGTCCCTCGGCACGATCGAGACGGCCCAGGCCGCGATCAAGACCGCACACGACGGCGAGGGCGTCGCCATCACCGAGCCCGTGCCGCTCTACCTGCTCGAGGGCGCCGGACTCGTGAACCGCACCCCGGAGGCGTTCAGCGAGGCGATCGAGGAGGGCACCGACGTGTCGCCGACCGTCCTCAAGGAGACGCTCGACCTCTTCGGCGGCGGATCGGTCGCGCTGCTTGCCTACAATGAGCAGACGAGTGGCGGCGAGACCGAACAGGTCAAGACCGCCGCGGAGAACGCAGGCGTACCGGTGCTGTCATTCACCGAGACCCTCCCGGACGGCAAGGACTACCTCTCGTGGATGACCGAGAACGTCGACGCCGTGGCGGACGCCCTGGATCGATGACCAGCGGTCCAACTGACGACTCAGGCCCCGTCGACGTCCTCGGGCTCGCCGGGGCCGAGCTCGGTTTCGGCGGACGCACGCTCTGGGACGGTCTCGACCTCTCGGTGCGCCCGGGGGAGTTCCTCGCGGTGCTCGGCCCGAACGGCTCCGGCAAGACGAGTCTGCTGCGCACCATCCTCGGGCAGCAGCAGCTCGACCGCGGGACCATCAGGGTCGCCGGAGGCCCGGTGCACCGGGGCGACCGCCGCATCGGCTACATCCCGCAGCAGAAGCTCATCCCCGCCGGCACGCCGATGCGCGGTCGCGATCTCGTCGCCCTCGGCGTCGACGGCCACCGCTTCGGACTCCCCATCCGCACCGCGGCGACGAAGCGTCGGGTCGACGAGCTGATCGCCTCCGTCGGCGCGACCGCCTACGCCGACGGCGCCGTGGGCACCCTGTCCGGCGGTGAGCAGCAGCGGCTGCGCGTCGCCCAGGCGCTCGCGGACGACCCGATCCTCCTCCTCTGCGACGAACCACTGCTCAGCCTCGACCTCCAGCATCAGCGCGGGGTCAGCGAGCTCATCGACCGTCGTCGGCGCGAGCACGACACCGCGGTGGTCTTCGTCACCCACGACGTGAACCCGGTGCTCCCCATGGTCGACCGCATCCTGTACCTCGCGGGCGGCCGATTCCGGGAGGGCACCCCCGACGAGGTGCTCCGCAGCGAGGTGCTGTCTGAGCTCTACGGCACGCCCGTCGACGTACTCCGCAGCCATGGCCGGGTCGTCGTGGTCGGCATCCCCGACAGCGAGACCCACCACCATCACCACGACGATCCGCATACCGGTGCGGTGGGGGTCGGCGCATGAGTACTGACGACCTCTGGGGACGCCTGTTCAACTTCCAGGACTACGGCGCACTGCTCGAACTCGTGCAGAACTCGATCATCGCCGGCGCGGTCCTGGGCATCGTCGGCGGCCTCATCGGCGTGTTCGTCATGCAGCGCGACATGGCGTTCGCGGTGCACGGGATCAGCGAGCTCTCCTTCGCCGGCGCTGCCGGCGCGCTGCTGTTCGGGGCCAACGTCGTGGTCGGGTCCCTCGCGGGCTCACTCGTCGCCGCGATCCTCATCGGCCTGCTCGGTTCGAAGGCCCGCGACCGCAACTCGATCATCGGGGTGCTCATGCCGTTCGGCCTCGGCCTCGGCATCCTCTTCCTCGCGCTCTATCCGGGCCGGAGTGCCAACAAGTTCGGGCTCCTCACCGGGCAGATCGTGTCGGTCGACGACCCGCAGCTCGGCCTGCTCATCGTCATCAGCATCGTGGTGCTGATCGCGCTCCTCCTCCTCTGGCGCCCCCTCAGTTTCGACAGCCTCGACCCGGACGTCGCCGCGGCGCGCGGGGTGCCGAGTCGGTTCGTCTCGCTCGCCTTCATGGTGCTGCTCGGGCTCACGGTCGCGGTGTCGGTGCAGATCATCGGCGCGCTGCTCGTCCTCGCACTGCTCGTGACGCCCGCGGCCGCGGCGCTCCGGGTGTCGTCGTCGCCCGTCCTCGTCCCGGTGCTGAGCATGCTCTTCGGCTTCGTCTCGGCGGTCGGCGGCATCCTGCTCGCCATCGGTGGATCGCTCCCGATCAGCCCCTACATCACGACGATCTCCTTCCTCATCTACCTCGTCTGCCGCATCGTCGGGCCGCGCACCGCGTCCGGGCGACGCGGTCGTCGGGCGCCCGTCGGCGAGTCGCGGCACGCCCAGGTCGCGCGGTGACCGTGGACCGTGCGCCGCGTCCGCGTGGAGCTGCTTCGGAGCGTCCTCCGAGCGGTTCCCGGGTACCCTTGAAGCGACAGGCAGGAGCACCCGTGGCGAAGCGCAACACCTGGCAGCGAGAAGCTGTCCGCGAAGCCCTCGGCGGCAACGACGGATTCGTCAGCGCCCAGGGACTGCATGCCGAACTCCGCGACACCGGTTCGCCGATCGGGCTCGCGACCGTGTATCGAGCCCTCTCCGACCTCGCGGTCGAGGGCGAAGCGGACTCCCTGCAGTCGCCGGAGGGCGAGAACCTCTACCGTGCCTGCACGCCTGGCACCCACCATCACCACCTCATCTGCCGCAACTGTGGTCTCACCATCGAGATCGAGGCCGACGAGGTCGAAGCGTGGGCGCGGTCGGTCGCGTCGCAGCACGGGTTCACCGAGGCGAAGCACGTCGTCGACGTCTTCGGGCTCTGCGAGAACTGCTCGGCGGCGGCCCAGCGCGCGTGAGGCCGGAGTGAGCAGGACGACCGGCACCCTCGGGGTCGACGACGACTGGACCGCGCCCGACGACGACGGCGCGGAGCACTGGGGTCGCACCGAAGGGCGTGATCCACGGAACCTGCGGACGCCGCTCCTGATCGGCGGCGCACTGCTCGTGGTGGTCGGGCTCTTCGTACTCCGGGCGCTCATGCCGCTCGGTGAGGTGCTCACCCCGCCCACCGCGGTGCGCGACTTCGTGACCCTGACGCTCAGCGTGGTGGTGGAGTCGCTGCCGTTCGTGGTGCTCGGCATCGTGCTGTCGATCCTCGTGCAGATCTGGCTTCCCGACGGCTGGCTCGAGCGGTGGTTGCCGACGCAGCCGATCCTCCGCCGAGCCTGCATCTCGCTGCTCGGCATGTTCCTGCCGGTCTGCGAATGCGGCAACGTCCCGCTCGCCCGCGGCCTCATCGTGCGCGGGTTCACGGTGCCGGAGTCGATCACCTTCCTGCTCGCGGCGCCGATCCTCAACCCCATCGTCATCGTCACGACGCATCAGGCCTTCGGCTGGGACGGCGGGATCCTCGTCGCCCGGCTCGTCGGCGGGTTCCTGCTCGCGAACCTCATCGGGTGGCTCTTCAGCAAGCACCCCGACCCCAGCTCGCTGCTCACGCCGACCTTCCAAGCCAGCTGCGAGGTGACCGAGCAGCACGGGCACGAGCACACGAAGGTGGAGCGCAGCCTGCAGCAGTTCGTCGCAGAAGCGCGCGCGATCATGCCGGCGCTGCTCATCGGTTCGGCCGTGGCCGGCGCCGTGCAGGTCCTCGTCCCACGCGAGGTGCTCGTCACCCTCGGCGCGAACCCGGTCTGGTCGGTGCTCGCGATGATGACGCTCGCCGTGATCGTCTCGATCTGCTCGAACGTCGACGCCTTCTTCGTGCTGTCCTTCGGATCGACGTTCATGCCCGGCTCGATCGTCGCCTTCCTCGTCCTCGGCCCCGTCGTCGACGTCAAGATGCTCGCGCTCATGCGAACCACCTACACGACCAGGACCCTCGTGATCATCACCGCGGTCGCCGTGCTGTTCTCGGCGGCCCTCGGATTCGGAGTGAACGCCCTTGCCTGATCAGAACGCCACCCACGGACACACGCACGCCGAGACGTCGACGGTCGGCGATCGTCGCGTGCCCCTGCTCGAACGACTCCGGCAGCGGTGGTGGGGCGTCCTCCTGCTCGTCACCGCCGCCGTGTGCATCCTCTGGCTCGCGCTGACCGATCGCCTCGGGCTCTACATCCACCCGCGCTACTTCGTGTTCACCGTCATCATGGCGCTCATCGCGGTCGCGCTCGGCATCGTCAGCGTCCTCGTCCATGTGGACGTCGATGAGGTGCCGAAGCGTCGCGGGCGGACGGTGCTGCAGCTCGCCTCGGTCGTGGGCAGTCTCGCGGTCGTCGGGGCGATGGTGGTGCTCCCGCCGTCGACGCTCTCGGTCGCGACGGCCGACCAGCGCGCGGTGAACTCCGGCACACTCGCGGGGGAGGTCCAGGGGCAGGACGCCCAGACGGTGCTGACCTCGAACCCGGACTTCAGCACCTTCGGCATCAAGGATTGGGCGACACTGTTGCGCCAGACGACGCGGCCCGCCGACCTCGAAGGGCGCGCTTTCTCCGGGGTCGGCTTCGTGATCGCCGATCCGGACGCGGCCGACGTCTTCTACGTCTCGCGGTTCGTCGTGAACTGCTGCGCCGTGGACGCCCAGCCGGTCGGTGTGCCCGTGCAGCTCGACGGTTGGGAGCAACAGCTCAAGCCCGGCGACTGGGTCGAGGTCTCGGGCGCGCTCACCGCGAGCGACGCCTCGCATCTGCCGTTGGTGGTCGGGGCGGCGAAGGTCGACAAGGTCGAGGAGCCGGCGGACCCGTATGACTACTGATCGCCGGGATGCTGCACGAGGCCGATCGACGCAGGCCGCCGGCGACCGGAGCGGTTTCGGCCGACTGGTCGCGATCGTGCTGATCGCGCTCGTCGTCATCGGCGGCGGTGCGGCCGTCGTCGGTCTGACCCAGGGGCCGAAGCTCGTCCGCACGGTGGTCGACCCGACCGGACTCGTGGAGTCCTGGGGCCAGCGTATGGTGCTGGCGGTGAACCAACCGATCGCGGATCTCGACGCGGACCGGGTGCGGATCGAGCCGGCAGCCGACTTCGACGTCAGTACCGGGGCCGGCGGCATCACGCTGGTGTTCCCCGAGCCGCTCGCCTATGCGACGGACTACCGGATCACGGTCGACGGGGTCACCGCGCCGGGTGGCGGACCGGCGGCCACGCTCACGACGTCGTTCTCGACGCCACCCGTCGAGGGGTTCTCGCTCGTGAGGAGCCCGGTCAAGGACGGCGGCTCGGCGGCGACGAAGCCGGACGACCGGATCGTGCGTCTCTCGATCGCCGGTGGTGAACCCGAGACCGCGTACGAAGCGGCGAAGATCCAGGAGTTCGCGACGATCGGCGACTCCCTGATCGTCGTGGAGCAGGAGACGAGCGGGCTCGGTCGCATCGTGGTGGTGGACACGACCGATGGGAGTACCCAGGAGGTGGCCCTCCCGATGGGCGGGATGATCACCTCCTTGCAGACCGCTCCGGCGCAGAGTCGGGTGGGGTTCCTGTTCACGGAACAGTCGTTCGGTCGCGATGGCGGCGACAACCTCACGCTGTACTCGTTCGAGCTGCAGGAGGGGAAGCCGACGGAGGCCGCCCGGGTCGGCGGGATCGACGGGGCTGCGGTCCAGGCGGCGGAGTGGTCGTTCGTGCCCCGGACCTCCTCGATGCTCGTCCGCACGGTGGACAACTCGCTCGAGCTGCTCGATCCTGCTGCGACGACCGATCCGGTGCTGCTCGGCCGCGCCGCCCTCATCTCGAGCTACATCCCGGGGACCACCAAAGTCGTCATCGAGCAGATCGATGGTGTGGTCGTGCTCGACCTTGCGACGGGGAAGAGTGAGCCGTTCGTCCTGCCCTCGGTGGCACCAACCGAGATCCCCGGACAGCTCGTCGCACTGTCCGAGTCCCTGTCGGCCAGGATCTACGCCGACTACGACCGCGCCGCCGGAACCACGGAGCAACGGGTACTGGCGATCAAGGACGGCGCGACCGCCGAGCTCTACCGACCTGACCCGGGTGCCGTCATCTGGTCACTCTGCGCGAGCCCGAACGCGGAGTACGTCGCGGTCGTCGTCGTCCCCGACTTCGCGAAGGCCGGATTCGACGGGTACGCCAACGCCCCGATGCCCAATGGTCCCGAGATCGAGGTGGTCAACGCCCGCACCGGCAAGGTGGTCGGGACGCAGGCCGGCTTCGACCTGTCCTGGTGTGCCGGCACCGGTGTCGCGCAGTGACCCCGCGCCGCGCCGTCCGCGGCCGCCTCGGCGAAAACCGCGTGTTTCCGGGCGACACGCCCGGGATGCAAACGGAATTTGCCACGATCCCGAGACACACGTAGAGTAATCACTCGTCACCCCAAAGGTGCGGGAAGCGGAAGAGCTTCTCGGCCTCAAGCGGGGACAATCCCCAGCCAAAAGCGAGAACATTTCGATGTTACCGTTTCAAGTCTCGGTTGGATGACTTCCTCCTGGTGTCACTCGTGCTCAGCATGACTCTGTTCGCAGAGCGGCTGAAACGCCGAGTTGACAACAAGCCGGGAAGATGTAAGATAGAGAAGTTGCCCTGCAGGGAGGTCGTGATGGCCAAAGGCAGGAGCATCCGATCCTTGAGAACTCAACAGCGTGCA
>NZ_JBZVDY010000002.1:0-597075 GCF_058408345.1 Plantibacter sp. MDV22-iso1
CACATCGACCGCCACCAAACCCCCATCCGAGGCGGACGCATCCACCTCGCCGCCTGAACCAAGGCACCCGTCTGCCTCCGCACCCGCCTGCCCTTCGACGAGCTCAGGGACCGAGACGGACCCCCCCTCGACAAGCTCCGGGACCGAACCGGGGAACCACCACGCGTCGACAAGCCAGGCGGACGACGCCGTCCTCGACAACCCGGCCACCCCGGTCCCTGAGCCTGTCGAAGGGCACACGGGGCGCGCCCCGTCCTCCGCAGACTCACCCCGCGGCGACGACCTCTTCCACCGTCACCCGCGCACCGACGTCCGCCAGCCGCGCGCGCGCCGCGATGAACGCCTCGCGCAGTCGCGCGTCCGATCCGAGGTCGCCGAACACGACCTCCAGGTCCAGGAACGCCCCAGGGCGCTCCGCCTCCTGCGCGACGGCCGCCTGCAACTCGGCCAACCGCCGATCGACCGGGGCAAGCTCCCGCCCGTCGTCACCGACACCCTCGATGAACCGACTCCACGCTGCGAGGACGAGCGCCGAACGCGCGATCCCGCCGCCGGTCCGCAACTGCTCACGGACGACCGGGAGCAGGAACTTGGGGATGCGCTCCGACCCGTCGACGATCTGCCGCGCCAACGTGTCCTTGATCGCCTCACTGCCGAATCGGCGCATCAGCTCCGCACAGTACGCGTCGATGTCGATGCCCGGGACCGGCGCGAGCGTCGGCCTCGCCTCCTCGTGCATGTACCCGAGGAGGAACCGCGAGAACAGCTCGTCGCGGCAGACGTCGTGCACGTACGTCTCCCCCGCCAGCAACCCGAGGTAGCTCATCGCCTGGTGGGAGGCGTTCAACAACCGGAGCTTCATCAGCTCATACGGCTCGACGTCCTCCACGAGCTGCACGCCCACCTGCTCGTATGGCGGACGACCGTCGGAGAAGTCGTCCTCGAGCACCCACTGCTCGAACGATTCCGAGAGCACCGGCCAGCGGTCGTCGATCCCGAACCGCTCGGACACGAACGCACGCTGCTCGTCCGTCGTCGCCGGCGTGATGCGGTCCACCATCGAGTTCGGGAACCGCGCCTCGGCACCGATCCAGGCGGCGAGCGCCGGGTCGATGCGCTCGGCGAAGGCGAGGATCGCGGTCCGGGCGACGTGCCCGTTGCCCTGGATGTTGTCGCAGGACATGACCGTGAACGGGACCGCGCCGGCGTCGCGTCGGGCACGGAGGGCCGCCGTGATGAACCCGAGCGGGCTCTGCGGCAGCGCCCCCGACGGCAGTCCGTCGAGGTCCGCGAGCGTCGCACCGTCGCTCGGCTCGAAAGCCCCGGTCGCATCGTTCACCCCGTAGCCGCCCTCGGTGATCGTGAGCGACACGATCCGCGTCGACGGATCGCTCACGCGGGCGAGGACCGCTTCCGGGTCGTCGGGAGCGAACAGGTACTCGACGATCGACCCGACGACGCGTGCCTCGACCTCGCCGTCCGGACTCGTCGTCACGAGCGTGTAGAGCCGGTCCTGAGCGCCGAGCGCGTCCCGCATGGCGGCGTCACCGGCCAGTGTGCCGACGCCGACGAGCCCCCAGGACGCGTGTTCGTCGCCGGGGAGCCCGAGCACGCGGTCGACGAACATCGCCCCGTGCGCACGATGGAAGGCGCCGACCCCGAAGTGGACGATGCCGGGTCGGATGGCCGAGCGGTCATAGGCGGGGACGGCCACCCGCTCGTCGAGAGCGGTGAGGGTGGCGTCGGAGAGCTGGGTCATGTGGTGCCTTCTCGTCGGTGAGCGGGTTCCGGGTGGTGCAGGTCGAGCGTGCTGGGGCTGCAGGGTGGGTCAGGCGCCGTGGGTGGATTCGGTCTCCACCGGCGTCGATGCGTCGAGCGTGACGATCCGGGTGGCACGTTGCTTGGTCGCGTCGACCAGGCGGGCGTTCGGCTCGTCGACGCCGAGCACCCAGGCTTCAGCCTCGTCGCGCGGGTGTCCGTGACCGAGGCGTCGGGCGATGAGTCGGTCGCGGCGGACCTCGTCGTCCACGTCGACGTACCAGGACTCGTCGAGATGCGCGGCGACACCCTGCCAGCCGTGGTCGTCGAACAGGAGGTAGTTGCCCTCCGTGATCACGAGCGGCACCTCAGGTCGGACGAGGACGGCACTGCCGATCGACGCCTCGAGCGAGCGGTCGAACCGGGGTGCGTAGATGGGTGTGCCCGGCGAATCGGCGGTGCGTCCGGCACGGGCGAGGCGGGACAGCAGTGCGACGTAACCGTCGACGTCGAAGGTGTCGGGCGCGCCCTTGCGGTCGCGTCGCCCGAGGCGGACGAGCTCGGCGTTGTCGAGGTGGAAGCCGTCCATCCCGACGATCACGGCCTGGTCGCCGAGCGCCGCGGCGATCGCGTCGCTCACGGTGGACTTGCCCGCACCGGGTGCCCCGACGATCCCGAGGATCCGGCGGGACCCGGTGGCGGCGAGCGAGCGGGCGTGATCGATGAGGCCGTCGAGGTCGACGAAGCCATCGAGGCCGGTCCCGGCGGTGGTCGTCGTGCCGCTCATCGTGATGCCTGACCTCTCCTGGGAGCCGACCGGTCGCGGTCGCGCCGTCGCCCGACTCACGGTAAGTCCAGGGGATGCGTGTGTCAACACCAGATGTCACCGGTGTCATCATCTGCGACAGAAATCCATGTCACGGGTGACATGACCGTCATTCCGTGGTTATGATGCTCCCGACCCGGTGCACCGACGCACGGGCCTCATCACGTCGATCGGACCACCTCATGACTGACTTCAACGGCCGCACCATCCTCGTCACGGGAGCGAGCGGCGGCATCGGCGGCGCGACCGTCCGCCACCTCGTCGCAGCGGGCGCGCAGGTGATCGCCTCCGGTCGCAACGTCGAGCACCTCGACGCCATCGCCGCTGAGACGGGCGCCGAACCGCTGCCCTTCGACCTCACCTCGGAGGACAGCATCCGCGACGCGATCGAGGGACGCGACATCTGGGGCGTCGTCAACTCCGGCGGTTGGGGCGGCGAGATCGCCTCCCCTCAGGAGACCGACATCGACGTGTTCGACAAGGTCATCAGCATCAACGCACGCGGGTCACTGCTCGTCACCAAGTACGCGTCCCGCGAGATGATCCGCCAGGAACGCGGCGGCGCGATCGTGAACGTCTCCAGCCAGGCGAGCCTCGTCGCGCTTTCCGGCCACATCTCCTACGGCTCGTCGAAGGCCGCGCTCGACAACATCACGCGGGTCTCCGCCCTGGAACTCGGGAAGTACGGCATCCGGGTGAACGCCGTCAACCCGACGGTCGTGATGACGCCGATGTCCGCCTGGTACTGGGGTCGGCCCGACATCGAAGGCCCCTTCCTCGAGGCGATGCCGCTCGGCAAGTGGGCCACCGAGGACGACATCGCCGGCCCGATCACCTTCCTGCTGAGCGACGCCGCCGGCATGATCTCGGGCGTCTCGCTGCCGATCGACGGCGGCTACACCGCGCGCTGACCCGAACCGGCAGGACCGAACGGGGGGACCCGAGCATGGCCACGATGCGCCAGATCGCCGCAGCCGCCGGCGTGAGCGCGAAGACGGTCTCGCGGGTCTTCAACGACGACCCGCACGTCCTCCCGGCGACCCGAGAACGGGTCGAGTCGATCATGCGGGAGCTCGACTACGTGCCGAACTCCCTGGCGACGGCGTTCCGCTCGGGCCGCCCGTCGGTCATCGGGGTCGCCGTCCCCGACATCGTCGACCCGTTCTTCGCCGAGATCGCGCGTGCGGTGGAGCGGACGGCGCGCGATCACGACATGTCGACGCTCGTCACGAGCCTCGGCGACGACCCGGGCCGCGAGCGCGCGGTCCTCGAGCCGATGCTCCGGCGTCAGCTGGCCGGAGTGGTGCTCGCGCCGATCAGCGACGACCAGAGCTCACTGGCAGCGTGGGCGTCGCGGACGCCGTTCGTGTTCGTCGACCGCGCGCCAGGCGGGCTCGCTGCCGACGCGTTCACGCAGGACGACTTCGGTGGAGCGTTCGCGGCGACGACCCACCTCGTCGAGCACGGCCACCGCCGGATCGCCTTCGTCGGCGACCAGCTGGCCCTACCGACGACCGCCGAGCGGCTGCGCGGGTATCGGGCCTCACTCACCGAAGCCGGGCTGGCCGCCGACGAGGAGCTCGTCGCCCTCGGCGCGGCGACCCGCGAAGGGGCGGCGCGCGCGCTGGCGGCCATCGACTCGCGGGCGACGGCCCTGTTCTCGTCGAACGCCGTCTGCACGATGGCGTTGCTGCCCGCACTCGCCGAGCAACCGCTCCCACTCGTCGCGTTCGGCGACTTCCCCCTGGCCGAGCTCCTGCGACCGTCGGTGTCCGTGATCACGCAGGACCCGGAGGCCCTCGGCCGACTCGCGGCGGAACGGATCATCGATCGCCTCGACCGCCCCGACGGGCGGTACCGCCGGAGCACGGTCCTCCCGGTGCACCTCGTCGAGCGCGACTCATGCCGCACCGCGTCCGCGGTGCGCTGAGCCCTCCCCGCTGGACGATCCGGGTCCCCCGGCCCGCACACGTGCCCGCGAGCGCTTCCCACCCCTCGACGGGCTCGGGAGCGGCAGACTATCGCCCACGCAGTGCCGCGGCCTCGCTGAGCCATCGGCTGTAGAGGTCCCAGGGGTCGACGTCGCGGGCGACCGAGGCGATGTGGGCGAGCAGTCGGGGCGACCCCGTGAACCATTCGGAGCGTTCGAGGCGCTCGCGGGCGAACTGTTCGTGACGCGCACGCTCGACGTGCCGGTCGCCGCGTTCGAGGGCGAGTAGTTCGTCGTGCCAGATCGCGGCGAACCGCTGGCGTGGGTTCGTCGTGGTGCCGATCTTCACGCGGTCGCCGTGGCGCAGGTAGTAGACGACGTCGATCCGCGGCCGGGCGAGGTCGTCGTCGGGCACGTCCCCGTGCCGCCACTCGCACGCGGCGCACAACCAGGCGGACGGGTAGTGCCGGCCGAGCCGCGAGCCGCACATGATGCACGGTGAGGGCAGGGCGTCGACCACGCCCCATCGGCGCTCCGCCCAGTCGGCGGCGAGGGCCAGGTGATCCTCGCAGAGCGCGACGGGCGCGTCGACCGATGCCGCGGCGTCACACCCGGGTTGTACGCATCCTCTGTGGGGCATCTCCCGAGTGTCCCCCACCCCGCCGACACCGGCTTCCGCTCACGGACGGAACGCGGGGCCCACGCGCTCCCGGCTGGGAGACGGTCGGGTGGCCTCCCAGCCGATGCGCACGTCACAGCGCGATCGCGCGACTTTCCTCGTGGGAGCGGATCGCCGCGCGATAGATGTCGTGGGTGAGCGCCGCCTCCTCGGGGCGCGCCGCCCCGAACCGGTCACCGAGCGAGCCGTGCCGCTCGGCGAGGAACACGGCCCACATCTGGAGGATCGTGTCGGAGAACCCGGACTCGAAGTTCGGGCCGGTCACCGTCGGCCACACCGACTGGCTGCCCGCGTCCAGCTGCTGCCACACCTGCTCCCGACCGCCACCCGGGATGTCCCGCACCGCGAACACCTCGACGAGCTTCGGGTTCTTCGTGCTGAACCGGACCCCGCCGTCGAGACCGATCGCCTCGAACTCCCACGTGTTCTTCTGCCCGGGATCGATGCGCTTCGTCTCGGTCGTCAGCGGGAAACGGACACCGTCGTGGGTCGCCCAGCTGTGCAGCACCGCGTTGTCCCAGGTGTCGCACGGCACCAGCGAACCGTCGGGGCCCGGACGCTCGGTGACGATGTTCTGCAGCACCCCGTACACGCTCTCGGGTGCCCAGCCGAGCCGCAGCGGCACGTGCCAGGTGTGCATCCCGAGGTCGTTCATCACGCCGGCCTCACCGCAGAACCGCGTCTGGCGCTTCCAGTTGATCTGCTTGCCCCGATCGATGTCGCTCGAGTGCAGGAAGCTGTTGCGCGCCTCGACGATCGTGCCGAGCGCCCCGGACCGCACATAGTCGATCGCCAGCTGCGCTCCCGGGAAGAACGGCATCTCACTCGAACACCGGACGAAACTCTCCGGGTGCTCGGCCATCGCCGCGAGGACGGACTGCGCGGCCGCCGCGTCGATCCCGAAGGGCTTCTCCGCCAGCAGGCCCTTCCCGGCGCGGATGACGTCGGTGTAGATCTGCTCATGAAGGTCGTGACGCACGGCCACGTAGACGACGTCGACTGACGGGTCGGCGAGCAGCTCGTGGTAGTCCGTGGTCTTCGTGACGACCGTGTCGATCTCGTCGAACCAGTCGAGCGCCGCCGGGTTGATGTCGCAGACGGCCGTCAGTCGGGGTCGCACCGGGTGGTCGATGAGCGCCGGCCAGCGCTGAATGGCGGCTGCGATCTCGCGCCCCATGAGTCCGCCGCCGATGATCGCGACGTTGACGCGCTCCGCCGTCGGCCGGTCGGCCGTCACCTGGTCGGCGCTCATGCGCGAGCCGCCTCGAGGATCGCGAGGCCGGCATCGGCGTCGGCGCCGTCGTGCAGCACCGCCATGAGTGCCGCGGTGATGGCCGCCGGGTGCTCGTGCTGGATGATGTTGCGGCCGTAGACGATGCCGCTGACCCCGGCGTCGAGGACGGCGACCGTGCGCTCCAGCAGGGTCCGATCGTCGACGCGACCGCCGCCACGGACGAGGACGGGGACGTCTCCGGCGACCTGCACGACGCGCGCGTACTCGGTGATGTCGCTACTCGGATCGGCCTTGATGAGGTCGGCGCCGAGTTCGACCGCCTGGCGCACGAGGGTGACGATCTTCTCGATGTCGCCGTCGACCTGGTACCCGCCGGCCGTCGTGTTGTCCTGCATGACGAGGGGTTCGATCATGAGCGGCATCCCGTACCGGGTCGCCTCGCGGCGCAGGGCCATGATCGAGCGGATGTTCGCCTCACGGACCTCGGGGTGCTCCGGGATCTGCATGAGGTTGACGCACACGGCGACGGCGTCCAGCCGGACGGCCTCCTCGATCGCGTGCGGCACGTGGTGGCTGTAGAGGATCGAGTCGAGGGGGTTGCCGTAGACGTTCGCGACGTCCGTCCGGAGGACGAGCGCCGGCTTGTCCTTACCGGGGACCTGCTGCAGGAGACGGGCCTGCCCGAGGGTCAGCTGGACGGCGTCCGGGCCCGCGGCGACGAGCGTGCGGACGACCTCGCCCATGTCCTCGATGCCGGTGATGAACGAACGCTCGCCGAAGAACCCGTGGTCGACGGCGACGTCGAGCGCGCGACCGGATCGGGCGTTGAAGAGACGATTGAGGCGGTACAGCGACATTGCGGCGGCTCCTGATCGTGACGGGGAGGGTTTCCGAATCGTCCCTCGGTGTGTCACAGTAGTGGCCTGAGACAACGTTGTCTAGCTTGGCCCGGGTCAGCCCGGGGCGAAGAACGGAGGGTCCATGGGCGAGATCGTCGTCGCCGGTCACATCTGCGTCGACCTGTCGCCGGGGCTGAGCGCGAGCGCACGCATCGATCCGGGCGCCCTCATCGACACCGGCCCGCTCCGCATCTCCCTCGGTGGCTGCGTCGCGAACACCGGCCTCGCCCTCGCCGATCTCGGGAGTACGGTCCGCCTGCACGCGACCGTCGGCGACGACGAGCTCGGCGCGATCGTCGCCTCACGCATCGCGGCGCACAACCGGCTCCACCCGGCGCTCGAGGTCACCGACCGGGCCGCGACCTCCTACAGCGTCGTCGTCGAGCCCGCCGGCCTCGACCGGACCTTCTGGCACCACACGGGCGCGAACGAGGTGTTCACCGGCGAGCACCTGGCCGTCGGCGACGCGGACCTGGTCCACCTCGGCTATCCCCCGCTGCTCCCCGGGATCGTCGCCGACGACGCGGCGCCCCTCGCGAGGCTGCTCGAACGGATCCACCGACACGGCGCCACCACGTCCATGGACCTCGCCGTCGTCGACCCCACGAGCGCCGTCGGCCATCTCGACTGGGAGGCGATCCTCCGGCGCACCCTGCCGCTGACCGACGTCGTGAGTCCGAGCGTCGACGACCTGCGTTCGGCGCTCGGCACGCTCCGCCTCCCGGCCGGGACCAGCGCATCACCGCTGGCCCAAGCCGCGGCGTTCGCGGACCTCCTGCTCGCCTGGGGCGCCGGCGTCGTGGCGATCTCGGCCGGCGAGGACGGTCTGCTCCTGCGGGCGGCCGGCGTCGACCGCCTGCGACTGAGCGGACGGATGCTCGCACCGCTCGCCGAGGCCTGGGCCGACGTCGACCTCGTCGCGCCGCCCGTCGCCGCACCCGCGTTCGTGTCGACCAACGGCGCCGGGGACGCGTCGACCGCCGGCCTGCTGTTCGCGATGTCACGCGGTGCAGCACCGGCGGAAGCGGCCGAGCTCGCGGGCGCGAGTGCCGCTGCGACGATCGCGGGACGCCGGCCGACGGCGGCTGAGATCACCCGACTGCGCCCCGGACTCAACGGCCTCTTCGCTGCCGCGGGCGCGGGCGAGCCGGTCGTGTGACCCCCCATACGCCAGGATGGTGAGCATGCGCAGCTCCCGACCCCCGACCATGAACGACGTCGCCGCGGCGGCCGGGGTCGGGCTGAAGACGGTGTCACGGTATGTGAACGGCGCGACGAACATCAACCAGGAGCTGTCGGAACGGATCGGCGCGGCGATCGAGGCCCTCGGCTACCGGCACAACCTGGCGGCCGCGAGCATCCGGCCCGGGCGGTCGAGCAAGGTCATCGGGCTCATCATCAGCGACCTGGCGAACCCCTATTACTCGGTGCTGGCACGCTCGGTGGAGCGCGTGTGCACGGAACACGGCTACCTGCTGATGTCGGCGAGCTCCGAGGAGGACGCCGACCGGCACCGCCTCCTCGTCGACCGGCTCGTCGCGCAGCGCGTGGACGGCCTCGTCGTCGTGCCGCCACGCCAAGCGACGACGGCCTGGGCCACGAGCACGATCGTGCACGTCCCGATGGTGCTCGTCGACCGACCGACCGGGCCACTCGAGTCGGTCGAGGCGCACACGGTGCTCGCCGACAACGCGGGCGGAGCGACCCGGGCGACCGCGGCCATGCTCGCCGCGGGCGCACGACGGGTCGCGTTCCTCGGCGACTCACTCGAGTTGTACACGATGCGCGAGCGACTGGCCGGCTACCACCGGGCGCTGGCTGAGGCCGACCTCGGCGGCGCGGCGGGGACGGGTCCGATCGAGCCGATCGTCTCCGACGGCGCCCACTCCGTCGAGGACGCTGCGGTGGTCGTGGCGGGGTTCCTGGCGTCGGGCGAGGTGGACGCCGTGTTCGCCGCGAACAACCGGGCCGCGATCGGGGCGGTGCAGGCGTTCGCGACGGCCGGGCGACGGCTTCCGCTCGTCGGGTTCGACGACTTCGAGGCGGCACCGCTCGTGTCGCCGCCGGTGTCCGTGGTGGCGCAAGACGTGGCGCTCATGGGCCGCGTGGCGGCGGAGACCCTCCTGGCACTGATCGCCGGCGAGGCGGGCCCGCCCGTGACCCACACACTGGACGTGCGTCTGGAGCTGCGCGGGTCCGAGCGCTGACGCCCTTCGACAGGCTCAGGGACCGGGAGGGGTGCTCTCAGGGACCGGGAGGGGTGCTCAGGGACCGGCGGGGTAGGTGAGGCCGTGGCCGAAACGGAAGAGCGGGTCCTCGGTGTCGTAGGGCACGTCGGACCGACTCGCCTCGACGGCCGCCATCGAGCGCGGCAGGTCGAACGGCAACAGGCCCTCCGGCAGCGCCCGACCGAACACGACGTCGAGGAACGCCGCGTCGCTGCCGCCGAAGCTCGCGACGAGCGCCGCGACCGCGACCGCCACCCCGGTGAGGATCGCCGGTCGGTCGAGGTGCATGTCGAGCACCGTCGGCACCGCCAGCGCGAGCGCCCGCAACCGCTCGACCTCGTCGGCCGGGATGTCGAGCGATCCGGCGTGGAACATGGCCTCGAAGCCGCCGGGCCGCGGTTCGTACGGCGTCTGCATGCGCACGAGGGCGACGTCCGCCGAAGCCGGATCCGCGACGACCTCGCCGTACGCGGCGGCGACCTCGGGATCGACGCCCTCCACGTACAACCGCGGACGCGGCGAGCGCACCGGCAGCGTCTCCTCCACGTTCGTCAGGACGGTGAAGGCGCGGCGCTGTGCGGCCTCGCCGGCGGCGACGAAGTCCGCGCGCCCGACGATGCCGCTCGCGGCGCCCGCGTCGACGTACGGCTGCTCGAAGAGCCCGAGCACGAACTTCTCGCGCAGCAGTCGACGCACCGAGGCGTCGATGCGATCCTCGGTGATGCGCCCCTGTTCGACGAGTTCGACCATGAGCTCGGGTCGGGCCTCGCCACCGAACTGGTCGCAACCGGCCTGCAGGATGCGCTCGACCCGGGACAGCTCGTCGAGGTGCTCCAGGCCCCACGCCCGCGCTGGCATGTCCTGCCCCATGATCGACGTGTCGGTGACGAGTCCCCAGTCGGTGCAGACGACGCCTGCGAACCCGAGCTCCTCGCGGAGGAGCCCGGTGATGATCCCGTGGTTGAAGGCGAACGCGACCTCCTCGTGCTCGGTCCCGACGGGCATCCCGTAGTACGGCATCATCTGCGCGGCACCGGCGGCGATCGCGGCGCGGAACGGGATGAGGTGGTAGTCGAAGTTGTCGCCGGGGTACACCTGTTCGCGCCCGTAGGCGAAGTGCGGGTCCTCCCCGTCGAGCTGTGGCCCACCGCCGGGGAAGTGCTTCGTCATCGTGGAGACCGACTGCGGCCCGAGTTCGGCGCCCTGGAAGCCTCGGATGTAGCCCGCGACGAGTTCGGCACTGAGCTCGGCGTCCTCACCGAACGTGCCGCCGATGCGCGACCAGCGCGGTTCGGTCGCGAGGTCGACCTGCGGGTGGAGCGCCAGCCGGATCCCGACGGCGAGATACTCCTGCCTCGCGGTGTCGGCGAACGCCTCGACGAGGTCGGCCGATCCGATCGCCGCGAGGCCGAGCGTCTCGGGCCACTGCGAGAACGCGCCGGCACGGGCCGCCGTCCCCACGTTGTCGGTGAAGTGGTTGCGCGGGTCGGTCGACAGGGTGACGGGGATGCCGAGTCGCGTGCGCGAGGCGCGCTCCTGCAGGGCGTTGGTCCACTCGGCGAGGGCCGTCGTGTCGGGCGCGGTGCCGAGGACGTTGAAGTGGGACATGAGCTGCTCGCCGATCATGTGCTCGCCGCTCGCGAGTCCCATGTGCGGGTTCGCCTCGTCGATGGGGCCCGGGGCGATCATCGTCTGGAAGAGCATGCCGGCCTTCTCGGCGACGGTCATCCGTCCGAGGAGGTCCTCCACCCGGTCCTCCACCGGCAGGCTCGCGTCGCGGTAGGGCAGCGCCGGTTCATGCTCGCTCATGGGTGGTCCGTTTCTCGTCGGTGAGTGGGGCGGCGTCGGGATCACCCGGGCTCAGGCGAGCCGGAAGCGAAAACCGAACTCCGTTCGGGAACGGAGTGTGACTCCAGTATGCCCGCTGACGGGGATCACGCAAGACTCAGCCGGCGTGGTTCCCCACGGCGCGCAGCCCGTCGGCCAGCCAGTCGAGCGACGGGGAGACGCCTGGCGCGACCGGATGGCGATTGAGGTGACCATGGAGGACGCCCGGCTCGAGCCGACTACGGACGGGTGCACCGGCGGCCTCCGACGCCGCGACGAGCAGCTCCCCCGACGGCCGGAGGTCGTCGAACTCCGAGAGCAGGACCGACAGCGGCGGGCGGTCCGGGGTCACGGGGACGATTCCCGGCAGGGCGAGCTCGGGCACGTCGTCGAGTCGACCGACGTAGTTCTCGACCATCCAGTCGATCGACTCGGTCGGGAACCGCATGAAGTCCGGGAGGACCGCCATCTCGGCCAGGACGTCCGACGGCAAGGCGGGCACGACCGCGTGCAGGAACGGGTAGGCCAGCAGCACGGCGTCCGCACGACGATCGCTGCGGAGTGACGCGGCGAGCGCGAGGGCCGCTCCGGCGCTGGCCCCACCGATGGCCGTCCGCGAACCGGGAACGGTCGACCGCTCGTCGTCGAGCTGCTCCCAGACCGCGAGCACGTCGTCGAGCGGCACCGGGTATCGCGTCGTGCCGTCCGCCAGTCGATAGTCCACGGAGACGACCTCGGCAGCCGATCGCGCCGCCAGTTCGGCGCTCACGACGTGCGCCTCCGGCCAGTCGAGCGTCCCCGACGCGAAGCCGCCGCCGTGCACCCAGAGGAGCGCGACGCCACTGGGATCGGCCGGGACGTAGCGTCGGATCGGGACCGCACCGTGCGGACCGTCGACGACCTCGTCGGTGATCACCACATCACTCGGCGGGCTCCACGGCCCGTCGTCGCCGTACGCGATGAGTCGTTCCTGGAACGCCTCGTCGAGCGCTCCGCCGGCGGCGGCGCGATCGGCGTTGGAGAACCCGTCGAAGAGGCTCAGGCGGTCGCGGTAGTACGGATCGAGTGACATGCGCCGAGCCTACCCAGCCGACTCGGTCGACCCGGTCGACTCAGACCACGACGCCGCCGACGCGCTGGAGGTAGAGGTCGATGGCGTCCCGGCTCTCCTGGATGCAGCCGAGCTTCGCATCCAGTCGCTCGCGATGCTCGAGCAACCGCTCCAGCACCTCCGCCGAGGGCGTCACCTGGTAGATCGTGTCGTCGTCCTCGAAGCAGGGCAGGACCTGGAGGATGAGCGCGGTCGGCATGCCGACGGCGATCAGCTCGCGGATGCGCTGCACCTTCGCGACGAGGTGGTTCCCGTACTCGCGGTACCCGTTCGGGCAGCGGGTCGGGCGCAGCAACCCCTGTTCCTCGTAGTACCGGAGCAGCCGCGGTGTGCTCCCGGTGGCCGCCGCCAGTTCGCCGATGCGCATGCAAGACCCCTTCGACCGAGTTGTGTCCTCTTGGAGCAGCCGTCGGTGCCGGGCGGATATTCCCGGGGCATCCTCGTCGGCTTGACCCTGCCACCAGTGGCAGGCCGGGAGACTCACCGACATGACCACCGACAGCGTGCGCACGACACGATCCACGACTCCTCCTGCCACCCGAACCCGCTCTCCCCTCCCGACCGCGCTGCTCCTCGCCGCCGTCGGATTCGTGACGCTCCTCACCGAGGTGCTCCCGGCCGGGGTCCTCCCCGCGATGGCCGCCGACCTGGGCGTGTCGGAGCCGATCGCGGGCCAGAGCGTCGCCGTCTTCGCACTCGGCTGTATCGTCGCCGCGATCCCGATCAGCCGTGCGCTCGCGAGACTCGACCGCCGGACGGTCGTGCTGCTCGCCCTGATCGTCTCGGCGCTCGCGAACGCCGGCACGGCCGTCGCGCCCGACCTGCTCACGCATCTCGCGACCCGGTTCGTCGCGGGGCTCGTGGCCGGCGTCGTCTGGGCGATGCTCCCGGGGTACACGCGCGGGTTCACCACCCCGGAGCGGTTCGGCTCCACACTCGGCATCGTGCTGTCCGGTGCCACGCTCGGCTTCGCGCTCGGCGTCCCGGCCGGCGCGGTCCTCGGTGAGGGGTTCGGTTGGCGCACGGTGTTCGGGATCGTCGCCGCCGCCACCGCGCTCCTCGGCGCCATCGCGGTCGTCGTCGCTCCCCGCGTGGCAGGCAGCGCCCCCGGGCGTTCGACACGCATGGGTGCGGCGCTCCGCATCCCCGCGGTCGTCACGATCCTCGTGGCCCTCGCCGTCTGCATCATCGGCCAGAACATCGCGTACACCTACCTCGCACCGGTCCTGTCCGCCCGCGGCACGCCCGTGCCGCTCGGGGTGCTCCTCGCCACCTTCGGTGTGGCGTCGGTCGTCGGGACCCTCGGCGCCGGACGGCTGGCGAACCTGCGCCTCGGGACGACCATCCTCACGGCCGCCCTCCTCGGGACCGTCGGCCTCGCCGTTGTGGCCTGGGATCCCCCGGTCGTCGTCCTCCTCATCGCAGCGGCAGGCTGGGGGCTCGCCTTCGGCGCCTACTCCGTGCTCTTCCAGGTGGCGATCGCGCGGATCGCCGGGAACGCCGCGGACGCGGCCCAGTCGGCGCTCGTCACGGTGTGGAACTGCTCGATCGCCACCGGCGGGGCGGTCGGTGGGATCATCCTCGGAACCTGGGGTGCGTCCCTGCTCCTCCCGGCTGCGGCCGCGCTGACCATCGTCGCCATCCCCCTCTGCGCCGTGATCGCACGCGCCGTCCGCCGCGGGTGAACGACGGAGGACCCGGCACGCCGCAGCCGGGTCCTCCTAGACTCGACAGGATGCCCGTTCCGTTCCTGCACTCGCCGAACATCCTGTTCGACACGGTCGTGGACCGCACGGAACGGCTGTCCCCCGGCTTCGTCCGCCTCACCCTCGCCGGTGCCTCGCTCGTCGACTTCGCCCCGTACGAGCGGGACCAGCGGATCAAGATCCTGCTGCCGGGAGACGACGGCGCGTACCCGGACGGACTCCACGGCGGCCTGCCGGAGCACGCGTGGCGGCGCGCCTGGCGAGCGCTCCCACCGGCGGACCGCCCGGTGATGCGCAGCTACACCGCCCACCGCGTCAGGCCGGCGCAGCAGGAGGTCGACCTCGACGTGTTCATCCACGAGCCGGCCGGTCCGGCGAGTCGTTGGGCGCTCGGGGCGCGGCCGGGCGACCGGTTGCTCGTCTCGGGGCCGGACGTCCGTCGCGGCGACCCGACGCACGGTGTCCAGTGGGCGCCCGGTACCGCGACGACCGTGCTCATCGCCGCCGACGAGACGGCCTTCCCCGCCGTCCACGGGATCCTGCGCTCCCTCGACGAGGACGTCCGCGCCCACGTCCTCCTCGAGCTCGGCGATTCCGCCGACACCGCCCTGCTCGGGCCACTGCTCGAGCGTCACACGGTCGAGGTCCATGAACGGGCCGGGCGGCCTGCCGGTGACGCGCTCGTCGCCGGCATCGAGCAGTGGCTCCAACTGCACGGGTCGTCGGCGGCGACACTGGGCACGGACTTCGCCGCCTGGCTGGTGACCGAGAGCACCCGGATCCCTCTCCTGCGCGCTGCGACGACCGACCACGGGATCGATCCCGAGCGCGTGCACGGGCAGGGCTACTGGAACGCTCGCCCCAGAACCACGCCCGAATGAAGGTTATGCTTGCCTTACTTGGTCGCGTCCGTCGCGGCCCGTTCGAAAGGTGATCCGTGCCCCTCCCCCCCGCCCATCGTCGACGTCTCGTCGCCGTCGCCGCCCTCTCCATCGCCGCCCTCGGCCTCTCCGCCTGCAGCAGCTCGAGCGCCTCGACCCCCTCGGACACCGCGACGAGCGCGACCCACGTCATGGAGCACGCCCACGGCGAGACCAGCATCCCCGACGCACCCAAGCGGGTCGTCGTCCTCGAACCGGTGCAGCTCGACACGACCGTCGCGCTCGGCATCACCCCGGTGGGCGCAGCGGTGCTGAACGAGACCGCCGGCGTCCCCGCCTACCTCGGCGAGCAGGCCGCCGACATCCCCACCGTCGGGACCGTGGCGGAGCCGAACGTGCAGCTGATCGCCGCCGCGAAGCCCGACCTCATCATCGGCACCGAGTCACGGCACTCCGCCCTGTACGACCAGTTGTCCGAGATCGCGCCGACCGTGTTCATGGCGACGCAGACCGACCCCTGGCGCGACAACGTGCAGTTCGTCGCCGAGGCACTCGGTGACCCGGACGGCGCGGACGAACTCCTCGACGCCTACGACGCACGCTGCGCGGAGATCGCGAAGGAGCACGACACCGCCGGCAAGACGGCACAGCTGATCCGCCCGCGCGACGGCGTCCTCACGCTCTACGGCCCCACCTCCTTCGCCGGCAGCACCCTCGAGTGCGCCGGGTTCACGACGCCCGAACACGCCTGGGAGGACATCTCCCTCGACCTCTCCCCCGAGCGCGTACTCGAGGCGAAGGCCGACCAGGTCTTCGTGACGAGCGTCGACCCCGACGACACCTCGACACTGCCGGCCTCCCTCACCGCGAACTCGGACGCCTTCCCCGAGCTGCACCTCGTCGACCAGTCCTTCTGGATCACCGGCGTCGGCCCCCTCGGCGGCATGGCCGTCCTCGACGACCTCGACCGGCTGCTCTCCGACGGGTCGTGACGAAGCCGACCGCGATCCTGACCGCCCGCGACACCTCGGTGAGCGGGCGGGCGCCGCAGCGACACCGTTTGCTCGTCGGACTGCTCGCGGGCGTCGCGGCGCTCGCGGTCGCCGTCCTCCTGTCGCTGTTCGTCGGCGCGAACCCGATCGCACCGGATGACGTCCGTGCCGCGCTCCTCGGCACGGGCTCGGACGAGGCGGACTTCGTCGTGTGGGATCAGCGGGTGCCGCGCACGGTCGCGGCGCTGGCCGTCGGCGCGGCCCTGGGCGTCGCTGGCGCGCTCATGCAGGCGTTCACCCGGAACCCGCTCGCCGACCCCGGCATCCTCGGGGTCAACGCCGGGGCAGGCTTCGCGGTCGCCGTCGGCCTGGCGTTCCTCGGCGTCCGGGCGCCGGGCGACATCACCTGGCTCGCGTGCGGCGGGGCGCTCGTCGTCACCCTCGTCGTGTACGCGATCGGTTCGGGCGGGCGCGAGCAGTCCTCCACCGCTCGCCTCACCGTCACGGGTGTCGCCTTCGGCGCCGTGCTCGCCGGGCTGACGACGGGGATCGCGATCACGCACCCCGACGCGTTCGACCGGATGCGCGGCTGGAACGCCGGCAGCCTGCTCGAACGCGACCTCGGTGTCGTCGTGCCGGTCCTCCCCTTCCTCGCCGTGGGCCTCGTCCTGGCCGCGGCGAGCGCGCGGAGCCTCAACGCGATCGCCCTCGGCCCGGACGTCGCCAGAGCACAGGGCGTCAGCGTCACGCGCAGTCGCATCCTGGTGCTCGCCGCGGTGACGCTGCTCGCCGGCGGCGCCACCGCGATCGCCGGGCCGATCGCCTTCGTCGGCCTCGTCGTACCCCACCTCGTGCGCTGGTCGGTCGGCAGTGATCAGCGACGAATCCTCGGGGGTTCGGTCCTCGTCGGCTGCGTCCTCGTGCTGTGCTCCGACGTCGTCGGACGGATCGCGGTGCTCCCGGGCGAGATGCCCGTCGGGCTCGTGACCGCGTTCGTCGGGGCGCCCGTCCTCATCGCGCTCGCCCGACGCAGAACGGCCTCGGGCCTGTGAGCACGACGCGGGAACGGGAGACCGCACGTCCGATCACCGGGCGCCGACCGGCACGACGGACCCTTGTCGTCTGCGCCACCGCACTCCTGGCGATCGTCGTCGCGGCGATCGCCGGTCTCGCGCTCGGCGACTACCCGCTGACCACCGAGGAGGTGATCGGCGTCCTCACCGGACGCGTCGACGGCCTGGCCCGCACGGTCGTGCTGGACTGGCGCCTGCCCCGGGTCCTCGCGGCGATCGGCTTCGGTGCAGCGCTCGGTGTCTCGGGAGCGATCTTCCAGACCCTCACCCGGAATCCACTCGCGAGCCCCGACATCATCGGCCTCGCGAACGGTTCGTTCACCGGGATGCTCGTCGCGCTCCTCCTCCTCGGCGGTAGCTGGCCGGCGTTGATGGCCGGGTCGTTGCTCGGCGGTCTGGCTGCCGCGGTCGCGATCTTCCTGCTGGCACTCCGCCAGGGCTTGTCGGGGTTCCGGTTCATCGTCGTGGGCATCGGCGTCTCGGCCATGCTCGCGGCATGCAACAGCTGGCTGTTGCTCCGGGCCGACCTCGATGTCGCGCTCTTCGCGGCGGCCTGGGGCGCGGGGACGCTCAACACCGCGACCGCGACCGTCGTGTGGCCGGCACTCGCATGCCTCGTGGCGCTCTTCGCGGTCATGCCGTTCGCCGCCCGTCCGCTCCGCCAGCTCGAACTCGGTGACGATGTGGCCGCCGCGACCGGGGTGCGCCTCACCCGCGAACGCGCCATCCTCATCGGCCTCGCGGTCGCGCTGGTGAGCGCGGTGACCGCCGTCGCCGGCCCGATCGCCTTCATCGCCCTGGCCGCTCCGCAGATCGCACGCCGACTGACCCGCTCGCCGGGGATCCCGCTGGTCGCGACGGGGCTCGTCGGCGGCGTCCTGCTCCTCGCGTCCGACCTCGTGGCCCAGCATCTGATCCCGCTGACGGTCCCGGTCGGCGTCGTCACCGTGGTCGTCGGCGGGCTGTACCTCACGCAGTTGCTGCTCCGCGAGCGGCGGCACTGAAGGTCGGGTCCGAACCACTCAGCGGGCGTCGTCGAGCTCCAGCAGGTCGCCGACCGTGCAGTCGAGCACCCGGCAGATCGCCGTCAGGGTCGAGAACCGGATCGCCTTCGCGCGGTCGTTCTTCAGCACCGAGAGGTTCACCACACTCACCCCGACGAGCTCGCTGAGCCGGGCGAGGGTGAGCCCACGGTCGGCGAGCAACCGGTCGAGGTTGCAGTGCACACCGGTCGCGACGTCCTCCTCGGGCGTCGGCACCATCAGACGAGTCCCTCGGTGTCGGCGCGCAGGCGCTCACCGGCGCGGAAGGCGATCGCGAGGCCACCGACCGCCATGGCGACGAAGAACGGGATCCAGGTGAGCGGATACGGGGTCCCCTCGACGGCCCCGTCGGTCGCGACAGCGAGCGCGCCGTTCGAGGCCATCGTGCCGAACCAGGTGTCCGCGATCCACCCGCAGAGGATGGCGATCGAGGCGATCGAGAGCAGCCGTGCGTTCCCGGGTGCGAAGGCATCGCCACGCAGCAGACGGCGGAAGAAGCGGAACCCGCAGACGATGACCACGAGGTTCGCGATCGCCGGCAGGATCGCGGCGAGCAGCACACACACGAAGGTCGCCACCGGGAGGTCGGCGACGACGACCGAGCCCTGGTCGATCGTGAAGGCGCCGGTTCCTGCCGCACCCGGCAGGACCGTGTCGACGGCGTCGAAGAACACGGGCACCCGGGTCCCGTCGGTGCCGAAGACGTCGAGCAGCCGGAGGACGAGCATGACGACGACGGCCCCCGCCGCGACGACGGCGGCACCGAGCACGGACACGAGGTCGTTGCGGGTGGAGCGCTGGGTCTTCGCAGCCTGCCAGGCCGCGTGGTCGAAGCCGGACGGCGTCGGGCGATCGGTGGACTCGGTCATGATCATCACATCCATATCGATTGTCGTTGGTATCGATAAACGATATGCCGAGATCGATCAGAACGCAAGAGCGGGCGGAGAGCAGGTCCACCCGGCCGGATCACCCTGCTGATGCCTCGTCGAGCGCGTCGAGCTCCCGCAGCGCCGCCTCGGCGCGCCCGAGTCGATCGGCCTCCGGCTCCTCCCACCATTTCGGGCCGCGTTCACCGAGCCCGTGCTTGGCGAGGCCGACCCGGCGGCGGGCAGCAGCGACCGCGTCGTCATCGCCTGCCCGCTTCGCGACGCCGACGCCGGAGCGCCCGCGGCCGAGGTGGGACTGGAGGGACGCGACGAGTTCCGACGGCAGACTCGGATCCGTCCGGCGCCAGCGTCTACCGTTCACGACGAACCAGTGGTCGTCCTCCTCCGGCCCGTCGTCCGATCGTGGCGTCACGGGTGCCTCCTGGAGACGACACAGGGCCCGGCCCACCGCGAACGCGGACGAGACCGGACCCTCGAGGTCATGATGGCGCGATCAGCCGTTCTTGACGGCGTCGAGCACGCCCGCCCAGCCGAAGGCGGAGATGGCGTCGGCGAAGGTCGAGTCACCGCGCCCCTCGCCGATCTGCTTGCCCGAGGCGTCGCGGACGACGACCGTGTGGTCCTTCTCGGCCTCGGTGCCGTTGCCCTCCTCGATGAAGTCGATTTGGATCTCGCTGTCACCGAGGGTGCCGGTGACCGTGGTCGTGGCGTCCTGCTCGGTGGTCTTCGTCGTGAGGAACGGACCGCCGCCAAGTGCCGCGAGCGCCTCGTTGATCTGGTTCGTGAGCGATGAGGTGTTCATGTGTCTCTCCCTACGGTGATGAAGAGTCCAGGCTAGTGAGCGGACCCGGGAACGGCGGGAGCATGGCGCTCGTGCACGAGATGTGCGATGGGGCGACCGGAGACGGCGACAGGACACGTCGGCCGGACTCGCCACAGGAGCAGAAGATCCGCCTCACGTCAACGGTCGGCGCCATCCAGGTGCGGTCGGAGCCACGAGTCGTAGGCTGCGAGCCACGCAGACCGGCACCCCGACACCGACGGGCCGGTCGACGAGACGAAGGAGACCCCATGGCCGGAGACACCGACCCCTACACGACCCTCAACAAGCTGCTCGCGGACTTCCGCTTCGCGATGCTCACCACGGTGGACCTCGACGGCAAGCTCGTCGCCCACCCGCTCACCGTCCAGGAGCGCGAGTTCGACGGCGACCTGTGGTTCATCGTCGGCAAGGACGCCTCCGCCGTGCAGCAGCTCGACGTCAACCCGAACGCCGGCGTCACGCTGAGCTCGGACAGTTCGTGGGTGTCGCTCGCCGGCACCGCCGAACTCGTCGAGGACCACGCCAAGCTGGAAGAGTTGTGGAACAGCGTCGTCGAGGCATGGTTCCCGGACGGCCCCTCCGACCCGCGCGTCGGTCTGCTCAAGTTCTCGGCCGACAGCGCCGAGTACTGGGACAGCCCCGGCGGCAAGATCGCGACCGCCGTCGCGTTCGTGAAGTCCAAGGTCACCGGCGAGACCTACGACGGCGGCGACAACGCGAAGCTCGACCTGTAACGAGCGGTCGCCTGAACACCTTCAGGCACGTTCGTCCGCCAGGACACCGCCGAGGATGCGGGCCGCTTCATCGAAGCGGCCCGCGTCCTCGCCGGAGTAGTTGACTCTCACGTAGGGCCCCGCGGGTTCCGCAGGGAACCACTCGGTGCCGTCCGAGACAATGAGCCCACGGCTCTCGCATGCGCGGACCACGCGCGGCACATCGGTGCCCTCCGGGAGCCGCAGCCACAGGTTCAGTCCACCGAGCGGCAGCCGCTCGAGGTGCGCCGCCGGGGCGTGCTCGCGCAGACTCGCGACGAGCAGGTCCCGTCGGGCACGGAGGAGCGGTCGCAGACCGCGGAGGTGCGACCGCCACCCGGGCTGGGTGACGACGTCGAGGGCGGCGGCCTGCAGGACCCCGCTGATGTACATCGACTCGGCGGCCAGGTCGGCCAGGATCCGGTCGTGGGCCGGGCCCCGGGCGATGACGGCGGCGACGCGCAACGCGGGCGAGACGCTCTTGGTCAGCGACCGCAGGTAGATGACGTGGCCGTCGTCATCGAGCGCGGCGAGCGGCCGGGCATCGACGTCGATCGCGAGATCGTGGGCCCAGTCGTCCTCGACGAGGAACGCGCCGTGTCGCCGGACGATCTCGATGATCGCGACCCCCGTCTCCGGCGACCAACGACCTCCGGTCGGATTCGCGAAGGTCGGCTGTGCGTAGAACGCCCGCGCACCGGTGTCCTGGAACGCGCGCTCCACGACGTCCGGGTCCGGTCCGTCGGGACCGGTCGCCACCGGGACCAGCGTCACGCCCGCCTGCTCGGCCGCGAGGATCGCGCCCCAGTAGCTCGGCGACTCGATGAGCATCGGCTGCCCAGGGCCGACGAGTGCCCGGAAGATCGAGCTGAGTCCACTCTGACTGCCGGAGATCACGATGACGTCCCGGGCGGTCGGCGGCGCGACCCCGGGCGGTGCGGCTGCCGCGAGGTCGGCTGCGAACCACGCCTGGAGCTCCGGCGAGCCGGCCGCCGGCGATCGGGTCATCGCCACGTCGGTGCGGGCGGCGCGCGCGAGCGCGGCGCGGACCAGCCGTTCAGGCAACAGTTCTCGGGCGGGGTATCCGGAGTGCATCGCGATCGCGGCGGGTGCGACCGACCGTTGCGCCGAGGACAGCGCGCCAGAGCGCCACGGGAGCGCGCCGAGCGCAGCGGTCTGCCAGCCGTAGTCCACCGACCGCGCCGGACGAGCCGCCCGCACGAAGGTGCCGACGCCCGGCCGACTCTCGATGAGCCCTCGCCCGGCGAGCTGGCGCATCGCGTTCTGGACGGTGACGGGGCTCGCTGCGAACTCGGCGGTCAACGCCCGGTTGGAGGGCACGCGTGCACCCGGAGGAGCCGCTGCGATCCAAGCGGTCATGGCGGCGACGATCCGCCCGGTGCTATCGTCGTCCATGAGTCTACAGAGTAGCGTTATCGCGACACCGACGCGAGTGTTATCCCGCAGCGGGCTCGGCTGGGGCGCCCTCGGCGTCCTGGCGTTCTCCCTCACGGTCCCCGTCACGAAGGTCGCCCTCGTCGGCCTCTCGCCGCTCTTCATCGGTTCCGGGCGCGCGGTCGTCGCAGCCCTGCTCGCCGCGATCACCCTCGCCACCATGCGAGCGCGGCGACCGACCGGTGTGCAGTGGGCGCGCGTCGCGATCGTCGCCGGCGGCGTCGTCGCCGGGTTCCCGCTCCTGACCTCCTTCGCGCTGACCACCGCTCCCGCCGGTCACAGCGCCGTGGTGATCGGCCTCCTCCCGGCGGCGACGGCGGTCGCCGCCGTCCTCCGGGGCGGCGAGCGCCCGACGCGTCGCTTCTGGATCTTCGCCGGCTCGGGCGCGGTCGCGGCGATGGTCTTCGCCTCGGTGCAGCACGGCGGCCTGGCCCCGATGGCCTGGTCGGACCTCCTCCTGCTCGGCGCCGTCGTCGCAGCCGCGATCGGCTACGCGGAGGGCGGACTGCTCGCACGGGAGCTGGGCTCCTGGCAGACCATCTCCTGGGCGCTCGTCGTGGCATCACCGCTCATGGTCGCCCTCACGGCACTCGCGGTCGTCCAGCAGCCGCCGACCGCAGCCATCGGCAGCTGGCTGGCGTTCGGCTACCTCGGCGTCGTGAGCATGTTCCTCGGCTTCTTCGCCTGGTATCGCGGACTCGCGATCGGCCCGATCGCCCGGGTCAGCCAGATCCAACTCGTCCAGCCGGTGCTGAGCATCGTCTGGGCGGCCCTCATCCTCCGCGAGCGACTCGACTGGGCCACCGTGCTCGGCGGGCTCGTGGTCATCCTGTGCGCCGGCCTCGCCGTCCGCACCCGTCTCGACCGGAAGTGACCCCACCATGCGCCACACCCCCACCTACCTGATGACCGACGTCGACGAGGTCAAGCGCCTCATCCGCAACCACCCGTGGGCGACGTTCGTCTCGCCTGCGAGCACCGGTCTCGTCGCCTCCCACTACCCGGCGATCCTCGAGGAGGACCGGGACGAGCTGTCGATCGTCAGCCACTTCGGCCGACCGGACGAGCGCTCGCACGAGCTCGGCGAGCACGAGATCCTCGTCATCATCCAGGGACCGCACGACTACGTCTCGCCGAGCTGGTACCCGGAGGGCCAGCTGATCCCGACCTGGAACCACGTCACCGCGCACCTGTACGGCACGCCCGAGGTCCTGAGCGAGGACGAGAACTACGAGATGCTCTCGCGACTCACCGACCACTTCGAGGACCATCGACCGGACGGCCGCCACCTGTCCCAGGACGAGGCCGGCACCCGGCGGGCCGCGAAGGGCACGGTCGGCCTGCGCATGCGTGTCAGGCGGTTCGACGCCCGCGCGAAGCTCAGTCAGAACAAGGCGCCCGAGGTGGTCGACGACATCACCGCGCACCTTGCGGAGCGGAATCCGGCACTGGCCGAGGAGATGCGCCGTCAACAGGATCGGCCGCCGGCGGGGCACTGACCCGACGGGCACCGATGCGACCGCGGGCGTCGCTCACGAGCACGAGGGCGACGCCCGCCGCACTGAGCAGGAACCCGCCGGCCGTCAGGAGCGTGAACGGCTCCCGGAACAGGAGCGCACCCACGACGGCGGTCGTCGGCGCGACGAGGAACAGGAGCGCGTTGAGGACCGTGACCCCGATGCGACGCAGCAGCCACCAGTAGAGCCCGTAGGCCGAGAGCGTCGGGACGAGCGCGAGGAAGAGCGTCGTCAGCCAGAAGGTCGCGCCGCCTGGCGGCACCGCCTCACCCGTCGCGAGGGCGAGCACCGCGAGGAGCACCATGGTCGCCGTCGCGTGGACGGTCAGCGCGAGGAGGACCGGGGATCGGTGCGGCGAGCGCCGTTCGAGGATCGTCGCGGTGATGAGGCTGGCCATGGCGAGTGCGGGCAGGGCGTAGGCGATCGGCGGCGCGTCCGAGGCGCCGAACTGGGACTGCACGATGAGGAACACTCCGACCGCGCCGATCCCGAGTCCCAGCCACTGGGCACCCGGCACCCGCACGTGCAGCAGCGGTCCGGCGAGCGCCGCGATGACGAGCGGCTGGACGGCGTCGATGAGCGCGGTCGTCCCGGTCGAGATGCCCACGGCGACCGAGGCGTAGACGAACACGACGTAGCCGAACTGCGCGAACAGGCCGATGACGAGCTGCGAGCGCAGCTGAGCCCGGGTGGCGTTCCGCCACTGCCCGCTCAGCACCAGCACGATCGCGAGCCCCACGGCGAGCGGGACGAACCGCCAGAGGAGCACGGTGAGCACCGGCACGTCCTCGGTTCCGATCTTCGCGACGATGAACCCGGAGCTCCACGCGAGGACGAACCCGATCACCGCGAGGGGGACGATGACGGCACGAATCATCCGCGCCACAGGTATACCGATCTGTCTACTCATCCCCGCAGTATACAGACTGGTATAGTTTTCGCATGACGGTCGACACTCCAGAGCTCGCACCCCTCACGCCGGGCGCCCGACGCGTGCTCGATGCCGCCTCCGTGCTCTTCTACGAGAACGGCATCCACGCGGTCGGCGTCGACACCATCGCGGAGGCGGCCGGGGTCACGAAGAAGACGCTCTACGACCGTTTCGGCAGCAAGGAGGCCCTCGTGCTCTCCTACCTGCAGCATCGCGACGCGCGCTGGCGCATCTGGGTCGACGAGTTCCTCGCCCGGCATCCGGAACCCGGGATCGACCGGGTCCTCGCGATCTTCGACGCGGCGATCGGCTGGTCGGACGACAACAGCCCCAAGGGGTGCAGTGCCGTCAACGCACGCGCGGAGATCCCCGACCACGCGACGAGCGGCCTCGTGCTCCCCGAGGTCACCCGGCAGAAACAGTGGCTGCTCGAACGCTTCGCCGAGCTCATCACCGAAGCCGGCCTGTCGGACGCCGGAGCGCGCGCCCGCGAACTCATGTTGCTCTACGAGGGCGCGATCGTGACGGTCGGGATGCGCACCTTCCGCGAACCGTTCGAGACCGCCCGCGCGATCGCCGGTCGACTCCTGGCCGCCTGACCGGAGCCGGGCGCGGCCTGTCGGCGACCACTCGACATCGCGTAGGGTCTCGGGATGGACTTCACCGACGACGCCACCGCCACCGACCGCATCGCCATCGTCACCGGGGTCGGGCGCCGCCGCTCGATCGGCGCGGGACTCGCCACCGGTCTCGCCGCGGACGGCTGGAACCTCGTCCTCAACGCCTGGCGACCCTACGACGACCGCGTGGGCTACGAGCGGACCCCCGACGACCCCGAGTCGATCGCCGACGAGTGCCGTGCGCTCGGTGTGACCGTCGAGCTCGTGCTCGGTGACCTCGCAGACCCGGCGTTCCCGGCCGAACTCGTCGAGCGCGCGGCGCAGCTGGGTCCCGTGTCGGGGCTCGTCATGTCGCACTGCGAGTCGGTCGACAGCTCGATCCTCACGACGGACCTCGACAGCTGGGACCGCCACTTCGCCGTGAACGCGCGGGCGACGTGGCTCCTCATCAAAGCCTTCGCCGAACAGCTCCCGGTGCAGGAGACGCCGCCCCGGGTGGCCGGTCGCATCGTCGCGCTCACGAGCGACCACACCGTGCACAACCTGCCCTACGGGGCCAGCAAGGGTGCGCTCGACCGCATCGTGACGGCCGCGGCGGTGGAGCTGGGCGACCGCGGGGTGCGGGCGAACGTCATCAACCCGGGTCCGATCGACACGGGCTGGATGACCGACGACATCCGCCGCTGGGGAGCCGAGGCGACGCCCGCCGGCCGACTCGGCACGCCGTCCGACACCGCCGACCTCGTGCGCTTCCTGTTCTCGCCTGCAGGCTCCTGGATCAACGGCCAGGTGCTCTCGAGCAACGGCGGATTCAACGTCGGTTAGGAACGCGTCCACCCGTCGACCTGCGCGCGGACACCGGCGATGTCGGCCGGCATGACGCGACAACAGCCGCCGACGACCGTCGCCCCGGCCTCCAGCCAGGCCTCCACCTCGCCGACCCCGGCGGCTCCACGCCAACAGCGGGCGTCGGCGTCCCAGCGCTCGCCCGAGTTCGGGTAGACCACCACCGCCTTGTCCGTCACGGACCGCGCAGCGGCGATGGCCGGGAGGACCTCGTCCGGGTGCGAGCAGTTGACACCCACCGCCTGGAACTCGTCGATCCCGTCGACCAGTCGGAAGCCCTCCGCCATCGGCTCGCCCGAGCGGAGACGACCACCCTCCACCGTGAACGACAACCACGCAGGCACTCCCGAACCCCGCACGAGCTCGGCGAGCGCCGTCGCCTCGTCGAGCGTCGGAATGGTCTCGAGGGCGAGGAGGTCGGGGGCCGCGTCGACCAGTACGGCCAGACGCCGCTCGTGCCACCGCCGGAGCTCGGTCCGGCTGAGACCGGAGGCACCCTCGTACTCCGAGCCGTCGCCGAGCGTCGCGCCGTACGGACCGACCGACGCGGCGACGAGGAGCGGGCCGTCGGGGTCCGATTCGGCCCGCGTGTCGCGCGCCCCACGCGCCAGCTCGACGCTCGACCGCAGGAGCCGTTCGGTCTCCGGAACCGAGATGCCGATCCGATCGAACGCCTCGAAGCCGACCTGGTACGACGCCGTGATCGCGATCTGCGCACCCGCGGCGAAGAACTCCTGATGAGCATCCTGAATCGCCCCAGGATCGTGCGCGAGCAGCGCGGCGCTCCAGAGCACGGTGGACACGTCTCGGCCGCGCGCTTCGAGCAGCGTCCCGAGACCGCCGTCGACCGTCCAGATGCCGCGCCTCAGGTCCATACGTCCCATTGTGCTCGCGTCGCAACCCGATGAGGCGCCACTGGACACCTGGTATCGTCTATACCCGTCCAGAGCCGAGAGGACGCGTTCTCCCCGAGAACGACCCGCCACCCGACGTGCAGCTCCCCCGAGCTCCGTGCCAGTGCAGCATGGCGATCCTCCGGCATTTCTCGGGCACTGAGCGATTACGCGAGTGCCGAACGATTCAACACGACTGTCAGGAAACGAGTACTGCTTGTGAACTCCAGCGACAACGCGGCATCATCGTCCCCCGCATCCCCCTCCCCCAGAACCGGCCGGAAGCCGGCCCGCAAGACCAGGCGCCTCCGCGTCGACGACGTCCTCGTCGTCAAGACGTCCAAGGTCCGCACCGCCATCTCGGGCACCGTCGTCGGCAACTTCATGGAGTGGTTCGACTTCGGTATCTACGGCTACCTCGCGGTCACGATGACCGTCGTCTTCACCGAGGGCCTCCCTCCTGAGGCCGGCATCCTCGTCACCCTGTTCGGTTTCGCCGTGTCGTTCCTCGTGCGTCCGCTCGGCGGGCTCGTGCTCGGACCGCTCGGCGACAAGATCGGCCGGAAGAAGATCCTCTTCCTCACGATGTCGATGATGGCGGCGGCGACCGCCCTCATCGGCGTGCTGCCGACCGCCGCCCAGATCGGGCTGTGGGCGATCGCCCCGCTGTACCTCCTCAAGATGATCCAGGGCTTCTCGACCGGCGGCGAGTACGCCGGCGCGTCCACCTACGTCGCCGAGTTCTCGCCCGACCGCCGACGCGGGTTCTGGGCGTCCTGGCTCGATGTCGGGTCCTACGTCGGTTTCGCGGCAGGCGCCGGGACCGTCGCCCTCACCACGCTGATCGCGGAGGGCCTCGCCGGCCCCGACGCCATGACCGAGTTCGGGTGGCGCATCCCGTTCCTCATCGCTCTGCCGCTCGGTGCGGTGGCGGTGTGGTTCCGCCTCAAGATCCCCGAGACCCCGGCCTACGAGGTCGCCGAGACCGCCAGCGGCATCGAGGCGGAGCACGAGGACCCCATGGCCCGCCAGGGGATCTTCGGGATCTTCCGTCACTTCTGGCGCCAGATCCTCATCGCGATGGCGATCGTCGCCGCGACGAACACCGCCGGCTACGCGCTCACGAGCTACATGCCGACCTACCTCGAGAAGGACGTCGGGGTCTCCAACCTGACGGCCGCGGTCGCGACCATCCCGGTCCTGCTGATCATGTCCGCCTGCCTGCCGCTCGTCGGCCGGATGTCCGACAAGCTCGGTCGCAAGCCCGTCTACCTCATGGCCGTCGGTGCGACCCTCGCCCTCATGGTGCCGGCGTTCGCGGTCATGCAGATCGGTGAGATCTGGGCCATCTTCATCGCCCTGTTCATGGTCGCCGCCCCGGTCGCCCTGTGGGCGGGACCGTCTGCGGCCTCGCTGCCGGCGTTCTTCCCGACGGCGTCCCGCTTCGGCGCGATGGCGATCGCCTACAACCTGTCGGTCTCGCTCTTCGGTGGCACGACGCCGCTGTTCAGCGAGTTCCTCATCCAGGTCACCGGGAACACCTTCATGCCCGCGTTCTACATCATGTTCTTCGCGGCGGTGGCGGGCGTCGGCGTGCTCACGATGCGGGAGACGGCTCGTCGTCCGCTCATCGGCTCGGTGCCGACGGTCGAGACGAAGGCCGAGGCGGTGGAACTCGTCAAGGGGCAGGATGACAACCCGCTCATCGACACCCACACGATGCCGCTCGACATCCTGCCGCCCGCGTCGACCACCGGCGCCGCGGCGGACGGCCGGGACGGACGCGTCACGACGCCCGCCGGCTAGCGGGTTCTTCGACGCGTTCGTCGAGGACGACGCGTTCGGTGATCACGATCGGGGCGGGTGCGCGGTGCGCATCCGCCCCGTCGCGTCCGACCCGTTCGAGCAGCGCGGCCTGCCAGCCACCGCTCGCGACCGGCTTCGCCGGGGCGGACGGCACGGTCGGGTCCACCTGCACCTCCGACGTCGTCGAGTGCTCGAGCTGCGCTACCGGCCCCCGCTCCTCGCCGAGCGCCTCCTGGATGATCCGCCGGGGATCGAACTGTCGAGGGTCGAGGCGTTTCCACTCGGTCGGGTCGAACTCCGGTCCGAGCTCCTCGGCTGCTCGCGCCTTGGTCGAGGCGACGAGGTCGCGGACGGTGCGGACGAGCACTCCGAGTCGCTTGGCGTACACCGGCAATTGTTTCGGACCGATGAGCACGGCCGCGAGGATGCCGATGACGATCAGCTTGTCCATGGTGAGTCCGAACACGATGCGCTCCGATGATCAGGGGGCAGGGGTGTCGGCGCGGGGGTCGGTGTCGGCCGACACCTCGTCCTTCAGGATGCGTGCCGACTGCCCGACGCTGCGCGCGAGGCTCGGGAGCTTCGCGGCGCCGAAGAACAGCAGGATGACGGCGAGGACGATGAGGGCGTGCCAGCCGGTGAGGTTCTGGAGGAATCCCATGAGGAGTCCTTTCGGGTCGATGCGGGTCGGGACGGGAGGGTGTGGTGGCGCCGCGGTCAGCGTCCGCTCGGCGGCGTTCCTCCGCCGCCGCCAGCCCCGCCACCGCCGGACGGGGCAGCACCGGCGGTCGGCGTGGTCGTGGTGTCCACCCGGACGGTGAGCGCCACCTGATACCCGGAGGTCGCGTCACCCGTCACCGTCGCGAGTTGCAGGGCACCGCCGTCGTCGCCGAAGACGTTGTCGTCGTCGAGACTCACCTGGGCGAGGTTCGCGCTCGAACCGTCGTAGCCCGACAGGGCGTAGACGGTGTCGCACGCCGCCTGCGGGAGGGCGACCTGCGAGGTCGCGATGGCGTTCGCGGAGTCGGAGATGTCCGCGACCGTGGGGTACACCTCGAAGTGGATGTGCGGCCACCGGCCCGAATAGCAGGCCGGGAAGATCGAGGTGTACGAGACGGTCCCCGAGCTGTCGGCGACCTGGACGCCGCGGAGGTAGGTCTCGTCCTCGATCCCGTCGGAGTACATCGAGTAGCCGCCCGACGCGTCGCAGTGCCAGACGTACACGGCGACGTCGGCGAACGGGGCGTCACCGTTCGCCATGTCGAGGATGGTGAGCGAGAGGGCCATGGGGACTCCGCTCGCGGTGGTGCCCGACCCGATGCTCGACCGGATGTCGCTGCGGACGATGCCGGACTCCTCGAGCACGTCGGCTCCGTTGGAGCCGTCGCCCGGGTAGGGGCCTGCGGTCTCGTCGGGGATCTCGCCCGATGGGAGGCCGCCGGTCGCGGTCGCGGTGCCCGTGTCGGTACTCGCGGCGCCGGAGCTCGTGCTGCTGCTGCCGGACGCCCCGGTGGAGCAGGCGGCGAGCGCGACGGCCCCGACCCCGGCACCCACGAGGCTCAGCACCGTGCGCCGGCTGACGAGGGTTCCGAGGTCGAACGCGACGCCCTGGTCGACGACCTCCTCGTCGGCCCGGTCGAGCAGACGGCCCTCGTAGGCCGGGCCGTCCGGGGTGGTCTCGGGTGCTGGGATCCTGCTCATGGTGCGCCTCGCCTTCGTCTGCGATCGGTGGTCTCGATCGGTCGTGAGACGAGCATCGGCGTGGCGGCTATGGGCTTCCTATGAGCCGTCCATACGTCGTCGATGGGTCTGCTGGGCGGTTGCCGAGTCCGCATCGTCCCACCAGGCGAGGACCCGGGAACCGATGAGCGTGAGCCACTTCGACGGCTCACCCTCCGGCACGTCGGTGTCGAACCAGACGCGTCCGGGGAGGACCCGTCCCTGCAGCCAGATCCCGTCCGACCGCCGTGCCGCGCGGACGAGCTCGACGGCGTCGGCGAGGCGCGGATCCGGGGGTGTGCCGCCGGCGAGAGACGCGTCCCGGAAATGGTCGAGGGCGGCGAGGGCGCTGTAGCGGTGGCGGTTCGGGTAGACGAAGTGGTCCACGAACGGGCCGACCCGCTCACCCGTCGTGGCCCGGTTGAGGAGTCGTCGCGTCAAGAGGTACTCCTCACCACCTTGCCGGGCCTCACGAACACTCGAGTCCCCCGTGTACGACTCATACGCCAGGAGACCCCGCACCGCGTTGAGGGTCGAGTGGAAGGAGGACCGCACCGAGTCGCCCTCCTCCGCCTCGCAGTTCCAGCCGCCGTCGGCGAGGCGATGCGTGGAGAACCAGGCGGCGAGCGGGGTGACGTCGACGTCGAGCCAGGCGCCGTTGGCGAGCGTGAAGGAGTTGATGCAGACGTCGACCTCACCGCCCCAGTACGGCAGATCGTCGTACTCCCAGCGACTGTTGGCGGTCAGGCGCTCGGCAGTGTCGGTCAGGGCCCCGGCATCGACACCCCATTCGCGGAGGTCCTTGAGCGCCCAGGTGGTCCCGACCCAGGGCTGCCCGGGCTCCTCCTGCTCGGCACTGCCGAAGAACCCGGCCGGGAAGTAGGCGCCGCCCGCCCACTGTCCGTCAGGGTCCTGATGCGCGAGCAGCTCGGCACCGAACCCGGTCGTCGCCACGGTGCTCCGCGTCGCCTCCCAGACCTCGGGTGGCGCTCCCGCCAGGTCTCGTTCGACCTGCCACCGGATGGCCGGGTCGGCGTCGAGCAACCAGTCGAGCAGCTTCGGATCGATCGCCATGCGGGAACGCTACTCCCCGGTGGCGCGCTCCGACAGGGCGGATCAGCGCGGGGTGGCCTTGAGCCCGTTGGGCGGCCCGTCGCGGTCGGACGCGGTGCGCGGCACGTCGTACCGCACGAGGGCGTCGGCGCGTTCCAGGCTCGGTTGCACGCTCATCAACACCCGTTTGAGCGGATCGATGTCCCAGGCGATGACGAAGTACGCGTCGGCACCACCCCGATCACGGCGCCGTTCGATGACCGCCTTCGGGATCACCGGGTCGTTCCGCATCACGAGCCACGTGTCGTGGTCGAGCCGGATCGGACGCGGGCGGGTCATGGATCGAACATACGTTCGAATGTTGCGTGAAGCAAGTCGACAGTGGAGTTGCTTAACTTTGCTTAACCGCTTGACCATCTTCACGGTACCTCGCTACGGTAACTGCGTAACCGATTAACCACTCACTGCAGAGGACGTCATGAACCAACGAGGGTTCCACCAGCCGAACGGCGCATGGGTCGGAGACGTCATCCCCTGGCAGGAGGACGGTGTCTTCCACCTCTTCTACCTGCACGAATCGCGTCGCGTTCCCAAGATCGGCATGCCGTGGCATCGCGTGACCACCCGGAACCTCGTCGACTTCGACGAGCTCGGTGAGGCACTGCCGTCGGGCGGACCGTCCGCGCCGGACTTCAACGTCTACACGGGCAGCGTCATCCTGGACCCCGATGGGATCCACCACGTCTTCTACACGGGACAGCACCCGGAGCGCCGCGGTGCCGACGGTCTGGCGCTGCAACTCGTCATGCACGCCGTCAGCACCGACGGCATGCGCACCTGGGAGCGCCGGGAGGCCGACACCTTCGGCGCCACCGCAGGGTACGAGACCGCCGACTGGCGGGATCCCTTCGTCTTCTGGGACGAGGACGCGGCCGTCTGGCGGATGCTCATCACCGCCCGACACGCACACGGCCCGGAACGGCGTCGCGGCGTCATCGCCCAGTGCACCTCCACCGACCTCTCGACCTGGGAACCCGTCGAGCCGTTCTGGGACCCGCGCCGCTACATCGCCCACGAGTGCCCCGAGGTCTTCCAGTGGGGCGACTGGTGGTACCTCGTGTCCTCCGAGTTCAGCGAGTCGTTCACAACGCGCTACCGGATGTCGCGCACCCTGCACGGCCCCTGGCTCGTCCCCGAGCACGACACGCTCGACGGACGCGCCTACTACGCGGCGAAGTCCGCCTCCCGCGACGGACGCCGGTTCTTCTTCGGCTGGATCGCCTCGCGTAAGGGAGCCCACGACGCGGGCGCCTGGCAGTGGGCCGGCACCATGTCGGTCCTCGAAGCGGAGCAGCGTGCGGACGGCACCCTGGCCTTCCATCCGCCCACCGAACTCCGCGACACCTTCGCGCCCGCCGACGAGCCGACGGACACCGTCGTCACCTCGGGCACGGTCCTGAGCGCCCCCGACGGGTATGCCGACGCCCTGTCGGCCGTGGACGCACCGAGTTCCTTCCGGCTGGTCGCCCGGTTCGACATCGCCCCCGGCACGACCGAGTGCGGTGTCGTCCTCCGGGCGAGCGATGACGGCGACGAGGGCTACGTCCTGCGCCTGGAGCCGAAGCGCGACCGCCTCGTGTTCGACCGCTGGCCCCGCTCCAGCACCGGCACGGAGCAGTGGCAGATCTCGGGTGACGTCCCGTTCGTCGTCGAACTCGAACGCCCCTGCCACCTCGCCCCCGGCTTGCACGAGCTCGAGGTGATCGTCGACGGCGACCTCTGCGTCGCGACCGTCGACGACGCGGTCGTCCTCAGCACGCGCCTCTACGACCGACCGGCCGGTCGCGTCGGCGTCTTCGTCGGCGAGGGGACCGTCACCGTCGAGGCGTGCACGCTCCTCGAGCGCGACGGCGGCGGCTCCGACGACGACCCCACCTCACACCGACTGCTCACCAGCACCACGTCCTGATCCCGACACCACGCTCCGCCGCCTGCACCACCACCCGCACACCCGCACCCACCTGTGATCGATCAACGGAGATTCCGACCATGCCAACCACCGCACGCCCCCGCACCATGCGCCCCACCCGCAGCACCGCCTTCGTGGCCCTCGTCGCCGCTGCAGCACTCGCCCTCTCCGGCTGCGCCGGCGGATCGAGCGCCACGGACCCGACCGACGTCGACCCGAAGGGCGATATCGTCCCCCGCGAGATCTCGTGGCTGCTCTCCCGCCCGGCCGACGGCGGGGTGATCACCGCGATGGAGCAGATCGCCGACGAGTACGCGAAGGACCACCCCGGCTTCTCGCTGAACCTCATCACGACCCCCGACCGTCCGTCCTACATCCAGAAGTACGAGACTCTGGCGGCCGCGAACAAGCTCCCCGAGCTCTTCGACACCGACGCGACGCCGTTCGCGCAGAAGCTCGCGAAGCAGGGCCGCATGGTCGACGTCGACCTGCTCCTCGAGGACCTCGGTCTCGCCGACTCCTACCGCGAGGCTGCGCTCAACTACCAACGGTTCGACGACGGCTCGCTCTACATGGTGCCGTTCGAGTTCCAGCTGGAGTTCTTCTGGTACAACCGCTCCCTGCTCGAGGACGCCGGTGTCACCGTCCCGGCCACGCTCGACGACTTCCCCGCCATGTGCAAGGCGCTCCGCGCCAAGGGCGTCACCCCGATCGCGCTCGACGGCCAGGACCAGTGGCCGCTCGAACGCTACATGGCCTACTACCCGTTCCGGATGGCGGGTCCCGAGTACATCCAGGACCTGAAGGCCGGGAAGGCCTCCTTCTCCGACCCGGCCGGGAAGGCCGCGGCCGAGTGGCTGTACGACCTCGGGCAGGCCGGCTGCTTCCAGGAGGGCTTCTCCTCGACCGGTTACGCGGACGCGCAGGCGCTCTTCACCTCGGGCAAGGCCGCGGTCTACAACATCGGCACGTGGGAGCTCTCGAACCTCGCGACGGATGCGCTCGACCCCGGCGTCCGTGACGCGGTCGGCACCTTCACGCTGCCGACCATCGACGGCGCCGTCACCGCCGACAACGAGTACGTCACCCCGTCCGGCATCGGCATGGCGGTGAACGCGAAGACGTACGACCCGCTCGTCCGCGACTTCCTCGCGTTCGCCCTCGAGCGCTACCCGGAGCTCTACGCGGCGACTGGCGCGCTGTCGCCGACGACCTCCGCGCAGACCACCGTCCCCGCGAACGCGACCGAGCTGTACGCCAGCTCCGTGGCGCAGGCCGACGGCGTCGGACCGGCGATCGCGATGCCCTGGGACACCCAGCTCGACCCGGCCACGAACACCCGACTCCAGCAGGAGCTGACCCTGCTCGTGCAGGGCGACATCACGCCGGACGAGTTCATCGCGACGATGGACGCGGCCCTCACGGAGAACGTCGATGACTGAGCTCACCCAGACCGCGGTGGGCGCGGCACCGGCCCGCCCACCACGGCGGCGGAAGCCGATGTCCACCTCGATGCTGCCCCGCCGGTCGACGCTGTCGGTGCTCGTGTTCCTCGTGCCGCCGCTCGTCCTCTACGGTGTCGCGGTGCTCCTGCCGATCGTGCAGTCGCTGTTCCTCAGCCTCTTCTCGTGGGACGGCATCACGGACATGGCGTTCGTCGGACTCGACAACTACGTCAAGATGCTCACCCGGGACGACGTCTTCTGGACCTCCTTCGGCAACGCCCTCGGCTACCTCGCGATCTGCCTGGTGCTCCAGCTCGGCGGCGCGCTCCTCGTCGCCGGACTGCTCACCGCCCTCCCCCGAGCCCGCGAGCTCGTCAAGACGCTCTACCTCCTGCCCGCCGTCATCTCGACGGTCGCGATCGCCATCCTGTTCCAGCGGCTGTACGCCCTCGAACCGGTCGGGCTGATCAACCAGCTGCTCGCGTGGGTCGGACTCGGCGACCTCCAGACGGCCTGGCTGTCGAACGTGCAGACCGTCCTCGCCGCGGTGTCGATCCCGGAGGGCTGGCGGTTCACCGGCCTGTACATGCTCATCATCTACGCCGCCCTCATGGCCGTGCCCCGCGACCTCGAGGAGGCCGCCCGACTGGACGGCGCCTCCTGGTGGCAGATCTTCTGGCGGATCCGCTTCCCGTACATCCGGCCGGTGTGGATCACGACGACGGTCATGGCGACCACCTTCGCCCTCCGCGGCTTCGACATCCCGTACCTGCTGACGAACGGCGGGCCCGGTCAGTCGTCCGAGCTGCTGACCACCTACATGTACAAGACGGCGTTCGTCCACACGGATTACGGCTACGCCAGCGCGATCTCCATGTTCATCGTCGTCGAGTGTCTCGTCGCCGTCGGCCTCATCTTCCTGCTGCTCCGACGGAAGGACAAGTCATGACCGCCACCCTCCCCGCCCGGCCGACCGAACACGTCGCGCCCCCGGCGGCGTCGACACCGAAGCGGAAGCCCCGGCACACCCCGCGCGTGCGGGTGCAGCGGACGATCCTCACCGTGACCGTCGTCGCGATCGTGCTCGTCCAGGTCTACCCGCTCGTCTGGTTGCTGGTCACGAGCTTTCGGACGGCGGCCGACTTCGCCGGTGGCAACCCCTTCGCGCTGCCATCCGAGTGGACGCTCGACAACTACGCAAGGGCGTTCTCGACCGGCAACCTCGGGCTCAACATCGTCAACAGCCTGATCGTCACCCTCGGGTCGAGTGCCCTGATCGTCATCGCCGGCATGATGGCGGCGTACGCGCTCCAGGTCCTCGGGTTCCGGTTCAGCGGGCTCGTCCGCGGTCTGTTCCTCCTCGGCATCATCGTGCCCGTGCAGATCGCGCTCGTCCCCTTGTTCATCGACTACTCGCAGGTCGGCCTGCTCGACACCCACCTGTCGATGATCATCCCGCTGGCGGCGTTCGCCCTGCCGATGGCCGTGTACCTGTTCTCGTCGTTCTACGAGTACATCCCGAGGGAGATGTACGAGGCCGCGTCGCTCGACGGGGCGGGTCCGTACCGGATCTTCGGCCAGATCACGTTCCCGCTCTCGGTCAACACGATCATCACCGTCGTGCTCGTCAACAGCATCTTCATCTGGAACGACTTCATCTTCGCGAACACCTTCGTGCTCTCCGACGGATTGAAGACCATCCCGCTCGGCCTGCAGAACTACATCGGGGCGATGGGGAACACTGATTGGACGGCGACGTTCGCCGCCGTCTGCGTCACGGTCACACCGCTGCTGTTGGTGTTCCTCGTGTTGAACAAAGCGATGATCAGCGGCCTCGAGAGCGGAGCGACCAAGGGATGAGCAGCACCGACCAGTCGAAGCCCGGCTCAGACCACCCGAAGAACACCTCGGGCATCACGATGCGCGACGTCGCGAAGGCCGCAGGCGTCTCCGTGGCGACCGTCTCGCACGTCGTCAACGACAAGCCGGGGTCGCGGATCGGCGAGGACGCCAAACGTCGGGTGCACGAGGCGGTGGCGGAGCTCGGCTACCGGCCGAACGCCCTCGCGAAGACGCTGTCCCAGGGGCACTCCCGGTTCATCGGCCTCGTCGCCGACGCGATCGCGACCACCCCGTTCGCCGGCCAGATCATCCACGGCGCCCAGGACGAGGCGTGGCGCCACGGCTACGTCCTGCTCGTCGCCAACACCGACGGCAACACGGCCGCCGAGGAGGAGGCGATCGCGATGATGCTCGAGCACCAGGTCCGCGGGATCCTCTACTCCACCTGGTTCCACCACGAGATCACCGTGCCCGAGGCACTCCTCCAGACCGACACCGTGCTCGTGGACTGCTACGCCGCGGGCAGCGGGCTCCCGGCCGTCGTGCCGGATGAGGAGCAGGGCGGGCGGACCGCGACCGAGGCGCTGCTCGCGGCCGGCCACCGACGGATCGCGTTCGTCAACACGACGACCCCCTCACCGGCGCAGACCGGCCGGCTCGCCGGGTACCGCTCGGCGCTGCAGGCGGCGGGAGTGGCGTTCGACGACGCCCTCGTGTTCCCGGCCTCACCGGAGCAGGAGGGTGGGTACGCGGCGACCGCTGAGGTCGTCGACTCAGGCGCCACCGCGGTCTTCTGCCACAACGACCGCGTGGCGATGGGACTCTACGACGGGCTGCGCGAGCGCGGACTGCGGATCCCCGACGACATGGCCGTCATGGGGTTCGACAACCAGGACGTCATCGCCGCCCACCTCCGGCCGCCGCTGTCGACGGTCGCCCTCCCCCACTACGAGCTCGGAGCGGCCGGCGTCCGTCGGCTGCTCGGTCTCGACGCCGCGCTGCCCGCCGGGCCGCAGCTCATCGCCTGCCCGGCCGTCCCGCGGCACTCCGTCTGAGGGCGCGACCGTGCACGACGAGCAGCACGCCCTTCCACGGCCCGGCTTCCACCTGACGCCACAGCGGAACTGGATGAACGACCCGAACGGCTTGGTCTTCCATCGCGGGCGGTGGCACGCGTTCTTCCAGTACAACCCGGAGGGTGGCGACTGGGGCAACATGAGCTGGGGTCACGCCTCGAGCGTCGACCTGCAGCACTGGGACGAGCATCCGGTAGCCCTGCGGTACACCGCCGAGGAGCAGGTGTACTCGGGATCCGTGGTCGCCGCGGGTCCCGACGGGCGCCTCACGGCGTACTACACGAGCGTGTCCACCGACGGTCGGCAGGCGCAGTCCCGGGCGACCAGTGACGACGACGGGCTCACCTGGCAGCGCGACCCGGAGAACCCGATCCTCGACCGCGGCTCGCACGCCTTCCGCGACCCGAAGATCATCCGGTACGAGGACGCCGCGGGTTTCCGCTGGATCATGCTCACGGTGGAGGCCGTGGAGCGCCAGGTCCTCGTGTACTCCTCCACCGACCTCCGCACCTGGGAGCACCTCAGCACCGTCGGTCCAGTCGGTCCCACCGGCGTCGTGTGGGAGTGCCCCGACCTCATCCCGCTCGCGGTCGACGGACGCCCGGACGAGGTCCGGTGGGTCCTGCTCCTCAGCACCAACCCGATCGGCGACGTGCAGGACCCGGACGGGTCGTCGATGAGCTATCTCGTCGGCGACTTCGACGGCTCGGTGTTCACGCCTGAGCGGGCCGAGCTGCGGCGGCTCGACCACGGTCGGGACTTCTACGCGGCGGTCGGGTTCGACCGCGCTCCGGACGGTGAAGCGGTGATCCTCGGATGGATGGGCAACTGGCGCTACGCCGCCGATCTCCCCGCCTCGCCGTGGCGGGGCGCGATGTCGCTCCCGAGACGCCTGTCCTTGACCACGGTCGACGGCGAGCAGCGACTCGTGCAGGAGCCACCGGCCTTCGTCAGGGAACGACTGGCCGCGATCGACCCGACGACCGTCGCCGTGTCCTCGGACGCCGTCGACCTGGGGCTCGAGGGTGACGGCGTGGTCGAGTTGCGCTGGGATCCGTCGGTCACGGGTGAGTTGCGGCTCCGGCTGACGGCCGACACCGACGGTGCGGTCCTCATCGTCCACGACCCGGCGACGGCGTCACTCTCCGTCACCCGGTCGGGCGGTGCCATGGACACGGTGCACCCCGACTTCGCCTCCACGAGCATCGTTCCGCTCGTCGGCGACCGGCCGGCTCGACTCCTCCTGAGCCTCGACGGCCCGCTGCTCGAGCTGTTCGTCGACGGCGGTCTCGCCACCGTCTCCGACCTCGTCATCCTCGGGAGCGGACGACCGACGCTGAGCCTCGCGAGCGAACGCGCCAGTCCCGTCTCGGTGGCCGTCGCCGTCCTCGACCGGGCGCCCGCCACCGACCAGGTGCACGCGCTCGCCTGAGCAGTCCTCCACCGCACGATCCAGCACCATCCCGCCACGGGTGCCTTCGGCGCGCCCGCGGCACCGACGAAAGGAACAGCAATGACGCACGACCTCTCCCGCCGGACCGTCCTCCAGGGCGCCGGCCTCGGGGCGCTCGCCCTGTTCGCGAGTACCGGCACGCCCCTCGCCGCCCAGGCGGCGACCACCGCCCAGGCGCAGGCCTCCCTCAGATCGGTGTTCCACATGACGCCGCCGTCGGGGTGGCTCTGCGACCCGCAACGACCGGTGTTCACGAACGGCGCATACCAGCTGTACTACCTGCACTCCGGCCAGAACAACGGTCCGGGCGGTTGGGATCACGCGACGACGACTGACGGCGTCGCCTTCACCCACCACGGGACCGTCATGCCGCTGCAGCCGGACTTCCCGGTGTGGTCGGGTTCCGCCGTCGTCGACACCGCGAACACCGCCGGCTTCGGGGCGGGTGCGGTCATCGCACTCGCGACGCAGCCCACGGACGGCGTCCGGAAGTACCAGGAGCAGTACCTGTACTGGTCGACGGACGGCGGCTTCACGTTCACGATGCTCCCCGACCCGGTGATCGTGAACACCGACGGACGTGCGGCCCAGACCCCGGCGGAGATCGAGAACGCCGAGTGGTTCCGGGACCCGAAGGTCCACTGGGACGCGGCCAGGAACGAATGGGTGTGCGTCATCGGCCGGGCGCGCTACGCGGCCTTCTACACCTCGCCCGACCTCACGACGTGGCAGTTGCAGCACAACTTCGACTTCCCGAACCACGACCTCGGTGGCATCGAGTGCCCGGACCTGTTCCAGATGCGAGCGGGCGACGGCAGCTGGCACTGGGTCTTGGGCGCCAGCATGGACGCCTACTCGATCGGCCTGCCGATGACCTACGCCTACTGGACGGGCACGTGGGACGGGACGCGGTTCACCGCCGACGACCTCACCCCGCAGTGGCTGGACTGGGGCTGGGATTGGTATGCCGCCGTCACCTGGCCGAAGGCGGAGTCGCCCGACGACCGCCGGCTCGCGATCGCGTGGATGAACAACTGGAAGTACGCGGCCCGCGACGTCCCCACCGACGCCTCGGACGGCTACAACGGCCAGAACTCCGTCGTCCGGGAGCTGCGACTCGAGGCGCAGTCCGGTGGTCGGTACAGCCTGCTCAGTTCACCCGTGGACGCTTTGGCCGGGTATGCGACCTCCACCGTCTCCCTCCCGGACCAGACGGTCACCGGGAGCGCCGTCCTGCCCTGGAGCGGCCGGGCGTACGAGATCGAACTCGACCTCACCTGGGACACCGCGAACAATGTCGGTCTCTCCGTCGGTCGTTCGGCGGACGGCTCCCGCCACACCAACATCGGGAAGGCCGGGGGCGAGCTCTACGTCGACCGCGCACCGTCCGACCTGGCCGGCTTCTCGCTGCAGCCGTACACCCGGGCCGCGGCACCGATCGACGCGGCTGCACGCTCGGTCCATCTGCGGGTCTTCGTCGACACGCAGAGCGTCGAGGTCTTCGTCAACGCCGGTCACACCGTCGTCTCGCAGCAGGTGCACTTCGCCGAGGGCGACACGGGGATCTCGCTCTACACCGATGGCGGGCCACTGATCGCCTCGGCGATCACGATCCGCGAGTTCGGCACGGCGATCTGAGGCGAGCGCGCGCATCCATACGTCAGGATGGACGGATGGATCTGCAGAACCTGGTCGAACACGGACATTGGACGACGGCCCCTGCGGCGGTGACGACGGAGCCGGACGGTTCCCTGCACGTCACCGCCGTCGAGGGCAGTGACGCCTGGCGGCACACCTCGTACGGTTTCGTCCACGACACGGAGCACGCGCTGATCGCGCCGATGCAGCGACGGGCGGCAATCGAGGTGTCGTTCGTCCTCGACGGCTCCGAGCAGTTCGATCAAGCCGGCGTGTTCCTCCGCGCCTCCGAGTCGACGTGGATCAAGGCCGGGGTCGAGGTGTCCGACGGGGTCGCCCAGCTCGGTGCGGTCGTGACGCACGGGACCTCCGACTGGTCGGTGGCGCCGGTCCCCGACTGGCTCGGACGAACGGTCACCGTGCGCGCGAGCCGCGACGGTGACGCCGTGACCGTACGCGCACGGGTGGACGACGAGGACTGGCGACTGGTCCGCGTCGCCCACCTCGACCCGGAGACCGACGTCGAGGCGGGGCTGTTCTGTGCAGCCCCGACGCGCGCCGGCCTCACGGTCCGGTTCACCGCGGTGCGTCTCGGTCAGCCGGACGACGCGCTCCACGGCTGACCGTCTGTGCGGTCGCGGCATTGCGCTCCGCGAGCTGCGCGAACGCGGCGACGAGCTCGGGCGGCTCGACGACGTCGATGTCGGTGTCGAAGCGGTTCAGGGAGGCGGCGAGCGCCACCCACGACCATGCGCCGGCGGTGTAGCGCGTGCGGTCCGGGCCGAGGGGCTCGGCGATGCCGTCGCCGACGAACGGTCGGACCGCCTCGAACGGCAGGTGGAGCACGACGGTGCCGACACAGGGCCAGGCGTCGGTCTGCTCGGATCCCTTGAACCTCGCCGCCACGAACGCCTGCACGTCTCCACCCGGCACCTCACGCGGACGGAACCGCGGTCCGGTCGGCGTCCTCGGCACGATGCGGTCGGCGCGGAAGATCCGCCAGTCGTCGCGGTCGAGGTCCCAGGCCACGAGGTACCAGTGCCCCTGGGAGGTGACCAGGTGGTGCGGCTCGACGCGCCGAGGCGGTTCCGGGTCGTCGTCGGATCGCCCGAACCGGAGCACCTCCCGCGCGCGGATGGCCGCGGACAGCGCGAGGAGGATCGGCACGGCCACCTGCGGGGTCGGTCCGTCGCCTGAGCGGGGCACCGAGGTGACCTCGAGGGCGTCGAGTCGATGCCGCAGCCGTGACGGCAGGACCTGTCTCACGGTCGTCAGTGCTCGGAGCGCCGGCTCCTCGAACCCGGATCCCGCGACGGCTGCGGTCTGGAGGGCGATGGTGAGCGCGACGATCTGCTCGTCGTCGAAGAGCAGTGGCGGGAGTTCGCTCCCGGCGTCGAGGTGGTACCCGCCGTCCGGCCCCATCGTGGCCTCGATGCGATACCCCATCTCGCGGAGCCGGTCGACGTCGCGGCGGATCGTGCGGTGACTGACGTCCAGCCGGTCGGCGAGCAGGGCACCCGGCCAGTCGCGCCGTGCCTGCAGGAGCGAGAGCAACTGCAGGAGTCTGGAGGTCGGTGAGGCCATGGTGCGAGCGTAGTCCGAGTGCAGGACATGATCTGTCCTAGACGCCTGAGACAGTGGTGCTCGACCGGGAGGAGCCCGGCACGACTCGAGGAGCACACATGAGCATCACGACCACGACCCACCTCAACTTCCAGGGCGACGCCCGCGCTGCGCTGGAGTTCTACCAGTCCGTCTTCGGCGGGCGGACGACGATCGCGAGCTACAGCGACGTCGGGATGCCGAAGGACGCTCCGGGCGCCGACCTGGTCGTCTTCGGTCAGGTCGAATCCGAGGACGGCTTCCGGGTGATGGCGTACGACAGCCCCGGAGCTCCGGCGGCGTCCCTGATCGGCACCGGAACGACCCGCCGTGAGCACGGGGCGACCGTCACCGGACAGTCCTGCTTCGTCGCGGTGCGTGGCGAGACGCTCGCGGAGGTCGAGGTGTTCTGGAACCGACTCGTTGTGGGAGGTTCGGTCGTCGAAGAGCTCGCGGCGTCCGCCTGGAGCCCCGGCTTCGGCATGGTGACCGACCGGTTCGGCGTCACGTGGGTGCTCGACGTGGCGGCGGCCGGCTGAGGCGTCCACGCCCGTCCGGCGAGACAGGGAACGGGCCGGTGCGGACGATCGTGTCCGCACCGGCCCGTTCCGGTCGTCGGGTTGCGACTCAGCGCACGGTGTCGAACCGCTGACCCTCGGGCTTCGAGGGCAGGAGGAAGAGGACGAGCAGGATGATGCCGCCGACCGACGGGATGAGCGAGAAGAAGTAGAACGGGCCGGGGAAGTTGGCGTCGTGGAGACGGCGCCAAGCGAGGGCCAGGTTCGGGACGATGGTCGCCAGCCAGATGAGGCCCAGGAGGACGACGCCCGTCAGGATCAGCGGAGCAGCCCCGGGGATCTCGAGGATGCCGGGCTGGGTGTAGTAGGTCCGAGAGCCGGTACTGCTGTCGAACACGACGGCCTCGCGCTGCGCGGCAGCGGATGTCGCGCCGATCAGGACGCCGGTGAAGAACAGGATGCTCGGGATGAGCGTGACAAGGAAGACGAACAGCGTGACCCACCAGTACTCACTCCGAGAAGCACGGCCGGTGAAGGTCGCGTACTTGCGGAGGTAGCGCTTGACCGCCTGCGGGAACGTCGCTCCGTAGAGCGGGAGCGTCAGGTCATCCGGGGAGGCGGCGCCGTGGATCGGAGCGGGCGCGTACGGCTGCTTGTACGTCGGCGTCGCGGGGTAGTCAGGGGTGGCGTTGGAACTCATGGTGTCTTTCGATCGAGGTACTCGGTAATGAGACCCTGGCATAACACATGTCCACCTCAGAACAACTTGCGCGACCGACCGACTTCGGGCATGCTCCGCGGCATTTCGGTGATCCTCGGCCAGCCCCGAGCACCCGCTCCGGCCTCCGGTCCCTGAGCCTGTCGAAGGGCACACGAGGACCCTTCCACGTCCGACCCGACTCGTCATCTGGAATGTCAGTGGTCCATGGTGGACTCGTCCCATGACCGAGACCACGCTCAGCGCGATCCGCGCAAGCGACGAATACGCCGCGCGTCTCGCGGAGTTCTCGGATGAATGGGCGGACCTCCACCGGCAGCAGGCCGTCCTCGACGCACGCAAGGCGCGCCTCCTCGCCCGCTCCGCCGCCTATGCCGATGCCTTCGCGGACGCCACGGTCCCGGCGATCTTCCCGCCGGCCGAACGCCAGGCCCTGTCTCGCCGGTCGACGTGTGCGGCCCTCGCGATGGCGACCCGGATCCCGGAGCGGACGATCCAGCGTGCGACCAACGACGCCGAGCGCCTCGTGAACGACGCACCGGCGGTGCTGGCGTCGCTCGAGGCGGGCCGTATCTCGGCGAGGCATGCACAGGTGATCACGGACCAGCTCTGCGACGTCCCTGCCGCTGGCCGGGCGGTATTCCTCGAGCAGGTGCTGCCGGTCGCCGAAGGCGCGACCGTCTCGTACCTCCGGCAACGCGCCCGCGTCCTGCGCGAGCGCCTCCATCCGGAATCGATCACCGCCCGAGCGGTCCGCTCTGAGGCCGACCGTCGGGTTGAGTTCGAGCCGGCCGCCGACGGCATGGCCTGGGTGCACCTGTTCACCACCGCGCCGATCGCGCAGGGCATCATCGAGCGAGTCGAAGCGACCGCCGCCGAATCGCGCAAGGCCGGTGACACCCGCACCTGCGGACAACTCCAGGCCGACGCGCTCGCGGCCCTCGCCCTGACCGGTGTGACCCCGGAAGACGTCGCATCGAACCCGGTGCTCCCGCACCCGATCGAGGTCCAGGAACACATCACACCGACCGTGCAGATCACCGTCCCGGCACTCAGCATGGCCGGCGTCTCCGATGCCCCGGCTACCCTCGACGGCTACGGCCCGATCGACCCCGAGACCGCAGCGCGTATCGCGGTGAACGCGCCCAGCTTCACCCGGATCCTGGTCCAACCCGAGACCGGTGCGGTTCTCTCCGTCGGCCGGAACCAGTACCGCGTTCCGGCCGACCTGCAACGCGCGGTGCGGTTGAGGGACGGCAGCTGTCGCGCACCAGGCTGCGGCAGACGCGCCAGAGCGTGCGATCTCGATCATTCGATCGCGTGGGAAGACGGCGGCACCACGGATGTCGCGAATCTCGCCTGCCTGTGTCGACATCACCACCGGATGAAGCACCTCCCTGGGTGGAACCTCGACCACAAACCGGGCGGAGTCCTCGAATGGACGACACCCGACGGCAAGCACCACCGAACCGAGCCAGATCCCGCACCATTCTGACCCCGCCGACGAAGGCTCCTTCGTGGGCACTTCGACAAGCTCAGTGACCGGAGGAGGTTCACCCGGGATGTTTCGGTCCCTGAGCCTGTCGAAGGGTTTCTCGCGGGCACTTCGACAAGCTCGGTGACCGGAAAAAGTGTGTTCAGACACACTCGGTCCCTGAGCCTGTCGAAGGGCAGTCGGGTAGGGACATCTCGGCGAGCGGAAGCGGTCCACGCGGGGCACTTCCGGTCCCGCTGCCGGCCAGAGCGCACACCGAGCCGAACCGCCGCCCGGAAAGCGCTTGCCGGGCGCACGCTCGCACCGGTAACCTCGTCCGGAACCCCACCCGGAAGGTCGCGATGCTGCGCCGAAACGACACCTCCACCACGCCGATGGTCGTCAACGACAACGCCGCCTGGTGTTGGTTCCAGGACGAGCGCGCGCTCGTCGATCCCACATCGAACCTCCTCGTCGTCGGCTCGATCGCGTCAACGGGCGGCGTCGACGGCGAGCAGCGCGGCGGCAACGTCGAGGTCACCGTCGTCGACCTCAGCACCGGCACCGCCGACATCGTCGTCCTGCACGAACGCCTCGAGTCCGACGATCACGACGTCCCGGCTCTCTGGCGGCGGCGCGACGGGCGCTGGCTCGCGATGTACACCCGCCACAAGACCGACGACCTCACCCGCTGGCGCATCAGTGAACCGCACGACCCGCGCCACTGGGGGCCCGAGCACACGTTCGACTGGAGCGCCCACACCGGTGGACTCGGCGTGACGTACTCGAACCTCCACGAACTCGACGGCCGCCTGTACTGCTTCGCCCGCGCTGTCAACGACGACCAGTGCGCGCTCGTGTCGGACGACGACGGCGACACCTGGACCTACGCCGGCAAGCTTCTCACCCGACCGAAGGTCGGTTACGTCAACGGCTACACGCGCTACGTCTCCTCCCCCGGTCGCATCGACCTCATCACCACCGACCACCACCCGCGCGACTACGACAACAGCGTCTACCACGGCTTCCTCGACGCCGACGGGCTCCACCGGACCGACGGCGCCGTCGTCGACCCGCATCCGTTGCGTGGCGACGCACCCTCGCAGGTCGAGCTCACCACCCTCGTCGCCGCCGGCTCACGAATGCCCGACGGCGGCACCTGGGCCGGCGACCGACTCTCCCACTGCTGGACCGTCGACGTGCGACGAGCCCCCGACGGCACCGTGGCCGCCGTCGTCTCCGCCCGCGCCGACGACGGACCAGCGCATCCGGACGAGGCGACCGAACGCCTCCGGCCTGTCCTGGACCACCGGTTCCTGTTCGCCCGCCTCGCACCCGGCGGCTCCTGGCAGGTGCACCCGCTCGCCCTCGCCGGCCCCGGCCTCCTCCCGCACGAACAGGACTACACCGGACTCGCCGCCATCGACCCGGACGACCTCGACTCGCTCTACGTCTCGACGCCGATCGATCCGCGGAACGACCAACCGCTCGCCCACCACGAGATCTTCCACGGTCGCACCGGCGACGGCGGAGCGACCTGGACGTGGACACCGCTCACGGAGGACTCGGACGTCGACAACCTGCGTCCGATCGTCGCACCCGGTGGCCCCTCGACGGTCTCGCTCCTCTGGTTCCGCGGGGACATGGCGAGCTCGCAGGACCACCGGTGCGAGGCCGTCCTGCTCAGGCTGCCACGCACCGAGTGACGACCGGTCGCTCGGGCCAGGACACCCCGCCACTGAAGTCCGGATGCTTCCGGAGCTCGGTCCGGATGAACGGCCACCTCACGCCGGATGACGACCGGTCACTCCGGCCAGGACACCTCGCCCCTGAAGTCGGGATGCTTCCGGAGATACGCCTGGATGAAGGGGCAGCACGGGACGATCGTCAGTCCTCGCTCGACCGCATCGTCGAGTGCCGCAGCGGCGAGGACGCTGCCGAGCCCCTGTCCGCCGAAGTCCGGATCGATCTCGGTGTGGGTGAAGAGGATGCGACCGGGCTCCTCCCGGTACCCGGCGATCCCGGCGACGCGCTCCCCCACCCGGATCTCGTACTCGTGGCTGTCATCGTTGCGGACGACCTGCGGGCCGTCCTCGGGTGTGCTCGATGTCGACATCAGGGCTCCCTTCCGTTCGTTCCCCACTGTACGTCGAGCGATCCGTCATGTGCTGTTTACGCAGCGGCCGATTCCGCAACGTGCCGGAAACACGCGCACAGGCCATCGGAAACACGCCGGTGTCACGCTGGGCGCACCCGACGCGCTCCAGCCGCGTCCCTGCGGAGAGGCACCTCGAATGGATCAAGGAAACACAGCGTTCATCCTGATATCAGCGGCACTCGTGCTGCTCATGACACCAGGGCTCGCGTTCTTCTACGGCGGCCTGGTCAAGGCGAAGAGCGTCATCAGCATGATGATGATGAGCTTCGGCGCACTCGGCCTCATCGGCGTCCTCTGGGTGCTCTACGGGTACGCGATCGCGTTCCCCGGCTCCGAAGGCACCGTCGCCCCCTGGGCGATCGACACGGGGAACATCGGCCTGACCGCCGCCCTCGAGACACCTGAGGGAGCGGCCTACCCGCCACTCGCCTTCGTCGCCTTCCAGGCCACCTTCGCGATCATCACCGTCGCCCTCGTCTCCGGCGCCATCGCCGACCGCGCGAAGTTCGGCTCCTGGATGATCTTCGCCGGCATCTGGGCGACCGTCGTCTACTTCCCCGTCGCGAGCTGGGTGTTCAACTTCGGCCTCGCCGACGACGGCAGCTTCGCCTACGGCGGTTGGATCACGCACGGCCTGCAGGACGTCTTCGGCGTCGGCGTCATCGACTTCGCCGGTGGCACCGCGGTCCACATCAACGCCGGTGCTGCAGCCCTCGCCCTCGCGCTCGTCCTCGGCCGCCGCGTCGGGTTCAAGAAGGGCGTCCACGTCCCCCACAACCCGCCGTTCGTGCTCCTCGGCGCCGGTCTGCTCTGGTTCGGCTGGTTCGGCTTCAACGCCGGTTCGGAACTGGCGGCCGACGGCACCGCTGCACTCGTGTTCGTCAACACCATCGCGGCGCCGGCAGCAGCCCTGCTCGCCTGGCTCATCGTCGAGAAGATCAAGGACGGCAAGCCGACCTCGGTCGGTGCCGCATCGGGTGCCGTCGCCGGTCTCGTCGCGATCACCCCGGCGTGTGGTTCGCTGCACCCGATCTGGGCCATCGTCCTCGGCCTCGTGGCCGGTGTCGTGTGCGCCCTCGCCATCGAACTGAAGTTCAAGCTCGGCTTCGACGACTCGCTCGACGTCGTGGGTATCCACCTCGTCGGTGGCCTCATCGGAACCCTGTACCTCGGCTTCTTCGCCAACGGCACCGGCCTCTTCATGGGTGGTGACGCTTCGCAGCTGCTCGTCCAGGCGATCGCCGCGTTCGCCGTCCTCATCTACTCCTTCGTGCTCGCCTTCATCATCGGCTTCGCGATCGAGAAGACGATCGGCTTCCGCGTGAAGAACGAGGACGAGATCGCCGGCATCGACACCGTGGTCCACGGTGAAGAGGGGTACGTCCTGGTCGACACCAAGGCCTGATCCACCGGCCTGAACGACCTGCCCGACCCGACCCGACGAGGACGAGATGCGCGGAGCAGCTGGACCCGAACCGGCTGCCACCCCCGCTCATCTCGTCCTCGTCGACGTCGCGTCACGACCACCGGCCGACCCGGGCCCGCCCCGGCTCGTCCGGTTCGCCGACCTCGTCCGGCAACCACTCGACCGTGGCCGTGGCAGCGTGCGAGACGTCTGGACGAGCACCGACGTCGACCGCCGCATCCGCTGGCGACTGCAGGTCGTCGAGCTCCGTGACGCCGCCGGACTCATCGCCGCTCCCGACGACATGAATCACGCGATCGTCGGCTTCGCCGGCCCACAAGTCGCGGTCCGCGCGGGCGGGAACGAGCTGAACGGCCCCGGACGCATCCTGCACCGCGACGAGGTCCTGACGGTCCGCGAAGCCTCGGTGCGCCTCTCGAGACCACGGCTCCGGGCCTCGGGGTCGAGCTCCATGATCCTGCTGAGCTACAGCACCTCGGAGGACCCGCCGACGCTGAGCTTCGAGCAGCCGGACGCCGCGCACGATCCCGCCGACGGCCTGCGGATCACCCTCGCCCTGCGCGGTCCGATCCGGCGCGGCGAGGGCGAGGTCCCACAGGGTGCCGCCCTCGTCTCCGCGCCGTTCGCCGTTCCGCCGCGCTACCGCTGATCGCTAACGCTGACCGGAGGTCCGGCCGTCGGCGAACCGCTGTCGCGCGTGCTGCTGCCGCGACCCGACGGGCACCGCCTCGGTCGCCGCCGGGAGCCCCATGGACGGGGTCGACACGTAGATGCTCTCGGCGCGATCGACGAGGAACGTCTCGTGCCAGACGCCGACGGCCTTCGGCGCGGACCGGGCACGCTTGTTGAAGCGCGACCAGGCGGGCCGATGGGCGGAGGCCGGAGCCGACGCGTAGGCGTAGAGCTTGTCGATCGACGACCAGTACTGGACGAGGTACGGGCCACTGGAACCGAGCAGGACGTGCGAGCCGAGGAGCCCGGACTCCGGATCGGACACGAGCTCCTGCAGCATGCGCGGCATGTCACCGAAGATCGGGAGCCACTTGTCCACCCGCCACCACTGGTTGATGGTCATTCCGATGTGGAACACGACGAGCTCACCCTCGTGACGATGGGTGATTCGGCCGACGACGACGCGTGACATAGACTGCTCCTGTTCGATAGTGACGCTATCCAAGTTGGATAGTAGCACTATCCAGACGAGGAGGACAGGATGAGGATCTCGGAACTCGCGGCGGTGTCCGAGGTGCCGGTGGCGACCATCAAGTACTACCTGCGCGAGCAACTCCTCCCCGAGGGCGAGCGCACCTCGGCGACCCAGGCGAGTTACGGCGACGCACACGTGTCCCGGCTCCGCGTGATCCGCGCGCTGCTCACCGCCGGCGTGAGCATCGCGGAGACCCGCAACGTCGTCGCCGCGCTCGACTCACCGCCGGCGGGGCCCTACGACCTCCTCGGCGTCGCCCACACCGCCGTCACCCCACGCCCGAGCGGTCCGGTCGACACGACCCGCGCACTCGAGCTCTACGAACGACTCGGCGGGATCGAGGCGCAGTGCGATCCCGGACTCCTCGCCGGCCTGGCCGGGGCCTTGGACACCCTGGAACGAGCCGGCTTCACCGTGCCACCCGCAGTCCTCGACCGCTACGTCGACGCAGCGCGCAGCATCGCCGAAGCCGAGATCGACGGCATCCCGGCGGACTCACCCGAGCTCGCGGTGCAGTACATCGTGCTCGGCACCGTGCTCACCGAACCGCTCATCCTCGCCCTCCGTCGGGCGGCCCAGCAGGTGGTGTCGTCGGAGCGGTTCGCGGGGACGGGAGCGCCGGCATCCCAGCCGTCCTGAGGCTCAGGCGCCCAGCGCCCAGCGCCTCAGGCGTCGAGTTCCGCCGAGGTGGGCGGGTTCGCCCCCGGCCGCGACACCGTGATGCTCGCAGCCCGCGCGGCGCGGTCGAGCAGCTGCTGCAGCACCTCGTCGGACACCCCACGAAGTTGCTCCTCGGCCCCGGGCCCTGCGATACCGGCGGTCAGCAGTCCGTCGATCAGCGCACCCATGAACGTGTCGCCGGCACCGACGGTGTCGGCCACCTGCACCCGCGGCGTCTCGATCTCGAGCACGGAGCCGCCTCTGACCGCGACCGCCCCGTCACCACCCATCGTCACGACCACGAGTCCCGGCCCGGCCGCGACCCACTCCCGAGCGGCGTCGACCGGCGCCACACCGGGCAGCAGGAACGCGACGTCCTCGTCACTCGCCTTCACGACGTGTGCGCGCGCGATGCAGTCGAGCGCCGCCTGACGGACGCGGGCCGCGTCGTCGATGAGCGACGGCCGGATGTTCGGGTCGTAGGTGATGAGCGCCGAGGGACGACGCGCCTCGACCAACTCGCGGAGGCGGTCGGCACTCGGCTCGAGGACCGAGGCGATCGAGCCGGTGTGGACGACGGCGGCGTCCGGCGCACCCGAGGCCTCCAGATCGAGCGAGAGGTCGAACTCGTAGGTGGCCGCGCCTTCGGCGTCGAGGGTCGCCTGCGCCGTGGAGGTCCGGCCGGTCGGAGCCGACACGAGGGTCACCGCGGACGCGTCGAGCCAGGAGCGGATCGCCGCGCCTCGCTCGTCGTCGCCCACATGGGTCACCAGGGCCGGGACGCGGCCCAGCCGACCGAGGGTGATCCCGACGTTCGCCGGGCTGCCGCCGGGACTCTCCGCCTGCGTCCCGTCGAGCCGCCGGACGATGTCGATGAGGGTCTCGCCGGCGATGAGGACGTCGGTCGTGGGGGCTGCGTGCATGGCATCTCTCTCTGCTGGGTCCTGGGTTCGGGTGGCGTCAACCGGCGTCGGTCGACACCGCGGCGATGAGCGAGTCGCGCTCGATGATCGGCATGGTGACCAGCTCGTGTCCGAGGGCGTGCTGACCGAGGAGCATCGAGGCTCCGAGCGCGCCGATCTCCTGGTAGGGCAGCCGTGCGGTGGTGAGGCCCGGGCGCAGGTAGCCGGCGAGGATCTCGTCGTCGAAGGAGACGACGGAGACGTCCTGCGGAATCCGACGTCCCTGTTCGAGCAGCACCTGGTAGGCACCGAAGGCGACGCCGTCGTTCGCCGCGAGGATGGCCGTGACATCCGGGTGGCGCTCGAGGAGCGTGGCCGTCGCCTCGTAACCGGGTTCCGGCTGCCACTCGACGATGTCGACCCGAGCAGGTTCGATCCCGGCCTCCGCGAACGCCGCGGCGATGCCTGCGAAGCGGAGTGCCACCGTGGCCGTCTGTCGCGGATCGTTGATGACGTCCTGCGGCAGGTCGCCGACCACGCCGATCCGTCTGTGGCCCGCGTCGACGAGCCGTTTCGCGACCGCGTACCCGGCCGCACGTTCGTCGGGCAGGACGTTCGCGTGTCCCGAGGAGGACGCTCCGTTGAGCACGACGACGGGGACACCGGTCGAGGTGGCGGGGAGGTCGATGAGGCGGGCGCCGAGGAGGCCGATGAGGATGCCGTCGACCCGGTGGTCGATCATCGTCTCGAAGGCGCGGGCGAGACCACCTTCGATCCCCTCGGTCTCCGCGATGAGCATCGTGTGGTCGTGGGCCTTCGACACCTCGAGCGCACCGCCGATGAGCCCCGAGGCGTGCCGGGTGAGCGTGACCTCGTCGGAGATGAACCCGATCGTCCTGGTCTTCCCGCGGCGCAGCACCTGGGCCGCGGGGTTCGGGCGGTAGTCGAGCTCCGCTGCGGCGGCGCGTACCCGTTCGACGGCGTCCGCGGACAGCCGGGAACCGGGGCGGTCGTTCATGATCATGCTCACCGCGGCCTTGGACATGCCCGCGCGCTCCGCGACGTCCGCGAGGGTCGTGCGGCGGCGTTGCGTGGACATGACACTCCCTCGTGCGGTTTGCTGAATCAGTTCAGCATATCGCGCGGAGCTGTGTTATGTTTCGTCTGCTGAATCCGTTCAGCACCTCCATTCACGGCTCATCGTCCGCGCCCTGCGAACGGTCGGCCCCGATTTCGCAGGAGCAACAACGTGGTTGATCTGAGTCGCAGGGCGGCACTCGCCCTGCTCGGTCTCGGTCTGGCGGGCACGGCCATCTCCTGGCCGCGCCTCACCGGCGGAGACATCCCCGGCCGAGGTGACGACGCCCTCACCGTCGCCCTCTTCGGCACCGCCCAGGACGCCGCTGCCCGGCAGTCGCTCGTGGACGGCTTCCAGAAGCTGCACCCCGACATCCCCGTCCGGATCATCGCGATCCAGGGCCAGGACTGGGGCAACTTCTTCGCCAAGATCCTCACGATGGTCGCGGCCGGCACCCCGCCGGACATCGTGTCGGTCGCCACGGAGGGCACGCAGCTGTTCGCCGAGCGACTCGCCCACCCGATCGACGAGTACGTGCAGCGCGACGCCGCCGAGCTGCAGGAGTACTTCGACGACGTGAACCCCTCGCTCATCGAGTCGTTCATGTACAAGGGCAACCTGTTCCAACTGCCCGACAACTTCAACGCGGCGAACATGTACTACAACACCTCCGCGTTCGAGCGGGCCGGCCTCGAGCGCCCGCGCGACGACTGGTCGGTCGAGGACTTCTTCACCGTCGGCCGCACCATGCAGGCCAGTGCCCCCGGCTCGTTCCTGCCGTACTTCTGGAACAACCGTCTCTGGGGCGGCGTCGTGCCCTGGTTGTACATCAACGACACGAGCTTCCTCACTGAGGAGAAGGCACCCGGCGGCGACTGGATGTGGTCGAAGTTCTACCCGGACGAGACCCCGCGTGGTGGCGGATACCTGTGGGAGAACGCCGACGCACTCAGCGACCGCACCGTCGAGAGCTTCGAGGTCCTGCAGCGCATGGTCTCCGAGGGCATCGCCGCGAACCCCGCCCAAGGCGGCGGCAACGAGCTCGTCTCGCTCTTCTCCCGCGGCTCGGTCGGCATGACGCCGGCCGGCGGGTTCTGGGTCAAGGGCCTCAACGACGCCGGCCTGGGCGACGACGAGTACGACGTCACCTACTTCCCGAAGATGCGCGGCCAGCGCCACCAGTTCGGAGCCGGCGGCTACGCGATGATGCAGACCTCCGAACGGAAGGACGAGGCGTGGGAGTGGATGAAGTACTGCATCTCCGTCGAGGGCATGTCGATCGCACACAGCCAGCCCGACTCGTCACTGCCCCGGAGGTCGCTCAACGCCGAGCTGTACGGCGGTGACATCGGCCCGAAGCACTGGGAGGTCTTCTACGACACCCTCGACCGGTTCCCGACGACCGGCCCGATGCCCGCGCCACCCCAGCAGGCTGCCGTGGAGTCGGCTCTCATCAAGAACGTGGTCGGCACGATCACGAACGGCCCGAACGGCGTCCGCCGTGGCCTCGAGACGATGCAGCGGGACCTCGAGCTCGCACTGAAGGGACGATGATGGCACTGCAGTCACCGACGGCGACCCGGGCCCTGGTCGTCCCGCCCGAGGCCGAGACCGGACGCCGGAAGCGTGCCCCTCGCGGCAGCCGACTGCTCGTCTGGGTGTTCCTCGCCCCGACGCTCATCGGCCTCGGACTCTTCAGCTTCGTCCCGATCATCGGGTCGTTCGTCCTCGCCTTCTTCCGGTGGGACATCATCTCGGCACCCGAGTTCGTCGGCGTCGGCAACTTCGTCGACCTCGCCGCCAACCCCACGGTGCGCGTGTCCTTCCTGAACACGGTCGGCTTCGTCGTGGTGGCGGTCACGCTGCAGCTCGCCGTCGCCCTCCTGCTCGCGATCCTCGTGCAGTCGCGGATGCCGGAATGGCTGCGTACCTTCTTCCGCTCCGCACTGTTCTTCCCGTTGGTGCTGTCGGCCGCGTCCGTGTCGCTCGTGATGTCGTACCTGTTCAACCAGGAGTTCGGCCTCGTCAACGAGTTCCTCGGACTCTTCGGCGTCGGGAACATCGGCTGGTTGACGACCGGGTTCGGCGCGAAGATCGTCGTCCTCCTCGTCTACGTGTGGCAGAACTTCGGCTTCACCTTCCTGCTGTTCATCGGTGGACTGGCCGCGATCCCGCGCGAGGTCTACGAGGCGTCGTCCCTCGACGGCGCGTACGGCTGGAGCCAGTTCCGGAACGTCACCCTGCCCCTCGTGAGCCCGACCATGCTCGTCGCCTCCGTCATGGCCATCATCAGCGCCCTGCAGATCTTCGACCAGCCGTACGTCCTCACGCGCGGTGGGCCGGGAGACGACACCCGCACCGCGGTGATGGTGATCTACGAGTCCGCGTTCCAGCAGCTCGACTTCGGTCTCGCCGCAGCGATCGGCATCGTGCTGACGCTCCTGATCATGCTCGTCACCGCCGCACAGTTCCGACTGAGCAAGCGTTTCGTCTTCTACGGATGAGGTCCCAGATGTCCATCGCAGCAGTCACCCCCGACTCATCACGCCGCCGACTCGCCACGGCCGGGAAGTTCCTCATCCTCGTCATCGCCGCGTTCCTCACGCTCGCGCCCGTCGTGTGGACGCTCATCACCGCGCTCACCCCCGCGAACGTCGCCACCGGGCAGACCGAGTTCGGCCCGGGCGCGTTCATCGACGTCTTCCAGAAGATCCCGATCCTGCTCTACACGTGGAACAGCGCACTGGTGACGCTCCTCATCGCGGCCGGACAGATGCTCAGTGCGGCGATGGCCGGCTACGTGTTCGCGCGCTTCGACTTCGGCGGCAAGCGCATCCTGTTCGGACTGATCCTCGCCACGATGATGGTGCCGATGCAGGTGACGATCGTCCCCGTGTTCATGCTCATCCGCGGCATGGGACTGTCGGACACGCTCCTCGCGCTCATCATCCCGATGATCCCGACGGCGTTCGGCACCTTCCTCATGCGGCAGTACTTCATGGGGTTGCCGCCGGAGCTCGCCGAGGCGGCGCAGATCGACGGGGCGGGACCGTGGAAGATCTTCTTCCGCATCTACCTGCCGCTCGCCGCCCCGGGCCTCGCGATCGTCGGCATCCTCGCGTTCAACTACCACTGGAACGAGTTCTTCCGACCACTGATCCTCACGATCAGCGAGCAGAACTTCACCCTCCCGCTCGGGCTCGTGACCCTGCAGGGCAACCTCGGCACCGGGTCGGTCGCGACCGTCCTCGCCGGTGTCGTCCTGTCCATGATCCCGGCTGCGCTGGTCTTCGTCTTCGGCCAGAAGCCGCTGCGCGAAGGGCTCACCGCCGGCGTCAGCAAGTGACCGACACCACCGCCCTCCCCTCGATCCGACCGATCTCGAACCGAAAGGAAGCCATGACCGGCCTCCACGCAACGCACGTCCTCGACCGCGGCTTCCCGCTGCTGCACCCCCGACCCGAGGCCGGGTGGTTGAACGACCCCAACGGCATCATGTTCGTCGACGGTCGCTGGCACGTCTTCTTCCAGTACAACCCGGGGTCGGCCAGGCACGAGGACATCCACTGGGGTCACGTGAGCTCGCCGGACCTGCTCGCCTGGGAGGAACACCCGGTGGCCCTGGCTCCACGCCCGAACACCACCGACGGCTTCGGCTGCTGGAGCGGCGTCGGGGTCGTCGATCAGGGCCGGCCGGCCGTCGTGTACTCGGGCGCGCGTGATCGACACGGGTTGTCGGAGGTCGTCGTCGTCCACGGCTCGGCGGATGCGCAGGACTGGAGCGGCGAACGTGTCGTCGCGGCCTCGCTCCCCGCCGATGAGCGCGTGACGATGGTGCGCGACCCGTTCGTCTTCGAGCTGGGTGGGCGCCGCTGGGCGATCCAGGGCGCGGGTCGCTCCGACGTCGGTGGCGCATTGCTCCTCTACGGCGTCGACGACCTCGACGCCTGGACCGAGGAGGGGTACCTGCTGACGGCCGAGGCGCCGGTCGTCTCGGAGCTCGCTCCGTGCGAAGGGTGGGAGTGCCCCCAGCTCGTGCGCGTCGGCGACGACTGGGTGCTGCTGGTCTCGCTGTGGCTCGACGGCCGTCCGCACCGCGGGGTGGCCTGGGTCCTCGGCTCGATGGAGCTCGACGACGCCACCGGGCGACCCGTGTTCAGCGCCCGCCGGACCGGCATCATCGACGAGGGGTCGAGCTTCTACGCGCCGCAGGCCGTGCAGTCCGACGGCTCGGACGGACAGTCGGAGCGGGTACTGCTCTGGGGCTGGGCCCAGGAGATCGCACCCGAGGGCGTGCGTGGCCGGACGCAGGCGGACACCGACGAGCAGGGGTGGTCGGGCATGCTGACGTTCCCGCGCGAGCTCGTGGTCCGCGGCGACGAGGTCGAGCTGATACCGGCGCGGGAGCTGACGAGGCTCCGTGCCGAGCTCGTCGACGCGGCGGAACTCCCTGATCAGGCGGAGGTGCGACTCACAGGCGCAGGCACGGCCTCCCTCGAGCTGGAGGGCTCGGACACGCAGCTGATCTGGCGGGGCGAGCTGATCGAAGGCGACGAGGTCCGGATCCTCATCGACGCGTCCATCGTCGAGATCCACCACACCGGGCACCCCGCTCGGACCTTCCGCGCGTATCCGGCCGATGGCGAGCGGTACGCCGTGCGGCACGATGCGACCGTGCGAGCCGACGCCTGGTCGCTGGCCCTCCCCGTCGCGGGCGGCGTGTCGGCGTCCCGCTGACCCGGAGACGCGGTGACGCGCAGCGCTGGGTGCGCCGCGCGTCACCGCATGCGGTTGCCGGACCTACTTCGCGAGGAAGTCCAGGACGGCCCGGTTCCATTCCTCCGCGTGGCTGACGTTGACGCCGTGCGGCGCACCCTCGACGACGTACAGCGTCGACGACGGGATCGCCGCGTGCGTCCGTGCACCGGAGCCCTCGAAGGGGACGGTCGCATCGCTGTCGCCGTGGATGACGAGGGTCGGGACGGTGACGTTCGGCAGGTCGTCGCGGAAGTCGGTGTTCGCGAACGACGCCATGGCCTCGAGTGCGGCGGGCTTGAACGCCTGGTGCGCGAGCGCGAGGGCCTCCTGACGCTGCTCCTCTGTGACCTTCAGCTCGCCGTCCACTGAGAAGAAGTCGGTCGTGAACTGGTCGTAGAACGCGTCCTGATCCGCCGTGAGCCCGGCCGTCATCTTCGCGGCCTCGGAGACCGGGAGGGGCCCGTCAGGGTTTCCGGCCGTCTGCAGCAGGTACGGCGGAACCGCGGAGGCGAAGACCGCGCTGTGGATGCGCTCCGAACCGTGGCGGCTGAAGTACCGGGCGACCTCACCGCCACCCATCGAGAACCCGACGAGCGTCACGTCGCGCAGGTCGAGCGCTTCGAGCACCGCCTGCAGGTCGTCGGTGAGCCGGTCGTAGCCGTAACCGGTGAGCGGCTTGTCGCTGCGACCGAAGCCGCGGCGGTCGTAGGTGATGACGCGGTAGCCTGCGGCCTCGAAAGCCGGGACCTGTTCCTTCCACGACGCACCGGACAGCGGCCAACCGTGGATGAGGACGACCGGGCGTCCCGTGCCACCGGTGTCGTCGACGTGCAGCTTCGTGTCCTTCAGCAGGCCGTGGTGTGCGGTGATCTCCGTCATGGTGCTCCTCTCCCGGGCCGCGGGTCGCGGCCACTCAGACCAGCTTCGGCGGAGGCGGTGCGAGCGGATGGGGGCTTGCGAACCGCGAGGCGATGTCCTATCCGCTGAAGACTCCGGCGACGTGGCGACCAGTGACGTTCACCGCTCGGTCGGGAGCAACCCCAACCGCCGCGCGGTGGCCAGCGCGTCCTCGCGGGAGTCGACGCCGAGCTTCCGGTAGACGTTCCGGAAGTGGAACTTCACCGTGTTCGCGGACACGTACAGCGCTAGTGCGATGTCCTGCCGGGTCCGGCCCTCCGCGGAGAGCTGCAGGATCCGGCGCTCGGTGGCGGTGAGCTCCACGAGCTGCACGGTCTCCGGCGTCGGCTCGGGACTCGAGGCGAGCGTCCGCTCGATCCGCGCATGGGTCTCGCTGGGCGACATCGTGCCGAGGAGGTGTCGGAGCGGCCTGCGCGGCGCGACCACGAAGGGCGTGAGCATCCCGGTCCGCGCCGTCGTGGCGATCGCCTGGAGGAGATGCCGCCGACCGTCCTCGTCCGAGTCGTCGGCGAGCGCCGAGGTGATGAGCAGCTCCGTCTGCGCACCGGCGTCGATGTGCTCCTCCGCGAGCCCGGCGGTGGCGAGTTCCCGCGCGAGGGGTTTGCGGTCGGTCAGGAGCGCGAGCCGCGAGGCGACCGCCGCGGTGTGGGCGTTCCGGTCACGACCGTCGAGGAGGACGCTGGCCTCCGTCGGGCGGTCGAGGGCGAGGAGGAGTGACGCTTCCACGGCGTCGAGGAGTCGCTCCGATCCGGCATGACGCAGGCTGCGACCGGCGAACACGCGGGTGCGCTCGATGAGCTGCAGCGCCGCCCGTCGATCGCCCCACAGGAGTGCGTGCTGCGCTTGCGCGTAGGTGATGAACGGGGCCCAGGACCGCTCACGGTTGACCTGGAGCTCCAGCGTCGCGAGCGCGGCCTCCGCCGCCGCACGGTCGACGCGGGCGATGGCGATCAAGGCGCGGGCGATGGACCCCGACAGTTGGACCAGGGGCACCATCCACCCGTGCGCGCCGCCCCCGTCGTCGTGGCGCTCGAGCCAGCGGTCCGCCTCCACGATCTCGCCGCGCACCGCGTAGAGCAGGGCGAGCTTGCCGGAGGCGTCCCCACCGTTCCGGCCGTCCCAGGACTCGTGCCGGAGCTCGTACGCCTCACGCAGCACGAGGCTCGCCTCGTGGAGGTCTCCCACGAGCAGTTTCGTGATCCCCACCTGCAGCAGGGCGGTGGGGACGCGGGGCGCGAACTCGGTCGGGCGGTGCACGCGGGCTCGGCGAGCGAGCTCCTCGGTGATCCGCGCGTAGTCTAACGCCCGCTGGTGCCGGCCGTGCACGCGGTAGGCGATCATGAACGCCGTCGATGCACTCAGGCTGATGCGCGCGAGCTCGGAGCGGGCGCGGTCACGGATGTCGTCGGGATCAGTCGGGAGCTGGAACCGCCCCACCGACTGGTCGAGTGCGTCGGTCTCCCCACGGATGTTGAGGCGGATCTCCCGGACGGCGAAGACGATGGGGTGGTTCGAGAGCACGCGCACCGGGAGTGCCTGCAGCGCGCGGTCGAGCGTCGCGAGGTCGAGCGCCATGAGGATCCCCCACTCGTACTCGATCACCGAGACGACCGTGTCCCAGTCCTCCTCCTGGATGGCCGTGGTGAGGAGACGGGTGACCGGGGCGACGTCCGTGGGGTGGAGGAACCCCGCCCCGAGGGAGGGAAAGTACCTCTTCCAACCGGTGTGCACGGGTCAACCCTAAGTGACCGCCACCTGTCGGGGAACACCCGGGGCAGGATGCGGGGTGGTCTTTGGCCGATCCACCCGGACCGCGTCGGGGTTGCCGCTCTACTGATCCTCGGCCCCGCAGCTGGGGCCAGGTTTTCGGCGGGCGCACCGCCGCTTCACGGGGAAGGCGACACACATGCAGCAGCACACGGGTCGAAGGAGTCACCGCGCACGGTGGCGGAGCCGGTGGGGGGCTCCGTCCGCCGGTCGCGCCTCCATGGGGATCATCGGGGTGACCGTCCTGTCGGCGCTCTCGATCGTCGGGGTCGGGTCGAGCGCGCAGGCGCTGCCAGGGACGCCGGGGACGCCGCAGTCGGGCTCGGTGGTCTACTCCGAGGACTTCGAGAACGGCGTGACGTCGCCGACGTACCTCGAGGACTACGTCGGAGCCGACGGCACGCGGTACACCGCGGACGCCTCCTGGCGCGACCACACCCAGTGCAACGGGAACATCACGAGCTTCGCCTCGTCCGCGGAGCCGCAGTGCCTCGCGGCGTCGGCGTCCGGTGAAGGGCGCACGCGGCAGCTCGCCTGGGCCCTCGGCGCCGGCGACACGGCCAACCACTCCGTGAGTGCCTGGACCTCGCAGCAGACCCTCACGATGAACCCGCCGAACGCGGTCGAGTTCGCGACCGTCGACCCGATCGCGCTCACGAGCGCCGGCCGGTACCTCACGACCTCGGTGGATCTCGCCGCGGTGTCCTGCAACGCGTCGCAGCAGCCCGTCCTCGAGTTCTTCCTCACCGACGACCAGGGCGGCGCGCACTCCGTCGGGGCCGTCAACGGCTGTACCGCAGCCGGCTCCCGGTCCGTCACCGCACCGGCCACCGGCGCGGCCGGGGCCGAGAACGTCCGTGTCGGCACCTACGTCTCGCCGGGAGCGGTCCTGCTGCCCGGGGCGACCGTCGGCATCGTCGCCCGCAACCTGACCGGTGGCGGCACGGCCGGCAACGACCACGCCTTCGACAACATCCAGGTGCTCGACGTCTCCCCGCAGTTGGACAAGTCGTTCAGCCCGGCGAGCGTCGTCGCCGGTGAGACGTCCACGCTGACCCTCACGATCACCAACACCGACGAACTCGCGGCGAAGAACGGCTGGTCCTTCACGGACGCGCTGCCCGCCGGCCTGACGATCGCCGACGGCGACGCGTCGACCACCTGCCCGTCGGGTGTCGTCACCGCGCCCGAGGGCGGCTCGTCGATCGACGTCTCCGGGAACCTCAGCCAGGGCATGACCTCCTGCGCCGTGACCGTCGAGGTCACGTCGCCCGTCGCCGGGACGTTCACGAACGGGCCCGACAACATCACGAGCGTGGGCCTCAACCCGCCGGCCGACGCCACGGTCGAGTTCGTGCCGCAGGCTCCCGCGATCACCGTCGTGAAGTCCGCGTCCCCCGCTGCGGCGGAGTACGCCGTCGGCGACGAGATCACCTACTCCTTCCTCGTCACCAACACCGGCAACGTCACGCTCACCGACGTCCAGGTCGACGAGGGCACGTTCACCGGGACCGGTGACCTCTCCGACGTCGTCTGCCCGGCGGGAGCCGCCTCGCTCGCGCCCGCGGCGGCGGTGACCTGCGAAGCCACGTACACGATGACGCAGGCCGACATCGACGCCGGTACCGTCTCCAACTCGGCCACCGCGACCGGGACACCTCCGCAGGGCCGGCCGCCGGTCTCACCGCCGTCGGAGGTCACCATCCCGGGCGTGGCCCAGGCCCCGGCGCTCACCGTCGCGAAGTCGGCGACGCCGACCACGGTCGCGAACGCCGGCGAGGACGTCACCTACTCGTTCCTCGTCACCAACACCGGCAACGTCACCCTGACCGACGTCTCGATCATCGAGGGCGAGTTCACCGGCACCGGCGAGCTCTCCGACGTGGTGTGCCCGGCCGCGGCCGGCTCGCTCGCCCCGGCGGCGACCGTCACCTGCGAAGCGAGCTACAGGGTCACGCAGGCCGACGTCGACGCCGGCTCCGTGACCAACTCCGCGACCGCGACCGGCACCCCGCCGGCAGGCGGCACTCCCCCGGTCTCACCGCCGTCGGAGACCACGGTCGCGTTCCCGGCAGCGCCCGCCATCACGGTGGCGAAGTCCGCGACGCCGACCACGGTCGCGAACGCCGGTGAGGACGTCACCTACTCGTTCCTCGTCACCAACACCGGCAACGTCACGCTCGCCGACGTCCAGATCGTCGAGGGCGACTTCACCGGGACCGGTGAGCTGTCCCAGGTCGTCTGCCCGCCCGCGGCAGGCTCGCTCGCCCCGGCGGCGACCGTCACCTGCGAGGCCACCTACACGGTGACCCAGGCCGACGTCGACGCGGGATCGGTCACGAACAGCGCGACCGCGACCGGCACCCCGCCGGACGGTGGCACGCCCCCGGTCTCGCCGCCGTCGGAGACCACGGTCGCGTTCCCGGCGACACCCGCCATCACGGTCGTGAAGTCGGCCGATGCAGTGGCCCAAGGCGGCCTCGCGGTCGGCCAGGTCGTCACCTACTCCTTCCTCCTCACCAACACCGGGAACGTCACGCTGACGAACCCGACGGTGGTGGAAGGGGAGTTCTCCGGCGCCGGCGAGCTGTCCGACGTCGTCTGCCCCGCCGAAGCCGCTTCGTTGGCACCGGGCGCGACGATCACCTGCGAGGCCACCTACACGGTCGTGCAGGCCGACGTCGACGCGGGCCTGATCACGAACTCGGCGACCGCGACGGCGACGCCGCCGAACAGCGTGAACGGTGTCCCGCCGGTCTCGCCGCCGTCCGAGGTCACGATCCCGTCGCCGCCCGTCCCCGGTCTCTCGGTGGTCAAGACGGCCGACGTCGAGCGGGCCACGACTGCGGGACAGGTCATCACCTACTCGTTCCAGGTGACGAACACCGGTAACGTCACGCTGCGTGACGTCGCGGTCCAGGAAGGTGACTTCACCGGTACCGGGACGCTCTCCGCGATCACCTGCCCGACGGGCACGGCGCTCCTCACCCCCGGGCTCCAGGTCGTCTGCACCGCGACCTACACGGTCACCCAGGCGGACCTGAACGCGGGCTCGATCCGCAACACCGCCTTCGGGACCGGCGTGACGCCGGGCGGCGAGTCGTTCGCCTCCGGTCCGTCCACGGCCATCGTGAGCACGCCGGGTCCGGTGCTCGCCTCGACCGGAACGACCGTGGCACCGCTGGTGGTCGGGGCGGCGGTCCTGCTGCTGCTCGGTACCGGGCTCGTCATCCGACGCCGCCTCGTCACCGGGCGCTGACCCGGACCTGACCGATCGGGCGGGTCGGGCCTTCGGGCTCGGCTCGCCCGTCGTCCTGCCACCACCACTACCCTGTTGAGGCCATGAGATCCGCGACCACCACGACCCTGCTGCGTTGTGCGGCCTTCGGCGCCGTCGGTGCCGTCATCCTCTTCCTCGTCAGCCCGCTGACCTCGACCGCCGCGGTGCTCAACCCCGTGCTCTACGCCGCGATCGCCGCCGTCACGATGGTGATGCCGATGCTCGCCAGGCGCTGGACGGGCGTCCCCGGTGCGACGGCGCTCACCGCAGCCGTCACCGGGCTCCTCGCACTGCCCGTCACGGCCCTCGGCCCCGCGATCATCGTCGCGCTCGTCGTTCCGGCCGCGGCGATCGACCTGGTGCTCGCGCGCCGCCGTCACCCCGCCCGCACCACGACCTGGCTTGCTGCGGCGGCCGGCGGCGTCACGATCTGGGCATTGTCCTTCGCGGTGATCTCACCCGACCTCGTCTCGCCGGTGCTCGTCATCGTGCTGCTCGCGGTCCGCGTCGTGAGCTACGTCCTCGCCATGGAGCTGGCCGGTCTCGTCGCCGGGCGCCTCCGCCGATCCGGCGTGCGATCCGTACGTCGCGGCGACGCCCGCCGAGGATCCTCCGACGCCTGATCCACGTCAGCGTTCGACAGCAGCGTTCCACCGGGGACGGTCGGGGTCGGCGTCCCACTCCTCCAGCACCGCTGCTCCGGAGGCGACCGGGAAGGTCGTGATCAGGCGCTCGTCGATGCCGTACGCGAGCGCGACGGCGTCGGTCTCCGTCGGGTCGCCGAGCGCCAGACGCATCCGACCGGACGGGCCGTCGGCAGTCCGTGCCGGTCGTGCGAGCAGGTCCTGCGCGGCCGCCGTCACCCGCGACAGCAGGGACGACGCACGGGCCCACGGGACGAACTCGTCGTCGGGGAGCCCGAACGCGCGTGCGAGCGCTCCGTCCAGCCAGCGGTCGCGCTTCAACCCGTAGGGCGTCGGGACCGACGAGAGCAGGTAGCCGTAGACGTGGAGGAGCCCGGCGTTCCCGACCGGCCAGACCGCGGTGAGGTCGGCGCGCGCATGGAGCGCCTCGAAGAGCACACGAGGGATCACCGGCCCACCCGTGTGCTCGTCGATGACGGTCGACGCTCCCCAGGAGGCGAACCGGCGGGCCGCCGTGTCGTCGTCGATCGCCGCACCCAACCAGGAGTGCTCCTCGAGCACGGTCGAGGGTTCGGTCTCTGCTCGTCGCGCGAGCTCCGTCATCATCACAGCACCACAGCATAGGCGGCTCGTGCGTCGGTGAATTCACCCGCCGTTCACCCGCCATGGTGATTGCGTCCACACTCGCCATCCATGATGGACGCAGCGTCCGCAGGAGCGGCCGTGTGAACGACCCGCTCAGAAGGAGCGCCTGTGGCCCCCACCATCCTCTTCGATTTCGACGGCACCCTCGCCCTCGGCGACGGGCCGATCACGGCCTTCGCCCGCGCCATCGCCGAGCGCACCGGCGATTCCGAGTTCGCGATGCGCGCCGAGGCCGCCCTCGCCGCGTTCTCGAACGGCGAGACCGACGCCCGCGACGGCTACGACGCCGTGACCCGGATCGCCCGCGAAGCCGGCGTCGGTGCCGACGTCATCGGCGCGTCCTACGACGACTCGCGCGCTCTGCTCGGCTCGAGCGAGGCGGCGGTCGACTCCCCCGAGGGCCTGCCCGCATTCCTCGAGACGCTGGGCGCCCACGCCCGACTCGTCCTGGCCACGAACGCCCCCGGCGACGGCATCACGGCCGTCCTCCAGTCCTGGGGCGTCGCCGAGGCGTTCGACGCCGTGCACTTCACCGTCGGGAAGCCGGCAGGCCTCGTCCCGCTCATCCGCGACGCGCTCGCCGCCGGCCCCGTCCTCGCCGTCGGCGACATCGTCGAGAACGACCTCGCTCCCGCCGCCGAACTGGGCGCCGACACCGCCCTCGTCGGCGCGACCTTCGAGCGCTCGACGGCCACCGCCACGATGCGTGGGCGCTCGCTCGCCGATCTGTACGACCAGATCATCGCGTGGGCCGCAGCCGCATCGCGCCTCCCCGACGCCTCCCCGACCTCCAGTCCCGCTCCGTCCGCCTCCTGACCACCCTCCACCCTCGAAAGGCACCCCGAACATGCGCAAGACCCTGCTCCTCACCGGCGTCGCGGCCGTCGCCGCCCTCGCCCTCGCCGGCTGCAGCCCCGCCGCCTCCTCCCCGTCGGCGACGGGCACGGCGTCCTGGCCCGACTCCATCACCATCTCCCTCGTGCCGTCGGTGGAGGGCGAGGACCTCGCCGAAGCACTCGACCCGCTCACCAGCTACCTCTCGGAGAACCTCGGCATCGAGGTCAACGGGGTCGTCGCGACCGACTACGCCGCGACCGTCGAGGCCCTCGGCAGCGACCAGGCACAGGTCATCATCACCGACGCCGGCTCGCTCTACAACGCGACCGAACGCTACGACGCGAACCTCGTCCTGCGCGACGTCCGCTTCGGCGCCACCTCGTACGCGTCGGTCGCCTACACGAACAACCCCGACAAGTACTGCGCCGAGGCTCCGGTCATGGTCACCTACGCAGCAAGCGACACCCCGCTCTCGTACTGCAACGGCATCGAGCCCGGCGCCGACGCTGCGACCGGCTCCGGGCCGGCCGCGCTGAAGGCCCTCGACAAGATCTCGAAGGGCACCAAGGTCGCCCTGCAGGCCGCGACCTCGCCCGCCGGGTACCAGTACCCCGTGGTCGCCATGCGTGACGCCGGCATCGACACCGACGCCGACATCACCCAGGTGCCGGTCGAGGGCAACAACAACGCGGTCCTCTCCGTCTACAACGGCGACGCCGAGGTCTCGTTCGGCTACTGGGACGCGCGCACGACCGTCCTCAAGGAGGCGCCCGACGTCGCCGACAAGGTCGTCGCGTTCGCCTACACCGAGATGATCCCCAACGGCGGCGTCGCGGTCTCGAAGTCGCTCCCGGCCGACCTCACGAAGCAGCTCACCAAGCTCATGGCGGGCTACGCGGACTCCTCCGATGCGGCGAAGCAGGTCATGTTCGACCTCGTCGGCCTCTCCGGCTGGACCGACAAGACCGCACCGGACGAGATCACCCGCTATGGCGAGATCCTCGACCAGTTCTCGAACTGACCCGTTTCAACCGATCGACCCTCTCCAGGAATCCGGTGCATGAACACTGATCAGCATCGCGCGGAGGCCCGAGCCCAGCTCGCGGCCTCCGCGTCGTGGTCCATCCGTCTCGACGACGTCTCGGTCACCTACCCGAACGGCACGAAGGCGCTCCGCAACGTCTCTCTCGACATCGCCGCCGGGGAGATGGTCTCCGTCGTGGGGCTCTCCGGCTCCGGCAAGTCGACGCTCATCCGCACGATCAACGGCCTCGTGCCGGCGACGAGCGGGACCGTCGCCGTCGGGCCGCACACCGTCACCGGTCTGCGCGGCCGACAGCTCCGTCGGCTGCGCGGGCACGTCGGCATGATCTTCCAGGGCTTCAACCTGGCCGATCGGACGAGCGTGTACCGCAACGTGCTCGTCGGCCGGTTCGCCGGCACCCCGACGTACCGGAACCTCCTCGGCCTGACGACCGCCGCCGACCGGGAGCTCGCCCTGCGCTCGCTCCAGTCGGTCGGCATGCTCGACAAGGTCTGGACCCGCGCGGCGCAACTCTCCGGCGGGCAGAAACAGCGCGTCGCGATCGCCCGCGCCCTCACGCAGCAGCCGAGCGTCATGCTCGCCGACGAGCCCGTCGCGAGTCTCGACCCGCCGACCGCGCACACGGTGATGAACGACCTGCGCCGGGTGAACACCGAGACGGGTCTCACGGTGCTCGTGAACATCCACCTCATGGACCTCGCTCGCACCTACACGACCCGCATGATCGGGCTCCGCGACGGCGAACTCGTCTATGACGGCTCCGCAGCCGACGCGACCGAGGCGGACTTCGAGCGGATCTACGGTCGCCCCATCCAGCCCGACGATCGGCTGGACCGATGACGGCGACCAGGACCGACGTGAAGCTGCCGCCCGGGACCGACTGGCAGCTGCCGCCCAGGCCGAGCACCCGGCTGCGGACCGCGCTCATCATCGGGGCCGTGGCCGCCTTCACGATCGCCACCTGCCTCCCGGCGATCGGCGGCGTACAGCTCGACTTCGGCGCGCTCATCTCCCACTGGGACAACGGCTCCGGTCTGCTCCTCCAGCTCTTCCAACCCGACGTCGCCTTCCTGCCACGGACGGTGCAACCGATGCTCGAGACGCTGCAGATGGCGCTCGTGGGTGCGGTGGCCGCTGCGCTGCTGTCCGTCCCGCTGACGCTGTGGGCGGCGGCCCCGACGAACCCGAACGGCCTGTCGCGTCGCATCCTGCGCGCGATCGTCAACGTCGTCCGAGCGGTGCCCGACCTCGTCTACGCGACCATCCTCGTCGCCATGGTCGGCGTCGGTGCGCTGCCCGGCCTCCTGACGCTCTTCCTCTTCGACCTCGGCATCATCGTCAAACTCGTCTCCGAGGCGATCGACTCCGCCGACCACCCGTACATCGAGGCCGGCAAGGCCGCCGGTGGGACGCAGTCGCAGATCAACCGCGTCACCGTCCTCCCGCAGGTCTGGCCGCTGTTCGCGAACCAGTGGCTGTACACCCTGGAGCTCAACGTCCGCATCTCCGCCATCCTCGGCATCGTGGGCGCCGGCGGCATCGGTCGGCTGCTCGACGAGCGGCGGGCGTTCTACGCCTACGACGACGTCTCGGTCATCGTCCTCGAGATCCTCGTCGTGGTCGTCCTCATCGAGGTCGCGTCCAACCTGCTGCGGAGGCGACTCGTATGACCGCGACCGATCCGAACAGCTTGCTCCCCCGCCGTCCCTCGCGGCTCGTCCCGACCCTCGCGGCCGTCGCCGTCGGGATCGTCGTCATCGCCGCGACCGCCGGCTTGCCGATCGACTGGCGCGACCTCGGGACCGTCCCGGCGCAGCTCGTGCACTTCGGCGGGCTCATGTTCGAGAGCCCGAACTGGGAGAAGCTCCCGCGGGCCCTCACCGAGATGTGGCGGTCGATCTCGATGGCCTGGATCGGCGCGATCCTCTGCGTCCTCGTCTCGATCCCGCTCGGCATGCTCGCCGCCGGGTCGGTCGGTCCGGTCTGGCTGCGGCTGCCGCTGCGCGGGGTGTTCGCCGTGATCCGCGCGGTCCCGGAGGTGATCATCGCCCTCATCCTGCTCACGATCACCGGACTCACCCCGTTCACGGGCGCGCTGGCGCTCGGGATCGCCGGCGTCGGCACCCAGGGGAAGTGGGTCTACGAGACGATCGAGTCCGTGCAGGAGGGCGCCTCGGAGGCCGTCCGCGCTGCCGGAGGCGGTACCGCCGAGGTGACGCGCTGGGCGCTCTGGCCCGCCGCCGCACCGGCACTGCTGTCGCTCGCGCTCTACCGGTTCGAGATCAACATCCGCACCTCGGCGGTCCTCGGGCTCGTCGGCGCAGGCGGGATCGGCAGCATGCTGGCGAACTACACCAACTATCGCCAGTGGGATACAGTCGGGATGCTGCTGATCGTGGTGGTCGTCGTGACCATGACGATGGACGCGATCTCGGGAGCCATCCGACGCAGGATCACCCGGGGCCCCGGCATCGCCCGCACCACCCGTACCGCCCTTCCCGCCCGCACGACGAGGAGCCGCAATGTGGACAGGGTCCGCTGACGCCCCGCCGACGGCCAGGATCGCGATGCTCGCGCCGTCGCTCCAGCCCAGCGAACGCCGGGTGGCCGAGACGGTGGCCGAGGACATCGAGGCGAGCATCGAGCGCACCGCCCAGGAGGTCGCCGACCTCGCCGGTGTCGGCCGCGCCACGGTCATCCGCACCGCGCAGTCGCTCGGGTACGAGGGCTACCCGCAGCTGCGGGTCGCCCTCACCCGCGAGGTCGCGCTCGGGACACCGACCACCCGCGACGACGGCGACGACACGATGCTCGGCACCCTCCGCGGGGCCATCGACCACTTCGCCGGTCGCCTCGGCCAGACGACGTCGGCGATGACGGAGGAGACGCTCGAACGGTTCGTCCGCGTGCTCGACGAGGCGCCGAGACTGCTCATCGCGGCGAACGGCCTCTCCTCACCGCTCGGTTCCGATCTGGCGATGCGGCTCATCTCCGCAGGCCGGCCGGCCGAGTACCTGCCCGACACGCTCGGGCAGCAGATCGCCGCCACCCACCTCGGCCCGGGCGCGGCGTGTCTGGTCCTGTCGGGCTCGGGCGCGAACCGGGCGTCCGTCGACGTGGCCGCGGCAGCTCGGGCGAGTGGCGCGACCGTCCTCGCGATCACCTCCTTCCCGCGCTCGGCCGTCGCCGAACTCGCGGATGTCGCGCTCGTGGTCGCTCCCATCGACGCGACCTTCCGGGACGAACTCGTGCACACCTCCCGGGCGGCCATCATGCTGGTGACGGAATCCGTGGTCGGCCTGCTCGTGGGCCGACGGGGCGATCGTGCGCAGCGCGCCCAGTCGGCGACGCTCGCGGTCATCAGCGGCTCGCTGTCGGACGACGCCTCGGACTGACCCGGCTCGGGCAGACCGGCTCGGACCGGTGCCGGGATCCGCGAGAATGTTCCCCATGCCCCGTCATCGACTGCGTCGTCACCTGCTCACCGCCGTGATCGCGGCCACCGGTTCCCTCCTCGTCCTCACGGGCTGCGCCGACCCGGCGACGACGCCGACCGCGGACACCGACGCGACACTCCGCGTGGGCCTCGTCCTCGAGCCCTCGGACCTGAACATCCGCACGACCTCCGGCGTCGCACTCGAGCAGGTCCTCATCGACAACGTCTACCAGGGGCTGGTCTCGCGCACGACGGACAACGAGATCGTCGACACCCTCGCCGAGCGCCACGAGGTCAGCGCCGACGGGCTCACCTACACCTTCGTCCTCCGTGACGGCGTGACCTTCCACGACGGCGCTCCGCTCACCACCGCCGATGTGGTCGACTCGCTCACGCAGGTCCAGCAGAACGAGGCGTTCGTCGACCACCTCGACCTGGAGCAGCTCCAGAGCATCACGGCGGTCGACGAGCGCACCGTCCGGCTGCAGCTCAGCTCCCCCGACTCCGACCTGCTGTGGGCACTGACGGGTCGTGCGGGGCTCGTCCTCCAGGCCGGGGCGGACAACGACCTGTCGACGACGGCGAACGGCACCGGGCCGTTCACGCTCACATCGTGGAAGCAGGGCGACAGCATCACCGTCGAGCGGAACGACGACTACTGGGGCGACGCTCCGAAGGTCCAGGAGGTCGTCTTCAGCTACATCCCCGACGCGTCCTCGGCCGTCAACGCGACCCTCGCGGGCGAGGTCGACGTGCAGATCGGTCTCGACGCGAACCTGCGGGACCAGGTCGAGCGTGCCGACGGCCTGACGATCGTCGAGGGGAAGACCACCGACAAGTACACCCTCGCCTTCAACAACCAGCGCGCGCCCCTGAACGACCCCCTCGTCCGCCAGGCCCTCCGGACGGCGATCGACCACGCCGCCATCGTCGAAGCGGTCGGTGGCGCCGCGGCCCTGCAGTACGGACCGATCCCGGAGCTCGACCCCGGCTACGAGGACCTCAGTGACGTCGTGAGCTACGACCCGGACGCGGCGAAGGCGCTCCTCGCGCAGGCCGGCCAGGAGGACCTCGCGCTCACGCTCACCGTCCCGAACCACTACGGCACCGCCGCGACCAATGTCCTGGTGTCGCAGTTCAAGGCCGTCGGCGTCACCCTGACGGTCGACAGCGTCGAGTTCCCCACGTGGTTGAACGACGTCTACACCAACCACGACTACGACCTCAGTCTCGTGAACCACGTCGAGGCACGCGACATCCAGCACTGGGCGGACCCGGACTACTACTTCGGCTACGACAACCCGGCGGTGCAGTCGTTGGTCGCCGAGGCGGAGGCCGCGATCGACCCGAAGGTCGCCGACGAACGACTCCGCGAAGCCGCCGCGCTGGTCTCGAAGGACCACGCCGCGGACTGGCTCTACACCGGGATCACCCTCACCGTCGTGCGCAACGGCGTCACCGGCTTCCCCACCGACTTCGTCAGCGAGCACCTCGACCTCCGGGACGTCGCCGTCACCGACTGATCGGCGGCGGGAGGCTAGTCGCGACCGGCGGCGCGCGTGGCGGAGGACACCAGGTCGTCCTTCGGCAACGCCGTGCCGTACGTGAGGGCCTGCGTCCAGGACGCCGTCGTCGCCACGGCGGCGAAGTTCGAATCCAGCAGCGCCATAAGGGTCGTGTGCACCGTCTTCGCGTCGACGGACCCGGCCGCGTTCTCGAGGTTGATGGCTCCGGTCGCGTCGGAGAGCACCTCGACGTCGATACCGAGTTCTTCGGCGCCTGCTGCCGAGGCGATGACGCAGTTGTTGGTCATGTACCCGACGAGCGTGATGGTGTCGACACCCTGCTCGCGCAGCCACGCCTCGAGCTCGGTCCCGGCGAAGACCGAACCGTACTGCTTCACGACGCCCTTCCAGGACGGCTGCACCTGGCGGGCGACCTCGGGGTGCAGCTCGAACGCACTCGTGTCCGGATCGAAGACCGGGGCCCCGCTGCCGGATGAGTGCTGGACGACCACGACGGGGATTCCGGCCGTCGTCGCCGCATCGATGGCGTCCGCGATCCGCAGGATCGACTCGTCGCGCGGCGGGTACTGGATCGCGAGCGGACCGGCGAAGTACTCCTGCTGGACGTCGATCAGGATCAGGGCGCGACGGGTCGTGGTCACGGAGAACTCCTCGGTTCGGTGATGGCATCCACACGACGCCGGTTCCATCCTCCCGCGGAAGCGGACGACGCGCGCCACCGATAGTCTCGGCGCATGGGGATCAGGGGTGCGGGGATGCGTTCGGTCGGGATCAGTGCGGGACTCGCCGTGATGGTGGCGCTGTCGGCATCGGCGTGCGCGTCATCCGCGACGCCGGACGCGTCGCCGACCTCCGATGCGCCGAGCACCCCGGCGTCGGCCGACCTCCTCGCGTGCAGCGACCTCGCGTCGCTCGACACCGTCGCCGGCGTCCTCGCTGCTGAACCGGCTGACGTCGTCGAGGCCGTGCAGCCGTCCGACGCCGTGGATCTGGCCGTCCTGACGGCGGCCGGCGGGCTCGCCTGCTCCTGGCGGGTGGGCGCCGGACAGCAGATGATCGGCGACGGAGCGGGCGACTGGGCCTACCTCTCGATCGAGATCCTGCCGGGCGCTGCCGACGACTGGGCGCCGCCCTACGCCGGCGACACACCGTCCGAGGACACGAGGACGATCGCCGGTGTCGAGGCGACCACCACGTCGGGCGAGACCGGATGGCGCGTGTCCGCTCCCGTCGGCTCGGCCTGGGTCGAGCTGTCGATCACCGCCTCCGGGCTGACCTCGACCGGCAGCCGGTTCGACGGCACGCCGTCGGGCGAGGTCCTCGACAACCTCGCCTCGGCGGCGGAGACCACCTTCTCGACGGTGGAGCCCGCCTCCGAGGCTCAGCTCGCCTGGCCTGCGCTCGCGCCACGCGAGGGCGACGCGAGCTGCGACGGCGGGCTGGACGAGGCCGGGATCGTCTCAGCACTGCAGTACGGCGAGGCCACCACCACCTACACCGTCATCGACCCACGGGCCCAGCCGATCGGCGATCTGGAGGATGCCGCGAGCGCCCGCGTCGGTGCGTTCAGCTGCGAACTCTTCGCTGAGGGTTTCGGGTACACCGACATCCTGGTCGTGCGCGACGGCGCGGCGATCATCGACGAGCTGACAGCCCGGCCCGACATGGCGGCGGCGCTCGAGCCGGTCATCCTCGAGGGCGCGGTCGACGGCGAGTCGGCGTTCGTCGCGCGCCGCATGGACGGTCCGCGGTCGCCGCTCTACCTCAGCGTCGGTGAGACGTTCTACGCCGTGAGTTCCGGCGACGGTGCACAGACGGTCGCGGAGGCGATCATCGCCCAGACGCGGTGACGGCCGGCAGCGCGGTCACTCGGTGTCGAAACCGCAGGTCTGGATGGTCCAGGCGATGAACGCCTGGTAGTCCGGGTCGGTCGCGGCGCTCTGCACGGCCTGTGACTCGGTGAACCTCGGGTCGAGCCCGACGTCGGAGACGAGGCTGTCGGCCGGGAACTCGGCGAGGATCGCGGCGGTCTCCTCAGCGGAGGTCGCGAAGACCTCGGCGCCGGCTGCGACCTCGGTGCTCACGCCGTCCAGGGGCAGGAGGTCGCGGATCGTCGTGACCTGCGCCTGCACGGCCTCGAGGTCCTCGCCGACGGTGCCCGACTTCGCGGTCGCCGCCGCGCGGTTGGCCGCGCAGAACGCCGTGTAGTCGGCGGGCCCGTCCGCGGCATCGGCGGTCGCCGTGGCGGTGGGGGTCGACGACGGCGCCGCGGAGTCGCGATCCCCGCTGGACGGTGCCGAGCATCCGGCGAGGAGTCCGGCGACGAGGAGGCCGGAGCCCCAGACGAGGGCGGGTCGGCTGCGGTGCGGTGCGGTCATGGACGAGGTCCCCTTCAACGATCTACGAGTCGGCGCGATCCATGTTGCCGTACCCGTGGGCGGTCCGGAAAGCCCGCTGCGCGGTGCGGAGCGCCATCTCGTATCGTTGATCGACGTGAGCACCTCCCTTCCCACGACCTTCCCGCTGTCCACCGATCGGCTCGTCCTCCGCCCGCACGAACCGTCGGACGTGGCCTGGTTGCTCGCGGTCTACGGACGGCCGGACGTCGCCACCTACCTCCTCGACGAGCCGTGGACGGAGGAGGTCGCGCAGCGGAAGAGCGCCGAGCGGCTCCAGCGCACCGGCCTGGACAGCCCGTCGCGTGCGCTCGCGCTCATCGTCGAGCACGAGGGTGCGCCGGTGGGCGAGGTCCTGCTCTGGTACACCGACCACGAGCGGGGCGTCGCCGAGATCGGTTGGGTCCTCGACCCGGCACACGGCGGCAAGGGGTTCGCGAGCGAGGCCGTCGGCGCGGTCCTCGACCTCGCGTTCAGCACGCCGGGGATGCACCGGGTCGCCGCGCAGATGGACGGCCGGAACACGGCATCGGCGCGGCTCGCCGAGCGGGTCGGCATGCGGCGCGAGGCCCACCTCCGGCAGGACTGGTGGAACAAGGGCGAGTGGACCGACACGGTCGTCTTCGGCCTGCTGGCGAGCGATCGCCGCTGACGCCCGTCAGCCGACCTTCCCGACGACCGCACCGCGGTCGTCGGACTCCGTCATCGAACCGATCCCGAGCTGGGGACGGCGTGCACGTCGGTGATGCCACGCTTCGCCAGCGAAGCCGGATCCGCCGCGGTCCGAGACGTCACGACGGTGACCGGCTCGCCCTGTTCACGCAGCTCGTGCCAACGCTCGAACACGACGCCACCCGGTGCGAGGTCGGCCCGAGCGATCGGGAGGTCGTGCTCGTCCACATCGACGACGACGCCGACCGTGCGTGCGAGCACCCGGTCCCTCGCGCTGACGCGCGCGTCCGCGACGAGCTCGGCGAAGCGACGGCCGAGCGGCTTGACCGCGTTGTCCACGTCGAGCAGGCCGAGCGAGTACTCGAGGTCCTTGTAGTCGCCGAGCGACCGGGACACGTCGTGCGAGCACCACCAGGTGATCCCGTACAGACCGGGCGAGGAGAGCGCGGCCTCCACCGTCCGGGCCGCGAACTCCGGCATCTCGGTGTCCGCCAGGTTCATCGACGGAGCACCGACCTCCTGCAGCCACACCTGACGCCCCGAGTCGGTCGCGAACGCCTTCGACAGCTCGATCATCCACTCGGCGTGGCGGACGGATTGCGTGGACAGCCCGCCGTAGCGCTTCGCCGTGCCGTTGAAGATCCAGGAGTGCACGGTCGTGATGTCGCCGAGCCGCGAGGCGTGCACCGGGAGGAACGGATGCCCGTCCCGATACCAGAGGTGATCGTTCTCGCTGTGGGTGAGCAGGTGCCGGGGATCAGGGTCGACCGGCGCCTCCAGGAGTCTGGTCAACCAGTGCGCGACCTGATCGCTGTCAGCGGGCATCGCGGCCGGATTCGGTGGCTGGAACTGGTTGAGCTCGTTGCCGAGGGTCAGGCCGATGAGGTTCGGGCGGTCCCGCACGGCGTCGTAGACGGCGGACACGAGCGCGGCCTGCGCGTCGACGGCGGCTTCGTCGACGAACATGTTGCCGTCGTGCCAGTTGACGAGCCAGGCCGGGACGAAGTCGAACCCGGACATGTGCCCCTGGATGACGTCGACGGCGATGTCGAGCCCGAACTCGGCGGCGAGGTCGGCCACGAGCGAGACGTCGTCCAGTGCCTGGCGTCGGATGAGCGTCCGGTTCGGTTGCAGCACCGGCCAGAGCGGGAACACCCTGACGTGGTCGAGACCGAGACCGGCCAACGCCTCGAAGTCCCTGCGGACGACGTCGGCGTCGATGCCCATCCATTGGAACATCCAGTCCTTGGAGGGTGTGTAGTTCGCTCCGAAGCGCGGAGTGTGGTCGGTCACGGTGTCACTCGTCCTTCTCGATCGGGGTCTGGTCCGGGGCCTGCGCCCGCGCGGTGGATTCCCGCACGATGAGTCGTCGCGCCGAGACGGTCTGCGAGGCGACCCGCTCGCCGTTCACGAGCCGCTCGAGCAGTTTCACCGCCGTCCTCGCGCTCTCCTCGACGGGAGCGTCGAGCGCGGTGATGCGGGGACGCACGAGGGTCGACACCCACGAGTCCTCCCAGGCGATGACGGAGAGCTGCTCGGGGACCCGGACGCCCAGCTCCGGCGCATGCGCGATGATCTCGGCGGCCATCGCCTCGCTGTCGACGAGCAGTGCCGTGGCCGGGCCGGAGCGCCGCAGCACGTCGGCGACGGGATCCTCGGCGGACGGTTCCCAGTGCAGCACCGTCGGCGTCATACCCCGACGTTCCGCAGCCTCCACGAAGCGACGGTCTCGTTCCCTGGAGTGGACGAGGCCCGGAGAATCGCTCACGCGGGAGATCGCGCGGTGACCGAGTGCGGCGAGATGCTCCAGCACCTCCTCGTAGGCCGCGTCGTCGTGCACCGTGACGGCCGGCACGAGATCGTCCACCGGCGCACCGAGGAGGACGGCCGGCGCCCCCAGCTCGCGCACCTGCAGGATCCGGGGGTCGTCGTCGCGGACGTCGACGAGCAGGAACGCGTCCACCCGCTGCTCGCTCCACCACTCGCGGTACACGCGCTCCTCGTCGGTGTCCCGCACGAGCGTGAGCGACAACGACCAACCGATGGCTGCGAGGGGCTCGGTGAGACCGGCGATCAGCCGCATGAAGAAGGGGTCGCGCTCGAACGTGTCGCCGGAACGCGTCACGACGAGGCCGAGACTGCGCCCGCCGCGGCCGCTGACCTTGCGACTGGCGTAGTTCGGCCGCCAGTGCAGTTCGTCGGCTGCGCGGCGGATGCGGTCCGCCGTGGCCGTGGACACGTTCGGTCGTCCGTTGAACACGTGCGACACCGCCGACGGGGAGACCCCCGCGCGGGCGGCGACGGCGGCGATGGTCGCGCGAGCCGGTTTCTTGTCGTTCATCGTGTCCGAGAGTAGGGGCTTGACCGGATCTTGTAAAGCGGTATACATTGACCGCACGTTGATGTGTACCGCTACACAAGCCCCACGCGGAGAACACGATCACGTCCCATCCCGACGCACCGCAGCTCTCAGGAGGTCTCATGACCGATGGCATCAGCAGACGTACGTTCCTCGGCACGGTGATCGGGGGCGGGGTGATGATCCCCCTGCTCACGGGATGCGGCCCCCTCGTTCCGGCGTCCGGCATCCCCGGGTCGATCTCGGTGCACACGCAGTTGAGCGGCGCCGTCTCCGGAGCCCAGGTCTTCTCGGACGTCGTGGCCGCCTACTCCCGCGCGACCGACCGCGCCGTCGCCCTCCTGAAGAACGGCTCCGACCTCCCCATCGTCTTCGAGACGAGCTCGCTCGCGGGCAAGGAGGCCGACATCGCCATGGTGAACCTGCAGGGACGCACGCTCTCCTGGACCCGGCTCGGCGCCACGATCCCGGTGGAGGATCTGCTGGACGACTGGGGCCTCCGCGACAAGATCATCCCGGAGGCCCTCGAGGAGTGGACCGACGAGGACGGACACCTCCGCGCGTTCCCCTTCACCCGGACCAACTGGCCGGTGTCGTTCAACACCGGCCTGCTCGCGGAGGCGGGCGTCGAGTTGCCGACGACGTCCGACGAGCTCATCCTCGTCGCCGACGCCCTGCGGTCGAAGGGCATCGGGCCGGTCACCGTCGGAGGATCGGACTGGAGCGGGCAGAAGCTGTTCCTGCAGATCCTGCAGGGCTTCCTCACGAAGGACGAGGCCACCCGAGCGTTCTCCACCGGCAAGCTCTCCGAGTTCCCCGGAGCCGTCGCCGGCGTCGAGCACTTCGTCGAACTGCGGGATGCCGGCGTGTTCGTCGACAACGTGCAGGGGTACACCTCCGACTCGGAACTCACGCAGTTCAACACCCGGAAGGCCGCGATCGTGCCGGCGATGTCGTCCGCCCTCGCCCTCGTCCCCGCGGAGCGTGCAGCCGAGGTGACCGTCGGCGGGTGGCCGACACCCTCGCAGGGAGGCGTCGTCGACCATCCGACCGTCATCCAGAGCTACAACGGACACGGCATCTGGATCAGCGCGAACGGCGCGGAGAAGCTCGAGCTGCTGAAGCCCTTCATCCAGAACCTCTACTCCCCCGAGGTCACGAGCGAGTTCATCCTCGGCTCCGGTCGCGACATGAACCGGATCACGGACGTCGTGAGCACCGACTTCCCCCTCGTCGCGCAGGCCTCGCAGCTCACCACCGATCAGGTGACCCCGGTGATGCTGCCCGATCTGCTCATCCCCGATGCGGTCTTCGAACCGATGATCCGGGTGACCGCGATGGCCTACGGCTCCGCGAGCGCCGACCAGATCATCGACCGGTTCGAGCAGGCCTACGACGCGGCCTGAGGGCCCGAAAGGACATCATGACCGTGCTCGAAGTCACCCCCACGACGGGACGACCCGTCTCCGCCCGACCACCTGGCGCTCGTCCGCGTCGCTCTCCGCTCCGGGAGCGCTTCCCCGGCCTCGCCCTCCCGGCGCTCATCTGGTACGCGGTCTTCATGATCGGGCCGGTCGTCGCGATCTTCGTGATTGCCTTCCTACGCTGGCCGGGGATGCTCGAAACCCCGTCGTTCGCGGGCCTGGACAACTTCAGCGTCGTCTTCGCGGACGCCACCTTCTGGGCCGCCCTCGGCAACTCCGCCGTCCAGATCGTCGTCGGACTCCCGATCATGATCGTGCTGGCCTTTCTCCTCGCCTTCTACGTCGTCCAGAAGCCCCGTGGGCACCGCGTCCTGCGGTACATCCTGTTCATCCCTGCGCTCATCTCGGCGCCGGCGACCGCCATGGTGTTCTACGCCATGCTCAACCCGGACGGACTCGTCAACGGCCTGCTCGCGCCGCTCGGCCTGGCGGGCAACGCCTGGCTGGCCGACCCGTCGACCGCGCTCGGCGCCATCATCGCTGTGGAGCTGTGGAGCGGCATCGGCTACTCGGCCGTGCTCATCGCCGCCCGTCTCGACGGCGTCGACGCGGAGATCGTGCAGGCGGCCCGTGTGGACGGCGCGAGCGACTGGCGCATCGCCTGGCGCATGTACTGGCCCATCGCCCGCGACTTCATCGGCGTGGTCACCATGCTCCAGTTCCTGTCGCTGCTGTTCAACTCGGCGCAGACGGTCCTCCTCCTCACCCAGGGCGGACCGGGCACCTCGACGATGACGCTGTCGTACCTCATCTACAGCAAGGCGTTCGTCGAGACGGACCTCGGCTACAGCCAGGCGGTCGGTGTGGTTCTGTTCGTCCTCGGGCTGCTCGGCATGTGGCTGATCCGCCGGACCCTGCGCGCCACCCACTGATCGGATCAAGGAGACTCTCATGGCATCACGCACCGTCCTCCCCCTCCGTGATCGGTTGGGGTCCCTCACGAGCGGCACCCTCGCCTGGCTGTACGCGGCGATCCTCCTCATCCCCTTCTACTACTTCATCTCGTCGTCCTTCAAGACGAACGAGGAGATCTTCGAGTCGCCGCTGGCGCTGCCGACATCGTGGGACCTCTCGAACTTCGCCACCGCGTTCCGGCAGGCGGACCTCGGGCTCGCGATCGCGAACTCGGCGCTCACCACGATCAGTGCGCTCGTGCTCACCCTGCTGCTCGCCCTCCCCGCGGCGTTCGCGCTCGCACGGGCGCAGGGCCGGCTCGGGAAGGTCATCGAGAACGTCTTCAACCTCGGCTTCCTGATCCCCGCCTTCGCGGCGTTGTTCCCGACGTTCCTCCTCGCCGCCGCCGTCGGGCTGTTCCACACCCGCACCTTCGTCGTGCTCCTGCTCCCGGCCACCGCGCTCCCGCTGTCGATCGTGATCCTCACCGCGTTCATGCGGACCATCCCGCGCGAACTCGAGGAGGCCGCGTCCATGGACGGCGCATCCACCCTGCAGGTCCTGCGTCAGGTGTACCTCCCGATCTGCATCCCCGGCATCGCCACGGTGCTCCTGCTGAACTTCCTGTCGTTCTGGAACGCCTACCTCTATCCGCTGATCCTCATCGGCCCCGACACCGCCCAACGCACGATCCAGGTCGCGTTGCCGACGCTCAAGGTCGACGCCGGCACCGACTACGGTGTCCTCATGGCCGGAACCCTGCTCACCCTGCTTCCGGTCTACCTCGTCTACACGGTCCTCCAGAAGCAGATGCAGAAGGCGCTGGTGTCGGGAGCGGTCAAGGGATGACGCGGTCGTCGGCCGAGCTGAGCCTGCGCGAGCGGATCGGCCAGATCAACCAGCGTCTCAAGGGGTGGGAGGCCGTCGAATGGGTCGACGGCGCCCCACGGGTCACCGACGTGCTCCGGCGCGAGGTCGACCGGTGGGGTGGGATCGGCGCGATCTACGGCGTCCTGCGCGCCGACCCGTGGTCGCAGGTGCGCTGGGAGAACGGCGTCCCACCCGAACGGAGCGCCGAGGCCTACGCAGCGGTACAGGAGGTCGTCCGAACCCGCGGGTCCGGCCTCCCGACGCTCTTCGTCGAGGAGGTCCCGCACGGCCTCATGGCGCTCGGCGGCACCACGCTCCCGGTGAACCTCGCACTCGGTGCCGGGATGGACGTCGACCTCGTCGAAGGCCTCGGCGCCGAGGTGGCCGCCGAGGCCCGGGCGCGAGGCACGCACGTGGCGCTCGTCTCCGGGCTCGACGTGCTGCGGGATCCGCGCTGGGGTCGTGCGGAGGAGTGCTTCAGCGAGGACCCGGCGCTGGCGGCGCTGCTCGTGGAGGCGACCGTGCGGGGCATGCAGGGGCGGAACCCGCACGGGCAGCTCGCAAACGACCGCATCGCCGTGGTCGCGAAGCACCTCGCCGGGCAGGGTGCCGGCATCGGCGGCCGGAACGGATCCGGTGCTCCGATCGGACGCCGCGAGCTCGGTGAGATCCATCTGCGGCCGGCGTACGTCGCTGCTCGGGCCGGCGTGTCCGGGTTCATGGCGGCGTACAACGACATCGACGGTGTCCCGTGCAGTGCCAACGCGGACCTCCTCACCGGGGTCCTCCGCGAGGACTGGGGATGGGAGGGCATCGTCATGGCCGACGGCACGGCGGTGGACCGGTTGCGCGACAGTACGCCCGACCCGGCGAGCGCCGCGGCACTCGCCATCACAGCGGGGGTCGATCTGAGCCTGTGGGACGAGGCCTTCACGCACGTGGAGGAGGCGGTCGGACGCGGACTCCTCGATCAGGCGCTCGTGACCCGCGCCGCCGACCGGGTCCTCGCGCTGAAGCGGCGTGTCGGCCTGCTCGAGGAAGCGCAGCCGGAACACGCCGTCGCAGGTCCGGCCGAAGATCGCCCTCCGAGGGAGTTCCTCGAACTCGCGCACCGCGCGGCGGCGCAGTCCTGCGTCCTCGTGCAGGACGATGGCGTCCTCCCGCTCTCCGCATCCGCGGTCGTCGCCGTGATCGGCCCGAACGCCGACGATCTCGAAGCCCAGCTCGGTGACTACACGCCGCCGCGGCCGGACGACGACCCGCAGGCCTCCACCGTGCGATCCGCACTCGAGGCACGGCACGGTACGGGCCACGTGCGATACGCGCAGGGCGCCTCGCACCGTTCCCGTCTTCCGGGTGACGTCGCGGAACAGGTGGACGCGGCGCTGTCCGGGGCGGACGCCGCGGTCGTCGTGTTGGGTGGGACGAGTCGACGACGCTACGACGACGAGTTCGCCGACAACGGCGCCGTCGACGGCCCCGCTCCCGACACCACCAACGGCGAGGGTGTCGACCTCGCGCGCCTCGCCCTACCCGAGTCGCAACTCGACCTCCTCCGTGCCGCTCGGGCAGCCGTCCCCGTCGTGATCGCGGTGCTGATCGACGGCCGCCCGCGCCCGCTCGAGCCACTCGTCACGCTGGCCGACGCACTGATCGTCGCCCCGTTCCCCGGCCCGAACGGTGGTGCGGCGATCGTCGACGTCCTCGCGACCGGGGTCGGTGGCGGGTTGCTCCCGGCGACCTTCCCCTCGGCCGACGGCGTGTGGCCCGTCGCGCACGACGAGCGTCGAGAGACGGCCCGCGGCTACGTCGACGCCCGCCATCCCGTGGGCGGACTGTTCGGCAGTGGCGCCTCCGCCGTGTCGGTCCGGCTGCGTCCCGTCGAAGCGACGCTCACCGCGGAGGCGCTGCGCGAGGGAGGCACGGTCACGCTGACCGCCGACCTCGTCAACGACACCGATCGGGCTGTCTCCCTGCCGGTGCCGCTCTACGGCCGCCGCCATGAGCTCGGCCTCCGTCCGCGCCGGCGCAGTGTGCTCGCGGTCGAACGGGTCCAGGTCGCTGCCCGGTCGACGGCAGTCGTGCGGTTCACCCTCGGTCTCGACGAGCTCGGCTCCTGGGCGAGTGGTCGCCCGGTGCCCGCTCCCGCGGAGGTGGTCGCCTGGACGGCCCCGAGCCACGATCCTCCGTCCGACGCCCTCGTCGTGCGGATCACCGATCAGGAAGGAGGCACCGGGTGGGAACACTGACCGCCTTCGCACCGGACGCCCGCACCCGGGAGCTGCTCGCCGACGCCGCCGAGGCGGTGCGACGGTCGACCGACGGCCGCATCGGCGACCTGGTCGGCCGGGCGCTGCTCGCCACGCTCACCGAGACCATCGGCGTCGATCCCGCGGGACGGGTGTTCGTCATCACGGGCGACATCCCGGCGATGTGGCTCCGCGACTCGACGACCCAGCTCACCCCGTATCTGCGGTTCGTCGAGCAGAGCGGGCAATTGGCCGACCTCGTGGAGCAGGTGGTGCGCCGGCAGTTCGGGTTCATCGCCCACGACCCGTACGCGAACGCGTTCAACGACGGACCGACGGGTGCCCGCTACGATCCCGCGGACGTGTGCGAGGATCCCGAGGTCTGGGAGCAGAAGTACGAGGTCGACAGTCTCGCCTACCCGGTCACCCTCGCTCACGCGCTGTGGCGCCGGACCGGACGGACCGGATTCCTGCTCGACGCGCCGACGCCCGGCGTGCTGCGGACCGTCGTCGATCAGCTCCGCGCCGAGCAACAGCACGAGACCTCTCCGTACCGGTTCGAACGGACGACCACCATCCCCACCGAGACGCTGCCGCGTGGCGGCCGGGGTTCCGCGGTCGCGCACACCGGCATGACCTGGAGTGGATTCCGCCCGTCCGACGACGCGTGCACGTTCGGGTTCAACATCCCGGCCAACCTCTTCGCCGCGGAAGCTCTGCTCTCGCTCGCCGAGATCGCGACCGAGGTGCTCGAGGACATGCCGTTGGCCGAGGATGCCCGCGCCCTCTCCGCCGAACTCGTCGCCGGCGTCCGGGCGCATGGGATCGTGCCCGGGCCGGACGGGGTCCCGATCTACGCGTATGAGGTCGACGGGCTCGGGGGCCGCCTCATCATGGACGACGCGAACACCCCGTCGTTGCTCTCGCTCCCCCTGATCGCACCGACCGTCCTCGATCCGGCCGTCTGGGCGGCCACGCGCGACGTCGTGCTGAGTCCGGCGAACCCGTACTGGTTCGAGGGCTCGGTGTTGCGAGGCGTCGGCAGTCCGCACACCCGTGATCGGCGGGTCTGGCCCATCGCACTCGCCGTCGAAGGACTGGTGGGCACCCCGGCCGACCGTCGCCATCTGCTGCGCATGATCGCCGACACGGATGCCGGAACGGGCCGCGTGCACGAGAGCATCGACGTCGATGATCCCGCCGTCTTCTCACGCCCCTGGTTCTCCTGGGCCGAGTCGATGTTCTGCGAACTCGCCCTCACCGTCGTGGACGACGAGCGATCGCGCCCGACGCGCTTCGCCTGACGCGGTTCGCCTGACGACTCAGCGGCGCTCCGGGTCGGTGATCAGCAGCGCGTTGTCCGTTGCGAGACGCTCCAGCACCTCGTCCGTCGTCGACCGCTTCGCCTCCTCGACATCGGTGTCGGTCAGCGCGACGGACTGCCAGAAGGCGACCCGGCCGTTCGGCGTCTCGATGGGTTCGACCACCGGGTCGAGTCTGACGGCGAGCGTCGTGAGGGCACCGTCGGGGTCGTCGGTCACGCCGTTCGCGAGTCGGATGCGATCCCCCAACCACAGCTCCTGCGGTCCGCTGCGCACGTACTGCGCCAGCACGACGAGCGCACGGTACGGCCATTCAGGCGGGGTCTCCTCGGTCGGTGACCGGCGCACACGCATGGTCAGCTCGTATCCGAAGCCACTGGTCGTCGGATCGTCGGAGTCCTTGCCCCACAGCTCCGTGAGCCCGTAGGTGACGTAGAACCAGTGGTCGGGCCCGGGGAGCGCCGAACACCCCTGCAGGGCGGACCCGAAGTGCAGGCCGGGCGAGTAGGCGACGTGGAATTCACGGGCCCCGGGGTAGTGCTGCGAGACCGCCTGCGTGACGGCGTCCCATCCCCGCTCGTCGAGGTCGTCGAGATCGGCTGGGCCGGCCGCCGCGGGATCGGGCGCGGCGGGCGGCGTCGGTGGCTGCTGGCGTTTGCGTCGGAAGAAGCCCATGCGACGAGTGTAGGCATCGGTCACTCGGACACGCCCATCGAGGTGGACGCGCGCGCCGACTGGCCCGTCGGATGAGGCGGATCACGGGTGCCGTCCATCGGTCGCGGCGGCGATACAGTGAATTTGCCCGACACCGGGCGGGACACCTGGGAGGCCCGATGCCACGTTGGATCGAAGGCACCGAGCGCCACCCACGGCTCGGCCTGCTGAGCCGGAGTCAGGGACCGCTGGCGCTGGGGGTCGGGATCGTCACGGCGATCGTCGGCATCACCAGTCCGGCCGTCCTCCGTGTCACCGAACTCCAACTGGCTTGGGCCGTGATGGGACTCGCGCTCGTCGCCACGCTCGTGCTTCCGTGGGAGCGGATCGCCCGCCCGTGGGCGCTCACCCTGGTCAGCGCAGACCTCGCCGTCGTGGGACTTGTGAACCACGCGGTGTCCCCCGTCCTCGGCGCCTCGATCGTACTGCTCGCCTTCCCCGTGCTCTGGCTGTCCTACAGCTTCGGACGCCTCGGCGTCGTCCTCGCTCTCGTGGGGAGCGTGCTCGTCGTCTGGCTGCCCGGCCTGCTGTACGGCGAGGGCCCCGTGAGCACGCAGGACGTGAGCGAGCTCATCGCGCTCACCCTGCTGCTCGTGCTGGTCATCCTCGCCGTCGGCCTGCAGTCGCAACGGTTCGAACGCGCCCAGGCGAGCGTGCGGGCCGAAGGCGAAGCGAAGGTCGAAGCCGTGGAGCGGCAGAACCGGCTGGCCGTGATGCTCCGCACCGTCGCCGACGAGGTGAACGTCGGACTGGTCTTCTTCGACGAACACGGCACCGAGATCCTCAACAACCGACTCGCCGTCGAACTCGCGGCACTGGCCGGCTACGACGCGTCGACCGGGGGCGCCCGCTTCATCTGGGCGGCGGACGGTCTCACCCCGCTGGCGGTGGAGGACCAACCGGTCCTGCGGGTCCTCGACGGACAGGACGTCCGCGACTTCTTCTACTGGGTGGGGCCTCCCGGCAGGCAACGAGCCCTCGTCGCGAACGGTCGGCCGGTCAGTGGCGCGGACGGGGCACCGAACGGGGCGGTCCTCGTCGGGCAGGACGTGACCGAGCTCACCGAAGCCGTCCGGATGCGCACCGAGTCACTGACGAGCCTGAGCCACGAACTGCGGACGCCCCTCACGAGCATCCTCGGCTATCTCGATATGCTCGACGACGACTCGGACGTCGCACCCCGGGTGCAAGCCCAGCTCGCCGTCGTCCGCCGGAGCGCCGATCATCTCGGGCGTCTGGCTGAACAGTTCCTCGCAGCGAGCGCACCCCACCTGGAGATCACCGACGAACCCGTCGACCTCAGCGCCATCGTGCTGGAGGCGGCCGACGAGCGACGACGGCTCGGCCTGCCCGACGGCGTGGAGCTGCGCACCGCTGCCGTGCCGACGCTGCAGCTCGTCGGCGATCGAGCACGCCTCCGGGAGTTGCTCTCGATCATGCTCGACAACGCGGTGACCTACACCCGCGCCGGCGAGATCTTCCTGAGCGTGCGCTCGGACGGCGTGGATGCGATCATCCGCGTCACCGACACGGGGATCGGCATCCCGGCGGACGAACTCACCCGGGTCTTCGAACGGTTCCACCGAGCCGGGAACGTGCGCGAGGAGACGATCCGCGGCTCAGGCCTCGGACTCACCATCGCCAGATCCATCGCGCACGCGCACCGCGGCACGATCGAGGCCTTCGCCACCGGTGACCCCGGGACGACCTTCATCGTCCGACTCCCGCTGGCCCGCCGGAACCGCTCGGCCGGCTGACACCGCCGACGAGGCGTCAGCGCGCCGGGGTCGTCGCTCTCGTCGGAGACAGCGAGCAGGACCGAGGACCCATACAAGTGCGCCGAATTCATCGCTGGCCACGTCCAGGCTGATCGTCGCGGCCGCGAAACGAGAGTCAAACCGGGAACCGGCGAACAGCGCGTGTCCGGCGCACCCTTGGGGGCACGGTCAGCGGAGGGGTGACCGCGCCAGTACCGCGGGGTCCTGACCCTCGCGGAGAGGAAGCAGGCTGTAGAGCACGCGGTACGGGCCCTTCGCCGGTGTGTTGCTGTACTGCTCCGGGCGGGTCAGCAGGTCCCAGTTTCCGCCCTGCACCCCCTCCTGCGCTGCGTCCACGCGGACGACGGTCCGCCAGGATGCGAGCACCTCGTACCAGTGGCGACGTCCCGCGAGCTCGTCAGGACTGTTCGGCTGGGCGTTGAGGTACATGCTTCCCTCAGCCACGATCAGCACCCCGCTGCCGGCGTCGTCGGTCAGCGCCGCCCAGCAGGTGTCGGCTTTGTTCCCGGTGTCCTGCGGTCGGCTGTATCTCGTGATCTGGTCCGCGACCCGGCCGGAGAACCTGCCGAAGAACGCCGAGCTGCGCCGGTCGACGGTCGACTCCCATGGTCCCCGTCCGTACCACTCGAGGTTCGCGAGTTCGGGCCGGAGACCGAAGGTGGTCCCGACGACCTGCGGATTGGGCGTGTCGGGCACGGGTTCGAACGTCGACAGCACGTCCACCTGCCCGTCGCCATGGATCGTGTAGACGATGGACTGCGGCGAGGTCGTGATGCGCTGGCTCGGACGGAACGGCACCGTGGTCGTGACGGACCCGCTCACCATGACGCGGACCGCGCCGGGCGTGTGGGTCGTCTCGACCGAGCCGACGGCCCAGGCCTCGCCGACACCACGCCAGGGCAGCGACGGCTCCGGGTGGGTCTCCCTGAACTCCGGGATGGACAGTTCGGGGTCGTTCGGGGCACGCCAGTAGTTCGGCATGAGGCCGCTCGCGAGCAGCTCCCGCTCGTCGTATCGCAGCGACGTCATCCGCCCCGTCGTGCGGTCGACGGTGACCGAGAAGCCGGTCCCGTGGACCTCGATCAAGCCATCGCTCTCCTGGAGTCGAGGCGCTGCTGCGTCCGACACAGCTAGCGGTTCCGGCGCAGCCCCCGGCACGGGGAGGGCGAACTGGGCTCGGGCGACGACGTGCCCTGCTGGCGCCCACCGAGTCGGTGCGTCGAGCTCGATCGAGAGCTCGAGTCGGTACTCGGCTCGGTGACGCCGCTCCGCCGGCAGTTCGCACGGCAGGGTGACCTCCGTACGCTGCGACGGCCCGATCGACAGTGCAGTGCCGATGATCGTTCCGCTGCTGACGGCTCGACCGTCCTCAGTGACCGCCCACCGCAATCGGTGCTCGTCCAGGCTCGTGAACAGGTACTCGTTCGTGATCGCGACGACCCAGCTGTCAGGATCCAGGAGCGTCATGCTCACCGGCTGATGCGCCAGCTTGGCCTCCTGCAGCTTCGGCGTCGGCGTGCGGTCGGCGAGCACCAGCCCACTCATGTGGGCTCCCTCCTCATTGGGATCGTCGCCCCAGTCGCCGCCGTAGGCGAGGAACTCCTCCCCCGGCCGCCCCGGCACGTCCCACCACAGTCCCTTGTCGGCCCAGTCCCAGAGAAAGCCCCCGAGCACCTGGCCGGGGTGTTGCCGGATCGCGTTCCAGGTCTCGTCGAGATAGCCGGAGGTGTTGCCCTGGCTGAACGCGTACTCGACGAGGAGGTACGGCCTCGGGTCTCGGGTCGCTCGCTCGATCAGCTGCGGGACCGGTGGGTAGAAGTCGCCGTCGAAGTCGGAGTGGTCCGATGGGACGATCGGCGAACCGGAGCCGGTCGAATCCTGATAGCTGACCGGCCGTGACGGGTCGTAGGCCTTGGCCCAGTCGTACATGGCCCGCAGATTCGAACCGACGCCCGATTCGTTGCCGATCGACCACGCGATCACGCAGGGATGGTTCTTGTCCCGGTCGACCATGTTCCGCATGCGCCAGAGCAGTGGTGCTCGAAGCTCGGGTCGATCTCCCGGGATGTTCGGCCGTCCGTCGCCGTCGACGCGGTTGATGTGGGTCTCGTTGTTCGCCTCGTCGAAGATGTAGAGCCCGTACTCGTCGGCGAGCTCGTACCACCGGGGGTCGTTCGGGTAGTGGGAAGTGCGGACGGCGTTGATGTTGTTCCGCTTCATCAGGGTGATGTCGGCGACCATGTCGTCCAGGCTGAGGGTGCGACCGGTCCGCGGGTTCCACTCGTGTCGGTTGACGCCTCGGATCGAGAGCGGCCGGCCGTTGATCAGGAACACGCCGTCGACGATCTCGACGCGTCGGAACCCCACGCGAGTGGACACGCGATCGACGACCGAACCGTCCGTATCCACCAGTTCCACGACGAGGGTGTACAGCTCCGGGTGCTCGGCCGTCCAGAGCCGAGGCGGCCGCACGGACTCCGCCAGCGTGGCGGACACTCCCCCTTCGGACGCCTCCGATGAAACGGATGCGGCGCGCGACCAGAGCTGTGGCGCGTCGACGTCCGTCCCGTCGAACAGCGTCCCCCGCGCGTGGAGGCGCTCTCCGTGAAGCTCGCCTGAACCGTCCTGTACCTCGACGTCCAGCTCGAGTGTCGCCTCGGACCAGTCGTCCGCGAGCGGAGTCCTGACCGTGAAGTCACGGACGAACACGGACGGCCTGGAGAGCAGGTTGACACTCCGGAAGATGCCGGAGAGTCGGACGTTGTCCTGGTTCTCCAGGTAGGACCCGGTCGACCATCGGTACACCTCGACGGCGAGCACATTGGACCCGGCGTGCAGGTGCGACGTCACTTCGAACTCGCCGCGGGTGTAGCTGTCCTCGCGATAGCCGAGCGGATGACCGTTGATCCAGACGGTGTACGCCGACTCCACGCCCTCGAACTGGAGGAACGTCCGCCGACCGTCCCAGTCCGCCGGGAGTTCGAAGCTCGTCCGGTACAGTCCGACCGGGTTGTAGCGGGTCGGGGCGTGCGGGTAGTCGCCGGTCGGAAGCGGCTGCTCGTGGTGGCCGTTCGCGCCGGTCCACGGCAGCACGGTGTTGACCCCGATCGGGAAGTCGTACCCGTGCACCTGCCAGCTTGCGGGGACGGGGAGGAGGTCCCAGTCCGAGTCGTCGACGTCCTCCCGCTCGAAGTCGGGCATCCGGGATGCGGGGTCCGGGGACCAGCGGAACCGCCAGTCACCGTCCAGGCTGAGCCTGAACGGCGAGGCGGAGCGGTCCGCCCGCACCGCACTCGCCAGGCTGTCGTACGTGACCAGCGTGGCATGTGCCGGTTCGGTCCCCCGCTCGTACACGGCAGGGTCGTTCCATTCGGGTGTCGCGTTCATGGTCTCCTCGGATGCGATCCGGTGTTGCAACATCGATAGGGGCGGTCGGTTTCCGGTGTCAGCGCAGGCCGATCGTGAGCAGGAGATTCCCGTACAGACGTTCGTCTCCGGTCGCGATGACGACGCCGACGTCCGGGGATCGCACGCGGTCGTAGAACGCGAAGCGCTCGACCCGCTCGATCGGCACCTCGGAGCCCAGTGCCCGCGCGTAGTCGTCCTGCGCGGGGGCCTCGACGCCGGGCGGGGTCTGCATGACGGTCGCCGACTCGACGTTCACGACCGTGAGCACGGCGTCGAGCACCGTCGTGACGTCCAGCAGGCCGGGGCGAAGGTTGAGATGGATGAGTCGTGCGCCTGGACGGGTCCCGGTCAGGTAGGGGTAGTTGCCGTCGGCGATGAGGACCCCGGAGCCGTGGCCCGACGACGCGAGCGCTTCGAGCAGCGGCGGGTGGACGAGTGGGCCGGTGATCACGCGGACGCTCCAGCCGTCGCAGGGACCGTCGCGCCGTCTGCGGCGTAACCGTGCCATCCCGGGATCGTCCCGTCGACGTCCCACAGCTCGAGCCAGCTGCCGGCGCCCGGCCAGAGGAACACCTGACCCTTGATGAGTCGGTTGTTCCGTTCTGCTGAACGCAACTCCTCCAGCTCGGCAGGGGTCAGGGGGTCTTCGATCACGGCTTGCAGGTTGGCGACGAACTGCGACGCCTTCACCGAGAACGGGATCGGGATCTGACCGCGCTGCACCGCCCATTTGAGGCAGACGAGCGCCGGATGGACGCCGTGCGCGCGGGCGATCGATGCGACGACGGGGTGGTCCATGTCGGAGACGTCGGAGTCGATGCGGTCACGATCCGGTCGCGACGGCGACCCGAGGGGAGAGTAGCCCACCGGCTGGATGCCGTGGTCGAGGCAGAACCGGAACAGCTCGGGCTGCTGGAAGCACGGGTGCAGCTCCATCTCGTTCAGCGCGGGGCGGATCCGCGCATCGGAGATGATGGCCGTGAGCTTGGGGATGGTGACGTTCGAGGTCCCGAGGTGCCGGACGACCCCCTCGTCGACCAGGCTCTCGAGGGCATGCCAGAGCGCCATGAACTCCTCATGGAGGTAGGGGCGCGCGTGCTGGTCGCGGTCGGCCGCGTCCGCGAACGGTGCGTGGTGGTTCGGGAACGGCCAGTGCACGAAGACGGCGTCGAGGGTGTCGAGTCGGAGATCCCGGAGGGATCGTCGGACCGAGGCGATCGCGGCCGCCGGCTCGTGGGCGTCGTTCCACACCTTCGACATGACGAAGAGCTCCTCGCGCGGCACACCGCGGGCGATCTCCTCCTCGAGCACGGCACCGACCTGCGCCTCATTGCCGTACACTGAGGCGCAGTCGATCAGGCGGTATCCGGCTCGGATCGCTCCGCCGACCGCCGCCGCCACGTCGTCCGCGCCGTATCGGTCGGACCCGAACGTCCCCATTCCGATCGCCGGTATCGACGCCCCGCTGGCGAGTCGTCGGGTGGGCACGCTGTCGATCTTGATCATGTCTGTGTTCTCCGTTTCATTCGGTTCGAGCGTGGTCACCGGACGGTGCCACCGGAGCGTTCCGCAGCCGTGCACCATCGCCTCGGCGCGCCGCCACTAGATGTTGAGGCCGTGGAAGAAGTCGGTGCGCGACGCCGGGCCCGCGGGCGCCAGCTCGATCCGCACCACGGCGCCACCCGGACCCGTCAGCTCCGAGTCGGTCAGCACGACCTCGAGATGCTCGCGTGTGCGTGTCCACTCGGCGGGTTCCCGTGAGCCGAGGACCCGGACGTCGACGATCGGCCGGTCGAGGAGCCGATAGTCCGAGCCGAAACTGCGGATGCGCATCCGGCCGTCCTCCGGACGGACGAGTCCGATCCCGTAGACGTACTCGTGACCGACCTCGGTCATCCGCGTGAATCGGATGTCCTCGGCGGTGTACACGGCCGCCGCGGCGTCGGTGAACGAGCCGGCGGCGGGTGCGGTCGGCCCTTCACCGAACACGACCCACGGACGTGAACCGTAGATCGCCTCTCCGTTCACGGCCAACCAGTCACCGACCGCTTCCAACAACGTGACCTCCTCCTCGGGGATCGTCCCGTCGGGACGCGGACCGACGTTGAGCAGGAGGTTCCCGTTCTTCGAGACGACGTCGACGAGTTCCTGGATGAGCTCGGAGGCGTCCTTGTAGTCGTGCCCCTCCACCCAGCTCCATGAGGTCCGGGACACCGAGGTGTCGTTCTGCCACACCTCCGGCCGGATGGCGTCCATGGTGCCACGCTCGATGTCGAGGACCGCGGACCCGGGCGCGAACGACTCCCACTTGTAGTTGATGACGACCTCACGTCCCCACTCGGCCGCCCGGTTGTAGTAGTACGCCGCCAGCCTCCGGAGGTAGGGCTCGAACGACGGAGTCTCGATCCCGGTGTCGAAGTACAGGATCTGCGGTCGGTAGGAGTCGATGATCTCGACCGTGCGCAAGAGCCAGTCCTCCAGGAAGCGCTCGGTCGGGTTCGTCTCCTGGCGCATCGCCGGTCCGTAGAGGTCGCTGTAGGCGGGGTCGCGGACGTCGGAGTCGAACGTCGTCCCGTCGTTCATGAAGAACCAGTGTTCGGCCCGGTGGCTCGACGCGCCCGTGACCAGCCACGACTGGTCGACCGCTTCGAGGAGGTCGCCCATCACGTCACGCTGCGGGCCGACCTCGGTCACCTTCCACCGCGAGCGGGCGGTGTCGTACATCGTGTAGCCATCGTGGTGTTCGGCGACGGGCACCACGAACTGCGCGCCGGCGCGTTTGAACAGTGCAGCCCAGGCCTGCGGGTCGAAGCGCTCCATGCGGAAGTGCGGCAGGAAATCCTTGTATCCGAAGCGGTCGTGCGGGCCGTAGGTCTCCACGTGGTGGTCGAAGGCGGGGGTGCCACGCCGATACATGGTGCGCGAATACCACTCGTTGCCGAACGCCGGCACGGAGAAGGCGCCCCAGTGTAGGAACACACCGAACTTGGCGTCGCGGTACCACTGCGGAGCACGGTAGTGCGACAGTGAATCCCAGGTGGCGTCGTACGGACCGGCGTCGATGACGGCATCCACCGCCGCGAGCGCTGCACGGTTGTCCGAGACGTCGACCGGTGCCGGCAAGGAGGTGGGGTCGAGCGGTTCGAGGTTCATGGGTCTCCATTCGTCGCGGCTCATCGGCCGCCGAAGGCGCCCGCGCCGATCGCGGCCACCAGTTGTCGTTGGGCGACGGCGACCACGACCACCACCGGGGCGATCGTCATCACACATGCCGCCATCAGCAGTTCCCATTGCGTGCCCGTCTGGGTCGTGAAGCCGGCGATGCCGATGGGGATCGTCCACTTGTCGGAGCTGTTGAGGATGATCAACGGCCACAGGAAGCTGTTCCAGCTGCCGAGGAAGCTGAAGATCGCGAGTACCGAGATGGCCGGTCGCACGAGGGGGACGATGACGCTGGTGAGGATGCGCCAGGTCGAGGCACCGTCGAGCCGGGCCGCCTCCTCCAGTTCCGCTGGGATCTGCAGCATGAACTGCCGGAGCAGGAAGGCCCCGAACGCGCCGAACAGGCCCGGGAGGATGAGCGCGATCCAGGTGTCGGCGAGCCGGACCTGGTCGAAGCCGAGGAAGAGTGGCACGACCGCGACCTCGGCCGGCAAGGTCAGCGTGATGATGAACAGCACGAAGACGGCGCTCCGACCGGGGAATCGCAGCCGGGCGAACGCGAACGCCGTCAGGGTCGCGACGATCAGGGTCAACAGGGTCGAGACGGCCGCCACGACCAGGCTGTTGGTGAGCAGCCGTCCGAAGTCGACCTCGACCCACGCGTCCGCGAAGTTCGACCAGAGGACCTCGGAGCCGATGAACGTGATCCGCGCACCGAACACCTCGTTCGCCGGCTTCAACGCGGTGAAGAACGTCCAGATGAGCGGGAACGAGAACACGAGCGCGAACAGCCAAGCGATCGTCGAGTTGGCCACGAACCCGAGCGTGCGTCCCCGGTGACGCCGCCGAGGGCCTCGTACCGCGAGCTGCTGATCAGTCATAGTGCACCCATTTCTTCTGTCCCCAGAGTTGGAACAGGGTGAAGATCGCGATGATCACGAACAGGACGGTCGCGATGGCCGACGCGTAACCGAGCTGGTTGTTGGAGAACGCGGCCTGGTAGAGGTACAGCATGATCGTCATGGTGCTGTTACCGGGTCCGCCGCCCGTGATCACGTAGGCCTGGGCGAACGTCGACCACGCGCCGATCACGGTCAACACCGTGGTGAAGAAGAGGGCTGGGCTGACGAGCGGGAGGGTGATCGAGAACAGGCGCCGGAACCGACCGGCGCCGTCGATGCGCGACGCGGCGATGACGTCAGGGCTGATCGAGTCGAGCCCGGCTCCGAGCACGATCATGTTGTAGCCGAACGACTGCCAGAGCGACACGCCGATCACGACGGCGAGCGCCCAGTTGCCGTCGCTGAGCCATGGGATCGGCGCAAGCCCGACGGCTGCGAGCGCCTGATTGACGGCCCCGTCCTGCTGGAAGAGCAGTCGGAACACCGCGGCGTTCGCCACCATCGGAGACAGGGCCGGGATCAGGAAGATCACGCGCAGCCAGTTCCGACCGGCGATGCGGGTCTGCAGCCACATCGCCATCGCCAACGAGATCGCGATGTTCGCCGGAACGTAGACGAGCACGAAGATCGCCGTGACGAGGACGCTGTTGAGGAACTGCGAATCACGGAACAGCCGGGCGTAGTTCTCCCAGCCGGTGAACTCCGTCCCACCGAGCACGGTCGAGTCGGAGAACCCGAGGATCAGCGACGCCAGCTGCGGGACGACGATGAAGACCACCAGCCCGATGAGCCCTGGGAGGACGAAGACCCATCCCACCCAACGCGGGCCCCCGAGGGGCCGGCGGCGAGGCCGACCCCTCGGACGCTCCGGTCGGGTGACCGCGCCGTCGGTGACCTCACCCTCCGCGCTGTCGAGACGCACGAACGTCATTGCGCAAGGCCTGCCTTCACCTGTTCGAGCACCTCGGCGACCGTGCGTTGACCGGAGAACGCCTCCACCTCGTACTGCGTCAACAGGGTGTCGAGCTGGGACTGGTTCGCGGGCACCGGAGACGGCGTCGCATCACCGGTCATCTGCCGGATCACCTCGGTGAACTCCGGTGACCCGACATTGGCGGACCAGGCGTCGAGCGAGTCGAGCCGGGCCGGCACGGACGCCTGTGACTTCGTCACCTCGTCGAGACCCGCCTTGCTGGTCATGGCCGTGATGGCCTCGAACGCTTTCTGCTTGTCACCACACGTCTTCGTGATGCCGAAGCCCGAGCCGCCAATGAAGCCCTTCGACTGCCCGTTCGCACTCGGGATGACGGCGATGCCCACGTTGTCCTTGCCGAGCGACTCCTGAGCGTGCTGCAGATCCCAGAGCCCCTGCATCTCCATTGCGGACTGGCCGGTGTTGAACGCGTCGATGTCGGGGAACGTTCCGCCGGCGGCCGCCTCGAGCGGCTTCGCGACCTTGTGCACGGTGGCGAGGTCGACGAGCAGTTGCAGCGCGTCGTGGAAGGCCGGGTCGTCGAGCAGCGGACCGTTCTCGTCCGCGTAGGGATGTCCGTCCGCCGCCATCAGCGTGCTGATGGGGTTGGACCCCTGGCCGATCGCGAACCCGTAGACGCCGTCCTTCGTCGTGGCCTTGGCCGCGGCGATGAAGTCGTCGGTGGTCCAGTCGTTCGACGGCTCGGCGACGCCGGCGTCCTTGAACATCTGCTTGTTGTAGAGGATCACGGTCGGACCGGCGTTGAACGGAAGGGCGTAGAGCTCACCGTCCACCCGGAGCTGCTCGAGCATCGCCGAACTGTAGGCGGACAGATCGAGCTTATTCTCCTTCGCCAGTTCGTCGAGCGGCTCCAGCCCCTCGACGTACGGGTTCACCCGCCCGTTCTGGAACGTGACCAGGCAGGGCGCGCTGCTGCTGCGCATCACCGTGGGCAGCTTCGTGTAGTAATCGCCGATCGGCGGTCCGGAGAAGCTCACCGACATCGAGGGGTCGGCGTGCACTCCTCCGGCGATGTAGTCGGCCCACTGCTGTTTGTCGGCCTTCCCACCGACCCAGGTGTACATGGTGACCGTATCGCCGTCGAGACCCGACGCCCCACCGTCGGCTCCTGAACATGCGGCGAGCCCGAGCACCAGGGCCCCGGCGGTCGTGGTGACGCCCACGCGCCTCCACCTCCGGGCACCGTTCGTCTGTGTCTGCATACAACTCCTCCTTGAGTGTTTGGGCGAAACGTTACGTTCTCCGTGAATGCTAAGAAAGCGAAATTCACGAGTCAAGCACAGGTGTCGACTTCGAAATCTTTCGTACGGCGGTATCATCAGGGCGATAGGCGTGAGAACATCCGCGTGGCCCATGGTCGAAACGATTCGTGCTGATCAACAAAGGTCGCACGAACAGACGGCCGAGCTGGCCTATGCTGAGCGGAAACGCCTCTCGCTCGGCGGTGCCCGAGCAAGAGTGGTGAGCGGCGACACCAGGAAAGGCTGGGCTGTGACGACCTACAAGGACATTCAGCGGGCCACGGGCCTCTCGCTCGCGACGATCTCGAAGTACTACAACGGGCGCAACGTCCTCGAAGCCAACCGGGACGCCATTCAGACGGCCGCGCGCGAGCTGGGGTTCCGGCCGAACCAGAACGCCCGATCGTTGCGCTCACGGCGATCGAGGACCGTCGGCGTCCTGCTTCCGGCGATCAACAACGACTTCCACCTCACGATTGTCGCCGGCGTCGAGGAAGCGCTCCGCCCGAGAGGGTTCAGCGTCATCGTGGCAGCCAGCCCTGATCCGGCCGACGACTCCGTCAACCTGCTCATGGATCGGATGGTCGACGGGATCATCGCGGTGACACCGCCACATGACGTTCCGGCTCTCCGCGCCGCCGCTTCGCAGGTCCCGGTCGTCATGGTGGACTGGCACATCGACGACGTGCATGCCGACGGCGTCTTCCTCGACAACATCGCGGCGGGCGCGCTCGGGGCGCGCCACCTGCTCGACCATGGTCACCGCCGCATCGGCTTCGTCGGCGGCGAATCGACGATCTCCTCGATGCGACTGCGCACGGAGGGCTTCGAGACGGCGCTGTTCACGCAAGGGATCCAGGCCGACCCGGCGCTCGAACGCTTCGTGCCGCTGACGGTCGACGCCGGATACCGAGCCACCCAGGAACTGCTCGCACGATACCCCCGTCCCACGGGGCTCTTCGCGGCGAACTACGAACTCACCCTCGGCGCGGTCACCGCGATCAACGATTCGGGTCTCCGCATCGGCCGCGACATCTCGGTGGTGGGGTTCGACAGCCGCGAACTGGCACAAGCGCTCGTCCCGAAACTGACGGTCATCGTGCAACCGACCCGCAAGATCGCCAAGCACGCCGCGCGCCTCATCGCAGACCACATCGAGGCCGGCGAACGCCCGGCCCCAACGGTCAAGTACCTCGAGGCGCACCTCATCCCTGGCTCCTCGGTGTCCCGCGTCGACGACTGAGCTGTACCTTCGTCTCCGACCTCGGTCCCGATGTCCGAGCTCGGGCCCGGTCTCCTGCCCGTAGGACGGGTTCAGGGAGTGCACGTGGGGGCGGCTGACGGCTCCGGTCGTTCCTCGGCTCACCACATCGAGCAGCCCCGCTCGGCATCGACACGTCGCCCGAGCCAATCCAGGCTCAGCCCCGTCGACCTCAGTGCCATCGTCCTGGAGGCGGCCGACGAGCGATGACGGATCGGCCTCCCCGACGGTGTGGATCTGCGCACGGCTGCCGTGCCGACGCTGCAGCTGGTCGGTGATCGAGCACGCCTCCGGGAGTTGCTCTCGATCATGCTCGACAACGCGGTGACCTTCACCCGCGTCACCGACACGGGGATCGGCATCCCGGCGGACGAACTCACCCGGGTCTTCGAACGGTTCCACCGAGCCGGGAACGTGCGCGAGGAGACGATCCGCGGCTCAGGCCTCGGACTCACCATCGCCAGATCCATCGCGCACGCGCACCGCGGCACGATCGAGGCCTTCGCCACCGGAGACCCCGGAACGACCTTCATCGTCCGCCTCCCGCTGGCCCGCCGGAACCGCTCGGCCGGCTGACACCGCCGACGAGGCGTCTCAGTCGCCGAGGCAACCGGGTCGAGCAAGGGTCACCACCAGAAGGGCGCTTGCGTCACGTAGGGCGATTCGAGCCTGGCGACCTCGTCGTCCGTCAGCTGCACGTCCAGTGCGGCGGCGGCATCCGTGAGGTGTGCCGGTTTGGTGGCACCGATGATGGGAGCTGCGACCGTCGGGTTCCGCAGGACCCAGGCCAGTGCGACCTGCGCCATCGGGATGCCTCGCTCGACCGCGATCTCCTCGACGGCGTCGATGATCGGGCCGTCGGCGTCCGTGTCGAACGCCTTCGCCACCTCATCGATGTTCGAGCGGTCCGTGGCTGCACCGCGCGGACGGGCGAGCCGTCCTTTACCGTTCGGCGAGTACGGCGTGAGGCCGACGCCGGTGTCCGCACACATCGGGATCATCTCCCGTTCCTCTTCGCGTTTCAGCAGGTTGTACTGGTTCTCCATCGCGACGAAGGGTGTCAGCCCGTGGACCGCTGCGGCCGTCTGCAGCTTCGCGAACTGCCAGGCGTACATGGAGGAGGCGCCGAGGTAGCGCACCTTCCCCGCGCGGACGATGTCGTCGAGCGCTTGCATCGTCTCCTCGACCGGGGTCTCCTCGTCGAAGCGGTGGACGTAATACACGTCGATGTGGTCGGTCCCGAGTCGTCGCAACGAGGCGTCGACCTGTTCGAGGATGGCCGTTCGGGAGAGTCCCGATCCCCCGGGCCCGTCATGCATCCTCCCCGAGACCTTCGTCGCGAGGACGATGTCCTCACGGCGGCTGAACCGCGTGATCGCGCGTCCGACGTACTCCTCGCCGCTGCCCTGTTGGTAGACGTTCGCGGTGTCCCAGAACGTGATCCCCAGCTCGACCGCCTGCCGGAAGAACGGCGCTGACGCCGCTTCGTCCAGGGTCCAACGGTGGAGTCCGCGGTTCGGATCGCCGTAGGTCATGCAGCCGAGCGCGAGGCGGCTGACGCGGAGTCCGGTCGCTCCGAGGCGGGTGTACTCCATGCTTGGTGCTCCTTGCTTCAGTGTTGGGGCGAGGGGTGTTCGGAGGTGGCCGCCCAGCTGGCGAGGAGTTTGAGTGACTCTTCGCTCGGTGAGCCGGGTTCGGCGCTGTAGATCAAGAAGTTCAGGCCGGGCTGGTCCATCGGCTCCATCGCCTCGTAGATCATGCGGAGCTCGCCGACGACCGGATGATGGAACACCTTCTCGCCGGACGTGTGATGGCGGACGTTGTGCGCGCCCCAACGGACGCGGAACTCCTCGCTGCGCGTGGACAGCTCACCCACCAGGTCCTGCATGGCCCGATCGTGCGGGTTGCGCCCCGCCTCGGTGCGGAGGATCGCGACGTTGATGTCGGCCGAGGTCGACCAGCTCGGGTAGAACGCCTCCGCGAGGTCGCGGTGCAGGAACACGAACCGAGCCAGGTTCACCGGGCGCTCCGGGAGCGCGTAGAGGTCGGCGTACAGCGCGCGGAAGAGTGCGTTCTCGGCGAGCACGTCCATCCGGCCGTTCCGGACGAACGCCGGGCCTGCGGTGATGGAGTCGAGGGCGAGTTGCATACCGGGCCGCACGCCGGCCGGCGCAGACCGTCGGCGGGCCCTGATCGGCGATTCGTTCGCCGCCCGAGCGAGGTCCGTGAGGTGGGAACGCTCCGCGTCGTCCAACCGCAGTGCGGTGCCGATCGCGTCGAGGACCGCCTCCGACACCCCCGAGAGGTTCCCGCGCTCGAGACGCGAGTAGTACTCGACGCTCACTCCGGCGAGCATCGCGACCTCGGTGCGACGCAGCCCCGGTACGCGTCGGTTCGTTCCGCCAGGCAGCTCCACCTGCTCTGGCGTGAGTCGGTCCCGACGGGTCGTCAGGAACTCGCGCACCTCGTCTCGATTGTCCATGCCGACAACGATATGACGCGGCCTCCGGCGCTGGGGTGTTCCCGCAGGACACCCATCCTCGACCTCGTGAAGCTCGTTTTGAGCAGGCGCGCAGCGTCTCACGTGCTCGGGCCGCCCTGAGACGTGCCCTGGCGGAGTATCCCTGCTTCGCCGCCGGTGGTGTGTGATCGAGGGATGCAGATCGACCACGGGAACGGGGCAGCACACCGCGTGTCATCGCCGACCTCGGACGATGGCCTCGCCGACCGTGCAGGCCGGACGCCGCGACAACGCCTGACGCTGCTGCTGGCTGCGCTCGGGTTCTTCCTGATCACCCTCGACATCCTCATCGTCACCATCGCGCTCACCAGCATCGCGCGAGACCTCGGCGGAACGACGGCATCGCTGCAGTGGGTGATCGACGCCTACACCGTGCTGTTCGCGGCCCTCCTGCTCCTCGCCGGCAACCTCTCGGAGCGGTTCGGCGCGAAGCGGGCGTTCGGCGTCGGCATCACCGTCTTCCTCGTCACGTCGATCGCGTGTGCGGTGGCCCCGTCGATCGGTGTCCTCATCGCCGCTCGAGCCCTGCAGGGCGCTGGTGCGGCGTTGATGCTGCCGGCGTCCATGGCGCTCATCCGTGAGGCGTTCCCGGGAGGTCGCGAGCGCGCTCGCGCCCTGGGTGTCTGGGCGGTCGGCGGCGCGGTCGCCACCGCACTCGGGCCGGTCCTCGGTGGCGCGTTGACGACGCTCGACTGGCGACTGGTGTTCGCGATCAACCTGCCCGTCTGCATCATGAGGATCATCCTGCTCCGGACGGTCGCGTCATCCCCCTCACGGCCGGAGCCATTCGACTGGGCCGGACAGTTCGTCTGGCTCATCGCGGCGACGGCGCTGGTGTTCGGACTCATCGAGGGCGGGGCGGACGGGTTCGCCAGTCCCGTCGTGGTCGCCAGCCTCGGTGTCGCGCTGGTCGGTATCGTCGGCTTCCTCGTCATCCAGGCCAGGGGCGCGCACCCGATGATGCCGTCGGATCTGTTCCGATCGAGCGGTATGCGCATCGCCCTCGCCGTCGGATTCGCGTTCATGGTGAGCAACTTCGGGACGGTGTTCGTCCTGAGTCTGTTCCTGCAGCAGCAGCTCCGACTGCCTCCGCTACTCGCGGGACTCGTGTTCCTCCCGTCGGCCCTCTTCGCCGTCGTCGGCAACATCGTCAGTGGCACCGTCGCCAACCGGTTCGGGGTGCGCGTCCCGATCGTGTCGGGGTTGCTCCTCATGGTGGTCGGGCTCGTCGGCACCGTCGCCACCGCGAACCTGGGGTCGCCGATCTGGGTGGGCCTGTTCGCTTGCTTCACCGCCGCGGGAGGTTCCGTGGCGATGCCGCCGGTGACCTCCGTGGTCCTCGCGAGCGTGCCGGCATCGCGTGCCGGCACCGCAAGTGCGGTGTTCAACATCTTCCGCCAACTCGGCGGTGCGGTCGCCATCGCAGTCTTCGGCGCGCTCCTCACGGGCTCGACGGGCTTCGTCGCCGGGCTGCAACTCAGCCTCGTCATCGCCGCGGCGCTCATCCTTCTCACCGCGATCGCGAGCGTGTTCATCAGGCCGGCGGCCGGGTCGTCATGACGCCGCAGTCGACCAAACGCGATCAGTCAGTGTCGTCGTCAGCGCCCGGCGTGCGGCCGGGATCGATGCGCAGCCGCTCCTCGCTCCGCTCCACGTCCGCGAACCGCTGCCCCTCGACGACGAACAGCACCTTCTTGGGAACCGTCTTCAGCCAGATCCTGCCGCCGTTCGCCAGTTCCCAGTACGGGTCGCCGGCCTGGGAGCCGGAGGACTGACCGAGGTGCACGCTCAGCGCCGATTGCAACTCCTGAGCGGCACCCCGCAGCGCGCCGGGGTCGTCGCTCTTGTCGGAGACCGCGATCACGACCTGGGCGATCGCTTCATCTGCGACGAGCGAACGAACGGTCGGCAGGTTCACGGGATACCCGGAACGGTGCTGGACACCGCTCGACGTCTCCAGTTTGAGCTGCCACCCGAGACGCTCCGCAAGCGCCTTGAAATCGTCGCGACCCAGCAGCCATGACACCAATGCGAAGGCTTTGCTGACGGCATCGATCTGTGCGTTCGTGGCTCTGGCGAGTGCACCCATCAGCTCATCCTACGGCTGTCTCCGCACCGGATTCGGCGGCGGACGAGGAAGCGCCCCGAAAACCAGAACAGCCGCTGACCTGGGTTTTCCAGGGCAACGGCCGGGTGATGCTGGTGGAGCCGCCCAAGGGAATCGAACCCTTGACCTTCTCATTACGAGTGAGATGCTCTGCCGACTGAGCTAGGGCGGCGCGTGCGCTGGTCGCCCGGCGCACGAGTATCCATGTTAGCGCAGCTTTTGGACCGTCGTGTACAGCTCGGCGAAAGAACGACGGATCCGCTCGGCGAGGGACCCTGGCGTCGGCGCATCGGCCCAGCAACGCCACGCGTGGCGCAGGCCGGCGAAGCCCACCATCGTCACCATCCAGCAGCGGTCGAACAGCGCCTCGGCGTCCTCCGCGAGCGTCGGGTCGTCGTTCAACACCCGGCGCTCGACGACCTTGTAGAGGCCCTCCTCGAAGCCGCGCATGCTCGCGATCCGCGCACCCAGCAGGTGCGGGTGGTCGCGCAGCACGTCCTTGCGGAGATGGTGGATCTCGACGTCCTCGTCGGCGTCACCGACAGTCCTGGCCAGGAGCTCCCCCAGATCGGTGAGCACGTCGGTGGCAGGCCCCGCGGTCAGGAAGGCGTGCAGGGCGTCGCCGTCAGGGATCAGCGGGATGTCGCCGATCAGCGCTTCCTCCTTCGTCCCGAAGTAGTTGAAGAAGGTCCGCGGCGAGACCTCCGCCCGACGACTCACCTCCTCGACCGTCACGTTCTCGAGCCCCTGCTCACTCGCAAGCGTCAGCACCGCGTGCTGGATCGCCCGACGCGTCGCGAGCCGCTTCCGCTCGCGGAGCCCGAGTTCAGCCGGCGCCGTCATGGTCATCAGGATCCCACCGTCAACTGCACATCGGGTCCTTCGACGGCACCGTGCCGTCGATGAGGTACTGGTCGACTGCCTGGTTCACGCAGTCGCTGCCCTTGTTGTAGCCGGTGTGACCCTCACCCTTGTAGGTGATCAGCTGACCCTTGTCGAGCTGCTCCGCGAGGTTCTGCGCCCAGACGTACGGCGTGGCCGGGTCGTTCGTCGTCCCGACGACGAGGATCGGCGCAGCACCCTTCGCGTGGATCTCCCCACGCTCGGTCCGCGTCTGGTACGGCCAGTTGGCGCAGAACGTGTCGCCGTAGGCCATGTACTCGCCGATCACGGGAGCCGCCTCCTCCAGCTGCTTCGCCTCGTCGGCCATCTTCGTCTTGTCGTCGTCGTAGCTGTAGTCGAGGCAGTTGATCGCGTTGAAGGCCTCGGTCTGGTTGTCGGCGTACTTGCCGGACTCGTTGCGACCGTTGTAGCCGTCGGCGAACTGGAAGGCGATGTCGGTCCCGCCCTGCATGACCTCGTCGAACATCTGGCTGAGGTACGGCCAGGCATCGGCCTGGTACAGCGGGTAGATGATCGCCGTGAGCAGCGTGTTGCCGCCCAGCTCACGTCCGTCGTCGCCGGGGATCGGGTTCGCGTCGACCTCGTCGAGGAGCGTCTTGATCTCGGTCATCGCGCTGTCGACCGAGCCACTGAACGGGCAGTCCTTGCCCGTCATGCAGTCCTCGAGGTAGGCGCGCAGAGCACTCTCGAAGCCCTTGGCCTGCTCCTTGACGACCTCGAAGTTCGACGTCGACGGGTCGATCGCGCCGTCGAGCACGAGGCGCCCGACGTTCTTCGGGAAGAGCTCCGCGTAGGTCGCTCCGAGGAACGTGCCGTACGAGTACCCGAGGTAGTAGAGCTGCTTGTCGCCGACGGCGGCGCGCAGCATGTCGAGGTCCTTCGCGGCGCTCTGCGTGTCGACGAACTCGAGCATCTTGCCCGTCTCCTCCGCACACGCGTCGCCGAAGTCCTTCGCGGCCTTCTCGTTCGCGGCGATCCACTCGTCGGAACCGCGCTTCCCCGGCGTGACGTCGTACAGGTAGGCGTCCATCTCCGAGTCGGTCAGACATTTCACCGGCGTCGACTTCCCGACACCGCGGGGGTCGAAGCCGACGACGTCGAAGTTCTCCTGGAGGTCCTTGTCGACCGCGAAATCGAGGCTGTCGGCGACGAGGCTGTAACCGGAACCACCCGGGCCGCCGGGGTTCATGAAGAGCGAGCCGATCGGCTTGCCGTTCGTGGCCTGGTGCCGCACGAGCGCCAGGGAGAGTTCGCCGTCGGAGGGGTTGTCCCAGTCGATGGGCGCCTTCGCCGTGGCGCACTCGAAGCCGTCGGCACAGCCGCTGGTCTTCCAGTCGAGTTTCTGCTCGTAGAAGGGCTTCAGCTCGGCGTCGACGTCGCTCGTCGCCGGCGAGGAGGACGACGTCGTCGGCTCGGCGGCCTTCGGCGGCAGGAAGGCGGTTACGCACCCGCTCAGGGTGAGCGCCGCGACCGCGAGACCGGCCACCAGGGCGACCCGCGCCGTACGGCGCGCACCGGGACCCCTGCGACGGGGCGCACCGGTCGATCCCGTCGAGTCCGACGGCTGCTGCCTGGGCGAAGTCACAGAGGCTCCCTACCGGACCGCCGACACGAGCATGGCCTCCAAGGCCAGCGCCGGGGCGACGTTCCCTTCGATTCGTGTGCGGGCGACGGAGATCGCCTCCAAGGTTTCGATCGTAACCGCAGGCGTCGTCCGGCGAGCGGCTTCCTCGAGTTCCGGACGCAATTCACGGTTGATGATCGTGGCGTCGTGCCCCAGCTGCAGGAGCACGATGTCGCGGTACAGCGAGAGCAGGTCGACCATGATCCGGTCGAGGCCATCGCGCAGGCTGCGGGTGGCGCGCCGCTTCTGGTCCTCCTCCATCGCCCGCACCTGCGAGCGGAGGGCCGGCGGGACCGATTGACCGGGCTCGACGCCGAGCGAGCGCAGGGTGCTCTCCCGCTCGGCCTCGTCGCGCAGCGAGGTGTACGCCTTCGCATCGTCGCCCGCCAGCTCGAGGAGGCGGCCAGCGGTGACGACCGCCTGGCCGGCGCTACGGATGTCGAGCACGGCACGGAGCGTGGACTCACGGCGCTGCCGCGCGCCGGGGTCGGTCGCGAGGCGGTGGGCCATGCCGACGTGGCTCTGCGCCTCGCGGGCGGCGCGTTCGGCGAGCTCGGGCGCCACGCCGTCCCGCCGTTCCAGCAGCTCGGCGACGTCGTCGATGGTGGGGACGCCGAGGCGGACCGAGCGGACGCGCGACCGGATGGTGGGCAACAGGTCGGCCTCGCTCGGCGCGCACAGCACCCAGATCGTGCTGCTCGGCGGTTCCTCGAGCGACTTCAGCAGCAGGTTGGAGGTGCGCTCGGTCATGCGGTCGGCGTCCTCGACGACCATGACGCGGAAGCGACCGACGGACGGCGCGCGGTAGGCGTTCCGGACGAGGTCGCGGACCTCGTCGATCGTGATGATCACGCGATCGGTGCTCAGCGCGGAGAGGTCGGGGTGGGTGCGCGCCTCCACCTGACGACGGGTGACGTCGTCGCCCCCGGGCTCGCGGCTGAGGAGCGCGGCGGCGAAGGCGTAGGCGAGGGTTGAGCGACCGGAACCGGGCGGCCCGGTGATGAGCCAAGCGTGGGTGAGGCCCTTGGGCGTGATCGGGTCCGACGCCGACTGGAGGAGCTCGATCGCGTCGCGTTGACCCGTCAAGTCGGTCCAGGAAGCCATGCGACTACGATACCGGGCGGTACCGACGTGAGCCGGCGGGGTCAGTGCCGGTCACCGAGCCGACCCACCGGTCACTGAGCTGCTCCACCGGTCACTGAGCTGCTCCACCGGTCATTGAGCTTGTCGAAGTGCCGACCCCTCACGCTCGCCCTTCGACAGGCTCAGGAACCGGAAGGGCATGCGCACGAAGACCGGAAGGGCGCGCGCTCCGGGACCGGAAGGGCGCGGGCTCAGGGACCGGGACGGTGTGCGCTCAGAGGAGCGGCGCGATGCGGGCCTGGATGTCGGCGGCCAGTCGCTCGGGTGGGAGCGCGGCGTCGACGACGAGGAACCGCTCGGGCTCCGCGGCCGCGAGGGCGAGGAACGACTCCCGCACCCGGGTGTGGAAGTCCTGCGCCTCGGCCTCGAGCCGGTCGAAGCGCTTGTTGGCGTTGTCGAGACGGCCGCGGGCGACGGCGACGTCCAAGTCGAGCAGGACGGTCACGTCGGGCAGGAGGTCCTCGGCGGCCCAGAGCGAGATGTCGCGGATCTGCTGGGCGTCGAGCACGCGTCCGCTGCCCTGATAGGCGACGGACGAGTCCAGGTACCGGTCCTGCAGGACGACCTCGCCCCTCGCGAGAGCCGGGCGCACGACGGTGGCGATGTGGTGTGCGCGGTCCGCCGCGTAGAGCAGGGCCTCGGCACGCGGGCTGATGTCGCCTCGGTGATGCAACACGATCTCGCGGATCTCGACACCGAGCTCACTGCCGCCCGGCTCGCGGGTCCGGACGACCGTCCGCCCCTGCTGCTCGAACCAGTCGCTCAACAGCCGCGCCTGCGTCGATTTCCCGACGCCGTCGCCGCCCTCGAGGGTGATGAACAGGCCCCGAGGGCGTCCTCCCCCGCTCACGTGACGGCGTCGGCCTTCGCCGCAGCCGCCTTGTTCGCGGCGCGCGTCGCGGCAGCCTTCTTCGCCGCTTCCGAACGGGCGATCGACGTGGCCGACGCGGACTTCGTGGCCGTCGCCTTGGCGGTCCCCGTCTTCGCGGCGGGGGTCTTCTTGGCCGGAGCCTTCTTCGCGGGTGCCTTCTTCGCGGGAGCCTTGCGACCGGCCTTCGGCTTCGCCGGGCCCTTCGCACGCTTGTCCGCCAGGAGCTGGACCGCTCGCTCGAAGTCGACGTCCTCGACCTGCTCGCCACGCGGGATCGTCGCGTTGGTCACGCCGTCCGTCACGTACGCGCCGAACCGGCCGTCCTTGATCTTGATCGGCTTCCCGCTCTCGGGGTCGGCCTCGAACTCCTTGAGGGCGCTCGACGCCTTCCTGGCTCCGTACTTGGGCTGGGCGAACAGCTCGACGGCACCGGCGAGGTCGACCGCGAAGATGTCGTCCTCGGAGGTGAGCGACCGGGTGTCGGTGCCCTTCTTCAGGTACGGACCGTAGCGGCCGTTCTGCGCGAGGATCTCCTCGCCCGACTCGGGGTCGGCGCCGACGACCCGCGGCAGGTCGAGGAGCTTGAGCGCGGTCTCGAGGTCGATGGTCGCGAGGTCCATCGACTTGAAGAGCGATGCGGTGCGCGGCTTCTCGGCCGCCGCCTTCTTCTTGGCGGGAGCCTTCTTCTTGGCACCCGCTGCGGGCTCGGTCACCTCGCCGGTCGCCGTGTCGACGGAGAGCTCCGCCTCGGGCTCCGGGTCGACCTCGGTGATGTACGGGCCGAAGCGTCCGTCCTTCGCGACGATCTCCTTACCGGTCGTCGGGTTCACGCCGATGACGCGATCGCCGACGACGGGTGCGTCGATGAGCTCGTGCGCCTTCGCGGGCGTCAGTTCATCGGGCGCGAGGTCCTCGGGCAGGTTGACTCGACGCGGTGTCGGGGCTTCCTCTCCCTCGGCCGGCGGCGGACCGTCGGGCGTGACCTCGAGGTACGGGCCGTACTTGCCGATGCGGAGCGTGACCCCGTCGTCGATGACGATCGAGTTGATGCGGCGGGCGTCGATGTCGCCGAGGTTGTCGATGACCTGACGCAGGCCGCGACCCGAGTCGTCGCCGAAGTAGAAGCCCTTGAGCCAGTCGACGCGGTCGACCGAGCCGCCGGCAATCCGGTCGAGGTCGTTCTCCATCTCTGCGGTGAAGTCGTACTCGACGAGCTCCTCGAAGTACTCCTCCAGGAGACGGACGACGCTGAACGCCACCCAGCTGGGGATGAGCGCCTGACCGCGCTGCGTCACGTAACCGCGATCGATGATCGTGGAGATGATCGATGCGAACGTGGACGGTCGGCCGATGCCGAGCTCCTCGAGCCGCTTCACCAGGCTGGCCTCCGTGTAGCGCGGGGGCGGCGAGGTCTCGTGCCCCTTCGCCTCCGGGTCCTCGATGCCGAGCTGCTGGCCTTCGGTGAGGGGCGGCAACTTCGCCTCGGACGCGTCGTCCTGGGAGTTGCGGTCCTCGTCCTGGCCCTCTTCGTAGGCGGCGAGGAAGCCGCGGAAGGTGATGACGGTGCCGGAGGCGGTGAACTCGGCGCGGCCCACGTCGGTCTTCGACTCGAGCGTGATCGTCGCGGTCGAGCCCTTCGCGTCGGCCATCTGGCTTGCGACCGTGCGCTTCCAGATCAGGTCATACAGCTTGAAGTCGTTGCCGCGGAGCGTCGAGGCGAGTGAGGACGGCGTGCGGAACGTGTCGCCCGAGGGACGGATCGCCTCGTGCGCCTCCTGAGCGTTCTTGCTCTTGCCGCTGTAGAGGCGCGGCTTGTCGGGCACCGTCTCGGCGCCGTAGAGGGCAGCAGCCTGCTTCCGGGCCGCGTCGATCGCCTGCTTGCTCAGCGACGGCGAGTCGGTACGCATGTAGGTGATGTAGCCGTTCTCGTACAGCGACTGCGCGACGCTCATCGTCTGGCGAGCGGAGAACCGGAGCTTGCGTCCGGCCTCCTGCTGGAGCGTGGAGGTCGTGAAGGGAGCCGCCGGTCGGCGGGAGTACGGCTTGGACTCGACGGAGAGGACGGTCGCCTTCGAGTGCTCGAGTGCTGCGGCGAGCGCCGTGGCGCGCTGTTCGTCGAGCGGGACGGCACTGCCCTTGAGCTGTCCGAGGTCGTCGAAGTCGCGGCCGGTGGCGACGCGGTCGCCGTCGAGCCGGACGAGACGCGCGGTGAAGGGCGCCCCGGTGGCGTCGGCTTCGGGGAGGAAGCGGGCGATGACGTCCCAGTAGGAGGCGGCGCGGAAGGCAAGGCGCTCGCGCTCCCGGTCGACGACGAGTCGGGTGGCGGCGGACTGCACGCGTCCGGCGCTCAGCCCGGGGCCGACCTTGCGCCAGAGCACGGGCGAGATCTCGTACCCGTAGAGGCGGTCGAGGATCCGGCGGGTCTCCTGGGCGTCGACGAGGTCGGTGTCGAGGGGCCGCGTCTTGTCCTTCGCGGCGAGGATGGCGTCCTTGGTGATCTCGTGGAAGACCATGCGGCTGACGGGGACCTTGGGCTGCAGGACCTGCAGGAGGTGCCACGCGATGGCTTCGCCTTCGCGGTCCTCATCAGTCGCGAGGAGGAGTTCGTCGGCGTTCTTGAGTGCGCGCTTGAGGTCCGCGACGGTCTTCTTCTTCGCGTCGGAGACGACGTAGTACGGCTCGAAGCCGTTGTCGACGTCGACCGAGAACTTGCCGAGCGAGCCCTTCTTGAGCTCGGCGGGAAGGTTCTTCGGCTCGATGAGGTCGCGGATGTGACCGACCGAGGACAGCACCTCGTAGTCGTCACCGAGATATCCGGCGATCGACTTCATCTTGGTCGGTGACTCTACGATCACGAGTTTCTTGCCTGCCACGAGGCTCCTTCCATCAGGCACACCATACACACGTGCACAGCAGGCTTGTCCAATCGTGGGGCGGCCACGCGCGTGTCCAACCCCTTGCGTTCTGCGGCGTTCGGAGCAGAATGTCTGCCATGAGTACCCAGACGAGTTACACCGTGAAGTTGACCGACGGTCCACTGGAGGGCAAGACGATCAGCGCCCGACTCAGCGACCATGGATCACCGACGCCCACCGTCGACGTGCCGAGCGGCACCGCCGGCAAGGTCTACCGGTACGCCCGGACGACCGGCGAGGAGTACGACGACTCCGGAGCCCCGAGCGCCGTCGACTACCGCTTCCTGGAGGCGGTCTTCACGACCGACTCCGGTCAGGGCTGACCGATCGCACCGCTACCTCTTAATAGGTGGCGGTCACGGACACCCCGACGACGGCGCTGGAGGCCTCCGGAGGAGGCCCGGCTCTCGCGGCGACCGTGATGGCGCCGAAGGCCGTGTCGACAGTGGCGTCGACGAGGACGGTGACGCCCTCCACACTGCAGGTGCCGAGCGACGCCGCATTGCGCGCCGCGACCATGCGAGCAGTTTCGCAGGGGAAGCCTGGGAGACGACCGGACGCGGTGTCGGCTGCCGCCAACGCGGCTGCGTCGGCCGCGTTGGCCGCTCGCTGATGAGCGGCGAACAGCGTCACCACGGGCAGGGTCGCCAGGAGGACGGCGACCAGCGCTCCGAGGATGCCTGCCGCCAGAACCGACCCGGCTCCGGTCTCGTCGCGCAGGCCTTCCGTCGCGCGGAGGGCGATACGGCGCAGCTGCACGTTCACCGACCGCCACCCATGGCGCACGAGGACGCCGACACCGGGACGACGCCGGCGAGGCCGGATCCGCCGACGGCGTCGACCCGCACGCAGACCAGGTCCCCCTCCATGCCACTCGTCATGGTGGCCCCCGGCAGGACGCGCGCGACCCGGCCCGCCGCGGTCCCGGTGTCGTCGCCTCGCCCCAGACTCCGGGCGGCGTCCGCAGCCGCATCGGTCGCACGGAGCTGGGTCAGCCCGACCTGCACCGCGGAGAGCCCCATCGCCAGCACGAGGACGACGGCAGGGACGACGACCGCGAACTCCGCCGTCACCGCGCCGTCCTCCGAACGCCATGTCGGCACCTGCAGCCGCACGGCTCAACCGTTCGCCGTCAGGGCTCGCCGGATGAGGTCGGTGAGGATGCCCCGCACCTCGTCTCCGCGGAGGATGGCGACGAGCAGTCCGGCGAACCCGACGGCCGCCATCGTGGCCACCGCGTACTCCGCCGTGGCGGACCCCCGTTCGTCCTGCAGGACGCGCCGCACCTCGCGCCTGACGCTGTGCTCGACTCGACGACCGATCGTGATCATGATGTTCCTTCCCCGCACCGGAGTGCTGCGCTCGTGGCACGAACACCTCCATGTTCGGCGAACGCGTCCAGCGACGCGCGAGCAGAGCCGACGTCGGTGACGGGCCGCGACGACCGGCCGGTTGTGGAGCGATCTCGCCTTGCACCCGACCGCTATTCATGCTTGAGTAATAGTCATGGATGAACAGCTGGCGGCGCGCGACTCGCAACTCCTCCGGGGCGTGCTGCCGATGCTCATCCTGTCCACCGTGCACCGCGGCGAGACCTACGGGTATGAGCTCGTCGAACGCCTCCGGGCCCTCGGCCTGGCCGATCTGGCGACCGGCGTCGTGTATCCGGTCCTCAGCCGGTTCGAACGCGACGGACTGGTGACCGCGCGTCGGGTCGCCTCCTCGGGCGGCCCAGCACGGAAGTACTACGCGATCACCGAACGAGGAGACGCGGCGAGGCTCGACGCCATCGCCCGCTGGAGGGCGATGACCGACATCGCCGAACGAGGAATCGACCCTGAAGGAGCATCAGCATGATCGACCAGAAGCGCCCCACAGCGGACGACCTGCTCGCCGAGCGCGCTGCACGCGGACTGAGCTTCGCTGACCGCTGGCGACGCGACTCATACCTCCAGCGCCTCGACTGGCACCTGGAGGCCGTGGTCACGGGGCGGGAACGCCGCTCGATCATCCGTTCACTCCGAGACGAACTCTCGGTCGATCGGCGACCGATGACGATCGCTCTGGCCGACCTCGGCTCACCGCGCGCCCTGGCCGCCCGCTACGCCGACGACCCGGCCCGGTTGCGGCCGACCTGGTCGATCGGGGTCATCTGGGGCGGCGTCGCGATCCTCGCCTACTGGTTCTCGTTCGCCCTGTTCACCCTCGGGATGCTCGCGGTGGTCGAGCAGTCGACACTCGATGAAGCGCAGGCGCGGTTCTTCTTCGTCGACGTGCTCGCCTTCGCCAACGAGGACGGCATCGGCGTCGGATGGTCCGGCGACGTCGCGTGGATCCTCGTGCCACTCGTGATCATCGCCGTCGCCGTGCTCGTCGGAGCACGCTGCTGGCGCGCACTGCCACGCTCCCGCGACTGAAGCAGCCCCGCGACGGAAGCAGGCAGGTCGGCGTCGAACCGTTGGTCAGAACCCGAGCGTCGTCGACGTGACGACGCTGAGCAGGAGCGGAGCAACACCGACGAGGAGGAAGGCCGGCAGCACACAGACCCCGAGCGGGATCATGAGGCGGGTCGCGAGGATCGCTGCAGCCCGCTCGCCATCGGACCGCGCCTGATCACGCTGCTGCTCCGCCTCGCTGCGGAGCAGCTCGCCGGCGGGGATCCCGGCCCTGGCAGAGAGCGCGAGGACGCTCGTGATCGTGGCACCGTCGTAGGGGACGGCGAACCGCTCGCACGCCTCCTCGACGATCGACCGGGCCGCCGTCGCCGCTCCTCCACCCGCCATCGCCACCGCGACGAGGTCGAGCGACAACCCCGGCGCGGGGTCGCGCCTGGCCGCCCGTGCACTGAGCGCCGAACTCCAGCGCGCACCGACGATGAGGAACACCACGCCGGCCGCGAGACAGCAGAGTCCCGGAGGCGTCGCGAAGAGCGTCCGCAGCGTGTCGAAGCCGAGGGCCATCCCGAGGAGGACGGCGACGAGCGGCAACCAGAGCACCAGCCTCGCCGTCGCGGACGGTCCGGCGAGCGCCGTGCCGACGTCGCGACCGATGCGGTCCAACTCGCGCAGCGACCCGGCGAGGTCGCGCAGACAGACGCCGAGCGGCGCGCCGCTGATGGCAGCGACCTGCCAAGCGGCGGCCAGGCCCGCCCAGGCCGTGCGCGCGCCGGCACCCGTCTCCTGATCAGCGATGGCGGCGATCGCCGCCGGCAGGTCGCCGCCGTGCGCGGCAGCATCGGCCACCGCTGACAACACCGCCGTGTCGGCCCGATGATCGCTCGCCGGGCCGGCTTCGTCGTCCGGTTCATCCGCCGTGAGGCCAACGGACACCGCTGCTGATCGCGTTCGCGCATCGGCGTCCGCTTCCACGGCGAGATGCCTCCAGGCACTGCCGGGTGCGACGCCGGCACCCAGCAGCACGGCCAGACGACGGGTGGTGCGCGCAACACGGGCGGGACCGTCGTCCTCGGGCGGAGTCGCGCCGGGAAGCGCCGCGAGCACCCGTTGGAGGACCCAGGGCCGGGTCACGGCAACTCCTCGACGGAGAGGCGGTCGTGTTCGTCGATCAGGAGGCGGCCGACGGCGACCACCTGCCGACCGATCGGGAGCCTCGCCAGATGCACGATGAGTCCGATCGCGCTCGTCGCCTGACGGGCCACAGCCTCCTGACTCATGCCGGCGAGCGCACCGAGCGCTTCCAAACGGGCGGGCACGTCGGTCACGGAGTTCGCGTGAAGGGTGCCTGCACCGCCGTCGTGCCCGGTGTTGAGCGCCGACAGCAGCTCACGCACCTCGGGCCCCCGGCACTCGCCGAGGACGAGCCGGTCGGGACGCATGCGGAGCGCCTCGCGCAGGAGGCGTTCGAGGTCGATACCGCCGGCCCCCTCCAGGTTGGCCTGGCGCGACTGGAGTGCGACGACATGTGGGTGGAGGATCCGCAGCTCCGCGACGTCCTCGATCACGACGAGCCGCTCGGCGGGCGAGGCGAGGCCGAGCAGGGCGCCGAGGAGCGTCGTCTTCCCGGAGCCGCCCGCACCGGTGATGAGGATGTTCGTCCGGGCCGCGACGGCGTCGCGCAGCAGCTCGGCGACCGTCGCCGGGAACATCCCGGAGGCCTGCAGCGCATCGAACCCCAGCGCTTCGTCCCGTGGCACCCGGATGGACAGGAGCGTCCCTCGCGTCGACACCGGCGGGAGGACCACGTGGACCCGCACCCCGTCCTGCAGACGCACGTCGACGCACGGCGTCGCCTCGTCGACGTGCCGCCCGCCTCTCGCGACCAGGCGCACCGCGAGCGCGCGGATGGTCGCCTCATCGGAGCGCCATCCCGCCTCCCGGACGAGCCCGGCACCGTGGTCGAGCCAGAGGCCGGACGAGCCGTTGACGAAGAGGTCGGTGACCCCCGGATCGGCGAGGTAGGGCGCGAGCGCGCCGAAGTCGGCGAGCGCCGTGACACCGCGCGACTCGCCTGCTCGCGCGGGTTCGGCGTCGGCCGACGCCCCCGGCGGATCAGGAGGGGTGACCTCGGGCGGGATGGAGACGACGAATCGATCGGACATGCGGCGAGAGTAGAAGCCCAGGCTCGAACCCCGAGGCGCGGAGGCACGGACCTCGCAAACTCACGAGACCGGCTTCGCTTGTGGAGCGTCGTCGGCGACCCTCAGTGCACCTCAGCGACCGATCGTCGAGGCGCGGATGACGAGGTCCGCGGCGATCACCGGGGCGGGTGCCACCGTCCGACCCTCGATCCGGGCGAGGAGTTGCTCGGCGCCTGCGCGACCGAGCGCCTCACCGGGCAACCGCACACTCGTCAACGGCGGGTCGCTCACGACCGACGACGCCAGGTCGTCGAACCCCACCACGGCGAGCTCAGCCGGCACCGGCATGCCCATCGCCCGCGCCGACTGCAGCACCCCGTACGCATGCGTGTCGGTCGCGCAGACCAACGCGGTCACCCCGGCGTCGCGCCACCGCGGCCAGCTGTCGACGAACGCCGCGGCCGCCGCTTCGAGGTCGATGATGCTCTCCGCGCGATCGTCCGCGTGCACGCGCATCCCGCGCACGGCGGCCTCGCGCTCGAGCAGCAGTCGACGCAGGAGGAACGTGTCCGTCGCGGTGCGCCCACCGAGGTACCCGAGTTGCCGGTGACCCAGGACGTGGAGGTGGTCGAGGAGTGCTCGGACACCGCCGAGGAGGTCGAAGTCGACGGACACGGCACGTCGGTCGGCGACGACGGCACCGGACGCGGCCTCCGCCGTCGTCGTCGGGAGGCGGGGTGCGTCGAGCAACACGAGCGCGGTGTCGAGCCTGAGCTCCTCGAGGAAGGCCTCGCTCGGCGCGTCGACCACGAGCCCGGCCGGTCGGAGGGCCGCCAATCGGCCGAGCGCCGCCGCCGTGGGCACGTCGCCCTCCCCGGTCACCGACACGAGCAGCTGGTACGCGTCGCCGAGGCCGGCCCTGAGTCCTCGGATCACCGCACCGAAGTAGGGGTTCGAGGCATCCGGCGTCACGAAGACGACCAGGTTGCTCGACCCACTCGCGAGCGCCCGCGCGGCGTGGTCGGCGACGTAGCCGAGCTCGGCGATCGCCTGACGCACCCGTTCGGCGTTCTGCGCCGACACGTGACCGGCGTCCTTGCCGTTGGCGACGAGCGACACGGTCGCGACCGACGTCCCGGCCCGCTCCGCCACCATCGCCGCCGTCACGCGACGGGCGGCGCGTGGCTGGGGATCGTTCGGTTCGAGGGGCACCCGTCGATCGTATCGGGGCCGCGGAACCCTGGGCCGAACGACCCGGTTTGGCGAACCTAAAGCGCTTGACGTAGGCTGCTCCCGGCTGACCTGAAGCGCTTTACGTGCCCTGCCGCCCGCTTCCCCAGCACCCCAACGATGTGGAGAACCATGCCCCGCAAGATCATCCTCGACTGCGACCCAGGCCACGACGACGCGATCGCCATCCTCCTGGCGCACGGCAACCCCGAGATCGAGCTGCTCGCCGTCACGACCGTCGTCGGCAACCAGACGCTCCCGAAGGTCACCCGGAACGCCCTCGCCGTCGCCCGCATCGCCGGGATCACCGACGTGCCGTTCGCCGCCGGCGCCGACCGCCCGCTCGTGCGCCCACTCGAGAACGCACCGGACATCCACGGCGAATCGGGCATGGACGGCCCCGTCCTCCCCGAACCGGCGATCGCCCTCGACGACCGGCACGCCATCGACCTCATCATCGACCTCGTCATGTCGCACGAACCGGGCGAGATCACCCTCGTCCCGACCGGCGGCCTGACGAACATCGCCCTCGCAGCCCGCAAGGAGCCGCGCATCGTGGAGCGCGTCAAGGAGGTCGTCCTCATGGGCGGCGGCTACCACGTCGGCAACTGGTCGGCGGTGGCCGAGTTCAACATCAAGATCGACCCTGAGGCCGCGCACATCGTCTTCAACGAGAGCTGGCCCGTCGTCATGGTCGGCCTCGACCTCACGCACCAGGCCCTCGCCACCCCGGAGGTCGTCGAGCGGATCGCCACGATCGGCACCGGCCCGGCACGCTTCGTCGAGGAGCTGCTCGAGTTCTTCGGCACCACCTACAAGGACGCGCAGGGCTTCGACAGCCCGCCCGTGCACGACCCGTGCGCCGTCGCCTACGTGATCGACCCGACGATCGTGCGGACCGTCAAGGTGCCGATCGACATCGAACTCACGGGCACGCTCACCCTCGGCATGACGGTCGCCGACTTCCGCAGCCCGGCTCCGGACGACTGCAGCACCTGGGCCGCGACCGAACTCGACCACGCACGTTTCTGGGGCCTCGTCACCGACGCCCTCGAGAACATCGGGGAGATCGAGCTGTGAGCGACCTCCTGAACTCCACGAGGCCCGCCGTGCGCATCGGCGCCCTCATGACGGCGTTGCTCGCCGCCTGCGTCGCGTTCCAGTTGAACGCCAGCATGCTGAGCCCCGCGCTCGTCAGCATGGCGCGCGAACTGCAGACCGACGACGCCACCATCGGCCTGTCGCAGACCATGTTCTTCACCACGGCGGCGTTGTTCTCGGTCTTCCTCCCCCGCCTCAGCGACATCGTCGGCCGGAAGCGCGTCCTGACCGGGATGCTCGTCGTCATGCTCGTCGGCACCGTCGTCGCGGCCCTCGCCGTGAACGTCGAGATGCTGTTCGTCGGCCGCATCATCCAGGGCGTGTCCGGGCCGGTCGTGCCCATCACCCTGCTCATGCTGCGCGCCGAGGTCACCGACCCGAAGCGGTACGGCGCCATGATGGGCCTCATCACCGCAGTCAACGGCGGCATCGCCGGGATCGACGCCCTCGCCGGCGGCTGGCTCGTCACGAACCACGGCTTCCGTTCCGTCTTCTGGACCATGGCCGTCGTCGCAGCCGTCGCGATCGTCTTCGTCGTCCTGTGGGCCGCGAACTCGCAGCCGTCGAAGGGCACGAGGATGGACTGGTGGGGCGTGCTCCCGCTCGTCGTGTCGATCGCCGCACTGCTCACCGCGTTCAACGAGGCCGGCAAGCTCGCGGCGGCGAACTGGCTGCTCGTCGGCGGGTTCATCGTCGTCGCCCTCGTCGCGTTCGCGATCTTCTGGACCGTGGAGAACCGCGTCGCCGAACCACTGGTCGCCACGAAGTACCTCCGCCAGCGGAGCACCTGGGCACTCCTGCTCACCACGCTGCTCACCATGACCGGTGTCTTCGCCGTCGCCAACGGCCTCGTCACCTCGATCGCCCAGAACGCCGACGCGGGGTTCAGCATGGAGGCCGACCTCGCCTCCCTCGCGTTCCTGACGCCGTACGCCCTCATCGGCTGGCTCGTCGGCCCGTTCGCCGGTCGTCTCGCGCCAACGCTCGGCTACCTGAACGTGCTCCGCATCGGTCTCATCGGCAGCATCGTCTCGATCGTCATCATGGCGCTCGTCGGCGTGCACTCGCTCCCCGTCCTCATCGCGACGACCGTCCTGATCGGTGCGACCTACGCGGGCATCGGCAACATCATGCTCAACGGGCTCGGCATCGTCCTGTCGCCGAAGGAGAACCCGGGCTTCCTGCCCGGACTGAACGCGGGCGCCTTCAACCTGGGCGCCGGCCTCAGCTTCGTCGTCCTCCCCGCCGTCCAGATCGCCGTCGCACCCGCCGGAGGGACGTCGACGGCCGGGTACACGAGTGCCATGCTGGTCGGCGCGGGCATCACCGCGGTCGCCCTGCTGGTGTCGTTCCTCATCCCCAAGCCCACCGGCGCCGAGGTCCGTCCGGCCGAGACCGCCTCGGCAGCCTAGGAGGGTCACCATGCAGAGTCCACGCATCGTCGTCGTCGGGTCCTTGAACGCGGACCTCGTCGTCCGCACGGCACGATTCCCGCAGCCCGGGGAGACGCTGACGGGATCCGAACTCGCCGTCATCCCCGGCGGCAAGGGCGCCAACCAGGCGGTCGCCGCGGGCAGACTCGGCGGCGACGTCACCATGGTCGGCGCGGTCGGCGACGACGCGCACGGGTCCCTCCTGCTCGAGTCGCTCTCGAGCTCGGGAGTGGACGTCACCCGGATCGCCCGACGTGACGACGTCGCGACGGGCACCGCGGTGATCACCGTCGACGACGCCGGGGAGAACACGATCATCGTGTCGCCCGGGGCGAACGGCACCCTCACGCCCGGCCGGATCGGCGAGGCGTGGACGGCGCTCGACGGTGCCGGCGTCGTCTGCTTGTGCCTCGAGGTACCCATCGACACCGTGCTCGAGACGGCCCGGCGGGGCGCCGCGGCCGGCGCGCTCGTGCTCCTCAATCTCTCCCCCTACGGTCCGGTGCCGGAGGAGCTCCTCCAGGCGACCGGCGTCCTCCTCGTGAACGAGCACGAGGCCGCCGATCTCGCCGGGGTCGACCCGGAGGAGGCCGGGTGGGAGGCGACCGCAACGGCGCTGCGCAGCCACGGCATCCGACGAGCCGTCGTCACGACCGGGGCCGCGGGCAGTGTCGTGATCGACGGCGAGGCCGCCCCGACACCGGTTCCGTCGCCGACGGTGGACGCCGTCGACACCACCGGCTGCGGCGACGCGTTCATGGGCGCCCTCGCGCTGCGACTCGCTGCCGGCGACGAGCTCGTCGACGCGGCTCGATTCGCCTCGACCGTCGGCAGCTACGCGGCGACCGGGGCCGGCGCCCAGGCGTCGTACCCCGATCAGGAGCAGCTCGCGGCGTTCCTCGAGCAGCGATGAGACACGGGGTCCCGCGTGAACCGACGCGGGACCCCGTGTCGCCTCAGCCGGCGGCGATCACCCAGAGGTAGAGCACCGCGGCAGCAGCGATCGCCCAGCTCGTGAAGCTGCCGACGAGGAACTCCTCCGCCTTGCCGCCGACCCCGCGATCCTCGGAGATCTCGGGGAAGCGCACGATGCCTTTCGCCGCGACGAGGGCGGCGATCACCGTGCCGGTGCCGCTCAGTGCGAGGACGACGATGAAGACGCGTTCGAGCGGGCCGATGAGTCGGCCACCGAGCAGCTGTGTCGTCGGACGCCGCGGCGTGGCGCTCTGCTCGACGCTTCCCAACTCGCGTCCGCGGATCGTGACCGTCCAGGCGGAGGCGGGTGCCGCGGTCGGTTGCGGCTCGTCGTCCTCACGCGCGCGGCGCAGTGACGCCCGCACGATGAGGTTGCTGCTCCGCGTGAGGAAGACGAGCGTCGACCCGGCTGCGACGGCGAGAGCCAGGGGCACCTCCTGCAGCACGCCGAGGTCGAAGCCCGCGTAGACCTGTGCAGCGGGGCTGTCGGCCGGCCCGCCAGCACCGAACACGAGCGTGGATGCGACGACGAGGAGCCCGAGTAGGAGCACGGGCCAGAACCCGCGCGGTCGTGACGTGTCCGAGGACGGCATGGTCACGATCCATCCGAGGGAGACGAGGCCGGTCAGCGTCGGCCACCACCAGTCGAGCCCGAGGCCCAGCACGGCGAACAGCCAGACCACCACCAGCCCGATCACCGGAGACCAGCGCGGGCCGCGGACCACACCACGACAGAGGTCGGCGACCCCGATCATGAGCACCAGGACGGCCGCGATCATCGGGTCGGTGCTCCGGCGAGCAGGTCGAGGGCCGAGACGAGCGCGGCACCGCCCGATCGTTGCAGGTTCTGCGACACCGCGGACTGCGAGATGCCGGCTTCGGCAGCCATCGACTCCTGCGATCGGCCGAGGAGCGCGCCCGCGGCGAGCTGACGCTGTCGGGGGTTCCGCATCTGATCGATCGTGTGGTCGCGCAGGGTGAGGAGTGCGTTCACGATGGCGTCTCCGTCCTGGGGCGCTTCGCCCTCGAACCACGATCGCAGGTACGGCTGACGTTTGTCCTCTCGCCGATGCGCCTCGTCGATGGCGGCTCGGGCCCGCCACCAGGCGGAACCGTCCTGGATGCGGGCCTCCTGCCCGGCGTCGATGTCCGTGACCTCGCCCCAGCCGAGACCGAACCGGCAATCGACCTCCGCGGGGAACAGCAGTCGCGCGAGGGTCGTGGCCCGCAGTGCGGTCGCGACGTCCGCGTAGACGACCTGGAACTCATCGCCGACCGTCGGGCGCAGCGGCTGCTCGGCGGGCCAGGTGGCCTCCACCTGGAGGAAGACGTCCTGGATCGCGCGCTGAGCACCGGTGCGGTCGACGAGACGGCGGGAACCGACGATGTCGACGACGACGGCCAGGAAGAGATCGGTCATCTCAGAAGCATAGAGCTGATAGTAGTGGAACTATAAGCAATATCCGAATACTCGTCGGTGGACGCCGACCGCAAGCGCCGGAAACAGAAGAAGGCGGCACCCATTGGGGGGAATGGGTGCCGCCTCTACAGTGCCGGATTGGGGGGAATCGCTGGCACTGCATGCACGAATGTATATTCGGCCGGGTCCAAGTGTACGCCAGCGGACGGGGAATACAAGCATTCAGACGACCCCAGATCGAGTGGTTTCCCTACCATGCCCAGATCATTCACAGACTGGGCCGGTGGATTTGTTCGGATGAGTGACAAATCCGCAACCGAGAACACGCTACGCTCGTGCATGGCACGGACTCGACCCGCCTGGGCAGGTCGGGTCAGGAACGCGGATTCGCAAGGGAGCGAGACACACACGATGAGCACTCAGATCGACAGCCTGCTGCACGAAGACCGACGATTCCCACCGTCGGAGGAGTTCGCCGCGCAGGCGATCGCCAGCGCCGAGCTCTACGAGCGGGCGTCGAGTGACCGACTCGCCTTCTGGGCCGAGCAGTCCCGCGAGCTGCTCACGTGGAGCAAGCCGTTCACGAAGACCCTCGACTGGTCGAACCCTCCCTTCGCGACCTGGTTCGACGACGGCGAGCTGAACGTCGCCTACAACTGCCTCGACCGGCACGTCGAGGCCGGCAACGGCGACCGCGTCGCCCTCCACTGGGAGGGCGAGCCCGGTGACACCCGCACGATCACCTACGCCGAGCTCACGGCGGAGGTCAAGCGCGCGGCCAACCTGTTCACCAGCCTCGGCGTCGAAGCCGGCGACCGGGTCGCCATCTACCTGCCGATGATCCCGGAGGCGATCGTCTCGATGCTCGCCGTCGCGCGCATCGGCGCGGTCCACTCGGTCGTCTTCGGCGGGTTCAGCGCGGACAGCCTGCGCTCCCGCATCGACGACGCGGAGGCCAAGCTCGTCATCACCGCCGACGGCGGCTACCGCAAGGGCAAGGTCTCCGCGCTCAAGCCCGCCGTCGACGCGGCGCTCGCGAGCCGCGGCGAGCTGCCCGAGCAGGCGACCGTGGATCACGTGCTCGTCGTCCGTCGTGGCGAGAACGAGGTCGACTGGACGGCCGGACGCGACCTCTGGTGGCACGAGGCCATCGCCGACGCCGAACCCGAGCACGACGCGCAGCCGTTCCCCGCAGAGCAGCCGCTCTTCATCCTGTACACCTCCGGCACCACCGGGAAGCCGAAGGGCATCCTGCACACCTCGGGTGGCTACCTGACGCAGACGGCGTTCACCCACAAGAACGTCTTCGACCTCCACCCCGAGACCGACGTGTACTGGTGCACGGCCGACATCGGTTGGATCACGGGCCACAGCTACGTCACCTACGGCCCCCTCGCGAACGGCGCGACGCAGGTCCTCTACGAGGGCACACCGGACGCCCCGCACCCGGGACGCTGGTGGGAGATCATCGAGAAGTACGGCGTCAGCGTCTTCTACACGGCTCCGACGGCGATCCGCTCCTTCATGAAGCTCGGTCGGAAGATCCCGAAGCAGTTCGACCTGTCGTCGCTCCGCCTGCTCGGCTCGGTGGGCGAGCCCATCAACCCCGAGGCGTGGATGTGGTACCGCAAGATCATCGGCAACAAGGTCGCGCCGATCGTCGACACCTGGTGGCAGACGGAGACCGGCGCGATCATGGTGTCGGCCCTCCCGGGTGTGACGTCGACGAAGCCCGGCAGCGCGCAGGTCCCGCTCCCCGGCATCGCCATCGACGTGGTCGACGACGCCGGTGACGCGGTCGGTGCCGGCGGTGGCGGACTCCTCGTCGTGACCGAGCCCTGGCCGTCGATGCTCCGCGGCATCTGGGGCGACCCCGAGCGGTTCAAGGAGACCTACTGGGAGAAGTTCTGGGACGTCGAGGGCGGCCCCTTCTACTTCGCAGGCGACGGCGCACGGCTCGACTCGGACCGCGACGTCTGGCTGCTCGGCCGTGTCGACGACGTCATGAACGTCTCCGGGCACCGACTCTCGACCGCAGAGATCGAGTCGGCGCTCGTCGCCAACGAGATGGTGGCCGAGTCCGCCGTGGTCGGTGCGGTCGACGAGACCACCGGGCAGGCGGTCGTCGCCTTCGTCATCATCAAGGAGTCCCACCTCGAGCAGGCGTCCGGACTCGCGGACATCACCGGCGCGCTCCGCAGCTGGGTCGGCGAACAGATCGGTCCGATCGCTCGCCCCCGCGAGGTCTACCTCGTGAACGAACTGCCGAAGACGCGCTCGGGCAAGATCATGCGCCGTCTCCTGCGCGACGTGGCCGAGGGCCGCGAGGTGGGCGACACGACGACGCTCGCCGACACCACGGTCATGCAGATCATCACCGACAAGATGGTGAAGAACACGTAGGTCGATGCTCCAAGCACGAGAGCCGGACGGAATCAGTCATTCCGTCCGGCTCTCGTGCATGTGGCGCGGGATGCGCTACGCGAACTCGACGATGAGCTCCACCTCGACGGGCGAGTCGAGCGGGAGCACGGCGACGCCGACGGCAGAGCGGGCGTGCACGCCGAGGTCGCCGAAGATGTCGCCGAGCACCTCTGACGCACCGTTGATGACGCCGGGCTGGCCGGTGAACGCCGGGTCGGAGGCGACGAAGCCGACGACCTTCACGATGCGGGTGACGCGGTCGAGCGAACCGATCTGGCTCTCCACCGCGGCGAGCGCGTTGAGGGCGCACGTCCGGGCGTAGGTCTTGGCGTCGGCGGGCGAGACGAGTCCGTCGCCCTCGCCGACCTTGCCGGTGGCGGGGAGCTTGCCGTCGGTCATGGGCAGCTGGCCCGAGGTGAAGACGTGCTCACCGGAGACCACCGCGGGGATGTAGGCCGCGACGGGCGGGACGACGGTGGGCAGGGTGATACCGAGCTCGGCGAGTCGGGCGGCGATCTGGGACATGGGGGTTCCTCCGGGGCGTCGGGTCAGTCGGCGATGGGGCGCTTCAGGTAGGCGACGAGCCCACCTTCCGGACCGGTGACGACCTGGACGAGCTCCCAACCCTCCCCGCCCCAGTTGTTCAGGATGGCTGCCGTGTTGTGGATCATCAACGGCGTGGTGAGGTACTCCCAGCGGGTCATGTCTCTCCTCGATCGGGCGCTCCGCACGGAGAGGCGGAGGCGCAGGGGATGCTCATGGCGGGCCCCAAGTGAAGCTCGCTCACAGTTTCCCCGCTTACCTTCGATCCTATGCCTGAACCACGTACCCCCGCGAAGACGGTCGCGCAGAGCGTCCTCGGCTTCGTCGGCTTGAGCGTCGCCGCCGGTGTGCTCGCCACCGCCGCGGTCACCCCTGCCATCGCGATGACCGGTCTCGCCACCTCCACGGGCATCTCCGTCTTCGACGGTCTCCCCGACTACCTCCAGCTCGACTCGCTCGCCCAGAAGTCGAGCATCTACGCCAAGGACTCCGCCGGCAACCCGGTGCTCCTCGCCTCCTTCTACGACCAGAACCGGATCGAGGACAGCTGGGACCAGATCTCCCAGTTCGCGAAGGACGCCGCGGTCTCGGCCGAGGACCCCCGCTTCTTCGAACACGGTGGCATCGACCTCGCGGGCACCGTCCGGGCGGTCGTCAACAACGCCGCCGGCGGGTCGACGCAGGGTGGCTCCTCCATCACGCAGCAGTACGTGAAGAACGTCCTGGTGCAGAAGGCCGAGGCGATCCCCGACAAGAAGGAGAGCGACGCGGCCTACGAGGAGGCGACCGCGACGACCCCGGAGCGCAAGCTCAAGGAGATGCGACTCGCGATCGGTCTCGAGAAGACGTACGGCAAGGAGGACATCCTCCGCGGGTACCTCAACATCTCCGGTTTCGGCGGACGCGTCTACGGGATCGAGGCGGCGTCCAACTACTACTTCAACACCACGGCGGCCAACCTCACGCTGGAGCAGGCGGCGACACTGCTGGCGATCGTCAACAATCCCGAGAACCTCAGGATCGACAAGCCCGACAGCGCCGACAACGGCGCGGCCAACGGCTACGCCCTGACGAAGACGCGTCGGGACTACGTCCTCGACCAGATGCTCAAGGAGCAGAAGATCTCCAAGGAGCAGCACGACACCGCCGTGGCGATCCCGATCACCCCGACGATCGTGCCTCCCATCACCGGTTGTTCCGCAGCCGGGTCATCCGCCTACTTCTGTGACTACGTGACGAACGTGCTGCAGAACAACGAGATCTTCGGCGCCACACAGGACGAACGGTGGACGAACTTCAAGCGCGGCGGGTACAGCGTGTTCACGACGCTCGACCTCGACCTCCAGGCCGCGTCGCAGGCCGCGATCGACGAGTACGTGCCGAAGACGACCACCGAGCTCGACCTCGGTGCCGTCTCGGTGAGTGTCCAGCCGGGCAGTGGCCGGATCCTCGCCATGGCCCAGAACAAGGACTACTCGCAGGATCCCGACGTGCTCGCGACGGGTTCCAACTACAGCGCCATCAACTACAACACCGATCAGGCCTACGGCGGATCGGCGGGCTTCCAGCCCGGGTCGACGTACAAGATCTTCACCCTGACGGACTGGCTGAAGTCGGGCAAGGGCGTCAACGAGTCGATCAACGCGAACCGTCGATCCGACTGGGGCACCTTCACCAACAGTTGCGTCCCGGGTGGGACGGAGCAGGCCGAGGCCGGGTGGAGTCCGCGGAACGACGAGGGCGAATCCGGGTCCTACACCGTCAGACGCGCGACGCAGCAGTCGATCAACACCGCGTTCATCGCGATGGCGCAGGAGCTCGACCTCTGCGACATCAGCAAGACCGCCGAGTCGATGGGCGTGCACCGTGCCGACGGCGCACCGTTGAACAACTCCCCCGCGACCGTGCTCGGCACGAACGAGGTCGCTCCGCTGAGCATGGCGACCGCCTTCGCGACGCTCGCCGCCGGCGGCAAGACGTGCGACCCGATCGCGATCGACTCGATCACGAAGCCCGACGGTTCCACCGCCGAGGTCCCCTCGGCGAACTGCCGCCAGTCGGTCGACGCGAAGGTGGCGGCCGCGGCCGACGACGTCCTCCAAGGGGTCGTCTCCAACGGCACCGCGTCCGCTTCGGGCGCCCGCACCGACGGCGTCGGTGAGCTGATCGGCAAGACCGGCACCACCGACAACGCCGAGGCGACCTGGATGAGCGGCGCGAGCACGACGGTCGCGACGGTCGTCGGCACCTTCAACGTCAGCGGACACGTCAACCTCCGCGACACCTACATCGGCGGAACCCAGGTCGCGTCCATGCGGCACTACATCTGGCCGGCGGTCATGTCCGCCGCGCTCGCCAAGTATCCGGGTGGCGACTTCCCCGAGGCGGACCGCGCGACGCTGCAGGGCGACGGTTCCGGCAGTAGCGAGGAGGACTCGACGCCCGCTCCGACACCCACCGCCGACCCGACGCAGGCCCCGAGCGAGGCGCCGACACCGGCACCGGGCGATGGCGCGGACACCGATGGGACCGGCGAGGACGGCGGGCCCGCAGCCCCAGGGAACGGCGGCGGAGCCGGGAACGGGAACGGGAACGGCTCGCCCGGATGATCGGATGCGGCTGCCGGTCGCACGCCGACCGACAGCCGCGTCGCGTCGCCCGGCGGCAACGATCGGGTTTCAACGCAGCCCTGAGCGGGCCTTTTTCAGGATTGTCGCTTAGCATCGATCCATGCCTCAACAACATCGCACGGCCACCGGTGTGCTCGGCGGCTTCCTCGGCTTCCTCGGCCTGAGTGTCGCCGCGGGCGTCCTCGTCACCGCCACGGTCACCCCGGCGCTCGCCGTCACGGGGATCGCGACCAACAGCACGATCAACGTGTTCGACGGTCTGCCCGACTACCTGGCCCTCGACGAGCTGGCGCAGAAGTCCAACATCTACGCGACCGACAGCGCCGGTACGCCGCAGCTGCTCGCGTCGTTCTACACGCAGAACCGCATCGAGGTCGGTTGGGACCAGATCAACCAGTTCGTGAAGGACGCGGCCGTCTCGGCCGAGGACCCGCGCTTCTACGAGCACGGCGGTGTCGACCTCACGGGTACGATCCGCGCGGCCGCGATCAGCCTGTCCGGCAACGACCTCCAGGGTGGTTCGTCGATCACGCAGCAGTACGTGAAGAACGTGCTCGTGCAGAAGGCCGAGGCGATCACCGACAAGGAGAAGATGGAGGCCGCGTACGACGAGGCCACCAAGACCACTCCGGAGCGCAAGCTCAAGGAGATGCGCATGGCCATCGGCCTGGAGAAGCGCTACGGCAAGCAGGACATCCTCCGGGGCTACCTGAACATCGCCGGCTTCGGCGGCCGTACCTACGGCATCGAAGCCGCAGCGAACTACTACTTCAACACGACCGCGGCGAACCTCAACCTGGAGCAGGCCGCGACGCTGATGGCGATCGTGAACAACCCCGAGACGCTGCGTCTCGACCGCCCCGAGAGCGAGACCAACGGCGCGGCCAACGGGTACGCGCTGACGAAGGACCGCCGCGATTACGTCCTCAAGCAGATGATCAAGGAGGGCAAGATCACGCAGGAGCAGTTCGACGTGGCCATCGCCACCGTGATCACGCCCACGATCACGCCGGCGAGCACCGGTTGCCAGACGGCCGTGAACATCAGCCCCGGCTCCGGGTTCTTCTGCGACTACGTCACCCGCGTGTTCCAGAACAACCCGATCTTCGGTGAGACCGAGGACGAGCGGTGGGCGGCGTTCAACCGCGGCGGCTACAGCGTGTTCACCACACTCGACCTCGACCTGCAGTGGGCCGCACAGAGCGCGCTCGACGCGTACATCCCGCACGCGAGCGACCAGCTCGACATCGGAGCGGTCGCCGTCACGGTCCAGCCGAAGACCGGTCGGATCCTCGCGATGGCGCAGAACAAGGACTACACGAACGATCCGGAGATCGCTGCGACCGGAGCGAACTTCAGCGGCGTCAACTACAACACCGACTACGACTACGGCGGGTCCAGCGGTTTCCAGCCCGGCTCGACGTACAAGACCTTCACCCTCGCCGAGTGGCTGAAGGAGGGCCACGGCCTGAATGAGGGCGTCGACGGTCGCAAGCGCTCGCCGTGGGGTACGTTCAAGGACTCCTGCGCCGACGGCGGCACGGTCTACGCAGGTTCCGACTGGAACCCCGGCAACGACGAGGGCGGCAACGGCGGGTACTACACCGCCATGCAGTCCACCAAGAACTCGATCAACACGGGCTTCATCGCCATGTCGAAGCAGCTCGACCTCTGTGGCATCCGCAAGACGGCCGAGTCGATGGGCGTGCACCGCGCCGACGGCGGGCCGCTCCTGCAGTCCCCTGCCACCGTGCTCGGCACGAACGAGGTCGCCCCGCTCAGCATGGCGACGGCCTTCGCGACCTTCGCCTCCGGCGGTATCACCTGCGACCCGATCGCGATCGACCGCGTCGTCAAGCCCGACGGCTCCGAGATCCCCGTCCCCGCGGCGAACTGCCGTCAAGGGCTCGAGCCAAATGTGGCGTCGACGGCGAACGTCGCCCTCAAGGCGACCTTCAATGGCGGCACGACGAGTTCTTCCACTGTCGGCGACGGCATTCCGCTGATCGGTAAGACGGGCACGACCGACAACAACGAGGCGACCTGGATGAGTGGCGCAAGCACCTCCGCTGCCACGATCGTCGGTGTGTTCAACGCGACCGGACACGTCAACCTCCGGCGCACGTACTTCGACGGCACGCAGGTGGCCGTACTCCGTCACTCCATCTGGCCGAAGATCATGAGGGTCGCCAACGGCAAGTACGGCGGCACAGAGTTCGGCGACCCGGATCCATCCCTCATCAACGGCCAGTCCGTCCAGGTGCCGGACGTCGCCGGGAAGTCCATCGAGGAGGCACAGAAGATCCTCGAGGATGCCGGCTTCGGCTTCGCGAACGGCGGCGCCGCCGACTCCGCCCTCCCCGTGGGTCAGGCTGCCAGCACCAACCCTGCAGGCACGGTCCCGAAGGGCTCGATCATCACCGTCTACACGAGCAACGGCCTGGTGGGCGTCATCCCCGATGTGAGCGCTGCCGCCAGCTTCGACGAGGCGAAGGCGGCCATCCAGGGTGCCGGGTTCTCGAACGTGGGTCAGAAGTGCGTCGCGGATCCCGCGGCTACGGCCACGAAGGTGACCGGCGTGGATCCACCAGCCGGATCCCAGGCGAAGAAGGACGCGAAGATCACGGTGTCGATCACGAAGGACAAGTGTTGACGCTCTGACGCGATGACGAAGGGCCCGGTCGGATGTCGACCGGGCCCTTCGTCGTAGCCGCGGATGCGCTCCGGGCGTCTTCGGAGGGGCCAGCGGGTACGCTCGTGGGACGGTCGGAACCACTCGGCGACCGAAGGAGGAGACGATCGATGGCGGCACCCATGAGCACCGGCGGCAGACTCGGAACGGCAGCGGCTGTCGTGGCAGGCCTCGGGGCCCTCACCTTCGGGTACGCGTCGGTGATCGAGCGCAACGCCTTCACGCTGCGCAGGGTGACCGCTCCGGTCCTCCCGCCCGACGCCGAGCCGATCACCGTCCTGCACCTCTCCGACCTCCACATGGCGCCCTGGCAGCGTCGGAAGCAGGCCTGGCTGCGGTCACTGGCCGATCTCCGGCCGGACGTCGTGATCAACACGGGCGACAACCTGGGGCATGAGCAGGGCATCGACGGGATCCGGGCTGCGCTCTCGGTGTTCGCGGGGGTTCCCGGGGCGTTCGTGCACGGCTCGAACGACTACTACGGCCCGACCGCGAAGAACCCGTTCAAGTACTTCACGCAGACCTCCTCGAAGCACGTCTCCCCGACGACGCTCGACACGGGTGCGCTCGAGCGGTTCTTCATGGACGAACTCGGTTGGATCGACCTCAACAACGCGGTCGGTGAGATCTCGGTCCGCGGGACCCGCCTCGACCTGTTCGGCGTCGACGACCCGCACAAGCACTTCGACCGTCTGGACACGTTGACGGCCCTCATCGACGAACGGCTGGACGCCGAGACGTTGGAGACCGACGACCCGTCGTTGGCGCACACGGTAACGGTGGGCGTGATGCACGCTCCGTATCGGCGGGTGCTCGACGCGTTCGTGACGCAGGGTGCGCAGTTCATCTTCGCCGGTCACACCCACGGTGGTCAGGTCTGTGTGCCGGGCTACGGGGCACTCGTGACGAACTGCGACATCCCTCGCAAGCAGGTGAAGGGGCTCAGCGTCTGGCGCCACGCCCTCCGCTCGGCGTACCTGAACGTGTCGGCGGGTGTCGGCACGTCCATCTATGCGCCCGTGCGCTTCGCCTGCCGGCCGGAAGCGTCGCTCGTGACGCTCCTCCCCCGTCGCACGGTGGTCTGACCGGGCCGGACTGCCCTTCGACAGGCTCAGGGACCGGGACCTTCCGGGCTGTGCTGTCGGGGTAGCGGGCTGTGCAATCCGCCAGCCCAGCGGACCGCCAGCCCACGAAAACAGAGAAGCCCGGTCAGACGATTTCTCGTCCGACCGGGCTTTGCTGTCGGGGTAGCGGGATTTGAACCCACGACCTCTTCGTCCCGAACGAAGCGCGCTACCAAACTGCGCCACACCCCGATGGCCCGAAGGCCTTGTCTAGGATAGCCGATTTTTCAGCGGCTGTTCGCCACTTCCTGGAATCGGTGCATCCCGGACCGGATCAGCCGAGCGCCGCCATCGCCGCCCGACCGATCCGTGCTCTCACGCCTGCTGACGGCGACGCACGACCACGGTGCCGAGCGCGGCAGCACCGACGGCGAGGAGCCCACCGGCCACCCATGGGAGGGCGGTTCCGGCGAACCCGGTGTCGGCGAGGGCGTTGCCCCCGGCAGACGGGTCGGAGGCCGACGCGGCGGCAGCAGCGGCGTCCGCGGGGTCCAGCACGGTGAAGTCGGACGAATCAGTCACGGCGCCCTGGGTCGCGGTCAACGTGTAGGTGCCCGCGGGGTCCGCAGCCGTGTCGATGGAGACCTGGATGTCTCCGGCGGCGTCAGCGACGGTCGACAGCGTGCGAGCGGACACGCCGGCCACCGAGGAGTCGATGGTGATCGACACGATCTGGTTCGCGGCCCAGAAGTCCGAGCACGAGTACGAGACCGCCGCGCCGCGCGCGACGCTCGCCGGCGTGATCGAGTTACAGCTGCCTGGACCGTAGCTGTCGCCCTCGACCGCGTTGGCTGCGGTGGGCAGCGCGACGACGGCGAGGAGGACGAGTGCGGCGGCGGAGAGAGTTCGTTTCATGTGCGGGCCCCTAGGTGTGCGGATGGCGCATGCGCTGCGTGATGCGACATGCGGACACGGCCTGGAGCCGAGCGCTGTTCACTCGTGGCCTCCATGGCCGTCATCATGCTAGGGCAGCCGCTCGCTCGCCAGGGCTGAAAAACCGCGGAATTCCGCGGATGTGACCACCTTTGGGGGTACGCCCTGTCCGCCTGACGCCACGCCGGGTGAGGACCGTGCCAGGCCGAAGCCCAGGAGGGTGAGGTGCCCTCCCGTCAGGCCGTGGTCCGAGCGGAGGACCGCTCGGACCACGCATCCCGAACGACGGATCAGGCCGTCTTGCGGCGACGGATCGCCATCGCTCCGACGACGCCGGCACCGACGACGAGGAGGCCTCCGCCGATCCACGGCAGGGCTCCACCGTCGAAGCCGGTCGAGGCGAACTCGCGCTCCGAGACCTGGAACGAGGCACTCTCCGTGGTGGCGCCCTGGGTCGCCGTGACCATGCAGGTGCCGGAGGCGGTCTTGCTGGTCTCGATCGTCACCGCGAACGCGCGGGCGGCGTCGGCGCTGAACGTGCCGGACGTGGGTACGGCGGCCTGCTCGGTCGCTCCGGCGGTGTTCGGCTTCGCAGCGGGAATGCTGCAGCCGGGCCCGGCGACGGTGACCGTCACCGGAGTGCCGGGGTCGAAGGTGCCGTCGCAGCGGAAGACGGTCGACTCCCCCTGGGTCACCGACACCGGTGTGAGGGTCGCACAGCCGGCAGGGCCGTAGGTGGACGAGTCGGTCGCTGCGCTCGCGGCGGTCGGGGCCGCGAAGACTGCCAGGAGGCAGAGCGATGCTAGGGCAAGGGTGCGCTTCATGTTGATATCCCCAAGGAACGTCGAATACCCCCTGCGTCCGCCGATTTCGGGTGGGCGTCCGCGCGAGGTTCCCCAGGGTCACGAATTCGGGTGCGTGGCTTCCTGAGGTGTTGTCATGCTATGTCAGGAGCCGCACCGAGGGAAGGCTGAAATGGTCGTTTTGCCCGTGATTCCGGGGGTTGTGACCAGGTTTGGGGGTACATCGGAGGCCTTCGGAGCGAGCACCGTGAAGACGAGTTCCGTTGTCGCCCCCGGAGTGAGGGTCACGTCGGTCTGGGCGTAGAGACGACCGTTCGGGTCGGTCACGGCCTTGACCGGCAGGTCCTCGCCGTCGCTCGCACCGAGCAGGCTCGCACCCAGCGGGCCGTGGATCACGACGCGCGTCGCGATGTCTCCTGCGGGGGTGCCGAACCGCCCACCCGCGGTCACGTAGTCGGGCAGGGAGGTCGCGGCGTCCGCCGGTGCGGTGGACGTCAGGGTGACGGCGACGACGTATTCGGCGCCCTGTTTCGTGCACCGGGCGTCGCGGATGTCGACCTTCGTCTCCAGGTAGTAGTCCATCTTCGCGCGGGTCAGGTCTTCGAGGTAGACCCCGGTGTACACGGCTGCGTCGTCGGTCGCCGGTGGGATCCCGGCGAGGCTCGTCTCGGCGATCAACGCCTGTTCGGTGGGGACCGCACTCCACACGTGGAGACGGTTCTCCGCACCGGACGCGGACAGGGCCTGGACGAGGGCGCCGGGGTCGGGCGAGCGGGAGATCATGCCCTCGAACACCTCACCCGAGACCGCGGCGAAGAACGCGTCCTGCACGAGCCGGTCGGGGAACCGGGCGTAGACGTCACTCAACAGTGTCTTCGCCGCATTGTCGGCGGTGAGCTCGGTGCCGTCCGGGAGGTTCACGGGTCCGGTCGCCTCCAACAGATGTGCGAGGACATACGGGTCGACGGCGACGACGGTGTCGATGGGCACGCCGAAGACCTGGGTCCCCATGGCTGCGGCGAGCTCGCCGGTGCGGCTGAAGTCGACCGTGAGGTTGGTGTCCTGGATGTACCGGCCGAGGTTGTCGGTGTAGACGTTCTGTTCGAACGGGGTGAGCGGTAGCACGGGGGCGGGGAATCCGGAGAAGTCGTCGCTCCCCCTGGTCCCGACGAAGGAGATGACGCCGTTCTCCGCATGGAGGAGGGCCACCGCTCCGGCGATGCCGCCACTCGAGCGCAGCTCCGCGTTGTTCTGGATCATCACCATGATGTTCCGAGGTCCGGCGCCGCCCGCCATGTCCGGCAGGAGCGCCGTCGCCCGCGCCGCGGTGTCGAGCATCGTGGAGGCACCGGTGATCGTCCGGGTGAGCTTCTCGACGGCGTCGGCGACCACCGGCAGCGCACCGTCAGTGCCGATCGTGTCCACGCGCCCGGCGATGGTGTCAGCCGCTGCGGCCGCCTCGGCCACGGTCGGCGCGACGGTGCGGAGCGGCTCCGTCGCGATCGATCCGTCCCCGGGGAGCAGGGACGACAGGTTGACCTGATCGGCGATCGCCACGACCTTCGGCACGACATCGACCGCGACGTCGTCGGTCGCAGCGGCAGCCTGTCGCACTGCGGAGAAGTTCACGCCGAGGAACGGGACCGCCTCGGCCGCCCGCCAGATGGGATCACTCGTCAGGGACACCGCCTCGCCGGTGTGCGTGGTGAGGGCACGCTGCGTGGCCTCGGTGCCGCTCGCGTCGCCGTCGAGCACGGCCGATTGGAGCGACTTCGCCTCCGACTGGGCGGCTTCGAGCGCGTTCTTCGCCAGGGACGCCCGGACGCCGAGCCAGGCTCCGAGCGCGAGGACGACGAGGAGGACGGCGAGTGCGATCCACCACAGTCGCGAACGCCGTCGACCGGGCAGGCGGATGCCGGCCGTCGCCGGGCGTGGGTCAGCCAAGAGTGCTCCTTGTTCGGGTAGGCACAGCCTAACCGCCGGATGACGGCCACCGAAGGACGGTGCACGCCCCCTTTCAGGGGTGGACGGCACACGCGGCAACCGGGCTCACGACCGCTCATGGCCTACGATTGCGAGGTGCTGTCAGCACCCTCGTCGACCGATCTGGAGCCGCACCGCAGATGACCCGCACGCCGCGCATCGTGATCGGGATCCTGCTGCTGCTCTGCCTGTGCGTCATGCTCGGCATCGCGTTCTGGCCGACGCCCGTCGACGCCGACGGCCGGACGACGCTGCTGGCGATCCTCGATCGCTTGCAGGCTGCGGGCGCGCCGACCTGGTTCGACTACCGCTTCGTCGAATCGGCCGCGAACGTCGTGCTGTTCATCCCGCTCGGCGCCCTGCTCGCCCTGGAGCTGCCCTTGCGGCTCTGGTGGGTCGCACCACTGACGACGACCCTGTTCTCGGTCGCGATCGAACTCGGACAGACCCTGCTCCCCGAGCGGGTCGCGACGATCGCCGACGTCTACGCCAATGCGGCCGGAGGGCTGCTCGGCGCGACGATCGTGCTCGTCGTCCGGCTACTCGTCACCGGTCACGGACGACCGAGACCGACGTAACGCCACCCGGCGCCCCGCCAGGCGTCCACGTCGAGGCAGTTGCGTCCGTCCACGATCGTCTTGCCCGCGGTCAGCTCGGCGACGGCCGAGGGATCCAGGGCTCGGAACGCCTTCCACTCGGTCACGACCACGACGATGTCCGCGTCCGTCACGGCCTCTTCCGCCGAGTCAGCGAACGTCAGCTGCGGGTGGAGTCGCCGCGCGTTCGGGACCGCTTCCGGATCGAAGGCGAGCACCTTCGCACCCAGTCCGTTGAGGCCGACGGCGACGTCGAGGGCCGGCGAGTCTCGGACGTCGTCGCTGTCGGGCTTGAACGCGAGCCCGAGCACCGCGACCCGCTTCTGGTAGGCGCTCCCGCCGAGCTCCTCGACGACGAGGTCGATGACGCGCTGACGACGACGCAGGTTGATCGCGTCGACCTCCTTGAGGAAGGCCACCGACTCCCCACGACCGAGCTCCTCGGCGCGAGCGGTGAAGGCGCGGATGTCCTTCGGCAGGCAGCCGCCGCCGAACCCGACACCGGCGTTGAGGAAGCGGCGACCGATCCGGGCGTCGTAACCGATCGCGTCGGCGAGCTCCGTGACGTCGGCGTCGGTGACCTCGGCGATCTCCGCCATCGCGTTGATGAAGGAGATCTTCGTGGCGAGGAACGCGTTCGCGGCGACCTTCACGAGCTCCGCGGTCGAGTACCCGGTGGCGACGAGCGGCGTGCCGGTGGAGAGTGCCTGCGCGTAGACCTCGTCGAAGGCGGCTCGAGCGACGGCGGCGTCCTCGGGAGCCGGCGGCAGCCCGTACACGAGTCGGTCGGGCGCGATCGTGTCTTGCACGGCGAAGCCCTCCCGCAGGAACTCGGGGTTCCAGGCGAGCACGGCGCCGGTCGGGGCGACGAGTTCGGCCAGGCGCGCAGCGGTGCCGACGGGGACGGTCGACTTTCCGACGACGACGTCTCCTGCCGACAGGTGCGGCAGGAGGGCCGTCACCGCGGCGTCCACGTACCGCAGGTCGGCCGCGTTGGAGCCGGCCTTCTGCGGTGTGCCGACCGCGACGAAGTGCATGGTGGCCCCGGCCGCGTCGGCCATGTCCGTGCTGAACCGCAGGCGGCCCGACTCGACGCCGGCCAGCAGCAGCTCCGGCAGGCCGGGCTCGAAGATCGGCGAGCGTCCGGCGGAGAGTGCCTCGATCTTGGCGGGGTCGACGTCGATGCCGACGACCTCGTGCCCGATCGACGCCATGGCGGCCGCGTGCACGGCCCCGAGGTAGCCGCAGCCGATGACGGAGAGCTTCATGCGTGTGATCCTTCGCTGGTGGGAGGTGCGGTGGGCGTGCTGGACAGGCGACCGCCGGACTCCTGCAGGTAGCAGACGCCGCAGAGCGATTCGTAGGTGACGGTGGTGCCGTCGATGGCGACCTGGTCGCCGTCGAACACGAAGGTGTCGCCGAACCGGCGGCCGTTGAAGATCGCCTTCCGACCGCACCGGCAGATCGTCTTGAGCTCCTCGAGGCTGTGGGCCACCTCGAGGAGGCGGCGGCTCCCGGGGAACGCGACGGTCTGGAAGTCGGTCCGGATGCCGTAGGCGAGGACCGGGATGCCCTCGAGCAGCGCGATGCGCAGCAGGTCGTCGACCTGTTCCCCGTGGAGGAACTGGGCTTCGTCGACGAGCAGGCAGCTGACGTCCTCGCCGGTCTCCTGCACGACGCGGCGACGGTGCTCCGCGAACACCAGGACGGCGTCGTCGTCAGGAGCGAGCAGGAAGTCGGCGTCGCGGGTCACGCCGAGGCGACTGACGATGGCGGCGTCGCCCTTCGTGTCGAGCGAGGGCTTCGCGAGGAGGACGCGGTGGCCGCGCTCCTCGTAGTTGAACGCCGCCTGGAGCAAAGCGGTGCTCTTGCCGGAGTTCATCGCCCCGTATCGGAAGTACAGTTTCGCCACCAGGCAAGCTTAGGGTTCCCAAGCTGCACCTGTCGCATCCGACGACGGGCCGGGCGAGCACCCGTGTCGGGGCTACAGCGAGATGTCGAGGGCCTCGGCGGTGCTCTCGAGGACCTTCGCCGCCGTCTCGGGGACGTCGTTCAGCGTCGAGCCGTAGGTCGGGATCATCTCCCGGAGCCTCGGCTCCCACGCGGTCATCCGGTCGGGGAAGCACTTGCGCAGGACGTCGAGCATGATCGGCACTGCCGTCGACGCGCCGGGGGAAGCGCCCAGCAGTCCCGCGATCGTGCCGTCCGCACCCGTGATGACCTCGGTGCCGAACTGCAGGACGCCGCCCTTGGCCTTGTCCTTCTTCATGACCTGGGCTCGCTGCCCGGCCTCGATGAGGTACCAGTCCTCGTCCTTCGCCGTCGGCAGGAACTCGCGGAGGCTGTCCATCTTCTGCTTACGGGACTGCAGGAGCTGCCCGATGAGGTACGTGATGAGACTCGGGTTGTCCTTCGCGACCGCCAGCATCGGGAGGAGGTTGTGCGGGCGCACCTGGGTGACGAGGTCGAGCATCGATCCGCGCTTGAGGAACTTCGGGCTGAACGTCGCGTACGGGCCGAAGAGGAGGCTCGCCTGACCGTCGACGACGCGGGTGTCGAGGTGCGGGACCGACATCGGCGGGGCCCCGACCGAGGCCTGGCTGTAGACCTTGGCCTGGTGCTTCGAGACCACCGCGGGATTGTCGGTGCGGAGGAACTGCCCACCGATGGGGAAGACGCCGTAGCCCTTGATCTCGGGGATCCCGGACTTCTGCAGCAGCTTGAGCGCCCATCCGCCGGCGCCGACGAAGACGAAGCGGGCGTTGATCTCCATCGGTGATCGTCCGAGCGTCTGGCGGCCTCGGATGCGCCACGTGCCGTCCTTCAGCCGCTTGAGCGAGCGGACCTCGTGGTTGGTGCGGACGTGGGCGTTCGGCGCTGCGCCGAAGAGCTTGTGCGTGAGCGACCCGAAGTCGACGTCGGTGCCCGCGGTGATCCGGGTGGCCGCGATGCGCTCACCGACGGCGCGACGGTTGATGAGGAGCGGAGCCCATTCGGCGATGACGGCCGGGTCCTCCGAGAACTCGATGCCGGCGAAGAGCGGCTGGTCCTTGAGCGCCTCGTAACGCTTCCGCAGGTATTCGACGTCCTTCTCGCCGCGGACGAACGTCATGTGCGGGGTCGGGTTGATGAAGGTGTCGGGTGCGCCGAGCAGACCCTCCTCGACGAGGTGGGACCAGAACTGGCGGCTGAGCTGGAACTGCTCGTTGATGCCGATGGCCTTCGCCGGGTCGACCTGGCCGTGGGCGTCCTGGGGCATGTAGTTGAGCTCGCACAGCGCGGCGTGGCCCGTCCCGGCGTTGTTCCAGGGGTTGGAGCTCTCGAGTGCGACGTCGCTCAGGCGCTCGTACACCTCGACCTTCCAGTCAGGCTGCACCTGGTGGATGAGGGCGGCGAGCGTGGCGCTCATGATGCCACCACCAATGAGGGCTACGTCGATGGTTTCGGTCACCAGAGCAGTCTAGTCGCGGCGAGGCCCGAGCTCTCCACCCGCGTGCTGTCGCTGATCGCATGCTGTGAGATCGCTCGATGTCGAGACACTTCGGCCCGACTGCCCGACCGCCGGGTCAGCGTCCGGGGAGCGCGGGGGTGAGGGCGTCGAGCTCCTCGAGCATGCGCTGCGCGAGGTGCGCGTACCCGGCGTCGCTCGGGTGGAGGCCGTCGGCGGAGATCCACGTCGCCGGGTCCTCGTCCAGCCAGTGCGACGCCCCGGAGATGTAGTCGGCCCCGATGGTGTCGGCGGCGTCGTGCACCCATCCGATGATCTGTTCGACGGAGGCCGGTCGCTCGGCGGTGTACCACCAGGGCTCCACCACGATGATGCGGGTGCCGGGCAGCCCGTCGCGCAGCCGCTGGAACTCCGGCAGGATCGCCTCCCGGATCGCCTGCTCGTTGCCGGTCCACTCGAAGTTGTCGTTGATGCCGAGCGCGACGATGAGGACCTCGGGGTGCTGCGCGATGACGTCGGCCGTGACATCGCCGACCTTGTCGCGTTTGCGGACGAACCCGAGGCCCGGGTAGCCGGCGTTGTACTCCGTCCAGCCCTCGGCCTTCGCGACGAGCGAGGACCAACGGGCGGCCGGCGACGACGCTGCCGACCCCTTCGTGTACGAGTCGCCGTAGAACGCGACGAGCGGTCCGACCGCGACCTCGGACCCGGAGGTGTCGGCGCGGGCGACCGTCGTCTGCTGGACGTCGGCACGCAGGCCACTCACGGTGATCACCGCGGTGACGGCGATGGCGGCCGCGATGAACGCGGCCAGCCACCGTCGGCGCAGGCGTGGTCGCTGGCGGGCCATGTCGTCGTCCCCGATCGGGTGGAGGGAGGGCCGGTCAGACCGTTGCGGGCTGTGCGAGCAGCTCGGCGGCGACGATCTCGGCGATCTGCACCGCGTTGAGGGCCGCACCCTTGCGCAGGTTGTCGTTCGAGATGAACAGCGCGAGGCCCTTGCCGGCCGGCGCGCTCTGGTCGGGACGGATGCGCCCCACGAACGACGGGTCCGCACCGGCGGCCTCGAGCGGCGTCGGAACGTCCGACAGCTGGACGCCCGGAGCGTCACGGAGCAGCTCGATCGCACGTTCCGGCGACAGGTCGCGCGAGAACTCGGCGTTGATGGCGAGCGAGTGGCCGGTGAACACGGGCACGCGCACGCAGGTGCCCGACACCAGCAGCTCGGGGAGCTCGAGGATCTTCCGGCTCTCGTTACGGAGCTTCTTCTCCTCGTCGGTCTCGCCCAGGCCGTCGTCGACGATCGAACCGGCGAGCGGGATGACGTCGAAGGCGATCGGGGCGACGTACTTCTCGGGAGCCGGGAAGTCGATCGCCGAACCGTCGTGGACGAGTCGGGTGAGGTCGCCCTGGGCGACCGCGGCCTCGATCTGGCCGGCGAGTTCAGCTGCACCGGCGAGCCCGGAACCGGAGACGGCCTGGTAGGTGTTGACGATGAGGCGGGTGAGGCCGGCCTCGGCGTCGAGGACCTTGAGGACCGGCATGGCCGCCATGGTCGTGCAGTTGGGGTTCGCGACGATGCCCTTCACCGCGTCCTTGATGGCGTGCGGGTTCACCTCGCTGACGACGAGCGGGACCTCGGGGTCCATCCGCCACGCGCTCGAGTTGTCGATGACGAGCGCACCGGCGGCGGCGAACCGCGGAGCCTGCGTGCGGGAGCCGGTCGCGCCAGCCGAGAACAGGGCGATGTCGATGCCGCTCGGGTCGGCCGTCTCGACGTCCTCGACCACGATGTCCTGGCCACGGAACGGGAGCGTCGTGCCCGCCGAACGAGCCGTCGCGAAGAAGCGGATCTCGCTGATCGGGAACTCGCGGTCCTCCAGCAGGCGGCGCATGACCTTGCCGACCTGACCGGTCGCTCCGACGACACCGACACGTACACCGTTGCTCATGGGGATTCCTCTGGTTTCAGGGGGTTGTTGTGAACCATCTTGCATCAGGATCGGCCAGGCTCCGGCCCCTGAGCCTGTCGAAGGGCGGTTCCGGAACCTGTGGACGAGCCGGCTCAGCGGCCGGTGCCACCGTGGACGACGGCTTCGTCCTCGCCGTCGAGACCGAACGCGGAGTGGACCACGTTCGCGGCCTTGTTGAGGGTGTCGGCACGCGTCACGACCGAGATGCGGATCTCGCTGGTGGAGATCATCTCGATGTTGATGCCCGCTGCGCTGAGCGCCTCGAAGAGCTTCGCCGAGACGCCGGTGTTCGTGCGCATGCCGGCACCGACGAGGGCGAGCTTGCCGATCTGGTCGTCGTGCTGGATGGCCGAGAAGCCCACCCGCTCCTGCTCGGCTGCGAGCGCGCGGAGGACCTGCTGCGCCTCGGGCTTCGGCAGGGTGAACGAGATGTCGGTGACGCCGGAGACGGCGGTCGACACGTTCTGGACGATCATGTCGACGTTGCCGCCCGACTTCGCGACGATGGTGAAGATCTCCGCCGCCTTGCCCGGCAGGTCGGGGACGCCGACGACGGTGATCTTGGCTTCGCTGAGGTCTGTCGCGACTCCGGCGACGATGGGCTGCTCCATGGGTGCCTCACCTGCTCCTGGGTTGTTGCGGCCCGCGTCGTTGAGGACGAGCGTGCCTTCGTTGTTGTTGAAGGACGACCGGACGTGGAGCGTCACGCCGTGGCGGCGTGCGTACTCGACGGCGCGGATGTAAAGGACCTTGGCGCCCGAGGCCGCGAGCTCCAGCATCTCCTCGCTGGAGATGCGGTCGATCTTCCGGGCTTTCGGGACGACGCGGGGGTCGGAGGTGAAGATGCCGTCGACGTCGGTGTAGATCTCGCAGACGTCGGCGTCGAGGGCGGCGGCGAGCGCGACGGCCGTGGTGTCGGAGCCGCCACGACCGAGCGTGGTGATGTCGCGGGTGTCACGGTTGAAGCCCTGGAAACCGGCGACGATGACGATGGCGCCGTCGTCGAGGGCCTCGCGCAGGCGCACTGGGGTGACGTCGACGATGCGCGCTGCACCGTGCTGGGCGTCGGTGATCATGCCGGCCTGGCTGCCGGTGAAGGAGCGTGCGACGTAGCCCATGCTGCTGATCGCCATGGCGAGGAGTGCCATCGAGATGCGCTCGCCGCTGGACAGCAGCATGTCGAGCTCGCGGGGCGCCGGGATGGGCGTCACTTCGTGGGCGAGGTCGAGCAGTTCGTCGGTCGTGTCGCCCATCGCCGAGACGGCGACGACGACCTCGTTGCCCGCTTTGCGGGTCTCCACGATGCGCTTCGCCACGCGCTTGATGCTCTCGGCGTCCGCGACGGAGGACCCGCCGAACTTCTGCACGATCAATGCCATCGGATCTCCTGGGGAAGTCGGTGCGGGCACGAGCGGCCCAGCGATCATCCTACCCATCCGGGCATTCCGCGCCGTTCATGTGACGAAGGGCACCCTCACCCGCTCAAGGGCAGGAGATCCGCCTCGCAGCAGGACGCTCCGGCCCGTCGGGTCCTGCTGTCGGGCCGATCTCCTGCGGCGGGGAGGCGGATGTGCCTCGGTAGGGTTGGCCTATGCAGCAGGAAGACGCGCGGGTGCTCGCGACGGTGCGACGCCTCTGGCAGGGGCTCGCCTCGCCGACCGCGCGGTTCTCCGCCGGCCGCGTCGCCGTCGTCGTGAACGCCGGCTCGATGGCGTGCCCGCCCGGATGGATCGGCGTCGTCGAGATCGACGGCAGCGCCCTCGCGATCGTGCCCGACGAGGACACCGCCAGGCGACTCGCCATCGAGGACGAATCGCCGAGGAGCGTCGGGACGGTCGAGTTCCTCCGCTCGCGCGTGCAGGTCGCCGAGGTCCTCGGGCCGGCGACGCTCGACTACCTGCTGCCCGGGCGGTTCCGACCGGCCGAGGAGATCGACGTGGTGGCGAGCAAGGCGAGTGACCCCGCCATCGAGTCGCTGCTGTCGAAGGTCGGCGATGACGAGGCCTCGGAGAGCGGGATCTTCGGCATCACGTCTCCGCTGTTCTCGGTGCGCGAGCACGGTCGGGTCCTCGCCGTCGCCGGCTACCGGTCGTGGCCCTTGGGCGTCGCGCACGTCACGGCGTTGACCGCACCGGAGGCTCGCGGGACCGGTCTCGCGACTCGGCTCGCCTCGACCGCGGTCGAGCACGCCCTCGCAGCCGGACTCCTCCCCCAGTGGCGGGCCGCCGACACGAACCCCGGCTCACGCGCCGTCGCCCGCAAGCTCGGCTTCTCCGCGATCGGACGACAGTTGTCGGCCCGGCCGGTGGTCGCTGAGTGGCCGGCGCCCTCCGCCGACGCCTGAGGCGCGCCCGGCTGCCCTGACTCAGGAGTCCCTCGGCACGGCGCAACCCACCAGCTCCGACACACCGGACGACTCCTGAGAAAGGGAACAACCGGAAGCAGACGCGTCGCTCGGCAAACCGACCCGAGCCTGACGCCGGCCCGGCTGCCCCAACTCAGGAGTCCGTCGGCGCGGCGGAACCCACCAGCCCCGACACACCCGACGACTCCTGAGAAAGGGCCGATGGCAAAAGGGGTGGAGGGGCGGGCGAGGAGGCGGGGGGTCAGCCGCTGACGACGGTGCGACCCTCGAAGGCACGACCGAGGGTGACCTCGTCGGCGTACTCGAGGTCGCCGCCGACGGGAAGGCCGGAAGCGAGGCGCGTGATGCGGATCCCCATCGGGAGGAGCAGCCGGCTGAGGTAGGTGGCGGTCGCCTCCCCCTCGAGGTTCGGGTCGGTCGCGATGATGACCTCGGTGACGGTGCCGTCGGCGAGGCGCTGCATGAGACGACGGATGTTCAGGTCGTCGGGTCCGACGCCGTCGATCGGGCTGATGGCGCCGCCGAGCACGTGGTAGAAGCCGCGGAACTCACGCGTGCGCTCGATGGCGACGACGTCCTTCGGCTCCTCGACGACGCAGATCAGGGCCGGGTTACGGCGCGGGTCGCGGCACACGCTGCAGAGGTTCTGCTCGGAGATGTTGCCGCAGATCTCGCAGAACTTGACCTTCTCGCGGACGACGGTGAGCAGCTCGGCGAGCTTCGACACGTCGAACGACTCCGTCTGGAGGATGTGGAACGCGATGCGCTGCGCCGACTTCGGACCGATGCCGGGCAGCCGCCCGAACTCGTCGATCAGATCTTGGACGATTCCCTCGTACATGTCCTACCGCCCTCCGGAGCGCGGCTCGTGCGGCTGCTCCTCGATGAATGTGGCGCCGAGGAGCTCGCGGACGACACTCTCGCCGTACCGGTTGTCACCCGCGGGGTGGGACGTCGGCACCGGGGGCGCCTGGCGCATCCGGACCGGGGGCTGCGGGCGCTGCTCGGCGACCGGCGCCGCAGGCGGTGTGACCTGCGGGGAGCCGGCGGGCGCTGCGGACGGCGCGCCGGCCGACGGGGCCGGAGCGGGGGCCGACGACTCGAACGGGTCGGGGTAGGGCGGCTCGTCGTCGGGCGGCGGTGCGTCGTCGTCGGACGGGATCGAGACGACGTCCCACGTGACGGTGCGAGAGCCGAGCGCGTCGCCGTTGGACGGGCCTCGGGCGGGTGCCTGCTGGCGCGGCGGGGCCGACGGCTGCCGCTGCGCGGGTGAGCCGGCCGGCGTCCCGGGGGCTCCGGATCCGGCGGGTCGCCCGGGCTGCCCTTCGACAGGCTCAGGGACCGGAGACGGCTGCGTCGACGAGGCGGGCTCGGGCCCTTCGACAGACTCTGGGACCGGGGGATGCCCTTCGACAGGCTCTGGGACCGAGGACGGCTCGGGCTCGTCGGCCGGCGGCGGCGCGACCGTCGCCCACGAGGAGGCGGAGACGGCGGTCTTCTCCTCGGCCGGCGCGGCGACCGACGAGGCGGGTGCCGATGGCGCAACAGCTGACGGCTCGGCGTCGACCGGCGCAGCGGACACGGGTTCGCCACCGGCTGGTGCGACGGTGGGCCACGACGAGCGGGCTCCCGACCCGCCGCTGCCGTCGGACGACGACGGGGCAGCGGGGGCGGGGACGGTCTGCGGCAGGCTCGGGGTCGACCAGGCGGACGACTCCGACGACGGAGCGCCGACGGCGGGCGCAGTGGCCCGCGGTGCCGGCGGCTCGTCGGCACCGGCGACCTTGGCGAGGTACTTCACCCGCACGCCGAGGACGTCGAGGACCGCCGTGCGCAGGACCTCCGCGACACCGGTGCCGGGCGCATGACGTGCCTTGAAGTCGTTGAGGTCGCCGTTGTTCGCGAACACGAGCGTGAGGACGTCGTCGTCCGAGTACCCGCCGACCTGGGTGTTGACGACGATCATCCACGCCTTGCGGTCGGCCTTCTCGACCTGCGCCACGATCTCGGGCCAGGCGTCGCGGATGTGCTGCAGGGTGACCGGGCCGACGCGAGGGGCTGCGGGGGTCGGTGCGGCGGTCTGCGCGTGGTCGGGCTCCTGCGCCGGTCGACGGTCGGCGGCCGCGGATGCTGTCGAGGCGGCGGCCGGGGCGGGAGCCGGGGCGGAGCTCGCCGCCGTGCTCGCGGGGGCCGCGCCGGCAGGGGCCGGAGCGCGGTCGGCGACCACGGGCTGCGCCGAGACCGCGGCCTGACCGCCCTCGGCGGCAGCACCGTCGACACCGATGCGACGCTCGAGCCGCTCCACCCGGGCCAATGCACCACGAGCGGAGTCGTCGGCTGCGGGCACCAGGATCCGCGCCATCATGAGCTCGAGGTGAAGCCTGGGCGACGTCGCGCCCGTCATCTGGGTGAGCGCCTCGTTCACGACGTCGGCCGTGCGGGACAGCTCGGCGATGCCGAACGCCCGCGCCTGGGCGAGCATCTTGTCGAGCTCGTCCTGCGGGAGCCCGCGGAGGACCGCCGCCGCGTTCTCGCCCGTGGCGGCCACGACGATGAGGTCGCGGAGTCGCTCGAGCAGGTCGTCGACGAAGCGGCGTGGGTCTTGGCCGGTCTGGATGACGCGGTCGACGGTGCTGAAGGCGGCACCGGAGTCGCGGGCGGCCAGGGCGTCGACAACCTCGTCGAGCAGGGCCGTGTGGGTGTAGCCGAGCAGGGCGACCGCGCGTTCATAGTCGACGGAGTCACCCTCGGACCCGGCCATCAGCTGGTCGAGCAGGGACAGCGTGTCGCGGGCGGAACCGCCACCGGCCCGGACGACGAGCGGCAGCACCCCGGCCTCGACACCCACGTGCTCGCTCTCACACAGCTGCTGGACGTAGTCGAGCATCTGCGCCGGCGGGATGAGCCGGAAGGGGTAGTGGTGGGTGCGGGAGCGGATCGTGCCGATCACCTTGTCGGGCTCGGTCGTCGCGAAGATGAACTTCACGTGCTCCGGCGGCTCCTCGACGATCTTCAGCAGGGCGTTGAACCCCTGCGGGGTGACCATGTGCGCCTCGTCGAGGATGAAGATCTTGTAGCGGTCGCGTGCGGGTGCGAAGATCGCGCGCTCGCGGAGGTCGCGGGCGTCGTCGACACCGTTGTGGCTGGCCGCGTCGATCTCGACGACGTCGAGCGAGCCGGAGCCGTCGCGGGAGAGGTCGACGCAGCTCGCGCAGACACCGCACGGGGTGTCGGTCGGCCCCTCGGCGCAGTTGAGGCAGCGGGCGAGGATGCGCGCGGACGTCGTCTTGCCGCAACCACGTGGACCGCTGAACAGGTACGCGTGGTTGACGCGGTTGGTGCGCAGGGCCGTCATGAGGGGATCGGTCACCTGCGCCTGACCGATCAAGTCGGCGAACGTCTCGGGCCGATACCGGCGATACAGAGCTGTGACCACCCACCAATGGTAGCCGTCGCCCCCGACATCGGAGTCGGGGATCGGACTCCTCGATCGGGACCAGGGCTCGAGCCTGGCGCGACGCGGGGAACGGGCCATCCTGGTGCCCTTCGACAAGCTCAGGGACCGGGGTTGGAGTCAGGGACCGAGGTTGGAGTCAGGGACCGGGACAGGGGTCAGGGGTCAGGGACCGGGTGGTGCGGTCGGCGCCGCGTCTGTGCGGGCGACGCCGACCGGATCGTGGGCGGCTAGAACTCGGTCGGGCCGAGCGAAGGGCGGGCGAGGAAAGAGAGCGTCGGCGTCGTGAGCGCATGGAACTCGAACACCGTGAAGCGGTTCTCCCCAGCACGGAGCTGGCCGCCGGGGACGTAGAGCGTGTGCTGCGGCCCCCGCGACCAGTAGCGGCCGAGCAGGAAGCCGTTCACCCAGACGAGCCCCTTGCCCCAGGCCGCGGTGTCGAGGAACAGGTCGGTGGGCGCGTCGAGCGTGACGGTGGCGGTGAGCAGGACCGGCCCGGCACCGCTGATCGTGGCGTCAGCCGTGCGCGTGGCTGCAGCGTCCACCATTGCGTCGAGGCGGTCGAGGGCCACGGGGGCGATGCCCCACGACGTGAGTTCCACGCCGTCGAGCGACACGGGCCCGATGATCCCCTTCGGCTCTCCCAGGCGTTTGCCGTAGTTGACGCGGCCCTGGTTCTCGAGCAGGAGTTCGAGCGTCTCACCCGCCGGGATGACGATGGACCGCTCCTTGAACTCGCGGGTGAGTGCACCGACCGGCACGCCGTCGACGGAGACGACCACGCGGTCGCGCACCTCGGCGAACCGGAGCACCCCGCCGCGTCCACCGAGCGACGCCCGGTATCGCGCCAGACCGCTGAACGCCCCGAGTTCGTCCATCGTGGGGATCCGGTCGAACGCCTGGAGCGGTGCGATCTCGTCGGCCACGTCCGCGAACGGGACCTCCTGCTCGAAGGACGCGGTGAACGCCGGGGCGTCCGACGCAGCGGGCGGGATCTCGGTCGGCACCTCGGCGTACTTCGCGATCACGTCGCGGAAGGCGAAGAACTTCTCCGTCGGGTGGCCTGCCTCGTCGAGTGGCGCGTCGTAGTCGTAAGAGGTGACGTGCGAGCGGTACTGCCCCTTGTCGTTCGCGCCACCGGTGAACCCGAAATTCGTGCCGCCGTGGAACATGTAGATGTTCACCGACGCGCCGGCCGCGAGGAGCGCGTCGAGGTCCGCCGCCGTCTCCGCGACGGGCGTCGTGTGGTGGTGCTCGCCCCAGTGGTCGAACCAACCGTCCCAGAACTCGGAGCACATGAGCGGCCCGGTCGGCTGGTGCTCGCGCAGGGTCGCGAGGCGTTCGAGCGAGCGGCTGCCGAAGGAGGCGGTCTTGTGGAGTTCGGGGATGCTCCCGTCCTCGAGCATCTGGGGCGTGGGCTGGTCGACGGTCGTCAGCGGCACCGTGATGCCGAGCTCGCGGGTCCAGTCGGTCAGCGTCCGGAGGTAGTCGTGGTCGTCGCCGTAGGCGCCGTACTCGTTCTCGACCTGCACGAGGATGACGGGACCGCCGCGGTCGATCTGCAGCGGCGCGATGATCGGCAGCAGCGCCTCGAAGTACTCGCGGACGGCGGCCAGGTAGCGGGGCTCGCTGCGACGGAGGCCGAGCTCGGGGTCGTGCAGCAGCCAGCCGGGGAGGCCGCCGTTGTCCCACTCGGCGCAGATGTAGGGGCCGGGACGCACGATCGCGTACATACCGGCGTCGGCGACGAGGCCGAGGAAGCGTTCGAGGTCGTTCACGCCCGTGGTGTCGAACACGCCGCGCTCGGGGCTGTGCTGGTTCCACGCGACGTAGGTCTCGATGGTGTTGAGCCCCATGAGCTTCGCCTTCGCGATGCGGTCCGCCCACTGCTCGGGGTGCACCCGGAAGTAGTGGAGGGCTCCGGAGAGGATCCGGAACGGCTGACCGTCGAGCAGGAAGTCGTCGTCGCCGATGGAGAAGGTGGGCATGCTGGGGCTCCGTGATGAAGGGGTGCGGATGGAGCGACCACGGCCGGCCGGAGCGGATCCCGGAGGACCCTCCGACCGGCCGCGGTCGATGGTGCTGGTGCTACAGGTGCCGTTCGGCTACTTCTCGGTGACCGTGAAGCCCTGCGTGTTGCCGTACTCGACGAGCTGCTTCTGCCAGTCGGCGAGACCGTCGTTCAGGTCGGCCTTGTTCGCGTAGGACTGTCCGACGGTGTCGGCGAAGATGCTGTTCGCGTAGACCTGGTACGGCAGGTACTGCCAACCGGTCGACACGTCCTTCGCGCCCTGCACGAGGACCTCGTTGATCTTCTGGCCGCCGAAGTACTCGGGAGCCGCGGAGAGGAACGCGTCGGAGTTCAGGTCGGCGGTCGTCGCCGGGAAGCCACCGTTGTCGAGGAAGACCTTGACGCTGTCCTCGTCGTTGTTCAGCCACTTGAGGAAGCCCGCGGCGAGCGCCGGGTTCTTGCTCTGCTTCAGCACGACCTGGCCACCGCCGCCGTTCTCGGCGTTCGCGGGCTTGCCGTCGTAGGTCGGGATCGGGGCGACGCGCCACTGGCCGGAGGCCTCGGCGACGGACGACTCGAGCACACCGGGCATCCAGGCGCCCGTGATGAGCGTCGCGATGCTGCCGTTGCCGAGCGACTTGTACCAGTCGTCGCTCCACCCGGGCACGTCGGAGAGCAGGTCGCCCTCGACGAGCTGGTTCCAGGTGTCGGCCCACTTCTTGGAGCCCTCGTCGGCGAGGTTGACGCTCACCTTGGTGCCGTCGGCGGTGAACGGACGTCCACCGGCCTGCCAGATCATGCTGGTCGCGAAGCCGGAGTCACCGGAGTCGTTGGTGATGTACTTCGACGGGTCGGCCGCGTGCAGCTGTGCGGCTGCCGCGATGTACTCGTCCCAGGTGGTCGGCACGGCGATGCCGTACTGGTCGAACACCGTCTTGTTGTAGAACATGGCCATGGGGCCGGAGTCTTGCGGGAGGGCGTAGAGGCCGTCGCCGATGTTGACGGAGCTCCACGGGCCGGGGCTGTAGTCGTCCTTCAGGTCGCCGAAGCCGTAGGCGTTGAGGTCGACGAGGGAGTCGCTGAGCGCGAACTGCGGGATGGCGTAGTACTCGACCTGCGCGACGTCGGGGGCACCCTTACCGGCCTTGATCGCGTTCTGCAGCTTCGTGTACTCGGTGGTGTTGGTCCCGGCGTTGACGAGGTTGACCTTGACCTTGGGGTAGGCCTTCTCGAACGCGGCGACCTGCGCCTCGGCGGAGGGCGTCCAGGACCAGTAGGTGATCTCGCCACCGGCTTCGAGGGCGGACTCGATGTCCTTGGCGTCGCCGGAGGCGGTGCTGCCGCCGCCGGACGAGCAGGCGACGAGCGAGGCTCCGATCATCGCGGACGCGACGGCCGCCGTGGCCGCGCGGCGCAGAACCGTGCGAGACGGTGAGATGCGCTTCATGGGTGTTTCCTTTCACTGCGTTGGGAGGAGGAGGTGATGCCCCGGTCCCTGAGCCTGTCGACGGGCGGAGGTGGTGCCCTTCGACAAGTTCAGGGACCGGTTGGTGATGCGGTGGTGCGGGTTGGGAACGGCGGGGATCAGCCCTTGACGCTGCCGGCGCTCAGGCCGGACTGCCAGAAGCGCTGCAGGAAGAGGAACGCGATGACGATCGGGACGATGGTCAGGAGCGATCCGGTGATCACGAGGTTGAAGATCGGTTGCGCGGCGACACCGGTGGCCTGGGCGCTCCACTGGCTGAGGCCGACGGTGAGCGGATACCAGGTGGGCTCCGACAGCATGATGAGCGGCAGGAAGTAGTTGTTCCAGGTCGCGACGATCGCGAAGAGGAGCACCGTGACGATGCCGGGGCCGAGGAGTCGAAGCGAGATCGTGAAGAAGGTGCGGAACTCCCCCGCGCCGTCCATGCGGGCGGCCTCGAGCAGTTCGGTCGGGACCGCGTCCACCGCGTACGTCCAGATGAGGTACAGGCCGAACGGGCTGACGAGCGAGGGCAGGATGACGGCCCACGGCGTGTTCGTGAGGCCGAGCTGGCTGAACATCAGGAAGGTCGGGACGGCGAGCGCCGTGCCCGGCACCGCGATGGAGCCGAGGATGATCGCGAAGACGGCGCGCTTGCCGGGGAACCGGAACTTCGCGAGGCCGTACCCGCCGATCGTCGCGAGGAGCGTCGCCCCACCGGCACCGACCACCACGTAGAGCAGTGTGTTGCCGAACCAGCCGACGAACTGCCCGTCGCGGTAGGTCAGGGTGTCGACGATGTTCTGCCAGAGGTTGAACCCGCCGTCGCCGAACCAGAGGCCGAAGGAGGTGAAGAGGTCGGGCTGGGACTTCGTCGCGTTGATGACGAGCCACAAGATCGGGACGACCGAGTAGATGAGGAAGACGGCCATGACGATCGTGAGGACGATCGAGCGCTTGCGGCGCGGGTCGTGGCGCTTCCGGGTGGGCCGGTCGAAGGCACGCGGGTTGCGGGCGGTCCTGGTCGACACGGTCTGCGGACGGACGGTCGGGTTCGAGACGGTGGCCATCAGCTGTTCTCCTGTCGGGAGCCGCGCACCTGCACGACGTAGGCGATGACGGCGGTGATGACGCCCATGATGATCGCGACCGTCGCCGCGAGGTTGAACTGCTGGCCGGCGAAGGACAGGTTGTAGGCGTACATGTTCGGGGTGAAGTTGCTCGTGATCACGTTGGGCGCGAGGTTCTTCAGCAGGTTCGGCTCGTTGAAGAGCTGGAACGAGCCGATGACGGAGAAGATCGTCGCGATGACGAGGGCTCCGCGGAGGGCGGGGATCTTGATGCTGAAGACGGTGCGGAACTGTCCGGCCCCGTCGATCTCGGCCGCCTCGTAGATCTCACCGGGCACGACGCGGAGGGCGGCGTAGAAGATGAGCATGTTGTAGCCCATGAACTCCCACGTCACGATGTTGCCGATGGAGGCGAGGACGGCCTGGGAGCTGAACGGCTCGAGGATCTGCGCGCCGACGAGGTCGTTGAAGCTGCCGGCGAGACCGAACTGGTCGCCGTAGATGAAGCCCCAGATGAGCGCCGCGACGACGCCCGGGACGGCGTACGGCAGGAAGAGTGCGATGCGGAAGAAGGCGGCGCCGTGGAGCCTGGCGCTGTCGAGCGCGAGCGCGGCGGTGAGCGACAGGGCGAGCATGATCGGCACCTGCACGACGAAGAACAGTGCGACGCGACCGAACGGCTCCCAGAACTTCGGGTCCTGGAGGACCTGGGCGTAGTTCTCGAAACCGACGAAGGCGTTGCCGCCGATGAGCTTCTCCTGGAAGAAGCTGAGGTAGAGCGCGTAGACGAGCGGCGCGATGATCATCAGCGCGAAGACGATCATGAAGGGGGCGATGAACGCCCAGCCCTTCCAATCCCGGCGGTCGCGTCGGTGGACACGGACCGCTGGTGGCCGGCCGGTGCGAGCGGTCGTGGTGGTCATGGGCAGCTTCCTTGCTGGGATTCGGGCGGAACCGTCGTGCGGTGGAGCCGTGCGGGGGAGGGATCACGATGGATGTTTACGTCAACATCTGATCGGTACCATAGCATGTTCACGTCAACATGCAAGGATGGATGCGACGATAGGGAGACCATGACGGACACCACCCGGAGAGCGCCTGGCCGCGCCAGGCGAGCACCGTCGATGGCGGACGTCGCGGCGCACGCCGGCGTCTCCTCGCAGACCGTCTCCCGCGTCGCGAACGGCCTGACCAACGTCGACGACGGCACCCGCGACCGCGTGCTCGAGGCGATGACCGAGCTCGGCTACCGCCCGAACAAGGCCGCGCGAGCGCTGCGGTCGGGTCGCACCCGCAGCATCGGGATCACGATGTTCACGCTCTCCTCCTACGGCAACATGCGCACGCTCGACGCGATCACGGTCCAGGCCGCACGGGCCGGCTACTCGGTCACGGTCGTCCCCGTCGAGTACCCCACGCAACGCGATGTCGCGGTCGCCCTCGACAGCCTCCGCGAGCAGGACGTCGACGGACTCATCATCGTCATCGAGTCGCACATCGTCGACGGCGCCGACGTCGAACTGCCCGCAGGTCTCCCGGTCGTCGTCATCGACTCCGCGGCACGCACCGACTACCCGGTCGTCGACAACGACCAGGCGCAGGGCGCGGCGCTCGCCACCCAGCACCTGCTCGACCTCGGGCACCAGGGCGTCTGGCACATCGCCGGACCCCGCACCTCGTACTCGGCGGCTCGTCGCGAGCAGAGCTGGGCCGACACCCTGCGCGAGGCCGGCATCACGCCGCCGCCCGCGTTCCGTGGCGACTGGTCGACGACCTCGGGGTACGAGATCGGCCTCGAGATCGCCGAGCGCCCGGAGATCACGGCCGTGTTCGCCTCGAACGACCAGATGGCGCTCGGACTCCTGCGCGCCCTGCACGAGCGCGGCCGTGCCGTGCCGGAGTCGATCAGCGTCGTCGGCTTCGACGACACCCCGGAGTCGGACTCGTTCTGGCCGCCACTCACGACGGTGCACCAGGACTTCGACGAGATCGGACGCCGGGCGATCACCACGCTCCTCCGCGAGATCGAGGAGGGCCCGCAGCTCTCCACCGAGCCCCTCACGCCGACGTCCCTCGTCGTCCGCGCGAGCACGGCTCCCCCGCCCGCGCATTGAGGCGAGGCAGTTCGTCGTCCGCGCCACCGAGGAACGACGATGTGCCGCACTTCGACGGGTTCAGCGACCGGCCATCGCTTGACACCCGAGCGAGGGGTCGCCCATACTCGTCGGAAATGTTGACGTGAACACGGTGGTTCGACGCCGCTAAATGTTCACGTGAACATCCCCTGCACCACGGCCTCCAACGAAGGAACCACCGATGACACTGCCGTCACCAGTCCGCCGACGAACGATCGGAGCGACCGTCGCCGTCGCCCTCGGCATCGCCGCGATCGCACCAGCACTCGCCACCGTGGACGCCGCTCCTGCGGCCGCCGCGGAGAGCACTCCCCTCACCATCACCCCCAACCCGGCCTACCAGAACGAGGCGTTCGAAGGCTGGGGAACGAGCCTCGTCTGGTTCGCCAACGCCACGGGCGACTACCCCGAGGACGTCCGCCAGGACCTCTTCGACAAGGTGTTCGGTGAGGACGGCCTCAACCTCAACATCGCGCGCTACAACATCGGTGGCGGCAACGCGACCGACGTCCCGCCATACCTGCGGGCCGGGGGCGCGGTCGACGGCTGGTGGAACCCGGACCTCGCAGCAAGCGACGCCGACGGCCCCATCACCTCCGACTACGCCGACCGCGACCGATACGCCGCCGCCTGGGACGCCGACGACCCGGCCTCCTACGACTTCGACGCCGACGAGACCCAGCGCTGGTGGCTCACGGCACTCAAGGACAAGATCACCAAGTGGGAGGCGTTCAGCAACTCCCCGCCGTACTTCATGACCGAGAGCGGCTACGCGTCGGGCAACTTCAACGCCGCCGACGAGCAGCTGAAGCCGGAGAGCGTCGACGACTTCGTCGCCTACCTCACCACCGTCGTCGACCACCTCGAGGCCGACACCGGTGTCGACTTCGACACCATCGACCCCTTCAACGAGCCGAACACGAACTACTGGGGCACCCAGATCGACGAGGCCACCGGTTGGCCGAAGGGCGGACGCCAGGAGGGTGCACACATCGGCCCGGCCATGCAGGACACCGTCATCAAGGCCCTCGCCGAGCGCCTCGCCGCCGAGGGCACCTCGACCGAGGCCGTCATCGCGGCCATGGACGAGACCAACCCCGGCATCTTCGCGACGAACTGGAACGGCTGGTCGCAGACCGCCAAGGACCTCGTCACGCAGCTCAACGTCCACAGCTACGGCCAGGGCGGCAGCGTCGTTGCACGAGACATCGCGAAGACCGCCGGCAAGCCGCTGTGGATGAGCGAGGTCGAGGGCAACTGGGACTCCAGCGGCAAGCACAACCTCACGAACATCGACAACGGCATCGGTATGGCCACGCACCTCATCGACGACCTCCGCAACCTGGAGCCGACCGCGTGGGTGCTCTGGCAGCCCGTCGAGGACCTCTACAACATGGAGAAGGTCGAGAAGCTCAACTGGGGCAGCGTCCTCATCGACTTCGACTGCAACGCCGAGGGCGACTCCGAGCGACGCATCGCCGACGGTGACGCCGACCCGAGCTGCTCCGTGAAGACGAACGCGAAGTACAACACGCTCCGCAACTTCACCCACTACGTGCAGCCCGGTGACCACCTCATCCCCTCCACCGACGCGCAGACCACCACAGCGCTCCGTGCCGACGGCACCGGTGCGACCCTCGTGCACGCCAACCCGTCGACCTCGGCTCGGACGATCACGATCGACCTGTCGAAGTTCGCGGACATCGCTCCCGGCGCGACGGTCACGCCGATCGTGACGACGGAGTCCCCCGCGGACGACGTCACCGCCAACGCACTCGTGCGGGGCGACGCCGTGTCGATCGACCCGGTGACCAAGCAGACGACACTCACCATCCCGGCGAAGTCGGTCACCACCTTCCTCGTCGACGGCGCGACCGGTGTCGCAGCCGATGCGGCACCGTTCCAGGACGGGCACGCCTACCAGCTCGTCGGCAAGCAGAGCTCGAAGGCGTTCACCGCCGCAGCCACGACCGGGACCGTCCCGGCCGGCACGATCACCCCGCGTGCCTCCGACGCCACGGCCGGTGCCGCACAGGTGTGGACCGCCGAGCGACTCTCGGGCGGCGGCACGAACACCGACCGCTACGCCGTCCGCAGCTCGTCCGGAGCACTCCTCTCCGCGAACTCCGCCGGCGCCTCGCTCGTCGTTGCGACGCGGGAACAGGCTGCGGCCGACCCCTCGCTGCAGTGGATCCCGACGACGACCGACGGCTCCGAATGGAGCCTCGTGAACGTCGGCACCAGCCAGGCCCTCGAGGTCGGCGGGCAGTCCACCACCACGGGCGCCGCCGTCGGCGTCTACCAGTCGAACAACGGCGCGAACCAGACCTGGAGCTTCGTCGACACCGCCCTCACGGGGGTGCAGCCGGTCACGCTCCAGACCGTCGCCGGTGTTCCGGCGGCGCTGCCCGCGACCGTGGTGCCGCTGTACGGCGCGGTCCAGGGCGCTCCGGTGCCGGTCACCTGGGACACCTCCGCCGTGGACTGGAACACGCCGGGCACGATCGTCGTGAACGGTTCCGGCACCGACGGGTGGGGCGCGGCGTTCACCGCGCAGGCCACCGTCGACATCGGCGGCTTCACGACCACCGAGCCGGTCTCCCTGACGGTCGCGGCAGGGTCCCCGGCGAGCACCGTCATCGCAGCGGCACCCACCACGGTCCCGGCGCAGATCGGCGCGAGTGTCAACCGCTTCGACACGGCCGTCACGTGGGACTTCAGCACGCTCGACGACGCCGACCTCGCCGACACCGGTGTGGTGCAGGTTCGCGGCGCGGCTGCGTCGAACGACCCGGCCGCGGCACCGATCGACGCACTCCTGTCGATCATCGTCACGGCGCCAGGTGAGCGGAACATCGCGCCGGACGCCACGACCGTCGCGAGTGCGACGTCCACCGAGTCCGGCTATCCGGCGAGCAACACGAAGAACGGTGAGCGGAACGACAAGGGCTGGTCGAACTGGCGCTCGTCGAACAAGCCGGCGAGCGACACGCTGAGCTACGAGCTCGGCGGTGAGCACACGATCGAGCACGTCACGTTCTACGCCTACAAGGACGGGAGCACGAACAGCTGGCCGAGTGCGTTGACCGTCCAGTTCCGGGACGCCGACGGCGCTTGGATCGACGCTCCGGGTGGGGCGGTCGCCGTGCCGGTCCCGACCGATGGGACGGCTCCGATCGTCGACGTCGACCTCGGTGGCGTCACGACGAGTGCCGTTCGTGTCGTCATGACGGCGTATGCGAACACCCATTTGGTCGTCTCGGAGGTCGAGATCTACGCGCTCGCACCGTCGGTAGCGACCGAGGCGAGCCTCGCCGCGCTGCGGGTGAACGGCACGCCGGTCGAGGGCTTCGATGCAGGCGTCCTCGAGTACGAGGTGCCGCTGGCAGGGTCCGCCGACCCGGTGGTCGACGCCATCCCGGCCGACCGCGACGCGACGGTCACGATCGAGCCGCTCGAAGCGGCACCGGCGGCTACCGCCCGCGCTGCGGCTGACGCGACCGACGGTGTCGTCATCACGGTGACGGCGGCTGACGGGGTGACCACGCAGTCGACGACGATCACCTTCGCCCGGACGGCGGTCGCGACCGCGACGCTGTCGAGCGTGGCCCGCGAGGGCGTGCCGACGACCGCGGCGGTCGTGGTGGACCCGGAGGACGCCACCGTGGTCTACGCCTGGCTGCTCGACGACGAGGTCGTGGACGGTGCCGACACGGCGACGTTCACGCCGCCCGCCGGCAGTGCGGGTGCCGCGCTCGCGGTGCGGGTCACGGTCTCGGCCGATGGCTTCGCGCCGGTGGAGACGACGTCCTCGCCGGTGACGGTGCTCGCCGCCGCGGTAGACCCGGGGACCGATCCCGGAACCGGCCCGGGGACGAACCCCGGAACCGGTCCTGGCACGGGCTCCAGTGGTGGCGCGGTCGGTGGTGGTGACGGCACGAGCTCGCCCTCGGGTGGTTCAGCCGCCGGCGCCGACTCGCTGTCGCGCACGGGCGTGGACGTATCGGGCGTCGGGCTCGTCGCGCTGCTCCTCGGCCTCGTCGGCTTCGCCTCGGTGCTGCTCGCGCGTCGCCGTCGCACAGCCAGCTAGCCCTCCATTCGCCCATCTTCGGGCGACGCAACGCCCGTTCGCCCAAACGTGGGCGAACGGGCGTTCGCGTTCCGGTGAGCCGACCGTCAGCTCGCCGCGTCCTCCGCCAGGACCGCAGCGCCCGCCGCCGCACAACCCTCGTCGACCATGCCGTCCGGGGCCCCACCGACGCCGATACCCGCGATCGTCGCCGTACCGACCTTGATCGGCACCCCGCCTGCCAGGAACAGCGTCCCCTCGAGGTCGCGAAGCGTCGCCCCGCCGCCCTCCGGCAGGCGCTCCGTCAGCTCGGAGGTGTTGGCTCCGAACGCCGCCGCCGTGTATCCCTTCTCGGCCGACGCCGAGAGGGTGTGCTCCGCAGCGCCGTCACCGCGGACCACGGCCTGCACTTGACCGAAGCGGTCGACGACGGAGACGGTGACGAACCCGACCCCGCTCGCTCGACACGAGTCCAGCGCGGCGGTCGCAGCTTCCAATGCTGCGTCGGCGGACAGCCGAGGAAGCTCGACGGTCCGGGATTCCGCGGCCTCGGCCACCGGCGACGCCGAGGTCGCGGTCGTCGGCGAGGCGGGGCCGGTGCAGGCGGTCAAGGTTCCAAGGACGGCGAGTCCGGCGACGATGGTGCCGAGGCGTGCGGTGCGTGACGATTTCATGGTGTTCCTCTGGGTTGTTCGTGCTTCGGCATCGGATGATGCGCTCCGACAACTCTCGTCCGGGCGGTGCTGCCTCCACCTCGTCCGCGCCGCCCGGATCCGGTCGGGCCGACGGCGGACCGGCCCTCATCCCTTCGGATGAGGCAGGCCCTCGAAGGCTCGCCTAGCATGGAGGGATCGCCGGAAAGGTCCCATGTCAGACGCTCGAACATCAGTCCAATCGACCCCGGACTCCCGCCCGTACCGCCGAGCCGCAGCCCTCGGCGCGACGCCCCTCGACGTCGTGCTCAACCTCACCTTCTTCGCGCTGCTCGTGACCTCGGCCGTGCGATACGTCATGAGTCACGGGGTCGAGGCGGTGAACTGGACCGTCGCTGCGCTGACCGTCGCGACCGCGGCCGCCTACCTCCTCGCCACGCGGAAGACGGGCGTCCGACACCGGATCCTCGTCGTGATCCTGCTCGCACTGTGGACGCTGCTCGTGCTCATCGCCCCGAGCTTCTGGTGGACGGCGTTCTCGGTCTACTTCCTCGCACGCCGCGCCTTCCCGACCGCGTGGATCGCCGTCGGTCTCGCCGCGGTCTGTGCGCGCTCGCTCCTCGTCCTCACCGGCGGCTTCGACTGGACGATCGTGGTGGGGACAGCGGTGGTGGCTGCGCTCGTGAGCGTCGTCACCTCACGGATCGAGTCGGACAACCGGACACAGGCGGCGCTCATCCGTCGACTGACGGAAGCCCAGGAGCGACTCGCCGCGACCGAGCGACAAGCCGGGATCGCTCAGGAGCGAGCACGGGTGTCGAGCGAACTCCACGACTCCGTGACCCAGGGACTCGCGAGTTCGCTCCTCATCATGGAGGCCACCGCGCAGACGATCGACACGTCTCCGGCCACCAGCCGCGCCCGTCTGCGCGAGGCGGTCGAGCTGATCCGCTCGACGCTCGGCGAGGCGCGGAACCTGGTCCACGACCTCGGTTCACCCCGGCTCGACGGCATCAGTCTCGCATCCGCGCTCGGACATCTGGTCGCGGAGACCCCCGCCGCCCAGCTGCGCATCGACGGCGAGCCGAGGCCCTACCCGCCTGAGATCGCCCATGCGATCCTGCGCGTCTGTCAGAGTGCCGTGCAGAACGCCGATCACCATGCCGGCGCATCGGCGATCCACGTCACCCTCAGCTGTCTGGCCGACCAGGTCGTCGTCGACATCGCCGACGACGGGGTCGGATTCGATGCGTCGGCGGTCCCCGAACCGTCGAGCACCGGCGGCTACGGGCTGCGGGCGATGCGGCAGCGGATCGAGCAACTCGGCGGTCGGTTCACGGTGGAGAGTGCCCCCGGTGACGGCACCGTGATCGTCGCCCAGCTCCCGACCGATGCGGGGTCGACGTGCTGAGGCTCGTCCTGGTCGACGATCATGCCGTGGTGCGAGCGGGTCTGCGCCTGATCCTGCAGACCCAACCCGACCTCAAGATCGTGGGTGAGGCGTCGTCCGGCGAGAACGCGGTTCCACTGGTCGCCGAGGTGCAGCCGGACCTCGTGGTCGTCGATCTCGCGATGGGCGACGGGATCGGCGGGATCGAGACGACCAGGCGTCTCCGCGCGCTCAGCCCGGCACCGCAAGTACTGATCTTCACCACGTACGACACGGATGCCGACATCGTCCGGGCCGTCGACGCAGGAGCCGTCGGGTATGTGCTCAAGACGTCGTCGCCCGAGGAGATCTTCCGCGCGGTGCGAACGGCAGCGATGGGACAGAGCGCGCTGAGCACACCGGTGGCATCACGGCTCATGCATCACCTGCAACATCGCCAGGAAGCCCTGACTCCGCGCGAGGCCGAGATCCTGGAGTTGCTCACGGACGGTCTCGGCAACCGCGAACTGGCGCGTCGGCTGTTCATCAGCGAGACGACCGTCAAGACCCACCTCGCGCACATCGACACGAAACTCGGGGTGGACGGTCGCGGCGCCGCTATCGCCGCGGCTCGACAGCGCGGCATCGTCCGCCCGCCCGAGCACCGCTGAACCCGCGAAAGCCCGCTCCCTGAGCCTGTCGAAGGGTCCACGAGCAACCACGCACGACACGAAACGGTTCCCCGAGGGCACTTCGACAAGCTCAGTGACCGGAACGGTTCCACGCTCCCTGAGCCTGTCGACGGGCCCACGAGGAAACCCCGCCGTCCGAGATGACTCGGGCGGCGGGGCTTCGTGGTGCGGGGTGACTACTCGGCGTCGAGGTCCGTCTCGAGGAGACCGGCGAGCTCGGCGAGCGCCTCGTCGGCACCCTCGCCCTCAGCGCGGAGGGTGACGACGTCGCCGTTGGTGGCGCCGAGGCTCATGATCGTGAGGATGCTCGAAGCGTCGAGCGGGCCAGAGTCGCCCAGCTCGATCGTGACGGGCACCGGCTGGCGCTTGACCGTCTCGATGAAGAGCTTGGCGGGGCGGGCGTGCAGCCCGACGCGGCTGGCGATGGTGGCTTGGCGTTCGGCCATGATGATGCTCCTTCTGCGGTTCGGTTGGTGCCGGCCGGACCAGTGGATCAGGTCAGGCTGTGGATCGGACGGGTACGGATCAGACGGTCGCGGGCTCGGTGGCGACCGCGGGGGCTGCCGTGTCGGCACCCTCCACCGGACGACGACGGGCGAACCGCTTGAGCAGGACGACGGCGATCGCGGTGATGACTGTGCCGATCGCGACCGACAGGACGAACATCCCGATGTTGCCGATGGCGAAGAACACGAAGATGCCACCGTGCGGCGCCTGCGAGGTCACGCCGGTCGCCATGACGAGCGCACCGGTGGCGGCACCACCGAGGATCGACGCCGGGATGACGCGGAACAGGTCGGCCGCGGCGAACGGGATCGCACCCTCGCTGATGAACGCGGCACCGAGCAGCCAGGCGGCCTTGCCGTTCTCCCGCTCGACCGCGGTGAACGAACGACGACTGAGGACGGTCGAGGCGAGCGCCATCGCGAGCGGCGGCACCATGCCGGCAGCCATGACGGCGGCCATGATCTGCCACGGTGCCTGGTTGGCGAGCGTGCCAGCACCGAGACCGGCGACGGCGAACGAGTACGCGACCTTGTTGACGGGGCCGCCGAGGTCGAAGGCCATCATCGTGCCGAGGATCACGCCCAGCAGGATCGCCGAGACGCCGGTGAGGCCGGAGAGCCAGCCGTTGAGGCCGTTCATGAGCGCGGCGATCGGGCCGCCGAGGACGAGGATCATGAGACCGGACGCGACGATCGAACCGACCAGCGGGATGATCACGACGGGCATCAGCCCACGCAACCACCGCGGCACGTTCAGGCGACCGAGGCCGTAGGCGACACCACCGGCGAGCAGACCACCGACGAGCCCGCCGAGGAAGCCGGCGCTCATGAGGAGGGCGACGGCACCGGCGACGAACCCGGGCGCGATGCCCGGTCGGTCGGCGATGGCGTAGGCGATGTAGCCGGCGAGGGCCGGGACGAGGAACGCCATCGAGGCGTTGCCGATGGAGAACGCGACGGCGCCGAGGTAGGCGCCGAGTCCACCGGCCGGCAGGTTCACGAGGCTGTTCTCGACGATGATCTTGCCGGCGTTCTCGGTGATGTCGTAGCCCCCGAGGAGGAAGCCGAGGGCGATGAGCAGACCGCCACCCGCGACGAACGGGATCATGTAGCTGACACCGGTGAGCAGCCAGCGCTTGATCGACTGACCGACGTTGGCGTCCTTCTTGTCCGACGTCGACGCGGAGGCGTCACCGGCGGCGGCGGCGACCCGCGGGGCGTTCGGGTTCGAGATCGCGGCGACCGCGTCGTTGATGAGCTGTTCCGGGGCGTCGATGCCGCGCTTCACGGGAGCCTTGATGACCGGCTTCCCGGCGAAGCGCGTGACGTCGCGGACGTCCACGTCGACGGCGAAGATGACCGCCTGCGCCTTCGCGACGACGTCGGCGGGCAGCGGGGTCGCACCGGAGGCGCCCTGCGTCTCCACGTGCAGCTCGACACCGAGGCGCTTGGCGGTGGCGGCGAGCGAGTCGGCCGCCATGTAGGTGTGGGCGATGCCTGTCGCGCACGAGGTGACCGCGATGAGCACGGGCCCTGCGGTCTGGTCGCCGGCCTCGACGGGAGCCGTCGCGGCGCGCTCGGCCGCAGGAGCCGCTGCCGGCTTGGGTGCATCACCGAGCGCACCATCGACGAGGGCGACCACCGCGGCGGCGTCGGGCGCCTCACGCAGCGAGGTCACGAACTCGGGCTTGATGAGCGAGCGCGCGAGCTTCGACAGCAGGGCGAGGTGCGCCTGGTCGGCGCCGTCCGGGGCTGCGATGAAGAAGAGGAGGTCGGCCGGGCCGTCGTCGGAACCGAAGTCGACGAGCGGCGAGACGCGGGCCATCGCGAGCGTCGGCTCGGTGACGGCGGCCGAGCGGCAGTGCGGGATCGCGATGCCGCCGGGGATGCCGGTGTCGGTCTTGCTCTCCCGCGCCCAGGCGTCGGCGAAGAGGGCCTCGGTGTCGGTGGCACGGCCGGCGCGGACGACGAGCTCGGCGAGCGCGCGGATGACACCCGCGCGATCGGTGCCGAGGTCGGCGTCGAGGGCGACGAGCCCTGGGGTGATGAGTGGGGTGGACATCTGGGTTCTCCTTCGAAACGGATGCTGGTGCTTCGGGTGGTCGGGGCGGCCCTTCGACAAGCTCAGGGACCGGGGTGGGCGGTCAGGGACCGGGGTGGTCAGGGGGCGGAGGGGATCCGCTGCGGGAGCTGGACGACGCCGATGGCGGCGGCGTCCGTCCCGCTGAGCGCCGGTACGTCGCTGCCGGGGAGTGCCGCGGCTGCGGCTCCGTGGGCGACGGCCTGCGCGAGGCGTGCTGCAGGTGCGAGACCTGCGGTTCGGGCGATCAGGTAGCCGGCGAGGGAGGAGTCCCCCGCGCCGACGGTGCTGCGCGCGACGATCTTCGGGGCCCGGGCCGACCAGGCGGTGTCACCCTCCACCAGAACGGCGCCACGGGAGCCGAGGGTGACGAGGACGGCGGCGACCGGACCGGGTCGGTCCGTGGTGCCGATGAGCGTGGCGGCGACGGACGCGGCGAGCGCCGGGTCTGCCTCGATCTCGTCGCCGGACGCGGTGCCGGTGAGTTCGGCGAGTTCGGCGCCGTTCGGCTTGATGAGGTCGACGCGCTCCCCGGTGGCGGCGAAGGCGGCGAGGAGGGCGGCGAGCGGCTCCCCCGAGCTGTCGACGGCGACGAGCGGGCGGGTGCCGTCGGTGAGGGCGCGAGCGGCCCGGACGATGCGTGCGTAGAAGTCGGCGGGGAGGCCGGGCGGCAGCGAACCGGCGATGACGAGCCACTCGGCACTCGCGGCGGCACGGGCGGTCGCGTCGACGAGACGTGCAGCGTCGTCCTCGGTGAGGAGCGGGCCCGGCTCGTTGATCTTGGTGGTGGTGCCGTCGGGCTCGGTGAGCGTGATGTTGCGGCGCACGGGCTGCCCGGTCGGGACGGCGAGGACGTCGATCCCCTGCGCGCGCAGCGACTCGATCATGGGGTCGGTCGATTCACCGGGCAGGACGGCGATGGTCGCCAGCTCGGCTGCGGCGATGGCCCGCGAGACGTTGACGCCCTTGCCGCCCGGCTGCTCCCGGCTGGCGAGGGCGCGGAGGACCTCACCGCGCTCGACGACACCGGGGAGCTCCACCGTGTGGTCGAGCGAGGGGTTGGCGGTCAGGGTGATGATCATGCGACGACCACCTCGACACCCGCAGCCTCGAGGGCGTCCCCAAGGGTCGTCGGAACGACCTCGTCGGTGATGACGGTGTCGATCTCGTCGAGGGCGGCGAAGCGGATGAGCGCTTCCTCACCGAGCTTGGCGGCATCGGCGAGGACGACGGCCCGGCGCGAACCGCGGACGATGGCCGACTTCACGGCACCCTCGAGCTCGTCCGGCGTGCTGAGGCCGAAGTCGGCGCTGACCCCGTTGGCGCCGACGAAGGCGATGTCGGGGCGGAACCGGCCGAGCTCGTCGACGGTCGTGCTGCCGACCGCCGCGCTCGTGATGCCGCGGACGCGTCCACCGAGGAGGTGGAGTTCGACGTGGTCGCAGTGGTGGAGCGTCGCGGCGATCGGGACGGAGTTGGTGATGACCGTGAGCGTCTGGCCGGCGGTGGCCGGGCGCCAGGTGACGAGGAGGTCGGCGAGGTGGGCCGTGGTCGTCCCGGCGTCGATGACGATCGAGCCGCTGAACGTGGCCGGGATGAGCCGGAGGGCAGCACGGGCGATCGTGGCCTTCGCGTCGCTCCGCTGGCCCTGGCGATCGGCGAGGCTGGCCTCGGCGACGGAGGCACGCGCTGCGGAGACGGCGCCGCCGTGGACGCGGCGCAGGACGCCGGAGGTTTCGAGCTGGTCGAGGTCGCGGCGGATCGTCTCGGCGGTGACGCCCAGCTCGCGGGAGACGTCGGCGACGGAGACCCGTCCGCTCGTCTTCACCCGGCTGGTGATGTGCTCGTGCCGCTCCGTCGCGTACATGCGTCGTCCTTGACCTTCGTTTCCGGTGTTGCAGGCTTGCAGTGCGAAGAAAGTATCACACAAACACAGAGAAACACAGATCCAGTCGCGTCCGTTCGCCCATTTTTGGGCGAGGGAGCGTTCGTTCGCCCAAAGATGGGCGAACGGAAGGGGACCTCAGGGCGCGAGGGACGGGACCGGCAAGGAGGTGGCGGTCGGCGCAACCGTGGCGCCGACCGCCGGTTCGTCTCGCACCCGAACGCGCGAGACGGCTGTGGTCACGACGGCGAACCGGCCGACGTCGTGACGGGTCTTTCGGTCCTCTGGCGCTCCGGCAGCAGCTGGCGGAGCACTCCCCCGGCGTGCGACGCCCACCGACCGACGGCGACCCAACTGCGGTCGCGGACGAAGAGCAGGTCGAGCGCGATCATCGCGAGCGAGAACGGCCACAGCCCGAGGAAGAGGCCGATGCCGAGGTGCATCAGGATCGTGAAGCCGAGCGCGAGGATCCGCGTCGGCCGCCACAGGATCAGCACCGGGAACAGCAGCTGCACCCAGACCGACAGGAACGTGGCGACCCAGACGAACGGACCGACCTGCCAGGCGAGGTCGCTGAGTGCGGGGAACGGCCGGAACACGTCGAGGACGAGCGAGTAGTAGAACGCCGTGCCCTCACGCCACTCGGGACCCATGAGCTTGTAGATGCCGGAGTTCACGTAGACGAGCATGATCTGGTACGCGCAGAGCAGGACCGCCGTGTTGTTGGCGGCGTTCGCGAGCCACGCCGGGATCGCGAACCGACCGCGCAGGATCGGCCGCGGCGCTCGACCCCGCCGCTTGGCGAGCCACGCGTCGACGGACCAATGACGCGACAGGTCGGCGAACACGAGGAAGAGCAGCGTGATCCGGATGATGGTGTCGCCGCCATTGGTCAGCACCGTGCTGTTGGTCGCGAGCCCCACCCAGAACACGAGGAGGACGGGTGTGACGAACCGGGTCTGCCAGCCGATGAGGAACAGCAGTCCGAGCACGATGAGCACCCCGTAGGCGACGTCGAAGACGAAGGCGCTGTCCTTCGTGAAGACGAGCTCGAACAGCGGGAACCACGCGCGACGGTCCGCCTCCGGGTCGACCCACTTCGATGCGACGCCCCACAGGTAGTGGCGATCGGCGAGGCTCGTGAACAGGAAGCTGACGATCGCGACACCGTAGAGGATCCGGAGGGCGGAGAGGCTGTAGCCGGCGTGCTTGGCACCCGTGACCCAGCCGGCGAACCGGTCGAACCGCGCGCGGACGGCGTTCATCGTGCACCCCCGTAGCGGGCGATGACGTCCCGGTAGACGGCGAGGGTCTCCGGGTCGATGACGTCGTCGACGTGCCGCCAGCCGAAGGTGACGGCGGTGTCGTCGAACTGCTGCTCCTCGGAGAAACGGTTGTCGAAGTCGTTCGGGCGGGTGCGGTCGATCCGCCATCGGACGCGCTCGACGTCCTGGTCGAAGTACGCCGTCGAGAACGCGGTCGCGTACTCCTTGAGCATGTAGTCGTAGCGGAGGAACCGGACGATGTCGCCCTGCCCTGAGCCTGGGGTCGTGCTGACGGCGTCGAGGTCGGCGATGAGCGATTCGGCCGACTGCGCGCGATACCCGCCACCGTCGGCGCGCTGGATGAAGGTGTCGCGGACGATCTCGCGCTGCTTCGCGTCGAGCGCGAGGTACCGGGTGTTGTAGGCGAGCATCGCGTTCCACGAGGACTTCTGGATCCGCGACGGCTCGGCGTGGCCGGGGACCGCCTGCTGCTCGAGCTTCGTGACGTTGACCCAGTCGGACTTCACGAGCGTGCCGTCGGCGTCGCGCCACTGGGCCTGCACGGAGAAGGTGATGTTCGTCTTCATGATGCTCGGCGCGAAGACGTTCCACTTCTGCGTGAAGTACGGGCCGGCCGCGGCGACGACGGCTCCGCGGACGGGCGTGGTCGGCGAGACGATGACGAGTGTGCCGGCGACGTAGACGCCGACGAGGGCGATCGAGACCGCGGCGGCGATGCGCGCGGCCCGCTTCGGCGGGGCGGTTTCGTCCCGAGACGATCCCGCTCCCCGGTCCTGCCGACCGGACGCCGGTGCCTGATCGCCGTCCGGTTCCTCGGCGCCGTCCGGTCCCTGAGCCCCTTCCGGTCCCTGAGCCCCTTCCGGTCCCTGAGCTTGTCGAAGGGCGTCAGAACGCTCCCCCACGGATGTGCGTGTGATCGGAGTCACGGTTCCTCCTTGGTGCTGGGTGGTGATGAACCGCGGGGGCACCCGTTCGGTGGTGCCGTCCGCGGGGGAAGGAGTGGGCCGCGCCGACCCGAATGCGGCGCGGCCCACTCGGCGGGGTCACTCCAGACGCGCCCGTCGCGTAGCCACGAAGGCACCTCCGAGGAGGAGCATCGTGGCGCCGAGTCCCCCGAGCCACAGGCCGTCGAAACCGGTGCTCGGGAGACCGGGGCGTGACCCCGGTGCTGCGGCGGCCACCGCGGTGACCGTGAAGGCGGTCGCCTCGCGGTCAAGCGGCAGGTCGCCGGTCACGGATCCGGAGAGCTCCACCCGGTGGGCACCCAGCTCGATCGACGAGTCGACCGGGAAAGTGAGGGTGGCGTTGCCGGAGGCGTCTGCGATGACGGGCGTCAGGGCGAACGGCGTCGAGAAGACGGTCGCCGAGACGGTCTCGCCGGGCTCGAAGCCGGTGGCGTAGACCTCCTGGATGACGCCGGTGTCACGGACGATCGTCGAGTACTTGACGGTAGCCAGGCGGTCGTCGCCGGCATCGGTGTCACCGTCGGCGTCAGCTGCGGTGTCGGCGTCGGACGCCGTGTCCGCGTCGGTCGCCGTGTCCGCGTCGGTCGCCGTGTCCGCGTCCGCCGCGGTGTCGGTGTCGACATCTGCGTTCAGGTCGACATCCACTCCGTCGGACGCTGCATCGGTGTCAGCGGCTGCATCGACATCCGCGGCTGTGTCCGTGTCGACAGCGTCCACATCAGCAGCCGCATCGGCATCGACGAAGACGTCCGCATCTGTAGCAGCATCCGTGTCGGCCGCAGTATCTCCGTCAGCATCAGCGTCCACGTCCGCAGCAGCGTCCACGTCCGCAGCAGCGTCCGTGTCGGCCGCGGCATCCACGTCCGCAGCAGCATCGGTGTCCGCAGCAGCATCCACATCGGCAGCAGCATCAGTGTCAGCCGCAGCGTCCGTGTCGGCAGCAGCGTCCACGTCCGCAGCGGCATCCACATCCGCAGCGGCATCCACATCCGCAGCACCATCCGTGTCAGCAGCGGCATCCGTGTCGGCAGCAACGTCAGTGTCCGCATCAGCGTCCACATCGGCTGCGGCATCAGCGTCAGAAGCAGCATCCACGTCCGCAGCAGCGTCCGTGTCGGCCGCGGCATCAACGTCAGCAGCGGCATCCGTGTCGGCAGCGGCATCCACGTCGGCCGCAGCATCGGTGTCAGCCGCAGCGTCCACGTCGGCCGCAGCATCAGTGTCAGCCGCAGCATCCACGTCGGCCGCAGCGTCAGTGTCCGCATCAGCATCCACATCTGATGCTGCTGCCGACACGGATGCTGCATCAGTGTCAGCAGCAGCATCCGTGTCGGCAGCAGCATCCGTGTCAGCAGCAGCATCCACGTCGGCGGCAGCGTCAGTGTCCGCAGCAGCATCCGTGTCGGCCGCGGCATCCACATCAGCAGCAGCATCCACGTCCGCAGCAGCGTCGACGTCGGCGGCAGCATCCGTGTCAGCAGCCGCATCCGCATCCGCATCCACATCCGTTGCAGCATCGGTGTCGGCAGCAGCGTCAGTGTCGGCAGCAGCGTCCACGTCCACGTCCACGTCGGCGTCCACGTCGGCCGCGGCGTCGACGTCAGCAGCGGCGTCCACGTCGACCGCAGCGGCGTCGGTGTCCACGTCGACCGCTCCGTCCTCGATGGTGACCTCGGACTCGGCCGGCGTCTCGGAGACGTCGCCCTCGGCCGTGACGGTCACCGGGCCAGGCGTGTAGTCGTCCGGGATCGGCAGGTCCACGGTGAAGGAACCATCGGGGTTCGTCACCACGGTGACGGACGGTGCGCCCGGGATGGACACCGTGACGGTCTCCCCACCGGCGAAGCCCGTCCCGTCGACCGTGACCGACTCACCCGGCAGGACCGACGACGGATCGACCGTGATCGCCGTGTCGTACGCGAGGATCTCGATGATCGTCGTCGCCGGCTCGTCCGATGCAGCACCGAGTGCCGTCACCGTGACGTCGCCGAGCGCGTAGCCGTCGGGGACCGGCAGGGTCACGGTGAAGCCGCCGCCGGCGTTCGTCACCTGCGTGACGACCGGAGCGCCCGGGATCGACACCGTGACCGTCTCGTTGGCTGCGAAGCCCGATCCGGTGATGACCGTCGTGTCACCGGCGATCAGCGCGTCCGGGGAAGCGGTGATGACGGGCGAGAACACGATGGCGGTGACCGTGACGGTCGCGGTGGCCGGAGCCTGCGACACCGCTCCCTCCGCCGTGACGACCAGCGGACCGACCGGCGCATTCGCCGGAACGGTGATCCCGACCGAGAACTCACCGCCGCCGTTCGTCGTCGCCGGGACAGCAGTGCCGCCCGGGACCGAGACCGTGACGGACTCGTTCGCGGCGAAGCCGGTGCCTGTGACGAGCGTCGCTCCGCCGGCCGTGACCGTGCTCGGGTCGGCGGTGATCGCCGTCTCGTAGGCCTCGACCGTGAGCTCCGCCTCAGCAGGCGTCGCTGACGTCTCACCGACCGCGGTCACCGTGACGGGACCGGCGGGCGTTCCGGGCGGCACCGGCAGCGTCGCGGTGAACCCACCGTCGCCGTCCGCCGTCACCACGACGGGGTTGCCGCCGGGGATCGAGACGCTGATCGATTCGTTCGGCTGGAAGCCGGTACCGGTGACCGTGGTGGTCTGGCCCGGGTTCACCGTGTCCGGTGTGAGGGTGATCGCCGTGTCGTAGACCGTCGCCTCGACCGTGACGGTGGTGGTCGCCTCGGTCGCCGAGACGACGCCGAGTGCGGTTACCGTGACCGGGCCGGTCGCGAAGCCCTGCGGGACGGCGAACGTCGTGGTGATCTCACCGTCGGCGTTCGAGGTGACCGTCACCGGCGCGAGGCCGGGGAAGGTGACCGTGACGCTCTCGGTCGGAGCGAAGCCGCTCCCCGAGATCTCCGTCGAGGTCCCGCCGGGGACCGTCGCCGGGTCGGCGGTGATCGTCGGCGCGTAGACCACGTCGACCGTGAGGTTCGTCGTCGCAGGCGTGTCGGACGTCGCCCCGAGCGCGGTCACGACGACCACGCCCTCGGCGTAGTCGGCCGGCACGGGCAGCGACACCGAGATGGTGCCGGTCGCCGTCGCCGTGGTGGTCACCGGGTCGGCACCGGGGATCGAGACCGTGACGCTCTCGTTCGGTGCGAAGCCGGTGCCGGTGACGAGGGTGCTGGCACCCGCGACGACGGTGGCCGGGTCGGCGGCGATGGCCGTGACGTAGGTCGTGGCCTCGACGGTGAGCGTCGCCGTGGCGGGGGTCGCCGAGACGGCACCGGTGGCGGTGACGGTCACGGGTCCGAGCGGGAAGTCCGCCGGGAGGTCGACGCTCACGGAGATCTCACCGTTGCCGTCAGCCGTGGTGGGGATCGGCGTCGCGATGCCCGGGACGGTGACGCTCACGGACTCGTTCGACGCGAAGCCGTCGCCGGTGACCGTGGTGCTGCCGCCAGGGGCGACCGTCGTCGGGTCGAGGGTGATCGCAGTCTCGTAGGCCTCGACGGTGACCGTCGCGGTCGCATCCGTCGCGGAGACGGCGCCGGTCGCGGTCACGACGAGCGGTCCGGCGGGCGTGCCCGACGGGATCGGCAGGGCGGCGGTGAAGCCGCCGTCGCCGTTCGCCGTCACGACGACCGGCGTGCCACCGGGGATGGAGACCGAGACGGACTCGTTCGGTGCGAACCCGGTACCGGTGATCGTCGTCGAGGTGCCGGGGACCAGCGTGTCCGGGTCGGCGGTGATCGCGGTCTCGTACGGCACCACGGTCACGTCGGCATCGGCGGGCGTGTTCGACGTGTCACCGGTCGCGGTGATCGTCAGTGGCCCAGCAGGCGTTCCGGCCGGGATCGTCACGGGCTGCGTGAAGTCGCCGTCGCCGTTCGTCGTCACGGTGACGGGGTCGCCGCCCGGGATCGTGATGGTGACGGTCTCGTTCGGTGCGAAGCCGGTGCCCGTGACGGTGGTGGTTCCACCCGGGTTGACCGTCGTCGGGTCCACCGTGATCGCCGTGTCGTACACGACCGCTTCGACGAGGACCGAGGTCTGTGCCGGCGTGAGCGACAGGGCACCCGTGGCCGTGAACGTCACGGTCGTGGGGAAGAAGTCCGCCGGGAAGGCGACCACCTGGCTGATCTCACCGAGCCCGTTCGCCGTGGTCACGACGTCGTCGAAGCCGGGCGCCGAGATGGTCACCGACTCGTTCGCGACGTAGCCGGTGCCGGACAGGATCGTCGAGTCACCGGGGTTCAGCGTGGACGGCGTCGCGGTGAGCGTCGTGTCGAACGCCTCGACGGTGATCGTCGCAGTTGCAGGCGTGTTCGACACGGCTCCGACGGCCGTCACGACGACGGTGCCGGGGTCCGTGCCGGGCAGGATCGGCAGGATGGCGGTGATGTCGCCGTCCGGGCCGGCCTCCACCACGACGGGCGTGCCGCCGGGGATGGAGACGGAGACGGACTCGCCGGGCAGGAAGCCCGTTCCAGTGACGGTGGTGCTGCCGCCGGGGAGGAGCGTGTCGGGGTCGGCGGTGATCGCCGTGTCGTAGACCGTGGCCTCGACCGTGACCGTGGTGGTCGCTTCGGCTGCGGAGACGACGCCGAGGGCGGTGATCGTGACCGGACCGACCGCGAAGTTCTGCGGGACGTCGACGGTGGTCGTGATCTCACCGGCTGCGTTCGACGTGACCGTGATCGGGTCGAGGCCCGGGAAGGTGACCGTGACGCTCTCGCTCGGCGCGAAGCCGGCGCCCGAGATCTCGGTGCTGGTGCCGCCGGGGACCGTGGCCGGGTCGGCGGTGATCGTCGGGGTGTAGACGACGTCGACCGCGAGGTTGGTGGTGGCCGGGGTCTCGGAGACCTCGCCGAGGGCGGTCACGACGACCGTGCCCTCCGCGTAGTCCGCCGGGACCGGCAGCGAGACGGAGATGGTGCCGGTCGCCGACGCCTGCGTGGTGACCGCGGGCGCACCGGGGATGGAGACCGTGACGGTCTCGTCGGGCTCGAAGCCGGTACCGGTGACGAGCGTGCTCTCCCCCGCGACGACGGTCCTCGGGTCGACCGTGATGGCCGTGACGTAGGTGGTCGCCTCGACGGTGAGCGTCGCCGTGGCCGGGGTGGCCGAGACGGCGCCGGTGGCGGTGACCGTGACGTCGCCGAGCGGGAAGTCCGCCGGGAGCGTGACACTGACCGTGATCTCGCCGTCGCCGTTCGCCGTGGTCGTCACGGGCGTCGCGAGGCCGGGGATGGTGATCTCGACGGACTCGAGCGGAACGAAACCGGAACCGGTGACGACCGTGCTGCCACCGGGGGCGATGGTCGCCGGGTCGAGCGCGATGTCGGTGTCGTAGGCCTCGACGGTGATCTCCGTCTCGGCCGGTGTGGCGGAGACCGCGCCGGTGGCGGTGACCGTGAGCTGGCCGGCGGGCGTACCCGACGGGATCGGCAGGACGGCTGTGAAGCCGCCGTCGCCGTCAGCCGTCACGACGACGGGCGTGCCGTCCGGGTAGGAGACGGAGACCGACTCGTTCGCGGCGAAGCCGGTACCCGTGATGGTGGTCGAGTTGCCGGGGAGGAGCGAGGCCGGGTCGGCCGTGATGGCCGTGTCGTACGGCAGCACCTCGAGGTCGGCGGTCGCCGGGGTGGCCGACGTCTCACCGGTGGCGGTGACGACGACGGTCGCGGCGGGCGTGCCGTCGGGGACGGGCAGGTCGACGGTGAAGCCGCCGTCGCCGTCCGCATCGACGGTCACCGGGGTGCCGCCCGGGTAGCCGACGGTGACCGTCTCACCGGGCAGGAAGCCCGTGCCGGTCACGGTCGTGGTGTTCCCAGGGATGAGCGACGTCGGGTCGAGCGTGATGGCGGTGTCGTAGACCGTCGCAGTGACGGTGACGACGGTGGTCGCTTCGGTGGCGGACACGGCGCCGAGGGCGGTGACCGTGACGTCGCCGACCGCGAAGTCCTGCGGGACGGCGATGGGGGTGCCGATCGCGCCGAGTGCGGTGGCGGTGACGGTGATCGGCTCGAGGCCAGGGAACGTCACGACGACGTCCTCGCCGGGCGCGAAGCCGGCGCCGTTGATGATCGTGGTCGTGCCACCCGCGACCGTGGCCGGGACAGCGACGATCGACGTCTCGTAGACCACGGCGAGGTTGGTGGTGGCCGGGGTGTCGGACGTCTCGCCGAGCGCGGTCACGACGACCTGGCCTGCGGCGTAGTCGGCGGGGACGTCGAGCTCGACCGAGATCGTGCCGGTTCCGGTGGCCGTGGTGGTGACCGGGTTGACGCCGGGGATCGAGACGGAGACGGTCTCGCCCGAGGCGAAGCCGGTCCCGGTGATCGTCGTGGTCCCACCGGCGACGACACTGGCCGGGTCGGCGGTGATCGCGGTGACGTACTGGGTCGCCTCGACGGTGACCGTCGTGGTCGCCGGGCTGGCTGACGAGGCGCCGGTCGCCGTGACCGTCACCGGGCCGAGCGGGAAGTCCGCCGGGAGCGTGAGGCTGGCGGAGATGGTGCCGGTGCCCGTCGCGGTAGTGACGATTGGGTCGGTGAGGCCGGGGACGGTGATCGACACCGACTCGCCGGGCAGGAACCCCGTGCCGGTGATCGTGGTGCTGCCCCCGGGGGCGATCGTCGCCGGGTCGGCGGTGATCGCCGTCACGAAGGGGGCGACGACGAGGTCGGTGGTGGCCGGGGTGTCGGAGGTCGCACCGGTGGCGGTGAACGTCAGGGTCGCCGGGGTGAAGCCGGCGGGGATCGCGACGCTCTGGCTGATCACTCCGGCGGCGTCCGACGTCGTGGTGACCGGGTCGAGGCCGGGCGCGGTGATCGTGACCTGCTCGTTCGCCGCGAAGCCGGTGCCGTCGATCACGGTGGACTGGCCGGGGTTGACGGTCGCCGGTGTGGCGGTGATGGCCGTGTCGTACACGACGAGCGTCCCGCGCACGGAGGACGACGCGAGGTTGACCGTCGCGAGCGAGATCGCCGGGACGAGGGAGATCTGCACGGCGCGGACCGTCGATGATCCCGCCCCGAGGTCGCCGGTGGCCGGTTGCACGTTGGCCGTCACATCGGCGACGAGGCGGACGATGTTGAGGATCGGTCCGACGACGTTCGCGGCGAGGCCTCCGGTGATGCTGTTGAGGCCGGTGCCGAGCGTGTTCAGGCTGGTGAACGCGGTGGCGACGACGTTCTTGACGAGTCCGAGGACGAGGTTGACCACGCCGTCCAGCGTCAAGCCGAGGGTCGCGAGGATCGGGTTCAGCACGTTCGGGAGGAGCCCCGCCGAGGTGAAGGCGGCGGTACCGTTCTGGACCGCCCCGAGGGTCGAGTCGAGCGACAGGGAGATGACCGGCACCTGGGTGACCACGACGTTCGTCGTGACGTTACCGGTGACCTGGATGCGTGTGTTGTCCACGGCCGTCTGCAGGCCGGCGGACACGGCCGTGACCTGCGCGGTGACGGCAGACGTGATCGCAGCCGCGATGGCGGCACCGATCGGGCCGGACAGCAGCGAGGTGTTCGGCGGCAGGTCGTTGAGGTCGGGCAGCGTCGGGTCGTTCGCGAGCAGGGTCGCGAGGTCGACGGTCACCGCACCGGTGAGCAGGTTGACGGAGACGCCGGTCGCCGCCGACTGCGACGCCTGGGTGGTGAGGATCGTGTTGACCACGGTCGACAGGTTCGGCGGGGTGACCGTCCCCGTCGCGCTCACGCGGAGGACGCCGATGAGGTTCGCGTTCAGCGCGGTGTTGAGCGCCGAGGTGAGCCCGTTGAGCGTGGTCTGTAGCGGCGGGAGGAGGCCCGTCACCTGCGTGCCGACGTTCTGCACGAGGGGGCTCTGGAAGTTGAGCGTCGCACCGGCGATCTGGTAGTCGGGAACGGCCGTGGTGCCGCCCGTCTGCGAGATCGTGGAGGCGAGGGCGCCGAGGCTGAGGGAGAGGTCGCTGAGGATGCCGCCGGTCGGTGTCCCGACCCGGCCCAGCAGACCGGTCAGGTCGAGTTCGGCGTCCGCCGGCGGAGCATCGGGTCCACCGATCGAGACGCCACCCTGGTCGGTGACCGCGCCTGAGCCGGCGATCGCGTCGCCGTTGTCGGCGGCGGACCCGTACTGAGCGACGGCACCGAGCTCGATGACGCCATTGGCACCGAACAGTTGGAGCGAGTCGCCGAGGTCGACACCGAGGGTGTTGAGCACCTCGGCCGACAGTGGGTTCGCGGCGACGGGGTGGACACCACTCGGGTTCTCGGCGCGGGCACCGGCGACCGCGGCGAGGGCGTCGAGGTTGATCCCGGCCGCCTGGCCTCCGAGGAACCGGCCGAAGCCGTCGGAGACATCGGTCGGGGCCGCTGTGGCCGCCGTCGTCGATCCCATGGCGATGACCGTGCCGACCACGGCCATGGCCGCGACCTTCCACGCACGGCCTCGGCCGAGGATGCTTCGCTGCTGTTCCCCCACGGTGGAACCCTTTCTTCGGTGCACGGGCGAACCCGCGACTGGCGTCGATCCCGGCCAATCTATGGGCGGGCTTCCCTGTCCCCCAGAGGAGGGACCACAACCTCCGTAGTGCCGGATGGAAAACCGGTACTGGTCTCCGCAGTGCGAGGCGGCGCCGCGGGACGCCGGGTTTCGATCGGTCCCGGGGGCCTCCGACGCGTCATCAGTGGCGGGGCTCCGGTGCAGTCGGTTCCATCCGTGTCGTGTCATCGATGACGGTTGAGAGATAACCCGCACTGGCCGGGGGTTTACCCCCGACTGGGGTGCGTAGTTTCTACTGAGAACGCTCTCTTAGGGCTGCGGGAGCACTCAGGGATTACGGATAATGGGGCATCCGACGGAGTATTCGCAGCGTCCCTAGTGATGCGGATCCCGTCGTCCTGACGGAGCTTGAGGGGGCTGCGATATGGAAGAACCGGTTGCGACGGTAGCGGAGCGAAAGCCACGCCCGAGGTCGGCCGAGCAGGTCATCCCATGAACCCGGGTGCGCATCGGTTCAGTGGCGGCGCGCGGTCCGCCGCATCACCCACCCGTCGCTCCGGCGAGTTCCGCCAATCCGCCACCCGCACTCCCGCCCAACCGAGCGGTCGAGCGGCCGCGATCGCCCGGATGACGGCGCTCATCGCGAACCGGACCAGCACGCTCCTCGTCGGACCACACGGCTACGGCAAGACCTTCACCGCGGACGCGATCGGACGTCGGATGCACGAGGAAGGACGCCCGGTCATCCACGTGTCGGGTGCGTCACGGGACGCCTCGCACACGCTGAGCGACTGGCGCACGGTACCGAGCGGTGCCGTCTTCATCGTCGACGACGGGGCGAACCTCCACCCGGCGAGCCTCGCCGACATCATCGAACTCTCGCGGTCGCGTGAGCAGGTCGCCCTGGTGACGCTGGAGCAGGAGCTCGCCGGACTGCAGGGGCGCGGTGACGAGTCCGCCGATCGGCTCCTCGCCGTCTGGCGGACCGGGTCGCTCACACGGATCGACCTCCCGGCGCTCGACGGGTTCGAAGCCTCGGCGATGGTGGACGAAGCCGCCGACGACGCGGTCCTCGACGACATGGCCAAGGCCGTCATCGTGCGGTTGAGCAACGGCTCTCCGCGACTCGTGCATGAGCTCACCAAGGACGCGCTCGAGACGGGTGGGGAGTTCTACCTGCCGCGCAGCATCCTCTCGCTCGGGGTCGCGGGGGTCTCACGGCGAGTGCACGACCTCACGGAACCTCAGCTCTCCCGGCTCGAGGACGAGGGTCGCTACGCGCTGGTCATGCTGGCGAAGCTCGGCCCGGTCCCCTACTCGCGCGCGATCCGCCTGCTCGGCGAGCACCAGTTGCACGCGCTCCTCCGGCTCGGACTCGCGCGGCACGACGGCTCAGGCCAGGACCGCATCGTCGCCGACGAACTGCACGCGTGGTCGGCACTCCCGGAGTGGCGCCACAGCGGACGACTGCACCGCCACGACCGCGTCCAGCGGACGCTCATCTCGGACCTGCGTGGCGGTGCCCGTCTCACGCCGAACGAGTCCTTCATCCTCGGCCGGTACTGGCTGACGGCCCCGCACACCGAGCTGGACGAGGGGTTCGAGTCCCTCACGATGGCCCGCACCTTCCTCGAGGCGGCGCACGTCGCGAACGTCTCCGGCCTCGCCGAGGACGGTCGTCTGCTCGCCGAACGCGCGTACACCTGGCGCCCGTCCGTGGCAGCGGCGCTGCAATGGTCACGGTCGCTCGCCATGCTGGGCGACGGTGACGGGGCTCAGCGGGTCCTCGAGGTCGATCCCGCGGCCGATTCCGACGAGGACATGCAGGCGGAGGTCTTGAGTTGGCGGGCGACCCTCGATCGTTGGTCCGAGCGCACCTGCGCGCAGGAGCTGACGGAGCAGGAGGAGCACAGCCGTGTGCTGTCCCAACGGATCCTGATGGTCGAGACCTGGCGCGACCAGGATCGGCAGGGTCCGTCCGAGAGCGATGCCGTCTTCTGGAAGGTCCTGCGCGACGTCGACGCCGCGCAGTCCTCGCGACTGTATGCCGCCGCCGCGCTCGTGACCAGGCTCGGCCTCAGGCTGCCACCGTCCGAGCTGCGGGAGCTGCTCCAGCTGGGTGACGCCGTCTACCGGTCGGTGCCCTACAGCGCCGCGCGGCCGTTGTCGCACGCCCTGCGCGACGCGAGCGCCATGTACGTCCTGTCGGCCGGCACCATCCGCCTGCTCACCGGACTCTCCTGGGCCGGCTTCGCGCGCTACATCGACGAGTTCGTCGCTCGCGCCGAGCGCGGAACCGGGCGCCTGGCGACGACGGACCAGTGCATCGTCGGGATCCTCGGAGCCCAGTTGGCGTTCTTCGACGGCCGCCCGGACCGCACCGTGGCCGACCTCCGGGTCGTCGAGCGGCTCCTCGACTCGACCGTTCCGCCCGAGGTGCACACGCAGACCGCGCTCCTCCTCGTCGGTGCTCTCGCTCAGACCGGCGAGCTCGAGGAGGCGACGGAACGGCGAGCTGCCGAGGACGAACGCCTCATCGCCGCCTCCACGGTCCTCTCCTACCTGGCGGACATCGCCGACTTCGGTCTGCTGATGGCAGGCGGTCGCGTCCTGGAGGCACGGGATCACCTGCGCCGGCTCGCGCAGGACATCCGGAAGCCGCTGACCCAGCGGATCTACTCCGCGAGCCTGGCCGCCGCGGCCGGCGCCGAGCTGTCCGAGACCCTGTCCTGGGTCGTGGACGCCCGATCGCAGGAGCTCACGCCCCTGCAGGCGTCGCTCATGCTGCTCCTCGAGGCTGGCGCCGCCGGCGACGCGAGCCGCGCCGAGGAGGCCGCCTGTTCGCTCGAGGAGGTCGGAGCGCGGCATCGGGCGATCGGGGCTCATCTGCTCGCAGAACGACTCCACGAGGCCCAGGGGCGACTGCAGCACGCCCGCCGTTGCGCGGAGCGGGCCGCCGAACTCGTGGGTCCCACGCCAGGCGCCGCTGCGGATCCGGAGGCCCGATGGACCTCGGTCGTGTCTCCGTCGCCCGTGTTCGCCACCTACCGGCCGGAGACGACGGAGGAGACCGCGCCGGTCGAGCGCACCGTCCCGGTCGAGCCGCACTCGACGCACGCACCCCTGGCCTACCTCTCCCGCGGACAGACGGACACCGGCCAGGAGGCCGCCGCAGCCGACCTGAGCGCGCTCACCCGGCGGGAGCTGGAGGTCGCCCTGCTCATCGCGCAAGGACTGAGCAATCAGGAGATCGCGACGCGGCTCTTCCTCAGCGTCCGCACCGTCGAGTCGCACGTGCTCCAAGCACGGACGAAGCTGGGCGCGGGGAGACGGCGCGACCTCGGCCGCCTGGTCGCGCAGTCCTCGCAGCGTCAGGCCTGACCCCCTGAGCGGGCGACGCAGCGCGGTTCAGCAGTTTTCTCGGTAGCGTCCGGCGATCCCAGTACCCCACTACTGGTTACAACAGACACCTGGCTGCCTATCGTCCTGAGAGTGTCGCGAGACGCGCGGAGACCGTCTCCGCACGCCCGACACCTGTGGTGACGTCAGCCGTCACCGACGGACTTCAGGGGGCTTCCATGACCATCGACACCAGCACCGAGGCCCCAGTGGCCACCGGCACCGACGCACCCGTGCGCGGCCTGCGCAGCAAGCGGGCGAAGGCGATCCTGGCCGGCGGGCTGGTGCTCGGCGTCGGTGCGGCGATCACGCTCGCGGCCTGGAACGATTCCGAGTTCGCGACCGGGATCTTCGCCGGTGGTGGGTTCGGCATTGAGGGCAGCACGGACGGCACCGCCTTCACCGAACACCCGACCGAGGCGGCGGCCGCCCCGCTCACCTTCGCGGTGGAAGCCGACAACCTGGCACCCGAAGAGCCCGTCTACGCCGGGTTCGCCGTCCAGCTGACCGCCGCGTCGACGTACGCCGGCACGGTGGACATCACGGCCTCGAGCGGAGCCGCCATCGCCTCCTCGCTCAGCTACTCCGTCGTGGAGACCACCACGTTCGGCTGCGACGCCACGAGCTTTGCCGCCGGTGACCCGCTCGTGACGGACGCCGCGACCACGTCGAGCACAGCCGCGGACATCTTCACACTGGGTGCGGTCACGACCCCGGTGTTCCTCTGCTTCGAGGTCACACCGTCCGCGACGCTGCCGCAGTCGTCGCCGAGCGGCACCGTGCTCTGGGAGTTCGCAGCCGAGTCCACCACTCCGCTGCCGTAACCCGCGGCGAGACGGCGATCATGGGACGACACACTCCGGCGATGGGGAGACACCACCGCACCGATCGACGACGGAGCACGGCACGGTATACGAAGGCCAGAGCGGCCCTCGCAGCAGCGCTCGTGCTGGGCGTCGGGACCTCGCTCACCCTCGCCGCGTGGAGCGACGACGAGTTCGGAACGGCGACCTTCGCGGCCAGCACCTTCGCCGTGGAGTCGCAGACCTCATCGTCGACCTGGGCGGCTCACGAGGCGGCGAACCCCGCCACGCTGGTCTTCAACGCGACCGCCATGTCGCCGGGGTTGTCGCAGTTCGCCTTCATCGACATCCGCACGACCGCCGCGACGAACATCGGTGGGACGGCGGCGCTGTCCGCGGTCTCGGCGGCGACGGGCACCCTCCTGCCACAGCTCGAGTACCGCGTCGTCACGACGGCGGCGGGCACGGCCTGCAACGCCGCCGCGTTCACCTCACCTACAGTCCCCGCCTACACCGCCTCGCTGTCGACGGGCACGGCTCCACCGACGGCGACCGGTGTACTCACGGCGGCCGGCGGTTCGACGGTGCGCTTCTGCTTCGACGTGCGGGTGAAGGCGGGTACGGCCTCCAGCTTCCAGGGTGGAACGGCGTCGGCGACGTGGCAGTTCACCAGCACCTCCAGTTCCTGATCGGAGCACCGTGACCCGACCCTCCACGGAAGCGATCGACGCCACTGAGCGGCAGCAGCCCCGCCGCTCGGTGGCGTCGATCGTCGGAGACACCCTGCTCAACCTCGCCGCCGTCGGCGGGGTGGTCTGCATCGTGCTCGTCATCCTCGCGACCTGCTTCAACGTGACCCTCATCATGTTCAAGACCGGTTCCATGAGCCCGACGATCCCCACCGGCTCACTCGCGCTCGTCCGCGAGATCCCGGCATCCGACATCGCGGTGGGCGACGTCGTGACCGTCGACCGTGCCGGCCAGCTGCCCGTCACCCACCGCGTCACCTCGGTGAGCGGCGGCGTCGACACCGCCGGACCACAACGCACGATCACCATGCAGGGCGATGCGAACCGGTCGGAGGACCCCGAGCCGTACACGGTCTCGACGGTCCGCCTCGTGCTCGCCTCGGTGCCCGGGCTCGCGTACCTCGTCGTGTGGTTGTCCAACCCGTGGGTCCTCGGCGGACTGACGCTCAGCTGTTCGGCGCTCGTCATGTGGGCGTTCTGGCCGCGCTCGGATCGCAAGCGCCCGCCGGGTGGTGACGGAGGAGCGGGTGGCGGCGGTCGTCCTGCTCCGCGGCGCCGCTCGGCCGCTGCCGGTACCGTCGCCGACGGAGCCGGACCACGACCGGCTCGCCACGCCGCGCTCCGCTGCTCACCGATAGCCCTGCTCCTCGGAGCCGGCCTCGCGATCGGCGGCGCCGCTCCCGCGCACGCCGAGCCGACGGTGGACGTCATCGCCGGCGAGGCGGTCGTACTCACATCGATCGGCGACCCGTCGGCCATGCAGTCCCTCACCCCGGGTCGGTCGACGCCCTGGGAGGTGGGCATCACGACCAAGCCGGAGGCGACACCGGGCTCCATCGACGTGACCATGGTCGGCTCGGGCTCGACAGAGCTCGGACTCGTCATGGCGGTCGACGCCTGTTCCGTCCGCTGGACCGCAGCCGGCTGCGTCGGCACCGTCACCCACCTGTTCGACGAGATGGCAGTGCCCGTCGACGGTGTCGAGCGCGCGGTCCTCTCGATGAGGAGCACCGAGGCGTGGTGGCTGAAGTTCGACGTCCGGATGCCGTCCGGCGCAGCGGTGGCGAACGCCTCGGTCGCCCTCACGGTCACGGCCGAGGGCGTCGGTGACGACCTCTCGGTCTCGCCCGGCCCGATCGCCACGCTCCCCCGCACCGGCGCGAGCATCGAGTTCGCGGTCTGGGCGGCTGCGGGAACGATCCTGATCGGTCTCATCGGCGCGTGGTTCGGCGCGCTGCGACAGCATTCGCGTTCGGCGAGGGGACTGCGATGAGCGCAGGCCGACGCAGACTCCAAGCGGTGCTGGTCATCGTCCTCACCGCTGTCGTGTTCGCCTCTCAGCCAGCTCCCCCGCAAACCGAGGCCGCCTGGGCCGACGCGGAGCTCGGCTCGGGCAGCTTCACGGCAGCCACGATCGCGCCGGTGACCATGACGGCGTGCACATTCAACCCAGGACTGCTCGGGATCGCAGCCTCTTACACGATTACTTACCGGATGCCGGCTGGGTCGACGGACACGCTGTTCGAGTACTCGACGACGGCCGGGTTCGGGACGGTGACAGTGCTGGCTCCCACCATCACCCCCTCCGCCACGGCGAACCATCTGGACGCCACGATATCCCTTGACCTCCTTGGCGGCGTTCTGACCGGGGCAAAGTATTTCGGGCTCTCGGCCCGGTTCGGCAGCGAGTGGAAGTCGACGCGGAAGGTGGCGCAGGGATCAGCCATCGTGCTCGGGGCGGCGACGTGCAGTGTCGTCGCTTGATTGACCGGCGGGTCGGCCCGAGGGGTCACCCGGCCGAGGATTCTCTGACGATCAGTTCGAACCCGGCGCGCACCCGGCGCCCCGGCCCGACGTGCCCGGCCACGCGTTGGACCAGCATGGCGACGGCCTCGCGGGCGATGGCCTCCTTGTCTGGGGCCACCGACGTCAGCGAACGCATCGCGTAGCGACCGTCCTCGATGTCGTCGAAGCCGACCACGGCGAGGTCGCGCGGGATGTCGACGCCGCGATCCCACGCCGCACGCATCGCGCCCAGCGCCATGAGGTCGTTGAAACAGAACACGCCGTCGGGCGGATCGCCGGCGTCGAGCATGCGGCCCATGACCGCCGCTCCGCTCGCGCGATCGTATTCCCCTTCGGCCATATACCGGTTCGGGTCGAGTCCGGCCTCCAGCATCGCTCTCGTGAACCCGTCCACGCGCTGCTTCGCGGTGCCCGTGGAATGGGCCTGCCGACCGATGGCTCCGATGCGGGTGCATCCACGTTCGATCAGGTGTCGGGTCGCCATGTAGGCAGCCTCGGTGCCGTCGATGGCGACATGGTCCGCGCTCGCGCCGTAGTCGCGTTCGCCGAGCAGGACGATCGGCTGCGTCGCGGCGGCGGCTTCGACGTCGGCGGCAGTGAGGTTGAGGGCGTTGAGCAGCACACCGTCGAACGTCGAGGACACCGCTCCCCCGGTGAGCACCGCGCGCTCGCGTTCCGGATCGCCGTTCGTCTGGTCGACGACGAGGGTGAGCGAGCGTTTCGTGAGTTCGGGGATGAGGCAGCGGGCGAGGTCGGAGAAGTACGGCACATCGAGCTCGGGGACGACGAGCGCGATGAGTCCACTGCGGTTGTTGCGGAGCCCCCGCGCGTGCGGATTGGGCCGATAGCCGAGCTCGTCGATGACCGCCTGCACGCGCTTGCGGGTCTCGGCGCCGACCCGCCCCGGCAGGTTCACGACGTCCGAAACCGTCCGCTGGGAGACACCGGCCGCCTGCGCGACATCCCGTGCGGTCACTGCCATCCGTGCCTCCCCGTCGGTCGCGCACGCTCCACCGCGCGTCCGTCCTGACGCAAGCGTAGCGACTCCACGACGCCCGGATTGTCACGGCAAGCGTTTTCCAACTGTGTCGTGTGCTACGTAGCACAAGCCGTTAGCGTGTCTCCCTGTCAGCACGGTCGCAGCGAGTCGAAGGAGATGCGCAGCATGTTCGAGAGCCCACCACCCATCACCCGAGCCGCCACATGAGCGCGCTCAACGAGCTGCGCGCACTGCGGACGCCGAAGGGGGCGATCAAGCACCGCGACGCTTCCGAGTTCCGGGACAACCGTGCGGCACTCCTCTTCCTCGGTCCCTGGATCATCGGCTTCCTCGTCATCACGCTCGGACCGGTCCTCGTCTCGCTCTACCTGTCGTTCACCGACTACAACCTCCTCCAGAACCCGAACTTCACCGGGCTGGAGAACGCGCAGCGGATGGTCGAGGACCCCCGACTGCACCAATCCCTCGGCGTGACCATCACCTACGTCCTCGTGTCGGTGCCGTTGCAGCTCATCGTCGCCCTGGCGATCGCGGTCCTCCTGGATCGCGGCATGCGCGGGCTCTCGTTCTACCGGTCGGTGCTGTACCTGCCGTCACTCCTCGGCGGCAGCGTCGCGATCGCGGTCCTCTGGCGGCTCGTCTTCGGCTCGAGCGGACTCGTCAACGCGCTGCTCGCCGTCTTCGGCATCCAGGGCCCCGGGTGGATCTCCGAACCCGACACCGCGCTGTCGACGCTGATCATCCTGCACGTGTGGACGTTCGGCGCCCCGATGGTGATCTTCCTCGCCGGCCTCCGGCAGATCCCGCGGCAGTACTACGAGGCGGCTTCGACGGACGGTGCCGGCCGGTGGACCCAGTTCCGGTCGATCACCCTGCCATTGCTCAGCCCGATCATCTTCTTCAACCTCGTGCTGGGGATCATCGGCGCGTTCCAGTCGTTCACGCAGGCCTACGTTGTGTCGAACGGATCGGGCGGGCCGTCCGACTCGACGCTGTTCATCACGCTCTACCTGTACCAGAAGGGCTTCGGCAGCTTCCAGATGGGGTACGCGTCGGCGATCGCGTGGCTCCTGCTCATCATCATCGCCGCCGCCACGGCCATCAACTTCTGGGCCTCGAAGTATTGGGTGTTCTACGATGACTGACCTCAAGACCCGCCCCTCCTCCGAGGACGGCCTCTCACCCGATGCGGCCGCCCGTCGCGAGCGGGGCGACGCTCAGCGCGCCAAGCTCCTGCGCCGACAGCGGATCTCGAGCATCGGCAAGCACGCGCTGCTGATCCTGCTCGGGCTGCTGATGCTCTACCCCGTGCTGTGGATGGTGGCGTCCTCCCTCCGCCCGAACGGGTACATCTTCGACAACCCGGGTCTCGTGCTCGACACCTTCGAAGCGTCGAACTACACGAACGGCTGGAACGCGCTCGCGCAGCCGTTCGGGAGCTACCTGGCGAACTCGGCGATCGTGGTCGTCGGGTCGATCATCGGCAACCTGCTCACCTGCTCGCTCGCCGCGTACGGCTTCGCCCGGCTGCGGTTCCGGTTCAAGCGCTTCGCCTTCGCGGCGATGCTGCTCACCATGATGCTGCCGATCCACGTGCTGATCATCCCGCAGTACGTCATCTTCGCCCAGCTCGACTGGATCAACACCTACCTGCCGCTCATCGTGCCGAAGTTCCTCGCGACGGACGCGTTCTTCATCTTCCTCATGGTGCAGTTCATCCGCGGCATCCCCCGCGAGCTCGACGAGGCGGCACGCATCGACGGAGCGGGGCACCTGCGGATCTTCGTGCAGATCATGTTGCCGCTCATGACCCCGGCACTCGCGACGACGGCGATCTTCACCTTCATCTGGACGTGGAACGACTTCTTCGGCCAGCTGATCTTCGTGACCGACCCCGACAGGTACACGTCATCGGTCGCCCTCCGCTCGTTCGTCGACACGCAGTCGCAATCGGACTACGGCGCCCTCTTCGCCATGAGCGTCGTCACCCTGCTGCCGGTGTTCCTCGCCTTCCTGTTCGGTCAGCGGTTCCTCCTGCGGGGCATCGCGACCACCGGAGGCAAGTAGCCCCGGTCCCCGAGTCCACAACCCGGTCCCCGAGCCTGTCGAAGGGCCACCCCATCCACCCCATGCAAAGGAGCATCATGCAACGCCAACCACGATCCCGGTCCCGTCTCCTCGGCTTCGCAGCCGCCACCGCCATCTCGGCCCTAGCCCTCAGCGGCTGCGCCGTCGGCGGCGGGAACGGAGACGCCGCACTCAGCGACGAGGACGTCACCATCACCTTCAACTGGTGGGGTGCCACGGCCCGCGACGAGCGCACCCGCGCGGCAATCGACCTCTTCGAGAAGAAGTACCCCAACATCACCGTGAAGGGCCAGTCCACCGAGTGGGGCGGCTACTGGGACAAGCTCGCCACCACGGTCGCCGGCGGAGACGCCCCCGATGTCATGCAGTTCGACCAGCTCTACCTCGCCTCGTACGCGCAGCGCGGGGCCCTTGCAGACCTCGGCGAACTCGACGAGTTCCTCGACACCTCCGACCTCAGCGCCGAGGTGCTCGACCAGGGCAAGGTGAAGGACGAGCTGTACGGCGTGCCGATCGGTGTCGGCACCGTCGGCCTCATGGTCAACCGGTCCATCTTCGAGCAGTACGGGATCCAGCTGCCCGACGCGACGACCTGGACGTGGGACGAGCTCAACGAGGTCGCCCTGCAGGTGACCGAGGCCTCGGGCGGCGCCGTCCACGGCATGTCCCCGTTCGGCGGCGACATGCCGACCCTCACGCTCTGGGCGCGTCAGCACGGCAACGACATCTACGACAAAGACGGCAAGGTCATCCTGAAGCCCGAGGTCGTGGAGAGCTACTGGCAGTACGCGCTCGACCAGATCGAGAGCGGCGCGGCCCCGAGCGCCTCGCAGCTGGCCGAGGGCAACGGTGTGGCGATCGACCTCATGGACATGAGCACGGGCAAGGTCGCGATGACCTTCCAGCCGTCGTCGGTGCTCACCGCGTTCCAGGCCGCCGCCCCCGACCACCAGCTCGACATGCTCCCGTTCCCCGCGGCGAAGGACGCCTCCGAGGGATACCAGTACCTCAAGCCGTCGATGTACTGGTCGGTCTCGTCGAAGTCCGAGCACCCCGCCGAGGCGGCACTGCTGGTGGACTTCCTCACGACCGACACCGAGGTCGCGAAGCTCTTCAGCACCGAACGCGGCATGCCCGCGAACCCGGACTTCCAGAAGGCCATCGAGCCCGACCTGACTCCGACGGACCAGATCGTGGCGGGCGTCGTCGACGCCGCGCGCGAGGAGTCCGGCACCCCGCCGGCGATCACCCCCGTCGGCGGTGGCGACAGCGAGAAGATCCTCGGCCGCTACAACCAGGACGTCCAGTTCGGCAAGACCACCCCCAAGGAGGCCGCTGAAGCGTTCGTCGCCGAGCTGACGAAGGCCGTCGACGACGCCCGGTAGCGACTCCCCGCCCTTCGACAGGCTCAGCCCGTTCGGTCCCTGAGCCGAACTCCCGGTCCCTGAGCCGAACTCCCGGTCCCTGAGCCTGTCGAAGGGCCACCCCGGCCCCTGAGCAACCTCCTTGGTCCCTGAGCTTGTCGAAGGGCCCCGACGACACCTCCACCCACCACCACGCATCGGAACGACACCCATGACGCACCCTCTCCGCTTCCCCGCCCCGCTGCCGAGCGGCCGCGCCGAAACCACGCCGCAGCCGCGCCCGGAGTACCCTCGGCCGCAGCTCGTCCGTGACGGCTGGGTCAACCTCAACGGCCTGTGGGAGTTCGAGATCGACGCCGGCGACAGCGGGCTCGAGCGCGGGCTCCTCGGCCGCGAACTGACCGACCGCATCCTCGTCCCGTTCGCGCCGGAGTCGGCCGCATCGGGCGTCGAGCACACGGACTTCATGGAGGCCGTCTGGTACCGCACGCGGTTCACGGTTCCGGCCGGCTGGCAGGGGAAGCAGGGCGTGCTGCACTTCGGCGCCGTCGACCACGACACGACCGTGTGGGTCGACGGGGTCGAGGCGATGCGGCATCGGGGTGGCTTCACGCCGATCCGGGTGCCGCTCGGTGCGGTCGAGCCGGGGCAGGAACTCGAGATCGTGGTGCGCGCCCGCGACACCCGCCACGAGCCGAAGGCCGGTGGGAAGCAGGCGACCTGGTATGGCAACACCGACTGCTACTACACCCGCACGACCGGGATCTGGCAGACGGTCTGGGTGGAGGCCGTCGACGAGCTGCACCTGCGGCGGTTCACCGTGGTCCCCGATGCGTACGCCGCGCGCTTCGACTGCACGCTCGTCCCCAGCCGCAACGCCGCCGGTGCGACCGCGACGGTGACCCTGTCCGCCGATGGTGTCGTCGTCGCGAGCGAGACCGCGCAGCTCGGGTCGACGATGTCGCCGTCGGTGCGGCTCGAGGTCCCGGCGGACCAGCAGCGGCTCTGGAGCCCCGCCGACCCGTTCCTCTACACCCTCGACATCGAGATCCGCGATGGTGCGGGCGACGTCACCGACCGCGTCTCGAGCTACGCGGGGCTGCGCAGTGTCGCGATCGACGGCACCGCGGTGCTGATCAACGGCGAGCACGTCTTCCAGCGGCTCGTGCTCGACCAGGGGTACTGGCCGTCCTCGCTCATGACCGCGCCGGACGACGACGCGCTCGTGGCCGACATCACGCTCGGGATGGACGCCGGGTTCAACGGTGCGCGGCTCCACCAGAAGGTGTTCGAGGAGCGGTACCTCTATCACGCGGACCGCCTCGGCTATCTGGTGTGGGGCGAGTTCGGCGATTGGGGCGTGTCCGGTGCGGGCACGGTCGGTCACAACCAGGGCCCGACGGCGTCGTTCATCACGCAATGGGTCGAGGCGTTGGAGCGCGACGTCAACCATCCATCGATCATCGGCTGGTGCCCGCTGAACGAGACGCACCAGACGCTGCACGACCGCGTGACCGTCCTCGACGACGTCACGCGAGGCATGTTCCTCGCGACGAAGCTGATCGACCCGAGTCGGCCGGTGATCGACGCCTCGGGCTACGCGCACCGGGTGCGGGAGACCGACGTGTGGGATGCACACTCCTACGAGCAGGACCCGGCGGCGTTCGCCGTCGAGCAGGGTGGGATCGCGGACGGTGAGCCGTTCACGAACCTCGAGGACGGACGCACCATCTCCTTGCCGTACGAGGGGCAGCCGTTCTTCGTGTCGGAGTTCGGCGGCATCTGGTGGAACGCGGAGCTCGCGGCGGCGGACACCGGTGGTGACTCCTGGGGCTATGGTGCGCGGGTGGCGTCGGTCGAGGAGTTCCACGAGCGTTTCGCGGGGCTCGTCCGGGTACTGACCGACGACGAGAACATGTTCGGCTACTGCTACACGCAGCTCACCGACACGTTCCAGGAGCAGAACGGCATCTACGACTTCGATCGCAAGCCGAAGTTCGACCTGGCCCGAGTGCGTGCGGTGCTCGCGGCCGACGCCGCCTACGAGCGCCGAGTCCGACCCTCCGCCCCTGATCCCTCGGTCCCCGCCGGTACCTCAGCCCTTCGCCGGTCCCTCAGCCCCGTCGGTCCCTAACCCTCCGCCGGTCCCTGAGCCCCACCCAGTCCCTGAGCCTGTCGAAGGGCCCACGGGCTCCTCGCTTCGCCCAGGGACCGGCGCCCGGCTCAGCTCCCGCTGCGTGCCAGCGTCAGCAGCACCGTGAAGGTGTTGAACCACACGTGCGTCCAGATGCCCGGTCCGAGGCGTCGGGTCGTCGCGGCGTAGACACCGTTCACCGTGCCGAGCACGAGGATGGTGAGTCCGAGCGTCACCATCGTGACCGGGCTGCCCCAGCCCTCGTAGAGGTGGACAATCGCGAAGATCAGTGCGCTCGCTCCCACCGAGACGATGGCCGCCGTGCGGCGCCGGGCGGTCGAGGGCGTCGCCGCACCTCGGCGCACGCCGTTCGTCGTCCGCCCGCGGAGGATCGTGTTCCGGAATCCGCGCAGCAGGAGCCCGCGGAAGAGCGCTTCCTCGCAGAACGGCGCGACGATCGCCGTGGCGAACACGGTGTTCACCAGCACCCAGACGAGCTCTGGCGACGGCGGGGCGATGTTCGACTTCGGCGTCTCGCCGGTGAGGGCGATGACGAACTGGCCGATCATGCCACCGATCAGCTGGATACCGACGGCGGAACCGAGCCCGATGAACACGTCGAACCAGCGGAAGCGGAGACCGAAGTCCGTCGACCAGGACCCGCTTCCCCAGGTTCGGCAGACGATCGCGAGGGCGATGAGGATGCCGCCGTCGAAGATGATCCACATGATCATCGTGCCGACCTCACCGGGAAGGACGCCGAAGGTCCGTGCGAGTTCGACGACGACGAGGAGCGCAACGATCGCGACGAAGGTCGTCAGCGCGGTCGGGATACCCCACCGGGTGTCAGGCGAGGGGCTGTAGGGCAGGCGCGCCTCGGCGCGGCGAGCTTCAGCCCGTTCCTGGCGCGAGCCCGGGCGCGGGGCGGTCTCCGCCGGGACAGGGTGGTCGCTCATCGCTTGTTCGCGGCGAAGTACTCGCGAGCTGCCGGCACGTACATCTGGACGATCGCGACGATGGTCACGATGACGAAGATGAAGGAGAGCGGGTTGAGGGCGATCAGCCCGGTGATCGAACCGAGGACGGAGAGGATGCCGACCACGGTGAGGACGATCCGAGCCCAGTTGCGACCGCGGAGCATGAAGAAGGCGAACAGCACGTGCAGGGCGCCGACGATGAACGCGCCCACGGCGGTCGAGATCAGGAGCACGCTCGAGGAGAGCACACCGCCCGAGGCGGACTGTTCGGCTGCGGCCTCGGCGACGGTCCCGGCTGACATCGCGGTCGTGACACCGGAGATGACGGAGAGGACGGCGGAGACGACCCACAGCCAGAAGGAGATGACGATCGGCTTCGGAGCGGTCCTGGAAGCGGCGGTGGCGGTCATGATGCTCGTTTCGGTCGTGGAGGATCCGACGACCGGACCCAGGCTGCTCGAACTGTATTGCCCGTCATCTGTCCCCCGGAAGGGAGGTATGTCCCGGCCTATCCGTTTTCCGCAAGGACCGTCGGTTCGCCCGGTCCCTGAGCCTGTCGAAGGGCCCGAAACCACCGTCCCGGACACCCTGTCAAGCCCGCTCAACAGCGCTCGCGTACCTCTTAACCTGTCCCCATGACGAACGACACGAACGACACCGACCAGAACAGCAGCGGGGGAACGCCGAAGCCGGGCGGCCTGGGCGAGAACCAGACCATCCCCAACAGCGAGGACGGCCTCGCGGTCGGTCACGACCCCGACGCCTCGAACTTCAACCAGGAGGAAGACCCCGACCACCCGAGCGATGACGCGTAGGGTTCGGGAACGACGAAACGGCGGCCGGTGCAGAAGCACCGGCCGCCGTTTCGTGTGCGGCGTGAGCCGCGGTGTGACTAGGCCGCGAGCGAAGCGCGCTGGCGGCGAACCATCACGAGGACCGCGATGAGCGCTGCGCCGAGGGCGACTGCGCCGGCTGCACCCCAGACGACGAACGCCGGAGCGCCGAAGCCGGTGTCAGCGAGGTCGTTGTCGTTGCCGCCCGAGCCGGAGCCCGAACCAGCAGCGGTGACCGTGAGGGTCGCGGTGCCGGTGATGCCCGTGGTGAGGCCGGTGCCGGTGACCGTGTACGAACCGGTTGCGTTGGTCGGCAGCGTGACGTTGAGGTTGACGGCTCCGGTCGAGGAGGCCGTCTTCTGGATGGTCTTCGTCTCGACGGCGGCGAGCGTGGCGCCCGAAGCGTTCTCACCGGTCAGAGCGAGCGAGACGGTCTCGCCAGGCTGGAAGCCGCCGTCGCCGAAGGAAACGGTGACGGTACCACCGGGAGTGACCGAACCGCTGACCGTGATGCCGGCATCCGGCACGTAGGAAGCGTTGGCGGCGATCGGCGCGACGAACAGGCCTGCGAGGGCCAGCGCGAAGACCGCGGTGATTTTCTTGATCATGTGATGTCCCCTTGAAGGCTCTGCAGGTGTACTGGTGCGATGACAGTGCTGTAGCCGACCGCCAGGACGATGTCGTCTCACAGCGGAAGTAGATCGTGCCTCCCCGACACCCCCCGAAAACGGGTCAAGAGCGACAACAGTTCTCACTGTAGAGCAAATTCACAGTTAATGGCCACCTGTTGTGTTTCGGAGAGATGAACTTTCGGAGTGGACACGATTCCGGGCGTTCCTGAGGCGTCATACGCCGTCACACCGAGGTCGATGGTCGTGCTCTCCCCTGGAGCGAGCTCGATCTTGAATTGCGTGACCGGGTACTCACCATCGGTGGCCAGCTGGGACGGGAGCTCGACACCGTCCCGCTGGACCCCGCCGGGCAGAGACCCCGGAGGGGCGTAGACGGCGATGATGAAACGGAAGTTGCCCGGCGTCACGCCGGCCTGACCGGCGCCGGTCACGTAGTCGCTCAGCGTCGAGGCCGCATCGGCTGGAGCCGTGTTCGTGAGCGTGAGCTGCAATCCGAGCAATTGACCGTCTGAACCACACTTCGCGACACCGGTCGCGGCCTGCAGGTCCAGGTAGTAGCCCATCTTGCTACCGGTGGCGTCGTTGACGTAGACGCCGAACGTCTGCGGAGCCTGCTCGGCGGTGGGGAGCAGGTCGGTGAGGGTCGTGCCGTCGAGCAGCGCCTGCTCCGCCTCGGCCGCGTTCCAGACCAGCACCCGCCGCTCGGTCCCCGCCTTCGCCAGGGCTCCGATGAGCTTGGCCGGGTCGAAGTCACCCGACGCGACGCGGTCGAACACGGCACCCGACGCCGCGGCGAAGAATGCGTCCTGCTCGGGCCCGGACGGATAGCGGTTGTACACGTCACTCAACAGGAGCTGCGCCGCGTTCTCGGTCGTGAGTTCGTCGCCGGTCGCGAGCGGTATCGGGCCGGTCGCGTCGAGGAGGTAGCCGAGGGCGACCGGGTCGATGCTGAGCACGCCGTCGACGCGGGTGCCGAAGCGCTGGAACCACATTTCCGAGGCGAGCTCGGCGGACAGCTGGAATCGCGGCGTCAGGGTGACGTTCTGCATGAAGCGGCCGGTGATGTTGCCATAGATGCCTGCCGTCTCGGTCGGCAGCGGCAGGACCGGCTCGGGGAAGCGTGGGAAGTCGGCCGTCGACGCCTGCTGCAGCAATGAGATCTTTCCGCCGTCCGTACCGATGAGTGCGAGTGCACCCGGGTTGCCGCCGCTCGCCCGCGGCTCAGCCGGGTTCTGGAACAGCACGAGGTAGGTGCGCGGCCCATCGGCTCCGAGCATGGCCGGCATCAGATCGATCGCGCGTCTCGCCGCGTCCACGGTGTCGGCAGTCTCGGTGAGGACGGGTCGGAGCTGGTCGACCGCGCCACGGACCTGGCTGATGAGCGGGCCTTCGTCGATCGTCCGCACCCGCTTGGCGGCACCTTCCAGAGCGTCATCCGCCTTGCGCACGTCCTCCTGCGCATCGACGATCGGCTGCAGCGGTACGGCACCGTCGACGGGCTTGAACAGCTCCGGACGGAGGGAGCCAGCGAGGTTCACGAGCGGCGTGATGGCACCGACGGCGACATCTTCGGTCGCCCCGGCCAGCTCGCGGACGGCGGCGAGGTTCGGGCCGATCCACGGGATGACCTCAGCGGCTCGCCAGATCGGATCGCTCGTGAGATCGGCGGCCGATCGCGCATGCGCGGCCAGTTCTCGCGCGGTCGTGCCGGCCGCTCCGGGGTCGTCGGCGACGACCTGCTCGCGAACCGTCTGCGCCAGTGGGACGGCGGCTTCGAGCTCGCCCTTGGCGAGGAAGGCTCGCACCCCGATCCAGGCCACGGCAGCGACGATGACGAGGACGAGACCACCGACGATGAGCAGCGTCCTGCGACGGCGCACCTTCAAGCGTTCGTCACGAGCACCATCGCGACGACGTGCGCGGGAGCTGGCGCTCGATCTCCGTCGGGAGCCGTCGGTGCGGCTCGGGCCCTCAGACCGTCGAGCGGCGGGGCGATCGCCGGAAGATGAACGACGGTCGTCGGATGGGGACGGCATGGGCGCTATTCAATCACGACGCCTGTTCCACCGGTCACGGCGGTCACACCGAGCACGAGGACCGAGGCGTTGAAGACGATGTGCATCACGATGGCCGGACCGAGGCGCCCGGTGAGCACGGCGGCGGTGCCGGTTCCGAGCCCGACGAGGAATGTTCCGACGCCGGTGACGAGTGCCTCCGACGTCCCACTCACGACCACGAGGTGGAGCGAAGCGAACAGCGCTGCCGAGATAACGACGGCGACCCACGCTGCCCGGCCGGGCAGGCTTCCGCTCATCGATCGCAACAGCAGCCCCCGGAAGAACAGCTCCTCGACGACGGGAGCGATCACCGTGGCCGCGAGCACGGCGACGATGAACGAGACCACGATGAGCGCACTCCCGGTCGGCGCTCCACCACCCGCCGTTGCCGGCAATGAGCCGTAGACGACCACCTCGAGGGCGCTGACGAGGATGCGGAGGACGAGCCCCGCGGCCAGCCCCCAGAGCAGGTCGATCGGTCGAAAGGCGAGGCCGAGCACCGGTGCAGTTCCACGAGGAGCCGGAACGGCGAATCGGGCGAGCAGCACCGCACCGAGGAGGGGGACCCATACGAGCACGTAACCACCGAGGGCGTCGAACGGCTGCGCGATCTGCACCCCTGCCCGCATGGTCACGGCCAAGAGGGCCGCGGCCGCGAGCCCGATGAGCGCGATGGTCAGCCGCGTCCTGGCGCGTCGCGAGTCCGCGCTCGAAGGGGTTCCTGGGTCGTCCGTCACGGTCGCAAAGCTACGCCACGCGTCGACCCGCTGGATCACGACGCTCGGGAACAGCTGACGGTTTGTGGCACCATGGCTCACAACCCCCTCTTCGGGGCCGCCTCGATCCGAGGCGCCATGCTCTCCCCTCTGACTGATCGGATGCCACCGCGTGGAGCTTCGTGACTATCTCCGTGTCCTTCGCAAGTACTGGGTGCTGATCGTTGCGCTCTCCCTGCTCGGGGTGGCGCTGGCGGCGACCTACTCGCTCGTCAAGACGCCCGAGTACAGCTCGTCGGCCAAGGTCTTCGTCTCGACGCAGTCGAGCGACAACGTGCAGGAACTGGCCCAGGGGAACGCGTTCACCCAGCAACGGGTGAAGACCTACGCGGACCTCGTTCAGACGCCGATCGTCCTCCTGCCGGTCATCGCGACGCTCGAACTCAACATCACCGCGGGGCAGCTGTCACAGCAGGTCTCGGCGTCCGCGCCGCTCGACACGACACTGATCGAGATCACGGCGGTGAGCCCGGACCCGGTGCTCGCAGCGGAGATCGCGAACACGACCGCCGAGAGCCTCACCGGTGTGGTCGCGAAGATCGAGACCCCTGAAAACGGGGCATCGAGCCCGGTGAAGCTCACCCGCGTGCAGGAGGCTGACGTCCCGTTCACCCCGGTGAGCCCGAACGTCCCCCTCAACATCGCCCTCGGACTCCTCGTCGGTCTCGCGCTCGGGGTCGGGTTCGCCGTGCTGAAGGAGACCCTCGACACCCGTATCCGGAACGAGCGCGACGTCGAAGGCGTCACGGACATCCCGCTCATGGGCGGCATCGCCTTCGACCCGAAGGCACGGCAGCGGCCGCTCATCGTGCAGGCCGACCCGAAGAGCCCGCGGGCCGAGTCCTTCCGCAGCCTGCGCACGAACCTGCAGTTCCTCGACGTGACGGATCAGCCACGCAGCTACGTCATCACGTCCTCGATCCAGAGCGAGGGCAAGAGCACGACGGCGGCGAACCTGGCGATCGCGCTGTCGGACGCCGGTCACAAGGTCGTCCTCATCGACGCCGACCTGCGGCGCCCGAAGCTCGCGAACTACTTCGACATCGAAGGCGCGGTCGGGCTCAGCGATGTCCTCATCAGGCGTGCGACCCTCGACGACACCATGCAGCCCTGGGGCCGCGGGCTGCTGTCGATCCTGCCGGCCGGTGCCGTTCCGCCGAACCCCAGCGAGCTCCTCGGATCGGTGACGATGCAGAAGCTGATCCGCGGCTTGGAGCAGCAGTTCGACTACGTCCTCATCGACGCACCGCCGCTCCTGCCGGTCACGGACGGTGCGCTCCTCGCCCGTCACACCGGCGGTGCGCTCGTCGTCGTCGCAGCCGGTCGGACCCACAAGAACCAGCTGAAGGGTGCGCTGGAGTCACTGACGCACGTGAACGCCTCGGTCGCCGGCCTCGTCATGACCATGGTGCCGACCAAGGGCCCTGACGCCTACGGATACGCCCGGTACGGCTACGGGGCCGGCTACGGCTACGCCGAGGACGTGAAGAAGTGACCGGTTCCTCTGGAACCCACGAGCGGCCGTTCTCGGTCCTCTTCGTCTGCACGGGGAACATCTGCCGCTCGGCGCTCGGTGCGCAGATCCTCACCGCGCGGCTCGCCGCAGCCGGCGTCACCGCGGGTGGCCGGCCGATCACCGTGTCCAGCGCGGGGACGGGCGTCGGCCAGGGCCTCGAGATGCCTCAGGAGGTCGTCGAACAGTCCCGCCGCTTCGGTGGCTCACCGGAAGGCCACGTCCCCACACCGCTCGACCGCGACCTCGTAGCCGATGCCGACTTGATCCTGACGGCGACCCGCGAACACCGCAGCGTCGTGGCACGGCTTCTCCCCCGAGCCTCCCGCGTCACGTTCACCGTGCCGCAGTTCGCGAGGCTCGTCGCGGAGGCCCCCGCCGTCTCCGACCCGTGGATGCTCGTCGATGAAGTCGCCGCGCAGCGTGGCTCCGTTCCGCCGCCGGAGGACCCGGAGGATGACGACATCGAAGACCCCTACCGCCGGAGCGCGACCACCTACGCTCGGGTCGGCGACCAGATCCATGATCACGTCTCCGTCATCGCGGATCGACTCGCCCAGGCGGGCGACCGAGCGTGACGCCGAAGCAGAGCAGGTCGACGTATCGCGCGGGCGATCGCAAGGAGACCTTCTGGGATCGCCTCGGCTCCCGACGCCGGACATTGGCGCTCATCGGATTGGCGCTCTTCCTCGTCGCCGACGTCATCCTCGTCGGGCTCGCGCTCACGGCCAACGGCCGCAGTTCGGACGATGCGACCCAGCGCCCGATTCCCACCTTCGGTGGTACGCCGTCTGCCTCCGCCTCACCGGAACCGACCGAGGAGCCTGCTGCCGCCGAGCCGAGCGACCGGTTCATCGCTGCGGGGAGTGCCACCGTCATCTGGCGCGCGACGCAAGGAACCTGCGAAGCTCCCGCCGTCGTCGAGCGCAGCGAGGACGCTGGCGCCACGTGGGCAGTGATCCCGACAGCCCAGGCGTTCGACCTCCGCGTCGTCTCCGCACTTACGGCGACCAGCGAGGACGAAGTGCAGCTCGTCGGTTCAGCCGGCGCGGACTGTGCGCTCGGCGGGTACTCGTCGACCGACGCCGGCGACACGTGGACCTCCACACCCGAGCTGCTCTCGACCATCGCCTACCAGACACCGGTCGCGCCCGACGGCTCGACCACGGTCGTCATGGCAGGGCAGCCGGTGGTGGCGCCTTGCCCGATCATCGAGGCGCTCGCGGCAGACGCGACTCGCACGGTGACGGCTTGCTCGGCCGCCCTCGCCGAGTGGGATGCGACGAACGGCTCCTGGACGTCTATCCCATTCGCCGGTATTCATGCCGTGGAGCTCCAACCGGAACAGATCCTGTTCGCCGCTCGTGGAGTCACTGGTTGCACAGGCCTCGGAGTCCTCCGCGTGCCCGGTACGACGTTGACCGCTACGTCCGCGCCGGAGAGTGTCGGGTGCGTCGCAGGGGCCGATGTCACCGCGCCGGCCGCGCTCACCTCAGCCGAAGGGGTCAGTTGGCTCTGGGTGGGCGATCTGCTCTTCAGCTCGCCCGACGGCGGCGCCTCGTGGGGAGCCGTCCCTTCCTGAGGCGCCCCACCGGCGCCTGGTGCGCAGTAGGGTTTTCCCTACAGTTGTCGCGTTTGCGGCCCAAATGGGTCACAACCGCCAAAAAGGGGACAGATGTCGGGCATCTCCACCGCTAGTGTCAACAAGACCGATACAGTCCCGTATCGAAACGCCTCCTTCACTTCTCGTCATCAGTAGTAATTACGTGTTCCACCACGGAGACCGCATGTTGTCGCAGCCTTCCGTGCCGCTGCCAACGACGCCCGCGAGCACTGCCCCCGCCCCACCTGGTGTCGTCGTGCGCGACTGGCGACGCGTGTACGCGAACCGTCTCGCACTGACGGATGCTCTCGTCCTGATCTGGGTGGTCTTCGGGACACAACTGGTCTGGTTCGACTTCGATCAACAGACGACGAACGTGGGATTCTCCAATCGGATGTCCGTCGCGGTGAACTACACGATCATCTCGGTCGTCCTGATCGGTGCGTGGATGCTGACCCTCCGCGTGTTCGGGACCCGAGAGGCTCGAATCGTCGGCAACGGCAACGCCGAGTACAAGCTCATCGCCGATGCGAGCATCCGCCTCTTCGGCCTCGTGGCCATCGTCGCGTTCCTCTTCAAACTCGACCTCGCTCGCGGCTACTTCCTCCTCGCGTTCCCGCTCGGCATCCTTGTACTCCTCCTGTCCCGCTGGATGTGGCGGCAATGGCTCTCGGTGCAGCGCGCCCGGGGCAAGTACTCCTCGCTCGTCCTGCTCGTCGGGTCCGCCGACTCCGCGGAGCACATCGCCGCCGAGCTGGGGCGATCGACGGATTCCGGGTACCGCGTCGTCGGCGCTTGTGTTCCGACGGGCAAGGTCGGTGGCACACTCGGATCGACCACGATCCCGGTATCCGGAACCGTCGACACCGTGCTGCAGGCGCTCGAGGCGACAGGTGCGGACACGGTGATCATCACGAGTTCCGACGAACTCACGCCGGTACGCGTCCGGCAGCTCAGCTGGAGCCTCGAGCCCGGTCGTCAGCACCTCATCGTTGCGCCGAGCCTCACCGACATCGGTGGCCCGCGCATCCACACGCGGCCGGTGGCCGGTCTGCCGCTCATCCACGTGGAGACGCCGCGCTACGAGGGCCGGAAGCGGTTCTCGAAGCGGTTCTTCGACATCCTCGGTTCCGGTGCGATCCTGCTCGTCGCGTCGCCGATCCTGCTCATCGTCGCCCTCCTGGTGAAGTTCACCAGCCCCGGTCCGGTCCTCTACCGGCAGGAGCGGGTGGGGCTGAACGGCGAACCGTTCAACATGCTGAAGTTCCGCTCCATGCGCGTGAACGCCGACGCGGAGCTCGCCGCGTTGCTCGCCCAACAGGGCACGAGCGATCGCCCGCTGTTCAAGGTGCAGAACGATCCACGCCTGACTCGTGTCGGCGCCACCCTGAGGAAGTTCTCGCTCGACGAGTTCCCACAGCTCATCAACGTCTTCCGCGGCGACATGAGTCTGGTCGGTCCGCGCCCGCAGCGTGAGGGCGAGGTCGCGCTCTACGACTCCGCGGCGAAGCGCCGCCTCATCGTGCAGCCCGGCATGACGGGCCTCTGGCAGGTCAGCGGCCGCTCGGCGCTCAGCTGGGAGGACGCCATCCGCCTGGATCTGTACTACGTCGAGAACTGGTCACTCATGGGCGACGTCGTCATCCTGTGGCGGACGATCCGTGCCGTCGTCGCGCCGGGTTCGGAGGCCCACTGATGGCGGGGCTCATCATCCACGAGTGGATCGAACGTCACGGTGGCTCCGAGAACGTCGTCGATGCGATGGCCGCCGCCTATCCCGACGCCGACATCCACTGCCTGTGGAGCAACGCGCCAGACCGCTTTCCCGGCCACACCGTGACTGAGTCCTGGATCGCGCGGACACCACTTCGTCGGAGCAAGGCGGCCGCCCTGCCGTTCATGCCGACCACCTGGGCCCGGACCGACGTCTCCGCCGCCGACTTCGTCCTCATCAGCTCGCACGCCTTCGCGCATCACGCCGGCGGACGGCAGGAAGTGGACGGCCCGCAGCGGTTCGTCTACGTCCACACGCCTGCCCGATACCTCTGGGCCCCCGAGCTGGACGTCCGCGGCGGCAACCTCGCAGCCCGCGCACTCGCCCCCGCACTCCGTCGAGTCGACCGCAAGCGCGCGCAGGACGGCGCGACGTTCGCCGCCAACAGCGACTACATCCGCCAGCGGATGGAGCGCTCGTGGGGCGTCGAGGCGGAGGTCATCCACCCGCCGGTCCGTGTCGAGTACCTCCAGAGCGTGCCGTCCTGGGCGGACCGCCTGAGCGCCGAAGACGCGTACCTGTTCTCGACCCTGCCGTCCGAGTACGTCCTCGGTGCCTCCCGTTTCGTCGACTACAAACGGCTCGACGTCGCCATCCGCGCCGGCGAACTCGCCGGCCTGCCGGTCGTGCTCGCGGGCGCTGGTCCGCAGCACGCCGAGCTACAAGCCCTCGCGGATGCCGCGATGGTGCCGGTCATCATCATGACGAGACCGAGCGACGAACTGCTCTTCGCGCTCTACCAGGCGGCGTCGCTCCTCGTGTTCGCAGCCGTGGAGGACTTCGGCATCATGCCCGTCGAGGCGATGGCACTCGGTACGCCCGCGCTCGTGCTCTCCGAAGGTGGCGCGTCCGAGAGCGTGCTCGCCATCGACGGCGGCGTCGTCGTCGATGCGCTCGACGACGCGACGCTGCGCGAGGCGGTCGAGCGCGCCCTCCTCGTCGACATGGCACCGGCTCAAGAGCGCGTCAACGCGCTGTTCGGCTCCGCCGCCTTCGCCACCAAGCTCACCGGCTGGGTCGGCCGACCCGCCCGCACTGACGGAACCGATCGGACCCTCGCCTCATGATCCTTGCCGACACCAGGTGGAGCGGCGTCCATGGCATCGGTCGCTATGCGTCCGAGGTACTCCCACGGTTGAGCGTCGAATGGTCGGCGCTCGAGGTGGGCGGGCGCCCATCACAGCCACAGGACTTCCTGCGGGTTCGACGCGCACCACGGGGAGCGAGCATCTACAGCCCCGGATACAACGGGTTCATCGCTCGCATACCCCAGGTAGTTACGATTCACGACCTCATCCATTTGCACCCCACCACGCCGCGACGTTCCGTCTATGCGGCCCACTACGCCACGGTGCTGCGGCCGCTCGTGCGCAGAAATCGACTCGTGCTCACCGTTTCGGAGACATCGAAGCGGGTAATCGAGGAGTGGGTAAATGACGATCGAGTACGTGTCGTCAATGCGGGCAACGGCTTGTCGGCAGCATTCCGGATTGACGGCCCGTCCGAGGCTGCTGATCCCTATTTCTTGTATGTAGGAAATCTCAGAGCCCACAAGAACCTCGACGTCGTGCTCAAAGCACTTGCCCAGACCGATGACTGTCGTCTGGTCGTCGTAATGAACGACCGCGACGGCGCGATCCGTCGAGCGGCCGAGTTCGGTGTCGCTGAAAGGGTGGATGTCCGAAGCGGTCTCACCGATGATGCTCTGGCGGCACTGTACCGGGGGGCCGTGGCCACGGTGTTCCCCTCACTCGTCGAAGGTTTCGGGCTACCGGCTGCTGAGAGCATCGCCTGCGGCACGCCAGTGATCTTCTGGGAAGGCTGCGAGTCAATAGCAGAGATTTCCCGTGGCCAGGGTGTCTCGATCGCCGATGCGCATGACGACCTCGAGTGGGCACACGCGCTTTCAGCAACGCTTGCGGATCGACCTCAGGCGAGCGAATTCGCCGCCGAGTACAGCTGGGACAAGACCGCTGATCTCGTCTCTACGACATTGCGAGAGCGTTGATGAGCGGACAGCCTCCGCTCACAATCATGTTTGTGAGCCACACCGACGCATTCGGCACGTTCCGCGTCGGAAGTCATCATCTCGCCCGCGAGCTCTCGAAGCTCGGACACCGTGTGCTGCATCTATCCACTCCGGTGTCCTTGGCCCACCGCTTGCTCGGGCGGGGCGAGGCGACCCGGGATCACGCATCCCGTCAAGGTGCGATCACCGACGCGGACGGTGTCACGCACCTCGTGCCACGGACGATCTTTCCTGCGGGTTCGTCGCGCTTGCCGTATGAGCGGATCGTCTCGCATGTCTTCGGCGAGCCGAAGGTCGACGTTGTGCTCATCGATCAACCGACGCTCTGGTCGCTGCAGCTCAGGCGAGTGGCCACGACGCTCGTCTATCGTCCGACCGATCTCTACGAGACGGGAACGAAAGCGCGTTTCCAGCGCTCCATCCTCTCCGAAGCCGATGCCGCCGTGGCGACTTCCAGCGAGGTACTTGCGAGGTTGCCGCTCTCGCCGGGAACGCCGTCTATGGCTTTGCCGAACGGCGTCGAGTTGGCTCGTTTCGCGGAAGCATCATCCACCGACGCTCGACCGCAGCGTGCAATCTACGTCGGCGCTCTCGATGATCGATTCGATTGGGGCGCTGTTCGCGCGATGGCTGACTCGGCATCCGACTGGACGTTCGATATCTATGGCCCCGGTCCAGCACCGACGGCCCCGCTGCCAGGTAATGTCACCCTTCGTGGCGTGGTTTCGTACGACGATCTACCCGCAGTCCTTGGACGTGCACGGATTGGGCTGCTGCCCTTGTCTGATGCTCCGGTCAATCAAGGGCGGAGTCCGATGAAGTTATACGAATACCTGGCCTCCGGGCTAGCCGTCGTCACCCGCGCAACTCCTGTTCTTCAGGCCGCGCCAGCATCCGGAGTCTTCACATACACGACGACCCGCGACGCTGCGCGCGCGTTCGCCGCTGCACAAACAGTCGCGAACCCGAATGTGCCGGGTCAAGCTGCAGCTTCCGCACAGGACTGGGCCTCCAAGGCGTCCGCATTGCTCGCATTCGTCTGCGAGGCACGCGTATGAGTTCGACCAAGCCTCTGTCCAGGATGCCGATGCTGATTCGGAATCAGCACGAGCCCCCTCCGGTACGGTATGAACCAAGTCCGCTGCAAACGCCACGGGGGGAGGCCGGCATGATCCGTCGGATGCTCACCAGTCCGGTGTTCTATCTGCTGGCGCCGGTCGTAGCCAGCTGCTTCGTCTGGCTCGTCCCCGGGAGCTCATACCGACTCCGTGGTTTCGATGTTCGCGCCGATGCGAATGTCGGCGCATGGCTTCTCTTGATCACGTTCTACGCGGCGTGCGCTGGGCTGGTGTGGGTTGGCTCGCGCGTTGGTCGAGTGCTCGGTCCGAGCGAGTCGCTCGTCACCCGGACGACTTCGGGTAGGTTCCAGCGCCGGTTCTCGGTCGTACTCACCGTGTTCGCTTCAATTGGTGTGCTGTACTCCATGTACCTCGCCCAACAGCAGACGTCGATCATCGAAGTCCTGACGGCGACCCAAGGAAACGACCTGAAAGAAACGATCGGCGGTGTTGCTGGTATTGCGACCTTGCGATACACGGCCGCAATTTCTGCGCCGGTCGCAATGTACGTCTGGAAGTACAGCGGCGGGCGGCTATCGCTCGCTGTATGGAACATCCTGCTCCTGGTCGCGAGCGCACTTTTCTCAAGTCGCCTGTCGATGATCATGGCCGTCGTCGTCCTGATCTTCTTGGTGTTCCGTCTCCGCGGGGAGATTCGCTTCAGAGCAGTGCCGGTGGTTACGAGCGCGGCGCTGGTCTTCGCGGCACTAACGGTCTTCAACTACTTCCGCAACGCTCAGTACTACCTTGCATCAGGCGTCAGTGACCCTGTGTCGATGAACTTCTATCAGATTGCCGCCTATCTCGGAGCGCCCTTCCAGGTCTCACTTGGTGTGGCAAACGGGATCATGAATCGAGGATATTCGACGTCCAGCGACCCGATCTCGTCTGCACTGCTCATCGTTCCAACCTTCCTGCGTCCAGAAGGCGAAGGAACCGGTCAGGCAGCCGCCCGATCCATCTCGCAAGTAGTCCAAGTAGCGTCGAGCCTCACGACGAACTCCGCCTTCGCGAATGTATTCGCCACGTACGGGTGGTGGGGTCTCGGCTACATCCTGATGACGATGTTCGTTGCGGGGTGGCTCTTCGGCTACATCAGTCACTTCAGGTCGATCGTTGTGGTAGCCGGCGCAGTTGTCGCCTACTCACTCGCCGAAATGTGGAGGATCTTCCTCTTCCCGCAAGGGCTCGTCGTGTACTTGTTGCTCGCCATACTCATCGCAACCGCGGTTGGCTTGAGCGGTGACGGACACGGTCGGCAATCGTCTCGAGCTCGCATCCCGCAGAAGTCATCACCTCAGCGTCCCGCCTGATATCCACCATGCACTCCGCGCACCGCCCATCTTCCGCACTTCACACCACCGCGCCGCTCTGCGGCCGATGATTGGAATCCGCTTGACTCCCCCACGAAAAGTCTTCGTCTCCCTCACCGGCGACTTCACCAACATCGGCGACGCCGTCATCCGACGCCAGTCTCTCGCCTGGGCGCGAAAAATGGGCGAGATCCGTGCGTACGTTGGTGGTGCACCCGAAGAGTGGTTCCCCTCAGTTGGTCTCATGGTTGACGACCATGTCGTACGGACAAAGGCGAATGTTCGCCACTGGATCAGCGACCTCATCCGGTCGAGGCGTCCCGTGTTCGTGTTCGACCCGGGCGAAGTTCCTCTCGATCGCGGCAATTTCCGTCGCGAAGTGGTCTATCTCGCATTGACTCTCCTCGTCCGCGCGAAGCGTGGGTATGTTGTACGGCCACCGCGCGCCGTCGCCCGTCCGACACGGGTCAACCTCGCTCTGCATCGCCTCGCGAGTCGCGCGTCGCAGGTTTGCCTCTGGCGCACGCGTGAGGACGCCGCACGGCTGCGGACTGGAAGGCCGTCCCCAGACATCGGTTTCAGCATGTCTACACGGGTCGGATCAGTCGCCGCAACGCGCACGGTCTTGGCGGTGAGTCTCCGCTGGGATCGTCCCATGCCCGAGGACCCGTGGTTCCAGGCAGTCCGCGACTTCGCTGCCGACAACGGCTTCAGCATCGAAGTCGTCTCGCAGGTCTATGGCGACGTGGCGCGATCTCGTGACGTGGCAGCACGATTGAACGCGTCTCACGACGACTGGTCGGGCAAACACGATCTTGCCCACGAAGCCTTCGTGCGTGAAGTTTACGACCGCTCGCGGATCGTGATCTCCGACCGACTCCATGTCCTGGTCGTCGCGGCAACGAGCGGGGTCGTGCCGGCACAGCTCATTCCGAACCCCGTCCCCAAGGTCGCGGCAAACTTCCGCGCGGTCGGATACGAGCAGATGACACTCAACAGTTCCATCAGCACGATTCCCGAAATGGCCGATTTCCTCTCAGCACAGCTGACTCGGCACGACGAGTTGGACACCGCCTTCTCCGCAGCGAGCCGCGAGCTCGAGACGATCGAGCATCAATTGCTCGCTGACGCATCGCTGTGAACGGTCTCCCGATGACCTTTAGACAAGGTGCACCAAATGGCTGAGCGAGGCGGCGCGGGTCGCCGATCAGCAACCACGATGATTGTGGGCCAGCTCATCGGGCAGTTGAGCCTCGTCGTCGCGATTCCGATTCTCACCAGGATCTTCACGCCTGCCGAAATGGGTGTCTATCAGATCGCCACTGCTGTCGCGCTCATCCTGCAGCCCCTTGCGTCGCTACGTCTCGAGTTCTACATCCCGCTCGTGCCCGACCAGCATGTCCTGCGCCGTTACATCCGAATTGGCTATCTATCGACCAGCGCTGTCGCGCTCGTGGCTGCGATCGTCGGGCTCCTGCTCCTGAGCACCGGAAACGCAACAGCTGCTGAGACGGCGACGATGGTCGGCTTCATCATCGCCGCCTATGCCTGGATGAATCTCGACAATGCACGTCTCATACGCACTGGCGAGCACGGACGGCTCGCGCTTCGGAACGCCGTCTCGGGCCTCTTGGCCGCAGGGCTGCAGCTTGTAGCCGCGGTCTTCCTGCACTCTGTCCTGGCGCTCGCGGTTGCGATCCTCATTGGTCGTGCCATTTCCATTCTCGCGACTCGACCCCGCAGCGGTGGTGTCGCAGCAAGTCAAACAGGAACGTCGGCTCCAGCGCTCACGCCTCGTCGTATTGCCCTGGCCGTGGGATCAGGAGTCGTGTGGACGGCTTCGATGCAGGCCATCACCATTGTCTCGGGCTCCACGTTCGGCACGGCCGCCAGCGGTTACGTGGGTGTCGCACAGCGTGTAGCCGGCGCTCCCATCGCACTCATCGGACAGGCGCTCTCCCAGATCGTTCAAGGCGGGGCTGCTGCAGCCATTCGCGCAAACAAGCCGACTGTCGCCTTGATCCTCCGCAAACAGGTAGTGAGACTTGGAGGAGTTGCCGTGCTGATGGCCGTGGCTCTCATCGTTCTGGCCCCGCTCCTCGCCGTGCCGGTGTTCGGTCCAGGGTGGGAGACCGCTGGCACAGTGACGGCGATTCTCGCTGTTCCGATGTCGTTGCAACTGATCGTCGCGCCGATCACCCCGCTGCTCCCGATGCTTGCGCGAGAAGGACTGCTGTTCAGCCTGCAACTCATGCGCCTCCTGCTCGTCGTCGTCGTCTGCGGCGCGATGATCGCATCCGGCGCCGGGCTCATCGCGACCTGCATCGCGTTCGCCATCGTGACCACCGTTGCCTACGCGATTATGGTGTCGGTACTACTCGTCGTTGCGCGAGGACACGATCGCCGCATTGTCGAGGCTTGCGAGTGACGAGCGCGTTCCTTCGAATCTGTTGTCCCGATTTTCCACTGAAACGAGCAGCATGACCGCATCCATGAGTCTTCGACGCAACGCTCGGTCTCGAGCTGCGGCTGCGACTCCGCCCTTGTCCTCGTTTCGCCCGGATATCCAAGGACTGCGCGCCTTTGCGGTTGTGGTGGTTATCTTGGACCACTTGTTTGCGTGGCCCTCAGGAGGTTTCCTCGGTGTCGACGTGTTCTTCGTCATCTCCGGATTCATCATCAGTTCGCTGCTGTTGCGTCAGATCGACAAACACGGGCGCATAGATTTCCGAGGGTTCTATCGGAAACGCGCCAAGCGCATTCTGCCCGCTTCGACGCTAGTCCTGACTGTAACCGTCCTTGCTTCGTTCTTGATCTACAACGTTTCGAAGGCGCAGGGCGTACTGACGGACGGCATCGCCTCTCTGTTCTTCGTCGCGAACTGGCGCTTCGCGTCAACCGGCACCGACTATTGGGCCGCCGAAGGCACCTCTCCATTGCAGCATTACTGGTCCCTCGGCGTCGAGGAGCAGTTCTACTTCGTCTGGCCGGTCATCCTGACGGCGCTCGCTCTCGTAACTGCCGCGATCGGCACCAGATCTCGACGGGTCGTCATAGGTGTGACCTTGAGCCTTCTCGTCTTGGCTTCTCTCGGGTGGGCACTGTTCGAAACCGCAACGAATGGCGCATGGGCCTACTTCTCGACCGCCACGCGCGCTTGGGAACTCGGAGTCGGCGCCCTGATCGCCGTCTGTGCGCCGCTACTGGTACGAATTCCGTCGGTCATGCGTCCATATCTCGCATGGCTCGGCATCCTCACAATGATCGCGGGTGTTGCGTTACTCAACAGCGAATCGCCGATCCCGGCGCCGGGCGCGCTGGTTCCCGTCCTCGGCACAGCGCTAGTCATCGCCGCTGGAACCGGTGGTAGGGCAGCATTCCTTTGGCCGCTCACGAACCGTGTCACGCGCTACGTTGGTGATATCTCTTACTCCTTGTACCTGTGGCATTTTCCATTGATCGTGCTCCTTGCCCCACTCTTCGACGATCCAATCAAGTACTCCGTAATCGTCCTTATCCTGACTGTCGCACTTGCCGTTACCTCCTACCACTTCGTTGAGAACCCTCTTCGGACGTCCGGCTGGCTTGAGCCTGCAGCTCGCAAGCGCCAGTTGAAGGCAGAACGCCGCGCGGCGCGGGATGAAACCCGCCAGCGCTGGACCTACGGGCTGTTCGGCGCTATAGCGACCTATGCGCTCATCTCCGTGACCATCTTGATCTGGCCAGCGCAACCGGCCACCTCTGCCGAGCCACGAGTCATTAGTTTCGGCGAGCCGGTCGCCACTTCCACAGCCGCCGCTGAAGCGATGCCCGCTCAGGCGGATCTTGGTGCCCGAATCGACGCAGCGTTGGCTGCCTCAGAATGGCCAGAGCTGACACCTTCTATCGCAACAATTCTCACGGATGGCGCCCCAATCGAGGACAGTGCAGGTTGCAGCCGGACGGTCGTAGCGGACCCAACCTCCTGCGCTTTCCCGAATGACGGAGCTACGAAGGAAGCGGTCGTTCTCGGAGACTCGACAGGAATCACCTTGCTGCCCTTGGTTCGCGAGGGGCTTGGAGGAGACTACAACGTTCGCGGTCTGACGATGGCGGCGTGCGTACCCTTCGACGTCTCGACCACCTTTGACGACGCGAATGACGCCAGCGCCTGTGAGCAGCACCGGGCTGCGGCGCTGACTGAGATCACAGCGCAAAGCCCTGATGTTGTATTCATCACAGCGATGTACGGATACATCAATAGCCTGGCCTCTGGGGCCACTGGCTCCGCCGCCGAACTCGAGTGGCGTCAGGGCACCGAATCTCTCGTAGCTCAATTGCAGGCCTCGGGCGCGCAGGTCGTTATAGTCAGTTCGCCGCCTCTCGGTAAGGCGCTAACGGACTGTGCAACCAACTTCAGCTCTCCTAGAGACTGCGTTGCTGAGATCACGTCGACGTACGACGATGTGAATTCGATCTACCGGTCGGTGGCTCAAACGACTGGCGCAGACTATATCGACACAAAGTCGTGGTTCTGTTCCGATGACGGACTCTGTCCGAGCTTCGTGGACGGGGTCGCAGTGAAGCGCGACAAAGTTCACACGACGCCCCAATACTCCGCGCTTCTAGTCCCAGTCTTCGTCGAGATCTGGGCGTCCATCCTCCATGGTTAGCTGCACGCGTAAGCCCTCGAGGCGGCCTCTCCCAAGGTGCTGTATCCGCGCACGGTTTGAAGACCCGCCCACGAACCTCGACAAGTGGCCCTCGGGCTGACCCGCGCATCCTGGATCCCTCCGCGATCCGTCTGTCCGTCACTACCACCAGTGGGAGAAGAGCATGCCAGCAACTGCAGGTAGCAAGACGCACGGCGCATTTACGATCCCGTCTCTGGACGGAATCCGTGCCATCGCCGTACTCATCGTGTTCGTGGGTCACACGGCGACGATGCCCGGGCTGTGGCCAGGGCATGTGGGCGTTACGATCTTCTTCTTCCTGAGCGGCTACCTGATCACTACACTGCTGCGGCGCGAACACGAGAAGACTTCCAGAATCTCCCTCCCGAAGTTCTACCTGCGAAGAGCACTCCGCATTCTCCCGCCCGCGTATCTCGCCATCGGAGCCGGAGTCCTCGTCGGGGCGATCGGGCTCCTTCCCGCGACCACAACGGGTTGGGGAGTTCTGGCCGAGGTTCTGAACTACACCAACTACTATCTGGTTTTCGAGGGCCGTGAAGGCCTGCCTCCAGAAACGAGCATGCTCTGGTCCCTCGCCGTCGAAGAGCACTTCTACCTCATCTTCCCGGCACTGCTGATAGTCCTCCTGTGGCGGAAACTAAGCATGCGGACGATCGCCCTCATTTTGATGGGGGCGTGCGCGTTTGCGCCCATCTGGAGGATCATTCTGACGGCGCAGGGCGCAGATTTCTTCCGCCTTTATACGTCCACAGATACTCGTTTTGACGCGCTTCTGTTCGGCGCGGCCATGGCGCTGCTCTTCAATCCAGCGGTCGGAGACCGCGCACCGCTTGGGCTGTCAGACCGCACCATCAGCCGGCTCGTTCCGGTAGCGCTGCTCGTTTTCGCCGCCACCGCCGTCGTCGATATTCCGCAGTTCCGCTTGACGATCGCCGACACCATTCAGATTATGTGTCTGGTGCCCATCTTCTGGTTCGTGATCGCGCAGCCAAACGCATGGGCAGGAAAAATCCTTAACAATCGTTGGCTCGCCCATATCGGAGTCTTGTCGTTCTCCGTCTACCTCTTCCACCGACTTGCGATCTCGATCACGGGGGCGTTCCTTCCCATCGAGCCGGTCGCAGACGCGCTCGCGTTCCCCCTGACTCTGGTCGTTGCTGAACTGGTTTACCGACTGGTCGAAGTGCCGCTGGGGAGGCTCCGCCGAAAACTTGAAATACGCGCGCCGGGAACTCGACTCCTGCCGCCGCGCATCGGCAACCGGTCGAAGGCCCAGCCATGATTTCGGTCAAGAGCCGTGTTGGCTGCTTCGGCAACCGCATGGAAGCGATCCCAGGCCGCTGACATCTTCAACTCGAACTGGACATGACGCAGCGCGAGGCGACAGCCTGAGGAATCGAAGTACCGCCGCCGACGGTGTCGGGCAAATCACGGCTGGATGGCCGCAGTCATCGCACACTCGATCCAGCGAGACGTTGCGCGTTTGGATGGATCTGGCGACACTCTCGAACTCGGCTGAATGGCCCACTCCGTCAGATTAGAGATCAGTCGAGTTGAAGACCCAGGGGTTAGCCCACCCATCGCCTGCGATAACACCCTGCGTGCTCCCTCCAGCTCGATTACGTTAGACGCTAGGGCACTGAATTGTCGTCAGTGCTCCGGTGTCTGGGATGACGCGGGTCTATGCGGATCGGTGAGATGGGCCACGGGAGGCATAAGTGACCAAAAGTGATGGCCCCGCGCAGCCAAAGGTGAGCGAGCCTGGAGGGGAACAGGATGCCCGCTCCAAGCGCCCCACCTCCCGCCGCGACTTCTTCCGCGCCGCGGGCTTCGGCGTCGCCGGGTTAGCGGCAGGCGGTGCGGTCGGCGGCGGCATCGCAGCCGCCACCGCGTCCGACCCGCAGGAGGACTACGGTTTCACGCCGCTCCCCAGACGCAGCGAACCGGGGTTCGACCACGTCGTCGTCGTGATGTTCGAGAACCGTTCCTTCGACCACATGCTCGGCTGGCTGTATCCCGCCGGAGGCGAGCCGGCCGGCCAGACCTTCGACGGCCTCGCCCAGGGCGACTACAGCAACCCCGGCGAGTCCGGCGAAGCCGTCCCAGCCCACGTCTACACGGGCCCCACCGACCAGATCATGGCCCAGCCCGACCCGGACCCCGGCGAGTTCTACCCACACGTCAACACGCAGCTCTTCGGCACCATCGACCCCGAGAGCAACGGCGACCTCCGCAACCCGCTGCAGCCGCCGTGGAACCTCCCCGCCGACACCTCCTCCCCCAAGAACGACGGCTTCGTCAAGGACTACATCGTCAACTCCACGCTCGCCCGCGGACGCAAGCCGACGCCCGAGGAATACTCCACCGTGATGGGCGGCTTCTCCCCCGAGATGCTGCCGGTGCTGTCCACGCTCGCCAAGAACTTCGGCGTCTACGACCACTGGTACGCGGCGGTCCCCTCACAGACCTTCTGCAACCGCTCCTTCTTCCACGCGAGCACCTCCCACGGGTACGTCACCAACATCGAGGGCGACGGCATCGGCAAGTGGCTGAGCGCACCTGCCGTCCCCACCGTGTTCAACCGACTCGAGGAGGCCGGCAAGACCTGGCGCGTCTACTACGACGCCCAACAGGTCGTGTCCCTCACCGGTCTGCTGAGCGCACCGTCGATCGAGCAGTACTGGAAGAGCAACTTCCGCAGCATGGAGCAGTTCCACGAGGACGCCGCGAACGGTGACCTGCCCGACTACGCCTTCGTCGAACCACGGATGGTGTTCGACCACAACGACATGCACCCGCCGGTCGTCCGTCCCGACAACCCGAGCCGGGACGACCTCGACCCGGAGCTCGACTCCGCCTACTCCGACATGCGTGCCGGCGAGCAACTCCTCGGCGAGGTCTACACGGCGATCAAACACGGGGCGTCGACCACCGGCTCGAACGCGATGAACACGGTCATGCTCGTCACCTTCGACGAACACGGCGGCATCTACGACCACGTCGCGCCACCTGAGGCGACCCCGCCGTCGGGCAAGCCGGAGGCGGGCGAGATGGGCTTCACCTTCGACCGCCTCGGACTGCGGGTGCCGACCATCGTCATCTCCGCGTACACGAAGGCCGGCAGCGTCATCAACGAGGAGATGCATCACGGCTCACTCATGAAGACCCTCGCCGAGCTGCACGGACTCGACCCGCTGACCGAACGCGACCGCACTGCCACGAGCATCTTCAACGCCGTGAACCTCACCTCACCGAGGCAACCGGTGCTGTGGCCGACGGTCACGCCCGCCTACGTGCCGCCGAACCCCGAGGCGAACGCCCGTGCCGACAAGGACAAGGACCGCAAGCGACCGCTCACGCCGCCGGCTCTCGGACTGATCGGGATCCTCCTCGCGAAGTACGAGCCCGGTGCCCCGCTGCCGGACAACTACGCCGACGCGTACGAGGTGCTGACGAAGCACGGCGAAGGCCTGTTCGGCACGCGGGACTGAGCGGGCGGTGGTGCCCTTCGACAAGCTCAGGGACCGGACCGGATCGCGACGGATGCGAACGCTTCGGTTCTACGCACCCCGTGGCCGCCGAAGCACCGCTCCCGGTTCCTGAGCGGGCCCGCTCGGTCTGAGCGCGCTCTTGGGCCCTAAGCACTACTCCCGGTCCCTAAGCACCACTCCCGGTCCCTGAGCGCGCCACCCGGTCTTGAGCACCCATCCCTACCCCGGGCACCCGTGCGGTCCCCGAACAGCCCTCCCGGTCCCTGAGTACCCCTCCCGGTCCCTGAGCTTGTCGAAGGGTGGCGACCCCCGTCGAGAGGTGCGAGCCCGCCGACCCGCGACCTCAGAACTCGACGTCTGCTACCGGCGGGAACTCGGTGATCGGTTCATCGCCGAACGGGGCGAGTTCCAGGTACGTCGGCCGGTCGTCCTCGATGAAGAGGAGGAGGAAAGCGTTCGACGTACTCGCCTCGAGGACCGTCTGACGCGCCGTGGTTGGCCGGTCGTAGCCCTCAGGGACAAGGTCGATCGAGGGACACGTGCCGCACCCGCACGTCCCGTGCACCATGACGCCCGGGAGCTGGCCCGCCCACCGTTCTCGATCGGAGGCGGCGACGGCCCGGTCGGCACCCGGCTCCGTGCCGCGGGCGATCAGGGCGACCAGGAGGTCACGCTCACGGTCGGCGAGGGGGCGCATATGGCGAGTGTACGCGGGCCACGCGAGAACTCCCCCGCCGCTCGCAGAGCCCGGCGAGGCATCCGAACGCAACAGACGTTGGCTAAATATCCCAGATCAGCGCCGGAATCGGTCGGCATTCGAATGTCAGTGGCTCGTGTTTGGATGGTCCCATGTCCAGCAGCCCACACCTTCCCCTCGGTCCGGTCTCCGCCGACCCCTTGGGCACGCTGGGCGAGACGGTGTCCGAGCTCCTCCGCACCTGGTCGGGCGCGCTCGACCCGATCCGACCGGGCGACGACGCCATCGAGCAACTCGCCGGCATGAACGACGCAGGCGTGGTCCGCGTCCTCGACCAGCTGGGTGCGGTACAGCATGTGGTCGAAGTCCTGGCCGCACGGGTCATGGGTTCGGTGTCGGAGCGCTCCCGCGGCGGCATCGTCGGCCACGACCCGTTGGCCCGCGGCCACGGGTATGCGACGCCGGCCGTCATGCTCTCGGAACGGTGGCGCATCTCTCGCGGACGCGCCGCCACGATCACCTCGGTCGCCCAAGCGATCACCCCCAAGCGCGCCCTCACCGGCGACGTCATCGAATGCGACCGCCCTGAGATCGCCGCAGCCATCGAACCCCGGCCCGCCGCCGACGCCCCCTGCCTGCCGCTGTCTGCAGGGGACAACCCGACGTGCACGGTCGACCACGACGAGGCGACCACCCCATCCGGCTTCGTCCGGTCCGCACTCAGTGTCGAGGGCGCGGGCATCCTGCTGCGCGAACTGCGACTGGTGGGCTCCGGCGTCGACGACGAACGCGTCCACCGTGCCGTCAGTGCAGGCATCGAGCACTGCGACGGTGCACCGCTCGCCGAGGTCAACAGCCTCGCCAAGCTCGTCCGCACCAGCCTCGACCAAGACGGCCCCGTGCCGCGCGAGATCGCGCTCCGGAAGCAGCAGCGCTGCACCCTCCGCGAACTCCCCGACGGCATGACCGAGCTCCGCGCCTTCCTCGCGCCCGAGGCGGCGGGATGGGTCCGCGCGACGATGGATGCCGTCGTCGGCAAGCAGCTGCGGCAGGTCCGGTTCGTCGATCCCTCTGACGAAACGGCCGCGGCGCCAGCAACCGGCGGTGAGCTGCCCTCAGCCGATCCCTTCGACGACGCCTACGTCCCGCCGGCAGAGATGCCCGACACCCGCACGATGGACGAACACCGCGTGGAAGCCCTCGTCGGGGTCTTCCGTCACGCCGCAGGTTGCGAGTCGGCGGTCATGGAACTGGCACCCGTCTCCCTCATCATCCGCATGGACGAACCCGACCTGGCCGACGACGGCCAGTGGTCCGACGGCCGGGCCTACATCGACGGCGTCTCCGAACCGATCTCCGCCGGCACCGCACGGTGCATGGCAGCCGATGGCCGGATCATCCCGATGGTGCTCGGCGGGCCGTCGCAGGTGCTCGACCTCGGGGTCGGCACACGATTGTTCACCAAGAATCAGAAGATCGCCCTCGCTGAGCGCGATGGTGGCTGCGCCTGGACCGGCTGTACCCATCCACCGTCGTATACCGAGGCCCATCACCTCGTCTGGTGGTCACGGGGCGGACCGACCGACCTGTCCAACGGCATCCTGTTGTGCAGTTTCCATCACCATCGCATCCACAACGACGGATGGGAGGTCATCGTGCGCGACCACGTGCCCTGGTTCATCCCGCCCGCGCACATCGACCCGCATCGCATCCCGCGACGCGGCGGCAAGCCGAGGCTGCGCGCTGCGTGACGCGCTCAGCACGACCGGACGATTATCTCGACGTCAAACCAATCCACGCCGCCGGACGCTCCGAAGCACTGTTTCCGGTCATTTTCGTTACCCGAACGCGCAAATGGCCGGCGCGCATGGCCCGGGCCAAGCGGTCCCGGCACGTGCGACCGGGCGGAGTGCAGCAACGGAGCTGCCGCTCCGCCTTCCTCCCCGCCGCGCTCGAGCCAGGAAGTCTCCCGTGTGCCCTTCGACAAGCTCAGGGACCGGGGGCGGTATCGGTCACTGAGCTTGTCGAAGCGCACCGCGGACAGCTCTCCACCAACGCCAAGGAACGGGGGGTCTCGGTCATTGAGCCTGTCGAAATGCAACACGGACAACCCTTCATCAAGCTCAGGGAACGGGAACGGGCGCTGAGCCTGTCGACGTGTCAGCTCCCCGGCGGCAGCACGAAGCCCCGCCCTCGACCGGAGTTGAGAACGGGGCTTCGCAGGGTGAGACTAGGCCGTAACCTGCGCGCCCTTGCGGCGAGCAGCTGCGAACAGCATGCCGGCAGCGCCGAGGAGCAGCAGCGCGGCAGCGCCACCGACGAGGACACCCGAGTCCGAGCCGGTGTCAGCCAGCGTCGGGACGGGGGCGCCAGCGGCGACCGGGTCGGCGATGACGGCGATCGCGTCCTCGGCGAAGACACCCGCGCTGTCAGTCACGCGGAAGGTGTACGTACCGACCTGGATGCCCTCGCCCACGAAGGTGAGGTCAGCTGCGGCGAAACCACCGTCTGCGTCGGCGATGACCGTGTCGCCACCGTCAGCGGACCCGAAGACCTCGCCGTTCGGGTCGATGACGCTGATCGTCAGGGTGTCGCCCGGGGTGAAGCCCGTGACGGTCACCGCGAAGCCTGCACCGCCGGGGCGGACGTCGGAGAAGTAGATCGTGTCGGGGTCGACAACTACCAGCGGGTCGAAGACCGGAGCGACGACCGGAGCAGCGAAGTTGTAGTTGTCGCCGTTGAACGAGATCGTCTGGACGACGTCGTCGCCACCGGCGATGACGAGCACACCGAAGGCGAGCAGGTCGAAGCTGCCGAGCGCGCCGCTCAGGTCGGCGATGGACGTCGGCGTGTTCGCAGCGATGCCAGCGATGTCATCGCTGCTCGCGACCCAGTTGCCGGTGAGGCCCGCTGCGCCCGGGTTCTCGGGACGAAGCGTGGTGAAGGTGTTGGTGTCGCCAGTCTCGGCGTAGACCGGGATCTGGAAGTAGGCCAGGTTGTTCGTCGACACGACTCCAGCCGTCGCCGCAATCGTCGCGAAGGTGACATCCGCGCCGTCGACCGCGACCGGAGCCGCGTAACCGTTGATGATCTGCGAAGGACCGGTCATCTCGAGGCCGGCGTCGGTGACAACCGCGTCAGCGCCGGGAGGGGTGGTCGAGCCGGGAAGGCCGTAGCCTTCGTGCCAGCCGGTGTACACCGTCTCGTTGGCAGCAACCTGGTCATCGGTGACCTGGATCTCAGCTGCAGACGCGGGTCCGGCGATGAGGAGGGTGGATCCGGCGACAACTGCGATGCCGGTGGCGAGAGCCGCAGTGCGGCGTGACGTCTTCAAATTCACTGAGGTGAGTACTTTCGTCTAGGGGTCCGACAGGCGCGACGTCGCTGGCGGTTTCCTGAGACTAAGGGAACTCAGGGGGAAAGTTAATAGGGGGAACCACTCATTCTTTTGTCCTCTGCACGGGGGACACGCGAGCGAGGGTCTGCCGTGCGCCCTCCGACAAGCTCAGGGACCGGAGGAAGCGCCCGGGGCCGATTCGGTCACTGAGCCTGTCGAAGTGCGCGCGCGAAACCCCGCCCTTCGACAAGCTCAGGGGCCGGCAGAGGTGCTCGGGGACCGGCAGAGGGTGCTCAGGGACCGAAGAGTCGGCGACTCGCGGCTAGGCCAGTGCGGCGACCGTCTGGCGCGCGATCTCGAGCTCTTCGTTGGTGGGGACGACGAGGACGGTCACCGGGGAGTCGTCCGTCGAGATCACCCGGATGCCACGCGCACGCTCGGCGTTGCGATCCTCGTCGAGGATGATGCCGAGCCCCTCGAGCCCCTGCACCGCACCCGCGCGGATCAGCGGCGCGTTCTCGCCGACACCGGCGGTGAACACGACCACGTCGAGACCGCCGAGGACCGCGAGGTACGCCCCGAGGTAGTGCCGCAAGCGGTGGACGGTCACGTCGAGCGCGAGCTGCGCCGCTTCGTCGCCCTTCGACGCCGACTCGGTGACGTCGCGCATGTCCCCGGTACCCGACAGCCCCAGCAGACCACTGCGGCGGTTGAGCAGCGTGTCGAGCTCGTCGAACCCGAGCCCAGCCTTGCGATGCAGGTGGAACAGCACCGCGGGGTCGAGGTCACCGGAGCGCGTGCCCATGACGAGTCCTTCGAGCGGTGTCATGCCCATGGACGTGTCGACCGACCGGCCGCCGTCGATCGCGCACGCCGACGCCCCGTTGCCGAGGTGGAAGACGATCTGCTTCAGCTCACCGAGCGGACGATCGAGGAACGCCGCAGCCGCCTCCGACACGAACTTGTGCGAGGTGCCGTGGAAGCCGTACCGACGCACGCGGTGCTTCGCGGCGAGCTCCGCATCGATCGCGTAGGTGTACGCCGCAGCCGGGATGGTCTGGTGGAACGCCGTGTCGAACACCGCCACGTGCGGGACGTCGGGGAACGCGACCTGCGCCGCGTTGATGCCCTGCAGGTTCGCCGGGTTGTGCAGCGGCGCCAGCTCGGAGATGTCCTCGATGTTGATCTTCACGAGGTCCGTGACCACGGTCGGCTCGAAGAAGCGCTTCCCGCCGTGCACCACCCGGTGGCCGACCGCGATCGGCGCGTGCTCGTCGAGTGACGGCCCGTGCTCGGCGAACGCGTCGAGCATGACCCGGAACCCGGCTGTGTGGTCGGGGATCTCACGCTCGATGACCCAGCGCTCCTCGATGGGCGGGGTCGTCGCGCCGGCGGCGTCGGGCAGGTACGACCGGTGCTCGGCGGCACCCGTCGCGTCGCCGATGCGTTCGACGAGTCCGCTGGCGAGCGTCCGCTCCGTCTCGACATCGATGAGCTGGTACTTGAACGACGAGGAACCGGAGTTCACCACGAGGACGGTGGGCATGTGTGTCTGGACCTATTCCTGTTCCTGCGCCTGGATGGCGGTGATCGCGACGGTGTTGACGATGTCCTGCACGAGCGCGCCGCGCGACAGGTCGTTGATCGGCTTGTTGAGCCCCTGCAACACCGGGCCGATCGCGACGGCACCAGCCGAGCGCTGCACCGCCTTGTACGTGTTGTTGCCGGTGTTGAGGTCGGGGAAGATGAACACCGTCGCACGGCCGGCGACCTGCGAGTCGGGCATCTTCGTCGCGGCCACCGCGGCGTCGGCAGCGGCGTCGTACTGGATCGGCCCCTCGACGAGGAGGTCGGGCCGACGCTCACGCACCTGCCGGGTCGCCGAGCGGACCTTCTCGACGTCGGCACCCGCACCGGAATCACCGGTGGAGTACGACAGCATCGCGATGCGCTGCTCGATCCCGAACTGCTCCGCCGTCTCGGCCGAGGAGATCGCGATGTCGGCGAGCTGGGCGTCGGTCGGGTCGGGATTCACCGCGCAGTCACCGTAGACGAGCACGCGGTCTGCGAGCGCCATGAGGAACACACTGGACACCACGGAGACGCCCGGCTTCGTCTTGATGATCTCGAACGACGGCCGGATCGTGTGCGCCGTCGTGTGGGCGGCGCCCGAGACCATGCCGTCGGCGAGCCCGAGGTGCACCATCATCGTGCCGAAGTAGGACACGTCGGTGACGGCGTCGCTCGCCATGTCGATCGTGACGCCCTTGTGGGCCCGCAACCTGGCGTACTCCTCGGCGAACTTGAGGCGCAGCACCGCGTCGAATGGGCTGACGATGGTCGCCTTGCTGAGGTCGATGCCGAGCTCGATGGCCCGCGACCGCACCTCGATCTCCTCACCGAGGATGGTGAGGTCGGCGACCTCACGGGCGAGCAGGGTGCCGGCCGCGCGGAGGATGCGGTCGTCGTCGCCCTCCGGCAGGACGATGTGCTTGCGGTTCGACCGTGCACGCTCCAGCAGTCCGTACTCGAACATGAGCGGGGTGACGACGTCGGCGCGCGCCACGTTGAGCAGCTCGAGCAGGAGCGGTGCGTCGACGTTCTGCTCGAACAGTGCGAGCGCGGTGTCGTACTTGCGCTGCGAGTCGGCGGCGAGACGCCCACGGGTGTTCATGACGCGGACCGCGGTGTCGTAGGTGCCGAGGTCGGTGCTGACGATCGGCGGGATCTCGCCGAGACCGGAGATGAGCTCCTCCACCACCTCGGGCAGCGGGAACCCACCGTTGAGCACGATGCCCGCGATCGACGGGAACGTGCCGGAGGCGTTGGCCATGAGCGCGGCGAGCAGCACCTCCGTGCGGTCTGCCGGGATCACGATGACGGATCCCTCGGTGATGCGCGGGAGCACGTTCACCATGGACATGCCCGCCACGACGACGCCGAGCGCCTCGCGGGTGAGCAGCTCCTCACTGCCCTTCACGAGGGTGCCGTCGACCGCCTCGAGGATGCTGTCCATGGTCGGCGCGATGAGGAAGGTGTCTTCGGGGATGGCCCAGACGGGGACCATCGCGGCGCCGGCGGCGTGGCCGGCCGGGGCGACGACGGAACCGTTCGCGGAACCGTTCGGGTGGATGGCGTCGCTGATCGCAGCGGTGATCTCGAGGAGCTTGTCGGGATCGGCGCGGTTCGCGACGACAGCGAGCAACTGGGCGTGCGCGTCGGCGAGCTCACCGAGGGCGAGTTCGGCGATGTTGCGCATGTCGTCGGGTGTGCGGGCGACAGACTGCCCGAGCTGCTCTCCGGCACCCTGACCGGCACGGCCGCCGAGCACGAGCAGCACGGGCGCACCGAGGTTGGTGGCGATGCGCGCGTTGTAGCCGAGCTCCGTCGGGCTGCCGACGTCGGTGTAGTCGGAGCCGAGGATGACGACAGCGTCGCACTGCGCCTCGATGTGCTTGTACCGCTGGACGATGCGCGAGAGCGCCGCCTCGGGATCGGTGTGCACGTCGTCGTAGCTGACGCCGATGCAGTCCTCGTAGGCGAGGTCGACGCCGTCGTGCTCGAGCAGCAGCTGCAGCACGTAGTCGGGTTTCGTCGTGGACCGTGCGATGGGGCGGAACACCCCGATCCGCTCGATCTGATGGCTCAGGGTGTCGAGGACCCCGAGGGCCACCGTCGACTTCCCGGAGTGTCCTTCGGCAGAGATGATGTAAATGCTTCGCGCCACGGTTTCCAGCCTACGGGGGCGTGCTCTGCGGGGGCTGGGTAAGCGCACAATGTCGTCCTCTCGGGGAGCGGTAGCAGCGAATCCGGCCCGGGGCAAGCCTGGATATCCGCCGTCATGAATGTTGCGGCCAACGCGACCGCGGGAATGGTTGGCAATGGAAACGCTTACACGATCGACAACCGCGACGTTCCGCCGAAGTGGCCGCCGATCCCCGCGCTACACCCGCGTAGCGTTGCGCTGACCAGGCATTTTTGTCGATCAGCCAATTTCCGCTTGGGGGCCGAAAGCTCTCAGGCAACTGTTAGCTTCTCCCACAGGGCAACCGACATCAGACGGACGCCCGGTCCGGTCATAACACCCGTCCATGCACACGGACGCCCTGCACAGTCGCACGCGCCTGTCATCCCGGACGACCCAAACCGACTCCCGAACCCAAGGAATGCTCTTGTCACGACACCTGTCCTGGCGGAAGGCACTGGCCGTGCCCGCCGCCATCGCTCTTGCCCTCGGCGGCGCGGTGCTCACCGCAGCACCGGCCTCCGCTGCCGAAGCCGGCCTCACGGTCACCGCGCCGGCTCAGAACTCCACCGTCGACTCCCGCACCGTCACCGTCACCGGTTCCGTGTTCGGCGGCTCGACCGTCATCGTCTACGCGGCGGACGGCACCACCCCGCTCGCTCGGACCAACGTCGGCGGCAGCTTCGGCCAGCCCATCGACTACAGCCTCCAGCTCCCGACGTACGCGGACGACGCAACCGTCGCCCAGAACATCAAGGTCGGTGGCCTCTTCGGCGGCAGTGGCATCCCACAGGTCCCCGTCGACTTCTCCCTCCCGGCTGTCGCCCCCGTCTTCTCGGTCACGAGCCCGACCGAAGGCCAGGAGCTGGGCTCCCGCACGGTCACGTTCACCGGCACCGGCACCGACGGCTCCACCGTCAACGTGCTCGACACCAACGGAGACCGCGTCCCCGGCACCACCGCCGCCGTCGTCACGGGCGGCCAGTGGACCACCACCGGCACCTACGCCGACGACGCAGCCGTCGCTCAGACGGTCAACGTCAACCAGCTGACCGGCGGCGCAGGCCGCGGCGAAGAGACCGTGAACTTCACACTCCCGACCACCGTGCCCGCGCAGACCTTCGCGGTCACGAGCCCGACCGAAGGCCAGGAGCTGGGCTCCCGCACGGTCACGTTCACCGGCACCGGCACCGACGGCTCCACCGTCAACGTGCTCGACACCAACGGAGACCGCGTCCCCGGCACCACCGCCGCCGTCGTCACGGGCGGCCAGTGGACCACCACCGGCACCTACGCCGACGACGCAGCCGTCGCCCAGACCGTCAACGTCAACCAGGTCACCGGCGGCGCAGGCCGCGGCGAAGAGACCGTGAACTTCACGCTCCCGGTCAACACCGTCCTCGGCGCTCCGAGCATCACCAGCCCGACCGAGGGCCAGACGGTCGTCGGCGACCGCGTCACGTTCACGGGAACCGGCGAGCCCGGTGCGTACATCGGTCTCCTGACCGTGCCGACCGCCGCCCTCGACGAGGTCTCCGCGAACGCCCGCGCTGCAGCCGAGCCGGCCGACCCCGCCGACGACATCCTCGTCGACGAGAACGGTCAGTGGAGCGTCACGCTCGCCTTCGCACCGAACGCGTACACGACCGTCGCGATCCAGAGCACCGTCCCCGCCCCGACCGAGGTCGACCAGATCTCGGCTCCGTCCGAGCCCGTGTCCTTCACCCTCGCTGCGGCCCCGGCCGCTGTCGCACCGGGTGCAGCCACGCCGCCGGCAGCCAACGCCGGGAACTCCCTCGCGTCGACAGGTGTCGACGGCACCGCGTTCATCGGTCTCAGCGCCCTGCTGATGCTCGGTGGAGCCGCACTGCTCGTCGTCCGGAAGCGTCGCGCACAGCTCAGCTGATCTGACGCGCTCCCGAGCCCCGGGGTCCTGCCATGTGCAGGGCTCCGGGGCTTTCGCGTGCTTCCGCGGTCGACGGCAGAGCGGCGCGAGCGCAGGAGATCGGCGCGAGAGCAGGAGATCGGCGCGAGAGCAGGAGATCGGCGCGAGAGCAGGAGATCGGCGCGAGAGCAGGAGGAAACGGCGCCGGATGTCCTGCTGCGAGGCGGATGTCCTCCTGTGACGCGGACGGGCTGATCGTGCCGGGCCCGGAGACGGGCACCGCGGGCACCGCATGCACCGCGGGCACCGCGGGCACGAAAAGACTCCCCGCGCACCCGCCAGAGCCCGGTTACCCTTGCTGCGTTTCCGCCCTGGGGGAGTTGGCCTGGATGGCGCCACGCGGGGAGCCGTCACCCAGTGTACCCGAGCCGCGACCGGGTTGCGTACGCCCCGGTTGAGGCGTTGACTGGCGGATCTGGGACCACTGGCCCCAGATCACCGATCGACCGCCGTCCCCACGAACGGACGGCGCACCGATCGGGACCGCATCGAACGAGAGGACTCACATGACCGACGTCGTCATCGCCGGAGGACACGGACAGATCGCCCTGCACCTGCAGCGACTGCTCGCCGAAGCAGGACACTCCCCCGCCGGCATCATCCGCAACCCCGAGCAGGTGGGCGAACTCCAGGGCATCGGCTCACGAGCCATCGTCCTCGACCTCGAGCACTCCTCCGCGGCAGAACTGGCCGACGAACTCGCCGGAGCCGACGTCGTCGTGTTCGCGGCGGGAGCCGGCCCGAACAGCGGCGCCGACCGCAAGCTCACCCTCGACCGCGACGGCGCCATCCTCCTCGCCGAGGCCGCCGAGCTCGCCAAGGTCCCGCGCTACGTGATGGTCTCGTCGATGGGTGCCGACGACTTCGACCCCGACTCGGACGAGGTGTTCCAGGTCTACCTGCGGGCGAAGTCCGAGGCCGACGCCGACCTCCGCGGGCGCGACCTCGACTGGACGATCGTGCGCCCCGGTGGCCTGACGGACGACGCCCCGACCGGAACGATCACCGCCGCGACGACCACGGGCCGCGGCTCGATCCCGCGCGCCGACGTCGCCGCCGTGCTGTTCGCGCTCATCGAGTCGGGCGCGGCGTCCCGCACGCAGTTCGAGGTCATCGGCGGCGAGACCCCGATCCGCGAGGCGCTCGCGGCACTGTAGGTCCCTGCACCTCGACAGGCTCGGCGAACGGATCCCCGTTCCCGGGCCTGTCGTCGTTTCCGCAGAACACCCCACCCTTCGACAAGCTCAGGGACCGGAACTGGGACGGGCAACGAACACCGGTCACTGAGCCTGTCGACGTGCACACGAGACACCCCGCCCTTCGACAAGCTCAGGGACCGGAAGGGTGTCAGGGACCGGAGCGGGTTTCAAAGACCGGAGCGGGTTTCAAAGACCGGAGAACGTCTCACCGACCGGGTACGTGCTCGGTGCTCGGGTCCGCACAACCGACACACCCCACGGCTCCGAAGAGTTCCCTGACCCGCAGCGGCACCGTGTGCGCGGGACCTGGCGCACATATGGAGTTCCTGTGGGCGACACGTCCAGGGGTGTTACCTGTTCGTTATCAGTCCTAGGATCGGGCAACGGGTTCCGGCCCGGACGATGTACGCAGCGCGACGGAGGCCGACGATGGACCAACGCTACGACCCCGCGTTCCAGCGCGGACACACGGACGAACGCACGCGCCCGAACACCGGTGACACCGGCCGGCGCAGCCACCTCGCCTCGCTCGAGGAGATCGCCCCGCAGCTCATCCAGCCGCCCACCGACGGTCGCCCCGTCCGCCCGCCGACCGACGACCGGTTCGACGACGGCCCGCGCGCCCGGCCGTCCCGCGGCATGCCGTCGCAGGCCGACCGTCGCATCCACCCGTTCGAAGCTCAGACCGCTGACACCACGACGGTTGCCGATCAGCCTGGCTCGGCAGGTCCCGACGCGCAGCAGACCCAGCTCGCCCAGGAGCGATACGAGGAGTACCTCGACGCCGCCGACGCCCACCGCGTCCGCGCCGTCGTCTGGGAGCGAGTCCTCTGGATCGTCGGTGTCGTCCTCACCCTCGGCGGCGGCGTGGGACTGTGGCAGTCGTTCACCCTGCTCTACCGCGGGTTCGTCGGCGACAGCGGCCCGACCGACAATTACCTCTGGATGCAGTTCCTCGGAGCACTCGCCCCGACCCTCATCACGATCGGCCTCGCCACCATCGTCGCGCTGCTGTTCAAGCGCATGCTCGACCACGACCGCAGGAGCCGACCATGACCGAGCAGAGCAACACCAGCCGCGCCCCACGGGACACCGTCGCCGAACTGAAGCCGGCGCTGAACGCCGAGGAGTTCCAGGTGCTGGCCGAGCGCATCCTCGACAACGTCGAGCGCGTCCTCGACGGCAAGCCGTTCGCCGCGCGGATGGCGCTCATCGTGATGCTCGCCGAGGGTCACCTGCTCATCGAGGACGTCCCCGGCGTCGGTAAGACGGTCCTCGCGAAAGCCCTCGCCGCATCCGTCGGCAGCAGCGTCCGCCGCATCCAGTTCACGCCCGACCTGCTCCCGTCCGACGTCACGGGCGTCTCGATCTTCAACCAGGTGGACCGCGAGTTCGAGTTCAAGCCCGGCGCGGTCTTCGCGAACATCGTCATCGCCGACGAGATCAACCGCTCCTCGCCGAAAACCCAGTCGGCGTTGCTCGAGTCGATGGAAGAGCGTCAGGTGACGGTCGACGGCGAGACGCACGCCCTGCCGTCGCCGTTCACGGTCGTCGCCACACAGAACCCGCTCGAGATGGAGGGCACCTACGCTCTGCCGGAGGCCCAGCGAGACCGCTTCATGGCGCGCATCTCGATGGGATACCCCGACGCGTCCGCGGAGCTCGCGATGCTCCGCCAGCGCGACACGGTCAACCCGCTCGACACCATCGGTCCGGTCGCGTCACGCGGCGACGTCGAGCGCCTCATCGCCTGGGCCCGCGGCGTCTTCGTGTCGCCGATCGTCGAGCAGTACTGCGTCTCGCTCGTGCAGGCGACCCGTGTGCACCCCGAACTCCGCCTCGGCGCAAGCCCGCGTGCCACCCTGCAACTCGTCCGTGCGGCCAAGGTGCTCGCAGCGCTCGACGGCCGCGAGTTCGTCCTCCCCGACGACATCGACCAGCTGCTGGCGCCGGTCCTCGCCCACCGGCTCATCCCCACCCGCCGCGCGGTGAGCGCCCACGACCGCTCGGGCGTCCAGGCCGTCTCCGAAGTGCTCGCCGAGCTGCTGGAGCGGACACCCGTGCCGCACTCCGGTCGCACCGAGCTGAGGTCCTGAACCGATGGCCACGCACCGCGACCGCCGGATCGCCGTGAACCGGCAGCGGAGGTCCTGAGCCCATGAAGCGTCGCGTGCCGTTGACGAGACGCGCGGTCGGCGTGCTCGTCACGGCCGGCGTGTGCCTCATCTTCGCGCGCGGGATCGGCTCTCCGGAGCTGCTCGCAGCCGCCGGACTGCTCGTCGCGCTCGTCGCCGCCAGCTTCGGCGCGGTCTACCTCGAACGGCCGTCGCTCCGGGTCGACCGCACCACCCGGCCCGACCTCGTCGCGGTCGGCGGGCGGATCGCCGTCGAGGTCACGATCGCCGAGACGAGCGCGCTCCCCCACGTCCACACGGAGTGGAAGGACCGCGTGCCGCCCGGACTCGCCGGCAGCGCCGAGGGCACCCTGCCGAGTACCGGCGTCGCGGGCATCGGATCGCGACGGCGAACGGCCGAGTACACCGTGACGGCGCTGCGTCGCGGCGAGCACGAGGTCGGCCCGCTCGGACTCACCGTGAGCGACCCGTTCGGACTCGTCGTCCGTCGCCGCGACGTCGGCGGGACGCATGCGGTCGTCGTCCTACCGGAGGTCGTGGTCCTGCCCGAGATACCCGCGCTCACCGCCAGCCGCGACGGCTCCACGCGCCCGTCGTCGCTGCACGTCGGCGCTGGCGAGGACGACATCATCGCGCGCCCCTATCTGCCGGGAGACGCGATCCGCCGACTGCACTGGCGGGCGAGCGCGCACCACGGTGAGCTGATGGTGCGGCAGGAGGAGCAGCAGAACGACCCCGAGGCGACGGTCCTCCTCGACACCGCCGCGGCCCACTGGGTCTGGCCCGACGACGATCCGTCGTACCTGCCGGCGTTCGAGCAGGCCGTGTCGCTCGCGGCTTCGATCACCGCCCACCTCGTCGATGCCGACTACCGCGTCAACCTCCTCGGTGCCGGCACCGAGGAGCTGTCGCGCGAGATCAGTGCGAGATCCGCCGCCGGAGGCCTGCGGTCCAGCCCCGTCGGCGACATGGGCGACGCGCTCGCCCGCGGCGGGCAGCATCTCGAGGAGGACGACCTCGACGCCGCGCTGCTCGACCTGGCCCTCCTGCGTCCATCGGTCCGACCCGATCGGTTCCTCGACCTTTCACCCGTCATCGCCGCGCGCCGTTCGCAACCGGTCATCGCGATCCTCGGCGACGTCGAGGAGGGCGATCTCGGTGAGCTGACCGCGGTCGCGCACCTCTCACCACTCCCTGTCGCACTGCTCCCGGCCGGCGCGCGGCGTCGGTCCATCGAGCTCCTGGAGTCGGCCGGGTGGCGCTGCCACGTCGGCGAGCGCGGCGCATCGTTCCAGGCCCTGTGGTCCGGCACGAGCGGTCCGGTGACCACCACGCTGGCGCCGCAGTCTTCCGGCCGGGGCGGTCGTGGTGGTCGGGGCGGTCGTCGGGGTGCCGGAGGTGCGTATGTCCGTCGCTGAGGAACGCCGCGCGGCGGCCGCCGCCCGTGGCCGAGTGTCGTCTCGCGGAGGCGTGCCGTCGGGCGTCCGTCCTGGTGCCGGCTCGTCGAACCCACGGCGACCGTCCCGCGGTGGAACCAGCGGCGGGTCGTGGTCGGGAGGCGCCGGCGGACGCCGCGACGACCCGCGCGACACCGCGAACGTCGGCGACCTGCGTCTGGGACTCGCCGCCTTCCTGCTCCTCGCGACGGGTGGCCTCGGGTTCGGGCGGGTGCTCGACGCGCTCGACTGGTGGTTCGTCACGAACCTCGTCATCGCGATCGTCCTCGCCACGGCGATCCTCCTCCGGCGCACGAGACTGCCGGCGGTGTTCGTGTGGCTCGGCGCCGGCATCGCATGGCTGCTGACGATCACGCTGTTCTTCGCCAGTGAGACGGCGATCATCGGCATCGTCCCGACGCCGACGACGCTCGGCGCCTTCGAACGGTTGCGCGACGCCGGGTTCCAGACCTTCCACGACGGCTCGGCCCCACTCGACACCGACGCCGGCGTGGTCTTCGTCATGGCCGCGGGCGGCGGGCTCGTCGCGCTGGCGGTCGCCTGGCTCGTGCTCGGCCGCCACGCACCGGTGCTCGCGGCCGTCCTCGTCTTCGCCGTGTACGCCGGGCCGACCGTCGCCGTGTCGTTCCCGCTCGATCCGTGGGTGTTCGCGTTCGTCGCCCTCTCCTTCCTCTGGCTGCTCCGCGAGGACGTCCGGCGCCGCGAGTTGCTGCGAGCGCTCGCCTCGGCCCGGGCTGCCGGCGACGGACGCGGCGCCGGACCGTCGGCGATGACCGGTGCCGGTCGCTTCGGAGGCCTCGGTCCGGCCGTCCTCGTCAGTGCCGTCGCGGTGGTCGTCGCGCTCCTCACACCGGCTGTGCTCCCGGACCTCGCCGTCCGGGACGTGACCGCCGGCGCCCGCGGGAGCGGTCCGTTCGTGAACGGCATCAACCCGCTCATCTCACTCGGCCAGAGTCTGCGGCGCCCCGCGAACACCACCGCGCTCGAGTACACGACCACCGCGGACGAACCGCCGTACCTCAAGGTCACCGACCTCAACGAGTTCACCGGCACCGTCTGGGGACCGGACAACTCGGGCTACAACGACGGCAACACGCTCGACGCCTTCCCCGCGCCGGCCGGACTCAGCGAGGCGATCCCGGTGGAGACCTTCGAGACGACGGTCACGGTGGACTCGCTGTCGAGCCCGTGGCTGCCCTTGCCGTATCCGACGCAGCAGGTCGACGGGCTCCGCGGTGACTGGCGGTTCGAGGCAGCCGGGCTGACGGCGATGGCGGAGCGTGGATCCACCCGCGGGCAGACCTACACGGCGACGAGTACCGCGATCCTGCCGACCGCACAGCAGATGCGCGACGTCCCGCCGGTCGCCGACCCGGCGTCAGCCGCCCCCTATCTCGAGCTGCCCGACGACCTGCCGCAGATCATCCGTGACACCGCTGCGGACGTGACGGCGACCGCCTCCACCGACTACGACCGCGCGATCGCCCTGCAGCGCTACTTCCGCAGCACCTTCGAGTACTCGGAGTCGGCACCCGTCGAGGAGGGCTTCGACGGCAGCGGCGCCGAGGTCATCGCGACGTTCCTGGAGCGCAAGGCCGGCTATTGCATCCACTTCTCGTCCGCCATGGCCGTGATGTCGCGCGTCCTCGGCATCCCCGCGCGCATCGCCATCGGGTACCTGCCGGGCACGACGATCGACAACACCCCGGCGAACCGCGACACCTACATCGTCACCTCGGACCAGTTGCACGCCTGGCCGGAGCTGTACTTCGAGGGCGTTGGCTGGGTGCCGTTCGAGCCGACGGCCAGCCGCGGGGTCGTGACGCAGTTCAGCGACGCGAGCACGGCGACGCCCGGCAGCGGATCGGTGAGTCCCGACAGCCGTCCGGCTCCGACCGCGGCGCCGACCCCCACCCCCACCGCGGACGCGCTCGGCGGACCGACCTCGACCCGGTCCGACGGGGCGTTCACCGCCGCCCTCGTTCCGCTCGCGATCCTGCTCGGCGTGCTGGTGCTGCTCGCCACCCCGTCGATCGCCCGGGGTCTCCGGCGTGCGGCCGGGCGTCGGCGTGCACTGGGCGACGGGACCTCGGCGGGCTGGGCCTGGGCGGAGTTCCTCGACACCGCCCGCGACCTCGGTTTCCCCGTGACGTCGGCGGAGTCACCCCGTGGATTCGCGTCGAGGCTGCGCGGGCAGTTCCGGATCGAGTCGCCGGCCGTCGACCGGCTCGTGGCGGCGGTCGAGCGGGAGAGCTATGCGCCGAGCGCTGGAGAGCGACGCGACATCGGGGGCGATCCCCGGATCGGTTCCTCGGCTGGTGGTGCGGCGAGCGCCGGTTCGGTCGACGCGGCGTTGGCTGACGCGAAAGCGACCCTGCGGTCGGCGAGTCAGCCGCTCGAACGCGTGCTCGCGGCCGTCCTCCCGCGGTCGCTCGTGCTGCGGCGTGATCAACGGGTGGACTGGCGGCCGCCTGCTGCGAGCTGACGCGAGTGGCGCTCCGTGCCGGTGTGTTCGACCGCTCGCGTTCGTGGTCGGCCGGGCTCGGCCGGGCTCGGAGCGCGGCGGCGGGGCCGGGTGGCGCGCGGCGGTCCGGGAACCAGGTATGCTGCTATCTGGCCGTTTTTCACAAACTGCCTTGGAGAATTCGCCTAGTGGCCTATGGCGCACGCTTGGAAAGCGTGTTGGGTTAACGCCCTCGGGGGTTCGAATCCCCCATTCTCCGCCAGCTGCACCATGAACGCCCCGCCTCGTGCGGGGCGTTCTGCGTTTCCGGGTCTCCCCAGCGACGTATCCCCGTGGTGCCAGCGCGGTGCGCTGGCGTGAGCGCGGGTCACACGCGTGAGCGCGGGTCTCCGGAGGGGCGCGCTCAGGGCTACGACCCGCGCCCACGCCGAACTCGTTGGTTTCGTGTCAGCGCACCGCGCTGACGCCGAGTCCGTCCAACTCACGTCAGCGCACCGCGCCGAGCAGATCGATCATTCGAGGGTTGACAGTTAGAACTCAAAGCGTTAGCGTTCTAACCATGGATGATGAGACACCCGATTTCAGCAGCACACTCCAACTGCTCCGCTGGATCGCGTGGGCACAACGCAAAGCCGGCGAAGACTGGATCCGCGCTCGCGAACTCACGCACGAGCAGGCCTTCGTCCTCGGGTACCTCGTCCAGCATCCAGGCTCCATCCAACGCGACATCGCCGAGGTGAGCCGGACGAGCGCCGCCAGCGTCTCGAGCCTCCTGCAGGGACTCGAACGCCGAGCGCTCGTGGAACGACGCGCCGAAGCGGGGAACGCCCGCACCAAGCGGGTCTTCGCCACGCAGCGCGGCACCGACCTCATCGCCGGGTTCGAGACCGCGATGGCCGATGCCGACGACAGCATCCTCACCCCGTTGGACCAGAGCGAACGCGACACCCTGCACGCTCTGCTCACGAAGCTCACGGCACACCTGCCGCAGCCGACCCGCTGATCACCGCTCGGGAACCCGAGCTCACTGACCACGCGCCGAGACCACTCGCCGCGTCATCCGCCGACCGCCGCATGCGATGGCGACCGCGAATGACACGACGGCGCTGTCCGTCGCGCCCGAACGCCTGCTGAGCCCGACCGCTCGGCCCGCGCCGGACGACCACCCCACCAACGAACCCTCGCCGCGCCGGCGCTCATCGTCGCGCCCGGAACCTGCCCGAAACGGAGCCTGCCATGCACCCCGAAGACCTCACCGATTCCCCGACCGGAACGCCCCTGCCCCACAGCACCGCACCGTCGACGGCCACCGCGCCACCGACCGTCACCACAGCCTCGACCGACACCGCACCCTCGACCGACACCGCGACATCGACCGACACCGCACCATCGACCGCCGCCGACACGGTCGGCAGCAACCGCTGGTACCTCGCGACCGCCCCGATCATCCGGGCACTCATCCATCTGTGCGTCCCGATGGCGGCGGCCCTGGTCGTCAGCGCCGTCTACAACCTCATCAACGCGGGTGTCGTCGGCTCGCTGCACGACACCACCCTGCTCGCCGCGATCACGCTCGGAGCCCCGATCCTCGGACTGATCATGGCGATCGGCGACCTGTTCGGCGTCGGCGGCGGCGCGCTCATCTCCAGGCTCCTGGGCGCCTCCGAACACGACCCGGTAAAGGCCGGAGACATCAAACGGACCGCCTCCTTCTCCGTCTGGGGCGCGTTCCTGACGGGCGCCGTCCTGGGCGGGATCGGCCTCGTGTTCCTCGGCCCGCTCGTGTCGCTGCTCGGGGCGGACGCGGTCACCGCACCCGCGACCTCGGCGTTCATCGGCGTCATGCTCGCGTTCGTCCCCGTCATGGCGACCGCGTTCTGCCTGGAACAGCTCGTGCGGGCCGAGGGTGCCGCCCGTCAGGTGATGATCGCCCTCATCGCGTCGGCCGTGGCGAACCTCGTCCTCGATCTCGTCTTTATCCTCGGGTTCGGCTGGGGCGTCGCCGGCGCGGCACTCGCGATGGGCCTGGCGAACCTCGGCGTCCTCGTCTACTTCGTGGCGTGGCTGCAGCGCAACAGCGAGCACGTCAGCCTGGCACCGCGCTGGTTCACCCTGTCGCCGACGATCCTCAAGCCGGTCCTCGGTGTCGGGGTCAGCACGCTCCTGCAGTCGGGGTTCCTCATCGTCACCGCGCTCGTGTTGAACACGCTGGCTGCGGCCTACGGAGACGCCCCGCTCGCCGCCATGGGCGTCGCGGTCCGGATCGCCCAGGTGCCCGAGTTCCTGGTCATGGGTGTCACCTTCGGTGTGCTCCCGCTGCTCGCCTATGCGTTCGGCAAGGGCGACGGCGCGCGCCTCCGGTCGGCTCTCCGCGCCTCGGCACTCACCGTCGGCGGGATCTCGGTCCTCTTCGCCGGCGTCGTCCTCGTCCTGCGCGAACCGATCGTCTCCGCGTTCATCGCCGACCCCGCCGTCCTCGGTCTCGGCGTCACGATCCTCGTCGCCCAGCTCACCGCCATGATCGCCAACGGGTTCACCGGACTCATCACCTCGCTCTTCCAAGCGACCGGGCGAGCGCTCCCCGCGGCGGTCATGGCCGTCACCCAGGGCGTGTTGTTCGTCCCGATCGTCCTCCTCGGCAACCTGTGGTTCGGACTCGGTGGCATCGTCTGGTCGCTCACCGTCACGGAGGTCATCGTCTTCCTGGTCGGTGTCCTACTCTGGCTCGGCTCGCGACGCGCCATCGACCGTGGCCTCGCAGCCGGTTCGCCGGAGCGTGCCGAGGCCCAACTCGCCGACGCCTGACGAACTGCCAGCGCGGTGCGCTGACGCGAGCGCGGGTCACACGCGTGAGCGCGGGTCTCCAGAGGGCCGCGGCGACGTCCACGACCCGCGCTCACGCCGATTGCAGCGATCTCACGTCGGCGCACCGCGCCGGCCCCCACACCACCGCACTCGGGTCGGGGCACCGCGCTGGCGACATCCCGCCGGGCGCGCGGGCCGTCCCGGGAGCATCACCCCGTCGAGGCGTCCAGGAGTATCCGCATCACCGCGTTCTCGATGAGCACCCCACGACGCTCGACCCGCTGCTCGCGGACCACGACGAAGCCGTGGCGCTCGAACACCGGCTGCGCCGTCCGACTCGCCTGCACGGTCACCTCGTGGAGCCCCACCGCCCGGGCCTCGTCGAGCACCTGACGGATGAGCGCGGACCCGACGCCGTGTCGTCCCGCGTCCGGATCGACGAACAGCATGTCGAGGTAGCCGATCTCGACGTCCAGATCGGTGAAACCGACCGCCGCGTCGTCGAGCTCGGCCACCCACGTCGTCACCGCGGCACGTCGGTCGGCCCAGTCGTCCAGCACGGCGCCTGCCGGTTCGTCCGGCACCCAGGCGGCGAGCTGCTCGGCCGTGTAGTGAGCGGCTGCGGTCACCCGCACCGCGCGTTCGAAGATCGACCTGGTCGCTCGCGCATCGGTGTCGCGGTAGCGGCGGATCCTGAGGTCGTCGAGCACGCGCGTCAGCTTAGCCGGAGCACGGGGGCTCCGCGGGCAAGCGACCTCAGCCCTCGAACGCCGGGATCTCCGAGAGATCGGTGTACACGGGGATCCCGCGCTCACGGGCGATCGCGACGTCGGTGTCGGCACCGGACGACTCCCCCGGCAACCGGAGCACGGCGTCGCAGTGCTGGAGCAGCCGCCTCGCCGTCTCGTACATCACGTCGCCGTCGCCGTCGCCCGACACGATGTCGATGCCACTCAGGATCGGCAGCGCGACCCACTCCCCGATCATCGGGACGTGACCGAGCGCGTAGATCGGCGCTGCAGCGGCCTCGAGTCGTTCCAGGTTGCGGGCGATGGCATCGGGATCACCACCGGTCCCGGAACGGTAGGGGCCGGCGATGAGGATGAGGAGTGGCGTTGTCATGTCCAGCACTGTATCGTTAACCGTGCACGATCGTGCAACATCATGAAGGAGCACGCATGTTGAGCGCCCAACGCCGATCGCACCTGCTCGACCTCCTCGACCGCGACGGGCGGATCGTCGCGAAGGACGCCGCCGCTGCGCTCGGACTCTCCGAGGACTCGATCCGCCGAGACCTCCGCGAGTTGGCCGAAGCAGGCCTCTGCGTCCGCGTCTACGGCGGCGCACTCCCGGTCGCCGCGGCCGATCGCCCGTTCCGGGATCGACTGTCCCTCGGGACGGCCAGCAAGGAGCGCGTCGCCCGCATCGCCGCCGAGCGGATCCGACCGGGCAGCACCGTCATCATCGACGCCGGCACCACCGCGCTCGCGCTCGCACGACTCCTCCCGGACGACCCGACCCTCACCGTCATCACCCCGAGCCCGGCGGTCGCCCTCGCCGTGGCGGAGCACTCGCCGGCGCGCGTCATCATGATCGGCGGCGAACTCGGACGTCACTCCATGGTCGCGGGCGGCGCTCTCGCCGCTGAAGCCATCCGTCACCTGAGCGCCGACGCCTGCTTCCTCGGCGTCACGGGCTTCCATCCCGAACACGGCCTCACCACCGGCGACCTCGACGACGCCGCGACGAAACGCGCCCTCGCCGAGCACAGCACCGACGTCTACATCCTCGCGAGTGAGGAGAAGATCGGGGCCGTCTCCCGGTACCCGGTGCTCGACGTCGGCGAGGTCACCGAGGTCATCGTCGACCCGAAGACGGACGGATAGGACCGTGGATGCGGCCCGGGGATCAGACGTGCAGGATCGTCAGGAGCGCGGGTAGGTCTCCGCGAGGAACGCCGCGTAGCCACCCGGGGTCCGGCCGCGTCGCCGACCCGAGGTCTCGACGGGTGTATCCAGCGTCGGCACGACCCGGAGACCCGCTGCCCGCGCACGCTCGACGAGATCGACGTCCTCGTGCTCGGCCAGCTCACGGAAGCCGCCGAGTTCGTCGAGCCGATCGGCACGGACACCCAGGTTGGCCCCATGCACGTTGCCCGGCAGATGTCCGGGCGGGTGGGTCTCCATCCAGCGCTCGATGTCGCGCTCGGAGAAGTCCGTGAAGTCGGGGCGGACGGTCCCCAGGAGGACGTCGACACCGTCGTCGAAGGCATCGGCGTGCACGGAGAACCAAGCTTCCGGAACACGCGAGTCGGCGTCGGTGTTGGCGATCCACCGCTCTGACACGTCGGCAGCACCCGATCCCACAGCACGCGATCCCATAGCGGCCGCGACACCGGCTAGCCGGGCCGCGCCGACACTGCGCTCGTCGATGACGACGGTGACCGCCTCCTCGGGATCACAGCCCGCCAACCGCTCCCGCACGATCCGCGCCGTGTCGTCGCGACAGTCGTCGAGCACCATGACGATCCCCACCTGCAGCTCGGGACGACGACGCAGCACGGCGGCACGCGCGACGAGCAGCGCGTCGAGGCATGCCCCGATCAGCTCCTCCTCGTCGTGTGCGGGCACGACGGCATCGATCCGTCGCAGCATCAGCCCGTCAGACCGTCCACCGCGGCGACGCTCGCCTCGTCGGCGGGCACGAGGACGTCGAGCAGGAAGTCGTCCTCGACGTGCTGGATGGACCGACGGCCGGGCCAGCGTTCGAGCAAGCGGCGATGGACGTACTCGGCCGAGGTCGTGGCGTGGTCGTCGGGGTGCCGCCAGTGACACGCGACGATGCTCCCGCCGGGCGTGAGCGAGCCGAGGAGGTGGTCGATGACCCGATCGAGGTCGGTCGCCGACAGGTAGTAGCCGACCTCAGACATGACCACGAGGTCGAAGACACCACTCGGCCAGTCGTCCGGGAGCGTGCCCCGTTCGAACCGGGCGTTGGGCACCCGTCGATGGGCGATCTCGAGGGGCGCCTCGGCGATGTCGACCCCGAGCACGGCGTCGCTGCGGTCCGCGAGCCGCTCCGTGAGGACGCCCGTCGCGCAGCCGAGTTCGAGCACCGAGCCGTAGCGCTGGCGCGGCAGGGCGGCGAGGAGGACCCGACGTTTGCGCTCCTCATACCAGGACCCGAAGTCCCAGCCGTCGGGGTGGTCGCGGTAGTGGTCCTCGAACGACTCCTTCGAGCGCGAGGTGGTGTCGGCAGTCACGACGGTGTCCGTCGCGGTGGCGTTGTCGGTGGGGTCGGTGACCGCCGCCGCACCCGCATCCGGCTCGCTGTCGGGCTCAAGGTCCAGTGCACGCCCGTTCGGGAACAGGACCTCGAACCGCCGCGCGTAGTGCTGCAGGTGGTGATGGTCGACGATCGCCTCATCGCCCGGCGCATCCGAGAGCGGCTCCGTCTGCGAGGGGTAGGCGTCCATCGCGGCGATCTTCGCCCCGTGCGCAGCCGCGTCGAGCGGGACGATACGCGCCTCGGGCCACGGCAGGGTCGCGTCGTCGGTGTCGGCCCAGTGCCAGAGCCAGATGGGGAACTCCACGAGCGCGAGGTCGAGCTCGGTCGCGAGGGCCGTGGCGAGTTCGCCCGCGATCCGGTGGTCGCGGTGCCCGTCGCCGCGCCAGGGGGCGACGATGAGCGGTCGTGATCCGGCGGTGGCGACGGCTGCCCGCAGTCGCTGCGCGATGCCCACGCGTTCGGCGTCGAGGCCGCCGTCCGGGATGCGCAGGACGTCGTGCCCGACCGTCGGGTGGAGACGACCGACAGCATCGATGAACTCGGCCTCCCGGCGCGGGGCGAGTTCCTCGGGGGTGGTGGTCGGCGAGTCGGGGTGCGATCCCTCGCCGAGGGTCACGAGGAGGACCTCGACCGGGATCCCGGCGGCCGCGGCGGCCGCGATCAGCCCGCCGGCTCCGAGCGACTCGTCGTCGGGGTGCGGCGACAGCACGACGACGCCCGTGGCATGACGCCAGCCGTCCCAGACGGGCAGGTCGAGCTCGTGCAAGCGGGTCGCCCAGGCGGCTGCCGACGTGCCGGGGTCGCGGTGGTCGAACGCGGGCATCAGTCGGCCTCCACCAGCATGCGGCCGTAGCGCGCGAGGTCGCGGTCGCCGTGGTCCTGCTGGACGTAGAGCTCGAGGTCGGACATCCGGGCGAGGTAGGCGGGTTCGGAGGTGAGCGGGCCGGGGCCGAGTGCTCCGAGCACCCCGGCGCGGATGGCGTCGACCCGACCCCGGACCGTCGACCGCACGCGCTGGGCGAGGCGCGGGCCGGCCGTGTCGTCGGCGTGGCCGTGTTCGATGGCCTGGGCCGCGTCGGCGATCGCCTGCTCGGCGATCGAGAGGTCGACGGCCGCGGCGCCGAGCGTGCGCAGGAGGAGGTCGGCGTCGGGTCGCGTGCGTGCCGCGGCGAGCAGGCGGTCGACGAGCGTGATCGCGCCGCCCCACCAGCAGGCGGCGACGCCGATCCCGCCCCAGGAGAAGCCGGGGCGTCGCAGGTACCACCCGTCGTCGCCGACCGGGGACGCGGGGACCCCGTCGAAGCCGACCGGGCCACTCGGGACGAGCGGCAGTCCGCGGGCGAGCCACACGCTGTCGTCGGTCGTGACCCCTGGATCGGTGAGTGCGACGGCGAACAGCCGCCGCTCGCCCGGCGCGGTGTGGGCGGTGACGAGCGCGTCGCTCAGGTGGGAGGCGAGGGAGCACCACGGCTTGGTGCCCGACAGCTGCCAGGCGTCGTCGACCAGGGTCGCGTCGAGACGCAGCCCGGGCGCCTCGGCCGCGAAGACCCCCCAGGTGGAGACGGCCGGCGGTTCGAGGTCGGCCTGATGCAGGATGGCCAGTGCGTCGAGGTGCGGTTCGACGACGCGTGCGAGCGTGACGTCGGCCGCCGCGATGGCGCCGAGTCCCGCGAAGACGCGCCCGGCGGTGCGCTGTTCGAGCGGACCGACGAGTCGCACGGCCGTGGAGGTGAAGGCCAGGCGCGACTCGATGCTCGCCAACGATCCCGTCGCCGCGTCGTGCAGAGCGTCGAGGTCGAGGGAGGTGCCGCTGGAAGGCCAGGCGGTCGACTGCAGACGGATCATGCGATCCGCGTCTGGTGTCGGGGTTCCATCGGTGCGCGCATGCGACCTCCTCGCGTCGTGGAGGTCCAAGTCTCGCACCGCCGCGCGCCGCCGCCCGACCCTGGACCGCGACCATCGACCCTGGTAGTGCGTCAGCGCGGTGCGCTGACGCGAGCGCGGGTCTCCGGAGGGATGCCAGCGCGGTGCGCTGACGCGAGCGCGGGTCATGGACGTGAGCGCGGGTCTCCAGAGGGGCGCGCTCGTTCGCCTGACCCGCGCTCACGCCGATTCCCTCGGGTTCGCATCAGCGCACCGCGCTGACACCGGTTACCGGCACCTCGGCTCAGCGCACCGCGCCGGCACCTCGCTCGGGCGGGACACCCGGCACCGGCTCAGTCGCGGAAGAGGGCGCTGTAGGCGTTGATCGCCGGCTGCCCACCGAGGTGCGCGTAGAGGACGTTGCTGGACGCCGGGATGTCACCACTCGTCACGAGGTCGATGAGGCCCGCCATCGACTTCCCCTCGTAGACCGGGTCGATGATGACGCCCTCGAGCCGGCCGGTCAGGCGGATCGCCTCCATCGTCGACTCGACCGGGATCCCGTAGAGGTCGCCGGCCCACCCCTCCAACACCGTGATCTCGTCGTCGCGGAGCTCGCGTTCGAGGCCGATGAGCTCCGCCGTGTTGCGGGCGATGCGTGCGACCTGGTCGCGGGTCTCCTGAATCTTCGCCGACGCATCGATGCCGATCACGCGGCGCGGTCGGCCCTGCCCGGCGAACCCGGCGATCATGCCGGCGTGCGTGGACCCGGTGACGCTGCAGACGACGATCGTGTCGAAGAACACGCCGAGTTCGCGCTCCTGCTGCTCGACCTCGGCGGCCCAGTTCGCGAACCCGAGACCTGCGAGCCGGTGGTCCGACGCCCCGGCCGGGATCGCGTACGGGGTGCCGCCGCGTTCGCGCACGTCGTCGAGGGCACGCTCCCAGCTTGACTTGAAACCGATGCCGAAGCCCGCGGGATCGAGACGGACCTCAGCACCCATGATCCGCGACAGCATGATGTTGCCGACCCGGTCGTTCACGGAGTCGGGCCAGTCCACCCAGTTCTCCTGCACGAGGACGGCCTGCATCCCGAGCTTCGCCGCGACCGCCGCGACCTGACGCGTGTGGTTGGACTGGTAGCCCCCGATCGACACGAGCGTGTCGGCACCCTGCGCGATCGCATCGGGGATGAGGTACTCCAGCTTGCGGGTCTTGTTGCCGCCGTAGGCGAGACCGCTGTTGACGTCCTCGCGCTTGGCCCAGATCGTCGCGCCGCCGAGGTGGGCGGTGAGGCGGTTGAGTTCGTGGACGGGACTCGGTCCGAAGGTGAGCGGGTAGCGGGCGAAGTCGCTGAGGGACATGTGGTGGCTCCTGGGTCTCGGTGGTGCGGCTGAATGGTGGCGATCGGTGCGGCGGGCCCCTCGACGGGTTCGGGGACCGGGTGGGGCGTCGGGGACCGGTTCGGGTGGTGCGGACGCGGTCGGGTGGTGGGGACCGGGTCGGGTGGTGCGCGCTGCTCAGTCGTCCTCGAGGTGGGCGAGGACGAGGTCGGCGAGGGTCGTCCAGTTGCCTCGGACAAGGGCGGCCGCCGCGTCGACGTCCCCCTCCGCACAGCGCTCGATGACGGCGTCGTGCTGCGCGATCGACCCGCGTGCCGCGACCGAGGAGAACCGCAGCCGTTCGATCCTCCGCAGCAGCGGGGTGACCGCCTCGAGCGCATCACGGATGAACGGATTCCCGGCGACGTCCACGGCCACGGCGTGGAAGGCGTCGTCCGCTGCGAGCGCCGCGTCGGCGTCGTCGCGTTGCAGCGCGGCTGCGAAGTCCCGGTTCGCCGCGCGCATGCGGTCGAGGTCGTCCGCACTCAGGTGCGGCACCGCCTCGCGGACGGCGAGTTCGTGCATGGCGGCGGCGACCGCCTGGGCCTGCAACGTCGCCCGGCTGTCGAGTGGGGCGACGACCGTCGACCGTCCCGGTTTCGCGATGACGAGCCCACTTCGGGCGAGACGCAGCACGGCCTCGCGGATGGGCGTGCGGCTGACGCCGAGCCACCGTTCGAGTTCGGTGTCGACGAGCTTCTCGCCCGGGGTGAATGTCCCGTCGACGATCGCGTTGCGGAGCGACTGGTAGACGTCGTCGCGGAGGAGCGCCCGGCGATGCGGGTTGGCTTGAGCGGGTGCGGGCATGCAATATATTGCACATCGCAGAGTGGGAAAGTCAAGCACGACCGCCCGACGGGAGGGACCGGCTCGAAGAATGGGGCATTCGTCCTACTTGTCCCCCAGATGGCGGATTGTCCACCCATGCAAAGCAGGCCACGATGGTCGGCGGGGGTGAGCGCGTGGTGCGACGGGGTGAAGAACCGGTGACGGTCAGACCGCATCCCCGCGTGCTCTGGAGCGCCGTCCTGAGCGCCGCGATCGTCGTCCTGCCCGTCTGGGGCGTCTCACTCTGGCTCGTCGGCCCGACCCCGAGTGTCGAACGCACCTGGGTCATCACGCTCGGCGTCCTCGGCATGGTCGTGCTGCTCGGCGTCGCCGTCCTGTCTCGACGCCAACGCATCGTCGTGTGTCGTGACGGATTCATCGAGCAGCCCATCGTCGGACGGCAGCGGTTCGTTCCGCGGGAGGCGATCGGCCGCAGCCTACTCTTCGAGTTCCGGGGTCGGGGGCTGCACGCGAGCTCGCAGTTCTTCGTCTGCGACGCCGAGAACCGACCGCTCCTCCGCATGCGCAGCAACCGATGGAGCACGGACAGCATCGCGGCCGTCGTCGCCGCCTACGACGGCCCGGTGGAGCGACCTCGCCAGCCGGTCTCGCTCGACGACCTCCGCGAGGACCACCCCGACCTGCTCACCCCGCTTGAGCGCCTGCGCTGGGCGCGCGCCGAACTCCTGTAGCTGAGACGTCCTGCCCCGGCCACCGCGCTGGAGCGCGAGGGTACCGTCGCTCCACGCGGGATCGGGCTCGGGTTGAAGACCGCCTGGGTCAGAGCGCTTTCGCGTACCAGTGGGCGCCGGGGTCGCCGTCGACCCGGGTGAAGCCCGTCCGCTGGTAGAACTGCTGCGCCCCGGTGTTGGAGACGCCGACGCCGAGGTGCACGCCCGGGACGCCGCGCGCTGCGAGGAGCCCGCAGAACGCGTCGATGAGCCGCCTGCCGACACCCATCCCCTGCGTCACCGGCAGCAGGTCGATGTGCAGATGGGCCGGGTACTGCACGAGGAGCTCCGGGGCCAGTCCGCCACGGTCCGTCGCGGATCGGACGATACCGCGCTCACCCTCCGAGGCGTCACCGGAGGCCGCAGCCTCCGCGTACTTCCCCTCGACGGTCGGCCACCAGCGCTCGATGAACCAGCGGTCGAAGGCGGCCGTGTCCGCGGTGCCCAGGATGTACCCGATCGGGCCCGCACCGGCGTCGACGAGCAACGCCAACTCGGGCTCGTGCTCGACGTAGGGCAAGGCGTAGATGTCGGGCAGGAGATCGTCCGTGCTGAACTGCCCGGTCGCGTCCGCCCCCGAGTCGCCCGTTCGGGTGCAGATCGCCGCCACAGCGGCGCGGTCGGACGGGCGGTATGCGCGGATCTCGGTCACCGCGCCAGCCTAACCGGCGTTCCCCGCTCCCTGAGCCTGTCGAAGGGCGACGTTCCTCCGTGAGCCCTTCGACAAGCTCAGGGACCGACCGAGGCGCGACCCAGGCACCGGTCCGAGCGGGTTGCCTAGGCTGAGTTCCGTGACATGGCGACCAGGGAGCATCGACGCGGCCGTCGAGCAGTGGCGGCTCGTGCCCGACGGCGAGCTCATCGTGACGCCGTCGAGCCGGCTGCTCCCCGTGACGCACCACGGACGACCGGCGATGCTCAAGGTGCCACTCGTCGAGGAAGAGGCGCTCGGCGGACGGCTGCTCGCGTCATGGGAGGGCTCTGGGTGCGCGGCGGTGTTCGCGGGCGATGACCACGCGATCGTCCTGGAACGCGCGACGGGCGGCCGAGATCTCGCCTCGCTGACCCGCGCAGGTGACGACCTCGGAGCCGTCGCGATCCTGTGCTCCGTGCTCGACACCCTGCACACGGCGATCCCCACCCCGGCGCAGATCGATGCCGGTGGCGTCATCGCCGAGCTCCCGACGCTCCGCCGGTGGTTCCGCGAGCTGCTCGCCGACGACGCGTCCACCCTCGGCACCCTCCTCGGCGATCCGGCGAGCGCGGCGTTCCTCGAGCGTGGGCGGGAGCTCGCCGGTCGACTGCTCGACACCACGACGCCTGCCGACGTCGTCGTGCTCCACGGCGACCTCCACCACATGAACGTGCTCGAGTTCGCACCCGGCGACTGGCGGGCGATCGACCCCAAGGGCATCGTGGGCCACCGCGCCTTCGACGCCACCGCACTGTTCAGCAACCCCGATCCAGCGACGGCGCGGAACCCACGGCTGTTCGCCGAGCGGGTGGACGTCGTGCGTCGATCGCTCGGCCTGCCGCGAACCGTCCTCCTCGAGTGGGTGGTCGCGCGCTCCGCGCTGTCCGCCGTGTGGTCGCTGCAGGACGGGCTACTCGACGACGCCCGTGCCACCGTCGAGCTCGGTCGCCTCGCCGAAGACGGCCTCCGGTAGGCCCTTCGACAAGCTCAGGGACCGGAAAACCACTCGGGAACTGGGATACCGCTCAGGGACCAGGACACCGCTCGCAGGACCAGGACACCGCTCCGGCACCAGGACACCACTCCGGGCCGGGACTCCAATCCGATACCAAGACACCGCTCCGGACAGGGACGCCCTTCCCGGAGCGAGACACCGCTTTGGACAGGGAAGTCGCTCAGAGACCTGGGCGCCGATGAAGAGACGGAGCAGCAGCTCAGCGGCGGCGGCGCGTCCCGAAGATGCCCTCGACGACACCGGTGAGGATCGACCGCGTCGCCTTCGACCCGAGGATCTCCTCGAGCGGACTCTTCGACGAAGTCGACGACGACCTCGTCGACGTCCGGCGGGTCGTGCCGGCGGTCTTCCGGAGCAACCGTTCGTACTCGGCGTCGGCCTTCTTCTGCGCCGCGGCCTGCGCCTTGTCGGCGGCGGCCTGCTGCTTCGCGAGTTCCGCCGCGATGCGCTGCCGCTCGAGTTCGGCCTCGGCGGCGAGCGCGGCCTGGTTCGCCTCCTCGAGCTTCGCGGTCAGGATCTCCCTCGCCGACTCACGATCGACGGGCGTCCCGTACCGCGCGAGCAGCGGCGAGGCCGCGATCGCCGCGTCGATCGCGGCGTCGGGACTCGGCGACATGAGTCCCTGCGGTGCCCGCAGTCTCGTCCACGCGACCGGCGACGGCGCCCCCTTCTCGTTCATCACGGTGACGACCGCCTCACCCGTGCCGAGGGAGGTGAGGACCTCGCCGAGCTCGTAGCCGGAGGTCGGGTAGGTCGACACGGTCGCCTTGAGTGCTTTCGCGTCGTCGGGGGTGAAGGCACGGAGGGCGTGCTGCACGCGCGAACCGAGCTGCGCGAGCACCTCGCCCGGGACGTCCTTCGGCGTCTGGGTGACGAAGAAGATGCCGACACCCTTGGACCGGATGAGCCGGACCGTCTGCGTGATCTGCGCGAGGAAGTCCTTCGACGCGTCGCGGAACAGCAGGTGCGCCTCGTCGAAGAAGAACACGAGCTTCGGCTTCTCGGGGTCGCCCACCTCGGGGAGGGTGTTGAAGAGGTCGGCGAGCAACCACATGAGGAACGTCGAGTAGAGGGCCGGCTGATTCTGGACGCCCGGCACCTCGAGCAGACTGACGATGCCCTTGCCGGTCGGGTCGAGGCGGATGAAGTCGGCGGTGTCGATCTCGGGTTCGCCGAAGAAGACGTCGGCGCCCTGGTCGGCGAAGGTGATGAGCTCCCGCAGGATCACCCCGACGGTGGCGCCCGACAGCCCGCCGAGCTCCTGCAGTTCGCCCTTGCCGTCGTCGCTCGCGAGGTAGGTGAGGACCGCGCGCAGGTCGCTCAGGTCGAGGAGCGGCAGACCCGCCTGATCGGCGTAGTGGAAGACGAGACCGAGGCTGGACTCCTGCGTGGCGTTGAGGCCGAGGACCTTGCTCAGCAGCAACGGGCCGAAGGCGGCGATGGTGGCACGGATCGGGACACCCTTGCCAACACCGCCGAGCGCGAAGTACTCCGTCGGGGTGGCGGCCGGCGTCCAGTCCTGGCCGATGCCGCGGGTGCGGTCGAGGAGCTTCTCGTTCGACTCCCCCGGGGTCGCGATGCCCGAGAGGTCACCCTTGATGTCCGCCGCGAACACGGGGACACCGGCCGCCGAGAGCTGCTCGACGAGGCCCTGGAGCGTGCGGGTCTTCCCGGTTCCGGTGGCGCCCGCGACGAGCCCGTGCCGGTTCATGACGCTGAGCGGGATGCGGACCTGCACGCCGGGCACCGGTTCCCCGTTGACCAGGGCACCCATCTCGAGCGCCGGGCCGTGCACGACGTAGCCGTCGCGGATCTTCAGCACGTCGTCGAGGCCGAGCGGGCCCGGGCCGATGGTGTCGACGCTGAGGTCGTCGGTACTGCTGGCACTGTCGCCGCTGCTGCCGGGGGCGGTGCTGCTGGCGTCGGCACCGACCGCGTCGTCGGTCGGGACGTCAGCCGGGACATCGGATGGGGCCTCGGCGCGCACCGCATCACTCGCGGAGCCGGAGCCCGCCGGCTCGACCGGTGACGCCGCCACCGTGGCCCCGCCCGACGCGGTGATCCCGGCCCCGGCGAGCGCCGCTGCCGCTTCGGCCGCCTTCACCTTCGCTGCGGCGAGCGCCGCCTGCGCCTGGGCGGCTTCGAGCTCGGCCTGGGCTTGGGCGGCGGCAGCCTGGAGTGCGGCGATCTGCGGGTCGGATGCTGCATCACTGGGCGTCATGTGCCGAGCCTATCGACGCGTCCCCCACCGGTCGAGGGGTCGCGCGAGGGCTGGACGACTGCTCCGATCACCATTGTTCGCGGGTGCGCTCCTGGTCGACGACGGCGCGCAGGTCGGACAGTCGGCGCATCCCGGCCAGCGGTTGCGCCATACGGGTGTTGTGCCGGATGCGCGGTTCCACGCGGTCGAGGAAGGCCCAGTATCCGGCGGTGAAGGGGCAGGCGTCCTCGCCCAGCCGCACCTTGGGATCGAAGACGCACCCACCGCAGTAGTCGGACATCTTGTCGATGTACGCACCGCCCGAGGCGTAGGGCTTCGTCGCGACGATGCCGCCGTCCGCGTGCTGCGACATGCCGATGACGTTCGCGGGCATCACCCAGGGGGTGCCGTCGACGAACATGTCGATGAACCAGTCGTTGAGTGCGACCGGGTCGTACCCGTGCTGCATGGCCCAGTTGCCGAGCACCATGAGCCGCTGGATGTGATGCGCCCAACCGTGGCGACGCATCCCGTCGATCGTCTCGCGGAGGCAGTTGGACCGGATGGCGGCGGCGTCGAGTTCGCGGAACTGACGTGGGAGCGGCTCGTGTGCTCCGAGGGCGTTGTGACTCGTCCGGTACGGCTCACCGAGGTGCCAGTAGAGATGCCAGACGTAGTCCCGCCAGCCGATGATCTGGCGGGTGAAGCCCTCGACGCTCGACAGTGGTGCGCGACCGGCGTGGTACTCGGCGACCACGGTCTCGACGGCGTCGCGCGGGTCGAGCAGGCCGAGGTTGAGCGGCGCGCTCAGCAGGGAGTGCGCCATCGTCCAGTCGCCGCCGAGCATGGCGTCCTCGAACGGGCCGAAGTCGCCGAGCCTGGTCTCGATGAAGTCCGCCAGCGCCGCCTCCGCCTCGGCCGCCGTGGCCGCGAAGCGCCGGGGCCCGTCGTCGCCGACCAGCTGCACCAGTCCGTCGCGCTGCCACCGGTCGAGGTCCTCCCGGACCTGCGCGTCGATGTCGTCCTCGTCAGGCCAGAGCGGCTCGGGCAGACCGAGCCGGGCGGCTCCCTTCGGCGGCGGGTTGCGGTTGTCGTGGTCGTAGTTCCAGCGGCCGCCCTCCGGCTGGTCGCCGCGCATGAGGATCCCGGTCCGCTCCCGCACCGTGCGGTAGAAGTCCTCCAGGAGGAGCCGCTTGCCGTCCCGCGTCGACGCCCAGGCCGCGAAGTCCGGCTCCGAGGTCACGAAGCCGCGGCTCGGGAGCACCCGGAGGCCGCGCTCACGGACGAAGCGCCGAGCCGTCCACGAGGGCGGGTCGATCACCTCGAGGTCGGCGCCGACCTCGACGACCTCCTCGTAGCGGTCGACCTGGTGGAACTCCGCCCGGTCGCCGAGTTCCGCCGCACGATGTCGGATGGCCGAGAGGAAGAGGTGCGCCTTCGCCCGGTGCATCGGTCGCTTCGCGAAGGTGGACGTCGATTCGATGAGCAGGATCGGTCCGCCGTCGTCGAACGCCGGACCGAGCTGGCCGGTGAGGATCCATCGCCGACGAGGAGTCGCATCAGCGTCGTGCTCGGCGGCGCGCCGACCGGTGGTGTCCATCGCCTCAGCGTACGTGGGGGCGACGGACACCAGCGGGGGCTTGCTCAGCTTGGTCCGATGATGCTGCTCGGTTCGGTTCGGCGGTGCGCTGCCCGGCCCACAGGGCTCAGAGCGTGGCGGCGAACGGGTCCCAGTCCTCGGCGACGAGCGGGACCGGCGCGACCCGGCTCGCCACGTCGACGGTCTGGCCGGACACCACGGACTCGTCGATCGAGACGAGCGTGTCGAGCACGTGGTAACCGAGGGCACCCGAGGCGAGCGGTGTGCCGCCGGAACGGATCGCCCGGGCGAGGTCGAGGACCCCGGTCCCGCGGCCGGCGAGGACACCCTCGGTCGGCACGACCTCCCACTCCGGGTCCTGCTGCATCCGCTCGATGGGCGCCGCACGGGTGATCCGCACCTCGCCCGTGAACATGTTCGGGTCGGGGATCACGAGCGTCCCCTCGGTGCCGGTGATCTCGACGACGCCCATCTTCGCGAGCGGTGACTCGAAACTGAAGACGCTCTGGCTCACGCCGCCTTCCACGAAGCGGGCGATGGCGCTGACGTGCGTCGGCACCTCGACGGCGAACTCGGTGCCGACGCGGTCGCCCTGCTGGATCGTCCGCGTCGCACGCCCGCGGGAACCGGCCGCCGACACCGAGGCGACCGAACCGAACACCTGCACGAGCGTCGTCAGGTAGTACGGCCCCATGTCGAAGAGCGGCCCGCCACCCTTCGCGAACAGGAACTCCGGGTTCGGGTGGAAGATGTCCGGCCCGGCGTACTGCATGACGGTCTGGGCGGTGAGCGGCTGACCGATGTCGCCGCGGGCGATGGCGCGACGCGCGGACTGGACGCCCGGGCCGAGCACCGTGTCCGGCGCGATGCCGACGAGGAGTCCTGCGGCGTCGGCCTGCTCGAGGAGCGCGAGCCCGCTCGCACGGTCGACGCTGATCGGCTTCTCCGTCCACACGTGCTTCCCGGCGGCGAGCACCTGCGACGCGACCTGCGCGTGGACGGCGGGGATCGTGAGGTTCACGACGAGCTCGACGTCCGGGTGCGCGAGGACGTCGTCGGCGGTCCCCCACTCGCCGACGCCCCACTTCTCGGCCTGGGCCTTCGCGCGGTCGACGTCGAGGTCGCCGAGGATCACGACGCTGACGTCGGGGAACGAGGTGAGGTGCTCGAGGTAGGTGTCGCTGATCATGCCGGTGCCGATGAACCCGACGCCGACCGGGCCGCTGCCCTGCGGTGCGCGTGCCGTGCCCTGCGCTGCCGCGGCCGCCGTGTCGTGCGCTGCCGCGGCCATCAGCGGACCACCGCTTCGGTCGAGACGAGCTGCTCGGCGACGAGCGCGTCGACGCTCGCCTGGATGCCGTCGAAGATGTCGCCGGCACCGTAGTGGTCGAACTCGATGATCGCGAAGCGTGCCGAAGGGGCCGCTGCGATGGACTCGCGCAGCGGGACCTCGCCCTGCCCGAACGGTCGCTGGTCGAGACTCGTCGGCACGAAGGGTGCGGCGCCCGGTGCGAACGGGTCGGCGGGCAGCAGGCCGTCCTTGATGTGGAGCGCCTGCACGCGGTCGCCGAGGCGGCCGAGCAGCGCGGGGACGTCCTGACCGGCGGTCGCCGCCCAGAACAGGTCGACCTCGAGCGCGACGTCGTCACGCAGCTGATCGGCGAAGACCTCGAACGCGCTGCGTCCGCCGAACGATGCGACGAACTCCTGGGAGTGGTTGTGGTAGCCGACGCGGAGACCGTGGTCGGCGGCGCGCTCCGCTGCGGCGTTCAGGCGGGACGCCGTGTCGGCGACGGCGGCTTCGTCGAGCCAGCGGTCGGGGCTCACGAAGGAGTCGATGACGATCTCGAGGCCGAGTGTGGTCGCGGCGGCGAAGACGTCCTCCTGTGAGGCGACCGGCATGACCTGGTCGCCGAAGCGGATCTCGTCGGAGAGGAGGGTCGCGTGCCCGGTGCGGGCGGCGAGACCGTGGCGGTCGAAGGCCTCACGGAGTTCGGGCGCACGGGAGACGAAGTCGAACGCCTCGACCTCGCGCAGGCCCATGCCGGCGAGCCGGGCGAGGGCGTCGTCGAGGCCCTGGTCGAGGTGCTCCTTGATGCTGTAGAGCTGCACGGAGAGCGCTGGTGCGGTCATGGTGTTGTCGTCCGTTCTGACGCCGTCGTTGGCATCGCTGGTGGTGGAGTGGAGCTGTTGATCGGGGTGCGGGAGGCTGTGACCTGGTTCACCCACGGGTCGCGATCGATCCGGTGATGGTCCCGTCGGCGTTCCGGGTCATGCGGTGTCGGACCGGCAGGATCGTCAGCGCGCCGAGCACGGCGATGACACCGGCGCCCCAGAACAGGGCCGTGTAGTTGTTGCCGACCGCGCCGAGTCCGAGGAGGAACGCGCCCACCGCGCCGGCGAGCGACTGCGGCAGGGCGTTCGCGATGTTGAGGACGCCGAGGTCCTTCGCCGCGTCGTCGGGGTTCGGCAGGACGTCCACGACGAGGGCGGTGTCGACCGCGACGTACACGCCGTACGCCGCTCCCATGATCGCCTCGACGACGTAGAACATGGGCACCGTCGTGGTGTGGGCGAGCAGGATGAGTCCGACCGCGAACACCGCCGTGGACCCGATGACGAACACCTTGCGGTTGAGCATCCGGTCCGACAGCCAGCCGCCGAGCTTCGCGGTGATGACGAGGGCGATCGTGTAGATCAGCACACCCATGGTCAGGGTGTCGACCGCGCCCTGCTGCGACAGCCCGACCTCCTCCTGCAGGAAGAACAGGCGGAACGCGACGAAGAGGAACGAGGCGAGCGTCAGGAGGAACCGCGAGAGCCAGACCCAGCCGAAGTCGGGGTGCTTGAGCGGGTTCACCCAGAAGGTGAAGAGCAGGCCCTTCCACCCGCCGACGTCCGGACGGGTGGTGATCGCGCGGTCGGGCAGGACGAAGCAGTACAGCCACACGGTGATGAGCGCGAAGACGGCCGGAGCGACGAAGAGCAGCAGCATGTCGGTGACGAACCAGCTGGCCACGAACGCCGCCGCGAGGATGCCGACGTTCTGCATGACGCCGACGTTCGCGGAGACGCTCCCCCGCTGCTCCGGCGGGACCTGGTCGGCGATCGTCGCGAGGAGCGGGCCGAGGATGGCGTTGCCGGTCAGCTGGGCGAGGCACCACCCGGCGATGAGGACCGGGACGTTCGGTGCGAGGGCGACGATGGTGAGCGAGGCGACGAAGCCGATGGCGCCGAGGAACATCCACGGGCGACGGCGACCGAAGCGAGAGAGCGTGAGGTCGGAGAGTCGGCCGATCACCGGGTTCGCGACGAGGGCGAACAGGGCGGCGATGGAGAGGACGTTGCCGTTGACGACCGCCGCCTGATCCCCCGGGACGAGCTGCTGCGTCTTGAGGGCGAGGCTCACGGTGACCGGGGCGAGCAAGGCCACGAACAGACCGAACTGGGCGAGCGCCATGGTGGTGACGACCCGTTTCGACGCCCGTTCCGTCGGTCCCGACGGGCCGGTGACGAGGCTGACGTAGGGGCCGCTCGAGGCACGCTGGCCGGTGGGTTTGGGGCGGCGGGGTGGGTTGGACATCCGAGTTCCTCTCAACGCTGAGCTGCGGACCGGCTCTGGCCCGCGGGTGGTGCTGTCCTGGCAGGATCAGGAAACCGATCACTGCACGGCTTTGAGTATAGGCGCGAAACCCGAGTGGTCAATAGGTTTTCAAGAATCCCGTCGGTGTTGCTGCTGCCAGCGCGGTGCGCTGACGCGAGCGCGGCCCAGCCGCGTGAGCGCGGGTCTCCGGAGGGTCGCGCTCACGCGGCCGGGGCGCGCCCACGCCGATTCCGCAGCACTCGCGTCACCGCACCGCGCCGGGCCCCACAGACCCGCGCTCGGGTCAGCGCACCGCGCCGGCGTCGCCGACGAGGAGGGCCCAGGCGCGCTCGAGGTCACCGGCCATGTCGACGGACGGGTCGAGCGTCCACTGCACCTGCAGACCGTCGGCGAGGGCGACCATGACACGCGCCACGTGATCAGGGTCGAGGCCCGCGGCGACCCGCCCGGAGGCCTGGCGATCCCGGACGACGTCGGCGATGCTCCGACGCACCGCTGTGACGTGATCGACGAAGAACCCGCGCACCGGGTGCTCCGCATCACCGGCGGCGGCCGCCATGGTCAGGTACAGCTCGACGAGACCCGGGACATCGCTGTTGTGGCGCATGACCGCGACCAGACCCTCGATCGCGTCCTGCGACCCGGCCGCGGCGAACTCCTCGTAGTCGACGGCGTCGCGCTCCCGCAGGATCGCCGCGAACAGGTGCTCCTTGGATTCGAAGTAGTGCATGAGCCCCGGCAGGCTGACGCCGACCTCACGCGCGACCTCGCGGAGCGACGTGCCGCGGTACCCCTCGCGCGCGAACACCGCGAGCGCGACGCGCAGGATCTCCTCCCGACGCGCGACGCCCTTCGCGTAGGAGCCCCGTGCCGTCATGTGCCGATTGTAGGGCCGCGCGACGACGGCGGCGGGAGGGATTCCCCACCCGCCGTCGACGTCGACACGTCCACAACGCAGGACGGGTCCGGCGCGCCGCCCCGCGATCGCCGCGAGCGCGGCAGACCCGCCGTGATCGTCCTGAGTTGCGAACGTCGAAACCACTGACTCGCAGACCGGGGCCCGCAGCCCGCTTCCCGACTCAGGCGCCGAGCGCGACCGCCGTCCACGACACGGGCGGGAGCGTGATCGTCAGGGTGCCGTCGGCGAGCGACGCGCTCTCGTTCGCGACGAGGCCGACGCGCTCGCGGTCGTCGATCGTGTTCTTCGCGTAGACGTCCTCGTCGTGGATGCCGTTCGCCTCGACGATCGAACCGACGCCGAGCGCCGAGACGTCGACGGTCACCGTGATGGCCTCGTCCTGATGACGGTTCACGAGGAACACGGCCGCGGTCCCGGCCTCGGCGTCGTAGGTCGCGACCGAGTCGACGAGCGGTGCGTCGCCGTGGACCTTCGTGGCGTAGCTGCCGACCTCGATGCGCGGCGAGAGCACGACACCCGACGCGAGTCGGCTGGTGACCGAGAACGGGAAGAACGTCGTCTGTCGCCAGGCGCCGCCACCCGGCTCGGTCATGATCGGGGCGATGACGTTCACGAGCTGCGCGAGGCTCGCCGACCCGACGCGGTCGCTGTGCTTGAGGAGCGTCATCAGCAGGTTGCCGAACACGACCGCGTCGGCGACCGAGTAGACGTCCTCGATGAGGCGGGGCGCGTAGGCCCACTCCTCGATCGTGCCCTCGATCGCGTTCCACTCGTCGAGGTACCAGACGTTCCACTCGTCGAACGAGAGCTGGATCTGCTTGTCGGAGTGACGCTTGTGCTGCACGTGATCGGCGGCCGCGACGACCGTCCGGATGAAGTACTCCATGTTGAGGGACGACGCGAGGAACGACCCGAGGTCGCCGTCGCGCTCCTGGTAGTACGCGTGGCAGGAGATGTAGTCCACCGAGTCGAAGCTGTGCTCGAGGACGGTGCGCTCCCAGTCGCCGAAGGTCGGCATCGACGAGCTCGACGAACCGCAGACGACGAGCTCGAGCTTCGGGTCGACCATCTTCATCGCCGACGCGGTCCGCGCGGCCAGCTTGCCGTAGTCGTCGGCAGACATCGCGCCGACCTGCCACGGCCCGTCCATCTCGTTGCCGAGACACCACATGCTGATGCCGTAGGGCTCGGGTGCGCCGTTCGCGATCCGCTGGTCGGACAGCGCCGTGCCGCTCGGGTGGTTCGTGTACTCGAGGAGGTCGAGCGCTTCGAGCACCCCGCGCGTGCCGAGGTTGACGGCCATCATCATCTCGCTGCCGGTGAGCTTGCACCACTTGGCGAACTCGTCGACGCCGACCTGGTTGGTCTCGAGCGAGTGCCACGCCAGGTCGCGGCGCACGGGACGGTGCTCGCGCGGCCCGACGCCATCCTCCCAGCGGTAGCCGGAGACGAAGTTGCCGCCGGGGTAGCGGATGGTGCTCGTGCCGAGCTCCGTGACGAGGTCCACCACATCGCCGCGGAAGCCGTCGGCATCGGCGGTGGGGTGGCCGGGCTCGTAGATGCCGTCGTAGACGCAGCGGCCCAGGTGTTCTACGAACGAGCCGAAGATCCGGCGGTTGACGGGGGCGACCGTGACGTTCGGGTCGATGGCGATGCGTGCGGTGGTCATGCGTGATCCTCTCCGGGGACGTCGTCGTCCAGACTTCTACAACGTTGAAGGTAAACGTTGTAGAGACAGTCTCGTGTGCCGATCGACAGCTGTCAAGACACGTTCGGAGATGGGGATTCAGCTCTGACGGACGAGGGCGTGGTCGACTCACGTCGTACCAATTCGAAGTCCGCGTAGACCCGACGGGGTGGCACGTCGTCGACACCCCCGGCGATCCGCTCGACGAGCAGCGACACGGCGGTCAGGGCGATCTGCTCCCGCCCAGGTGCGATCGTCGACAGCGACGGCAGGGAGTACCGACCCTCGTCGATGTCGTCGAAGCCGATGACCGCGACCTCGTCGGGCATGGCGACGCCTCGTTCACTCAGGACGCGCATGGCTCCGAGCGCCAGGGCGTCGTTGAACGCGACGATGCCGTCGAACGTGACACCCTCGTCGAGCATCTCGCGCATCGCGAGCGCTCCGTCGAAGCGACCCCAGACCGGGACCTCCCGGACGAGCGCCGGATCGAACACCATGCCGGCAGCCTCGAGCGCCGCTCGATACCCGGCGAGACGCAGACTGGCCGAACCGACGATGTCGGCGCGGTGCGCTCCGAACGCGACGATCCGTGTCCGACCGAGCCCGATCAGATGCTCCGTCGCGGCACGCGCTCCCTCGGTGTTGCGCATCGTCACGTGGTCGTTCGGCGCGTTGAACATGCGCTCACCGAGGAGCACCATCGGGATGGTGACCTCCTCCACGACGGCGAGATCCTCGTCGCCGAGGTGGAGCGCGCTGTAGAGGACACCGTCGACCGCACGGAGTCGCGCACCGCGCAGGAGCTCTGCCTCGCGTGCCCGGTCGCCGCCGCTGAGCTCGATCAGCACCGACAGGCCGAGCTGGTCGGCGGCGTGCATGACGGCGTCGGCGAGTTCGGCGAAGTAGGAGTTCCTGAGGTCGGGGATGATCAGGCTGATGACGCCGGAACGACCGGAGCGGAGCCCGCGTGCGGAGAGGTTGGGGCGGTAGCCGAGTTCGGCGATGGCGGCGAGCACCCGCTCCTTGGTCGCCTGCTTGATGTGGGGGTAGTCGTTGACGACGTTCGAGACGGTCTTGGCGGACACCCCGGCGAGCTTCGCCACGTCGTGCAGGGTGGTCGCCATGATCCTCCTCGGCGGCGGCATCCCCGGCCGCCCAGTACGCACTCTACAACGTTGAAGGAGCGGCCCTGGATCCGGGCTCGTGAGCGGTGACGGAACCGGTGGACTCCCTCGGGACGACGCGGTAACCGCTGACGATCGCCCGCGGTTCCTCCGGCTGCCCGGGCGCGGCGATCCGCTCGATCAGCAGCTCGACGGCGCGCTCGGCGATCTCCTCCCGGCCGATGTCGACCGTGGACAGGGTCGGGAGGGCGTAACGCGTCTCGTCCAGGTCGTCGAAGCCGATGATCGCGACGTCGTCGGGGATGCGGAGACCAGCGTCCTGGAGGACGCGCATGGCGCCGAGGGCCATCGCATCGTTGAAGGCGACCACGCCGTCGAACGGCAGGCCCGCGGCGATGACCTCGCGCATCGCGTTCGCCCCGTCGCTGCGGTGCCAGCTGACGACCGTGCTGACGTAGGCGGGGTCGGCCGGGATGCCGGCGGCTTCGAGCGCCTCCCGATACCCCTGGAGGCGGAGGGCGGCCGGCCCGAGGGTGTCGTGCGGGTCGGTGCCGAGCGCGACGATGCGGCGTCTGCCCTGCGCGAGCAGGTGTTCGGTCGCCGCGCGGGCGCCGTCGACGTTGGCCATCGTCACGTGGTCGCGGTCGCCGTCGAACAGTTGCTCACCGAGGATCACCATGGGGCCCTCCGGGAGGAGTGCACTGTCGTCGCGGTCGAGGCTGAGCGGGCTGTAGAGGATGCCGTCGACCAGCTGCATGCGCGGCCCACGGAGGATCTCGAGCTCGACGTCGCGACCGCCGGCGACCTGCTCGATGAGCACGGAGAGCCCGCGCGCACGAGCCTGACGCATGACCGCGTCCGCGAGCTCCGCGAAGTAGGCGTTGCGGAGGTCCGGGATGATGAGGCTGATCACGCCGGACCGGCCTGAGCGGAGGCTCCGGGCCGAGAGGTTGGGGCGGTAGCCGAGTTCGGCGATCGCGCGCTCGACCTTGGAGCGGGTCGCGTCGCTCACGTGCGGGTAGTCGTTGACGACGTTCGAGACGGTCTTGATCGAGACGCCCGCTCGTGCGGCGACGTCGTGCATCGTGATCGACACGCGTCTCCTCCCCCGGCCGGCTCCCGGCTGTCAGCAGACTACCGCTCCGTCGGGACGGGGTGTGGGGCCGCCAGCGCGGTGCGCTGACGCGAGCGCGGGTCTGTGGCGTGAGCGCGGGCCTCCGGAGGGGCGCGCCCATGCGGTGGACCCGCGCTCACGCCGATCCGAGCGGTCTGGGGTCAGCGCACCGCGCTGGCGTCACGACAGCACGCGAACGACGGGCGCTAGACGTCAAGCGACGAGCGACGGACGTCCACTCGATTAGCTGTCGGTGAGCGGGACACGTTTCTTCGGCTCGGTCGACATCCGGTGCAGCAACGGCACGGCGATGATGAGCGCGACACCGGCACCGAGCAGCAGCCCGCCGATCGTGTCGCTCACCCAGTGGGCACCGAGATAGGTCCGCGACAGCATCATCAGCAGCGTGTAGGCGACACCGATCAACCACACCCAGACCCGCGGGAAGATGATCCCGAACGCGACGGCGATGGTCGCCGCGTTCGCACTGTGCCCGGAGGGGAACGAACCGAAGTCGGCGTGGACGAGGATGTCCTCGGGCCGTGACCGACCGACGATGTTCTTGATGATCTGCACTGCTCCGGCGCTCAAGGCGGAGACCAGCGCGAAGTACAGGGCGGCCCATGGACGGCGCAACAGCAGCAGGACGGCGATCCCGAGCAGCGGCACGACGAAGATCGCGACGACCCCGCCTCCGAGCCAGTTCATGACGAGCGCAGCCTGGACGAGCCACGGCGAACGCTCCTCGAGGACCTCCTGCATCCACTCCTCGTCGAACCCGAACGGGGCGTTCGGACCGCGCTGGAAGAGCAGTACGCCGAGCAGGAGGACGAGGACCACGGCGATCGCGCCGCTGATCAACGGCCACCGCCGGGAGACCTTCGCGGCGAGCTTCGGATCGGGCCGGATCGACGCCGGGTCCGGATCCATCGCGAGCGAACCCGACTCGTCGAGCGCGGGCGAGACCGCCTCGTGCACCTCGGGAGCCGGTGCAGCTGCGGGATCGTCGTGGTCGTCGGGTGCCGTCATCGTCCCATCATGCCGTGTCGGGCATGTCTCACGCGCGGGCTTGCGCCGAGAGGATGTCGTGCTGATCGCCGCGCCGATGCGCCACCGGACGCGTGCCGACGGGCAGTGAAAACCGACGTCCGGCGAGCACGACCCGCGAGCCTGGCGGGCGATACTGGAGCAGTGACGACCGACGCCCGAACCGCTGCCCTCGCCGACGACGCACGGTGCCCCTGCCTGTCCGGTGAGACGTACGGCGCTTGCTGCGGCCGCCTGCACCGAGGCGAGTCGTCGGCGGCGACCGCGGAGGCGCTCATGCGGTCACGGTTCTCGGCCTTCGCGGTCGGCGACCCGGAGTACCTGTTGCGCACGTGGCATCCGTCGACCAAGCCGGCATCGCTCGAGTTGGACGACTCGCTCCGCTGGTACCGGCTCGACATCGTCGCGACGTCCCGAGGTGGGCTGCTCGACACCGAGGGGATGGTCGAGTTCGTCGCGCACCACAAGGTTCCCGGCGTGCGGGGCTCCGCGGGGAGCCAGCACGAACGGAGTCGGTTCTCGAAGGACACCGGCGCGTGGACGTACGTCGACGGCGTGGACCCCTCAGTCTGACCGGGACCCGCCCGACCGATCCGGCCCCGATGCCGGCGTCAGCGCGGTGCGCCGGCCCGAACCGCCCGGGACCGGCGTCAGCGCGGTGCGGCCACGTGAGCGAGCCCGAACCGGCGCGACCGCGGGTCGCAGCCGTGAGCGCGCCGCTCCGGAGACCCGCGCTCACGCCACAGGCCCGCGCTCACGTCAGCGCACCGCGCTGGCGCAGCCCACCAGGTCAGCCGGCGAGGGCCGGGACCTTCTTCGGCTGCACGATGAACCAGAGCGCACACACCGACACGACCGAGGTCGCGGCCATCACGGCACCCATGGGGATCGCGGTACCGATCCCGAGCACACCGACGATCGGCGAGATGAGCCCCGCGAGACCGAAGTTGAGCGCCCCGAGGAGCGACGCCGCCGTCCCGGCCTCGTGCCCGTGGTTCGCGAGTGCGAGCACCTGCACCGCCGGGAAGCCGAAGCCGCACGACAGGATGAAGAAGAACAGCGGCACCAGCACACCGAACAGCCCGACGTCCGCCATCGTCAGCGCGACGATCGTGACCGCCGAGATGAGCTGCACGATGGTCGTGCACGCGAGGATCCACTGCGGCCCGTACCAGCGCATGAGGCGCGACGAGATCTGCACCCCGGCGACGATGCCGAGCGAGTTCACCGCGAACAGGAGACCGTACTCCTGCGCGTCGAAGTCGTAGACCTCCTGGAAGAGGAACGACGAGCTCGAGAGGTAGGCGAACAGGCCCGAGAAGCTCATGCCGCCGATGAGGGCGACACCGACGAACACGCGGTCGCTGAACACCGAGCGGTAGCGGTCGCGGACGGTGCTGTGGCCGGCGTCGCGACGCCGCGCCGGAGGCAGGGTCTCGACGATCCAGAGCGACACCGCGATGACGACGAACAGTCCGTAGGCGGCCAGGAACACGAAGAGTCCGCGCCAGTCGAGGACGAGGAGGAGCTGCGACCCGATCACGGGGGCGGCGATCGGCGCGAGCCCGTTCACGAGTGCGAGTCGCGACAGCATCCGCACGAGCGGCTTCCCGCCGAAGAGGTCGCGGACCATCGCCATCGCGACCACACCACCGGCCGCCGCACCGGCGCCCTGCAGCACGCGGAACACCATGAGCCATCCGATGTCGGGCGCGAATGCGGCGCCCACCGAGGCCGCGATGTGGATGCTCGTCGCGAGGATGAGCGGGAGACGCCTGCCGACCTTGTCGCTCCAGGGCCCCATGAAGAGCTGGCCCACCGCGAAGCCGATCGTGGTCCCGGTGAGGGTGAGCTGGATGAGGCTGACCGGGACGTCGAGGTCCTGTTCGAGGATCGGGAACGCCGGCAGGTAGAGGTCGATGGTGAACGGCCCGAGTGCGGTGAGCGCGCCGAGCACGAGGATGTAGACGAGGCGCTGCCTGCCCGAGAGCGAGTCGCCGGGGTGGACGACGGTGATTCCTGCGGTGTGCACTGGTGAACGGATTCCTAGCGAGGTGCGGGGGGGGGGTGGAGGGGTGGTCCGAATCGATGTCGAATCGATTCGAGAAGAGGCGTCAAGGCTAGCAGCCGGGGATGCGTTTTCGCGACACCCCAGGACGACCGATCGGCGTCGACCTCGCTCCACAGGCCCTGGGGAGCAGGGTCGTCTCACCGACTCCCAGGCGACCGCCCAGCATCCGTTTCACGACGTTCGCTAGGCTGATCCGGCTGCAGACGAACCGGTCGCGGTCCGCCTGCCTGAAGCCCGATCCACCCCGCACAGACGCCCGATGCAGGCCCCGTAGCCGCCGACGGAAGAGAGCCATGCCAGACCACTCCCGAGCCCCGCTGCCGTTCCAGGTCGACCTCCGCGGAGTCGTCGACCTGCTCAGCCGCCACATCTACTCGGGACCGCGCGTCTACCTCCGCGAGCTCCTGCAGAACGGACGCGACGCCGTCGCAGCCCGTCGCGCCGACGACCCGACGGCGCCTCCTGGCAGACTCCTCATCACCCCGCACGTGCCACCGTCCGGCTCGGAGGCGGGCTCGCCGTTCCGATTCCGCGACGACGGTGTCGGGCTCACCCGCGACGAGGCCGCAGAACTCCTGGCGACGGTCGGCCGCAGCTCCAAGCGCGGCGACCTCGACGAACTCCAGCGCGGCGACTACCTCGGCCGGTTCGGCATCGGTCTGCTGAGCTGCTTCATGGTGGCCGACACCATCACCGTCCGCAGCCGCTCGGCTCGTGGCGGTCCGGCCATCGAGTGGATCGGCGACGCCGACGGCACGTTCACGATCCGAGAACTCGACGACGTCACGACCGCCGCTATGCCGATCGGCTCGGAGGTCGTGCTCGACCCACGCATCGACGGTCCACTGCACGACGGCAGTCTGCTCGGGCACGGCACGGTGCTCGGCCTCGCCACGACGTTCGGACGCTTCCTCGACCTCGACGTCGAGGTGGTCGATCCCTCCGCACCCGACCACCCGGTGCGCATCAACGTCGACCCGGTGTTCCGGACGGCTGAGGCGACGACTCGCGAAGCGCTCCTGGCGTTCGGGGAGGACCTGCTCGGGACGCGCCCGTTCGACGCCGTCGAGATCGTGGTGCCCGGCACCGGCACCCGGGGCACCGCCTTCGTCCTCCCCTCGCCGCCTCCGCCGGGCGCCCGGCAGGCGAGCCGCGTCTACCTCGGCGGCATGCTGCTGAGCGAACAGATCGACGACCTGCTGCCCGAGTGGGCGTTCTTCGTCCGCTGCATCGTCGACACGACGGGGCTCCGCCCGACGGCGTCGCGCGAGCAGCTCGTGCAGGACGACGCGCTGGAGTTCACCCGCGAGGCCATCGGTGCAGCCCTGCGACGGTGGATCCTCGACCTCGCCCGTCAACGGCCGCACCGACTCCAGGAGTTCATCGGCGTCCACCAGCTCGGCATCAAGGCGATCGCCGCGCACGACGACGACCTCGCGAGCGCCGTGGTCCGGTGGCTCCCGATCGAGACCTCCGCCGGCACGACGACCATCGACGAACATCTGTCGCAGACCGGCGTCATCCGGTACACGGCGTCCCGCGACGAGTTCCGTCAGATCGCCGCGGTCGTCGACCCGGCCTCACCGATCGTCAACGGCGGGTACGTGTACGACCAGGAGATCCTGGAACGGCTGCCCCACCTGATCGACGGCGTGCGGGTCGAACGGGTGACGGTGGCCGACGAGCTCGACAACCTCGAGCCGCCCCACCTGGACGACCTCGCCGCGACGACGGCACTCGAGGACCGCGCCAGTCGTGTGCTCGCCGAGGTGGAGTGCCGGGTCTCGGTTCGCCGGTACCGGCCGGACGACCTCGCCGCGCTGTACGTCGCCGACCCGTCCGTGCTCCGACGGCTCGAGCGGCACCGGGCCGCCTCGGTCGCGCCGGGTATCTGGTCGCAGGTCGTCGGGGCCGTCGACTCCTTCCTCGCCGACGCCGGCCCGGGAGGTGCTGAGGCCGACACCGCCGCCCGGCTCTGCCTCAACTGGAACGCGGCGCTCGTCCGCCGCTTGGCGACCCTCGACGACGACCTCGTGTTCGAGCGCAGCATCCAACTGCTCTACGTCCAGGCGCTTCTCGCCGGGCACCGCCCCCTCGAAGCACGCGACCGCCGCATGCTCGACGCAGCCATGACCGACCTGATCGGCCTCAGTGTCGGTCTCGACGACAAGGAACTCCGATGACCGACACCACCGCCACCCCCGTGAACGACATCGATCCCGACGCGAGCGTCCAGGACCTCCTCGAGGAGGCCGACACCCTGCCGTGTGGTCCCGCCGAGCGAGCCCTGCTCGACGAGGCGCTCCGGCGAGCCGAGGCCGCCGGCGACGAGGAGGCCGCGTACGCGACCCGCATGCGGTTGACCCAGTCGGCGCACATGACGGGCGACACCGACGCCATGTTCAGCTCTTTCGGCTGGTGCGTCGGCAAGCACGATGCAGACCCGGAGCGCTTCCCGATCACGGTCGACGGCTGCGACCTGCTGTTCCAGTACAAGTGGATGGCCGGCCGGCTGTCGACGAACCCGACCTTCTCGCTCGCGCAGATCGAGGCCATGCACGAGGACATGCGCGCGCGGTACGCGGCAGCGGGCGCCACGATGAGCGGCGTGGTGCAGTCGCAGTTCCACATCGCGACGGTGACCGGTCGCCTCGACGAGGCCGCCGCGTTCCTGGAACGCCGCTCGACCATCGAGGACGACCGGTACAGCCACTGCGAAGCGTGCGTGCGCAATGAGGACGCCTGGTTCCACCAGCTCCGCGGGCACGACGACGACGCGATCCGGATCTACGACGAGATGTTCGAGAACCGCATGAGCTGTGGCGAGGAACCGGAGACGAGCGAGGCACAGGCGCTCCTCCCCTACCTCCGCGCCGGCCGGTTCGACGACGCCAAGGCGGCGCACCAGCGCAGCTACCGGGTCGCCCGTTCCAACGCCGACGGATTCGGCATCATCGCCGACCACCTCGTGTTCTGCGCCGTCACGGGCAACGAGGCGCGCGGCCTGGCGATGCTCGAACGCCACCTGCCGACCCTCGTCAACGATCCCATCAACCTGTCCGGGCACGCCGACGGGCTCATCGCGGTCGGCGTCCTGCTGGATGCCGTCGCCCGAGCCGGTCACGGCGATCTGCCCGTCCGCGGCGCCGACGCCCCGGACCTCGTCCGGTACCTCGGCACCGAGTCGACCGACGCCGCCGACTGGACCGTCACCGCGGTCGCGGCGCGCGCCTGGGCGGCCGCCGAGCACCTGACCCGTGCCTTCGACGAACGCAACGGCAACGGCTTCCGTACCGAGCGACTCGAGGCCGCGCGGGCACTCGCGACCGAACACTGGGACCTCCCGCTGTCGGTCGAGGGGTTCGCAGCCCCGGTCGCCGAACCGGAACCGGCTACCACGGCCGCCGAGTGGCGTGAACGGACCTCCGCACTCCTGCAGAGCGCCGACCCACGCGGTGCGATCGTCGCCGCCGAGCAGGGCCTCGCGCTCCTCGCGGACGCCGCGGATCCCGACGAGAACCTCCGCGCCGGGCTCCTCGGTGCGATCGCGCAGGCAGCGGTCATCGAGGGTGACGACGACCGCGCTGCGACGGCCTGGGCCGACCGCGGTACGGCGCTCCGCGCGGCCGGACGCATCGCGGTCGCCGACGTCGAGGCCCGCTTCGGCGTGGCCCTCCTCGGCACGGCGACCGAGGACCGGCTCACCCTTCTGCTCGCCGAGCTCGACGACGCGCGTCTCGTCCCCGTCGACGCGGACCGGCTCATCCACACGCTCGTCGTCACCGCACGCCATGCGTTCGAGCTGGCGGGAGCGCAGACCGAGCAGGAGTCCGCGGAACGGTTCATGGGGATCGCCGACCGACTCGCGGGTGAGGCCGTGCTCGCCGCCGCGGTCGACGATCCGGGCGAGGCAGGCCCACCGGCCCGCCTCCTGCACGCGCACCTCTTCGCCGTGACCGGCCGGATCGAGGAGGCGGCAGAGCTCCTCGACCCGCTCCTCGAGCCCGAGCAGCGGGCGTCGGTCCGCCTCCCGGCATTGACGCTCCGCACCCGGATGCTCGGCGGGGCAGGGGCCTTCGCCGAGGGGGTCGCGCTCGCCGACGAGCTCGTCGCGCTCCAGACCCTCCTCGGCAACCGGCTCGGCATCATCCAGGCATGCACTCTCTCCGCGGCCCTCCTGAGCGACGCCGACCGGGATCGCGAGGCCGCGGCCCGCATGCAGCTGGCGATCACCCACGCGAAGCGGGCGGAGTACGCCGACCTCGACTCGCTCACGCTCCAACTCGCGCGGTACCTCCAGTTCGCGGGCGATGCCGCCACGGCGCTCGAGCACTACGACGAGGTCTACCAGGCGAAGCGCGAGCACGCCGCGCCGGGTGAGCTCGCGGACCTGCTCGCCAACATGGGCGAGGCCGCGCGCATGATCGGCGAACACGGCATGGCGTACGGCGTGTGGCGCGCCGCGATCGACGACGCCGCGTCCGTGGGGAACGACCAGGTGGTCATCCGCACCGGCTTCGGGTTGAGCACGCTCCTCGTCCAGTTCGAGGACGACGACGCGATCGAGGTCATCGACCAGGCACTCGCCGCCGCTCGCCGTCTGGGCGACCCGCAGCTCCTCGTCCAGGCACTCCAGCGTGCGGCGAGCGCACGGGCGGCCTTCGGCGACGACACCGGGCTGCCGCTCTACTCGGAGGCTCGTGACATCGCCTCGGCGCACGAGGCGGCGTGGCTCGTGGCCGACATCACCGATTCGGAGGCACGCTCGCTCGGTGCGCTCGGACGTGCCGACGAAGCGACGGCGACGGCTCGGCTCGCCGCTGCGGGGTTCGTGGCCGCCGGCGACGAGAACGGCGCGGCGGTGGCCGAGGTGTTCGCGGCGAGGTCGCGGGTCGCCGTCGACGACCACGCCGGTGCCGTCGACCTGTTCCGGTCGGCTCGCGGACGCCTTCCTGCCGGCTCGCCCGACTGGACGACGGTCACGGCCGAGCTCGCGGACGCGTACGCGCGATTGGAGCAGCACACCGATGCGGCACTGCTCCGGGCCGAGATCGAGGAGTGATCGGGACCGTCCTCAGCGCGCCGACGGCACCGCGAGGACGGTCTTCGGACCGCGCCTAGGGCAGTCGCGCGAAGGCGCGGACGGGGAAGGTCGCGAAGTCCTCGACGAGCGGTGGCGTCGCGGTGAAGGCGGCGCCGCTCGCGGGGAGCTGTTCGAGGCCGGTGAGGTGCTCGACCACCTGGATCCCGGCCTCGAGGAGCAGCGAGTGGGCCGGACGCGCGCCGCCGGATCCCGGTTCGGTGTCGTCGATGTTGATGGAGTCGATGCCGACCAGCACCACGCCCTGCTCGACGAGGTACCGGACCCCGTCCTCGGCGAGGTAGGGGGCGTCCTTCGTGTAGGCCTCGGTCGCGAAGTGGCGGTCCCACCCGGTGTGCAGGAGGACGGCGGTCCCGCGCAGCTCGCGGTCGAGGAAGACGTTCGCGCCGATACCGCGTTCCGTCGAGTCCTGGAGGTGGAACACCTCGGCCGGGAGGTCGACGAGCTGCTCGAGCGTCAGGCTCGCGAGGTCGCCGCCGCCGGCGTAGCGGTGGTACGGGCTGTCGAGGTAGGTGCCGGTGTTGCCGACCATCTCGATGATGTCCATCGCGAACTCGGTGCCCTCGGCGTACTTCGGGCGCGAGTCCTCACGGGTGAGGAACGGACGGATCACCGGCTCCGGCAGCCCAGGGTAGGTGCGGAGGCCGGCGCGGATCGGGTGGCTGAGTTCGACGAGCACGCCCGCCGGACGGGGGCGCACGGCGTCCGCATGCGCCGCGCTGTCCGGGACCTCGAGCCCGGCCGCAGCAGCCGCCGCCAGGATCCCGCGGGAGCCCTTGTGCTGCTCGCGCACGATCTCGAGCTTGGTGATGCGGATCTCGCCGACCATCGCGAGCCCGAGGTGCGTGACGAGCAGCCGACCGACCTCCTGCTGCTGCGCCTTCCCCTTCGTCTGCGCGATGGCGGGCGGCAGGTCGAGACGGAAGTCCTCGACGGCGAGACCGCCGCCGTTCAGGAAGCTGACGGTGGCATCGAGGACGGCGCGTTGTTCGGTCATGCCCTCATTCTGACGGGTGCCGCGAACCCTGCCGAGGGATTCCCGGCCATGGGCCACCGATATCCGGCCACGACCGTGCGGTTCCGTCGACTGGACGGCTGAGTGCACTCCACAAGCAGACCTCATGAGGCTTTTGTACACAGGGCTTGCATATCACATACCTCATGCCTATTCTCGATATGCAAGGACGGCTGACGAACCCGTCCGCGGACGAGGAGAGCCCCCATGAAGCACCAACGAACCCTGTCGATCGCCGCTGCAGCCACCACGCTGGTCGTGCTCTCCGCGTGCACGGGCGACGCCGGGGGCGAGCGTGTCGGTCGCTGCGCGATCGCCGACGAATTCACCGCCGGCACGCCGGTCGACGCGACGCCGTCCGGCGAGATCACCTTCCAGACCACCGCGCTGAAGGCCTCGTTCTCCGAGTACTTCACCGAGCTCATCGAGGAGTTCGAAGCCGCCTACCCCGGCACGACCGTCACCTGGGAGGACGACCCTGGCGACGGCAGCTTCGCCACCCGGCTCGTCGCGGACGCGCAGGCGTGCTCGCTGGCGGACGTCGTGAACATGCCGCTCGCCACCGCCGGCGGGCTCCGCGAACAGGGCTTCCTCGCGGACCTCGACGCAGCGTCACCGGGTATCGGCGCCGACTTCATCCCGAGCCTCTGGGACAGCCTGGTCCTCCCCGGCGACGACCACCACTACGTACTCCCCTGGTACTGGGGCCTCATCGGCCTCCAGACGTACAACACCGAGCTCATGCAGCGCGCCGGGCTCGACCCGGAACAGCCGCCGACCACCTTCGAGGAACTCTTCGACGCGGCCGATCAGGTCGCCGAACGGTCGAACGGCGAGTTCAGTGCCTTCTCCGCGAGTCTCGGTCTGCGACTCCCGCTCGAGTGGCAGCTGCAGGAGGCCGAGGTCATCGCCGACGACGGTTCGGCGTTCGTCTTCGCCGACGATCCGGCCGTGCAGGAGTGGACCGAGCGCATGACGCGACTCGCGCTGGCCGGCGGCATCCCGAAGGACTCGATCGCCTCCGACGACGAGCCCACCGCCCTGTTCACCCAGGGCGCGACCGTCTGGGGGTCACCGAACGCCTCGTCGCTCCGGTACGTGCAGGAGGGCAACCCGGGCGTCTACGAGCACGTGGGCGTCTCCTCCCTCCTCGACCGCCGCGGGACGGCGATCGCCGAGGTGCAGACCATCGGTGTCCCGAGCACGAGCACCAACCCGGCCACCGCCATCGCGTTCGCGCGGTTCCTCCTCGCCGCCGAGCAGCAGAACCGCTTCATCAGCGACCCGCGCATCCAGAACTTCCCGAGCACCACCGAGTCGCTCGGCATCCCGAAGCTCACGGACATCACCGGCACCGCACCCATCGACGAGGCGAACCGTCTCGCCGTCGAGCTCGCCGACGAAGCGGAGATCGTCACCATCGTGCAGTGGAGCGAGGCGGTCGCGAACGCGGTCAACGCCGAGCTCCAACTGGCGCTCACCGGGAAGAAGGCGCCGCGTGAGGCGCTCCAGGCCGCCCAGGACGCGGCCAACCGGGTCATCGGAGCCGATGCTCGATGACGACAGCCATCCACCTCAACGGGGCGGCGCGCTACCGACCGCCCTGGGTGCCGCTGCTGTGGTGCGCACCCGCGCTGCTCATGATCTCCATCTGGAGCGTCGGGCCCTTCGTCGGGACCATCGCGCTCTCGTTCACCGACACGTCCCCGCTCGGCATGGGTGGAGCCTTCGTCGGCCTCGACAACTACCGCTCGATCCTGCAGGATCCCGCGTTCTGGTCCGCGACCGGCAACAGCGTGCTGTATGCGGTCATCGCCGTCCCGTTGCTGGTCGTCCTCCCGTTGCTGCTCGCACAGCTCGTCCACACCCGGCTCCCCGGGATGGGGTTCTTCCGCTCCGCCTACGCGGCTCCGATCGTGGCGTCCGTCGTCGCGGTCGGGCTGGTCTGGCAGAACCTCCTCGGTGAACAGGGGCCTGTGAACACGGTGCTCCAACGGGTCGGTCTCATCCAGCAGGCGGTGCCGTTCTTCTCCGAGGGATCACTCATCCTGCTCAGCGCGATCGCCCTCACGGTGTGGCGTGGGCTCGGGTGGTATCTGATCTTCTACCTTGCGGCGCTCTCCAACATCCCCCGTGATCTCTACGAGGCGGCGGAACTCGACGGCGCCGGCCCGACACGACGGTTCCTCACCATCACGGTGCCGGGCACCCGCCTCACGATGCTCCTCGTCGGGCTCCTCGCCGGCATCGGGTCGCTCCGCGTGTTCAGCGAGGTCTACCTGCTCGGCGGCGCCACCGGTGGCCCGGGAGGCGAAGCGCGGACACTCCCGTTCTTCATCCGCGACGCAGCGCTCGACCCGATCACCGGCAATGCGGGCTACGGTGCGGCCGCGAGCGTGGCACTCTTCACGCTCACCGCCGTGTTCGCCGTGCTGGCTCAGCGCTTCGGCGGGGAGCGGGACGCATGATCGCGCACATCGGGCAGCCGCCCGCGCGACCACTCCTGCGGCGTCGGCGTCGGCGCTGGTCGAGGACGACACCGGTGCGGTACGCGCTCCTACTCCTCGTGCTCGGCATCTCCGTCGGCCCGCTGCTGTGGCAGTTCCTGTCGTCGCTCAAGGGCTCCGGCGAAGCACTCTTCGGGCGCGACGCCACCCTGTTCCCCCAGTCGCCGACGCTCGACGCCTACGTCACGATCTTCCGGCAGATCCCCATGGACACCTACCTGACGAACAGCGCGATCGTCTGCGCCCTCACCATCGCCTCCCAGGTGGTGCTGCCGACCGCCGCCGGGTACATGCTCTCCCGACGCGGCTGGCGCGGGCGGCGGGTCACCTTCACCGTGCTGATCGTGTCGATGGTCGTGCCCTTCGAGTCGATCATGGTGTCGCTCTTCCTCATGACCCAGGAGCTCGGCCTGCTCGACACCCTCGTCGGCGCATGGCTCCCCGGTGCGGTCTCCGCGATGAACGTCCTCATCATGCGGGCCGCGTTCACGGCGGTGCCCGACGAGATCGAGGACGCCGCCTTCCTCGACGGAGCCTCGGAGTGGCAGCGGTTCACCGCCCTCTTCCTGCCGTCGTCCATCGGCGCGATGCTCGTCGTCGTCGTCAACTCCTTCATCACCGCATGGGACGACTTCCTCTGGCCGCTCCTCGTCCTGCGGAGCGAGTCGTCGTTCACCGTCTCGCTCGGACTCGCACGACTCTCGGCGTCGTCGTTCGGGTTCGACCCCAGGGTCGTGATGGCCGGATCCATCATCGCCGTCGTCCCGGTCCTCGTGGTGTTCATCGTGCTGCAACGATGGTTCCACCGAGGCGTCGCAGCAGGAGGAGTCAAGTGAGTCAACAGTCCCACCACCGCCAGCACCGTCCCGTCCCGACCGAGGGCCAGTTGCGCTGGCAACAGGACGGCTTCGGCGTGTTCTTCCACTTCGGCGTCAACACCTTCGCCGGCAAGGAGTGGAGCGACGGCACCCTGCCCGCCTCGAGCTTCGATCCAGGCGACCTCGATGTACGGCAGTGGGTGCGCGTGGCGGCCTCGATCGGCGCCCGATACGTCATCCTCACCGCGAAGCATCACGACGGGTTCTGTCTCTGGCCGACCGCGACGACCGACTACAGCGTCGCATCCTCTCCGTGGCGGGACGGCCACGGCGACATCGTGGCCGAGCTTGCAGCGGCCTGTCGCGAGGCGGGCCTCGGACTGGGGCTGTACCTCTCGCCGTGGGATCGCCACGCTCCCGAGTACGCCGACGAGGCGCGCTACGCCGAGGTGTACGCCCGGCAGCTCACCGAACTGTGCACGAATTACGGCGAGCTCGTCGAGCTGTGGTTCGACGGCGCCGGGTCCGAGGGGTACACCTACGACTGGCCCGGCATCACCGCCATCATCGAACGACTCCAGCCGCAGGCGATGGTGTTCAACATGGGCGCCCCGACGATCCGCTGGGTGGGTAACGAGAACGGTCTTGCCGAAGACCCGGTGCGGTACGTCGTCGACCACACCGACTTCAGCAACTACACGGTCGTCACCAGCCGGTTCGAGGAGGCCCTCTACCTGCCGCCCGAGTGCGACGTCTCGATCCGCCGCGGCTGGTTCTGGCACCCGGACGACGAGCCGAAGTCGGTCGAGCATCTGCTCGCGATCTTCTACCGGTCCGTCGGACTCGGAGCGAACCTGCTCCTCAATCTCCCACCAGACACTCGCGGGCTCCTCCCCGACGCCGATGTGGAACGCGTGACCGCCTGGGCCGCGGAGCGCGACCGACGCTTCGCACAGCCGATCCCGGGAACGCTGACCACCGACGGGTCGACGGTCACCGTCACGTTCGCGGGGCAGGTCACCATCGATCACCTCCGGCTGCACGAGGACCTCGCAGCCGGACAGCTCGTCGACCGCCACGAGGTCCGGACAGCGGACGGCCGCACGCTCGTCGGAGCCGGTTCCGTCGGCGTCTCGAGGGTGCACGTGTTCGAACCGGTCACCACCGACCGGCTGACGATCGAGCTCGTCCCCGACGTCACCGACGAGGCGGGCCACCCCGAGGAAGCGCCGAACCCGACGCTTCTGGCGGTCACCGCGTTCCACACTGGCACGAGCACCGTCCCCGAGCTGCCGGTCGGATACGAGGCCCCGACGGACGCCCCCGACTGAGCGGGCCGCGCCTGATCGGGCCACGCCTCGACGCGGAACTAGGCTGGTGAACGTGCAGGCACTCCCCGAACCACTCGACACGAGTGCGCTCACCCGGCCGCTTCCCCGTCGCGAGGTTCGAGAGCAATGGCGAGCCTTCGTCGCCGAACAGCCCGACGCCCTCGACCGCATCGGGCGGGCGCGCCGGATCACGACCACGATCGGCACGGTGGGCGGACTGCTGAGCATCCCGCTCTTCACGCTGATCGGCGTCCTGGCGCTCGCACAACACGGCGCGGATGCTGCACGACTCGCCTTCGGATTGGGAACGCTCGCGCTGGCCATGGTCACCGTCGCCGTGATCCTCGTCCGGACGACGGTCAGGGTCTGGTCACGCAGGACCATGCGACGCACGCACCTCCGTCTCGTCGCCTTCGCCGAGGCGAACGGATTCGACTACCTGGTCGGCCCCGTTGCGGCGCCGCGCGACATGCCCTGGCGGAACCGCGGTGCACTGAACCTTCACCGCGTCCTCCGAAGCCGCCAACCGCGCGGCATCGAGATCACGAATTACGAGATCACCGGAAACCGGAAGAACCTCGCGGCCCCCTTCGGCGGCTACTGCGCGCTCCGGATACCGATCGCCCTGCCACACCTGGTGCTCCGCGCGCAGGACGGCCGACGCCGCGGCATGAGCGCCGCGAGCGCCCCGGTGGGCACTCAGCGACTGGAGCTCGAGGGCGATTTCGACCGACACTTCCACCTCTACTGCCCGATCGGCTACGAGGCGGACGCGCTCTACCTGTTCACGCCCGACGTGATGGCGCGCCTCCTCGACCACGTGCGCGGCTTCGACGTCGAGATCGTCGACGACTGGCTCCTCCTCGTGACCACCGACGACCTCGTCACGACGAAGGTCGACGATTGGCAGGACATCGCCGCCGCTGTCGACGCCGTGGACGACCGTGTCGAGCGCTGGGCCCGGTGGCGCGAGACCCGGGGCGACCGACGGAGCACCGAGACGGTCGCACCGGCGCCCGACGCGATGGTCGGCCGCGTCAGCACTCGCGGCCGACGCCTCAAGCTCCGTATGAGTACCGACGACATCCTCATGTGGAGCGCGCTGGCGCTCTTCGCTGTCGGCGCCGTCGTCGGGCTCCTCCCCTAGCGCGTCCGGACGGGTACGGGTCAGTCGCCGTACTCCTCGAGGAAGGTGTCCGACTCGGCATCGAGCGCGCATCCCTCGGCGGCAGCCTCGGCCGGGGTGCGGTCGCCGGCGTCGATGATGGTGCCCGCCCGCTCCGCGATGCACCGTTCCATCGCCCGCTCGGCGGCCGCCGGGTCGGCGGCGGTGAACCCGCCCGTCGCTGCGACGATCGCGAGGACCGCTCCGACACCGGCGACGAGGACGGTCCCACCGATCGCGAGCTTCCACCCGAGCCTCGTCGGCTCGACCGTCCCCTCATCGCCCGGCTCCTGCTGCTCCGGCCGCGTGAACACATCCGTCATCGGTCGACCCCCGTCGTTCAGTGCGCCACCCCCGGCGCGTCGCCCCAGGCTAGCAAGCGCCGTCGTCGTACCGCACGATCGACGACAGCACGACGCGAGACGGCCTCCCGCTGGTGGGCAGGAGGCCGTCTCGGTCGGATCGTCCCGAGGCTAGAACCCCTGGGCCAGGCGGTAGTACGCGTTGTTCCAACGGACCTCGCGCTGGAAGTCGCGCGTGGTGGTCGACTCGTCGATCACGAGGAGCTCGGTCTTGGCGATCTCCGCGAAGTCGGCGAAGACCTCGACCCCGACGGCGGTCGACATGACGGTGTGGTGCGCGGCGCCGGCGGTCAGCCAGGCAGCGGCCGAGGTCGCGAAGTCCGGAGCCGGCTTCCACACGGCGCGCCCGACGGGCAGCTTCGGCAGGGCCTCGATGGGCTGGACGACCTCGACGACGTTCGCCGTCAGCCGGAAGCGGTCGCGCATGTCGCTCATCGCGACGACCACGGCGGGGCCGGAATCGGCCGTGAAGACCAGGCGCACCGGGTCCTCCTTGCCACCGATGCCGAGCGGGTGCACCTCGAGGGTGGCACGAGCCGAGGAGAGCGTCGGGCTGACCTCGAGCATGTGCGCCCCGAGGATGAGCTCGTTGCCGGGCTCCATGTGGTACGTGTAGTCCTCCATGAGCGAGGCGCCACCGGGGAGGCCGGCGCCCATGACGGACGCGGCACGCACGAGGACGGCCGTCTTCCAGTCGCCCTCCGCGCCGAAGCCGTAGCCGTCGGCCATGAGGCGCTGGACGGCGAGGCCCGGCAACTGACGCAGCTCGCCGAGGTCCTCGAAGCTCGTCGTGAACGCGGCGAAGTCGCCGGCCTCGAGGAAGGAGCGCAGGCCCAGCTCGATCGCGGCACCGTAGCGGAGCGACTCGTGCCGCTCGCCACCCTTCCGCAACTCGGGGACGACGTCGTACAGCTCCTCGTACTCGGCGACGAGCGCGTCGATGTCGGCGTCCGTCGACGCGTGCACGGCCTCGGCGAGCTCGTTGACGCTCCAGGTGTTGACCTGCACCCCGAAGCGCAGCTCGGCCTCGGTCTTGTCGCCCTCGGTGACGGCGACGTACCGCATGTTGTCGCCGAAGCGTGCGAGCTTGAGCTCGTGCGTGGCCGCCCAACCCGCCGCGGCGCGCTGCCAGGTGCCGACCTCACGCTGGACGCGCGGGTCGGAGACGTGGCCGACGACCGTCTTGCGGGCGACGCCGAGACGCGTCTGGATGTACCCGAACTCGCGGTCACCGTGTGCGGCCTGATTGAGGTTCATGAAGTCGAAGTCGATCTCCGACCACGGCAGCTCGACGTTCGCCTGCGTGTGGAGGTGCAGCAGCGGCTTCCGCAGCGCGTCGAGGCCGGCGATCCACATCTTGGCCGGACTGAAGGTGTGCATCCAGGTGACGAGACCGATGACGCTGTCGTCGGCGTTCGCGTCGAGCATCGCGCGACGGATCGACTCGGAGTCCTTGAGGACGGGCTTCCACTCGATCCGCACGGGGACGTCGGCGGCGGCGCCGAGCTCGGCGGCGATGGCCTGGGACTGCTCGGCGACCTGACGGAGGGTCTCCTCGCCGTACAGGTTCTGGCTGCCGGTGAGGAACCAGACGGTGTAGTGGTCGAGCGTGGTGGTGGGCTTCGGCATGGGTGGGTCTGCTTTCTGAGTGGGTGGGCCCTTCGACAAGCTCAGGGACCGGAGTTCGGTGCGGCGGTCCCTGCCCTTCGACAGGCTCAGGGACCGGGAACGGCGCGGGGACCGGAGGTCGTTCTGGTCAGAGCGCGCCCTGCGGCGCCTGGCCGTAGACGTTCTGGTATCGGTCGAACAGGGCGTCGATCGCCTCGGTCGGCATGGGCTTCGGCTCGCCGAGCTGACGCGAGATGTGCACGGTGCGGGCGACGTCCTCGACCATGACCGCGGCCTTCACGGCGTCGCGGGCGTCCTTCCCGATCGTGAACGGCCCGTGGTTCTGCATGAGTACGGCGCGCGACCGGTGACCGGTCAGCGTCTCGACGATGCCGCGTCCGATCGAGTCGTCGCCGATGATCGAGAACGGACCGATCGGGACCTCTCCGCCGAACTCGTCGGCCATCGCCGTGATGACGCACGGGATGGGCTCGGCGCGTGCCGCCCAGGCCACCGCGTAGGTGGAGTGGGTGTGGACGACGCCACCGACCTCGGGCATATGCCGGTAGACGTATGCGTGCGCCGCGGTGTCACTCGACGGCGACCGCTCGGCGCCGGGCGTGCCCGGGATGACGTTGCCGTCGAGGTCGCAGAGGATCATGTTCTCGGGTGCGAGGTCGTCGTAGTCGACGCCGGAGGGCTTGATCACGAAGAGGTCGGCTCCCGGCACGCGCCCGGAGACGTTGCCGCCGGTCCAGATGACGAGCCCGTACCGGACGAGCTCGCCGTGCAGCTTGGCGACGTCGGACCGGACGCGCGCGATCGCGACCTCGATCTCGGGCGAGTAGGTGTTCACGCGGTGGCTCCTTCGAGGGCGGTGGTCTCGGTGTCGGTCGGCAGGCCGTCGACGCCGCCACCGAGGGCGGCTCGGCGGATGCGCTTCAGGCGCTTCATGACGTCGTTGGCGCCACGACCGAAGTAGTCGTGCAGCGTCGCGTACTCCGCGTAGAGCAGGTCGTACGCGTCGGCCGCCGCCTCGTTCGGCGTGTAGACGGCGCGGTTCACCTTGCCCATGGCGGCGCTGGCCGCAGGGACGTCCGGGTAGGCCCCGGCGGCGACGGCGGCGTGGATGGCCGAGCCGAGCGCGGGCCCCTGGTCGCTCGCGGTGATCGAGATCGGCAGGCGGAGGATGTCGGAGTAGGTCTGCATGAGGAAGGGGTTCCGCTGCAGACCGCCGGCGACGATGAACTCGGTGACGGGGACGCCCGAGGCGTTGAACGTCTCGACGATCTTCCTGGTGCCGAAGGCCGTCGCCTCGAACAATGCGCGGTACACCTCCTCGGTGCGGGTGGTGAGCGTCAGGCCGAGGACGGTGCCGGAGAGTTCGTGGTCGACGAGGACCGAGCGGTTGCCGGAGTGCCAGTCGAGGGCGACGAGGCCGTGCGCGCCGACCGGCTGGTCCTGGATGAGGGAGGTGAGGTGTTCGTGGATGCTGACGCCGCGCGCCGCAGCCTCCTCGGTGTATCGGGCGGGGACCTGGTTCGCGACGTACCAGGCGAAGATGTCGCCGACGCCGGACTGCCCGGCCTCGTAGCCGTAGAGGCCGGCGATGATGCCGCCGTCGACGACGCCGCACATGCCCGGGACCTCGCGGAGGACGTCGCCGTTCATGACGTGGCAGGTGGAGGTGCCCATGATCGCGACCATCTGGCCGGGCGAGACGGCCTGCGCCGCGGGTGCCGCGACGTGCGCGTCGACGTTCCCGACCGCGACCGCGATGCCCTCGCGGAGACCGGTCCACCCAGCGGCCTCGGCCGACAGGGTGCCGGCGGCGGCGCCCAGCTCACCGATCTCGTGCGCGACCTTGTCGTCGGCGAAGCGCTCGAAGGCGGGGTTGAGGGCCGCGAGGAACTCGTGGCTCGGGTAGGCGCCGTCCTGGTAGATGCCCTTGTAGCCGGCGGTGCAGGCGTTGCGGACGTAGGTGCCGGTGAGCTGCCAGATGATCCAGTCGGCCGCCTCGACCCAGTGGTCCATGCGCTCGTAGAGTTCGGGGTCCTCCTCGAGGAGCTGGAGGCCCTTGGCGAACTCCCACTCGCTCGAGATGAGCCCGCCGTATCGCGGCAGCCAGGACTCGCCCCGCTCGGCGGCGAGCTCGTTGATGCGGTCCGCCTGCGGCTGCGCGGAGTGGTGCTTCCACAGCTTCACGTAGGCGTGCGGGCGGTCGGCGTACTCGGGCAGCTCGTTGAGCGGCGTCCCGTCGGCGATGACGGGGACCATCGTGCAGGCGGTGAAGTCGGTGCCGATGCCGATGACGGCGGCGGGGTCGATCCCGGCGGCCTCGACGGCGCGCGGCACGGCGGACTGCATGACGGCGACGTAGTCGGCCGGCACCTGCAGCGCCCAGTCGGGCGGCAGCGCGGCGCCGGTGGAGGCGAGCTCCCGATCCATGACGGCGTGCGGGTAGTCGAGCACCGCCGACCCGAGTTCGGCGCCGTCGGACACTCGCACGACGACGGCTCGGCCGGACAGCGTGCCGAAGTCGACGCCGATCGTGTAGGTCTCGGCGTGGGTGGCGGTCGCCTGCTCGGGGGCGCTGGCGGCCGGGTTCTGCTCGGTGTTCACCGGTGGGACTCCTTCGTCGATCTGGTGCTCGGTTGATTCGCGATGCTGTGGTGAAGCGCGTGTGGGCGACTGCTCGTTCGGGTGGATCAGGGCTGGGCCGCACTCCAGTGTACAACGTTGTATATTGCCGTGGCCACGGACGGGACGAGGCGATCTCGACTCCTGCGATCTCGACTCATGCGAGACCGCCCATCGTCTCGATGACGGCGCGTGCGTCGAGACGCTCGTCATCCGCGACGCCGACCGCGCCCACGGTCCCCACGATCCGGCCCGCGCGGACGGCGACGACCCGGTCGCAGACGGCCGCGAGCGCCGCCGGGTCCTCGCTCGAGACGACGACCGCCCGGCCGGACGCCGCGAGCGATCGGATCAGCGCGCACCGCTCAGCCCGCCGACGTCCGCCCTCGGAGCCGGGGGCGCCCGTCGCACCGAACGGTTCGGCGAGCAGCACGGCGCGGGCCCCCGTGTCCGCGATGATCCGGAGCGACTCGGTGAACTGGTCGGCGTCCGGCCCGCGGTGCACGCCGGGGAAGGCGGCGACCAGGCCGCTCGGCACGGTGGTCGCCCGGTAGTCGCGGCGCGCGTCGGCCACACCGAGCCTGACCATCCTCGTGAGGGCGTCCGGGGAGACGCTCGACGGCACTCCACCGAGGAAGGAGAGGTCGAAGCGGATCGGATGCTCGGTCGTGTAGAGCACCCCCGCGGCGCGCGCCAGGTCCGTCGTCGAGACGTCGACCGCCGCACCGTCGAGCGCCACCGAACCACGGGTCCGCGCACCGTACGACCGACCGAAGACGCTCAGCAGCACTTCCCCGGCACCGGAGTCGGGCGGACCGAACAGCCCGAGCACCTCCCCCGGTGTACAGGCGAAGGACAGGTCGTCGACGACGGTCCGCTCGGGGTCCGCGGGGTGGCTCGCGGTCCAGTGTTCGACGGCGAGGCCGGTGCCCGACACCCGATCCGTGGGAACCGTCGCGGTGCCCGATGTCCACGAGCGGGCCCCGGCCGGACCTGCGGCGTCGAGGGCGAGCGCACCATCGGCCATGGCTTCGAGCACCTCGCGTTCACCGCTGTCGGGAGTCAGTCGGATCGAGGGCGAGTGGGCACCGCCGACGGCCAGCACGGTCGCGGTCGATGCGACGCCCGCCAGCCCGGTGACGGCCCCGGTCGCGAGCAGGACGCCGGGTGCTGGGCCGGCGGCTCGAGGAACTCGGGCCACCTCGACCGTCGCCTGCCGCCAGCGCTCGACCTCGTCCGCTCGAAGCGCGGGTCCGCTGTCGTCGATCACGATGAGCGAGGCCTCCGCGGCGACCGCCCTGGCCAGCTCCACGAGCCGACGCTCCACGACCGACAGGGCACCGGCGGGGTCCGCGGGTGACCGGTCGAGCCCGACGACACGCAGAGCGCGGTGGATCCGCGCGGCATCGCTCTGCCCCACGGACGTCCGGTCGGCGGACGGTCCTCGGAGGAGCCGCATGACCGTCTCCCGCAGGCCCGCGGCACGCTCGGAACCGAGCAGCACGTTCTCGCCGATGGTCTGCGACCAGCTGATGGCCTGCCCGGCCGTCACGACGGCCACCCCGGAGGCGCTCGATGCGGCCCGGGACGACAACCTCGCCGGTCGACCGGCGACGAGCACCGTCTCGGAACCGGACGACCTGGTCACGCCGCGCGGGACGGGAGCCGTCCCGGACAACCGCGCGATCAGGCGCCGGAGCGCGGAGACCGGGCCGAGCACGGCGTGCACCGTGCCGAAGGGCACCTCCAGCAGCGGCGTGCCGTCCCGCAGGACGGCGAGCGCCGGCATGGCCCACGAGGACTCGGGCGGGGCGGTCGCCTCGCCACCACGCACGGAGGCGAGAGCACCGGCCAGGTCGCCGGTGCTCTCGCCTCCGTGGTGGATGTCCATGCGTCGGATCGATCCGGGTTCCGCGGTCGCGGACCTCGGGATCAGCGTCCGCCGCTGCGGCGCTTGTTGTAGACGTCGAACGCGACGGCCAGCAGCAGCACGAGACCCTTGACGGCCTGCTGCCACTCGATGCCGAGGCCGATGATCGACATACCGTTGTTCAGCACACCGATGATGAGACCACCGATGATCGCGCCGCCGATGGTACCGACACCACCCTGCACCGCGGCTCCACCGATGAAGGCGGCGGAGATCGCCTCGAGCTCGAAGCCGTCACCGGCCTTCGGACCGGCGAGGTTCAGGCGGGCCGTGAAGATGAGGCCCGCGAGCGCCGCGAGGAAGCCCATGTTGACGAACAGGAAGAAGTCGACCTTGCGGGTCTTGATGCCGGACAGCTCCGCGGCGTGACGGTTGCCACCGATCGCGTAGATGTGGCGGCCGAAGACCGAGCGGTTCATGACGATGCCGTAGACGAGCACGAGGACGGCCAGCACGATGAGCGTGACCGGGATGCCCTTGTACGCGGCGAGGGCGTACACGAAGAAGCCGATGCCCGCGGTGATGAGGACGAGCTTGGCGACGAACCACGGGAACGGCTCGGTCTCCTGGCCGTACTTCTGACGGCCGAGGCGCGTGCGGACCTGCTGCACGACGAGGCCGACGACGGCGATGACGCCGATCCCGAGCGTGAGCGGGTCGATCGGGAAGTCACCGAACACGTCGTTCAGGAAGCCGTTGCCGAGCGCGCGGTACTCCGCCGGGAAGGAACCGATGTTGGCGTTGCCGAGGACCACGAGCGCGAGGCCGCGGAAGATGAGCATGCCGGCCAGCGTCACGATGAACGCCGGGATCCCGACGTAGGCGATCCAGAATCCCTGCCAGACACCGACGAGCGCGCCGATGGCGAGCGACAGGATGACGGCGATCCACCACGGCATCTGCATCTGCACCGCGAACACCCCGGAGACCGCACCGACGAAGGCCGCGACGGAACCGACCGACAGGTCGATGTGGCCGGCGATGATGACCATCACCATGCCGATCGCGAGGACGAGGATGTACCCGTTCTGCACGATCAGGTTGGAGATGTTCTGCGGCCGCAGCAGGATGCCGTCGGTGATGACGGCGAAGAACACGACGACGAGCAGGAGGGCGATGAAGATGCCGTTCTTGCCGAGGTCGCTGAGGATGTGGGTCAGCCAGCTCGTGAAGCGGTTGGTGGCCGGGTTGACGAGGCCGCCGGCGGCGGTACCGTCGCCTGCCGGGACGGTGGGTTTGGTGTCCAGATCGGACATTGCGGTTCTCCTTCGATCCGTCCGCGCCCGCGTCAGCGGGGCTTCTCCATGGTCATGAGCTTGAGGAGCGCTTCGGGGTTCGCTTCCTCGATCGGCAGTTCGCCGGTGATGCGGCCCTCGCTGAGGGCGTAGATGCGGTCGCAGATGCCGATGAGCTCGGGGAGCTCGGAGGAGATGACGATGACGCCCTTCCCCTCGGCGGCGAGGCGGTTGATGATCGTGTAGATCTCGTACTTCGCGCCGACGTCGATCCCACGGGTGGGCTCATCGAGGATGAGGACGTCGGGGTCGGAGTAGATCCACTTCGAGAGGACGACCTTCTGCTGGTTGCCGCCCGAGAGCTTCCCGGTCTTCGCGAGCACGTTCGGAGCCTTGATGTTCATGCTCTTCCGGTACTCCTCGGCGACCTTGTACTCCTCGTTGTCGTTGACGAGTCCGCCGCGTTCGAGCTTCTTCAGCGAGGCCATCGAGATGTTCCGCTTGATGTCCTCGATGAGGTTGAGGCCGTAGTACTTGCGGTCCTCGGTGGCGTAGGCGAGGCCGTTGTCGATCGCCTCGGACACCGTGCGGGTGCGGATCTCGGTGCCGTTCTTGAACACCTTGCCGCTGATCCGACTGCCGTAGGACTGACCGAACAGGCTCATCGCGAACTCGGTGCGGCCGGCGCCCATGAGGCCGGCGATGCCGACGATCTCACCGGCGCGGACGTTGAGGTTGACGGCGTCCACCATCACGCGGGTCGGGTCCTGCGGGTGGTGGGCGGTCCAGTCCTCGACGCGCAGGATCTCCTCGCCGATGTTCGGCGTGTGGTCCGGGTAGCGGTGCTCGAGGTCGCGGCCGACCATGTCCTTGATGATGCGCTCTTCGGTGACGTCGTTCTTCACGATCGTCTCGATGGTCTTGCCGTCGCGGATGACGGTGACGGTGTCGGCGACCTTCTTGATCTCGTTGAGCTTGTGGCTGATGATGATCGACGTGATGCCCTGCTCCTTGAGGTGCAGGATCAGGTCGAGCAGGTGGTCGGAGTCCTCGTCGTTCAGCGCTGCGGTCGGCTCGTCGAGGATGAGGAGCTTCACGCGCTTCGAGAGGGCCTTGGCGATCTCGACGAGCTGCTGCTTGCCGACGCCGATCTCGAGGATCTTGGTCGTCGGGTTCTCCCGCAGTCCGACCCGGGCGAGCAGTGCTGCCGCCTCCTGGTTGGTGCGGTTCCAGTCGATGAGGCCGAGCGGCCCCTTCAGCTCGTTGTTGAGGAAGATGTTCTCCGCGATGGAGAGGTAGGGGCTGAGGGCCAGCTCCTGGTGGATGATGACGATGCCCTTGGACTCCGAGTCGCGGATGTCCTTGAACTCCATCGTCTCGCCCTCGAAGACGATGTCGCCCTCGTAGGTGCCGAACGGGTAGACGCCGGACAACACCTTCATGAGCGTCGACTTGCCGGCGCCGTTCTCACCGCAGATGGCGTGCACGGTACCGCGCTGCACATCGAGCGTGACGTTCGAGAGGGCCTTGACGCCGGGGAAGGTCTTGATGATGTTGCGCATCTCGAGGATGCTCGTGGTCTCGCCTGACACCGTGTCTCCTTACAGGTGATCGTCGTTGAACCGGGCCCTCCGACAGGCTCAGGGATCGGAAGTGATTCCGTTCCCTGAGCCTGTCGAAAGGGGTGTTGCAGGACTGACTAGCCCTTGATCTCGTCTTCGGTCCAGTACCCGGAGTCCACGAGGACCTCCTGGATGTTGTCCTTGACGACGATCTGCGACTCGAGGAGGAAGGACGGGACGACCTTCTTGCCGTTGTCGTAGTCCTCGGTGTTGTTGACCTCGGGCTTCTCACCGTTCAGCACGGCGACGGCCATCTTGACGGCTTCGCTCGCCAGCTGGCGGGTGTCCTTGAAGATGGTCGCGTACTGCTCGCCGGACTCGATGGCCTTGACCGAGTCGAGCTCGGCGTCCTGGCCGGAGATGACGGGCCAGCCGTCGCCCACCGAGTAGCCGGCGTCGGTCAGCGCCGAGATGATGCCTCGCGAGATGCCGTCGTAGGGCGACAGGACCGCGTTGACCTTGCTGCCGTCGGAGTAGGTCGACGTGAGGATGTTCTCCATGCGCTTCTGCGCGGTCTCACCGTCCCAACGGAGCGTTGCAGCCTGCTCGAAGGAGGTCTGGCCGCTGGCGACCTTGAGGGTGCCCGCGTCGATGAACGGCTTCAGGGTGTCCTGAGCGCCGTCCCAGAAGAACGTGGCGTTGTTGTCGTCGGGCGAGCCGGCGAACATCTCGATGTTGAACGGACCGGCGGGTGCGCCCTCGGTGGGCTTGCCCTCGAGGTCGACGAGGCCGAGGCCGTTGAGGACCGAGTTGGCCTGCTGCACGCCGACCTTGTAGTTGTCGAACGACGCGTAGTAGTCGACGTTCTCGCTGTCGCGGATCAGGCGGTCGTAGGCGATGACGGGGATGTCGCCGTCCTTGGCCTCCTGCAGCACGCTCGTGAGCGTGGTGCCGTCGATCGAGGCGATGATCAGGACGGAGGCGCCCTTGGTGATCATGTTCTCGATCTGCGAGACCTGGGTCGGGATGTCGTCCTCGGCGTACTGCAGGTCGACCTTGAAGCCCTCCTTCTCCAGCTGCTCCTTGACGGCGTTGCCGTCCTGGATCCAGCGCTCGGAGCTCTTGGTGGGCATCGCGACGCCGACGAGCTTGCCGTCGCCTTCGCCGCCGCCCGATCCGCCGCTTGCGCCGCCGGAGCAGCCGGCGAGCGACACGATCATCGTGCCTGCGGCCAGCGTGGCGAGGAGCATTCTCTTCTTCACTGTGTGGTTCCTTCCCTAGGGAGTTGCTTGGACGTCATTGTCATGCGCAGGTCTGTCGGCTCCGATGTGTCCAGCTCATCGAGGCCGCTCGTCGGTTACGTGGCGTTCGCGGGTGCGGGTGCGGGCGCCTCGTCGTGGTGCCGGCGAGGGTGCAGGGAGAGGTGGCCGGCGGAGAGCCGGGCCGAGAGGGAGCTGTGGTCGGATCGATCGGTGCCGTGGATCGGGAGGCGGCTCATCGCCGACCTGCTCGCTCCATTGCGCTTCGTTCCCACGTCGACTTCCTCGTCACTCCGAATGTGACCGTTCACATTGTGTGTCACACGATAGCCCCAGACCTCCACCTGATGTCAAGTCGGGATGGGTCTCATTTTCATAACCAGCGATTGCCGGGGCATGGTCGCGCTCTCAGCGTGCCCGTGCAAGCACGTGCCGGGGGCGCAGCTACGCCCCGATCGGCATCGCCGGAAACCGGGGATGTGCCCGGCAGATCCCAGTGGACGCCTAGAGTTCGGCGTCGATCGCGCGGATGACGTCCCAGGCGCCGTCCTCGGAGTTCGACAGCACGACGACGTCGATGGCGTCGGCGGCGGTCGGGCCGAAGTAGGTGCGCACGATGCCGCTCGCACCGGGGTTGACACCGTCGAGGTACATCGATCGCACCTGGCCGTCCTCGTCGACGTCGAACTCGAAACCGAAGCCGTAGGAGATCTCCTCGTCGACCTCGACCTGCGGGGAGGTGAACTCCTCGGTCAGCTCGGCGGTGAGGATCTTCGCGTCGCGGGCGGCGCGGAGGAAGGTGATGAGGTCGGCCGCGGTGGACTGCGCACCGGCGTCCGGGCCGCCGAGCGGCGGGAACGCGTCGGCGTTCGAGTGCCAGACGCCGTCGTCGTCGACGTCGCCGCCCTCGGCCAGACCGGGCTCGCCCGTCCGGCGGTCCACGAAGCCCGAGTGGTCCATGCCGAGGAGCGCGAACACCTGCTGCTCGACGAGCTGGCGGTAGGGCAGCCCCGTCACCCCCTCGAGCGCGAGCCCGAGCAGCACGTAGCCCGCGTTGACGTAGTTCGCCTCCTCGCCGGGGGCCGCGAGCGGCTCCTTGTCGGCGAAGAGCGGCAGGAGGTCGGCGGTCTCGCGGATCGACGAGGCCGGGCGCTCCGCCCAGAGATCGTCGTAGCTCTCGCCGGCGGTCTCGTCGGCGTCGTCGGCGATGCCCGAGGTGTGGGTGAGCAGGTGGAGCAGCTGGACGTCGCGGCGGATGGTCGTGCCGTCGAGGTCGACGTACTCGTGGATCGACTCGTCGAGGTCGATGTGTCCGGCGTCCACCTGCTGGAGCACGGCGGCGGCGGTGAAGAGCTTCGTGATGGAGGCCGTGTCGAAGCGGGTGTCGAGCGTGATGGGTTCGTCGCGCTCCCTCGAGGCGAGGCCTCGGGCGGCCTCGAAGAGCGTCTCGTCACCGCGCTTGACGAGCACGACGCCCGAGAAGTCGGTGGCTTCGATGACGCGGGCGACGCTTTCGGTATCCATCCCCCAACGGTACCGTCGCGGACCCCTCCGTGGCTCCACGCACCCTGGGGGACCCGATCCGTCGGGGGCCTGAGGCGTGTGCATAATGGGTGCAGCACGAAATGTGACCGTGCACATCGAGGTCCGAGGAATCCGTGAGCGACGACGCCGAACGGGGGCGAGCCCCCAATATCCGTGATGTCGCGCGCCTGGCCGGGGTCTCCCACCAGACGGTCTCGCGAGTGCTCAACAACCACCCGAGCATCCGCGACTCCACCCGCGACCGGGTCCTCGCCGTCATGGACGAGGTCAACTACCGTCCGAACCGGGCGGCCAGGGCGCTCGTCACGAGTCGGTCGCGGACGATCGGCGTGCTCGCGAGCCAGCGGTCGCAGTACGGTCCGGCGAGCATGATCCAGGCGATCGAGAACGCGAGCAAGGACGCCGGGTACCTCGTCAGCACGGCGAACCTGCCCGACGTCTCCGACGCGTCGATCGTCGCCGCCGTCGAGCATCTGCTCGCGCAGTCGGTCGACGGCATCGTGGTCATCGCCCCGCAGGTCCGGGTGTTCCGGGCGATCGAGGAGTTGCAGGTACGGGTGCCGTTCATCGCGGTGCAGTCCGGCGGTGACCTCGACGACCACTCGATCGGTGTCGACCAGGTCGCCGGTGGACGCTTGGCGACGCGGCACCTCATCGAGCTCGGGCATCGGAACATCTACCATCTCGCCGGCCCGCAGGACTGGATCGAGGCGGAGGCGCGCATGCACGGCTTCCTCGCCGAGATGAGCGCGCAGGACGTGCCGACGACCGCGCCGATCCTCGGTGACTGGACCGCCGACTTCGGCTATCGCGCCGGGATCGAACTCATGCGGGTGCGCGACTTCACCGCGATCTTCTCGTCGAACGACCAGATGGCGCTCGGCCTCATCCACGCGATCCGCGACGAGGGGTACGACGTGCCGCGCGACGTGTCGATCGTGGGGTTCGACGACATCCCGGAAGCGCCCCACTTCTGGCCGCCGCTCACGACGGTGCGACAGGACTTCGACGAGCTGGGGCGTCGCTGTGTCGCGCGGTTGCTCGGCAACCTCGAGGTCGACGCCGTCGGCTACCGCGGCACGATCGAGCCGGAGCTCATCGTGCGGAAGTCGACGGGTCGCCCGGCCTTCTGACCCCTTCGTGGTCGCGTCTGGTGTGGTGGTGGTGGTGGTGCCAGCGCGGTGCGCTGACGTGAGCGCGGGTCACACGCGTGAGCGCGCCCCTCTGGAGACCCGCGCTCAGGTCCACGCCCCGCTCCCACGCCGATTCGCGCGATCTCGCGTCAGCGCACCGCGCTGACACCGGGTGAGCACATCTCACGTCGGCGCACCGCGCTGACCATCAGGCCGACAGCACCCAGGGCGAGGATCACCAGGCGGCGGGGTCCGCGATGAGGCGATCGAACGCGAGTTCCGCGGCACCGATGAGCAGGAGGTCCTGGCCGAGTTCCGCACGAACGATCGAGACGTCCTCGAACGGCGGGACGAGCGCCCGCTCACGGACCGCGTCGTGCAACTCCTCCGAGGCCAGCTCGAGCACGATCCCGAGATGACCACCGAGGACGACGAGTTCGGGGTCGAGGATGTTCACCGTCCCGGCGAGCGCCCGTCCGAGCGTCCTGGCCTGCCGGACGACCTCCTCCCGCATCGCCCCGGCCGGATCGGCCGCGATGCCCTCGGCGAGCGCCGCTTCGAGGACCGCGTCGTCCCCGGCGGCGAGACCGGCGACACGGAGGAGCTCGCTGCGTCGCACAGCGTCTTCGAGCGCATTGCCGGCGGTCGTCGCCGAGGTGTGGCCGAACTCCCCCGCGTAGCCGCGTGCACCACCGACGGGTCGGCCGCCGGCGATGATGCCACCACCGATACCGCTCGCGCCACCGTTCAGGTAGACGAGGTCGTCGATACCGCGGCCCGCCCCGAAGGTCCGCTCCGCCCGGGCGCCGAGACTCGCGTCGTTGGCCGCGAACACCGCACGACCGGTCGCGGCACGCAACCGTTCGACCAAGGGCTCGTCGACCCACCCGAGGTGCGGTGCGAGCCGGACGACCCCGTCGGCGTCCCGGACGAGACCGGGGACCGCCAGCCCGATCCCACCGCCGCCGCGAGCTTCTTCGGGCAGGCGGTCGGCGAGTTCCGCGACCAGTTGCGCGATGATCGCCGTCGCCTCGGCCGCCGTCGGTGTCGTGTCGACCTCGCGACGCACGCGCTCGAGGACCTCGCCGCCGAGTCGCACGGCCGCCACCGTGATCGCGTCGAGTTCCGGGTTCGCTGCGAAGGCGACGGCTCGCGGGCCGGCTGAGACGAGTGGCGACGGCCGGCCGACACCCTGCCCACCGACCGGGACGGACTCCGTGACGATACCGATCGAGGCGAGTTCCGTGACGAGCGCGGCGACCGTGGACCGGTTGAGCCCGGTCGTCCTCGTGAGCGCCGACCGCGACTGCACGCCGCCCTGATGCACGAGCTCGACGATCCGGCCGAGGTTGCGACGGCGCACCGAGTCGAGTCCGCTCCCCATGCCGGATCCGCCCGCTGGACCCGCCCCGACCGCTGTCGACTCGCTCACACGCACACCCTCTGCTCGATCCCTCCAGTGTCCCCTATCCGAACACACGCCGGTTCACCCGCCTCCGGCCGCGGATGGTTGACTGGACGGATGCCCGCCGCCTGGACACTCCGCCCCGCCACCATCGACGACTCGACCTGGATGGCCGAATTGCGTGCCGTCGTCATGCGACCCGACCTCGAGCGCCTCGGCCGCTACGACGAGACCCGTGTGCGTCAGCGCTTCCTCGGCGGATATCGACCGGAACACACCTCGGTGATCGAGGTCGACGGCGTCACGGCCGGGCTGGTCGCCCTCCGCCCGGAACCCGGCGAGCGGTGGGTGGAGCACTTCTATCTGGCGCCCGAACACCAGGGCGCGGGCCTCGGCACCGCGGTGCTCACGCAGCTCCTGGCCGATGACGGTGATCCGCGCCCGTTCCGCCTGAACGTCTTGCAGGGCAGCCCGGCCCGCCGCCTTTACGAGCGCCACGGCTTCACGCTCGAACGCGAGGACGAGGTCGACGTCTGGATGGTCCGCGGCTCGACAGCAGGAGATCGGCACGGCAGCAAAACGTTCGGCTGAGTGACGTCCTGCCACCGCGCGGATCTCCTCCTGCGACGCCGGCACCGGCACCGGCTAGCGGGTGAGCAGCGCGACGCCCGACCAGCTCACGCGGGCTGGCGGACCGTGGTGACGATGTCGACGAGGTGCGGGTCGGCCGGCGCGGAGCCGAAGCCGAAGCGCACGGGCGGGTCGAGTCGGGCGAGGGTGCCGAGGTCGGCACCGGACCAGCTCGCGGTGGCGGCGGTGATGCGGCGGGCGCCGGTCACGCCGTAGTACTCGCGTCGACCGTTGCCGGCGGAGCCTGCCGTCCGGGCGCCGGGTTGGAGCACGCGGGCGAGGGGGTCGATCGTCTGCAGCCAGACCGGGTTCACGGCCACGGGTTTGGGGACGACCCGGAGCGCACGACCGAGCGGAGAGCTCCCGCCGATGCGGAGGGTCGTGTCGAGCGGACCGCCCACGAAGCGGAGCCCCGTCGGTAGGCGGGTCCAGCCGACGGTGCCGATCTCGACGTCGTCGAAGGTGTACGTGGAGGAGATGAAGTCGGCGATCTCCTGGGTCGGCGCGAGCAGCAGGCGTTTGCCGCGGGAGTCCTCGATCATCGCGTCGGCGAACGAGCCGAACGGCGAGGTGGACCAGAGCCCGAGGACGATGCGGACGCCACCCATGGTGCCGTAGCCGGCGATCCTCCCGGAGAAACGAAGGTCGGTTGCAGGCATGGGATCACCCTAGTCGCCCCTCCTGCGGGAGTGTCCGTGAACGGGGGTCCACGGCCCGGCCCCCGTGCCGGTGGACAGGCGCGGGGGCACCACCCGGTTGACGAGGTCGGCGCGATCCGCTTCCGTGGGAACATGCCGACCTCGCTGCTCCTCCTCGCCGACACCCACCTGCCGAAGCGGGCGAAGGTCCTGCCCGACGCGGTCTGGGCCGCCGTCGACGCAGCAGACGTCGTCGTCCACGCGGGTGACTGGGTCGACGAGGCGACCCTCGACGCCCTCGAGACCCGAGCTGCCCGCCTCGTCGGTGTCTTCGGCAACAACGACGGCCCAGGTCTCCGCGCGCGCCTTCCCGAGGTCGCGCGCTTCGAGATCGACGGACTGCGGTTCGCCGTCGTCCACGAGACGGGGGCGGCGACCGGTCGCGAGCGACGGGCCGACGAGGCCTTCCCCGACACCGACGTCCTGGTCTTCGGACACAGCCACATCCCGTGGGACTCGGTCTCGCCCGCCGGCCTGCGTCTGCTCAACCCCGGGTCGCCGACGGACCGCCGTCGTCAACCGGAGTGCACGATGATGACCGCGCGGGTGACCGACGGCACCCTCACCGACGTCCGCCTGCTTCCGGTCCCGCGAACTGTCACTCGACGCTAGTCCGAGCGGCTGGAACTGTGCCGGAGTGACAGTTCGCGGGCCACGGGTGCCGGACGGTCGACGGTGCTGCTCAGTTCCACGACGCGGTGCTCACGACCGGCGACGATGATCGCCTCCATGATCTCCAACACGTGGAACGCGAGGTCACCCGATGCCCGATGCGGTCTGTCCTGTTCGATCGCCTCGGCCAGGTCCGACAGGCCCACCCCGCGCCCGGCGTCGACGAAGCCGGCGCTGTCGGGGACGGCACGCCAGGTGCGGTCGTCGGCCGTCGCGATCTCCACCGGGTCCGAGAACCGGTTCGGGTCGGGCACGGCGACCGTCCCGCCCGTCCCGTAGACCTCGAAGAGCGGCACGCGGCTCGCCCACACCTCGAACGAGACCGTCACGGTCGAGACCACCCCGTTCGCGTGCTCGAGGATCGCGGTGACGTGCGTGTCGACCTCCTCGTGCACCGGGATCGGCGTCCCGGCCAGCGCTCCGGTCGCGACCGACCGCTCACGATCCGACCGCGCGACCGCGCCCGACACCCGCACGACGGGACCGAAGAACGACACGAGGCTCGTCAGGTAGTACGGCCCCATGTCGAGGAGCGGTCCGCCACCCGGCTGGTAGTAGAACGCGGGGGCCGGGTGCCACAGCTCGTGTCCCGGGGCGCTCCAGGCGACGGCTGCGGCGATCGGCCGACCGATGGCGCCGCTGTCGAGCACGGCGAGCGCCGTCTGGACCCCGGACCCGAGGACGGTGTCCGGCGCGCTGCCGACGCGGAGGCCCTTCGCCGCCGCGAGCTCGAGCACCGGTCGTGCCTCGGCGGTCGACAGCGCGAGGGGCTTCTCCCCGTAGACGTGCTTGCCGGCCTCGAGGGCCCGGAGCGCGACCTCGGCGTGCGCGGCCGGGATGGTGAGGTTCAGGACGACGTCGACCTCGGGGTCGGCGAGCAGTTCGTCGACGCTCGACGACCGCACGCCCTGTTCGGCGGCGACCTCCGCGGCGCGGGCGAGGTCGAGGTCCGCGACGACGACGAGCTCGAGGTTCGGGAGCTTCGGGAACTCGGCGAAGTACTGCTTCGAGATGTTGCCGACGCCGATGACGCCGACCCGGAGGACGGACCCTCCCGTGCTCTCCGATGACCCGTTCAGCGTGCTGCCCACAGCAGGCCCCTTTCGATGATGGTGCGGACGTTCGGGTCTTCGACGATCTCGATGCGGTGGCCGGGCGCGGACACGAAGATCCTGCCCTTCCCCCACTGGCGGGTCCAGATGGCGGGCGCCGTGACGGGACGGTTCCACGCGTCCCAGGGCCGCACCTCCTGCGTCGTCGTCGCGAGGACGTCGTTGTACTCGTCGCTCAACACCCAGTACTGCTCGGTGACGAGGTCGAAGTCCTCGATCCCCTCCGTGATGGGGTGCGTCCGGCCGTACTCGGTGATGTGGACGGTGTAGGGGATGTAATTGTCGGACTGCTCCCCCGTCCGCTCGGCCGGGTCCTTGCCGGCGTGATGCGCGAACTGGCCACCGATCATGTGGAGGTAGTCGGCGTTGTTGCGGTACGAGTCCGCGATCCCGCCGTGCCAACCGGCCATGCCCGTCCCGTTCAGGACGGCGCGTTGCAGGCCGGCGAACTCCTCCGGCTCGATGGTGTTCATCGTGTTGATCTGCACGATGAGGTCGACCGTGTCGAGGTAGTCGGTGTCCGTGTAGACGGTGGTCCCGTCCTCGACGCGGACGGTGAACCCGTTCGCCTCCAGGAAGGGGATGAAGGCCGCGGTCGTCTCGACGGGCATGTGCCCGTCCCAGCCGCCTCGCACCACGAGCGCCTGCTTGTCAGTCATGTGTTCCTCTCAGGGGGTGGTTCGGTCTCCGGTCGACTCGCGACCGGCACTACTTGCTGAAGCCGGCGGTCATGCCACTGATCAACTGGCGTCGGCCGAACAGGTACAGGATGAAGATCGGCAGGGTCGACAGCACCACGGCGGCGAGCACGGCCGGCACGTTCACGCTGAACGAGCCCTGGAACGTCCACAGCGACAACGGCAGCACCCGGTTGCTCGGCGACTGCGTGAGCACGAGCGGGAACAGGAAGCCGTTCCACACGTTGAGCGCGTTGTAGAGCGCGACGGTGACGATCGCCGGCCGGGCGAGCGGGAGGACGAGCGAGACGAGGGTCCGCCAGCTCGACGCGCCGTCGACGGTCATCGACTCGAACAGCTCCTTGGGGATGTCGCGGATGAAGTTCGACAGGATGAGCACGGTGACGGGCACCGCGAAGCCGATCGACGGCAGGATCAGCGCCAGGAGGGTGTCGTAGAGTCCCGCCTTGCTGAGCATGTAGAACAGCGGGATGATCGTCGCCTGCAGCGGGATCGCGAGGCCCAGCAGGAAGAACGAGAACGCTCCCCGCGTGAACCGGGAGTTGGTGCGCACGATCGCGTACGCGGCCATGAGGCAGACGAACACGGTGACGGCGACGCTCGCGACGGTGATGACGACGCTGTTGCCGAGGTACAGGAAGAAGTCGCTCTGCAAGACGAGCGCGTAGCCGTCGAGGGTCGGGTCGGTGGGCGGGATGAGCTGGTTGCTCGAGAAGAAGCCGGCCTGCGGGCGCACGCTCGTGATGACGATGTAGTAGATCGGCAGCACGATGATGAGCAGCCAGATCCAGGCGCCGATCCCGCCGATGATGTTCGGCTTACGGCGGGCACCGCGGGGGCGCCTGCCTCGCGTCTCGTGCTCGCCCGGGCGTCCGCGCTTGGACCCGGCGGTCGAGACGCTGACCGTGTCGAGGCTCCCGGTCGGGAGTGCACCGGGCTTCGTGAGTGGGTTGGTCGCTGACATCAGAGGCCCTCCTGCTGACTGTCCATCTTGGCGAAGCCGCTCAGCTTGGTGAGCAGCAGGGCGATGGCGAGACCGATGACGGCCAGGATGATCGCCATGACGCTCGCCTGCCCGAACTGGCTCGCGGAGAAGCCCGTCACGTACATGAGGATCGGGAGGATGCGGGTGCCGGCGCTCGGAACACCGCCGGTGAGCACGAAGATCACGTCGAAGTAGGTGAGCGAACCGATGATCATGAGCGTCGACGACGTCACGAGCGTGTACCGCAGCTGCGGGAGCGTGATGTGGAAGAACTGCTTGACCGTCCCCGCACCGTCGATCTCGGCCGCCTCGTAGAGGGACGCCGGGATCTGCCGCACGCCACCCTGGAAAAGGAGCGTGTGGAAGGGCACGAACTGCCACGCGATGATGAAGATCACGACGAAGAGCACGAGCTGCTGGTTGCCGAGCCAGTCCTGCTTGAGGAACGGGATGCCGAGCGACGCCGACAGACCGAAGTTCGGGTCGAGGATCGCCTTGAACGCGATGGCCGTCGCCGCCGACGACAGCAGGAGTGGCAGGAAGAAGATCGCGCCGAGGACGGCCCGGTTGCGCTGCTTGCCGGCGGTCCAGGTCCCGAGCAGCAGGCTGATCGGTGTCTGGACGATCCAGGAGATCACGATGACCTTGAGGGTCAGGACGAGCGCGTCGATCGCGACCGGGTCGACGAGGACGGAAGCCCAGTTGTCGAGGCCGACCCACGCGGGGTCGGTGATCGCGTCCCAGCGGGTGAAGCTCAGGTACAGGGCGACGATGAGCGGGATGATCGCGAAGACGAGGAAGAAGCCCAGCGCCGGCGCGACCATCCAGCCACTGGGGCCGGTGCGGCGGCGCATCGCTGCCGCACCGGCCCCTCGGGCCCCGTTCAATGGACGGGTGACGGTCATCGGGAGATCACTGTCCGATCGTCTTGTTCATGTTGTCGGAGAACTCCTGCGGGGTGATCTGCAGGTTGAACAGCTGGTCGAGGTTCGTCAGCAGCGCGGTCGCCTGTGCCGGCGGGAGCGCCTGGTCCCACGACATCTGGAAGTTCTTGGCGTTCTTCGTCAGGTCGTAGACGGTCGTGCCGAAGTCGCCGCCGGCGTCCGCGATCTCCGAGTCGATGTCGGTGATGGGCGGCACCTGGCCGGCCTTCACCATGCGGTCGATGTAACCCTTGTCGAACACACCCTCGGTGAGGTACTTCAGCGCGCTGGCCTTCTGCTCCTTCGTCGCCGAGGCGGAGATGGAGAAGTACCCGGACGGGTTGCCGACGATGTTCGACGGGTCGCCCTTGCCACCGGTGACAGCGGGGAAGGTCGTGTAACCGAGCCCCTTCTCGGCGAACTCGGCCGCCTGCTGCTTGAAGGTCGTCATGACCCAGGCGCCCTGGAGCATCATCGCGGCCTTGCCCGTGTAGAGCAGGGCCACGTCGGCGTTGCTGTCGGCGGTGACCGAGGCGTAGCCGTCGACGAACGCGCCGGCCTTCACGAGCTCCTGGATCTTCTCGTTCGCCTCGATGATGCCGGGGTCGCTCCACGCGTCGGCCTCGCCAGCCATGATCTTGTTGAAGGCCTCGGGTCCGGCGACGCGGTCGACGAGGTACTCCTCCCACATGAGCGACGGCCACTTGGAGGCACCGGCGAGCGAGAACGGGGCCACGCCTGCGGCCTTGAGCTTGGGGATGGCGTCGACGATCTCGTCGAAGTTCGTCGGGACCTCGACCCCGGCGGCCTTCAGGACGTCCTTGTTGTAGTAGAACATGATCGGCGTGGTGGCGTTCATCGGCACCGCGTAGACCTTGTCGTCGATGACACCCTGGTTCCAGACGGACTCGAGGAACTTGCCCTTCGCGTCCGCGGTCTCCGAGGTGATGTCGGCGACCTTGCCGGCGTCCACATAGGAGTTCAGGGTGCCGCCCGCCCAGCTGTAGATGATGGTCGGGGCGCTGCCCGCGCCGACGGCCGTACGGATCTTGGTCTTGTAAGCGTCGTTCTGGAAGTAGGTCGCGGCGACCTGGCCGTCGGCGTTGGCGGCGTTCCACTCCTTGAGCGACGGGCCGAGGACGGTGTCCTCGTCGGTGCCGGTGAGGCCCCAGAGGGAGGCACTACCGCTCGGGGCGCCGCCGCCGCTGGAGCAGGCGGTCGCGCCGAGCATGAGGGCCGAGACGCCGAGGGCGACTGCGGCCAGTCGGGTCCGGCGGCGGGATGAAGTACGAAGCGTCATTGCGTTCTCTCCTTGGTGGGTGCTGCTGCTGATGGTGCGATGTGGTCGGGTCAGTCGGTGGGCGTCCAGGCGCTGCCGTTCGCGGCGCTCGACTCGACGGCGCGCAGGACCCGCTGGACCTGCAGCCCGTCGGCGAAGGACGGCTCGGGATCGGTGCCGCCGGTGATGGCCTGGACGAGGTCGCGCACCTGGTGCGAGAACGGGTGCTCGTAGCCGATGCCGTGGCCGGTCGGCCACCAGGCGGCCATGTACGGGTGCTCCGGCTCGGTGACGACGATGCGCGTGAAGCCCTGCCTGCCGGCGGGAGCGGTGGCGTCGTACACCTCGAGCTCGTTCATCCGCTCGAGGTCGAAGGCGATGGCTCCGCGCGATCCGCTCAGCTCGATGCGGAGCGCGTTCTTCCGGCCGGTCGCGTAGCGGGTCGCTTCGAAGGCACCGATCGCGCCGTCCGCGAGTCCGCCCGTGAGCTTCGCGGTGAACCAGGCGGCGTCGTCGACGGTGACCGCGCCGCGTTCCTCCGAGGCGGTCCCGCTCAGGCCGATGGTCTCACCGAGGAGCGGTCGCTCGGTGACGAAGGTGGCGAGCGTCCCGCTGACGGTGTCGAGTCGGGCGCCGGTCAGGTGCTGCACGAGGTCGATGGCGTGCGCGCCGATGTCACCGAGCGAGCCGGAGCCGGCCTGGTCCTTGTCGAGGCGCCACGTCATCGGACCCTCCGCGTCGCTCAGCCAGTCCTGGAGGTAGAGCGCGCGGATCTGGCGGACGTCGCCGAGCGCGCCCTCCGCGATGAGCTGGCGGGCGTACCCGATGGCGGGCACACGACGGTAGCTGAAGCCGACCATGGAGCGGACGCCGCGGGCCCTCGCCGCCTCGGCCGCGGCGACCATCAGCTCCGCCTCCTCGACGCTGTTGGCGAGCGGCTTCTCGCAGAGGACGTGCTTGCCGGCTTCGAGGGCGGCGATCGCGATCTCGACGTGCGAGGAGCCGGGGGTGCAGACGTCGACGATGTCGATGGACGGGTCGGCGATGACGCTCCGCCAGTCGGTCGAGGCCGACTGCCAGCCGAACTTCACGCGGGCCGCTTCGAGCGCTTCGGCGTTGCGGCCGACGATCGTCGCCATGACCGGTTCCGCGTCGAGGTCGAAGAAGCGCGGTGCGGTGCGCCAGGCCTGCGAGTGTGCGGCTCCCATGAAGCCGTATCCGATCATCGCGACCCGGAGTTCCGGCCGTCCGCTTCCCGCCATGTGCAACGCTCCCGAGCTGCTCGCGCAGCTGCGGCCCCGGGGTTCCGGATCGCTTCGCTGCGGTGCCCTGAAGCTAGCCCCGCCGCCTGTCTGCCCGCAACTTCCCTATCCCGCATTGGAAACTTTTCGCACCCATCGCCCACCAGCCCATCCCCACCCTTACCCGCGAACTGTCGCTCCGGCACAGTCCCGACCGCCGGGACGAGCGGCGAGTGACAGTTCGCGGGCTAGGGGGTGGGCGGGGCAGCGGTCGAACCCCGGACGACGAGGGAGGTGGCGAGGTCGAGGCGGATGTTGTCGACCGTCTCGGACCGGAGCTTCAGCACCAGGCGGGTCGCCTCCTCGGCCATCTCGATGAGCGGCTGCCGGATGGTCGTGAGAGCCGGGCCGACCCACTTGGCCGGCGGGACGTCGTCGTACCCGACGACCGACAGCTGCTCCGGGATCGAGATCCCGAGCGAGCGCGCCGCCTCGTAGACACCGAATGCCTGCATGTCGTTGCCGGCGAAGATCGCGGTCGGTCGGTCCTCGAGTTGCAGCAGTTCGAGCGCCAGGACGCGTCCGGCCTCCGGGATGAACTCCCCGCGGCGCAGGATCGTCTCGTCGAGCGGGATCCCGGCCTCCTCGAGCGCGGACCGGTAGCCCGAGACCCGCGCCCGCGAGCACATGAGGTCCTGCGGGCCCGAGATCAGGCCGATCCTGCGGTGTCCGAGCTCGATGAGGTGGCGCGTCGCGGCCATCCCACCGGACCAGTTCGTGGAGCCGATGGCGGCGACCTCCGGCCCCGGGTCCCCCGCCGGGTCGACCACGACGACCGGGATGTTGCGCGTGTGGAGCTGGCGCCGGTACGCCGGGTCGATGTCCGAGAACACGAGGATGACCCCGACGGGCTTCCGCGAGATGATGCTCTCGACCCAACCCTCGCCGGTCGATCGCCGAGCGCCCGTCTCGGTGAGGGTGACGCTCATGCCGTGCTGGCGCGCGACCTTCTCGACACCGCGGATGATCTCGAGCGACCACGAGCTGTCGATGTACTCGAAGACGAGCTCGATGAGCGAGCCCTGCGCGAGCTCGGCACCGCGGCGACTGTACCCGTGGCGGTCCAGCAACCGTTCGACGATCTCCCGGGTGTCCGGCGACACCCCCGGCCGCCCGTTGAGCACCTTCGAGGCGGTCGACACCGACACGGAGGCCTCCCTGGCGATGCGCGACAGGGTCGCGCGCCCGCCACCGGCACCGGGTCCAGCGGTCTGCACCGCGAGGTCGTCGCTCATCCGAGTCCTCCGATCCCGCTCCGTCGGGCCGGGCGGCCGTCTCTCCAGCGAGAAGTTCTGCCCATGCTAACGAAATATTTCGCGACCTTCGACGGTGACGCGAGGCCGACGATCTGCTACTCTCGACTATAAGTTGTGGTTAACAACAAATCATCCACTCACCAACGACGTTGAAGGACTGCACGCATGAGCCTCACCCCCACCAAAGCCGATCGGTTCTCCTTCGGCCTCTGGACGATCGGCTACAACGGGACCGACCCGTTCGGTGGCCCCACCCGCCCCGACCTCGACGTGGTCGAGGCCGTCACCCGCCTGAACGACCTCGGCGCCTACGGTCTCACCTTCCACGACGACGACCTCTTCGCCTTCGGCTCGACCGACGCCGAACGCCAGAAGCAGATCGACCGCCTCAAGCAGGCGCTCGCGGACACCGGCGTCATCGTGCCGATGGTGACCACCAACCTGTTCAGCGCGCCCGTGTTCAAGGATGGCGGCTTCACCTCCAACGACCGCGCCGTCCGACGCTTCGCCCTCCGCAAGGTGCTCCGCAACCTCGACCTCGCCGCCGAGCTCGGCGCCAAGACCTTCGTCATGTGGGGCGGCCGCGAGGGCGCCGAGTACGACTCCGCGAAGGACGTGCAGGCGGCGCTCGAGCGCTACCGCGAGGCCGTCAACTTCCTCGGCGACTACGTCACCGACAAGGGCTACGACATCCGCTTCGCGATCGAGCCGAAGCCCAACGAGCCCCGCGGCGACATCCTGCTCCCGACGCTCGGCCACGCGATGGCGTTCATCGAGACCCTCGAGCGCCCGGAGCTCGTCGGCATCAACCCCGAGGTCGGCCACGAGCAGATGGCGGGCCTCAACTTCACCGCCGGCATCGCCCAGGCGCTCTACCAGGGCAAGCTCTACCACATCGACCTCAACGGCCAGCGGGGCATCAAGTACGACCAGGACCTCGTCTTCGGTCACGGCGACCTGCAGAACGCGTTCTCGCTCGTCGACCTCCTCGAGCACGGTGGCGTGAACGGCGGCCCCGCGTACGACGGCCCGCGTCACTTCGACTACAAGCCGAGCCGCACCGAGGACATCACCGGCGTGTGGGACTCCGCAGCCGCCAACATGCGCATGTACCTGCTGCTCAAGGAGCGCGCCGAGGCGTTCCGCGCCGACCCCGAGGTGCAGGAGGCGCTGGCCGCCGCCCGCGTGCCCGAGCTGCGCGAGCCGACGCTCAACCCCGGCGAGACCGTCGAGCAGCTGCTCGCCGACCGCTCGTCGTACGAGGACTTCGACGCCGACGCCTACTTCGGCGGCAAGGGCTTCGGGTTCGTCCGCCTGCAGCAGCTGGCCGTCGACCACCTCATGGGCGCGCGCTAGCCGACACCCGCGAACCTGGCGTTCCGTCTCCTGATCCGAGAGGATCGGGGGCGGAACGCCGTTCCGCGTTCCACCCCACAGCAGACCCGGCGGTCACCCGACCGCCCACCACCGAGAACAGGGAGAGCGATGACGCTCGTCGCCGGCATCGATTCGTCCACCCAGAGCTGCAAGGTCGTCATCCGCGACGCCGAGACCGGAGCGCTCGTCCGCGAAGGTCGTTCGGCGCACCCGGCCGGCACCGAGGTCGACCCGGCCGCGTGGTGGCAGGCGCTGCAGGAGGCGGCCTCCGCCGCAGGCGGATTGGCCGATGTCGCCGCGGTGTCGGTCGCGGCCCAGCAGCACGGCATGGTCGCGCTCGACGTCGACGGACGCGTCATCCGTCCGGCACTCCTCTGGAACGACACCCGGAGCGCGCAGGCCGCGACGGACCTCATCACGGAGTTCGGCGCTGCGGAACTCGCCCAGCGGACCGGGTGCGTCCCCGTCGCCTCCTTCACGATCACGAAGCTGCGCTGGCTGCGCGATGCCGAACCCGCGAACGCCGCCGAGGTCGCCGCCGTCGCGCTCCCCCACGACTGGCTGAGCTGGCGTCTGCGCGGCTTCGGTCCGGCAGACGAGAGCCCACTCGGCGCGGACCTCGCCGAACTGACGACCGACCGATCCGACGCCTCCGGCACCGGGTACTGGTCGCCCGCCGACGGTGAGTACGACCGCGAGCTGCTCGTCGCAGCGCTCGGCCACGATGCGATCCTCCCGCGTGTGCTCGCGCCGGAGGAGTCGGCCGGTACCGGTGTCGACGGTGGCATCATCGGGCCGGACACCGTCATCGGGGCGGGCGCCGGTGACAACGCGGGAGCCGCCCTCGGGCTCGGGGCGACGGCCGGCGACGTCGTCGTGTCGATCGGGACGAGCGGGACGGTGTTCGCCGTGACGCCGGCCGTGGTCCGCGACAGCTCGGGCACCGTCGCCGGGTTCGCCTCCGCCGACGGCGCGTTCCTGCCGCTCATCGCGACGCTCAACGCCGCCCGGATCCTCGACGCGGTGGCCGCGCTACTCGGCGTCGACCACGCGGAACTCGGTCGACTCGCGCTCGAGGCCCCGGCCGGAGCGCGCGGTCTCGTGCTCCAGCCGTACTTCGAGGGTGAGCGCACGCCGAACCAGCCGGACGCCACGGCGACCCTCTTCGGCATGACCCTGGAGTCGACGACGCGGGAGGGGCTCGCCCGGGCGGCGATCGAGGGGCTGCTCTGCGGACTCGCCGACGGTCTCGACGCGGTGCTCGCGCAGGGCGTCACGGCGGAACGGGTCCTCCTCATCGGCGGAGCGGCGCAGAACCCGGCGGTGCAGGCGATCGCCCGCGAGGTCTTCGACGTCCCGGTCGTCGTACCGGCACCCGGGGAGTACGTCGCCGACGGCGCAGCGGTGCAGGCGGCCTGGGCGCTCAGCGGGACCCGTCCGGTGTGGACCGTGGTGGGAGCCGGCGACGGTGCCGACCAGGCGGACGCAGTCGCTGCGGACGCCTCCGGGATCGCCCGCGAGCAGTACGCCGCCCGAGCCTGAGCCGGTACCGGTCGCCGAGCCGACCCCTCCCGGTCACTGAGCGAACATCCACCGGTCACTGAGCCTGTCGAAGGGCCACCGCGGAATCTTCCGCGAGGCGGAGACGTTGGCGACGGTATGCGATCGATCGTCTACTCCACCAACGGTGACCCGTCCGTCCTCCACCTCGTCGAGCGCGAGCTCCCCGAGCCCGGCCCCGGCGAGGTCCGTGTCAAGCTCGCGTTCTCCGGCGTCAACCCGACCGACTGGAAGACGAGGCGCGGCGGCGGCCCCTCGGGTGGCATGCCCTTCCCTGAGGTCGTCCCGAACCTCGACGGTGCCGGCGTCATCGACGCGGTCGGCCCCGCTGCCGGCGACGCGGCGACCACGACCACCTTCGCCGTCGGCGACCGCGTCTGGGTGTACCTCGCTGCACACGAGAGCCCGCTGGGCACGGCCCAGGAGTTCACGGTCCAGCCCGCCTCCCGTGTGGTCCCCCTGCCCGACGCCGCGTCCTTCGAACTCGGCGCCAGCCTCGGTGTCCCCGCGATGACCGCGCACCGTGCACTCACCGTCGCGCAGGATGGTCCGACCCGCCTCACCCCCGGTGCCCTCGACGGTCGGACGGTCCTCGTCCAGGGTGGCGCCGGCGCCGTCGGCAATGCCGCGATCCAGCTCGCGCGCTGGGCCGGCGCGACGGTCATCACCACCATCAGCAGCGACGAGAAGGCCCGCCTCGCGACCGCCGCGGGAGCGCACCACGTCGTGAACTACCGCGAGGGCGACACCGCCGCGGCGATCCGCGAGGTGGCGCCTGACGGCGTCGACCTCGTCGTGGAGGTCGCGATCGCGCAGAACCTCCCCCTCGACCAGGCGGTCCTCGCCCCGCGCGGCACGGTCGTCAGCTACGCGAACAACGGCGGTGACTCGATCACGCTCGACATCCGTCCGCACATGGGGCTCAACACGCGGCTCCAGTTCATGCTGCTCTACACGGTCGGCGACGCCGCGCTCCACGCCGCCGCTGAGGACATCACCGCCGCGATCGAGGACGGCGCGCTCCACGTCGGCGAAGACCACGGTCTGGCGCTCACGGTGTTCCCGCTCGCCGAGACGGCTGCGGCCCACGCCGCCGTCGAGGACGACACGGTCGGGAAGGTCCTCATCGACGTCACCGCATGACGTACGTCACCGCCGGGTGACGTGATCAGGGGCGGTACTGGGTGGCCAGTGCCGCCCCTGCCGCGCGCAGGTGGACGAGCGGTTCGGCCATCGCCGCCTCGACGCCGCCGGCCAGCTCCGTGAGCGAAGCCGCCGCGAGGAAGATCCCCTCGGTGGGCGCCTGGATCGCCCCGGCGACGAGCATGGTCCGGTCCGCCGCGAGCCCGGCGACCCAGGAGGCGACCTTGCCGTCGGCCGTCTGGTCGTCGAAGCGGCCCTCGCCCGTGATCACGATCGACGCCGCGGCGGCCGCCTCCGTGAGGGCGATCGCCTCACCGACACCACCCGCGCCCGAGGTGGCGGTGGCGCCCCACACGAGGAGGCCGAAGCCCGCACCGCCCGCGGCACCGGCGCCGGGTTCGACCGCTGCCGCGTCAGCGAGGTCCTGGCCGAAGGCGTCCTGGGCTCGACGCGCGAACCGCGCGAGGTTCGCGTCGAGGACGGGGACGTCCGTCGCGTCTGCCCCCTTCTGCGGTCCGAACACCGCTGCGGCGCCGCGGTCGCCGAGCAGCGGGTTGGTCACGTCGCTGAGGATGACCGCACCGTCGGCCGGCAGCGCGCGGAGGCCGGTGGTGTCGATCCGGTCCAGGGTCGCCAGCCCCGCATTGCCGTGCGCCGTCGAACCGCCGTCGGCGTCGATCAACCGGGCGCCCAGCGCGGACAGGAGTCCGGCTCCACCGTCCGTGCTGGAGCTTCCGCCGATCGCGAGCAGCAGTCGTCGCGCACCGTGGTCGAGGGCGGCTGCGATGGCCTCGCCGAAGCCGACGGTGTGCGCTGCGAACGGCTGTAGGGGGTCGAGGAGGGTCAGCCCGCTCGTCTGCGCCAGTTCCACGACCGCGGAGCCGTCGGGCAACTCGAGCCATTCGGCGTCCACCGGGTCGCCGACCGGGCCGGTGACCGTGATCGGGTGCCGACGCGCTCCAGGCACGGCGGCCGCGAATGCGTCGAGCGTGCCCTCGCCGCCGTCGGCCATGGGAAGCGACTGCAGGAGGTCATCCGGCCGGACGGTCCGCCACCCGTCGGCGATCGCCTCGGCGACCTGCGCGGCGGTCGCCGTGCCCTTGAACGAGTCCGGTGCGATGACGATGTGCTGGGTCATGTCTTCAGCCTCCCATGGTGGACGGGATCTGGTGGGTCGAGGCCGAGCTCGTCGTCAGCACCTCGACACCGTCCGGCGTGACCACGACGGTGTCCTCGACCTTCACGCCGCGGGCGGTCGGGTTCCAGGCGAACGCCTGCCAGGGCTGGACGACGTCGCTCGCCTCAGGCGTGGCGCGCGGATCGCGTCCCGCGTAGCCGGCCGCACCGCCCTGATGGTGTTTCGTCCACTCCTCGACGTCGAAGCCCTGCTCGGCGTAAGCGGCACTCCCCGTCCGGAGGATGTCGGCGAGCGAGGCACCCGGCACGGTGGCGTCGAGATAGGCACGTTCGACGGCCCGGATGCGCTGCATGCCCCTGGCGAACGGCTCGGCCGGGGTGCCGCCCTCGTCGAACCACCGCGTGAGGTTCACGATGAGCCCGTCGCGGCGGCCGCAGGCGACGACCATGGCCCGGGAACCGAGTCGCCCCTCGGTCGGCAGCGGGTGCCGATGGGCGAGTCTGTCCTCCCCGGCGACGAGGAGGACGAGTGGGTCGATCCCGGCCGCGACGAGGCGCCCGGCGAGGTCCGCGGCGACCTCGCGTTCCGTCCAGTCAGGAGCGACCTCGTCGACGAGCGTCTCGAGCGCCGACGTCGTCGCCCGCCCGAGCGAACGGAACCGCGAGAGTTCGGCAGGGAGGAGCGACGCACGCGCCGCCCGAAGCTCGGCGGCGACGTCGGCCTCCTGCAGCACCCCGTCCCCGCTCGGCAGCACCGTGTCGATCGGCGTATGCCACGGCACCGTCCGAACGCGGATGTCGGGCAGCTCCTCGGCCTGCAGCCGGTCCACCTCGTTGGAGGTCGCGACGAGCCACGCGTCGCCCGGCGAGACCACGACCGCGACGATCGGGTCGGCCGCAAGACTCACATGGACGCGCGAGCCGTCGAGGTACCAGCTGACCGCGGCGGCGGACCGCAGCACGATCGTGCCTGCTCCGCGGGCCTCCAGGAGCGACACGAGCCGGGCGTGCTTGCGCCGGCGGTCGCCCTCGTCCGGCCCGGGTCGCTCGTCGTTCATCGCCGGGCCCAATCGGCCCCGAGTTCGGCGAAGGTGCTGCCGGTGGCGGCCGCTTCGGCGACGAGCTCCTCGATTCTCGGGATCACCGGGCGGCGCTCGTCGCCCGTCCCGAACCACTCGACGAGATCAGCGGGGATGGGGTGCGGCGCTGGGGCCGATCGGACCGCGTCGAGGACGGCGGTGAAGGCGGACGCGTCGGCCAGGGAGCTGACGAGTGCGGCGTCCTGACCCGCCCGGACCGCCTCGCGCGCGCGGAGGAGGTCGGGGAGCAGCTCGGTCCGGCCTGTGGTCCAGCGTCGCCGGGTGACGCCGTCGACGACCACCTCGACCTCGTCGCGCGTGTAGTGGAACCGGATCGAGCCGAGCTCCCCGTGCACCGTGACCACCGGGTCGGTCGTCGCCTGCGCGCACAGGGTGAGCGCCGCCGTCATGACCGGACCGCGCTGTGGGGTGATGCGGACGACCGAGGTGTCGTCGGCCTCGATGTCGTTGGCCCGGTACTGATCGAGGTCGATGGTGGCGATCGCCGCACGGTCGGTCGTACCGCCGAGCCGCAGCATGGTCTGGACCGCGTGCGCGAGAGGGTTGGTGACGACACCGTCCACGACGGGCACACCGTCGAGCGAGCGCCTGCCCGACCACGCGGCACGCGTCCAGTACCCGACGGTGCGGACCCAGGTGCCCCTCGCCTCGAGCGCTGTCACGGCCCCGATCTCCCCGCTGTCGACGATGGCCGCGATCTCGCCGATCGCGTGCGATCCGAGACTCTGGAACCCGACCTCCACGAGCCCGCCGGTCCGGGCGGCGGTGGCCTGCAACCGATCGAGTTCGTCGTTCGAGGTCACCGGCGGCTTCTCGAGCAGGACGTCGGCGCCGTGCTCGAGCGCGGTGACGGCGAGGTCCAGATGCGTGTGGATCGGCGTCGAGAGGATGACCACGTCCACCCGGCCGTCGGCGAAGCACTCCTCGAGCGAACCGCGGAGTGGTGCGTCCCCGGCGGCGCGGTCCTCCTCGGTGAAGGTCCGGTCGACGAGGCCGACGAGGCGGATCGCGCCGGTCGCGGCGAGCGCCCTGGCTGCCGCCACGTGGCTGGCGCCATGGCCGTGGATCCCGACGACCACGACGGTCGGGACGGTGGTGTGGTCGGTGCTGGTCATGCGTCACTCCCTGTGCTGCGCGGTTCGGTGCTGCGCGGTTCGGTGCGGCGTTCCTCGGCGGTGAGGAGCGCGCGGTGGATGGCGTCCGCCTGTTCCGAGTCCAGGGCGCCGTCGACGACGACCGCCTCCAGACCGGTGACGAGCGGGGTGTCGGCGGTGATGGTGGTGCGGCTGGTGGCGGCGAGCGAGACCCCGACTCCCGGGTACTCGGCCGCACGGACGAACCAGGGGAAGGGGTTCGCTGCGGGCTGTCGGAACAGGACGGTCGTGGGGCGTCGAGCCGGCGTCGGGGCGGACTCGGCCGCGTCACCCGTCTCCGGGTCGGCGCTCCCGTCGGCGTCGAGGACGAAGGCGACCCACGCCGCACGGGAGCCGTGCGCGGTCGACTCCCCTGGCCCCTCCGCGCTGAGGACGGACCGTCCGGCGTCCGCGGGCAGCCGCCAGAACCATCCGCCATACCCGGCGCCCTCACGACCGTTCGTGGCCGGCGATCCGATCGTCACCGTCGATCCCGCCGTGTGGAGGACGCTGGAGACGGCGACGCGGAGCGCCGACCTCCCGCTCCCGACATCGGATCCGGGCAGGGCGAACGCCTCGACGACCGTGCTGCGCGACTCCCGCAGCTGCGTCGTCCCGTCGCGCCCGACCCAGTCGAGCGACTGACGCAGCACACCGGCGTCCACCTCGGTCTCGGTGACGCGCTGGGCACCGTGGTTGTCGAGCATCGTCGACCCCTGCCCGGCGACGTAGGTGCGACCGCCCCAGTACGAGACACCGTCGACGTCGGCGACGGCCATCGAGAGACCGACATGGTGGGGGTGGTCGTCGGGAGCGGATTCGGTGACGACGGTCCCGCCGAGCGAGGTGACGGGGTGTGCGAACGGTCGCGGGGCGTCGGTCGGTCCGAGGTCGCTGCCGTCGTGGAGGACGAGGACCTCGCGGTCGCCGAGCCGGGCGGTCGGCTCCGGTGACGTGGGGTGCTGCTTGGTTCCGTGCCAGACCGTTGGACTCGCGGCCGGGCGCGCTGCGGTGCTCTCCCGGGCGACGAACCGCGGTCGGAAGACGAGCGGGTGTCCACCGTCCGCGCCGCCGATGGTGTCGCGCAGTCTGCTCCACGCCTCGGCACCGAGCTCGCGCCGCGGGACGGACACCGTGCTGAGCGCAGGCACCGCGAACGCCGCGAACGGGATGTCGTCGAAGCCGACCACACTGAGCGCCGAGGGGACGGACACACCGGCACCGCGGAGCGCCGAGACGAGCCCGAGGGCGACGAGGTCGTTGAAGGCGACGACGGCGGTCGCGTCGTGCTGCACCACCGTCTCGACGACCGCCGCGCCGTCAACCAGCGCAGAGCCGGCCGTCACGATGTCGACGGAAAGATCGCCGAGGTCCGAGCGGGCACGGGCGATACCGACCCGTCGGAGGCGATCGCCCTGGCTCGCGGCGGGCCCCGCGAGGTACAGGATGTGCCGGTGCCCGAGTGCGTGCAGCTCGGCGAGCACCTGCTCCATGCCGCTCGCGTAGTCGATGGACACCGATGGAACGGGCGAGTCGGCGAGCTCGCGGTTGACGAGCACGACCGGGTGCAGCTCCGCGAGTAGCGCTCGAAGCTCCGGCTCGGCCAGGCGGGGTGAGCAGAGGACGATCGCGTCGCAGCGACGACGGGCTTCGCGGGCCGCCGCCGCCTCGTCGGCCGGGTCCTCCTCGGTGTCGGTCACGAGGACGCGGTAGCCGTCGGCTGCCGCGGCCCGGGTGACCCCGCGCAGGATCTCCTGGAACATCGGGTTCTCGAGGTCGGGCACGACCACCCCGATGGTGTTCGTGCGGCCGAGCGACAAGCTTCGGGCCAGCATGCTCGGCCGATAGCCGAGGGCGTCGACTGCGGCGAGGACGCGGTCGGCGATCGCCGCGTCGACGGTGGCCTTGCCGTTGAGCACGCGCGACACGGTGGCCTTCGAGACGCCCGCCTGCACGGCGACGTCCGAGATCGTCGGCGTCGGGCCAGCAGTGGGGAACCGGTTGCTCATTCGTCCTCGTCCAACTCGTCATGGGTGGTGCCGTCGTCAATCATCCTATAGGCTCACCCCGAGAAACCGGTTTCTTGGTCGACGCGGTCGGCCTGGTCGACCCGGACGTGGTCAGAGAGGACACCGATGCGCATCATCGTCACCGGCGGCGCAGGACGACTCGGGCGGAGCGTCGCGAGCTCCCTCACCGAAGCAGGCCACGAGGTCGTCTCCGTCGATCGGACCGACCCCGGGATCCCCGGCGTCGAGGGCCGGACCGCGGACCTCCTCGACCACGACGCCACCCATGAGCTTTTCGCCGCCCTGCGGCCCGACGCGGTCGTGCACCTGGCGGCGATCGCCGTGCCCTTCAGCGCGCCGGAGCACGTCATCCTCTCGACCAACCAGACGCTCGCCTTCACCGCCCTCACCGCGGGGATCGCCGCCGGAGCCACCCGGCTACTGGCCGCGAGCAGCCCGACCGTCATCGGCTACGGCGCCCCGCACGGGTGGACGCCCGAGGCGCTCCCCATCACCGAGGAGCACCGGGTCGCCCCGTGGAACGCCTACGCGCTGTCGAAGGTCGCGATCGAGTCGACGGTCGCGATGCTCGCCCGAGCCCACGGCGACGCCGTCGTGACCGGCGCCTTCCGGCCGTGCTTCGTCGTCTCCCCGGAGGAGTGGGAGGGCGCACCGACGCAGCAGGGGCACACCATCGTCGACCGGCTCGCCGATCCCGCCCTCGCAGCCGTGTCCCTGTACAACTACGTGGACGCGCGCGACGCAGGTCGCTTCGTCGCCGCCTGGATCGATCGCGCGGAAGCCCGGCACTCCGGTGAGATCTACTTCGTCGGTGCCGACGACGCACTTGCCCTCACGCCCCTGTCCACCCTGCTGCCCGCTCACGTCCCGAGCACCGCCGGATTCGCCGACGGACTCGTCGACCGAGCCGCCGCCTTCAGCAGCGCGAAGGCCACCGCCCACCTCGGGTGGCGGCCGGAGCACGACTGGCGATCCGTGCTCAGCCCCGCCGAGGCGGCCAGGCTCACCGATCTGCTCGCCGCCGACACCGGCCGGCCGGCCACCATTCCTGTTCCAGCCCCAGCCCCACGATGACGAGGACCTCCACCATGCCAGCACCGCTCGCCTTCGACGGCGTCCTGTACTTCCCGATCACCCCCTTCGACGCCGCGGGCGAGGTCGACCTGGGGCTCCTCGGCACCCACCTCGAGTCGCGACTCGAACACCGCCCCGGAGGGGTGTTCCCCGCCTGCGGCACCGGCGAGCTGCACGCGATGTCGCCGTCGGAGGCCGCCCGCGTCGTCCGGCGGACCGTCGAGGTCGTCGACGGCGCCGTCCCGGTCATCGGTGGCGCCGGAGGAGGCGTGGCGACCGCGAAGGAACTCGCCGCGGCGGCCGAGGAGGCGGGAGCCGACGCGATCCTGCTCATGCCGCCGTACCTCGTCTCCGGGCCGGCGGCCGGACTGCAGGCGTACGTCGAGGACGTCCTCTCGGCGACGAGCCTCCCGGCGATCGTCTACCACCGGAACAACGCCCGCTACACGACGGCGACGATGCGCCACCTCGCGCGCAACCCGCAGGTCGTCGGCTTCAAGGACGGCGTCGGCGACGTCGCGGCCGCCCAGGACATCGTGCTGGCGGTGCACGAGGAGGGCCGAGACGACTTCGCCTTCTTCAACGGCCTCCTCACCGCCGAGCTCACGCAGGCCGCCTACCGCGGCATCGGCATCCCGCTCTACTCCTCGGCCGTCTTCGCCATGCTGCCGGAGCTCGCGACGCTGTTCTACCGCGCGTACACCGAGCACGACGAGCCGCTCCGAGAACGCCTGCTGCGCGAGTTCTACCGTCCATTGGTGGCCCTCCGCGATGAGACCCCCGGCTTCGCCGTGTCGCTCATCAAGGCCGGCGTCCGGCTCGGCGGTCTGCCGGTCGGTTCCGTGCGATCGCCCTTCGTCGATCCGACCCCCGAGCAGACCGAGGGCCTGGAGGCGCTGCTCGCGACCGGCGCCGACCTCGTCGCCGAGCACGCGACCCTGGTCGCAGGACGCTGACGATGCCGGGGATCGCCTCCATCACCACCTCGCTCGGCCGGTTCACCATGCCACGCCCCTGGGTGCCCGAGGCGCCGTGGCTGCATCTCATCCGCGTGGACGTCGTCGACGACGAGGGGGCGACCGGCTCGGGCTTCACGTGGACACCGACGATCGGAGCGACGGCCGTCCGCGCGCTGCTCGACGACGACATCGCGGCCGCCGCCCTCGGATCGACGACCGACCCCGAATCGCTCTGGCCCCGGCTGTGGACGCATCTACACGAGGCCGGTGGTGGCGGGATCACCACGATCGCGCTCGCCGGGCTCGACACCGCGCTCTGGGACCTCCGTGGGCGACGGGCCGGTCTCGGGCTCTCCGACCTCCTCGGTCGCCGACGCGACACGGTCCGGGCGTACGGCAGCGGCGTCAACCTCCACCTCGACGCCGCCTCGCTCGCCGCGCAGGTCGAGCGGTGGATCGCGGCGGGCTACGACGCCGTCAAGATCAAGGTCGGCAAGCCAGACCTCGCCGAGGACGTCGACCGCGTGACGATGGTGCGCGAACTGCTCGGACCGGACCGCCGGCTCATGATCGACGCGAACCAGCGCTGGGACGTCGACCGCGCGGTCTCGTCCCTGGAACGGCTCGGCGTCGTCGACCCGGCGTGGATCGAGGAGCCGCTGCGCTCCGACGACACCGCGGGGTACGAACGGCTGCGCCAGGCGACCGACATCCCGATCGCGCTAGGCGAGAACGTGCACACGATCCACCGGTTCCGCGACCTCGTCGACCGTGGCGTCGCCGACGTCCTGCAACCGAACGTCGTGCGCGTCGGCGGCATCACCCCCTTCCTCGCGATCGCCGCGCTCGTCGACGACGCCGGGCTGACGCTCGCCCCGCACCTGCTCCCCGACCTCTCCGGGCAGCTCGCCCTCGCCCTCCCGCAGGTCACCGAGGTCGAGGACGTCGAGGACGCGGGCTTCGTGGCGATCGGCGCCATCGACCCGCCCGGGCCGGTCACCATCGCCGGGGGCCTGGTGCAGGTCGAGCAGCGACCGGGCCTCGGCTTCGTGATCCGCGACCGGATCGCCGAGAGCGCTCCCGTCCCGCACTGACCCCGTCCGCCGCCCGATCCGCCACCCGCCCGATCTCCACCAGCCGCATCCGCATTCCCGAGGAGTCATCACCATGCACGACACCGACCACAGCACTGGCACGATCGACCGCACCACCCCCGCCAGGGCGCGCACCGACGATTCGGACAGCGTCCGCGGACGTATCGACGACGCCGACGGCAGCGGAAACGGCAGCAGCAGCAGCAGCAGCAGCAGCAGCGTGGGCCACGGCGGCGACACCGTCACGCCCGCAGGTCACACTGGCGACGCCGCGTCCGATGCGAGACGTGCCGCCGTTCCGACCGTCGACGAGGTCGCCGCGGCAGCAGGTGCGGCCTCCTCCGAGCTCGCATCCACCGCGCCCTCGACCCGCGCCGCCTGGCTCGAGGCCGTCGCCGACGCCCTCGACACCCGGGTCGACGAGCTCGTCGCACTCGCCGACGAGGAGTCCCACCTCGGGACCGCGCGCCTCACGGGCGAGGTCGCGCGGACGACGGGCCAGCTGCGGCTGTTCGCCGCTGTCCTCCGCGACGGCGCATTCCTCGAGGTCGTCATCGACCACGCCGATGCCTCCGCCACCCCGCCCAAGCCGGAGCTGCGACGCATGCTCCGGCCGACGGGGCCGGTCGCGGTCTTCAGCGCGTCCAACTTCCCGTTCGCGTTCTCGGTCGCCGGCGGTGACACTGCGTCGGCGCTGGCGGCCGGATGTCCGGTCATCGTCAAAGCGCACTCCGCCCACCCGCGACTCTCCCGGCTGACCGCGGCGATCGTCGTCGAGGCGTTGCGCACAGCGGGTGCTCCGGAGGGCACGTTCGCTCTCGTCGAGGGTCGTGAGCAGGGCACCGCCCTCGTGCAGCACCCGGCGATCACCGCGGTCGGGTTCACCGGCTCACTCGCCGGCGGGCGCACTCTGTTCGACCTCGCGTCGCAGCGGCCGGCCCCGATCCCGTTCTACGGCGAGCTCGGCAGCACGAACCCCGTCGTCATCACCGAGGCCGCGCTGCAGGGCGAGGCAGCAGGTGAACTCGCGCGCGGACTGGCGGCGTCGTTCACCCTCGGTGTGGGGCAGTTCTGCACGAACCCCGGGCTCGTGCTCGTGCCGAGCGGCAGCGGGTTCGCCGAGCTCGTCGCGCAGGCCGCGGCGGACACCGTCGCCGGGCGCATGCTGACGCCGGGCATCGCCGAGGCGTACGCCGCGGGCACCGCTCGCGCCGCCGGTCATCCCGGGGTGCGGACGCTCCTCGGCGGCGGGACGGCGGCTGCCGATTCCGGCGTTCCGACCGTCCTCGCGACCACCGCCGTGACGGTCCTCGACGCGCCCGACGTCCTGCTCGAGGAGATCTTCGGGCCGGCGACGCTCGTCATCGAGGTCGCGGACGACGCCGAGCTGCACGCGGTCCTGGCCGAGGTCGGTGGCGCGCTCACGGCGACCGTGCACGCGGCGCCCGGTGAGGACATCGCCGGTCTCGTGTCGCGGCTCGAGCCGATCGCCGGCCGGGTACTCTTCGGGGGCTGGCCGACAGGTGTCGCTGTGGGTTGGGCACAGCACCATGGCGGACCGTGGCCGGCGACGACCTCGCTCCACACCTCGGTGGGTGCGTCGGCGGTGCGCCGCTTCCAGCGTCCGATCGTCTACCAGGACGCCCCCGAGCGTGTGCTCCCCGAGGCCCTGCACGAGGTGAATCCGCTCCGTCTCCCCCGCCGCGTCGACGGCGTCCTGGAGCTCCCCGCCGCAGCCCGCGCCTGAGCGCCGTCCTGTCCGTCCCCAACTCAGGACTCCCCCGGCGCGCCGCCCCAGCCCAGCCCCGACACACCGGACATCTCCTGAGAAGGGGACACCCCACCACCCACACCCACCCCTGTTCACAACTCAGGACACACCCGGCGCGCCACCCCGGCCAGGCCCGTCCCACATCCCAACACGCCGCACCCGTCCTGAATTGCGAACACCGAAACCACCGTCCCCAACTCAGGACTCCCCCGGCGCGCCGCCCCAGCCCAGCCCCGACACACCGGACATCTCCTGAGAAGGGAACATCCCACCACCCACACCCACCCACGTTCACAACTCAGGACCCACCCGGCGCGCCACCCACCACAGCACCCGCCCCGGGCCCGACACACCGCAACCATCCTGAATTGCGAACACCGCGACCACCGTCCCCAACTCAGGACTCCCCCGGTGCGCCGCCCCAGCCCGGGCACGACACACCGGACATGTCCTGAGTTGGGGACGGGACCAGGGCCGGTCAGGCGAGGGCGGCGGCAAGCCAGGCGCGCAGCTCGGCCTGCATCGGTGTCGACCAGCTGTGCGGTTCGTCATGGAACGTGCCCGTGTAGGCCGAGCGCTCGCCACCGGACCGGTACCGCTCAGTGAGCATCGCGTGGGCATCACGCATGCCGACCGGCTCGAAGAGCTCGTCGCGCTCGGCGTACTGGACGAGGAGCGGCAAACGGGGGCGCAGGGATGCGAGCTCCGGCCAGTCGCCGACCCGTGACAGTCCTGATGACAGGAACGTCCACGAGTGCTGATCGGCATGCCCGTCGAGCACCCCATCGAACGTCGACATCATCGCGACCACGCCGGCAGCGCGGATCCGGTCGTCCATGGCTGCGAGCAGAACGGCCCGGGCACCGCCGCCGGAGAGACCGAAGCACGAGACGGCTCCGGAACGGACCCCGGGCGCGGCCGCCAGCTGATCGAGCGCGATGAGGTCGTCGCGGAGGACGAGACCGGCGAGCGACGTGCCCAGGACGCCCAGCTCCTTCGCGAGCTGCGGCTCGTTGGCCCCTGCGAGAAGCTCGGACCGCTGTCCGGGCGACACCGCCGCGGGCTGCTCCCCGCGCTGCACCGACGCGAACCGACGGCCGGCGAGCTGCAGGTCGACGGTCCGATGGAAGCGTTCGGCGACGGCCTCGTCCGGGATCCGCCGTGATCCCCACCCGAACGCGTCGTGCACGAGCACGGCGAACCCGTCGCGCGCGAGGTCGGACGCGACGGCGCGGCCTCCGTAGTAGCGGTCGCGGAACGCCTGCAACTCCTCCCGTGACACGGACGTCGTGGCAGGGACACCGTCGGGTCCGTCCGCGAGCTTCTCCCGTCCGACGCGCGTGAAGCCGCCATGGTCGTGCAGCGCCAGCGCGCCCGTGAGCGGGCCCGTCTCGCCGGCCGGACGCAGGAGCCACGCCGACGTCGGTGCACCGAACCCGGTCGACCAGCGGAGTTCGACCCCGTCGACGCCGTCACGGGTCCAGCGGGAGAGCTCCGCGGGCGGCTCGGGCTGCACCGGTCGCGGGAGCACACCGAGGACTTCGGCGAGGCGCGTGCGCGTGGTGTCGAGCGATCCGTCTGCGGTACTGATGCCCCGGATCGACTCTCTGAACCGGGCGGCGAGCGCCCGCAGACCGGGGTCGCGGCCGGGTGGAGGTGCGAACGACCTGGCGCGCACGTCGACACCCTCGTCGGGCGAGGATGGGGCGGTCGTCGGGCGCACTTCGACAGGCTCAGTGACCGGAACGGGCTCGGTGACCGGGAGGGGTCCGGCGACCGGGACAGACTCAGCGGCCGGGACAGACTCAGCGATCTGGGCGGCCTCGGTCACCCGCTCAGCGGCCGGGATCGACCCGACGTCCGAGTCGGCGCCGGAGCCGGCCTCCGGGCCGCAGCTCACGGCGCGATCGTCGCGACCGGACGCCCGGTCAGCAGCGACTCGTTCCCGGCGATGCCGACCGAGATCGCCCGCACACCGTCGTCGTAGCCGGCAGGCCGTCCCAGTTCGTCCTCGGTGACGCGGTCGAAGAGGTGCCGCAGCAGGAACGCGTCGCCGCCGCCGTGTCCGCCGACGCCCTCGGGGATCTCGATCTCGCGGGCCTCCTCCCAGTGGCGTTGCAGCACGAGGCGCTCTCCGCGCGAACGCACCGGCGCGACGGACGCGGCGCCGTCCGCGGTCTCGCCGTCGCCGCTCAGGCTCGGGTCGAGGACGACGCGCCCGTCGGCCCCGACGAGCACGGCGGCGCGCTCCACGACCTCGAGCTCGACCCTGCCCTCCGTCCCGTTGATGGAGACGCGGTACCCCTCCCACGGCGCGTGGGCGTTCAGGGAGTAGCTGAGCGAGGCGCCCCCGTCGTACTCGACGAGGACGGACAGGTTGTCCTCGATGTCGATTCCGGGCGAGAAGACGTCGCGGTCGCGCAGGTATCCGTCGTGCTGCTCGGCCCGCAGGTAGAGCGACTCGAGCCGCGGGTCGTCACGCAGGTCGAGGGCGAACGGGTCGTTCGGGCGATCGCGAGCCGCCGCCTCGGCGTCGTCCGGCACCGATCCACGCCCCGGACGCGCCGCGAGCCCGCGCTCGGCCGCGTTGGCATCGCCGTAGAAGCGGAGGCCGCCGGTGGCGTAGACGGAGGCCGGCCGAGCCCCGATCCACCAGTTGACGAGGTCGAAGTGGTGCGACGCCTTGTGGATGAGGAGGCCGCCGGAATGCTCCTTCTCACGGTGCCAGCGGCGGAAGTAGTCGGCGCCGTGCACGGTGTCGAGCACCCACTCGAAGTGCACGCCCGTCACCCGTCCGATCCCACCGTCCTGCACGATGCGGCGCAGCTCCGAGTTCCGCGGACTGTAGCGGTAGTTGAAGGTCGTGACGACGTTCCGGCCGCTCTCGGCGACGGCCGCCGCGATGCGCTCGACGCCCTCGCGGTCGATGGTGAGCGGCTTCTCGACGACGACGTCGGCACCGGCGAGGAGCGCGCGTGAGACGATCTCGGCATGGGTGAAGTCGGGGGTCGTCACGATCACCCGGTCGACGCGCTGCTCGGCGATCATCCGCTCGACGTCGTCCGGGCCGTATCGAGCCGGCAGCGGGACACCCTGCTCGGCGAGGATCCCCTCGTAGTGGTCGAGCCGGCCGGGGTTGCTGTCGCTCCAGGCGACGAGCTCGGCGACGTCGGCGTGCGGGCCGACGATGGCGTCGAGGTACATCTGCGAGCGGTGTCCGGTGCCGATGAGGGCGTAGCGTTCGCGGGTCGTGGTCATGCGCGTGGGTCCTTCCGGGTCGGTGCGGCGGGCGTTGCGATGGGCGCGCTGTCGTGGTGATCGGAACGGCCCGAACGCGAGCGTTCGAGTGCGTCGCGACCGGATGCGGCGAGCGCCACAGCCCGGCCGTCACCGGCTGCACCGTCGACGACGACGACGGCGTAGCGGAACTCGAGGGTCTCGTCGGCTCCGAACGGCAGCTCCTCGCTGAAGAAGGGGGCCGGGCAGAGTCCGGCGAACTCCTCGGTGCGCGCGAACCACTGCGGCGGGTGCGCGGGGTTCCGGACGTCATCGACGATGACGATGCTCGACGCCGCGGCCGTTCCGTCGTGGAGGCCGGTGAACCCCATCCACGCGTGGCGGGTGCCGCGGAGTTCCTCACCGCCGCTCCCGTCGGGGGCGTGGAGGGTGCCGCCGGTGAAGGATCGTGGGCCGCGCCAGAAGAGTCCGCCGTAGCCGGCGTTCTCCCGACCCTTCGTCGTGGGCGACCCGATCGACAGGTCCCGGCCGGAGACGTTGCGCATCCGGGTCTCGAAGGTCAGCGTCCAGTCCCCGGCGGCCGGTCGCACCGTGAGCGCGCGCTCCTCGTCGACGACGTGCCGACCGTCCTCCGCGATCCAGGCGAGCGTGTGTGCGAACCGCACCTCGCCCGGGTCGGCACGGACGTCCGTGACCGCGACATGCTCGGAGCGGCCGTTGTTCGCGAGTTGTTCGTAGGCGGTCCCGGTGAAGGTCGGGCCGCCCCAGAAGTTGTCGTCGCCGACGTGAGGGAGGGCCCACGCGATCCCGGTGTGCCAGACGTGGTCGTGCGGTCTGGCCAGCGTCACGAGCGCGCCACCTGCCGTGCGCACCGGGTGGAGGTACGGCTTCGGCGACTCGCGCTGGACCGTGTCCGGACGGTAGGTGTACCGCAGGATGTCGATCCCGTCGAGATGCACGGTGACGGCCGAACCGACCTCGTGCGTCAGCGCGAGACCGGTCGGACGGCTGCGGTGGTCGGTCGTCACGGGATCCCCTCGGATGAAGCGGTGGTGGAGCTGCCGGTCGACCGGCTCGGGGAACGGACGTCGTTCTCCGAGCCGGTCGAGGGGCTGTGGCCGGGTCAGCCGGCTGCGACCGCGGCCTTGAGGTCCTTGATGAACCCCTCGGCGGCCTCGTCGGGCGTGTTCTTCGCGAAGAGGACCTGCTCGGTGTACTGCTTCACGAGCGCCTCGATCGCGCTGCCACCGGCGGGCGTGACGGTCGGCGGCTCACCGATGTCGTCGGCGAGCCCGTCGAGGAACTCGACGACCGCCTGGTCGGTCTCCGCCAGCTTCGGCGTGATGTACTCGCGGATCTTCGTGTTGGCGGGGACGCCGCGCTCGGTGAGGAGCGAGTCGGCCGCGGTCTCGCTGTTGGCGAGGAAGTCGATGAACAGCGCCGCCTCGGCGGGGTGCTCGGTCCGGGCGGACGCCGACCAGTACATCGACGGCTTGTAGTACGCCGACTCGTCGGCCCCACCGTCGACGGTCGGGATCCGGAGGAGTTCGAGCGGCGAACCGCTCGCCTCGGTCAGGGCCGTCAGCTGGCTGTTCCACCAGGGGGCGAACGCCGCGGCGTTGGTCGCGGTGAAGGATTCGGCGAGCCCACCGGCCTGCTTCTCGACGATCGCGGACGCCGGCGGCGTCGCACCGTCGTTCACGAGCTCGAGCAGGTACGTCCACCAGGAGGCGAGCGTCTCCGGCTTGATGGACACCTCGCCCTTGTCGTTGTACAGCTCGTCGCCGTGCTGACGGGCCCAGTTGTTCAGGCCACCGTCCTCGAAGCCGAAGGGCTGGAAGCCGTAGACCGATCCGCCACCGGCTGCCGAGACCTGCTCGCTCAGCGCGGTGAAGTCGTCCCAGGTCCAGGTCTCGTCGTCGGGCATCTCGATGCCGGCCGCGGCGAGCAGGTTCGGATTCACGACGATGGAATAGCTCGTGATCCCCGAGGGGATGCCGTAGAGCGAATCGTTGACCGTGCCGGACGTCAGCGTCTCCTTGGGGAAGTCTCCGAGGTCGAGGTGATCGGTCACGGTGTTGAGGTCGAGGAGCGCGCCGCGGTCGCCGTAGGTGGCGATGTACTTCTCGTCCATCTGGATGATGTCGGGGGTGTCGTTCGCCGCCGTCTCGGTGGCGAGCTTGTCCCAGTAGCCGGCCCAGTCCGTGAACTGCGGCTCGATGGTGATGTTCGGGTGTTCCTTCTCGAAGGCCGCGATGACCTCCTGCGTGGCCGCCGTGCGGGCGTCGTTGCCCCACCAGGTGAAGCGGAGGGTGACGGGCTCGTCGGACAGTTCGGTGGCGGCGTCGCCCCCGGCGCTGCAGCCGGCGAGGAGGAGGGCGGCGACGGCTCCCGTCGCGATGAAGCCGGCGGCTCTGCCGTGCTTGCTGATGCTCATGCTGTTCCCTTTCGAATCGATCGATCCGGACCCGGAGCTGCTGGATCCGGTGGTGCTGGGTCTGGTGCTGGTGGTCTGGTGCGGGTGCTGCGGTGGTGCTGGTCGGTGGGTCGGGCCTCACTTGCCGCCGGTCGTCGCGATGCCCTTCAACAGGAACCGCTGACCGAACAGGAAGACGAGGAAGATCGGCAGGAGCGAGACGACACTCATCGCGAACATCGGCCCCCACGAGGTGGACGACTGTGCGTCCATGAACGCCCGGAGTGCGAGCGGCACCGTGTACATCTCCGGTTTCGTCAGGTACAGGAGCTGACTGAAGAAGTCGTTCCAGGTCCAGATGAAGGTGAAGATGGCGGTCGTCGCGAGCGCCGGCACCATGAGCGGCAGGATGATGACCCCGAAGATGCGGGGGTGGCCGCAGCCGTCGATGCGGGCCGCCTCGTCGAGTTCCTTCGGGATGCCGCGGATGAACTGCACCATGAGGAAGACGAAGAACGCGTCGGTCGCGAGGATCTTCGGCAGGATCAGCGGCAGGTACGTGTTCACGAAGCCGAGCTGGGAGAACATGATGTACTGCGGCACGATGATGACGTGGATCGGCAGCATGAGCGTCATGAGCATCGCCGCGAACCACCAGCGCTTACCGCTGAACTTCAGCCGGGCGAAGGCGTAGGCGGCCATCGAGCAGGACACGAGGTTGCCGACGATGCAGCCGAGGACGATGAGCACGGAGTTCAGCAGGAAGACGTGGAACGGCTCCGAGAGGGTGTTCCAGCCCTCGCTGTAGTTGCTCACCTCGAAGCTGTCGAGGACGATGCCGGGGTTCCGGAAGATCTCCTCCGTCGGGCGGAGCGAGGAGACGACGAGCCAGATCACCGGGTAGAGCATGATGAAGCCGACGAGGATCAGGCCGATGTGCTTCAGGACCGACTTCCAGGGCGACCAGCCCCGAGCGCGGCGGTACTGGCGTTCGGCCTCCTTGGCCTCGCGACTGCGGTTCTTGCTGTCCGTCGTGATGGACCGTGTTGTCAGCGTGTCAGTCATCGTAGTTCACCCAGTATTTCGAGGCCCAGAAGTTGATCGCGGTGAAGACTCCGATGATGAGGAGCAGGAACCAGGCCATGGCCGAGGCGTAGCCCATGTCGAAGTTCGAGAAGCCGCGGTTGTAGAGGTACAGCGTGTAGAACAGCGTCGAGTCGGCCGGGCCGCCCGTTCCGCCCGACACGATGAAGGCCTGCGTGAAGGCCTGGAAGGCGTGGATGATCTGCAGCACGAGGTTGAAGAAGATGATCGGGGTGAGCAGCGGCAGGGTGATCTTGGTGAAACGCTGCCACTTCGTCGCGCCGTCCATCTGCGCCGCCTCGTGGTACATGACGGGGATCTGGCGGAGGCCGGCGAGGAAGATCACCATCGGTGCGCCGAAGGTCCACACGTTGAGCGTGATGAGGGTCGAGAGGGCGGTCGAGGGGTCGGCGATCCAGCTGCGCCCCTCGATCCCGAAGATCGCGATGAACTGGTTCACGAGGCCTTCGCCGCCGAACACCTGCTTCCACAGCACCGCGATGGCGACGGAGGAGCCGAGGAGCGACGGCAGGTAGTACACGGACCGGTAGATCGCGAGGCCACGGAGACCGCGGTCGAGCAGGGCTGCCAGCGCCAGTGCCGCGGCGAGCTGGAGCGGCACCGATACGAAGACGTACACGAAGGTGACGCCGAGCGAGTTGTGGAGCCGCTCGTCGCCCATCATGCGGATGAAGTTGTCGACGCCGATGAACTTCGGCGCCTGCAGCAGGTTGTACTTCGTGAAGGACAGGGCGAGCGAGGCGACCATCGGGCCGACGGTGATGACGGCGAGTCCGATGAGCCACGGGAGGAGGAACAGGTAGGCGGCCTTGTTGTCGCGGCGGTTGTCCTTCTTGATGAAGGCCTTCTCGGCCGCCGTCTGCGGGCGTTTGCCGGCGCTGAGCTTGCGGAGCTCGCCGAGCGCGCTCACCGAACACCCCTCGCGAGTGTCGTCCTGGGCGCTCCTGGAGTTGCACGGACCACGTCGGACCTCCTTGTCGATCGTCGTTGATGACTTCCCGGAAAGCGTTTCCCGGCTGAGCTGCATCAAGTTCTATCACGGCCTCATCGGACGATGCAACGATTCAATCCGCATCCGTGTTCGATCCGTGATCACCTGTGACCGAATCGGTTCGAACCCTTGCCTTGGCCCCGCACGCCGTTCTACAGTGACCCGGTAAACGCTTTCCGGACGAGCCGCGGCCGCCGGGACCGGAACACGAACCAGAGGAAGAGCCACCGTGTCAGAGCAGACCATCGGGATCATCGTCAACGGCGCCACCGGGCGCATGGGCTACCGGCAGCACCTCGTGCGGTCGCTGCTGGCCATCCAGGAGCAGGGCGGCGTGCAGCTGTCCGACGGCACGCGCCGCCAGATCGAGTTGATCCTCGTCGGCCGCAACCAGGCGACCCTGGACGAGCTCGCCACACGGCACGGCATCGAGCACACCTCGACCGACCTCGACGCGGTCCTCGCCGACCCCCGCTGGGACGTCTACGCCGACTTCCTCGTCACGAAGGTCCGCGCGACAGCGCTGCGCAAGGCGATCGCGGCCGGCAAGACCATCTACACGGAGAAGCCGACGGCGGAGTCCTTCGAGGAGGCGTTGGAACTCGCGCGTCTCGCCGCCGAGGCGGGCGTGAAGAACGGCGTCGTGCACGACAAGCTCTACCTGCCGGGGCTGCGCAAGCTCAAGCGCCTCATCGACTCGGGCTTCTTCGGTCGGATCCTCTCCGTCCGTGGCGAGTTCGGCTACTGGGTGTTCGAGGGCGACTGGCAGCCGGCGCAGCGCCCGAGCTGGAACTACCGGGCCGAGGACGGCGGCGGCATCGTCGTCGACATGTTCCCGCACTGGAGCTACGTGCTCGAGAACCTCTTCGGTCGGGTCGAGTCCGTGTACGCGAAGGCCACGACGCACATCCCCGAACGCTTCGACGAGCGGGGCGAGGCCTACGCGGCCACCGCGGACGACGCCGCCTACGGGGTCTTCGAGCTCGAGGGCGGCGTGATCGCCCAGCTCAACTCCAGCTGGACGGTCCGCGTCGACCGCGACGAGCTCGTGCAGTTCCAGGTCGACGGCACGCATGGCTCCGCGGTGGCGGGCCTCTTCGGCTGCAAGGTGCAGCCGCGGAACGTCACCCCGAAGCCGGTGTGGAACCCCGACCTCGCCGACGACCACGACTACGCGAGCGACTGGCAGGACGTGCCGACGAACGACGTGTTCGAGAACGGGTTCAAGACGCAGTGGGAGGAGTTCCTCCGCCACGTCGTCGAGGACGGCCCCTACGAGTACGACCTGCTCGCCGGTGCGCGCGGCGTCCTGCTCGCCGAGCTCGGCCTCGAGAGCTCGCGCACCGGCCGCCGCCTCGACCTGCCCGAGGTGACGCTCGGAGGCACGAGCGACACCCCCGGCGCGGACGAGGAGCTGGCATCGCTCGAGGGCTCGGTCGCACGATGACGTCCGTCCCGCTGCTCTCGACCGACGGCACGGTCACCGCGCTGGAGCTCCGCGAGCCCGTCGTGGCCGAGCGCCCGACCACTCCCCTGACGAGCCGCACCGCCTACGCCGCCGCGCACGTCGTCCCGAAGCCTTGGGCGGAGAACGTGCCGGGTGCGCCGGCCGAGCTCGACTGGGACGCGACGCTCGCCTACCGCCACCACGTGTGGTCGTACGGCCTCGGCGTGGCGGACGCGATGGACACCGCCCAGCGGAACATGGGACTCGACACCACCGCCACGCGCGAGCTGATCACCCGGAGCGCCGCGGAGGCCGCCTCCGTCGGCGGTGCGCTCGTCGTCGGTGTCAACACCGACCACCTCAGCGACGAGACCGTCTCACTCGACACGGTCGCCGACGCCTACCTCGGACAACTCGCGTTCGCGGAGGACGCGGGCGCCGGGACCGTGATCATGGCCAGCCGACACCTTGCGAGGGCCGCACAGTCCGCCGACGACTACCGTCGCGTCTACGACCGGGTCCTGTCGGCGGCGCAGGCGCCCGTGGTCCTGCACTGGCTCGGCACGGCGTTCGACCCGAGCCTCGAGGGCTACTTCGGCGCAAGCGACGTCGCCGAAGCCTCGGACACCCTGCTGCGCATCATGACCGACCACGTCGACCACGTCGCCGGAGTCAAGATGAGTCTTCTCGACGCCGATGCGGAGATCGCCGTCCGGCGTCGTCTTCCGGCCGGCACGACGATGTTCACCGGGGACGACTTCAACTACGTCGATCTCATCGCCGGTGACGCCGTCGGACACTCCGACGCTCTGCTCGGGGCGTTCACCGCGATCGCCCCGGCCGCCTCCGCCGCGATCCAGGCGCTCGACGCCGGCGACCCGGCCGCCTACGAGCGGATCCTCCGACCGACCGAGGCCCTGTCGCGCCAGATCTTCGCCGCGCCGACCTACTACTACAAGACGGGTATCGCCTTCCTCAGTTGGTTGAACGGTCACCAGCCGGCGTTCTCGATGGTCGGCGGCCTGCACGCAGCCCGGAGCCTGCCGCACCTGTCGGAGATCGTGCGCCTCGCCGACGCGGCCGGCGCGCTCGAACACCCGGAACTCGCCGCCGAGCGCTGGACGGGCCTGCTGCGCACGGCCGGTGTCGTCGGCACGCTGACCGCTGCGGGAGGAATCCGATGAGCACCACCGCCCTTCGACAAGCTCAGGGACCGGCGGGACAGGGTCAGGGACCGGCGGGACAAGCTCCGGGACCGGCGGGACAGGGTCAGGGACCGGCGGGCGGCAGCACCACCCCGCACGCGCGACTCTCGGTCAACCAGGCCACGATCAAGTACGCCACCCTCCCGGAGGCGGTCGCGGCCGTCACCGCGGCCGGTGTCACGAGCTTCGGCGCCTGGCGCGAGCCGGTGCAGGAGTACGGCGTCGCCGCCTCGGCGAGCCTGCTCACGGACAGCGGGCTGCACGTCTCGAGCCTGTGCCGTGGTGGCTTCTTCACCATGCCCGAGGGTCCGGCTCGTCGGACGTCGATCGACGACAACCGGACCGCGATCGACGAGGCCGCCGCCCTTGGCGCTCCGGCCCTCGTCCTCGTGGTCGGCGGCCTCCCGGCCGGGTCCCGCGACCTCCTCGGCGCCCGCGAACTCGTCCGCGACGCGATCGGTGAGCTCACCGACCACGCCCTCGAGTCCGGCGTGCAGCTCGCCATCGAGCCGTTGCATCCGATGTACGCCTCGGACCGCGCGGTCGTCTCGACCCTCGGTCAGGCCCTCGACATCGCCGAGCAGTTCGCTCCGGAGGCCGTCGGGGTGGTCGTCGACACCTTCCACATCTGGTGGGACCCGCAGGTGCTCGAGCAGATCGACCGCGCTGGTGCGACCGGTCGGATCTCCAGCTACCAGGCGTGCGACTGGGCGACGCCGCTCGCCGCGGACGTCCTCCTCTCCCGGCACTATCCGGGCGACGGCGTCGTCGACTTCGGCTCGCTCACCCGTGCCGTCGAGGCGGCGGGCTACACGGGTGACATCGAGGTCGAGCTCTTCAACCAGGACATCTGGGACAGCCCGTTCCAGCAGGTGGTGGATCGCACCGTCGACGCGTTCCAGGCGACGGTCGTCCCGCACCTCGACCACGACGACGACGCGATCCACCACCCCTGATCGCCGCGGCCGCCCTGTGGCAGAGTGTGTCTCAGCAGCCGCCAGTACGAAGGAGCGCCATGTCGGTCGACGAGCACCGGTCGACGCCGGTCCCACCGACGCTGCACGACGTCGCCCGTGAGGCGGGGGTCTCCCTCGCCACCGCGTCGCGCGCGCTCAACGGGAGCACCCGGACGGTCAACGAGACGTTCCGTCGGCGGGTCCTCGACGCCGCACTCCGGCTGAACTACACGCCGAACCTGTCGGCTCAGGCCGTCGCGAAGGGCCTGTCGTCGACGATCTCGCTGCTCGTCAGCGACATCGCCGACCCGTACTTCTCGTCCATCGCGGCCGGGGCCATCCGCGCGGCCGACGAGCAACGCATCGCCACGACCATGGCCGTCACGCACCGCGACCACGAGCGCGAACTCGAACTCGTGCGGGTGCTCCGCGGACAACGGCCACGCGCCATCATCCTGACGGGTAGTCGCTGGGACGGGGTCGCTTCGGAGCACCGACTGTCGGATGAGCTCGCGGCCTACGAGTCCACGGGCGGACGCGTCGTCCTCGTCTCGCAGCGGACGCTCCCGTTCGCAACGGTGCAGCTCGGCAACGCGACCGGTGCCCGCGAGCTCGCCCGGGAGCTCGTCGGTGCCGGGTACCGCCGCTTCGCCGTCATCGCCGGCGACGATCGCCTGCTCACCTCCCGGGAGCGCGTGAGCGGGTTCGCCGAGGGCTTGGCCGAACACGGCATCGCGATCCACCCGTCGAGGATCGTCCGGGCCGAGTTCACCCGCGACGGCGGGCGACAGGGGGCGGCCGAGCTCCTACAGCTGGGACTCGACGACGTCGACCTGGTCTTCGCCGTCAACGACGTGATGGCGATCGGCGCGATGTCGGCGTTCCGCGCGGCCGGACTCCGACTTCCCGAGGACCTCGCGGTCGCCGGGTATGACGACATCGCCACCTCCCGCGACGTCACCCCCGCGCTCACCACGGTCGCCGTGCCGCTCGAGGCGGTCGGCGAGCACGCGGTGCGGCTGGCGCTGGACCCGGCGACGGACAGCTCGACGACGGAGCCCGTCGGCGCGACGGTCCTCCTCCGCGAGAGCACCCCGCCGCGCACCTGACCCGTCCGGTCCTGTCCTGTTCGCAATTCAGGAACGCCACGGCGAGCCGCCCGCAACCGGTGTGGAGGTGGGGTCGGCTCGCCGGGTGCGTCCTGAATTGTGAACGCGGTGAGGCTTCGCCTAGTCGGCGACGTGCTCCTGGAACCAGGGGGTGTAGGCGGCGACCTTGGTGCGGTGGCCGGCGCCGGCGACGAGTCGCTTGACGTGCTCGCGGACGTTGACCGTCGCGACGCCGATCACGGTGATGCGGTCGAACGGGACGGCGTCGGCGACGAGCACCTCGGCGCGTCGGAGGGCCGCGGGGTCCTCGTCGGTCGCGAAGCGCTGCACCATGCGGTCGGCGGTCATCGCGTTCGCGCCGATGCTCGTGAGCACATGGGAGGCGTCACCGTCGGCGACCACGACCCGCGCGCGGGAGGGCCGACCGGTGTCGGCGTCGAACTCGCCCGGGTGCACGGCTGCGCCGTCGATGGTGGTGACGAGGACCACGTAATCGTTGACCGATGACGCGAGCGCCTCGGCGGACAGACGGACGTCGTGCTCACCCGCGCGGATGCCCGCCCAGAGGTCGGCGTCCGGGGTCAGGAAGAACGGGACGAAGTCGGCCGGCGTGAGGTCGTCGGTGCCGGCGAGGACCATCGTGCGTCTCGCTTCGCGGTGGCTCGCGGCGGCGATGTCGACGACCGGCCCGTCGGGGAGCGCCGGTGACGCCACCGGCAGGATGCTGCCGGTCTCGAGGATGCGCTCGAGGTTGCGGATGTGGGTGACGTGGTACAGCCGCTGCTCGCCGACGCGCACGACGGGCAGGGCGGCCGCCGCCTTCGTCACCGTCTTCGCGGTGGGCGCGGTCCGCACGCGGGTCGGCGCCGGCTCGCGGAGCGAGGGAGCGACCGTCGACCGACGGACCTTGGGAGCGGGTGGTTCAGCGACCGGCACCTCGCGGGGCGGCGGCGGGAAGCAGGTCGCGCAGAGGCCGTTGTCGAAACCGTGTTTGCATTCGTCGCTCAAGAGAGTCCTTCTGCAGTCCGGCTCCGAGACACGAGGAGCGGGTCACTGGGGGGACGAGCCGAGACGTACGCATCAAGGGTACGCGGCTTCGGCACCCCTCATGCACGCTGGCGCCGTCAAACGAGACCGCGCTGCGCCCGCAACACCCGGACGCACGAGACGGCGAGCGAGCCGAAGAACACCGCCATCAGCACCGGGAGCAGCCAGGGCGCCATCCACGCGGGCACGCCGAGCCAGGTGGTGAGTGCGACGACGGCGATGAGCGCGGCGGTCGCGATCGTCAGATTCCCCAGCAGTCGCACGGTGGCGTCGAGCGTGGCAGCCGTCACCTCAGGTCGAGGCGACAGTTGCGTCGACCACACGGATGCAGTGGCCGATGGGTGGGGGCCGTCGTCCGATCGGGTCGTTCCGGCGAGCGGCAGGCAGGCGGCGACGATCCAGAAGATCGCCACGACCGCGGCCGCGATGATGACCGGGAGCAGGAACCCGCCGAGACGCTTGTCCGCCCAGGCGTCCGGCCGGAGCGCGGCGTCGAAGTGCACCGGCATGGGATCAGGAGCAGACGGATACACCACCAGGCCGATGACCAGCGTCGCCGCGACGATGACGAGTGCGACGAGATGCGGCCAGACCGGCGGCCGGCGAACGGGCCGTTCCGCGGAGGCGGTCATCGGGTCCTGCACGATCCTCCTCATCCGCACGAGGCCCCTCGGCGCACCTGCCACCGACGCCCGGCGTTCCGGCATATCGTCATCAACGATACCCAGCACGCTGTCACCGTGTCTCGCGGCGCCGCCTGGGCACTGCAGCGATGCGTGGGCGACGCTACCCCCCACGCACCGCAGCACTACCCAGGCGACGGTGTCTCGGCTCACCCGGTCACGCCTGGCTCCGCTGGTCGGCTCACCCGACGCGCGACGACGACCGCCGCGACACCGGCGACCAGCGCGATCGCGAAGCATCCGGCGAACGCGACCCCGCCGGGAGCGATCCAGCTCAGCCCGGCGAACGCCCCCGAGCCGTCGAGCGCCGTGAACGCCAGCCCGGTCGCCGCGAGCGCGAGGGCACCGCCGATCGCGTCGCCGATCGACATCGCCGCACTGTTGAACCCCTGCGAGCGCTCGTCGGAGTAGGCGAGCGTCATCACGCTGAGTCGCGGGAACATGAGGCCCATCCCGCCACCACTCACCACCCAGGCGACGATCGGTACCACCGGCGGCAGGCCGACGAGGGCGGCGGACAGGGCGATCGCGACGGCGACCGTGACGAGTGACGACCCGATCTGCACGGCGTTCGCATTCGACAGCCGGTCCCCGAGGCGCCCCTGCAACCAGGACGACAGCGACCACGCGATCGCTCCACCGGTGAGCGCGAGTCCGGCGAGCGCCGGCGTGAGCCCGTGCTCGCGGGTCAGCAGGTAGGGCACGTACACCTCGGCGCCGAAGAACGCGGCGGAGGTCAGTCCGCGCACCAGGATGACCGTCGGGAGCCCTCGGCGCGCGGTGAGCGTGCCGAGCGGGATGAGTGGTCGGAGGGCGAGGATCGCGACGACCGCGCCGACGATCGGCAGCGCCCACGCGGTCCATCCCGAGAACTCCGTCGAGAGGTTGACCGCGAGGACCGCGGCCGCGACGAGCACCGCCCACCCGAGCCGACGCAGCTCCGCGCCCGTCCGCGCGACGGTGGCCGCCTCGCCACCGTCCTCCGCCGACTGCAGCTCGGCGGCCTGCCGCTCGGCGCGTTCGGTTGCTGCGGCGCGCAGCATCCGGAGCGCCGGAAGGAGGAGGAGCGTCGCCACGACCACGAGCCCGACCACGCCGAGGAAGACCCAGTGCCAGCTGAACCGCTCGGCGACCACGCCGGCGAGGAACGGCCCGATCAGGGAGGGGACGACCCAGGCGGCCGCGAACCCGGCGAAGATCCGCGGGTGCAGGGCCGGTGGGTAGATGCGGGCGACGAGGACGTACAGGGCGACGGTCATCGCTCCCGAACCGAGGCTCTGGACGAGGCGTCCGGCGACGACGGCCCACATGGTGGTCGCGGTTCCGGCCAGGAGGAGACCCACGAGGAACAGGACGACGGAGGCGAGCAGCGGCTGGACCGGACCGATACGGTCGGCCACCGAGCCCGCGGCGACCATGCCGATGACGCTGACGGCGAGCGGGCCGGCGAAGGCGAGCGCGTAGAGCTGCTCGCCGCCGAGCTCGCCACTCACGAGCGGCATGATCGTCGTGACGGCGAGGGACTCGAAGGCGCCGAGGAACACGAGCGCGCACGCACCGATGGTGACGAGGACGAACCGGCGGCTGAAGATCCCGCGGTCGCGGGGTGTCGGGTCGGCTCCGGTCGCGGGCTCGGGGGTCGTCGCTGTGGTCACGATTCCGAGCCTAGAACCTCAATGCGACTTGAGGTCAAGCGCTGACGAACCCCTGCCCGTTCACCATTCAGGACGTGCCCGGCGCGCCGTCGCCGATCGACGGGTTCGGCGCGGGGCGCGCCGCTGCCTTCCTGAATTGCGAACGAGCCGGAACGGCCCGCTAGTGCTTGGCGCTCGCCTTCAGGACCTTCGCGAGCGCGCGGTCGAGGTCGGCGATGAGGTCGGCGACGTCCTCGATGCCGACCGACAGCCGGACGACGTTCTCGGGGACAGCCAGCTCCGTGCCCTTCACCGAGGCGTGCGTCATCTGCGCCGGCAGGCCGATGAGCGACTCGACGCCGCCGAGCGACTCGGCGAGTGCGAACAGCTTCGTCTTCTCGACCAGGCGCGTGGCTGCAGCCGGGCCACCGACGAGCGCGAGCGACAGCATGCCGCCGAAGCCGGACATCTGGCGGGCGGCGAGCTCGTGACCGGGGTGGCTCTCGAGGCCCGGGTAGTAGACGCGCTCGACGGCGGCGTGGCCGTCGAGGAACTCCGCGATCGCCTGCGCGTTCGCGCTGTGCTGACGCATGCGCACCGCGAGGGTCTTGATGCCACGCGTCGTGAGCCACGCGTCGAGCGGTGCCGAGACCGCGCCGGCGGCGAACTGCACGAAGCCGAGCTGCTCGGCGAGCTCGTCGTCGTTCATGATGATGGCGCCGCCGAGGACGTCGGAGTGTCCGCCGAGGTACTTGGTCGTCGAGTGCACGACGATGTCGGCCCCGAGCGAGAGCGGCTGCTGCAACGCCGGCGAGGCGAAGGTGTTGTCCACCACGGAGAGCATCTCGTGGCGGTGCGCGAGGGCCGCGAGGGCCGCGATGTCGCTGATCTTCATGAGCGGGTTGCTCGGCGTCTCGACCCACAGCAGCTTCGTGCGGCCCGGGATGATCGCCGCTTCGACGGCCGCGAGGTCGCCGAGGTCCACGACCGTGTGCTCGATCCCCCAGGCGCCGTGCACCCGGTTGATCAGCCGGTAGGTGCCGCCGTAGACGTCGTTGCCGATGACGATGTGGTCGCCGGGGCGGAGCGCCGTCCGGATGAGCGCGTCCTCGGCGGCGAGGCCGGAGGCGAAGGAGAAGCCGTGCTTCGCGCCTTCGAGGGCGGCGAGCTGCGTCTCGAGCGCCGTGCGGGTCGGGTTGGCGGAGCGGCTGTACTCGTAGCCGCCGCGGAGCCCACCCACGCCGTCCTGGACGAAGGTCGACGTCTGGTAGATCGGCGGGATGATCGCCCCGGTGGTGGGGTCGAACTCCTGTCCGGCGTGGATGCTGCGGGTGGCGAAGCCGTGGTCGTGCTTGCTCATGGGTGACTCTTTCGGTTCAGGATTCGGGGAGGTGTCGGGTGGGCGACCGGTCGGACTGGCCCGGTCACCGGGGTCGGGCGTGGTCGGGACATCGCCCTGACTCCGCCCACACGACCTGCATGCCGCCCACGCTCAACCCGCCAGGTAGGTGAGGAGGTCGTGCCGCGTGATGACGCCGATCGGCTTGCCGCCGTCGGTGACGAGGAACGCCGGGGCGGAACCGAGCGCCGCGCGCGCCGCCGGGATGGACTCACCGAGGCCGATGAGCGGCAGCGGGTCGCCGACGAACGCGCTCGCGGCGTCGTTCATCTTGGCCGCGCCGCTGAAGACGGCGTCCATGAGGCTCGCCTCGTCGATCGCACCGACGACCTCGCCCATCACCACGGGCGGCTCGGCGCTCAGCACCGGGAGCTGGGAGACGCCGTACTCGGTCATGATGTCGACGACGTCGCGGACGGTGTCGCTCGGGTGCACGTGCACGAGGTCCGGCATCTCCGAGCCCTTGCCGCGGAGGATGTCGCCCACGGTGCGGTCGTCGGCGACCTCGCTGAAGCCGTAGGACTGCAGCCAGGAGTCGTTGAAGATCTTGCCGAGGTAGCCACGCCCGCCGTCGGGCAGGAGGACGACGACCACGGCCGACGCCGGGAGGTCGCGCGCCGCGACGAGAGCGGCCTGGACCGCCATGCCGCTGGAGCCGCCCACGAGCAGTCCCTCCTCGCGGGCGAGGCGACGTGTCATCGCGAACGACTCGGCGTCGGTGACGGCGATGATCTCGTCGGGGATGGACGGGTCGTAGGCGGTCGGCCAGAAGTCCTCGCCGACGCCCTCGACGAGGTACGGGCGACCGGTGCCGCCGGAGTAGACCGAGCCCTCCGGGTCTGCACCGATGATGCGCACGCCGCCCTCGGAGACCTCCTTGAGGTACTTGCCCGTGCCGGAGATGGTGCCTCCGGTGCCGACGCCCGCGACGAAGTGGGTGATCTCGCCCTCGGTGTCGCGCCAGATCTCGGGACCGGTCGACTCGTAGTGGCTGCGCGGCCCGTTCGGGTTCGCGTACTGGTTGGGCTTGAACGCCCCCGGGATCTCGGCGGTGAGGCGGTCGGACACGCTGTAGTAGGAGTCGGGGCTGTCGGGAGCGACGGAGGTGGGCGTGACGACGATCTCCGCACCGTAGGCGGTGAGCACGTTCCGCTTGTCCTCGCCGACCTTGTCGGGCAGGACGAACACGCAGCGGTACCCGCGCTGCTGGGCGACGAGGGCGAGGCCGACGCCGGTGTTGCCGGAGGTGGGCTCGACGATCGTGCCGCCCGGCTTGAGGTCGCCCGACGCCTCGGCGGCGTCGATGATACGCGTCGCGATGCGGTCCTTCGAGGAGCCGCCCGGGTTGAGGTACTCCACCTTGACGAGCACGGTGGCCGCGATGCCCTCGGTGACCCGGTTGAGCTTGACGAGGGGCGTGTTCCCGATGAGATCGAGGACGGAGTCTGCGTAGTTCATGTCTGCAATCTGTTCCTGTGGTGCGTCACCGCACGACTCTCGCGTGCGTCACCGGATGGCTGGGGCGGCTGAGGCGGCATCCCGGCAGGGACGGTTCAGCGGGGACAGCAGGAACACGACAGGCGGAGACGCATGCAGACCACCCTACCCGGCGAGTGCAGTGAACGCAGCCGGATGACGGGGCCGATCCGGCGTCAGTGGATCGCGACGAGTCGCGGCCGCGGACCGAGTGCCGAGACAGCAGAGGACACCAGCCGGACGGCGAGGGTCAGCACCATGAGGACGCCGATGACCGTGAGCACGACCGCGGCGAGCAGCAGCACCGCGAGGAGCGCCGGAAGCCGGCGCAACACGAGCTCGACCGGGCGACGACGGGGTGTCCCGTCCGCCCCGGGTGCCTCCAGGTGGCCTTCGCCCGCCATGGCGGCGACGACGAGTTCGAGCGTGGCACGCGCGCCGGATCCGAGCCGTGCGGTCGAGGTGCGCAGCGCCTGGGACATCACGTGGCCCTTCTCGTCGGATGGATCGGTGTTCGCGGGTGCGAGGACTCGACCGTAGCAGCCGGGTGCCCTGTTCGGGGGTGCCGGAGCCCATTCTGCCAGGCGGGCGTGAACACCCGGTGGCCTGCCGAAGGACGCATGATGGACGCGCACCTGCTCCCTAGACTGGAGCCATGACCGTCTCCGGCCTCTCCGCCGTCTCCCAGGACTACCTCAAGACGATCTGGACGACGTCCGAGTGGGCCGACGAGTCGGCCACCGTCAAGCTGCTCGCGGATCGCATGGGTGTCCGTCCCGCGACCGCTTCCGACGCGGTGAAGCGACTCGCCGCCCAGGGACTCGTCGTGCACGAGCCCTACGGCAGCATCGAGCTCACCCCCGCCGGGCAGGCGCACGCGGTCGCGATGGTGCGGCGGCACCGACTCATCGAGACCTTCCTCGTCGAGATGCTCGGCTACGGCTGGGACGAGGTCCACGACGAGGCGGAGATCCTCGAGCACGCGGCGAGCGACACGATGATCGAGCGCATCGACGCCGCGCTCGGCCACCCGATCCGCGATCCGCACGGCGACCCGATCCCCTCCGCCGACGGCACCCCGCACCGCCCGGACGCGGTCCGGTTGAACGAGGCTCCGTCCGACAGCCCGTTGACGGTGTGCCGCATCTCGGACGCCGACCCGGAGACCCTCCGACACCTGAGCAGCCTCGGCATCGTCCTCGACACCGAACTGAGCGTCGACGACCACCGTGCGTTCGCGGGCGAACTCGAACTCCGGCTCACCGCGACCGGCACGCGCCTCACGCTCGGTCGCCTCGCCGCCGATGCCGTCTGGGTGACGGTCGTCGCCTGATCGCCGGCAGCTCCACTCGCCCGTCTTCGGGCGGATGAACCGCCGGGCGGATCACCCGAAGAAGGTCAGCACGATGAGCGCGACGTTCAGCGAGACGATGAGCGCGACCACGACCCAGGCGAACACCCGGGTGGCGAGCTGGTCGACATGGACCCCCATGATCCGCCGGTCGCCCGTGTAGCGCACGAGCGGGATGAGCGCGAAGGGGATGCCGAGGCTGAGGAACACCTGGCTCAGCACGAGCGCGGTGGTCGGGTCGATGCCCGCCGCCAGGATGGCGAGCGCCGGGATGAGGGTGATCACCCGTCGGGCGAGCAACGGGATGCGCACTTTGAGGAGCCCGCCCATGATCGCCGCTCCCGCGTAGGCGCCCACCGAGGTCGAGGCGAGCCCGGAGGCGAGCAGCCCGATGGCGAAGATCACGCCGATGACGGGCCCGAGCGCAGCGGTGATCGCCGCGTGCGCGCCCTCGATCGAGTCCGTCCCGTCGACACCGCCGAGCGACGCGGCCGCGAGCAGCAGCATCGCGATGTTCACCGCTCCGGCGAGGACGAGCGCCGCCGCGACGTCCCAGCGGGTCGCCACGATGAGCCGACGGATGGCACCGTCACTCGTCTGGACGCCGTGCCGGTCCCTGCTGAGCGAGGAGTGGAGGTAGATCGCATGCGGCATGACCGTCGCACCGAGCATGCTCGCCGCGAGCAGGACCGTCGCCGTGCCCTCGAACCGTGGCACGAGGCCTCCGGCCGCGGCACCCCAGTCGACGGGACTGACGAACAGGCCGGCGAGGAAGCCGACGGCGATGACGGCGAGGAGCGTCAGGATCGCGAACTCGAAGTGCCGCTGGCCGTACCAGTTCTGCACGGCGAGGAGGACGATCGAGAAGACCCCGACGATGACGCCGCCGAGCACGAGCGGGATGCCGAACAGCAGGTGGAGCGCCACGGCACCGCCGATCACCTCGGCGAGGTCAGTCGCGGCGGCGACGAGCTCCGCCTGCACCCAGTAGAGCCGACGCGGCCCGGTTCGCAGTCGTGAGCCGAGCAGCTCGGGCAGACTCTGCCCGGTGACGAGGCCGAGCTTGGCGGAGAGGTACTGGACGAGCACGGCCATCGCGTTCGCGGCGACGAGCACCCATACCAGCAGGTAGCCGTACTGGGCTCCCGCCGTGAGGTTCGCCGCGACGTTCCCGGGATCGACGTAGGCGATCGCCGCCACGAAGGCGGGTCCGAGCAGGAACAGGAGTCGCGGTCCGCGGGGCGCGCGGGTCGCCGGAGCAGCGAGGTCGGTGGTCACGTCGGCCATGTTAGCAACACCGAGCTACATTTGTTAGAGGACTCTAACTCTCGGTTTCACCCGCCGTCTGCTTGGATGAGGCTGAGAATCGACTGCACATCGTCAGGCGCCGGAACGGCCCCCGGAAGCACATCTGGTTCGATAGTTACGCATACAACTTTTCGAGAGGCCCCCGTGACCCCCGCAGCAGATCGCCCCAAGAACACCCCCGTCCCGCCCGCCGTCAAGCAGCAGAGCGTGAAGCAGGAGCGCGAAGCCCAGCGTCAGGCCAAGGTCGCGGCGTTCAAGCAGGCGCAGAAGCGGAAGAACCGCAACCGCCGCATCGGGATCTGGGCCGCTGTCGTCGGCGGCGTCGCCGTCATCGCCGTCCTCATCACGAGTGTCGTCCTCACCCTGCCCAAGAACGCCAGCTACCCCGGCGGCGGCACCGGCACCGGCCAGGACATCGCGGGCGTGCAACTGTTCCAGAACACCTCGGAGCACGTCGAGGGCACGGTCGACTACCCGCAGAACCCGCCGGCAGGTGGTCCGCACAACCAGTACTGGCTGAACTGCGGCGTCTACACCGAGGAGCAGACCAACGAGAACGCGGTCCACTCCCTCGAGCACGGTGCGATCTGGGTCACCTACGACCCGTCCCTCAGCGACGCGGAGCTCACGAAGCTCAAGGAGCTGCTCCCCACCACGTACGTCATCCTGTCGCCGAAGTCCGACCTCCCCTCCCCGATCGTGCTGAGCGGCTGGAACTCCCAGCTGCAGGTCAACAACGCGAGCGACGCGCGCATCGCCGACTTCTTCGAGGAGTTCTGGAAGAGCAACAACGTCCCGGAGCCCGGCGCGGCCTGCACGGGCGCGATCGACGGTCCCGGCAAGGTCTGATCCGTTGACCCCGGCGAGCACCCCCGACGCCCCGGCGACCGGTGAACCGGCCGACGGCGGTGTGACCGACGAGGAACTCGCCGCCTGGGAGGCGCAGGGCTCCCCCGACGGCTCCAGCCGGACCCGCGTCGTCATCGCCGCGATGGCCGTCGTCGCGATCATGGTCGCTGCGGCGATCGGTTTCTCGGTCGGTCGGCTCAGTACACTCGCCGACCCGACACCCACCACGACGAGCGCCGAGGCGGGCTTCTCGCGCGACATGCAGGTGCACCACAACCAGGGTGTCGAGCTCGCCATGCTCATCCGCGACCGGACGGACGCGGTCGACGTGCGCACCCTCGCGTACGACATCGCGACCACCCAGGCGCAGCAGTCCGGGCAGTTGTACGACTGGCTCGTCCAGTGGAACCTGCCGCAGGGCTCACGGCAGCCGGACATGACGTGGATGACGCTCCCCACGCTCTCGGGTGCGAGCGGCCATGCGCACGGCGGCGACTCGGCGACCCCCGGGTCCACCCACACCCCGGGCGATCCGATGCCGGGCCTCGCCACACCCGCCCAGATCGACCAGCTGACGGCGGCGTCCGGGGTCCAGGCCGAGCGGGTGTTCCTGACCCTGATGATCGCCCATCACCGCGGCGCGGTCGAGATGGCCGAGGCGTTGCAGCCGCGGACCACGAACGCGACCGCGCTGGCCTTCACGCGCGCGGTGATCGCGAGCCAGCAGGCGGAGATCGAGCTCATGACCGGCATGCTCGACGACCGGGGCGGACCGGTCGACCTCGCCGGCTGACGCCCCGTCGACCGCCCGGACGACCTGCGGGCTCCGACAAGGGGCTAGCCAGAACACCGACTGACGGCGAAGAATGATCCCGACGCCCGAACGGGCCCGATGAACAGGAGCGACGGATGGCACTGGACGACATCACCAAGAAGGCTCAGGAATTCCTGAACGACAACAAGGTCAAGGACGCCCTGAAGAGCGAGCAGGCCGAGGACATCAGCGACAAGCTCCTCGGCACCGTGGCCGACGCGGCCAAGAAGGTCACCGGCGGCAAGTTCGACGGGCAGATCGACAGCGCTCGCGACGCCGCGGACAAGGCCGTCGGGAACGAGTAGTCCCCGGCTCGAGACGCGTGACGGCCGGGTCCCGACGGGAGCCCGGCCGTTCGCGTCTGCGGCGGTCAGCGGTCGATCGTCACTCCGTGCCGGTCAGCGGCCCTCGACGCCGCCGTCGACGGGGTTGCTCCGGAACCGGTCGAGCGCGATGGCCACGAGTTCCGGGGCGGACAGGTGCGTGTCCTGCATGAGGTCCGAGAGCACTTCTGACGCGCGCCCGCTGAGCGTCAATTGCACGGTCGCGGAGCGGTCCTCATCGACACCGCTCAGCGCGCGACGACGTTCACCGAGGCTGAGGATGGCCGACCGCAGATAGGTGCGGCTGGCGACGGTGTCGATCTCCCATCGGCCGGCGCGGCGGTTCGCGACGACATTGCCACGACGGATGTTGGTCATGAGGGACGCTCGACTCACATGGAGCCGCGCCGCGAGTTCCGCCGTCCGGACCGGACGCGGGAGGTCGTCGATGAAATCCTCGACCAGCGCTTCCCGGAGGAGCTCCCAGGCGACGTCCGGTGGGAGCGGCGCATCGGGCATGCTGCCGCCATCCTGCAGCGGACCCACCCACGCGGTCGTGGGGGCGTCGCGTTCGGTCATCGTCATCGCCCCTCCAAGGTTCCGGCGCTCGAACCTCAAGCATGCTCGGTGCCCGTGGAAAGCGCGTCCCCCAATGCGGGTTGCCCGCGTTCGCGGGGTGCCGGCCCGAAACGACGCACCCCGTCCAGCCAGGGCGGACGGGGCGCGGGCGATCCGGAGACGACTCAGCTGCGGTTCGCGACCGGTCGGGAACCCGCCGGGCGGGTCCCCTCGAACAGGATCCGGTAGCTGAATCCGGCGATCAGCGCGCCGATGATCGGGAACACGATGAACACCCAGACCTGCGCGAGCCAGTCGCCCCCGCCGAAGATGGCGGTCGCGATGGAGCGCGCCGGGTTGATCGAGCCGTTGTCGATCGGGATCGCGATCAACAGGAACAGGGTGAGGGTGCCACCGATGGCGATCGGCGCGAAACCAGCGGCGGCCCGGGTGTGCGTGACGCCCAGGATGACGTACAGGAAGAGGGCGGTGATGACGACCTCGATGACGATCGCCGAGACGAGTCCGAATCCGCCGGGCGAGAGCTCACCGAAGCCGTTCGAGACGAAGCCGCTCGCAACGGCCTTGTCGAGGAATCCTGCCGGGCCGCCGGCCGCGAGGCCGAAGACCGCCAGTGCGCCGAGGAACGCTCCGACGAGCTGCGCGAGGATGAACGTCCACGTCGCACGCCAGGGGAACCGACCGGCGGCGGCCAGCCCGAGCGTCACCGCCGGGTTGAAGTGCCCGCCGGAGACGGGGCCGAACGCGTAGGCGGCGATGGTCACCGAGAGGCCGAGGGCGATCGCCACCCCGAGGAAGCCGACGCCCAGGGGGTTCGACGTCTCTTCGCCGAAGAACGCGGAGAAGGTCGCCGTCCCGACGAGACCGAAGACCAGCAGGAAGGTGCCGGCCAGCTCTGCGAGGAGTTGCGACGCGGTGGTCGGTTCGACGGAGGGTGGGACTTCCGGGGAGGACATCTGGGCTCTTCTCGCTCGAGGTGACGACGTGGACGCGGAGCTCTGGCGAGCACCGCGTCATCAGCAGACTATTGCCCCGCGTCCCACCGGCGACAGCCCCGAGGTCAGCATGGCGCCGACGCTCAGTGCACCTCCAGGTCGTGGAGCGGAACCTGAAGCCGGAAGATGTGCTCGATCGCGAGTTCGGCCCCGACGGCGTCACCGGCGGCGAGGGCGGATCGGAGGTGCGGGTACCCGACGCGCAGATCCGACCAGTCGACCGTCGCCGCGGAGCGCGTGGCCGAGACACGGTAGATCAGTGCGCCGATCACGTCCTTCGTCGCGGAGACGAGGACCGGGTTCTCGCAGTGCTTCAGGAACCGGTCCACGAGCCCCCAGACGCAGCGGCCGTGCGCATCCGCGTCCTCAGCCGCCACGGTCGTCATCGTGTGTTCGACGAAGGCGAGGAGTTCGGCCCGTTGCCCCGCGGTCAAGGTCGGAACGGTGACCCGGACGACGCCGCTGACGAGCGCTCCGAGGGTCTGCAGCACGGCTGTCCGGTCCTCGGCGCGTGGCTGCGCGACACGGGTGTGCCGCTGCGGTGCCGTCTCGACCAGTCCGACGCGTTCGAGTTCCCGGAGTGCTGCGGCGATCTCCTCGCTCGGAGCGTCGAGCCACTCCCGGAGTTCCGCCTCGATGAGCAGCTCGCCCGAGGCGAGCGTCCCGTCGTAGATCGCCGTGCGGATCCGCTCCGTCACGGACTCGCCGGCGGGAGACGGCCGCGACCCGGACGGTCCATCGGGGTTCGGCATCGGTTCCTCGTTCGGCTGGGGACGGCTGCTGGCTACCGGCCGATCGTACCGCGGACGATCCCCGCCTCGGCGAGCGCCGCCTGCGCCTGCCGATGCTTGTTGTCGATGGAGGCGCCGATCTCCTGCGCCAGCCGAGGCTTGCTCCGCACGAGCTGGTCGATGGTGGACAGCGGCATCCGCAGGACCAGGGTCGTCCCGTCGGCGATCGCTGCGGCCATGGCGACCTCCCTCGTGAGCGCCGTCTGACCGATGAAGTCGCCGACGCCGAGTCGTTGGAAGGTGATGAGCCCGTCCGCCGTCGGCACGGCGAGATGGACGCCGCCTTCGACGAGGAACCGCATCGCTCCGGGGATGGTTCCCGCCTGCTGGATGGTCTCCCCCGGCCCGTACCGCTCGAGTGTGCACGTCCGGGCGAGGTCGTCGTAGTCCTCCTCCCGCGCGTGGAGGGTCGGTGCCAAGGCGGCGATGGCACTTCGCAAGCGCTCCGGCGTCGCGATCGGGTCGGAGCCGTCGCCGTCGAGCGCGAGACCACGGCGGCGCGAGGCGTACCAGAGCCAGGCGCGGAACAGGGCGACGGCGGCGTCGGCGGTGGACGGCCCGGACACGGGCAGGGTGACGGAGAATCTGGCGCCTCCGAGGTAGGAGGCGGACACCACGTCCCCCGGCTCGAGCATCGGCAGTCCCGATCCGACCTCGCGGAGCAGCCGGAGCACGTCGTCCGGCGGGTCGTCGGTCGAGAAGGTCACCTCGACGCTCGCGGTGTAGGCACCGACCGGCTGACTGAGGTTCGTGAACGACGCCCCGGCGAGCGAGGAGTTCGGGACGATCTGGATGCCGTTGCCGGTGTCGAGATGGACCGCACGCCAGTTCACCTCCACCACGCGACCGCGGACGCTCCCCGTGTCGAGCCAGTCACCGAGCCGGAACGGCTGCTCGAACAGCAGCAGCAGTCCGGAGATGACCCCGCCGACCGCGTTCTGGAGGGCGAGGCCGATCACGATCGAGGTGACGCCGAGCGCGGTGACCAGGCCGCCGATGTCGGCGCCCCACACCCACGAGAACAGGATGGCGAGTCCGATGAGGATCAGCGCGAGCCGAGCGAGGTCCACGAAGATCGACGGGATGCGGTCACGCCACGAGCCCTCCTCCGCGTTGGCGAAGAGCGCCACGTTGAACGCCGACAGGATGAGCAGGATCACGAGGAACCCGAGGACCGTTCCGACGATCCGGACCCAGATGAGGTCGTCCGCCCGCAGCGAAGCGAACACCAGGAGTGCGAACACCGCGCCGACCGGCACGACGTAGTTCCGCATGAGTCGTACCGGCTTGGCCGCGGCGTTCCCGCGCCGGGTCAGTGCGCCGAGCACCTCGGTGAGGACGATGAGGAGGACCGGGACACCGACCGCGAGCGCGACGGCCCAGGGGAACCACGCCTCCTGCCACACCTGCGTCATGACGTCGTCCCTGCCACGACCTGCCAGACGGCCTGCGGACCCCCGCGCGTCTCCACGGTGCCGGCGGCCTCGAAGGTGACGGTGTCCTGCATGCGGTCACGCACCCGCTGGCTGACGAAGATCCCGGCCCGACCGGAGACCGATTGGACCTGGTTGGCGAGGCTGACCGCGTCACCCCACATGTCGTAGGCGAGACTCGTGCGACCGACGAGGCCACTCGTCACGACACCCGTGTCCACGCCGATCCGGAGCGTCAGGTCGGCCTGGTGTTGCGCGTTGAAGCGTTCGACGATCGTGCGCATCTCCAGCGCGAAGTCGAGGGTCCTGCGGACGTTGTCGACACGGGGCACGATGAGGCCACAGCTCGCGAGGTAGCCCTCCCGCAGCGTCCGCACCTGCTCGATCCCGAGTCGCTCCGCGGCCTCGTCGAAGCTGCGGACGAGGGCGTTGAGCATCGACAGCTCGCGCTCCGGGTCGAGGCCTCGGGTGAGGTCGTCGAACCCGACGAGGTCCGCGAAGATGACCGACACGTCCTGGTGGACCTCGGAGATGGTCTCCTCGCCCTCCTTGTAGCGTTTCGCCACCGTGGCCGGCATGAGCGTCAGCAGGAGCTTCTCGTTCTCGGCGCGCTGCTCGTCGATGAGTTCCTGCTTCACCCGGAGGCTGCGACTCATGTCGTTGAAGGCCGCGCCCAGGTCGCCGAACTCGTCACGCCTGTTTCCCGGTACCTCGACGCTGTAGTCACCGGCGGCCACGCGCCGCACCGCGCCGACGAGGGACCGCACCGGGCGTGCGAACACCTGCGCCAGCAACAGCGAGAGCAACGACACGACGACCACGATCGCCAGCACGGAGATGATGAGGTTGCGCGTGAAGTCGGTGACCGGCGCGAAGGCCTCCGACGCGTCGATCCGCGCGACGAGCACCCACTGGAGCCCGTCGATGTCGAGTGGTGTGTACGCCGTCAGGTTCTCCCCACCGAGGTAACCACGACCGATGAGCGTGCCGGTCTCCCCGGCGAGCGCCCGCTCCACGGACTGGGTGCGGGTCGGCTGGATCTCGATCGTGCCCTTGACGTCGACCGCGCGCTGCGCGTCCTGCGGTGGCGTGCCGGCCGCGACGGACTGCTTGAGATACGCCTTCGGGTCCTCGATGAGCAGTCGGGACGTCGAGCGCATCAGCTGATCGGGTCCGGCGAGGTAGGTCTCGCCGGTCTCGCCCAGGCCGTCCTGCTTCCATTCCCCGCCACTCGTCATGACCGAGTTGATCTGTTCGATGGGCACCTGCAGCGCCAGGACGCCGTCGATGCGGCCATCCTGCCCGACCGGTGAGAAGATCCACTGCGTGGGGACGTTGAGCGAGGGCTGGTACCGCTCGAAGTCGGTGATGCCCGTGTAATCGACCGCGTTGGACCGCAGGGCCTTCGTGAACCCGTCGCCGAGGACGCCACCCTGGTACGGGCCCGTCAGCACGTTGGTCCCGAGGTCCGGTCCCTTGAACGCGCTGTAGACGACGTCACCCTCGTCGTCGATCAGGAGGGCGTCCTCGTAGCCGAACCGGTTGATGATCTCGCGGAAGTAGTCGTTGTAGGCCGCGTTGACGGCCGACCACGTGCTCCCGTCACCGGCGTCGTCGACCGTGATCGCCTGGTCGTAGTCGAGATCGGTGGGCGTGTAGACCGACTGCAGGTAGGTCTGGGCCGGGTTCGTCGGGATGAAGGCCTCTGGATCCGCCGTATCGCCGGTCCGTTCGTTGAGCGCGGGGACGAAGGTGTCCGTGTAGAAACGGTCGACCTCCGCAGCTCGCGCCGGCTCGACCGGCTGCTCCTCGAGCTCCTGGAACGCGTCGTGGTACCGGTTCATCGCATCGACGACGGTCGTGCCGCGGGTGTAGACGACGAGCGAGTCCGCCGTCTGGCGGTAGTAGTTGGTGATCTCGCGGGCACGCGACTCGCGCAACTCGGTCAGCCGCTCGAACGACGCCTGTCGGAGGGATTCGCTGCCGGAGAGGTACCCGACGATGCCGGTCACCACCGACGCCCCCACGCTGACCAGCAGCAGCATCACCAGGAGTTTCGACTGGATGCTGAAGCCGGGGCGGCCGAAGCGACGACGCCCGAGCCTACGGGACCGCGCGACCGAGGACGGCGCTGGAGGGATCGGAGGACCCGTCGTCGAGGCTTCCGCGGGCGGAGTGCCGTCACCTGGCGGAGGCCCGGATGGTGCGTTCACAGCTGCGGTCATCGACGAGTCCCCTACTCGATCCGGCGGTGCGCGGGCGTCCCCCTTCTTCGGGGGTCACGATGGCGCTCACTCTAGCCACACGTGTCACGCGCCCACAATGGCCGGACGGCGGTTCTTCGCTGGCCGGACATTGCCGGACCGGACCGCCGTGCGCGCGGTCGACGTGTCCAGACGACACGTCGCAGCGCCTGCCGTCTCGACTCAGGCGGTGACGGCCTGCTGCGCGTAGAGCGTCGCGTACACGCCGCCGGCGGCGAGCAGCTCCTGGTGGGTGCCACGCTCCACGATGCGCCCGCGATCGAGCACGAAGATGACGTCGGCGTGCACGACGGTCGACAGGCGGTGCGCGATGGACACCGTCGTGCGTCCGCGGGTCGCGTCGTCAAGGGCGACCTGGACGACCCGTTCGGAGATCGTGTCGAGGGCGCTCGTCGCCTCGTCGAGGATGAGCACCTCCGGGTCCTTCAGCAGCACGCGCGCGATGGCGATGCGCTGCTTCTCACCGCCGGACAAGCGGTAGCCGCGTTCCCCGACGAGCGTGTCGTAGCCGTCCTCGAACCGAGCGATCGTCTCGTGGATGTTCGCGGCGCGGCAGGCGGCCTCGAGCTCGTCGAGGGTCGCGTCGGGCTTCGCGTAGCGGAGGTTCTCGGCGATCGTCGCGTGGAAGAGGTAGGTCTCCTGGCTGACGATGCCGATGCGGGAGACGAGGGACTCCTGGGTGACGTCGCGGACGTCGGCGCCCGCCACCATGACCCGGCCGCCCGACACCTCCTGGAAGCGCGGGATGAGGTAGGAGATGGTCGTCTTGCCCGCTCCTGAAGGTCCGACGAACGCGGCGAACTGTCCGGGTTCGATCGTGAAGGAGACCCCGTCGAGGGTGGGGGTCGAGTCGTCCTGGGCGTCGGCGTACCGGAAGGTGACGTCGTCGAAGCGGATCTGCGGTGCGACGCTCGGGAGCGGTGCGGCCCCGGGACGGTCGGCGATCGCGGGCTTGAGGTCGAGGTACTCGAAGATCCGCGCGAAGAGGGCTCCGGAGGTCTGCAGGTCGAGGGCGACCCGCATGACGCCCATGAGCGGGAACAGCAGGCGGGCCTGGATGGTGGTGAAGGCGACGATCGAGCCGGCGGTGACGTCCGCGGCCCCACCGGTGATGAGCCAGCCGGCCACGAGGTAGACGATCGCGGGGATCGACGACAGGAAGATGTTCACCATCGCGAAGAACCACTGTCCGCTCATCGCCTGGCTGACCTGGAGGCGGATCTGGGTGCGGTTCTCGGCGCTGTAGCGCTCGACCTCGGTGTCCTGGCGGTTGAAGCTCTTCGCGAGGAGCACGCCGGAGACGCTCAGGGCCTCCTGCGTGATCGCGGTCATCTCCGACAACGACTCCTGCGTCTTCGTCGCGATCCGCGCCCGGACCTGACCGACGCGGCGCTGCGCGATCACGAGGATCGGCATGAGGATGAGGGCGACGATCGTCAGCTGCCAGTTGAGGATGAGCATGGCGACGAGCGCGGAGATGACCGTCACGGTGTTGCCGAGCACGCTCGAGACGGTGTTGGTGAGGACGTTCGCGACGCCACCGACGTCGTTCTGGAGGCGCGACTGGATGATGCCCGTCTTGGTGCGGGTGAAGAAGCTCAGCTCCATCGCCTGCAATTGCGAGAACAGCTTGATGCGCAGGGCGCCCATGACGCTGTTGCCGACGGTCGCCGTGAGGTAGGTCTGCCAGACGCCGAGCAGCGCCGCGATGATGAACAGCGCCACCATCGCGCCGACGATCTCCGCGAGGGCGACGAGGTTCGGGCTGCCACCGTCGGTCGGGAACAGGCCGACGTCGAACGCCTGCTTGACGAGCAGCGGTGGGAGCACCGCGAGGGCGGCACCGATGACGACGAGCACCATCGTGAGGATGATCTTGGCGCGGAACGGCACGAACAGCGCGACGATGCGCTTGCCGAGGTTCGGGATCCTCGGCGCCTCGGCGTTGAGCGCCTTCTGCGCCGCCGTGTCGCCACCGCTGACGCGGCTGCCCGCGCGGGGCCCGCCGCCCCCGGGTGCACCGCCGCGTGGCCCGCCCCGTCCGCCGTGCATGCTCATCCCGCCACCCTATCCCCGCCCGCCGTCCTCCCCGCCCCTGTCCCCGTCCCGCGGTTCACAACTCAGGAGCGGCTCGGCGTTTCGCCTCCGTTCGTGTGCCTGCTGGCCGACACGCCGCCCCCGATCCTGAGTTGTGAACCGCCACGAGCATGCTCCACAACCGGTCGAACCGGTCACCAGTGCACATCGGCGCTGGCGGGCGTCGTCGCGACCGATGCGGCACGAGGACGCTGGAGCGATGATCGGACTCGCGACCGCCGTAGAGCACCTGGGACAGGTGGCGACTCGGCGTGAACTGATCGACCACGGTTTCACGGGGCGACAACTGACATTCGCGGTGGCGACAGGACTCCTCGTCCGACCACGCCGTGGCTGGTACGCGGCACCCGCCGCAGATCCCGCCTTGATCCGGGCCGTCCGGGTGGGCGGGCGACTGGGCTGCGTTTCAGCCGCGGAGCGTTACGGCTGGGCCGTTGCTCGGAGGGGTGAGGTGCATGTGAGCCTCGCCGAGAACGCCTCACGACTCCGCCATCCCGATGACCGGACGACCTACCCCCGTGGCGAGGAGTTCCGCGACCTGCAAGGTCTCGTTCTGCACTGGCACTCGCCCCTCTCCAGAGATGACCGACCGAAGCTCCTGACCTCGCCATACGAGACCACCCTGCAGATCGCAGCCTGCCAGCATCCCGACCTCGCCGTCGCCGCATTCGACTCCTTCATCAACGTCGATCCACGCGGCGCAGTGCATCTCGAGGACTGGCTGCGGGAACTCCCCCGCCGGTTCTTCGACGCCCTCCCCCGGCGAGAGAGCGGCTGCCACAGCTTCCTCGAGACCATCGGCCGGATCCGCCTCGAGCGTGCGGGCATCCGCGGAGTCCATCAGGTACTCATCGATGGGGTAGGGCGGGTCGACCTCGTCCTGGCGGGACGGATCGTGATCGAGTGGGACGGACGTGAGTTCCACGACACGCCAGATGCTCACGAGCACGACCGCTGGCGGGACGCGATGCTGGCGATCCGCGGGTACCGCGTCCTCCGATTCACCTACCGGATGGTCATGGACGACTGGTACGCCGTCGAAGGAGCCATTCGTTCGGCTCTCGCCGAATCGTGACCTCGACTGGTCGTTCGATGTGCCGTTGCTCTCGGTCCACAACTCAGGATGTCCACGGAGTGTCGCGCCGAGAACCCGGTCAGTCGGGCGGGGCACGCCGAGGCTCTCCTGAATTGTGAACACTGCCGTCGAACTCCCACATCGGTCTCCTTGTTCACAATTCAGGACGGATTCGGCGAGCCTGACTGAGTCTCCCGGCGGCAGGTCCGACACGCCGAGGCTCACCTGAACTGTGAACCAGACCAGACGACCCGCAGACGCACGGACGCCCCGGGAGCATGAGCTCCCGGGGCGTTCGCGCACCGACGACGCTGTCGATCGGAGGATCGAACCGCGTGTCGGGTCAGCCCTTCGTCGAACCGGCCAGGAGCCCGCGGACGAAGTAGCGCTGCAGGGCGAAGAACACCACGAGCGGGACGAGGATCGAGATGAACGCGCCGGCCGTGAGCAGGTGCCACTCGTTGCCACGCGTACCGGTGATCTCCGCCAGCAGCTTCGTGATCGGTGCGACCTCGCCGTCCGCGAAGATGAGCGCGACCAGAAGGTCGTTCCACACCCACAGGAACTGGAAGATCGCGAACGACGCGATGGCGGGCATGGTCAGCGGCAGCACGATCCGGAAGAAGATCTGACCGTGACCGGCACCGTCCACGCGTGCCGCTTCGATGACCTCGGCGGGGATCTCCGCGACGAAGTTGTGCAGCAGGAAGATCGCCAGCGGCAGCGCGAACATGGTGTGCGCGATCCACACCTGGGCGAAGGTGCCGCTCGCGTCCAGTCCCTCGCCGACCTGCAGGCCGAAGATGTTCAGGCCGCGGGAGAAGGTCGACAGCAGTGGCACGAGCGCCATCTGGATCGGCACCACCTGCAGCGCGAACACGAGGATGAACAGGAAGTTCTTGCCGCGGAAGTCGATCCACGCGAACGCGTACGCCGCGAGGCTCGCCACCACCAGCGGGATCAGGGTCGCCGGGACCGCGATGGCGATCGAGTTGACCCACGAGCCCGCGAGGTTGAGCGTCGAGTTGCCGGCCTGCAGCACCTGCACGTAGTTGTCGATGGTGACCTGGAAGTCGGAGAAGATCGTCCACCAACCGGTGGTCTTCACCTGCTGCTCAGGTCGGAACGAGGAGACGAACAGACCGAAGGTCGGGACCGTCCACAGCACCGCGATGATGACGGCCGCGATGGTCGCCCCGCGGCTGGTGAGCCGCTTCTTCGTCCGTCGGCTCGCGGCCTCGATGCCGCGTTCCCCTTGGGCGAGCTGTTCCTTGGTGGATTCGTCGATCGGTAGTTCGATCGGCTGCACAGCACTCATCGGATCTCCCTCTGCTTCTTGATCTGCCGTGCGTTGTAGATGACGATCGGCAGCACGAGGACGAACAGGACCACGGCGAACGCCGCACTCCGGCCGTTCTCGAAGTTCTTGAACTGGGTGTACATCTCGTTCGCGATGACCGAGGTGCCGTTGTTGCCGGCGGTCATCGTACGGACGATGTCGAAGACCTTCAGCGAGGCGATCGAGATCGTCGTGACGACCACGACGAGCGAGGAGCGGATGCCGGGGACGATGACATTGATGAAGCGCTGCCAGGCGTTGGTGCCGTCGAGCTCGGCGGCCTCGATCTGCTCGGTGGGGACCCCCTTGATCGCGGCGGACAGGACGACCATCGCGAATCCGGTCTGCACCCAGATGAGCACGACGATGAGGAACAGCGTGTTCCACGGCTCGTTCTGCAGCCACTGCACCGGAGTGCCGCCGAACCACACGACGATCTGGTTGAGCAGACCGATCTGGGTCGCGTCGGCCTCGCGGTAGGCGTAGATGAACCGCCAGATGATCGACGCACCGACGAAGGAGATCGCCATCGGCATGAAGACGAGGATCTTGAAGTACTTCTCACCGCGGGACTTGTCGATGAACACGGCGTAGGCGAGTCCGAAGGCCGTCGACAGCGCCGGGACGAGCAGCACCCAGATGATCGTGTTGATCACGGTGCGGATCGCGCTCGGCTGCGTGAACAGCCAGATGAAGTTGTTCAGGCCGACGAAGTTCTTGCCGGACGCCGACATGAACGCGGCGATCGTCGTGTTGATCGACGGCAGGATCAGGCCGATCAGCAGCAGCAGGAACGCCGGTGCGAGGAAGCCGACGAGCTGGACGAGGTACCCGACGCCCTTCTTCGAGCGGTAGTCGAGGAGGAAGAGCACGCCGCCGAGGACGGCGGCGACGGCCGCGGCCCAGAGGAACGAGCCGAAGAAGAGGACGACGACGACGGGCACCAGGACGCAGAACGCCAGACGGATGACCGTGTACAGGGTGCCCTTGCGTGGCGCGATGTCCACGAAGAAGAGGAGGAGGGCCACCACCGCGCCGAAGGCGATGACGACGATCGGGATCTGGGCGAGCGGAGGCAGTCCGCCCAACCAGTTGAGGAAACCTGACATAGCTGGCCTTTCGAGTACGGCGTTGGACCCTGAGTGAACCCTAGGGGGTTCCACTGCCGAGGCGGAAGCGCCGGAGGGTGGTGATCACCCTCCGGCGCTCCCGCTCACGAGCAGCAGTTCCGGATATCGATTACTCGCTGGAGGGCCAGCCGGCTTCGATGTCCTTGAGGACCTGGTCGGTCTCGTCGCCGTTGATCCAGTTCACGAGGCCCTTCCAGAAGGTTCCGGCGCCGACGGCACCGGGCATCAGGTCGGAGGCGTCGAAGCGGAACGTGGTCTTCTCGTCCTGCAGGATCTCGATCGCCTGGCTGAGGATCGGGGTCGAGGCGTTCGCCGGGTCGAGGCCGTTGTTGGCGGAGATGACGCCGCCGAGCTTGACCCGCTTGTTCGCCCACTCAGGGCTCGAGAGGTACTCCTGGACCTTGACGGTGCTCTCGTCGTCGCTGAACGCGCCGACGATCTCGCCACCACCGGTGACAGCGGTCTCGCCCTCCTTGATGCCGGGGGTCACGAAGGCCCACACGTCACCGTCGGGGGCGACGGTCGCGCCGGCGTCCTCGAGGAAGCCGGAGAAGAACGATGCCTGGTGGTGGAGGGCGCAGGCGCCGGAGGCGAGCGCCGGAGCGACGTCACCGAACTCGGTCGAGTTGATCGAGGACACGTCGCCGAAGCTCGCGTTCACGTACTCCGGGTTCTTGAGGATCTCGCCGACCGAGTCGAACGCTTCCTTGATCTTCGGGTCGGTGAACTTGACCTTGTTGGCCACCCAGTCGTCGTAGACGTCCGGGCCCTGCTGGCGCAGGACGAGGTCTTCGATCCAGTCGGTGCCGGGCCAGCCCGAGGCGTCGCCGGAGCCGAAGCCGGCGCACCACGGTGCGGAACCCGTCTTCTCCTGGATGGTCTTGGTCAGCGTGAGCAGCTCGTCCCAGGTCTTCGGGACCTCGACGCCCCACTCCTTGAACTTGGCCGGCTGGTACCAGACGAGGCCCTTGACGCTCGCCATGAGCGGAGCGCCGTAGACGGTGTCGTTGACGGTGCCGTAGGCGGCCCAGTCCTTCGACCAGTACTTCTCGATGTTCGCCTTGACGCTGTCGGGCGCGGGCTTCAGGTAGTCGCGCTTGGCGAGGTCGGCCAGGAGGCCGGGCTGCGGGAAGATCGCCAGGTCGGGCGGGTTACCACCCTGGGCGCGGATGCCGATCTGCGACTCGAACTCCTTGGAGGACTCGTACTTGATCGTGATGCCGCTCTCCTTCTCGAAGTCGGCCCAGCTCTCCTCGAGCAGCTTCGCCTCGGTGTCGGCGATCGTCCCGTAGATGGTGACGGTCTTGTCGTCGTCGCCACCGCCGCTGCTGCCCGATCCGCCTGAACAAGCGGTGAGCGCGACGCCCGCGACGGCCAGGACGGCCAGCGGCAGGGCCGTCCGGCGGGTCCGAATGAAACTCATCTGTGTCCTCCTCATTGAGTGCTGCAGGTTCGAACGTCTCCAGGGTCGAGCCGTTCCGATGATGCACTGGTGCGGAATCGGTCCGGATGCGGAACCGTTTCCATGCGCCAAAGTACTTCACCCGGCGACAGGATGCAAGCACGAGAACATAACGAAATAGACAGTGAGAGCGCTCCCACCGAAATCACGAGGCCGGGCGGACCATTCGTGCTCCAGTTGTTATGGATCAGTTCCAGTCGGCAGTTCCAGGTCTGTTCCAGATTCGCTATGGTGGTGCTACCCAACGGAGGGAGTCGGCATGAGTGGTGCCATCAGCGATGTCGCGGCCCTCGCCGGCGTCTCGAAAGCGACGGCCTCGCGAGCGCTCACCGGGCGCGGATACGTGTCGGCCGAGACCCGGGAACGGGTCGTGCAGGCCGCGGCCACGATCGGGTACGTCGCCTCGCCCATCGCCGCGAGTCTGTCCACCGGACGCACGCTGGCCATCGGCGTCCTCACCTCGTTCCTCAACCGCTGGTACTTCGGGGAGGTCCTGGAAGGCGCCGAGGGCGCCCTCCGTGCGCGGGGCTACGACCTGACGCTCCACCATCTGCCGCCCGACTCCCCGGAGCGCGATCGCATCTTCGACGCCTACCTGACGAACAAGCGCTTCGACGGCATGATCTCGATCGGGATCGAGGCCTCGCAGGACGAGATCGCACGCCTGCTCGCCAATCCCCGTCCACTGGTGTCGATCGGCGGCAACATCCGTGGCGGTCACTCCATCAACATCGACGACCAGGCACTCGGCCGTGAGGCGACGGAACATCTCATCACCCTCGGGCACACGCGCATCGCCCACATCACCGGGCACGACGCGGAACTGCAGACGGACACCGTGCACGGGAGGCGCCTGGCGGGCTACCTCGCGGCGATGGAGGATGCCGGACTCACCTCAGCCGTGCACGTCCTGCCCGCCGTCCATTCGTTACCGGGCGGGTACGAGGCCGCGGCGCAGTTGCTGCGGGACGCGAGGATCCGGCCGACGGCGGTGTTCGCCTCGACGGACGAGGTGGCGATCGGCATCATCATCGCGGCACGTCGCCTCGGGATAACCGTTCCGGCGGAGCTGTCGGTCATCGGGATCGACGGGCACTCCTATGCGGAGATGTTCGCGCTCACCACCTTCGAGCAGGAGCCCCGCGCGCAGGGACGGCATGCCGTCGAGATCCTCCTCCAGGACCTGGAGGACGAGCAGCGCGCGCAGGCTCCGGACTCCGGGGACCCGGGCACAACGGTCTCCGAGGTGCGCTGGCCGACCCGCCTGGTGATCCGACAGACCACGACGCGCCCCGAGCCCGCGGACTAGACGACCCGGCTGCGGTCCCAGCGCGGTGCGCTGGCACGAGCGCGCCCCACCGACGTGAGCGCGGGCCCCCGGAGGGTCGCGCTCGCGTCGGTGGGGCGCGGTGACCGGTCGGATCAGCTCGCGTCGGCTGCGGTGATCGCGATGGCCTCGTCGAGCTCACTCTCCACCGGGCCGTCGACCCGGGCGAGGTGCTTGCGTCCGAGGACCACGATGAGGACCGCGACGATGAGCGAGCCGGCGGCCACATAGTAGGGCGCGGCGGGCGAGATGAGCTTCGCGATCTCCGCGGCGGCCGGTGGCGCGATGGCCCCACCGAGGAACCGGACCGACGAGTAGGCCGAGGATGCGACGTTGCTCGGCAGGTCCGTCGCCTCCATGACCGCCTCGGTCAGCACCGTGTTCATGACGCCGAGCAGCAGCCCACCGACGACAATGCAGACGATGAGGCCGACGGTGGACTGCACGAGGAGTCCGGCCGCGACGAGGTCGATTGCCAGCAACGGCAGGACGAGCTTGATCACGGAGGTGCGACGCATCCGGGCCGTGAGCAGCGGTGCGACGAACACGCTCGTGATCGCCAGCGCGACACCCCACCCGAAGAAGGTGAACCCGAGACCCATCGCATCGAGGCCGAGAGGGAACGGCGAGTACGCGAGGAGCGTGAAGAAGCCGATGTTGTAGAACAGTGCGGCTGCCGCGAGGATGCCCAGCGACGGGATCGCCAGCGCCTTGAACGGCGCGGACAGCTTGAGCGGCGCGGGCTTGGGGCCTTCGGTCTTCAGCAGGGTGACGATCGCGATGAACCCGACGGCCATGAGCGTCGCGGTGCCGAAGAACGGCCACTTCCAGCCGATGCCACCGAGGAGCCCCCCGAGCAGCGGACCGATCGCGATGCCGAGCCCGAGGGCGGCCTCGTACAGGATGATCGCGTTGGCGCGTCCGCCCGCTGCGGCTCCGACGATGGTGGCGAGTGCCGTCGAGATGAAGAGCGCGTTGCCGAGGCCCCAGCCGGCCCGGAAGCCGATGACGGCACCGACGGAGTCGGAGAGGCCCGCGAGGAGCGCGAACAGGACGACGAGCGCGAGTCCGATGAGGAGCGTGCGCTTGGCACCGATCCGGCTCGACAGCCAGCTCGTGAACAGCATCGCCACGCCGGTGACGAGCAGGTAGCTCGTGAAGAGCATCTCGGCCTGGGTCGGCGTCGCCTGGAGGTCTTCGGCGATCGCGGGCAGGATCGGGTCGACGAGGCCGATGCCCATGAAGGCGATGACGCTCGCGAAGGCGACCGCCCAGACGGCCTTCGGCTGGTGCAGGATGCCGCCGAGGCCGGCACTGTGGCCTGCGGCGTGGCCGTGGCTCGACGCTGTGGGGGTGGGCGTGGAGGACGTGTGTGCGCTGGTGTCGGCGCTCATGCCGTCAGCTCCGAGGCGACCTCGACGGCCACGCGGGCCTGGATGATCTCGACGGTCCTGGCGATCGCGGCGAGGTCGTCGTCCTCGAGGTCGGTGAAGGCCGGCTCCAGGGCGTCGGTGAGCTCGTCGCGCCAGGCGAGGAGGGCGGCCGTCCCCTTTGGGGCGATGGCGATGAGCCACGCGCGGTGGTCGTCGACGTCGGCGATCCGCTTGATCCAGTCGCGCTCGTCGAGGCTCTGCACGAGCTTGGTCATCGTGGGTTGGGACACCCGACTCTGGCGGGCCAGTTCGCCGACCCGGACGGGGCCGACCGTGGTGAGCACGGAGAGCGTGCGCCAGACGGCGGGCGATTCGGAGGATCCGGTGGCCTGGGCGGCAAGGCGGGTGAGCCGGTGCGATGCCGTGATGAGGTCGCCGAGGATGGTGTGCAGGGGTGAATGCGTACGGTTCTCGGTCATGATGTGACCAGTATACATAGCCTGGCTATGCACTTACACCTGCAGTCCGATGATCACAATTCAGGAGGCTCCCGGCGCGTCGGCACCGGGAGCCTCCCGCAGGGCGGGACTCGCCCAGGCGGTCCTGAATTGTGAACCGGGTCAGCGCATCCAGGTGGTGAAGGACTGGCTGACCCGTGGATCGGGCGGGTGGGCGTCGCTCGCCCGTTCCGACTCGGTGAAAGCGGATGCGAGCTGGGCTCGGATCCAGGTGATGGTTGCACGCCAGCGTGCATGGGTGTTCATGGTGGTGGGTTCTCCCGATTCGGGCACCGCACCGACAGCCCCCACTCACCGGGAGCGGAACGACGACGCGGATGCCTGCGTGAACCGTCGACGAACGTCGTCGACGGGGTGCAGAGCATCCGCGTGCATGGAGGGGCGCGACGAATCGCAGGCCCCCCGGTTAACCGACGGAGGGCACCGCTCCCGAACGAATCGGGGGCGATGCCCTCCGATCACGGATGTCTCTGCCGAGTGCACACAGCACTCGTCTCAGGAAGATCCGCGATCGTCAGCGGCGACCGACCGGAGTCGGTCGCCAGCCCAGTGGTTGTCCCCCGCAGGGGACCGACTACTTGAGCGTGACGGTGGCGCCGGCAGCCTCGAGGGCTTCCTTCGCCTTGTCAGCGGCTTCCTTGTTGGCGCCTTCGAGGACGGCAGCCGGAGCGCCGTCGACGAGAGCCTTGGCCTCGCCGAGGCCGAGCGAGGTGAGCTCGCGGACCGTCTTGATGACCTGGATCTTCTTGTCGCCAGCAGCCTCGAGGATGACGTCGAAGTCGGACTTCTCCTCGACCTCTTCAGCAGCAGCGCCGCCGGCAGCAGCCGGGCCGGCAACGGCGACGGGAGCAGCAGCGGTGACCTCGAAGGTCTCCTCGAACAGCTTGACGAACTCGCTGAGCTCGATGAGCGTGAGCTCCTTGAACGCGTTGATCAGTTCTTCGTTTGACAGCTTTGCCATGATTGTTCTCCTTGTTTCATGCCCTGCAACCGCATCACGCGGCGCACAGGTACGGGGTTGATGGTTCGCGGAACCGAATTACTCGGCCGCGGACTCCTGCTTCTCGCGCAGCGCCTCGACCGTGCGAACGGCCTTCGAGAGCGGTGCGTTGAAGAGGTAGGCAGCTCCGAACAGCGAGGCCTTGACGGCGCCGGCGAGCTTCGCCAGCAGCACTTCACGGGACTCGAGGTCGGCGAGCTTGCGCACCTCGTCAGCGGTCAGCGGGTTACCGTCGAAGTAACCGCCCTTGACCACGAGGAGAGGGTTTGCCTTGGCGAAGTCACGAAGAGCCTTCGCGACGGTGACCGGGTCACCGTGCACGAATGCGATCGCGGACGGACCGGCGAGCTCGTCGTCGAACGACGAGATGCCGGCGTTGTTCGCCGCGATCTTGGTCAGCGTGTTCTTCACCACGGCGTAGGTTGCGTCCGCACTGATGCTCTTGCGCAGGGTCTTGAGCTGAGCAACAGTGAGGCCGCGGTACTCGGTCAGCAGAACGGCGGTCGAGCTCTGGAACTTCTCCGTGAGTTCGGCAACCGAGGCTTCCTTGTTCGCCATGGCCACTCCTTTTCGAATCTTGAATGCATGCAGCGGAGGCCGCACACACCAACCGCCGGACCGGTGAAGGATTCGGGCATGAAAAAAGCTCCGGCGCAAGCGCACGGAGCTGGGGAGAGGCGAGCCTCGATCAGATCTTCATACACCTGCGCTGGACGTCTCGTCATGAGAACCTTCGACTGTCTCGTTTGCACGCGACAGTGACCGGCGGTCTTTGGTTTCCACAACCATAACACACCCCCGACCCCGTTCCGACAGGCGTGGTCCGAGCGCTCACGACCGCCCGTGCGGATGTCCGAGGCGACCGTCACCATGGAGACATGATCCAGACGCTCGCCATCTCCGGCTACCGGTCCATCCGAGACACCGTGCTGCCGCTGCACGGCCTCGACGTCGTGACCGGCGCGAACGGCACCGGCAAGTCCAACCTCTACCGGGCACTCCGACTCCTGGCGAGTGCGGGCGACGGCGATGTCGTCGGATCACTCGCCCGCGACGGCGGGCTCTCCTCGACGCTCTGGGCCGGCCCCGAACACCTGAGTCAGGCCATGGTCGACGGCTCCGTCCCGGTCCAGGGCACACGCCGCTCGGGGCCGATCAGCCTGCGACTCGGGTTCGCGACCGACACGCTGGGGTATCTCATCGACCTCGGGATCCCGCAGCCGTCCACGACCCTGTTCGGCCGCGACCCCGAGATCAAGCGGGAGCAGATCTTCGCCGGCGCACTGGCCAAACCGAGCAGCCTGCTCGTCGATCGGCACGGTCCGGCGGTCCGCGTCCGCGACGGGTCGTGGCGTCCGATCGGTCGAACGCTCGGCACCTCGGAGAGCATCCTCACCGAGTTCTCGGACGCCGACGCGACGCCCGAGATCCTGCGCGTGCGCGGCCAGGTGCGCGGCTGGCGGTTCTACGACCAGTTCCGGACCGACCGCGAGGCCCCGGCCCGTGCGCCGCAGGTCGGCACGCGGACGCCCGTGCTCGGACACGACGGTGCCGACCTCGCCGCCGCGGTGCAGACGATCATCGAGTCCGGCGCCCGGGACCGCCTCGACGCCGCCGTCGACGACGCGTTCCCCGGCAGCGTGCTGCGCGTGCGCGCCGACGACGGGGTGTTCCGGCTGGAGCTCGAACAGCCCGGCATGCTCCGTCCGCTCTCGGCCGGCGAGCTGTCCGACGGCACGCTCCGCTACCTGTTGCTCGTCGCGGCTCTCCTGACCCCTCGCCCGCCCGAGCTCATGGTGCTGAACGAGCCGGAGACGAGCCTGCACGGCGACCTCCTCCCCCAGCTGGCTCGGCTCATCACCGCGGCGAGCGCCGACACGCAGCTCGTGGTCGTCTCCCACGCCCGCCCACTCATCGAGGCCATGCTCGAGGCCGGCGAGGTGCACGAGCACCGGCTGGTGAAACGACTCGGTGAGACGACCGTCGAGGATCAAGGTCTGCTGTCGACGCCGCCGTGGGCCTGGCCGTCGCGGTGAGCGTCCGGCCCCGGTGACCGCGGGCTAGGCGCGGTCGGCCTGCTTGCCCAGGTAGCGGTCCGAGCCGTAGCTGAGGATGAAGAACCCGATCAGCTGGAACAGGACGAGTCCGAAGATCCGGAACACCGTGCTCTTGTCGAACTGCTTGCCGATGTGCCAACCGACGATCCAGCCGAACACGATGTTCACGAGCGGGATGAAGTAGAGGATGGTCGCCGCGCCCGTGAAGCCGGCGAGTTTGACGACGACGTACCAGTTGTAGATCGGGATGATCGCGGTCCAGCCGGAGCGGCCCGACTTCTCGAACATGCCCCACACGGAGGCGACGAACAGGGCGTAGCCGATGATGCCGCCGAAGACGTTGGCGGGGGCGTTCATGAACTCGATGGCGGCACGACCGTTGTCGTCCGCGGCGAGCAGGATGGTGTCGAACACGGTGGTGGCGCTCCTTGTCGTCGTCGCGGTCGACCGACCGCCTCATCCGACGAATGTAGCGTGCGGGTCACACCGCGGACCAGCGGGTGTCCCGCTGACGCTCAGACCGCCCGGGCGGCGTGCACGAACGACCGGATGAGCTCCGGCGATTTCACCCCGCGCGAGGACTCGACCCCGCTGGACACGTCGACCCCCCAGGGGCGGAGCTCGGCGACGAGGCCCTGGACGTTCTCCGGCGTGAGCCCTCCGGCGAGGATCCAGGTGCGGGTGGGTGGGTTCGCCACCAGGGCGATCGTGTCGAAGGTCCTCCCGGCTCCCGGGTCCGGGGCATCGAGCAGCAGCAGCTCTTCGGCGTAGGCGGCGCGCTCGGCGGCGTTCTCGGAGGCGTAGCGCACCGCCGAGGTGGCCCGGAGCGTCCGCCACCCCATGGCCTGCAGCTCGTGGAACGCCTCGGGTGGTTCGTCGCCGTGGAGCTGGACGGCCTGCACCCCCGCAGCACCGGCAATCCGTGAGACCTCCTCGACCGACTGGCGCCGGAAGACGCCGACCGTCAGCACCGACTCGGGGACGTCGGCGAGCAGCGAGGCGACCCGTTCGGGCTCGACGGTCCGGGGCGACCCCGGCGCGAACACGAAGCCGATCGCGTCGACTCCGGCGTCCACCGCCGCAGCGACGTCGGACGCCTCGGACAGACCGCACACCTTCACCCACATGGGGACCACGCTACCCGGCCGCACGGATCACTCCGCCGACGGGACGAGGACGTCCGGGGTGGCGACGGCCGGTAGCTCGACGCGGAACACCGTCCGTCCTGGTGCGCTCTCGCATCGGACGGTGCCGTGGTGCGCGGTCACGACGGCGTGCACGATCGCGAGCCCGAGGCCGGTGCTCCCCGTGGCCCGTGAGCGGGAGTCGTCACCGCGCACGAAGCGCTCGAAGAGGTTGGGTTGCAGCGCAGGGTCGATGCCGGGACCGTCGTCCGACACGGTCAGCACGGCGATCTCGCCCGCAGGACCGCTCTCGACCGCCAGCCCCGCCCGCACGGTCGTCCCGGCGGGCGTGTGGGTCCGCGCGTTCGCCAGCAGGTTCACGATCACCTGTTGCAGCCGGGACGCGTCTCCCGTGACGAGGACGGGCTCCTCGGGGAAATCCAGTTCGAACACGTGGTCCGGCCCGGCGACATGGGCGTCGCCGACGGTGTGGATGACGAGTTCGGTGAGGTCGACGGGGCGCTTCGCGAGTTCGCGTCCCTCATCCAACCGCGCCAGCAACAGCAGGTCCTCGACGATCGTGGTCATGCGACCGGCCTCGGAGCGGATCCGGCCGAGGGAGTGGGTGACGTCCTCCGGCAGCGCGTCCGACTTCCGCGCGGCGAGTTCCGAGTATCCGGCGATGGAAGCCAGCGGGGTCCGGAGCTCGTGGCTCGCGTCCGAGACGAACCGGCGCACCTTGTTCTCGCTCGCCTGCCGGGCGTTCAGTGCGGACGAGACGTGCCCGAGCATGCGGTTGATCGCCGATCCGACGCGTCCGACCTCGGTCCGCGGGTCGGTGTCCGACTCCGGTACCCGGACGGCGAGCGCCACCTCACCGCGGTCGAGGGGCAGTTCGGCGACGACCGCGGCCGTCGCGACGACCCGGTCGAGCGGGCGGAGCGAGTACCGCACGATCGCGAACGCCGCCAGTCCGGCGAGCAACAGGACCACGACGCTCATGATCGCGATGAGGGTGACGAGCTGCATGACCGTCGACGCGACCTCGGCGAGCGGAAGCCCGATGATCCTCGTCGCGCCGCTCGCGTCGGTGACGGCGACGACGCGGTAGTCGCCGAGGTGCTCCCCGAGGTTGATGGTCGACGGTCGGTCACCGGCCGACACCGTGAGGATCATGGCGTCCTGGCTCTCGGTGCACGGGACCGTGCTGCCGTCGGCGCTGAGGTATCCGGCGTTGACGATGGTGCCGTCGACGACGATCGCCCCGAGTGCGCCGGGCCCGAGGCCCGGAGCGCCGATGAAGGCGGGCGGCTCACGCGTGCCCGAACCACCGCCGTAGCCGTCGGGGATGCCGGAGTCCGGCAGGGAGTCCGGTGCGGGGAGCTGGCCGTTGCGGCCGTAGTCGACGATCCGCTCGGCGGCCTTCGTGAGCTGGTTGTCGACGCCCTCGGTGAGGAGGCCGCTCACCGCGACCGCGCTCGCGACGCCGACGATGGCGCTGCCGAGGGCGAGGAGGCCGACGACGACCACCATGAGGCGTCGACGGAGCGTCCACGGAGCGCGCTTGGGGCGGGTGGAGTCGACGGTCGTCGCTGTCGGGTCGGTGACGGGAGGTCTCGTGGTCACGAACCGACCGTCGGGATCTTCAACATGTAGCCGGCACCGCGCACGGTGTGGATCATGGGCTCGCGCCCGGCGTCGATCTTCTTCCGGAGATAGGAGATGTAGATCTCGACGACGCTCGCACGACCGCCGAAGTCGTAGCTCCACACCCGGTCGAGGATCTGGGCCTTGCTCAGCACCCGGCGCGGGTTCCGCATGAGGAACCGCAGCAGCTCGAACTCGGTCGCGGTGAGCTCGATGGGTTCGCCGTCGCGCGTCACCTCGTGGCTGTCCTCGTTGAGCACGAGGTCGCCGACCACGATGTCCGGGCCGGACTCGTCGGCGGCCAGCAGGGTCGACCGGCGGATGAGCCCGCGCAGCCGCGCGACGACCTCTTCGAGACTGAAGGGCTTCGTCACGTAGTCATCGCCGCCGGCGGTGAGGCCGGCGATGCGATCATCGAGCGAGTCCTTGGCGGTGAGGAACAGCACGGGGACGTCGCTCCCCGAGGTCCGCAGGCGGTTCAGCACCTGCAGTCCGTCCAGGTCGGGCAGCATGATGTCGAGCACGATGGCGTCCGGTCGGAAGTCGCGGGCGATCGTGAGGGCCTCACGGCCGTCGGCGGCGGTCCGGATCTCCCAGCCCTCGTAGCGCAAGGCCATCTGCAGGAGGTCCGTGAGCGTCGCCTCGTCGTCGACGACGAGCACACGGACGGCGGTGCCGTCGGCCCGTTTGAGTGCGCTTCGCGCGGCACCGGGCGCCTGGGTCGGGATGTTCACGCGTTCAGTATTGGCCTCCGCCCTATGAGCTGTCTATGAACCGGCCAGACGGATGCTGTGCCCTCCCCGAGCCGGCGGAGCGCCCGCAGCGGCCTGGGCCGATTCATAGCGTCACCGAGGCGCAGGCCAAGCGAGCCTCCGTAGCGTCCGGTCCAAGTCATCCGCGACGTGCGGATCGTCGGCGTCGCGCAACGGGGACGCCGGCACGTGCACCAGAGCAGAAGGAAACGCAGACATGTTCGGAACCTATCTCCGGCGGGAACTCGTCGGTCGCCGCAAACAGACCATCATCATCGCCATCGGGATGGCGCTCGCCATCGCCCTCGTGATCATCGTCAACTCGGTCGCCGCCGGCGTGAAGACGGCGCAGGCGTCGGTGCTGGAATCCGTCTACGGGGTCGGAACGGACATCACGGTGAGTCAGGCGGCCGAGGCGCCGACGGCCGGCGGCGGCCCCGGCCAGAACTTCGACTTCGGCTCGGGCGACGGGTCGACGAGTGACGGGACGACGACCGTCAACCAGTCGCGGTTGGAAGCAGCGCGTGGCACGTCGACCTTCGACGCGACGGCCCTCGGCACGGTCACCGACGTCGCCAACGTCGAGGCCGCCGCAGCCACCCTGTCGCTCACGAACACGACCTTCACGGGCGAGCTGCCCGACTTCTCGCAGGCACAGGGGTCCGACGGGGCGGCAGGCGTCCCCGGCGGTGATGCGAGCGGCGCGACCCCGCCGCAGGGTGGTCCGGACGGCGCAGGCGGGAGTTCCTTCGGCGTCGACTCATTCACGGTCCTCGGTCTCGACCCCTCGGGCGACGCCGTCGGTCCGCTCTCGGCCGTCACCCTCAGCGACGGTCGCTCGCTCGCAGCCGACGACGCGGGCACGGACGTCGCCGTCCTCGACGCCTCCTACGCCACCGAGGCGGGGATCGCCACCGGCGACACGATCGACATCGCGGGCACCACGTTCAGCGTGGTCGGCACGGTGACCGCCTCCGGGGCCGACGCGACCACCGCATCGAACGTCTACATCCCCCTCGACGTCGCGCAGTCCCTCGCAGGGCTCGACGGCCAGGTCAGCGACGTGTACGTGCAGGCCGCCTCGTCGACCGACATCACGCAGGTGCAGACGGACATCGAGGCGGCACTGCCCGACGCGACCGTGAGCACCCAGGAGGACCTCGCGTCCACCGTGTCCGGCTCGCTCGCCTCGGCGTCGACGCTGGTGTCGAACCTCGGCACCTGGCTGTCGCTCATCGTGCTCGCCGCCGCGTTCCTCATCGCGATCCTCTTCACGATCTCCGGCGTCACGCGACGGACCCGCGAGTTCGGCACGCTCAAGGCGATCGGCTGGAGTGACCGGCGCATCGTCGGCCAGGTCGCGGGTGAGTCCGTCGTGCAGTCGCTCATCGGCGGCGCCGTCGGTGTCGCTGTCGGCCTCATCGGCATCCTCGTGGTGAACCTCGTCGCTCCGACCCTCAGTGCAGCGGCGACGACCTCCGCCGGCGGCGGACTCGGCGGCCCCGGCGGTGCCGCGGGCATGCCGTCGGATGCGGCGGCGGGAGCGGCCGGTGGGTTCGGCGGTGCCCCGGGCGCTGCGGCCGCGACCACCACCGACATCGTGCTCCAGGCTCCCGTGACCGCGTGGATCATCGTCATCGCCGTCGGGATCGCCATCCTCGGCGGGCTGCTCGCCGGTGCGATCGGCGGGTGGCGCGCCTCACGACTGCGCCCGGCCGAGGCACTCCGCTCCGTCGCCTAGGCGACGCACCAGACGCCGCCGGGTGGCCGTCTCCCCCGCGACCACCCGGCGGTCCGACTTCTCACTCCGACCAGCAGAACGAAGGACCCCATGTACACGATCACCGGCCTCACTAAGCAGTACCGCCAGGCGAAGCGCTCCGTCACAGCGCTCGACGGCGTCGACCTCGAGATCCCCGATGGACAGCTCGTCGCCATCCAGGGCCCGACCGGCGGCGGTAAGTCGACGCTGCTTCAGATGCTCGGCGCGCTGGACCGACCGACCGCCGGCAGCATCTCCCTCGCCGGCGACGACCTCTCGACGCTCAGTGAGACGAAGCTCGGCAGGATCCGCGCCACGGAGATCGGCTTCGTGTTCCAGGGGTTCAACCTCATCCCGACGCTCACGGCACAGGAGAACGTCGAGATGGCCCTGGTCCCGATCGGCACCCCGCGGGCCGAACGCGAGACCAGGGCGCGTGCGGCGCTCGCGTCCGTCGGACTCGCCGAGCGGGGTTCGCACCTCCCCGCCGAGCTGTCCGGCGGGCAGCAGCAGCGGGTCGCGATCGCCCGTGCGCTCGTCAAGGAGCCTGAGGTGCTGCTCGCTGACGAACCGACCGGCAACCTCGACGAGGAGACCCGCGACGAGATCATGGACCTCCTCGAGGGCCTGTGGCGGGACCGCGGGCTCACGGTCGTGGTGGTGACGCACGACACCGCGGTCGCCAAGCGCGCCGAGCGTCGTCTGCACATCGCGAACGGGAAGCTCAAGGACGTCACGACTCGGCGCTGACCGGCCCCTCGGCAGGCTCGGGGAGCGGCTCCCATCCGCTCCCCGACCCGCCCACCCCGGTCCCTAAGCCGCCTACCCCGGTCCCTGAGCCTGTCGAAGGGCCACGGGAATACGCCGCCACCGTGATTGGTTGACACCGATCAACTACTTCTCATATAGTTGACGCATATCAACTAGCTGACGTCATCACGATCGCGGAGCCCATGTCACACACCACCTCAACACCCGCCACGCCCGCTCGCGCGGACAACGGCATGACGCATCGCCAGGTGCTCGAGGCCCTCTCCGGCCTCCTCCTCGGCATGTTCGTGTCGATCCTCGCCGGCACCGTCGTCTCGACCTCCCTCCCCCGGATCATCTCCGACCTGAACGGCGACCAGACGGCCTTCACCTGGGTCGTCACGGCCACCCTCCTCGCCACCACCGTCTCGACGCCCATCTGGGGCAAGTTCGCCGACCTCTTCAACCGCAAGCTGCTCATCCAGCTGGCGCTCGGGATCTTCGTCCTCGGCTCGGCGCTCGCGGGCTTCTCGCAGGACACCGGCACGCTCATCGGCTTCCGCGTCCTGCAGGGCCTCGGCGCCGGTGGTCTCACGGCGCTCAGCCAGATCATCATGGCCGACATCATCAGCCCGCGTGAGCGTGGCCGGTACATGGGCCTCTTCGGTGCGGTCATGGCGGTCGGCACGGTCGGCGGCCCGCTCTTCGGCGGCCTCCTCACCGACTCGCTCGGCTGGCGCTGGAACTTCTTCGTCGGCGTCCCCTTCGCGATCGCCGCGATCTTCCTCCTGCAGCGCACGCTCCACCTCCCGAAGCGGAACGTCGGCAAGGTCAAGATCGACTACCTGGGCGCCGCCCTCATCGCCGGCGGCGTCTCGCTGCTGCTCATCTGGGTCACCCTGGCCGGGACGCAGTTCGAGTGGGCGAGCTTCACGACGCTCGTCATGGTGGGCATCTCCGTCCTCCTGCTCGCCGCGGCGGTCATCGTCGAGATCAAGGTCGACGAGCCGATCATCCCGATGTCGCTGTTCAAGAACCGCACCTTCACCCTCGCGGTCGTCGCGAGCATCTCGGTGGGTGTGGCGATGTTCGGCACCTCGGTGTTCCTCAGCCAGTACATGCAGCTGGCGCGTGGAGCGACGCCGACGGAGTCGGGCCTGCTGACGCTCCCGATGATCGGCGGCCTCCTGATCGCCTCCATCGTGGTCGGGCAGTTCATCTCGCGCTTCGGCCACTGGAAGCCGTACCTCATCGTCGGCTCGATCCTCCTCACCGTCGGCCTGTTCCTCATGAGCACGATCCACTACGACACGAACTACGTGCTCGTCTCCGTGTACATGTTCATCCTCGGCGCCGGCGTCGGCATGGTGATGCAGAACCTCGTGCTCGTGGTCCAGAACGACGTCCTGCCGCAGCAGCTGGGTACGGCGAGCGCGGGTGTCGCGTTCTTCCGCAGCCTCGGCGGCACGATCGGCGTCTCGGTCATGGGCTCCGTGCTCGCGACGAAGGTCACCGACATGCTGGCCGACCGCCAGGCCGACCTGCAGGCGGCCATCGTCGCCCTCGGCGCACCCGGCGCCAAGATCGCCGAGACGCTCTCGAGCGGCACGATCCCGAAGGTGAGCACGCTGCCCGAGTCGGTGCGGACCATCATCGAATCCGTCTACGGTGACGCGGTGGCCGACATCTTCCTCGTCGCCGCACCACTCGCGATCCTGACGATCATCGCCGTGATCTTCCTCCCGAACAAGAAGCTCGGGTCGAAGAACGCCGTGCAGCGCATGGCCGAGCAGCGTTCCGGGGAGCCCGCCCTCGTCGGCGCGGCCACCGGGTCCGTCACGACGGTTACCGCGTCCACGTCGACCCAGTCGTTCGCGACCGGTGCGCTCGACGTGGCCGAGGCCATGATCGGTGGCGAGGCGGACACCCGACTCGAGCGAGGACGGGACGAGACCGCCGACACCGACGGCGGCACGGAGACCGAGGCACACAGCCCCCGCCACGGCCGCTAGTCCGTACAATGCGAACGATGTCCATCGATCACGACGCCCAGGCCGGGCCGGCCGCTGCCGACGACGCAGCGGCCGGCACCGCGCACGACCTCGCGATCGGTGCCGTGGAGGAGCAGTTCGCGCTCCTCGTCAACCGCATCCGCAACGGTATCCGCGACCGGGCCGAGCGGATCTCCCCCGGACTCCAGCCGGCCGGCTACAAGTTGCTCAGCATGGTCTCGCGCTCCGGAGCGATCCGCGCCGGTGCCCTGGCCGAGATGCTCGCGACCGACAAGAGCGCGGTGAGTCGCCTCATCCACCAACTGGAGACGCTCGGCCTCGTCACGAGGACGCCGGACCCCGAGGACGGCCGTGCGAGCCTCGTCGTCGCGACCGCCGAGGGCGAGCGCCGGATGGAGTCGACACGGGCCAACGACCAGGCGATGCTCTACCAGCAGCTCTCGTCCTGGGACGAGGCCGAGGTGCGGCGACTCGCCGAACTCCTCGCGAAGCTCAACGGCGCCCTCTGAAGTCCCTTTCTCAGGAGTCCGCCGGAGCGCCGGGCTCGCGAGCGAGCGACGCGCCGAGGAACTCCTGAGAACGGGTCAGCGCCAGCTGTGCTTCGGGTCGTACCCGAGGACCTCGCGGGCGTGGTCGATCGAGAGCAGGGTGCCGTTGCCGGCGATGTCGCCGGTGACGGGGACGTCCGGGAAGACCTCTGCGACGAGCTCGACGTTGTCGCGCGACATGACCGTGTCGGCAGCCGCGATGATGAACCGGTCGAATCCCGTGGCCTGGTGCTCGAGCGCGAGTCGCACGGCCTGCGCGCCGTCGCGGCCGTCGATGTAGCCCCAGAGGTTCCACTTGCGGAGGGTGGCGTCGGCGTCGAACGAGGGGAACGCCGCGTAGTCGGCCTCGTTCATCACGTTGGAGAACCGGAGGGCGATGATCTTGAGCTCGGGGTGCCACCGCGTGAGCTCGATCGCCAGCTGCTCCTCGAGGTGCTTCGACAGCGAGTACGTCGACTCGGGTCGTGCGGCGTAGGCCTCGTCGACGGGGATGTACGGGGGCGGGGTGTCGAACGGCAGCCCGAGCACGGTCTCGCTCGACGCCGTGACGATGTTCGTGATGCCGGCCTTGATGGCGGCGTTGAACACGTTGTAGGTGCTGAGGATGTTGTTCTGGAAGGTCGCGGTGTTCGTCGAAAGCCCCGGCGCAGGGATGGCGCTCAGGTGGACGACCGCGTCGAACCCGTCCGGCGCCTGCTCGTCGACACCGGTGAGGGCGTCGAACACCTGGCCCGCGTCACGCAGGTCGATGCGGACGAAGCCGTCACCGCGCTCTCCCGCCTGGTCGAGGTTGATCACCAGGTGACCGTGTTCCCGAAGATGGCCGACCACTGTTAGCCCGAGCTTGCCCGAGCCTCCCGTCACTGCGATTCTCATGACGCCATCCTGGTCCATCCGACGAGGAATGGGCGGGCGATTGACAACTCACCCAGGAACCGGCGGTCGCGGCGGAATGGCGGACCGCCGGGTCGCGTTGGAGGAGATGTGAAGCTCACCCTGTACACCTCCGCGTTCTGCGCCCCCTGCATGCAGGCTCGCGCCGTCCTGGCCGAGGTCCCGGCACTCGTGGCCGGAGCCGTCGTCGAGGAGCGCGACGTCGCCTTCCGTTCGGCGGAGGCGGAGGCCGACGGCATCCGTTCCACCCCGACGGTCATCATCACGGCCGACGACGGCACCGAGGTGTTCCGCGCGACCGGGGCACCCACGCTCAACCAGGTGCTCGTGGCGGCGGCGAAGGCGTTGTAGCCCTTCCGACAGGCTCAGGGACAGGAGAAGCGGCTCAGGGACCGGGGCTACTGGGTGCTGAACGCCGCGTCGAAGGATTGCTCGGGCAACTTCCAGAGCAGGTTCCGGATGTACCCGACGGCCTCCTCGGCTCCGTGCAGGCGGTCCATGCCGGCGTCCTCCCACTCGATGGAGATCGGCCCGGCGTAGCCGATGCTCGAGAGGGCACGGAAGGCGTCCTCCCACGGCACGTCGCCGTGACCGGTCGACACGAAGTCCCAGCCGCGTCGCGGGTCGCCCCAGGGCAGGTGCGAGCCGACGATGCCGGCGTGACCGGTGGCCGGCCGGATCCGGGTGTCCTTGCAGTCGACGTGATAGATCCGGTTCGCGAACTCGACGATGAACCCCACCGGGTCGACGCCCTGCCACATCATGTGCGACGGGTCCCAGTTGAAACCGAACGCCGGGCGGTGGTCGATCGCCTCGAGGGTGCGGACACTCGTCCAGTAGTCGTATGCGATCTCGGACGGGTGTACCTCGTGGGCGAAGCGGACCCCTTCGGCGTCGAAGACGTCGAGGATCGGGTTCCAGCGGTTCGCGAAGTCCTCGTACCCGGCGTCGATGACGGACGCCGGCACCGGCGGGAACATCGCGGAGTACTGCCAGATCTTCGACCCGGTGAAGCCGACGACCGTGTCGACGCCCAGCTTGCGGGCTACCCGCGCGGAGCGCTTCATGTCCTCGGCCGCACGCTGACGCACCCCCTCCGCGTCGCCGTCGCCCCAGGTGTAGTCGCGGACGATCGCCTGGTGGCGGAAGTCGATCGGGTCGTCGCACACGGCTTGGCCGGTGAGGTGGTTCGAGATCGCGAAGACCTCGAGGCCGTGCCGGTCGAGGATGTCGAGGCGGGACTGCAGGTAGGCGTCGTCCTCATCCGCGCGCTTCAGGTCGAGGTGGTCGCCCGAGGCCGCGATCTCGAGGCCGTCATAGCCCCAGGAGGCGGCGAGACGGGCGACCTCCTCGAAGGGGAGATCCGCCCACTGTCCGGTGAACAGGGTCACCGGGAGGCGGCTCGCGTACTGCTTAGCGGTGGTGTCGGTCATGCGGTGATCCTCTGCTCGTCGTCGGTGGAGGTGGCGATCGCTTCCCAGCGACCGGTGTCGGCCGCGTCCAGGACGGCCTCGGTGATGCGCGCGGTTCGGAGTCCGTCCGCGAAGACGGGCAGACCGTCCGGCGACTGTCCGGCCATCGCCGCGTAGCTGTCGGCCACGAACGCGTTGAAGGCGTCCTGGTAGCCCATCGGGTGCCCCGAGGGGACGATGGACAGGCGTGCGGCGTCCGGGTGCAACTGGTCGGCGTCGCGAGGCAGCACCTGCGTCCCCGACCGACGGCCGAGCCAGAGCGTCTCCGGCGCTTCCTGGTCGAAACCGATGCTGAGTTCCGTCCCGGCGACCTCGAGGTGGAGTCGGTTCTTCCGACCGGGCGCGACCTGCGAGACGAGCAGCGTGCCGATGGCGCCGCCCTCGAGCCTGATGACGACCGCGGCCGCGTCCTCGGTCGTGACCTCCGGGGTGTTCGCGCGTTCGGCGAAGAAGGTGCGGACCGTCGAACTCAGCTCGGTGATGTGCGCGCCGGTGATGAACTCCAGGAGGTCGACGAGGTGGGAACCGATGTCGGCGAAGGCGCGCGAACGGCCCCCGGCCGCCGAGTCGACCCGCCAGTTGTCGTCGGCCTGCGCGAGCAACCAGTCTTGGAGGTACGACCCGCTGATCGTGAGCAGGGTCCCGAGGTCGCCCGCGGCGACACGCGCGCGGGCCTCCCGGACGAGCGGGTGGAAGCGGTAGACGAACGGCACCGTGCCGACGACACCGGCCTCGGCTGCGGCGGTGACGAGACGCTCGGCGGTCGCGGCGTCGGTCGCGAGGGGTTTCTCACAGACCACGTGCTTGCCGGCCGCGATGGCCGCGAGTGCCTGCTCGGCGTGGAGCGCGTTCGGCGTGCACACGTGCACCACGTCGACCGACGGGTCGGCCAGCAGCTCGTCGAGCGAGCCGTACCCGCGCTCGAACCCGAGGTTCACGGCGACCTCCCGCGAGCGTTCGGGCGTCGAGGCGACGACACCGACCAGCCGGGCACCCGCCGCGCGGGCCGCCCGGCTGTGGACGGTGGCCATGAAGCCACCGCCCACCACCGCGATACCGGGACCGGCCACGGTCATGCTCCGAAGGTGCCGTCCGCCGGCGTCCACGACTCGGGGAGCGCGGGAGCGAGCTCCACGGTGCTGACGACGTCGACCGAGGTGCGGCTCAGGCCCGACTCGGCAGTCGAGACCATGACGTCGAGCACGTGGTAGGCGAGCTCACCGGAGGCACGCTCGGGACGACCGGCGCGGATCGCCTGCGCGAGCTCGACCACACCGGTTCCGCGGCCCTGCGTCGGACCGGTCGACGGGATCGACTCGGGTTCCTCGCCACCGCCGTAGACGAGCAGGTCACCCTCGAAGGTGTTCGGGTCGGGGACGACGAGCGTGCCGGTCGAGCCGGCGACCTCGAACTGCGTGCGACCGAGCTTGGAGTCGAAGCTGAAGACGCTCTGCGCGAGCTGGCCGCTCTCGAACTCGAAGAGGGCGCTCACGTGCGTCGGCACCGTCACGTCGAACGACTCACCCGCGCGCGGGCCGGATCCGATCGTCCGCTGCGGGAAGGCCTGTGAGGCGAGAGCGGTGACGCGGGCGATCGGCCCGAACAGCTGCACGAGCGCCGTGATGTAGTACGGGCCGATGTCGAAGAGCGGACCGGCGCCGTCCTGGAACAGGAAGTCGGGGTTCGGGTGCCACGACTCCGGGCCGGGGCTCTGCATGAGGGTCAGCGCGGTGAGGGGCTGGCCGATGCCACCGGCCTCGACGAGTCGGCGGGCGGACTGGATGCCGGCGCCGAGGAAGGTGTCCGGTGCCGTGGCGACGCGGAGCCCCTTCTCCTTCGCGGCGGCCAGCAGGGCCTGCCCGCTCTCACGGTCGAGCGCGAAGGGCTTCTCGCTCCACACGTGCTTGCCTGCGTCGAGGATCTGCATGGCGACCTCGACGTGGACCTTCGGGATGGTCAGGTTGACGACGATCTCGATCTCGGGGTCGGCCAGGAGTTCGGCGACCGAGCCGTGGCCGGGCACCCCGTACTTCTCGGCCTGCGTCTTCGCCCGCTCGAGGTCGAGGTCCGCGACGAACCGGACGTCGAGGTCGGGGAAGGTCACCAGGTTGCCGAGGTACTGGTCGCTGATGACGCCGGCGCCGATGAGTCCGACACCGACCGTTCCGGTGCTGTTGCTCATGCCTGGACTCCGTTCGTGGTGAGGTAGGTGAAGCTCTGCTCGAGCCCCTGGAAGATGTCGCCGTCGAACGCGTCGAACTCGACGACGCGCAGGGCCTGCGGTGCCGCGGCGAGGATGTCGAGCACCGGGACGACCCCGGCACCCGCGGGCAGCTGCTTCAGCGTGTCGCGGGAGGCGTCACCGTCCTTGACGTGGATGAAGCGCACGCGATCACCGATCGCGCCGAGGACGTCGACCGCGCGGCGTCCACCGACCTCGACCCAGTAGGTGTCGACCTCGAACACGACGGCCGGGTCGGTGAGTGCGGCGAGGTGCTCGAGCGGGCTGGTGCCCGCGACGTCGCCCTCGAGCTCCCACCAGTGGTTGTGGTAGCCCACCTGGACCCCGTGACCGGCGGCGACCGCCGCAGCGGCGTTCAGCTCGTCGGCGATCGACGCGACCGTCTCTGCCGTGGCGAAACGCTCTTCGGCGATGGCGGGATCGATGAGGACCTGAACACCCTGCTCAGCAGCGGCCCCGAAGGCCGCCGACAGGTCGATGCCCTCGGCGATGACCTTGCCGTGCGCGCTCGGGGTGGCGAGGCCGGCATCGTGGATGTCCTGCAGGCTGACGCCGGGACCGAAGCCGAACGGCTCGGCCTGACGGAAGCCGATCTCGGTCAGGCGCTGCAGCGCTGCGGCACGATCCGCGGTGAGCGGCTCCCGTACCGAGTAGAGCTGGACAGAGAGTTGGGAAGTCGACACGATGCTCCTCAATGATGATGGTGTCAGGCAGCCGCTGCTGCGACATCCAGGCTAACCACACTTCTGTCGGTGGTCAAACAAAAGTCTCCCACCGGTCGCCACTCCCCCGGCGACGAATACCGCAGGAGTCGGAAGCGTGGGGGACAATGGAGAGGTGAACTCAGCTCTGCTCTCCCGGATCGTCGCTGACTCCAGCGACCGCATCTCGTGGCTGCGGGCTCGTTCGCGCGGGATCACCGCGACCGACGTCGCCACCCTCTCGACCCCGGCCTCGATCCAGCGGGCGGCCGACGCGAAGCTCGGCGGGACGGGCTTCTCCGGCAACGCCTTCACCGACCACGGGCGCGCCCGCGAGCCCGAGATCGCCCGGTGGGTCGCCGCGACGCACGGGATCAACCCCTCGTCGGCGCTGTTCCGGGCCGAGGTCGAACACCGTCACCTCGCCACCCCCGACGGCATCGCCGTGACCGAGCGCGGGGCCGTCGTGCTCGCGGAGATCAAGACCACGACGAAGTCCTGGCGCTCGATCCCCCGCAACTACCTGCGTCAGGTGTGGTGGCAGCAATACGTGATCGGCGCGGAGCGGACACTCGTGGTCTGGGAGGAGCACAAGGACTTCGTCCCCGTCGACGACGAACCGCTCTGTCGGTGGGTCGAGCGCGACGACGCCGAGATCGCGAAGCTGGTCGGCCTCGCGAACGCGCTCATCGACGAGCTGTACCACCGCACCAATCCGGCCGCCCGGCGCCCGGTCCTCCCGGAGCCCGCGCCCGTCGCTCGGCCGCTCCGGGAACCCCTGGTGAGCCTCGACTTCTGACGACAAGTCGACAGAAGTCGACCGAGGTGGTTGACTGTGGCCATGACCGAGCCGCTGCGCCCCTCCCCCGGAGCACCGGGCGCCGGCGACCTCTTCCAACTCTTCCGCGGCGGTGAGGCGCGCACGAAGTCCGAGTTGTGCGCCCTGACCGGTCTGGCCCGCTCCACCGTCTCCCTCCGCATCGACGCCCTCGTCGCAGCGGACCTCCTCCGCCCCGCGGGAGAAGCCGCGTCCTCGGGCGGCCGCCCGCCCGCACGGATCGCGTTCAACCCGCTCGCGCGCGTCGTCGTCGCCGTCGACCTGGGGGCGACGCACGGGACGGTGGCCGTCACCGACCTGGCCGGAGCGATCCTCGCGACGAGCCGCGCGGAGCTGCAGATCGCCGCAGGACCCGAGCCCGTCCTCGACTGGGTCGTCGAAGCGGCGTCGGCCCTGCTGGCCGCTCCGCAGACGTGGGCCACACCCCAGCCGGTCGCTCCCCCGGTCATCGGGATCGGGATCGGCCTGCCGGGACCGGTCGAGCACTCCACCGGACGGCCGACCAACCCGCCGATCATGCCGGGCTGGGACCGCTTCGACGTCCCCGCCTACATCCGCCGGACCCTCGACGTCCCGGTCCTCGTCGACAACGACGTCAACGTCCTCGCCCTCGGGGAGCACGCGATCTCCTGGCCGGACACCGACGACCTCGTCTACGTGAAGGTGTCCACGGGGATCGGTGCCGGCATCATCGCGGGTGGCGAACTGCAGCGCGGCGCACTCGGTGCGGCCGGCGACATCGGGCATGTGCAGGTCCCCGTCGGACGGGACTCCCCGCGCGCAGCCGACGACGACCGCGACCTCGAGGCCATCGCGAGCGGGCCGGCGATCGCCACCGAGCTCCGCGCCCACGGGATCGACGCCATGAGCAGTCGCGACGTCGCAGCGCTCATCCGCGCGGGCGACCGGACGGCCATCGAGACCACCCGGCAGGCCGGCCGGGAGATCGGTGAGGTGCTCAGTGTCGTGGTGAACCTCCTGAACCCCTCGGTGATCGTGCTCGGTGGGACGATGACGCGTGCCGGCGAACATCTCCTCACCGGCGTCCGCGAAGTGGTCTACCGTCGGTCGATGCCGCTCGCCACCGGGCACCTCGGCATCGTCACCTCGACGGCCGGCGAGGAGGCCGGGGTCTTGGGAGCGGCGATCATGGTGCTGCGCGACGCCCTGTCCGCACCCGCGATCGACGCGATGACTCAGCCTCGGGCGCTCGACGCCGCATCGACCTGACGCGCGTCCTCCACTGTGGAACCAGGGCGTCCGTCGTCGTCCGCCTTCCCGACGGCGAGCACCTCCGCCAGGCCGTATCCGACGAGCCAGAACAGGGCGATCGTCATCGCCGCGAACTCCAACCAGCTCCCGACCTGCTGCCCCACCTCGGCGAGCGAGAGGAGGCCGCCGAGCCCCGCGATCACCGCGACGGCTGACCCCGCGAACCAGGACAGCCGCCGGACGGCGCGCAACCGCGATCCGAGGGCCGACCCGATCATCGCCAGGCAGGCGAGCGCGAAGCCCAGCACCGCGAAGGAGATGTGCACCGCGTCCTGGAGCGTGAACAGCGGGTTCGACGGGATCGGGCACTCGTAGGTACAGGTCACCCGGGACGCCACGAGGAAGCACAGGCTCGACAGTCCGACGAGCAGCCAGGGGACGAGCAGCAGTCCGACCCTCGTGCGGCGCTGACCGGGCTCGCGGGACGGGAGGACTCGCTGCAGCGCTCCGGCGATGCTGAGACCACCGATCGCGACCATGAGCAGTGCCGCGTTGAAGACCGGAGCCGTCACCTCGCCGGTGGCGCCGAGGCCGCTCACGTAGCTGTTCTTACCGAGACTGAGACGCGCGGCCCAGATCATGACCGTGGCGACCACGACGAGCACGCCACCGATGATCGCGAACGCGAGGGCGACGGACCGGCGACGGCGGACCGCCGAGGAGCGAGGGACCCGCTGGTCCGATGTGGCTCCCGTCATCCGCGGATGAGCCTCGTCCGGCTCAACGCGATGACGGCGCAGCCCATCAGGCCGATGAACCCGGCGATGGCGATCATGTAGACGACGACGGCTCCCCAGCCGCCGGGCTGAGCCGGGTTGAGGAACGGGTACGGGTACCAGCCGACGATCGATCCGCGGATCATCGTGTAGACGGTCCAGACGAGCGGGAACGCGATGATCGCCCACACCTGACGCCATTCCAGGCGGGACTTGCCGGGCGTCACGATCCAGACGAGCACCAGGTAGATCGGTGCGATGAGGTGCAGCACCTCGTTCGACCAGCCGAGGGTGTGCCCCTGGTCGAGGGCGATGCCGCGGAGCAGCAGATTGTAGACGACGCCGGTGGTCGCCATGTAGGTCACGACGCAGCCGAGGACGAGGTTGTACCAGGCCGGATCGCGTCGCAGCCGGAAGCAGTACCCGGCGCCGACCAACAGGACGATCGCACTCAGCGCGTTCGACAGGATCGTGAAGTAGCTGAAGAAGTTGACGAAGAAGTCGTCGGGCGCATCACCGAAGGACAGGGTGTAGACGAACTGGCCGACGATGGCGGCGATGATCACCCCACCCGCGATGATCCTGATGACTCCGAACAGTGCGCGCATTGCGCCACTGTATCGGAAGCACGCTCCCGACGATCGGGCGACAGCCGGGCCGCCTTGTGCCCCGAAGAGAGGGAATCGTTTCCAGCCAATTGACACCCCCGTAACAGCGCCGACTCATTCGACGGCTTTGATGAGAACAGAGCCGGACCACGCACCGGAGCGAGACTCGTCGCCGAGCCGACCTCCGCCGGGTGGAGCTTTCGGGGGATGAACGACGAAGGAGTACTCGATGCGTCAAGGAGTCGGACACTCCTGGTCTCTGGCGACAACCGCGGACGCGGTGAAGCCGGCACCGGAGACCATGCGAGCCGCGGTGATCGACGCCGTCGGCAGCCCCGAGGTCCTCCGGATGGAGACCGTACCGACACCGCGTCCGGTCATGGCGGAGTTCCTCGTGAAGGTCGTCGCGGCCGGCGTGAACCCGGTCGACGCCAAGACCCGCGCGGGCCGGGGCGTCTCCTCGGCCATCACGACGATGCCGGCCGTCCTCGGGTACGACTTCAGCGGCATCGTGGTCGAGTCGCCCTTCGCTGCGGCCGGCCTCCTGCCCGGCGACGAGGTCTACGGCATGACGAGTTTCCCGCGGACGGGCGGCAGCTACGCCGAGTACGTCACGGTGTCCTCCCTGAGCCTGACGCGGAAGCCGACGACCCTGTCGCACGTCGAGGCAGCCGGGGTCCCCCTCGCCGCACTGACCGCGTGGGGCATGGTCGTCGACGTCGCGAAGGCGCACGAGGGGCAGCGCATCCTCATCCACGCCGGGAGCGGCGGTGTCGGGCACTTCGCCGTGCAGTTCGCCACCTACTTCGGCGCGCGGGTGATCGCCACCGGCTCCGGTCGGAATGTCGGTTGGCTGCGCGAACTCGGCGCCCATCAGGCGGTCGACCACGAGTTGCACCGGTTCGAGGACGTCGTCGACCAGGTCGACGTCGTGATCGACCTCGTGGGCAACACCGTGGAGGACACGGGGTCGCGTTCCCTGCGGGTCCTCCGCCCGGGCGGGCTCATCATCAACGCGCCGACCGGTTCCTGGCCGACGCTCGAGGAGGAGGCCCGGGCCGCGGGCGTCCGCGCGACGCGGTTCACCGTGGCACCCGACGGTGCCACGCTCGACACCATCAGCAGGCTGCTGGAGTCCGGGGACGTCCGGGTGTTCGTCGACCAAGTGTTCGACCTGGACGCCGTCCGGCAGGCCCACGTGCTCCTCGAGGGCGGACACTCACGCGGCAAGATCGTCCTCAAGGTCGCCGACGGCTAGGCTGCCGCCCTTCGACAAGCTCAGGGACCGGAGAACCGGTCAATGAGCCCCACCCCGGTCACTGAGCCTGTCGAAGTGCGCTCCCGAAGACCTGCTCCATGACGAAGTCGTCGTGCCGTTCGGGTCCGACGAGGAAGGTCTTCGTCCCCACGACCGTGAACCCGCTCTTGTCGTAGAACCGGATCGCCCTGGCGTTCTGCTGGTTCACCCCGAGCCACACCGACGTCACCCCTCGGGACCGGGCGTCGTCGAGGGTGGCCTCCATGAGTGTGCGCGCTCCGCCGGCACCGTGGCTCGCGGGGAGCACGTACAGCTTGCTGAGTTCCGCCGTCGGACGGTGCGTGACCGCAGCGAGCACGTCGGCGTCCACCGGATCGCCGAAGACGAGCATCGTGTAGCCGATGGCCGTGCCGTCATCGTCGTCGACGAGGAGCCGGAGCGCGCGTCCGGGATCGGCCAGGTAGCCGGTGAACCGGTCGAAGGTGAAGTGCTCGGCGATGAACGCGTCGATGTGTTCCTGCGCGGTGCCGGGCGGGCAGGCGAGGGCGAAGGTCGCTGCAGCCAGCGTGGCGAGGGTGGCGGCGTCATCGGCCGTGGCGGTGCGGGTGGAGACCATCCCTGCATCGTACGACGCCACCCCGTCGGACGACGAAGGCCCGGTCGCGTGACGCGACCGGGCCTTCGTGCCGGTGAGACTAGATGGAGTTGACGTCCAGCGGGATGCCGGGGCCGAACGTGGTCGACACGGCGCCCTTCTGGATGTAACGGCCCTTCGAGGAGGACGGCTTGAGGCGGAGGATCTCCTCGAGCGCGGCGTTGATGTTCTCCTCGAGCTGCGAAGCGTCGAACGAGGCCTTGCCGACGACGAAGTGCACGTTGGAGTGCTTGTCGACGCGGAACTCGATCTTGCCGCCCTTGATGTCGGACACGGCCTTGGCCACGTCCGGCGTCACGGTGCCGGTCTTGGGGTTCGGCATGAGGCCACGGGGACCGAGGACCTTACCGAGACGACCGACCTTGCCCATGAGCTCCGGGGTGGAGACCGCGGAGTCGAACGAGGTGTAGCCCTCGGCGACCTTCGCGATGAGCTCGTCGCCGCCGACCTCGTCAGCACCGGCCGCGATCGCGGCTTCTGCTGCCGGGCCCGTCGCGAAGACGATGACGCGGGCGGTCTTGCCCGTGCCGTGCGGGAGGATGACCGTGCCGCGGACCATCTGGTCAGCCTTGCGCGGGTCGACACCGAGCTTGAGGGCGACCTCGACGGTGCTGTTGAACTTGGCGGAACCGGTCTCCTTGGCGAGGGCGACGGCCTCGTTCGGGGTGTAGTACTTGTCAGCTTCGATCTTCTCGGCTGCGGCCCGGTAGGCCTTCGACTTCTGTGCCATGTGCGTTCTCCTATGAGAAATGTGGTCATCTGCGCCTGGCCGGCGCTGCCACGAGTGAAAAAGTGAGACGTGCGCGGTTCCGCCTGGTGGCGTCCCCGAAGCGGGTCGAGAGGGTTAGCCCTCGACCGTGATGCCCATGGAGCGGGCGGTGCCGGCGATGATCTTCGCGGCTGCGTCGATGTCGTTCGAGTTCAGGTCGGGAGCCTTCTGCTCGGCGATCTGACGGACCTGCTCCTTGGTGAGCTTCGCGACCTTGACGGTGTGCGGGGTACCGGAGCCCTTGGCGACGCCGGCGGCCTTCTTGATGAGCTCCGCTGCGGGCGGGGTCTTCAGGATGAAGGTGAACGAACGGTCCTCGTAGACGGTGATCTCGACGGGGATGACGTTGCCGCGCTGCGACTCGGTGGCCGCGTTGTACGCCTTGCAGAACTCCATGATGTTGACGCCGTGCTGACCAAGGGCGGGGCCGATGGGGGGAGCAGGGTTTGCGGCGCCGGCCTGGATCTGCAGCTTGATGAGACCCGTGACCTTCTTCTTCGGTGCCATGTTTCTTCCTTCTTCTGGGGTTCGAGCGCCATCGGATGATGTGCGCTCTCCCGCGCGCCCGTCGGGCGGCGGTGGACTGTGGAGCCGTGTGGCTTAGAGCTTGGTGACCTGGTCGAAGCTGAGCTCGACCGGCGTCTCGCGCTCGAAGAGGGAGACGAGCACCGTGAGCTTGCCGCTTTCGGGCTTGATCTCGCTGATGGAGCCGGGGAGACCCGCGAACGAGCCTTCCTTGATCGTGATGGTCTCGCCGATCTCGAAGTCGACCTCGGCGGGGATGACACGCTGCTGCGTGGCGCTGCCCTTGGTGCCGGAGCCCTTGACGGGCGCGGTCTCCTTGACCTCGACGAGCGACTTCAACATGTTGAAGGACTCCTCGAAGCGGAGCGGCGTGGGGTTGTGTGCGTTGCCGACGAAGCCGGTCACGCCAGGCGTGTGGCGGACGACCGACCAGCTGTCCTCGTTGAGGTCCATGCGGACGAGCACGTAGCCGGGGATGCGGACGCGGGTGACCATCTTGCGCTGGCCGTTCTTGATCTCGACCACGTCTTCCATGGGGACCTCGACCTGGTAGATGTAGTCCGCGACCTCGAGCGTCGACTTGCGCTGCTCGATGTTGGCCTTCACCTTGCGCTCGAAACCGGCGTAGGAGTGGATGACGTACCACTTGCCGGGCAGGAAGCGGAGTTCCTTGCGGAACGCGTCGTAGGGGTCCTCCTCGGACTCCTCGGCGGGCTCGGCGTCGGTGGGGTCGGCCTCTTCTTCGGCGATGGCCTCTGCTGCGGCTTCGACCTCGGCGGCCTCATCGAGCTCGAGGGCGTCGTCGACGACGGCGTCGGCCTCGGGGTCGACGGCTTCTGCCATTGCGTCGAGCACGGCGTCGAGGTCGACCTCGGTGTCGCCGGTCTCCTCGACGTGGACGGCGTTGTGCTCAGCGGGGTCGACGGAGTGCTCGTCGGCCGAGAGCACGTTGCCCTCCTGGGCCTCGTCGTCCTCCGAGGACTGCTCGGCAGCGGTTGCCCAGTCGACGTCGTTCGAGTTTCGCTCAGACACTGATTTCCATTCCGTTTCTGTTGTGCGGATCGCGGGTGATCCCCGACCGCGGCGCCGGATCCTGGCGCGTGACGACTGCGTCGCCGTCTGTGATTGTGGAACCCGGGTACCGGGCCGGAGCACCGGAACCTGAGCGGAACTAGCTCGCGGTACCGAACACCAGCGTGACGACCCAGGCGAAGACGAAGTCGATGCCGTAGACGAGCGCCATCATGATGCAGACGAAGATGAGCACCACAGCCGTGTAGCTGAGGAGTTCCTTCCGCGTCGGCGTGACGACCTTCTTGAGTTCCGCGAAGACCTGCTTCAGGAACAGGACGATGCCCGAGAAGAAGCCGCGCCGTTCGGCACGGTCCGCCTTCGCCTTGACGACGACGTCCTCGCCGGGCGTGTCGGTACTCTTCGGGGCCACTCGTTACACCTTTCGTGTGCCGGTGCATACGCACCGACTCGCAGGGCGGACAGGACTTGAACCTGCAACCTGCGGTTTTGGAGACCGCTGCTCTACCAATTGAGCCACCGCCCTTCAGTGCTGACGCACCGGAGGGGTCGAAGCTACCCTGACCTCCTGTGCGTTGCCTCACCACACGGGTGAAAACAGGCGCAGAAAATCATGGCAGATTTCAACTACCTCCATCTAGTGTACGGCACGGTCGCCCGGCTGTAAAACCGGCGTCAGGTCTCGCCGGCGAGGGATCCCTCCTCCTGCACTCGGAGCGCTTGCTCGCGTAGGGTTGCTCCTTCGGACGCACGACGACTCGACCCAGGGGGACCGATGAGCAGCGCAGACGAACACGCAGTGACCGCGAAGGCGGCGGAGATGAATCGTGAGGACGATCGCCGGATCCCGGCCCGGTTTGCGGATGACAGCCCGCTCCCGGGCGCCGGCCCGATCCAGGCGTTCCTCCGCTTCTGGAAGCGGTATCCGATCTTCACCGGGCGGGCCAGCCGGAGCGAGTTCTGGTGGTGGGTGGTCGTCCACGCCGTCATCGTCACCGCACTCCTGGTGATCGGACGCGGTGTCGACGTCGCGACCGGGGTGACGGCCGGTTTCTGGGAGGGTCAGGTCACCCAAGGCCCCGCATGGGGTGTCCAGAGCATCCTGTCCGGGATCTGGGGTCTCGCGACGATCATCCCGGGGCTGTCGCTGAACGCACGCCGCATGCACGACACGGACCACAGCGGCTGGTGGCAGCTCATCAACCTGGTCCCGATCTTCGGGTGGTTCTTCTTCATCTGGCTCGCGGCGCAGCCGAGTGACCGGGGCGGTGCCCGCTACGACACGGGGCCGCACCGCGAGGGCACCCAGATCAAGCCTGGCGACGCTCCGCAGTGACCCGCCGGTCCGGGAGGACCGTGTCGGCGATCGCGGCGAGGACGAGCACGCCGGTGCAGAGACACCCGAGGACGAGTTCCCCGAGCTGCGGCAGGAGGAACGCGGCGACCGCGCAGCCCGCGAGCATCGCGAGGCCGATGACCGGCGCGAGGGGTACGGCGCGGTCGACGACGAACCGAAACAGCGACAGCCCGAGCAGGTAGAGGACCGGGCCGCCGAGGATGACGACGCCCCCGGCGAGTTCGACGGCATCGGCGGGTCGGTCGAGGATCTCCTTGTCCCCCACCGAGACGAGCACGATCCCGGCGACGACCACGACGTGGGCGTAGCTGTATCCATCGCGCGCGATGCGTCCGAGACGGCCCGGCCCCCGTCGCCCGGGTCGGCCTCCGTCGCGGTCGGCGCGGTCGCCCTCCTCCTCGGCGGCCTCCACCGCTCGGCGTCCTGCCGCCTCCGTGCGGTGGAAGTACAACCACCACAGCGCGACCGCGGAGACGAAGGCACTCAGCATCCCGACGACGGCGGCGGCCGACGTCTCGAGCTCGACGAACGCGAACCCGGTGACGAGCAGCGACTCACCGATCGCGATGATGATGAAGAGCGACGCCCGCTCGGAGAGGTGCGCACCGGAGAGCTCCCAGCTCTCGACCTTCGAGGCCCGCACACCCGGCAGCCGGAATCCGAGCGCCCCGCCGCCGTACTCGATGGCGACGGCGCAGATCCAGAACGCCAGTTGCCAGTCGGCCGGCACCAGCGCGCCCGCGATCCAGAAGACGGCGGCGAACGCGGTCCAGACGAGGACGCGTGCGAAGCTCAGCGCCACGTCGCGGTCGTGCCGCCAGGTCGCCACGACCATGAACAGCGTCCGGACGAGCTGGAGCACGACGTAGGCGACGGCGAACGCCAGCGCGCGGTCGGTGAACGACGCCGACACCGACACCGCCGCGACGAACGCCAACAGGCCGAAGCCGATGAGCGCGAGTCGCACCGCGAGCCGTTCCGGGTCGAGCCAGTTCGTCACCCAGCTCGTGGACACCCAGGACCACCAGAGCGCCAGGATGAGGACGATCGACTCGAGGGCGGCGGTGATGCTCTGGTCGTCGGCGATGAGCTTGCTCAGCTGGGTGAGCGCGAAGACGAAGACGAGGTCGAAGAACAACTCGACGAACGTGACGCGCTCGGCGCGTTCGCCGGACTCCGGGCGACGGAGATCGGAGACGAGACCGAATCTGGGGGCGGGCATCTTCGTATCCTGGCAGGGATCCCGGTGCCGACGCCTCCCCCTCGGATTCGTCGACACCGGGTCGTGCTCGTCGCGAGCTGCGGGGACAGAGCCCGACGACCACACGGTGAGCCTAGCAAGAAGTATTCCAGATGCACAAGGTCCAGAAGCATCATCGGAATATCGACGGTCACCGGTGGGTTGCGTCCGGAGGCCGCGTCGTCCGTGTGCCGCACCCCCACGAAAGGCATCACCCGTATGGATCTCTTCGCCCCCGTCCGACTCGGCGACCTCGAACTCGCCAACCGCGTCGTCATGGCCCCGCTCACCCGCATGCGGTCCGGCGCCGACGGCGTCCCCGGCGACCTCGTCGCCGAGCACTACAGCCAGCGCGCAGGACTCGGGCTCATCATCACGGAGGGCACCTACCCGAGCGCCGAGTCGCGCTCCTACCCGGGCCAGCCCGGCATCGTCACCCCCGAGCAGGTCGAGGGCTGGCGGGGCGTCGCGGAGGCCGTGCACGGAGCAGGCGGGCTCATCGTCATGCAGCTCATGAACGGTGGCCGCGTCTCGCACACCGACATCACCGGCACCGACCGCATCGTCGCGCCGAGCGCGATCGCCATCGCCGGCGAGGTCCGGACGCCGGCCGGCGCCCAGCCCTACCCCGTCCCGCACGCGCTGACCACCGAGGAGCTCGACACGGTCCGCGAGGAGTTCGTCCAGGCCGCCCGCAACGCGATCGAGGCAGGGCTCGACGGCGTCGAGCTCCACGCCGCGAACGGCTACCTGCTGCACCAGTTCCTCTCCCCCGCCTCCAACGTGCGCGACGACCGCGCCGGAGGCAGCCCGGAGGCCCGCGCGTCGTACGTTGCCGAGGTCGTCAGCGCCGTCGCCGAGGCGGTCGGTGCAGCGCGCGTCGGCATCCGCATCTCCCCGATGAACGGTGCCGGCGACACGGCGGAGACCGACGAGGCCGACGTCCGCGCGACCTACGAGGCCCTGCTCGACGCCCTGGCACCGCTCGGCCTCGCCTACCTCAGCATCCTCCACGAGGACCCGGCCGGTGCGCTCGTCCAGGACCTGCGCGGTCACTTCGGCGGCAAGCTCATCGTCAACAGCGGTTTCGGCACCGTCACGACGCGCGACGAGGCGATCGCCCTCGTCGAGCACGCGCACGCCGACGCCGTCGCCGTCGGGCGTCTCGCCATCGCGAACCCCGACCTCGTCGAGCGCTGGGCGGGCGAGCACGAGGAGAACACGCCGAACCCGGCCACCTTCTACGGCCCGGGCGCCGAGGGCTACACCGACTACCCGCGCCTCGCGAGCTGAACACGCTCTGGTGAGGCACCTCGTCGCTCGACACCTCGTCGGGCGACGAGGCGCCTCACGTCAGTCCGCCCGGGGCGCGTGCGACTCGAGGAACTCGTACACCTCGACGGAGTCGACCCCTGGGAAGGATCCGGTCGGCAGCGCGGCCAGCAGACTCGTCGGCGTCCGCGCCGCCGGCCACGCGTTCCCCTCCCACCGTTCGGCGAGCGCCGGCGACGCCCGACGACAGCATCGCTCGTCGGGGCAGTTCGAGGTCGACCGATGCGGCGTCTCGCGTCCGCGGAACCACTTCACGTGCGCGAACGGGACGCCGACGCTGACCGAGTACTCGCCCTCCTTGGCCTTCTCGATCCGCGACGTGCACCAGAAGGTGCCGGTGTCCATGTCGGTGTACTGATACCAGGGACTGAAGCGGTCCTCGACGTCGAAGACGGTCCTGGCCGTCCAGTTGCGGCAGACGAGCGAGCCCTCCACCGCTCCGAGGACGTCGGACGGGAACGTGACCCCGTCGTTCTCGTACGCCTTGATGATCGTCCCCGACTCGTGCACCTTCATGAAGTGCACCGGGAGTCCGAGGTGCCTCGTCGCGAGGTTCGTGAAGCGGTGCGCGGCGGTCTCGTACGACACCGCGAACGCGTCGCGCAGGTCCTCCATCGAGATGCGCCGGAGCTGTTTCGCCTCACCGAGGACGCGCACGGCGTCGCGCTCGGGCAGGAGTATGGCCGCCGTCAGGTAGTTGGTCTCGACGCGCTGCCGCAGAAAGTCCGCGTAGTTTCCCGGCTCCTCGTGTCCGCACAGGTGACTGGCGAACGCCTGGAGGATGGGTGATCGCGAGTCACGGGACATCGAGGGTTCGGTCGGCAGGTAGATCCGACCGTTGCGCCGGTCGGTGACCGAGCGCGTCGAGTGCGGCAGGTCGCCGACGTAGTGGAGCGAGAACCCGAGGTGCTGCGCCATCTCCGCGACCGTCTGATGCGAGACCGGCCCTCCGGTGTAGCCGACGGCGTCGAGCAGCCCTTTCGCGACGGCCTCGAGCTCGGGGAAGTGGTTGTCGGCCGCCCGCATGTCCGCCCGGAGGACCGCGTTGGCCCGGCGTGCCTCCTCGGGTGTCGACGCGCGCTCCCGATGCAGGCGGGCGACCTCGTCGTGCAGCGCCAGCACAGTGCGCAACGTCTCGTCCGCGGTCCCTTTCGAGACCCGGATGGGCGCGATCCCGAGGGCGGAGAAGACGGGGCCCCGCTGAGCACGCTCGACGGCGATCTCGAGCGCGGCCCGGTCGCTCGGCGGTTCGTCACGGAGCAGGTCGTCGACGGTGGTGCCGAGGGCGGCGGCGATGACGCGGAGCATCGACAGGCTCGGCTCCCGATGCCCGTTCTCGATCGCCGATGCCTGGGACGGTGCTCGGTCGATCGCCTGCGCGAGCTCGTCGAGCGTGAGGCCTGCGCGAGACCGGGCATCGCGGATCCGGCGACCGAGGACGAGGGCGTCCGCGTGCGGAGCAGGTCCGTCACCAGGGGTGGCGGAGGCGGGTGGAGCAGCGGCGGTGCTGGTCATGGTGATCATGCTCACACGCGCCGGTTGTTCCGGCAAACAGAAGGTCGGCCGTTCTTCTGTCCACGGATGACGTCCGTCGGGGTTGCGGCGAGCGCAGGATCGTTCCCACAGCACGACCCGCCCCACCGACCTCGACACCACAGGAGTCATCGTGAGCAACGAAGCCACCCGACCGACCGACCACCGCACGCCCCTCCGCGCCGGCGACCAGACGCAGACGGCCGAGGAACTGCAGCGCGAGTGGGACACCGACCCGCGCTGGGACGGGGTCCGCCGCGACTACACCGCCGAGGACGTCGTCCGCCTGCGCGGCGGTGTCCGGGAGGAACCGACGCTCGCCCGCCGAGGGGCGGAGCGACTGTGGAACCTCCTCCACACCGAAGAATGGGTGCCCGCCCTCGGCGCGCTGACCGGCAACCAGGCCGTGCAGCAGGTCCGGGCCGGCCTGCAGGCGATCTACCTCTCCGGCTGGCAGGTCGCCGCCGATGCGAACCTCTCCGGGCAGACCTATCCCGATCAGAGCCTCTACCCGGCGAACTCGGTTCCGGCGGTCGTCCGGCGGATCAACAACGCGCTGCTCCGGGCCGAGCAGATCGACTTCGCCGAGCGGGCCGTCGGGGAGGACCCGGGACGCGAGGCGATCGACTGGCTCGCGCCGATCGTCGCCGACGCCGAGGCCGGCTTCGGTGGACCGCTCAACGCCTACGAACTCATGGCCGGCATGATCCAGGCGGGCGCCGCCGGCGTCCACTGGGAGGACCAGCTCGCCAGTGAGAAGAAGTGCGGCCACATGGGCGGCAAGGTGCTGGTGCCGACGGGCCAGCACATCCGGACGCTCAATGCGGCCCGGCTGGCGGCGGACGTCGCCGGTGTCCCGACCATCGTCATCGCCCGCACCGATGCGCTGGCCGCCACGCTTCTCACGAGCGACATCGACGAGCGCGATCTGCCGTTCCTGAACGGGAACCGGACCCCGGAGGGCTTCTACGAGGTGGAGAACGGCATCGGTCCGGTGCTCGCGCGCGGACTCGCCTACGCGGAGTACGCCGACCTGCTCTGGGTCGAGTCGGCGGAACCCGACCTCGACCTCGCCCGTCGATTCGCCGAAGCCGTCCACGAGCGGTTCCCGGGCAAGCTGCTCGCCTACAACTGTTCGCCGTCGTTCAACTGGAAGTCGCACCTCGACGACGCGCAGATCGCGTCCTTCCAGCGCGAGCTCGCCGCCATGGGGTACGCGTTCCAGTTCATCACCCTCGCCGGCTTCCACGCGTTGAACCACTCGATGTTCACCCTGGCGAGCGACTACCGGGAGCGGGCGATGAGCGCGTACGTCGACCTCCAGGAGGCCGAGTTCGCCGCAGAATCCAGCGGCTACACCGCCACCAGGCACCAGCGGGAAGTCGGTACCGGCTACTTCGACCTGGTCGCGACCACCCTCAACCCCGGCAGCGCCACCCTCGCCCTCGCCGGCTCGACCGAGGAACAGCAGTTCCACTGATCCATCCCAGCCCCGCCCTTCGACAAGCCCAGGGACCGCTCGAAGGGCCCATCCGACGCACGACCATCCGAAACGGAGTCACCCCATGAACACCATGCTCGCTTCCCCGTCCACACCCACCACCGCGCCGGTGCCCACGCAGCGCACGGGCCCCGCCGTCGAGGTCGTCGGTCGTCTCGGTGACCGGTACGAGGAGATCCTCACCCCCGACGCCCTCGTCTTCCTCGCGGACCTGCACCAGCGGTTCGCGGGTGCGCGGCACGACCGCCTCGCCGAGCGCATGCGCCGACGCTTCGAGATCGGGAACGGCCGCGACCCGCGGTTCCGCGATGACACCGCGGCGATCCGGGAGGACCGCTCCTGGCGAGTCGCCGGCGCCGGGCCCGGTCTCGAGGACCGTCGGGTCGAGATCACCGGCCCCACCGATCCGAAGATGACGATCAACGCCCTCAACTCCGGCGCGAACGTCTGGCTTGCCGACCAGGAGGACGCGACGAGCCCGACGTGGGCCAACGTCATCGGTGGTCAGCTCTCGCTGCGCGACGCCGTCCGCGGCGAGCTGGCGTTCACGAACGAGGCGGGGAAGGTGTACCGCGTCACCGCGACGGAGACGCCGACGATCGTCATGCGCCCGCGCGGCTGGCACCTCGTGGAGAAGCACCTGCGGTTCATCGACCGCTCCGGGGCGGCCATGGCGGCCTCCGGGAGCCTCGTCGACTACGGCCTCTACGTCTTCCACAACGCCCGAGCGCTCATCGACGCCGGCCGCGGGCCGTACTTCTACCTCCCGAAGTTGGAGTCGAGCGAGGAGGCGCAGCTCTGGGACGACGTCTTCACGTTCACCGAGGAGCGTCTGCGTCTCGACCATGGGACGATCCGCGCCACCGTGCTCATCGAGACGCTGCCGGCGGCGTTCGAGATGGACGAGATCCTGTACGCGCTCCGCGACCACTGCGCCGGTCTCAACGCCGGTCGGTGGGACTACATCTTCTCGATCATCAAGAACTACCGGGGGCGCGGTGCCCGGTTCGTCCTGCCCGACCGCAGCGAGGTGACGATGACGGTGCCGTTCATGCGGGCCTACACGGAACTCCTCGTGCAGACGTGCCACCGCCGCGATGCGCACGCGATCGGCGGGATGTCCGCGTCCATCCCGAACCGACGCGATCCGGAGGCGACGGCGCGCGCGATCGAGAAGGTCTCGGCCGACAAGCGTCGTGAGGCCGGCGACGGCTTCGACGGGACCTGGGTGGCGCACCCGGACCTCATCGAGACCGCCAGGGCCGAGTTCGACGCGGTCCTCGGCGATCGCCCGAATCAGCTCGACCGTCTGCGTGAGGACGTGTCGGTGACACCGTCGCAGCTCCTCGACGTCCGCATCGGTCGCGCGGTCACGGACGTCGGTCTCCGCGACAACGTGTCGATCGCCGTCCGCTACCTCGACTCCTGGCTCCGCGGGATCGGCGCCGCGGCCATCGACGGACTGATGGAGGACGCGGCGACGGCGGAGATCAGTCGATCGCAGGTCTGGCAGTGGATCCACCAGGACGTCGCGACCGACGACGGCCGCCCGATCACCCGTGAGCGGGTCGAAGGCCTCCTCGACGAGCTCCTCGCCTCGCTCCCCCGCGCCGCGGACGACCGCTTCGACGATGCCGCCGAGCTGTTCCGCGAGGTGGCACTGCGCGACGAGTTCCCGACCTTCCTCACCGTCCCGGCGTACACGAGGTACCTCGTCGACCCCGCGTAACGACCGAGGTGAGGCACGTCGTCGTTCCCCGATGGACCGGGCGACGAGGTGCCTCACCTCGCTGCACGCGAGGTCGGACACATACTGTCCTCTCGACACCGGGTTCGGTACGCTCGGACTCGTGCCTGAATCGACTCCCACGCCCCGCCTGTCCACGAAGATCTCAGCGATCGCCGAGTCCGCCACGCTGAAGGTGGACGCCAAGGCGAAGGCGCTGCAGGCGCAAGGCCGGCCCGTGATCTCCTACGCGGCGGGCGAGCCGGACTTCCCGACACCCGAGCACATCGTCGAGGCGGCGCTCGTCGCAGCCCGTGACCCGAAGGCGCACCGGTACACCCCGGCGGCCGGCTTGCCGGACCTCCGCGCCGCCATCGCGGAGAAGACGCTCCGCGACTCCGGTCTCGAGGTCGACCCGAGCCGGGTCATCGTCACCAACGGCGGCAAGCAGTCGGTGTACGAGGCGTTCCAGGTCCTGCTGAACCCGGGCGACGAGGTCATCGTGCCGACGCCGTTCTGGACCACCTACCCCGAGGCCATCGCGCTCGCCGACGGTGTCGCGGTCGACGTCTTCGCCGACGCCTCGCAGAACTACCAGGTCACGGTCGAGCAGCTCGAGGCGGCTCGTACCCCGCGCACCAAAGTCCTCCTGTTCGTCTCGCCCTCGAACCCGACCGGCTCCGTCTACTCCCCCGAGCAGACGAAGGCGATCGGTGAGTGGGCGCTCGAGCACGGCATCTGGGTGATCTCCGACGAGATCTACCAGAACCTCACCTACTCGGCCGGCGACAGCGGCGAGGCGGTGAAGGCGATCTCCATCGTCGAGGCGGTCCCCGAGCTCGCCGAGCAGACGCTCCTCGTCAACGGCGTCGCCAAGACCTACGCGATGACGGGCTGGCGCGTCGGGTGGACCGTCGGACCGTCGGACGCGATCAAGGCGCTCGGCAACCTCCAGTCGCACCTCTCCGGCAACGTGAACAACATCGCGCAGCGTGCGGCGATCGCGGCACTGACCGGCCCGCAGGACGCCGCCGAGACGATGCGCGAGGCCTTCGACCGCCGCCGCAAGCTCATCGTCGGCGAACTGAACAAGATCGACGGCTTCCAGACACCGACACCGCAGGGTGCGTTCTACGTGTACCCCGACGTCTCGGCGTTGCTCGGGCGGACCTTCGGCGGGGTCACCCCGACGACCTCGCTCGAGTTGGCCGACCTCATGCTGGAACAAGCCGAGGTCGCGGCGGTGCCCGGCGAGGCGTTCGGGCCGTCCGGCTACCTGCGCTTCAGCTACGCGCTCGGCGACGACCAGCTCCTCGAGGGCGTCCAGCGTCTCCAGCGCCTCTTCGCGTCCTGACCCGAGGCCCGCTCGCTCGTCTCCGGGCGAGCGGGCCTCGCATCAGCGTCAGATCGTGACGCCGACCACCACGGGCTCGGGCTGCAGGAGGACGCCGAACTCGGCGTGGACGCGTGCCTGCACGAAGCGGGCGAGTTCCGCGATCTCCGTCGCGGTCGCTCCCCCACGGTTCGTGAGTGCGAGGGTGTGCTTCGTGGAGACCGCAGCGTGCGATCCGGGGAGCGCGAACCCGCGACGGACACCCGCGCGCTCGATCAGCCAGGCGGCCGAGAGCTTCGCCAGGCGTTCCACGGGGGCCGGACGCGGCGGATTGACGACGTCCCCGAGCGGGAAGACGTACTCGGTGTCGTCGTCGGCCGGTGGGTCCACCGGCCACCACGGGGCGTCGCCCGGCAGCGACCGGGCGACGTGCTCGGACACGATCGGGTTCGTGAAGAACGACCCCGCGCTGGCGGTGTCGGGGTCGTCGGGATCGAGCACCATGCCCTTCGACGCCCGGAGCGCGAGCACGGTCGTGCGCACCTGGGCCAGGCGCACCTGCTCGCCGACCTCCACGCCGAGCGCGAAGGCGAGCTGCTGATAGGCGATCGGTGCTGCCAGGCCGTCGGCGCCGACGTCATCGAGGTCGATGATGATCGCCACGACCACACCGGAGCGCTCAGGCTCTCCGCCACCGTGACGCTTCAAGACCGACGTCCGGTAGCCGAGACCGAGCTCCGCGGCGGGAACGCGTTCGACCGTCTGCGACTCCTCGTCGAGCAGGTCGACGGCCACGAGCGACGACACGATCTCCTGCCCGTAGGCGCCGATGTTCTGCACGGGCGCAGCCCCGCAAGATCCCGGGATGCCGGAGAGCGCCTCGATACCCGCCCAGCCGTGCTCCACGGTGAAGGCGACGAGCGCGTCCCAGTCCTCACCGGCCTGCACCCGCAGGCGGACCCGACCGGACGGAGCGTCGAGGCGTTCGATGCCGCGGTTCGCCGCGCGGATGACAGTCGCGTCGAGGGGCTCGTCGCCGATCAGCAGGTTCGATCCGCCGCCGAGCAACAGCCACGGCTCATCGGTGTTCCAGACGTCGAGCACGGCCTCGATCAGCTCGGCCTCGCTCGCGCATTCCACGAAGCCCGCGGCCGGCCCGCCGACCCCGAGGGTGGTGAGCTCGCTCAGACGGATGGCGTCGTTCATGGTCCTCCGGGTCAGGCGAAGCTGATGACGAGCTGCGCCTTGCCGAGCACCGTCTGCTCGGCGTAGGTGACGGTGAGGTCGACGCGCGCGGTACGCGCTTCCTCGTCGACCTTGCCCACCTTGGCGAGGATCTGGAGGTCGGCGCCGGTCTCGGGGTCGACGACGACCGGTCGAGTGAACCGCACCTGGTACTCGAGCACCCGACCGGGGTCGCCGATCCAGTCGACGACCGGCTGGGCCGCGATCCCCATCGTCAGCATGCCGTGGGCGAGCACACCCGGCAGCCCGACGGACGCGGCGACGTCGTCGCGGTAGTGGATGGGGTTGAAGTCTCCGGAGGCTCCGGCGTACCGCACGAGGGCGTCGCGCGTCAGGTGGACGGTCCGCTCCGCGACGACGTCTCCGACGGCCGGCATGGTCGGGGTCTGCTGCACGTCGCTCATCCTTCATCTCCTCGCACCACGAGCGTCGAGGTCGCGGTGACCACCGGCTCACCGGCGGCATCGGTCATGACCGAGTCGCACGTCACCATCGAGTGGCCGCCCAGGGACTTCACCGCGGTGACGGTCAGCTGCGCGGTGAGCTCGTCGCCGGCGACGATCGGACGGTGGTGCACGAAGCGCTGGTCGCCGTGGACCACCCGGCTGAAGTCGATACCCGCGTCGGGTGCGGCGAGCAGTTGCTGGAGCGTGTGCTCCTGGACGACGACGGCGAAGGTGGGCGGCGCCACGACGTCGGCGTATCCTGCGGCGCGGGCCGCCTCCGGGTCGAGGTTGATCGGGTTCGTCGCGAAGACGGCCCGCGAGAACTCGCGGATCTTCTCGCGTCCGACCAGGTACGGGGCGACGGGCGGGAAGACCCGACCGGCGAGCTCTGGGTTCACTGACACGCCCTCCAGCCTACCCGCTGCCCCGGCCGGGAGGCCGGGCACGGACGGACCGGCAGCCGGTCAGGAGCGTTTGAGCGCCTGGAACACCATGCGGATGGCGATGACCACGAGGAACGCCGCGAAGAGCAGGTTGCCGACGAACGGCGGGACGACCGACGCGACGATGGCGCCGAGGGCGGTGGTCGTGCACGCGGCGATGCCGATGATGGCTGCGGCCGTGAGGTCGACGTTGCCTCGCCGGACGTTGCCGATGGTGCCGGAGATCGCGGTCGGCACCATCATGAGCAGCGAGGTGCCCTTGGCGATGAGGTCGCTCGCGCCGAACAGGAGGATGAGCATCGGCACGACGACGACCCCGCCGCCGATGCCGAGCAGCCCCGACAGGACGCCGGTCAGGAAGCCGAGCACGATGAGGCCGATGATCGATCCGACGTGCAGATCGATCTCGGCCGTGCGGGACGGGACGATCAGGAACAGCGAGACCACCACGACGAGCAGGAAGCCGATGAAGCCCCACTGCAGCGCCCTCTTGGGGAGCTTGGAGAGGAGGTAGCTGCCGAGTTGCGCCCCGCCGATCGCACCGATCGCCAGGAGGATCGCCGCCACCCAGTCGACGGTCCCGTTCACCGCGTACGACACGACGCCCACGAGCGAGGTCGGGACGATCGCCGCGAGTGAGGTCCCCGCCGCGAGCCGCTGGCCGAAGCCGAGCAGGAAGACGACGGCGGGGACGATGAGGATGCCGCCGCCGACACCGAACAGCCCGGAGAGGAACCCGGCGGTCAGTCCGATGCCGATGAGCCAGGCGATGCCCGACGGGGAGCGGACCGGACGGCCGGTCGAGTCGTTCCCGCTCACTGCGCGCTGGAGCCGGACAGCGCCGTCTCGAGCGAGGGCGTCGTGCGAGCGGTACCGGCGTCCAGGAGTGACCAACCGGTGTCGGTCGCCCCGATGACCGACACGGAGCAGTTCTCCAGCGGTGGGACCGTCGTGCCGGAGAGGTGGCTGAGGGTGAGTCGGATGAGCGTGCCGTGGCTCACGACGAGGACGTTCTGCCCGGGGAAGTCGCGTGCGATGGCGTCGATGCCACGCAGTCCGCGCTCGATGACCGACTCCTCGGTCTCGAGGTTCGGGTACTGGTGGTCGGGCCAGTTCTCGAGGACCATCTGCGCCGTCGCGCCCTCGGCGTCGCCGTAGTGGCGCTCGACCACGTCCGGGTAGGTGGGTCCGAGCTCGAGACCCAGCGCGTCCGCGATGATCTGCGCGGTCTCGCGTGCGCGCCCGAGTGGGGAGCTGACGACGACGTCCCAGGTGCCGCTGAGTCGAGGGGCGACCGTGGCCGCCTGCTCCCGCCCGGTGTCGTTCAGGGGGATGTCCGTCGTGCCCTGCAGCCGTCGTTCGAAGTTCCAGGCGGTCTGTCCGTGACGGATGAGGGCGATGGTCATGTCTCCAGCCTAACCGGCGTCGGACCGCGCTCCTCCGGTCTCAGTACGACAGGGAGCGCACTCCTCAGCGTCGGCGTCCTTGGCCCATCGGATCCGGATGGGGCCGCGGACCGTCGCGCGGTCGACCGCCTCGTCACCCTGCGTGATCCGCACCCGGCCCTCGTCGACCAAGCGCCAGGCGACCCGGCGGGTGTCGTCCATCAGCGCTCGCCAGTCGTCGCCACCGACGGCTCGGGCCACGTCGGACGGACAGATGGACGAGGTCGCGGCCCGCTTCCCCAGCAGGTCGAGCATCGTCGACTCCAGGACGTCGTCGCCCACGGCCGCCTCAGGCTGCGGGTCCGGTGCGGCTTCGTCGGTCATGGTCCCAGTATGCGCGCGCCGCTACACGAGATCGGCGTGCTGGGACAGATCCGTATGCTGCGCGACGAATGCCCGCGCCAAGCGCTTCGTGACGCCGAGTTCCGCGACGAGATGCTCGAGGTCCGGAGCCCAACGCGCGATGGCCCGGAACTCGTCGAGGTCGATGAGGTTCGACGCGGCGAAGCGGTCGGCCTGCACCTCGTGCTTCGGTCGGTCGTCCTCGTGGCCGAGCACGCAGTGTGCGATGCCATGGGCGAGGGCGTTCCGCCGGTGGACGGACCGGAGCGACTCCTGGATGACGATCGTGTGCGCGGACGGCAGCCAGCGCTCGTGGGACACCCGCAGCGGCCGGAAGATCACGGCGAGACCGAGCTCCTCCGCATGCGCATACGGGTCGTAGGCGCGCCCACGCTCACGGGGCTTCCGGCTCGGGTTGCTCCAGTTCTCCATCGGTGATTGCCGCCCCACGTTCCCCCTCCAACTGCTCCGTCGTCCACGACGCAGCTTCCCGCTGCCGGCGTCTGCGATCCAGCTCGTCATTCGTAGCAGTGGTGTCCGACACGGGAGCCACGCGCTCGTCGTCGCTCGCCTGCAGTTCGGCCTCGATCCGACTCATCCCCCCGACCGCTTGCAGCGCGTCGGCCAGGAGACGCACCGGATCGGCGCCGGTCGCCGCGCAGAGGGTGACGAAGGTCGGGCCGCTGATCTCGCTGCGACCGGCGAGGACACGTTGCAGCGTCGTCGGGCTCATCCCCGTCGCCTCGGCCAGAGCGCGCTGATTCATGCGCCGCCGCTTGTAGGCGGCGACGAGTTCGTCCGCCAACGCCTGATTGACCATCGCCTCTGCTGCGTTCACGCTTCGATCGTAGCCAGAAACCCTGTCGTGAGCGGCAGAAAACCTGTCCTATGCGCTCTATAGTGTCATCTCCGACCCGAATGATGCCAGATGAGACAACTTCTGGAAACCATCCGGGTTGTCCATCACCACTCACGACGCCTGAGGAGGCACCATGACCGAACGCCGGACCACTCCGGACCAACCACCCACATCACCGACTCCACCACCCGTCCCGTTTCCGGCACAGCGGATCATCCGCACGGTGATCCAGACGACCGCGGCCGTGATCCTGAGTTCAGTGGCCTGCATCACCACCGCGAGCATCATCGCGCCACAGCTCCTGGAGGCGATCCGGGAACTCCTCCCGGACGACGTCTACGCCTGGGCGGCGGCAGCAGTGGCCACGACGGCCGCGATCGCCGCAGCACTGGCCCGGATCATGGCGATCCCCGGCGTGAACGGCTTCCTGACGAGACTGAGAGCGGGATCGACACCGCGCCATGCGCGACTCGATTCAGGTGTCAAATCTGCCACTGAAGAAAGAATTTCATGATGAATCGGCAAAATGAACTGGACAAGACGACGAGATGGTCATAGAGTCTCTCTCGAACACACGTTCGAATGTCGGAGGACACTTCCTCCACGAAACAACAGATTGGAGGCAGAGTGGCGCTCAACAACTACGTGCTGAACGGCCCGTCCACGGTGATCGCGGACGACAACCGCGATCCCTACGTGTCCTGGCAGCACCACCTCGACCGGAGCGGCCGCGGTGGGGTCGACCTCGTCGCCGACGTGGGCACCCCGGTGCTCGCACCGACGCCCGGAACCATGAACTGGGTTCCGAACGACGGATCAGCAGGCAACTCGTGCCGCTTCAACCACGACCAGAACCCCGGATGGGCCGATGTGTTCTCGCACCTCGACCGGTACGTCGGGAGCAACGGTCAGCATTTCAACCAGGGCGACATCATCGCCTACTCGGGCGACACCGGACCGGTGGATCAGCACCTCCACCGTCACCTGCTCGACCCCTCTGGCAGCCGCCAGAACCCGTGGAGCTACTTCGGCTCCGCGAACCCATCCACAAACACAGGAGAACAACTCGTGAAGATCATCCGTCAGGGACAGTCCGGCTACGTCTGGCAGGGCAAGCAGACCTTCGGCGCCATCGCGCTCGTCGGCCCCGGCTACGTCCGCTACATCGCAGCACCCGTCGTCTACGACGCGCTGGTGCCGACCTACGGGCCGTACGTGAACCTCACGGGCGACCAGTTCTACACCACCATCCGGGAGCTCACGTCGAACCAGGCGTAGCGCAGCGGTGACCGCGAGTCACCACTGACCGGCAACGGAGGAGGGCCTCCGAGCAGACCGTAACTGCTCGGGGGCCCACCCTCCGCGCCACGAAAGGAGCCACATGGTCCTCCGCTATCAACACCCGTTCCCGCAGATGGATCTGGCCGACGGCTGGGGATCGATGGCCGGCGGGCGGACCCAACCGCACCGCGGGCTGGACTACCAACCGGGCGCCGGGGCCGCGATCCCGGCGGTCGCAGCCGGCATCGTCTCCGCCAACCGCTGGAGCGACGCGCTCGGCAACGTCCTCGTCATCGCCCACCCCGACGGCATGTACTCGGGCTACTCGCACCTGGCGGGCGCCTCACCTCATCAGGTCGGCATGGCGATCGCCCGCGGTGAACCCGTCGGTGTCGTCGGGAACACCGGATCCGCTTCACGCGGAGCCCATCTGCATCTCACCATCACCTTCACCGCGGACGGCACGTGGAACAACGCCGACCTCGGCGTCACCACGGATCCGTATCCGTTCATCAACGCTCGCCTGGACGGCGACGACCCGGGACACCCGCTCAAGGAGTCAGACATGCCCAAGATCATCAGCGTGCCGGCCGGCACCATCGCGCTCGTCACCGAGACGTTCGGAACGATGTACACCTCACCCGGCGGCTCGCAGGGGTTCTCCATCGCCGCCAACACGAAGGCCTACGGCCAGGTCACCGGCCTGACCGAAGACCAGGTGAAGACCCTCGTTGCCGAGGCGAACGCCCGAGGCCAGCGCATCGCCGACCTCGTCGCCGCCGCGCGGTAGTCCACGCCGGCACGAGGAAGCCCCCGAGCAGACCGTAACTGTTCGGGGGCTTCCTCCATTCTGCACCGTCCACGCCCGGAGTACGGCGTGCGGCCTCGATGCTCAGGCGAACTGCGCGTAGAACGCGTCCGGGCCGTGAGCGAGCGAGGCCTTGACCATGGCACTCCACTCATCGACGACGACCTCGGAAGCGCCGGACGTGACGCCGTCGAGGCTGGCCCGTGCGACGTCCGCCGGGTCGACCATCGGGCCGTCGTAGCCGGCCATGATGTCGGTGTCGGCGGCCCCGAGGTGGAGCCCCTGCACCGTGACACCCTTCGGCGCGAGCTCCAGACGGACCGCGTTCGTCATGTTCCACTCCGCCGCCTTGGCCGCGGCGTATCCGCCGGAGCCGGGGTGGGCGAACCAGCTCAGGGCGGAGAGCACGTTGACGATCGTCCCTCCACCGTTCGCCTCGATCACCGGCGCGAACGCACGCACCATGGCGAGGTTGCCCCAGTAGTGCGTGTCCATCTCCCGCCGGGCGTCCGCGAGGTCGCCGGTCAGCATCGAGCCCTGCGTCGCGATCCCGGCGTTGTTGACGAGCAACGTGACGTCGGTCGCGATCTCGGCCGCCGCAGCGACGGACGCCTGATCGGTGATGTCGAGCTGCAGCACCTCCACGCCCGGGATGTCGACGAGTTCCGGGCGCCGCGCGGTCGCGTACACCTTCGAGGCCCCGCGCTCGAGCAACTGCACGACGAACCTGCGTCCGATGCCCCGGTTCGAGCCGGTGACGAGTGCGACGGATCCTGCGATGTCCATGATTCCCTTTCGCGTGCGGGGCGATCCCGCAGCAGCCTGGTTAGGCTAAGACCTCACATCAATGTCAGGTGCAAGCCAGGAACGGAAGCTCGATGCGCATCGGAGATCTCGCGGCTCGGACCGGGGTGAGCGTCCGCTCGCTCCGCTACTACGAGGAGCAGGGGCTGCTCACCGCCACCCGCACGACGAGTGGCCAGCGGACCTATGAACAAGCGGCGGTGGAACGCGTCGAGCTCGTGCAGCAGCTCTTCGCCGCCGGGCTGCCGAGCCGCACGATCGTCCAGCTGCTCCCCTGCGTCGATGCGGGCGTCGCGACGGCTGAGTCGCTCGCGCTGCTCCAGACCGAACGCGACCGCATCACCGCGCAGATGGCCGACCTCGAAGCAGCGCGCGCCCGCTTGGAAACGGTCATCGACATCACCCTCCACCCGACGCCGGAGCACTGCCCCGCGCTGCGCGAGGATCGACTCCCAGACCTTGATGCCGCCTGAGCGCCGCCCGCGCAGCTGATGCGGGCGGCGCTCAGGACCGACGTTCGGGTTCCGTCACGAGGAGTGCGAACGTCCGGGATCGGACTCGGCCCGCGCCTCCGTGATCCCGCACCACTCGGCGATGAACAGCGCGATGGACTTGGTGATGCGGCGGACCGACTCGATGCTCACGCGTTCGTCGTACCCGTGGATCGCCTCCGAGATCGGGCCGTACACCAGCGCGGGGATCCCCCCGTACTGGGTGAAGACCCGGCCGTCCAGGTAGCCGGGGGTCGTGAAGGTGCGCAACTCGTCGCCGAACACCTCGCGGTGCGTGCTCCGGAGGACGTTCTCGGCGTCGCTGCCCTCGTCGAGGACGTACCCCTCGGCGAAGAAGCCGTTGCGGGTGGTCCTGGCGGTGATCGGGTGCCCATGCTCGTCGTCGACGACCGTGGCCAGGTGGTCGGTGATCTCCGTCCACGCGTCTTCGGCGGTCACCCCCGGGTACAGTGCCACGCGCAAGTCGACCTCGCACCAGGCGGGGACACTGGATGCCCAGTCTCCACCGGCGATCTTGCCGAGGTTGAAGTTGATGGGGTGTTCGAGATCCTCGAAGTACCGGTGCGAGTCCTTCTGCGCATTCCACCGGTCCTCGAGCTCCCGCAGCCGACCCACGACGTGGTGAGCGGCGTCGATGGCGTTGAAGCCGGAGGACATCTCGCGAGGGTGGGTGGGTTTGCCAGACACTCGGAGCCGGAACCAGATGACGCCGACGTTGGCGCGGACGAGCATGTCCTCCTCGGGCTCGGGGATGACGACGGCCTCAGCCGTGTACCCGCGCTGCAGTGCGGCCAGCGACCCGTTCCCGGTGCACTCCTCCTCCACGACGGACTGGAAGTGGATGCGGCCGGCTGGGCTGAGCCCCGCCCGACGGATGGCGTCGAAAGCGAACAGGTTGGCGACGAGACCGGCCTTCATATCCCCGCTCCCCCGCCCGGTCAGCCAGTCCCCGTCGATCCGCGAGTCCCACGGGGACGTCGCCCACTCGCTCTCCGGACCCGTGGGGACGACGTCGATGTGACCGTTCAGGATGAGGGAGCGGCCGGCTTCCAACGCGGGGTGGTAGGTGCCGACGACGTTGTCCACGTCGTCGTAGGAGACGTCGATGATGCCAGCGCCCTCATGCGACGCGATGTCGTCGACGTCCAGCTCCCAACGGTCCATCTCGAGGCCGCGATCCTGCATCGCCGCGAACATGAGGTCCTGCGCGCTGCTCTCCTCCGTTCGGAGCGAGGGGTGGCGGACGAGTTCCTGCGTGAAGGCGAGCTGTGCGTCGAACCCGGCATCCACCTCGGCGAGGATGCGTTCACGGGTGGCGTTGTCGAGTGTCATGCGGGTGACCTTTCGGTGTCGGCGGTGACGACGGCGTCTCGGATCCGGAGACGCTCTCCGATGAGACCGCCGACCGCGGTGATGAGGGATACGGCGACGAGCAGGAGCGCAGCGGACCAGGACTGGTTGCCGCTGGACGCGAGGAACGCGGTGGCGATGAGCGGCAGAAAACCACTGATGGCGCCGGCGAGGTTGTAGCCCAGCGCGACACCGCTGTACCGGAGGTGCGGCGGGAACAGATCGGTGAGCAAAGCGCCGGTGACGGCGTACGCGAGGGTGATCAGGAGGATACCGATACTCACTGCGGCGATTATGCCGATCGCGTTCTGCGTGTCGATGAGCCAGAAGAGCGGGAAGGCGGCCGCGGCGGTGAGGAGCGCACCGAACAGGGTCATGCGCCCGGGACCGAACCGTTCGGCGAGCCGCCCCGAGAAGATCGTCATCGGGATCTGCAGCACGGCGGCGACGAGCGTCGCATTGACCATCACCCCGCGGTCCACGCCGAGGGTGTTCGAGCCGTAGCTGACGACGAAGGTGGTCATCAGATAGAACCCGCCGACGCCGAGGAGGGCGGCCGCGATGGCGACGAGCAGGCGACCCCAGGCCTTCGTGAACACCTGCAACGCGGGGACCTTGACCCGCTCCTCCTGTTGGACGAGCTGCGTGAAGACCGGCGACTCCTCGACCTTGAACCGGATGTAGAGGGCTACGGCGAGCAACGGGAACGCGCCGAGGAACGGCAGGCGCCATCCCCAGGCGTCGAACGCCTCGGCCGGCAGGAGGAGGACGAGCGCGAAGGCACTGGAGGAGAGCAGGGTTCCCACTGGCGAACCGATCTGCACGAGTGCCGCGTACCGTGCACGCTTCTCGATGGGCGCGTGTTCCACGGCGATGGTGACCGCGCCGCCCCACTCCCCGCCGACGGCCAGACCCTGCACGAGCCGGAGGATCGCGAGCATGACGGGCGCCGCCACTCCGACGGCGAGGTAGTCGGGGAGTACACCGATGAGGCCGGTCGCGACGCCGATCATGACGATCGTCACCAGCAGCGCCGGGCGACGGCCGAACCGGTCGCCGATGATCCCGAACACGAACGCACCGATGGGACGTGCTGCGAATCCGACGCCGAAGGTGGCGAACGCGGCGAGCGTCGCTGCGGTCGCGTCGAGGTCCGTGAAGAACAGGCGGTTGAAGACGAGGGCTGCTGCAGTGCCGAAGAGGAAGTAGTCGTACCACTCGAGCGCCGTGCCGACGAACGCAGCCCCGGCGATGCGCCGCGCGTCCTTCGAGCTGACGTGGACGGGAGCGGTGGAGCGCGGGGATGAGCGTTGCGTCATGAGTGCCTCCGGAAGTCGGGATGGGGACCTGCGCTTCAATACTCCGAAGGCGCTCGCCCGGTCGCAATGCCACCCTGCATCGTCTTGGGCCCTCTAATGTGTGCATATGCACACCACAGCGCTCCGCGACGTCGCCGACCGATGCCGCGGCCGCCTGTCCAAGATCGCCGAGGAGTACGCGCAAGAGGTGCGCCGACTCCCTGGGTACGCAGTGGCGACGGTGACGGACGACGAGCTCTCCCGCACCGCCCGCGAGGTCCTGGACCTCCTCATGCGGATGCTCGCGGGTGACGACGTCCGCGGCACGCTGAGCGCTGTCTCCGAGCGGGTCGGGAGGCATCGCGCACAACAGGGCCTCGCACTGGACTCGCTCCTGCGGGCAGTCCGGATGGACTTCCGGTTCCTCTGGGAGGTGCTCCGCGACGAGGCGGATGCGGACGAGGTCCTCGCGCTTTCCGAGGAGGTGGCCACGGTCTGGGAGGCGGTCGAGGTCCACACCAGCCACATCCAGGCCGCCTACATCGACGAGCTCGTGTCGATGAACCGGCAGTTGGAGCTCGAACGGGCCTCATTGCTCCGGCGCCTCCTCGTCGGCGAGACGAGCGACCCGACGCAGCTCGCACACCTGGCGTCGGCGCTCGGCCTGCCGGTCCTCGGCCGGTATCGGGTCCTCGTGGCCGCCCCGCGCTTCGCGGACGCCTTCCGACGCTGGGCGAAGGAACACGTGGCAGGTGCCGACCTGCACGTGATCGACGGCACGCAGTTCCTCATCGTCGAGCGATCCGGGCCGCGGACGCCGCCCGAGGCCCGGCTACAATCCGCGCCGGCGGGCCTGTCGCCCACCATCGACGGACTGGCGGGCCTCGGCGTCGGCTGGCAGATCGCCCGCCGTCTGGCCGACGAGGTGACGGAGCCGCAGAACGCCGCGACGCTGCTCACCCACTGGCCGATGCTCGTCGAGGAGGGCCTCGGCGAGGCCTGGCCGATCGCTCGTCGTGAACTCACGAGCCGACTCGACGCACTCTCGGCGGGGAAACGGAGTGCCATCGTCGACACGGTTCGTGCCTACCAGTCTTCCGGATCGATCGGCGACACGGCTTCCCGACTCTTCGTCCATCGCAACACCCTCCTGAAACGCCTGCAGCGGTTCACCGAGCTCACCGGTCTCGACCCCACGGTTCCGTCCGACGCCGCGCTCATCACCCTGATCCTCGCGCGGCCGTAGCGTTCCATCGCGGCTACCATGTCGATGTCGGAGGCCCGGGATGCGAGCCGGGCTCCGTCGTCATGGCAACCGAGCCGGGCCTGTTCGAGCCCGGCTCCCGATCGGGGGATCAACGATGAGGGAACCAGCGAAGCAGGGACCAGCGACCGCAACCGAGTCGGTCGCCGCCCAGGCGGCGCGCACCCGGCTCGAGGAGCGCGTGGCGGGCATCGAGTCGATCCTGATCTCGGTCCCGATGCTGCTGCTCGAGATCGCCCTCATCCTCTCGCTGTTCGTCCCCTACGCGAGCCAGACGAAGACGGATGAGGACCCTGAGTCCTTCAACCTGTTCTTCTTCCTTGCGGGATTCGCCGATCGCGACGACGACGGCGACCCGGAGGCCGCCTCGATCCTGTTCGCGAGTGCGTTCCTGATACTCATTGTCGTGATCGTCGGCACGATCTGCACCGCGCCGACCCTCGCGGGCAAGCGGGTTTCGTCGCGAGCGGGAGCGACCGCGGTGACCTTCATCATCGTGCTCATCCTCGGCAACATCGGCGCCTGGATGGTCATGCTGATGGGGGTCTACGCCGACTCGCCCTGGACCATCGGTCCAGCTCTGCCACTGCTCAACCTCGGCACCCTGCTCGCGGCGATGATCGCCTTCATGCCCGGCTACCGTCGCATCTGGGAGCGATAGCAGTTCGAGGTCAGTGTGCGATGGGGAGCACTGCCCATCCGACGGTGGTCGCGCACTCTCGCCGCGTTGCCATACTGAGTCCGTGAGTGGAACCGACGTTGCGCCGACGGGCGTGCTACAGGACTATCAGTGGGCCGTGGACGCCGAGCTGCAGAACACCCCATTCACCGTCACCAGCCTCCCCGACGGGTTCCAGGTCGGATACGACCTGGCGGACGCCCGCTGGTGGAACGTCCTCCAGCTGAACGAGGTGTCCGACAGCATCACCTACACCGTGCGGGTCGATGAGCGACGGCGGCGGTTCAGCATCACCGACACGGTCAAGCGGATGAGCTGGTCGGCTGGGGTCTCCGGCTTCGAGCCGCGCCTCTCCTGGTCGTTCTCCTGGCAGTCCGGCCGTGTCCGGTACGGCAGGGTCATCATGCTCGGGACCTCTCCCGGCGGGTTCGAGATCGCGTTCAGCCCCGAGAACGAACGCGCGCGTATCAAGGAGATCGGCGAAGAACTCGGTCTGCGTCCTCGCATGAGCCCCCATGTCAGCATCGGGCTCTGGGCGGCGGCCGGTGGCGTCGCGATCGGCCTGATCGCGCCCGCCATCATCATGCTGAGTCTTTCCCTCACCGGGAACCGCTGATGCAGGAGCTTCGAATCGGGACGGTGGCGCACTGGTGATGGCGAGCAAGCGCGCGGCGGGCGACACACGGGGCTTCCTGCACAGCAGGGTGTTCCAGACGGCGGCGATCGTCCTGATGCTGTTGGCCGGTCCGGTGGCCGTGGTCGTCGGCTCCTTCATGATGGCTGCCGACAGCGACCTGTTGCAGAACGGGGAGCGGACGAGTGGGACGGTCACCGAGGTCGACGACGGCCGGAAGGCATCTCACCACCGGTTCAGGACCGACTATCTGGCACCCGACGGTTCGCCACAGCGAGTCTGGGCGGACTGGCCCCTCGACGGCAAACCCGCCGTCGGCGACGTCGTCACGGTGATCTATCGAGCGGACGACCCCGGCACGGCGGTGCTCGAGGGCTACGACGGTCCGGGGACCTCGGTCGTCGGTGTCGGTGTGGTGCTGACCGGCGCGAGTCTCCTGATCGGCACCGCGATGCTCGTCGGCGTCCTGCTCCGTGCGGGCCGGGGGCCCGAGCCCAAGGGCGCCTGACACGGGTGAAGGCGCTGTGCCCGGCAGTGCGAAGGAACACAATCGCCCGGAAACGCAACAGGCCCGGTCTCCCGGGCCTTGCTGTAGCAGGAGAGAGATTCGAACTCTCGACCTCACGATTATGAGTCGTGCGCTCTCACCAACTGAGCTACCCTGCCACGTCTCTCCGTATGCCGGCGAGAGCAGTGACGGAGAGAACGAGCCCCGAGCGGGACTTGAACCCGCGACCTCTTCCTTACCAAGGAAGTGCTCTACCACTGAGCTATCGGAGCGCGAACCAAACCGCTCACGCGGAAATGGCACCAGTAGAGACTAGCATCCCGCGAGGGGTGCTTCGTACACCGGATCGGGATCAGTTCGCGGCGAAGGTGTCCGCGGCGTGGACGACCTTCTGCAGGTACGACGCGGCCCCGTTGTACGAGCCGATCGCCGCGACCCAATCGGCTTCGATGCGGAGGTCCCGGCCGCCGTGACACAGGTAGTGCGCTGCGGCGAGCGCCGCGTCGTCGATCTGCTGTGGGTCCGCGACGCCGTCGCCGTTCCCGTCCGCTCCCCACCGCTGCCAGGTGGACGGGATGAACTGCATCGGGCCCACCGCGCGATCCCATCTGGCGTCGCCGTCGAAGGCGCCGCGGTCCGTGTCGGTGACGGCGTCGAACTCGGTGCCGGTGAGCGCCGGGCCGACGATGGGCGGAACGGCCCGACCGGCATCGTCGAGCGCACCGCCGAAGATCGTGCCGTGGCCGGACTCGACACTGCCGAGCGCGGCCAGCGTGTTCCAGGCGATCCCGCAGCCCGGCTGCGTCTCCGCGACGGCGAGCGCCGCACCGGCGTAGGCGACCATCGCCCGCTCGGGGATGCCGAGGCGGAGCGCCGTGGCCGCCGACCAAGCACGGTCCACCCGGTCGGTGACGGCCGCCGGAGCCGTTCCGGCCGAGCCCGCTGCCGGGATGCCGGGGCCCTCGACGGCCGCGTGGGGCGCGGTTCCGAGGATCGAGTCCCGCGCTTCAGCTCGATTGACGAGTTCCGGCCCCCAGACGACGGCGGCGATCACGACGGCGAGGCCGACGATCGCTCCCGCCCCGCCGGCGACGAGCCATCCCACGCGGACGCCCGATCGACGGTTCCGGCGTGCGGCTGCGGTCGGTCGCCGGGAGCCGCTGCGCGCACCGGCCGGTCGGGGGCGCGGCTTTTGGGTCGAGCGAGCTGCGCCGGCCGTGCGTCGTCCTGGCACGGCCGTCTTCCGTCGTGCGGGCCGGCGGGCACCACTCCCCTTCGCCGATGTTCCCACCGGTCCACCGTAGCCGGGCACTGGTGCCGGCGCGGTTCGCCCACGCGAGCCGGGTCAGCGGCACGCCGCAGGTTCAGTGCTCCCGGGCAGCCTTCGCAGCCTTCTTGGCCTGGCGCTTCGCCCGAAGGTCCTTCGCGACGGCGACGCCCTTCTTGGCAGCGGCGTTCGCCTTCGTGCTGGCCTGCTTCGCTCCCTCGAACTCCGACGCGAGGACGGCGAGCCCGCCGACGGCGATGAGAGCACCCGGTCCGGGGAGCGGGATCAGGGCCACGCCGAGCGCCACGGTGCCACCACCGACGACTCCGACACCCGCCCGGTACACCCGGTTCGCGGTCGGATTCCGACGGATGATGCCACGCGTCGTCCGGGCCGCTGATCCGGCGATGCCTCCCGCCTGCGCGGCGACGCGCTTCGCCGTGCTGCGGGCCGAGCCGTCCGATTCCGTCGTCATGTCCCCACTCTAAGCAGGGCGGGCGGGTCGATGGCCGGGAATCCGGTCCGAATCGACCGTCGCGCACCCGCCGTGGCGACACCGCGCCGGCCAATCCACGAGCGGCGACAGGCTCCGCAAATGGCCTAGGGTAGCGACATGGACTCCGCCCTCCCGACCACGTCGGCGACCGCAGCTCAGCATGCCTCCCCCGCAGGAGGCTCCACCCCCGGTTCGGAGTGGTGGCGCTCCGCCGTCATCTACCAGATCTACCCGCGATCCTTCGCGGACGCGAACGGCGACGGCCTCGGCGACCTGCCCGGGATCACCTCCCGCCTCGGCGCGCTGCAGGAGCTCGGCGTCGACGCCATCTGGCTGTCTCCCTTCATGACGAGCCCGCAGAAGGACGCCGGCTACGACGTCGCCGACTACTGCGACGTCGACCCCATCTTCGGGACGCTCGCCGACTTCGACGCGATGACCGCCGCTGCGCACGCCGCCGGCATCCGCGTCATCGTCGACCTCGTCCCCAACCACTCCTCGAGCGCCCACCGCTGGTTCCAGGAGGCCCTCGCGGCCGGACCCGGCTCGGCGGAGCGCGCCCGGTACATGTTCCGCGACGGCAAGGGCGAGCACGGCGAGATCGCCCCCAACAACTGGGAGTCCGTCTTCGGCGGCCCGGCCTGGACGCGCGTCACCGAGGCCGACGGCACGCCTGGCCAGTGGTACCTGCACATCTTCGACTCCTCGCAGCCCGACTTCGACTGGACGAACCCGTGGGTCCGCGAGCAGTTTCGCGACATCCTCCGGTTCTGGCTCGACCGCGGCGTCGACGGGTTCCGTGTGGACGTGGCGCACGGCATGATCAAGGCCGACGGACTGCCCGACTACACCCCACCGGCTGAGGGCGGCAGCATGGGTGGCGCCTCGGCGGGCGTCGCCCTCGAACCCGGCATCAGCACCGGGCCCGCCTCGTGGCCGGAGACCGCGCCGTACTGGGGCCAGGACGGCGTGCACGAGATCTACCGCGACTGGCACGAGCTCCTCGCGACGTACGACGGTGACCGTGTGCTCTGCGCCGAGGCCTGGGTCGACCCGCTCGACAAGATGGCCCTCTGGGTGCGCCCCGACGAGATGCAGCAGGCGTTCAACTTCCCGTACCTCGAGACCCCGTGGAACGCCGCGGACCTCAAGGCGGTCATCGGTGAGTCGCTGCGGGCGTTCGCGCAGGTCGGCGCTCCGAGCACGTGGGTGCTGTCCAACCACGACGTCGTCCGGCACGCGTCCCGTCTCGCGCTCACGGAGGAGAACCCCCAGGGCTACGGCGTCGGTCCGAACACCCCCGGCCAGCCGGATCGGGCACTCGGGCTGCAGCGGGCCAGGGCGGCGACCGCCCTCATGCTGAGCCTGCCCGGCGGAGCGTACCTCTACCAGGGCGAGGAGCTCGGGCTCCCCGAGGTCATCGACCTGCCGGATGACGCCCGTCAGGACCCGACGTGGTTCCGCACGAACCACGAGCGGTATGGTCGCGACGGTTGCCGCGTGCCGATCCCGTGGGAGGCCGGGCACCCCGCATACGGCTTCAACACGACCGGTGCATCCTGGCTGCCGCAGCCCGACGACTGGAACGACTACTCGCGCGACGCACAGGCCGGCATCCCCGGTTCGACGCTGGAGCTGTACCGTACGCTGCTCCGCCTGCGCCGGGAGCATGCGCTGGGACTCGGCTCGATCGCCTGGATCGAAGGGGCACCCGACACCATCCTCGCGCTGACCAACGGCGCGGTGACGGTCGTCGCCAACACGGGCGCCGACGACATCGCCGTCCCCTCGTCGCTCGCGGACTCGGCCGTGCTCGTCGCGAGCGGGCCTTTCGACGGCAGGACTATCCACGGCGACACCACGGTCTGGTTCACGACGCCCTCGACCCTGCCGGTCGCCTGAGACCCTCTGTCGGCCAAGATGTCAGCGCGGTGCGCCGACGTGACCGCGAGCGTTTCGGCGTCGGCGCGGTGCGCTGACGTGAGCGCGCCGGAATCGGCCCCGCCGCGGGGCGTGCGCGTGAGCGCGCCCCTCCGGAGGGGCGCGCTCACGCCGTGGACCCGCGCTCGCGTCAGCGCACCGCGCTGGCCCAAGGGCAGGGCGGGCAGGTCAGTGGTGGAGGATCGCGACCGCGTGGGGACCGAGCCGGAGTGATCCGTCCGTCGTGACGACCTCACCGAAGCTGTCGAGGAGTTCGCCGACCCGCAGTGCGAGCTCGACCGGCTCCGTCCCGAAGTTGACCGCCAGGGTGGCCGAGCCACGACGCAGCACGAACGAGCCGGTCGCCTCGTCGACGATCGCCGTCGTGTCGGCGAACGCCGGATCGGTGAACGCCGGGACCGTGCGTCGCAGCTCGATCACCCGTCGGTACCAGGTCAGCAGCGTCGCGTGCCGTCCGCCGGAGCGCTCCGACCAGTCGAGCACCGATCGACGGTAGGTCTCGGGATCCTGCGGATCCGGCACGTCGTCCTCGTTCCACCCCATCCGCGCGAACTCGGCGATCCGGCCCTTCGCGGTCGCCTCACCGAGCTCGGGTTCCGGGTGCGAGGTGAAGAACTGCCAGGGCGTCGAGGCGGCCCACTCCTCCCCCATGAACAGCATCGGGGTGAACGGCCCGAGGAGCGTGACGGCGGCGGCGATGGCGAGCTGGCCGTCGTCGAGGGTCGCGGCCAGCCGGTCGCCGGTCGCCCGGTTCCCGATCTGGTCGTGGTTCTGGTCGGAGACGACGAGCCGCCAGCTCGGCGTCCGTTCGAGGTCGATGCGGCGGCCGTGGTGGCGCTTGCGGAAGCTCGACCAGGTGCCGTTGTGGAAGAACCCCTCCTCCATGACCTTCCCGAGTGCACCGAGCGGCGCGAAGTCGGCGTAGTAGCCGGTCACCTCGCCGGTGAGCGCCACGTGCAGTGCGTGGTGGAAGTCGTCGCTCCACTGCGCGTCGAGACCGTACCCGCCGGCACCGCCGGGGCCCCGGGGCGTGATGAGCTTCGGGTCGTTCAGATCCGATTCGGCGATCAGCGTGAACGGCCGGTCGAGGTCGGCGCTGAGCGCATCCACCGCGGCGTCGAGTTCCTCGAGGAGATGGATGGCCCGGGTGTCGTGCAGGGCGTGCACGGCGTCGAGGCGCAGGCCGTCGACGCCGTACTCCTCGAACCACAGCAGCGCGCTGTCGATGATGTACCGACGCACCTCGTCCGAGTCCGGCCCGTCGAGGTTGAGGCCGTCGCCCCAGGTGTTCCCGGCGCCGTCCGCGAGGTAGGGGCCGAAGCGCGGCAGAACGTTCCCGGAGGGACCGAGGTGGTTGTACACGACGTCCTGGATGACGGCGAGCCCGCGCTCGTGACACGCGGCGACGAAGCGACGGTAGCCGTCCGGTCCGCCGTAGGCCTCGTGGACCGCCGACCAGAAGACGCCGTCGTAGCCCCAGTTCCAGACCCCGTTGAACGCGTTGACCGGCAGGACCTCGACGGCGTCGACGCCCAGCTCGACCAGGTCGTCGAGGCGTTCGATCGCCCCGTCGAAGGTGGCCGCCTCGGTGAAGGTGCCGATGTGGAGCTCGTAGAGCACGGCACCGATGAGCGAGCGACCCCGCCAGCCGGTCCCGTCGCACGGCACGGGGTCGGACGCGACGACGCGTGACGGCCCGTGGACGCCCTCCGGCTGCCGACGCGAGCGGGGATCCGCGAACGGGCCCTCGCCGTCGACGAGGTAACGGTAGTCACTGTCGACGACCGCCGCACGTGGCTCGGCACCGTCGAGCGCGATCCACCACCCGTCGGAGACGTCGCGGTCCATCGGGTGCTGCTCGCCGTCCAGGACGAGGTCGACGCGCTGGGCCGCAGGTGCCCAGACGCGGAACCCGTCAGCCGGACTCGTGGTGCTGGTCGTCATCGTACTCACTCCTCGCCTGCGGTCTCTGCTGCATCGTCGGGCCGCGTCAGGACGGCGACGGGATACTGCTCCAGCAGCGCCGCGAGACGGACCTCGCCGCCCTGCAACTCACGGCCGGTCAGCACGTCGACGAGCCGGCCTTCCGGCAGCGTGACCGTGGTCGACTTCCAGCCACCGTGCTCCGCGAGCCTGAGCGAGAGCCGGGTCGCCACCGTGGTCACGCCACCACGTGAGAACGCGACGACGTGGTCGGCGGCCGGCCCGTCAGCTCCGATGGGGGTGTACTCGGCGAACCGGGACGGGTGCTCCCGTCGCAAGCGCAGCAGGCGACTGGTCACGAGGAGTTTCGCCGCTCCGTCGGCGTCGACCGGCGGCAGCCAGCCGTCGTCGAGACGGGCGAGCACCGCGCGACGCTCGGCGTAGTCGACTGGGCGACGGTTGTCGGGGTCCACGAGCGATCGATCCCAGAGCTCGCTGCCCTGGTACACGTCCGGCACGCCCGGCATCGTCAGCTGGATCGCCTTGGCGACCAGACTGTTCGACCATCCGGCCGCCTCGACGTCCGCGACGGCGTCGAGCAGCGCGGCGTTCGCACGACGGCTGTCGTACAGTCCGTCGACCGCCGCATGCAGGGCGGCCTCGAAGGTCTCGTCCGGTGCGGTCCAGGTGGTCGAGTCGCCGGCCTCACGGGCGGCCTTCTCGACGTAGGCGTGCAGTCGCTCGCGCTCGATCGGCCACGCACCGACGGCCGCCTGCCAGACCAGCTGCTCGAGCTGCCGGTCAGGGAAGCCGTTCGAGGTGTGGAGGGCGACGGCGTGCTCCGCCCACCGGTCCGCGACCTCACTCAGCGCGTCGATGCGGGCACGGACGTCCTCGCTGCGCTTCGTGTCGTGCGTGCTGAGTGTCGTCATCGAGGACGGCCACTCCGCCTGCCGCCGCGCCTGTCGGTGGTGGAACTCGGCGACGCTGATGTCGGTCTCGGCGGGGTCTCCGCCGACCTCGGTCAGCGAGGTGAGCGCCGTGTAGCGGTAGAACGCGGTGTCCTCGACGCCCTTCGCCATCACCATGCCCGAGGTCTGCTGGAAGCGTGCGGCGAGCGGGTCGCTCGCGTTGCGCAGGCGCGGAGCCAGCGCGGCGAAGGCGTCGGCGAGCTCCGGGCGGCGGGTCTCGGCCTCGTCGAGGGCGGCCTCCAGGTACTCGTCGCCGAGCGGCAGGTAGGAACGGTAGACGGGGAACGCGGTCAGGATCTCGGCGAGCGCGTCGACGGCGTCCGGTACCTCGGGGACGAGCCTCGCGAGGCGTCGGACCTCGGAACCGAGGATTCCGTCGGCGATGCCCCGCTTGGTGGTGTGCACGAGGTCGTCCCAGGCGTCGCGCGTCAGCTCGACCCCCGCGAGCTGACCGAGCGTCGGCAGACCGGTCGGGTCGACGAGCACCCGGTCGATGTCGCCCAGGGCGTCGTAGCCGGTGGTGCCGAGCGTGGCCCACTCGGCCGGGAGGTCCTCTTCGCCCTCGAGGATCTTCTCCACCCAGACGGGTGCGCCGCCGATGCGCTCGGACAGTCGCTCGAGGTAGGCACCGGGGTCGAGGAGCCCGTCCGGGTGGTCCACGCGGATCCCGTCGGCGAGGCCGTCGTCGAACCAGCGGCCGATCTCGACGTGCGAGCCGTCGAAGACCGCCGGGTCCTCGACACGGATGGCGGCGAGCGTGTTGACGGCGAAGAACCGTCGGTAGTTCAGCTCGCTGTCCGCCCGACGCCAGTTCACCAGTTCGTAGTGCTGCCGGTCGTGCACCTCGCGCGGGCTCGCGTCGTCGTCGGCCGTCCCGGGGGCGATGGGCAGTCGGTGGTCGAAGTAGCGCAGTTCGCCGTCCTCGACACGGAGGTCGTCGAGCGCACTGCGGCCGTCCTCATCGTCGCCGAGGATCGGCACCCGGACGCGGCCGTCGCCGGCCTCCCAGTCGACGTCGAACGCGGCCGCGTGCTCTGCCTCGCGACCGTGCTGGAGCAGGTCCCACCACCAGGCGTTCTCCACCGGCGTCGCGACGCCCATGTGGTTGGGGACGGTGTCGATGAGGACGCCGAGGCCCGCCGCATGGGCCGCTTCGGCGAGCGCCGTGAGCCCGTCGGTACCCCCGCGTTCCGGGTCGACCTCGGTGTGGTCGACGACGTCGTAGCCGTGGGTGGATCCGGGTTCCGCTCGGAGGATCGGCGACAGGTAGACCCAGTCGGCGCCGAGGGCCTGGAGGTAGTCGACGAGCACCGCGGCGTCCTGCAGCCGGAAGTCGGCGGTCAGCTGGAGGCGGTAGGTCGAGACGGGCACGGCGGAACGCTCTGGCCCGCCGCCGGACACGTCGGTCATGATGCGACCCCCGATCGCAGGAGGGTGAAGGAGGTCCCCTGCACGATCACCGTCGTCGACCCCTCGGCGAGCATCTGCTCCGGGTCACTCGACTCGACGAGCGTCCACGGCAGGCCGGGAGCCTTCGGCAGGTTGAACTCCACGCCGTTCTCGGCCGCGTTGAGCAGGAGAGCGAACGAGGCCGATCCGGCGTGACGGAACACGAAGGTGATCGAGCGGGCGTCGGGGTTGTCCCAGTCCTCGTCGGCGAAGGGCTCGTCGTCGGACCGGGTGATGAAGACCCGGTCGTCGGACTTGGAGCCCGGCCCCTGGCGGAACCAGTCGGGTCGTAGGGCCGGCTCGGCGAGGCGCAGGGCGATCAGGCGCTTCGTGAACCCCAGGAGGTCGTGGTCGGCGTGCTCCCAGTCGAACCACGACACCTCGTTGTCCTGGCAGTACGCGTTGTTGTTGCCGCCCTGGGTACGGGCGATCTCGTCGCCGCCGAGGATCATCGGGACACCGGCCGACAGCAGGACCGTCGCGAGGAAGTTGCGCCGCTGGCGGTCGCGGCGCGCGTTCACGGCGGTGTCGTCCGTCGGGCCCTCCGCGCCGTTGTTGCTGGAGCGGTTGTCGCTCTCGCCGTCGTTGTTGTCCTCGCCGTTCGCCGCGTTGTGCTTCCTCGAGTACGCCGTGAGGTCGGCCAGGGTGAAGCCGTCGTGCGCGGTGACGAAGTTGACGCTGGACAGCGGCGAGCGGCGGGACGCCTCGTAGACGTCCGGGCTGCCGAGGACGCGCTGCGACATGGTGCCGAGCACGCTGTCGGCGCCGTTCCAGAAGTCGCGGACGTCGTCGCGGAACTTCCCGTTCCACTCCGACCAGCTCGCGGGGAAGCCACCGACCTGGTAGCCGGCGGTGTCCCACGGCTCCGCGATCATCTTGATGGGTGCGAGCACCGGGTCCTGCTCGATGAGCGAGAGGAACGCGCTGTGGATCTCGGCGGAGCCGTCCTGGCGGGTGAGCGTCGTCGCGAGGTCGAAGCGGAAGCCGTCGACGTGCATCTCGGTCACCCAGTAGCGCAGGGAGTCCATGATGAGCCCGAGCGCCGCGGGGTGGCCGACGTTGACGCTGTTGCCGGTGCCCGTGGTGTCGAAGTAGTGCTCGCGGTCCTCGTCGACGAGGCGGTAGTAGGCCGCGTTGTCGATGCCCTTGAACGACAGGGTCGGGCCCATGTGGTTGCCCTCGGCCGTGTGGTTGTAGACGACGTCGAGGATGACCTCGAGGCCGGCCGCGTGCATCGCCTTGACCATGGCCTTGAACTCGTCGACCTGCCCACCGGCGTCTCCCGCGGCCGCGTACTCGCCGTGCGGGGCGAAGAAGCCGATGGAGTTGTAGCCCCAGTAGTTGCGGAGGCCCTTCTCCTCGAGGTGGCTGTCCTGCACGAACTGGTGCACGGGGAGGAGTTCGACCGCCGTCACACCGAGGTCGGTGAGGTGGCGGATGGCCGCCGGGTGGGCGAGGCCGGCGTAGGTGCCGCGGATCTCCTCGGGCACCTCGGCGAGCTGCTTGGTGAAGCCCTTCACATGGACCTCGTACACGATCGTCTCGGCGAGCGGGATGCGCGGAGCGACGTCCTGGCCGTCGGCGTCCCAGTCGAACGAGGACGGGTCGGTGACGACGCCGAGCGCGACATGGCCGGCGGAGTCGCTGTCGTCCATCGACTCCGGCGCGTCGAGCCGGTGGCTGAACTGTGCCTGGCCGAGGTCGTAGCGCCCGGTGATCGCCGTCGCGTGCGGATCGAGGAGCACCTTGGCCGGGTTGTGGCGGAGCCCGTTCGCCGGGTCCCATGGGCCGTCGACACGGATGCCGTACCGGGTCCCGGGGACGAGACCATCGACCAGTCCGTGGAACACGTGGCCGGTTCGCTGTTCGAGGCGCGTCTGCTGCTCCTCCCCGCCCTCGGGGAAGATGCACACGGTGACGGCGTCGGCGGTCTCCGAGTAGATGGCGACGTTCGCACCATCGCCCCGAAGGGTGACGCCGAGCGGATAGGGGGTCGAGAGCGTCATGGCGCCCTTTCACTCGAAGGGATCGATCGTTGTTGAGACGGTACACCGGCCGGGTGACTTCCCCGGATCCGGACGAAACGTGGTAATGGGCCGATCAGAACGCGAAGATGCCGATGGCCACGCCGATCGCGAGGCCCGCGGCGGCCGTGGCGGCGGCGAGGAGCATGGCGATCCGCGGGTCGACGCCCTGGTCGACGACGAGTCCGAGCCGGGCACGCACCCGACGGACGCGGCGGACGCGCGATTCCGACCAGATCTCGCGCAGGCTGGATGCGACCTCGTGGGCGGCCGGGCGGTCCTCCGGCTTGCGAGCGGTCATCGACCGGAGCAGCGGGTGCCAGGCGGCGGGCAGCTCAGGCGGGATCACCGGGTCGCGGTGCAGTCGGGCCACCGCGGCTTCGACGACCCCGCCGTCGAACTCCCGACGCCCCGTGATGGCTTCGAGCAGGACCAGCCCGAGCGAGTAGATGTCCGTCTCGGTGCTGACCGTCTCCCCGAGCGCCTGCTCGGGCGACAGGTAGGACGCGGTGCCCGAGATGGCCTCGGTGTTCGTGAGTCGCGACCCACCCACGAAGTGCGCGATCCCGAAGTCGGACAGCTTCACGAGGTTCGCGTGCCCGAACGCGGCGATGTCGCTGAACAGCATGTTGTCGGGCTTGATGTCGCGGTGCACGATCGATCGCGTGTGGATGAAGGACAGCGCGTCGGCGACCTGCGCACCGAGGGCGGCGGCGTCACGCGGGAGCATCGGGCCGGCCTGCAGCTTGTCGGTGAGCGTGGCACCCGGGATGTACTCCATGACGAGGAACCGGTGTTCGACCCCACGGTGGACGACGGAACCGGAGTCGTAGAGCTCGACGAGGCCCGGGTGACGGAGTTCGCCGAGCAGGCGGATCTCCCGCTCCTGGCGCAGTCGGTCGTTCGCGGTCGCGGCCTCGTCGCGGAAGAGCTTCACGGCGACGGGACGGGAGAGCAGTTCGTCGCGAGCCCGGTAGACGTTGGCGGACCCGCCGGAGCCGAGCTGCTCGCCGATGCTGTATCGCCCGTTCGACAGGCTGACACCGGTGACGACCGTCTCGGTGTGCTCGGTGAACATCACCGATGGATCGGTGATCGACCCGGCGTGTGCCGGCGGTCGGTGCAGGGAGTCGCTCACGGCCGCCCCCTTCACGGTGCAGTCGATGTTGGCCGCGCCACCGCGTTCTCGGCAGGCTGTTCCAGCGACCACGTTACAAGGCGTTCGTCGTTCCGCCGGATTCGTGTCGGAGTGTTGAGAACGGCTAGCGCACCTGGTAGGCGTCGGCAAGACCACGATGCTCCCTTGCGGGCCCCGAACCGCGACGAGGACCATGGAGGGGGCCGGGGAACCCGGGCCGAGTCGTCTGCTGCGAGGAGCACCCATGTCCACTGTCGCTGAAACCGTCGTCGCAACCCTCCAGGCCAGCGGTGTGCAACGCGTCTACGGCCTCCCGGGCGACTCCCTGAACGGCTTCACCGACGCCCTCCGCTCCTCGGGCGGCATCGACTGGGTGCACGTGCGCCACGAGGAGGCGGCCGCCTTCGCCGCAGCTGCGGAGGCGGAGCTGACCGGCGAGCTGGCGGTCGTCGCGGCGAGCTGCGGCCCCGGGAACCTCCACCTCATCAACGGCCTCTTCGACGCGAACCGCTCGCGGGTGCCGGTGCTCGCGATCGCCGCGCACATCCCGAGCTCGGAGATCGGCAGCACCTACTTCCAGGAGACCCACCCACAGGAGCTCTTCCGTGAGTGCAGCGTCTACGTCGAGCTCGTGTCCGTCCCGGAGCAGCTGCCACGGGTGCTCGAGATCGCGATGCGCACCGCCGTGGAGCGCCGCGGCGTGGCCGTCGTGGTCGTGCCGGGCGACGTCATGCTCCAGCGGGCCGTGAGCGAGCACGTCTCCGCCATCCGCGCCACGCAGCCTCGGATCCTGCCGTCGGAGCATGAGCTCGACGAGGCCGCACGCATCCTCAACGCCGGCAAGCGTGTCACGATCCTGGCCGGTGCGGGCGTCGCGGGCGCTCACGCACAGCTCATCGAGACGGCTGACGCCCTCGCCGCACCGATCGTGCACGCCCTCCGCGGCAAGGAGCACGTCGAATACGACAACCCCTTCGACGTCGGCATGACCGGCCTCCTCGGATTCGCCAGCGGCTACCACGCGATGCTGTCGTGCGACGTCCTCCTCATGCTCGGCACCGACTTCCCCTACCCGCAGTTCTTCCCCGAGGACGCGACCGTCATCCAGGTCGACATCCGGGGTGAACAGATCGGCCGGCGGCACCCGGTGGACCTCCCACTCGTCGGCACCGTCCGCGACACCCTCGACGCGCTGCTGCCGAAGCTCGAGCGCAAGACCCATCGCAAGCACCTCGAGGAGTCGCTCAAGCACTACCGCAGTTCGCGGAAGGGGCTCGACGATCTGGCGACGGCCGACCACGACGGTCAGGCGATCCACCCGCAGTACCTCGCGAAGGTCGTCGACGAGCTGGCGACGGACGACGCCGTGTTCATCCCCGACGTCGGCTCCCCCGTCGTCTGGGCGTCGCGCTACCTCACCATGAACGGGCGGCGTCGACTCATCGGATCGTTCAGCCACGGCAGCATGGCGAACGCCGTTTCGCACGGGCTCGGGGCGCAAGCGTCCCACCCGGGTCGTCAGGTCGTCGCGCTCGCGGGCGACGGTGGACTCACCATGCTGCTCGGCGAGCTCATCTCACTCACCCAGAACAAGCTGCCCGTGAAGATCATCGTGATCAACAACTCCTCGCTCAACTTCGTCGAGCTGGAGATGAAGGCGGCCGGGTTCGTCAACTACGGCACCGACCTCGAGAACCCCGACTTCGCCCGCGTGGCCGAGGGCATGGGTATCCACGGCGAACGCGTCGAGCGGGCGAGCGAGCTGGAGGGTGCCATCCGTCGGGCCTTCGACCACGACGGTCCGGCGCTCGTCGACGTCGTGACCGCCAGGCAGGAGCTGTCGATCCCGCCGACGATCACCGCCGAGCAGATGAAGGGGTTCACCCTGTACGCGCTCCGGACGGTCATGTCGGGCAGGGGCGACGAACTGCTCGACCTCGCGAACACGAACCTGCTGCGCCGCATCCTGCCCGGTCACTGAACGACAGCCGGATTCCCCCGCGGTATCCGGAGACCGCCGGGTAGACTCGTCTACCGTGTCCAGACTTCTCGTTACCGGCGGCGCCGGATTCATCGGCTCGAACTTCGTCCACTACGTCCTGAACAACACCGATCACTCGGTGACCGTCCTCGACAAGATGACCTATGCGGGCAACCGCGCCTCACTCGACGGCCTCCCGGCCGATCGTTTCGAGCTGGTCGTGGGCGACATCCAGGACGCGACGCTCGTCGACGAGCTCTTCGCCCGTCACGACGCCGTCGTGCACTACGCGGCGGAGTCGCACAACGACAACTCCCTGCACGACCCGCGCCCGTTCCTCGACACGAACATCATCGGCACGTACACGCTGCTCGAGGCGGCTCGCAAGCACGGCACGCGGTTCCACCACATCTCGACCGACGAGGTCTACGGCGACCTCGAACTCGACGACCCGGAGCGCTTCACCGAGCAGACGCCGTACAACCCGTCGAGCCCGTACTCCTCGACGAAGGCCGGCAGCGACCTCCTCGTCCGCGCGTGGGTGCGTTCCTTCGGCGTCAAGGCGACCATCTCGAACTGCTCCAACAACTACGGTCCGTACCAGCACGTGGAGAAGTTCATCCCGCGCCAGATCACGAACGTGCTCGGCGGTGAGCGCCCGAAGCTGTACGGCACGGGCGAGAACGTCCGCGACTGGATCCACGCGAACGACCACTCGTCCGCCGTCCTCACGATCCTCGACAAGGGGGTCATCGGCGAGACGTACCTCATCGGTGCCGACGGTGAGAAGAACAACAAGGACGTCGTCGAGCTCATCCTCACCCAGCTCGGTCAGCCGGCGGACGCCTACGACCACGTGAACGACCGTCCCGGCCACGACCTCCGCTACGCGATCGACTCGTCGAAGCTGCGCACGGAGCTCGGCTGGGCCCCGGCGTTCAGTGACTTCGAGGCCGGCCTTGCCGACACGATCGCCTGGTACCGCGACAACGAGTCGTGGTGGAAGCCACAGAAGGCAGCCACCGAGGCGAAGTACCAAGAGCAGGGTCAGTAGCCCTCCAGCATCTCAGTGAAGGCCCGTCCGGTGTCAGCCGGGCGGGCCTTTGTCGTTCCGTACCCGGTCCCTGCGCTTGAAGACCCGGTCCCGGAGACCGGGCAGCGGTCCCTGGGCCCCGACCCCGCTCCCTCAGCCCCAACACCGGTCCCTGAAGCCTGTCGAAGGGCGACGCACCCCGTGGGCACTTCGACAAGCTCAGTGACCGGAGGAAGTCCCCGGGGCGAAACACGACTGCCCCGCCCGGAGTCGGGCGAGGCAGTCGAAGCGTCAGGTTCCGCGGCGTCAGTTGACGTTCGCGTAGAGCCATTCGAGCGGATCGACCCAGGTGACGCCGTCGAGTCGGATCTCGAAGTGGAGGTGCGGGCCGGTGGACATACCGGTGCTACCGGTGAGTCCGAGGATCGTGCCGACCTTGATCGCCTGACCTTCGGTCACTCGGACCGAACCATGCTGCATGTGCGCGTAGACGCTCGAGACGAGACGGCCGTTGATGGTGTGGTCGACGATGACGTTGACGCCGAGCGAGCCTTCGCCGTCTTCGACGTGGCGGACGACACCGTCGGCGATGACCTGGATGGGTGCGCCGTTGCCGGGGTTGAAGTCCTGGCCGTGGTGGTCGCTGGAGCACCCGGCGCAGTCGCGGGCACCGAAGCGGTCACCGATGGTGACACCGACCGCGAACGGCCACTGGATGGTCCCGTTCGGGTTGTTCGTGAAGGTGTTCGCCGGGCGGATGCCCATGGCGGCGGCGGCTTCCTCGACGGTGCTCGTCGTGTAGTCGTCGCGGGTGAAGGTCAGCTCGGCCGAACCCTCGCTGTCGAGCGACTGCGACGCCTGGTTGCTCAGCCCGTTGCCGTCGCCGAGCTCTGCCTGCGAGGCCTCGGCCACCGAGGTCGCGACGTCTTCAGCGGTGAGCAGCGCGTTGGCAGGCACGGAGGTGGCCACGGCCATGAGGGCGACGAAGCCCATCGCGGCACCCGCGAAGATCTTGGTGGTGATGCGACGCTTGCGCGCGATGCTCGTCGGGCGGGGCGACGCCGGTGTGGCGGCCGGGCGGGACGATGCGCGGGGCTTCGGGGCCGGCTTCGGTGCAGCTGCGCGGCGCACACGGGCGGCGTCGACCGTGGAGGCGTCGACCGTCACCGTGATGGACTCGGTGGCCGGGGTGGAGTCTGAAGCCACGGCCGGTTCGGTGATGAGCGGTTCTGCCTCGACCGGCGCGATGTCGGCGACGTCGGTGGTGTGCACGGCGTCGATCGCCTCGGCGATCATCTGGTCGACCGGGTCGACAGCCGCGGCCGTCTCCTCCTGGTCGGCGCTGGCCTCGTGCGTCGGGTCCTGCAGCACGGACTCCTGGTGCTCCAGGGCGGCCGCCGCCTGACGCTCACGTTCGCGGAGTTCACGGCGGCTGAGCGGCGGCGTCTGCAGGGGTGCAGCGTCGTTCTCGACAGACGTGTTCTGCGGGTCCTGAGGGTCGGGAAGCACAGGGGTGTCCTCAGGGCTGGCATGGCGTGACAAGGGGGCGGGGGCCTTTCAATGGGCTTGCAGGAAGGTCTCGACGTCCATCCGCGCGGGGGAACGCGAAGGTAACGAATGCATAAATGCTAGCAATGGGAGGCTGAAAAAGCCATGGCAGTGCTCGGTTTTATCCGAGAAAGCCCTGATCAGAGGCCATATGAGAGTTCTCTTATGAACGAGTCGCCACCGGAGCGCCACCGAGAGCGGCGGCGGCGGGCATGGGGCGTCACCCGATCGGCGTCGCGAAGCCCTGCTCGACGAGGAGCCGTTCGAGGACCGCGAGCAGCGGCGCATCGGCGGCCATGATGAGCTGCGTGGTGGCCGGAGCTCCGTCGAAGCCGGAGACCGTCGCGCCCGCCTCGGATGCGATGAGCGCGCCCGCGACCTGGTCCCACGGCTTCAGCCCGCTCTCGTAGTAGGCGTCGAGGCGGCCGGAAGCGACACTGCAGAGGTCGAGTGCGGCGGAACCGATACGACGGACGTCCCGGAAGGTCCCGAGGAGGGCGCCGAGCACGGCCGCCTGCTCCATGCGCCGCGAGGCGGTGTACGAGAAGCCGGTGCCGAGCAGCGCCACGTTCGGCGCCACACCTCGGTTGACTTCGAGGGCGCGGCCGTTCAGTCGCGCTCCGCCGCCGCGGGAGGCGGTGTAGTGCTCACCCAGGACCGGGTTCACCACGGCTCCGGCGAGGGCGGTCCAGGTGGCCGGGTCCGGTTCGCCCTCGACGACCCCGATGCTGACGGCGTACGCGGGGATGTCGTAGAGGTAGTTGACGGTGCCGTCGATGGGGTCGACGACCCAGGTGAGGCCGGAGGTCCCCGTCGCGCCGCCCTCCGTGCCGGTCTCCTCGCCGAGGAATCCATCGTCCGGTCGTGCGGCGAGGAGGCGCTCGCGGATGAATTGCTCGGACTCGCGGTCGGCTCGGGTCACGACGTCCTCGACCGACGACTTGCTCGCGGCGATCTCGACGCCCTCGCGGCGTCGGCGCAGGATCAGCTCGCCGGCCTCTGCGGCGATGTCGGTGGCGATCTGGAGGAGTTCTTCGTGTCCGGTCACCCCACCACCCTATGGCGGCACGACTTGAGTGCCCTTCGACAAGCTCAGGGACCGGAGCGTTTCCGGGCACGCCTCTCCCGGTCACTGAGCTTGTCGAAGTGCCCACGAAGGAGCCTTCGTCGGCGGGGTCAGAACGGCGCGGGATCGGGTTCGGTCCGGTGGTGTTTGCCGTCGGGTGTCGTCCACTCGAGGACTCCGCCGGGTCTGTGGTCGAGGTTCCACCCGGGCAGATGCTTCATTCGGTGATGATGTCGACACAGGCACGCGAGATTCCCGACATCCGTCGCGCCGCCGTCCTCCCACGCGACGGAGTGATCGAGGTCGCACGCTCTGGCTCGTCTGCCGCAGCCCGGTGCTCGACAGGTGCCGTCCCGCAACCGCACTGCCCGTTGCAGGTCGGCCGGAACCCGGTACTGATTCCGGCCGACGGAGAGGACCGCGCCGGTCTCGGGCTGGACGAGGATCCGGGTGAAGCTGGGGGCGTTCACCGCGATGCGCGCGGCGGTCTCCGGGTCGATGGGGCCGTACCCGTCGAGCGTTGCCGGCGCCTCGGAGACACCGGCCATGCTGAGCGCCGGGACGGTGATCTGCACGGTGGGGACGACGTGTTGCTGCACTTCGATCGGGTGTGGCAGGACCGGGCTCGACATGACATCTTCCGGCGTCACACCGGTGAGGGCGAGGGCCGCGAGGGCGTCCGCCTGCAGCTGGGCGCACGTGCGAGTGTCGCCCGCTTCGCGTGACTCGGCGGCGGCCGTTTCAACCCGTTCGATGATGCCCTGGGCGATGGGCGCGGTGGTGAAGAGATGCACCCAGGCCATGCCATCCGCTGCGGGCTCGAATTCCACCCGGCGATCCGCCTCGGAGCGGACGGCTCGGGCGGTGATCGATTCCGGATGGAGGCGCTCGCGCAGGACGCGGGTGCGTTGACGGAGGTACGAGACGGTCGCGCCTTCGGCGACCGGCAGCACCTGCTCGAGGAACACCGCCCGGCCAGCGGCCGGGACGTCGCAGAGCTGGTCAGTGATCACCTGCGCATGCCGCGCCGAGATGCGCCCCGCCTCAAGCGACGCCAGCACGGCCGGCGCCTCGTTCACGAGCCGCTCGGCATCGCTGGTCGCACACTGGACCGTCCGCTCCGGGATCCGGGTCGCCATCGCGAGGGCCGCACACGTCGACCGACGAGACAGCGCCCGGCGCTCGGCCGGCGGGAAGATCGCAGGGACGGTGGCGTCGGCGAAAGCGTCCGCGTAGGCAGCTGAGCGGGCGAGGAGGCGCGCTTTCCGTGCGTCGAGGACGGCCTGCTGCCGGTGGAGGTCCGCCCACTCGTCCGAGAACTCCGCGAGCCGCGCGGCGTAGTCGTCGCCAGCTCGAACTGCGGAGGTGGTGGTCTCGGTCATGACTCCAGTCCATCATGGACCACTGAAATTCCAGATGCCGAGTCGGGTCGGTTGTGGAAGGCTCATTGTGTGCCCTTCGACAGGCTCAGGGACCGGCGGGGTTCCCCCCGGCTCGCCAGCACGAAAATCGCCCCATCCGGAGGATGAGGCGATTTGTCCGTGGCGAGTGAGGGATTCGAACCCCCGAAGGCTGAGCCGTCTGATTTACAGTCAGATCCCTTTGGCCGCTAGGGTAACTCGCCAAGCGCGCCCGACCGACTTTCGAACAGCCAACCGAAAGCGCTTGACCAATATAGCCGTCAGACCGCCGGACGCGAAATCAGCATCGGCATCCGTCGCCGAGCCGCTCAGCGCTTGTCGGACGGCGCGGCTTCGGCGTACTCGTTCGCCGCGGCGGCGACCCGCCGAAGGTACTCGGGTGACGAGTTGTACGCCCGGATCCCACTCAGCCAGCCGTCCTCCGTCCGCATGTCGTAGTCGCTCGCCCGGCAGAGGTAGTTCGCGGCAGCCATCGCCGCGTCGTCGAGGTTCTGCGGGTCGAGCACGCCGTCACCACTCGCGTCGGTCCCCCAGTTCTCCCACGACTGCGGGATGAACTGGAACGGGCCGACGGCACGGTCGTGGACCGGGTCGCCGTCGATGACCCCCTGGTCGGTGTCGGTGATCTCCTCGGTCTCGCCACCCTTCAGCGGCACACCGAAGATCGGCGGTGTCACGACGCCGTCCTCGCCGAGCTTCGAGCCGTCGTGGCGACCGTGGTCGCTCTCGGCGAACCCGACAGCCGCGATCGTCGTCCAGCCGATGCCGCACTCCGGCGTCAGCTCGGCCTTGCGGATGGCGGCACCGGCATAGGACCGCAGGGCGCGCTCGGGGATGTCACTCGCCTCGGCGACCTCGGTGATCCACTGGGGATCGGCGAGGTCGACGTTCGCGACACCGCCGTCGGGGGCGTCACTCTTCGGCGGGAGCTCGACGGGAACCGCATACGGGACGGGGGCCGGCTCGGGAGCACAACCGCTCAACACGAGCACACCGATCACCAGGGTCGCTCCGGCGAGCGCCCCTCGTCGTCCGACGATGGTCCGCTGGTCCTGCTTCACCGGGCTGCGCATCGCACCCACCCAACCACACCTGCCTGAGCGACACCGGCGCTACCATGGTCCACATGGCAGATTCATCGTTTGACGTCGTGAGCAAGGTCGACAAGATGGAGGCGGACAACGCCCTCAACCAGGCGCACAAGGAGGTCGAGCAGCGGTACGACTTCAAGAACGTCGGTGCCTCGATCGCCTGGAGCGGCGAGAAGATCCTCATGAAGGCGAACACCGAGGAGCGCGTGAAGGCGATCCTCGACGTCTTCGAGTCGAAGCTGATCAAGCGCGGCATCTCGCTCAAGAGCCTCGAGGTCGGCGACCCGTTCGCGAGCGGCAAGGAGTACCGGATCGAGGCGACCCTCAAGGAGGGTATCAGCCAGGAGATCGCGAAGAAGGCCAACAAGCTCATCCGCGACGAGGGCCCGAAGTCGGTCAAGTCGCAGATCCAGGGCGACGAGCTCCGTGTCTCGTCGAAGAGCCGTGACGATCTCCAGGCCACCATGGCGCTGCTGAAGGGTGCCGACCTCGACATCGACCTCCAGTTCGTCAACTACCGCTAGCGGGTCGGACGCGGTCGATCACCTCGATCGCGTCATGATCGATCCCCGCACCACTCTCTTCACCGGAGCACCCGATCCGGTGGGCTCCCGTTCGGCACGGTGCCGGACGAACCGCACCCGCGCGAGCGGGCTCGATGGTTGGAGTGCAGCAGTGGATCACCAGAGACCCGCGGACGGGTCGCATCTCGAACTCTTCCGGACCTCGCGCGCCGGCCAAGAGGTCGGTGTCCCGTGCTGGTGCGCGATCGGTGCGAACCACAGCTACGCCGACTGGCTCGCCGCCGGGCGACCGGATCCCCGCCGTCCGATGGGCTCGCGACGACACCTCCCGCCCACTGAACGCTAGCGGTCGGCGGTCGGCGGCTTCGTGAGGTAGCCGCGTCCCCACGCGACGATCTGCTCGAACGCGCGCTGTCGGACGGGCTCCTCGGACAGGAAGACGTCGTGCAAGGCGCCGTCGAGCCGCACGATCGTGACGGTCTCGCCCAGGTCGAGCGCGCGTTCCGCGACCGCGTCGACGTCGAGCGCCGTGTCACTCCGCATCATCGCGTCGTTCCACCGCGGCAACAGGACACTCCGTGCCGACAGCAGCGTGAGGGCCGGCACGCGCAGCTGCAGGCCCGCGTCGACGAGCCGATGCCCTCGCAGGATCGCGTTCAACCACCCGGGATGCAGCGGGAACCCGTGGAGCGGCCGCCAGGCGAGGTCGTAGTCCCAGGCCCCGTCCATCGTGCTCGACACGGAGCGGGTGTAGAACCCGAGGTCGACGACGGGGAGCTGCGCACGCGGGTCGATCCGCGATCCGGCTTGGACGAGCGGGGCGATCGCGAGCCGTCCGAGTTGCCTCGCCTGGAATTCGAGCCACGGACTGTTCAGGACGAGACCGGCGACGCGATCCTGGTTCCGGGCCGTCCAGAGGCTCAGCGTGAGCCCGCCGGTCGAGTGGCCGAGGAGGACGAGTCGGCGCCGGGTCCGCCGCCCGGCGGCGTGCTCGTCGGAGCCATGCCCCATCACCGAGAGCGCTGCCTCGATGTCCTCGTCGTAGGTGCGGAGGTCGTCGACGTATCCCGGCGTCTGGTGCGGGCGGAGGCTCCGGCCGTACTTGCGCAGATCGAGTGCGTAGAACCGCGCTCCGAGCCTGGCCCAGAATCGCGCGAGATGGCGTTGGAAGAAGTAGTCGGACCAGCCGTGGACGTACAGGACATCGATGCCGTCCGCGACGTCGGGCAGCAGGAACTCGCCGAGCTGCTCGAGGGGCGGCATCCGGTAGCGGACGAGGGTCGCGACGACGTCACCTTCATCGTCCGGTTCGAGGGTCAGCGTGCGCTGCTGGAAGCCCCCGCCGAGGATGTCGGCGGTCCACCCGCGAGATCCGGCCATACCGCCACGTTACCGCGCCCCGTGATCGATGGTCGGATGGTCGGGCTCGCCCGCCGACCATCCGACGTTCCGACTACTGCTGGTACGGATTGTGCTGCTGCGGGGCCTGCGGCTGCTGTCCGTAGGGCTGCTGCGCCTGACCGTGCTGCTGCGAGCCGTGGTCGTGCTGACCCTGCTGGTGCTGGCCCTGCTGCTCGTGCTGACCCTGCAGGAACTGCTGACCGTGCTGCTGACCGCTGTGCTGCTCGTGCGGAGCGTCGGCGAGGCCCTCGGGTGCGACGAACCGCGTCGCGAGCACGGCACCGATCGTGAGGAAGCCCGCGAGGGTGACCCCGTAGAGGATCGGCGACAGGAAGCCCTGGTTGACGAAGAACGCCGGCGTGCCGTACTGCTCGACGACACCGCGCACGATGGTGACGATGAGCACCACGAGCAGCAGGACGCCGGTGCCGACGGCCGCGGCGATGCCCACCGACTGGATCAGGTCGCGGGCGGTGCGGACCCGCGTGAGCGGACGGACCATGATGAGGATGAGTGCCGCCCCTGCGCCCCAGAGGGCGATGTTGACGAGGTTCGCGCCGAAGCCCAGCAGGACGTCACCGACGGGGAAGTACTCCGAGATGCTGAAGAAGGACCCGATGATGCCCACCAGTGCGACGGCCGCAGCGATACCCGCTGCGATGCCGACCGATACGAGCGCGAGACGCGTCTCGCGTGCACGAGGGTTCGGCGCCTTCTGCGGAGCCTGCACGTACTGCTGCGGCTGACCGTACTGACCCTGCTGCGGCTGACCGTACTGCCCCTGGGGGGCTCCGTACTGACCGGTCTGCTGCGGCTGGCCGTACTGCCCCGTGTCCTGACCGTACTGGCCGCTGTGCTGCGGCTGGCCCGGGTGCTGCGGCTGGCCGTACTGGCCCTGCTGCGGCTGACCCCACTGGCCCGTCTGCTCACCGGTCTGCGGCTGGCCCCACTGGCCACCCTGCTGCGGAGCCGGGGTCTGCTGACCCGCCTGGTCCCACTGCTGCTGCACGGGATCCGGGTGCATCTCGCCGTAGCGCGGCTGCTGCTGGTGCTGCTGCCGGCCGTCGGCGACGAATGCCGGCGGCTCGGACGGCGGTACGGACGTCGGCTGCTCCGACGGGACGTTCTGGGGCGCGTTGGGGTCGGTCATCCGTCCAGCATAGTGACCGACGCCCGTCGGAACCGGGTTCCGTCGAGCGGCTTGACGCGGGGCGATCGGCGGGATCGCGGGCGCGGCTCAGGCGGACGGTGTCCCGGTGCCCGAGGGCTGCGCGCGCGAGATCGCCACCATCTCCTCGCGCGGCACCACCTTGATGCGGGCGCGACCCTGTGGTTCACCGAGCGCGATCTCATGCTGGTCGAGGAGGTGCCAGCCCTCGAGGTCCGTGTAGGCCACGCCGCGCGACTCGAGCAGCGCGACGACGGCCTCCTCCTCGGGTTCGGCCGGCGCCCACCAGTCCGCCTGATCGTTGATGACGTGGCTGATGGTCTCCATCGCGTCCGACTTCGTGTGGCCGATGAGGCCGACCGGACCACGCTTGATCCACCCGGTCGCGTAGACGCCCGGGACGCGCTCGTTGCTCTCGGGGTGGAGGACCTTGCCCTCGTGGTTGGGGATGACGCCGTGCCGAGAGTCGAAGGGCACGCCGGGCAGCGGGCTTCCGAAGTACCCCACCGCGCGGTAGAGCGCCTGGATCGGCACCTCGCGGATCTCACCCGTGCCCTCGACCCCGCCCTGACCGTCTGGTCTCGTCCGCTCGTACCGGAAGGCGGCGACCTTGCCGGAACCGTCGTCGACGACTTCGACCGGCTTCGCGTAGAAGTGCAGGTGCAGTCGGCGCGAGGCCTGACCGGTCTCCCGCTTGCGCCACTGCTGCAGGACGCGGTCGATGACCATGACCTGCTTGTTGCTCGCCACCGCCGCCTTCGACGCGTCGTCGTAGTCGAAGTCCTCGTCGGCGAGGATCATGTCGACGTCGTTGAGTTCCCCGAGTTCGCGGAGCTCCAGCGGCGTGAACTTCACCTGTGCGGGCCCGCGACGCCCGAAGACGTGCACGTCGGTCACGGGCGACTGCTGCAGCCCCTCGTGGACGTTGGCCGGGATCTCGGTCGGGAGCAGATCCTCCGGGTGCTTCGCGAGCATGCGAGCGACGTCGAGCGCGACGTTCCCGTTGCCGATCACGGCGATCGACTCCGCTTCGAGCGGCCAGGTGCGTGGGACGTCGGGGTGTCCGTCGAACCAGCTCACGAACTCGGCGGCACCGTACGACCCGTCGAGGTCGATCCCCGGGATGTCGAGCGGGGCGTCCTCGACGGCACCCGTGGAGAAGATCACGGCGTTGTAGTGGTGCTTGAGGTCGTCCAGCGTGATGTCGACGCCGAAGCGGACGTTGCCGAAGATCCGGATGTCGCCTCGGTCGAGGACGTCGCGGAGCGCGTTGATGATCCCCTTGATACGCGGGTGGTCGGGCGCGACACCGTAGCGGACCAGGCCGTACGGGGCCGGAAGCTGCTCGAAGAGGTCGATGGAGACGTCGAACTTCCGTTCCGCCTTGAGGAGGATGTCCGCCGCGTAGATGCCTGCGGGTCCTGCGCCGACGATGGCCAGCCTGAGCTTGGTCACGGTGGTTCCTTTCGTGTCCCCGTGCGGGGTTCCGGGTGCAGCCGGTGGAGCGCTCCGGCCGTCATGCATGCGCATCTGGGATGCCGTGCCGCCCCGGTGGAGCGGCGCCGCCATCAACTCCTTCGGTCGACGATCGCCTTCGCGAAGTGCACGAGCGCCTTCTTGACCGAGCCTTCGGGCAGTGGTGCGAGTGCAGCGATCGCCTCGTCGGCCCACTGCCGGGCCTCGGCGAAGGTCCGCGCGGTCACGGCGTGGTCGCGCAGGGTGGCCACGAGCGCGGCGAACCGGACGGGGTCGTGGTCCGTCTCCGTGACCTCGGCGTCGAGACGGGCGACCAGCGCTGCCGCCTCGGGGTCGGCGACGGCCTCGCGGCGCAGGTAGAGCATGGGGAGGGTGACGACGCCGGCCCGGAGGTCGGTGCCGGGGACCTTGCCGGTCTCCTCCGGTTGCGGCGACAGGTCGATGACGTCGTCGATGAGCTGGAAGGCGATGCCGACCTTCTCGCCGAACTCGACGACCGCACTCTCGTACGCCTCGGGGGCGTTGGAGAAGATGACGCCGCTCCGGGCCGCGGCGGCGATGAGCGACCCTGTCTTGTCGGCGAGGACCTGGATGTAGTGCTCGACCTCGTCCTGGCCCTCGCGAGGACCGGTGGTCTCGTGCAACTGCCCCAGCACGAGGCGCTCGAACGTGGCGGCCTGGATCCGGATCGCCCGCTCACCGAGGTCGGCCATGATCTGGCTGGCACGGGCGAACAAGAGGTCGCCGGTGAGGATGGCGGTGTTGTTGCCGAACACCTGGTGGGCGCTGGGCACGCCTCGACGCTTGTCGGCGTCGTCCATGACGTCGTCGTGGTAGAGCGACCCGAGGTGGGTGATCTCGATCGCCTCGGCCGCCCGCAGGACGTTGTCGGTGATGCCGTCGCCGAGCTGGGCGATGAGCATGGTGAGCAGGGGGCGAACCCGCTTGCCGCCGGCCTCGAGCAGATAGCGCGCGGTGACGTCCACGAGGTCGTCGGTGAACCCGAGCTGCTCCTCCAGACCGATCTCGAGGCGGGCCACGCCGTCGTCGATGGTCTTGGCGAGCTTGCGGTCTGCACCGGTCGCGAACATGCGTTCGGCAAGCCCGGCCTGGCTGGCCAGGTTGCTGACACGGCGGGTCGCGCTGGGATTCACAGCTCTAGCCTAGCCGGGGCAGCCCGTCACCGGTGCCGGAGGACCGGAATCCACGGGCGCGGTCAGGCGATTGGCAGCTGTGGTCGGACCACACGACGCGATTCAGCGGAGCTGCACACCCTCGGCGTCGTAGAACGCCAGGTGCGGGAACTCGTGCGCGAGGTCGAGCAGCATCGAGTACCCGTCGGTGTTGAGGGGCGGCCACGTCCAGGCGTCGACGCCCTGAGCGGTCGGCAGTGCGGCGCGGAAGAGGCCGGCCTCGACGCCGGTCCCGAGGTGTTTCGGCGGCACGACGACGAGGGCGATCCTGGCCGACGGTCCCGACGCCACGAACTGGAGCCGCGCACCGGTCGCGTCGTCTCGCACGATGAACTCTCGGGTGCCCGGGGTGTCCGGCGGGATCTCCGTGGTGTCGTAGCGCTCGTACGGCTTCGCGAACGCGGACTTCGCCCGCCTGGCGTTCATGAGGATGACGACGAGCACGAGACCGACGATCGCGATGCCCCAGATCCACGGGCCGCCTGGCAGGGTGTCCAACATCCCTCCAGTATGCCCGGCCCGCCTGGACGACCCCGGGAGATGCCCTTCGACAAGCTCAGGGACCGGAGGAAGGCTCAGGGACCGGAGGAAGGCTCAGGGACCGGAGGTCAGGTGAGACCACCGTCGACGGAGCGGCCGTACTCGATCGGCTCGTCCGGCACGAGGACCTCGGTGTCGCGGTTGAGGCTCTCCCCGCGGAAGAAGGGCCGCGAGGCCTTGCGGCCGTACCAGAGCAGCATGAGCACGAACCCGAAGGCCAGCGAACCGACTCCGATGACGAACGTGCCGCCGACACCGAACAGGACCGTGTAGCCGTAGTCCACGTCGAACATGTCGATGCAGCTCTGCACGAAGGCGTAGGTGAGCATCAGCGCACCCAGCAGCGGGAACAGCCCCTTGAAGAAGAAGTCCTGTGCGGAGCGGAAGAGCACCTTGCGGAAGTACCAGACGCACGCGTACCCGGTGATGCCGTAGTAGAAGGCGATCGCGAGTCCGAGCGACAGGATCGAGTCGGCGAGGATGTTCTCGCTCACGAGCGTCATGCCGACGTAGTAGACGATCGCCACGATGCCCATGACGAGTGTGGAGAACGACGGGGTCTTGAACGTCGGGTGGACGGTCGCGAACCGTTTCGGCAGCGCCTTGTAGGCGGCCATCGAGAGCGTTCCACGAGCTGTCGGCAGGATCGTCGTCTGCGTCGAGGACACGGCCGAGATCAGGACGGCCACGACGAGGATCCAGGCCCAGGGGCCGAGCACGAGGTCCTTGAGCGCGAGGAAGATGTCGTTCGCGTTGTCCTCGTTGCCGAGCCCGGTGCCCGTGTCGCCGAGCCCGGCGTAGGCCATGGCGGCGACCGTCACCGTGACGTAGGTGACGAGGAGGACGACGGTCGAGATGAGCGCTGCGCGACCCGGGATCTTCTGCGGGTCCTTCGTCTCCTCGTTCAGGGCCAGGCAGGTGTCCCACCCCCAGTAGATGAACAGCGCGAGCAGCACGGCCTCGATGAACCCGTGATAGTCGCCGAAGGCGAACGGATTGAACCAGTCGAGCGAGACCGGCGTGGCGTTCGGAGCCGTGCCGTTCGCGACGCCGATGAAGGCGAACACGGCGAACAGCACGAGCGCGAGGTACTGGATCGCCAGGAGGATGTTCTGGATCCGCTCCCCCAGCTCGATGCCGCGGTACGAGACCCACGTCATGAGGGCGATGAACACGACACCGGTGGCGGTGACGAGTGGGACGTTCGAGGCGAGGGAACCGTCGCCGATGAGCAGCCACAGGTACTGCCCCGCGATCTGTGCGAGGTTCGCGAGCACTACGATGCCGGCGAGCGCGACGCCCCACCCGCCGATCCAGCCGGTGACCGGGCCGAAGGCCTTCGTCGCCCAGGTGAAGGTGGTGCCGCAGTCCGGCACGTCACGGTTCAGCTCGCGGTAGGCGAACGCGATGAACAGCATCGGGATGAAGGCGACGATGAAGGCGATCGGCGCCTGGGCGCCCACGGCGAGCACGACGAACCCGAGCGTCGCGACGAGCGAGTAGACCGGCGCGGTCGACGCCAGGCCGATGATCACGGAGCCGAAGAGGCCGAGGGTGCCGGTGGCGAGACCCTTGCCGCCGGTGGGTGATGCCGGCTGCGACCCGCGGGCCGTGTCCTGTGCTGTCATGACGGAACGGTAGGGCCGGGTGCACCCGTGTGTCAATGCTCCCGTTCGGGACTGGGCTACGGAATCAGTCGCGCGGCCTCATGGGAAGTGACGGGATCAACCGGTTCCACCCCTCGAGAATGCCGAGACGAACCCCGATGGTGACGCGACTCAGGCCGGCTTGAGTCCCCGGTGCAGGGCGACGATCCCGCCGGTGAGGTTGCGGTACGCGACGTGCTCGTAGCCCGCTTCGCGCAGCCAGGCGGCCAGCTCCGGCTGGCTCGGCCAGGCGCGGATCGAGTCGTTCAGGTAGGTGTACGCCTCGGCGTTCGACGACGCGACGCCCGCGACGAGCGGCATGACCCGCTCGAGGTAGAGGTTGTACGCGGCGCGCATGGGCCCGAACGTCGGCGTGGAGAACTCGCAGATGACGATCCGGCCGCCGGGCTTCGTGACCCGGAGCATCTCGGCGAGGGCGTCCTTCGGACGGACGACGTTGCGGAGACCGAAGGAGATCGTCGTGGCGTCGAACTCCTCGTCGGCGAAGGGGAGGTCGGTCGCGTCGGCCTCGACGAACTGGATGTCGGAGCGGTCGGCGTACTTGTCGCGACCCACGGCGATCATGCCGGGCGAGAAGTCGGCGGCCACGACCTGCGCCCCGTTGCGGGCCAGCGCCGCGGAGGACGTTCCCGTGCCGGCGGCGAGGTCGAGGATGCGCTCACCGGCGGCCGGACCGACCGCACGAGTGGTCGCGATGCGCCACAGGGCGTCGTTCCCGACGGAGAGGACCGCGTTCATGCGGTCGTACTTCGTCGAGACGTCGTCGAACATGGCCGAGACCTGCTCGGGCTGCTTGGAGAGGTCGGCGCGGTTCACCCGTCCATCCTACGTCCGCGCCGCTGGGAGCCGGCCGTCCGAGCACGGCTCCCAGGCTCACGCTCAGTAGTCGATGCGTCCGTGCCGGTTGTGGAACTCGCCGGTGGGACCGTCCGGACCGAGCAGGGCGAGCGCGACGGTCGCGTCCGTCCCCTCGGTCACCGTCTGGTGGCCGCCGTGCCCGTTGAAGTCGGTCGCCGTGTAGCCCGGGTCGCTCACGTTCACCCGGAACCCGGGCAGGTTCTTCGCGTACTGCACGGTGAGCGCGATGACGGCCGCCTTCGACGCGGCGTACGGGATCGTCGGCACCGCGAACTCGTCGGCCCCCTCGGTGGTGAGGAAGCGCGGCCACCCGACCCCGGAGGCGACGTTCACGATGACGGGTCGGGACGAACGACGCAGGAGGGGCAACGCCGCCTGGGTGACGCGGACGACACCGACGACGTTCGTGTCGAGGACGTCCTGCATCGACTCCGGGGCGAGGTCGTCGACGCCGAAGGACGTGCCGAGCACGCCGGCGTTGTTGACGAGCACGTCGAGCTCCGGGAGCGCCGCGAAGGCCGCGTCGACGCTCGCCTGGTCGGTGACGTCGAGCTGGACGGGGTGGGCACCGAGTGCGGCGACGGCATCGCCACGGCCCAGGTCGCGCATGCCGGCGTAGACGGTGTGGCCGGCGTCGATCAGTCGGCGTGCGGTTTCGAGTCCGAGGCTCTTGTTGGCCCCGGTGATGAGTGTGGTGGTCATGGGTCCATGCTCCGCCCGGCATGGTCGGTCCGCCAGGCCCCGGTCGACAGGAGGACCGGCAGTACCAGGATGCGGACCGCCGCCGGGGGCACAATGGCCGGATGGACGAATTCGCCGGTGTGCTCCGGGCCTGGCGCGAACGGGTCTCCCCTGCCGAGGTCGGTCTCCCCGCCGGCTCAGGACGACGGACTGCCGGCCTGCGCCGCGAGGAGCTCTCCGCCCTCGCCGGCATCAGCGTGGACTACATCGTCAGGCTCGAGCAGGGTCGCGCCAAGAATCCTTCGCCGCAACTGCTCCGGGCCCTCGCGGTCGCCCTCCGACTGACGGATCAGGAGCGCGACCACCTCTACCGGGTCGCCGGAGCCGCTCCACCACCGCCCGGGGTCGTCCCCCGGCACATCGGTCCGGGCGTTCAGCGCATCGTCGACCGGCTCGGCGACGTGCCGCTGGCGGTCTTCTCCGCCGCCCACGACATCCTGCTCTGGAACCCGCTGTGGGCCGCGGTGAACGGCGATCCCTCCGCCCTCGTCGGCGACGATCGCAACCTGGTGTGGCGGCACTTCACCGCGGGGCACGAGGGCACCGACTTCGACGAGCAGCACGAGGAGGAGTTCGCGAGCGACCTCGCCGCAGACCTCCGGGCCGCGGTCGGGCGCTACCCGCGGGACGACGAGCTGGCTCGACTCGTGGCCCGGCTGCGATCGGTGTCGCCCGAGTTCGAGCGGCGCTGGGCGGAGGCCAGGGTCGCGGAGCACCGGGCGAGCCGGAAGACGGTCACGCGGACGCCGGTCGGACCGATCACCGTCGACTGCGACGTCCTGTCCACGCCGGGCGGCGACCTGCGCATCGTCGTCTACACGGCGGCACCGGGCACCGAGGACGCGGCGAAACTCGCACTGCTCGGGGTCACCGGGTTGCAGACGATCGGCACGCCCGGCCGGTGAACGCCCCGCCGACCAGGCCGTGAGCACCCCGCCACCGGTCGGGCTGCGGCGGGGAGTGACCCCTCCTGCGCGGGCGTAGGGTTGAACGGTGACCATTCCCCTGACCTCGTCACTGGTCGCCCAGACCGTCGCCATCGACGACCCGCGCCAGCTCCTCCCGTTCGCCGACCAGACCTCGCCGCTCCTCTGGGTGCGGAAGGGTCACGGGCTGGTCGGACTGGGTGAGGCGCTCCGCCTGGAGTTCTCTGGCCCCGACCGGTTCACGCGTGCCGCGGCGGCCTGGCGGGACGTCTGCGCCGCAGCCGTGGTGACGGACGAGGTGCGGCGGCCCGGGACCGGCCTGGTCGCGTTCGGCACGTTCGCCTTCGACGACGAGTCCTCCGCGACGAGCGTCCTCATCGTGCCGCGCACGATCATCGGCCGGTACCCCGACGCGAGTTTCATCACGCGGGTCTCCCTCGGCGACGGCGCCGAGGACGTCGATCCCGTGACCACGGCGTACGGGCCGGAGTACCGCATCCAGCTGACCCCCGGCGTGCAGAGCCGCGAGGGCTACCTCGAATCGGCCGAGCGCGCCATCGCCCGCATCAAGGCCGGCGGCCTCAGCAAGGTCGTGCTCGCTCGCGACCTGACCGGGCACCTCCCCGAGGAAGCGGACCGCCGCCGGGTGCTCCACGACCTCGCCCTCGCCTACCCCGACTGCTGGACCTACGCGGTCGACGGCTTCATCGGCTCGAGCCCGGAGACGCTCGTCCGAGTGGATCGGGGTGCCGTCTCGGCGCGCGTCCTCGCCGGCACGATCTCGCGTGGTCCCGACGCCGAGAGCGACCACGACCAGGCCGTCGCACTCATGACGAGCGCGAAGGACCAGGGTGAACACCAGTTCGCCGTGCAGTCGGTGCTGACGGCGCTGCAATCTCACAGTCCGCAGTTGCGCCGCAGCGAGGTCCCGTTCACCCTCAAGCTGCCGAACCTCTGGCACCTCGCGACCGACATCGAGGGACGACTTTCGGACGGCTCGTCCTCGCTCGACCTCATGGACGGCCTGCACCCGACGGCCGCCGTCGCCGGAACCCCGACCCGCGACGCCGTCACCCTCATCCGCGAGTTGGAACCGTTCGACCGCGGTCGCTACGCCGGTCCGGTCGGGTGGGTGGACGCCTCGGGCGACGGCGAGTGGGCGGTGGCCCTCCGCTGTGCGCAGATCGCACCCGACGGCGACATCACGGCCTACGCCGGCTGCGGCATCGTGGCCGACTCGGATGCCGCGACGGAGCTCGTCGAGACGAAGATGAAGTTCCGTCCGATCGTGGAGGCCTTCGGCTGAGCCGAGGCCCCACCGGTTCAGCTCGCCGCGAGTCGCGCCTGCTCGACGGCGATGTCGTAGTCAGCCGGCGGCCACTGCGGATCGATGTCCTCGAGGGCGTCGAGCAGCAGACGTTGGACCGCGATGCGCGCGTACCACTTGCGGTCCGCCGGCACGACGAACCACGGGGCTGCCTCGGTGCTCGTGCGCTCGAACGCCACCTGGTACGCGTCCTGATACGCCGGCCACAGCTCCCGTTCGTCCACATCGCCGGGGTTGTACTTCCAATGCTTGTCCGGACGCGCGAGCCGATCGGCGAGCCGTTCCTTCTGCTCGTCGGCGCTGATCTGCAGCATCACCTTGACGATGCGGGTCCCGCTCGCGACGATCCCCGCCTCGAAGTCGTTGATCGCTCCGTACCGACGCTCGATCTCGTCCGGCTCCGCGAGCCGACGCACCCGGCCGATGAGGACGTCCTCGTAGTGCGAACGGTCGAAGACGCCGATCTGACCGGGCTTCGGCAGGTGCGGCTCCACCCGCCAGAGGAAGTCGTGGGAGCGCTCCTCCTCCGTGGGCTTCTTGAAGGCGTAGTGGTGCACGCCCTGCGGGTCGACGGAGCCGACGACGTGCTTGACGATGCCACCCTTGCCCGCCGTGTCCATCGCCTGCAGGACGAGGAGCACCGCTTCCGGGGCTCCCTGCGTGCTCGCCGCGAAGAGTCGCTCCTGCAGTTCGGACAGGGCGGGCACCCCCGCGTCCAGCTCGAGCCTGCCCTGCTGCTTGTCGCCGTCGAAGCCCGGCGTCGACCGGGGATCGACGTCGGCGAGGCTGAACCCCTCGCCCACGCGCAGCGTGTCTCGAGGAGGTGCGGTCCAGGTCGATGCGTGCTTCGATGCCGTCATCCGCCCATTGTGGCCGCAGGTCGCGTCGGAAGTCGACCCCGGGAGGACCAACGGATCAGGCGCGCGGCAGCGGGACCTCGATGAGGACGGGACCGGTCACCGGCGCGGTGAACGCCTGGTCGAGTTCCGTGCGGGTGCGGGCCGAGCGGTACTCCCAGCCGTAGGCCGTCGCGAGCGACTCGAGCCGGACGTGCTGCGGCGTGTACTGGACGCGGTCGAAGAGCGCTCCGGGTGCACTCTGGGCGACCTCGAGCGCGTCGAAGATGGTGCCACCGCCGTCGTTGCCGACGATCACCTGGAGACGCGGCGCGACGCCGTCGTCCAGGAGAAGCGCGCCGACGTCGTGGAGGAAGGCGAGATCGCCGAGGAGCACCCGCGTCACACCGGGACCACCGTCGGCCTGGCTCGCCAGCGCGATCCCCGTGGCGGTGGCGATGGTGCCGTCGATGCCCGCGAGTCCACGGTTGGCGTGCACGCTGATCTTGCGGCCGGGGACGAGGCCGTCGGCCACGCGGATGAGCCTCGACGCACCGACGACGAGACGGTCGTGCGGCCAGGTGGCGCGCCAGACCGCGTCGACGAGGACCTCGCGGGTGACCGGGAGCCGGACGGCCTCGAGCTCGGCCCGGACGGAGGCCAGTCGCTCGGCGGGTGTCGTCGAGTGCAGCCCGTCGAGATCGGGGGCTGCGGGCGAGGGGTCGATCACCCGTTCGCGGGATCCGACGACCCACGCTCCGAGCCAAGCGCGATCCGCGGGACCCGCCTCGACGGCGACCGAGGACACGATGCGGTCGGCCCGTCGTCCGGGGTTGTAGACCTCGGCTCCGGCCTGGGCGACGACGATCGTCTCGACCTGCGGCTGCTGGAGCAGGAGCGGGACCTCGCGGCTGAGTGTCGGGTGGCCGAACACGACGACGCGCTCGACGGCCTCGCGGTAGTCGTCCTCGCGCAGCAGCTCCCGGTAGGCGGCGATGACGTTCCGCCCGAACCGCGATCCGCTCGACACCTCCGCGATGAGCGGCCACCCGCCGTCCGCCGCGAGCTGCTCGGCGGCCGGGCCGGAGTCGTGCCCGGCGACGACGAGGGTCCTGGGTCCACGCTCGAGCACGAGATGCGGTCGACCCGGGTAGAGCGGTGCCTCCGTGACGGCGTCCGTCGCGACCGGGACATCGGGGGCCGTCTCGGTCGCCTCCGGTTCGAAGCTGCCCGAGAGCGGCTCCCGGAACGCGAGGTTCAGGTGCACCGGGCCCGGGTCGAGGACGTCCGTCGCGGCACGGTACGCCCGCCGGGCGAGATCGCGGGCGGCGTCCTGCTCACCCGATTCACCGGTCGGGGCCTCGACGACCACGGCGAGGCGCGCGGCGAACCCGTAGAGGTCGTCCTGCTTCGTCGTCTGGTTCGCCCGGATGCCGTGCGCCTCGGCGGGCCGGTCGGCTGTGAGGACGATGACCGGCACGCGAGAGTGATGCGCCTCGAGGACCGCCGGATGCAGGTTCGCGGTCGCCGTCCCCGAGGTCGTGATCACGACGGCCGGACGGTCGGTCTCGACGCCGAGGCCCAAGGCGAGGAAGCCGGCGACCCGCTCGTCGATGCGCACGTGCAGGGTGATCCGTCCGGAGGCCGCGAGCTCGGCGGCGGCGAGCGCGAGCGCCTGGGACCGGGAGCCGGGACAGACGACGACGTCGGAGACACCCGCGGCGACGAGCTCGTCGAGGAGCGTCCATGCCGACGCGCTGGCCGGGCTCGATGAGGGAGCCGAGCCGACGGGCTCGGGAGCGGCGGACGGGTTCACGAGGCGCTCGGGGCGCCAGGCGGTCTGCGGCCGGAGCCGTCGTCGGGCGTGTCTGATCCTGGCGCGGGGTCGTCGTGCGTCGTCGCATCCGGGCTCTCACCCGACTCGTCGTCGAAGCGGTTGAGCTCGTCCTCGAGGTCGCGGATGCGCTTCGTCTGCGCGCGGTCGGCGTCGAGCTTCTTGAGGAAGTCCGGGTCGTCGTCCGGGGCTGAGCCGCGGGGCACGGCCTTCGGAGCGCGGACCCGGCCGATGATCCACCAGAGGACTCCGCCGATGACCGGCAGGAGGAGGATGGCGATGATCCAGGAGGTCTTGCTGATCCCTCGGACGCGGTCGCGCGGCATCGTGGCACAGTCGACCACCGAGTACACGATGAAGACGACTGCCGCGACGGCGAGGCCGATCCAGAGACGAACCATGTCTCCATCGTAAACGCCAGGTGACGTGATTACCTGGGGTTGCCTTCAGGCGGGACGCCTAGACTTATGTGGTGAAACGCGTTCCCGCCGCCGTCCGGTACACCATCCTCCGCCTCCTGGCGTTCGTGGTGCCGCTCCTGCTCCTCGTCTTCCTCACGGGTCTGCAGCCCTGGGTCGCCGCGATCATCGCCGCGATCATCGGGCTCTGCGTGTCCTACATCTTCCTGCGCACTCCGCGGGAGACCGTCGCGCAGGAGCTGTACGCCCGTCGACACGGCGACAAGCCGACGCCGCACGACGACGAGGACTCCGAGGACGCGGCGCTCGATGCGAGCGCGGCGACACCGGAAGCGTCGTCAGCCGGCGATGCCGGGCGTGTAGAAGAACGCCAGACCGAGGATCACCCCGAACGCTAGCTGCACGAGCCCCGTCAGCTTGAGCGCCAGGATCTGCTCTTTGGCCGTCGTGGAGAACAGCACGATCACGCACGCCGGGATGGCTGCGAGCAGCGCGAACATCGTGAACCAGGCGATCGGGTAGAAGAGCGCGAGGAACGCGGCGATGCCGAACGGCACGAGCAGCAGGACGCAGTAGAGCACCTTCGACGCGATCCGGCCGATGAAGGTCGACAGGGTGCGCTTCCCGACCGCCTTGTCCTGTTCGAGGTCGCGGAGGTTGTTGACGACGAGCGCGGCACAGGCGATGAGGCCCGCGCCGATCGCGCCGAACCATGCCTCCTGGTTCACGGTCCCGACCTGGACGAAGGTCGTGCCGAGTGTGGCGACGAGGCCGAAGAACACGAAGACGAAGACCTCGCCGAGCGCGAAGTACCCATAGGGACGCTTCCCGCCCGTGTAGAACCAGGCGGCGACGATCGCGACCGCCCCGACGAGGAGCAGCCACCAGAACTGGGTGAGGATCGTGAGGACGATGCCGGCCACGGCCGCGATCCCGAAGAACACCAGCGCGACGGTGAGGACCGTCTTGGGCTTCGCCGCGCCGGAACCGGTCAATCGGCTCGGGCCGACCCGCAGGTCGTCCGTTCCGCGGATGCCGTCGGAGTAGTCGTTGGCGTAGTTGACGCCGATCTGCAGCGCGAGCGCGACGACGAGGCAGAGCAGTGCACGGACCGGGTGGTAGACCCCGGGCCCCGCGATGATCGTCGCGGCGCCGGTGCCGATGAGCACGGGGGCGACGGCCATCGGCAGCGTGCGGATCCGCGCAGCACCGACCCAGTCGCCGAAGGTCGCCGGCTTCGCGAGGGGGACCTTGCGACCGCCACCGCGTGCGGGGTTGCCCGATCGTCCACCGTTCGCGCCACGACCCGCCGTGGGGCGCTGTGCGGACGTCTTCTGCTGTTTCGGCGCTGCTGGCCGTGCTCCATGTGCCACGACGGCGAGTCTACCCGCGGCGCCTCGGGGCGGACGGCGTCACAGGGCCCCGGCGGCCTGGAGCGTCTGGAGGACCGCCGGGGCGATGTGCTCGGCGAACGCCGGGGTGAGGTGCACGCTGTCGTACTTCGTCGGCGTGGTCCCGGCGAAGGCCGGGCAGACGCCGTCGACACAGCTGAACGGGAGCGACGAGACGAACCGCTCCCCGGCGGCCGTCGCGGCCGACTCGGTCGCCGCCGCGAACTCGTTCCAGGCCGCGTCGACGCCGACGGCGCAGTCCTGCGGACTGGACACCCTCGAGTAGCAGGACCCGAGATCCGCGCCGAGGGGCGGTGGCGCGAGGAACACGACGCGGCCGGGGACCTGATAGCCCGCAGTCTCGGCGAGCGCCGACTCGACCATCGACGTCGTGTCGAGCGATCGGCCGTCGGTGGTGCGACCTGCGGCGAACGCGTTCGAGACGATCACGAGGTCGGGCTGGTCCGCGGCGATGCGTTCGGCGATGTCGTGCTTCCGGGTCGGGCAGTCGTCCATCACCCCCGCGCCGCTGTTCTGGATGAGATCCTGCGTGAAGCGGCACCCGTACAGACCGATGGTGGTGATCCGTACGGCCCCGCTGCTCTGATCGGCGATGGCCCGGAACGCCGGCGCGTAGGCGAGCGCGGTCGAGTCGCCGACGAGGTAGACGTGCTTCGGCGCGGACGCATCGCCCCAGGTGCACGAGCCGTCGTCGGGCGTCGAACCCAGGTCGAAACAGGCCCGGGCGGGGTTGGTGCTCGAGGTCGCGCGGATCGCGTCGTCGAGGCTCGGCGAGAGGTTGTCGGGCCATGCGGAAGCCTGGCTCGCGAGTTGCAGCTCGGCGGCGATGCCCTGGAGCGGGTCTCCCGCCGGTGCCGCGACTGCCGCCGGTCCCCCGGTGGCCACCGGCATGCGGAGCGCGGGGCCGATGGCGATCACCGCGAGCCCGGCGACGATCACGAGCCCGACCGCCGAGTAGAGGAACTGGGAGGCGAACCGCTCGCGCCAGGCGGTCCAGGCGGCGTCCCTGGCGTCGCGGTCGCCGTGGAAGGAACCCACGAGCGGCGTGCGGTGCAACGGCTGTTCGATGAGCAGGAAGGAGAGCACCGAGACCCCGAGGATGAGCCCGAGCATACCCGGGACCGTGCTGAGGGCGGTGTCGGGGACGAGCATCGGTACGAACACGAGGATCGGGAGGTGCCAGAGGTAGAGCGAGTAGGAGATCGCTCCGACGCCACGGCTCAGCGGGTTCGTGAGCGGGAACATCCAGCGCGGGTACGCGGGACCGGCTCCGGTCCCGGCGGCGATGACCAGCATCGCGGCGGCGACGGGGGCGACCGCCCAGGGCCCGGGGAACCCGATCGACCCGGTGATGAGCAGCGCGGATGCGACGATGCCGACGAGCCCCGCCCATCCGGCGACCACCCGGAGCGCCGGCGGCACCCGGGCGAGGAGCGGAGCGAACACGGCCAGGAGTGCGCCGGCCCCCAGCTCCCACACTCGCGCGCCGGTCGCGAAATAGGCGGCCTGCGGGGCCGCCCCCGACTGCCACACGGCGACGGCGAAGGAGGCCGCGATGAGGATGACGAGGACGCCACCGACGACGAGGCGCGAGCGCATCACGGGTCGGGCTCCGCGGGCCGCGACGGCGAGGAGGACGAGGAGCAGCACCGGCCACACGAGGTAGAACTGCTCCTCGATCGAGAGGGACCAGAAGTGCTGCAGCGGTGATGCGGCGTCCGTCGCGTGGAAGTAGTCGGTGCCCGACGCCTCGAAGCGCCAGTTCGAGACGAGCAGCGCGGCCGACACCGCGTCCCACCAGGTCGCGAGCGCCCGCGGCGCGTTGAAGAGCCACGACGCCAGCGCGACGGTCGCGGCGAGGACGACGAGCGACGCGGGCAGGATCCGCTTGATCCGCCGACCGAAGAAGGCCGGCAGGGAGATGCGTCCGGAACGCTCGTGCTCGCGCAGGAGCAACCCGGTGATGAGGAAGCCGGAGATCACGAAGAACACGTCCACACCCACGAAGCCGCCGGCCGGTCGGCCGGTCGCGTGGGCGAGGATCACGGCGGTGACTGCGACCGCCCGCATCCCCTGAATGTCGGCGCGGAACGCCGTCGTCGGCCTCGTGGGCGCAGCGCCCGTGTCGGTCCCCGTTGTCACCTGTCGTCGTCCCCCGGCTACGGTCGCTCGTCGACACGCATGAGAGAGCATGCCCTATGCGACAACCGCCTGCAAACCGGCCCTCGCGGTCACGCGGAGGACGGGCTCAACCCAGTCGCGAGCGGAGTGCGACGAGGTCGGGTTTGCCGCTCGCGAGCAGCGGCAGCTCTGCCAGACGGACCAGTCGGGCGGGGCGGGCCGGGCGGCCGAGCGCCTCCGCGACCGTGTCCCGCGCGGCCTGGAGCAGTGCGTCGTCCGCCAGATGATCGGCGGGGGTCGCGGCGTCCGTCACGATCACGGACGCCTGACCGAACCGCTCCTCGGCGACGGCGACGACGACGGCCTCGGCCAGCCCCGGCACCGACCGGACGACCGCCTGCACACGGTCGAGGGAGATGTTCACCCCGCCGCTGATGATCACGTTGTCGGCCCGCCCGGTCACCCGGACGACGCCGTCGACGAACTCGGCGGTGTCGCCGGTGCGGTACCACCGTCGGCCGCCGTCGTCCGGGAAGGCGGTCGCCGTGCGGTCCGGTTCGCCGAGGTAGCCCTCGGCGAGCACCGGCCCGGCGAGGAGGAGCTCCCCGTCCGCCAGCCGGGGTTCGACACCGCGGAACGGCACGCCGTCGTAGAGACAGCCGCCGGACGTCTCGCTGGAACCGTAGCTCCGCACGACGCGGATGCCGAGCGCTGCGGACCGCTCGAGCAGCGGAGCGGGGGTGGCCTGTCCCCCGACGAGCAGCCCGGCGAGTCCGGCGAGCGCGTCACGCACGGATGGGCTCGTCTCGGCGGCGTCGACGAGCAGGCGCAGCTGCGCCGGCACGAGGGCCACGAAGCCGTCATCGGCGTCGAGCCGCTCGACGAGTCCGCAGAACGCGCGGGCGTCGAACGATCCAGCCGGGGCCTCGATCGGCCTGGTCCCGGCGACGATCGACCGGAGCAGCACATTGACGCCGGCGATGTAATGCGTCGGGAGCGCCAGGATCCACTGCGAGGAACGGCGGTGGGCCTCAGGGCCGCCCAGGGCCACCGCGGAACCCGCCGCGCTGGCCAGGAGGGCGTCGGCCGCGAGGGCGACCCGCTTCGGCACGCCCGTCGAGCCGGACGTCTCGATTACGAGGGCCACCCGGTCGTCGACCACGGCCGGTGCCGCGGAGGATCCGCGCTGCGCCGGGAGCACTGCCGGTCCGGAACCGTCGAGCGCCGTCTCCAGGGCTGCGAGCATCGCCGAGGCGGACGCGTCGACGGGGAGCAGCTGACGGGTCATGGATTCAGCGTACGCCGGGTCCATCGGTGCTCCGCCGACCCCTCGACGTCACGGAGCTCAGAACTGCCAGGGGAACGGAGCCCAGTCCGGCTTGCGCTTCTCCAGGAAGGCGTCGCGCCCCTCCACCGCCTCGTCGGTGCCGTAGGCGAGGCGGGTGGCCTCACCTGCGAACACCTGCTGGCCGACGAGACCGTCGTCGACGGCGTTGAAGGCGAACTTGAGCATGCGGATGGCGGTCGGCGACTTGCCGAGGATGGTGCGGGCCCAGGCGACCCCCGTCTGCTCGAGCTCGGCGTGCGGGACGACCGCGTTGATCGCGCCCGCCTGCAGCGCGCGCTCCGCGTCGTACTCCTGGGCGAGGAAGAACACCTCGCGGGCGAACTTCTGACCCACCTGCTTGGCGAAGTACGCGCTCCCGTACCCGGCGTCGAAGGAACCGACGTCGGCGTCGGTCTGCTTGAACCGCGCGTGTTCCCGACTCGCGATCGACAGGTCGCACACCACACCGAGGGAGTGCCCACCGCCCGCGGACCACCCTGGAACGAGGTTGATGACGACCTTCGGCATGAAGCGGATGAGGCGCTGGACCTCGAGGATGTGCAGGCGACCGTTGCGCGCGGCGTCGATGCCGCTCGCCGTCTCGTCGTCTGCGGCGTCGTCGCTCGCGTACCGGTAGCCGTCGCGACCACGGATGCGCTGGTCGCCGCCCGAGCAGAACGCCCAGCCGCCGTCCTTCGCGCTCGGACCGTTGCCGGTGAGCAGCACCACGCCGACCGTCGGGCTCTGGCGCGCGTGGTCGAGCGCGCGGTACAGCTCGTCGACGGTGTGCGGGCGGAAGGCGTTGCGCACCTCGGGGCGGTCGAACGCGATGCGCACGAAGCCGCCCTCGCGCGCGACGTGGTACGTCAGATCGGTGAGGTCCTCGAACCCCGGTACGACGTCCCAGATCTCCGGGTCGAACAGTTCGGACACTCGATCGCTCATGCGTCCAGCCTAGGCACTACTTCGGCTTGTCGAGGTCCGCGTAGGGCTTGAGCGCCTCCAGGTAGTCGGCGCGGTCCGCATCCTTCAGGAGCGCGTAGGAGTCGAGGTGCAGCTCGATGCCCTCCGCCGCCATGTCGGAGTAGTCGACGTCGAACTCGCGGTCCTTCGCGACCGTGCCGGCCGAGTCGAGCGTGAGATCGACGATGCTCGTCCGGAAGTCGCCGGCCCCCGTGATGGCGTTGTAGGTGTGCAGATCCCACAGCGCCTGGGTGTCGAGGGTCTCGCCACCGTACCGTTCGGTGAGCTCGCCCGGCTCACGCCAGGAGGACGGCGCGTTCTGCATATCGAGGTTCGCGATGCCGTAGCGGAGCAGGACCTGTCGGATGAGCTCGACCACCCGCGACTTCTCCTCGAAGGTGCGCACGGTCGTCGTCGTCTGCCACACCGGCGCCGTGTACTCGAAGAGCATGGAGTCCCCGCCGTACCCGTTCTGATCGACTTCCGTCTCGGCGGGCTGTCGCTCCACCCAGTCGAATCCGAACTCCGCGGTCAACGCCGTCCGGATCTCCGCGAGCATCTCGTCGGACGTCCCGACGAAGTCCTCGTAGCTCGGCCCGTCGAGGGTCTCCTTCGCGTCGACGTAGGCGGACCCCGGGTAGGTGTCCCAGATCGGGTCGTGCTCCTCGTCGCCGCTGCCGCCGGCGGAGGAGCCGTCCCCCGCCCGGTCCGTGGAGAGACCTCCGACCGCCATCGCCGTGGCCGGATTGACGACGAGGAGGAGCACCAGCGCCAGCACGCCCCAGCGGCGCCGCACCTTCCGGCGGATGACGATGACACTCCCGACGAGCAGCACGATCTGCACGACGACGACGAGGGCGAACGCCACGAGGATGGCCCAGGCCCCCTCGCCGGGCCGGTAGCTGACGGCCAGCAGGACGGTGAAGAGCGTCACCGCCACCACCGCGCCGAGCAGGGCGAGCGGGGAGAAGGAGGCGACGACACCCCGACTCCGCGCGCCGGGTTCGTCCAGACCCGTCGGGGATGCACCGGCGGCAGGCGGGTGCGCCGCCGGAGTCCGCTCGCCGTCGTCGGCGTGGATCGCCGCGACCTCCGGTTGCGAGGTGGGCGCGCGTTCCGCCGCCTTCCGTTGCCGACGCGACGACGGCTTCCGCGATGCGGGCTCCCGCGGTGTCCGTCGTCCTCGGGACCCCGGACGCCGGAACCTGGCGGTCTCCGCCTCCAGCTCCTCGGGCGTGCGCTCCGGGGCGGCTGGCACTCGCGCGGCCGAGGACGCGGCTGCCGGCGGCGCCCCGGGGATCGGCGGGGCGTTCGGATCGCGCGGCTCGTCTGAGGATCCGCCGGGCGCTTCCTCGATCACCGGGGGCACCTCGGCCTCGGGACTCCGCTCGAAGATCGGCTCGGGCACCGAGAAGGCGGCGGGTTCGTCCGCGGGCACGCTTCGCCGATCGCCGGGCATCGGCTTGCGTCGGGAGAACAGCGGCACGGGATCGATTGTGTCACGGGCGTCCCGCGACGGCTTCCGACCTCCGGGTGCAGGATGGGGACATGCAAGCGAACCTCGACGACGTCCTCGCCACCGCCCGCGTGGTCTCCATCCCCCTCCGCGTCCGGTTCCGGGGCATCGACACCCGCGAGGCCGTCCTCTTCCGCGGGCCCGCCGGGTGGACGGAGTTCTCCCCCTTCGTCGAATACGACGACCAGGAGTCGGCCGCGTGGCTCCGGGCCGCCATCGACTTCGGCTGGTCGGACCTCCCACCCCTCCACCGGGATCGCATCCTCGTGAACGCGACGGTCCCGGCCGTGGATGCGGCGGACGTCCCGTCGATCCTCTCCCGCTTCCCGGGCTGCCGCACTGCGAAGGTGAAGGTCGCCGAGCGCGGGCAGGTGCTCGCCGACGACGTCGCGCGCGTCGTCGCCGTCCGGCGGGCCATCGGACCCGAGGGTCGACTCCGTGTGGACGCCAACACCAACTGGACCGTCGACGAGGCCGAACACGCCATCCGCGCCCTCGAACCCTTCGACCTCGAGTACGTCGAGCAGCCCTGCGCGACCGTCGCGGAACTCGCCGAGATCCGCGAACGGGTCTCCTCCTTGGACGTCGCCGTCGCGGCGGACGAGAGCGTCCGCAAAGCCGAGGACCCCCTGGCCGTGGCTCGCGCCGGCGCCGCCGACCTGCTCGTCGTGAAGGCGCAGCCGCTCGGCGGCGTGCACGCCGCGCTCGGCATCGCGGGCGAGGCCGGCCTGCCGATCGTCGTCTCGAGCGCGCTGGACACCTCCGTCGGCATCTCCATGGGCGCCCACCTCGCGGCGGCCCTGCCGGAACTCGACTACGACTGCGGCCTCGCCACCACCGCGCTCCTCGGCGGCGACGTGACGACCGCCCCGCTCGATCCCGTGGACGGCGGCATCGCCGTCCGCCGCGTCGAGGTGGACGCCGATCTCCTCGAGCGTTTCACGGCGTCTCCGGAGCGCACGGCCTGGTGGCTCGACCGACTCCGCCGTACCCACGCGTTGCTCGGCTAGCCCTTCGACAGGCTCAGGGACCGGTGCGTCGGAGACCTACAGACCGCTGTAGGCGTGCAGACCCTTGAAGAACACGTTCACGACGACGAAGTTGAACATCACGGCGCTGAAGCCGATGATCGCGAGCGTGGCCGCCCGTGATCCGCGCCAGCCGCGCGTCGCCCTGGCGTGGATGTACCCGGCGAAGATCACCCAGATGATGAAGGTCCACACCTCCTTGGTGTCCCAGCCCCAGTACCGACCCCAGGCGCGCTCCGCCCAGATGGCACCGGCCATGAGCGTGAAGGTCCAGAAGATGAAGCCGATGATGTTGACGCGGTATGCGAGGTTTTCGAGGCGCTCCGCGTTCGGGAGGGTGAGCAGGAAGCGGAGACGCCCGGAGCCCTGGGTGGGCTGCACGAGCCCGAGCCGACGCTCACGACGCCCCTGCAGGAGCTGCACGACGCTCAACGCGAAGCCGATGGCGAAGAACGCCGTACCGAGGCTCGCGACGAACACGTGGATGACGAGCCACGCCGACTGCAGCGCCGGCGGCAGCGGGACGACCTCGACGTAGAAGTTCGCGGTCGCGAGGCCGAGGAGCACGGTCACGAGGCCGATCACGAAGCTGCCGAGGAACCGGAGGTCCACCCGTGCGATGACCACGAGGAACACCGCGACGATGAGCAGCGTGCCCGTCATCGCGAACTCGTACATGTTCGCCCACGGGACACGACCGGCGGCGATACCGCGCGTCACGTCCGCGACGAGGTGAAGCAGGAAGGCGATGACGGTGAGCGAGACCCCGACCCGGAGACTCGGCGACTTGCGCGACGCCTGCTGCTCGGGCTCGTCCGAGGGACGGCGGGTCTTGCGCGGGACACCGTCGCTCGTGACGATCGGTGCGGCGGTCCGCGCCGCCGCGGAGGCGAGTGCGCCGACGCGCTCCTCGGCGGCTGCCGACCGTTCCAGCTCGGCCCGCTCGGCCGCGTCGATCGCCGCGGTGACCTCGGCGCTGCGGCGCGCGAGGTCGAACGTGAAGGCGATGAACGCCAGCGCGTAGACGGCGACGGCCGACCAGAGGCAGAGGTTCGAGATTTCGACGAGGGTCACGGGGTGATTCTACCTTCGGGTTCGGACGGGACAGGCGTTGGACTGTGCGCTTCGGCGATCGCCGCGACGGCCGCTTCGAGGCCGGGGTCCTCGCCGCGGGCGAGCCCGGCGTATTCGAGGGAGACGGTGCCGTCGCTCCCGGTCACGGCCTTCACCCAGACGCGGCGTCTGGCGACGAAGAGCGAGGTGATGAGGCCGGACAGGGCGAGGATGGCGAATGCGAGCACCCAGAGCTGGGTCGGGTCATGGTGCACGTCGAACGAGGCGAACCGCTTGACGGAGCCGGCGTAGTTCTCGGTCGACGGGTTGGCGGCGACGTTGTCGAAGGACACCGTGCCGAGGCCGTTGGGGAGGTCCGTGATCTGGCCAGGCGTGAGTTCGATCGACTCGACGCCGGTGTCGCCGCCCGTGAGCTGCTTCATGTCGTCGACGTCGAGCGCGTAGACCGACTTCGGAGCACCGGCGTTGATACCGAGGTCGCCGGAGTAGACGTTGAGCGTCAGCACCGGGTAGGCGAGGTCGGGGTAGGACGAGAAGAACGGCGGCTTGGACGCGGCCTGCGTCGGATAGAAGAACCCGATCATGCCGAGCTGCTCAGCCAGACCGTCCGGGACCTTGACGATGCCGAGCGAGGTGAGCTGGGCGTCCTGCGGCAGGAACGGGATGGAGTCGCTGAACACGACCTTGCCCTCGGGATCACGGACGGTGATCGTCGGCGCGTAGCCGTTGCCGAGCAGGTAGACGTCGGTGCCCTCGAACCGCAGCGGATCGTTGACCTTGATCGTCGCGTCCTGCGGCTTCCCGCCGGGCGAGGTCGTCGTGACCTTCGCGCGGTAGTCGATCGCCTGACCGTACGCGTCGAGGTTCTCGGTCTCGTAGGTGACGCCGAACTCGTCGAGCGTCAACTTGTAGGGGGCCAGCTCCGACTCGTTGAAGAAGCGGCCGGGGTTGAAGGAGTCGTAGTCGAGCAGGGTGTTGACGAAGGTCTGTCCCTCGACGAGCACGCGCTGACCGGAGAAGCCGAAGCCGCCGCCGAAACCGACCGTCACGAGGATGCCGACGAGGGCCGAGTGGAACACGAGGTTGCCGGTCTCGCGGAGGAAGCCGCGCTCGGCGGACACCGATGCGGACCCCTCGGCGTCGTAACGCTCGACACGGTAGCCCTGGCGCTTCAACTGCTTCGTCGCGTCGTCGATGAGCTCGGCGGCGGTCGCGCCGCTGTCGTCGCTGCGACGCTCGAACGCGGAGAGCCGAGACAGGCGCGCGGGCGTCCGCGGCGGGCGGGAGCGCAGGGCGAGCCAGTGGTGCTTCGTCCGCGGGATCACACAGCCGATGAGCGAGATGAACAGCAGCAGGTAGATCGCGGAGAACCAGGCCGAACTGTAGACGTCGAACGCCTGCACCTTGTCGAGGATGGGCGCGAGGTCCGGGTTGTCGGTGAAGTACTGGGTGACGCCGTTCGGGTCGCTCGACCGTTGCGGGACGAGCGACCCGGGCACCGCGGCGATGGCGAGCAGCAGCAGCAGGAAGAGCGCCGTGCGCATGCTCGTGAGCTGACGCCAGAAGAAGCGGAGCCAACCGACGAACCCGAGCTTCGGCTGGTTGATGCCGTCGGCCGGAGCCGGTGCGGCAGAGTCGATGTGATCAGAGGGGCGTGACAAGGCCGCTCATCACCCCCTGCAACGAGTACATCCAAGCGGACCAGAGACCAGACACCATCAACACACCGATCACGATGAGGAGCACGCCGCCGATGATGTTGATCGTGCGGATGTGCCGTTTGAGGAACGCCAACGACCCCGTGACCCAACCGAGTCCGAGTGCGACGAGCAGGAATGGGATGCCGAGACCGAGGCAGTAGAACAGCCCGAGGAGCGCTCCGCGCCACGCGGAGCCGCCCGAGAGGGAGAGCGCGCTGATCGCGGTGAGCGTCGGGCCGAGGCAGGGCGTCCAGCCGATGGCGAAGACGAAGCCGAGCAGCGGCGCGCCGGCGAGGCCGGTGGCGGGTGCCCAGCTGGTGCGCACCGTGCGCTGCAGCCGGGAGAACTGGCCGATGAAGATGAGCCCCATGAGGATGACGACCGCACCGAGGACGCGGGTGATGACGCCCTCCCACTCGACGAACCAGGCGCCGATCGTCCCGACGAACGCAGCGATCGCCACGAACACGACGGTGAAGCCGAGGATGAAGAGACTGACGCCGAGCAACACGCGCCGGCGACCCGCACCGGAGCGCCCTTCCTCCACCGTCGTCATGCCGCCGACGTATCCGAGATAGCCGGGGACGAGCGGCAGGACGCACGGCGAGAGGAAGGACAGCAGACCGGCCGCGATGGCGATCGGGATCGCCACGAGGAGCTGGCCGCCGTAGACGAGCTCGCCGGGGGTCACTCTGGGGCGCTCTCGGCGATCGTGTCGCGGATGAGGGTGTCGAGGATGGTGCGGTCCTGCAGCTGCCCGAGGATGCGTGCGGCGACCCGACCTTGGGCGTCGAGGACGATGGTGGTCGGCACCGCGTTCGGTGGGACGCTGCCCGTGAAGGCGAGCTTCGCCTCCCCGCTGTCGACGTCGAGGATGGAGGGGTAGGTGATGCCGAAGGTGCCGTTGAACGCCTTCGCGGTGTCGGCGGTGTCGCGGACGTTGACCCCGATGAAGGTGGCGCCCTGGTCGGTGTACGCCTCGTTGAGCGCCTGCAGATCCTTCGCCTCCGCGCGGCAGGGTGCGCAGGCGGCGTACCAGAAGTTCACGACCATGACCTGGCCCGCGTGGTCCGCGGAGGAGATCTGCTCGCCGTCCTCGCCGACGCCCGAGAAGCTGATCGACTCGCCACGGTCGTCGAGCGCGACCTCGGTCACGCTGCCGTCGCCCGCGACGTACCCCTTGCTGCTGCCCTCGCGATACTGCTCGGCGAGCGGGTCGCTCCCGCACGCCGTGAGCAGGAGCGCCCCGACGGCCAGCACGGCGGCGACGGCCAACGTCCTCGATCTGCGGGCCATCAGACGGCCCCGACATCGGTCGCACCGGACGAGAGACGGGCGGCCGGATCGACGTAGCCGACCTCGACGAAGCCCTGCTCGGTCCGCTCGAAGCTGGTGATGCTCGACAGGGCGCACCGTCGCTTCCGCGGGTCGTGACGATAGGGCGCCCCGACCACAGAGCTGTGCAGCATCCAGATGGGCAGCTGGTGGCTGACGATGACCACGTCTCCCGACGGCGTCGCGCGCCAGGCGTCCTCGACGGCCGCGGTCATGCGGTTGACGATCGACGCGTACGGCTCACCCCAGCTCGGGCGGGACGGGTTGCGGAGCTTGGGCCAGTTGAGCGGGTTCTTCAGGGCGCGGCTCATGCGCTTGCCCTCGAACTCGTTGAACGGTTCGATCACGCGCGGCTCGGCGACGACGGCGAGCCCGAACGCGGCGGCGACCGGCGCGGCGGACTCCTGGGTGCGCTGCAGCGGGGACGCGTAGAGCGCGCCCACCGTGCGATCACGGCTCACGAGGTCGTCTGCGGCGGCCTGTGCCATGCGCTCACCGAGCTCGGACAGTCGGAATGCGGGGAGTCGACCGTAGAGCACACGAGAAGGATTGTGCACCTCGCCGTGACGCACGAGATGGATCTGGTCGGCTACCACCCTCCAAGTGTACGTTTCCCCAAGCTGCGGATTCACCGTGACCTCCGTCCAGGTCCGAGCCACGAGCGACGGCTAAGCTGTCGGGGTGAGTGAACGCGTCGTTGTGAAGAACCTGGCCGCCCTGTCCGACGGTCCCGTCACCGTCTCCGGATGGGTCGAGACCGTCCGCGACCAGAAGAAGGTGCAGTTCGTCGTCCTCCGCGACGAGAGCGGCGCCGTCCAGCTGGTGAACCCGGCCGTCCGCGAGGTCGACCCGGAGGTCGAGGGCTCCGCCGACCGCCTCGCCACCACCGAGGCGATCTCCGCCCTCGCGCACGGCTCCTTCATCACCGTCACCGGCGAGCTCAAGCACGACGAGCGCGTCAAGCTCGGCGGCATCGAGGTCAAGGTCGCCACGCTCGAGGTCGTCACCGCCGCCAACCCCGAGACGCCGATCGCTGCGGACTCCTCGCTCGACAAGCGGCTCGACTGGCGCTTCCTCGACCTGCGCCAGCCGAAGCAGGCACTGATCTTCCGCATCCAGACGACGTTCGAGCACGCACTGCGTCAGTACTGGATCGACAACGACTTCATCGAGATCCACACCCCGAAGCTCATGGCGAGCGCGAGCGAGTCGCGCGCCGAGCTCTTCGAGGTCGACTACTTCGAGGGCAAGGCGTACCTCGCGCAGTCCCCGCAGTTCTTCAAGCAGATGGCGCAGTCCGCCGGCTTCGGCAAGGTGTTCGAGGTCGGACCCGCATTCCGCGCCGACCCGTCGTTCACCAGCCGACACGCGACCGAGTTCACGAGCGTCGACGCCGAGATCAGCTGGATCGAGTCCCACGAGGACGTCATGCAGCTGCACGAGGAGCTCCTCGTCACCGGCTTCACGGCGGTCAAGGACAAGCACGGCGAGCAGATCTCGGAGCTCTTCGGCATCGAGCTCGAGGTCCCGTCGCGTCCGTTCCCGCGCATCCCGCTGGCCGAGGCCAAGCGCATCGTCGCCGAGCGCGGCTACGAGATCCCCCGCGCCGACGACGACATGGACCCCGAGGGCGAGCGTCAGATCGCGGCCTACGTCAAGGAGACGTTCGGTCACGACTTCGTCTTCCTGACCGACTACGCGTCGAGCATCCGGCCGTTCTACCACATGCGCAACGCCGAGGACGGCTCGCTCACGAACAGCTACGACCTCATCTACAACGGCGTCGAGATCTCCACGGGCGCGCAGCGCGAGCACCGCGTCGACGTCCTCGTCGAGCAGGCCAAGGAGAAGGGTCTGGAGCCCGAGGAGCTCGAGTTCTACCTCGACTTCTTCCGCTACGGCGTCCCGGCGCACGGCGGCTTCGGCATGGGCCTCGCCCGCGTGCTCATGCTCATGCTGCACGAGACCTCCATCCGTGAGGTCACCTACCTGTTCCGCGGCCCGACCCGCCTCGCCCCGTAACCCCGCAGGAAGGACGCCATGCAGATCGTCATCCTGTACGGGACCGAATCCGGCAACGCCGAACGCCTCGCCGGCGACCTCGGTAAGGCCATCGGCTCACAGCACCAGTGGCGCGTCGTCGACCTCGGCGACGTCGACCCCGCGGAGCTGTCGGCCGACGAGATCCACATCTTCATCACGTCGACGTACGGCGACGGCCTCCTCGGTGAGACCGGCCAGATCTTCTACGAGGCGCTCGAGGAGTCCGACGTGGAACTCGACGGGCTCCGGTACGCCATCTTCGGGCTGGGCGACAGCAGCTACGAGGACACGTACAACCAGGGCAGCTCGCTGCTCGACGCCCTGCTCACCGAGCACGGCGCGACCCGGTTCGGTGAGTTCGGTCTGCACGACGACGGCGGGTTCGAGCGCAAGAAGGACGTCGCGCTCGCCTGGCTGCCCGGCGTGCTCGCCGCAGCAGAACAGCTCTGACCACCGCTCTGGTGCGAGCCCGGACGCGACGGTAGCGTGACTCGCACCGACCGTGCGGCGTCCGTCGCAGGTGGGCGAGGGGTGTAGGCCAGATGAACGCGACCGCCGAATCCGTGGTCCTGCGCCTTCGTGCGGCGGGGTGCGTCTTCGCCGAGGACGAGGCGGCTCTCCTCCTCGCCGAATCGGATGATCCGGATCGACTCGAACGGATGGTCGCGGCACGGGTCGCCGGCCGGCCGCTCGAGCATGTCCTCGGCTGGGTCGCGTTCCGGGGCCGCCGGGTTGTCGTCGAGGACGGGGTCTTCGTGCCGAGGCGACGCACCGAGCTCCTGGTCGACGTCGCCCTCCCGCGCCTCCGGAAGGATTCGGTGGTCGTCGAGCTCTGCTGCGGTGCCGCGGCCGTCGGGAGTGCGCTCCTCACCGAGGCGCCCGGCCCCATCGATGTCTGGGCGTCGGACATCGACCTCGCCGCGGTGGACTGCGCACGGCGCAACGTCGAGCCGCTCGGTGGGCACGCCCTGCTCGGAGACCTGTTCGACGGGCTACCCCGAGCGCTCGCGGGGCGCGTCGATGTCCTGCTCGCGAACGCCCCCTACGTCCCGACGGCGTCGATGGCGACGATGCCGCCCGAGGCTCGGGAGCACGAGGCCGTGATCGCGCTCGACGGCGGTGCCGACGGGCTCGACGTCCAGCGTCGGATCATCGCGCAGGCCCCGGACTGGCTCGCTCCGACCGGCGCCATCCTGATCGAGACGAGCGAACGTCAGGCTCCCGAGACCGCAACGCTCATGCGGGCGGCGGGCCTCACGGCGTCGATCGTCCGCGACGACGAGCTCGACGGCACCGTGGCCGTCGGCGTCATGGCCTGAGTCCTGCGGGCGCCGGGCTCAGTCGAGCTGGAAGTCGACCGCGGAGCGCTCGACCACGAGCTGGCGGACGATCTGCACCACGCGGACATGCTCCGGGTGGACCTGGTAGCGCTCCAAGGCTTCGAGGCTCGGGTAGTCGCCGACCAGCACGACGTCCCAGTTGCTCTCCGGGTAGGCGATGTTGCGTCCGACCTGGAGGCGCTCGATGTCGTCCGGCATGAACCCGGCGAGTGCCTCGAGTTCGGACTGCATCGTGGCGAACGCCGCGTCGCGCTCGGCCTCGTCCGTTGCTGCCAGCTTCCAGCTGACGATGTGGCGGATGGTCACTGGGCCCCCAAGGGTCGATGTGGATGGATGGTCGTGCGGATCAGTCGGCGAGCAGCGCGGACCGCAGGCGGTCGGGGTCGATGCGCCAGTAGTTGTGGACCCTGCCGTCGATGAGGACGACGGGGATCTCCTCCCAGTGGCGGTCGTGGAGCGCCGGATCGTCGAGGATCGAGAGCTCCTCGCGTTCGATCGTGGGGCCGTCGGACGGGAGGCCTGCGACCACCTCGTCGATCACGGCTCGCGCGTCGTCGCAGAGGTGACAGCCGGGCTTGCCGATGAGCGTGACGTGCAGAGTGGACACCTCCTCAACTGTACGGGGTGCTCGAGGCCGCAGCACGTCCAGAGATCCGACACGTGTGGTGTTTCTTCACGACATCTGGCACGATGCCGGAGTGATGATGCCGTTGAACCCAGGAACGAGAACCATAGGTGGCGTATCCACCCGACACAGACGCTCTGGCATGCGCCGGTCGAGGTCCGTTGTCATTGAGTGATGCCTACACATTCGGAAGCCGCGACCATCCTCGGCGAGCGGTTGCGGGCCGCCCGCAACGAGCGACAGCTGACCCTCGAGGACCTGGGCGTGTTGGCGGGGATGCACTGGACGAACATCGGCAAGATCGAGCGAGGGCAGGTGCACCCGAGCGTGGAGACGCTCGTCCGACTGAGTACCGCGCTCGACCTCGACCCGGCCCCGTTCATCACGGGCCTCAACGCGGACATGTACCCGGGCCGGGCGCACAAGCTGACGGCCCGCGACCTGCTGGCCGCTCGCCGCGACCAGGAACGCTGATCCGCGCATCGGAGACCACTCCCCTCCACCGGATGGCGTCCGTCAGAAGGTGACCCGCCAGAGGTACTGGTGACCGCCGGGACGGAACCAGGACACCTGCACACTGGTCGCGCGGGCCAACTCGGTGCCCAACACCTCGAACTCCAGAGCGCTGCCAGGCGTCAGGCGACACGGTTCCAGTGGGGCGAGGAGTCCGGGCCCGTTCAGGCGCAGCACGACCCAGTGCACGGCTTCGTCACCGACGTTCCGGAGTCGATAGCGAGGCGCGTCGTCTCGTTCGACGACGAACGGCACCCGGTAGGCGAGCTCGCGTCGGTTGCGGCGGGCGGTTGGAGGAAGATCGCGGGTCATGCGAACACCGTACGAAGGACCGCCGACGATCTCGGGCCGACGGATCGCGTGCCGCGACGCGCTGTGGATCAGTCCCCTCCGGCCTCGCCTGTGGAGGAACCTCGACGCCGCTCGACCCGCGGGGATCCCACGCCACGACCGGCGACGAGACGATCACCTCGACAACGCCAGAAAGCGCCGTACCCCATTGGGCAGGCGCTTCCGGTGGACGAAGAGTCGTCAGGCGCTCCGAACGGAGCAGCCGGCTACTTCTTGTTGCGGCGCTGGTGACGGGTCTTGCGAAGCAGCTTGCGGTGCTTCTTCTTCGCCATACGCTTGCGGCGCTTCTTGATAACAGAACCCACGGATTTACCTCACAGAATTGGGGGGCTTGGCCGCAGGGATCGCGACCGAAGAGAACAAGTCTTGTTGCCAGTCTAGCCGATTGCAGCGCGCGTCGTTCACACGCCGTACGCCTGCAGGCTGCTAGGAGCGGGGAACGCCTCAGCCGGCGTCGGCGACCGGGCGCTGCCGGACGGCGTCGACGGCGGTCTCCGGCACTCGGAACGACTTCCCGAACCGGATGGCCGGGAGCTCCCCCGAATGCACCAGGCGATACACGGTCATCTTGGACACCCGCATCATCTCGGCGACTTCGGCCACGGTGAGGAAGCGGACGTCGGCAGTGTCCTGCGTCATCGAACCCCTCCTACGCCTCTGGAAACCTGCTTGAACGGCGCCCCGAGGACCGGAACGCCGCATGGCAACTCTAGAGGTCCGACGCCCGCCCTGTACATCCCCTGTGTGAACGGTATGCGAGGCCGGCCTAGGGGCGGAGCTTCTTCGTGACCGACTGCACCGCGTGGGTCACGTCCGCCGCGACCTTGCCGACCGATCCGGCGACCGCCTTGGCCTGGTCCGGCAGCGACAACGCCGCGAAATCGACACCGTCGTCCTGGTAGTCGACGCTGAGGAACGGGATGAGCCAGTCCTCCACGTCCTCGAGCGGCGCCGAGTCCAGGCTGTAGTAGCGGTGCTGGCCCTCCTCGCGCACCTCCACGAGCTCTGCTTCGCGCAGGACCTTGAGGTGCTTCGACACCGTCGGTTGGCTGAGGCCGAGCTGCGCGACGATCTCTGAGACGCTCGTCCCGGTGCCACCGTGCCGTTCGAGCAGCAGCGCGAGGATGTCCCGCCTGGTGGTGTCAGCGATCACGTCGAAAATGTCGGCCATGGTCCAACGATAGTGATGGAGCGCACGGAGTACCATTGCCTCCGGCGCAGTCCTGAGGTGTTGAGGGGTCAGATGAGCGGCAATGCCATGGGTCGTCGTCCCGAGATCATCGTGCGCCACGGCCTCGCGAGGGTCCGGGAGGCCGTCAGCGACTTCGCGGCGAAGTCGACCTCCCGGTTCGCCATCCTCGTGTTCAGCTTCCTGATCTTCGTCTTCACGATGCTGTTCTCACTCCCCATCGCGAGCGCCGACCGCCAGGTGACCCCGATCGCCGACGCGCTCTTCACCGCCGTCTCCGTCATCTGCGTCACCGGGCTCTCGACCGTCGACATGGCCACGCACTGGTCCCTCTTCGGTCACGTGCTCGTGTTCATCGGCGTCCAGATCGGCGCGCTCGGCGTCCTGACCCTGGCCTCGATCCTCGGGTTCGTGATCGCCCGACGACTCGGGCTCCGCCAGAAGCTCATGGCGGCGAGCGACACGAACCCCCTGCGGTCGCACCACGGCCCCGTCGCCGAGGGTCAGGCCGTCCGCCTCGGGGAGATCGGCAACCTGCTCGTCACCGTCGCCGTCAGCGCGCTCGTGATCGAGGCGGCACTGGCGGTCCTGCTCTTCCCGCGCATGCTGCTCGACGGCATCAACCCGTGGGACGCCGCCTGGAACAGCGTCTACTACGCGGCCATGGCCTTCACGAACACCGGTTTCACGCCGAACGCCGAGGGCCTCGCGGCGTTCGAGAACGACTACTGGTTCCTCAGCATCCTCATGCTCGGGGTCTTCCTCGGCAGCATCGGCTTCCCGGTCATCTACGCGCTGAGCCGCAACTTCCGTCGGCCGAGCCGCTGGTCGCTGCACGTCAAGCTCACGCTCGTCACGACCATCATCCTGTTCTTCGCCGGAGCGCTCGCCTTCATCCTGCTCGAGTTCAACAACCCCGAGACCTGGAACAAGTGGAACCTCTGGGACACGATCTTCCAGGGGTTCTTCCTGTCGGCCATGACCCGGTCGGGCGGCTTCTCCACCGTGGACATCGGCGACCTCAACGGCTCGACCCTGCTCGTCGCCGACATGCTCATGTTCATCGGCGGCGGCTCTGCCTCGACCGCCGGCGGGATCAAGGTCACGACGCTCGCCGTCCTGTTCCTGGCGGCGTTCGCCGAGGCCCGCGGCCGCGAGGGTGTGGAGGTCTTCCGCCGGCGCATCCCGCAGGACGTGCTTCGCGTCGCCGTGAGCGTCGTCCTCTGGGGCGCGACGATCGTGGCCCTGTCCACGATCGTCATCCTGCAGATCACCAAGGCTCCGCTCGACCACGTGCTGTTCGACGTCATCTCCGCCTTCGCGACCGTCGGGCTGAGCACCGGCCTCGTCGCGGACCTGCCCGACGCCGGGGTGTACGTCCTCGCCGTCACCATGTTCCTGGGCCGCGTTGGTACAGTGACACTCGCTGCAGCCGTGGCCGCGAGTCAGAGCGGCCAGCTGTTCAAACGTCCCGAAGAGAGGCCCATCGTTGGTTGACCGCATCAAGCACGACGCCCCGGTCCTCGTCATCGGACTCGGTCGGTTCGGTGCGGCCTGCGCCGGCGAACTCGACCGGCTCGACCGCGAGGTGCTCGCGATCGACGACAACTCCGACCTCGTGCAGAAGTGGTCCGACCGGGTCACGCACACCGTGCAGGCCGACGCGAAGAACATCGAGGCGCTCCGGCAGATCGGCGCGCAGGACTTCTCGGTCGCGGTCGTCGCGGTCGGCTCCTCGATCGAGGCGAGCGTGCTCATCACCGCCAACCTCGTCGACCTCAAGATCCCGCAGATCTGGGCCAAGGCCGTCTCGCAGTCGCACGGCAAGATCCTCGCCCGGGTGGGGGCGAGCCACGTCATCTACCCCGAGCGCGAGGCCGGCGAACGCGTCGCCCACCTCGTGTCGGGCCGCATGCTCGACTTCATCCAGTTCGACGACGATTTCGCGCTCGTCAAGATGTACCCGCCGAAGCCCATCCGCGGGCTGAACCTGACGGAGTCGGGTGTCCGGACGAAGTACCGGATCACCGTCGTCGGGGTGAAGTCACCGGGGAAGCCCTTCACCTACGCGACCGCCGACACCGTCGTGTCGAACCACGACCTCATCATCGTCTCCGGCACGTCGGCCGACATCGAGCGCTTCGCCTCGCTCGAGGGCTGAAGCCCCCTCAGCTCAGGCTGCGCGCGTAACAGCGTGACTGCGGCTCGTCGACGTACGGCCCGAACGCCTCGATCAGGTGGTATCCCTCGCGCTCGTAGAACCGCATCGCGTCCGGCTGTTCCGTGCCGGTCTCGAGGAGGAGCTCACCGAGACCCAGCGACCGCGCTTCGTCCTCCAGTGCCCGCAGGAGCGCAGTGGCGACGCCGGTCCCCCGGGCCTGCTGCACGACGAACATGCGTTTGATCTCCGCCCGGTCCTCACCGAGCATCCGCAGGCCGCCGCAGCCCAGCGGGGTGTCGTCGACGTCGCTGGCGAGTAGGAAGAGCGTGATGTCGGCTGCGGTCGGCGGTGTGCCGGGTTCGTGATCGTCGCTCCCGTAGCGGGCGTCGAGTTCGCGGCGCTGGGCGGCCCGCAGCGCGGTGCCCGCCTCGTCATCCCAGGCCACCCGGCTGATCCTGATCGTCATTCGCGTTCTCCAGTCATTCCGTAACAAGCATTACGGTAACATCGGTTCCGAGGTGATCACGACATGGCAAGAACCAAGGACCCAGCGGCCCAGGCGCGGATCTCGCGCGCGGTCTGGGAGGTGCTGGGCGAACGCGGGCCGCACGGGTTGACCCTCCGCGCGGTCGCGGAGCGGGCCGGGTGCACGACCGGCCTCGTCCTGCATCGCTTCCCCGACAAGCGCGCGCTGCTGCTGCACGCTCGCGATCTGCTCCACGAGCGGACGGCCGCGCGGACCGAGGCGCTCGAAGCCGCGGCCGCGACCCCGCGTGACGCCCTGCGCGCCGTCCTCCGGCAGGCCCTGTCCCTCACGGACGAGACGCGCCAGGAGGCACGGGTCTGGCTCGGTTACCTCGCGGCGGCACTCGACGACGCGGTGCTCGCCGAACGGCACCGTGCGGGTCACGGCGTGTTCGTCGCGCGCACCCGCCGCCTCGTGTCCGAGATCCGCCCCGAGCTCACCGAGGCCGAGGTCGCCGCGACGGCCACCGCCGTCGTCGGATTCATCGAGGGCGTCAGCACTTTGAGCACAGCCGACGACGACCACTACGACGCCGCTGCCCAGGTCGCCGCGCTCGACCGGCTGCTGCTCGTCCTCGGGCTCGACGAGACGAGCGGCGAATGATCGTCGTGGAACGCCGGGCCGATGCTCCGGCCCATCGGCGAGATCGCTTCGCCGAGCTGCTCGAGGAGTACCACCGTCGGACCGAGCACGAGAAACTCCTCGGCCGAGAGCCGCGTCCGGACGAGCCCGCTCCGACGACCACCCTCCCCGACCGCTACCGGGCCGAGATCACCGACCCGGGCACGGCCTTCGCCTCCGAGGAGGTCCTCCTGGCCGTCGAGGACGACCGGGTGCTCGGCTGCGTCGTCCTGACGGAGGGCCCGTCGCCGGAGCTCAAGCGACTCTGGGTCGACCCGCGCGCCCGTCGCCGGGGCGTGGCCGCAGCCCTGCTCGAGGCTGCGACGACCGTCTCCCGGCAGCGGGGCGACGTCGCCGTCCGTCTCTCCGTGTGGCACTGGCGCTCCGCCGCGATCGCGCTCTACCGGCGGTCCGGCTTCGTCGCGGTCGCGTCCTGGGACGGCAGACCCGGCCTCGACTGCTTCGTGCGGTCCTTCGACTGATCGGATCGCCGCCGTCAGGACGCCGACAGCTCCTCGGCGCGTGCGATGGCGGCTGCCGCAGCACGGTCGAACGTCTCGCTGAAACCCGCCTCGGCGAGCACGGCGAGCGCCCGTTCCGTCGTCCCCTTGGGGCTCGTGACGTTGATCCGCAGCTGCTCGGCGCTCTCCCCCGTCGTCGCGAGGAGTTCCGTCGCACCACGGAAGGTGCCGTCGACCATCACGGACGCCTGCTCCGGGGTGAACCCGAGGCCGATCGCCGTCCGGGTGAGTTCCTCGATGAGGTAGTAGACGTACGCCGGACCGGAACCGGAGATGGCGCTGAGGGCGTCGATCTTCGATTCGGGGATGACGACCACCTGGCCGACGGTCTCGAAGAGCGCGGTGACGATGGCGAGGTCGTCCTCGCTCGACCGGGTGCCCGGCGCGAGCCCGGTGACGCCGAGCCCCACGTAGGACGGGGTGTTCGGCATGGAACGCAACACCGAGACCGACTCCGGCAGGGCGGCCTCGAAGGCCGCACCGCGGATGCCGGCCGCAAGGCTCACGACGATCGTGCCCGGCTGCAACGTGTCGGCGATCTCGGCGAGGAGGTCGGCCACCATGTAGGGCTTCACGCCGATCAGGACGATCTTCGCCGCGGCTGCCGCCCGCCGGTTGCCGTCGGCGTCCTGCTCGAGGGCGATCGAGGTCACGCCCGGCAGCTCGGCCAGAGCCTCCGCCTTGGTGATCGTCCGGTTCGTCACCGTGATGCCACCGTCGACCTCGACACCCGGCTGGACGAGACCGCGGAGGACGGCCCCTCCCATCGAACCGGCTCCGAGGATGGCGATGCTGGGCAGGCTGATCGTTTCACTCACCCTGCGATTCTAGGCACCTGCATGCTCGTCGGCACGTGCCCGGCCGCGTCAGTCGGCGAGGCAGGCACCCGACGGGACCGCGGACTGGAGCGACCCGGCGAGCGCGACGACGGGCAGGACCTCGTCCATCGCGAGCGCGTACCCGACCGGCGCGGAGTTCGCGTCGCGGGCGAAGATCACGCCGGCCACTTCACCGGACTCGGTGAGGAGCGGGCCACCGGAGTTGCCCGGCTGCACCGTGCCCGACAGCGTCACGACCTGACGACTCGTCGGGTTGCTCCCACTGATGTCGGCGACGAGGCTCGGCCCGACCAGGATGACCTGGGCGCCGCCGGCCGTGTACGGCCCACCGAACGGATACCCGGCGACGACGGCGTTCGAGCCGGGAGCCGGATTCGGTGCGAGCGGCAGCGATCGGGCGCCGAGGTCGTCGACGCGGATGACGGCGAGGTCGTCGACCGGATCGAAGTAGACGATCCGTCCTTCCCTGGGCATGGCCCCCGGGACTTCGACGACCGGGTTCGTCACGCCGGCGAGGACGTGCGCGTTCGTCATGACCAGGTCGTCGGCGAACACGAAGCCGCTCCCGGTGAGGCTCCGCGAGCAGGACTCGGCCGTGCCGCTGATGCGCACCACGGACGCGGAGGCCGTCTGCAGCGCCGGCGTCGAGGTGTCGAGCTGCGGGGCGGCGGGTACGTCCGCGGTTCCGCCGAACGCCTCGATGACGCGTTGGGCCCCGCCGTCGACCACCGTGGAGCGGAGCTGCGCGAGCGTGCTCTTCACCTGCACGGGCGTGACGCGGTCGATCGTGCCGATCACCGCGGACGACCCGACCGCCTGGGCGAGCAGCGGGATGCCGAGGGAGCCGACACCGAGGGCCGCCGTCACGAGGACGAGCGCGGTGACGACGAGGTTGAGGGCGGCGCCGAGCAGCCGTTCCAGACCGCGCAGCGGGGTCTTGCGGACGACGGAGCCGATGGCCCCGCCGATGAACGCACCGATCGTGTAGCCGACGGCGAGGACGACCACCGCCGCCGCCACGGCCGCCCAGCCACGCCAGGCCGCGTCCGGCACCCACGAGGCGACGAGCGGGATCGCGAAGAACGCGCCGACCCCGCCGGCCGCCAGCCCGACGAGCCCGCCGAGGCTCCCGAGGAGCCCCGCTCGCCACCCGCGGATCAGGAAGCCGATCAGGACGACGACGAGGATGATGTCGAGGATCACGCCGGGTTGCATCCTGCGATCCTGCCATCACCCGCCGACAACGGGCTCCGGAAGTGCTGGGAGCAACCGCATCCGGTCAGCGATCGTGTCGACGCATGGAGATCTCCGGGGCCGCCTGCGCCCTCAGGAGGCCCCGACGCCGTCCGCGCCCCGGAAGAAGTCGGTGAGGAGCGTCGAGCAGCGTTCGGCCTCCACGCCCGCGTAGACCTCGACGCGGTGCTGCAGTCGCCGGTCGCGAAGGACGTCGTAGACGGATCCGACCGCACCGGCCTTCTCGTCCCAGGCCCCGAAGACGACCCTTGGGATCCGGGCAGCGAGGATGGCGCCGGCGCACATCACGCAGGGCTCGAGCGTGACGACGAGCGTCAGCTCCGTCAGGTGCCAGTCGTCGAGCGCGGCCGCGGCAGCCCGGATGGCGACCACCTCGGCGTGGGCGGTCGGGTCGGTGTGCAGCTCGCGCTCGTTGCGCCCGACGGAGACGACCGTGCCGTCCGGGGCGACGAGGACCGCGCCCACCGGGACGTCGTCGCTGGCGAGGGCCGCCTCGGCCTCGGCGACGGCGAGGTCCATCCACACGGCGAACTCGGCCGGTGCGTGCATCCGTCATCTCCCCGAAATCCTGGTCGCCGCGCGAGCGACTAGATTGATCGTATGCGAGTGCACGTAGCCGACCACCCACTCATCACCCACAAGCTCACGGTGCTGCGCGACAAGACGACACCCTCACCGGTGTTCCGTGCCCTCACCGAGGAGCTCGTCACGTTGCTCGCCTACGAGGCGACGCGCGGCGTCACGGTCGAGGAGATCACGATCCAGACGCCCGTCACCGAGACGGTCGGCGTCAAGATCAGCGAGCCGCGTCCGCTCGTGGTCCCGATCCTGCGGGCCGGCCTCGGCATGCTCGAGGGCATGGTGAAGCTGCTCCCCACCGCCGAGGTGGGCTTCCTCGGCATGGTGCGCAACGAGGAGACCCTCGAACCCACCACCTACGCGGAACGCCTCCCCGACGACCTGTCCGACCGCCAGTGCTTCGTGCTCGACCCGATGCTCGCGACCGGTGGCTCGCTCGCGGCTGCCATCGACTTCCTCTTCCAGCGCGGTGCGATGCACGTCACCGCCATCTGCCTGCTCGCCGCCCCCGAAGGGCTCGAGCGCCTCGAGGCCGAGACGGCCGGCAAGGACGTCACGATCGTCCTGGGCGCCCTCGACGAGAAGCTCGACGAGAACGGGTACATCGTCCCCGGGCTCGGCGACGCCGGCGACCGCCTCTACGGCGTCGTCTGACCCCTGCTCCCGCCGACATGAGGCGGATCGTCGTCCATCCCCGTGCTGGACGACGATCCGCCTCATCTCAGTTGTGCCGCCAGCTGGCAATCCCCGAGTAACAGAACGTCATCTTCCGCTCGCACTTGACAGGATCCGGGGGATTCCTGTTGTATTGCGGACTATGACGACCAACGCGCCCACCCCGACCTCCTTCGAGGCCCCTGGGAACGCCGGCATGATGATGCCCGGCCGCGCTGTCATGTGCTGTCGAATGTGTCGCTGATCCGACTCCTCCAGCACCGGTAGCGATCCACACGGATCCGCTCCACTGCTCCCAGCACCTCCGAGTCCGCCGCTCCCCCACCAGGTGAGCCGACTCCCGGACGCACCCCGTCCGCACCCGGCCGACGCGCCACTTCCCGGATCGCGGGACCGCAACTGCCCACAGGCAAGCGGGATCACCCCGAGCGCACCGCGCACGATCCGTCGCAGCATCATCACTCCCGAGGACCTCGCACCCATGTCTCTTGCAGCCGTTCAGACCACCCGCCCCGCCCGCCAGCTCGCCGCCGTCGAGGACGCACCTCGGGCCGCGACCCCGCACGTCCGTGCCGTTCCGGCCGGCCCCGAAGCCCGAGGCTTCGTCCTCTACGTCGGCCTCGACGAGGCGAAGGCGGCGGCCGCCGGCACGAGCCTCGGTGAGATCGTCGAGGCCATCAAGGCCCTGACCGCCCAGTTCGCCCCGGAGGCCGAGACGCACGCAGCCGTCGCATTGGCCCCGCGCGGTGCCGGCGGCCGCGACCTCGACGTCGTCCGGCTCGCCCTGCAGGACCCCTCGGCACTCGCGGCCCACCGTGACGAGGTCGACGAGGAGGAGCAGGACCGTGCCCACGCGGGTGTCGTCGTCGACATCTCCCGGAAGCGCCTGGTCCTCGACAACGAGGCCGCGCCGCTCACGTACAAGGAGTTCGAGCTCCTCCAATACCTCGTCCTCCGCGAGGGACGCACGATCGAGCGCGCGGAGCTCATCTCCTCGCTGTGGCGCGCCGGCGACGACGAAGAGGTTCCGAACGAGCGGACCATCGACGTCCACGTTCGTCGCCTCCGCGCCAAGCTCGGCCGCTACGAGGACATCGTCCGCACCGTGCGCGGTGTCGGCTACCGCTTCGACCGCCACGCGGACGTCTCCATCCGCTACGCCAGCACCCCGTCGCCCGACCTGTTCTGAGCCGGTTCGGCGGCCCCACCGACGAGACGACGGGCCCGGTGCGTGGGTGTTCCACTCACCGGGCCCGTCGAAGGTTCTGCGTCAGATGACGCGGGGCTTCTTCGGCTTGTCGCCGGGAGCCGGGACCGGTCGCATCGCGAGCTTCCAGACGCCGAACACGGCCACCGCTCCGGCGACGACGAACAGCACGAGGGCGTACCAGGGGGCGTTCGAAGCCTCGCCCAGCACCACGATGCCGATGCCGACCGCGACGAGCGGGTCGACGACGGTGAGTCCGGCGACCACGAGGTCCGGCTGCCCGCTCTGGTGCGCCTTCTGGACGAAGAAGCCACCGAGCCCGGCGGCCACGAGCAGGCCGATGATGCCGACGACGGTGAGCCCCTCGAAGTTCTGCGTGATCACCCGGTTGATGACCACCTTCGCGAGCGTGACGACGAAGCCGTACAGCACACCGGCTGCGACCACGTAGAAGACGGTGTGCAGCTTCCGCCGCCACAGGGCGTACGCCGCCGCGAGTGCAGCGGTCACGACCGCGAGCATGATGAGGATGATGATGAGCTGCGGCTGACGGATCGGCTCCTCCACCGCGTACAGCGCCGCGACGATGACGAAGAGACCGATACCGGCGACGCAGAGCACCATCGCGCGGGTCTGCTCCTTCGTGATCTTGACCCGGGTGACCCTGGCGTTCAGGAGCGCCGTGATCACGAGGGCGATCGCCCCCAGGGGCTGCACGACGATGAGCGGAGCGAAACCGAGCGCGACGAGCTGGAACACGATCGCCAGGCCGAGGAGCAGCGTCCCGATGAGCCAGGACGGACGCCCGAGGAGCTGCGGCAGCTGCTTCAGACCGAAGGCCGACGACGCCGCCTCCACCTTGCCGACACCGCGGGACTGCAACTGCGTCCCGACCGCGAGGAAGAACGCTCCGACGAGCGCGATCGGGATGCCGATCGCCTGGTACGGCGTGACACTGATCGTGGGGATGTCGATGTCGACCGCAGTGCGGGCGGACTGCGCGACGACACCGGCTGTACCAGACAGCAGCAGGGCGCCGGCCGCAAGGGCCGGGAACGACGTGGCCGCCATCACTTCGCCGCCGCACTCGTGCCGACGGCCGCCGTCTCGGCGTCACCGAGTTTGTTCTCCGGTACCACTTTGGAGTCCTGGCTCGGGAAGACGACCTTCTGCACGATGATGATGATCGACGCGGCGACCGGGATCGCGACGAGGGCTCCGAGGATGCCACCGAGGGCGCCGCCACCGAACGCCGCGATCACGACGAGGGCTCCGGGGACGGCGACCGCCTTGTTCATGATGCGCGGGCTGAGGAAGTACGCCTCGATCTGCATGTAGATCAGGTAGTAGATGATCGCGATGAGTGCCGTCACCGGCGAGACGAAGAGGCAGAGCGCACTGTTCACGATCGAGGCGCTGAGCGTGCCGACGAGCGGGATCATCGATCCGATGAACGCCAGCAGGGCGAGCAGCGGCGGGAACGGCGCTCCGATGATGCTGAGGAAGATGAAGCTCAGCACGCCGTTGACCAGGGCGAGTCCGACCTGTCCGACCACGTAGCGCCCGACGGCCTGGGTGATCTCCTCGAGCACCTGCGCGAAGCCCTCGCGGCGGTAGGCGGGGAGGAATCGGTACGTGACGGCCTTCATCGACCGCAGGGAGGCGAGGAAGTAGAGGGTCAGGATGAGGACGATGATCGAGCCGGTGATGCCCGACGCGACCCCCGCGCCGACCGCGACGATGCCGCCACCGATGTTCAGCAGGTTGTTGGGGTCCTTAAGGAAGGAGAACGCGTCGTTGAGCGCCGAGTCGATGTCGAGCGTGTTCCCGATCGTGTTCTGCACCCACGCGACGAAGTCACTGTTGAGGAACTGCTGGGAGATCCGGGGGTAGTCGCTCACGAAGTTCGAGATCTGCGTCACGAGCAACGGCACGATGGCGAAGATGATCCCGACGAACGCGCCGATCACGGCGAGGAAGACGACGGCGATGGCGAGGCCGCGCGGCAGCTTCTGCTCGAGCCATGACACGAGCGGGTCGAGGCCGAGCGCGATGAAGAGCGCGACGCCGACGTAGATCAGCGTGGTGCTGAGCTGCGAGACGATGCTCCCGATCACGAGCGCGACGAGGACGCCGATGCCACCCACGAGTCCGATCCGGAACGCGTTGATACGGACGCTCGGAGCCGACGGCTGGAGGGCGGCGACCACGGCGGCCGACGGCGGGGAGGATGCGGCGGCCTTCGCCGCACGCTCCTGCTTGGCTTCCTGGTGCTTGGCGCGCCTGGCTTCGCGTTCCTCCGGGGTGGAGGAGAACCCGGGCAACCGGAGTTTGGGGGTCTTCATGGTGCGGTCTCCTCGGTGATGATGCCGTCGTGGTGCTGGGGGCGTTCACATGGACCGCCGCTCTGTGCCTACAGTAGTGAGACGGAGCCCGACCCGCTGATGTCACGGTCCGGTACGACGAAATCGGCGGAAGTCGTCTCGGGCCGGAACAGAGAGGTGGTGCGACGGTGGGAGCTGATCCAGTGCGCACATCGGCCGGCCTCCTCGACCAGGCGACCGACCGCACCCTCGTCGAACGGTGCGTCGACGGCGACACCCGCGCGTTCCAGGTGCTCATCACGCGCTACGGCCGGATGATGAAGGCGTACGCCGTGCGACTCACGCGTTCCTCGGCGGACGGCGACGACGTCGTCCAGGAGGCTCTCATCTCGGCCTGGAAGCGGATCGACACGCTCGAGGACGGCGCGATGGTCAAGAGCTGGCTGATGCGCATCGTCAGCCGTCGGGCGATCGACCTCATGCGGCAGCGCAAGGACACCGAGTCGACCGACGACGCCATCATCGAGGCCCCGGAGCGCGACGGACCCGAACGGAAGGCCGAGGCATCGTCGCAGCTGGGAGCACTGTCAGCAGCACTCGACAGACTGCCGCACGGACAGCACCAGGCTTGGGTGCTCCGAGAGATCGGCGGATACTCGTACGAGGAGATCGCCGAACAACTGGGGCAGAGCGTCGCCAGCGTCCGAGGGAGTCTCGCACGGGCTCGGGCGACACTGGTCAAGGAGATGGAGGGGTGGCGATGAACACCGATATTCCGGGCCCCGGACCGGGTGAGCCGGGCGGCTGCGCGCACGGCATCGACGCCCTCACGGATTACCTCGAACGCGACATGCTGCCGGCCGACCCGTCGATCGACGACTCACCGGAATGCCAGCGGATCCTCCGGTCGCTTCGACGTGTCCGCGCGCTGGCCACGCCCTTGCGGGAGGCGGACGAGGCGGCGGTCACCGCGCTCGACCAGGACTGGATCCGCGGGATCATGGAGAACATCGGCCGCGAGGCGAAGGCCGGGCGCGACATCCCGTTCGCCGCATCCGACGACGACGCGGCGCTCGTCATCACGGAGGGCACGGTCCGCGGGCTGGTCCGCGGTGCCGGCGACCGCACCCCCGGCGTGCTCGTGGGTCGCTGCGTGCTCGAGGGCGACGTCACCGTGATCGGCGAACCGATCATGCTCCATGTCACCGTGAGCATCGGTTGGGGCAAGTCGGTCGCCGAGACGGTCTCGCTGTTCCGCGAGGAGGTCGCAGCCAGCCTCCAGCAGCACACGGACCTCGTCGTGGCTGGACTCGACATCGTCGTCGACGACCTGCACTTCGAGGCCGACGAGATCGGAGAGGCGGGGGACGATGCATGACCTGACGGAGACGGACGACGATCTCGGAGCGCTCGCGAGCTCACTCGACGACGTGGTGCTGGCGGTACCGGGCGTCGACGGGTTGACCGCCGTCGAGCCCACACTGCTCCGGGCCGCCAAGGAGGGCGTCGGTGCGCTGCTCGGCTCGCCCGACCAGCAGGCACGGGTGAGCGTCAGGCGCGTCAGAGGTGTCCTGACCGTCCACACCAACATCTCCGTGGCAGCTGAGGCGACCTCCCCTGCCGTCGCGCAGGCGGTCCACCGCGCCATCGCGGACCGGCTCCCCTCGTCCCCCGGCGAGGGCGCTCCGTCCATCACCGTCCGCGTGATCGACGTCGTCCCGAGCGGCTCCCAGGACTGACCCGACGGCAGGGTCCCCGCTGCGACAGGAACGCGGATCGGCTTGCGTCCGGCTTCCAGGGGTTCGTCCTGCGTTCGCGCTCCGCGCTGGTAGCGCACTCGGACAACTCCCAGTAAAAATAACGTTCTGATAACTACCGCTCGTTACCGATCCGTTATATGGTTTTGGAACGTTGGTTGTTTTGCTGTGGCAGCTGACGGAATGTGATTGCAGGACACTCTTGGTGCAAGGGAAAGAGAGCCGGTCGTAGCCTCTGCGACCGGCTCTCGTCATGTCCGGAGACGATACGGATCGCAACCACCTCGTCCCGACGCGCGGCTCGACGTCCGTCCAGGATAGATTCAGGTGGTGGATCGTCGGACGGCAGCGGGAGCAGGTATGGACGAGAGGCGACTCGCGATCGCCGCGTGGGAGTCACTCTTCCGCGCGCAGGTCGACGTGATGCGCCACATCTCGCACGACTTCCCGAGCCACGGCATCTCACTCAACGAGTACGACGTCCTGCACACGATGTCGCGGGAGCCCGATCGTCGCATCCGTCTGCGCGACCTCAACTCGAGTGTGCTGCTCTCGCAGCCGAGCATCAGCCGTCTGGTCGATCGGCTCGTCGCGCGCGGGCTGGTCGGCAAGTGCCCCGACCCGGACGACGGCCGCGGCACCCTCGTCCGCATGACCGACGCGGGATACGAGGTCTACCGTGCGGTCGCCATCGCCCACGGTGCGACGATCGCCGAACGCGTGACCACCTCGCTCAGCCCGCAGGAGATGGCGACCCTCGCGGCGCTCAGCGACAAGCTCCGCGGAGCGTGAGCCGCGCCGACTGACCCGACGCGGACGGCCCCCACTGTCGTGTCCGATTTCCGCTCGTCCGACCCGGTGGCGCGTGTCAGACTCGGATCATGGACGACACCCGGAGCATGGACTTCGCCGAACGCTACCGCGCGATCCAAGCCCGCGACCAGCGCTTCGACGGGCAGTTCATCACGGCCGTGAGCTCCACGGGGATCTACTGCCGGCCGTCATGCCCGGCTCGGACCCCGAAGCCGGAGAACGTCACCTTCTACGCGACGAGCGCTGCAGCGCACGAGGCCGGTTTCCGCGCGTGCAAACGGTGCCTGCCCGAGGCCGTCCCGGGCACGCCCGCCTGGAACCTCGGTAACGACGTCGCCGCGCGCACCATGCGCCTCATCGCCGACGGCGTCGTCGAACGCGAGGGTGTCCCCGGGCTCGCCTCGCGTCTCGGGTACTCGAGCCGCCATCTGACAAGGATCCTCAGCGCCGAGCTGGGCGCGGGTCCACTCGCGCTGGCACGTGCCCACCGTGCGCAGGGTGCTCGACAGCTGCTGACCGGCACCGACCTCCCCTTCGGCGACATCGCCTTCGCCGCCGGGTTCTCGAGCATCCGGCAGTTCAACGACACGATGCGGGAGGTGTTCGAGCTCACCCCCGGTGAGCTACGCGCGAAACACCGGACGGTCGGCGAACACGCCCCCGGCTCGATCACCCTGACCCTGCCGTTCCGCCGCCCGTTCGACGCAGCGGGCGTCTTCGCGTGGCTCGCCCCACGGGCGGTGGACGGCGTCGAGCTCGCGGGCCCCGACCACTACGCCCGGCTCCTCGCCCTCCCCGGTGGCACGGCGTGGTTCGAAGTCCGGCAGGTCGGCGACGACCTCCGACTCACCGCCGAGGTGACGGACCTCGCCGACCTGCCGGTGCTCGTCTCGCGGGTCCGCCGGCTCTTCGACCTCGACGCCGACCCCACGTCCGCCGACGCCGTCCTCGCGACGGACCCGCGTCTCGCCGCCTCGGTCGCGGCCACACCGGGCATCCGACTCCCCGGGGCGGTCGACCCGGAGGAGATGCTGGTCCGGGCGATGGTCGGGCAGCAGATCACCGTGGCCGCGGCGCGCACCCAGCTCCGTCGTGTCGCGGACGAGGTGAGCACGACGGTCCCCGAACGACACGGACTGCACCGGCTCTTCCCGACGGCGACGCAGATCGCGAACGGCGGGGAGGCCGCACTCGTCGGGCCCCGAGCGCGGATCGACAGCCTGCTCGGCGTCGCGCGGGCACTCGTGTCCGGTGAACTCACGATCGGCTTCGGTGACGACCGTGACGAGCTCCGAGCCCGCCTGCTCGCCATGAAGGGGATCGGCCCGTGGACGGCCGACTACGTCAGCATGCGGGTGCTCGGCAACCCCGACGCCTTCCTGCCCGGCGACGTCGCCGTCCGCACGGGTGCGGGCCGGCTCGGTCTGCCCTCCGACGCGCGCACGCTCACCTCGAAAGCGGACGCCTTCGCCCCATGGCGCTCCTATCTCTGCCTCCACCTGTGGAAGGCGGCCTCCACACCGGCACCGTCCTCCGCACCATCAGCCCTCGAGAAAGGTCCAGCAGCATGACCACCATCATCTCCAGCACGAGGATCCGCCGCGGTGACGGTCACGCGTCCGGCGCACTGCTCACCGCGACCAGCCAGACCGTCGACACCCCGGACGGCCCCTTCACGATCCTCGCGCGCGAGGACGGGGCGGTGCTCTCCTCAGGGTGGTCCGACGACATCGGCGTCATGCTCGAACGGATCCGACCCGCCGACCGCCCCGCCGAGACGGTGGCGGGGACGATCGGGGCGATGGACGCCGTCCGCGCGTACTACGACGGCGACCTGACGGCGATCGACGTGGTGCCGGTCGCCCAGTTCGGCGGCCCGTTCCGCACGCACGCCTGGACGGTGCTGCGGACGATCGCCGCGGGACGCCCGGTGACCTACACGGAGTTCGCCGCGGCGAGCGGGCGGCCGTCGGCGGTCCGCGCTGCGGCGAGCGCCTGCGCGACGAACGCGCCCGCCCTGTTCGTCCCGTGCCACCGGGTCCTCCGGACCGACGGGACGCTCGGCGGGTTCGCCTGGGGACTCGACGTCAAGCGGTCGCTGCTCGACCGCGAGGCCGCGCTGAGCTGAGCGCACCGGGGAAGAGGGGTCACGGTCCCTGAGTACCCGTCCACGGTCCCTAGGTACTCGTGCTCGGTCCCTGAGCCTGTCGAAGGGCGGCGTCAGCCCGTGGGCACTTCGACAAGCTCAGTGACCGGAGAGGGCACAGCGACCGGAGGAGGGCGCCGCGACCAGGCGGCCGATGACCGGAATGGGCGGGTCCGGTCAACCCCACGGCTCGGACGGATCGTCCGCGTAGGCTGACGGCATGGCTGCCGCACCGACGATCGTATGGTTCCGTGACGACCTCCGCCTGGCGGACAATCCCGCACTGCACGCGGCGGTCGAGCTCGGTTCCCCGATCCTCTGCCTGTTCGTCCTCGACGACAGCGAGGAGCTGCGACCGCTCGGCGGCGCGTCCCGGTGGTGGCTCCACCACAGCCTCGAAGCCCTCGGAGACGACATCCGTGGGCTCGGCGGCACGCTGCTCCTCCGATCCGGAAGTGCGGTGACCATCGTGCCTGAACTCGCCCACTCGATCGGCGCCGGCGCCGTCCTGTGGAACCGTCGCTACGGCGCGGCCGAGCGGGAGATCGACGCCGGGATCAAGTCGGAGCTGAAGGATGCCGGCCTCGACGCGCGCAGCTTCGCCGCGAACCTCCTCGCCGAGCCGTGGGAGATCGTCACCGGCCAGGGCCAGCCGTACTCCGTCTTCACCCCGTTCTGGAAGGCGTCGCTCCAGCGACACGCGGCGAACCCGCCGAGGCACCCGCTCCCCGCACCCACCACGTTGACGTCGATGTCGGAGCCGCCCGCCGGCGACGAGCTCGAGTCCTGGGACCTGCTCCCGACGAAGCCCGACTGGACTGCGGGACTGCGCGAGCAGTGGACGCCGGGCGAGGCAGGCGCCGACGCGCGGCTCGCCGACTTCCTCGGCGGTGGCGTCTCCGGCTACACCGAGGATCGCGACTACCCGGCCCAGCCGTCGACCTCCGGGCTCTCCCCGCACCTCCGCTTCGGCGAGATCAGCTCGCCGCAGATCTGGTACGCCGCCCGCGACGGACGCAGACACCTCGGCGACGACGGCGCCACCTTCCTCAAGGAGCTCGGCTGGCGCGAGTTCGCCTACCACTGCCTCTTCGCCTTCCCCGACCTCGCGACGCGCAACTGGCGTCAGGCCTTCGACCGGTTCCCCTGGCCGGACGTCGACCACGACGCCTTCGACGCCTGGACCGCCGGGAAGACCGGGATCCCGCTCGTCGACGCCGGCATGCGGGAGTTGTGGGCGACGGGCACCATGCACAACCGGATCCGGATGGTCACGGCGTCGTTCCTCACCAAGAACCTGCTCATCCACTGGAAGCTCGGCGAGGACTGGTTCTGGGACACGCTCGTCGACGCCGACCCGGCGTCCAACCCCTTCAACTGGCAGTGGGTGGCCGGCAGCGGCTTCGACGCCTCGCCCTACTTCCGGATCTTCAACCCCGAGCGACAGCGCGAACGCTTCGACGCCGACGACGCGTACATCAAGCGGTGGGTGCCCGAGTTCGGGACGCCCGACTACCCCGAGCCGATCGTCGACCTCGGCGAGACGAGGCAGGCTGCGCTCGCGGCGTACGAGCAGGTCAAGGGGGCGTAGCTCCGGGCCGTCGTCCTGCGACACTTCGACAAGCTCAGTGACCGGGGTGGGGCTCAGGGACCGGGGTGGGGGTCAGCGGGAGCGGAAGAGACCGGCACGCTGGGCCGCGGCGATCGCCGCCGAGCGGTTCGACACGTCGAGCTTCGTGTAGATGTGCGCGAGATGCGACTTCACCGTCGTCTCCCCGACATGCAGTCGCCCGGCGATCTCGAGGTTGGTGAGCCCCTCGGCCGCCCGCGCGAGCACCTCGATCTCCCGCGCGCTCAGCGCCTGTTGCGGTGCGCTCACCCGAGCGACCAGCCGGGTCGCCACCGCCGGCCCGAGCACCGAGTTCCCGCCGGCCGCCGAGCGGATGCCGTCGATGAGGTCCTCCGGGGCGGCGTCCTTCAACAGGTACCCCGCGGCTCCGGCTTCGATCGCGCCGAGGATGTCGGCGTCGGAGTCGTAGTTCGTCAGCACGAGGACCGACGGGCCGTCCGGCAGCGACGCGATCTCCCTCGTCGCATCGATCCCCGTCGGACCGTCGCCGAAGCTCAGGTCCATGAGGACGAGGTCGGCGCCGGGTGCGGCGGCCACAGCCTCGGCTGCGGTCGATGCGGTCCCGACCACCTCGATGTCGGCGATCGGCGCGAGCACCGCGATGAGTCCGGCTCGGACGATCGGGTGGTCGTCCGCCACCACGACCCGGATGACCGGCGGCTCGCCGGCATCGGTCGCATCGTCACGCATGGGCGTCCCCTTCCGCTCCTGGTGCCGCGAACCGCACGGTGATGGTCGTGCCGGCGCCCGGCGCACTGCGCACCTCGACCTCGCCACCCAGTTCGGTGATGCGACGGCGCATGGACATCATGCCGAACGGACCGCCCGCAGTGCGCTCGGCGACCCTTGCCGGATCGAACCCCACCCCGTCGTCGTCGATGTCGAGGATGACCTCCTCGTCGAGGTAGGTGAGGGTGACGTCCGCCCGGCTCGCTCCGGCATGCCGGACGACGTTCGCGAGACTGCTCTGCGCAGCCCGGAGGAGCGCGGTCGTCACCGGCGTGCCGAGGACGAACGCATCGCCGGTGACCGTCGTGGAGACCGGCGTGCCGCTCTGGGCGGTCGTCGTCTCGGCGAGGCGACCGAGCGCGTCCGCGATCGTCGCACCCACCAAAGCCGGCGGGCTCAGCTCGTCGATGAGGCTGCGCGTCTCGGCGAGGGCCGTCGCCGCGGCGTCCCGGGCCAGCCCGATGTGCGAACGCAGCTGCTCCGTGCCCGGCCGCTCGGCGGCGGAGCGTTCGGCCGCGTGCAGGAGCAGTTGGATGCTCGACAGGGCCTGGGCGACCGTGTCGTGGAGGTCTGCGGCGAGGCGCTCACGCTCCGCCAGCTTGCCCGCCTGCCGCCCCCGCTCGGCGAGTTCCTCGCGTGCCGCGACGAGCTCGGCGATGAGTCGTTCCCGCTCCGCCGCCTCCCGGGCCAGCGCCTCGTAACCGAGTCCGATCGCGACGGCCACGGCCGCACCGACGAGCGGGCCGACGACTCCCCCGACGCTGAAGCCGGCGTGCAGGCCGATCGCGACGACCGCGGCGACGGTGGCGATCACCACGGCGGGCACCGCGACGGCCCTGGGCAGGAGGTGCAGATAGAGGAAGAACAACGGGAAGACGAGGTAGGCGGCATCCGGGCTGAGGAGGACGAGGACCACCCACTCGACGCTGAGCAGCACCAGCCAGGCGAGGACGGACACCCGACCTCGACGCACACCGACAGGAGCAGCGTCGCGATCGGTGGTGCCGCTGGCGGCCACCGCACGGCGGACACGACCGCCGAGGATCGCGCCCGCGGCGTAGGTGAGCAGCATGACGACGGCGAGGACGATCGCCGTGAGCGCCGCCTGGCCACCGACCGAGACGGATCGCGCGATCACGAGCACGATGAGTGCGGTGACGAGGCCGTGGAGGCCGAGCTGCAGGCCGGTGAACACGGGGCTGAGTGCCGAGTGCTTCATCCGCCCAGCGTACGGCGAGGATCGTCTTCGCGAATCATCAGAAAGGTGGAACGTCGCCTCCACCCGACAGCGCCGGAGGACCGTCCCGTCCGACGATGCCCTGGCTCGGCGACGCGACGAGGCTGGAACCACGCCGCACCACGGAGACGCCGTCGGGCGGCTGACAAGGAGTCCCCATGTTCGTCGCCTGGCGCGACATGCGCTTCGCCACCGGTCGCTTCGTGCTGATCGGGGCGGTCGTCGCCCTCATCACCCTGCTCGTCGGATTCCTCAGCGGCCTCACCGCGGGACTGGCGAACCAGAACATCTCGGCGATCACCGGGCTGGGTGCGTCGAGCATCGTCCTTACGGCCCCGTCCGACGGCGAGCAGGCGACGTTCGCGGACTCCGCGATCGACGCGGACGCGGCCATGACGTGGGCTGCGGTCCCCGGGGTGGACGGTGTCCAGGAGCTCGGCATCAGCCAGACGCGGATGACCACGGACGATGCGCGCACCTCCGTGGCGCTGTTCGGGATCAGTGGTGACGCCGTCGCGGGTCGCACCGTCGACGTGCCCGCCGACGGGACCGCCCGCCTGAGTCGGACCGCCGCGGAGGCCCTCCACGTCTCCCGAGGCGACACCGTCTCGATCGGTGGCAGCGAACTCGAGGTCGGTTCGGTCGTCGACGACCAGTGGTACAGCCACACGCCGGTCGTCTGGACGAGCCTGGCCGAGTGGCGGTCGCTGCAGGCTGCGCAAGGGTCCCCCGGCGACGGAGCGACCGCGCTCGCCATCACCGGGAACCCGAGCGCTGAAGCGGTGACGGGCGTGGAGCAGGCCACCGGCACGGTGTCGAAGGACGTCCTGTCGTCCTTGCTCGCGATCGGCTCGTTCCGCTCCGAGATCGGATCGCTCCTCCTCATGGTCGCCATGCTGTTCGGGATCTCCGCGCTCGTCATCGGAGCCTTCTTCACGGTGTGGACCATGCAGCGCGCGGGTGACGTGGCGATCCTCAAAGCGCTGGGCGCGACGACCCGTCGGCTGTCGCTCGATGCGCTCGGCCAGGCGCTCGTCCTCCTCGTCATCGGTGTCGGGTTCGGCATCGGCATCACCGCCGCACTCGGTTCCGCGGCGGGCACGGCACTGCCCTTCGTGCTCAGCCCATTGACGACGCTCGTGCCCGGGGTGATCATGATCGTCCTCGGTCTGATCGGAGCGGCGTTCGCCCTGCGGTCCATCCTCTCGGCCGACCCGCTGACCGCGCTCGGCGGCAACCGGTGAACGCGCCCGACCTCCCTGTCTCCTTCCTCGCACCCACCCTCGTCACCATCGGAGTCTCCCCATGATCTCGCTCACCGACGTCACCCTCACCTTCCCCGACGGCGACCACCGCGTCACCGCCGTCGACCACGCGACCCTCACCGTCCCGGCCGGGACCGTCACCGCGCTCACCGGGCCGTCGGGCTCCGGGAAGTCGAGTGTGCTCGCCGTCGCAGCCGGCCTCATCCGGCCCGACAGCGGCCTGGTGGAGGTGGCGGGGGTCGACGTCACCTCCCTCGACCGCCGTGCGGCCACCGACTTCCGCCGCACGAGGCTCGGCATCGTGTTCCAGCAGGCCAACCTGCTGCCGTCGCTCACGGCCCTCGAGCAGTTGTGCGTCCTCGGGACGCTCGGCGGCCGCACGTCGCGGACCGACCGGACGCGCACCCGCGAGCGGGCCGCGATGCTGCTCGCCGCCGTCGGGCTCGGCGACCAGGCAGGCAAGCGGCCGCATCAGCTCTCGGGTGGTCAGCGGCAGCGGGTCAACATCGCGCGCGCCCTCATGAACGAGCCCGACGCCCTCGTCGTGGATGAGCCGACCAGTGCGCTCGACCACGAGCGGGGATCCGCGATCATCGAGCTCATCCTCGAACTCACCGCGACCTCGGGCGCCGCGACGCTGCTGGTCACCCACGATCGGAGTCACCTCGACCGCATGGACCAGGTGCTCGTCATGGAGGACGGTCGACTCAGCGCCGCCGCCGACGCGCTGGCCCTGCGGTCCTGAGGTCCTCCGTCGCCCGGCGGTAGGGTGAGGTCACGTCGAAAGAGGACCGCCATGCGCCGTGCCACCCGTGGGCTGACCGTGATCGCGATCGTCGGAGCGGTGCTCGGCACGAGTGCCTGCACCGGTGGCGCGGACTCACCCTCCGGTCAGAGCTCCGCGAGCGAGGCCGGCGTGATCGCACCCGTCATCGTGCAGCTCGTCGATCAGGACGGCCGCACCGTCACCGTCGGCCTCGACAACGTGGTGGACCTCGTCGCCGTCGATCCGACCGTGTGGTCCGCGGAGATCGAGGATCCGTCGATCGCGGAGTACGTGCCGGGCGGCTCCCGCGGCGGCGCGTCCTTCAACCCCGGTCTGCAGCCGCTCGAGGTCGGGAGCACGACGGTGACACTGACGAACAGCTCGGACGATTCGACCGTCGTCCTCACGCTCGAGGTCGTCGACCGATCCTGAGCCGGGCACTCGGACGAACCGAACCTGCCGCTGAGCCGTTCGGAGGGCGCACCCCCAACCGGTCCCTGAGCCTGTCGAAGGGCGTTCAGATGTTGAGGTAACGGCAGAGGTACGCCGTGGTGACCTCGACCTCGACCTGGAAGCTGCTGCTCCCCGGGACGCTGAACTGCGCGTCGGGCCCGAAGTCCTGCCACGCACTCGTGTTCGGCAGCAGCACGCGGAGCTTGCCGGAGATCACGGACATCTCCTCGGCCTTGCCGGTGGTGAAGGTGTACTCCCCCGGCTCCATCACTCCGACGCTGGCCGACTCCGCACCGGGCTCGTTCGTGGTGAAGCCGATCGACTTCACGTTGCCGTCGAAGTACTCGTTGCTCGTCAGCATCAGGGGCCTCTCGTCGTGGTCCGGGACCGCGGCGGCGGATCCGGCCTTCATCGTATCGGCTCGGCGAAGAAGGCCTCCTCGTGGGCGGCCGAGGCGAGGAACGCCCGTCGCATCGTGTCGCGGCCGGTCTCGTCCGCGCGGGCTGCCGCCCCGGCGACGATCTCGATCGCCCGGGTGTTCGCTGTCGCGAAGGCGGGGTGGGCGTAGGTGTCGAGCCACGCGGCGAACGGGTGCTCCGCGTGTGATGCGCCGACGAGCCGTTCACCGAGATCCTGGTAGATCCAATAGCAGGGCAACACGGCGGCGACCACCCGCCCGTAGTCGCCGTCGACCGTCGCCGCGTGCAGGTGGTCGAGGTACGCCGTGGTCGTCGCCGACGGTTCCACCTCCATACCGCTGACGGCATACGCGCTGAGCCAGGTGCGGTGCAGCTCCATCTCGGCCTCGATCGAGCCCGCGGCGCCGGTCGCCCAGAACACCTGCTCCTCGGCCGTCGGTGCCAAGGCACTCGCTCGTGCGAGGACCCGGGAATACGCCCGCAGGTAGATCGCGTCCTGCTGCAGGTACCAGGCGAACCGGGCCGGATCGAGGGTGCCGTCGGCGAGCGTCGTCACGAACGGCAGGTGATCGATCCGCGTCCGCACCTCGGTGATCTCCTCCCACCAGTCCGCGACGATGTCGGCACCGCCCTGCCGCCGTGAGGTCGTCCCGCCCGCTGCCCACAGCTCGGCGAAGTGGCTGATCGGGCCGTTGCCCGAGCCGACCTCGAGCGCGTCCGCGTGCCGGAGGCTCGTCGTGAGCCACGCCTTCGCCTCGCCGAGCGCCTCGGTCCAGGACCCCGACCGGGCGACGAGGGTGGCCATCGCGCTCGACAGGGAGCACCCGGTTCCGTGGGTGTTCACCGTGTCGACCCGCGCACCGTCGAACTCGACGAGTGATCGGTCGTCACCCAGACCACCGGTGGCGTCGACGAGCGCATCCGGGCACGCGGTCGTCCCCGTCAGGTGCCCGCCCTTCACGAGCACGATCACGCCCGCCCGCGCCGAGACCCGCTCCGCCTGCGCGAGTGCGTCGGCCCAGCTCGTCGCCACCGGTTCGTCCGCGAGGACGGCGAGCTCCGGCAGGTTCGGGGTCACGAGGTCGACGTGCGGCAGGAGCGCGCGCATGGCCGCTTCGGCGTCGCGGTGGAGGAGACGGTCGCCGCTCGTCGCCACCATCACCGGGTCGAGGACGACGGGTCCGGTCTCGGTCTCCTGCAGCCAGGTCGACACGGTGTCGATGATCGCGACATCGCCCAGCATCCCGATCTTGACCGCGTCGATCACCACGTCGTCCGCGACCGCGTCCAACTGCTCGCGGAGGAACCCGACGGGCGGAGTGTGCACGGACCGGACGCCCCGGGTGTTCTGCGCGACGAGCGCGGTGACGACCGCCATGCCGTATCCGCCGTTCGCGGCGATGCTCTTGAGGTCGGCCTGGATCCCGGCACCACCGGTCGGGTCGGTCCCGGCGATGCTCAGCACCCGGGGTGTCTCGCGGACCACGACAAGACGTCTGCCGTGCACCCGGTTCGAGGTCACGGACACCGCCGTCGTCGACGGTTCCACGGCGCTCATGCCGAGACCTCGGTCCACGCCGCGCGGAACGCCCGTGCGGCATCGGCCGGATCGTCGGCGGCGCAGATGGCGGAGACGACGGCGAGACCAGCGGCACCGGCGGCGTGGAGCTCGACCGTGTCGTCCAGTGACACCCCACCGATGGCGACGCACGGGAGCGGGGTCGCGGTGGCGATCGCGGCGAACCCCTCCACGCCAAGCGGCGCCGGGTGGTCCGGCTTCGTCGTCGTCGGGCGGATGACGCCGACGCCCAGGTAGTCGACCGTCCCCGGTGACAGCGCTGCGACCGCGTCGAGGTGCGCCGGAGTGTTCGCCGTCAGTCCCACGACGGCGGTCTGTCCCACGATGCGACGCACGGCGTCGACCGGGAGATCGCTCTGACCCACATGGACGCCGTGGACGACGGCACCGGCGGAACGGGCCGCGAGGAAGACGTCCACCCGGTCGTCGACGAGGAGCAGCGCCCGACCGGCGACGACCTCCGCCGCACGCACGGTCAGGTCGAACAGCGCTCGCGCCGACGCGGTCTTCTCCCGCAGCTGGACCGCGGTCACCCCGCCGTCGACGGCTCGGCGCACGACGTCGAGGACACCGCGATCCCCGCTGGCCGAGGCGTCCGTGACGAGGTAGGTGGCGATGCCGCGGCGCACGAGCTCGGCGTGCGAACGGGCCGCGAGGACCCGGTCCGCGGTGGTCGAGGCGCTCACGCGATCACCGCCAGGCTGCGGACGGTGTCGGCCTCGAGGACGTGGAGGTGGTCGAGGAACGCGGGAGCGAAGGAGCCGGGGCCGCGGCTCTCCGCAGCCGCAAGCTGCGCGGCGACCGTGTATGCGGTGGTCGCCGCGACCGTCGTCAGCAACCGGTCGTCATCGAGTGAGGCGAAGGCGGCGAGTACGGCACCGAGGGCACAGCCACCGCCCGTCACGAGGGTGAGCCAGGCGTGCCCGTTCGAGCAGCGGACGATGCGCTCACCGTCGGTGATGACGTCCGTCGGGCCGGAGATCGCGACGACGGCGCCCGAGGTGCGGGCGATCGCGGTGGCCGCCTCGATCGCGCTGTCGACCGAATCGGTGCTGTCGACCCCGCGACCGCCGGCGCCCAGTCCGGCGAGGGCGATGATCTCGCTGGCGTTGCCGCGGACGATCGTCGGCCGGAGGTCGAGGAGGTCGGCGGCGAGCGCCGTGCGCACCGGTAGGAAGCCGACGGCCACGGGGTCGAGCACCCACGGTGTGCCGGCGTCGTCCGCGGCGGAGGCGGCCTCGACCATCGCCTCGCGCTGCTCCGCCTGCGGCGTCCCGAGATTGAGGAGCACCCCGGAGGCGATGCGGGCGAACGGCCCGGCCTCGGTGGGGATGTCGGTCATCGCCGGGGCGGCGCCGATGGCGAGCAGCACGTTCGCGGTGAAGTTCGTCACCACAGCGTTCGTGATCGATTGGACGAGCGGCGTGCGCTCGCGCAGGCGCTCGAGGAGGTCCCCGGACGCGCTCGCGAACTCGCCGCCGGACGAGTCGTCGGTGGACGGGTGGGCGGACTGCTGCGGTGTGCGAACGCTCATTCGCGACATCCCTTCGCTCGGACTAACGAGATCAGGTTCGACGGGTGTGTTCTCAGCCGATCGTCGTGGGATCGGCACCCCGTGTCACTCGCGACCACCCTAGCGGGTCGGCCCGGCTTCCCGTCCAGCGGGCGGGCGAGGATGATGGAGGGATGGACTTCTTCGAGCTGGTCACCATCGTCTTCGAGGTCGCCGGTGTCGGGGCGATGGTCGTGGGCTTCGTGATCGCCGTCACCCTCTCGGCCCGTCTGTGGTGGAGCACGCGCGACGGCGCTCGGGCCTTCCGGATGCTGCGGGAGACGATCGGCTCGGTCATCCTGCTCGGGCTGGAGATCCTCGTGGCCGCAGACCTCGTGAAGACGGTCACGTCGACGCCGTCGCTGACCGACGCGCTCGTCCTCGCGATCATCGTCGTCATCCGCACCCTGCTGAGCTTCTCCCTGCAGATCGAGATCGAGGGCACCCTCCCCTGGAGGCGCCTGGCGACGACCGGCCCGCAGTTGTTCGACCGCGCGGTCAAGCGCGGTGGCGAACGCACCCGACGTCGCGCCGAGCAGCAGGACGCCTCAGCCCAGGATCTCGAACCGTCCGATGCGACGTCGGCACCGGCGGTCGCGGCGCAGCCGATCCCCGACGACGAGGACGGCTTCCCGGAGCTCCGCAGTCGCAGCTAGCGCGGCACGGCTAGCGTGCCGCGGAGGTCGCCCAGGTGTCGCGGATGAGGTCGGGCAGCAGGCGCATGTCGTCGAAGACGTGGGTGCCGTCGCCGATGAGCCGCTCGGCGGGCGTCATGCCACCGGCGTAGGCGTAGACCGTCATGCCGGCCGCACGGGCAGCCAGGACGCCGACGACGCTGTCCTCGACGACCGCGCACCGTTCGGGGGCCGTGTCGAAGTCGGCGGCGGCGTGCAGGAACAGGTCGGGTGCGGGCTTGCCGACGGCGACGTCGGTCGCGCTGAAGATGCGCCCGTCGAAGCGGTCGTGGATGCCCACCTGCCCGAGGTTGCGGACGACGTCGTGCAGCATCCCGTTCGAGGCGACGCACAGCGGCACCCCGGTCGCAGCGATACCGTCGAGGGCGTCGACGACCCCGTCGACGGCCTCGAGCTCACGTTCGCAGATGCCGCGGAACATGTCGCTCCAGCGCTGGATCCAGTCGGCCTCGAGCGGCTTCCCGAGGCGCTGCTCGACCAGCGTCGCGTACGTCTCGAGTGAGGCGCCGACGAAGAGCTCCCGCACCTCCGCCTCGGTGTAGTCGCCGCCGACCTCGTTGAGGAGCTGCAGGTTCACCCGGACGGAGATGCGTTCCGTGTCGACGAGCGTGCCGTCGCAGTCGAAGATGACGAGGTCCGGATAGTCGACTGGCATGCTCCGAGCCTAAACGACGCCGCCTGCGCTGTGGCCGTGTGCCATCCGTTGGGGGCCTCCGACGATGGTCGGCGCGGCGCTCAGCGGGCCGCGCGGACGCCCTGTCGCTGCCAGGTGACGACCATGCGTCGCGCATACTGGGTCGCCGCGACGAAGTGGCCGAGGAGTCCGAGCAGGATCGCCACGAAGCCGACCCCGCCGAAGACCCGGTGGAGCGCCGACGCCGGATCCCCGCCGCCGAGCGCGAGGCCCGTGAGCAGCGCGAAGAAGCCGACGAAGAGGAACACCGTCCGGATCTTGCCGGCGATGCTCACCGGCACCTCCGGCGTCCCGCGGAACGCGACGACGGCGACGAACGCGAGCAGGAGGTCGGGGACGATCATGACCACGAACACCTGCCATGGGATGATCTGCGCGATGGCGAACGACGCGGCGACCACGACCACGGTCAGGCGGTCGGCGACCCCGTCGAGCCAGGTGCCGAGCGCGGAGACCGTGCCCATGCGGCGCGCGATCTGTCCGTCGGCGACGTCGCTCAGGAACACGACCGCACCGACGACGAGCGCGGCCCAGTAGGAGCCGGTGATCACGAGGGCGGCGAAGACCGGCAGGAGGACGATACGTCCCGCCGTGATCGCGTTCGGCAGGTTCTTCCAGTCGTCGTCGGAGAACAGCTGCGTCCGGAGGCGCGCGAGCGGCGTCTTCTCGTGCAGCGTCACCGGGATCATCGCCTCGTCACCGGGGATCGCGGCACCGCGGCGGAATCGGGCGATCGCGACGATCGTCACCACGACGACGAGCGCGAACAGCAGCACCCAGCCGGTGGCACCGAGGTACTGGCGGACCGTGTCGAGCGTGGCACGGACGAGGGAGCCGACGCCGACGTAGACGGCGGACCAGAGGAGGGAGCCCAGCAGTGATGCCGCGAGGAACGACCGGTAGGGCACGCGGGCGACCCCCGCGGCGGTCGGTGTCAGGCATCGGAGCACGGGCACGAGCCGGGTGAGGAAGACGGCCTGGGCCCCGCGTCGCTCGAGCGCCTCGACCGCGCGGTCCCAGCCGTCGACACCGAGGCGCCGGATGACGGCCGAGTCACGGAGGCGGCCACCGGAACGACGACCGACGAGGTAGCCGATCTGATCCCCGAGCGACCCGCCGAGGGCGACCACGAGGAACAGCACGAGGGCACCGGGGGTGGAGTCGAGCATGGCCGCGAGGAGGAGCACCACCGGTTCACCGGGGACGACGAGGCCGAGCCAGAGGCCGGACTCGGCGGTCGTGAACAGGAGCCCGAGGAGCCAGATCAGCGGATCGGGCAGCGCCGTCGCGGCGTCGTTCACCCACCCGATGATGTCCACGGATCCCCGTTCAGCAGTGCGACCCGCACTCCTGGGTGGGGCGCGGCTCGCCCAAGTCTACGGACGAGCCGAGCCCTCCCATCCCCGAGGGGTCGTTCAAACGGTCATTCGCCGGACAGCTCGTCCCGATTCGAGCGTCGACGACGCAGGACGGCCGCGGTGACGACACCGGCGGCGCCGAGGACGAAGAGCGCTCCGGCAGCGACGATCCACGGCATCGCGTCCGCACCGGTCGAGGGCAGGCGACCCGAGTTGCCCGGAACGGCGGGGTCGCTCGGATTCGCCGACGGCACGGGCACGACGGCGTCGGGAACGAGGACGAAGGCCGGCACAGACACCACGGAACCGTCTGCGGCGACGACCGCGGTCGCCGTGGTGGCCCCCTCGGCGGTGTAGCCCGCCGGGACCGCCACGGACACCTCGTAGGAACCGGGCGCGAGTCCGTCGAGGTCGTAGGCGCCGTCGGCGTCCGTTGTGACGTCGACCGGGCCGGCCGGGGTCTCGACGGTCACGGTCACGTCCGCGATCGGAGCACCCGCGTCCGTCTCGACCGTTCCGGCGAGGCTGCCGAGCACGGCGTCGGCGACGAGCACGAAGGTGGGCACCGTCTGGACAGCGCCGTCGGTGCCGACGACGACGGTGGCGGTCGTGGCGCCCCCCGCGGGCACGGAGTACCCGACCGGGACGGTCAGCGTGACCTCGTAGCTGCCCGGCGCCAGGTCGGCGAGCCCGTAGGACCCCTCGGCCGTCGTCGTCAGGGCGACCGGGCCGCCCGGCGTCGTCACCGTGACCGTCGCGGCGGGCACGGGGGCGTCGGTGTCCGTCCGGACGTCGCCGATGACGGTGCCGAGCCGAGCGAGCTCGAAGTCGACCGCGTCCAGATCGGCGCCGGCGAGCTCCTCCGCCCGGGTTGCGGTTCCGGAGACGACGTACCCCTCGGGGGCGACGACCGAGACCTCGTAGGACCCCGCGGGCAGGAGCGGGAAACGGTAGGAACCGTCGGCGGCCGTGACGGCACGCTCGACACCGTTCGGACCGTCGACGCTCACGGTGACGCCGGCCACACCGACCCCGCCGGAGCGGACCACGCCGCCGAGGCTGGGGTTCGCGACGAGCACGAAGTCCTGCTCGGTGATGGGCGTCTCGCTGCCGACCGGCACGGTGAACGACGCCGGTGCGGTCTGGACCGCGTACCCGGACGGTGCCGTGATGACCACCGAGTGGTCGCCGACCGGCACGGTGTCGAAGAGGTAGTTCCCGTCGGTGTCGGTGGTGACGCTGCCGACACCGTCGATGGTGACGGTGGCACCGACGATCGGGACGCCGTCCGTGTCGAGCGCGGTCCCCGACACGGCGACGGGCACGATGTCGCGGACGGTGAAGTCCGCGACGGCGTCCGTGTCCGTGAGGTCAACTGCGGCACGTGCAGGACCGACGGCGATCTTGCCGGTCGGCGGGACGAGCTGCACCGTGTAGCCGTCGGTCGCGAAGTAGCCGGCGAAGGTGTACGTGCCGCCACCCGCGGTCGTGGTCGACGCCACCACCCGGCCGTCGCGGTCGATGAGCCGGACGCCGACGGCGTCCAGCGGGCCCGCGGTCTGGTCGGTCACCGTGCCGGTCACGTCACGCGCGATCGACGCGAACCACGCCTGGTAGACGGGCGCGCCCGACCGCTGCCGGAACGAGAAGGTGAGGCTGGAGATCGGGGCGGAGGGTTCGAACCACCCTGCCGCGCCGGCGGTGTCCGCAGCGGCGTCGTTGCCGCGGAGTATCTGCGTCGTCGGGTCCCAGGTGGGGACGTCCGTTGCGGATCCGGTGCAGGACGGCTTGCCGACCAGGCCGGGAGCGCAGTAGTTGAAGCCGCCGTTGAACCCGAGCTCGTCAGGGGTGAGCGCCGCGCCGTCGGGACCGATCGCCGTCACGGTGATCTGGTCGGCGTCGATGTCGCCGAGGACGAAGGTCCAGCCGGACGGCGGCGTCGGCGTCGCGAAGGAGTAGGTCGTGGTCGAGGGCGACGCCGCGTTGTTCGCCTTCGGGCGGAGGTTGAGGTAGGGCTGATCCCGGCTGCTGCCGTACTTGGCACCGACGGGGGTCGAGGCCGCCAGCCAGGTCGAGGCGCCGGAGATGACGCCGACGCCACCGCCACCGACCGAGTCGCTCGTCAACGCCGCGGTGAGGGCGGGCTGACCGGCCAGGGTCATGGTGCCCTGGTACGACCCCGATGCACCGGAGAACGTGGGCCACGTCGCCCAGCTCGACGTGGTCGCGGCGGAGGCCGCCGGGACGGCTGCGGTGAGGGCGAGCGCGGAGGCTCCGAGCAGGGCGAGCACAGCGGCTCCGATGCGGCGGGTCATGGGCGCCAGGATAAACGGACACCCGTCGCCTGCGAAACCCCTCTGTCCCGTTTACGGGGGGTCGGCTCGAGCCGTGGTAGTCGCCGTGTGTGGCACCAGCGGCCCACGGACGGGCCGCGCAGGATACCTCCGTAGGAGGACGGGGGATCAGGCGCGCGGGCGATTCGGAACGGAGGCGGTCCGAGCAGGCTGGAACCATCAACCGATCAGCTCCGCACACCGCGGAGACAGCTCCGCACACCGCGGAGGAAGGAACCAGTTCATGTCCGCCTCAGCCACAACCGAGTCCACCACGATCTCGCCCGCCGAGGACGTGACCCTGGCAGACGCCCCGACCGAAGCGTTCGGCCCCGAGCCCCTCACCCAGGCCACGCCCGTGCAGGAGGTCGCGCCGACCCAGCCGACGACGCCCGTGCCCCTCGCACCCGTACCCGCCCCGACGGCCGTCGACCGCGAGAGCTCGACCCAGACACTGTCGATCATCGCGTTCGCCCTGTCGATCGCCGCGGTCGTCGCGCCGTCGTTCGTGCTCCTGCCGATCGCCTCGCTCGTGCTCGGCATCATCGCGCTCGCCCGCAAGCCGAAGTCGAAGGGCTTCGCCCTCACCGCCGTCATCATCTCCGGCACCATGCTGGCGCTCGCCCTGATCGTCGCCGCCGGCGCAGCCCTCCTGCTCGGGGTGTCGGTGATCAGCGGCGGTTACGCCGGCTGACCCGGTCTCCCTCCCGACGCCCGTCCGCTCCTCGAGCGGGTGGGCGTCGTGGCGTGTGTACCGGACATCCCATGCAGCCGTTGATTGTTACACAATCTTGCGGCAAGCTGTCCCCATGACCCGTTCGCCGATGGCGACCCCGACGACCGGCAGCAGCACCGCCGCGGGGCGCCTGCCCGTCGCCGCCGCGATCCTCGCCGCCGTGTGCTTCGGGACGACGGGGACGGCTCACGCGCTCCTGCCGATCGAGGTGGGTTCGGTCGCCTTCGGCGCCGCACGCATCGTCTTCGGCGGAGCGTTGCTCGTCCTCGTGTGGGCGGCGTTCGCCCATCGCTCCGGGTCCACGAGGCCGCCTCGCCCCGGCGCCGTGGAACTCGGGAGGCCCGTCCTGATCATCGCCGTCATCGTCGGTACGGTCGGCGTCACCGCGTACCAGCCGTTCTTCTTCCTCGGAGTGGAACGCAACGGTGTCGCGATCGGGACCCTCACGGCGCTCGGCTCCGCACCCGCCATCACCGGCCTCCTCGAATGGGCGATCCATCGCCGGCGCCCGAGCGGTCGCTGGTTCCTGGCCACGATCGTCGCCGCGACCGGTGTCGCCGTCCTGTCCGGAGTGACGGGCGGCGGGATCGGGACCGTCTCGGTGGACGGGCTGCTCGCGTCCGTCGGCGCCGGAGCCTCGTACGCCCTGTACACGCTCTGCAGCAAGGCACTCATCGAACACGGGTGGACACCGCTCGGCACCATGGCGGCGCTCTTCGGCGGAGCGGCGCTCGTCTCGGTGCCGATCCTCCTCGCCACCGAGACCGCCTGGATCCTCACGGCACCCGGCGCACTCGCGGTCGTGTGGCTCGCGCTGGTGAACACGGTGGCGGGGTACCTGCTGTTCGGCTACGCGCTCGGCGGGTTGCCCGCGTCACGGGTCGCGACGCTCACGCTCTTCGAGCCGTTGACGGCGACGCTCCTCGGCATCCTGCTCCTCGGAGAGTCCTTCGGGCCCTCGACCATCGTCGGTGCAGCGCTGCTCGTGACCGGACTCGCGATCCTCGTCGTGCCCACGCGCACCGATCGTCGCGAGGTCGCCCGATGACCGCGGTCGACGCCGTCGCAGATGCACTGCGGGAGGACATCCTCGACGGACGACTCGGCGCGGACGAGCCGTTGCGGGAGACCGCCCTCACCGTCCGGTTCGGCGTCAACCGGCACACCGTCCGGGCGGCACTGCAGGCGCTCGCGGCGGAGCGCCTCGTCACGTTCGAGGCCTACCGCGGCGCACGGGTGCGGTCGTTCAGCGACGCCGATGTGCTCGCCCTCATGGAGTACCGGACGGCGATCGAGGCCGAGGCGGTCCGGCTGCTGCGAACACGTGCTGAGCCGTCGTCGCGCCCACCGGCCTCGATCATCGCGGCGAACGACAACCTCCGACGCATCTGCATCGACCGGCCCGGCGATCACCGCGCCATCGAGGTCGCGCACGCCGAGCTGCACCACGCGATCGTCGCCGCGGCCCGGAGCCCTCGACTGAGCGAGGCGCACGCTGGCCTGCTCGCCGAGCTCGGCCTGTTCATGGTGCAGCTCCGGAGCGTCCTCCCGCCGGAGGAACTCATCGCCCAGCACGACCGACTCGTCGACGCCCTCAGCGGCGACCACGGCGAGGAGGAGCTCCGCGCGCACCTCGCGCACTCGGCGGAACAGCTCATCGCGCTCCGCCGATCGGCCCCCGAAAGCATCCGGTCCGTTCCCTGAGCCACCCCTCCCCTTCCAGTCCCTGAGCCTGTCGAAGGGCGCCTCGACAAGCTCGGTGACCGTGACCGTGAGCGGCTCGGTGACCGGATGGAACTCGACGACCGCGGTCGTGCGATCAGCCTCGCGTCGAGGTGACCGTCTCCGGCAGCGAGCCGGTGGCGTCGGCCGCCGGGCGGACCGCGGGGTGCTCCTCGGACGGACCCGACCACGGCAGCGTCACCGTGAACGTCGTGCCGGCGGAGGACGAGGCGACCTCGATCGAGCCCTCGTGGCCCTCGGCGATCGACAGGGCGATCGCCAGCCCGAGGCCCGTGCTGCCGGCCGCACGCGAGCGCGACGAGTCGGCCCGGGCGAACCGGTCGAAGAGTTCGGGGAGGAAGGCCTCGTCGATGCCGGGTCCGTCGTCGGCGATCGTCAGCGAGGCGCGCTGCGGCTCGTCGGGACTCTTCGGTGCGCTGATGCGGGTGACCACGGAGGTGCCGGCCGGGGTGTGCACGGCGGCGTTCGACAGCAGGTTCACGACGAGCTGATGCAGGCGCTCGCGGTCGCCGCGCACGACGATCGCGCGCTCCGGCACGTCGACCGACCAGTGGTGCGCCGGCGCCGAGACCGCCGCGTCGCTCACGGCGGCGGCGACGAGGTCGCTCAGGTCGACGTCGTCGAGGTGCAGATCCTGGCCCTCGTCGAGACGCGCCAACAGGAGCAACTCGCTGACGAGCGAACTCATCCGGGTCGCCTCCGACTCGATGCGGGCGAGCGCGTGCTCCGTCATGGGCGGGAGACTCTCACTGTCCTGACGGGTGAGCTCGGCGTAGCCCTGGATCGCGGCGAGCGGCGTCCGGAGTTCGTGGCTCGCGTCGGTGACGAACCGACGCATGCGCTTGTCGGTCGCGGCTCGGACGGCGAGTGCGCGGTCGACGTGGTCGATGAGGCCGTTGAGCGCCTCGCCGACCTTGCCGATCTCCGTCCGAGGGTCGGTGTCGGCCTGATCGACCCGCACGTCGATCCCGGTGTCACCGCGCTCGAGTTGCAGCGTGGACACCTCCTCGGCGGCGGCGGCCACGCGGGACAATGGTCGGAGCCCGAGGCGTACCACGATGATCGCCCCGATGATGGTGACCGCGAGCGCGAGCACGGCGAGGATCGCGATGACGATCGCCTCCTGCTGCACGGCCGCTCGCGGGGTGGCGAGCGAGACGCCGGCCACGAGGGTCTCGCCGTCGCCGTGGTCGAGGAACTCGAGCCGGTACCCGCCGAGCGATCCCAACTCGATGTTCTGTCGCTCGGAGCCGTCGGCCGCGACGGCCTCCTCGATGAGCGCCTTCGTCCGCACGTCGAGCGCCGTAGCGTTGGACTGGGTGAAGCGCGCGGAGTCGACGATCGCACCGTCAGCGACGAGCGCGATGAGCGTGCCGGGACCATGGCCGACGTAGTCCACGAACGGCTTTACGTAACCGGGCTCGCCGCGGGTGGCATCGGGGTCGACCACGGCTCCCCCACCGGCCTGCTGATCGTGGAACTTCACCACGGAGTGTTCGAAGGCCTCCATCGATCCCGTGAGCTGGGTGTCGACGACGGCGGTGACCGACGCTTCGACCGTGACGATCGTGAGGATGCCCGACACCGCGAGGACCGCGGCGATGACCGCGGCGATGCCCGTCACCAGCCGTCGCTGGAGCGTCCACGGGTGCCGCCGGTCCACCCGAGGCGTCGGCACGCCCGCAGTCGGAACCGAAGCGGTGCTCATTCGACCGGCCGCAGCACGTATCCGACACCGCGGACGGTGTGGATCATCGGCGCCCGGTCGGCGTCGATCTTCTTGCGGAGATAGGAGACGTAGAGGTCGACGATGCTGGCCTTGCCGGCGAAGTCGTAGTTCCACACGCGGTCGAGGATCTGGGCGCGACTCAGCACGCGCTTCGGGTTGCGCATGAAGTAGCGGAGCAGCTCGAACTCCGTCGTCGTGAGCGCCACCGGCTCGCCGTCGCGGCTGACCTCGTAGCTGCGCTCGTCGAGGAAGAGCCCGCCGATCGTGATGCGGGAGTCGTCGTCGGACACGACGTGCGCGGTGCGGCGGAGGAGACCACGGAGGCGGGCCACGAGCTCCTCGAGCGAGAACGGCTTCGTCATGTAGTCGTCGCCGCCCGCGGTGAGTCCCATGATGCGGTCGTCCACCGAGTCGCGTGCGGTGAGGAACAGGGTCGGGGTGCCCGATTCCGGCTCCCCCTGCGAGAAGCTGCGGAGCTGGCGGAGGACGCTCAGCCCGTCCATGTCGGGCAGCATGATGTCGAGGACGACGACGTCCGGACGTTCCGTGCGGTAGCGCTGGACAGCCTCGCGACCGTTGGTGGCGACGTCCACGACCCACCCCTCATAGCCGAGGGCCAGGCTCACGAGGTCGGTCAGGACCGCTTCGTCGTCGACGAGGAGGACGCGGATGGGTGAACCGTCGGCCCGGTACATCCGCGGTAGCTTGGCGAGGACCGCCCGGCGGCGCCCCGAGTCGACGATCTGCGTTGGCAGGTCGGAGGGCATGGGTCGATTATCCGTCGTCGAGCTGCGAGGCGCGGGAGCGACGGGCGATTCATAGAGGCCTCATATCTTTTCAGGCCGAGCCCATGGGTGCGGTGCCTACCGTGGAGGGCATGACCCGAGCAGAGCCCCTGGGCACGTCGTTCGCCCCCCGCCGTCGCCGGACGGCCGGAGCGACGGCCGAGCCCGCGGACCGGATCCGGAGCGGCCTCGCCGCCGCGGTCCGGGCTCTGCGTCCCCTGTTCCCGGCAGGCGTCTCACGTCCTCGCTTCCTCCGCGGGCCGCGGATCGAGGCTCCGGTCGACGCGCACCCGATCAGCACCGACCGCCTCGTCCTGCGTCGCCACCGGTTGGAGGACGCCGAGGCCTGGTACCGCATCCAGTCCACGCCCGAGGTCGTCGAGCACCTGCCGTGGCCCGTCCGCGACCGGGAGGCGTCCCGCGAGCACCTGCGCCACCGCGTCCGGCACAGCCGCCTCTGGCAGTCGGGCGACTTCCTCGCCCTGGCCGTCGAGCACGACGGACGGCTCGTCGGCGACGTCTCCCTGCACCTCCGCGACGTCCAGCCCGCCGAGCGCTCGGTCGAGATCGGATGGGTCCTCGACCCCGCCGTCGGCGGACGCGGTCTCGCGAGCGAGGCCTCGGCCGCCATGATCGACCTGGCGTTCCGCGAGGTCGGGGCGAAGACCGTGACGGCGGTCATCGAGCCGGAGAACACCAGGTCCATCGCCCTGGCCGAGCGGCTCGGCTTCCTGCGGGCGACCGCTCCGCGCCGCTCATCGAGCATCACCTTCGCGATCACGCCCTCGCTCCTCGCGGCACGCCGAGCGGAACGCGTCGAATCCGCGCAGACGGAGTCGACCGCCACGCGTCCCTGATCGCCGGCGTCCCGATCGCCGAACCTGCCGGGGCCGAGTCTCCCCCACTCGAGCCTCGGCAGGTTCAGCCGTCGGGACGCCGTCGACGTGTGCCCCTCGAGTCACACGCTCACAACTCAGGTGCTCCCCGGCGCGTCGTCTCCGGCTGCTGCCCGACGGTGCCGACCCGCCGGCGGTCTCCTGAGTTCTGCGCAGCTCAGGGTTCCGGTCGGTTCCAATATCCTATAGGATTGTCGCGATGCGCCGGCTTGCGCCGGATCGACGGACTCGATGACGAGGAGATGCAGATGACCAGGCTCTGGAACCGACCGGCCGACTTCGCGGATGAGATGGTGGACGGCTTCGTCCGCGCCAACGGACGCTGGGTACGCAAGGTCTCCGGCGGGGTGTCGCGCTCCACGAAGTCCGCGGAACCGGAGGTCGCCCTCGTGATCGGTGGCGGATCCGGCCACTACCCCGCCTTCGCCGGCCTCGTCGGCCCAGGACTCGCCCACGGCGCGGCCATGGGCAACCTCTTCGCCTCGCCGTCCGCGCACCAGGTGGAGAGCGTCGTCCGCGCGAGCGAGCAGGGACGGGGCGTCCTCCTCAGCTACGGCAACTACGCCGGCGACGTCCTGCACTTCACCGCCGCCCAGGACGCCGTGCGTGCCGACGGCATCGACTGCCGCACCGTCACCGTGACCGACGACATCTTCAGCGCACCGCCCACCGAACTCGAGAAGCGCCGCGGGATCGCGGGCGACCTCACCGTCTTCAAGGTCGCGGGCGGCGCTGCCGCTGGTGGGTACTCCATCGACGACGTCGAGCGCGTGGCGGTCCTGGCCAACGCCCGGACCCGTTCGATGGGTGTCGCGTTCTCCGGGTGCACGCTGCCCGGTGCCGACGAACCGCTGTTCTCCGTGCCGGAGGGACGCATGGCCGTCGGGCTCGGCATCCACGGCGAGCCCGGCATCGACGAGACCGACATCCCCTCCGCGGACGGACTGGCGGAGCTGTTCGTGCACCACCTCCTGGCCGAGGCCGAGATCCCGGAGGGCGTCACGCCGAAGGGAGCGCGTGTCGTCCCGATCCTCAACGGCCTCGGCTCCGTGAAGTCCGAAGAGCTGTTCGTCGTCTACGACCGCATCGCCTCCCTGCTGGAGGACGCCGGGATCACCCTCGTCGACCCGCAGGTCGGTGAGTTCTGCACGAGCTTCGACATGGCCGGTGTCTCGCTCACCCTGCTCTGGGTGGACGAGGAGCTGGAGCGACTGTGGAGTGCCGCTGCGGACACACCCGCGTTCCGCACGGGTGCCGTCGACACCGGCGCGCTCGAGACCGTGGCCGCCGACGACACCGAGGACGTCGCCTTCCAGGTCCCGGACGCCTCGCTCGAGTCGCAGGAGTCGGCGGCCGTCGTGGCCGACGCGATCTCCGCGATCCACGAACTCCTCGCGGAGCACGCGGACGAGCTGGGACGCCTCGACGCCATCGTCGGCGACGGCGACCACGGCATCGGCATGGACCGCGGGGCGACCGCCGCCGCCGAGGAGGCCGGACGCCTGCGCGAGACCGGAGCCGGCGTGGCGACCCTCCTCGACCGCGCGGGCGACGCCTGGTCCGACCGCGCCGGTGGCACCTCGGGTGCCCTGTGGGGCGTCATGCTCCGCACCCTCGGCGAGCGCCTCGGCGACGCCGAGCGCCCGACCGCCACCGCTGTGAGCGAGGGCGTGACCGCCGCCAAGGACGCCGTCATGCGCTACGGCAAGGCGTCCGTCGGCGACAAGACGCTCGTCGACGCGCTGGTCCCGTTCGCCGACACGCTGGCCGAGCGCGTCGCCGCCGGCGACGACCTCTCCACCGCCTGGACCACGGCGGCGGCAGCGGCCACCACCGCGGCCCACGACACGGCCGGTCTCATGCCCGGCATGGGCCGCGCCCGCTCGCACGGCTCGAAGGCCGTCGGTGTCGAGGACCCCGGAGCCGTCTCGCTCGCCCTCATCGTCGAGCGTGTCGGCACCCTCCTCGCCGAGCGCTGACGCCCGATCCACCGACACACAACCCGCTCCCTGAAGCTACCCCTGCACCGGTCCCTGAGCCTGTCGACGGGCCCCGCTCCAACAACGAAAGGCACACCATGACCCGCACCTGGCGAATCGTCATCGGCTCCGATGACGCCGGTTACGACTACAAGGAGATCCTCAAGCGCGACCTCGAGGCGAGCGATCTGGTCGCCTCCGTGGTCGACGTCGGGGTCGACGCCGACGGCCACACCAACTACCCGACCGTCGCGGTGACCGCGGCCGAGATCGTCGCCCGCGGCGAGGCCGACCGCGCGCTGCTCATCTGCGGCACGGGCCTCGGTGTCGCGATCGCGGCGAACAAGGTCCAGGGCATCCGAGCCGTCACCGCACACGACGGATTCTCCGTCGAACGCGGAGTGCTGTCGAACGACGCCCAGGTGCTCTGCATGGGCCAGCGCGTCGTCGGCATCGAACTCGCCCGCCGCAACGTGCGCGAGTGGCTCACCTACGAGTTCGACGCCTCGAGCGCGTCGAACGACAAGGTGCAGGAGATCAGCGCGTACGAAGCGTCCTGATGTCAGGACGTCCCAGACTCGTCGGCGTGAGCCTGAAGATGTACTTCGGGCACGCGCAGACGCTCGACTGGTGCTCGGTCGTCGCGGGGGTGTCGGCCGAGCACCACGCACTCCGATCCGGCGCGGCTGAGCTGTTCGTCATCCCCGGATACCTCTCGGTGACCGGCGCGGTCGAGCGGCTCCACGGCGTCGCGTCCGTGGGGGCTCAGGACCTCGCGACCGAGGACACCGGGGCGTTCACCGGCGAGGTGAGCGGTGCGGAGCTCCGCGAGGTCGGCTGCGAGGTCGTCGAGGTCGGACACGCGGAGCGACGCCGACTGTTCGGCGAGACGCGCGACGTCGTCCGCGCAAAGACGACCGCCGCGCTCCGCAACGGGCTCGCGCCGGTGCTGTGCATCGGAGAGGCCGAGCGCGGAGACGCCGAGACGGCGGCTGAGGAATGCGTCGCACAGCTCGACGACGCCCTGGCGGGGGCGGTCGCCGCCGGGATCGTGGGCCGCCTCATCGTCGCCTACGAACCGCACTGGGCCATCGGCGCCTCTGAGGCCGCGAGTCCAGCCCACATCCGCGCGGTGTGCCTCCGGCTGCGTGGTCACCTCGACGTCCTCGACACGAGGGGTGTGGTCGACACCTCCTCGGCCGTCATCTACGGCGGGAGCGCCGGACCCGGCCTGCTCACCACGATCGGCGACGCGGTCGACGGGGTCTTCCTCGGCCGCTTCGCCCACGATCCGGCAGCCCTCGCGCTGGTGCTCGACGAGGTGGCCGGTCTCGACCGCGCGGGCTCCGACCTGCCGCGATGACAGCTGGAGGCCCCGTAAACTGGTCATCGACGATCATCGCGGCCGCTCGACCGGAGGTCCCCCTCCGTGACGACGCCTCGAGCACACCCTTCGGAGCCTGCCGTGGTTGATGCCGTGTTCCCGCTCGGCGCCTCCTCTTCGCTCGAGCGCCGTGGTCTGCGCGACCGCGTCTACGAGCTGGTGCTCGACATGCTGCTCAGCTCCGGCATCGAACCGGGCGCCCGGCTGTCCATCGACGCCATCGCCCGCGACCTCGACGTCTCACCCACGCCCGTCCGTGAGGCACTCGTCCAGTTGGAACGCACCGGGCTCGTCACCCGCGTCACCCACAAGGGCTACCGGGTGGCACCGCCGCTCGCCGACGATCAGCTCGAGTCGCTGTTCGACGCCCGCATCGTGCTCGAGAGCGGCGCCACCGCGCTGGCCGCCGCCCACGCCGACGAGCTCGTCCCGGCCCTCGAGGTCGCCCTCGCGCAGCACGTCGAGATGACCGCCAGGGTGCGCGCCGCGGCATCGGCCGGCGAGATCCCCGTCGCACTCCTCCGCGAGTACTTCGCGGTGGACTGGAACTTCCACCACCTCATCTTCGAGGGCACCCGCAACCCCTTCCTCCTCGACATGTCCGAGGGCATCTCCACCCGCGTGCACCGCATGCGCCAGACGGTCGAGACGGGTGTCACCGACGCCGACCAGGCCGTCGTCGAGCACCGAGCCATCCTCGACGCGTTCTCCGACGGCCCCGAGGCCGCCGCGGCGGCCATGCGCTCGCACATCGAGCTCGTGCGCACCCGCGCCCGCACCGACGCCGAGCACTGAGCCGCCTTCCTCCGGTCCCTGAGCCTGTCGAAGGGCGCAGAACGGGGCCGACCGCCTGAGCGATCGACCCCGTCCGGGAGTTGCGTCGTGACTAGTGCGCCGTGCGGGTCGCCGTCGTCTCGAGCAGCTCGTCCGCCTTCGCCCCACGGAAGAACCGGGTGCAGTAGAGCATCGCGGCCGCGAGGAAGGCGAACACGCCGAGCGAGACCACACCCCAGACACCGCTGTCGGTCGGCACGCTCTCGTTGATCCCGGTGCGCATGATCGGGGCGACGAAGCCGCCGAGGTTACCGAGCGAGTTGATGAGGCCGATGCCCGCCGCCGCAGCCGTTCCGGTGAGGAACGCCGTCGGGTAGGCCCACGTGATCGGCCCGACCGAGAGGAAGCTCGCCACCGCGATGGTGATGAACAGGATGCCGAGGATCGGCTGGTTGTTCGCACCCGCCCAGGCCGAGGCCAGGATGAACACGCCGGTGGAGATGTAGAACCACGTGCCCCAGGTGCGGCGCCGGACGACCGTGTTCGCGTTCCGCCCCACGTAGTAGCAGGCGAACAGACCCACGAGCCACGGGATGGCCGCCACGAGACCGACCTGCCAGCCGACGTCCTGACCGATGAGGTTCGACACCTGCTGCGGGAGGTAGAACGTCGTGCCGTACACCGCGATCTGCAGGCAGAAGTAGATGATGGTGAAGTACCACACCTTCCAACTCGTCATCGCCTTCGCGATACCGGTCGGGCCGTCCGACTGCCGGACGGTGTCCTCGCGTTCCATCGCGGCCGTCAACGAGTCCTTCTCCTGTTGGTCCAGCCACTTCGCCTGTTGCGGCGAGTTGGTGAGGAAGTAGAGCGCGGCGAAACCGGCGAGGACCGCGAGCATGCCCTCGGCGAAGAACATCACCTGCCAGCCGTGCCACGGGGTCAGGGCGTCACCGAAGCTGATGAGGCCACCGCTCAGCGGCGCGCCGAGCATCTGCGAGAAGGGCTGTGCCAGGTAGAAGATCGAGAACATCTGGACGCGGACCTTGTTCGGGAACCACTCCGACAGGAACATGATGACGCCGGGGAAGAGCCCGGCCTCGGTCACGCCGAGCAGGAAGCGCAGGACGATGAACATCGTGTCGTTCGTCGTGAAGGCGAACAGGGCGGCGACGATGCCCCAGGTCACTGCGATGCGGGCGAGCCAGAACCGGGCGCCGAACTTCTTCAGCAGCAGGTTGCTCGGGATCTCGAAGATCGCGTAGCCGATGAAGAAGATGCCGGCACCGAGGGCGAAGGCACCGTTCGAGATGCCGCGGTCGACGCTGAGCGCCTCCTCGGCGAAGCCGACGTTCGTGCGGTCCAGGAACGCGACGAAGTACAGGATGACGAGCATCGGCATGAGGTGCTTCGACGCCTTGCGGATCGCCGACTTCAGCGCCGGATCGTTGGTCGATCCGATCGCCGGCGGATTGGGTGTGGACAAGACACTCTCCTTTGAGATGACTGGTGCGGGTGGGTGCTACTGGCGTTACTGCTGCTGCTGGCGGTGGTCAGGAGACCATCGAGGGGATGATCATCCAGAGGCCGATGCCGACGAAGACGACGCCGAGACCGAGGAAGATCAACCGGGATTTGGTCCACTGACCGGTGAGGTGCTGCATGGTGCTGCTCCGTTCGCTCGTGGTGCGTGTGGTGGATCAGTGCATGTAGAGGCCGCCGTCGACGTTCAGCGTCTGACCGGTGACGAAGCCGGCGTCCTCACTGATGAGGTAGGCGATGGCGGCCGCGATGTCGCGCGGGGTGCCGATGCGCGGCAGGACGCCGTCGGCGGCCATGGCCGTCTTGCGCTCCTCGGTGAGGGTGCCGCCCATGATGTCGGTGTCGATGGGTCCGGGCGAGATGGCGTTGACCGTGATGCCGTCGTGGCCGAGCTCGCGGGCGACGCTGCGGGTGAAGCCGATCACGCCGGCCTTCGCCGCTGAGTAGGCCGTCTTGCTGAAGGTGCCGCCGCCACGCTGGGCGGAGACGGACGACAGGCTGACGACACGACCGACGCCGTTCGACACCATCGACTCGACCGCACGGCGGGTCGTGTAGTGGACGCCGTTGAGGTTGATGTCGATGACGCGCTGCCACTCGTCGGCGCTCACCTCGAGGTAGGGCACCGGTGAGGCGACGCCCGCGAGGTTCACGAGGGCGACGAGCTGTGGGAGGGCGGCCTCGAGCGCGTCGAACGCGGCACGCACCTGCGCCTCGTCGGCGACGTTCGCGCCGGCGCCGGCCGCCTGCACCCCGTGCTGCTCCGCGATCTCGGCGGCGACCGCCTGCGCCGCAGCCTCGTCGAGATCGATGATCCCGATGTTCCAGCCGAGTTCGGCGAGGTGATGGGCTGAGGCGCGACCGATGCCGCGCGGGGAGGCTGCGCCGGTGAGGACGACGGTCTTGGATTCGGGGAAGGTGGTGGCGGTCATGGCCGGCCTTTCTGCGTGGGAGTGGTGAAGTCGGTGTCCGATCGAGTCGGACGTTGCGTTCGGTCGGCGCCGCGCTCAGTTGATGGGTGCGGGGCCGAGCTCGTCCATGAGCCGCTTGATCGCGACGTACGCCTTGTTGCGGTAAGCGATCAGCTCGGGGGTGCGGTCGGCCGGGACGTCGAGGTAGCCGGCACCCGACTTGGTGCCGAACTTGCCGGCGTCGACGAGCTCCTTGAGGGAGTCCGGTGTGGCGAACCGCTCGGGCCACCGGGTCTGGAGCGAGGCGTAGCAGAACGAGTACACGTCGAGTCCGGCCATGTCGGCGATCGCGAAGGGACCGAAGACGGGGAGCCGGAAGCCGAAGGTGGTGCGGACGATCGTGTCGATGTCCTCGGGCGTCGCGACGCCCTCCTCGACGAGCTGCGTCGCCTCGTGGAACAGCGCGTACTGCAGGCGGTTGAGCACGAAGCCCGTGGCGTCTTTGATGCGGGCGGTCTCCTTGCCGGTCGCCGCGACGATCTCCTCGACGGTGGCGATCGCCGCATCGGCTGTGGTCTCGTGCGGGATGAGTTCGACGCCGGGGATGAACGGGGCAGGGTTCGAGAAGTGGACGCCGAGGAACCGCTCCGGGTTCGTGACGGCCTCGGCGAGTGAACCGATGAGGATGGTCGAGGTGTTCGAGCCGATGATGGCGTCGGGTGAGGCTGCGGCGCTGATGCGACGGAGGGTCTCGTGCTTGATCTCGATCTTCTCGGGGACGGCCTCCTCGATGAAGTCGGCTCCGGTGACCGCCTCCTCGATGGACGCGGCGGGCGAGACGTTGGCGCGGATCCGCTCCACGGCGTCGGCCGGGAAGAGTCCGTCGGCGACGAACTGCTCGGCCTCGGCGATGAGGCGGTCGTAGTTCTTGCGCGCGATCTCCTCGGAGATGTCGGCGATGCGGACGGTGGCGCCGGACAGCGCGAGCACCTGGGCGATGCCGCCGCCCATGTACCCCGATCCGACGACGGCGATGGTGTGTGTGGTCATGATGAGGCTCTCCTGTGGTCGTCTGGATCAGGCCTGCGGCAGCAGGGTCCTGATGTACTTCTGGTTGGTGGAGCACATGCCGAGGCTGTCGCCGCCGTAGTGCTCGGCCAGGATGATGCCGTTGAAGCCGAGCTCGACGGCGTCGCGGAAGACCTGGCGGTAGTTGATGAGTCCGGCCTCCATGGTGGAGGGCACGGACGTCGCCCAGCTGCCGTCGGCCGCCTCGTCGCGGGTGTAGTTCTTCACGTGCATGTAGTTGGCGTAGGGCAGGGTCTTGGCGAACAGCTCGCGCCAGTCCTCCACCGGGCGGTGCAGGCGGATGAGGTTCGCGACGTCGGGGTTCAGGCCGACGTTGTCGAGCCCGACCTCCTCCACGAACCGGACCGCGCTGTCGGCGGTGCCGAGGTAGGTGTCCTCGTAGAGCTCGAGTGCGAGCGGCAGGCCCACGTCGGCCGCGTGCTTGCCGAGCTCGCGGATGCGGCTGACGGCGGCGTTCCAGACCTCGGGGTCGTCGGGGTCCTTCGGGCCCTGCGCGGTCCAGAACCACAGCGCCTTGCGCTGCGCGTCGTTGAACGGTTGGTGCAGGCCGGTGGAGAAGACCTGCATCCCCCACTCCGCCGCGGCGTCGATCGTGCGGTGCGCGTACTCGAGGTTGCGCTCCTCGTGGCCCGGCATGATCACGCTCTGCCGCTGCAGGTGGACGGACGGGACGCCGACGCCGTGCGACTTCGCGATGGCGAGGAACTCGTCGCGACGAGACGGTTCGAGGTCGGCGGGCCGGACATGGCTGTCGGGCAGTTCGGCGAGGGTGAACCCGACGCCGGCGACCTGCGCGAAGAGGTCGTCCCACGCTTCGGGTTCCGCGTCGTGCAGGGAGACGCCGTTGCGGTCGACGGGTGGGATGCCGTGCAGGCAGGTGGCGATGGGCCAGGTGTCGGCGGTCCATCGGGGGGTCGACGCGGTCGCGGTCGTATCCGTCATGATGCTCCATTGCGCTCAGGGACTGCTCGGGGCTGGTGCTCCCGGTCAAAAAGATCCTATAGGAAATAGTAAAGCGTTTCCACGAATGCGCAAGGGCACTTCGACAGGCTCAGTGACCGGCGGAAGGGAAGCTCAGTGACCGGCGGAGGGGAGGGTCAGTGAATGGTGGAGCGGGAGGCGAGCTTCCGGGGACCGAATCCAACCGGTCACCGAGTGCACCCGGTCACGACCACTCCGGTCACCGAGCCTGTCGAGGCGCGGCGTCGGGGCTCAGTCGCCGAGGATGTCCCAGTCCTCGTCGTCCGCGTCGGCGATGCCACCCGCGATGAAGGCCTCGCCGGCCTCGGTGGCGCGATCGCGCACGCCGACCAGCAGCTCTTCGAGCGAACCGGCCGACAGGAACCGCATCTGGTCGATCTCGCTCACCGGCGCGATGCCCGCCAGCTGCCAGGACGACTCCAGCGGGTCGTCGGCGAGCTCCACGACCGAGGCCCACTGCTGCTCACTGAACTCGCTGGCCACCGCGAGCGAACGCCGCACCGCCGCCTCGGTCTCATCCCGCAGCGGCTCCCAGCGCGCGTCCCACTCCAGGTCGTCGAGCGTTCGGATCTCAGCGCGTGGATACGGGTCGTCCGGCAGCCAGTCGGTCACCTCGAAGCGCTGACCGCCCTCGGCGATCACCGCAACGAAGCCCTCGCCGCCGTCGACCTCGACGATCTCCGCCACGGTCCCGGTGCGGAAGCGGTGCTCACCGCCTCCCGTCTCACGGCCACGCTCGATGAGCACGACGCCGAACGCCGGGTCCTCGGCCTCGAGCAGGTGCGCCAACATGGTGAGGTAGCGCTCCTCGAAGAGCCGCAGGGCGAGCGGCATGTGTGGGAACAGCACGGAGCCGAGTGGGAACATCGGCAGCTCGAGGACCGGGAGGCCGGATGCCCACGGCTCGGCACTGAAGGAGTCGGTCATGCCAGTCCCCCTCCGCCTCGCGGGCCCGAACGACTATCGTCCACCCGAATCGTGCTGCGATCATAGCCGCCGGACACCGGAGGCCACTCAGGCGGCGAGGACGGCACGCAGCGCCTGATCGAACCGGATCGCGCGATCGACCTCGACCGCCGTCTCGTAGTCGGTTCCGCGCAGGGCCACGTGCAGTGGCCAGTCCACGTCGATGAACCCGACGCGCCGGTCGCCCACGAAGACGCCGAAGCGGTCTGCCGTGAGCTGCTCCACCCACGCACGGCGGAGTTCAGACGTCTCGCTACCGGTGGAGCCCATGGAACGACCTCTCTCGGCGGGTGCGACGACCGGGTCCGGACAACCGTCGAAGTATCTCGACTGTCTAGCTATCACCGCCGTGCTTCATCATGACAGCACGGCCGCGGGATGGACAACTCCCCTATCCGTCCGACGAAACGAGCACGAGGCGATGGCATCGTTGCGAGATCGTGCCGTGATGGTCCGCGGATCCTCAGGAACCGTCCGTAGGATGCTGATCGTGGGGTGGAAGTGGCCGTGGGGACGCAAGCGCATCGTCGATGCGCCGGTCGATGCCGGGTCCGACCCCTACCTCCAGTACCTCGAGTGGGTTCGCCTCGGCAAACCGTCGCTCGCGTCACCCGACGATCCACCGCTGCAGTTCGACCCGCGATTCGCGCCACGACTGGCCTCGGACGCCGTCAACTCCTCGCGCGCCGACGGCGTCTGAGTCTGCCGGTCTGAGCCCGCCGGTCCACGCACAGCACAGCGCCCGACACCGAGGTGACGGGCGCTGCGAAGGTACTTACGCGGTGGCCTGCTCCGCGACCTCGGCGCGGCGCGGGAGCTTCCAGCCCGGGCGCACGAAGTGGCAGGTGTAGCCCCACGGGATGCGCTCCAGGTAGTCCTGGTGCTCCGGCTCGGCCTCCCAGAACTCGGAGACCGGCTCGACCTCGGTGACGACCTTGCCGGGCCAGAGCCCTGAGGCGTCGACGTCGGCGATCGTGTCGCGCGCGACGCGCTCCTGCTCGGGCGAGGTGAAGAAGATCGCCGAGCGGTAGCTCAGGCCGACGTCGTTGCCCTGGCGGTTCTTGGTCGACGGGTCGTGGATCTGGAAGAAGAACTCCAACAGCTCGCGGAAGGACAGCTTGCTCGGGTCGAAGACGACCTCGAGGGCCTCCGCGTGGGTGCCGTGGTTGCGGTAGGTCGCGTTGGCGACATCGCCACCGCTGTAGCCCACGCGCGTCGACTTCACGCCCGGCATCTTCCGGACGAGGTCCTCCATGCCCCAGAAGCATCCGCCGGCCAGCACCGCGCGCTCGGTCGTCGTGCTCTGCTCGTCTGCTGCACTCATCGTGACTCCTCCTTCGTGCCGAGCACCGTGCGGGGTCCCCGCGTGCTCCGGTCTTCGGCTCCATGGTATGCAACAGCGTCCGCTTCCGGACTGTTCCGGGCGGGGCTTGCACTCAGCGGTCGCACAGGTGCGAGGACGCGACGGCGAAGCTCAGACGGTCGGCTTGCGGCGGAGCTGCTTGATCGACTCATGGATCTCGGGGGCCAGCACCACGGCGCCGGACCGCTCCGACTGCTCGAGGGTGACGGCCTGCGCCTCGTCCGCCGCGGCGAACCAGGAGGCGATGGTCACGCCGTGGCCGGGCTGTCGGACGATCTCGATCGGGTCGCCCGCCTGCACCGTCCCGCTCTTGACCACCTTGAGGTAGGCGCCGGGCCGTGCGGCGTCGGCGAAGCGCTTCACCCACCGTGGCTCGCCCAGGCGCCGCTGGAAGGTGCCGCACGGGGTGCGCGGACAGGTCACCTCGACGACGAGGGTGTCGCCGATCCGCCAGCGTTCACCGATCTCGGCACCGTTCACGTCGAGCCCCTGCGTACGGAGGTTCTCCCCGAACAGCCCCGGCGTGATCTCCCGACCGAGCTCGCCCTCCCAGAACCGCGCGTCCTCCTCGGCGTAGGCGTAGAGCGCCTTCGTCAGGCCGCCGTGGTGTTTGCGATCGGCCTGCACGTCGCCGTAGAGCCCCATCGGCCGCACGTGCAGCGGCTCGTCGACCGGGCGCTTGTCGATCGCGGTGACACCGATCGACCCGTCGTCCACCCGGAGGGCTTCGACGCGACAGAGGGCGAGGAGTTCAGACATGTGACCAGTCTGCCGTGTCGTCCGCGACCGTCCGGACGACGGGGCCGGTGCGGCTGAGGCGGAGTGGCTCAGTGGATCAGCTCAGGCGGACTCGCGGACGACGAGCGAGACACCCACCGAGCGTCGGACGGACGGCCCCGAAAGCGGGAGCGTGCCGGACATCATGCCGTCGAGCAACTCCAGGCTGTGCCGTGCGATGTCACCCTTGTCGACGGCGACGCTCGTCAGCTCAGGGGTGACGAAGCGACCGAGGTCGAGTCCGTCGATGCCGATGACGGCGACGTCCTCCGGCACGCCGACCCCGGCACGGGCGAGGCCCTTGAGCACGCCGACCGCCATGACGTCGTTGAAGACGAGTACGGCGTCGACGTCGGGCATCGCGGCGCGGCACCGCAGGGCGGCCGAGACCCCGCCCTGGTGGGTGTCCTCCGCCCAGGTCTCCGACGCCTCCGACCACGGCAGGCCGTGTTCCTTGAGGAACGCGCGGTACGCGAGACGACGTCCGGACGGTTCCGCCGAGGCGTCGATCATGGCGATCGACCGGCGCCCGGTCGCGACGAAGTGGGCGAGCGCCTGTCGGATGCCGTCCTCGAAGTCGATGTCGACGCCCGCCACCTGCAGCGCGGGCTGGGCGTCGGACGGGTCCGCTCCGGCCTCGGACTCCTCTGGCCGATGGTCGCCGAGGGAGACGAACGGGATGGTGGCGAAGGCGCCCTGGAGTGCTCCGTGGTCGGCGCCGTTGCGCCCGACGACCGCATCGACCTGCCGCGCGAGTTCGGCGAGCTGCGCACGTTCCGCGTCGGGGAGGTCCGGTCCGCGATCCGCTGCGGCGGGTCGGTCGCCCGATGCGTTCGCCGCTCCCCCGACCTCGGCGACCAACACGGTCCATCCGCGCTCTGCGGCCTGCTGCACGAGGGCGGCCGCGAGCTCCGGGTAGTAGGGGTTCCGCAGGTCGTCGACGACCAGTCCGAGCGTCGTCGTCCGGCCGCTCACCAGGTGCTGCGCAGCGCGGTTCGGTCGGTAGTTGAGCGAGGCTGCGACCTCGACGACCCGTTGCCTGGTGGCGTCGCTGACGTCGCGCATCCCGTTGAGCGCTCGGGTCACGGTCTGGCGGGAGACACCGGCGACCCGGGCGACGTCGATGATCGTCGCTCGCGCTGGAGCGTGATCGTCGCGGGGCCTGGTCATGGTCACATCGTACTGATACGCTCACACCGTGAACGTTCACGGTGACGTTCACCACAGACCATCGCACCGCCGATCAACGTTGAGGAGCACCACCATATGGAACACGTCGCCTGGGGCATCATCGGACCCGGAACGATCGCCGAACGGTTCGCGACCGAGCTGCACGCGAGTCGCACCGGTCGACTCGCCGCCGTCGCCAGTCGCGACGCGTCGCGTGCCGAGGAGTTCGGCGAGCGCTTCGGGGACGGCACGGCTCCCGTCCGCGGGTACGGCTCCGTCGCCGAGTTGCTGGCCGACCCCGGCGTCGACGCGGTCTACATCGCGACCCCGCACACGGAACACGTCCGGCTGGTGATCGAAGCGGCGGAAGCGGGCAAGCACATCGTCAGCGAGAAGCCGCTCTCGGTCAACCGCGCCGGTGCGATGCTCGCGATCGAGGCCGCCCGTCGTGCCGGCGTGTACCTCGCCGAGGCGTTCATGTACCGCTTCCACCCGCAGACCGCCAAGCTCGTCGAACTCGTGTCGTCCGGCGCCATCGGCGAGGTCGAGCACATCGAGGCGTCGTTCGCGTTCGCCGCGAACCTCCCGGCCGAGCACCGACTCATGAACCCGGAGCTGGCGGGCGGCGGGATCCTCGACGTCGGTGGCTACCCGGTCTCCATCGCGAGGCTCGTCGCCGGTGCCGCCGTGGGTGCACCGTTCGCCGACCCGACGGAGGTCACCGGGAACGGCACCATCGGCTCGACCGGCGTCGACGAGTGGGCCAGCGCGTCGCTCGTGTTCCCGTCAGGCATCACGGCGCACGTCACGAGCGGCGTGCGCGTGCAGGACGACAACCGCGTCGTCGTCACGGGTTCGACGGGCCAGATCATCGTGTCCGACCCGTGGTTGCCGTCGGTCGAGGACGGGTCGACGATCGAGGTCCGCACCGTCTCGGGCACGGAGTCGATCCACATCCCCGGGGCGCCGCAGTACGCGATCCAGGCCGACGCGGTCGCTGCGTTCGCCGACGCCGGTCAGGCACCGCAGATGCGCTGGGCGGACTCGCTCGGCAACGCGGCGACCCTCGACCGCTGGCGCGAAGCGGTCGGCCTCGAGTACCCGTTCGAGTCGATCGACACCGACATCCCGACCGGTTCCGGCCGGCCGCTCACTGTGCGCGCCGAACTCCCGATGCCGACCGGCCGCATCGCGGGCATCGACCACGACATCTCCCGCCTCGTGATGGGTGTCGACAACCAGCAGACCCTGTCGCATGCGTCGGCGATGTTCGACGACTTCTTCGAGCGCGGCGGCAACGCCTTCGACACGGCCTGGCTGTACGGCGACGGCCTGCAGGAGCAGCTGCTCGGACGCTGGCTCGCCAACCGTGGCCTCCGGGACGACGTCGTGGTGATCGGCAAGGGTGCGCACACGCCGTTCTGCGACCCGGAGTCGATCTCGCGTCAGCTGTTCGAGAGCCTCGACCGGCTCGGCACCGACCACCTCGACCTGTACCTGATGCACCGCGACAACGTCGAGGTCCCGGTGGGCGAGTTCGTCGACGTGCTGAACGAGCACGCCGAGGCCGGTCGCATCCGTGCGTTCGGTGGCTCCAACTGGTCGATCGAGCGGTTCGAGGAGGCGAACGCCTATGCGGCGGCGAACGGGAAGCGGGGCTTCGCGGCGCTGAGCAACCACTTCGGTCTCGCCCGCGCACTCGACGTACCGTGGGCCGGGTGCGTGGAGGTGACGGATCCGACGAGCCGCGCGTGGCTCGAGGAGACGAAGACGCCGCTGCTGCCGTGGTCGTCGCAGGCACGCGGCTTCTTCACCGGGCGTGCCGAACCCGAGGACCTGTCGGACCCGGATCTCGTGCGCTGCTACTACAGCGACGACAACTTCGAGCGCTTGGCCCGTGCCCGTCAGCTCGCCACCGAGCTGGGTGTCGCGCCGACCGCGATCGCCCTGGCCTACGTGCTGGCGCAGGACTTCCCGACCTTCGCCCTCATCGGGCCGCGGTCCATCGAGGAGACGCGTTCGTCGACCGACGCCCTGTCCCTGAAGCTGACCCCGGAGCAGGTCGCCTGGCTCGACCTCCGAGTCTGATCCGTCCCTTCGGGTGATGCCAGCGCGGTGCGCTGACGTCACCGCGGGGCATGGACGTGAGCGCGGGTCTCCAGAGACCCGCGCTCACGCGTGTGGGGCGCGCGCACGCCGAGTCATTCCTCCTCGCGTCAGCGCACCGCGCTGGCGCAACCACACCACTACAGCGAGGGTCGGGTGGGCGTCAGGTGAGGGGTTTGCGGGACCGGTCGCTCGCCAGGAGGACGCCGAGGAGCAGGATCAGGATCAGGACGACGCCGCGGGCGAGACCCTGCCAGTAGAAGGACAGCCCGACGAGGTTCATCCCGTTCGTCAGCAGCGCGAAGATGAGCACACCGACGAGCGTTCCGAAGAGGTTCGGCCGCCCGGTCCGACTCAGCGTCGTCCCGATGAACACCGCACCGATGGAGTCGAGCACGTAGAGCTGGCCGCTGTTGGCGACGAAGCCCTGGCTCCGCGAGGCCAGGATCAGCCCGGCGATGGCCGCGATCCCGGCGGCGAAGATGAACGCCGTCGCCATCGACGTCCCAGCCAACCGCCCGGAGATCCGGGTCGCCGTCGGCTGCTCCCCCGCCGCGATCAGCACCCGACCCCAGCGACTCCGTTCGAGCGCAGCCCAGACGATGATCAGCACGAGCACGGCGACGACGATCGGTGCGGCGACGCCGAGCACGGTGCCGGCACCCAACCACGCGAACTCGTCCGGCACGCTGCTCCGCGACAGATAGATGGGCGACCCGCCGTCGGTCGCGACCTGCTGCACGCCACCACCGATGAACCAGACGCTCAGCGTCGCGAGGAACGGTCGGATGCGCAGCACCACGATAAGGAACGCGTTCACGGCCCCGACGAGCAGACCGACGACCAGACCGCCGACGATCGCCACCCATGCCACGTAGTCGTCGGCCAGGAGCGCCGACGCGGTGAGCGCCGCGAGGTCGATGGCGACACCGATCGAGAGGTCGATGCCACCGGCGCGGACGACGACCGTCATCGCGACGGCCGCGAGGAGGAGCAGCGCGTTCTGGTTGAGCACCCCGAGCAGGTTGTCGGCGGTGAGGAACGACGGCGACAGCACTGCGAACACGATGAGCAGCACGGCCAGCACGGCGGGGGCGAGCGCTTGCGGGACCGCGGCACCGAGGCCTCGGACCGTCAGACTCGCGAGCGGGCCACCGGGACGCTTGCCGCCGCCGCCTCCTCCCGGATCAGCCGACCCGGCGTTCGGGACGGAGAGGCCACTGGTCGCGGAGGACTGTGCGCGTGTGTCGACACTCATCGCTTGACGCTCCGTTCGCGGATCGCGGCGACCGCGAGGACCAGCAGGATCAGCACACCCTTGGTGATGCCGATCCACTGGCTCGGGACGCCGAGCTGACTGAAGCCGTTGGTGAGGATCGCGACGAACACGGCACTGAACAGGGTCCCCGTGATCGTGACGACGAGCCGACGGGAGAACGCGATGGACAGGAATGTCGCGAGGAGGATGTCGATGAGCGACTGCTCGCCGATCCCCGGCAGGGCAGCGGACAACCGACTGGTCATGAGGACGCCAGCGATCCCGGCGAGGACCGCCGCGAGGACGTAGCTGACGACGATGTGGCGGTTGACGTGGATCCCGGCCACCCGCGCGGCCGTCGGGTTCTGCCCGACCGCGGCGTTCTTCACGCCCCAGCTGGTCCGCCCGGTGGCGAAGGCGGCGACCGCGAAGACGACGAGCAGCACGACGACCGCGGCAGGGACACCGACGACATGTCCGCTCCGCAGCCAGACCAGCCCGGCGTCGGAGACGGGCACCTTGACGTTGTTCGTGATGACGATCGTGAGACTCGTGACGATGCTCATCATCGCGAGGGTGACGAGGAGCGGGCGGATCCCGGCGACGACGACGAGACCGTTCACGAGCCCGATGACCGCCGTGGCTCCGAGCCCGATGAGCAGCGCGAGCGGCAGACCGAGCTCGGCCTGCAGGAGCACCGCGACGAGCGCGCCGGAGAAGCCGAGGACGGCGCCGATGGAGAGGTCGATGCCGCCGCGGACGACGTCCTCACCACCCGTGACGACGACGATGGACAGGCCGAAGGCCGCGATCGCGTAGACCGCGGACTGGGTGAGGATCGTCGCGAGGTTGGCCGGGTCGAGGAAGCCGGGCGAGGCGACCGCGAAGACGACGACCTCGATGACGACGATCGCGTAGCCGATGAGTCCCAACCGGGAGACCGGACGACGCTTCGTCGTGGACTCCGCCGCAGCCGAGGGCGCAGCGGGTGGAGCGGAGAGCGCGGTCATGCGGAGGCTCCTCGGGTGGGTGACGGCTCGGTCTCGGAGCCGGTCGAGGCGTCGGCGGACGACGAGGCGGCGCCCGTCGACCAGGCGAGGATCGTGTCGGCGGTCGCCTGCGATCGGGGCAGCTCCGTCCGGATCGTCCCGCGGTACAGCACGAGGACGCGGTCGGCGAGCCCGATCAGTTCCTCGAGGTCGACGCTCACGAGCAGGACGCCGGCGCCTTGCGCGACGAGCGCGTCGATCTCCGCGTAGATCTGCTGACGCGACCCGATGTCGACGCCGGAGGTCGGCTGGTCGAGCACGAACACCGTCGACCCGGCCGCGAGCCACCGACCGAGCACGACCTTCTGCTGGTTGCCGCCGGAGAGGCTCCCGGCCACCGCGGTGTCGTTCGCGGGCCGGACGTCGAGTCTCGTGACGAGGTCTGCGGCGATCTCCCGCTCGCGTCGACCCCGTAGGATCCCGCCGAGCCCGGTGATGCGGTCGAGCGCGGCGAGCGTGAGGTTCTCGCGGACGGACTGACGGTTCAGGATGCCGTCGCGGTGACGGTTCGCCGGGACGTACGCCCCACCCGCCCGGACGAAGGCGCGCGGCGAGCGGATCGACGCCCGGCCGAGCCGCACGGTTCCGCCGTGCGCACGCAAGCCGGTGACCGCGTCGGCCAGTTCTTCGAGGCCCGAGCCGACGAGGCCCGTGACGCCCACGATCTCGCCCGGACGGACGGCGATCGAGACGCCGTGCAGGCGTTCGGGGACCGTCAGTCCGTCGATCGCGAGCACCGGTTCGGCGCCGGCGTCGGCGACGATCCGTTCGCGGTCGCCGAACTCCTCGACGCTCCGCCCCACCATGAGCTGGACGATGGCGTCGAGGGTCGCGTCGGGATCGGCGAGGTCGAGGGCGCCGACGCGTTCACCGTTGCGGAGGACCACGACGCGGGACGCGATGTCGCGCACCTCCTGCAGGTAGTGGGAGATGTAGATGACGGCGACGCCCTGGCTCTGCAGTGTCCGGACGGTGCGGAACAGCCGCTCGACGTCGCCGGCGGCGAGCGGTGCGGTGGGTTCGTCGAGCACGAGCACCCGCGGGCGCGTGATCGTCGCGATCGCGAGCTGCAGGAGTTGCTGCTCGGCGACGCTCAGCTCGTCGACGAGGGTTTTGCCCGGTACGTCCAGCCCGACGAGGTCGAGCAGCTCGCGCTCGGCGCGGCGGTCGAGCTGCCGGCCGGTGAGGAACGCGGTGCGCGAGCCGAGGAAGAGCTGCTCCGCGACCGTGAGTCGACCGGCCAGGTGGCGGTCCTGGTGGATGACGCGGACACCGAGGCGTTCGGCGTCACCCGGGTTGCGGATGACGACCGGTTCGCCGTCGATCTCGATGGCGCCCTCGCTCGCCGTGTAGAGGCCGGTCAGGATCTTGATGAGCGTCGACTTGCCCGCGCCGTTCTCGCCGACGAGCGCGACGACCTCGCCGGAGTGCACCTCGAGGTCGACGTCGTCCAGCACCCGGACGCCGCCGAAGTCCTTCGCGATGCCACGCATGCTCACGGCGGGAGCCGAGGCTTCGGTCGTGGCGGCACCGGGCCGACCGCCCAGCGAGCGCTGGGCGGCCTGACCGTCGATCGAGGTGTCGTGCGTCATTCCAGGCCGAGTCGCTTGCGCTCGTCGGCGACGTTCGCCTTGTCGATGAACACGGCGTCGAGGTAGGTGCTCAGCGGCACCTCGTCCTGCTTGCCACCGAGGTACAGGGCGACGTTGTTCGCGCTCGTCGTCCCGAACAGGGTCGGCTGCTGTGCGACCGTGAACTGGTACACCGAGTCGGGGTCCTGGATCAGGTCGAGCGCTCCGGGCTCGGCGTCGACGCCGTAGACCTTGATCTCATCGCGGCCCGCCGCGTCGATGGCCTGCGAGGCACCGATCGCGGGGAGGTCCCAGCACGACCACACGGCCGAGATCTCGCCCTTGGGGTAGCGGGTGAGCGCGTCGTTCGTCTTCTGCTTGGCGTCCTCGATGGTGCCCTCGTAGATGTCCTGCAGCTCGGGCTCGATGATCTCGATGTTCGGGTAGTTCTTCAGCACGAGCTTGAACTCGTCGTAGCGGATCTGGCAGGGGGTGACGTCGTAGAAGCCGTTGAAGACGAGCACCTTGCCCTTCCCGCCGATGTCCTCGGCGAGCGTGCGGGCGAGGGTGGAGCCGATCTGCCAGTTGTCGGAACCGATGTTGTTGACCGAGTTCTCGCTGGCGTGGTCGATCGTGAAGACCGGGATACCGGCGTCCTTCGCCTGCTGCAACGCCGGGGCCAGGGTGGTCGCGTCGCCGAGGATGACGACGATCGCGTCGACCTTCTGCGAGACGAGGTTCTCGACGTTGGCCAGGTGCTTGTCGTCCTGTGCGTCGGCCTGGGTGGCGACGACCTTGGCGCCGAGCTCCTCCAGGCGGTCCTGCACACCCTGGTAGGTGAGGCGGCCGAAGTCGCGGACGACGTCCTTGGCGGCGACGCCGACGGTCTTGCCCTCGAGCGAGGGGACGTCGACGTCGGAGGCGGCGGAGCTGGCAGCGGCGCCGCTCGTCGACTCGCTGGACGAGGACTGCTTGAGGGAACAGCCGGTGGCGAGGCCGGCCACGACGGCCAGGGTGACAAGAGACAGCGCGAGGCGCGATCGACGACGCATGGGGACTCCAGATGACGGTGGGGTGCGGGACGGTGCAGGGGGTGGTGGGGCGTGCCGGCGTCCGCTGTCGGTGCGGTCGGGGCGCACCGGGACGTCGGGTTGCAGCAACAGTAGGGAGTGATCGGACGGGCCGCGAGAGGGCGCTCAACCTGACGTAACACAAGGTGCCAGGTGTCGGCGGTGCGTGGAGGCAGGTCGGGGCGCGGCCCGCGGAAACGTCGGATGTATCATGGCGCGAGGCGGTGTTCCACGTGACCGTCTCGCTCGAGCAGGGGGTCGCATGGCAGTCACGGACGAGGCGATCGCGCGGATCCAGGCGATGATCGTCGCCGGCGACCTCACCCCCGGTCAGCGCCTCCCTCCGGAGAAGGAGCTCAGCGAGACCCTGGGACTCTCCCGCAGCTCCCTCCGCGAGGCGGTGAAGGCGTTGGAGCTCATCCGCGTGCTCGACGTCCGCCGCGGCGACGGCACCTACGTCACGACGCTGGAGCCGAGTCTGTTGCACGAGGCGATGTCGTTCGTCATCGACATGCACGCCGACGCCTCCCTCATCGAGATGTTCGAGGTGCGCCGCATCCTCGAACCCTCCGCGTCGGTGATGGCCATCCAGCACCTCGACGACGAGCGGATCGCGGAGCTGCGCAGCATGGTCGACGAGGTCGACGAGTCCACGACGGTCGAGGACCTCGTCGCGCACGACCTGCAGTTCCACGCCCGCGTGATCGAGCTGAGTGGCAACGCCTACCTCGCGAGTCTGCTCGCCGCGCTCGGCAGCAAGACGGTCCGGGCCCGCATCTGGCGCGGCCTCACCGAGGAGAAGGCCGTCGCCCGCACCCTGCAGGAGCACCACGCGATCGTCGACGCCCTCGAGAAGCGCGACACCGAACTCACCCGTGCTCTTGTGACGGTCCATGTCTCCGGCGTCGAAAGCTGGCTCCGCCGCTCGATGTAGTCCCCTCCCCCTGCCCGCGAACTGTCACGTGCTGCTCGTCCGGGCCGCTCGGACTGGCCGTTGGTGACCGTTCGCGGGCAGGTAGCGTGAGGGGATGGACGGCACGATCGACACCCGCGCGCTCATCGACCCCATCGACCGTGACGCCATGGCGAAAGCGCCCTCGTTCCATCGCGCGCCGTCCGCCCGGCTGTTCATCGGCCTGCTCGCGGCGATCGTCGTGGTCACCGTCGCCGGGTTCGTCCTGTTGGGAACGCTGCCCTCGCCCTCTCGAGGCGACTCCGGCCCGACGCCGCTGCTCGGGATCGGGCTCCTCGCGGCCGCCGCCGTCGCGGTGTTCGCAGTCCTCTCCTGGCGTACGAGGCGCATCAAGCGCTTCCGCCTCTCCCGATTCGCCGCGGCCAACGGGATGACCTACACCGCAGACCTCAGCTACCCTCCGTTCCCCGGCATGATCTTCGGGATCGGATCGTCGCGGCAGTCGACCGACGTGCTGCGGGGTGGTCGTCCCCGCGCCGTGGAGTTCGGCAACTACCGGTACACGGTCCGTCACGGGAAGAGTTCGACGACCCACCACTGGGGATACGTCGCGGTGAAGCTCGACGTCCCCCTGCCGAACATCGTGCTCGATGCGATCGGCAACAACGGGTTCGGCTCGAACCTCCCGGCGGCGTTCCAACGGGCCCAGCGACTCTCCCTGGAAGGCGACTTCGACCGGCACTTCACGCTCTACTGCCCCGAAGGCTACGAACGCGACGCGCTCTACCTGTTCACGCCGGACATCATGGCGAGGTTCATCGACCACGCCGCCGAGCTCGACGTGGAGATCATCGACGACTGGCTGTTCCTCTACACGAAACGGGAGGTGTCGACCCTCGATCCCGACACCTGGGCCTGGCTGTTCGGCATCGTCGACGCGCTGATGACGAAGTTGGACCAGTGGGCTCGGTGGCGGGACGACCGCTTGCAGCCGCAGACGTCCGGAGCTCCGGAGCACCCGCTTGCACCCGGCGCTCAGGCCGGCCCACCCGCGATCGGGCTGCTCACCCCGCCGCCGGGTGTCGCTTCATCCGGCCGCAGGTTGCGACGATCCGGGAGGTGGATCCCCGTCGCCTTCGTCGTCGGAACGCTGATCGTCTGGATCGTCACACGCATGAACTGACCCCTCCCCTTCCCGCGAACTGTCACGTGCTGCCAGTCCGGGCCGCCCCGACGAGCCGTTGGTGACAGTTCGCGGGCACGGGCGGGGTGTTGGGGACGTCTGGCGATCGGGAGACGAGGACGGAACAGGCCGGTTGATGGGATGGCCAGGTGACCGACACCGGTCGCCCGTCAGAAAGGACCACCCATGCGCCGACCCACAGCCATCGGCTTCGCCGTCCCCGTCCTCGCCCTCATGCTCGGGCTCACCGCCTGCTCCGGATCCGCGGAGGCCCCGTCGAGCGGTGCATCGCCCTCGACCGCCGATTCGTACGCCGAGGCGTTCGACGACTACACGATCTCCCTCGCGGGCTGCCTGCGCGACCAGGGGTTCGACGTCCCGGACCCGGAACCCGGTACCGCGATCACCCTCGACGGTGGCGAGGCGATGAACACGGCCTACGACGCCTGCGCCGACCAACTCGGCCCGCCGCCGGTGAACCCCGACCAGCCCAGCAAGGCCGAGATCTCCGACGAGCTCCGGCTCCGCGCCCAGTGCCTGCGTGACCAGGGGTTCGACGTCCCGGACCCCGATGCGAACGGAGCGTGGGACCTGCCGGAGGACCTGTTCGATGAGGCCAGGGCCTGCGCCGTGCAGTGACCGGCACACCAGCCTGAGCGGCCGACCGATCCCGTGATCGGTCGGCCGTTCCATCGTTCCAGGTTCCCTCGTTCCGCGGTCAGGCTCCGGCCTGGTCGGCGTCGTGAGCCGGCAACAGCACCGTCGCCTCGAGCCCGCCCGCCGGCAGCGGTGCGAGCCGCAGCGACCCACCGTGCAGCTCGACGATGCGGGCACCCAGGGTCAGCCCGAGACCGTTCCCCCGATCGCGACCGGCAGCCCGCGCCATCCGCGCGTCCCGCCGGTCGAAGGGCTCCACGAACCGCGCCACCTCGGCCTCGTCGAGCAGCGGCCCCGAGTTGCTGACCACGACGACGGCGCGTCCCGGCGCCTGCGGGTCGGGTCCGACCCACACCGAAACCCACCCGTCCGGGCCGCTGTTGTATCGCACGGCGTTCGACAGCAGGTTCGTGAACAGCTGTTGGAGGAGCACGCGGTTACCGCGCACGGATGCGCTCCGGACGGTCGACGAGATCGTGACCCCGGCGTCCGCGGCCTCCGGCGAGATGAGCTGCGACGCGTCGCGGGCCACCGCCGCCAAGTCGACGGGCGAGGTGACGAGTGGTCGGCGGTCGAGCTGGTTCAGCTGCAGGAGCGCCTCGACGATCGCGATCCCCCGCTCGTTCGTCTCGTGCAGCCGCCGCAACGCTCGGTCGACGTCACGGCCCTCCGGGTCGGCCTGGGCGACCTCGATGAGCATCTTCATCGTCGCGAGCGGTGTCCGCAGTTCGTGCGAGGCGTTGGCCGCGAACCGTTTCTGCGTCAGGAACGACTGCTCGAGGCGTGCGAGCATGTCGTCGAAGCGGTCGGCGAGCTCGCGGAACTCGTCGCGGCGACCCGTCATCGCGATGCGGTGGTCGAGCGAGCCCTCCGCCGCCGCGCGAACGGCCGCGTTGAGGTCCCGCAGCGGCCGCAGCACCCGTCCGGCCACGATCCAGCCGACGCCGGTGCCGATCACGGCCATCGCGAGGAGCGCGAGCATCGAGTAGTTGATGAGCGAATCGCGGATCTCACCGCGCGTGATGCCGGACAACTGCCTCGGATCGCTCGCCAGTGCGAGCGGGTAGTCGGGGAACCGCCAGATGATCACGTTGATGACGATGAGCGCGATGAGTCCCGTCACGACGGTGAAGGCCGCATAGGTCGCGGTGAGTTTGACGCGAGCGGTCATCCACGTCGGCCGGGCGTCGTCACCGACGGCCGGAGCGGCGGTCATGCGCCCACCTCGTCGTCCTCGTCGTCGATGTCCGCACCGCTCGCTTCGGCGGGAGCCTCACCCGGCGGCAGGACCCGGTAGCCGACGGCCGGCACGGTGTGGATGATCCACGGCTCGCCGAGCACCTTGCGGAGCGTCGACATCGTCACCCGCACCGCGTTCGTGAACGGGTCGGCGTGCTCGTCCCAGGCGCGCTCGAGGAGCTCTTCGGCACTCACGACGCCGCCCTTGGCCGCAAGCAGGATCTCCAGCACCGCGAACTGCTTCTTCGCCAGGCGCACGTACCGGCCGTTGCGGTACACCTCGCGGCGGAACGGGTCGAGCCGCACACCGGCGTATTCGAGGACGGGCGGGAGCGACGCCTTGGGTCGACGCGCCAGCGACCGGAGCCGGAGGACGAGCTCACGCAGCTCGAACGGCTTGGTCAGGTAGTCGTCGGCGCCGATCTCGAAGCCGCTCTCCTTGTCGTCGAGGTCGGCGGCCGCGGTGAGCATGAGCACCCGGCAGGGCAGCTCCTGGGCGATGATCCAGCGGCACACGTCGTCGCCGTGCGTGCCAGGGAGGTCACGGTCGAGCACCACGACGTCGTAGGCGTTGACGGCGAGTCGCTCGAGCGCGGTGTCGCCGTCGAACACGAGGTCCGCGGCAAGCCCCTCGTGCTGCAGGCCCTCGAGGATGCTCTCGGCGAGGTACTGCTCGTCCTCGGCGATCAGGACACGCATGGGACCTCCGGTGTTCGTGACGGACGACGCGTCGATGGCGTCACTCCGGCGCCCGCGATGGGCGTCGTGTCGATCGTAGGCGGCACCGTGTTTCGGAACCGTCTGGTGATCATCCGACGCCCGCGCAACCGCTGACGAGCTGGACTGGGGCCTGGTCGTCGCGTGCCGAACACCGACGACCGACCGAGGAGGAATCATGCAGCACGACATCCAGCACCAGCCGCACCGGCGCCCGGGCCGACGGAGCACCGTCGCCCGCAGAGGCTTCGACCGAGCCGTCGTCATCCTCGCCGCCACGGCCGTCGCCCTCACCGCCGCGATCGCCCTGGTGGCGTGCACGGGCGTCGCGCCGACCATCACTCGCGGGATCACCGCACTGGCCGAGCGGCCGTCCGGAGACGCGCATGCCGGAACCGCGACCACGACGGATGGCGCGTTCGGGGCCGACGACGGTGTGCTGGAGGAGAACCGGTACTCGGCCTACGACACCGATCTCCCGGCCATCGCGAACCTCGATGCGGACCTCCTGGAGGCCGTCCAGCAGGCGACCGACGCAGCAGCGCAGGACGACATCGCGCTGTACGTGAGCTCCGGCTGGCGGAGCACGGCGTACCAGCAGCACCTGCTCGACGAGGCGATCCTCCAGTACGGCAGCGAGTCGGCCGCCCGGCAGTACGTCGCCACGCCGGACGGCTCCTCGCACACGCGCGGGGCGGCCGTCGACATCGGCGCGACGGACGCGGACTACTGGCTCATCGAGCACGGCGCCGACTACGGCCTCTGCCAGACCTACGCGAACGAGATCTGGCACTTCGAGTTGGCGACCGTCCCCGGCGGCGAGTGCCCGGAACTCCTGCCCGACGCCGGGTGAGGTCGGTGCCGCGACCAGCTGCCACCGCAGGGCGTCCCGCTCCTACCCGGCGGCCGGCGCCAGCCGACTGACGAACTCGTCGACGCGCAGGCGGATGTCCCGGAACGCTTCGTCGAAGGCCTCGTCCGTCGCGGGCGCGGCAGGGTCGGGGATCGACCAGTGCAGGTCGTCCCTCCCCTCGAGTTCCTCGTGCGCCCGGTTGCACACGGTGATGACGAAGTCGCTGTGCCGGAGGACCTCCGAGGTCGCGCGTGGGACCCTCGGACGGATCCGGACGCCGTGGCGCGCCGCGGCCCGAACGGCGCCCGGGTTGACCTCGCTCGCTGGCCGACTACCCGCCGATGCGACGGGGACGGAGCTGCGGTCCTGCCAGAGCGCCTCCGCCATCTGCGACCGCGCGGAGTTCGCCGTGCAGACGAACACGACCCGCGCCGGGGCGGGGATCGGCGCCGGTGCGAGCCGGTCGAACGCCCCGGGCACGAGCCGCACGTAGTTGCGGCGACCGTCGGACTCTGACCGCGACCGCGACAGGATCCCGGCCCGCTGCAGGACGTTCAGATGATGGGCGACGAGGTTCGAGCCCATCCCGAGGGCGAGCTGGATCTCGGTCGGCGAGAGGTCGCCGAGCGCCAGGAGATCGACGATGCGCAGCCGCGCAGGCTCCGAAAGCGCGGCGAACTTCGACGCCCTTACCGCCAGCGACTCCACCGACACAACCCCCGACGACTCAACCGTGATTGACTCAATAATAGATGCAGGCGTCCGTGGAACGCGCTCGAGCACGCCCGCCCGAGGTCCCGGTCACCTGAAGGAGGAGCTTGTCATGGGTATCGGAACCGGAATCGCCTTGATCGTCATCGGCGCCATCCTCGCCTTCGCCGTGAACGTCGACGTCCCCGCGGTCGACCTCACACTCATCGGATACATCCTCATGGCGGCCGGTGCTGTCGTCTTCCTCATCTCCCTCGTGCTCGTGCTGCGCCACCGACAGGTGTCGTCGACGACTCGCTCCGCCGTGGACCCCAGCAGTGGCGAGCGTGTGACCCGCCGAAGCACGACCGACAACGACGGCCCCGTCCTCTGACGACCGGACCGACCGCGCCACCCATGACCGACCCGGCTACCGCGCCGCCTCGCACCGGCGAGCTCCTGGATGGTCGGTACCGACTCGAGCGACCGATCGGTGCCGGCGGGATGGCGACCGTCCATCTGGCGACCGACGAGGTGCTCGGGCGCAAGGTGGCGGTCAAGCTGTTCCGCCCGGGCACGACCGATGCGACCGACGGCGCCAGGACCACTTCGGAGACGCGCCTGCTGGCGTCGCTGAACCACCCCGCCCTCGTCACCCTGTTCGATGCCAGGGTCGTCGCCGGCGACGGTTCGTACCTCGTCATGGAGCACGTCGACGGTCCGACGCTGTCCCAACGCATCGCCCGGTCGCCGCTTCCGTCGTCCGAGGTCGCCGCGATGGCCGTCGACCTCGCAGAGGCGCTCCACACCGTGCACGCGGCGCGGGTCGTCCACCGCGACATCAAGCCGTCGAACGTGTTGCTGCGACCGACGATCCTGCCCCACCAGGAGTATCGCGCGAAGCTTGCTGACTTCGGCATCGCGTACCTCATCGACAGCACCCGGATGACCGCGCCTGGCTCGTTGATGGGCACGGTCGCCTATCTCAGCCCAGAGCTGGTCCGTGGTGCGGACCCGGCGACGCCAGCCGACGTGTACGCGTTGGGACTCGTGCTCCTCGAAGCGCTGACCGGTCGCCGCGCCTACCCGCAGACCACCACGCACGATTCCCTCATGGCGCGACTGAACGCGCCGCCGACGATCCCCGGCGAGCTCGGGTACCAGTGGAAGTCGCTCCTCACCGCGATGACCGCGTCCGACCCGGCCCAGCGCCCCACCGCCCTCGAGGTGGCGGTGGCCGTCCGTGGCATGGATCCCGCGCTGGACCCGGCGGATGCGACCGTCGCGACCTCGACACCGCTGGTGACCGCAGACCCGGAACCCACGGCTGCGACCGAACGGCTCGACTCGGCGACACCGCTCGCCACCGCACCGGAGGGATCGACGGGGCTCCTGACGGCGACGACACCGCTCGCGCCGACGGCGGACACGCCCGCCGAGACCGGCCCGACCGCGGTGCTCGACGGCGCTCGCCGCTCGGAGCGACGTCTCGACGGCGGTGCACGGCGCCAGGCCGCAGTGCGCCAGCCGCGGCGCCTTCGACGCTGGCTGATCCTCGCGGCCGTGCTGCTGGTGATCACCGTCGCGGTCGTCTGGTTCCTCGTGTCCCAGGCGCAGCCGCCCGCCCCGACGCTGCCCACCCTGCCCGAGCCGCTGTCGACGCACCTGCGGGAACTCATGCGGGAGGTGACGCCATGAGGCACCGACGGAGGTCTGGACTCGGGTTGATCGCCACACCCCTCATCGTCGTCGCACTGCTGAGCGGTTGCGCCGGAGCGCCAGCCGACCTCGAGCCCGCGACCGGTCAGCAGTTGCAGAGCAGCGTGCTCGGGGTGGCGAACGCGGCCGCCGCCGGCGACACGACGGGTGCACTGAGCGCTCTCGACGCACTCGAAGCGAAGCTGGCTGAGGCGGAGGCGTCCGGGGCTGTCTCGGCGGCCCGCGCGACGACCATCCGAGCCGCCATCTCGGCGGTGCGAGCTGATCTCACACCGGCCACCCCCACCCCGACCCCGACCCCGACCGCCGAGCCCAGCTCGGTCGATCCCGCCACCCCCGTCGAACCGGTGACGCCGACGGATGACGGGAACGGGGACGACTCCGGGAAGAATGGGGACAAGGGGAAGAACGGCGACAACGGCAACGGCAACGGCAACGGCAACGGCAACGGCAACGGCAACGGCAAGAAGGATAAATGAAGCGACGAGGAAGCACCGCGGCCGGGCCCGACGACGGATCGAACGAGCCCCAGACCGACGAGACGACGAAGCGGACCCGGGCGGCGGAGGACGGCGTCTCGACCGTGCAGCACAGCATCGTCGTCGACCTGCCGATCGCGGCCGTCTACAAGCAGTGGGTCGACTTCGAGTCGTACCCGGAGTTCTTGCCGGCTGTGCGCGAGGTGAAGGTGACCGGTGAGGTCTACAGTCGCTGGACCGTCGCGATCAGCAAGCTCTCGCGTCAGTTCCTGGCCGAGATCCTGGAGCAACTCCCGGAGGAACGCCTGGTCTGGCGCACCATCGAGGGCGACGTCTGGTTCAGCGGCGACGCCGCGTTCGAGGCGATCGACAAGCAGCAGACCCGCGTGGACGTCACGGTGCACTGGAAGCCGGTCAACGCGATGGAACGCACCGCGGCCGCGCTCGGCCTCGCCGGGCGGGTCGTGCGTGGGACCCTCCAGGCGTTCAAGACCTACATCGAGTCCACCGGAGGGCCCTCGGGTCACTCCCGCGTCAAGGTCGTCTCCCCGAGCGGGTAGGCGACGACCGCGAGCGTGACCGATCAGCTCATGAACGGCCGCAGGTCCGGATAGCCGGTGGTCTGCCAGGCCCCGTCCACGACGAGGTTGTCGCCCGAGATGTACGAGGCGTCGTCGCTCGCGAGGAACAGCGCGGCAGCGGCGATCTCCTCGGGGGCGGCGGCACGACGGAGCGGGATGCGCTCGTCGTACGCGGCCTGCACACCGGGGATGTCGGTCAGCGACTTCGTCAACGGCGTCGCGACGAGGCCTGGTGACACCGCGTTCACGCGGATCCCGTGCTCGCCGAGTTCGAGTGCCGCCTGCTTCGTGAGCATCACCGCGCCGGCCTTCGCCGCCGTGTATCCGACGCCGAAGTGCATCGGAACGAGCGAGTTGAGGGAGGCGATGTTGACGATCGCGCCGGCCTTGCCCTCGGCGAGGAACTGGCGGGCGGCGAGACGCGTGCCGTTGAAGGCGCTGTAGAGGTTCAGCCGGACCGTGAAGTCCCAGTCCTCGAAGGAGATATCGGTGATCGTCCCGGCACGTGATCCACCGGCGACGTTGAAGAGCGTGTCGAGCGTGCCGAAACGTTCGACGGTCTCGGCGACCAGCGCGGAGAAGTCCGCCTCGTCTGTGACGTCGGTGCGCCGACCCCACACGCGCTCACCGAAGGTCTCGGTGGCGCTCGCGATCAGCTCGGCGTTGATGTCCGCGACGACCACCGAGGCGCCCTCCGCGACCAGCCGCTCGGTGATCGTCGCCCCGATGCCGGACACGCCCCCGGTGACGATCGCGACCTTGCCGGCGAACCGGCCCTGGATTGATGCATTCGACATGATGCCACTCCGTTCTGCTCACCGGCTCTGGCGAGCGTCTCCAGCATACGCACCTATCAGTCACGTGTCAGATAGTTCCAGGTGGCCCTCAGCATGACGACGCCGGCCCCGGGACGAAGTGTCCCAGGGCCGGCGTCAGGTGGCGCTGAGGCCTACCGCGGCGACTGCTCGCGATCGGCGTCCGCCCCGACGCCGTCGCCACCCGAAGCCCGGTCGAGCGAGGGCGCCCCGCTGGTCGACGCAGGCACCTTGCCGCGCGCTGCAGCCTCGAGCGACTCGGCCTCGTCTCCACCGACGGCCTCACCGCGGGCGACCAGCCCGGCGACGTCGGACAGCGGGATCTGCTTGAGGAACAACGACAGCAGGAAGGCCGCGCCGATGAACGGCAACAGGTACCAGAACACCGGAGCCAGAGCATCGGCGTAAGCGGTGACCACACCGTCGCGGATGCCTGGCGGGAGCTGGCTGAGCGTCTGCGGGTCGATCGTCGCCGCCGCGCTGGAGGCGTCCCCAGCACTGGCTCCCGAACTCGCGAAGACGTCCTTGAGGTTCGCGGTGAGCCGCGTGGTGAAGATCGTGCCGAACACGGCGACACCGAGCGACGCACCGACCTCGCGGAAGTAGTTGTTCGTGCTGGTCGCGGTTCCGACCATCGACGCGTCCACCGAGTTCTGGGCGACGAGCACGACGACCTGCATGATCAGGCCGAGACCGGCGCCGAAGAAGAACAGGAAGACGCAGATCAGCCAGATCGGGGTGTCCGCCGTGAGCGTCGTGAACGCGACCATGGAGGCGGCGGTGATGAGCGTGCCGATGACCGGGAACATCCGGTAGCGACCGGTCCTGGTGATCAGGTTCCCCGAGACGATCGAGGTACCGATGAGGCCGACCATCATCGGGATCATGAGGAGGCCCGATGCGGCTGCCGAGGTGCCGGACGACATCTGGAGGAAGGTCGGCACGAAGCCGATCGCCGAGAACATGCCGAGGCCGAGCGTGAGGCCGATCGCGGTCGCGTTGATGAACGTCGGGTTCTTGAACAGCGACAGCGGGATGATCGGGTCCTTGGCGCGAGCCTCGGTGATGACGAAGAGCAGCGCGGCGAGCAGCATGCCGATGCCGAACATCCACGTCTCGATGGCACCCCAACCGTGGGCGGCGTCGCCACCGAAGTCGGTGAAGAAGATGAGGCAGGTGGTGAACGCCGAAAGGAAGATGACGCCGAGGAGGTCGATCGGCGCGGTCGCCTTCTTGTTCGGCAGCTTCAGCGTGAAGAACGCGATCGCGAAGGCCGCGATGCCGACCGGGATGTTGATGTAGAACGCCCACTGCCAGGTGAGGTGGTCGACGAAGAAGCCACCGAGGAGCGGTCCACCGACGGCGGAGAGACCGAACACCGCGCCGAGTGGGCCGAGGTACTTGCCGCGCTCGGAGGCGGGCACGATGTCGGCGATGATCGCCTGCGACAGGATCATGAGGCCACCGCCACCGAGGCCCTGGACGGCACGCCAGACGATGAGCTGCGTGAAGTCGCCCGCGAACGCACAGCCGACGGAGGCGATCGTGAACAGGGCGATCGCGACGAGGAAGAGCCGACGACGGCCGAGGACGTCACCGAACTTGCCGTACACGGGCATGACGATGGTGGTCGCCAGGAGGTAGGCGGTGGTGAGCCAGACCTGGTGGTCGACGCCGCCCAGCTGTCCGACGATCGTCGGCATGGCGGTGGAGACGATCGTCTGGTCGAGGCTGGAGAGCAGCATGCCCGCGATGAGGGCGGCGAAGATGATCCAGATGCGGCGCTTGGTGAGCAGCATCGGGCCCTCGGTGGGTGCGGCGGTGGCGGCGGTCACGGGAGGTCCTTTCGGGGAGTGGGGTTCGTGTGGGGGTTCTGGGGCGCGGCGGCGGGAGGTCCGGCGTCGGGGTCGTCGGGCTCGAGGATGGTGCGATAGGTCGCCAGGCAGTCGCGGATGGAGCCGACGATGTCGAACTCGCCGCTCTGGCCGAGCTCGGCGACGCCGCTGCCGAAGACGCGCGTCATCGTGGTCTTGATCGCCATCCCGAAGAGGTCGGCGCAGGCGCGGGCACGCGGGTCGTCTGCCGGGACGCCTTCCCGCGTGGCGATGAGCTCGACGAGCAGTTGCTCGCGCTCACGGTTGAGGCCCATGAAGCGGACCAGCAGCTTGGGTTCGCGCTCGAGGGCGGCGTGGAAGTCGACGTGCTCGGCCAGACCGAACCCGGATCGCTCCGCATGACCGGCCGCGATGAGCATGAAGTCGTCGAGCACGGCGCGCCACCCCCGCGAGCCGAGGGCGAGGAACTCGGTGGCGAACCGCTCGGTCTCCTCGGTCTCGTCGACGCCGAGGACGGCGTCCTCCTTGCTCGGGAAGTAGTTGAAGAAGGTGCGACGCGAGACGCCGACCTCCTCGCAGAGTTCCTCGATCGTGAAGCCGTTGAGCCCGTGGGTGGCCGTGAGCCGACGCGACACGGTCGTCAGCCGCGCAGCGGTGGCGGCCATCCGGTCGGACAGCCGATTCGTCAAAGTTGCACTCTGCATCACGAAGTGCAGTATTGCACTCTCTGAGCCGGGGTGCAACTTGCGGCACGAGCCGCCCAGTCGGGCCTCACTAGAGTGAACGCATGGACCCTCGTCAGGCACGAACCCGCAGTGCCCTCCGCGACGCGATCCACACCCTCGCGGCGGCGAAGCGCATCGATCAGGTGACCGTGGCGGAGGTGTCCCGGGTGGCGGGGATCACCCGCGACACCTTCTACCGTCACGCCGCGACGCCCGTCCACCTGCTCGCCGACGTGCTCGGCGAGGAACTGGATGAGACGCTCCGCGCGCACGCCGATCTGCCGGCGCACAGCGACTCGACGCTGAGCGTCTTCGACGAGTCCGAGCGCGACCTCCTGCGTCACGTCGCCGAGCACGCGACGATCTACCGCAACGCCATGCACCCCCGGCTCATCGGACCTCTGCGCGATGCCCTCACCGAGCGGATCGAGCAGGCGCTCGCGCACCACCTCGACCGACACCCGCACATCGCCCCACCCCGCGAGGACGGCATCACACCGGAGCGACACGTGCGCATGCTCGTGGCCTACGCCGGTGCCGGCACCGTCGCGGCGATCGAGGAGTGGCTGCGATCCGGTGACCTCGACGACATCGACGCGGCGGCCCGTACGGTCATCGCGGCCTCCCCCGCCTGGTGGCTCGGCCGCGCCTGACCCAGGGTCCGACGCCAGCGCGGTGCGCTGACGCGAGCGCGGGTCACCGACGTGAGCGCGCCCCTCCGGAGACCCGCGCTCACGTCCCCCGGGGTGCGCTCACGTCAGCGCACCGCGCTAGCGCGAAGGCCTCATTCGCGACATATGTCGGTGTAGGCATATCTGCTCTGTGGATAACCCGGGGGGCCTCCTCGACCGGCCGTAGCGTCGAGGAATGTCAACGACCTCCCTGCCTCGAACCGCCTCCGCTCTCGCTCTCACGATGGGACTCCTCGCCCTCACCGCGTGCACTAAAGCCGAGCCGGCACCCCCTCCGAAGAGCACTCCGCCGGTCTTCGAGAACGAGGAACAGGCTCTGGCCGCGGTGACGGAGACGGTCGGTTCATTTGTCACCGTCGTGAACACTATTGGCGCCAAAGGCGGACAGGAACCAGAACGGCTCGACCACCTTCTCGCGCCCGAATTGAGAGATGCAGAGACTGCAGGATTCGCAGACATGGCGGCGAAGGGCTGGAGAACTACCGGCGAAGCCACCCTTCAGCGCGTCGAGCTCGTCCAGTGGTGGCCTCGGCCCGACGCTATCGGCGTGATCGCAGTTGCTCAAGCGTGCATCGACTACGCCGGCGTCGACGTTCTGGACTCCAGCGGAACCTCAGTTGTCAATCCAGAGCGGGATCAGCTCCGCTCAACGGAGCTACAGCTCACCGCAGCGGACGGGGAACTGCTGATATCAACGAAGAAGCCTGTTCCGGAAAGCGAGATCTGCTCATGATCAGAAGAGGCGCTCTAGTGCTCGCTCTGATCGCCGTTGTATCGCTCACTACTCCTGTCACGTCGGCATCTGCAAACAACTGCACCGAGGTCGACTACATGAATGGCGCTTGTATCGGAAGTGGCTCCGTCGACATCGGGGGCAGTGTCGAGCAGCCTGGTTCGGGCGGCGGCGGTGGCTCCGGCGGCGGAACGGGCGGAGACAGCGGTGGTGGCGGGTCGGCCGAGTTGCCTCCCGGGGTGACCGACGGGCCCAACGGTGAGCGGACGGTCTGCAGCCTCATGCGCCCCGACGAGTGCTACACCTTCACTCCCGGCGACCTCGGCACCGACCTGGGGGCAGCACCCGCCGCGCAGCCCGTGACGATCCGCGACGTCGCCAGCTTCGCCCCCGCCGCACCCACCCTCACTACCGAACCCGCCGCCTGGGGTGTCCGTGGGCTCCACACGAACGTCATCGCCGGCGCCTCCGGACACACCCGAACCGGCACCCTCCTCGGCCAGGTCGCCGAGGTGCACTTCATCCCCGTCGGCTTCACCTTCGACTACGGCGACGGCGACACGACCACCACCCGAACCGGCGGATCCAGCTGGGCCGCCCTCGGGCTCGCGGAGTTCTCCAAGACCCCGACCAGTCACCGCTACACGACCGTCGGGACCAAGACCATCACCGTCGACGTCGAGTACGCCGCCGAGTACCGCATCGGTGAGAGTGGCTGGCTCCCCGTCATCGGAACCCTGCCGATCCCGACCGAAGAACCCCACACGGTCCAGATCGTCCGCAACTCCACCATCGGCGTCGACAAACCCTGCCGACCCGGCACACCCGCCATCGGCTGCTGACCGCGTGACCGAGAACGTGCTCGAGCTCGGTCCCGATCAGATGAGCCCCTCGCGGCCGCCCGACACCCAGTTCGGGTCGGCGGCCCGCGCACCGCTCACCTGGTCGGCGTAGGTGTCGATCTCGGCCCGGATCTCGTCCGTCAGCTCCACCTGGAACGCCTCGAGGTTCGCGTGCAGGTGCGCGACGCTCCGGGTGCCGGGGATCGAGACGACCCGTGCGCCGAGCTGCTGCCCGCGGTCGTGCACCCAGGCGAGCGCGAGCGCCTCCGCGGTCGTCCCGATGCGGCGGGCGAGGCTCCGGAAGCGTGCCGCGAGTTCGAGGTTCGCCGCGAGGTGCTCGGGCTGGAAGCGCGGGAAGTTCGCTCGCGTTCCACCGAGCGGCACCGTCTCGGCTGTGAAGTCCTCGGTGAAGAGTCCGCGCGACAGCGGTGAGAACGCGACGACCGTGACGCCGAGTTCCGCCGCCGTCGGGACCACGTAGGTCTCGATGTCGCGGCTGACGATGCTCCATTCCGACTGGATCGCGGCGATCGGGTGCACGGCGTGCGCGCGGCGGAGTTCGTCGCCCGTCGCTTCGGACAGACCGATGCGGAGGACCTTGCCGGCGGCGACGAGTTCGGCGAGCGCCCCCACCGTCTCCTCGATCGGTACGTTCGGGTCGACGCGGTGCTGGTAGTAGAGGTCGAGGTGGTCCGTGCCGAGGCGGGTGAGCGTCCCGTCGATCTGCTCGTGGAGGTGAGCACGGTCGCCGCGGATCCCTCGCTTGCCGATGCCGCCGCCGGTGACGATGCCGACCTTGGACGCCAGGAAGACGTCGTCACGGCGCCCGGTCAGGTACCGGCCGAGGAGCTCCTCGCTCCGGCCCTCGCCGTAGACGTTCGCGGTGTCGATGAGGTTCACGCCGCTCGCCAGGGTGGCGTCGAGGATGGTGGTGACCTCGGCGTCGGCGATCGCCCCGTAGGTACCGGCGATGGACATCGCACCGTACCCGATGGCGCCGACCTCCGCGGCGGTGTCGCCCGCGCCGATCGTGGTCGAGGGCAGTGCGGTCGTGGTCGGCTCCGTGGCCAGGGGCGCTTCGCTCATGGATTCACCGTACGGCTTCACGACAGGTTCGACGTCCGCTTCGTCACGCGGTGCAACGTCAGGCGCGCGATCCGGCTCGGGCGACGAGCGCCTGCAGGAGTGCGGCGGGTTCCTCAGGGTCGTCGATCGTGATCGCGAACTGCTTGCCGGAGGTGCTCGTGACGACGAGTCCGGGCCCGGAGCGCAGCACGACGGCCGAGCGACCGGGCATGATCCGGTAGCCCCAGCCGCCCCAGTCCATCGGGCGGATGTCGGTGGCCTCGACGACGTCGACCTGGTCGAGGGGGATGCGCTTCATGGGGATACCGAAGAGGGAGACGACGCGGAGGCCGCGCCAGTCGACGCTGATCCGGAGGCGGATGAACGAAGCACAGAGGAGGGTCGCGACAGCGAGGATCGACAGACCGAACATCGCGACGCCCGACTCGCCGCGCAGCAGGATCGGCGTGTAGGCGACGGCGCCGATCGCGACGAGTGCGAGGGTGAGCCAGAGGAACAGCAGGGCCGTGACGCTCCGACTCCAGGCACCGACCTCGGTCTCGCCGAGGTCCATCGGCGCGGGCCGAGCGGCTGCCCCGGCGAGCAGCGGCTGAGCCGGCAGGATCATGGCGGGGATCACGCCCCAGAGCGAGCACGCGGCGAGGGGGACGACCCACCACCCGAGGACGGCACCGTCGACCGAGCCGGCCTGCAACGTGAGCCACGTCGGGATGACCCAGACGGAGGCGGCCGACCCGGCGGCGATACCGATGAAGAGGACGATCATGCGCTTGGTCCGCATGCCGGGCCGCGGGAGGGCGAGCAGGATGGCCGCTGCGATAGCGGCGACGGACGCGATGATGAACGTCACGAGGAAGACGCGCGCGGCGGGCATGGAGTCGTCCGGTGCGCCGGTGCCCGACCAGTGCGAGGCGACGTCGGCCGGGATCGCATCGCCCCAGACGAGCCGCGTGAGTGCGATCGCGATCGCCGGGACGGCCATGGCGAGGCCGGCCAGGACGATTCGTCCGCGCGCTGGTGCTGCCGGTGGCGGTGTGGTGGTGTCGTGCATGTGCTCCCCCTGAGCTGCTGAGGTGGTCTGACCGCCGGTGTCCTCGGCCGACGTGGTCGTGCGGTGGCGTCGGCGATCGTCAGGTGCGTTCGATCATCCGGCTGAGGTCGTTCGGGGTGATCCCGAACTTGCGTGCCTCGGTGACGAGTTGGGCGACGAGTTCGTTGACCCGGACGAGGCCCGGGGCTGCGTCCTCGTTCACCCACGCGCCGCGGCCCTGTCGCATCCCGATGAGTCCGTCGTCGCGAAGCTCTCCGTAGGCGCGGAGGACCGTGTGCATGTTGATCTGCAGTGCTCGGGCGAGGTCGCGAGCAGGCGGGAGGCGCTCCCCCGGCGCGAGCGCTCCCGTCGCGATACCGGAGCGCACCTGCACCGCGATCTGCTCGGCGAGCGAGACCGCGGAGGTGGGATCGACGCGGAACAACATGTTTGCAATGGTACTAGAACAATGCTGCCTGCGCCCGCGACATCTGTGGGGTTGAGGTCGGCGCGGTGCGCTGACGCGAGTGTGCGCCACTCGGCGCGGGCGCACCCCACGACCGTGAGCGCGCCCCTCCGGAGACCCGCGCTCACGTCAGCGCACCGCGCTGGCACCAGCCACAGCGGAGGGAGGGACGGGTCAGAGGGCGACGACGTGGACCGCGATGTCCGCGGCCGCGAGGCGCTCGAGCTCATCGGGGTCGGCGGAGGAGTCGGTCACGAGGTCGTGGATCTGCCCCAACTCGGCCATGCGCGCGAGTGTGACCCGCCCGACCTTCGAGCCGTCGGCGACCACGATGACCCGCTGCGCGTGCCGCACCATCGCCAGGTTCGTCCGAGCCTCACGCTCGTCGTGCGTCGTCGCACCGCCCTGCGCACTGATGCCGTCGGTCCCGAGGATCGCGGTACCCACGTTGATCGCACTGAAGGTGTTCTCGGCGAGCGCCCCCACCGCCTCGAACGACGTCGACCGCACCAGCCCGCCGGTCATGATCACCTGCAGGTTCGGCCGGGAGGCGATCTCGGTCGCCGTCGTGAGCGAGTTCGTCACGATCGTCAGCTCCGACCGGTTCGACAGCTCCTTCGCGACCGCCGCGGTCGTCGTGCCACCGCTCAGGGCGATGGCGTACGGCCCCGCGGGGATCATCTCCGCCACCCGCATCGCGATCCGCCGCTTCGCCTCACGGAACTGCGTGTCACGGAACCTGACCGGCACCTCGTCGCGTGCCTCGATCGCGCGAGCGCCACCGTGGGTGCGGAGGACGAGTCCGAGGTCGTCGAGGTCGGCCAGGTCGCGCCGGATCGTCGGCGCCGAGACCTGGAGCCGCTCGGTGAGCTCGTCGATCGAGACCACGACGTCGTCGACGGCGAGCAGCGCGAGGATGTCGCGCATCCGCTGGCTGCGCTTGCCCGACGGCGCATGTCGAGACAGTTCCGCCGCTGTGGGTGCTCGCATCACTGCCTCCGTCCTCGGGTGCTTCGTCGACCGACTCGCCAGAGCTCGACCGCCGCACCCGCCGCATCCCGCACCAGATGCTCAGCGAAAGTGAGCATTTGAGTCGATTTCCGATCAAGTTCTTGCTCGGTTCGATCACTGTAGTCGATGATCACTCCATGACACGAGTGACTTTCATCGGGGCGGGCAGCGTCGTCTTCACCCGCCAACTCATCGCCGACCTCCTCCGCTACCGCGACCTCGCCGGCCTCGAGATCGTCCTGCACGACATCGACCCCGAACGCCTCGCCGTGGCCGAGGGCACCGCCCGCCACGTCGACGAAGGCCTCGACGGCCGGGCGACGATCACGGCGGAGTCCGACCGTCGTCGCGCTCTCGCCGGCGCGGACTTCGTGATCAACATGGTCCAGGTCGGCGGCATCCGCGCGACCGTCTCCGACCTCGAGATCCCGGCAGCGCGCGGTCTCCTGCAGACCATCGGTGACACCACCGGCGTCGGCGGCGTCTTCCGCGCCCTCCGCACCTTCCCGCTGCTCTCTGCCCTCACCGCCGACATGCGGGAGATCTGCCCCGACGCCCACCTCCTGAACTACACCAACCCGATGGCGATGAACATCTGGTGGGCGTCGGTCGTCGCCCCCGACATCAGCGCGATCGGCCTCTGCCACAGCGTGTTCTGGACGGTCAACGACCTCTGCGAGCTCGTCGGCGTGCCGATCGAGGGCACGAGCTACCGCGCCGCCGGCGTCAACCACCAGTCGTGGTTGCTCGAGTGGACCCACGAGGGCCGCGACCTCTACCCGGCCCTGCGCGACCGCATCCGCGAGGACCCGGAGCTCAGCCGCCGCGTGCGCGTCGAGATGTTCCGCCGCATCGGCTACTACCCGACCGAGACGAGCGAGCACTCCTCCGAGTACCTGTCGTGGTTCCTCCGCTCCCCCGAGCAGGTCGAGCGCTTCCGCCTCCAGCCGCTCGAGTACCTCGGCATCAGCGAGGAGAACGTCGCGGAGTTCGAGGCGACGAAGGCAGCCCTCGCGGCCGGGACCCCGCTGACCCTCGAAGACGAAGCGAGCGAGTACGCCCCGCAGCTCATCCACTCGCTCGTGACCGACACCCCGCGACTCATCCACGGCAACGTCGTCAACCGCGGCCTCATCGACAACCTGCCGCAGGGCGCCGTCGTCGAGGTCCCCGTCCAGGTCGACGGGAACGGCATCGCCCCGCAGCCCATGGGCGCCCTGCCCGTGCAGTGCGCCGCGCTCAACCGCCCCTACGTCTCGGTCGCCGAACTCACGATCGAGGCCGCTCGCACCGGTGACCCGACCCTCATCCGGCAGGCGGTCCTGATGGACCCGAACGCCTCGTCCACCCTCACGCCCGAGCAGATCTGGGAGCTGTGCAACGACCTCGTCGCCGCGCACGGCGAGCTGCTGCCGGAGCCGCTGCGGGAGATCATCCCCGCCGACCGCATCTGACCGACCCGAAGCACCGCAGACCCGCACCGTTCCCGAACGATCGACACAGGAGACGACCACCGATGTTCCCACCCCGTTCCACGATCCACGCTTCCACCTCACCGCACGCCCGCCGCGCACGTCGCCTCATCACCGCGACCGCCGTCCTCGCCGTCGGAGCGCTCGCACTCTCCGGGTGCGCCGGCGGATCGTCCGGTGCCACGACGCTCGACAAGGACGCGAAGGTGAAGCTCACCTTCTGGACCGGGCAGGCCGACGCGGCCCAGCAGATCCTCACCGGTCTCGTCGACGACTTCGAGAAGCTGCACCCCAACGTGACCATCGACGTGTCCTCGGGCGCGCCGTCCACGGAGGACCTCCTGCAGAAGCTCTCCGCGAGCTTCGCGGGCGGCAACTACCCCGACGTCTCGTACGCCTTCGGTTCCTGGGCGAGCCGACTCGAGGCGTCCGGCCGCACCCTCGACATCACCGACCAGGTGGCGGAGCCAGACGTGAAGTGGGACGAGTTCTCCGAGGCGGCCCGGAAGACGGTGCAGCCGACCGGCGAGAAGACGATCGGCTTCCCCGCCGTGGTCGACAACATCTCGCTCCTGTACAACACGACCGTGTTCGACGCGGCCGGCGTCGACTACCCCACGGCCGACTGGACCTGGGACGACTTCCGCGAGGCGTCGAAGCAGCTCACCGACCCGTCGACGAACACCTACGGCTACGCATACTCGGTGTCGGGCAGCGAGGAGACGACCTGGCAGTTCTGGCCGCACCTGTGGCAGAACGGCGGGTCGATCATCTCCGACGACGCCAAGACGGCCGAGTTCGCCTCGGACGCGGGCGTCGACGCGCTGACCTTCCTCCGCGACATGGCGGTCGACGACAAGAGCGTCTACCTCGACCAGACCGACACGAAGTTCGGCGACCTGTTCGCCAGCGACCGCATCGGCATGATCACCTCCGGTCCGTGGCAGCTGTCGACCCTGCAGACGAAGGGCACCAAGTACGGCGTCACCGTCCTCCCCGGCACCGACGGCGACCACCAGACCGTCTCCGGCCCCGACGTGTGGGCGCTGTTCGACCACAAGGACAAGAACCGCGAGTACTGGGCGTACGAGTTCACGAAGTGGCTGACCGACTCGGAGCAGGACCTCAAGTGGAACGTCGCCTACGGCAACCTCCCGCTGCGGTCGAGCGAGATCGACACCCCCGAGTTCCAGGCGCAGGTGGCTCAGCTGCCCGGCCTCGACGTGATGGCCGAGAACGGCGTGAACGCGAAGCAGGCCCGCCCGACCGTGCCCGGCTACGTCGGCCTGTCGGAGGCCATCGGCAAGGCGATCTCCTCGGTGCTGCAGGGCCAGGGCGACCCGAAGCAAGCCCTCGAGGATGCCGCGAAGGCCGCCGACGACGCCCTGGCGGAGGACTGATGTCCACGGTCACAGGACGCGACACGACCCCCAGGACGGAGCCGGAGCGACCCGAACGTCTCCCGGCTCCGTCTCGGCGAGGCAAGAACCGACTTCGCGACAACCTCACCGGGTGGGGCTTCGTCGCCCCGGCGATGCTCATCGTGCTGGGCCTGTCGATCTTCCCCGCGATCTGGGCGTTCTTCCTGTCACTCCAGAAGTGGGACGGGTTCAGCGAGCCGGAGCAGGTCGGGCTGGAGAACTACGCCAGCATGATCGGCAACGACGAGCTGCAGGCGGCCGTCGTCCACACGGTCGTCTACACGCTCCTGTTCGTCCCGGCGTCGCTCGGACTCGGACTCTTCCTCGCCGTGGCCCTCAACCGCCGGATCCGCTTCATCGGCGTCTACCGCACGGCGATCTTCGTCCCCTTCGTCGCCTCCGCGGCCGCGACCGGCATCCTGACGACCTACCTCTTCAACCCGCAGTTCGGGCTCCTCAACACCGTGTTCCGGTTCCTCGGACTCCCGGCGCAGGGCTGGCTCGAGGACCAGGGGCAGGCGATGGTCGTCATCACGATCATGTCGCTCTGGGGGCAGGCGGCGTTCACGACCGTCATCTACCTGGCTGCCCTGCAGGACATCCCCTCCGAGCTGCTCGAGGCGGCGCGGATCGACGGCGCGAACGCCTGGCAGTCGTTCTGGCGCATCACCTTCCCGCAGCTCGGACCGGTAACCGTGTTCGTCGCCATCTGGCAGTTCATCCAGGCGATCCAGCTGTTCGACCTCGTGTACACCACCACGAGAGGCGGCCCGCTCGGCGCCACCCAGACGATCGTGTTCTACCTCTGGGACGCGGCGTTCAAGCAGTTGCAGTTCGGGTACGGTTCCGCGGTCGCCTACGGGCTCTTCGTGGTGACACTCATCGCCACGATCGGTGTCGTCCTGTACTCCCGCCGCTCCAACGTGGAGGCATTCTGATGACCGTCCTGACCACCCCACCACGCGGTGACGCCGCCACCGGCAAGCCGTCCGTGACCGCCCCGCCCGCTGAACGACGCACCCGTCGGCGCTTCAGCCTTTGGCACCTCGTGCTCGCGCCGATCGCGATCATCTTCGCGATCCCGTTCGTGCAGATGTTCATCACCTCGGTGACGCCGGAGTCGGAGATCAACACCTATCCGCCCCGCATCCTCCCCTCGCACATCACCTTCGACGGGTTCGCGAAGCTCTTCTCCGAGTCGAACATCCTGCTCTGGCTGGGCAACACGGTCATCGTATCGACGGTCGCGGTCCTGTCCCACCTCGTGCTCTGTTCGCTCGCCGGCTACGGGTTCGCGCGCCTGAAGTTCCGCGGCAAGACGATGGGCTTCCTCATGATCGTCGCGACGATCATGATCCCGACGCAGCTGCTGATGATCCCGACCTACATCCTGTTCTCCCGGATCGGGCTCATCGACAGCCTCGGGGCGGCGATCGTGCCGTGGCTGGCGTCGGCGTTCGGCATCTTCCTCATGCGGCAGTTCTTCCTGTCGCTGCCGGCGGAGCTCGAGGAGGCCGCGCTCATCGACGGCTGCACCCGCCTGCAGGTGTTCTTCCGGGTGATCCTGCCGCTCGCGAAGCCCGCGCTGGCGACGCTCGCGATCTTCACCCTGCTGGGCTCGTGGAACGACCTCGTCTGGCCGCTCATCGCGATCAACAACGACCAGGCCTTCACGCTGCAGCTCGGCATCACGAACTTCCAGGGCGCGCGCCGCACCGACTGGGCGCTCCTCATGGCCGGCAACGTCGTCGCCACGCTCCCGCTGATCGTGTTCTTCCTCTTCGCCCAGAAGCAGTTCGTGGCCACCATGACCTTCTCAGGCCTCAAGGGGTAGGCACCGATCCCGGCGTGGCAGGATCGCCTCCATCGCCGCGAGAGCGCGTCACACGCTGAACCAACTCCGATACCTCGCAACTTCCCCTCATCACCTCGACCCACCCCAGGAGCAACCGTGTCCATCACCACCATCGTCGGTTCGGAAGCCACCGTCCGCGAGATCACCCAGCAGCCCGACGTCTGGCTCGAGGCGTCGACGGGGATCGCCGCCCGACGCGAGGAGATCGACGCGTTCCTCGCACCGCTCCTCGCCCGACCCGAGCTGCGGATCGTCCTGACCGGTGCGGGGACCTCTGCCTTCATCGGCGAGATCGCGGCACCCGCCCTGACCCGGACGCTCCGTCGCCGGATCGACGCCGTCGCGACCACCGACATCGTCTCCAACCCGCAGGAGTCGTTCGCCGAGGACGTCCCGCTGCTCCTCGTGTCGTTCGCGCGCTCCGGCAACAGCCCGGAGAGCGTCGCCGCGACGGAACTCGCCGACCAGCAACTCGCCGAGGTGCACCACCTGGTGATCACGTGCGACGAGACCGGCGAGCTGTACCGACGCCACCACGAACGCTCGTCGTCGCTCACCGTGCTCATGCCCCGGCGATCCAACGACGAGGGCTTCGCGATGACGTCGAGCTTCAGCTCGATGCTGCTCTCGGTGCTCCTCATCCTCGGCGGCGCGGACGACGCCGCGGTGCAGGCGCTCGCGTCCGGCGCGACGACGATCCTCGACCACCGCGAGGTGGACATCCGCGCGCTCGCCAACGAGGGCTGCGAACGCGTCGTCTACATCGGCAGCGGCCCGCTCACCGGTCTGGCCCGGGAGTCGGCGCTCAAGCTGCTCGAGCTGACCGCCGGACGGATCGTCACCTACTACGACTCGGCGCTCGGGTTCCGTCACGGTCCGAAGGCGGTCGTCGACGACAGCACGCTCGTCGTCGTCTACCTGTCGTCCGATCCGTACACGCGGCGGTACGACCTCGACATCGTCGCCGAACTGCGCGAGACGCTCTCGCCGGAGCGCGTGATCGCGATCTCCTCCGAGCCCGTCGCCGATGCGACGGCGTACGACTGGGTGCTGCCCGAGCTCGCCGGCCTCGATGACGCGCAGCTCGCGATCGGCTACGTGCTCGTCGCGCAGCTGCTCGGCCTGTCCTACTCGCTGCAGCTCGGTGCGACCCCGGACAACCCGTTCCCGAGCGGCACGGTAAACCGCGTCGTGCAGGGGGTCCGGATCCACGAGTTCGACGGCGTCGACGACGCTCGGAGTGTCGCCGCTCAGCTGCAGGAGCAGTAGTCGTGGCGCGGTACCTCGGCGTCGATGGTGGCGGGTCGAAGACGGCCTTCGTGCTGCTCGACGACGCAGGACGGGTGCTCGCGGAAGCGAGGACGGCCAGCTGCTACTACTTCGACGAGGGGATCGAGCTGGTCGGTCGCATCCTCACCGAGGGTGTCTCGGAGGTGTGCCGGCAGGCGGATGTCACCACCGCCGACATCGATCAGGCCTTCTTCGGCCTTCCCGGGTACGGCGAGGTGAGTTCCGACATCGCCCACCTCGATGCGCTGCCGCGCGACGTGCTCGGCCATGACCGGTTCTCCTGCGACAACGACATGGTGTGCGGCTGGGCCGGATCGCTCGGCGCCGTCGACGGCATCAACGTCATCAGCGGCACGGGCTCGATGACGTACGGCGAGCGCCGTGGCCGGGGGCACCGGGTCGGCGGCTGGAGCGAGCTGTTCGGTGACGAGGGGTCGGCGTACTGGATCGCCGCCCGCGGCTTGAACGCCTTTACGCGGATGAGCGACGGCCGCCTGCCACGCGGTCCGCTCGCCGAGCTGGTGCGGGCGCGAGTCGGGATCACGAGCGACCTCGACGTGATCGACGTCGTCATGAACCGGTGGAAGGGTCAGCGGGGCCGCATCGCGGACCTCGCGAAGACGGTCGTCGCGGCCGCGGACCAGGGTGACGAGGTCGCCGTGCGCATCCTGGCCGACGCGAGCGGGGAGCTGGCGGAGATCGTCAAGGCGACGCGCGTGGAGCTCGGTTTCAGCGGCGACGAGGTCGTTCCGGTGTCGTACTCGGGCGGGGTGTTCTCGGCCGAGGCGGTGCGGTCGGGTTTCGAGCAGGCCATCGCGGCGCTGCCCGCCCGGTACGAACTCCGGACCCCGCTGTTCGGTCCGGCGATCGGCGCCGCGCTGTACGCCGCGAAGCGCGCCGGGTCACCGCTCTCGCCCCAGGCGCTCGAGGTGTTGCGCTCACGGTAGCCCGCTCCTCCGCCCGCCGTCGCCTTGGGCCAGCGCGGTGCGCTGACGCGACCGCGGGCCTGACGCGCGAGCGCGGGTCTCCGGAGGGGCGCGCTCACGCGCACGGGGCGCGGTCACGCCGGTTGTGCAGCGACCACACCGGGCACGCCACACTCGCGTCAGCGCACCGCGCTGGCGCGAGGATGGGCTACTTGGAAGCTTGACCCTCACGCGGCGTGAGGCTTTAGCGTCGGCACCATGACGATCACGATCCTCGACACCGCCAGCGGCATGCGTTCCGTTCTCGACGCACCGGAAGCCGATCGACCCGCGCGACTCCGCGCCATGCTCGAGCCCGTCGCCGACATGTACCGGTACTTCCCGGGCGAGGTCGACCTGCTCGCCATGCACTCGATGGGCTCGGGATTCCCGATCGATCGGAGCCGGGATCGGGTCGTCGACGCCCTAGACCGGCTCGTCGCGGCGGACGCGTGGGGACGGATCTCACGGGCGCTCGACGCGGCGGTCACCACCCAGCTCGCGGCGGTGCCGACCCTCGTGGTCCCCGACATCACCGTCCTGCTCGTCCTCGGCGACCCGGACGACACCTACTTCATGGAGTCGATCCGCGGATTCATCGGCAACGGCAGCGCGACCGGGTTCATCTCCCTCATCCTCTGGCCGACGGAGGAGAACCTCGCCCGCCTCGAGGCGGCCGCCGTCCACGAGCTCAACCACAACCTGCGGTACGCGCCGGGTGGGGTGGTGTGGGATCCGGCGACCGTCGTGGTCGGAGAGCAGGTGGTGTCGGAGGGGCTCGCGGACGCGTTCGCCCGGCAGCTGCACGGGCCGTCCGGCTACACGCCGATCGGTGTCGCGCACCTCGACGACGACGCGGTGTTCGACCGGGTCGTCGAGGGTCTCGACGTCGGAGGGATGCAGCACTTCGTCTCGTGGGTGCACGGTGACGAGGCCGCGCTGCGATACGGGGGCGAGCCGGTCGGTCTGCCGATGGGTGCCGGGTATGCAGCGGGCAACCGTCTCGTGGACGCGTATCTTGCGGCGACCGGGTCGACCGCGGCCGAAGCGTTACACGTCCCGAGCGCGACGATCATCGAGGCGGCACTCCGCGAGCTGGGCTGAGGCGGTTCGCCCTCACTCCCAGACGGCGGTCTCGGGGTCCACGCCGTGGCTACGCGCGTTCGCGTCGATGACGTGTGAGAGCCACGCGGCGAGGCCGGTCTCGATCCGGTCGTAGGTGTCGGCCATGCCGGGCTCGGTGAGCGCGAGACGACCGATGATCACGTGCATGGACGGCGTGCAGTGGAAGTACTCGCCGAGGGCGACGCGATGCCGTTCGGCGAGGGTGTTCGCCGTCTCGCTCCCGGCGACGACACCGGCGCGCTTGGCCTCGGCGAGTTCGTCGACCAGGTCGCGCATGGGTCCGACCAGCGCACGCCAGTCGTCCGACGTACGAGTCGCGGACCGCTCGGCGTACTCGGCCCACTGTGCGGAGTCGCCCCAGCGGGCGCGGGCCGTCTCAGCCATCGTGGGGTTCCAGTCGTCGCCGAACACCGCCTGGCGCTCATCCTCGGGGACGAGCACGCCGACCTCGTCGGCTTCGAGCAGGCAGTCGACGGACCGGGCGACGGCTTCGAGTCGGTTGATGGTGTCGCCGAGTTCGCGCCGACGCCGTGTGAGCTCCGCCCGTCGTTCGGCGGCCGGAGCGTTGAGGAGGGTGGGGATGCGAGCGAGCGGGACACCGAGGTCGCGGAGGAGCACGACGCGTCGGAGGCGGGCGATGTCGACGGGCAGGTACGAGCGGTAGCCGCTCCGGTTCCTTCCGGACGGCTGCGCGACGCCGATCTCGTCCCAGTGGTGCAGCGTCCACACGCTGACGCCGATCTCGGCCGCCGCCCGACCGACGGTCACACCACCCTCGGCCCTCCCGTGCTCGTCCATCCCCCCAGCATCGCACCCGGGTCCGACCTGCGTCCTCTGCCCTCTGCCAGCGCGGTGCGCTGACGCGAATGCACCCGACCCGGCCCGAGCGCGCCCCACACCCGCGAGCGCGCCCCTCCGGAGACCCGCGCCCACGCGCCAGACCCGCGCTCGGCCCCAGCGCACCGCGCTGACACCGGTACCGAACTCGCCAGCGCGGTGCGCTGGCGTGAGTGTGCCCCCTCGGCGCGAGTGTGCATCTCCCGGCGTGGGCGCGCCCCACACCCGCGAGCGCGCTCCTCCGGAGACCCTCGCCCACGCGCCAGACCCGCGCTCACGTCAGCGCACCGCGCTGGCAACACCACCACCCACCGGGCTGGAGCGACGGGTGACGCGAACGGCCCCGGGAGCTGTGTGCTCCCGGGGCCGTCGGACGTTCAGACGATCAGGCCGCCCGGCGACGCTCACGCATCGCGACGAGGACTCCACCGAGGAGGACCAGCAGGACCCCCGCGCCGATCGTGCCGAACGGCAGCTCCGTCCCGGTCGTCGCGAGCGCCCCACCCGACGCCGCGCCGTCGACGCTCGTCCCGTCGGCCGCGACGATCCGCACCTCGGTCCAACCGATGAGCGAGCCGTCCGCCGCGTAGACCGCGACCCGGTGGTCGCCCAGCGTCGCGTCGGCCGGGATCGTCGCCAGCAGGTCAGCGGCGGCATTCGTCGTACCGGCGGCGATCCGCGCCGGCGTCGAGTACAGCCACACCTCGACGGCCGTCGCGGCGAAGCGGTCCTCGAGGCCGACCGTCACGGTCTCGCCCCGCCGCACCGTGTCCGCCAGCGTGATGGCACCACGGTTGGCCTCGGTGAGGCTCGTCCCGGGAAGCGGCGTGATCCCACCGGTCGGCGGCGTCACGGGCGGCGTGGTCGTTCCGGGCAGCGACCCGAGACGCAGGGCCTCGGAGGCGTAGCCGTCGGCGAACCAGTACACGGGACGCTCACCGTCGACCGACAGGGATGCCGGTGCGGTCGCGAAGCCCTCGTTGTTGAGGTCGGGCAGGCCCGCCGGACGCTCGACCTGAGCGATCCCGGGCTGCTCGGTCCCGTTCAGCGTGATCTGCGCACCGGTGCCCGCGCAGCCGTCGTCGCACACGGCCCACAGCACGCCGAGCGTCGTGTCGTAGTCGAGCGCCATGACCGCCGGGAGGCCCGGGTCGATCGTCGAGATCAGCGTGGCCGAGCCGTCGGCGTTCAGTGCGAACGCGTAGACGTCGCCGGTGTCCTCGACGCCGACGAAGAACAGTCCGTCGCCGTGGCCCGCGTAGCTCGCCGGGTCGTACGTCGCCTTCGTGTTGTCGTCGAAGAGCTTGCCGGCGAGATCGCCGTCGGCCACCCACTCGACGGCCTCGACACCGAGGTTCGCACCGACCGTCGGCAGCAGGGCCGTGAGGTCCCACTCCTGGGAGGCGACGACGTCGGGGCCGGGCGCGTTCGGGTCGACCTTGAGCACGGCGTTGAGCGTCGTGCCCTTCACGCTGTTGTCGCGCTCGACACCGACATAGACGGAACCTGCGCCGTCGACGGTGATGCCTTCGGTGTCGGGGCCGGCAGCGGCGGGGTTCGACGCGTCCTTCTGGAAGCGGGCGCGCTTGCCGTTCTCCCAACCGTCGACGAACGAGACCGAACCGTCTGCGGCGATCGCGAGCTTCCAGAACGAGCCGGTGCCGTTGTCGACCGCCCAGAGGAACGCGCCGTCGGCGGTGACCTGGGTGTCGAGTCCTGAGCTGTCCTCGAGGAACATCGGCGTGGTGTCGAGCACCGTCACGTCGGGCGAACCGGGCCACGGACCGACCGGGATCTCACCGGCGCAGACGTTGGCCGTGCCCTTGGTGGCCTCGGCCGTCGCAGCGAAGGCGCCGGCCGCGTCGGGGCAGCGTCCCCAGGTGTTCGCCGGGTGGCCCTCGCCCCAGGTGGTCGAGTCGAGCAGGGCGTCGCCCTCGAAGAGACGGACCGTGTCGCCGCCGCCGAGCCCGAAGCCGAGGGCTGCGCGCTCGATGACGAGGTAGCCGCCGGCCGCGATGCTCGTGCCGGTGGGGATGGCGTAGGCGTGGGTGTCGTCGTCGTCCTTCACGACGATGCCGGAGACGTCGAGCGCCGCGGTCGTCGGGTTGACGAGCTCGATCCAGTTGTCGGGCGATCCGCCGTCGGACTCGACCTCGTTGATGCGCACCGGGTTACCGCAGGCGTTGCGCAGGCCCTTAGTGGAGACGGCCGTGTCGACGAACTCCCCCGTGCCGTCCGGGCAGCGCGCGAAGACGCCGTCCGCGTGAGCCGCGTAGCTGTACTCGGCGACCGTCGCGCCAGCGGCGTTCCGCACGGTGGTGGTGTCGCCGTTGCCGAGCCCGAACGCGAAGTTCACATTCTGGTCGAAGACGAAGTACGCGCCGGGCTCGAGGATCGTGCCCGCGGGCAGCGGGGTCGTGTCGGCGGCGTGGCCCACCGGGTCGTTGTCCATGAGTGTCCAGCCGGAGATGTCCAGCGCGGTCGCCTCGAGGTTGACGATCTCGACCCAGTCGGTCGTGTCCTTGTTCGACTCGACCTCGTTGATCGCGACGTTCGGGAGGACGCAGTCGTTCGCGGCACCCTTGGTGATACGTGCGAGCGTGAAGTCGCCTTCACCGTCGGGGCAGCGGGCGAGCGTGGCGGCGATGAAGTCACCGTCGATGGCCGCGTGGCCGCTCCACGTTCCCGAGCGGTCGATGAGGGTGCCGGTCGCGTCGAACAGGCGGATCTCGTCGGCGCTGCCGATGCCGATCGGGTCACGGAACGCGCCCTGCGTCTCGGTGCCGCCGACCAGGCCGATCGTCGCCTCGTCGACCACGAGGAACTCACCGGGGGCGATCGACGTGCCAGGCAGGAACTGCCAGCGGTGATCGTCGGAGTTGTCGCGGATCTCGTAACGCGAGATGTCGAGGGCCGTCGTGCCGGGGTTGAAGAACTCGACCCAGTCGGACGGCTGGGAGTCGATCTCGTTGATGCGGATCGCACCGTCGGTCTCCGGGACCCCGGGTGTGGTGAAGACGTTCGCGGCGCCCTTCGTCGACTCGGTGGTCTCGGCCCAGCCGGCGCGGTCGGCGGTGACACCGTAGGTGACCGGGGCGTGTGCGGTCCACGAGTATTCGTCAACGATCGCGGCGGTCGGATCGAACAGCCGGACCGAGTCGTCCTTGCCGAGACCGAAGCCGAACTGCGTGTCGTCGATGACGAGGAACGCGCCGGGCTCGACGACGGTGCCGGCCGGGAAGGCGTAGGGCTTGTCGTCCTTGTTGTCCTTCACGACCCAACCATCGAGCGTGACGGCGGTCGTCGCGGTGTTGGTGAACTCGATCCAGTCACCGGGGACGCCGTCGGAGGACTCGATCTCGTTGATCTGGAGCCCCGGCGCTGGGGCGGCGATGGCGGCGGCTGGCGTCGCGATGAGGGCGGTCGCACCGATGGCGCACGCGGCGGTCATCGTCAACACGCGGTTGAGGCGGGGCATGGGTCTCCAGGGCACGAAGGGACGGGGATCGTGTCCCATCCCATCGGCGCGGGGTGGCCGGGTGGAGGAGCGGGGGTGACCGGGAGGTGAACGACAGGTGGCTTCCCAGGCGGGACGTGCCACGATCCAGCAGATCTGACGCAGCGACCAGGACTACGCTCACCCCATGACCGACGACGCGACCACCGACACCGCTCCACGCGCAGACCTCACCGGCTGGGTGCGGACCCCGTTCACCGGCGGCGGCGTCACGCACGACCGCTTCGAGAAAGGGTCCGGGCCGGGTGTCGTCCTCATCCCCGAGCTGCCCGGACTCACGCCCGAGGTCCTGGGGCTCGCAGAGCATCTCGTCTCGGAGGGCTTCACCGTCGCGATCCCGTCACCGTTCGGGACGCCCGGACACGAGGGGACCATCGGCTACACGCTCGCCAGCGTCAGCAAGGTCTGCGTCTCCGCTGAATTCAAGGCGTTCGCGACCGGCGCCCACCGCCCCGTCGCCGACCACGTCCGGGCACTGGCCGCCGACCTTGCGGCCCGCACGCCTGGTCCTGGCGTCGGCGTCATCGGCATGTGCTTCACCGGCGGTTTCGCGCTCGCGGCGGCCGTCGACGAGCACGTCCTCGCTTCCGTCATGAGCCAGCCGTCCACGCCGTTCCCCGTCAGCCGGGCGCGCCGCATCGACCCCGGGATGTCCGCCGCCGAGTTCGACGCCGTCGCAGCCCGTGCGGCTCAGGGCTCGGTCTGCGCACTCGGCCTCCGATTCAGCGAAGATCGGGCCGTCCCGCGGGAGCGCTTCGCCACCATCGCGGCCAAACTCGGCGACGCGTTCGAGGTCATCGAACTCGACTCCTCCCCCGGCAACGCCGCCGGCTTCTCGAAGACCGCGCACTCGGTCCTCACCGGCGAGGTCCGCGAGCGCGACGGCCACCCGGCGTTCGAAGCACGCAAGCGCGTGGTCGCCTTCCTCCGCGAACGACTCGCGACACCGACCACGGCGGCATGACCTTCCCAGCCGTCCGACACGCTGCGATCATCGACTCCATGACCTCGACACGACACGACCGCGCGACACCGAATCTGCCGTCACGCAACTTCGACGCGACGGAGACGTTCTACTCGGCGTTCGGCTTCGAGCGCACGTTCCGAGACGAGGGCTGGCTGATCCTCGTCCGCGGCGGCCTGCAGCTCGAGTTCTTCCCAGCACCCGACCTCGACCCGGCGTCGAGCAGCTTCATGTGCTGCCTGCGTGTGGCCGACGTCGACGAACTCTACGACGCCATCCGACGGTCGGGCGTCCCGGAACGCACGACCGGAGCGCCGCGACTCCACCCGGTCCGGATGCAGGACTGGGGCCTCCGCGCCGGATTCCTCATCGACCCGGACGGCACGCAACTCAGCCTCATCGAGCAGCGCGACTGATCCGCGACGGCACGTTGTCCGCCGGTCGCTGCTCGGGACCGCCCTTAGAAGAAGGTGATTCCGTGCGGCGCGCGCAGCGTCTGGAGCATCGATCGCAGCAGGAGCGGCGCTGCTGGGTCGGCCGCCTGCAGCACCCCGGCTGCGGCGAGCGACACCGGGGAGACCGCGCCGAGCAGGAGCGAACCGAGGTCGGCCACGTCGAGCGCGAGGTCGGCGCCGGCAGCGTCGGTCTCGTCGCTCAGCTTCGTAGCCGTGCCGCGGCCACCGGTCACCTCGAGGCGGAAGGTGCCCGCCGCGTAGCCGAGCGCGTCGGTGACGGCGATCGTCAACGTGCCGTCGACCGCGAACGGACGCGAGGCGAAGACGGCCGGGAGGTCGAGGACGCGCAGCCACACGTGATCCTCTTCGTGCTCGATGTCGTAGGCGCGGTTGTCGCCGAGGGCCGAGACGATCGGGTCGTCGAGCCTGGCACGGTTGTACTTCACGACGTCGTTGAGGTCGATGGAGAGCAGGAACTCCCACAACGACAGGTAAGCCGCGTCGGTCGCGTAGACGAGGTCGATGATCTCGATGCCAGTCTGTCCGCCGGGCTGCTCGACCATGCGCCACGTGACGTAGCCGTCGACCTCTTCGCCGTCGGCGGGACGGTGCACTGCGGCGCGGGTGTCCTTCGCCGGTTCACCATCGCGACCCAGCGTGCCGAGGACCAGCGGCCACGACCCGGTGTTGCGGACCATGGACCCGATCGAACGCTCGTCGAAGCGATCGAACACCTGACGCGCGACGCCGTCGACCAGGTACTCGGGGGTGACGACCGACACGATGCCGCTCGTCGGCGCGAGGAACGGCAGGGCCTTCGCGCGCTTCACGACGACGTTGCGCTCACGGATCGCGGAGCCGAATCCGAAGCGACGGTAGATCGTGCCCTCGCTGGCGGTGAGGGCCGCGATCGCATAGCCGTCGGCGACGCCGCGCTCCAGAGCCTGCGTCATCATGCGGCGCAGGATGCCGCGGCGTCGTTCGGTCGGGCGGACCGTGACGTCGGAGATCGCCTGCGTGTTGATGCTGGTGCCGTCGCCCCAGCTGAGCGTCTTCGGGAACCAGGAGAAGGTGCCGGCGGGCCAGGTCTCGTCGACCGAACCGGGCTGCGGCTTGCGGACGTAGGCGCCGAGCAGCACCGCTTCGTCGGCGATGAGGTCGTTCACCTTGCGCTTGCGCGCCTCCGGCTTCGGGGTGGGCTCGTGGAAGCCGAACCCGATGGCGTCGAGCGCCGCGAGGCTCTCGGGCGTCGGTTCGCCGTCGGCCCCGTTCGCGAACGGGAACTCACGGAGCTCGTAACGGGCGTCGAAATCTTTGCTGTTGGCCACGAGTCCACCCTAACGACCCGGCCTGACACACCCCCGGGAAGCGCGTTGGGACCGCGACCTCACGGCAGGGTGATCGACACCTCGACCGTGTACTCGTCGGCGGTCTGGCCCAGCACCCGCTGCCGGAGCTCGGTGGTCGGCATCGTGGTCCCCCGCTCCGCGATCGCATCGAAGAGTGCGACCACCGCGGGGTGCGTCGATCCCTCCGGGAGCTCGACGCCCGGTTCGGGTCGCCAGACCGCGGCGAGTTCGGCCCGCTCGGGCAGTACGTCGACCGTGGTCTCGTCACCACCCCACGTCGGTTCGAGCTGCGACGAGGTCGGCCAGCAGCAGACGATCTCGACCGCCCCCTGCTCACCCGGTCGGAGCGCGGTCCAGAACGGCCCCGTCGGCCCGACGCCGGCCTCCTGCACGGCGACGTAGAGCTGCGAGAACTGCTCGTTCGCGTCGTCATCGGTCACCGAGTCCTCGTCGCCGCGCGGCACGGTGAGCACCCGGCCGACGTAGGGCTGGGGAGGGAGGGAGCGTTCGACGATCTCGACCGGTGCCGCGAGTGACGCGACGACCGCGCGGGCCTGTGCGAAGGCGTGGTCCTCCTGCTCCCGCTGCTCCAGGACGAGGCGGTGGTGCACGTCGATCGCGGTCGACGGATCCGCGCCGGCGACGGTCACGCCTACGGCGGCGAGCGGGACGCCGGCGTCGCGGAGTGCCTTCACGATCACGCCGGAACGCACCTGCTCCTCGCCGTAGCGGCGGTAGCCGGAGTCGGGATCGACCTCGGCTGGAACCAGCACGCCCTTCTCGTCGTAGTGGCGGAGCGCCTTCACGCTCAACCCGGTCATGCCTGCGAACTCTCCGATGTGCAACATGTTTCAAGCATCCCGTCTCCCCCTACGGGAGGGTCAACTCCGGTCCGAGCGGCCTTGAAGTTGCACCTAACAGGTTTCTTAGTGAAGGATAAGCGACTAAACTTCACTAAGAGCCCTTGTGACTGCAACTTGGGCCGATTCAGGAGGGGATGATGACGACAGCCGTCGCGTATGAGCAGCGGCCCTGGCAGTCGCGCATCGCCCCCGACGCGTTGCCGAAGCGCCAGCGACTACTCCTCGCACAGCCATACGACGCCGCGGTCCCGCCACAGATCGCCGATCTCGACATCCGTCTGTCGGACGATCTCGTGGAGCTGCTGGGCGAAGCGCAGGAACGGATCATCCGTTTCGACAGCGAGGTCGGTCACGTCACCGCACCCTTCTCGTCGATCCTGCTGCGGAGCGAATCGGCGTCGAGCTCGCAGATCGAGAACCTGACGAGCAGCGCGAAGGCGATCGCCGAGGCCGAGTTGGATGAGCGCGACACCGGGAACGCGCCGCTTATCGTCGCCAATGTCCGAGCTCTCGAGGCGGCACTCGCGGCATCGGACGAGCTCTCCAACACGACGATCGTCGCCATGCAGGAGCAGCTTCTCGGCACATCGGCACCGGAGATCACCGGCCGGTATCGCGACGAACAGGTCTGGATCGGGGGCGGCAACTACAGCCCGCACGAGGCCGATTTCGTCCCGCCGCACCACGAGCGTGTACCGGCAGCGATGGATGACTTCATCGCCTACTCCCTCCGACCGGCACCCCTCCCGCTCGCTGCGATCGCCGTCGCTCACGCGCAATTCGAGACCATCCACCCGTTCCCCGACGGCAATGGGCGCACCGGTCGAGCGCTGGTGCAGGCCGCTCTCCGGCGAGTCGGGCTGACCAGCGGGGTCACTGTGCCCATCTCAGCCGGCATCCTGCAGCAGGGTGACGACTACTTCGCTGCACTCACCAGCTATCGGCAGGGCGACGTCGAGCCGATCGTCCGCGTGTTCGCCGATGGTGCGTTCCTCGCGATCGCCAACGGCCGGACGCTGGTGGAGGAGATCGAGAACATCCGGACGGCATGGCAGGAGGCCTTGCGCGACGTCCGCGCCGATTCGGCCGCGCATCGCATCACGGCACTGGCACTGGAACATCCGGTGATGAACAGTCGGCTCGTGCGCGAACATCTCGACGCCTCAGATCGCACGGTCTTCAACACCCTCGACACCCTCGTCGACCGTGGCATCCTCACGGTCGGCTCGTCGCGACAGCGGAACCGTCTCTGGACTGCGCCTCCGGTGCTCGCCGCCCTCGACGGGTTCGCTGCGCGCAGCATGCGGCGCGGTTGACGGGAGCCCCCTCAGCGGGCCGATGGCGAAGTCACGCTTGAGGTCGATCGACGGCCGCCCTCAGCGACGCCGATCACCCCGCCGAGTAGCCGCCGCACCTACCCCCGCGCCGCGACGAACGCCGCGACGCAGTCCTCGATGTCCTGCTCACTGTGGGCGGCACTGATCTGCACGCGGATGCGAGCCTCTCCGCGGGGCACCACCGGGAAGCTGAACGGGATCACGTAGATACCCTGCTCGAGCATCCGCGCCGCGACCTGGACCGCCTGCTGCTCGTCGTCGAACATCACCGGGATGATCGGGTGCGAGCCGTCGAGCAGACGGAAGCCCTCCGCGGTCATGCGAGCACGGAACAGGTCCGCCTTGCGGAACAGTCCCTCGCGCAGCTCGTCACCCTCCGCCGCGAGCTCCACGGCTCGACGTGCCCCGGCGACGAGCGACGGCGCCAGGCTGTTCGAGAACAAATACGGCCGGCCCGACTGCCGCAGCACGTCGACGATCTCCTGCTTCGCACTCACGTACCCGCCCGACGCACCGCCGAGCGCCTTGCCGAGGGTGCCGGTGAGGATGTCGACGCGGTCCTGCACGCCGAACAGCTCGGGCGTCCCGCGACCGCCCGAGCCGACGAACCCGACGGCGTGCGAGTCGTCGACGAGGACTAGCGCGCCGTAGCGGTCGGCGAGGTCGCAGATCTCGTCGAGCGGGGCGTAGAAGCCGTCCATCGAGAACACGCCGTCGGTGACGATCACGGTGCGGCGCGCCTCGGCGGCGTTCATGAGCTGCTGCTCGAGGTCCGCCATGTTGCGGTTGCGATAGCGCAGGCGACGGGCCTTGCTCAGGCGGATGCCGTCGATGAGCGACGCGTGGTTGAGCGCGTCGGAGATGATCGCGTCGTGCTCCCCGAACAGCGCACCGAAGACGGCCCCGTTCGCGTCGAAGCAGGAGGAGAACAGGATGGTGTCCTCCGTGCCGAGGAAGGCGCTCAGCTCCTGCTCGAGGTCACGGTGGATCTGCTGGGTGCCGCAGATGAAGCGGACACTCGCGAGCCCGTAGCCCCACTCGTCGAGCGCCTGCTTGGCCGCGTCGACGATCGAGGGCTCGTTGGCGAGGCCGAGGTAGTTGTTGGCGCAGAAGTTCCGCACCTGGCGACCGTCGATCGTCACGTGGCTGCCCTGGCGGGACGTGATCGCGAACTCGCGCTTCGTGAGGTCGTCCGCCTCGATGGCGTCGAGCTGGGCGCGCAGTTGGTTCTTGATGATGCCGTACATGTCGTCTCCTCGGGGTCGAGTGGGCGGTTGAGCTGAGTCTGGCGGTCGCTCAGGCGGCGGTCGCGGCGTGGGCGGTGACCGGTGCCTGTTCGTCGACGACGCCGGTGATGACGACGTCGCGGGTGTCGGTCCAGTCGATGAGCACCTTGCCGGCCGCTCCCCCGCGCGCGGTGTCGAAGGCGTCCTGCCAGGAGGCGAGCGGGAAGCGGGCGGTCACGAGCGACTCGAGGGCATGACGGAGCTCGGGGCTGTGGTCGACCATGGCGCTCGCGTGGTGCCAGGTGTCGAACATCTCGCGGCCGTAGATGCCCTTGATGGTGATCATGCGGGTGATGACCTTGGTCCAGTCGATCTCGATGTTGGTCGAGGGGAGACCGAGGAGCGCGACCTTGCCGCCGGTGTTGAGGTTCTCGATGAGCTCGCTCGCGGCGGCGGCCTGTCCGGACATCTCGAGGCCGATGTCGAAGCCCTCGAGCATGCCGAGCTCGGCCTGGGCGTCGGCGACCCGCTCCTTCGAGACGTCGACCACGCGGTCGGCGCCCACGGCGAGCGCCTTCTCGAGGCGGTCGGCGACGACGTCGGTCGCGACGATGTTGCGCGCCCCGGCGACCCGGCAGACGGCGATGGCCATGAGACCGATGGGGCCGCAGCCGGTGATGAGGACGTCCTCACCGAGGATCGGGAAGCTGAGGGCCGTGTGGACGGCGTTGCCGAGGGGGTCGAAGAGGGCACCGAGGTCGGGGGTGACCTGGTCGCCGTGGACCCAGACGTTGGTGGCCGGCAGGACGACGTACTCGGCGAAGGCGCCGTCGAGGTTGACGCCGAGGCCGCGGGTGTGACGGCAGAGGTGGCGGCGGCCGGAGCGGCAGTTGCGGCACGTTCCGCAGACGAGGTGGCCCTCGCCGGAGACCGCTGCGCCGATGGGGATCCCCTCGACGCGACTTCCGACCTCGACGACTTCGCCGGAGAACTCGTGGCCGGGGACGAGCGGGGCGTCGACAGCGCCGGCCGCCCACGGGTCCCACGACTCGATGTGGAGGTCGGTGCCACAGATGCCCGTGCGGTGGACGCGGATGAGGACGTCGTCCGATCCCATGGCCGGCATCGCGCGCTCGACGAGTTCGAAACCGGCGGTGTCGGGTCGTTTCCAGAGGGCGAGCAACGGCGTTCCTTCCTGCGGGAGCGGCGGCGGCCGGTGGTATCGGCTGACGCGGACGGGCGTCTTTGCGCTGTCCTGGTGACCAACGTAGTCAGATCGATCCGTCATGAATATTGAGGGTTTCCACGTGACCAGTTAGCTTGAGCTGATGAATCTCTCTCAGATGCGGATCATGCGCGAACTGGCCGAGCGCGGCACGATCGCGGCCGTCGCACGGCACTTGCATGTGACGGCGCCGGCGATCTCACAGCAGCTGGCCGCGCTGCATCGTGAGCTTGGCGTCGCGCTGACGTATCGGGTGGGGCGCGAGATCCGCCTGACCGAGGCCGGGATGGCGCTGGCCGAGATGGCGGGGACGGTGCACACGCTGATCGACCGCGCGGCCGAGACGGTGCGTGAGTACGGTGACGACGCGGGCGCGCGGGTGCGGGTGGCGGCGTTCCAGAGTGCCGGACAGGCGTTGCTGCCCGGGTTGCTGGAGGACACCGATGGCGGACCGGCACTGGTGTTCGGCGAGCACGATGTCGCGCAACCCGAGTTCGCCGAGCTCGTCGACCAGTACGACCTCGTCGTCGCGCACCGGATGGACCACGACGAGCCGTGGCCGTCGGAGCAACTGTCGGTGACGACGCTGTTGAGCGAGCCGTTCGACGTGGCGATGTCGGTGGATCATCCGCTGGCCGGTCGGCCGTCGGTGTCTGCTGTCGAGCTCGCGGACGAGTCGTGGATCGCCGCCCACGCGGGCTTCGCGCCGGACGTCGCGCTCGGGGTGGTCGAGGCGACGGCGGGCGTGCGGTTCCACCGCGCGCATCGGGTGAACGATTACCACCTGGCGGCGTCGCTCATCGTGGGCGGGCAGCTGCTGGCGCTGTTCCCGAGGTACACGGCGCCGCGGGCCGACCCGCGGCTGGTGCTGGTGCCGCTCAAGGACGTGCGGATCGCCCGCAACATCGACGTGCTCGCGCGACCGCACGCGCTGGCTCGGGTCGCGGTGGCGGGGACGTTGGAGCGATTGCAGGACGGAGCTGATGTGCTGCAGCGGGTGCGTCCGTCGTCGCCGGTCGGCCCCGGGCTGCACCACGTCGAGGTGTGGCTCGCGGACGTCGAGGCGGAGCGGGCGAGCTGGGCCTGGCTGCTGTCCCGTGTCGGGTTCGTCGCGGAGAGCGAATGGCCGGGCGGCGAGTCCTGGGGGGCCGGCGACACCTACGTCACGCTGACGGCGTCGCCGAACCTCAGCGCGGAGTCGCACGATCGGCGCCGTCCGGGCGTGAACCATCTCGCGTTCCGTGGCGGCACGCGGGAGGCCGTCGACGCGATCATGGCGACGGGCCCCGAGCACGGCTGGCGGCCGCTGTATCAGGATCGCTATCCGCACGCCGGTGGCGAGCAGCACTACGCGGGCTGGCTCGAGAACGAGGCGGGGTTCAAGGTCGAGGTGGTTGCGGGCCCTGGTCTCAGCGGGTCGCGGGCTGACGACGTCTGAGCAGCGCCGCCCGTATCTCGACGCTGACGATCGCGATGATGACCAGGCCGATGCAGCCGAGCCCGGTGATGGTGTTGCCGCTGAGCAGGAAGATTCCGCCGAGCCCGAGGCAGACGAGCAGGAGATCGTTGAAGCTCCCGGCCCGGGCGGTGACGGATAGGTCCCGCTCGAGACCATCCGACTCGTCGACCCGACTCTTCGCGAGGAGGTGCTCCCGGAGCATCTTGGACCCCAGGCCGGCCGAAATGACGATCACCGCATAGACCGTGCTGACGATCGGCGGCGGGACCTCCTGCCAGAGAATGGTCTGGACCAACCACGTCAGCAGAATGGCGCAAGCCACGGCCGCCGTGAAGATGTACCAGGGCCTACTCACCAGACTCCTCCCCTCACTGCGGATCGGCCGATGCCGAGCATCTCATCGACGCTAGGCGCAGCGTGAAGTGACGTCAATGCACTGGTGACATAAGCCACACGCGTTACCTGTGAGAGGAGCTGCTCTGCCGCTGATCACGCATCTCATGACGGTGCGGCGCAGGGGCAGCTCGCGAGAACCCCCACGCCAGCGGGTCCGCTCGGCGTCGGTGGTCGGTCGCCCCGTCACCGCTTGCCGAGATAGATCTCACTGGCACAGAGCGCAGCGACCTCTGGAAAGGTGAGGCCCGATTCGGAGGAAGCGAGCTCTGGCACGCACAAGATGACGTCCATCGGCTCGATACCGAGCCTGTCGGTGACGGCAAGGACCGAACTCCAGGCTCTGGAGAAGTTGTCGGTCGTGACCGGCGTACCGGTCGCGACCAGCGCCGCGGCAGTCGCCTGCTGCACTCGCTCGGAGGAGTACGAGCCGCCAACCACCTCGCGTGCTTGTTCTATGGGATCATCTGCAGCCTGCATCGAAGGACCGTCAGCTGGCGGCGAGTGCATCGACGACTGGCCGTCCGACTGGACGGCTGGAGGACGCGCTCCGCCCACGACAACGCTGACGACGACGATCGCGCCGATCGCCGCGATGATCGAGCACGCGATCAGAAACTGCCCCGCCGTGGTTTGCGTGAACTTCATCGGCGCGGGTGGGTCTCCCCCGGAATCCGTTTCGGGTAGCGGTTCAGACATGCGGAGCTCACCCCCCATCGGGTCAAGTCGGAGTGGTCGATGCTGGCCGGGAGATGCCGGGCTTGTCGATCCACCTGCGCTACCCTTCCACAACTCGGGCGCGTGACCCATTCTGGGGCTGATGACCCCCGCCCCTCCCCCGCCAGACTGTGTTTGGCCCGGTTCGCGGGTCCGTCACCTGCCGTCGATGATCCGATGCCGCTGCGGGTCGCGTTGACCCGATGCAAGGACCGTTCCCATGAGCTCGACCACCCCGCCCTCTGCCACGCCCGCCGGCTGGTACCCCGACTACTCGGACCCGACACAGCAGCGCTACTGGGACGGTGCCGCATGGACCACCCACACCGCGCCCGCCGCAGTCATGCCTCCGCAGCAGGCGGCGACCACTCCGCTCGTCAGCCAGCCGCTCCAGCTGCAGAAGACCGCACCGCCCGCGTTCGCCGCCGCCGCACCGGTTCCGTCGCCATACGCGTCACAGCCACGCACCACGTCCGGCATGAGCGGCAAGGCGAAGGGTTGGATCATCGCTGGCGCTGTCGTCGGTTCGCTCCTGCTCGTCGGTGGCGTCTCGAACGCGATCAACGGCGGACGGACCGAGTCGGTCGCCGTCGCGCAGACTGCAACGCAGACGCCGACAGCAACGCCGACACCGGTTCCGACCGCGACGGTCGAGCCCATTGCCGAGCCCGCTGCACCGGCCGTGGTCGATGTCGCCGCGTTCCAGGCGGGCGCGAGCAAGCACACCGCGGACATCGACAAGGACCTCGACGACATGGTCACCACGCTGGCCGAAGGCGGCACCTGGCGGTTGATCTCCAACACGGCTGAGATCAGCTTCAACCTCGGTCAGCTGGAGTCGCTGGACGTGCCGGTATCGATCGCCGCCGAGTGGGCGCCCGCCCTCGTCGGACTGCAGACCAACCTCGACACGCTGACGACCGCGGTCTCGGGCGGCGACCCAGCCACAATCCAGGGCGCGATGGACGGCGTCCGCGCGTCGGCCGCCGTGCTGCGCGACATCGGCGCCCGCGCGGTCTAGGTTGACTGACGAGCCCAACCCACAATCAAAGGATCACCCCATGAGTGACGAGATCGAACTGATCGCAGACGAAGATGGTTTGGCCGTCATCGGCGATCCAGCTGCTGTCGAACGGTTCATCACAGCAGAGGGATTTACATCGAAGCACCTCGGGCTTGAGCGCCTTCGTCCTGCCATGGGGCATGCCGCGACCGCCGCTCAGGTGGGATCTCACATCGCCGCAAGCTCCGGCCGGTGGGTGAAGCTGACGAAGGAATCCGCGAAGGCTCTGCAGAAGTACCCGCTGATGAAGGGTTCGTCTCCGGGAGTGAGTCGAGCCATCCTGATGAGTGGTGGGAAGACCAAGGGCATCATCCAGTTCGTCACGGGACCGGCGACGCTCGTCGCGAATCCTGCGATCCTGGCTGGCGCGGCAGGCATCATGACGCAGATCGCGATGCAGCAGGCCATGGATGAGATCACCGACTACCTGGCGAAGATCGACGCGAAGGTCGACGATCTCCTCCGCGGTCAGCGAGACTCTGTTCTCGCCGACATGATCGGCGTCGACCTCATGATCGAAGAGGCCATGACGATCCGGGAGCATTCAGGACGGGTGTCTGAGACCGGTTGGTCGAAGATTCAGAACTCCTCTGGGATTGTTGCTCGCACTCAGGCGTACTCACTGCTGCAGCTCGACGCCATCGCGGAGAAGTTGGAGCGCGAAGGAAACGTCGACGATCTCGCGGTCTTAGCCAAGGCCGCCGAGTCTTCCGTAGCTGAATGGCTCGCCGTTCTCGCTCGATGCTTCCAGCTGCAGGACGGGATCGCCATCCTCGAACTCGACCGGGTGCTGGATGGTTCACCTGCAGAGCTCGACGCTCACCGTGTGGGGCTGCAGGCCGCACGAAGGAACCGCTTGGACCGCATCGCGAAGACCACCGAGGCCCTCCTCGTTCGAATCAACGCGGCAGCAACGCTGGCGAATGGGAAGGTGCTGTTGAACCCGTTCTCCGCTCGCAAGGTCGTTCATTCGAGCAACCATGCATCGGCTGCCATCGTGGAATTCGAAGGCAGACTGGGTATCGAGAGTGACCATGAGGCACTGCACGTGAAGCGATGGGGCGAGGCGGCTGCCGACGTTCGGGACAGCGCTCTCGAGACCGGCGCAGCCGGTGTCGGTGCAGCGGTCCGCCTCGGGAATGAAGGAGTCGACCGCGCTCGCGTCGCAGCGGGGACGCTGCTGGGCGGCATGTCAGAGCGGATGCTCCGTCGGCGTGGTGATGAGAAAAAGTAGCCCTAAGAACGGTGGCTGCTGATTCGACATTGGCGGCCCCGTAACCCGGTCTTGATCGAGGCGCAACCAGGCGAGCTAAGAGCCCGAATCAAGCCAGTCGACCGAGATAAGCTCGCCAAGAGACCGACTCCTCGCTATGGATCGGCGCTGCGCAACTGGCGGCAAGCGAAAGGCAATGATGCTCACTCAGGTCACGTCCCCACAGAAGATCTTCTTTGCACCACAGCGTCTGGTTGTTCCGCTGTTCCAGCGCCCGTATGTCTGGTCGAAGGACAACCAATGGGAGCCGTTGTGGGATGACGTCCTTCGCCTCGTTGAGATGATGGCCGACGGCGATCAACGAGCGACGCACTTCTTGGGCGCAGTTGTACTCCAGAGTCAAGAAGCCGTAGCGGGCACACTTGCGGTCTACACCGTCATCGATGGGCAGCAGCGTCTGACCACCCTGCAGATCTTCCTCGATGCCCTACACGCGCAACTCGAGGAGGCGGGTCTCTCAGCCCTCGCCGGGCAGGTCCTCGCGCTGGTAGAGAATCCCGAAGCGTTCCGCGCCCAGCCGGAGGACCGATTCAAGGTCTGGCCGACAAACCGGGATCGGCCGGCGTTCTCGGCGGCGATGTCCGCTGAAGCCCCGGTCGACCACGGGAAGCTCATCGCCGGGCGCCTGGTTGATGCCCACGCGTTCTTCTATGACGCGATCAGGTCGTGGTTCGACGCCGAACCACAGGAGCGGGATGCTCGCGCCGCCCTCCTCGTCCAGGCGGTGACGTCGCGGTTGCAGCTCGTGTCGATCGAGTTGCAGTCCCATGAGGATGCGCAGGAGATCTTCGAGACCCTGAATGCACGCGGTACGCCCCTGACCGCTGCTGACCTCATCAAGAACTTCATCTTCCAACGTTTCGAAGGCGATGCCATCGCGACCGAGCGGGCCTACCAGGAGAACTGGTCGGAGTTCGAGACACCGTTCTGGGAGGCCGAGGTTCGCGCCGGTCGGATTCGGTACGCGCGGAGCTCTCTGTTCCTCACCCAATGGCTCACCGCCCGAACGTTGAGGGAGATACCGGCTAGGGAGGCATTTTTGCAGTTCAAGCGATACGTAGCCGACACGAAAGCTGACGTGTTGCCGCTACTTCGTTCGATTGGCGTTGCCGCCGCGAAGTACCGAGCTTTCACGGAAGGAGCGGCGGTATCAGACGGCCTGCTCAGCAGAATTGACCGATTTGTCTACCGCCTGGACAAGCTCGACTCCGAAATTGCGAAGCCCCTGCTGATCTGGCTCGCGGAACCTGAGCAAGCGGACATCGACGAGCCAACTCGGCACGAACTTCTGGAGGTCCTCGAGAGCTGGTTCGTGCGGCGCGCGCTCGTTCGCGCTCCATCGCAGGGAACCAACCGACTCATGCTTGATCTGCTCGTACAGCTGTCGCGTCGAGAGCCCGGGCAGACGGTTGCAGCGATCGCCGTCGACTTCCTCACCAGCCAGACGTCGCCCGTGGGCTACTGGCCTGACGACGCCGAGGTGCGGCGCGAACTCCAGAGCGTCGAGGCATATAAGCGGTTCCGCCGAGGACGTCTGCTCATGGTCCTGGAAGCGATCGAGGACGACCAGCGAGGGTTCACCAGCGGCAATCCGCGATCTATCTCGCCGATCACCCGCGGAGTAAGCACGATTGAACATGTAATGCCGCAAGAGTGGCGCGCAAACTGGAACGATGGACTGGATCTCGCGCAGGAAGCCAGTCGAGATCGCCTGATACACACAATCGGTAACTTGACCCTTGTGACGGGCAGCCTGAACGCGCAACTCTCCAACGCGGCTTGGTTGGGCGAGAATGGGAAGCGTGATGCGCTACGCCGGAGCGACACTCTACTGCTCGGTCGAGACGTGGTCGACGTGCAGGATGAGACCTGGTCCGATGCACACATCGAGAAGCGATCAGGCAGACTGATCGACGCCATTCTCGCGATCTGGCCGGTCCCCGATGGACATGCGAGCTCAACTGCGCTTTCAGCGGCGCGCGCTCAATACAAGGTAGAGGTGGCCGATCTCATTCGAGCGGGTCTCGTCGCCCCAGGGACCGTTCTGCATGCGAAGCCAGTAGCGCATCGTGGGCGCACTGCCATAGTGAACGCCGACGGCTCTCTCCTCCTGGACGGTGCTAGTTACACCACTGTGAGTGGCGCCGCTCGGAAAATACAAGGCGGCGGAACTGTCGCGGGTTGGAACTTCTGGGCGGTAGATCTCGCTCTGTCCCGGACGCTCGCGGACGTCCGCGCGACCTACGCGGGTTCGACTAACTGAATCACCCGCGACCGCGCTCCAATTAAAGCCTCGAAACGATCGTCTCTCCGCTTCGCGCCAACCTCCCCGAGGCCAGACCGAACTCGAGGGCCTCGTCGAGGCGGGCTCCGATCGAGGCGGTGACTCGCTTGCCACCGAAGATCGCGAGGGTCTCGCGGCGGAGTTCGTCGGGCGAGAGGCCCGCCGACTCCTCCGCTGCGATCGCCATCGCGTTCGCGATCTCCACCAGGGAGATGTGCTCTACCGCTCGGGCGGCTTCCGCCGAGGACTGCCGCGCACCGCGCCACGTGAGAGGGTCGACCGAGGTCGGCCAGGCGAACGGCTCTTCTGAGCGACCCAGCAATTCGGCCGGGACTTTGTCGAGGATCGACTTCGCCCGCGAACCCGCCACCCGGTCGAGACCGAACGCACCCGCGACCAGCTTCGCCAGACGCGTCACGTGGATGGGCCCCTCAGCCTCCACCGCCGCGCGGATCGCGCCCTGTACCGCGACGACCGACTGACGACCCGGCAAACGGTCGAGCACTTCGATCCCACCCAGCGCCGGTGCGTCCCAGGGCTGGTACTCCGAAAGTTCTGGGTGCCGCGCGGACGTGTCCGCCACCGGCGCCGCCTCCACGGGCTGCGCCGAACCGACCTTGCGGTCGCGGAACTCCGAGAGGGTCTCCAGTGACGCCAGCCGCTCCGACCACTCCCGCACTCGGGCGCTGCGAGCGGGCGCGGGCGCATCCGAATCCTCGCCAGTGACGTCCGCATCATCGGTAGCCGACGCATCGGCCGCATCCGACTCCGCACCAGCCGACGCTTCCGTCGCCGCGCTCCCCGCAGCCCCCCGCTCGGCCGCAGCCTCCACCGCCGCGACCAGCCGGTCCAGCACCTCCTCGCGGTGGTGCAGCCACTCCGGCAACCACACGCGCTCGACGCCCGGCCACCGCATCAGGCCGCTCAGCACCTCGACCGGCAGTCCGTCACGGTCGGCGACCGTCCGACGCTCACGCCACGACGCCCCGTCGAGCAGCACCGCCACCAGCGGTCGGTCCGGCTCCGCCTCCGTCGCGATGCTGATGTCGACGCGGAAGTCCGACAAGCCGACATCCGTCCGCACGGCATGCCCGGCGTATCGGAGCTCGTCGGCGATCTCGTCGCGGTGGCGGTCGATGATCGCCTGACGACGACCGTCCTCACCCGCGGCCTCGCTCCCCCGCTGCGCCAGCTCGAGATACGCCTTCAGGTGCTTGATGCCGATCGACGAGGTCTGCTCCGCCCGCAGCTCCGACGGATCGAAGCTCGCGAACAGCACCACCTGTCGCCGCGCCCGCGTCACGGCGACGTTCAACCGCCGCTCGCCACCCGCCCGCGTGAGCGGCCCGAAGTTCAACGGGATCACGCCTTTCTCGTTCGCACTGAACGCGATCGAGAACAGGATCGTGTCGCGCTCGTCGCCCTGCACGTTCTCCAGGTTCTTGACGAACAGCCCGTCCTGCTCGTCGAGCGCCAGCGCGATCCGCGGGTCGGCGCTGTCGCGCAGCAGGTCCTCGATCAACGTCCGCTGCTGGGCGTTGAAGGTGATGACCCCGAGCGACGGCGTCTCCTCCGGCGAGGCCTCGAAGCGACGCGAGATCTCTTCGACGATCGCCTGCGCCTCCACCGGGTTCGTCCGCAGCGACTTGCCGCGGCCGCCCCGCTCGAACTGCCCGTCGAGCCGCACGAACGCCAGCCCGTGACCCGCAACGCCACCGTCGCCCGCACCCGAGAACGGCGCGGGGAACGACGACAACTGGCTGTCGTAGTAGTGGTGGTTCGAGAACGCGATGAGCGACTCGTCCTGGCTGCGGTAGTGCCACGACAGCCACTTGCTCGGCACCCGCGCCTGCACGCACTCGGAGAGGATCGACTCCTCGTCCTGCAGCACCTCGCTCGTGTAGTCGGCGTCGTCGTCGATCGTCGCGCCGGCCTCGGCGAACGTCGTCGGCGGCATCTGCTTGCTGTCGCCCACGACGACGACCGAGTGCGAGCGTCCCATCGCGCCGATCGCATCGGCGACGCGAATCTGCGACGCCTCGTCGAACACGACGATGTCGAACAGCTCGGCAGCCGCCGGGAAGAACCGCGCGACCGACTCCGGGCTCGCGAGCGTGCACGGCATGATCTGCGTGATGAGCTCGCCGAAGTTCTCGAGCAGCGCGCGGACGCTCATGCCGCCGCGCTGGCGGTCGATCTGCCGACGCAGCCCGCCGACCTGACCGCTCTCCGACTGCGAACTGAACGTCCGCAGCCCGAGCACCGACGCCGGGATCGCCCGCGGCAACTCCTCGCGCACGGCCTTGACGCTCGTGGTGAAGCGGGTGACGCTGCGGTTGTGGGCGGTGGCGTCGAAGGCGTCGAGCGTGGTGGTGCGCTCGCGCTCGTCGATCGACGCCTGCGCGAGGCCCTTCTCGAAGGCGAGGGTCGCGTCCTCGGTCTCGATGCGACCGGCGAGGATCGCGGCGCGGACGTCGTCGAGCCCGTGGGTGCGCAGCGGTTCGACGACCCGCACGAGGTCGAGCCAGCGTTCGAGGACGACGGGCTCGGCGGCGTCGAGACGGCGGGCCCCTCGCGTCGACCACCAGGCCTGCAGGAAGCCCTCGCCACCCGACCACGCCGACAGGCGCTCGGTGCTGACGGACGCGATGCGCAGGACGTCGCTCCAGGTGCTCGCGAGCGTCGTCAGCGCCTGGGCCGCCTGCTGCGACGGCTGGGTCGTGGCGTAGTGGTCGCGGACCGCGGTGATGAACGCGTCGTCGGGCGTGCCGGGGAGCCGGAAGCCCTCAGACAGCCAGCGGTACCAGCCGAGGAGTTCGCGCACAGGCTGGGTCGGCTCGACGAGCGGGTTCCAGCGGTCGCCGACGAGCGGCAGGGCGGTGGACCGGAGCGTGCCGCGGAGCTGGAGGAGACGGTCCTGCGCCGCCTTCGCCTCGGTGAGCTGCGGGACGAGCTGCTTGACCTTGAACGAGGCCGCGTCGACGGCGAGCACGTCACTCAGCTGCGCGAGTGCGGCCCGGAGCCGCTTCTTGCGACCGAAGAAGCTCGATGCGGCAGCCTTCTCGGCGGCGTGAAGCGGGCCGGCGATGTCGCGGTCGAGGATGGCGGGCGTGAAGGTCGAGCGCCACTCGGCCTGGGCGTCGCGGAGTTGTCCGGCGGCGGCGAGGGCGTCGTCGAGCCGGGTGAAGTCCTCGGGCCTGGTTCCAGCCATCAACGCGCCGATCGGCAGGCGCGGTGCGGCGACGGCGGTCGACCAGAGGCCGAGCAGGTCGGGGCGCGACGCGAGGCGCAGGGCGTCCATCGGGAGACCGGCGTCGAGGGTCGCTGCAAGGGCCGCATCCAGCGCGCGGCCGGCCTGCTGCACGGTCGCGGCGTCGAGCCCGGGAGCCGACGGGCCGTCGAGGAACGCCCACGGGTGGGTCGTGCTCGGGCGCGCGAGGTCGGAGCGCTCAGGGAGGTCGCGGAACACCAGCCGCAGTTCCTCGAACGCCTCGGGCGTGCCGGCGGCGACGAGCTGCTCGGGGATCGCCATCGGGACGAGGTCGTGGTCCATCGCGAGCAGCCGGCTCCGTGCGGAGTAGAGGGAGAAGCCGGCGGCGTTGACCTCGTGCAGGCGGTCGGCGTATCGGGTGAGGGTGCGGAGGCCGGACTCGGACAGCTCGCGGTTGGTGCTCAGCGCGTCGATGTCGGCTTTGGTGCGGAGGTCGAGGCCGGTCTTGATCTGGGCGCGGACGACGTTGGGCCGCGCGCCCTTGTCGTGCAGGTCGAGCGAGAACGCGCCGAGTCCGACGTCTTCGAGTCGCTGCTTGACGACGTTGAGCGCCGCGCGCTTCTCGGCGACGAAGAGGACCTTCTTGCCCTCGGCGAGCGAGCGGGCGAGCAGGTTGGTGATGGTCTGCGACTTGCCGGTGCCGGGAGGGCCTTCGAGCACGAAGGTGCGGCCGGCGACCGCTTCGGCGACGGCGTCGAGCTGGGAGGAGTCGGCGGCGACCGGGCAGTCGAGGCCGAGGCGGTCGAGGTCGGTGTCGGTCTGCGCCGGCGTCGGGTCGGCGTAGGCCTCGAGCGGCGAGTTGATGAGGTGGTCGACGAGGCTGTTGGACGCGAGCGTCTCCCAGTTCTCGTCGAGGTCCTTCCACAGCCGGTACTTCGCGAACTGGAGGATCGACAGCGACGCGGTCTCCTCCACGCGGAACGGCAGGCCGGCGTCGAGGATCGCCTGGCGCACGGCGGTGAACGCGGCCGGGAGGTCGATGCCAGAGCCGTCCTCGACGGGGTTGGCGAGTCCGGGGATCTCGAGGCCGAAGCTCAGGCGCAGCTTCTCGAGCAGGCAGTAGTTGGGCGTGGAAGAGCCCGACTCGTCGAGGGTGAGGCGGTAGGAGGAGCCGCGGCTCGTCGTCGTGAGCGTGACGGGCACGAGCACGAGGGGTGAGCGGAGGTCGCGGTCGCCGAAGCGCCAGCTGAGCATTCCGAACGCGAGGTAGAGGTTGTTGGCGCCGGTCTCCTCGACGATCGTCTTGGCCTTGTAGGCGAGGGCGCGGAGCTTCGTCGGGTAGGCGGCCTCGGTGACGTCGATGAAGGCACTCTTCTTGTCCTCGAGGAAGGTGATGCGGTCACTCTCCTCGAGGTCGCGGCCGAAGCGGATGCCGCGCTGCTGGTCGATCGTCGCGACGCTGTCGGAGGCGACGAGGGTGAGCGGGGTGCCGTGGTTGATGCTGTCCTCGAGGCGACCGAGGGCCGGACCGGGGACGGCGAGCTCGAAGCCGGAGCGGTCGGTGTAGTTGATGAGCTTGTTGCGGAGGCTGAGATCGAGGAGGGCGTTCTTCCAGGTGGAGACGCGTTTCGGGACGTCGGGTCCGTGGCCGGCGGCGGCCTGTTCGGCGGTGGCCGGGGCGTCCTGCGTGAGGGCGCGGGCTTCGGGTGCCTGGTAGAGGGTGACGACGGGTTCGCCCTCGGCGCCTACGCGGCGGCTGGGCAGCGGGTAGATCTTGCGGAGGCGGGCCTGGACGACGTCGGTGATGCCGATGAAGTCGTCGAGCGGGCCGGCGAGGTGGTCGGTGTGGGGCCGGCGGGAGGCCTCGGCGAAGGTGGAGGAGGTGCCCGTGAGCATGGTGGTTTCGACGACGCCGATGCGGCCGAGTTCGAGGGAGTTGACGGCTTCGGAGACGTCGGTGCTGGCGACGACGTCGAGGGTGGTCTGGACGCGCCAGTAGCCGAGGAAGATGTGGTCCTTGAGCAGCCAGAGCAGGGGGTGGATGCCGATGGCTTCGAGGACGGACGCGAGCAGGATCGTCGTGTCGAGGCACGTGCCGAGGTGGCTGGTGAGGACTTCCTCGGGAGTGCGGACCTTCTGGCCGCTCTGGCCCCAGCTGGCGGGCGGTTCGGCGTAGCGGATGTCGCGGGCGCGTGCGGCGTCCCACACGGCGGCGACGATGGCGTCGATGCGGGCGGGGTCGTCGAGTTGGTAGGTGGCGAGGGAACTGTTGCCGGTCTGCTGGTCGAGGAGGTCGGAGACCTCGAGCATGAGTTCGCTGACGACGAGGGCGTTGGGCTGCACGTGGGCGGCGAGGAGTTCGAGGCCGAGCTGCACGGGTGCGGCGATCCACTGGTTGGACGCGAGCACAGTGACAGGGCTCTCGACCGTGCCGAGCTGGGTGCCGGCGGCGTCGCGCACGGTGACGCGGATGACGCCGGGGCGCTGCTCTTCGACGAGGAGCATGCGGCGTGGGTCGAGGAGGACCTCGGGGCTGCGGAGGAGGGTGGTGCGGTCTTCGCCGAGGTCGGCGAGGAGCACCTTCGTGTCGGCGAGGGCACCGTCGGCGGTGACGACGTCGATCTCGACGGACGCCGCCCGGCGTTCCCCGCCGTGGTTCTCGAGGACGATCTCGTCGATCACCGCGATGCTGCAGTGCGCCATCGCGTAGCTGAGCGTCGGCGTCGCGCTGACGCGGATGGAGACGGAGGAGGGGGCGGAGCCTTCGACATCTGCTGCGGACGAGGAGCCTGCGGCGCCGTCAACGGAAATAGAGTCTGCGGCGCTCTGCCCATCTTCCGCTTCGCGACCGACGGCCAACCCGGTCGACGCAACCGATCCGGTCCCTGAGCCTGTCGAAGGGCCCATCTCGTCTTCGCTCTGCGCCTCGGCCCACGCAACCCCCTCGGTCCCTGAGCTTGTCGATGGGCCCAACACCCGCCCCTTCAACTCCCCCACAACCGCAGCCTGCTCCGCCGCCCCAACACTCTCCAACAACAACTGCATCGAATCCAACGCCCGATACGCCGACTGCTCGGTGAATCCCTCGTTGTGAGCCCATGCGTTCCGAACCTCCCGAAGCTCACTCGCATACCCACGAGCACTCCGCGACAGCAAGCGGTCGAACAGGTACCCCAGCTCCCCGACCCGCTCAGTCATCGCCCGAAGCATCAGTGAAACGTCGGTCGCCGAGTACCGCCCGTGCCCGATCCCGGCCGCGCGGTCCTTTTCGTCGATGATCCGAGTCCACTCGACACCGGGCACCGCATCGGCGAACGCACCCTGGACGACGGGGCGGAGCCCCAACCCAAGCTGCTCGAGCCCCTGGCCGACGGAGGAGTTGAGTTCAGAAGCGTCCACGTGTGGGCCTTTCATCTGGTCGCATGTGTGGCGACAGCTCGTTCGCCTGCGAGACGGCGGCGTCGGCCACTTTCGCACTCAACCTCGAACTGGCCTGCCCGCGCACATCCGAACTTCGTTAGAGCCAAGATTCAAGTCGTCTATACCGAGCCTAACGAAAAGATGCGAGGGCGAGCGTGATGTCGAGCAGCCAGGGTTCGCCGAGCTCGTCGATCCGCACGACCTCCTCATCGCGCATCGGATGGACCATGACGAGCCGTGATCGACGGACCAGCTGTCGGCGACGACCCTGCTGAGGCGAGCCATATGACGTCGCGATGTCAGTCGACCACCTACCCGCTGGTCGACCGTCGATGCCGGTGACCGAGCTCGTGGACGAATCGTGCATCGCCGCGCACGCGAACCTCGCGCCGACTGTCGGACTCTGGGCGGCTGAGGCGACGGCCCGGGTCCGGTTCACGCGCGAGCACCGGTGAATGACTACCGCCGGACGGCGTCGTTGATCGTGGGCGGGGACCTCCTGGCGTCGTTCCCCAGGGCAAACGGCGCTACGGTCCGAACGAGGTTGGCGCTGGTACCGCTGGACGACATGCGGCCGCGCAATATCGACGTCCTTGCTCGGCCGCAGGCGCTGGCACACATCGGGGGCGGGGGACACTCAAGCGGTTACGGGAGAGCACTGGTGCACTGCAGCAAAGCACGATCCGTGCCTGCGACGAAACAGCCCGACTAGTCACTAGAATTGTAACCAATCTTTCCCACAATGATCGGATCAGAATGAGCGTAACTCGCCAACGCAACACCGCGATCGCTGCACTGGTGACGCTGGCGATCATCGTCTTAGGCGGCGTAGTGCTATGGGTGAGCACCCTTGGGACCGAGTGGTATCACTCAGTCCTGTCGCAAATCGGCTCAGCCCTGATCGTTGCTGGTGGTATCGGGTTTCTTTGGGACATGTGGGGCAAACGACTACTTGCCGATGAGATCCACGAAAAGCTTCGCGTTAGCCAAGCAATGACCCGGTGGGGAATTCGGAATCTCTCGCTCGAGTGGAATGATCAGCCATGGCCTGAATTGTTTGCCAAGGGATCCAATGTCGATATTATGCTCGGTTACGGCCAGACTTGGCGAGGCGTTACTCAGAGTGGTCTTGAAGGCTTCTTGGCGGACAGAAAAAACACCCTACGAGTATGCCTTCCCGACCCTGACGAAGCGTGGCTGATGGAGTCACTCGCGCACCGGTATAACAAGACTCCGGATCAACTAAGAGAGAAGGTTCTCGAAGCTGCACGCTACTTCGCGACGATGCGGGATGCTGGATTGGCCACCGTGCAGATCTTCTTGCGGCCCGGCCAGCCACTGTATGCCCTGTACCGCTTCGAGTCAGTGGCGCTCGTTACGCTATACCCACACCGAAAGGAACGAAGCTCTACGGTTCCGGCAATGACGATGGAAACCGGTGAGATGGTCGAGTGGCTGAAGGATGACTTCGAAGCCGCTATCAGCGATGCCAGGGAGGCGAGAGATGACGATTTTAGGGCTACCGCCTGAGTCGAGAACTACGATACTCAGGGAAGGCGATATCACCTCAAGTGACGCGAAGGATTTGAAGTCGAGTTTCATTGTTGCATGTGATATTGAGACGACTGGACTGAGTTTCGAAGAGGATCAAATCGGGACAGTGCAGCTCGCGAGCGACACTGGCGAAATGTGGCTTGTCAAGATTCAGCCAGCCACGCCACCTGCATTTCTTTGCTCCTTAATGGCAGATGCCTCCGTGCGAAAGCTATTCCATTTTGCCCCATTTGACTTAGGCTTCATGAGAGCACACTGGGCCGTTCGAGCACAGAACGTGGCCTGCACAAAACTACTTGATAAACTAGTCAATCCGATGCACCAAAAGCATTCCCTTAAGGACGTACTAGAAAGGGAGCTAGGCGTGTCGCTTGAGAAAGACCATGCGGTCCGACTGTCAGATTGGACGGGGGATGCTCTGACGCGAGAACAGATCAACTACGCAGTTTCAGACGTAGCATTTCTTATCGACCTCTATGATGCCCTCATGGAAAAAGCGACACAGCAGGGCGTAAGTCGTCTTGCTGAGAATTCCTTTCATTACCTCCCAACCAGAGTTGAGACCGAGGCGATGGGGCTTACCGACGTCTTTGCCTACTGATGAACCACCTCACAAGAGGCAATGGACTAGACGATGACGCCGTCGCCACGACCCCAGGAAGCTTGCCGGGCGCGCCTGCACGAAACCTGGCGATACCGGATCAACCAACACGTGAGTCCCAGAGTTCGGTGATCGCCTCGATGGGATCAGGAGCTTTGAGCGCCAGTGTCACTTCGACGATCTCGAAGCGGGCGGTCGGTAGCCATCCGTGTTGAACGGGCAACACGTCCGCCAGGAAATCTCGAAAAGCTCGTTGACGGTGCCGTCCTCCTTCACCGGGAAACAGGGGCGGGCGTGGTGTCGCGAAGCCGCCTCCAGGTTCCTTGCCCGCGCGCGCCCGGCAGCGATCACGCCAGTAGTCCACGTCGAAGGCAACCGGGACACCTTGTTGGTAGAACGACATAGTCTGCAATCGCGGCCCCGTGAAATGCTGGTTCTCGTCGAACTCGACCACGCGAGGCGCACCTCCGATGGTGACGATCGCATCGAGGCGTCGGCGTTCGCGAAGCGGGGCCACCTCCGGCAGCTCGAAGGCGGTCAGCTCCCTGTACACCTCGGACACGAGCTCCCACGAATCGCCGATCTCGTCCCGCCCAGGACGTCGTAGCCATCCGGGTGCGACCTCGCTCTCGAAGGTGGCGCCGGGATCAAGGGCAGACTGGAGCGCCAGCATCAAGCGCCCCTGCATCTCCGGCATCTCAAAGCCCCGCGTAGTACCGACGGATGTACGCGGCCATCAAGTGACGACGAGCCTTGAGGAACTCGGAGTACGACTCTGCGGTCGTCGAGTACAGCATGTCGGGGATCGCGTTCGCTACGAGATTCTCCTTGAGCGTCGCTGCATCGTTGATCTCGCCGAGCCGCAGCTGGCCATCCTCGATCTGCGCGTCGACACGAGCGAGGTAGGTCGCCGGCGCCTGGTCCTTGATCGCGATGTTGATCGGCGTCTCCGCGAGGGCGTAGTTCGCGATCTGGTTGTAATCGGCGCGATCGGGCACACCGTGCGTCGCGAGGTAGTTCCTTGGAACGAGGTGGTGGATGTCACCCGCACCCTCGATCATGTTGCGTACCGAGATGTGCTTCGACAGGAACCCCTTGGCGTTGAAGTGGGCCTGTGCCGCCTGGAAGGTCAGAAAGTACGGGCTGCGAGGGCTCGAAGTCTCCATGTTCATGGGGAGAGCGACCTCCCAGAAGGAATCCGAGAGGACGGACCGCTCGATGTTGTCGAGCACCGTCGCGACGCCGAGTTCGTCGATCCTCCTGATGTCAGCGTCGAATGCTGTCTCGACGGAGTTCGTGTAGCGGCCGGTGAGGATGGACATCACGAACCATTTTCGGACGTAGTTCTTCACCTGACTCTCGTTCAGCTGCTTCTCGCTTCTCAAATGCAGGTACAGGGCGTAGGCGAAGTTGAGGGCGTTGGTGGAGGAGATCAGCCGTGGCGCGATGAAGCCTGCCGACTCGATGGTCATCGTGAACTGCTGGAAGCTGTACTTGTTGACGATTTCGATCAGCACCTTCTCGAGCCGATCGAACGCCTGTATCGCGATTTCCTCATCGAAACTGCGCGTCTCGAAGTCGCGGCCCGAGAGCACACTCACGAGCGCTGAGACCTGACCCCGTTTAAACTCCTTGATACCCGCGATGCGGATGAGGTCGGTGTACGACGGGTCGAAGAGGTCCGAGGAGTCGTCCTTGAGCCAGGCGATCTTCTCCATGTAACCCGAGCGCGCGAACGCAGGGTCGTTCTGTGAGATGTCCTCGTACACGTGCGGCGACACTGCGAGGTGGCAGAAGTAGTCGATGAGTTTCCGGAGGTTCGACCCGAGTTCGCCATGACTGGCGATCTTGCTCATCGCGAAGTCAGCGCTGCTCAGGGGCACGCCCTTCGAGTTGATGCGGATGAAGATCTCCGTCACCGTCTCGATGTCGAGGTCCTCATTCAGCGTGATGATGCCGACTTGTGCGTTCTTGATCGCGCTCAGGCGGTTGAGTGCTCGCTCGACCTGTGCGTGGTCGACCTCGGGGTTCGCCTCCATGTACTCCTTGGTCGCCGAGTAGGCGGACTCGGCACCCACGTACTCTGCGACGTCGGAGATCCACTCCGGGTCCTTTCCGAGCACCGGTGTGAGCGTTGCAAACGCCTCGGTGACCGGGTTGAACGCGATCTTGATGCGCTTCTTCTTGTACCGTTTGTCGACCACTTCGTCGCCGACCAACGCCGCAGTCATCGCCGTGATGCGTTGCTGCCCATCGATCAGGATCTGCTTGAAGCTCGACCTTGAACCATCCTTGAGACCGACGTCCGTACTCTGCCAGGTGATCAGGTATCCGACGGGGAATCCTTGGTATAAAGAGTCAAGCAGGTCCCGGACTTTCGTCGAATCCCATACGAACGGGCGCTGCATCTCAGGGATGGCGACCTGGCCGGCCTTCACCCAGGTCAGGATCGTATCGACGGGCTGTTGCTGGACGGTGTACTTTGCCATTGATTGGTCCCTGCTGGTTACACAGCATCGCCCGCCCTGGACGGCCGCTTTTTCCTACACTATCGATCCGTCTCGCGACATCCTCGTCCGTGCTCCGATGAAACTAAAACCGGCCGCAGTCCATTGCGGCTCTTGACAAATCAGGATCACTTCCGGCCCGCTTGCGCGATGGAGGCTGACCGTACGACTGAGCATGCCCCCTGTCTTCACCCGCATCGAGCGGAAACCTCGAGCTCGCGCTGTGTCCAGTCGCGCGCGACACGAGCGTCGTCATGCGGCTTGGCATCGACTTTGGATTCCAAACCGACCGGTGCTGGGGCAAGCTCGTGATCCTCGACGATAGTCACTCCATGGGCTTGACGTGAGACTCGATAAAGGCGATTTCGTCGGCGTCGAGCTTGTATTTCGCGTAAAGCTGCTGGTCGATCTCGGGGATCGACTTCGACCAGTCGATTTCCGACGCAGTCGTGAAGTCTTGAGCCGGCACGTACGCCCAGACGCGCGCAAGATTATCTTGCGTGACTTTCAACACGCCAAGCAAGGTGCGCGCGAACTTGGACTTCAAGTACTTGAGGCACGCCTCCGCTTGAACCCGATTGTCGAAAGCACCGATGGTGATGAACGTGCCTGTCACTGCTGTCGCGGGCTCCAATGCGATTGGAGGAGCAAGCGTCTCTCCGAATGCTCCAGATCCGTTTGCCTTTGGAAGCGCGACTTTGTGCTTGAGGAGCGCAGCGGGGCCCGTTATGTAGTCGCTACGGATCCATCGGTACGAGCGCTTCCTGCCAGAGAGCCCAAGAACACGCACGTATTCGGCCCCATCAGCTGGCCTCTCCTCAAAGAAGACCGTAGCAAGACGTTCGAAGGCTCGCGAGTCCAACTTGAACTGGTTTCCCGCGGACAGCAGACCTAGCAGCTGAGGATTCTCGTTGTGCATTGTCTGGGTGTATCGATAGACGCGATCATTCGAGATTCCGAGAGACACCAGCGACGCGCTGTGCTCTTGGGTGAGCTTGTGGATGATTGAGTTCAGCTCGAGGTACTTGGTGAAGGTTCCGATTGGCTCCACTGCGCGCGACGTGTCGCGATACGTGACCACCACACCACCTTTTATATCAGTTCCGGGGAAAATGGAAGCACTGTTGGGCACGTAGTGGGGCACCGTGAGATGCGGATCTTCGAGCATCTTCGCATTCCAGGTTTTCGGTGTGTAGCCGGCATTAAACAGGAATCGGGCGGGAGTGATAAGTATGGCCTTCTCGCCTACTTCGTATGCCGCTTCCATGAAACGATGGTAGATCGGCATCTGGTTGGTTGCATCCCCCTGAGCTTCCTCCTGGTAGGGAGGGTTGCCTATGACGACGTCGAACTTCTTGCTCATGATCAGTTCCCTTCCGTCAACATCTCGTCGACGATCCGCTCGCGCTCTTCGGCCGTCATTCCGGCAATGTCACCGAACCTGAAGTGACCGGATTTCTGAAGCCATTCGCGACGCTCTGACACGCCGCCCGAGACAGCCTCGATCGTGATCTTATGCAGCAGCTCGTTGTGGCTCATCTCAAATATCTGCTTCGTGAGAATGTGGCGCAGACGTTCCTCGCGGTCGAGAATCTTGTCCGCGAGACCTGCATCGAGACGCCGGACCAGCTCCATCAGGAACAGGCCGGCGGTCGAGAACAGGTCGGCGAACGTCCTCGATTCATCCGAGAAGATGCCAGTGTTTTCTGCCTCAAGCGCATCGACCATCGTCTCCACAACCGCGCGCGGTGTGAAAACCAATGACGTCTTCTGGTGCGGGATGTAGGCGAAAATGTCCTCGGTCTGCGACTCGTCGAAGTAGTCAGCGAGCGTCTCCTTCTTATCGAGGAACTCCTGGACGGCCTTGTCGAAGACGGCCTCGTCGAACATCCCCGGAATGTGAACGACAGTGCCGTCGTCCTCGGTGACTTCCTGCCCATCGCGCAACACGCGGAAGTCGGCCTCCGTGATGCCGGTGATCTCCTCGAAGACATGGTCAGGCGTGTAGTCGTGGAAGTTGGAAAGACGAAGATGCCGGTCACCGTACGCCATGAGGAACATGGGGATCGTGCGTGAGAACCCGCGCAGGTGCGAGCGCGCGTCATCCATCGTCTGGTTTGCGCGCTTCTGTTCCTTCTTCGTCTCTTCCCGGCTGACGACGTCGTGAGTGATCGCGCCGGTGCGCGCATTCACCAGCGCGAGGATGTCAGCGTTGAACGAATCATCGTGCGCAACTTTCTTCTGCACAATGGTCGCAGCGTCCGCTTCCGTGGCGGCATCTTCCAACGCATCCTCAAACCGCTTCTCGGCGATGCTGCGCTCCGTGAGAACGCGCTCGACGTCAGCCATCACTCGGGCCTCGGTCTGCTTCTCATCCCGCTCGACCTGCCTGGCCGAGAGTCCGTACTCCTCCGCGAGCTTGTCGCGGGTCTCGCGCACCTTGTCGTTCACCAACTTCGCGACCTGTCGAGCGGTATCCAGAGGCGACCCGTCGCGGTCAACCGGTGCAATGTCCTCGATACGCCAGACGGGCTTGCCGAGCTCAGCAACCTTTGGGGTAATGACGGTCTCGACATCGACCTGGACGTTGCCGTCCGAGTCAAACGAAGGGGCCGGCTCCGGGAGGTTGATAGTGCCACCCGACTTCGTCTTGCCCTGCTTCGCCTCCGGCAGCTTCTCCAGGATCTCCTTGACGTGCTCCGAGTACCGGAAGATGCCCGCCACGTTGGCGAACAAGAGGTTCGAGAGAAATCCACGACGAACAACTTCACGCGCTTTGTAGACCTGCGGGAAAGTCAACACCTGCGCGGCATCGAGCTCAACCATCCTGCCCTCGGAATCCTCACCGATGACGGGGAAGAAGTTCAGAAGCTCACGAATGTTTTCCTGGCGTACGCTTTGGTCGCCCGACGGGGTCGAGCTGAGGTTGTTGGCGAACGCGTCGAAGATCGTGAGTGTGCGCTCGGGCGCGAAGTCGAAGATGTACGCATTCTTCTTCTGGAACACCGTGCCGGAGCGCTCGAACGTACACGGGTTCTGGCTACGGAACGCCGCTTGCATGTAGAGCGCCGGCGACGAGAGATTCGACAGCATGATGACCGCGGTCCACTCGGGCACAGTGACGCCCGTCGTGAGCTGCCCAACCGACAACGTGATCGTCTTGCCGCCGACCTTCTCGGCTGCGTCGATCGCGCTCCGCACGGTGTCCAACGACTTCCCGACAACAGCCAGATCGGCATCGTCGTTGCGCCCATCACCAGCAGCGAGGACGACCTCGTAGTCCTTGAACACGGAATGGTTCGTCAAGAGCCGCCGGAGCGCCTTCGCCGAGGCCACCCGGTTCAGCAGCCAGAACGAGTGACGGATCTCATCGCGCAGCGCGGGAGTGGAGAACGGGTACTTCTCATTCGCCGCGAGGCAATCGAGAAACTTGATGACCTCGGCCTCGTGCTCGAAGAAGCCGTTGTCCTTCGTGCTGAAGAACTCGTTCAGATCGAACGTGTAGTCGATGTTCGCGCCATCCTCGTCGCTGGCAACACCGACAGCAAGCTGATCTGTGATCATCCGCGAGATCTGGTAGGTGAGCATGTTGAGACGAGGGAGAGCGCCGTACGGATTCTCTACGGCATCGTCGTCCCAGTTCTCGCGAGCCATCTGCTCGTCTTCATACGTCCAGTTGAAGATCTGCTCGTTAGCGAACCGCCCAGAGCCCAAGGCCTTGAACGGGGTGCCAGAAAGGTGCAGCGTCCACGCGCGAGTGATGTGATCGAACGCGAGATCGGTCTTGGTCGTGTCGACACCCTCGTGGGCCTCGTCGATGACCAACAGGTCCCACTCGTAGTCAGCGATGTGCCGAAGCTTCTTGTGGACCCCGCCAAAGTACTCCGAGCCTTTGAGGTCCTGAAGCGAGACGAACTCGACGATCCTGGGGTCTTCGCTCGCGTCATCTGCGAGGTGCTTTACCCACTGGTCGCGCGTCATGGCCGAGCGTGAGGCTAGAGACGGCGACTCAGACACGAACTTGTATGTGGTCTGATGCCCGATGAACCTAGAGAAATCGTCGAACCAGGAGTTGGCAATCGCCGGCCGGTTGGTGACGATGAGTACCTTCTTGGCGCCGATCTTGCGCATAAGGTCATACGTCGTGAGCGTCTTGCCGAACCGCGGCTTGGCATTCCACAAGACCTCGCTGCCGCCCTCAGCGAACACCGTGAGCGCCTGATCAACCGCAGCGCGCTGCTCGGGACGCAATTGGTAGTCATCTACGCCGTTCGTCTGCAGGTCACTCAGATCCTGACTCGCAAATTCATAGAAGTACTCCCGCGAGCTTTTCGGCGCACTCTCGAAGCGATGCCATTCTGTCCGCTGAGGCTGGAGCTCGCGCTCAACGCCCTTCTGCTTCAGGTAGGTGTGAAAATCCCGGTCTGTAAACGTTCCGCCGGATGCCGACATGAAGGCCGCGCGGAGCACCCACTCGATATTCTTGGTGACCGACAGCTGTGACGCCTGCTGGTTGATGCGCGTAGCGGCGCTGTCCTGCTCCGTGTAGCCGATCTTCTCCCAGCCCTCGTACTTCGCGATGTCAGGTGTCGACCATGAGTAGATCAAAGGGGTGATCTCTCGATAAGTGTTGATGTCCGGGCTAGTCATCGGCTCTCACTTCCTTGTGAACTTGATCGATTCGGCACTGCGGGTAGGTCACGTAGATCGTGAAGTCGAAAGCGCCGGAACTTGCATCCCGGAGCGAGGTGAGAGTGAAGGGCTCGCGCTGCACGAGGCCAGGCACGTTGAGAACCCGGTGCCACCACGAGAACTCAATCGGCTCGCCGTTGGCGTCGAGGCCGGTGAGCGTGTTCCCCAACGCGATGTTCGCATCGATGAGATACTCTGCCGCACGGTATAAGTTCGTGCGGGGATTGCAAGTTTCGCCATGGCCAGTATGGAACGCAGCGAACTCAGCGAGCAGTCCTGTCCGTGCCGCGATCAGATTATCTTCTAGCAGCTCCACTCCATAGATCGACGCGAGCGCGAATAGCGACTCGGTCGGCCAAACCCGAGGCTGATAGCGCTTCTCAATGGCGTGAAGCTTGCGTCGCAGAATGGCGATCAAGAAGTTGCCGTCTCCAGCACTCGGCTCGAAGAAGGTCTTGTCGACAAACTGAGGTCCCGTCTCCAGCTCAGCGCGCACTAGATCGAGCATCTGCTCTACCATGCGGCGGGGAGTAAATACCTCGCCGTGAGCTTTCACTCGTTGGCGTGACTTGATGAGCTCTTCGCGCGCAGCCGTCTCGACCACACGGTGGTCTTGCGCGCGGGGCAGGGTAACGATGGCCGTGGCTCTACTCTGTGGTGTGTTGTGGAAGCGTGTCTCCCGCAGTCTACCTATCCGAGTCGCGCAGCCAACAGGTGGAAAGCACCACGTCCTCCATTGCTCAGGTCGGGGAGGCGGCTCGACACCGTGTGACCGAGCGGATGCGGCGAGCATCCTCGATAGTCCCGGAAGCCAGACAAATCAGTATGCCGTCTGAACGGTTACCCGGCCCGGAGTAGCGGCATATGTAGCGCGAAGTGCTGGTCCGCCGACCAGCAGATCAGCTTCCCCTTCTGGTCCTTCGTCTGACCGAGGATGCCCGCATCAGCGAGGTGCACCACCGACAGTGGAGACCCCGTGCCGAGCTCCAACCGCCTCGATGGTCAGCATCGGGTCGATTGCCACCGCACCGATGATCTTCATGACGAAATGAGTCACTCCGCAGCGAAGCCGGTTTGATAGCCTCAGCCGCTAGGGAATGTGAGCAGTTGCATGCGCTCGTCGAGCGCGGCGACTTCCCTCGCCAGCCGCACCACTTTTCCCGCGGCGAGCTCAGCGGCTTCTGCGAACCCGATGATCCGGACCAAACGTCATCCCGCACCTGCCTAAGACGAGCGCCAGGGCGCCCAACACCAGGCTTTAGCCTCCGGCCTCGGCCGACTCCACGAACCGCTCTTCTCGCTCCACATCCAACAGCGCATCCACCGACCCGACCTCGGCAACGAGCGCATCCCACCCAAGCTCGCCCGCAACCGCGGCCTCGCCGTCCGTGAGTAGCCGCAGCGTCCGCACATGTCCGACCACTTGGCCGGCCTCGTTCCGGACCTCGTCGAACGACGCTCCCCAGCGCGACGGCGTCACCAGGAGCGCGGAGATCGCCGTCCCGGTGAGGAACGGCGTCCCGTTGCGCCACGGCGCGAGCACCGGTGGCACCCTGCGGTTGGTCGCGATCTCGTTGATGACGATGCGCAGCGCGACCATCGCCGCACCCTGCTGACCGTCGACGACCTCGACAGCGAGCTCGATCCGTTTGCCGGAGTCGGTCGCAAGCCGTGACACCCCTGAGGTGAGGATCGTCACCGGCCCGTCCTCCGGGCGCTTCTCGATCACCATCACCGACCCGCCGATGCGGTCCTTGAACACCACCGGGTCCAAGCCGAGGGCGTCGAAGATGTGGAGCGGGAAGGCGTCTTCGCCCGGAATGAGTGGGACATCGCTGCTCATGGGCCGAGCCTAACGAAGCGTGCGGACGTCCGGCAGACCGTCGCGAAGCAGAGCCCTCGCCGAGCTTCACCGGCACGACACCGCCGTCACCGGCGTTCCGTCCACCCCTGCCCCTGAACGCCTGCCCTCGGTACGGTGGAACCAACGCAGCAGAGAGGCACCACGCGCATGTCGTATTCGAATCAGCCGCCCGCCCAGAACCAGCCCTACCCGTTGCCCGTGCCCGGCCCGGCTCCGGTGAAGACCGGCAAGCGCGGCAACGGACTCGGCATCGCCGCCCTCATCGTCGGCGGGTTCGCGCTTATCGGGGCGTTCATCCCGATCCTGAACTACGTCGCCGGGTTCGTCGGACTCGTCGGCCTCGTGCTCGGCATCATCGCGCTGTGCCTCAAGAACCGCACGAAGGGCTTCGCCGTCGCCGGAACGATCATCTCGGCCATCGCGATCGTCCTGAGCGTCATCCTCGCGATCACCTACACGGCCGGGTTCGCCGGACTCATCAGCGACGCGGTCAAGACCGCCGAAGCGAAGTCATCCGAAGCCGCGAACAAGGAGATCTCGATCGTCTACGAGGTCAACGGGACCGCCACCGACGCCTCCATCACCTACTCCACGTACTCGGCCGGCAGCAGCAGCACCGAGCAGTCCTCCGGTCAGGCGCTCCCCTTCATCAAGGAGCTGACCGTGAAGGCCGGCCAGCAGTACGACTTCGCCTCCTACTCGCTCCAGGCGCAGAACGGAGCCGAGGACACCGGTTCGGTCAGCTGCAAGATCACCGTCGACGGCGACGTGGTCGCCGAGCAGACGTCGACGGGCGCGTATGCGACGGTGTCGTGCTCCGCATCGGGTGCCGATGGGGTGTCGGAAAACAAGTAGGGACATCGGGGTCTCGCAGCACGGTCCGGCTGCGATGTTGGCCGCGACCCCTGGAAACTGAGCAACCGAACCCACCGCGCGTCCGTGACTGCAAACGGGTCGCTACGCAGCGGTGACGGTCACGCAATTCGACGCGACGTCAGCCGATGTCGCGATCACCGTGTGGGAGTAGCCGCCAATAGCGAACGGTTCGGCGCATCACTGCACAGAGTCAGAATCCGTGCATCACGAAGCTGATGAAGAGCGCGACCAGCTGTGGCGCAAGATCAATCGTCAGGCGCGCCAGCACGGTACGGCTGACGATGTCGATGACACCTGCACCGATCAACAGGAGGATCTCGTCGCGCTTTCTGAGCCGCAATCGACGCACAGGGGTACTGACGTGAGGCGTCGAATGCTCCGTGACAGCGTGGGGCATGGTTCTCCAATCGGTCATGACGATCGGGCCAGTGTGCCGCGACGAGAGCGTTCTTCCAAACCTTCTCTCACCTAGTCAAAATGACCCTGTCGGCTCAGTGAATCGCTCTGGCCGCGACGAACGCCGAGCGATGTCAAACGACGGCCCGGGAGGGTGCGGCGGAGAGCACCATCAGTACCGCAGCGGCCGGGCGATGGGCCCGGACCGAGCGCATCTCGAGTCCCGGTCAGCCCTTCGACAGGCTCAGGGACCGAAGGGTCAAGGACCGGCAGAGGGTGTGAGCGGGCCGCCCTTGGACAAGCTCAGGGACCGGTACCGGCTTCCGGAGACGCTCGCCGGCCTCGTCTCGGAGCTCGGCGAGCACGCCACCGCCGGCACCGCCCTCGACTCGGCCGAGCGCGGCGACATCGTGATCGTGACCATCCCGCTGTACGCGATCGACACCGTCCCCGTCGAGCCACTCGCGAGCAGGGGCGTCATCGACGCGAACAACCACTTCCCCGAGCGCGACGGCCACATCGCCGAGCTCGACGAGGAGACCACCACTACGGCCGAGATGCTGCAAGCGCACCTCCCCGCGTAGGAATCGGTCGCGGACGATGGGAAGGCCTTCGTCGGTAACCCGTAGCCGCACTCGTGACAATGACGAGTATATTCGCCATAAAACGCTATACTGGCGACATCAGTCGTCTTTATTGGAGTCTCTCGTGCCACAGGACCATCCCGCCGCGGTACTGCGCGCCGCTCGCGAGGTCGGGCTGGACTTCGCGGGCTGGCGAAAGATCCTCGGGCTCACTGCCGCGCAGGTCGCAGACCGCGCCGACATCACTCGAGACACACTCCGCAAGCTTGAACACGGAGACCCTGGAGTCAGCTTCCATGTCGTGCTGCGCGTCGCACGCGCCCTCGGCGTGCTCGACACACTGACCCACTCGCTCGACCCCCTCGATACCGATCTTGGCCGCGCTCGCGCGAGCCAGCTCGAGCGGAAGCGCGTTCGATGACGCTCTACGACTCCGTAGAAGTGCATGTCGATATCTCAGGAACGACCCTCCTGGCAGGACGTGCCCAGTTCCATCGAAGCCGCGGCACGCTCACATCGACCACATTCCAGTACGACACGACCTACCTCGAGAACCCGACCGCATACGAGCTCGACCCCGCACTGCGGATGGTGTCAGGAACACAACAAACGCGCGGGTTGCCGGGAGCGTTCGCGGACGCGGCACCCGACCGCTGGGGCCGCAATCTCATCAAGAAGCGCGAACGGGCGCGTGCACGCGTGGAGAATCGCAGACCACGCGAGTTCGACGATGCCGACTTCCTCACAGAGGTGAGCGACCAGACTCGGCAGGGCGCTCTGCGGTTCCGGGCGACCACTGGAGACCGCCCTGAGTTCCTCAGCGCCGGACACGAGGTGCCGCGTCTCATCCGCCTGCCTGAGCTGCTTCGTGCCGCCGATGCGGCCGCGAACACGACCGAGGCCGACGATTTCGAAGCCGTGAAAGCGCTGCTCGCGGCAGGAACCGGGTCCCTGGGTGGAGCTCGACCGAAGTCAGCGGTGCTCGACGACACCGGCCGGCAGATGATCGCGAAGTTCCCCCACCAGCATGACGAATGGGACGTCATGGCGTGGGAGGCGACCGCTCTGGACCTCGCAGAGGCAGCCGGAGTGCGTGTTCCACGACGCCGTCTCATCCGCGTGGAGGGCCGCCATGTGCTCCTTCTCGACCGATTCGACCGCGATCCCGCGCGCATCGGCTACATGAGCGCGATGACGGTGCTGGAATTGCATGACGGAGACCAATCGGACTACTCGGACATCGCGGATCGCCTCGCGGAGGTCAGCGCGCAAGCCTCCGCAGACGCGCGCGAGCTGTTCCGCCGCGTCGCAGTCAGCGTCGGACTGAACAACACGGACGATCACCTGCGCAATCACGGCTTCCTGCATGGCCGTGGCGGATGGTCACTCAGCCCCGCATTCGACGTGAACCCGAACCCGAATCCAGAAATGCGGCAGACGGCGATAGCCGGCGCGGACCTCCCCGCCGACCAAGCCGAGGGGCTCAAGGAACTCGCCCGGTTGTGCCGACTCTCTCACGACGAAGCGCGCACCATACTCAGCGAGGTGGCTGAGGCGATCGCGGATTGGCGCGACGCGGCGCGGCGGAACGACATCACCACGGCCGAGTTCGGTCGATTCGAGGACTCGTTCTCGACCGGCCTGCAGTCGCTTCGGTCTGTGTGATGTGACTCAGCCTCCCACCTTCGTGACCACGACCTCCACGGGCGTCGGGTTCTGGAACAGGTCGAGGACGGGGCAGTGCGCGTCGACCGCTGCACGGAGCTCCTGGTAGCGGTCGTCGGTCTCGGGGCCGGTGAGACGGATGTCGAGCCGGATCGTCGAGAAGCCAGGACGGACCTCGTCGGTGATGCCGAAGAGGTTTCGCACATCGAGGTCGCCCTCGGCGTCGATGCTGATGTCGTCGAGCTGGATACCGAGCGCGTTCGCATACAGGCGATACACCACGATCTGGCAGGAGATGAGCGCACCGAGCGCGAACTCCACCGGGCTGGCAGCGACATCGTCTCCGGCGAGCGCCGCGGGCTCATCCACGATGAAGCGGTGCTTGCCGACGGCGATCGCGCTCGCGACGGAGCCCTCGCCGGAACCGGACACCCGGTAGGTGAGCGCGGCACTCGACGGTGCGGACGCGATGCGCTCGGACCATGAGGCGCTGGCGGCGTTGAGTCGGTCCGCTCGCTCGGCGGCCGAGACAGCCGGGATGGCGGGGGCGGTGGGCGCGTTGTCGGTGAGGAGAGTCATGCGGACAGCTCAGCCCATCGGCGGCGACCACGCCAGCGATACGCGTCACAAGTCGTCATCGGGCGGCTCGGGGAGGTCTTGCAGCACGGGTCTCAGTGCCAGTTCTGACGACAGCCCGCGAACGCCGCTCTAGGCTGATGCAACTCACCTCGGGGGACGTCGTGCACAACCGCACCACGCGCGATCGCAGCGCGCACAACCACAGCTGCAGGCGCAACCGCAGCCGCAGCCGTATCGCCGCGGCGCTCGGCGTCGTCGCGCTCGCGATGACCCTCGCCGCCTGCACCGATCCGGCGACGAGCTACTCGGACCTCGGCGGCACGCAAGTGTCGGAGGACGAGCTGCGGGCGGACACGATCGCCTTCGCCGCCGACCAGGACTTCGACATCGACCCGTCGTCGTCGCGTCTCGTCGCCGTGCACGAGGACACGGACGTGTTCCTCGCCCGCGCGACCCAGAACGGCGAGGACCTGATCTGCGTGCTCCGCACCGGCCCGAACGGCGGCGCGTTCAGCTGCTCGGCGCGCAGCTTCAGCGTGAGCGACAGCGTCAACGAGTTCCGTCCGCTGTCGGACGACGTCGCGGACACCGAGCTCGACCCCGCCGATGGCTGGATCCGTCTCAGCGAGAACGTGTTCACCCGCCCGTTCGACAACGGCCCCGAGGACACGCAGTAGTCAATCCGTCGGACGCACGAGAACCGTCCGTGGTCTGATGCGGTCTGCCGCCGTCAGCGCGGGGTGTCGCGCAAGAAGGCCTCGAGGGAGCGCGGCGGCGTGCCCGCGATCGCCTCGACATCGCGACTGACGGCGGCCATGTCGCCACTCGCGATCGCGGTGTAGGTGCTCACCCAGGCGTCCACCTGCCAGCCAGGCGCGCCATAGTCGGCCCGCGACGCATAGGCCTCGTCGAGGGTCTCGTCCACGAAGGAAACCTGCGTACCGCGGACGGCCGTGATGATCGCCGCGACCTCGGTGAGGCTGAGCGCCTCCGGTCCCGTGAGTTCGTAGGTGCGACCGGCATGCTCGGCCGGTGCGGCGAGGATGGTCGCGGCGGTTCTGGCGACGTCGGCTCGCGCCACGACCGCGACACGCCCGTCGCCGGCAGGACCACGGATCGCGCCGTCCTCCCCCACGAGCGCCTCCATGAAGTCGATGTAGAAGCTGTCGCGCAGGAACGTCCACCGCATACCGGAGGCTCTGAGGTGCTCCTCCGTCGCGAAGTGGTCGCGCGCGAGCGTGAACACCGCGTCGGGAGCCGCAGCGACGAACGAGGTGTAGACGACGTGCTCCACACCTGCCTCGGCTGCAGCGTCGATGAAGGTGCGGTGCTGGTCGAGGCGATCCGCATTCTCCGCCGCGGACACCATGAACAGCGTCTCCACCCCCTCGAGGGCGGCACGGGCCGCATCGCGGTCGCCGTACTCGACCGGGTGCACCGTCGACCCGGCGAGCTGCGGCGCCTTGGTCGGCGTGCGGACGAGCAGTCGCTGCGGAATTCCGCGTGCGGCCAGGTCGGCAGCGACGAGGCCGCCGACGACACCGGTCGCTCCCGTGACGGCGAGGGTGGAGGAAGCGGTCATGTCGGCGTCCTTTCGAGGGTCGGCGCTCCGGAGACGACGCCGCTCTCGCAGGCTACCGCCCCGTCGGCTGGCCCGGTGACCCGACTGGGCGGGGTCCGGCAGAGACGCCTCGACCACTGCGTCCGCGGGCGGGTCGCCGATCGTGGGCCCCGTCGACGCTCTGGCGCGATCCATGATGGTGGTGGTCGTCACCCTGGGCCACCGGAGGGATGTGTGCAGCACCTGAACCTTGGCGACTCGTGATCAGCAGTCGACGGCCGCGCTCACATCGAGAGGCGGCGCACGAGCTCTTCGACGGTCGAGAACTTGATCGACTCAACGCCCTCTTCGTCGTCCTCGTCGGGCTCGACCTCGACGGCCTCGAACGCGAGATCGGCGTCGAGCTGCACGAGCACCGAGCTGTCGGGGAACTGTTTCGGCGCGTCGAACGAGAGCAGCACCGCGTCGATGAAGACGATCACCGAGCGCAGCACGAGGTCGTCACGCAGGTCGGCGGTCTCGATGACCTCGTCCGACTCGACGGCCTCCTCGATCTCCGACGCCACCCGGTCGAGCAGCACCTTCCACTCCGCCACAGGCGTCGAGAGGACCCGCTGCGCCAAGTCGGCGAGCGCCGCCGGCTCCGGCTCGCCCTCCTGCTCCTCGGGCTCGGGGTCGACGTTGAGCATGACCTCGGCGTCGATCGCGTCGAAGCGGGCGAGCCCGTAGACGAAGGTGTCCTCGATCTCCGGCGAGACGACGAGGCCCCGACGCGTCAGTTCTTCGGCCAGGGCAGTCAGCGATGCAGTCATGCGCGCCAGGCTATCGCGACCGGGTGAACGGAGGCGGAACGTGCCGTCGCGCTGAGTTGCCCAGTTGTGTGCGGAAACGGGCGATATTGGAACAGTTTCGGGCGACTCAGCACAAGCGGCGACACCCAAGCCTGTTGAGTCGCCCGGATCTGTCTCTCGTCGCGCGAAGTTGGAACATATGTGGGCGACTCAACCCCACACCAGCACCCCAGCTGTCAGCGGCACACGCCATGATCGCCGTATGCCCTTCGCAGACGAGCTCCTCGGCACCGCCGTCGCCCGCACCCTCACCCGCTCGCTCCAGGAGGCCGCGCCGGGCAACCCCTTCGACGCCACGGCCCACGCTGCCGAGCACCTCGACGGCCTCGCCCTCCGCGAGCGGGCCGACCTCCTGCGCGACGCCACACTCGATGACATCCCTGGCGACTACGCGACCCTCGCCGGCATCATCCGCACCGCTCAGTCGACGGACCCCGCGTTCACCGGCTGGCTGATCTGGCCGGTGACGAGCGCCGTCGCGGCCCGCGCGGTCGACGAGGGCACCCCCGACGCCTTCGACGACGCCATGCGACTCCTCGCCGAACTCACCGAGCGCCTCAGCGCCGAGTTCGCGATCCGCACCCTGCTCCGCCACGACCTCGACCGCGCGCTCGCCATCGTCCTCGACTGGACCACCTCCGACAACGAGCACATCCGCCGCCTCGCCAGCGAAGGCACCCGCCCCTACCTGCCGTGGGCGGTGCGCGTGCGGGAGATCGTCGCGAACCCAGGCGTCACCGTCCCGATCCTCGACGCCCTCTATCGCGACCCGAGCGAATACGTGCGCCGGTCCGTCGCCAACCACCTCAACGACCTCAGTCGCGACGACCCCGACCTCGTCGTCGCAACTGCCGACCGCTGGCTGGCCGACCCCGACGCGAACACTCCGGCGCTCGTCCGCCACGCGCTCCGCACCCTCGTGAAGCGCGGTGACACGGGTGCCCTCTCGGCCCTCGGTTTCGGCGCAGCGACGACGGAGGTAGAGGGCTTCGCGGTCGACAGCGCCCACATCCCGTTCGGCGGGACGGTCCGATTCGTCGCGACCGTCCGCAACACCGGTGCCGAGACCGCCCGCCTGGCGATCGACTATGTCGTGCACCATCAGAAGGCGAACGGCTCGCAGACGACGAAGACGTTCAAGCTGACGACGACCGAGCTTGCCCCGGGCGAGCACATCCTCCTCACCCGGGAGCACTCGTTCCGCGCGATCACCACCCGCCGCTACCACCCGGGCGCACACGGGATCGCGCTGCAGGTGAACGGGATCGCGACCGAGCCGCTGGCGTTCGAGCTGCTGCCGCCGGTGGAGTGAGGCGAGCGTCAACCTGTCCGGGGTCCGGCCCCGGATTCTGCCGAAAGGCGCACTTCGACAAGCTCAGTGACCGGAAACGGAGCTCGGCGACCGGAAGGGCGCTCAGTGACCGAGGAGGGTGCTCTGCCGTCGAGGAGCTACCCAGTGGCCGAGGAGGATGCTCGGCCGAAGGGTGCGGCGCTCGGCCGAACGTGGAGGGCGCTCGACCGAGGAAGACGTTCGGTGAACCGCCTCACAGGCCGAACCTGAACGGCGGCTCCGGATCCGCGCCAGGCAGGAATGCCCGACCCCACACGTGCCGTTCCCCTGAACATGACAACCATCGGAATCATCGGTTCAGGAAACATCGGCTCTCAGCTCGCACGCCTCACGGTGGCGCAGGGTCACGACGTCATCGTGTCCAACTCGCGCGGACCGGAGACGCTCACCGACCTCGTCTCGGAGCTCGGCGAGCACGCCACCGCCGGCACCGCCCTCGGCGCGGCCGAGCGTGGCGACATCGTCATCGTCACCATCCCGCTGCACGCGATCGACACCGTCCCCGTCGCACCGCTCGCGGGCAAGGTCGTCATCGACACGAACAACTACTACCCCGAGCGCGACGGCCACATCGCCGAGCTCGACGAGGAGACCACCACCACGGCCGAGATGCTCCAGGCGCACCTCCCGGAGTCGAAGGTCGTGAAGGCGTTCAACCACATCTACGCCGCCGACCTCACCACCAAGGGCAAGCCGTCCGGCACCCCGAACCGCCGGGCCCTCGTCATCGCCGGTGACGACGCCGACGCGAAGGCCACCGTCGCCGCCCTCATCGACTCCTTCGGGTTCGAGCCCCTCGACATCGGCGCGCTCTCCGAGGGATGGCGCATCCAGCGCGACACCCCCGGCTACGGCCCGGACGTCGATGCCGACAAGCTGCGCGAACTCGTCGCCGAGGCCAAGCGCTACCGCGACATGTAGGTCACGCCGCATCGCGAATCGCCCTGGACCGCTCCGAGCCACCGCTCGGCTCGCGGATCAGGGCGATTCGTCGTTCTCGGGGAGTGGGCGAACGACCGTCGGATGAGCGCGTCCCGTCAGATGAGCGCGTCGACCGCCGCCCAGCCCGCCCCGAAGAGCACGGCGATCCAGCCGGACAGGGCGAGAGCGTCGCGTTCCCTGACGCCGAGCTTGCGAGCGTCCTCGGTCGCATGGACGACCTGGAGCAGAGCCCCGACGAACAGCAGGAGCGGAGCGATTGCAGGGAGGATCGGCCACTGCTCGACGACCGCGAGTGCACCGACCACGAGGAGTCCGAGGGTCGGCAGGTTTGTCAGGACGAGGACGGCGAACGCCCGGCCCGACCAGGCCGGCTTGCGGAGGTACTTCATCCACCCGGTGAGGACCACCACGACGGCGAGCGCCAGCAGGGTCAACCAGATCAGTTCTTGAGCCACCGTTGGAGGTTAGCGGGATCCGTCCGACTCGGCCCGCCACTCGAGGAGCAGTGGTGCCCGCTCGAACCCGGCACGGAGGTAGACCGACGCGGCCTCCTCGTTCGAGCTGACGGAGACCCGGCCGATGTCGCGAGCGCGTGCGGCATCGAGCAGTCCGTCGACGAGACGGCCCGCGATGCCGCGACCACGGAACTCCGGGCGGACGAACACGCTCTGCACATCGCCGGTCAGCCGACGGAGGGCCCCGATGTTGGGCGCGCGGGAGAACACGACCAGCCACGCCATCCCGACGACGCGGTCGTCCACGACGGCGACCAGGCACACCCGGGAGTCGGGGTCGACCGCGATCCACGAGACGAGGTCATGTGCGAACAGCGCTCGTTCCCAGTCGGCGAGCGGGGCGGCCGGCGGCGACATCAGCAGCTTCAGCTCGGCGAGCCCGGCGGCATCGGCCTGCGTGGCGACGCGGATCACGACCTCGGGTTCCATGGGTCGAGTGTCGCATGGGCTGGCGGGTCCTGCGTAGGCTGCCCGCATGCACCCGCGAAGCTCGCCCACCCCTGCGGTTCGACGCGCGCTGCGGGTCGCCATCGCTGTTGCGGCGATCGCGGCGCTCAGCTCGTGTGCGCAGACCAACGCCTCGGTTGACGTCGGTGGACCGGCCACCCGCGCCATCTGGAAGCACAAGGATCCGCTGATGAGAGCCCTGGCCGACGCGCGTGCGACCGATCATGACGTGTTCCTCGCCGAGCTCCGCAGCACCGACGGCAGCTTCCCCAGCGTCTACTGGAATGGCGACGATGACCCGGCGTCGCTCGGTCTGGAGGACGGAGGAGCGATCATCTACAACCTGGTCGATGCCGGAGACGAGGCCAGTTTCCAGGGGGTAATCGCCACCGGCACCGAAGTCGACCCGGCCGTGTACACCTGCTTCCAGGCGACAGTGCGGTTCGAGCGAGAAGTGGTCGTCGGCTGGAGTTCCGATCACGAGGCGGGGCAACCCGACGAACACTGCGCGACGGAGATCGTCGATGTCCTCAGCGAGGATGCGCAGGTGGCGCCGTTCTCGGCATTTGACGGCTGATTGTCGGCCGCACAATGGGGCCGACCGTTCGACAGGCTCAGGGAGCGAGCGCCGCGAAGCGGTTCAGCGCCGCACGCAGCACGGCGCTCTCCTCGGCGCCGCCGTGGCCCTCGGTCTCGACGATCGTCAGCTCGATCGCCGGCCACAGCTGATGGAGGCGCCAGGCGGTCGCGGCCGGTCCGCTGATGTCCCGGCGGCCGTGCACCAGCGCGCCGGGGATGTGCGCGACACGGTCCATCCGCGACAACACCGCCCGGTCGCCGGTGAGGAAACCGTCGTGACTCCAGTAATGGGTGACGAGCGTCGCGAACGCCTCTCGCACGGTCGCGTCGGCGAACAGCTGGCCAACGCGTTCCGGGTGGTCGAGTGACACGTGCGCACTCTCCCAGCGGTCCCAGGCGGCCGCGGCGTGTGTGCGGTCCGTCGCGTCGCCCTCGCGGAGACGACGCGCGTAGGCCTCGACGATCCGCTCGCCGTCCCGCCGACCGCTGTCAGCTTCGAACCGCGCCCACTCTTCAGGGAACACACGGCCGACGCCCTCGGTGATCCAGTCGACCTCGTCACGACTCGTGGTCGTCACCGCGACGAGCGCCAGTGCGATCACCCGGTCGGGATGCTCCTGCGCGTAGGCGAGTGCGAGCGTCGTTCCCCACGAGACCCCTGCGACCACCCAGCGCTCCACACCCAGCGCCTCACGCACCTGCTCGATGTCGGCGATCAGACGCTGGGTCGTGTGCTCGTCGAGCTGCTCGCGCGCGTCCACGATGTTCGGGATGCTGCGTCCACTTCCGCGCTGATCGATGCCGATGAGGCGGTACCGCGACAGGTCGAAGTGCGAGCGGTACCAGCCGGAGCCGAGCGAACCGCCTGGACCGCCATGCAGCCAGAGCGCGGGAACGCCGTCGGGGGTGCCGGACTCCTCGACGAAGATCGACGCGCCGTCCACGTCGACGAAACGAGTGGTGTGCGGGTGGGGGTGCTCCTCGGTCATCCGTGCCACGCTACACAGCTCGGGTCCTGCGTGCAGGCCCTTCGACAGGCTCAGGGACCGGAGAATTGGCCCGTCCGTAGACTGGGCGACCATGGGGGAGACGAACGCAGTCACGTCAGGGTCCAAGCAGGTGTGGATCGTCGCCGGAGCACTGATGATCGGGTCGGTCCTGCTCGGCCCGGTCCCGCAGGTGGGTTCCTATCTGGGGCCGACCGGAAGCCTGCTCTCGACCCTGCTCATGGTCGTGTCGACGATCATGTTCGCGATCGGCGCGGACCGTTCCACGAGCGTGACTGCGAGGCGACCGTTCGGGACCGCGGCGCTGATCGGACTCGCCGTGTGGACCGCGGTCGGCACACCCGTGCTCGGCGCCCTGGACACCATGCCCGGCCGCGGCTCCATGATCGGCGTGGGATACGTCGACCTGATCGTCACCTTCGTGCTGGCCGCGATCGCCACCACGCAGATCGCCCGCGCCGGGATCGTGCCCCGCCCGTGGAACCTCGCGCCACTCTGGGTGCTCGTCGCCGCGGCCTCCGTGAGGGTCGTGCAGCTGGTCGTCGTCGTCGCGGCCGGGCCCGACGCGTCGCGATTCGCGCCGTTCCTCTCCACCCTCGACGGACTTGGCGGGGTCGTCGGCCCCGTCTTCCTCGGTATCGTCGCCATCGCCCTCGCCAGCCGCGAGTCGGCCGTCGCAGCGGCCCACAGGGAGCAGGAGTCGTAGGCTGTCGGGAATCGACCTCGGGGGACGTCACATGCATCGACGCATCGCAGCAGGACTCATCGCACTCACACCCGCCGCCGGACTGAGCGCCTGCAGCGGCGGAGTGACGAGCTACGCCGACCTCGAGCGCGACCAGGCCGATAAGGATCGTCTCCCGGCGAGCACCGTCGGAGCCGGGAGCGACGACCCGTTCACGATCGACGCCGACTCCACCCGACTCGTCGCCGTCCAAGGCGACACGGAGATCTTCCTCGCGTCGGCGAAGGAGCAGGGCCAGTCCCGGATCTGCATCATCGTGTTCGCGGAGACCCAGCCGTTCCGGGCCTGTGGTAGTGGCGACCGCGTCGGCATGAGTGACAGCGTCAACGAGTACACGGTGCTCTCCGACGCCGTCGTCGACACGGCGCTCGATCCAGCTGAGGACTGGACGAAGATCAGCGAGAACGTCTTCACCCGCCCGGTCCAGCCGACGACGAGCGACACGCAGTAGCGAGCGCACATAGACCCTTCGACAAACTCAGGGACCGGCGTGGTGCGTCGGGCGGATACGGCCGCGGGACTGCTTGGGCCCTTCGACAAGCTCAAGGACCGGGGAACGGTGCGCGCCCTTCGACAGGCTCAGGGGCCGGGGAACGGTGCGCGCCCTTCGACAAGCTCAGGGAGTGGGAACGACCGGGGAGCTAGGAGACGAGGCGCTCGTGCAGATGGCCGGTCGGCGCGTCGACGTCGCGCCGAGCTGGGCTGATCGTCACCCAGACCTCGTCGAGGGAGAGACCGAGCACCTCGGCGATGGCGGCGATGGTCGAGAACGCCGGCGTCGCGACCCGGCCCGACTCGATCTTCCGCAGCGTCTCCGGCGAGAGGCCGGCGTCGAGGGCGATGTCGAGCATCGACCGCTCACCACGAGCCTCGCGGAGAAGCGCACCGAGGCGCTGACCGCGTTCGACATCGGTGGGGGTGAGCGGAAGGCGGACCATGCGCCCAGTGTAGTACGGGATAGTTTGACCGGTATAGTTATTGGCCGAGCGCCGTTCGCGGCACGAACACCACCGCACCACGAACGCAGCACGCCGATGGAAGGGCCCCGCATGATCGAGATCTTCACCCCCACCGAGGTCGCGAAGGCACGTCGCACCGGCGAGCTCGTCGCGAACATCCTCCACACGCTCAAGCACCGCGTGACGGTCGGCACCAACCTCCTCGAGATCGACCGCTGGGCCAAAGCGATGATCCTCGAGGCCGGTGCCGTCTCCTGCTACGTCGACTACGCCCCCTCCTTCGGTCGTGGCCCCTTCGGCCACTACATCTGTACCGCCGTGAACGACGCCGTCCTCCACGGCCTCCCCCGCGACTACACGCTGGCCGACGGCGACCTCCTCACCCTCGACCTCGCCGTCCTGCTCGACGGCATCGCCGCCGACTCGGCCATCAGCTTCGTCGTCGGCACGGCGACCCCCGAGGACCTCGCGCTCATCGAGACCACCCAGGAGGCCCTCGCCGCGGGCATCGCCGCGGCCAAGCCGGGCGCGAAGATCGGCGACATCTCCTTCGCGATCGGCACCGTGCTGCGTGGCGCCGGCTATCCGGTCAACATGGAGTTCGGTGGCCACGGCATCGGCACGACCATGCACCAGGACCCGCACGTCTCGAACGACGGTCGCGCCGGCCGCGGCTACAAGCTGCGCCCGGGCCTGCTCCTCGCGATCGAGCCGTGGGTCATGGCCGACACCGACAAGCTCGTCACCGACGCCGATGGCTGGACCCTCCGCAGCGTGACCGGCAGCCGCACCGCCCACAGCGAGCACACGATCGCGATCACCGAGGACGGCGCCGAGATCATGACGCTGCCGACCGTCTCGTTCTGAGCACCTGAAGGCCCGTCGAGCCCGCTCGACCGACGCGACAGACCGTGTCTAGGCTGGTGACATGACCGACGATCGCGGCACGGTCCTCCGGCGCCGGTACCTGAGCCTCGGACTCGGTGAGTTGTTCGCTGCCGTCGTGTTCATCTGGGTCGCGTCCGTGTCGGTGCTGCCGTTGCTCGAACGGCCAACCGAGGCGCTCGCGTTCTGGTCGGCCCTCGTACCGCTGCTGGTGATCCTCGTGCAGGCCGGCGTCTACTGGCTGCTCGCCCGGCGATGGGTCAAGCAGGGCACGATGCCTCGCGGACTCGCCGCCATCTATCGCGGCTTCCGCGTGCTCGACGCGGTACTGCTGCTCGCCGGACTCATCGGCATCATCGTCTGGTTCCCCGCCCACCCCTTCGCGGTCATCGGCATCCCATTCGTCTGGCTGCTGGGCGTCGTCGAGTACGTGAACTACTTCGTCGTCCGGCTCGCCTACCCACCGTCCAAGTGGTTCCAGCGGGTCGGCGAGTGGCGCACGCCTCGACTCATGCAGGACGTCCGGGCGGCTCAGCGGAGCTGACGCTCAGCGAGCGGCGTCGAGCCCGTCGATCCACTGCGCGAACGTCTGCGCACCGCGCTGCGCGTCCGGTCCGGCGAGGGTGGTGCCGTCGCGCATCGCCTTGCCGAAGCCGCCGGGCAGCGGGATCTGCACGACCGGGCCGCGGATGCCCGTGGCTGCGGTGTAGGCCTTGACCATCGCGGTCATCCGCAGTTCCTCGGGGCCAGCGAGATCGGCCGGGCGCCCCTGCGGCTCGCCCTCGGCCAGCTCCACCAGGCGCTCGGCGACTTCGCGCGCGGCGACCGGCTGCGAGGTCATCGTCGGCACCATCGTGACCGGCCCGAATCGGAACCGCTCGACCATCTGCTGCGCGAACTCGTGGAACTGCGTCGCGCGCAGGATCGTCCACGGGATACGTCCGGTGCTGACGAGCTCCTCCTGCAGCGCCTTGCCCGCGTAGTAGGCGAAGGGCGCCTTGTCACTTCCGACGATCGACAGCGCGACGTGGTGGGGCACGCCGGCGGCACCCTCTGCATCGAGCAGGTTGCGGGTGACCGCGCCGAAGAACTGGCGCGACTGCTGGGCGGACTGCGTAGCCGTCGACGTCACGTCGATGACGACGTCCGCGGCCTCCAACTGCTGCGCGAGCCCGGCGCCGGTGGCGAGGTCGACGCCGGTGACACGCGACAGCGCGACCACCCGGTGTCCGCGCTCCTGGGCCACCGCGACGACGTGCCGCCCGACCATCCCGCTGCCTCCTGCGACGACGATCTTCATCCGACACTCCCCGTTGCTCGACGGATGTCACTCTATCGGCGGAACGAAGCAGCCGTTCTCGACCGTGATCCGCAGCACGTCGGCATCGGATCGCAGCTCTCGTTCGAAGATGATGGCGTCGTCGCGGAGCTGCGTCGACAGCTCGAGCCCGCCGTGCGACGGCACGATGAGCATCGACCGGAACTCGTCCGACTCGGCCGCGAGTTCGAGCGGCGGCGCGTACCCGTTGATGAGGTCGACGAGCACGTCCCGACTCGTTCCGACCGGCAGTTCGACCTCGACGGCCATGCGCGCCAGCTTCGTAGCGCGGCCGGACGACGCCAGACTCCTGCAGGGCGCCTCCGAAGCCTGGGGCGAGAACGTGAACGGCTGTCCGCCCGACGCCGTATCGACCATCCGCCCGAGGAGGTCTGCTGCCACGGCGAACACCTCGTCTCGGGTGGGAAGCTCGTCGTCACGCTGAGGAGCGCTCGGGTCGATCGTCGGCACCTCTGCCACCGGCGAAGCACGATCACCCCGTGACTCACCGACCTGTGCCGTGCAGGCGACGACCAGTAGCGCGAAGACACTCAGCTGAGCGACCACCGCGACGACGATCGCCACGATCGAACGCCGTCCGAGCGAGCTGGAACGGCCTCCTGGCGGCGCGTCCCCGAGAGAATCGGTGCCCATGTCATCCGGGATCGTGTCCACACCTGCTCCTGTCCTAGCCATGCCGCGACGATGGCCGTCGCGATGCTGCAGCGACGGTATCGATCGGGAGCCACTCGACGGCTCGACAGTTGGTGGGCATGACACGGCGAGCGCGGATCGGGTGCCTGTGGAGCGGTGTCACCGTTGTGCGCCGCCGACGATGCTGCATCGACGAGTTGCAGGCAGGTTCACCACGGTGTATAACAAATCTGCACTCCGAGATATAGATCTCAACCCGACCGATCAGGCGTTCCCGGAGCGCACCTCCCGACCGAACCCGACCAGGAACCACCCGACCCCGATGACGACCCTGCAGCACCCCGCCACCACCGGCTCCATCCGCACGTCACGCCCGCAGCTCGCGGCACTCCCCCGCACCCTGCGCCGCAGCATCCCGGCCGAACAACGCCAGCTGCTCCGCACCCTCGCCGCCACCATCGGCGGCTTCATCCTCGCGACCGGCCTGGTCGGCGCGTTCATCACCGGCTGGTTCGTCCTGCTCGGACTCCCCGCCGCGGCGATCTTCCTCAGCACGACCGCGCCCTGAGTGATCGCGCCCTGAACGACCAGAGGAGTCGGCGCGGGGATCCCTTAGAAGTGCGTCCGCAGGAAGGGCGCCTGCTCCGTGGCGAAGGTGAGGTCGAGCGCTCGCACCGCATCGGACGACCCGGTGATGAGCCCTGCTTCGGCGAGCGCCGACACGCGCGGGCCGCCGAGGAGGACCGCCGACAGCTCGTTGATGGTGAGGCGCACAGCGTCGTCGTCGGTCGGCTCCGGCACGTCGCCGATGCGTTCCGCGACCGCGGCACCGTGCTCGTCGATGCGGAGCGCGAACCGACCGCCTGCCAGTCCGAGTGTGTCATCGACGTCGAGCAGGTGCTCGCGAGGTTCGGACGCCCCGGGGACGGTGAACCGGCGCGCTCCGAGGACGGTCGGCACGTCGACGATGCGGAGCCAGAGCGAGTCGGCTCGCGCGGTGGTCTTGACCGCACGGCGGTCGACGAGTCGCCACTGGATCGCTTCGACCGTCGGAGCCTGGTGGAAGGTGACCTTCGTGGTGAGGCTGATCCCGGTGAGGTGCCGCCAGAGCGCGTAGCGGGCCTCCGGGGTGGTGGCGACGAGGTCGTCGACGACGATCGTGCCCCACTCCTCGCCGACGCGGTAGAGCGCATAGCCCCGAGGTTCGCCGTCGGCGTCGTCGTAGCGGAGGGCGAGCGTGTCACCCTCACCGTGGCTGAAGTGCCGGATGGTCACCTCACGGAGGGCCTGCTTCCACCAGGCGACACCGCGGTCGATGTCGCCGGTACCGCGGGAGCGCTCGAACAGCCCGGGCGCGATGGTCGCGAGCGAGCGCGGGTCGAGCGTGTGGACGCGGCCGGCGGGCGGTGCACCCCGCCAAGCGACGCGCTTGGGGTCGACCTCGTGCGTGAACTCCCAGGTCGCCGGGGCGAAGCCGTAGCGACCGTAGATGGTCGCCTCGCTCGCGGTGAGCGCGACGACCGCGGCACCGGTGGCCTGGGCGTGGTGGAGTCGGTTCTCCATCAGCGATCGCGCGATGCCTCGACGCTCATGGGACGTCGAGACGGTCACCTCGGTGATGGCCAGGGCACGGACCGAGCCGCCGGGGATCGACAGGGCGGTCGGGAAGGAACCGAGCGTGCCGACGGGGACGAGCGGTTCGGCAGCGGTGTCGTCGTAGACCCCGAGGATGGAGCTGCCGACGAGGAGCTGACGCCGCTCGGCACGCACGGCCACGTCGGTGTCGGGCTTCGACAGGAAGCCGCGGGACGCTGCACCCCACCAGAGGTCGAGGGCGGCGTGGTCCGTGTGGTCGAGCTCGACGGTGCGCAGGTTCATGCGACAAGCCTATTGGGGTGCTCGGAACGCAGGAGATCGGCGCGAGAGCAGGACGGACGGGCACGAAGCGTCCTGCTGTCGGGCGGATGTCCTGCTGTCGCGCCGGCGGGTCAGGCGACGTAGACCTTGCGGAGGGTCTCGCGGACCGTCCAGGTGGTGCGGGCGCCGGCGGCGAGTCGGCCGATGGAGCCGGCACGGAGCTCCAGCGACGGGGTGCCGTCGGCGAAGTCGACCGTCGCCTCACCGGAGAGGACCACGAACACCTCGTCGATCTCGGTGTCCTGCACGACGCCGACACCCAACTCCCAGACGCCGACCTCGGTGTCACCGACGGCCGCGAGCGTCACGATCCCGCTCCGCGGCGACCCCGAGACGACGTCCTCGGGCGCGAGCGGGTTGTCCGCGAGCGACACATCGGAGCCCTGGAGCACCGCGTTGGGGGCGAGCAAGTGATCGGTCATGAGGTACCTCTCTGAGCAGGACGGAGGCGGGCGGTGTCGGCGCAGGCCGACGGACTACCCGACGCCCCAGCCGTAGGCGAGCTTGTGGGCTTCGAGCACGAAGAACGTCTCGGTCGATCGCACGCCGGGCGTCGGCTGCAGGGTGTCGAGGAGGAACGTCTTGTAGTGGTCCATGTCGCGACACACGGCCTCGACCATCACGTCGAAGCCGCCGCTCGTGAGCACCACGTAGCTCGTCTCCGCGTGCTTCGACAGCTCCTGGCACACCCCGCGCGCCATCCCCGGCTCGCAGCGGATGCCGATGAGCGCCAGGTGGTCGAAGCCGATCGACAGCGGGTTCGCGATGCCGACGATCTGCAGGATCCCGGTGTCCTCGAGTCGCTGGATCCGATAGCGGACGGACGACGCCGGCAGCCCGGTCTCGGTGGCGATCTCGGAGAACGCCTTCCGTCCGTCCTGCTGCAGAATCGCGATCAGCCGACGGTCGATGTCGTCAAGGTCGTTCATGTGGCTCCTCCGGCAGCGGGCGGATGGTCATCTGGCAAGCGTAGCGAGGGAAGCGGTGCGGCCCGGGTGCGGTGTCCGCCGCACCCGAACCGTGAGCCCCGACCGACCGACCCGAACGCGGGCGGTCGACCGAGGCGACGCCGATCGAGCAGACCGAGGGAGGTCGCCGATCGGCGGATCGGTCCGACTAGCGGACGTGGATCGCGCCGGTGCGGAGGTCGGTCATGTCGTGCAGCGTGTACATGCCGCCGATCCGACCCCAGCCGGTGCCCTTGCCGCCCGCACCACCGAACGGCATATTGATGTCCCACCAGCCGTTGGAGTCGTTGACGATGACCTGACCGGTCTCGAGCTCCTCCATGAACCGGTAGGCCTTCGACAGGCTCTCGGTGAACACCGCGGACTGCAGGCCGAGCGCGTCAGCGTTGGCGATGCGGAGGATGTCGTCGTCGTCCTTGGCCGTGAGGATGGGGAGGACCGGACCGAACGACTCCTCACGCGACAGCAGGCTGTCCTCGGAGACGCCGTCGACGATCGTGAAGTCGTAGTAGAGGTCCGTCGGGTGGCCCGCGGCACGACCGCCGCCGAGCAGGATGTCGAAGCCGAGCGAGCGGGCCTCGTCGAGGTGGCGGTCCATCTTCGCGGCGACGCCCTCGTTGTTGAGCGGTCCGAGGTTGATCCCCTCGTCGAAGGGGTTGCCGAGTCGCACGGTCGCCTTCGCATAGGCGAGGGCAGCCTCGACGAAGGCGTCGTGGACGTTGTGGTGGACGATGAGCCGCTCGGTCGCGCAGCAGACCTGCCCGCCGCTGTAGAAGGCGGAGTCGACGGCGGCCTTCGCGGCGCGTTCGATGTTCGCGTCCTCGAGGACGACGATCGGGCCGTTGCCGGAGCACTCCATGAGCGAGCGCTTGAGGCCCGCGGTGCGGACGATCTTCGCGCCGGTCGCGGACGAGCCGATGAAGCCGATGGCGTCGATGCCGTCATGGGACACGAGCTCGGAACCGAACGCGCCGTCACCGGGGAGGACGCTGACGAGCCCGGCCGGGACGCCCGCCTCGACGAGGCAGTCCATCGCCGCGAGGACCGCGAGGGGCGTGTTGCTCGGCGGCTTGACGATGCAGGCGTTGCCGGTCGCGAGGCCCGGGGCGACGAACTCGCTGAACATCAGGAGCGGGAAGTTCCAGGGCGTGATGATGCCCCAGACGCCGACCGGTGCGCGCCAGGTGAACATGCGCTTGTCGATGTCGCTCGACGGCAGCGTCTCGCCGTACAGACGGAGGGCGTCCTCGGCGTGGAGGTGGAAGAGCTGCGCGGCCTCGGCGATGTCGGCGATCGACTCGGCGAGCGGCTTGCCCTGCTCCAGCGTCTGCAGGCGGGCGAGCTCCTCGACGCGGGCGTTGATCGCGTCGCCGACCCGGTGACAGATCTCCGCGCGCTTGAACACGCCGAGCTTCCGCCACTCCCGCTGCGCCTCGTGCGCGCGTCGCACCGCCTCGTCGAGTTCGGCGGTGCCGGCCACGGGGATCGACGCGATGACGTCACCGGTGACGGGGCTGATCACCTCCGAGCGCTCCGAGCTGGATCCGTCGGTGAACTCGCCGGCGATGAAGAGCTGGGTGCGAGTGGGTGTCGGCAACGTGGTCATTCCGGACCTCCTGGTGTCGTGGCTGGGCCGACGACGCCGAACAGCGTCGTGCGGATGTCGTCGGGAGAATGTGGGATCAGCCTAGGACCTTGCGATTCCTCGAACAAGCAGTATTGTTTCGTCAAAGTTACGATTACAACAACGAGACCGACACGATCTTGTCGTCACAACAATTCTTCGGCACATTGAGTGCACCAGCAGCGAGACAGCGACGTCCCGTCCCCCACGAATCGAGAAGAGCCCATGTCGACCGAACACGTCACCAGCACCGACGAGACCACGCACCTGCCGAAACGGATGCGCTGGTTCGACGGCTTCGCCATGGCGATGACCATGCCAGCCGCGCTCATCGCCACTCTCGGCGCCTCCATCACCGGCCTCGGCGGCTGGGGGGCCGCCGTCCTGTGGGCGATCTCCATGATCCTCGCGATGGGCGTCAACTGGATCTACACCGAGCTCGCCACCATGTTCCCGAACTCCTCCGGCGGCATCGCGCACTACGCGGCCGAAGCGTGGAAGTCGCGCGCACCCTGGGTCGCACCGATCACGGGCGTCGGTTACTGGCTCCCCTGGGGCACCAACCTCGCCACCTACGGCGCGGTCACCGGTGCACTCATCCAGGCCCAGTGGTTCCCGAACGAGGACTGGGTGATCCAGCTCGGCCCGATCTCCATCACCTTCCCGATCCTCATCGGGCTCGGCGTCATCGGCGTGATGTACCTCATCAACGTCATCGGCGTCCGCGTCACGATGGCGTTCGTCTACATCACCGCGGGCATCCTGCTCATCCCGCTGTTCGTGTTCATCGTCTTCCCGCTGTTCAGCGCCGACTGGGCACCGCTCGACCTCACCTGGAAGCTCGAGGGCATCGAGGGCCTGCACACCGCGATCGTCTGGCTGTACATCATGGCGTGGACCACCTTCGGCATCGAGGTCTGCGCGACCTTCGCCCCGGAGTACCGCGACTCGGTGAAGGACACGACCAAGGCGATCAAGGCCTCCGTCCTCTTCTGCCTCGGCGTCTTCTTCGTCATCCCGCTGACCCTCGGCGGCTACGCGGGTGAAGCGGCGATCGCCGACAACCCGGCGACCTTCTTCGTCGCCAGCTTCGCCTCGCTCGTCGGTGGCGCCGCGGACGTCATGGTGCTCTGCCTCATCGCCTCGCTGCTGCTCATCATGACCACCTCGGTGGCCGACGCCTCACGCGTGCTGTTCAACATGGGCAAGGAGCGCGTCACCGTCCCGTCACTCGGCGTGCTCAACCGCCGCGGTGTGCCGTTCCGCTCGCTCAACGTCATGCTCGTCATGAACGTCGTCATCCTCGTCGTGCTGCAGAACCCGCTCGCGATCATCGTGACCGGCAACCTCGGCTACATCCTCACGCACTTCTTCGCCGTCTCCGGCTTCTTCCTGCTGCGCAAGGACCGCCCCGACGCCGTCCGCCCGATCCGCCTGCCGCGCTTCTTCGTGCCGCTATCGGTCGTGCTCTCGGTGCTCCTCGCGATCATCCTCGTCGTCGGCGCCACCGGGTTCTCCACCACGGGCTACGGCGGGTTCCTCGAGCTCGGCATCGCGCTCGGCCTGCTCGCACTCGGCGTGGTGATCTGGCTGTTCGTGCAACGCAGCACCAAGCGCGATTCGGGGCTCGGGACCGGCGGGGCGCCCACGGGAACCCCACGTGCCGACGCCGAACGCACCGACGCCGCCCGCACCGACTGACCGCGCACCACGCGACCGCACCGAACCACGCACCACAGGGGACCCATCATGAGAACCACCTACGAACTGGCCGAAGAGCTCGCCGACACCGCACGCCTGCGGGAACAGCTGGCCTCGGCCGAACCGGAGCCGTACTGGCTCGACGACCCGGCACGGCCCGCTCCGCTCCCCCGCCTCGAGGCGGACGTCGAGACGGACCTGGCGATCGTCGGTGGTGGGTACTCGGGCCTGTGGACGGCGCTGCTCGCGAAGGAGCGCGACCCGGACCGCCGGGTCGTGCTCCTCGAGGGCCGGCGCATCGCGTGGGCGGCGTCCGGTCGCAACGGCGGGTTCTGCGAGCCGAGCCTCACCCACGGTTCGTCGAACGGCAAGAGCCGCCTGCCGCACGAGTTCGACCGCCTGGAGGAGCTGGGACGCGAAAACCTGCGCGAGATCGGCGAGACCATCGCCCGGTACGGCATGGACTGCGACTGGGAGGAGACGGGACTGCTGCAGGCGGCGACGGCTCCGCACCACGTGGACTGGTTGCGCGAGAGCGCCGAGGAGCACGGAGCGCGGTTCCTCGACCGCGAGGCGATGCAGGCGGAGGTCCACTCGCCGATCTTCCAGGCCGGCCTGTTCGAGCCCACCGGTGCGGCGCTCGTCAACCCGGCGAAGCTGGCGTGGGAGCTGCGACGCGTCTGCCTCGACCTCGGTGTCGAGATCCACGAGTACACGCACGTCCGCTCGATCCGGTCCGACGCGACGTCGGTCACCCTCACGACCACGCACGGCTCGGTCGTCGCGAAGCACGTCGCCCTCGGCACCAACGTCTTCAAGGCCCTCATCCCGAGTGCCCGGAAGTACACGGTGCCGGTCTACGACTACGCGCTCATGACGAACCCGCTCTCCGCAGAGCAGCTCGAGAGCCTGGGTTGGCAGGGTCGGCAGGGCATCTCCGACCTCGACAACCGCTTCCACTACTCGCGGCTCACGACCGACGCGAACGGGTCGACCCGTATCCTCTACGGCGGCTACGACGCGGTCTACAACTACGGCGGGCGCGTCGAGCCGCGGTTCGACCAGCGCGAGGAGTCCTTCCTCAAGCTCGCCGCCCACTTCGCCCACACCTACCCGCAGCTCGCCGACCTCGGCTTCTCCCACAAGTGGGGCGGCGCGATCGACACCTGCGGGCGGTTCTTCTCCTTCTTCGAGACCGCGCACGGCGGCAAGGTCGCCCACGCGGCCGGGTTCACCGGGCTCGGCGTCGGTGCGACGCGGTACGGCGCGAACGTCATGCTCGACCTCCTCTCCGGGACGCCGACCGAGCGCACGACGATGGACTTCGTCCAGAAGAAGCCGACGCCGTTCCCGCCCGACCCACTCGCGTTCATCGGCGCGCGCATCTCACTGTCGGAGATGGCCCGGGCCGACCGCAACGAGGGCAAGCGCGGGCTCTGGCTCCGCACGATGGACGCCGTCGGGCTGGGCTTCGACTCCTGAGCCGGGTTTCGACGCAGGAGCCGCCGTCCAACCCATGACAGGCGGAGCGTGGTTCGATACGGTGCAGGTGGTGGTCCCGCTCACGTCGAACCCGCACAGCTCGCATCGGCCGGCAACGGACACCGCACCGCACCAGCAGCACCTCAGACAAAGGAGCACACCAGTGAGCGACTACGCCGTCGTCAACCCCGCGACCGGAGAGACTCTCCGCGACTACCCGACGATCACGGACGAGGAGCTGCAGCAGGCGATCACCGCCGCGTCCGCCGCCCACGAGGAGTGGTCGCGTCGCGCTCCCGTCGCCGACCGCGCCGCACTCATCGCCCGCGTCGCCGCCCTCCACACGGAGCGCCGTGAGCAGCTGGCCGAGATCGCCGTCCGCGAGATGGGCAAGACGTACGAGCAGGCGCTCGGCGAGGTCGACTTCGCCGCCGCGATCTACCAGTACTACGCCGACAACGGCGAGGCCTTCTCCGCCGACGAGCCGATCGAGCTGTCCGACGGCACCGGTTCGGCGTTCATCCGTCGTGCGTCGCTCGGGGTGCTGCTCGGCATCATGCCGTGGAACTTCCCGTACTACCAGGTGGCGCGGTTCGTCGGCCCGAACGTGGTCAACGGCAACACCATCCTCCTCAAGCACGCCCCGCAGTGCCCCGAGTCGGCGCTGGCGATCGCGCAGATCTTCGACGACGCCGAAGCCGAGCTGGGCGCCCACGATTCCGTGTACGTGAACATCTTCGCGACGAACGACCAGATCGCGACGGTCATCGCCGACCCGCGCGTGCAGGGCGTCTCGGTCACCGGTTCGGAGCGCGCCGGTTCCGCGGTCGCCGAGCTGGCCGGCAAGCACCTCAAGAAGGTCGTGCTCGAGCTCGGCGGGTCCGACCCGTTCATCCTGCTGTCGACCGACGACCTCGACGCCGCCGTCCAGGACGCCGTCAACGCCCGCATCGACAACAACGGGCAGTCCTGCAACGCCGCCAAGCGGTTCATCATCATCGACGAGCTGTTCGACGACTTCGCCGCGAAGTTCACCGAGGTCTTCACGGCGAACGCACCGGCCGACCCGATGGCGGAGAGCACCCAGCTCGGCCCGCTGTCGTCGGCCGCCGCGACCGAGCGACTCGGCGAACAGCTGGGACGTGCGAAGGCACAGGGCGCGACGATCCTGGCATCCGGCGAGCCGTCGGGGAACTTCTTCCCGCCGGCCGTGCTCACCGACGTGACGCCCGAGATGGACGCGTTCCACGAGGAGTTCTTCGGCCCCGTCGCGGCGCTCTACCGGGTCGCGTCCGAGGAGGAGGCCGTGCGCCTCGCGAACGACACCCCGTTCGGCCTCGGCTCCTACGTGTACACGACCGACCAGGAGCAGGCGCTGCGGGTCGCGGACGGGATCGACGCCGGCATGGTGTGGATCAACCTCGTGCTCGGCGACGCGGCGGAGCTGCCCTTCGGCGGCGTGAAGCGCTCCGGCACCGGCCGCGAGATGGGCAAGCCCGCGATGGACGAGTTCGTCAACAAGAAGCTCATCCGCATCGCGTAGGTGCTTCGGCCCCGGCCACAGACGCCCCCGTCCGGTCACTGAGCCTGTCGAAGTGCGGTCCCGCCCCATGTCGACCGCCCTTCGACAAGCTCAGGGACCGGGATGGGGTGCGCGCGAGGACCGGGACACGGTGCACCCGCTCACCGCGCTCCTCACCCGCGGAACGCTTTCCGGCCACTGAGCTTGTCGAAGTGCCTCGTACGCACCTCGACAAACTCGGTGGCCGAGCTGCGCTCGGTGGCCGAACGTCCCCCACAGGGCGTGCATCACTCCCGTTGTCCACAGGGCGCGCGCACCCGACCAGGTGCGATGACGTCGCGAGCTAGCCTTTCGAGGAGGGCGAGGCTCGTCAGTCTGGGGCACGGTCGAGTTGCGTCAGCGGCTTCAAATATCTAGCCCCCTCTTCATCTTGAAATCAATGGGGGGCTTGAGTAGAATTATGCCGAGGCCACAGAAGTACCGCGATGTGGTGAGGTTCCTCAGCTCGAAAGGCTGGGTGCTGTTCCGGCAGCAGAAGGGTTCCCACGAGAAATGGGGCAATCCGGAGAACGGGCGCGAGTATCTGACGATTCCACATCACGAGGTGTCGGCCGGAATCGTGAAGCAGCTCATCGAGATGTTCCCGGATGCGCCGAGCGGGTGGAAGTAGCGCACCGCACCGCTCGACCGCGCCGACAGACAATCAGGAGGCCCGCGAATGACCGCAGCAACCGTGACCCAGACGCTCGACGTGGTGACCTACCTCGACGGCAAGTGGTGGACGTTCGAGATCCCCTCGCTCACCACCGACTCCCCCCGAGGCGCGGGACACCGGATCGTCGCCATGGGCTCAGCGAAGAGGTTCAAGGACATCGCTGCAGCTGCCCGCGACGTCGCGGCCCTGTGGCTCGATCTCGATGACTACCACGCGGACGTCGTTGTGACGGTCCGGGATGAGGCGGTCGGCCTCTGGGGCGAATCCAACACCCTTGAAGAGCAGGCACGCCAGCAGGTGCGCGAGGCAGCGCGCAAGCGCCGCGAGGCCGTCCTGAGCCTCATCGCCAAGGGAGCCAGCCAGAGCGACGCCGCGGCCGTCTTCGGGGTCTCGGTGCAACGTGTGAGCCAGCTCGTGCACTGACGCTCGTCGATCGGCAGTCCCCACCGAGAACCTCCCCGGTCACTGAGCCCCATCCGGTCACTGAGCCTGTCGAAGTGCAGTCCCGCCCCGATGACCACCGCCCTTCGACAAGCTCAGGGACCGAAGGGGTGAATCTGGGAACGAGGGTGCACGACGCGCGAATCCGTCAGCCGTCGGCGAGCTGGAGGGCGCTCCACAGCTCGGCTCGGTCGCCGAAGCGGGAGAGGTCGAGGTCGAGCAGCGACTCCAGCGTGCCGATGCGCGCTCGGAGGGTCTGCCGGTGGATCCCGAGGCGGCCAGCCGCCTGATCGGTGACGCAGTTGGCCTCCAACCACACCCGAGCCGTGGTCACGTGGACCGCACGAGCCTCAGCGCCGAGCCCGCCCAGCGGCTCGAGCAGCCGGTTCGCCAGCACCTCCCCGCCCGACGCACTCAGCAACCCGAGCAACCCCTGCTCGGCGAGCGCCTCGTATCGCACGAGTCGCGGCGTCTCCCCCGCCGATGCGCGCGCCCGCTCGGCCTCGGCCAGCCCGTCCCGCAACCGCTCCCAGCTCGTCCTCGCCGACACCCCGCCCGACAGCCCGTGGCGACCGACGACGGCGTCCCAGAGTCCGGTGTCCGCGTCGCTCGACACGATGACGATCCGTTCGTCCTGCTCGGCGAAGAACAGCTTGCCGCCATGCGCCGCGGCCTGCACGTCGAGTTCCGAGAGGAAGCCCAGCTCACCCTCGGGGATGTCGACCACGGCGACGCGGATCGGGTCGGGCGGCAGCGGCCCCCAGAGCCGCTGGGCGGTGCGCTCGGCGACCGCGCGGTCGCCGGAGAGCAGCAGCTCGAGGAGCCCGGAGCGCAGCTGCCGGCGTGCGAGGTCGAGGGCGCTGTGCTGCTCGAGGGCGATGCTCGCGAGGCCGATGACACTGGAGACGAGGTCGTGCTCGGCGTGGTCGAGCGGCACACTGGACCCGACCGCGAGGATGCCCCGCAGCTCGCCTCGGCGGCCGAGCGTCAGCAGCGTCGCGCCCTCCGCTCCGTCCGCGAGGTGCAGTCCGGCCCGCGACCCGCGCCGCAGCACCTCGGCGACGGCGGCCTCCACACCCTCCGGCACCGGCTCGCGCGTCCTCGTGGTGACCCGGTTGCCGAGCGCGTCGTACAGCGCGACCCAGCAACCGAGCTGCTGCCCCAGCTCCGCGAGGATCGCGGTCAGGCCGTCGGGTCGGAGCGCGGCCCTCGCGACCGCGCGCTGGGCGGCGAGCGACCACTCGAGCGACGCCACGCGTGCGGCGGCGACCGCGTCGGCGACGAACCGGATGATGCCGATGAACGGCGTCCGCTCCCCCACCTCGAGCAGGGTGAACCCGTGTCGATCGCAGGCGTCGACGAGCCGCTGCGGGATGTCGGCGTGGATGATCCCGGTGGCGAACCCGAGCGCGAGCACACCCCGGGCGGAGAGGCGGCGGACGTACTCGTCGGCGCGGCGGTCGGCGAGCTCGTCGCTCATCTCACCGGTGAACTGCATGCCGTCGGTGAGGAGCAGCTGGCCGGGCTCCAGCCAGGGTGTCGGGTCGCCGAGGTCGGAGCTGTGCACCCAGGCGATGTCGCGGTCGAGGACGTCGGCGTCACCCGCGACGACGAGGCCGAGCTTGAACACCGGCTCGGCCATGAGCGTACGCAGGGACACGTTCGACGACGCACGGCCGACCTCGCCAGCGATCACCGAAGTGGTGGACATGTGCCGAAGCTACCACTGATCCCGCCATGTACATCGGCCACGTCGATTGCCAGGCTGCAGGAGTGATCAATGACTTCCTCTCCGGCCTCGACAACGCCGGCGTCCGCGACGCCGACACCCAGCGCGTCCTGCACTCCTGGTCCGCCCAGAGCACGCTCAAGCCGCTCCCCATCGCGGGCGGCCTCGGCAGCACCGTGTGGGACCACGACGGACGCCACTACCTCGACTTCTCCAGCCAGCTCGTCAACGTGAACCTCGGGTACCAGCACCCGAAGGTCGTCGCGGCGATCCAGGAGCAGGCGGCGCAGCTCACGACGATCGCGCCCGCCGCGGCGAACGCGACCCGTGCCGAGGCTGCTCGTCTCATCCTCGAGCGTGCGCCCGAGGGCTTCGAGAAGGTCTTCTTCACCAACGGCGGCGCCGACGCGAACGAGAACGCGATCCGCATGGCACGCATCGCCACCGGCCGGGACAAGGTCATCTCGACCTACCGCTCGTACCACGGCAACACGGGCGCGGCCATCGTCGCGACGGGCGACTGGCGCCGCATCCCCAACGAATACGCGCGCGGTCACGTGCACGTGTTCGGCCCCTACCTCTACCGCACCGAGTTCTGGGCCACGACGCCGGAGGAGGAGTCGGAGCGCGCTCTCCGTCACCTCGAGCGCACCGTCCAGGCCGAGGGTCCCGGCTCGATCGCCGCGATCCTCCTCGAGACCGTCCCCGGCACCGCCGGCATCCTGACGCCGCCACCCGGCTACCTCGCGGGGGTCCGCGCGATCGCGGACCGCTACGGCATCATGCTCATCCTCGACGAGGTCATGGCCGGCTTCGCCCGCACCGGTGAGTGGTTCGCGTTCGACGCGTTCGACGTGCGACCCGACCTCATCACCTTCGCGAAGGGCGTCAACTCCGGCTACGTGCCGCTCGGTGGCGTCATCGTCTCCGAGCACATCGCCCGCGTCTTCGACGAGCAGGTGTTCCCTGGCGGACTCACATACTCCGGCCACCCGCTCGCCGCCGCGAGTGTCGTCGCGACGCTCACCGCCATGGCCGAGGAAGGCGTCGTCGAACATGCCAAGGCGATCGGCGCCGACCACATCGGGCCCGCGCTCCGCTCCCTCGCCGAGCGCCACGAGCTCATCGGCGAGGTCCGCGGCAGCGGCGTGTTCTGGGCGGTCGAGCTCGTCGAGGACCGCGACACCCGCGCACCACTCGATGCGGCGGCGATGGGTCGGTTCAAGACGTCCCTGCTCGAGGCCGGCCTCCTGCCGTTCATCAGCGAGAACCGCATCCACGTCGTCCCGCCCGCTGTCGTGACCGCCGACGAGGTCGCCTCGGGTGTCGCCATCATCGACGCCGCCCTCGGGGAGCTGCGCGCATGAGCGGCGAGCCGGACCCGTTCTGGGACTCGGTGTCGGGACTCCCGACCCCGGCCCCGTCCGCCGCGGCACGACCAACACCAAGCACCCCTGCACCCCACGACGCCCAGGAGCCATCCGCATGACCACCACCGCCACGAGCACCACCACCGACGCCGGCACGCTGCCGGTCGTCCCGCACTGGATCGACGGAGCCGAGGCCCCGTCCACCTCCGGCCGCACCGCCCCGGTCTACGACCCCGCGCTCGGTGTCGCGACGAAGCACGTCGCGCTCGCAGACCAGTCGGAGATCGACCGCGCCGTCGCATCCGCCGCTGCCGCCTTCCCCGCCTGGCGCGACCTGCCGCTCGCGAAGCGTCAGCAGATCGTCTTCAAGTTCCGTGAGCTGCTCGAGGCGAAGAAGGGCGAGCTGGCGGAGATCATCACGGCGGAGCACGGCAAGGTCGTCTCGGATGCGCTGGGTGAGATCACGCGCGGGCAGGAGGTCGTGGAGTTCGCGACCGGCCTCGCGCACCACCTCAAGGGCGAGTTCTCCGAGCAGGTCTCCACCGGCGTCGACGTGTACTCCACGAAGCAGCCGCTCGGGGTCGTCGGCATCATCTCGCCGTTCAACTTCCCCGCGATGGTGCCGATGTGGTTCTTCCCGATCGCGATCGCGGCCGGGAACACGGTCGTGTTGAAGCCGAGTGAGAAGGACCCGTCCGCGGCGATCTGGCTCGCGGAGCTCTGGAAGGAAGCCGGGCTCCCCGACGGCGTGTTCACGGTGCTGAACGGTGACAAGGAGGCCGTCGACGGGCTCCTCACCCACCCCGACGTCCGCGCCATCTCCTTCGTGGGTTCCACCCCGATCGCGAAGTACGTGTACGAGACCGGCACCGCGCACGGCAAGCGGGTCCAGGCGCTCGGCGGGGCGAAGAACCACATGCTGGTCCTGCCCGACGCCGACCTCGACCTCGTCGCGGACTCCGCGATCAACGCCGGCTTCGGATCCGCGGGCGAGCGCTGCATGGCGATCTCGGTGGTCGTGGTCGTCGAGCCCGTCGCGGACGAACTCATCGCCAAGATCGCCGAGCGTGCAGCCACCTTGCGGATCGGTGACGGCCGTCGGAACTGCGACATGGGACCGCTCGTGACGAAGGTGCACCGCGACAAGGTCGCCTCCTACCTCGACATCGCCGAACAGGATGGTGCGACGATCGTCGTCGACGGCCGCAACACCCCCATCGACGGCGACCCGAACGGGTTCTGGCTCGGCCCGACCCTCATCGACAACGTCCCGACGACGTCGAAGGTGTACACGGAGGAGATCTTCGGACCCGTCCTCGCGGTCGTGCGCGTGCAGTCCTACGAAGAGGGCGTCGCGCTGATCAACGGCGGTGCGTTCGGCAACGGGACCGCGATCTTCACCAACGACGGCGGCGCCGCCCGGCGGTTCCAGAACGAGATCCAGGTCGGGATGATCGGCATCAACGTGCCCATCCCCGTGCCGGTCGCGACGTTCTCCTTCGGCGGGTGGAAGGACTCGCTCTTCGGCGACACCAAGGCCCACGGCGCCGAGGGCGTCCGGTTCTTCACCCAGCAGAAGGCCATCACCGCCCGCTGGCTCGACCCCTCCCACGGCGGCATCAACCTCGGCTTCCCCCAGAACTGAGGTTCCCGGCCCCTCGGCAGTGCTCCTCGCGAGCCTGCCGAGGGGCCGAGTGCTTCCGGGGGCCCTCGACAAGCGGGCCCTAAGCCTGTCGAAGGGCGGGAGCGGGGTAGGAAACGCGGTCCCTAAGCCTGTCGAAGAGCGGGAACGGGGACGGTCCCGCCCTTGCCACGGGTCGGACTCAGCCGCGACAATGGCCACGCCGACCACGACCGACGAGGGGCGCCACCGATGGCCATCGAACCGACCGAGCTCGACCACCGCTTCACCACGCCGATCGGCGTCGATGTGAAGGGCGACGTCTGGTCCTGCGTGGAGATGCCCGGCTCAGCCGAGTTCTTCGGCACCGGCAAATCCGTCCGCGTCGACGCGATCGTCGACGGTGTCGAGCTCCCGAACGTCGGCCTCATGCCGACCGGCTCCGGTGGTCACATGCTGTCCATCAGTGCGAAGCTCCGGAAGCGCCTCGGCAAGGACATCGGCGACACCGTCGACGTCCACCTCACCCGCCGCCTG